>CABJBA010000004.1 GCA_902363735.1 Clostridiaceae bacterium
AGTTTTTCACACTGTGCTATGCAGCACTGTGCGCTTATGCGGTATTAGCAGTCATTTCTAACTGTTATCCCCCTGTATGAGGCAGGTTACCCACGCGTTACTCACCCGTCCGCCGCTAAGATATTTAAATTCCATCCGAAAACTTCCTTTAAATATCTCCGCTCGACTTGCATGTGTTAAGCACGCCGCCAGCGTTCATCCTGAGCCAGGATCGAACTCTCAAATTAAATGGTTGTTCAATCTGGGTCAAAATCAACTAACTAGCTAATTTATTCCCGTTTTACTTGTTGTTTGGTTCGTATACAATTACTTGTATTCGTTCTGAAATTTTCTCATTCAAAGCCATCAAACATGACTTGTTTTATTAGAATTTTCAGGGTTTTACATACTGTTCAATCTTCAGTTTTCAAAGTGCTTGTACATCTGTTTAAAACTTCAGCATCACTGAGATGCTAACGCAGAAGGAGGGATTTGAACCCTCGCGCCGCTACTAACGGCCTACTCCCTTTCCAGGGGAGCCCCTTCAGCCACTTGGGTACTTCTGCAGGTAGCTGTTTATGTTATTCAGCGGCTTAAAATCTGCCAACGGAGAGGGTGGGATTCGAACCCACGCGCCCTTGCGGACAAACGGTTTTCAAGACCGCCTCGTTATGACCACTTCGATACCTCTCCAAATGTGCTTTTACATTTTAATAGAAGTCCGAGCTTTTGTCAAGCACTTTTTTCTATTTTCTTTAAATCTCTTGGAGACTTACAAACTCAGTTTTTGCGGCTCTCATGAACTGCAACTTGGATAGTTTATCACTGATTGTTTGTTCTGTCAACATGTTTTTACATTTTTTTCAAGCTAATATTTTCAGGCCTTAAAACCGGGCCAGAAGTCCTGTTTTTTCTCTCCCCACTACCCGCTGATCCAGCCGTTAACCAGCTCTGTATGGAACTTTATCCACGTACGGGCCAAGTCCCGTGGCGCATGACCGTCTTCTTTCATATCCTTCATAAAATCTCTCAGTTCTGCTTCACTCATTTTAAAGTTCTTTAAAAACAACACAACCTCCGGCATGTCTTTTTCTAATTCCTTTCGAACATATTTATGAACGTTTTCTTCGCTTTCATATGAAATTCCAAGATCTATCATTTCACTTCCATATTGTTCTGCCTGATTTTTGTGAGTAGCTGGAAGGGGTACATTCAAAAACACATCGATATCTCCCGCAGCAAGAGCAGCAAAGGCAGCATCGGTATCTTCCACAAGCATTTCTACCTGATATCCCATTCTATCCTCAAGCACTGCTGCTGCCAGGCTGGTCAGGGCTATTCCTTCATCACAGTCCACGTAAGTCAGCCTTATCATTCTTTCTGACTCCTCCACTCTGAACCTGCTGCATCCTAACAGGCCTGCTGCCGCAATTGACAACGCCAGAATGGTTCCTATTACTTTCTTTCCCATAACGCTCTCCTTTAATTCATTTATCAAGAAATCTGCCCTGTGTTTTTAATCTAATGACCTATTTTATTAACTTTCAGGCAACATGCCTTACATGCTAGCACAGATCATTTTAATTGTCAAATTCAGGAAGCCGGCACAATACGGGTCTTGGAATCAAAAAAACAGGTCCCCTGCCGGGAGCCTGCCGGATTGTAAATTTAATTTATCTGGGTGCTTAAAATTATGGACTGTTCAGCCAGTTTCAGGGGGTACGGTATCATAACAGTACTTTTTCAGAAACAGGGCCGCAATTTCCAGGTCCTCCGGTGTGGTAACCTTAATATTAGAATAATCGCCCCGAATCAACTTTACCTTTCCCTTGATCATGGTCTCCACCACCATGGCATCATCGGTGACTCCATCCTGGTTCTGTTCTGATGACATAAGCATTTCATATGCCTCCATAACCATGTTGTATTCAAATGCCTGAGGAGTCTGAACCAGCCATAGATTCCTTCGGTCCGGTGTTGCGGAAGCAAATTCCTCTTTATCGGAAATCTTAATGGTGTCTTTAACCGGCATTCCCACCACACAGGCACCGTAGGTTCTGGCTTCAAGGGAAGCTCTGTCAATAATTTCTGCCGTCACACAGGGTCTGGCTCCGTCGTGAATCAGAACGCATTCACAGTCTTTAACCTCTTTCAGTCCCTGGTATACGGAATGGTATCGTTCTTTTCCGCCTTCTGTAATGGTTTTTACCTTGGCAAAACCATACTTCTCTACAATTTCTTTTTGACAGTATTCCATTTCGCCCTGTCCTGTTACCAGAATGACATCATCTACTGAGCTGTTTTCAAAAGCACAAAGGGTATAGTATAGAAGTGGCTTTCCGAAAATCTCCAGGTATTGTTTATGAACCTGACTTTCCATACGGGTACCTTTTCCTGCTGCTAAAAGGACTGCCGCTGTTCTCCCCTTCATCGGATCACCTCTCTCCCAGCTTTAGGTTGGGAACTGCATTTAAATCCCAGCCCGCCCTGGCTCCATTGATGTATTCATAATAAGCGGCTGCGGCAATCATGGCTGCATTATCCGTACAGTAAATAGGGGACGGGTAATAAAAATCAGCTCCGTTTCTTTTACAGGCAAGGGCCATTTCTTCCCTGAGTGCAGAATTAGAGGCCACACCTCCTGCTATAGCAATCTTTTTAATACCATATTCCTTTGCTGCCGCTATGGTGTGGCTTACCAATACATCCACAACAGCCTTTTGGAAGGAAGCCGCAAGGTCTGGAACATTGATTTCTTCTCCCATCATCTTTCCATGATTGATGTAATTTAAAACCGCTGACTTTAAGCCGCTGAAGCTGAAATCATAGACATTGCCCTCCACCTTAGCCCTTGGAAACGATATGGCATCAGGATTTCCTTCTTTGGCTGCTTTATCAATCTTTGGGCCACCGGGATATCCAAGTCCCACAGCCCTTGCCACCTTGTCAAAGGCTTCGCCTGCCGCATCGTCTCTGGTTCGCCCCAGAATTTCAAATTCCCCATAATCCTTTACAATGACCAGGTGGGTATGACCTCCTGATACAATAAGGCAGAGAAATGGCGGCTCCAGTTCCGGATGCTCGATAAAATTAGCGGATATGTGCCCTTCAATATGATGTACACCTACCAAAGGCTTCTTGGCGGCATAGGCAAGGGCTTTTGCCTCTGCAACTCCTACCAAAAGGGCTCCCACCAGTCCGGGACCATAGGTCACTCCGATGGCGTCTATTTCCTTTAATGTGACATTTGCTTCTAAAAGAGCTGCTTCAATGACCTGGTTGATCTTTTCAATGTGCTTTCTGGAGGCGATTTCAGGCACCACTCCTCCGTAGACCGTGTGAAGGGCGATCTGAGAGGAAATCACATTGGAAAGAACTTCTCTTCCGTTTTTTACCACTGCTGCTGCTGTTTCATCACAGGAGCTTTCAATTGCCAGTATATAAACATCTTCTTCTATATGATTTTTCTTCATTGCCATTTCCTCATTCCTCGTCAAATTCCAGTTCCAGAGTCCAGCCATCTCTGGCGGCTTTGGACTGGGGGAAAATCTCCCGGACCTTATCCATAAACTCCTCAGGTCTTGTAAGAGAGGGGCTGTAATGAGTCAGCCACATCTGTTTGGGCTGGGCTTCCTTTGCCAGCCTGGCAGCTTCATAAAAAGTCATATGTCTGTATTCTCTGGCCTTGGCTTCTTTTCCCTCTTCCCCGTACATTCCTTCACAGATAAAAAGATCCGCCTCCCTGGCATATTCTGCAATCACAGGAACCGGTCTTGTATCGGTACAATAGGTGACCTTCAGTCCTCTTCTTGCAGGACCTAAGACCAGGTCGGGAGTTAAAATCCGCTCTCCATCCTCTATGATTTCTCCTTTTTGCAGGCGGCTCCAGAACTTCTGAGGAATCTGGGCATCTCTGGCACGGTCCACATCAAAGCGGCCTGTCCTGGGAATGGAGATGGAATAACCGTAGCACACCACATTGTGATTCACCCGGTAAGCATCAATCACATAAGGGCCTGATTTTATCTGCTCCCGGTTTTCGGAAAGTTCGATAAATTCCAGGTCATAAGGCAGTTCCGGAGCAATGGTCCGCAGGGCTCCCACCACGCGCTCCAAGCCTCTTGGACCGATTAAGGTCAGAGGCTCTGTCCTTTCGGCATTTCCCATGGTCAGAAGCAGACCGGGAAGACCGCTGATGTGGTCGGCGTGATAATGGGTAAAGCAAATGACATCAATGGGCTTAGGACTCCAACCCTTTTCCTTTAAGGCAATCTGGGTTCCTTCCCCGCAGTCAATGAGGAGACTGCTTCCGTCGCATCTTGCCATCATGGCTGTCAGCCAACGGTAGGGCAGAGGCATCATTCCTCCGGTCCCCAGCAAACATATATCCAACATAAAATTTCCTCTTCTTCTATATGAATTTATTATGGTACCCTAAACTCCCGCTTTTAACTGCGTGAGTAGTACCTTATGGGGTGACATTCATATTTCTGCACCGCCAAACTTTAAAACAAATCATAACACAAAGAAGAGGTAATTAGCAACTATAAATATTCCAGCTGTTCTTCTCTCTCCACCGGAATCTTGAATTCCGAAATCATGGCATCATAGCAGGTTTCGCATAAATCAAAATGATGAACTTCCCCATCCTTCTCTGAAAAGAAATCCCAGGCATGACTGATGTGTATAACCCCTTCCCTGGCTACTCCTTTTGACACGATGATCTTTTTTCCGCAGCAATTGCATATAACCGTTTCAAGCTGACCTCCGTTTTTGTACTTTCTCATCTTATTCTCACCTTTCCTTTTTATCGTCCCTGCTTTTTGGACATATAGGTATACCCGCAGGGTGCTTCCTTTTTATCGTCCCTGCTTTTTGGACATAAAGGTATACCCGCAGGGTGCTTCCTTTTTATCGTCCCTGCTTTTTGGGACATAAGGGTATACCCGCAGGGTGCTTCCCTATGTCTGCTGACGCATTCCCTGGCATCATGACAACATACCTGCAAGGCTCTCCTTTTTCGCGCTTTCCAGTTGTGACCTGATTCTATTCCCCTCTCATCTGATGAATGTTCACTCAGCTAAACTGGCTGACGATTTTTATCGTTCGTCTTTATTAAGCTGCTCTCGGACAGGGATAGAAAAAAGGGCATCCATACTGGATACCCCTACATTATAAACGGTGTTCTCCCTTATTTTTAGTGGTAAATGTTTCATATCAGTTGATTTCTCATTATGACAGCATTATCACTGGGATTTTGGTAGTAATTTTTTCGGATGCATTCTTCTTTAAAACCATAGGATCTATAAAGGTTTCTGGCAATTTTATTGCTTTCCCGGACCTCTAAAAAGATGGATGTAACAGCCTTTTCTTTGGAACATTCTGCCAGTCTCTCCATAAGTTTCTTTGCCAGCCCCCGGCCCCTGTATTCAGGCAGGAGGGCAATTCGAAACAGCTCTCCTTCTCCGGCAATCATGCGGAAAACGCAGTACCCCTTCACCATTTCATTGTCTTCCAGAACCAGCCAGGTGTCAAAGGGAGTTTCAAGACCTTCTCTTATGGATTCCAATGACCAGGGGTCGGAAAAGCAGGCTCTTTCTATATGACTGACCTGTAAAACATCTTCCGGGCTCATTTCACGAACCATGAGTCTCTCCTTTTAAAGCGTTTTCCTCCCGCTCCCGCTCAGCCTGAGGCTTTCTCAAATAATCAGGCCCATGGTCAGCTGCAGTGACCGTCTTTCCCTCTTCATAATACAGGCAGCCTAAGGCCGCCACTGCCGCTGCCCGCTGCCGGTTTAAATGGGATGGGGCAAAGGCAAAGGGGATCTTCATACCTTCTTTGATCCTGGTTTCATAGACGGGGACCCCGTCTCCCAAAAACATGACCTTTTGCCCGGTTTCGTTTAATTCTTGTATCAAATCTCCGATATCCATGGCACATTGCTCCTTTATGACGGAAAATCCGGTGTGATTGTCATAGATTCCGGTGTATACCTGATTTCTTCTTGCATCCATAATGGGGCAGATCAGATAGGCGCTTCCGTATAAATTATATGCCATGGCATCTACAGTAGGAACGGAAATCATAGGCTTATTTAAAGCAAGCCCCAGGCCCTTACCTGTTGCAGAACCAATCCGCAGCCCGGTAAAGGAGCCGGGGCCTCCGGAAACGGCTATTGCGTCAATGGTTTCCAAATCCTCTTCCGTCATCATCACAATCTCATCCAACATGGGAAGCAGGGTCTGGGAGTGGGTTTTCTTAAAATTCACCGTGTATTCCGCAGTCAGCACCTGGTCCGTCACAATGGCAACAGAGGCTACCAGGGATGAGCTTTCAATTCCAAGTATCTTCATTTATAATCCCTCCACGGTTATTTTTCTGTAATCAAACCCTTTTACCAGGTCCTTTTCAATGGTCACAGTTATGACCTCTTCCGGAAGAAGCTCTTCAATCAGACCGGACCATTCTATCAGACTCACCCCATCTCCGTAAAAGCAGTCTTCATAGCCTATTTCATCCATCTCGCTGATATCACCAATCCGGTACACATCAAAGTGATAAAAGGGCAGGCGCCCGTCATCATACTGCTGGACAATGGTAAAGGTGGGGCTGTTTACCGGTCCTTCAATTCCAAGGCCTGATGCAAAGCCCTGGGTGAATACGGTCTTTCCCACTCCTAAATCTCCATTTAAGCAGTATAGGGAAGAGGGCTTCGCCTCCTCTCCCATCTTTTTTCCAAGTTCAAAGGTCTCCTCTGGACTCCAGCTTTCTAATACCATCATCATATCCTCTTTCGCCTCCCGGGAGGCACTTTTCTTTTACAGCTTCATGGTCAGGGCAATCCGTTTCTTTGGTTCGTCCACACTTATGACTTTTACTTCCACAATATCTCCCACGCTGACTGCTTCCAGGGGATGCTTGATAAACTTATCCGACATCTGGGAAATATGAACCAGTCCATCCTGATGAACTCCGATATCCACAAATGCACCGAAATCAATGACATTTCTCACGGTTCCCTTTAAGACCATACCTGGCTTTAAATCCTTCATATCCATGACATCAGTGCGGAGAATGGGAGCCGGCATCTGATCTCTGGGGTCCCTGGCTGGTTTTTCCAACTCTTTTACAATGTCCCTTAAGGTGATCTCTCCGATATCCAGTTCCGCTGCCAGAGCCTTATAGTCGATAATCTTTTTGCCGATTCCGCTTAATCCTACCTCAGACAGTTCCTTTAATCCATAGCCCAGCTTTCCTAAAAGCTTTTTTGCGGCTTCATAGGTTTCCGGATGAACACTGGTGCCGTCTAATGGATTCTTCCCTCCCTGAATTCTCATAAACCCGGCACACTGCTCGTATGCCTTAGGTCCCAGTTTGGAAACCTTTAAAAGCTGGTTTCTGCCTGTAAAGGCACCGTTTTCCTCCCGGTATACCACGATATTTTTAGCAATGGTTTTGGAAATGCCGGAGATATATTCTAAAAGAGAAGCAGAGGCTGTGTTCAAATCCACTCCCACCTTATTGACGCAGTCCTCCACCACGCCCTGAAGGGCTTCGCTTAAATGCTTTTGGTTCATATCGTGCTGGTACTGGCCTACGCCAATGGACTGGGGATCGATTTTAACCAACTCTGCAAGAGGATCCTGAAGCCTTCTTGCGATAGAAGCTGCACTTCTCTGTCCTACATCAAAATTAGGGAATTCTTCCGTTGCCAGCTTGCTTGCAGAGTAAACCGAGGCTCCTGCCTCGTTGACAATAATATATTGGACCTGTTCCCTGATTTCCTTTAGCAGTTCCACAATCACTGCTTCTGATTCTCTGGAGGCGGTTCCATTCCCTACGGAAATCAGGGAAATGCCATATTTCTTTATCAATTTTTTTACAACTGCCTTTGCTTCATCTACTTTATTTTGAGGAGCGGTGGGAAAAATGACCACTGTGTCCATAACCTTTCCGGTCTCATCCACAACCGCCAGTTTGCAGCCGGTCCTAAATGCCGGGTCCCAGCCCATAACCACACGGCCAACAATGGGAGGCTGCATCAAAAGCTGCTCTAGATTCTTACCAAACAGCTTAATTGCCCCATCCTCAGCTCTTTCCGTTAATTCGCTTCGCACCTCCCGCTCAATGGCCGGATAGATAAGACGGCTGTAGCTGTCTTCCACCACTTCCTTTAACACAGGGGCAGTGTATGGGTTGTCCTTTACAATGACCTGTTTTTCCAGAAAACGCAGAATCTGTTCTGCCGGAGCCAGTATCTTCACTGTAAGCAGCTTTTCTTTTTCTCCACGGTTTAAGGCAAGAATTCTGTGGCCTGCTGTTTTTTTGATGACTTCTTCATAGTTATAATACATCTCATATACAGACTCTGCCTCTTCATCCTTGGCAGACGACTGGATAATTCCCTGGCTCATGACTGCGTTGCGGATATAAGTACGGTACTCTGCATTGTCGGAAACCCGCTCTGCCAGAATATCCTTTGCCCCTCCCACAGCTTCCTCTGCAGAGGAAACACCTTTTTCCTCTGAGATATAGGCAGCGGCAATCTTGACAACAGGCTCTTTTGCCATCTGAAGCATAATGATATCTGCAAAAGGCTCCAGGCCCTTTTCTTTTGCAATGGTGGCCCTGGTCCTTCTTTTAGGTTTGTAGGGACGGTATAAATCCTCTACTGCCACCAAAGTCCTGGCCATCAGAATCTGCTTTTCCAGCTCCGGTGTCAGCTTTTCCTGCTCCCTGATGGAAGAAAGGACCTGGTCCTTGCGTTCCTCCAGATTGCGGAGATAACGAAGCCGTTCATCCAGACTGCGGAGCACCTCATCATTTAAAGAACCAGTAACTTCTTTCCTGTATCTTGCAATAAAGGGAATGGTATTCCCTTCGTCAATAAGCTTCACCGCAGCCTCCACCTGGCCACGCCCAATGGAAAGCTCTTCTTGTAATGCCTTTATAATATCCATGCTGATCCCCTTATTTTCATAGTTTATACATGAGATATTATAATTCATCCCTCCCCCTTATGCAATACCCGTCTGGACAGAAGGAGGGAGTTGTGTTACACTCTTCACAAAAGCACCAAAAAATGGGAAACGAATCAAAACACACACGAGGTTTACCACATGAATGAAAATAAAAACACGAATCCAAATAGTGAGACAACTCCTCCTGGCTCTGCAGCTATGGCCGCCTCCTGGTCTGTAATACTTGGCGGCTTTGGCCTGGTAAGCAGCTGTACCTTTTTCAGTATCTGGGAGCTTCCTGCCGGCTTATTTTTAGGCATTGCAGGAACTGCATGTGCCATCTATTCCAAACAGGGTAAACCCTTTACCCAGCAGGCCCAGTTAGGTCTGATCCTGTCCATCATCTCCGCGGTATGCGGCCTGCTTATGACTTTTTTCATCATATTCATGTACGATATCATGGAAACCAACACTCCTTTAGGCCAGCATTTCAGGCAGGTTTTTGAAGCCCTATCAGCCCCCCGCCAATGACCTTATTTTATGACAGGAAGCAGATCCACCCCCAAATAAACCAGCATATAATTCTTAAAAATCCAGTTTATCACAACGACAGCGGCTCCCAGCAATGCAAAACGCCTCTCCCACTTTTTCCGGTCACGGGGACGCCATACCAAGATTAGTCCAAAAACCAGGACAGCATAAAGGACCAGCGGATGATACTGAAAACTCATTCGCAGGTCCCCCCTAAGCAGTGACCGGACAGCCCTGGTTCCTCCGCAGCCCGGACAATAAAGTCCGGTCAGCAGATGAAACGGGCAGGAAAAACTAATTCCCAGCAGCCGTTTTAACCAGTTCAGCCCTTCCATCTCTTTTAATCCGCCAGATCAAAGGCGTCATGAACAGATCTCATGGCCCGGTTTACATCCTCTTCATGGATTAAAACCGTAATTCTTATCTCTGAGGTGGCAATCATCTTAATGTTGACATTTGCATTGGAAAGAGCCTCAAACATCTTGGCAGCTACTCCCGGATTGCTCATCATACCAGCTCCGATAATGGACAGCTTTGCCACGTTCTCTTCATTGGTTACAGCCTGAGCAGTAATAGACTCTTTATTCTTTTCCAAAAGATCTAAAGCCTCTTCTAAATCCGTCTTTGCAACAGTAAAGGATATATCTTTTTTCTCTTCACGCCCGATTGACTGAATGATGATATCCACATTGACGTTGTGCTTTGCCAGAAGATTAAATATCTTAAAGGCAATTCCAGGCTCATTTTTAACACCCAGCACCGAAATACGGGCTACATTCTTATCTGCGGCCACACCGCTAACCAGCATTCTTTCCAATTTTGTTTCCTCCTTGACGATCGTACCTTCTGCTCTGGTCAGACTTGACCGGACTACCAACTGTACTCCATAGCGTTTTGCCATCTCCACTGAACGGTTGTGAAGCACTTTAGCCCCCAAAGATGCAAACTCCAGCATTTCATCATAAGAAACCTCCTGAAGCTTTCTGGCGTTGGGAACGACGTGGGGATCTGCTGTGTATACTCCATCCACATCTGTATAAATCTCACAGGCGTCTGCATGGAGGGCTGCCGCAAGAGCAACTGCAGTGGTGTCAGATCCTCCCCGTCCAAGTGTAGTCAGATCATCGTATTTATTAACTCCCTGAAAACCTGTAATAATAACTATCTTTCTGGCCTCAAGCTCATGTCTGATCCGTTCCGTATCAATCCGTTTTAACTTGGCTGATCCATATGCAGAGGTAGTGTGCATAGCCACCTGAGCCGCATTCAGAGAAACAGCCGGAACCCCAAGAACATTCATTGCCATAGCCATAAGGGATACACTGACCTGTTCTCCTGTGGATAAAAGCATATCCATCTCCCTCTTAGGCGGATTAGGATTTATCTCACGAGCCTTGGCAATCAGGCCATCAGTAGTTTTTCCCATAGCTGACAGTACCACAACTACCTGATTTCCATTTTTATAGTCTTCTATACAGCGCTTTGCTGCGTTGAAAATTCTTTCTTTGTCTGCGACGGAGCTTCCGCCAAACTTTTTTACCACTAACATCGATGTCTCTCCATTCCGCTTTGTTGCATGCTTATCAATCTGTTATACAGATTCCAGTTCTGCGCGGATACACTGTCTGATTCCTGACAGCCTCTTCGCTTTTTCTCTGTACTCATCTTCGGTCATAATCTCTGTGAGAACTGCAAATTCATCCTTATGCTCCAGTTCAATCACTTCCACCTTTCCCAGTACATGTTCGGCTTCCTCACTTCGTTGGTTCGCAAGACCTTTCAGTCTTACAAAATAGCGAAAGGATAGTCCCCCTATATCTGAAACAGTAAGAGTCTGGTCATCCCAGCCCATCTCCACATGATGGCCCGGGTTCTTAAGAGCCTCTATCATATCCGCAGCCACAGCACTGGCTGTAGGAAGCTTTCCGGCTCCGCTTCCGTAAAACATGGAAGTTCCCAGCATATTTCCCTTTACCAGAATGCCGTTATAGGCATCGCTTACAGAATAAAGGGGATGGTCCTTACCGATCATGACAGGAGCTGTAAATGCGTGAACCTTTCCATCCTTCATACGGCTGGAGCCAAGGAGCTTAACAGAGGTTCCCATTGCCTCGGCATATTCAAAGTCCACATCAGTGATCTTTGTAATCCCTTCTGTATAAATATGCTCATAATTGACCTCATGTCCCGCAGCCATGGCAGTCAGAATGGAAATTTTTCTGCAGGTGTCGTGTCCCTCCACATCAGCCTCCGGATTCCGTTCTGCATATCCCAGTTCCTGAGCCTCCCGGAGGGCTGCTTCAAAAGATTCTCCAGTCTTATCCATCTTAGTCAGTATAAAATTAGTGGTTCCGTTTAAAATTCCTGTGATTTCTTCAATTGCCTCTCCTGCAAGTGAAGTGTAGAGAGGTCTGATGATGGGGATTCCGCCGCCAACGCTGGCCTCAAAGAAGAAATTAACGTTATGCTCTGCAGCAATCCTTAAAAGCTCTGTGCCATGAGCCGCCACCAAGGCCTTGTTGGAGGTGGCAACATGCTTTCCGGCCTCTAAGCTTGCCTTTACAAAGGGATAAGCCGGGTTAAGGCCGCCCATGGTTTCCACCACCAGGGCAATCTCTGGGTCTTTTTCAATGGTAGAAAAGTCATGAACGATCTTATGCTCAATGGCTGTACCTGGAAATTCCCTTAAATCCAGAATATATTTTACAAAAATTTCATGGCCTGTCTTTTTTGTAATGAGCTCCTTATTTTGTTCCAAAACCTCAACTACGCCCGAACCAACAGTTCCATATCCCATAACAGCAACTTTTATCATACTTTTCCTCTTTTCTGCCATTTTTCCAAGCTTTATAGTGTCCTTATTCCCTGGCTAAAATATTTACATAATGGACTCCATCCTTTTCCTCCATATCCTCCACCATCTTGGAAACATTCCCCGTGGTTTCAAGCACCTCCACGCTTAAGGTTAAGGTGGCTACTCCGTTGATCGGAATACTCTGATGTATCGTAAGGATATTGGCCCGGTATACCGCCACTACATGAAGCAGGTCTGACAGAAGCCCCGGTTCGTCAGCCATCTGCATCACAAGAGTGATTGTCTTTCCCTTTGCATTATCGTAAAAGGGAAAAATATCATCCTTATACTTATAAAAAGAACTGCGGCTGATCCCAACCCGGTCAGTAGCTTCCTGAACCGTGATGACCCGCTCTGATTCCAGCAGCTTTTTTGCTTCAACTACCTTCAGCAATACTTCAGGCACAGCTTTCTGCTTTACCACAAAATATTTACTCTTTTCTTCCATAAAAAAATATCTCCCCTTCTGTGTCCGCAACAGAAGTACATCTGTGCTCATAGGGAAGATATTATCATATTTATGCAATGTATGCAACTATTTTTCTATTTATTTTCTTAAATACTTATTCCATTTCCGTGTCACTGGCTTTTGCACCAGTGTTCAGCCAGCGCAGATAAGCGTACATAAACTGATCCAAAGCGCCGTCTAAAACGCTGTTTATATTGCCGATTTCCGCACCGGTTCTGTGATCCTTGGCCATGGTGTAAGGCTGCATAACATAGGAACGGATCTGGTTTCCCCAGCCAATATCTGTCACATCGCCCCGGATGCCGGACAGTTTTTCTGCATTTTCCTGCTGCTTCAGCAGATAAAGCTTGGCTTTCAGCATCTGCATAGCCTTGTCCTTGTTCTGGAACTGAGACCGCTCATTCTGACACTGCACCACAATTCCTGACGGCAAATGAGTGATACGGATGGCAGAAGAAGTCTTATTGATGTGCTGGCCACCGGCTCCGCTGGAGCGGTAGGTATCAATCCTCAAATCATCATCATTGACTTCTACATCAAGATCCTCTTCAATATCGGGCATTACATCGCAGGACACAAAAGAAGTCTGACGTTTGCCAGCCGCATTAAAGGGGGATATCCGCACAAGGCGGTGAACTCCTTTTTCCGACTTCAAATAGCCATAGGCATTTGATCCGTTGACCTGAATGGTAACAGACTTAATACCGGCTTCTTCACCGTCTAAATAGTCCAGAACTTCTATGGAAAAGCCTTTCTTTTCTGCCCAGCGGCAGAACATGCGGTAAAGAATGCTGCACCAGTCGCAGGATTCCGTTCCTCCTGCTCCTGCGTTCAGCCTTAAGATGGCATTGTGGTCATCATATTCGCCTGACAGAAGGGTATTGATGCGCATCTCCTCCAGCTTTTCCTTGAATTCACCCAGCATCTCTTCCACTTCGGGAACAAGAGATTGGTCATTTTCCTCATTTCCCATCTCGATCATGACGCCGATGTCCTCGTACTGCTGCTCCAGATCCTTGTAGTCCTGAACCGTATCTTTTAAATTCTTGGCAAGCTGGACAATCTTTGCAGACTTCTCCGGATCTGCCCAGAAATCAGGCTCCTCCATGGATTTATCCAGCTCATCGATCCTCTTTAACTTGTTATCTAAGTCAAAGTGAATCCCTCACTTCCACTAATGGTTTTTGAAACGTTGATAATTCGTATTTATACTGGTCTAACTCTACCACTGTGTCACCCACTTTCATTTTTTAATTTATGTTCACTCACCGAAACCTACTATGGCTGGTTAAGGTTTGTGAACGGTCTTGCACTAAATTCTGCCTTTGTCTTCGGCCCGGCTTCATTAAGCCGTTTTCGGTCTACACCGGTTTGCGTCCGCAGCACTGTTTGTATTTTTTGCCTGAGCCGCACGGACAGGGGTCATTGGGGTAAACCTTCGCTTCCATCTTCTTGGCCGGCTCCCGCACTCCGCTGTCATCTTTGTTGGTTCCGGTCACCTTGGCAGCCGGTTCCCGTTCTACCTTCTGCTCTACCTTAATGTGGAACAGAATCCTTACGGTATCCTCACGGATGGCAGCTGTCATCTCGTCAAACATCTGGTATCCGTTCATCTTGTATTCCACCAGCGGATCTCTCTGGCCATAAGCCTGAAGGCCAATGCCCTGGCGGAGCTGTTCCATATCATCGATATGGGACATCCATTTATTATCAATTACCTTTAAGAGTATGACGCGCTCGATCTCACGGATCTGCTCTCCGTCAGGGAATTCTGCTTCCTTAGACTCGTAAAGCTTGATGGCCTCTTCTTTCAGCAGATGCTTTAATTCATTTTTCCTGATCTTCTTATCATCAGTCAAAGCAATCGGCTTTAATGGCACGATAGGAAGAAGAAGGTTGTTCACTTCATTTAAATCCCAATCTTCCGGAGCCTGCTCTTCTGTGACGGTAAGGTCAACGGCATTTTCCACGATGTCTGTCACCATCTTTAAGATGACATCACGCATGTTGTCTCCGTCTAATACCTTTCTTCGTTCCGCATAAATTACTTCACGCTGCTCGTTCATAACTTCATCGTATTTGAGAAGGTTTTCACGGATGCCGTAGTTGTTGGTCTCGATCTTCATCTGGGCCTTTTCAATGGCATTAGACAGCATCTTATGCTCTATCTGCTCTCCTTCCGGCACTCCCAGGGCATTGAACATGCCTACAAGGCGCTCGGAACCAAACAGGCGCATCAGATCGTCTTCCAGGGAAATGTAAAATCTGGATTCACCCAAATCTCCCTGACGGCCGGAACGTCCTCTCAGCTGATTGTCAATACGGCGGGATTCATGACGCTCGGTACCGATAATCTTTAAACCACCTGCTGCCTTTGACTCTTCATCCAGCTTGATATCCGTACCACGGCCTGCCATGTTGGTCGCGATTGTAACCGCTTTGCTGATACCGGCATCTGCCACGATTTCAGCCTCCAGCTCATGGTATTTGGCATTGAGCACCTTATGAGGAATGCCCCGGCGCTTTAACATGCCGCTTAACATCTCTGAGGTTTCAATTGTAATGGTACCTACCAGAACCGGCTGTCCCTTTTCGTAAGCCTCTTCCACTTCATCGCAGACTGCAGTGAATTTTTCTTTTTTAGTTTTATAAACAGCATCTTCCTGATCGATACGGGAAATAGGACGGTTGGTTGGGATCGCAACGGCATCCATTCCATAGGTGTTTCGGAATTCCTTTTCCTCTGTCAGAGCTGTACCGGTCATACCGGACTTTTTGCTGTATTTATTAAAGAAGTTCTGGAAAGTAATGGTAGCAAGGGTCTTGCTCTCCCTGCGGACATTTACATGCTCCTTTGCTTCAATGGCCTGGTGAAGGCCGTCAGAATATCGTCTGCCGGGCATGATACGTCCGGTAAATTCATCTACGATCAGAACTTCGTCATCCTTTACCACATAATCCTTGTCGCGGAACATGAGATTGTTGGCGCGCAGAGCCAGAATGGTATTGTGCTGAATCTCTAAGTTCTTAGGATCAGACAGATTTTCGATCTGGAAGAACTTCTCTACCTTTTCCACACCCTGCTCTGTCAGGTTTACTACTTTATCCTTTTCATCTACCACGAAATCCCCGGATTCTGTAATCTCCTCTCCCATAATGGCAGCCATCTTGGAGAACTCGCCGGAAGCCTGCCCCCGCTCTAACTGATGAGCCAGAATATCGCAGACTTCATATAATTTAGTGGATTTTCCGCTTTGTCCGGAAATGATAAGAGGAGTTCTTGCCTCATCGATCAATACGGAGTCCACCTCATCAATGATACAGAAGTCCAGATTACGGAGAACCATCTGCTCTTTGTAGATAGCCATGTTATCTCTTAAATAATCAAATCCCAACTCATTGTTGGTTACATATGTGATATCGCAGTTGTATGCAGCCCGTCTTTCATCGGAATTCATTGAGTTGAGGACAACGCCTACGGTCAGGCCCAGGAACTCATGAACCTTTCCCATCCACTCCGCATCTCGTTTTGCCAGGTAGTCGTTGACTGTAACGATCTGAACTCCATTTCCTGCCAGTGCGTTTAAATAAGCTGGACAGGTGGACACCAGGGTCTTACCTTCACCTGTCTTCATTTCCGCAATACGGCCCTGATGGAGAACCATGCCGCCGATTAACTGCACACGGAAATGTTCCATATTAAGAACTCTTTTTGCGGCTTCTCTTACTGTGGCAAATGCCTCAGGGAGAATGTCATCAAGGGTCTCACCTGCTGCCAGCCTTTCTTTGAAAAGCTTTGTGTTATTTCTCAGTTCTTCATCAGCTAAGGCAGCCATTGCCGGGCGAAGAGCTTCTATCTTATCCGCAATGGGATTGATCAATTTTAATTCTCTTTCACTATGAGTTCCAAATATTTTTTGAACCAGGTTCATGTTTCTTTCTCCTACTCTTCTTACTGAATACACGATATAATCCTGTATATTGTAGCACTAACCTTCTTTTAATTCAATGAATTCATAAAAAATTAACATTCTTGCAATAATCAATTCCTTTTTTGTAAGATACTTCCTTTTTCTCCGGCAATCTTCGGCAAACAGTGGAAAATTATGGTTAACCTGACATATTGCACAAAAAATCTGTTCGATATTTCATCTTTCCACATTATCCACATTCCATTGTGTATGTTTCCCCCATTTTTATCCCCACGTCCATCCCCCATAATTCTGTAAAAAAACAGTTATACACCAAGTTATCCACATTATCCACAGTTTTTCTCCACATATACCCGGTTTTCTCCTTTTTCTGTAAAACCTTTCAATTTTTGTATACTTGTCATAAAATTACCTTTTTCGACGAAAAATCCTCTTTTTCTCTTGACATTTTTCAAACCTTATATATAGTTTTTCAATAAATCAATAAAATATAAGTCGAGGAATTTTATAAAAAAAATTCCAGTAATTATCTTATAATTTTCCCAATATGATTGAACAAATCTTAAAAATGTGGTATACTATACCCATCTCAAGAAAAAGGAGCTGATGACTTATGCATTTTACAATTACAGGAAGAAATATTGAGGTTACATCAGGGCTTCGCGAAGCAATCGAGGACAAGCTTGGAAAGCTGGACCGCTTCTTTGCCCCAGCCACTGAAGCAATCGTAAGACTCAGCGTGCAGAAAGATATGCAGAAAATCGAAGTGACTATTCCAGTGAAAGGACATATAATCAGGGCAGAAGAATCCAGCACAGACATGTACGTCTCCATCGATCTTGTAGAAGAGATTTTGGAACGTCAATTGAAAAAATATAAGAATAAACTGACCAATAAAAAACAGAATACTCCCTCTTTCTCCGCAGCCTTTGTGGAAGAGGAATTCCAGACAGACGATCATGTGGAAATTGTTAAAACAAAGAAGTTTGCAGTAAAGCCTATGGATACAGAGGAAGCATGCGTACAGATGGAGCTTTTAGGACACAGCTTCTATGTATTTTTAAATGCAGATACAGAAGAAGTCAATGTGGTTTATAAAAGAAAAGGCGGTTCTTACGGACTTATTGAACCGGAATTTTAAAGTTTTATAAAGAACAGCCAGGTGCCGTAACCTGGCTGTTCTTTATTTACTTTAATGTCCGGTCAGATACCGCTCCACACTGGTAATAGCATTTGCTCCATCAGACACTGCTGTTGAAATCTGTCTCAACTGCTTGGTGCGAACATCACCGGCTGCAAATATCCCTGGTATATTGGTTTCGCAATCCTCTCCTGCCTTGATATATCCGTGATCCATTTCCACCAGGTTATCAAATGCCTTACTCTGAGGATTGATTCCCACTGCAATAAACACGCCGTCTACGGCAAGCTTCTGTGTCTCCTCTGTCTTTGAATTCTTTATAGTCAGAGATTCCACCTGGTCGCCTCCTTCAATCTCCTCTACCACAGTATCCCAGAGAACTTCCACATTTTCCTGGTTAAAGAGCTGAGTCTGAAGGGTCTTTGCTCCCCTTAGCTGGTTTCTCCTATGAATTAAGTACACCTTCTTACACATTCTGGCTAAGAAAATAGCATCCTCAATGGCAACATCCCCGCCTCCTACCACTGCGGCTACCTTGTTGCGGAAAAACGCACCGTCACATGTGGCACAGTAGGAAACTCCCATTCCTGCAAGTTCTTCTTCTCCTATAACACTCAGCTTCCGGTGATGGGCACCTGTAGAGATAATAACTGCTTTCGTAGGATATACCTTTTCTTCTCCCACTACAGTAAAACCGTTTTCAGAGGTTTCAATCCGCAGCACCTCATCTGTGACAAATTCTGCCCCCAAATTCTCCGCATGTTCCCTGAACTTCATTCCCAGGTCATACCCGTTAATTCCCGGAAGGCCCGGATAATTGTCGACTTCATAAGTGTTGAGAACCTGACCACCGCTGGCCATTTCTTTTTCAATGACTACCATATTAAGTTCAGCTCTTTTTCCGTAAACTGCCGCTGTAAGTCCGGCCGGACCGGAGCCGATAATTACAACATCATACATTTTATTCATAGTCGTCTACCTTCTCTCTTCTATATTGATATTGGGTGTTCTATCCTCATTATATCTCATCACCCTGCAACTATGCAAGGTTCCGTTGCATTCTTCCCCATGATTTGGTAAAATAAAGGTATCAATTATTGACGGAAAGGGTGATTTTATGGCTAAAAAAACAGTACTTATAACCGGCGCTTCCAGGGGAATCGGAAAAGCCATTGCTGTCAAGTTCGCAAAGAAGGGATATCATGTGGCCATCAACTGTCTTCACAGCGAGGACCGCCTTCTTCAGACGAAAAGGGAGCTGGAATCCTATCAGATATCTTGTCTTGCCCATATGGGAGATATGGGTGACACGAGTCAGTGCCAGGAACTCTTTGAGCAGATACGAAAGCAATTCGGCACACTGGATGTCCTGGTCAACAACGCAGGAATATCCTACATCGGCCTTCTGCAGGATATGAAGGTCGAAGCCTGGGACCAGATTATCCGCACCAATTTAACCTCTGTATTCAATTGCTGCAAGCTTGCCATTCCCGGAATGGTGGAAAGACAGCAGGGTAAGATCATCAATATCTCCTCCGTATGGGGAATATCCGGAGCCTCCTGTGAAGTGGCTTATTCCGCCACTAAAGGCGGAGTCAATGCCTTTACAAAAGCTCTGGCAAAGGAACTGGCTCCCAGTAACATCCAGGTCAACGCAGTTGCCTGCGGAGCCATTGATACGGAGATGAACCAGTTTTTAGAGGAAGATGAGCTGATTTCCCTGGTTGACGGAATCCCCACCGGACGGCTTGGCAGGGCCGAGGAAGTAGCTGATCTGGTATATCATCTTGGCTATAAAAATTCCTATCTGACCGGACAGGTCATCGGCCTTGACGGAGGCTGGATTTAACCTCTACTCAATCATATGAAAAAAATCCGATGCCGGACACTTTTTCCGGCATCCGGCATCAATCAGCCAAAAAAGGTGCCGGAAAGCTTTTCTTTTCCCGGCACCACTTTATTTCTTATCTTGTTTGTGAAGCAGAGGTTCTCTCTCTCTTTTTCTCCTCAACCTTATGTAAATACGACGTCAGCAAAGGGCAAAGGATGGCTGTTACAATGATAGCTGCCGTAATTTGTACCGTTGCAACACCTGCCACGACGGCCAGAGAAGCATCAGCTGCTGAAACAGCTGCGGGTGTGGCAGCTGCATTGCCTGCCGTGGTTCCAATTCCTGCTCCCACCTCAGGATATTTCATTTTCAGAAGTTTGTAGACAAAATATCCTCCAAGTCCCGTGATAAGCGTACAGGCAACCCCCAATATAATTCCGGGAATCCCTGCTTTTAACAGATTGGAAAGATGCAGTCCTGCTCCCAGAGGAAATGCAAAAAAAGGAATCATTATGGTAGCTCCCGGTTCGCAGAATTGCCTGATTTCTTCGTCCAGATTCCCAAGAATACACCCTATAATAATGGGAATCAAGCAACCGATCAGTACTGTAATAGGAATTGTAGCGACGCCTGCCGCACCTAAGGCTACCATGGTAAAAAAGGGACCGTCATTGATAGACAGGATAGAAACTGCTCCTACATCCGTTGCATCACCGTATTCACCAGCAAGAGCTGCATATAATCCTCCGTTTGAATTAGAAATTGCTCCAACAATTGCAAGGGGAGCCAGACCCAAAATACCGTTAGGGCCAAAAAGCTTTCCAATTATAATGCCGATTACAATTCCCGTCAGCACTTTGGTCGCAGTCAGCACCACCCCCTTGTACAGAGGCACACCTGCCTTCTTAAAGTCAATGGTTGTAGCATTGCAGAATAAAAATACCGCTAATATAGGCATTGCCCCTGTTTTAAAAAGATTTTCTGTAAATGTTCCTCCAAACCAGTCCCATACTCCAGTTTCAGTCAGTCCTAATATACTTTTTCCAAAAAACGTATTGATAATGGCTCCTAAAAGCAAGGGCACTACCATTAGCCCACCCGGTATTTTCTTTACTGTCTTTAATATATTCATCTTCCTTCTCCTACATCTTTAATAGTCTTAAAACATTGTCCACCGTGTAACCAAGATTTTCCCTTGAAAACTTTCTGCTGACTGAAAAGTCCTGAGGAAGCCGGTTTATAGGAAAAACTGCCGTTACACCCATCTCATATGCCTTGGCTATTTCCCCATCCTCTGCTCCTCCTACAATTGCAATCAAAGGAACCTTGTGTATGTGTGTTCTGCCGGCAATGCCGATGACCACTTTTCCCCTGAGGCTTTGGGAGTCCAGCTTTCCTTCTCCTGTGATCACATAAGAATCAGGACTCAAAATCTCATCAAACTTTACAGTATCCAACACAGTTTCAATTCCCATTTGCAGCTGGGAGTGAAAAAATGCTACCATTCCTGCACCCATGGCTCCGGCAGCTCCTGCTCCAGGGATTTGACTGACATCTTTTCCGATTGTACTTTCTATTACTGCACTTAAAGACTTCAGCCCCTGATCCAGTTCTCTTACCATTTCTTCATCGGCACCCTTTTGAGGTCCGAATATATAGGCAGCTCCGTTTTCACCATACATGGGGTTGTCAATGTCGCACATTGTCACGATTTCCACTTCCTTCAGAATGGGGTGAATTTCATCCATAGATATTCTGGAAATGAAGTTTAAGGTTCCTCCTGTGGGAATAAAGGTCTCATTCTTGTCATTATAAAACTTCACGCCAACTGCCGCCGCTGCTCCACATCCTCCGTCATTGGTACAGGAGCCGCCTAAACCTATGATAATTTTCTTTGCCCCATCTTCTGCTGCCGCAAGAATCAACTGACCGACTCCATAGGTGGTAGTAAGCTTTGGATTTTTTCGTTCTTCTACAAGAGGGAGGCCTGCACAGGACGCCATTTCCACAACAGCAGTTTCCCCATCAGAGAGCAGCCCATAACAGGCATCCATATCCTCAAAATAAGGATTTTTAACAGTGACTGTTTTTTTTCTGCCTCCAGCCGCTGTGATAAAAGCATCTACGCTTCCTTCTCCGCCGTCTGCCACAGGGATCGATACTATTTTACTGTCAGGAAAATGAATGCTGATCTTTTCTTTTATGATATTACAGATTTCCTCTGAACTTAAAGTTCCCTTAAAGGAATCAGGTATCAGGATAAATTTCATATATGCCCTCCCCTTTATTCAATGACAATGACTGATACTCCATCAGGAATAACAGTGACCTGATAGTCCACCTTATTCACCATATCTTTTGCCTTTTGAATTGCCTCTTCCATGGTGTGGGCCGGTGTCATATGCAGATCACGGACCATGTCATCGGGAGCGTCAGATACATAGATTACATGTGCTTTTAACAGCAATCTGGCAAAAATCTGAGACTGCCATTGATCGGGTATGGTCTCTTCCGGCTTTCTGTCAATAAATACTTTCATCATCTTATTTAAATCTTTTTCATCCCGGAAGGTTTCATAAAAGACCTCTCCGCCGTGACCATCTACAGATTTGGCAACCATAATAATCACTCCGCCTTCTTTTACGGTGGCTTCCGCCGCAGTCATTCCCTTTACTGCCTGATAAATATTCTGATCAAGAGGATAGCCTCCATTGGTGGAGATAACAATGTCAGAAGGGATGGCATTTATACGGCACATGCTGTTTAAAAACTCGCGGCCTTTCCGGTGTGCCAGGTCGCAGTCACCTGAAACACATTTTATCACCTTATGCTCTGCATCAATGACTACATTGACGATAAAATCAAGCCGTGCGGCTCTGGCTCCATATAGCATGTCATTATGAATGGGGTTGCCTTCAATCACACCGGTTCTTGCATATCTGCTGGCAATAAAACCAGAATTGTGATTGTACATGACAGTTTCACGGCTCGCCACACCGGGAAGAACGCTCTTTCTTCCTCCTGAAAAACCGGCAAAGAAATGAGGCTCAATAAATCCTTCCCCAATCAGCAAGTCTGCTTCTGCTGCAATTCTGTTAATTGAAAAATTCCCACCCGAAGGCAATTTTCCAAAAAAAACAAGATTTTCTATATCATCGCAATCGTGAATAACAATCTTCTCCTGGCTCACAATTATTTCGCCAAATTTTTCTACCAGTTCATCCTTTGTTGTTCCCCTATGCAGGCCTGTGGATATTAATATGGTAATATCAGCATCTTTATTTCCCTCACGGATTTCTTTCAGTAAGTAAGGCATAATCACTTTACTGGGAACCGGCCTGGTATGATCAGAAGAAATAATAACTACCTTTTCTTTTCCCATTACCATGTCTTTCAGTCTGGGAGTGCCTATAGGGTTCTCCAGGGATTCCTTTACAAGTTCCTCCTGGCTCTTTTCCGCTTTATACTCATGCAGACTGGATACCAGAACTCCAGCTAAATGCTCTTCCTCAATATTGGCTTTAATGGTTTCTTTTCCATAAGGCAAGTGAAATGTTTTCATTATGTTTTTACCTTTCGTTTCATTTTAAAACAATTATATCGACATTCATTTTACATTTCAACTTTTTAACATTATTTTTTTGTTTCATTTAGAAACAATCATTAAAAGAGGTAATTCTTAATGCATACCCGTTTTCCTTATGTTATAATAAATTTCATATTGAAACAAAATTACATCAGAATACCATTGGAGAAATATATGAATCGTAAAATAAACATTTTAGGTATCGCCCCTTATGAGGGATTGAAGGTATTAATGGAACAGGCGGCATCTAAGAGAGAGGATATCCACCTTACCGTTGTAAAAGGAAATTTAGAGGAAGGTCAAAAGATTGTAGAGGCTATGGGGCAGGAATACGATATTATCCTCTCACGTGCAAATACTGCCGATATGATCAGGAGTGTGACTCACCTTCCTGTTATTGACATTGGAATTTCCTATTATGATGTGCTCCATTGTATCCGTCAGGCAAAAGCAACCGGAAATCCCTTTTCCATTATTGGTTTTCACGGCTTAACCTCCATTGCAAAATCACTTTGCGAACTTATGGAATATTCTATCGAAATTATTCCTGTTCATTCTGCTGATAATGTAAAGGAACTGCTAAAGGAGGTCAAAGAAAAAGGATACGAAACCATTGTATGCGATACGGTTCCTTATCCTTATGCAAATCTGATGGGAATTACGCCAATTCTTTTGACAACAGGGATTGACAGCCTCAATGCTGCCATTGACAATGCAGTCAAACATTATAGAAATGAGGCACAGTATTTAGAACAGATTTCAATTTTAAAAAAGACAGTTTCCAGCACAAAAACTTATACAGTTGTTTTTGATACAAAAAAGAAAATTTTATTTTCTTTCAATGCCCAACCCGAATCCGAATCCATCCTTCAAAAGATATATAAATCAATAGACGCTTCTCCTTGCTTAAATGCCGATTTTTTCATCAATACCAAAGGAACTGTTTATTCCGTTCATTGCCATTATTATGGAGATGAAAAAAGCCCTTACTATATTTGTCACATTAGTACCACGGGAATTCCCATGACGTACTCCAAGTACGGCATCAAAATATTAAACAGAATCAAAGCAGAAGAAATTTACAGCACCAGCTTTTACAGCACCACGAATGCTTCCAAAGAGCTGCAAAACAAACTTTTCCAGATAAACGAAACAAACACTCCTGTCATGATCACAGGTGAAATAGGCACTGAAAAAAACAAGGCCGCTATGCTTTTGTATTCTAAAGGACAGGATAAAAACAACCCTTTGTTTACGATAGACTGTTCTTTATTAAATGACAGGAACTGGAATTATCTGGTTTCCAATTATAATTCACCTTTTATGGAAAATAAGAACACCATATATATCAGCAATATAGAAAGCCTGGATGAGTCCAAGCAGCATCAATTGTTATCTATTATGACTGATACAAACCTTCATCTGAGAAATAGACTTATTTTATCCTGTTCCAGCGGATACAGACAACCGGTTCCCCACATTGCGATGCGTTTTATAAACCTGCTTAACGCCTATGTACTTCATATGCCGCCTTTACGGGATCAGGCAAGTGATATTCCCTCCTCCGCAACTTTATATCTGAATACACTCAATCAGCAGCTGGGAAAGCAGGTAGCAAGCATTCAGTCTCCTGCTATGGAACTTCTTTTAGCCTATGACTGGCCCTTTAATATAATGCAATTCCAAAGAGTTCTGAAAGAAATCGTCATTTCAACTGGCTCAAGCCACGTAATTCCACAAGTTGTGAGTCAGGTTCTGGAGCAGGAATCCAGGTTTGTTATATCAAACAGCCTTGACAGCAATATTCTCACATCGGGACAAAAACCCGAAAGTATAAGTCCTGTAAATTTAGGTCAACCGCTGAATTTAATCATAAGAGATATAGTGGAATACACATTGGACAAGTGCAAAGGAAATCAAAGTGCTGCCGCAAAAAAGCTGGGCATCGGAAGAACCACTTTATGGCGGTATTTAAATAATGATAAGTAAAAAATATAAAAAGAGCTGCTGCAAAAGGGGTCATTTCCTTTTGCAGCAGCTCTCCGTTTTCTTAAACTCCCGGCTTTTCTACCTGTACAATGGCAGTTTTCTGCATGGGAATTCTGCAGTTCTTATTATTACCGAATTCAACAATAACTGTATCATCTGTCATATCAATGATTACACCATAAAAACCACTGGAAGTCAGAATGCTGTCTCCGATGGCAATGCTTGAAAACATCTCCTGCTGTTTCTTCTTTTCCTTTTTCTGCGGTCTGATTGCGATGAAATACATAAAGCCAAAGATAACTACGATATAAATTATCCAGAAACCTATGCCCATATTGCCGCTGCTTAATGCTGATAACATAACATGTCCTCCTTAATAATCAATCCGCCCTTTATGGTCTGGAGTCTGCCGCCATGCCTGCGAGTTTTTGTTCTTTATATTCTCCGTACCGGTGGTTCTCAATGGCCTCGCGGATCTCTTCCATCATTGTATTATAAAAATACAGATTATGCAAGACACATAATCTCATGCCAAGCATTTCTTTTGCCTTCAAAAGGTGTCTGAGATAGGCTCTGCTGTAGGAACGACAGGCAGGACACTGACAGCCTTCTTCAATAGGCTTGTGATCCAGTTCGAATTTGGTGTTGAATAAATTCAACTTTCCATGATTGGTATATACATGACCGTGACGGCCATTTCTGGAAGGGTAAACGCAATCAAAGAAGTCCACTCCACGGTCCACTGCCTCCAAAATATTGGCAGGAGTCCCCACTCCCATCAAATAAGTGGGTTTTCCCTCCGGCAGATAGGGAACGGTTTCATCTAAGATCCGGTACATCTCCTCATGGCTCTCCCCTACAGCCAGTCCGCCCAGGGCATATCCGTCCAAATCCATGGCTGATATGGTTTTTGCATGAGCGATCCGAATATCTTCAAATGTTCCGCCCTGATTAATGCCGAACAAAAGCTGTTCCCTGTTTAAGGTTTCCGTTAGAGAATTAAGCCGTTCCATCTCAGCCTTGCTCCGCTCCAGCCATCTGGTTGTACGGTCCACACTGTTTTGCATGTATTCTCTGGTAGCGGGATGAGGGGGACATTCATCAAATGCCATGGCTATAGTAGAAGCCAGGTTGGACTGGATCTGCATGCTCTCCTCCGGACCCATGAAAATCTTATGTCCGTCTATATGAGACTGGAAGTAAACACCCTCTTCTTTGATCTTTCTCAGTCCGGTCAGAGAAAACACCTGAAAGCCTCCTGAATCCGTAAGGATTGGGCGGTCCCAATTCATAAATTTATGAAGACCTCCAAATTCCCTGATCAGCTTATCGCCGGTACGTACGTGGAGATGATAGGTATTGGAAAGCTGTACCTGGGTTTTGATCTGGCGCAGATCGTCGGTGGAAACAGCCCCTTTGATAGCAGCCACTGTTCCTACATTCATAAATACCGGAGTCTGTATGGTGCCGTGAACCGTGGTTACCTCCGCCCATTTTGCACGTCCATCCCTGGCAATAATTTTATATTTCATTCACAATTCCCTTCTCTTTTAATCCTCAGCCAAAGCGGCCTTAATCATAATGGCACATTCAATCCGTTTTTTCTGCATTTCACACCCAATATCATAAGCATCCGTCAGCTTTCCATGGAAGTTATAGGAGTTAGCGGCACATCCTCCGCTGCAGTAAAATCTTGCGAAACAGTCCCTGCACTTATCCTTTGCATAGACGTTGCAGAGCTTGAACTCATCACGGAGATCTGTTCTGGTCACACCTGTGTCCACATTTCCCAAAAGGAACTCGTCCTGGCCTACAAACTGGTGACATGGATATAAATCCCCCCAGGGAGTCACTGCCAGATACTCAGTTCCTGAGCCGCAGCCTGACAAGCGCTTTGCCACGCAGGGGCCTTGAGTTAAATCAATATTAAAATGGAAGAAATTAAAGCCTTTTCCTTCCTTCTGGCGCTTGATATATTCCACTGCCAGCTTGTCGTATTCATCATTAATGCGGGAGATATCTTCTTCCCTGATAGCGTATTCCTCTTCGGGCTGGGCCACCACCGGCTCTATGGACATGCTGGAAAAACCTAAGTCTGCAAACTCCAGAACATCCTTTGCAAAGTCAATGTTGTTGCGCGTAAAAGTTCCTCTGATATAATGGTCCTTATTCCCTCTTAAGTTGGCGAATTTCTGGAACTTGGGTACAATCAGATCATAGCTGCCTGTTCCGTTCCGGAAAGGACGCATCTTATCGTTGACTTCTTTTCTGCCGTCAAGACTTAACACTACATTGCTCATTTCCCTGTTGCAGAACTCCATGATCTCATCATTAAGGAGTACGCCGTTAGTAGTCATAGTAAAACGGAAGTTCTTATTATATTCTGCCTCTTTTGAGCGTCCGTATGCAACAAGCTGCTTTACAACCTCCCAATTCATAAGAGGCTCTCCGCCGAAAAAGTCTACTTCTAAGTTTCTTCTGTTGCCGGAATTTGCAATGAGAAAATCCAGGGCCTTTTTGCCCACCTCAAAAGACATGAGAGCTCTTCTGCCATGATACTCTCCCTCTTCGGCAAAGCAGTAACGGCAGGCTAAGTTGCAGTCATGGGCTATGTGAAGACAGAGGGCCTTTACCACTGTTTCTCTCTTTTTGAAATCAACGATGTAATCGTGGTAGGTATCTTTTGTAAACAACTCTCCTGACTGAATTAAATATCGGATCTCTTCTAAAGCCTCCTTCACCTCTGATTCCCCGTATTTGGGGGAAAGACAGACGAGGATTGCTTCCTCCACATCTTTTTTAAGGGCTTCCGGCTCTTCCATATCAGGTACCATGGAAGAAGCAATCTCAATGGCCTCATACATAACCGGATCTACAGAGTGAACGGAACCGCTGTTGACATCCATAACAATATGGAAGCCGTTATTCATATATTGATGAATCACTTATATTCTCCTTTACAATAGCAAGCGAATAACCCCTACCGTCATAGGACCGTAGGGGCATCTGCTTACCTGCTTTTAGTTAAACTAACGGTTGCTGTTTTCGCAGCTCTGGTTTCCTACTGTACAGGATGTTTTGCAGGCTGACTGGCAGGAAGTCTGGCATTCGCCGCAACCGCCTTTTTTCATAGATTCTTTTAATGTACTGGAATTTAATGTCTTTACGTGCTTCATGTACTTACACCTCCTGTATGTCCTGATTCTTTGAGATTATATCATATGTTTTCAGGGAGCGCAAGATATTTCCCCTCTCATGGGGATAGGCAGAATTTATGAGAAACCAACATATTAGAATATACTCCCATGCCTTAGAATATACTGAACCATAAGACAAGACATAAGGAGTAATCGGATGGAAAAATCAAAGCTTCAGGTCACACTCAGAAACCTTCTCATCACCTACATATTGACCGGAATTCTGCTGGTGATCCTGGCCTTCGCACTTTATAGATTCCGTTTGAAGGAAGGTCAGATCCGTCTGGGCGTCAATGCAGTTTATGGGATCACCTGCCTTATAGGCGGCATCTTAATGGGTAAAAGCATACGGCAAAGGCGCTTCTTCTGGGGACTTTTGCTGGGACTTACTTACTTCGTGGTGCTCTTAGGTGTCTCCTACATACTCAACAAGGGGCTGACAGGGTCCATGAACCAGATATTGACCACCATGGCCATCTGCGCTGCCACCGGAACCGCGGGCGGAATGCTCAGTTAAGATGAATTTGCTCACCGAGCAAAGAGAGAACCTTCTGGGGGGATAAAGAAAAAAGCAAGTGTACTGATCAATTGTACGCTTGCTTTTTCTGATTTATTTTACAATACGGACCCGCTTGGAAATGTCCTCTTTCTCCTTTAGCCCCGGCTCTTCCACAATGCCTCCAAAGGGCATCTGAGCGATGAGCTGATAGCTTTCCGGAACATCGAACAGTTCCCGGACCTTCTGGTCAATCACTGGGTTGTAATGCTGCAGGGAAGCTCCGATTCCCAATTCTCTCAGTTCGCTCCAGATGCTGATCTGCAGCATGGCATTGGCCTGAAGGGCCCAGCCCGGAAAATTGCCTGCATAGGAAGGGAACTGGTCCTGAAGGCCTTTTACAACTGCCTGGTCATAAAAATATAGAACCGTTCCTGCTCCCGCTTTAAAGCTGTCTGTTTTGTCCTTGGGAACCTGACCGTCAAAAACCTCGTAAATGGAATCCCATAACAAATCATGTTTTTCTCCCAGGGCAATCACAAGACGGGAACTTTTCATGTTAAATGCATCCGGCACCAGTTCGGCCAGTGCTTCAATGCTCTTTGTCACTTCCTCAATGGTCACCGGAAGTTCTTTACTGATGCTATAATAGCTTCTTCTTTTTTCTAATGCATTTATAATGCTCATATGAAATCCTCCTTATATTTTAAATATTTAATCCCCTCTTTATTCACCGGTCTTTAATAGCCCGGACCACCTCCACTGTCAAAAGAATGGCAGCTCCCAGAAAGATACAGATATCACCAAGGTTAAAAATAACCTTTTTCAGCTTTCCGTACTGGAGGCTGAAGTAGTCCACCACATAATGGCGAACCAGTCTGTCATATAAATTACTGGCAGCGCCGCCCAGGGCTATGGCAAGTGCCAGCTTTTCTGCGTGCCTTCCCTTTCGCTGGAGAAGACATGCAAAAATCCCGGCTCCGAAGGAGGCCACGGCAAGAGGAACCATCTGCACCAAAGACTGGTTTTCCTTTAAAAATCCGAAAGGAAAGCCGGAATTGTGATTCTTATGGAGAAGAATCTTTCCTCCGCTGCCTTCCAGCTCTTTGGGAAAGGCAGCTTCATCCTGTTCCTCAATAACGTTTTTTATAAAAAGATCCAGAGCTGCCAGCAATGCGGTAATACCCATATAGATCATAACATGTCCTCCTTCTGCCTTTCGTCAAGCGGTTAATCCACTGTTTTTATTATCTCCTTAATATAAGCAATTAACCCCTCATCTGGATGAATGGACCGCCGTTCTTATCCAGATAAGCCCTGGTTATGACCACAGAACCGATATTGGCATCCTTGGGAATCTCATACATAATATCCAGCATAAAGCCTTCGATAATGGCCCGCAAAGCTCTGGCTCCTGTTTTTTTCTTAAGTGCCTCCTCTGCAATCCATTCCAGAGCTTCCTCCTCAAATACCAGATTTACCTCATCCATCTCCAAAAGCTTCTTATACTGTTTTAAAATAGCATTTTTCGGTTCTTTTAAAATACGGATCATCAAATCCCTGCTTAAAGATTCCAGGGTCACAGTTATGGGCAGACGGCCTAAAAATTCAGGAATCATACCGAATTTTCTCAAATCTTCGTTAGTCACTTTTGTCAGTATATTGGAATCCTTCTCATATTCATCTTTTAACTCTGCCGAAAAACCTATGGAGGACTTTTCCTTCAGCCTTTCCTTTATAATATCTTCCATATCGGGAAAGGCACCGCCGCAGATGAATAAGATGTTTTCCGTACTGACAGAGGTCATGGGAGTCAGGGCATTTTTCTGGTTGGAGCCTACCGGAACCTCTACTGTGCTGCCCTCCAGAAGCTTTAAAAGTTCCTGCTGAACAGACTCTCCGCTCACGTCTCTGCTGCTGGCGCTTTTTTTCTTAGCAATTTTATCGATTTCATCAATAAATACAATGCCCCGCTCCGCTTTGTCCACATCATTTCCGGCAGCCGATAAAAGCTTGGATATAACACTTTCAATGTCATCGCCTATGTAACCCGCCTCTGTTAAGGAAGTTGCATCAGCGATAGCTAAGGGAACGTCTAAAAGTTTTGCCAGGGTTTTTACCAGATAAGTCTTCCCGCTTCCCGTGGGGCCGATCATCAAAATATTGGATTTTTCAATCTGTATGCTATCTTGTTCCTCCTTCTGACCGGCTGAAAGGTAAACCCTTTTATAATGATTATAAACTGCTACGGAAATCACCCTTTTTGCCTGCTCCTGCCCGATGATGTAATCATCCAGTTTCTGCTTGATGATGTGCGGGGCAGGGATGTCCTTCCGCTCCAGTTCAGGCTTTGACTCCTTGCCTGTTCGCTTTTTAATCTTCTGCCTGTTTGGTATCTCTATATCCTCAGGTTTTAAGTTTCCCAAATCATTTAAATTTAAATTCATGTAGGGCATGCCCTGGATTTTCGATAGGTCAAATCCTCCCTGGCTTACGGAGTCAAAGGCCTTTTGCATACAGTTATGACATAAGCTCATGCCAACGGGCATGGAAACCATTGGCCCTGCTACATGCTCCGGCCTGCGGCAAACGTAGCAGACTTTTTCATATTCCTCATCCTCTTTTTTCTTTTTATCACCTTCTGAGACAGAAACTGTTTTGCTCTCTTCTTTCTCCTCAGGAATATATTTATCGTCCAAGCTGTAATCTCCTTTTGTATATCATAATCTACTTTGTACCAGACTATTATAAATCATTTGACAGTCTCCTACAAGTATTGACAGGCACTTTAGATTTTTTTAATGAAAAAAGCCTTCCAGGCCGGTTACAAAGCCTGGAAAGCTTCTTATCTGCTATTACTGCTGAGAAGTCTCTGCCGGTCTGCTTCCAAGAACCAAACTTATTTCCTTCTCCACATACTGACCGTTCTCAAGGGACTGTACTGTAAGGGTTACAGTGGTTCCTCCCTCGTAGTATTTCAGCATATTGGTCAGATCATCATAGGTTTTGATACCCTGGCCGTCAAACTTGGTAATGATGTCCTTTTCTCTTAAATCAGACTTGGATGCTGCTCCGCCTTCTACGATTTTGTAGATAAATACACCCTGAGGCATACCCAGCTGCTCACTTGTGACGCTGTCAATATTCTTGCACTGAACACCTAAGTAACCTTGTTTATCACTTGCGACCTGGGTTCTGGTCTTCTTTGTCATCAGGTTGTCAATAATATCCTGGGCCTTGGAAATAGGAATGGCGTAGCCGATACCCTCTACATCTGTAGAAGAATATTTGGCTGAGTTAATGGCAATAACCTGACCCTGCATATTTAAAAGCGCGCCGCCGCTATTGCCCGGATTAATGGCTGCATCTGTCTGGATTAAGTCCTGATTAACGCCGCCGTCAGTCTGGATGGTACGGTTTAAAGCACTGACATAACCTACTGTAACAGACTGTCCGTAACCGAGAGCGTTTCCGATGGCTACCACTCCCTGGCCTACCTTTAAATCATCAGAGCTTCCGAGGGAGGCGACAGCAATCTGGGAGAGAGTTTCACTTGGTATATTATTTAAAGGAATTGCAATGACAGCCAGATCGCTGTCTGCATCAGTTCCCTTAATAGCTGCATCTACTGCTGTTTCATCAATAAAGGTAACCTTTAACTGGTCTGCTCCCTGTACCACATGGTTGTTGGTCACAATCAAAAGTTCTTCGTCATTTTTTCCTACAATAAATCCGGAACCGCTGCCCACACCTTCTCTCTGCATAGGGCCGAACCAGGTCTGGCTTTCATAAAGGACTTTGCTTGTAATGGCAACTACCGATGGCATAGAACTATCTACAATGGCAGAAACATCATTTCCTGCAAAAGCAGTTCCTCCGGTACTGGCTGATTTGGCTCCGTCAGGTGCTGTTACGGAAGGAAGAGTTTCAACCTTGCTGATCTCCACTGAGTTTTTATTGGTATAAGCACCTGCTGCCAGATTAATGCCCACCATGGTTCCTCCGGCTACGACTCCAAAGACCAGGGCTCCCGCTACAAGTCCGGCTGCTTTTTTTGCAAATCCGCCCTTTCTCTTGGGCTGTTCTTCTAAATAACCGTTTTCCCGGGCTGTCTGGCGGTACTGGTATTCCTGATAGTGGGGAATACTCTGGGATTGTCTGGTTTCCTCAGGATCAGGGTCTCTCATAATAAAATTAGTAGTAACCGTCTCTTCTTTATAATCTTCAGGATTTATGCCACCTGTTTTGTTGTTATCGTCTTCGTTATACATAAGCTTAATCCCCTTTCATTTATATTAGTGTTTCTTTGTTAATGAGAGTTTATCAATGAATTGTGACCAATTTGTGATAAAAATATATTAAAAATGTGAAAATAAAATCACCCCGTATCAGATACCTGTCAAAGCTGGTATCTTTACGGGGTAATTTTTCTATTAAACCGGAGGAGCTGATACTACAGGAACATCGGAGTTGCCCGCAGTAGTTGGTACAGATGCAGATTCTCCAGGGCCGGCCGGACCTCCTGAAGTGGTTTCAGGAGCGGCAGGACTGCTTGGTCCTGTAGTCGGAGTTGTTCCCGGACCGCCAGGAGCCGTAGTTGGTTCCGGGGCGCTGTCTGTGGGGGAAGGTTTTGATTCTCCCGGCTTTGTTTCACCTGGTTTCTTCGTGCCTGAGGTGGATTCTCCCGGTCTTGTCTCTGCAGGTCTGGTTTCCCCTGCTTTTGTTGTTTCTCCCGGTCTGGTTTCTCTGGAACTGCTTTCAGACTGATCCGTACTCTTTATGGGGTTGCCGTTCTCATCGGTTTCTCCAACAAGACTTTCCCCTGACGAAGAATCTGAGGGCGCTTTTGTCTTTTCTTCCGTTGCAGCTTCTGTTGTCTGCTTTTTGGTTTCTTCATTACCGGCAGAACCTTTCTTATACATGCCTGAATCAGCTGCAATTTTAGCACTGATCTTTTTCACCATGTCAGAGGGTTCATAATTTTCTTTGTCAAACAAAATCTTGTGAAGTTCCTGGACATTGCTTTCCAGAGTCTGGGGAACAACACAGTCCCCTCTCTTTCCAATGGTCATATCGCCCCGTGTAAACGGAAAGCCTCCTGTTTCTCCGATATAGTATTTATTAATATCCAAAATCAACTCTGTAAAATCGCTAAAGGTAAGGTTTGTTCCTATCTGCTCCACTTCCATCAGAAGAATTCTGTTGAGCAGTCCCAAATCTGCCTTTTTTGCCTTTTCAAATGCCTTTTGAATTACAAGGCGCTGGCGCTCTGTTCTGGCAAAGTCAGTGTCCATTTTTCTCAATCTCGCATAAGCTACCGCCTGAACACCGTCCAGATGATTCATTCCTGCTGACTTTAAATGAACAGAGGGGACTCCGCTTTTCTTCACAGTTTCCGTAATAAAACCGTTAATGTAGCGGAACTCTGCCTTGGTGATCTCAATATCCACACCGCCAAGCATGTTGATTCCGTCAGCAACGGACTTCCAGTTAAAAGTAACATATTCACTGATGTCCATATCCAGATTTTTATTTAAAGCGGCAAGAGCCTGGGCGGCACCGCCTGTGGCATAGGCAGAGTTGATCTTGTTATAGGTATTCCCTTCTCCGGTATTTAAATATGTATCACGGAATACGGATACAAGCCGGATCTCTCCTGTGTCCCTGTTTATGTTGCATATCATGATAACGTCTGCATTCGTTCCTTTATTCACATTGCCATCCCGGCTGTCAACACCGAATATAGCAATGGTCCGGTAGCCTGTCATATGCTTTTTCTGCTCCGGGGACATGATTTCGTTGCGGACCTTGTTTTCATCGAAATCATCAGGGCGCTGAATAGAGCCCATTAACCTTGACACATAGGCATAAGAGAAAATAAGAGCCAATGTAAATATCTCTGCAACAGCCATAATTATGATGCGGCGTATTTTTTTCTTTTTCTCAACCTGTGCTCCTGACCGGCTGGCCGAATTTTTGCCTCCTTCTCCAGAAGACTGTAAACGGGCCGCTCTGGAAGCATTACCTGTAGTTGTCTGGAGACGGATGGTTCCCTGATCAATTCCTGCTGATGCTTGAGAACGGGTCATACTCTGACCGTTTCCCGCCTGGGGCCTGATGCGGGATGTGTTCTGATCGGCTCCTGAGGACGCCTGGGGGCGGGATGTACCTGGACCATTTCCTGAGGCTGTCTGGGGACGGGATGTTCCCTGACCACTTCCTGAGGCTGTCTGGGGACGGGATGCTCCCTGACCATTTCCTGATAGGGGTCTGGTACGGGATTCCGTTCCCTGGCTGCCTCCCTGTATCCCTTTGGAACGGGCTGAACCCTGGCCGACCCCTGGTACCGCTCCGGAACGTCCGATTCCCTGAATACTCCCTGCTGCCGTCTGAGAGCGGGACAGCTCCTGTCCGCCTCCCTGCTGGGGGCGGACAGACTTAGAAGACTGAACCTTTCCCGGAGTGCTTCGGGGACTGGCTGCTTTAGAGGGTTCCTGTCCTCTGAACATTGCCGGGCTGCTTTCCGGTCCGGTTTGGTACTGGCCGGTTCCCCTGCCTGATGCCTGTTGTTTTACGCCCGCTTCATGTTCTTCGGAATCTTTATAATCATCATCCAGGTAGTAGTCTGCATCGGACGGATCTGGTTCTGAATAGGAACCGTGCCTGCTTCTTTTAATCTTATCACGGTCTAACTCATCATCAAATTCATTTTTCATCTATTTATCCTCAATCCTAATGGTGTGGTGGTGTCAGTACGCATTTTTATTGATAAATCCCTTAAATACCGTAAGGAATAATATCTTAAAATCATATCCCAGGGTCCAGTTTTCAATGTAATACAAGTCGTGTTCAATTCTCTTTGTAATGGAAGTATCTCCCCGGTATCCATTTACCTGAGCCCAGCCAGTGATTCCCGGGCGCACCTGATGCTTGATCATATAACGGGGAATCTCTTCTTTAAATTTTCCCACAAAAAGAGGCCTCTCCGGTCTCGGACCTACCAGGCTCATATCTCCCCGGAGAACATTTAAAAACTGAGGCATCTCATCAATGCTTGTTTTTCTGATAAACCGCCCCACCGGTGTCACGCGGGAATCGTGAGGGGAGGTCCATTTCATCTTTTCCTCAGACGGGGCCTGGACCACCATGGAACGGAACTTATACATTTTAAAGGTTCTGTTGTGAAGGCCTACCCGTTCCTGACTATAAATAAGAGGACCAGGTGAAGTCAGCTTAACAAGTGCCGCTGCCAAAAGCATGACAGGTGAAAATAAAAGCAATGCAAAAGCAGCCCCTAAAATGTCCACCGCTCTCTTTGCTATAGCATTAAGCGGATCAGTCAAAGGTACCCGGCGGATGTTTACTACGGGCAATCCCTGCAGGTCTTCAATATAGGGCCTGGTGGGAATCATATTGTTATAATCCGGGATAAATTTAGTATGGACTCCCGATTTCTCGCAGGAGGCTACAATTCCTTCTAAGTTGGCGTATTCGCTGATACTGAGGGTGATTGCAATTTCATCCAAGGAGTTTAATCCCAGAATTTCGTCTAAATCTCCTACTTTTCCAATGACGTTGATTCCTTTATATCCTGTTCCCCATTCCTTTGTATCGTCCAGAATTCCTTTGATCTGATATCCCCATTCGGGGTTTACCATGACCCGGTCAATGAAGCCTTCGGCGGCACGGCTGTAGCCGATTAAAAGAATATGCTTCTGGTTATAGCCTTTGGAGCGCATAGAACGAAGGGTGTAGCGGATGAAATTTCGCTCTGTGGTTTCCAGGACGATGTTGACGGCACAGAAATAAAGTACCATTCTGGTGGAAAACTGTGAAAAATAAGGATTTTTCTTGGCCAGGAACAAAATCAGAGCAACGAGAAGCAGACCAAGTAAGTTGGCCTTACATATGTTTGCAAACTCATACCGCTTTCCCTGAATTCTCTTCGGTGCGTATAAATTGAAAACGCCGTAGAGCAGAAGGTACATTGGCAGTATTATGAGAAATGCAGCAAAATAATACTGGGGAGGCAAAACTCCCTTTCCGGGGGTGAATATGCGGTTTCCTATAAGAAGCAGCACCCAGGACAGAAAGTAGGATATAGCAAGGACTAAGGCGTCCAGTACTACGTGGAATCCATTTAGTTTTTTCTGATTGTCTTTTATCATAGTGGAAAACCTTCCAAATTGTGTGGGATGCATAGGGGGATCATATGGACATGCATCCGCAGTGCAGCGGGTAAAGCCTGAGGCTTTACCCGCTCACGGGCATTCGCCCTATGAAACGGGAGTCATAACTTTTTTCTTATGTGCAAGCACAACGAAAAAATTTCCGCCTCCCGTTTCACACTGCTCATTGCTTTCGTGGATATTATACATGAAAAATCCCTATGTTACCATTACAATATTCTTAAAATGACCTGAAAATTTTTAGCTTTCTTTTAAAAAACTCCCAAATATAGAGGATTGTTCCATAAACTAACTCTCCTTCTATACACAGATAGTTCCCAAAATGGGAGAAACGAAACTTCACTTTCTTTGTTTTTCCTGCTGTCTTCAAGCCTTCTTTTAACCCCTCTGCATAATCAGAAGCAAAGCCGATTTTTCGAAAAAATAAATATTTGACAAATATTCCGGCCACTAGAGGTCCCAGATTTATAAAAAGCTGGAGAAAAGGCATGTTTTTATAATTTAAATACACATTGTTTCTGGCTGCCAGACGGACTTTAAAGGAATTGTACTTGGAGCCGCTGGTACCGCTTCCTACGTGGTAAACAATGGCTGTAGGGCAATACATGTTTTTGTATCCGAATATCTTTGCACGGTAGCCTACATCAATGTCCTCAAGATAGGCAAAGTGATCTTCGTCAAAGCTTCCGATTTCTTCAAAGACTTTTCTACGGTAAATAGCCGCTCCAGCACAGGCGGAAAATACCTGACAGGGCTTTTGATAGCCCCGGCTGCTGTGGCCTACCCCCCGCTGATAAGCCCAGCCAAGAAGGCTGTACATGTCTCCCGCGTCATCCATCAGTTCTTTATGATAGAGCTGGATCATTTTGCTGCTGACAGAAAATATATCAGGAGACTGTTCAATTGCTTTTACCATTTCCTTGACATAATCCGGCTCAGGCTCTGTATCATTGTTTAAAAGAATGACATAAGGAGTCCGGGACTGGTTGATGCCTACGTTTACCGCCCCGGAAAACCCTGTATTTTCCTTAAGAAAAACAGAAGGAATATTCCGTTCCTTCAGCCACTCCACACTGCCGTCCTCAGAACCATTGTCCACCACAAGAAGCTCAAAGTTCTTCTCACTCTGAGCTTCCAGGGCCTTAAAACAAGGTTCCATAAATTTAAGTCCATTATAATTAGGAATAATGATGGTCACTTTTTTCTGCATCTCACACCTCAAGCTTGTAAGGTTCCCCGATTTTTTCCTTTTTAAGGTCACGCAGGGCGAAATTGGACTTGCGCAGGGTTAAGTTGGGATTGTAATAAGGGTCTCCAGCCTTTAAAATATCCGGCCACCGTTCCGAAAACTTTTTGATCTCCCGGTTAAAGCGTTCCACCTTCTCCGGGGTGTCCTCCAGTCCTCTGGATTTGGACTCATAGTGGTAGAACAGAGCATAAGGAGCATAAACTACCAGTTTATTTAATGCACGGATCTTCATACAGTAATCAATATCATTAAAAGCAACTGCCAGTTCCTCTGTAAAGCCTCCTGCCTGATCAAACAGAGATCTTTTACTCATCATACAGGCTGCTGTCACGGCACTGTAGTTTCTGGCACACATAGCCTGGTTGAAATAGCTGCTTTCCGCCTTATGAAGGCCAATAAAGGTGTGGCCTGCAATTCCTCCAAAGCCTACCACCACACCGGCATGCTGAATGGTATCGTCGGAATACAAAAGCCTGGCTCCCACAATTCCCACGTCTTCCCGCTGGCAAAAGCCAAGAAGTTCATGGAGGCTTTCCGGGTTGATTATTTCTGTATCATTATTTAAAAACAGAAGGTATTCTCCTTTTGCAAAAGAAACCCCGAAATTGTTGATGGCAGAATAATTGAATTCCCTTTCCCATTTCACCACACGGACAAAATCAAACTCTTGCTGGATTTTATCATAATAAGCAAAAGTTTCAGGAGCAGTACTGTTATTTTCCACAACAATGAATTCTATATTCTTATAAGTAGATTTTTCAATGAGGGTTCGCATACACAAATCCAGGTCAGCACTGTGATCCTTATTGGGGATAATAACAGAAATCAATGGTTCTCCGACTATCTCAAAGGTAGAGTGATAAATTCCGTAATCCACTCCCTTTTCCACTGATTTTACCCCAATGCCCATTCGTTCATAATGAGACTCAATAGCTCTTGCTCCTGCCTCAAAGGCATAAAGCTTGCTTTCCGGGTTGCTGGCTGTGGAATTCTGGTGACAGCGCCAGTGATACAATGCCTTAGGTACATGGTAAATCTTCCTGGCCTTTTCCGTACAGCGGAAAATAAAGTCATAGTCCTGGGCTCCGTCAAACTCCTCCCGGAATCCGCCCACTTCCATAAGAAGATCGTGATTGACTACAAACAGATGGCAGATATAGTTGACGCTGGTTAAAAGATCCGGGTTGAAGTCCGGCTTGAAATGAGGCTCAAACAACTCTCCTCCATCCATGTCCAACTTATCCTCATCGGTGTAAACCACATCGATTTCCGGGTCGGAATTGATGACCTTTACACATTCAAACAGCGCATCAGGAGCCAATGTATCATCATGGTCTGCTAAAACCACAAAGTCACCGGAAGCCATTTCAATGGCTGCATTGGTATTTCCTGAAATCCCCTTATTCTCTCCCAAAATCACATACCTGATTCTCTCATCCTTTAAAGCATAGCGTTTTAAAACCCGCTCCACACTCTCCCCTTTAGGGCTTCCGTCTGCCACACAGACCTCCCATCTGGTATAAGTCTGGGCCAGCAGGGAATCCAGCATGGCTGCCAGATAACGCTCCGGGGTTTTATAAGCAGGGATGACAACAGACATCTTGGGATTATAGTCAAAAATCGTTTTCTTCTGGGCTTCCAATTCTTCCTCTGACGTTTTGGTAAGACTATACCACTCAGGATAATCATAATCGCTGTCAATTCCCTGAAGCTTGTGTCTGGACTTTAACAGCAGCGCTTTAAAACCGTTTTCCTTCCAGAAGTCTACAGCAGAGCAGAAGGTCTGAGGGGTCATCATGCTTTTCAGCTTTGCAGTCCTATTGTGGGCAGAGCTGTTCTGACGTTCCAGAATGGAAGCATTGAGTTTCACCTTTACGGTTTTTCCATCGCATCGGATGACCAGAATCCGGTCCTCATTTTTCTCCCGGATATAGGGTATCCGAATATCAAATCCCAGGTCCCTTGCCACTGTTTTCTTGAAATAAATCTGACTCACATCATCTCTGCGGACGGGAACCAGCTTAAATTCAACAGGATTCTCACTGCCATTCAAAACCTGAAATTCTGCCTCTGTCTCTTCTGTCCTTCCGATCACCCAGCCATTTAATACCATTGAATTTTCACGGATTCGTGCAATATCTATCTTATATTTCATCTCTGATCCTCATCCTCCACCGACGCTGCCGTAAGAAGCATATCCTCTTCTGTAAAATTGATCCTCTCTTCTTCAATGACAAGAGGCCGTTTCATGATTCTGGCATTCATGGACATGATGTATTCTCCCACAAGTCCGATAAAGAAAATCTGTATGGATCCGAGGAAAAACATGCCGATCAAAAGAGGTACCATTCCTGCCGGAAAGCGGTCCCAGTACAGCAATTTTAAAACCAGGTATACAAGAGCCACCAGCATACTTGCAAAGGAACAAAGGCTTCCAAAAATCGTTGCCAGACGAAGGCCCACCTTAGTATAAGAAGTAATGCTCAGCATAGCGGCATCATAGAGACGGTAAAGGTTATTGCTGGTCTTTCCCGCACGTCTCTTTGGCTGGTCATATGGGATTTCCTTGCGCTTAAAGCCAAGCTCCGCCACGATTCCACGAAGAAAAGGGGTAGGATCATCAAGTTCTCTCAGCACCCGGATAAACTTTGCATCATAAAGTCCAAACCCGGTAAAATGTTCGATCTGTTCCACGTCGGAAAGCTTTTTAATAGCCTTATAATAGCAGCTTCTCAGCCAGTACATCACCTTATTTTCCTTGCTGGATTCCTTGATTCCTATAACGATCTTATAGCCCTTTTCCCATTCCTTCACATACCTTGGGATCATTTCCACAGGGTCCTGGAAGTCCGCTGCCATAAGAATGGTGCAGTCGCCTGTGGACTGAAGCATAGCGTAATAGGGGGAATTGAACTGGCCGAAGTTTTTGGCATTGAATATTCCCTTGACTCTTTCATTATGGGAACAAAGCCCGCGTACTTTCTCTCTGGTACGGTCCCTGGAATCATTATCAATGAAAATAAGCTCATAGTTGTATTCCGGCAGCTGGTTTTTGAAAATACTGTCAACCGCCTGATAAAGGGCTTCTACATTTTCTTCCTCATTATAGCAGGGAACCACAATACTGATTGTCTTCATCTGTTCACTTCCAATCTATCCGAACCATGACTTTAATTAAATCCTTCGGCTTTTCTTTCATCATCTGCAATGCTGTTTCTACCTGATCCAGACCGTTCAGCTGGTGGGTCACTAATTTTTGGGGATTGATTCTTCCATACTGAATCATCTTAAGAAGGCGTTCCATTCTGATACGGCCTCCCTTTGCAAGCTCAGTGTGGATTGTCTTTCCCGCCATACCTCTTCCCCCTGAAAACTTGGGAAACGGCAGATTTCCTGTTCCGCCGAAATAATTTACATTGGAAATAGTTCCAATGCCATACCGGGCCATATCCACTGCCTGGGCAAATACCTCATCACCGCCTCCGCAGATGATGACGCCATCTGCACCCAAGCCGCCTGTCCGCTCCAAGACCTGCTGCACCACATCTCCAGCCTTGCTCCCCAGGGGGGCCTCTCTTTGCTCTTCAAGCAAATTCACCTTACCCCCCAGGGGGTCTTCTCTTTGCTCTTCAAGCAAATTCACCTTATAGTTAAGAACCTCTGTGGCTCCGAATTCTTTTGCCAGTTCCACACAGACAGGCCTGCTGCCCACGGCAATGATCCGGGCGGCTCCTAAATGGCGGGCTCCTTCTATAGCCATCAGGCCAATGGGACCGATTCCAAGAACCACCACCGTATCACCTATTTTGATATCGGCATATTCAGCACCGGTAAAGCCTGTGGTCACCACATCCACGCACATAAGAGCCTGTTCCAGAGTAACACCTTCCGGAATCCTTGCCAAAGTCGTGTCCGCATCAGGAATGAGGAACTTCTCTGCAAATACTCCGGGAGCCGTTCTTCCAAGCTGATGGCCGGAAAAAGGCGCAGAAGCATGTTTAAAATTCCCCTCCTGGATTCCCATTGCCCGCCAGTCCGGAGTAATGGCAGGAACTAATACCACATCTCCCAGCTTAAAATCACGGACCAATTCTCCTGTTTCCAGAATCTCTCCCACACATTCATGGCCCAGAATCAGATTAGGAGCCTTTTTGGAGCCGCCTCCGTATACCGTATGGACATCAGAAGAGCAGGGCGCAACCGCCAAGGGACGGAGGATTGCGCCATAAGGAGTGAGGGTCGGTTCGGGAGCCTCATGCCACCCCACCTTTCCCGGTTCAATTAAAACAAATGCTTTCATAGTTTTATTTTATATCCTTTCCAGATGATTGGATTTTAACGCCATAATCTCCACATCACCCCCGAATTTTTCACCGATGGCCCCGGCAATCTCACTGGTATAGCCTGGTGCCACAATTAAAATAACCTCTACAGGGTCCTTTTTATAATGCTCAGGAGACACAATAGGAAGATGGGAAGCAGGGGCATATTTCCCCTGTTTAAATGGAGCAGAATCAATGATGTACTCCGCAAACCTGCCGATTTCTGTAGTGGCCGCCAAAGTAAATCCCTGATGACTGGCCCCCCATAAGGCAAGCCGTTTTCCCTGGGACTTTAAGGTCCGGGTCATGTTCTCCAGTTCTCTTCCGATCAGAGTCTGGCTTTCTATCAGTCCGGAAACATCAATCTTTTCCGGTTTTCGGCCCTGACGTGCCGTTTCTGATGCAACAGGTTTTGCTGTCTTTCTTACAAAGACAGAAAGAGTATCCCGGTTGACGATTTCCTCCTCCAGCACCTCAAATCCGGCCTCCTCAACCGCAAATTTAAGGGTATCAAAGGTGTAATAAGCCAGATGATCCCGGATCAGCTCATAATATCCGTCATACTGGAGAATGTATTCCAGACTGGGGACCGTAATTAATCCAACTCCAGCCTCTGTCAGATTATCTGCAAGGCAACGGAGCATACTTACAGGTGATGGCTGATGTTCCAGAAAATTAAAAGATAAAAAGCCATCATAAGGACCGGTTATACTGCCGTCTTCAGGCTCTAAAACCGCTCCTTCCTCTGCAAACTGATTCCAAACTGCAAGCCCCTTTTCTCTGGCCGACTGCACAAGACTCTCTCTCTGTTCAATTCCGCAGGCCATAACCGGAAACTCATTCAGTACGCCAAGAAATTCTCCCTGCCCGCAGCCTGCTTCAATCAGCTTCTTTCCCTCCAAATGGAAGGTTTCAATAAAATGCCGGTACTGGCTTCTTCTTAACTCTACCATAGTGGTGGTAAATCCGCCGGAGCGGATCACATCCTTATAGTAAGCCACCGGCTGGCAGTCAAACTGCACCAGACCGCAGGTTTCACATTGATGAAGATGAAGGGTCACGCCTTTATCATTTTCAATCTCTTCTTCTGAAGGAATATCCTGGGCAGAAGCCGGCATATGCTCAAGAGTCATCAACGGCATTTCTCCAAGAGGAGTACCGCATACAATACAATTCCTGTCTTTCATACTATATTTTCCCTCCGAAAACGGTTCTTTTTATCCCTTCCGGAAATGACACTTCCGGCCTCCAGCCGGTGGCTTTCTGAAGCTTTCTGATATCAGGAATCAGATTAGCCGGTCCTTCCGCATTGGGCTTTCGCCTCCCATAGCTGTAGCTTCCGTGAAATTCCATGGTTTCATACATCATTCGGATGTATTCCTTTAATGGCCTGTTTTCCCACTCCGGCCCTGCCACATTATAAATCCCGGCAACCGATTCCATCTCATGATTCATCAGAAGGATCAGCGCCTGGATACAGTCGTCAAGATATAAGAAATTCCACATCTGGGTACATTCTCCCAGGGAAATATATTCTCCTTTTCCAAAGGCATGGAGACAGCTTTCCACCAAAGACCAGGGGTGGTCTCCAGGTCCGTAAACACTGAAAATTCTGGAATGGATGTACTCCATGTCAGAAATTCCCATCTGTTTCCAGTTTTTCGTCTGCTCCACAGCCCGCTTCAAAAATTCCAGCTTAGCTTTCCCATATTCAGAAACCGGTCTGCAGGTGCTTTCCTCTGTCAATGATTCTTCATGAATGCCGTATTCCGCCTGGGAGCCGCTAAAAAGGAACCGCTTGCATCCAAGACGTCTGGCTCCTTCCAGAGCTTTTAAAGAATCTTCTGCATTCTTCTGCTGTACGTCCGCCTTCATCCGGTTTGTGCTTCCTGAGCCATCCCAGCCAAAATGATAAAATCCATGGCAAGGTTCATCAATAACCTGATCAAGGTCCTGAAGATCCTCAAGCTGACGCTCAATTAAAACCAGGCCCTTTCGGTTTGCGTCCAGCTTGCTTATATGTTCCGAGCCTGGACGGACCACCGCAAACACCTGGCTTCCGTCCCTTAAAAGCCGGTCCACCAGCCTCCTTCCAAGAAAGCTGGTGGCTCCTGTTACAACAACGTTCAAGGTTTTTCCTCCGTATTCCTTTGACCTTCTATTCCTTTATCCTGGGGATAATCATATTGCGATCCATCTCTTCATCAGACAGGAAGGGGGATAAATCCTCCAAAGGAGGGGATACCATGGTCCCGTCCGGAAGGCGCTTGGCAGATGACTTGGGCTCAAAAATCTGATCCCAGCTCACAAACACCTCACAGATGGCCGGTCCCTTTATGGAAAGCGCCTCTTCAATTCCCTTTTCCAGTTCTCCATTGTTATGGATAGGCACATAAGGATAGCCATAAGCGGCCGAAAGCTTCGCCATGTCAGGAAAGCTTAAATCCATGCTGTCCTCTCCGATTCCCACCAAAGGCTCTCCGAAGAAATTCTTCTGGGTCTGGCGAATGGAGTGGTAGCCTCCATTATTAATAATAAATATTTTAACAGCCATTCGGTGATGGATAATGGTCTGGAGTTCCTGTAAATTCATCTGAAGGCTGCCATCCCCTGTCACCAAAATGACATCCTGTTCCAGGTCTGCCATACAGACGCCGATGGCCGCCGGAAGGTCATATCCCATGCTGGCAACTGCAGAGTTGGATAAGAAGCGCTGGCCTTTTTTAATTACATAAGCATGTCCGCCCACCACACAGGCAGAGCCGTTCCCCACCACACTGACCTGATTCTCGGAAAGTCTGACGCTTAATTCCTTAATAAAGGCATAGACATTGGTGCCTGTTCCATTATCCGCATAATGTTTTGGAAGCACCACCGGATAAGTTTCCTTCCACATGCGGCAGGTTTCATTCCATGTCATGTCATTAAGACCTTTGCCACTGGAAAATAAAGGGTTCTCCCTGGTGGCCTTGTATTCGGAATCCAGAATCCTTTCCATAACCTCCAGCAAATCCTTTACATCAGCATGAACCTTCATATCAACATGAACCGACGGCTTTTTCAATTCTTCCTGATCAATATCATTGACAATCACATAAGCCGCTCTGGCCCATGTAGTATAATGATACCCTACCTGCCTGATACTTAAACGGCTTCCAAGTGAAAGGAGAAGATCGCTGTTTTGAATAGCAAAATTGCCGGGACGGTCTCCCATTCCTCCGGCTCTTCCAGTATAGAGAGGGTGGTCATCATAGAGGCAGTCTATGCTGTTCCAGCCGGTTACAACCGGAATTCCCAGCTTTTCCGCCACTCTGATAAACACTTCGTGAGCTTTTCCAATCCGTATTCCATTTCCGGCATTGATTACCGGGCGGGAGGAGGAGCAGATCTTGTCCAAAATGGCCCGGACCGTATCCTCGGTCACTTGGGCTGGAAGACTCTGGCGGGCTTCCCCCTCCCCTAGCTTATCCTCCCTGATTCCAGGGCCTCCCTCAGAATCCCAGCCATCTCCGCCAGCCTCGTAATCCGACTGTGAAAAGCCGATCAGTTCATCGGTTTCAATATAAGCTCCCTGAACATTTAAAGGAATGTCCAGCCAGGCAGGACCCTGGCGTCCGGAAAGGGCCAGATAGAGAGCCTTTTCTAAGCAAAAACGGATCCTCATAGGATCAATGACCATCTCACTGTACTTTGTCATACAGTCAACAGCCTTTATAATATCAAATTCCTGGTCACCCATGGCTCTGATTCCCACGCCGGACCAACGGGCTGTGGTATCATAGCGCACCTGGCCGGATAAGATCAGCATAGGAATAGAATCCAGCCAGCCTCCCAGTACTCCGGTAATGGCATTGGTTCCGCCGGGACCGGTTGTCACACAGACCGCTCCTATCTTTCCATCGATTCTGGCATAGGCTTCTGCAGCTATGGCACAGGCCTGCTCATGGTGGTTATACAGGCAGCGCAGTCCTTCCTGATGGCCCAAAGCATCATTTAGATGCATGGCACCTCCGCCTGTGACGGTAAATACCTGGGTGATTCCGGAATCAACCAGTTTTTGAGAGATATAGTTGGATACTTTCATTCTCATGGCTTGGATCTCCTTTTTAAGGGATGTTTATTCTCTGTTTTGTAATTATATCATACCAGCCTTTATTTTCCTATTTAAAGTTTTCTTACTTTCTGCAGGCGGATTCTGCCGTATTTTTTCCGATTTCCGGTAAGGGAGAACCCCTGGACTTCCTCATCTTTTTTCTTGTTCTGTTACCTCCTTCCATATTTGCCATGAAACCACACTATCATTGTGTCTTGGCTATAGGTTATAATCGCAGAGTAATGCAACGATGGATTTTCGGCCACGATAAAACTTATTGCAAAAAAGGAGAGAACATATTTATGAAAAAGCATTTAAAATTGATGGCTGTATTATCCGCTGCCGGCGTAATAGCTATGGCAGCTCCGGAACTGGGCCTCACAAGCGCAACTGCTTATGCAAAATCAACCGGATGGGTTGAGGAAAACGGTTCCTTAAGATTCTATGAAGAGGGCGATTTTTACGCTACTGATTCATGGAAAAAATACGGCAATGATTGGTACTACTTAGATGAGGATGGCGAAATTGCCACTAGTCAGGTAATTGATGAATACTATGTAGACGACAGCGGAAAAAGAGTAATTAATCAGTGGATTTCTGTAAACAACGACAACTATTGGGACTCCCCTGACGCACCAGAAGTTTTCTGGCATTATTATGGAAAAGACGGTAAAGCCGTTGTTTCTAAATGGCAGAAAATCGAAGACAAAGGATATTACTTTGACGAACAGGGCCAGATGCTGACCGGAAAAGTAGAAATCGGTGACTTCACCTACTATCTTGGCGACCAGAATGACGGCGCTCAGAAAACAGGCTGGTTCCAGCTTGAAAACGCAGATGAGAACGCAGAAAATCACCTCTCCTGGTACTATTTCGATAAAGACGGCGCCATGGTCAAAGACCAGGTGGACAAAAAAATCGAAGGTTCCTACTATACCTTTGTCAATGGAGAAATGCAGACAGAATGGTACAAGCTTCCTGAAACTGCAACTCCATCAGAAGCGGCCGAAAATACAAAAGATACCGCAGCAGGATATCATTATTATGATCCGGAAACAGGCGCAAGAGCAGAAGGCTGGAGACAAATCGAAGGCATTTCAGAATTGAGCGCAGAAGATGAACTCAATTGGTTCTTCTTCAAAAACGGAGCACCTTACTATGCTGAAAAAGGAATTGAATTATTTACTATAAGCTCTCAGAAATATGGATTTAATACAAAAGGTGAAATGCAGACCGGACTGGAAGTTGTCAACTTAGATAACGACACCATCGCTAACTTCCACTTCGCAGAAAACGGCGCTATGAACACCGGCAAGCAGACTATTTACAACGAAGATACTGATGAAAATGAGATCTGGTACTTCCAGACCTCCGGAAGCAAAAAAGGACAGGGCTTCCACGGAATCCTGGACAGCACTGTTTACGAGTACGGTTTAAGAAAAGAAGCTGACGCTGACGTAAAACTGGCTCCTGTTACTCTTAGCGGCACCAACTATCTGGTAAATACCAGCGGCGCTGTTCAGAAAGCATCTTCCACCTCCAAGTCCTCTGAAAAACCGGAGCTTGGCGCTGGTTTCAGAGATTACAAGGATTCTAACGGCAAAGTATTTGTCGTAAATACAAACGGTATTATTCAGTAAAAATAATTTAAAAATACAAAAGATTCATCCGTTCAAATTTAAAAAGTCCGCGGCGATTATGCCTGCGGGCTTTTTATGTATTCTACAATATCTTTTATATTTTTCCGCTACTTTAATAAGATTATATACAATATATGATTTTTTCGTCATATTTTAATTTATCTTACGTTATATATAATAGAAGTAGACCATTTTTTACCATATAAGAAAAAGGAGGAGAACTATGAGAGAACTATCCGTGTATTACTGCCACAAGTGCGGCTATTATGGATATTACCAACTTGAACGGAACGCAGTATGCCCTAAATGCAGGTTAGAAATGATATGTCTGGATCTTAACTATCAGGACTTTATGGATCTGTCCTGCGAAACGAGGGATGAACTTCTTTCCGCATATATTATTATGTCATCTTCTCCTTATGTAAAGCGCCTTTTGGAGCCTCATAAGACAAATAATAAAAGAGAGATCATCGCTAAAATGGGTTCCCGCATTACGGAGTTAGAAATCGAAAATGAAAAATTGAATAAAACCATCGAGTGGATGCACCAGACCATATGGGAAATGGTCCGTAAAAGCAAAGGGCTTGATTCTGACAACAAAGAGCATTTCAAATGAAGGACAGCCATGCAAAGGATATAACCGGGAGTGCCCTTCACTCCCGGTTATATCTCCCCCATGATTCAGACTATCCTATCAGAACTTATGTAACGTCCGATCAATCTGTTAAGTGTCTGATTCAGCCTTTCAATCACCTTGCAGAGTTTCATATTCTCCTCCAGCAACTTCTCATTCTCCATCTCTATAATCCGCAGCTTCTCAGCATCTGTCATATAGAAAAACCCTCCTTTTTCTGCTATAATCATTTAAAATTACCAAATCCCATGACAAGGATTTACAATTTTTAGTAGACTATTGCTTTTCCTGTAATCACTATAAGCTGTTTTGAGCCATTTGAAAAGCAAAATCTATCGCATTATTCGACATTCTTTTAATATTTTTAATGAAAAAAGCTTTCATTTTAATTATAAAAAAATAGGACATACAACATATATTTATGACAACCGAAAGATATACTATATATACCATAGGTATGAAAATCGCATTGTCGACAAGTTTTTATAAAAAATTATGAAAAAAGTAAGTTTTTATAAATACTTTTCTGCATTATTGATTATATCTGTCAATTAAACCTTTGCGGGTTTTAAAAGAAAAGAATTCACAGATGAAAATCCGGGGATTCTCACCTGCAATGATTGTTCTTTATTATAAATTCTTTTTTTACTCATCAGCCTTCCTGAAATATATAATACATGTTGGTGCCCCTCTTCAATGAATTTAAGCCTTCTTCCAGGTACTTCCATGTATCCTGGTAACTTCCCGGCACAGCTACTTCCGGAGATGAAATGAATCTGACAAAATCATTGGCACGGCCTTCGTATTGTTCTGCAAATCCATCTGATAATTCTTCCTTTTGTTTATTATCAAAATCCTTCTGCTCACCAAACAATACATGTTCTAAATTGCAGGAATTATAATAGATGCGGTAAGGAATTGTGCCTAACTTTCCGGTTCTGCGCAGTTTAAGCAATATTTCTCTCTTTCTGTGATTTCTGTCTAATGTGTTTTTTATAGAAGAGGTCTCCATACGGTCACCATAATACCCAATGTTCTCTACATCTGCCTGGTGCACAAATTCATCGGGAATAAAAACACCATCAGAATCTGTCAAATGAATAATTCTCATAAAATCTGCGTTTTTATAACCGTATCTGCTTTTCACCTTATTAATCAAATCATTGATTTTTGAAAGAATCTTATCTGTGCTCACATAATCCCTTACTGTGATATCTCCATGGACGACCAAAAACTGTACCTGTTCCGCCTCAAAATACTCTTTAATAACTGTACCGATGGCAGCTTCATCACTGGGGCCTTCCACCAAAAACAGGAGGACCCTTTTCTCACTATTTTTCATCCCATATACTCCTGCCTGCTTTCCGGAATGCACGGGAAATCTTCAAGCTGTCCGTTTCTGCATAAACTTCCTCTTTTTGTCCTCCCAGAGTGATACTTCGCAAATACACATCACGAAGATTATTGGAGTTTTTTATATACTTCATATGGATGTAGCGGTTTTCCGGATTCGAGGTGGAAAACATAATACTATCCTTTTCCAGCATTTCCAAAGCCCTTAAATTGTGAGAGGTGAAAATAAGCTGGCCCTTTGCACTTTTGTCAAATATGGAAAGCAGCTCTCCCAGCATAAATTCAAAGATACCGGCATCCAATTCATCAATAACCAGGCATACGGAATAGTCTCCAAAGGCGTGGATCAATGCGTTTAAGATAGAAATAATCTTTATAATTCCTTCTGATTCCATACGGATAGGAATTTCAATACCATCTTTCACTGACAAAAGTTCAATCTTAACACCTTCCTTTCCGTTGTCCATCAGCTGCAGTCCATAGTCCCGGATTCCCATTTTCATTCCGGGAATAATGGTGTAAAGGACTGTGTTGATTTCCTCTATAATCTGATACAGAACCTCTTTCCTGTCCTTATCAATTACTGTGGGGTGAACAAGAGAAACGGCAAAATCGCCTTTTATGCCTTTTCCCCTCATTTCACCAGCTTCGATCCGAAATGCCATAGGCAGAATTAAATTAGCTGAAATGACACCGGAATGGATATTACGGATCACAAACAAATCGGTAAGGGCAAACTGAAACAAAGACATAATGATGAGGGAATACTCCTGAAAAGGTCCCTGAAACCGGTTTTGGAATACGTCTCTGCTGCTTTCACCGAATATATAGGAGCAGTTACTTTTCTTTGCAATTCTCTTAGCAACCAATAAGTCCATTTTATAGGATTTATTTTCTTCCACCAGCTGGTCCAGCCGTTTTTTTGGCGTGAAGACGGCATCGTCATCACGGTTATAGTCCATAAATACGGCTTTGCTGATTCTTCCCTGGGACGTGGTTTTTGCGCTGCTGAGGACTTCACGGCAGATCTCCGCGGGGCCTTGGGCCGGGTTGTGAAGGATTACTTTATAGGTAATTTCATAGATTTCATTTGCTGTGCAGAGGGCAAATTCCGCTGTTATTTCGGCGCTGGTTTCTTTTACGTCGATGTAATCCTCTATTTCCGGATCAAGTATATTACCAGTCATAATGCGCTGAAGGAAATATAGGGCATCTACAACCGCAGTCTTTCCGGAACCATTTTGACCGTACAGACCTAATATCTCGGGGTTTTTGTATGACAGCTCTTTTCGATAGGTATTGGGCAATTCAATTTTTCCGTGATTTACGTTTTTGATGTTTTTTAATTCTATAGACTGCAGGCGCACTACAATATCTCGCATATATTTTTCCTCCATATTTACTTTTTATTTTATGCTCTTTTGGGGATTTTATCAATATATTTAGGAATGTGCTTTTTTTATTTCATTTTTCTTTTTGTACAGGCTATATATGAAGATTCTTTGGGCAAAAATGAAACTATGAATTTCAGCAATTGAGTCCTCATATTTTATAATATAAGGTACTCTTTAAATACTATATAAAAACAGACATGTTCACATCCATTTGACAGATAAGGTTACTGGCCCAATCCAATAAATATGGCAATGAAACATGTCTGATATTTTTACACTGCATTATAACCCTCTAGTCAACGCAAACGCAACTCACCTTATGCTGAACCAACTATTTCATAACCAGCACATTCTTTAATTCTGCTTCATAAGACAACAGGCGTTTCTCTTTATCCGCCCTCTCCTGCTGTGCACGTTTGGATATTTCATGTACCCCGCTTATGGTATCCACAAGGCTTTTATTGATACTCTGAATCGTTGTTTCATCAATCACAGAGCGCTCTCCTGCTGCTGCCACCTTAAGGGAAGTATCTTTCAGCATCTCTGCCGTCTTAGTCATGGATTTGTTGATGCTGTCTGCAATCTGTTCGGAAGATTTATTTGCCTCGGCTGCTTCATTCACCGCAATAGCAACAACCATTTGTGTTTTCCAAACCGGAATTGCCAACATCAACTGATCATTGATGTTTTCCAATATCTGGGTGTCTACTTTTTGAATCATTCGGATCTCCGCTGCCATCTGAAGGGAAAGCATACGGGATACAAGAAGATTATGTATTTTCTTATCAAATTTATACAGTACTTCTCTAAAATCACTAACCTGCTGGATCTGCTGCGGATCTCCGCCAGCATTGGCACGTTCCTCCATTTCAGGGAGAACCTTTGTCTGCAATTCCTTCAGTTTCTCTTTGCCTGCTATAATGTAATGCTTAAGCTGGGTTATATACTTGTCATTACTTTCAAATAACTTTTCCATAGTGGCCAGGGATTGTCTCAGTTCAATCATATGATTTTCCAAAACATTAACAACTCTGTCAATATTGGCTGCTACAGATGAGTATTCTGTTTGAATCTTTATGGCTCTGGATTTAAATCCGCTCATCAGCTTTTCAAAAATATTATCTTTTTCCTGCTGCAGTTCCTTTACCTTTGAATCATAATTATTCAAAAGCAATATAAGTTCCGTAATATCCTTCCCTATAGGGCCGGTATCTCTTGTTCTGGTACTTCTTAAAATGGAGTCTGATATTACAGACAATTCCCTTTGCGTATTAACCCCAAAATTCTGAACATCCATGGGAGTCTTAATTTCCAGCTTTTCAATAAAATCCTGAAGCTGTTTCCTGGCATCCTCCTCTAAGGCCTCCATAGAAAGGTAATGATACTGCACTTCATACTCCTTTTCATTAAGCACCTGAGAATTTACTACTGCTTCAGAGGGCAATTCCAATCCCAGATCTGACATAACCATACCTCCATATATTTTCTATTATTCATTTAACGTATTTATCATAATGTCATATATTTCTTTCTTCAACCCCGGTACTACAGAAGTCAGTTCACTGGCCACCCCATCTACCGGAAGTTCAGTCAAGTCATCGCCTCCCATAAGCCCTGTTCTGAACCCATACCGTTCCCAGGCAATTTTCTTGATTTCAGGATCATTTAAAGCCTCCAGGTAGAGGTTTCCTTTTTCTGTCAAGGTAAGGAGACAATGACTGTTCCAAATAGTAGGCTCAGGATAGAGAATCCTTACTCTGTTTCTTACCTGCTCATATCCTTCCGGATTGTTCACTGCGAACTCCAGCATTGATTTTTCATAATCAACAATCAATGGTTTTGCTCCCATTCCTGTTCTTAAATACAGGTCAAACAAATCGGCTGGTGTATTATTCATAAAACCGCTGAACTCATAAAACTGCTTAATATTGGGAAGGACGGATTCTATGGTATTTTCCGTAACGGTGCCTCCATTCATAATGGAAAGCAGCAGTCCATAATAGGTGGCTCCAGGTGATGAAGTGACTGGATCTGTGGAAGCAATATTGATTGTTCCGAATACATTGGCCAGTCCAATGTCTGCCCACTTCTGGCCCTCCTGAATCCTGTTCAGCAGACTGCCCATATCCTTAATAAAATAAGTCTCGTCCCGCACCTCTGCAACGCCTTCATTTATCAATGCATCTGCAATATGATCCCATGAATAAATGACAACCGGAGTATTCAGCGCAATGGAACCATCAAGACTCTTTGCCAGATTATTTGCTTTAAAGTAATCATAAAATCTCTGATCGGAAAAAAACACTGCATCATAAGGTGTGCCGTTTTCTCTTTCAAGCTTGACACCATCTGCAATCAGCTTATTATTACTCCAGGAATCGGAAATGACCTCTATGCCATACTTCTGCGCCATAATTGTCTTCACTTCTTCATCTTTTATAAATCCCTCTTTACCGCCACCCATAGCAACATAGACCTTTTTGGTCTTCACCGAAGGTTGGCTGCCTCCTTTTTGCTTCCCGGCAGCAATGGCACCGATTACAATTAAGGCAAGTATTACAATTCCAATTATCAGAAATGATTTGTATTTCCTGTTCATTATAAATTTCCCCCGTCGTCTTTACTTAAAAGTCCATGTGAGCGATAAGTCTCATCAAGAGCCCGCATCAATGATTCCGCCTCTTTCATATCCTGTCCTCCGGAGGCTGTCAGCAGCCTGGTAAATGCATCAGATGTCCGTACCATAAATTCCTGTGACTCATTTTTAAATGTCATATCCGCACTCTTCAAAAGATATGTATCCAATATCTTGTTAATCCTGGGTATATAAAGCCCTACCTGCTGAACAAACTTCAAGTCAATGCTGCTATCATGCAGTATATGATGAGAAACATCATATATATTATCTACTGCGCTGGACATGATACCTTGATGCTGACGGTCAATCTGCTCTTTAAAGGCTTTGAGTTTATTGAAATCCTCCAGAATCTTTTTCCTGCTTATGATATCTGCATTATTTACTTTGTCATTTGCTTCAATCAAGCGCCACTTTTTATCCAAGTAAAGAGCAAGACCTAATCCAATTGCCAGCACTGCCAGAGATAACATGATACTGTCTGTAAAAAAGTATACAATCCCAACTGCCGCAACAGTACATAAAGAAAGTATTACTGCCAGACTTCCCATTAATTATACCCCCTCAGTGTCTTAAATGCAGAAACCAGATCTTTTTTTCCATTAAATATTTTGCCGCCTGATAACTCCGCCAAACTCTCTAATTGTTTCTCATCTGCATCTCCCATTGTAATAGAATAAATTGGGAACTGTTCTTCCAGACCATTGTATTTTTTAATAAACGTATTTTTATCGTCTTCCTTACTCTGACCATCTGTAAGAAGAACTACATAGTTGCTATATCCTGATGAGAAGGGAATCACATGTTTCGTTGCTTCATCCAATGCTTTATAAATGTTGGTTCCGCCTTCTGGTTTTATAGATTTAAGCTCCCCGGGAATAAATCCAAAATCTCCATAGGAAATGCTCACGCCTGTATTGGCATAACTATTAAACAATATAAGAGTGACACGGTCTGTTTCTTTCATTTGAATAAAGTATTTTGAAGCAATTTCATTATCAAATAGCGTAGTCATCGCTTTCACCATATCTTCATGTCCCTCACCCTCCATGCTGCCTGAAAAATCAAGACAGAAGATATAATTTGCAGGCTTGCTTATGCCCGCCGTATAGAAATTCAATAATTCTGTAGTTACTTCTTTGGATGGATAGTTCATGGGAGCAAGGTATTTCTGGGTATCGATTCCCCAATCCGCATTAAAAACCTCCGGCGCAGCATATGGAACCTGACCGCCGTAACCAGTTCTGATTCCCTCCTGACACATTTCCTTTTGTGTGGAATTCTTTAACAAATAATTTTGAATGTCTAAAAAGATTTCTTTTGTTTTGCTATCCTTATTATCAACATATGCAAAAGGTTTATCTGCCAGCGGTACACCATCTTCGAGATATAATAATTTTAAGGTAGTACCATACTCCCTGTTTAATCTGATAAATTCAGACTCATATCCGTAATAATAGCCATTCTCTCCAGCCTGTACAAGCTGAATCAAATCTTCATATGTACTATAAATCTCACTATTATCCTGCATATAAGAATATATCTGATCCCTTATTTCCTGGTTTTTTGCCTGATCCATTGTCAGTATTCTGGGAGAACCACTTAAGGAATAATAAATTCCCAGATAGGAGCTGGCACCGGCATCAGAACGGGTGATAGAAGGAATACCAAACTTTCCGCCTAACTGGATCAAATCATTCATGGTTCTTATTGATTCACTGTATAACTCAGGTTTTATGCCCACTACAATTGGTACAATACCTGTCGATTTTGAATCCGTTACAGATACCGACTGATCCAGACGATACAACCACATGGAATTGGAAAGCCATACAGCATCATAATCAGCACTGTTTGCACTCAGTTCATTAATTGCGTCAATATCTCCCATATAGGTGACACTTAAATCAACCTTTTCTTGGTTGCAGTAATCCTCAACGTATTTGATTAACAGCTCATTTTCTGGCGTTGTCAAAAGGTGGAACTCCCTTTTGTTTTCAGCCAGGGCTGTAGTAGGAAACAGCATTATTATGACCAATAATATTGTCAGCAGTCTTTTCACTCGGATTACCCCCATTTATTTACTGTGTATAGAGTTAATATTATAATAAATCCAGCGGGAATACAATAGGATGTTCGTAAACGGTAAACTTTTCGTTTACCTATAATTTTAGCCGCCTTTCGGCGGCCGGGCTTTATGACTGTATTTTTTTATAATATTTCTCTGGTAATGCTTCAGACAATGGGGCGAGGTCTTACTGAAATAAAAGAAATGCTCAGAAATGCAAACCACTATCTGCACCATATCCCATAATTGGAAAAATAACTTGTAATCCGGATTTTCGGTAGACTTTATAAGTTCCAGAGCACATGACATACCGCCTTAACCGATCTTTTTCAGACAGTGTTTGTTTCCTGTTATTGATAACCTTTGATCCTACTTCCACTTTATCATAAAAAGTGCAGTAATATATTCACCGTACAGCAGGAGATAAGAAACCTCCAAAGCATTACGGCTTTTCATATCCAGATCGTTTTTATAAATATCCGATGATTTTTGTTCCTTGTTTCTATAAGGATGCTACTGCTGTAAAAAATCCACATATATCTTCTGGATCTGCTTTTCTACTAATTCATCCACCCCGCTCAAAGAATCCAGTGCGATTTCTCCCTCTGGCAGCATAGTATAATCAAGCCATACCTGATTATTAGCCTATTATCCAGAGGGAGATTAGAAGTGCAGTACCAGCTAAAAGCATTCGAGGAAAAGTTTTTTCGTTAAGGTCGCGCCTCATCTGCAGCCAATTTTATGTACTATTCCAAGTCTAGCTATTCAGTCACAGTGACAATGTGGTCAAGAATTGCAATTTCTTCTCCCTGCGCATTATAGAAAAACAGCGAATACATCACATCCCCCGGCTGTGTAAAATCAATATAGTAAGTTCCGCTTTCCAAAAGTTCAAATGCGGCTGTCTCCGCTGCATTTTCCGGGGTGAACTTCAGGTGGCATTTTACAGCTTCCCCGCCGAGTACAATTTCCAAAGTTGCAGTATCACCAATTTTAACATGATAAGGATCACCAGAACTATAGTCCATCTGGTCAATTCCATATTCTGCAACCTGAAAGTGCCATACATCAGCATAAGCAGGACTTTTTATATCAAAGTCTGGAGCAAGGATACAGCCTTCCTCCATCTCCACAGCATAGCTTCCCGATTTCAGAAGTTTATCAAAGGTGATAAGTACTTTGGTTCCTATTTCCCATCCGCTTTCTGAAAGGGAAAGAACCTATTTATCGCTTACTATCCAACTTAATTTTTGAAAGACTAAATTCTTCCAGACACAGAAATATTTACGTTTTAGAACCGGATGCTCTGGTACTCCTTACGTAAAATAATCAATTTATCTGTTAAGCCAATTATTTATTGTCTTTTGAAGTTTTACTTCATTAAAATTTTCTTTTGATAATTCATAATATAGATACTTAATCCCTTTGACATTTCGTTCCCTTAAAAAAGTGAATCCCACTTTTTTAGAAATAGAATTCATGTTTTTATTGTCAAATCTATTGTCATTAATTATCTTTTCAACATTCAATTTGTCAAATGCAAATCGAATAGATAATAATATAGCTTCTGCTGCATATGGTCCTCCTGCAGCTACAGCTTCATCCAAAACAGTACTTCCCTGTTCACATATTTTATCGGATATATCATATAGCCGCTGTGTTCCAATCAGCCTTCCGTCTTTTGTATGAATTCCCCAATATAAATCGTTGTCTCTGAATAAATATTTTTCAAACCAACTTTTTTGCATGTCTAATGTTAATTTATAATTTTGATTAAAAAAATAAATACTTTTAGGTTGATTTCTAATTCTTATTACTTCAGAAAGATCACTCTCTGATATTGGAATCAAATCTATGAACCTTCCTTCTAATTTTATATTTCTATATTCTTTAATAACCTCCCTTTGATTTTTCATTTTATAAAATCCCTCCCAATATCGGAATATTCACACCTGTCACAGCATCCGTCTCATCTGACAGCAAAAATACAATAGACGGAACAACCTCACTTATTAAGAGATTTCTCTTTAGGGGACTTGTATCGGCGTTTTGCCTAATTATTAACTCTGGAATCTCCGACAAAAATTTTGTTTCCATCATAGTGGGAGAAATACCATTTACTGATATACCTTTGTCAGCATATTCAACGGCAAGGCTCTTCATTAACCCATATAATGCATATTTTGTAGTTGTATATAGCGATTGATATTTTGCAGGATAATTTATGACATTCTTTGTTAACATAAATACAATTTTTCCATATTTTTGTTTTGACATTGTTGGTGCAAAAACCATAAGTATTCGTATAATAGCTTCAACCGATGCTACATACTCAGTTCTAAAAGAATTTGCATCTTCTTTAATAAATTTCTGTATGTGAAATTTAGGTGCAGATAAATGTACAATGTGATCCGGATGCTTATGCATGTCTTTAATATTTATAATCATTTTTTCTACACTATCAGAATCGGAAAAATCCGCTTGTATAGGAATTATTTTATCACCTAATTCTTCAACTAGCCTATTAATCTGTTCTTTAGATTGATTATAATGTGCTAATATATAGCTATAATTATCTGCTATCCTTCTTATAAGAACTCCACCTACATCTGAAGATGCCCCTGTAACTAATAGAATTTTACTTTCTTTCATACAAAAAACCCACTTTCATTATCCCTCGCAAAACTTTTTCACCGTTTTGATTGGTTATTGTTACTTTCATTGTCATTTGCTCAAAGGAATCATTTAGTTCAGAAACTTTTCCTGTAACAATTAAAACATCTCCCACATATACGGGTTTCACAAACTTTGTTTCTACTTGATGAACGAGACTATACTTTCCAGGAATATAGACTCCTGCCAATGTTGACAATAGCGATGCAGTTAACATTCCATATACAACCCGTCTAGAATGCCCCATCATCTGTGCAAATTTTTCATCATTATGCAACGGATTAATATCTCCCGTGATGGAAAGAAATTCTCTCATCATTTTTTCTGTTATCTCTGTTTTAAATTCTTTCTCATCACCGACTGATAATTCTTTATACGTATAATCATTCATAATTAAATCCTATTAAGAATAATATCTACCATCTCTCCAACATTTACCATGGAATTTACTTCTGCCATATTAAACTTTATACCTAATTTTTTCTCTATAGCTACTACAAGGTTAATATGCTCTAGAGAATCCCAATCTTCAATATCATTTGAAGTAGTATTATCATTTACCGTAATATCTTCATCATCAAAAACTTCCTGAAATACCTCATCTAGCTTTTCAAACACTTCTTTTCTTGTCATCTCTTTAACCCTCCACTTGTATATAATTGTTTTTATTTAGATACACTTCTTCTATCTCAAATTGCCATAATGTATTTCCATCATTATCTTCTGATATCTTTTTAAATCCTTGAATATCATAAAAATTCTTTACCATATGATTTTTTGTAGTGGGACAATAGTACCCTACTATTCGTTTGATTTCTTTTCTCTTACATTGATCTACCAGGCTATCCATCATGGCAAATTCCATATCACGCTTCAACACACGGCAACTCATAATCCATAAGTCTACATGACATACGCCTTTAATGACATGACCAATAACGGCCGATACAACTCCATTATCACCAAACTTATCTTCTAACTTTCCGTACAGCGTTATATAATTTTCATCAATTGCAATATCTTCTATCTCTGCCTGGGTGTAACGCTTAGTTGTCAAATTAAATTGATTAGATTTGTTAGTTAACTGTGCAATTCGAGCCATATACAAAGGTTCAAATGGTTTAATGGTGCCTCTCATCTCTAACGACTTCAAGTAACCTCCATAATCAGAAAACGAGCTCTCTAGTTTTGCACGCACTGCATTTTCTTGATACATCGAATTACGATGTAAATCGTCTTTAGAAATATTAGTCGCTTCAAAAAAACCAGATCGGTCTATCACTTCAACATAATGTGTTACATCTGAAATCGCTGGTGCTTTTACCCCTGGAATCTGTTCCGTTACTATGTGCCGCTCGGCAGGATTATCATCAATAAATACTAAACTTTCTGGTAAAAGATTAATCTCTTTCGCTATAGAAATAAAGTTCAAGTTCTTTGGCTCCCAATTTGCCTTAATAGAAATAAAATCTTCCTCTTTAAACAGAGAATCTGGATGGTTAATTCCTATAATGGCATTTTCATGGTCATTTTTCGAGTCAATATTTAAAATAACCCCCAACTGCATATGAGACTTTATATATTGTTGAAATTCAGAATATGCTTGACCTTCTGATTCTTCTGGCCCAATAACGATATTATCAACACCCTCATCACCAATGACACCTCCCCAAAGAGTGTTATCCAAGTCCAATACAAATCCCTTTTTATTTTTGCCTAAAAGAGACTTAATAATGTTAGCTACATTAAAAGACAAGTATGGGATTGCAGGAACAGCTACTGCATACTTATACATATGCCAGTAAAATGGATCGGACCAAGCCTTGAGTCCATAATCTGCAGATATATAATTTAAATCACAAATAAAAAAGTAATCATGTGTTTGTGCATATTCATAAAACCTCATATTAAGCCTTGCCAAAAAATTAGTAGCTCCGTGAATATCATATGCATCTCTATTTCCAAGCAAACGATAATATGGCATCTCAAAATTATTTTGAATAATAGGACAATGGTACTTAGTATAGAGATTTTCCCAAATTGCAGTAAACTTCTCTATCTCATTTGAAAGTAGCTGATCTACATGTTCAGCAGAATCCATTATTACAGGATAAGCTGTAATATTTCTATTAGAAGTATGCACGTATATAAAATCCGGAGAAAAAGTTTCAAGCTCCAAATTCGGAAACACTGCCTCTTGATAATACTGATTATATTCTGACTCATAAAAATCAGGTTTAATGCCATAATTCAACAAAAATAACTCAAGTATCAATTTAATATTGCTTGTCGTGGAACCTCCTAAAATGGCAACTTTTTTTTCAATAAAAGTCACACCCTCATTAATCAATTGTTTTTTTATTCTCTTCTTCTTTGAAATCAAATAATTCGCATCAAAAGGATAGTCTAATTCTTTCATTATGCATTACCTCCCAATCAAATATTATTAAGATGGATGGTAAGGTATAATTAACAAACCATCACACAATAATTAACTTATCTATATTATCATACCTCCTTCTTTGTTTCAACGAATTTAATGACTTTTAGATATACTATGATATTACAACACATCATCTTACTGGACACTGAAATCCTCATTCGCTCTATCTGAGATATATTTAACTCTTACAATTATAAGTTTCAATGCATTATCAGCAAGTTAAGAAGCAATATTATATGCTTGCTATTGTTATCAGATACCTCTTCTATAGTAGACTGATCCATTATATCATTTCAGCTTATAAGCCCAAAACTTATTAATTATAAAATTCAAAGGTATTGTTATTAAAAGATTGATTATCGGTGCAATCAATTGGTTTATTCCCAAGGCGCCAATTTCTACATACAAAAGAATTCCATTCAGTAATATCCCTGTTAACCCATAACAAGCATATGACTTTAAAAAAGTGAAAAACCAAAAACGTTTTCTTTCTTCATTGTTTTTAAATACATATCTATTATTCCAATAAAAGGAATTTGCCACACCAATTGTGAATCCTATAAAATTAGCAAGTATGTACTGGATTCCCATCAAAAGACATATTAGATAAATGCAATAATGAACTACTGTATTAGAAATCCCTACAAAACCAAATCGTACAAACTGTATTATATCCGATAATTGTTTTTCGTCAAGCGACAAATTAAATATCTTCTTAAGAAAAAAACTTATCAGAGTGGCTAAACGTCTTTCTATGCTTTTTATTAAACGATTCATACTTTATTCCCATAAGCATTGATATTTTGTATAACATACTCCTGTTCTTCTTCAGTTATCCCATTATACAGTGGAATAGATAATACCTCTTCGGCATATACTTCCGTTATAGGTAAAGTTCCTTTTTGTTGTCCTAAGTAAGAATATGCTTCTGATAAATGAGGAGGAATTGGATAATGAATGATCGTTCCTATACCTTTCTCGTCTAAATAATCAATAAATTTCTGCCTATTACGACAATGTATCACGAATTGATGCCATACCGTTGTAGCTCCTTTACGGATAGTAGGTAAAATAATATTATCATTACAAAGGGATTTTAAATACGTATTACATATTTTAATTCTTTCTTCCGTCAATTCATTCATATGATGTAGACGCACCCTTAATAATCCTGCCTGTATTTCATCTAACCTTGAGTTAGCACCAACCACTTTATTGTAGTACCTTTTTTCACTTCCATAATTTCGAAACACCCTGAACGCTTCTGCGATCTTATCATCATTAGTTACAATTGCACCTGCATCGCCAAATGCCCCTAGATTCTTGGAGGGATAGAAAGAAAAACACCCTACGTCTCCGAATGTTCCTGTCATTTTTCCATTAAAACAGGCACCATGGGATTGAGCACAATCCTCTACAAGACGCAAATTATATTTTTTAACTAACTGCATAATCGGCTTCATGTTAGAGGCTTGTCCATAAAGATGAACGACAAGAATTGCTTTTGTTTTTGCAGTAATTTTATCTTCAATTTTAGATGCATCTATGTTATTATACTCGTCCGGCTCCACAAAAACAGGAGTAGCGCCATTTATAGTAATTCCCATTACACTTGCTATGTATGTATTCCCCTGTACAATCACTTCATCGCCAACACCAATTCCTAAGATGCGAAAGGCAATCCAGAGAGCATCCAATCCGTTAGCAAGACCTACGCAATGTTTTGCTCCGGTATAGTTTGCAAATTCTTCTTCAAACTTTTTCACTTCGTTTCCAAGTACATACCAACCGGAGCGTAAAACCTCCAATACTTTTTGTTCAAATTCTTCCTGATGCGCCTCAAATCCTCTGTCCAAACGATTTGGCATTATCTTCATAATTTGCTGTCTCCTTACTTGCCACTTATACTTTTGAATTAAAGTTATTTTTTCTTCATCAGAAATAGTATGATGAACGTTTTTTCTTCTAGCCTATCCAAGCCAAAGCGAAAATCCTTACAAATATTAGAGACTCTCTTCCACTCAAACATAGTTTCCACATCTTCCTTTCGAAATTCCATTGATGTTCTTCCTCTTAATATATTTCATTCTCTTCTTCTACAATATAAGGTGGCCTATTTCGAGAAGCATCAAAGGTTCTCCACAAATAACTGCCTAAAATCCCTAAAGTTAACATTATTATTCCAAAACTGAATAAGTTAAATATAAACAATGTCGTCCATCCGTCAACCTCTATTAACCCCATTAGCTTAAAAGTCAATACCAATACTGCCCATATCAAAGCTCCCATAAATGATAAAGTTCCAATACCTGTTACTAATGTAATCGGCAATGTTGAAAAGCTAAATAAAGTATCTGCAACTAATTTCACCTTTTTCTTAAGTGTCCATCGACTCGTTCCAATTTCTCGTGCTAAGCGAGTATAATAAACTTTACCAGTTCTAAATCCACTCCATAGTATCTGTCCTGTCAAAGCGCTATTTTTTTCATCTAGCACCATTAAAACATCTATTACTTTCCGATCAAGCAAATAAACATCAAATCCACCTTTTGGCATAGAGGGTAGAGCTGCCTTGCGCACTAAAGTATAATACAAATTAGCAAATAACAACTGGCTCCATTTTTCATCTCGACCATTTCTTACTGCAAGAACCACATTATTTCCCTGCCTCCACGATTCTGTCATTTCAAGAATAAGTTCCGTTGGTTCTTGTAAATCCGCAGCTTTAACGACTGCACAGTCGCCTGTGCATCTAGAAAGTCCGCATAAAATAGCAGCATGAGAACCAAAGTTTCTAGACAAGCTAATAATTTTGATATGAGAATCTATTTCAGATAAGTTCTTCATCACCTCGAGGCTTTTATCCTTTGAACCATCATTTACAAAAACAATCTCATAATCATAATCAACTATGTTAATTATCTTTTTTTTAATGTCATCATATAACAGAGGTAGATTATCTTCATTATAGTATACTGGAATTACTATGGATAGCTTCATTCTCTGCGACCTCCATTGACTATCTCTTCGAATACGCTATAATCTCGTATGTATTCCTCTGTATCATAATGCTCACTAGCAAGGCAAAGCAATACGGAGTCAGAACTAAAGTCATACATATCTTTCCATATCATTTTAGGAAGGTAAATACCTGTATGAGGGCGATTTAAAACAAAAATAGCCTCATTTCCTTTCCCATCTTTAACCCTCACCTTACTTTGCCCTGAAACATTAATCAGTATAAATTCAGTTCTTTTATTTGCATGTTGGCCCCGAACCACTTCAGCATCTGATCCATAGATGTAAAATATTCTTTTAATATCAAACGGAATATCTATCCCGCCTTCAACAATAACTAAATGTCCTCTTTCATCTCCATTTTGTGAAAATTCTAACATTTGTACTTCTCTTTTTACTTTTTCATTATATGACTTAGGCATAATAGCTTTCCTTTCCCAGCCCTGTATTTGTCCTTTCAGTATTCTATTACTTCTATGGTTGACCCTTTAGCTTTTTGTAACCCCCATACACCAAAGGCTTTCCATAATGAAATACCTGGAGTATTCCTAGGGCAGCTAGCATTGTAAAACCAGGCATTACGGGGTAGCGATAGCGAGCTTGCATCTCTGAAATTGCAATAACAGCAAACCACCCTATAATCAAATAAAACATGATATTTATATCTTTTTCACCTTTTAAATAAGGACTTCCTAACAACGCAATTGCTGAAAATAAATACAACATATGAACAAATATTGTATCTAAGTGACCTAACCCAGTCTTTGATCGAACTAAATGTAGATGAGCATCTTGATCAACTTCAGTCAATGTTCCTTGTTCCGATAGCTTTGAATAATGTTGCATAGCGTCATCATAGTACCAATTAAAATAACTATCTGGTTCAAACCATGCAGCTATGGTTTTTTTTATCATCAAATTTATAACTGCTGTTGGATTAGATATTCTTTCTGATATTATTCGTATACATTCATTTCGTTGTTCTTCAGGTGGAAGACTAGCGATATATCGAGCATCGGGATTATTTCGCATAGTTCCTCCTGTTTCTTGATTGAGACCAACTACTACCTTGGTCATAATATTTATTTCATTCAAATCCTCCACCAATCCAGCTTGATGAATCATTTGTAATCCTATAGTTGAAAAAGTGATATATATAATCACAAGAGTTGCAGTAACTCCAGCTATGGTTAATTCAAATTTTTTATGTCGGCATATTGCATCGAGTACTAAAAAAGCTACATAACATAAAACTGACAATATAATGACAATCACAGATGGGTGTATAAAATTGCTGGCAACTAATGTGATGCCTGATGCAATTGCATAAATGTACCCCTTTTTCTGACGATGGAATTTTAAGGCTTTACGAAAAAGCAAAATAGCAATGAGAAAAAACAAAGTTGCACCATGATGATTTGTTGTTATTTGAGTGGTTATAATATTGGAAGGATATATAGCGTAAATCCATCCAGCTATCAGTGCGGCACTAGTACTATACTTGCGAAGAAATATATATATAAGGATACAAATGGCTGTAGTAATAAGAATATTAGCAAGCTGAAATCCAATTAAATGAGGAGAAAATAACTTGGCAATAAAACCATTAAAAACAGCTATTCCACCCAATTTAGGCATTTGATAAGCCTTTGATACAATACGAGCAACTTCTTCCCGCCTTCCATCAAACATATATTGTCCAAATAACCAATAATTTTTAAAATCATTAGTTGGCACATAAAACCTGAGTGTCCATACATACAAACGGGGAACTAATGCAATAAATGCAATTACACGTATATCTCCCCAAAAGCAAGCTTTTCTTTTGGCATAGTATATAAGACAGCCTGAAAAAGTAGCATAAAATAGGAACAGCCAAATATATGGCATTAAATATCCTTTGGTACCACCATTTACAAAAAGCCATTTGAAAACATAATTCTTTTTAAAGAAACCCAACAACAAAATACCTGCAAAAGAAGTCTTAATAATGAAATAAAATATATCACTTATTTTTTTCTCAGCCATAGCTATACATTCCTTCCTTATAGAGATAAAAGATACATTTATAGTCTTTCTGTTCAACTTCTTTTATAATTGCTTTCCGCTTCAACAAATTTTTATATAGAACAGGTCCAACATTTAAAACCAACTTCGTTTTATCTACCTCCATAAATCAATTTCACCTCTCTCATTATTGTGTATTCTGGTGATGTCTGGATACGTACTCGTCTTGCGGCATTTTCAGACAGCTTTAAAAACAAATCCGGATTATAGTACAATCGCTCAATGCCTTCCGCCATGGCCATATAATCTTCCGCAGGTGCTAAGATAGCACAATTCTCGTCAACGAATTCCGGTATTGCTGTCACTGCATTCGTCACTGGAACCAGCCCTGAAGACATGGCCTCATCCCTGGAAACTCCTTGCGCATCCATACGTGTTGGAGTGAGAAATACTCCATAACTTAAATGAACCTGCGCAATCTGGGTCTGTGTTAAGAATCCCTTTTCTATCTTTATATTTTTAAACTTTCTTAGTGGACGTAATGTCTCATCAAATAACTCTCCACTTCCAATTAAGCAAATTTCAAGATCCTTAAAAAAAGAACGCTTTGAAAGTTCTATAATACACTTTACAGTCAAATCATTAGCATATTTATTGCTCGCATAAGGACGAATAGACAGCAATTTCATTCGTTGCTCCTCCTCCTTAGGGATATATCGGAATAAGGAAGTGCTAATTGCATTATGAATAATGCTCATTTTTTCCGGACGAAGACACACTTGATTATCTTCAAAAACCTCATCCGCAAAATACTTCGACACAAATATAAAGTGGATATTCATATCATCAACTTTTGAAAACACTTCTTTCCAAAATTTCATTCGTATATCTGATGCCTGTTTAGCCTTCTCCAATTCTTTTTTGTTCTCATAATTATATTCCCGTCTCCACCATGGCTGTATTTCAGATCCATGAAGCCAAACCAAAATACGTATTTGTTTGCCAAAGCGCTGCAATATTTCCCACATAATTGGATCAAGAAAATGCACACATACCGTATTGATCTGCCCGCTACTCAATATACTTTCAAGCATAGCAGACTGTCCTTCTACAATATTTATTCCCTCAAATTCCCTCTTTTGGTCTGTCGCATAAATATTCATGCACATAATATCACACAAAGAGTCCTGTTGTTTATAAGAAAGAACCCTCTGATGCACAAACATATTGCGATATAAATTATCTGATTGAGGATAAATATTGGTGAGTACTAGAGTTCCGGAACGACATACAAAGGTAGACAATGACCTCGTGAATGCTTCGCCTATATCAATACCAAGAACATAAAAATTACCCGCTCCCTTTATACGCAAGGCTAATTTAAATGATGCTGCTCCTATAGGTACATCAAAACTAAGCGTACAATTTGGCTTTCCGAAGCTGTTCGGAAGGGGATTCCCCTTTTGATCAAAAAAAAGACATGAACCTATGATATCCAAATCTCCGTTTCCCTTAAATTGGATAGTTAGCTTCCCTTCTTTTACAAACTGGGAAGCAGAATACAAACGGTTTATGTGTATATAAGTATTTTCATCTGGTGCCAAATCACTGGAAATAAGAAACCTTTCTCCTTCCTGCTTTGTCTGAACTTTTCTCTGGGTACTATTATTAACAAGTTCTGCTATATCCTTACTCATTAACTGCAGACAATCATATTTTATTGCTGGAATAGCAATTGATTCAGCTAATTTTTCTATAGACTGCATCTCAAGACCCTGATCCGGTATCTTTAAATCATCGACCCATTCACAACTATATCCTGTAAAATCCTTGCAATAATGCAACATATCCGTACAAAAAAACATCCCTTGAATAACATTATCTTCCCAAAGTACTCTTATATTCATTGATGGCAACGCCTGCCTTTTAATTAGAGAACGTACTAAACAAAGACTATCCGATGTCCGATACACTTTTACTCTTTCATTGCAAACAAATTCACCATTTTGGTAAGAATAGAATCCCCCTTTCCCAATACCATCACAAGAATAATAGCGCAAAGTCAGCATCAAATCCGTAAGGTAATAACTTCCATAGTAACTCTGGAAATCCATAAATCCAACATAGGCATCTTCTGAAATCTGTGCTAAGGTATCGGACTCTTTCCATACAAAAATATGCTGGTCTGGTATTTCGAATGCTCCATTTCCAAACATATATAGCTTTTTATCAGTATACCGTTGGGCTCTAAACATCTCCGCTACCCGCTGAGCCTCTGTGTCCTGTTCAACATAAGCAAACACTACTGCCGAAGGCAATGATCTTTTCAGCGATCTACCGAACACTTTACATACAATATAATCCAGCCTGTCTTCATACAAATGCTGGCTAAGAACCTTACGCAGCCCTGCCAGCTTATACTTTGCCAGCGTATTGGAATCCGTACAGTATTCCTTAATACAGCTGTCTAGGTAAATCTTGTCATTGGTACAAATAGTCAAATCACCAAAATAGTTTTTAACACCTCTCGAGTAATTCCCAATCGTAACTGTATTAGATGCAAGCATCTCAAAAACACGCCGAGCAAACATAGTCTGAGATTGATCAATGGAGTTCATATTTACACCGTATTCATATCCTTTATAAGCAACCTCAATTTGAGAAGGATCCAGATTACCCAAAATATAGGGATTATATTTGGCAGGAAAAGCATGCTCCGGACGACTACTTTTATAATTTCGGTCATATATTTCAAAACCTTTGCCTTCAATAAAAACATCAGCAAAGGCATCAAAAACCTGAGTACGCTTAGGATATCGGTGATAATATGCACCTGCAAAACAAAACTTATCCTTGCGCGAAAATTTCTCAATCGGATTGTGCAATGCCGGCTGTGCTGCAAAATGCAGATGATAAACCCGATCGTGCATCAAATTGGCTTTATAAATAGGAATACAGTCAATATCAGTGGTAAATACAAAATCTGCCAGCTGTGCCGCTGACATAAAGGTATCTGTATAAACAGGGTCTTCCTTGTTCCAGAAAATAACAGGTATCTTCTTTTCGTGGCAATATGTGCAAAGTTCATAGAGTTGCTTGCTCCCGTTAGCAATCTTTCTGTACCAAAGTTTATCCTTTCCCTCCCATGCCGATTCAACAAAAACAATATCCGCACCAAATGCTTCCAACTCCTTATGCCAGGCATCCGGAGTCAGCTCCAACAAATTACACTCAGGGCGATAACTATCTGAAGTAAAACGGTCTGCAATGCATGCCAGCCTTAATTCTTTCAGTTCCTTTCGATCCAAGGAAAAAGTTCTGCTTACTGTCTGTTTCAGACCATGAACAGGATCAAGCCCCAAAGCTTCACATTTTTTAAGCAGTAGATTAATTCGCTCTTCAATCTTTTGCATATACATTTCTTTTCACTCCTCCCTTAACGAAACAATATGGTCAGTTTACTTTTTATTCGTTTCAACAACCTGTAACCTTTCACTGCAACTTTCCCCGGAAATGTATCAGTAATCATAGAAAACTTTCTACGATATTCTGCATTCTCTCGCTGAAGATAGCCGTTTTGCATCTGTAAATGAGAAAACTGATCTTTCAAGCTGGCAAGTAATTCAATATCCTCACGCATGGTAAGGTGAAAATCTTTCTTAATATCCAGAATCTGTTTTTCCAACAAATCATACCTTTCTTGCTTTTCCCCTCGCTTACTCTTTAGCTCTGATATTTGTTCTTGGCTCTTCGCAAGTTGTTCTTTTAATATATTATACTTTTCCCCCTGTTGCCTATATTTTAAATTGGCTGTTTGGCTGCTTTCATATAATTCTTTAATCCGATTATTAAGCTTTCTATCTAAGCGAAAAAATGCCTCCTCTTCTTTTCTCATCAACTCCGAATCACATGGAATTAACAGAGAATCCTGATGTAAATCTCCTATAACACCAAACCACCCATCACTCATAAATACTTTCGTGATAACAATATCTTCCTGCAACAGCTCATATGCATCATACAAATAGTATGTTTTTTTATGATCCGGATGATCATTTACTCCAAACGGTAAAGTTATTACGATTCTGCCATCTGGCTTCAAAAATCGCTTCGCTCTTTTTATAAATGCTTTAGGATTTTCTATATGTTCCAATACCTCAGTAATTATGATACAATCGAACCTCTGAGCAGACTCAAATTTAAAAAAATCCTCACAAATGAAAGATACCCTTTGTTTTAAATCCAGATATTCCGAGAGAAGCAACTGGGCTGCAAAATCAACATTTTCTTTTTGAATATCAATTCCAATAACAGAACTTCCTTTCTGAGCCATGCAAATGGATATAATTCCCTGCGAACAACCAATATCCAAAACTTGCAGACAATTTTTTGCTTGATCGACAATCCAGTCCACACGCAATAGTGTTTGCTGCCTGAACTCTTCTCCCATACTCCCCTTGTAAGCTTCATAAATTCTATCATCATTTGGCATATAATGTCTCCCATTTTTCTACTTGCATTTTTGTTGATAGGTATACAAATCCGGAGAAAATGTTTCCCGCTCATCATTCGTCATATATTCAAATTCTCGTGCAAACTGACAATAACTAGGAATAATTTCGCTCGGTAGACCGATTCCCACCATTTTACCCTTATGAATCCACATCACACGATCACAAAAATCCTTCATAGAGCCGACCGCATGGCTAATATAGAGTATCGTCTTTTTCTTTTGCTTAAACTCATCTATCTTAACAAGGCATTTGTTTGTAAAGCTATTATCTCCTACAGCCAAGGCCTCATCAATAATCAAGATATCAGGATTGACAAAAACCGAAATAGCAAATCCAAGTCTGGATTGCATACCTGAGGAATAAGTACGCAGGGGTTGATTGATATAAAGACCGATATCCGCAAAATCCACAATCTCCTGGCGAACTTTATTTACATATTTCTTATCAATTCCCATAAGCATACATTTATAATCAATGTTCTGTAAGCCCGTCAAGTGATATTGCAGACCTACGCTGGCACTAAGCATATTAATACTTCCATCCGTTTCAACCTCGCCAGAAGACTGAGTAGTAACACCGCTGATAATGCTGGAAAGCGTTGTCTTTCCTGAGCCGTTAAGTCCTACAATTCCAACAACCTCTCCCTTTTTAAATTCCACGGAAATATTATCAAGCGCCATATATTGTACCGGTTTAAAACCAGGAAAAATCAAGCCTTTAAGTCGCTGTATTTCTCCCTTATACAGAGGATATTGCTTACAAAGCTTTATGCATCTGACTGCTACTGTACTATCCAAAAAATGACCCCTTTCTCTTCGCACTGTTAAATCAAATCAATGAAATTCTTCCTGAATTTCATGTGTACACAACATCCAAATACAAACAAAAAAATTGTGACACACCAAAAATAAATGGTATATACGCTATGGACTGTAAAGGGAATACCATATAAAACACTCTCCCGATACCCATCAATAATATAACCCAAAGGATTCAGACGTAAAATAAATTTAAGCGTTGGGCTTATGTTGGTTGGCACCCAAACAATAGGTGTCACATAAAATAACAACCGGACAATGGAAGATAAAATATTCTTAAAATCTTTAAACAACACGTCTACAGCCGATGCGAACAATCCAAAGCCTGATAAAAACACAAATGAGCAGATTACATAATAAACTAACTGAAATACATAGATACTTAGGCTATATCCGGAAAGCAAAATAATAAGAAATACAACCATCATTGCCCAAAAGTGTGCAATCAGTCCAGAAAGCACTGACTTTACTGGCACCATTGCCATGGGAAAACTGATTCGCTTAAGAATACCCCCATAATTTCGAATGGAGGCAGCTGAGGTCATCAAAACCTCATTAATAAAAAACCACGGCATGATTCCCACAATCATCCAAATAATATATGGATAACCGTCTCGCTCTGTTCTTGCCTGCAAACCTACCGCAAACACAAACCAATAGACAAAAATTTGCAATGCAGGATTAAATAGGTTCCATAAAAATCCAAACATAGTTCCACTATTTTGAATTTTTAATTCATAAGATGCCAGCACAAATAGCCGACGGCGATTGAGGTAATTCTCCATAACTACGGTTTTAACTGCATTCCACATAACGTTCAGCCTTTCCACTTATTCTCCGCACAGCACACCCGCAATACGTACGCTTGCCTTTCCATCTCCGTAAGGATTTGCCGCACGACTCATCTTCTCATATTCTTTTTCATCATGCAGCAGCCTATAAAACGAATTGTATATTGTCTGTTCGTCCGTTCCCACCAGTTTAAGAGTTCCTGCACTGATTCCTTCTGGTCGCTCTGTCGTATCACGCATCACCAAAACTGGCTTACCAAGAGAAGGGGCTTCCTCCTGAATACCACCACTATCAGTTAAGATCAAAAAAGATCGAGCCAAAAAATTATGAAAGTCCAGCACATCCAATGGCTCTATAATTCGAATTCGTGGATGGGCACCTAAAATAGTATTAGCGACCTCCCTTATTACAGGATTCATATGAATCGGATAGATCACTTTTACATCCGGTGTCTCTTCTACAATGCGCTTAATTGCCCGAAACATATGTTGCAGGGGTTCACCAAGATTTTCTCTACGATGGGCAGTAAGCATAATCAGACGGCTGTCGGCTGACCAATCCAGCATCGGGTGAGTATAGTCTCTCAGTACGGTTGTCTTTAATGCATCTATAGCAGTATTTCCTGTCACGAAAATGCTTTCCGCTTTCTTTCCTTCTTTAATAAGATTCTGACGAGACAGTTCTGTCGGTGCAAAGTTGTAAGTGGCTAAAAGACTTACCGCCTGCCGATTGAACTCTTCAGGATAAGGCGAATAGATGTTGTAAGTGCGTAATCCAGCCTCTACATGACCTACAGAAATCTGTAGATAAAAGCATGCCAATGCTGTTACAAAGGTAGTTGAGGTATCACCATGAACCAGAACTGTATCTGGCTTTTCTATTTCTAATACTTCTTTGATTTTTAAAAGAATATTCGTTGTAATATCAAAAAGCGTCTGTTTGTCCTTCATAATGGATAGATCATAGTCAGGAACTACATGAAAGGCTACCAGCACTTGATCCAGCATCTGACGATGCTGTCCTGTCACACAGACTACAGTTTGAATATTTTTTCTAACTTTAAGCTCGTTTACCAAGGGACACATTTTTATCGCCTCTGGACGAGTGCCAAACACTATCATTATCTTTTTCATTTGAACCTCTCAATTATAATTTATAAACGCCAGGTAAGTGACAAATATTCCGAGTATCCAAAATAATTTTTCCACTGAGTTTATTCATACTATTTCTAATTTGGCTATGTGCCACCATGATAACAACAATATCCACCGAGTTCAAAAATTCATCAAAATCATGATATTGCTCCGGAAGTACATCCCTATCTACCATTGGATCATATATCTTTAAAGGACTACCTAAATGCAGAGCCACCTTTTCCAATAATTGAAGTGTTGGGCTTTCGCGAGTATCATCCACATCCTCTTTATACGTTATACCATATAAACCAACGCGAGAAACATCATCAATATTTCGCTCCTTCATAATATCATGAACACGGCCTAAAACAAACTCAGGCATACTGTCATTAATCAATCGAGCATGACGAATCAAACTGGTAAGTCCAGGATAGTCTCCTACCAGAAACCAAGGATCCACCGAAATACAATGTCCGCCCACGCCAGGCCCAGGTTGTAAAATATTTACTCTGGGATGCATATTTGCAATCCGGATGATCTCATAAACATTCATATTATCTTGTCGGCAGATTTTAGCCAACTCATTCGCATAGGCAATATTAATATCCCGGAAAGTATTCTCTACAACTTTACTCATTTCAGCTGTGCGTATATCAGTAACTACAATATCTCCCTTACAGAAAGAAGAATATACCGTCTTCACTTTCTGTCCTATTTCTTCATCATCTGCCCCAATTACACGGGAGTTATTTTCTAATTCATAAACCATATTACCTGGTATAATTCGTTCCGGAGCATGAGCAATGTGTAAGTCTTCTCCAATAGTAAATCCGCATTCTTCGATAGCCGGTCGGACATAACGATCAATCGTTCCCGGTGAGACTGTAGATTCAATCACCAAGACAGCCCCCTTGGGGCATACTTGTGTAACATTCTTAACTGCACCTATAACGTAACTTGAATCTATCTTTTTACTGAACTTATCATAGGGAGTCGGCACTGCAATAATATATAAATCAGCACTAATATATTCTGTTGTAAACTCAACACCCTTTTCACGTGCCTTAGTATAAAGTGCATCCAACCCATCTTCTTCAAAGGTTGTTTTACCTTGTTGTAAAGTGGACACCAATTGTTTGTTATAATCCACCCCTGTAACGCAAACATCATATGCCGCCATCATAAGTGCGGTCGGAAGACCGATATATCCTAATCCTACAACGCATACTTTCATCTTTATCTTCTCTCCTTTTTCATTATTAACTATAAACAACTTTAAATTATACTATACACTATGCTAAAATAAAACCCATACAGCTATAGCATGACTAAGTATTTATTTTCAAACCACAAACTTTCAAAACCTCCTCCAAACGTTGTTTGCATGTATGGTTTTGAAGAACCTCTTGAATGTTCTCACTGCGAATTTCACTTACCCATTCATAATCAAATGTTTCATCAGAAAACCAGATACGTCCTGGAAATATAGTCTTTAACCCAACAGAAGGATTGCTGATTACAATACAACCACATGCCATTGCTTCAAATACCCGGCGTGCAAACATCGTACTGGAGTCTGTAACAGTATTAATATTAATGATATATTCTGCATTTCGGTATATTTCTCCCAGTTCAGAAAACGCAACCTTAGGATGCAAAAATGGTATGTATTTTTCAGGAAAACGATGTATAGGATTTGGAGAGTCTGATTGACGATTATATATTTCTATCGGAATATTTTGTTCCAATACCATGTCAAAAATCTCTTCCATTTCTGCACATCGCTTTGGTTGATCAGCATACCAACTCCCGGCAAATACAGCTTTTTTTACTTTGGGAACAAAGGAATCAAAGAAAAACAAGTTTGGGGAAAAACCAAACATTAAAACATGTACGCTTTTATGCCCTAATCTCTTATATTTAGGCAAACATTCTTCAGATGTTGTTAAAATATGCTCAAAGCGAAGAGCTGTATCCACAAAATTATAGGTTTCATTTCCCCAAAAAGTAGGATCTTCTTTATTCCAAAATACTGTAGGAATTCCCTTCTCTTTACAATAGTCAACTATTTGTAATAATGATCGCCGATTTTCATAGCAAACCTTTTTACTTTTATAAATTTGCCCACGCCAGCAATCTTTATATATTGCATTACCTGACCAAGCTGATTCACAAACAAATACATCCGGACAAAATTTTTCAAAAACTTCACGCCAATTATAAGGTGTAACAAAAACAGCATTACACTCACTCTTGAAGTCTTGCCAAGTCATTTCATCACATACAAATGCAATTTTAATCAAATTATTTACTTTTCTATCAGGTACACAATATTGAGAAAAACGCTTCATAGTAAACCGATTAAAAATATGAACATAAATAAAACTACTTACAGTTGCGACAAACCATATATTTTGCCATTTTTTATAAAGATAATATATTCTCTTATTTGCTAATTCCATATATTTCAACTAAATCACACTCATTTTCTTTATGCTTAATTTTTTCTTATCCCATTATAAATATAAATACAAAAAAAGTATAATGATTCAATGAACGATAGATTTTCATGCTTACGATAGATTTTCCACCGTTCTTTAGCTGCTTTAGCTTTATTGGAAGACCGTCCACCCATCCGGTATGTCATCAAAACATCCGATATTCCCCAGAATGTTTTCCCCATACGCAAAAGACTCAACCACAACACATAATCTTCATGAAACCACTCTTTTTCAAATTGTACATTACGTAATATATCACGCCGCACTAGTACCGTAGAGAGGCCAACCACATTTTCACATAACATATTATAGTAACTCGTCTTTTGAGGAACGATATAAGGCGGCTGCCTAATAGAAATGCCAGAAACATCTACAAATTCATACGAGGTAAAGCATAAATCTCCATTGTTTTTTTTCAGTAATGTAATCTGTTTCTGCAATTTATCTACTTTCCATATATCATCACTATCTAAAAATGCTATATACTCTCCCTTAGCAAGATTAATCGCTCTGTTTCGAGTTGCAGCCACACCAATATTACACTCATTTTTTAATACGATCATTCTGGAGTCTGTTTGTTTTAACATCATTAATAAATCAAAAGTCTGATCAGAAGAACCGTCATCAACAACAAGCAGTTCAAAATCCGGCATTGTTTGGGCCAGAATTGAACAGATAGATTGTTTAACTGTATGCACACAATTATATGCAGGCATAATTACCGTTACAAGAGGAAACATATATGCACCCCACTATTATCTTTGATTTTTTTACACTCAGCAAATAATCTAATTCTTCCTATTTTCCAACCTCTGACCGCACTCCTTCTGTGGCCTCTTTCATAAACATAATTTTGGGGGTCATAAAAATTAATTTTAAATCCAAAAGAATTGAATAGTTCCGTATATAAGTCAGATCCAGCTTCAACTTATCATACGAAGTGGTGTTATATTTTCCATAAATCTGCGCGTAGCCAGTAAGACCCGCTTTTACCTTCGTTCTGTATTGAAATTCTGGTATATCTTTAAGTATTTCTTCAACCAGTTCTGGACGTTCCGGCCTAGGGCCTACCAAGGACATATCTCCCCTTAATATATTAAAAAGTTGGGGCAATTCATCTAGCCTCGTCCTCCTCAGGAAATGTCCAATAGGCAATATTCTGGAATCTCCCTCTTCAGCCAAACGAGCCACGCCATCTTTTTCTGCCTCTTGGACCATAGTACGGAACTTATAAATATAAAACACCTTATTATCCCTTGTAAGCCGGGCTTGCTTAAAAAAAACAGGGCCTTTATCTGTAATTCTAATCAAAATACCTATGATTAAAAAGAGAGGTGAAGCTATTCCTATTCCTATTAAGGCTCCACTAATATCTGCCAGCCTCTTAACTAATAGCTGTTCAATCGTCAGTCCTTCATTTCTTGATAGAAAAAGCGGTGAATCAAATAAGTTTAGCTCTACCGAGCTCTTTAACAGGATATCAGATATCTTGGGAACACTGTAAGTACGAATCGAATTCTCAAAGCAATATTTTAATATTAAATTACGCTCATGAGAAGAAATATCACCAATGATAACTCCATCATACTTTAATATCTCATTCTTCAAAAAACAAAATCCTTGCTGAATATTAATTGTTTGGCATATTTCGTATTTATCTTCCCTGGAATTAATCTTTTCGGCAAGATGATAGTCTGACCTCCTTCCAGAAATGAGAAGCATTTTCCTTGGCGGAAATATTTTTCCGTAAAACCATTGATATATTACAGTCCAACTAATAATAAACAAAAAATCCAATCCTGTCATCTTGATTAATGGTAAGGGGTTTAAAAAGTGTTTGTCCAAAACAGCAATCTGTAAGTATGTAAAAATATTAGTAAAAATAACAGACAGAACTTGAGAATATATTAAGTTTCCCTTTTTCAAATATCCAACTTTAAAACCTCCATATATACTCATAAAAAGAACAAGAAGAACCCCATAAAGAAAAATCATCATCCAATTTCCGCGACGAAAAAAGGGAGATTCTATAATTCTATTATAATGACTAATCCAAGTCCAGCCATACAATACAATTAACATTGTTGCAATTCCAAAAGTGAAAAAAACTTTTATGAGCCTTTTATAACTCTGATCAACCTTCATTTAAAACACACCTTTATTTGCTATTTATCTTTTTACACTTAAAGCTCTCTTAGTATAACATATTTTTCACATTTAGTACAATCTTCTACAAGGTAAAAAAGACTGTTATTTTTTAAGAATTTATGAATATTTTACCTTTATGCTAAAAATATCAAAAACTGGTGAATTCTGTATCTTTTCACCAGTTTTTGATATTATCCATTATTCTATACTTATTATTTTTCTCTGCATGCAGAAGTTATCATTCCTAAAAGCACCCAAAAAACAGGTGTAACAATTGGAAGATTGAGGTTTACAAAAGCCTGAACACTATAGCAAATCACGCCAAAGGTCATTGCAATTATATATGGATTTTTATTTTTAGAACTAAAAGATTCTTTTATGCAGGATAATATAAATGTTAAATAGGAGATTAATCCGACAATTCCAACAGTAAGCAAAAATTGAAGGTATTCATTATGTGCAGAATCAAAAGTTTGGTTATAAGGATTATTATATGTTTTGTGCATCAGCAAAATGCCAAATGTTTCCGGACCATATCCAATTAGTTTCTTAAATAAAGAAAAATCCGAAAATTGTTCTAATGCATTTCTCCATATATAACCTCTATGAGTTCCCCAATCATCATTAAATAAAAGATAAGAACCAACTGTTCCATAGCGTTTCGAATTTCCTAATATATTGCAATCATACGTAACGTATATAAAAGTAAGAATAACTAACAAAATAAATACTAGCCAAATATACCTAAAAACATTCCCATATTCTTCTAGCCCTGGTGGTTTAATATATTCCATAATATACCATATAACAATCATACTCCAAAGCCCGAAAACCAAATACAGCAACACTCTTGAACCGGCAATTATATTAAATACGCTATCAATTCCTATTACCTGGTCTCTAAAATAATTGTTAATCCATGCAATCACTTTAACCGTGGAAAAGAAAGTGGCTAATACTACCAAATACCTTTTTACTCCTCTTCTATTAGAAAATAGATATAAAGGTAGAAGACCAAACAAAGCCGCCAAAGAGAGATATGCATTATCACTAACTCCCATAATGATAGCAAAAAAGCTGATTATCATACATAAATAATATAAAATCATTCTTTTTCCTTTTTGGACCTTTGTAAATAGAACAGTAGCTATTGCAGTAATAATACCCACATAGGCAGTATAAGTATTAATATTTCCAATGGTTGAGGTAAATATGGACAATTGCTTCTGTATGACATTTTCCTTAAACCCTAAAATATCCATTTGAAAATAATCCGTAATACCAAATAGACATACAAGTATTCCGGCAGTTAGCATTCCATCAATATAATAGGGCTTGTATATCCAAAATCGACTTACAAAAAAATAAGATAACACATACAGACTTAATAAAAATAGCCCGGTAAATCTTCCTTCATTCCCCCAAAAGGATTCATACAGATACTCTGACGACAAAGTTGATATAAATGCTATCAAAAGAAAGATTAAAGCCGCATAGTCCTGTATCATCATTTTCTTTTTGATACTTTCAATAAATATATCCCTGCCTTTTACAGCAATATAGATAATCGCTAAAACGACCATTACAGCCGTGCAAATCCAATAAAAATAATACTTGGTAAGAAGGATATCAAAATATTGGTCCCCAACAATAATCGGAAGTCCCATCCCAATTAAAGTCACATATATACTAATAATTATCGATAAAAAGTTCTTTTTAGCTTTTAGGGAAGACAAACTACTCATATTAAATAAATCCCTTCATATTCATTATTTCCAGTATAACACATTATAACTGCACATGCAACTTTTACAAATGAACTCGGATGCTTCATTACACATCATAGGAAAAACATTCGGAATATGGAGGCTTATTTGGCATACCCCAAAATATAACTATAAGTTTGGGCTCCTTCTTCCTGTACATCAAAGAGGATATTGGCTTGTGATAATCGGGTAGGAGGCGATGACTAACCGCTGTCCTCCCACAACACGGTATGCTCCGTTCAGCATACGGCGTTTCGTTTGTTCAAAGATGTACCTATGCCTTGCACTATCTATCTCTAACTCCAAGCGTTCTTATCCTTTACTCTCAGTTTCAACCCACCTTTAAATAAGTAACTTCTGTCGATTCCCTGCCCTCTTTAAGTAACAGGTAAACAGCATCTGGCTTATCTCAACCGTCAAATCTTTTCCTCTACCTATTTTCATAAGTTTCTTCGATTCTACGACTTAAGCTGACTTCTGCGTGTTCATTCTGCACCTTACAATGTACTTACTAAGGAGTGAATTTTTATCGCTTTGCTAAGTGTACCGCACAGGCGTCCCCAGTTAAGGTTCATAATTCTTCGCTTCATCTATCTGCCACATTTACACCGTATACCTGCCACTAGTTATTGGGCTTAAGTTTGTTTGGCAGCCTTACTCGATATACCATGCCTTAAATTCGACTTCTGTCTGCCAGACCAAAGATTTGCCATCCGACTTCCTTCAGATTCCACCTCACGATGGATACCCTTGTCATTGACCATAAGTTTCCTACTATCAGGTCACTTTACAGTCTTTCACTGATTAGATTACGCCCATGTTGGGCGAACCAACAAGAAAGGTGAGTCCTATAAGGATCTCACCTTTCTAAAATTTTATAATATAGCTAAACTGTTATAAAATTATTTTTTGATGTAAACTCTGTCAATATTCTCACCACTCTGATGGAAAATGTTATCATTTCCGTCTTTTGCAGTCTTCTTGTTTGACTGAACAGAACCAGAAGTATTAATCAATTTAAACTTCTTAGCGTTAGAAATATTAGTCTTAAGTGTCCAAGCCTTATCTTCAGTAGACTTCAAGCCAGCTGCAGCTACTTCATCACAATAAGTATCAAGGAAATCTTCAGTAGATAAAACTTTATAGAAGTCTACATTCTTGTTATCAATAGACTTAGTCTCAATTTCCACAACTACATACTTATCATCCTTATCAGCTTTCAGAAGCATACCGCCAAGGTAAATCTTATCACTGTCGATTTCGTTCTTACCAGCACCTCTGCTAGCTCCGGACTTTCCAAAGTTGAAAACAAAGCTGTCGCCATCAAGAGTCAAAGTCTGCTTTCCAGTCTTCATTGCTCCATCATCGCTTCCGCCAAAGTTATACAGCTTATAATCAGCCTCTAACCATTCATTGATGTTAGCCAAGAAATCGTCTTCATTATCCACGATTGTCTTATTTGTATCATTATCGATCTTTCCGTCAAGACCACGAATTTGATCAATATCAGTAGAACTTGTGCCTAATTTAATAAGTCTGAAACCGCTCTTCATTCTGCCCAGAGAATCAAATGCGTATCTCTTACCAGAGATTTCTTTAATCTTGTTAGCATAAAGAGCACCTTTACCGTCTGCATAGAACCAGGACTCATCACCATCATCATAATCTTCACTGTCAATCTGCTCATCAGGTACAGATTTAAACCAGCCCTTAGTTACTCTGGCGCCTTCTTCTGGAGATTTGAAATATTTCCAACCAGTAGCATTGGAAGCTGAACTTGGAGTTGAATCTACGTTAACCCACTCAGCATTCATTCTGCCATACGTATCAAAACTATATTTTGCTCCGTTAATCGTTTCGCCATCTTTGCCAGCAAGCTTCTTACCATTAGACTTAAAGTAGAAGTAACGGGTCTGATCTTCATCATCAAAAACATTCTTGCTGGACCAGTTTTTGTAATCGCCCTCTTCATAGCCTTCATCGGTAATCTCAAGAGCCTTCCAGCCTATAGTCTGAGCTCCATCATTCTCATCTCCGCAATAATACGCAGCTGTCTTCCATGCATCATCAGCAGTATCTCTCTTGCCATCCTCTGATGCGATCCAACCATACTGCATACGGCCATCTTCATCAAAGGTATACTTCTTGCCATTGATAGTCTTGAAGTTAGCTTTGTCGCTGACGCCTGTATAAGCCTTACCATTAGCACCAAAATAGTACCAAAGTGTTGTCGGCTCATCTTCGCCATCATAATCTTCGTTTTCAATAGAAACCCAAGTATTAGCTACCATTGCACCATTAACATCTACATAGTAGTAGTTATCTTTGTGCTCAACGATTGCATCTGTAGCCATCTCGCCATCATCGTTTAAGTAGAACCAATTCTCACCTGATTTTGCCCATGTTTCTGTTACTGCGTCGCCGTCCTTGTTATAGTATACCCATGTACCATTTTCTTCCGCCCAACCTACTGCTGCGAAAGAAGACATGGATGCACCTAATGCCAGCAGTGCTGCTGTTGATAATACAGCAACTAATTTTGTCTGCTTTCTCATAATAAATGCACTCTCCTTTTTCTTTTTGAAATATTTTCTCTGAAATTCCTAATTGCATTACGAGGTAATTATACTTCCAATAATAGAAATAATCAATACTTTTTTTACTTTTTTTGAATATTCTTCATAAAATAAAAAATATTAACATTTCCGCTAGAAGCTCCCAACTCCTCCATCACATGGAACAGTATAATACATTTTTTAGGAAAATGCTATAACATTTCTCTGTTCATTTTCTTACAGAATTATTACGAAAGGGATTTTCTTTCTTATTTATAATGTAACATTTTATTTAAATTTATTTTAAGGCTCCTTAATCATAAAATCTTTACATTGCGTCCTTGCCCTTTTAATGCTATAATGTTCATAATGTTTCCAATATTGATATTTTTGAACTAAACATCACCACATACAAACCATACGGAGGTCATAAAATTATGGATCGTAACGTCATTATCTGCCGTTCCATTCTGGAAAATCCGGCTGTAACACAAAGAGATTTGTCGAAGGAACTCAACCTTTCCTTAGGAACCATTAATAACTTAATAAAAGAATGCATAGAAAAAGATTATATTGAGTATGGACCCAAAAACGAATCCTGCGCTCTTCTCTCTGCTGGACAGGCCCTGCTGGACAAGCACAAGGTTGACGGGGCTCTTATCATAGCCGCAGGCTTCGGCTCCCGTTTTGTTCCCCTGACCTTCGAAACTCCCAAAGGTCTTTTAGAAGTATTAGGCGAGCGGATGATTGAACGCCAGATCCGTCAGCTTCATGAAGCCGGAATCACCGATATTACCATTGCAGTCGGCTATTTAAAAGAAAAATTTGAATATCTCATTGATAAATATCATGTTAAACTTCTTTACAATCCGGAATATTCAAGCAAAAATACTCTGGCTACCATCTATCATGCCAGAGAAGTCCTCCGGGGACGGAACATGTATCTGCTTTCTTCTGACAACTGGATGCGTCACAATATGTACCATGCATACGAAGGCGGTACCTGGTATTCTTCTTCTTATATGGAAGGGGAAACTTCAGAATGGTGTCTGGATTATAATAAAAAAGGTCGGATTTTGAATGTTTCTGTAGGCGGATGCGACCAGTGGGTTATGTACGGACCTGCATTTTTTTCAAAATCTTTTTCTGAGCAATTCCTTACGGTGCTGGAAGCATACTATAATCTTCCCGGAACTGAATCTTTTTACTGGGAAAATGTTTTCATGGAGATGTTATCCGGTGAAGCTGCAAGAAGGCTTCCCCAAATTCCGGAAGCCAATCATGAACCGGAGGTATTTATAAACCGCAGACCCGCCCATGAGGTTTATGAATTTGAAAATCTGGAGGAACTGCGCCGTTTTGATATAAGATATCAACACACCTCTGATAACCAGGCCATGCAGCTTGTTTCTCAGGTTTTCCAGGTAAAAGAGTCTGAAATTACAGAAATCAGATGTTTAAAATCCGGTATGACAAATAAATCTTTCTTATTTAAAGTAAAAGACCGCCACTATATCTGCCGCATTCCCGGACCGGGAACGGAGCTTTTAATCAACAGGAAAGAAGAAAAGGCAGTTTACGATGCCTTGGCAGGATATGATATTTCAGAAAATGTGGTTTATCTTGATGGAGAAACGGGCTATAAAATTTCAGTCTTTTATGAAGGAGCTCATAATGCTGATCCTCATAACCAGGAAGAAATAGCTCTTTGTATGGATGTAATTCGTAAATTCCACAAATATGGCCTTAAATCAGATCACGCCTTTGATATTCGGGAACGGATTGACTTTTATGAAAATTTATGTAAAACTCACGGAGATACTTTGTTTGAGGATTATCATCATATACGCAAGCAAATGGATGAGCTTTTAGATAAACTGGATGGGTTAGACCACAAGAAGGTGCTTTCTCATATAGATCCTAACGTGGACAATCTGTTAATTCTTCCTTCAGGTGATGTCCGGCTGATTGACTGGGAGTATGCAGGGATGTGTGATCCTCTGGCGGATATTTCCATGTGTGCGATTTATTCTTATTACAGCCAGGAGGAAGCAGACAGACTTTTGGAAGTCTACCTGGAGAGAAAACCTACTGATGAAGAACGTTTTACCGTTTATGCCTACATGGCCCTGGGTGGGTTTTTATGGGCTCTCTGGGCTGTTTACAAGGCTTCTCTTGGGGAGGAATTCGGTGAGTACACCATCATCATGTACCGTTATGCAAAAAACTATTATAAAAAATGTATGGAGATTTCAGGCTGACAAGTGACGTCGAATGTACTTCCTGCATCAAAAAAGCCGGTAAATACCGGCTTTTTTGATGCGCAATATTTACATGGCTTTCATTTCTTTGAATTCCATCCGTAAATTAATTAATTCCAGTTCCAGCCTTTCCCACTTCTTGTCCATCCGGCTGGCCTCCTCAAGTCTAAGCGCCAGAAAATAATGACCTTCTCCTATGACATCTATTTTTTTACTGATATCATTTTCAAGGATCAACTTTGTTCTAGATCCTATCTCAAGGGCTTTGTCAGCTATCTTTCTCACCTCCCTGATTTCCTCTTTTAGCGCAATCGTTACTCCTTGGATTTCCTCTTTCAGTTCAACTTTTACTCCTTGGATTTCCTCTTTCAGTTCAACCCTTACCCCTTGGATTTCCTCCTTAAGTTCAACTCTCACCCCTTGGATTTCCTCTCTTACCACTTCTCTGATCATTTCTAAATCTTTCTTTTCCAGCATGGATTCTATCTCCCTTCTTTGATATCTCCAGTTGGCACATTATCCCTATATTGATAATATAACACATTCTTTGCTCCGTCAATATTTATACCTCTCCTTATCTATAACCATTTCATATATCCTCTCCAAATACCATAACCACCCCCATAAAATTCCCAATATATGTTTTCTTTGGAAATTTGTCCACAAATCGTAATAATTTATTTATGCATTAAACCCCACACTATGCTATAATTACCATATATATGAATAAAGTTTAGCTGGATCAGGAGGAGGAAAACTGAATGCGATACGGAAAAAAGGCGGCTGCTTTGCTGCTGACAGGACTGATCGGGACGGCCGTCCTGATACCTGCCCAAACTGCATGGGCAGCTACGGGCTGGGTTTCGGAGGGCTCCAGTTGGAAATACATAGATCAGGATGGCTCAGTACATAAAGGCTGGGTAAAAACCTCAGACGGAACATTTTACTTTCTGGATCTTTCCACTGGCTATATGGCAACGGGCTGGAAGCAGATCAATGGAAAGTGGTATTATTTTCATTCCAATGGCGCCATGGCTACCAAATGGGTGCAGGTAGGGGGAAAATACTTTTACCTCATGGATGAAACCGGTGTTCTTGTAAATGGCTGGTTAAAAATCGGAAATGATTATTATTATATGAAGGGCGACGGTTCCATGTCTACCGGGTGGCGGGAGATGGACGGAGGCTGGTATTATTTTAAAGAGAACGGAAAGTGCACCCTTGGCTGGGGTCAGGTGGGCAACGACTGGTTTTATTTTGCTTCGGATGGAAAGATGGCTACGGGCTGGAAACAAATCGATAATGCCTACTACTATTTAAATGCTGATACAAAATCTGTCCTGGGAAAGATGATGACAGGCTGGCTCAGTGACGGCACTAATAAGTATTACATGGACAGCAACGGAAAGATGGCTCATGGCTGGAAGCAGATTGAAGGCTCATGGCATTATTTCAATGAATCAGGTCACATGGTGACAGGCTGGTTACAGCTTTCAGGAGTTTATTACTATCTTGATCCCTCTACCGGCAAGATGGCTACGAACACAACTCTTACTATTGACGGAAAGAGTTATGCATTTGCCTCCAACGGTGCCTATCAGGAGAATGGCTCTGGTACTCCTTCTGCAAATACAGGAAGCAACGCTCCGGGAGGAACATCTTCAGGAACCACAGCTCCTGGCGGAAGCAGCAATTCCACTTCAACAGGTTCCGGCGGCCCGGGAAGTTCTTCCACCGGAGGTAATAATTTAAGCGGCGCTCCTGGCAGCTCCTCCAGTGACGTTCCTGGAAGTCCTTCCGGCTCCGACCGTTCTTCCGGCGGTGGAGTACAGCAATTGCAGCCCGGACTTACAACAGGACCTGGCTGATCAGGTTATTTTGTATCTGTGTGGGCATCCGCACCTTGCGCGGATGCCCATTTTTTACGCAGACATAAGAGATACTCATGATTTTATAAAACAAGAAGGATAAGGAGGAAATTAATTTTGAGACACAAGAAGGTTTGCAGGCAGTTGGCTGCAGCAGTATTATGCGCCTTTATGGGAATGACCTCAGGGCTTTACCCGGTCATGACTTCCCAGGCGGGATATGAAAAAGTAAATGGATATTATCAAATGAGGGATGGCACTGTTATTAAGGAGGCCATTGCCAGAGGAATTGACGTTTCCAGATGGCAGGGCAATGTAAACTGGCAGGCGGTTGCCGCTGATGATGTCAGCTTTGTCATGCTGGGTGCCAGATCCAGAGGCGTAACTGATCCCTATTTTCATACTAATGTTCAGGGGGCAACGGAAGCCGGACTGAAGGTGGGCGCTTACATTTATTCTTTGGCTACCACCCCCGATATGGCAAGGGACGAAGCAGACTTTATGCTGAATCTGCTGAAGGATTATCCTATTTCATTTCCCATTGCCTTTGATGCGGAAGACAACGCCACTCTCGGCACCCTTTCTCCTTCCCAGGTCAGTGAAGTGATCAATGCATTTTGCAAGCGGGTAGAAGAAGCAGGATATTATCCTATTGTTTATGCCAATGATTACTGGCTGTCAAAGAAGATTGATTTATCTGCCATGAATTATGATGTATGGGTAGCCAGATATGAAGCAAAGCACGTTTATCCTGATCCCATTATGTGGCAGGTTACCAGTACCGGTTCCATTGACGGAATCAATGGAAATGTTGACATTGACTTTCTCTATAAGGACTTGACTCCAAAACTCCCTGGAAATATGTGGAGAACCATTGGCGGAAGAACATATTATTACCAGAATTACTCCATGCAGAAGAATGCCTGGATCAATGACGGTACAGGCTGGTTTTATATGAACGAAGAGGGACTGACTGCCAAGGGTTGGATAGACAAATCCGGGCTCCGGTATTACCTCAATGAAACCTCAGGACGGATGGACACTGGCTGGAAGCTGCTGGACGGAAAGTGGTATTTCTTCAATGCAGGCGGTTCTATGAATACGGGCTGGCTCTCAGAGGGCGGTCAAAAGTATTATTTAAATTCTGACGGTACCATGGCCACAGGCTGGCAGGGCTTAAACGGTCAGTATTACTATCTGGATTCTTCCTCTGGCCAAATGGCAACAGGCTGGAAGGATATCAACGGAAAACGTTATTTTCTCCAGGACAGCGGTGTCATGGCTACGGGCTGGGTGGATCACAACGGTTCCCGCTATTATTTAAACAACGATGGTTCCATGGTGACCGGATGGCATTCTGACGGTGCCTCCAGATATTATCTGGGCGAAAACGGGGCTGTTTCTACCGGATGGAAACAGCTTGACAATAACTGGTACTTCTTTAATGCCAACGGTGCGACAGCATCTGGCTGGGTTAATCCGGACGGAAACTGGTATTACATTGGAACCGACGGAAAAATGCAGTCTGGTTGGCTGGATGAACGGGGAACAAAGTATTACTTAAGCAATTCCTCTGGTAAAATGACCGTAGGCTGGAGACAGGTAGACGGAAGCTGGTATTATTTCGGCGGAAGCGGCGCTATGGTGACTGGTATGACTCAAGTAGGCGGCCAGCAGTATTACCTGAATCCATCTGATGGGAAGATGGCGGTATCTACAGTGTTTACTTTAAACGGGATTTCCTATACCGCCGATTCAAACGGAATCTGCACCCTGACCCCGGAATCAGCTCCGGCGCAGACAGAGCAGAGTCCTCAGGGAGACCAGAATACTCCGGCAGCAACTGATTCTCCGGCACCGGATTCAAATACGAATTCCACAAAGGAAATCGGTCCTGGAATCCGCTGACGGGCAGTGAATAAAATAACGTTAAAACACATTTAAAGACAATGAATAAGGTACCTTGATTGGCATATACAAGCCTTTCAAGGTACCTTATTATAATGAATTTATTCCTTAAAGTTCTTCTTCTCTTCCACAATATAAATGGGTCTGTCCTTCAATTCTGCAAATAATATGGCAATGTAATTTCCAATCACTCCCACAATCAGAAACAAAACTGCAAACATAAAACAGATCAGCACAATGGTGGTGGCATAGCCATTTGGCGTTCCCACCCTGGCCCAGCTCCATATGGTGTAGATCATCACCAGAACGCCCAGAAGTCCGGCTCCGGCTCCGGCGTAAATCCCAAGTTTTAAAGGGAGGTTGGAAAAACACATAATGGTATTTAAGGAAAGAGTCACCAGCTTCTTGATGCTATATTTACTCTCTCCCGCTACTCTGGTTGCGGCTTCATATTCTATGGTTGTCCGGTTAAAGCCAATGCTTTGTACATAGCCCCGCAGAAAGCGAACCTTTTCCCTGTAGCTTTCTTTTAGTACCTTTGCCGCTCTTCCGGATACGGCAAAGAAATCAGAGGCGTTTGGCTCAAATTTTACATCGGAAAGCAGATTGATCAAATGATAAAAGGCAGAAGAGGCCAGATTTTTAAACCAGCCGGCTGACTCATTTTTCGTCCGAACCATATTGATCACATCATAGCCTGCCTGGAATTTTTCAAGGATTTGAGGCAGATACTCAGGAGGATGCTGAAGGTCTGCATCCATACAGACGATCCCGTCTCCGCTGCTGTAGTCCAGCCCTGCAATCATGGCTGCTTCATGACCAAAGTTTCTGGAAAAGCTAATGACTTTTACATGCTCATCCCGGTCAGCCAAAAGGTCAAGGACTCTCATGGTGCCATCCTGGCTTCCATCATTTATGAAAATCAGTTCATAGCTCCAGGGGAGTTTCTTTAAAATTCCGGCTGTTTCCTCATAAAACCGTTCCAGAGCCATTTCTTCGTTGTAGCAGGATACAACCACCGATAATGTTTTTTCCATATTTTCTGTACTCCTCATGCTATTGCTGTTCCTCTGCTTCCTTTTTTAAGTAATACTGTTCAAATTCCTTCAATGCCTGAACCGATGCCTGGCTGTGTTCTCCCTTTACATCTACTGCCGCCAGAAGATTTCCCTTCTCATAGCATATTGGAACCAGCTTTCCCCATTCAATTAAGTCTTTTACCAATGTATAGGAACGCAGGCGCCCTCCGGTATAGCCTGCCTGAACGTAGACGTAATCGGTTTTTGCATAATCCATGAACTCCACAAAATAATCCATTTTCTTGACCAGAACCACATTCCCCCATACTCCAGTAATATCATCATAGGACTGGGCGCTGCAGGGAAAGGACAGTACTTGGGGGTGTTCTCCTACTGCTATAAGCCGGTTCCGGGGATTTGAAGCCAGAATGTCCCATATCTTTTCATTTCCCTTGGAAACCATGTCCTGCCGGGCTGTTTCCTGGTGGTTATAGTAGCCTTTATGACGGAAGGAAGAAGGGGAAAATCCAACGCTCCAGCTCCAGTTTGTCATGGAAGTAATAAACAGCGAAAAGAGAAAGACTCCGGCAGCAGCTCCAGCCGCCGCCCTCCATACCGCTTTTTCTCCTGTGTCTGATACGGATTTCAGCACATAGACCGCCGTAAGCACATATAAAAGCATAAAGTAATTCCCATCCACCTGATGAAGCATAACCAGACTTATAAGATTTACCAGCAGAAATGGAATATACATCACTGTCAGCAGGACTGATAGGCTCCTATTACTGGCTCTATCCACATCTTTGCCGTAAAAACGGCTGATAATCCACATAATCATCAGAAAATACAGCATAAATCCACCCCATGCCAAAATCACATGGTCCATATCCCGGCCTGTGGGAGAAAGGAAAAATCCATAAACTCGTTTTGACAGGTGCAGAGCCTGTTCTTTTATGGACCCGGCAGGAGCGGAATTAGGTATGGTATTGACTTCAAAGGGATATTTCATCTGAAATCCAAGTTTTGTCAAAAGGGAGGAAAATACGGATGTAATGGGCAGACCGGTAATCACTATTGTTCTTGCCCATATTCCTGCCAGGGCCAATGCCGATGCCGCCAGAACTGCCAGGGAGCCTGTGTTTTGTCTCCAGGATTTTAGCTGGGGCAGGAAACCCTTTACCGGAATATACAAAAAAGTCATTCCAAAAATAGCGGTGGAAAAGATCAGGGCAGTGGGCTTTAAGGTCAGGCTGAGAAAAAAGGCTGAGATCCCATAGCATAAATAACGCCAAAACCTGGGGCCTGCCTTGATGTAACAAAGCAAATAGTAAATCATAATCTCCTGGATGAGAAGAGTCATCATATCACTTTTTGCGGTCACTGCCATGTTCATAATGCCCGGAGTTGCGGAAAGCAAGGCGGCCAGAAAGACCGACCGCTCCCAGTTCAAGTAAAGCCGTCCAATCCGGTATCCCATGTAAAGGGTACCTCCTGCCAGCCACAAGTTGACAGAGGTTAAAAAGCTGTAGGAAGGAAGAAGAGATAAAGGCAGGGTCAGGACTTCAAGGCCTTTGGAATAGGTATAGACAATTCCGATGGTTCCCATATTCTCATAGATTCCCCGTCCATTGTTCAGAATATATCCTGATCTGAGTCCATACCAGAGGCTATCATAGTCAATGGAAATATTAAGCCGTCCGGCCTGAAGACACACCATTGTCATGAGAAAGGCCAAAAGAAGAATTTCTCTCCGGTTCCAGTGCTGTTGTCCCTTTGAGCTGAAATGGGGTCTCCAGGCAATCAATCCTGCTGCCCCGCTGATCAGCACAAACCCAGTCAGATATGGAATGCTTCCAATTCCAAGAGCAGACATAAGGCAAAAAACTGTTATGAGAAAAGAAGTACCTGTGAGAAAGTCGGAACCGATTCCGTCTTCTTCCGGAAGCTTCCACAAAACGGTTCTTAAAAACCTTCCTGCAAATACAAGATAAGCCATATACAAACCGGATACCAGAACCGGGAAGAACACCTCATGGGCCCACAAAAAGATTGACAGAAGGAGTGCTGCTGCTCCTATTCTCTGCCTCCTTTCGGAAATAAAAAGGCCAAAAGTACAGAAGGCAGCCAACAGTCCTGCTGTCTCTGCCAACATGGTTCTATATTCATTCTGGTTCACGATCCACCGGAAGGTCTCCTGATGAAGGAGACTTTTCAGGGAATGCAGAACACCTGCTGCCAAAACCAGCAAAAACACCCAGATCACATATTTCTGCTTTTGTACTTGCTTCATAAAAACCTCCGGATATCATTTTTCCTTTATAAAATCGCCTGAAAAAATGCTGTATCCATTTTCTTTTAATATAGTCAGGGCGCTCCTCACCTTGGCACCACTGTCTGCCCTTGAACGGCGGTATTCAAATTCTGCCTTTAGCTGGTCATCGGTATACTGCTCAAAGTTCCGGGCGATTTCCCCGCGTTCTACGAATATTTTCTTTCGGTTAGGCACTTTTTTTATTTCTGCATAGGTGGTGTAGCTATTTCCTGCCAGGAACAGCATACAGACTCCGGCCGCAGCCAGACGCAATGCAAACCTGTTTTTTATCCTTTTTTTCCTTATCAGGAGGGCAAAGGTAAGTATTATCCCCAGAATTCCGGTTTGAAACTGAAGAGCATATCTGGAACTGATCCCATAGTTTTCCTCAAGGAATATCCATCGGGAAACCAGAATAAGCACATGATTCATTCCGCCTGATACCATGAGCATAAGCGGAAGGATTGAATCCTTATAGAGCCTGTATTTCAAATAAAACCACAAAGCCAGCAGATAAAGCCCCATCACAAGAAGGCCGAGAATGAGAAAAGGAGTATTGCTGGAAAAAATATTCTCTGCGGCTTCCCCTCCTATGACCATGGATGAAAAGGATTTTATTAAGAAACGGACAAAGAATCCAGGTGTATCCATCAGCTGGGTAAGCAGGGACACTTCTGCCGGGGCTGCATGGTCCTCTATGGCATAGGAATTACTCCACATATACAGGAGAAAAGGAATCAGGGTGCTTAAACCATAAATTCCGTACTTCACCTTCTCTCCCTTTTCTGCCAGAAAAAACAGGACACAGCAGGCCAGAACCACCGTTGCCGAATATACGGCACAGTAAGGGCCTGCCACCAGAAGAGTGGTTAAAAAGGGGAGCAGGATCAATTTTATCCGATCACCAGGCCATTCCCCGCCTTTCCAGCTCCTATCCAGCAATTCATAATGATAATAAAAGCAGACAAAGGACAAAAAGTGAGCCCACCCGCTTCCATTGGTCAGCATTTCCCACTTGTTGAGGCTGAAAACCACCGCCGTCAGAACAGCGACCCAGATAAAGGAAAGCTTTTTCCGAAGGCAGTATCCCGTCAGGACACCTCCTGAAAGTCCCAGGGCCAGAACTCCCAGTACCCGGTCAAACATGGTGGAGTAGCTGAAAAAAGCAACATTTATTATTCTTCCCAGGTAATTGACCGGAATTCTTGTAAAAATATCAGGGACAAAAAATTTAGCCGGATTCCATATATCGGGCAGATAGCTGTTTACCAGACGTATGTAATCGGTGTAGATTCCCTCACTGGTGGATGCAAAGATATACCAGAGACAGAAAAATGTTCCTAAAACAGGAAACAAGTAATATAAACAACTGCGTTTCATAGATTCCTCCCTGCGGTTTAATCTGCGGTTATCTCAGCAACCACAGCAAGGTGTTTTTCTCCTCTTTGCTCTGATGCATTTTCATAATAGAAGTTACACTCAAAGTCCAGCTCCTTGATCTGAGAGGGCTCTCCGTCAATTTCAGCTGTTACAGTAGAGGCGACCATGGGGATGATGTGCTTTTCTTTTCCATTTATGGTTACAGTGATGGTTTCCAGGCCGGTAATATTTCCGGGATAATAAAACTTCAGGCCGATCTTTCCTTGTTTTCCCGTCATAATCCGGATTTTGGCGCTCTCATCCAGCCAGCCGTCTTCATAGCAGCCATAAACCGGCTCTAATTTAATTCGTTTTACAAAATCTGTTATATCCTGAAATCGGTTATGGGCTGGTTCTTCTCTTAAAATAAGCATATTGGGCTTCACCAGTCCAATGTCGTAAATGGAATTAATGAAGTAGACTTCTGTTCCCTCTGCCTTCCGCTTCTTATCAAAGGTCTTAAAGAAGGTCTGGGCTGTAAAATCGCTCATTTCGTAGGAATTTCCTATCATGTAAATCTTTTTTCCGAATATATCCTCCTTGTACTTCCCATAGGTTTCCTCTGCAAGGGAATTGTACCGAAGCTGATTGGGCCAGTAATACAGATTTTCATATTTGCCCCGGTAAAAGCTTTCCACCGGTAAGCTGATAAGTCCGTAAACCAGGAACAGGCCGCAGTATAGAAGAGGCCAGGAAATGCGGACTCTCGTTTCCCGCTTAGGAGCAGCTACCCCGCACATATAGGCAGCCAGGAGCCAGGCCCCTGTCATGGATACATAGATCCATCTGGTTTCCACCCGGATCGTAACACTGGAGGAACCGATGCACAAGGCGATAAACAGTAAAAACAGACCCAAAACGGGAAGGCGCTCTTTTAAAGCTTCCTTTTCTTTTATAAGCCTGATTAAGAAAACCACAGTCATTGCCACCAGAAACAGGTCTGAGGCTATAACAAAAACCCGAACCCAGACAGGAGAAGCGCCCCAGCTTAAACCGCTTAAATGATCAGGGCCCGCATTGATTCCAAAAATATAAAGCACCTGACTGAGAGCATAACGGAAGGTGTCGGAAATCCGAAAGGTATCCGCTACATTGGTTCCTCCGGTCCCTGCCGGAGATATGGTTCCGATGGTGAGAAAACGAATTGCCTGGACAGCTAAAAATGAGGCAGTAACCTGAAGCCAGGGCTGTCTGCGCCTCTCCTTTTTTATGAGAAATACTCCGTAAAACAAAACCAGAAGAACCATATACCTTTCATGAATAAAGCAAACGAAAAAATACAAAGCCGAGGCCCAGGGCAAAAGCCTCTTACTCTCATCACCTGATACATAACGGTAAAGACAGTAAAGGATTCCTATAGCAGCCCATAAAGCAAGGCTTTCCATAAGGCCATAGACCTGACTGATCTGGTAATAGGACATTCTGGAAAGAAGGTATAGTATACCGCATAAAAATCCCACAGGCCACCGGCCTGACAAACGCTTTCCAAACCGGTAAACCGTATAGGCGATACAGGTATTGAGCAAAATATTAATGGGCACAAACCAGCCGATCCGGCTGCCGGTTACCATAAGCTCCAGCCAGGCCGCCAGATAGTAGACAAAGCGGAATCTGGTGCTTCCAAGGGGGAATACAAACTGGGCGAAGGACTGTTCCCCATAGCAGGACCACAAATAAAGATCATCCATATAGAGCCCCTTAATCTCAATTCCCCTGTTTATGAAAAAAGCGAAGACCAGTAAAAGCACAGCGGCAATCAGCTCATTTTTCCATTGTTTTTCTCCCATCTCTTTTGCTCTCCTTTCCTGAGGTGTTCTATTTCTTAAAAAAATCGTTCTTCCAGCATCAGGCACAGGGCATGGTAAACAGGGAGATGAAGTTCCTGTATCTTAAATACCTCTGTTTCCGGAACACTGATGGTCACGTCTGCAGCCGCCTTTAAAAGCCCTCCATTCTGGCCGGTCAGTCCAATGGTCTTCATGCCAAGGGCTTTTGCCGCTGCCAGGGCATACATGACATTTTTCGAATTTCCAGAAGTGGAAATGCCTAAAAATACATCTCCTTTTTTTCCGTATCCATAGGTCTGCTGGGCATAGATTAAGTTTCCGTCCACATCGTTTAAATATGCGGTGGATAGGCCCGGATGGTTAGACAGGGAAATGGCAGGAAGTCCGCCCTGGAGCTTCCGGGCCAGTTCTTCTCCCCGTTCCGGATCCGCCTCATAAAGTGCCTTTGCAAATTCTTCCGAAACATGACGGGGCTTTACAAAGCCTTTCATCAACTCTCCTACAATATGTTCTGCATCCGCACAGCTTCCTCCGTTTCCGGCTGCTAAAAGCTTTCCTCCGTTTTCATAGCATTGTTCCAGAATTTCATAAGCCGCCCGGATCTGGGGGATTACCGCCTCCAGTACAGGGTAGCGGTCTGCCAATTGGTCTAAGTATTTCATAGGATCCATTTCTTCACTCTCCTTCTCTAGTCAGTATCCAGTCCACCGCCTCTTTCATGGTGGGGGCATAAGCATCTAAGGATTCTTTTTTCTCTTCCCCGGTCATAGCTTCATATAATTCCCCGCCGTAGCCGGTTCCAACCAAAATTCCCTTCACTCCGTAGCGCCTTCCGGCTTCTGTATCCAGAATTTTGTCTCCAATCATGTAAGAATGAGCCTTGTCTACTTGAAAAAACGCTTCTGCCATTTCAAACATTCCGGTTTCAGGCTTCCGGCAGCTGCATTCTATTTTATATCTGCCTATTCCGTGAACCGGGTGATGAGGGCAGTAAAAAAAACGGTCAATTTCTGCCCCTTTCTCAGAAAGAAGGCTGTTTAAATAACCATGAAGGGATACCACATCTTCTTCTTTATAATATCCTCTTGCTACTCCTGCCTGATTGGTCACCACAACCAGCTTAAAACCGTGGTCTTTAAGTCTCTTTAATTCCTCTGCCACACCCGGAAGAAGAACCAGGTCCGAATGGCAGTATAAGTATTCAACTTCCTTATTGATGGTGCCATCCCGGTCTAAAAATATAATTTTATCCATGCTCTCCACTTTCTTGCCCTGTACTCTGGGCATAATGGTATACCCGGAGGGTGCTTCCACTTTCTCGCCCTGTACTCTGGGCATAATGGTATGCCCGAAGGGTGCTTCCACTTTATAATTGAAAGCGATATTCTCCGTCGGGAATAGCAACCTTGACCTCCTGGTAATCCCAACGTTTTTCATCGGTGATCCAGGCCTGAGCTCCCCGCAGTTCAAAGTTCCAGTCCGTCAGCTGGCCCCCTGCAGCTTCCAATCGGGCCGCTACCTTATGGCGCACGTTATAGGGGCAGTAAATCAGAAGGTATCCGCCTCCGCCAGCTCCCAAAAGCTTGCCACCTAAGGCTCCTGCTTTCAGGGCCTCCTCGTAAAGCTGGTCAATCTGGGGAGTCGTAATTTTGCTGCTCATCCGCTTTTTACTCTTCCAGCCGTAATCCAGAAGCTTTCCAAAGCCATATAAGTTTCCTTTTAAAAGTTCATCCTTCATGGCATAGGCCAGAGCCTTTACCTCACACATGGCATCAAAGGGATCTTTCTTTTCATAATTCTTTACCTGATCCTTGATGATATTGGCTGAGATATGGATGTTTCCCGTATAGCAGAGCAGCAGGTTATACTGCAGTTCATGAATGATCTCTTTTTTAATTCGAAGGGGATTGACCACTACATCATTTCGTCCATGGAATTCAATGAAATTAAAGCCTCCAAAGGTTGCGGCATACTGGTCCTGGTATCCGCCGTCGATCTTTAAATCCTCTCTCTCCACCTGATAGGCCAAATCCGCCATGGCGTAGCTGTCCAACTCTATGCCCTTCCATTTTGCCATGGCTGTCAAAAGAGCTACCATAACTGTGGAAGATGTTCCAAGACCTGATCCCGGAGGCGCATCGCACTGTAAATATACTTCACACCCCTGTTTGATGTCCATGGCCTTTAAAGCTGCTGTCACCAGATCCAGCCGTCCGTCATACACATAGTTTTCTTTTGTATTATACTTGACCGTCATATCAAAGTCTAAGGAGTGAACGGTAATATGGTCATCTTCACGGGGAACAATGGAGCAATAGGCATATTTATTAATGGTGCTTCCGATAATAGCGCCTCCCTGCTGGCTGCAGAATGGGGCTACATCCGTACCGCCGCCTCCAAAGCTCACTCTTAGAGGTGCTCGTCCTCTGATTATCATATGACTACCCTTCCTTTCTCCACATCTTCTATAAACCGGTAATAGTCTTCCGGAATTCCGATATCAATAAAGTATCCGTCATTAACAACGCCTCCCAGCTTTTTTCCTTCCAGAAGCCATTTAGGAATCATGTCATGCTCTAAGGACACCTTTCCTTCCGGAATTTCCTCCAGCAAAGAGCGGTTTATGAAGTAAACGCCTCCGTTAATGGTTCCCGGCCGTTTTTCTTCCGTCTTTTCATCAAAGGAGGTAAGCCAGCCATCTTCCAGGACTGCCTGTCCATACCGGGACACATCTTCCACCTCACGAAGGACCAGAGCCATATCAAGGCCCCGCTCCTGAGTCAGGGCAGTCAGCTTGCTGTAGTCAAGCTGGTAAAACGTATCCGCATTCAGCACCAGAAAGCGTTCTGAAGTCACCTGCTGTCCTGCATTCTTAATAGCTCCTGCCGTTCCCAGAAGTTCTTCTTCATATGCATAAGAAACCTGGATTCCCCAGGCTGATCCGTCTTTAAAATATTCCTCCACCATGGAGCCCTTATATCCCACCGCAAAAATCACATGGGTCACTCCATGACTGATTAATTCCATAATCACATATTCCATAAAGGGCTTGTCCTGGATCAGTGCCATTGGCTTTGGCCTGTCGCTTACCACGGAACGAAGCCTGGTGCCAAGACCGCCTGCCAGCAAAATTGCCTGCATATTCTGTATCCTCCCGGTTCTATCTTTCCTGTCTGCCCTGGGCAGACTATCACTGTGAATAAACTAAACGTCATTATTATATCATATACTCTTTGGAATAATCCACTATATTCGGCATAAATCGGAAAGGCAGGAGGCCATTTTTCCTGACTTCCTGCCCAAACTCTAAAAATCTTCTCCAACCACATTCCATGCCGCATCAATGCTGTGATATCTGTGGATATAATCCTGGGCTGCCCGGCACATCTGCCTGCACCGGTCTGTATCCTCATAAAGAGATACTACTTCCCGGGCGAATGTCTCCCTCTCGTCCCGGATTGCCATAACAGACTCTGCTTCGGCAATTCCTTCGGCTCCGATGGAGGTAGTAACCACAGGAGTGCCATAATAAAGGGCCTCAATGACCTTTCCCTTTACTCCAGCTCCATAACGGAGAGGAACTACCACAATTCTGCACTGTTCATAAAGCTCTGACAATTCTTCTTCTGAAACAAAGCCCTTTACAATGATTCCGTTATCCGGCTGCTCCAACGCGCTGATTTCTTCCGTCACTTTGGAACCTACGATATAAAAGTTCACCTTAAGTTTTTCCCGTATAAGAGGGAATATCTCTTTTGCAAACCATAAAACAGCATCTGCATTAGGCGGATGGGCAAAACCGCCTACAAACAGCAGCCCTTCCTTCTTTTCAAAATCATCGGAGATACGGGTTAAGAACTGTTCAAATACATAGGCCACAATTGCCTTTACGGGCAGGGCTGGCTCAAGCTGGTGAATGGCATCCCGCTCCACATAGGACGGGTAGTAGGATACTGCCGCCTTTCTCATAATTCGAAGCTCCATTGATTTCCAGTATTCAGAGGAACGCCTTTTTTCCGGGTCTCCTGTCAATTCATACTCTCTGCCTTCCCGTAAGAAGTGAAGATCATGACCATAATAAATCATCTTCATATTTGTGTTGTTTTTTATAAAATCCACATACTTTGCCGCAATATGAGGCCGGTTCAGATAAGCCACCTTAATGTCATTTCCATGTTCTTTTAACCAATCCCAGATCCTGGTCTCATAATCCCTGCCATAGAGAATTTCAATTCCCATCTGCTGCAGTGCTGTGGAATAAGGCTCTTCATGAAGGAAATTATCCCCCAGAAATTTTACTGCATAGCCTTTTTCCAAAAACATCTTTAAATACTGGAAGGTGGTTTTTGAACCGGCATCCCGGTCATAGGTAGGCACATAATGGTCAATAACCAGAATCATATCTTTGCCCTGGCTTCTCTCTCTGGCCCGGAAGGGATCGGGATTTCCATTGTTTTCACATTGCTTCTTAAATTCACTGGCCCATTTTTCCTTCAGTTTCTTTGCGTTTTCTACCTGATAACGTTTTAAACCACTGCCGTTGACATCAGTTCCGTTGGAAACACCTTCAAAATGAATAACCTTGGAAAGAGGCTGATAAACCACCCGAAGCCCTGCCTTTCTAACCTCAAAGGCCAGGTCAGAGTCCTCACAGTAAGCGGGAGCAAACCGCTCGTCAAAGCCCCCGATCTTTTTCCAGAGATCATTAGACAAGAGGATGGCTGCACCGGAAATGTAGTCCACATCTTTTACATAGTTATACTCCGGCTTGTCCGGGTCGTCCAGACGGCCATAATTCCAGCCGGAACCGTCACTCCAGATAATCCCTCCGGCTTCCTGAAGACGTCCGTCAGGATATACCAGCTTGGATCCCACCATTCCGATGGTCTGATCTGATTCCACCAGATTTACCAGATTGCTTAGCCAGCCTTCTGTCACCTGAGTGTCATTGTTGAGAAACATGATATATTTTCCCCTGGCAGCTTTGGCAGCCTGGTTGCAGTTACGCAGAAATCCCTGGTTGGTTTCATTGCGGCAGATTACCAGATTTTCAGCAAATCTGGGTAGTTCTGCTGTTGCATCTGCGGAAACGTCGTCGGCAATAATTACCTCATAAGTCACATCCTTTGTATGCTCCAGGATAGAAACAAGGCAGGCATAGGTATAATGAATCTGATTATATACCGGGATGATGATGGATACCATGGGGTGTCCTTCTTTTACAAAGCGGAGTTTTCCATGGGTCCGGTATATCTCACCGATTTTCATATCTCCTTCAATCAGGTTTTTTCCTTCTTCTGTGGTGTAGAGGCGGATCGAACGGATAGGGTGAACAATTGCATCTTTGGCATAGGAAAAAATCTTGCGTTTTCTCGTTCCCTGGGGAAATCTATCATCAAACATCCGTTTCAGTTTTCTCCTGACACGATAGGCAAAAGACAGATTGCCCTGATATGTTTCCACAATCACCTGCATTTCCTGACAGTCTTTTCGGAGAGTTTCAATGATGGCAGCCTGGTTGCTCACATGGTTATCGGTCAGCCGTTTTTCCTCCTGCTGTCTGGTAATGGTTACATCCCTCTCCTGCACCTCAAGCTCTAAGTTGGATATTCTCTCCCTGGCATCATCGATGATCTGGGATACCTGATACATATCCTCTGGCAGAGCATGTGTTTCATGCATATAGTTGACCAGATATATCTGCTGGTTGCCACCGTGAACATATTCCTGGAAATGACGCTCCATTTCTTCATAAACAGTCAGACGTTCCGCTTCTACTCCCATTTCTTCCATAAACGCACCCATGGAACCATAGGATAAAATGCTTTTATACTGCTCATAAAAATAATAGAGAACCCGGTATTTTATAAATGTCACGGGAACCGGAAAGGTAAATACCCATTCATAATCCAGGCAGTAATACCCGCCCTCAGTCTTCATAATGTTCTCAAAAAGACAGTCAATGTTGGAGGTCCGAAAAGCCCAATCCTTTTTTAAACTCTCATCAGCACCGAAAAGATTTCCAAATACTTCTTCAAATTCCGGCGTCTGAACAAAGGGAATCATATGGTCTTCCCTGACATTTAAAATCATGGAAATTCCGTCTTCCATATGAGAGACAGAAACCCTTCCATCCTGGATTTCTTTTCCAAGAAGCTCGGATAAGGTTTCTCCCTCAAGAAAATCAAACCGGGCAGTTCTGCCGTCAGGACTTAAGGAAACTTCCGCAACCTTCAGCTTCTGGCTTTGGTCCTTTAAGCGGCTGTATTTTTCTCCAAGGGATTTAATATGGAAAATTCCTTCTTCCCCTAAAGCTGTTTTTTCCACAAAAGGCCTGCCATCCGCCTCCACAATGCTGGTTCGGATCTGAAATTCTTCCCTGCGGGTTTTATTGTATTTTACAAAATTAATCTTCTTCATGGCGGCTCCAAATAGTTAAAAATGAATTGGCAAATGTTTCAAACTGCTTTCCCTCGCATACCTCATCAAACATCTTTCCAAGATCAAACCTCAAATATTTAGGATAATCATAGGCCAGAATGGCATGGGTCAAATCTCCCTTGCCAGGCAGGTGACCATCGGAATACAGGGCCATGGTGCTTCGGTAGTCAGGCATGGGGTAGTAAAACTCTGCCTTTCCCTGGTTTCCTTTTGCACCGCATAACAGCTCCAGAACTTCTGTCCGGGACAGACGAACCTGATCCGGGACAGCTCCTGCCTGATATTTAAGCCCCAGGCGGTTGCAAAGAGCCAGAATCAGCTTTCCATCCGGCTTCAAAAGAGACTTTGCTCTTTTGATCTGTCCGTCATAAGGCTTCTTCAGTGAGCCGATTATGACCACATAGTCGAAGCCCTCTTCTTCAAAGGTATCCAGTTCTCCGGTCACATAGCGGATATTCTCCTGTTTCTGGTTTCTCAGACGGTTAAAGGAAAGGTCCTTTTCATTGGGATCAAGAACTGTCACATCCTTCACCCTTCTGCTGTATAAGCCTGTTAAGGCACCATAATCAGACCCGATCTGGAGTAAGGATGCGTTCTGGTCAAATTCATACCATTCCAGCAGATTTTCACGAATATCAGACAACGCATATAAATAATCCACATTAGGATTTTCCTGCAGCAGCGTTTTTATATCCCCGTTGTATTTAAGAAACAGTTTCCTGATTTCAGGAGTGATATCATTCATGTTAGTTCCCTCCTCACTCTCCTGCCCTGGAAAGCTTTAAGCTGACTTTTGATTCCATATCATAAACTCCCACCGTATTTTTATTGGAAATGACTGTAATACTGGCGATATCATAAAGGCGGTGATAAACCACATGTTCTCCATTTTCAAAGCCTGTACAGCTCATGGAAAGCAGGTATTCCCCGCCCTGAAGGGTCATTTTCTGGTTGAACTCCACCTCGTATTCATCGCCCTTTTTCACTGACTTTACATCAGAGGTTTCGTACATGGTGTTGGTGCCGGTCAAATCAGCTCCCCTTTTATCCTTGATCGTATAGGTGAAAATAGGGGTTTCAATCTCTGTGCTAAAATGAATCCGCTCCTTAATCGTAAAACGTTCTCCTTTTAACAGCAGATTAGTCACATTTCCTTTGGCATCCAAAAGTCCGAAGTCCACGATTTCCGCTCTCTTGTCACCGTATTCGGTACGGGCAGGGTTAATTGTCAGGCGGTCCTTCATAAGGCCTTCATGGCGTTGGGCTGCCTGTTCCCCGGAAAAATCGTTTAAGGTTCCTTCCCGGATTTCTTCCAGATCTTCTCCCAGGTCATCCATCTGGTTTGCCAGAATTTTCTTGTAAAGGTCTACCATTTTTCCGGATTCTCCTTCTGCAATGAAATTCCCTTTATTTAAAACTACAACCCGGTCACAATATTTAATAATGGCTCCCATATCATGGGTAACCATTAAAATAGTGGTGCCGTTTTGGCGAATTTCTTCCATACGACGATAGCATTTAGCCTGGAAAAACACATCGCCCACAGACAGAGCCTCATCTACAATGAGAATCTCAGGCTCCACGTTAATGGCAAGGGCAAAAGCCAGACGAACAAACATACCGCTGGAGTATGTCTTCACAGGCTGATAGACAAAGTCTCCGATATCTGCAAAATCCAGGATATCCTGAAGCTTTTCGTCCATATCCTTTCTGGAAAATCCCATCATGGTGCCGTTCATGTAAATGTTCTCAATTCCAGTGTAGTCCATATTAAATCCGCCTCCCAGCTCCAAAAGGGCGGAAATGACTCCGTTTACCTTAAGTTCTCCGGTGGTAGGAGTGAGAACTCCGGTGATGATTTTTAATATGGTGGACTTGCCGGAACCGTTGGTTCCAATGATTCCTACCGTCTGGCCCTTTTCCACGTGAAAGGATATGCCGTTTAAAGCATAGAAATCACGGTGAAAACTTTTATGGGACAGGCTTAAAGACTCCTTTAAACGGTCAATGGGCTTGTCGTATAATTTATAAATCTTTGTTATATTATTAACAGAAATTACATTCTTGTTCGATTCTACGGACATTGAATCCTCCATGTAAGCCGGTTACAGCACATCGGAAAAGTGCGGACGCAGCTTTTTAAATACTTTTAATCCTGCAAGCATCAGGACAATGGTTACAGCCCAGAAATACAGGCCCAGTTTAGGTCTTTCTATGAGCCAGTCTCCGGTCAGCATGCTGTCACGGTAGCCTGCTACAATATAATAGAAAGGATTGACCTTCAATACAGAAGTCAGCCAGGACGGTGCAGATGGAAACATTTCCGGGTCCCACATAACAGGTACCATCCAGATACCAAACTGCAGGAAAATTCCTACGATCTGGCTAATATCCTTGAAAAAGACATTGATGGCGCTGGTGAAATAAGTAATTCCCAGGGACAGCAAGGAGGAGGCAAAGGAATAGTAGATAATCTGCAGCCAGCTCACTCTTGGCATAAAGCCGTAGCAGAGAAATACCACGATCATCACGATTGCAAAAATCCCATGGACCATAAGGCAGGAAATCATTTTGATGACCGGAAGGATTTCCACCCGGAACACCACCTTTTTTACCAGATAATTATATTCCTGGAGGCAGCCGGTTCCCAGATTCAATGATTCGCTGAAATAAAACCAGGGGACGATACCGGGAATCAGCCACAGCACATAGGGATAACCCGGTACCGGGGGAGCGCTTTTAAATCCAAGCTGGAACACAAAAAAATACACCATGATGGTTGCCAAAGGCTGAAGGAATAACCAGGCCATACCGAAATAAGAGCCTACGAACCGTTTCTTGAAATCAGCTTTTGACAGTTCCATTATTAATTTTCTTTTTGTAATAATTTCTTTTAACAAGGAAATCAGATAATTCATGATTTTCTCCTCTCATTAGAATTTGAAGGTATCACGAATTCCGCTCCATTTCTGGTCTTTATCAGAAATAATCAGTTCCATGCCCTCTTCTGACGGCCAATCAATTCCGATTTCAGGATCGCTCCATAAAATTCCGCCCTCATCTCCAGGATGATAGAAATCTGTACACTTGTAAGCGAATTCTGCTTCATCGGATAAGACCAGGAAGCCATGGGCAAAGCCTTCGGAAATATAAAACTGCTTCTTATTTTCTGCAGAAAGCTCCACGCCGAACCACTTTCCATAGGTATCGGAAGAGGAACGCAGGTCTACAGCCACATCAAAGACTTTTCCTCTCACCACACGCACCAGCTTTCCCTGAGGAAACTGCTTCTGGAAGTGAAGTCCCCGCAGGACGCCCTTGATTGACATGGACTGGTTGTCCTGGACAAAGACCATGTCAAGTCCGGCTTCTTTAAAATCATTCTGGTTATAGGTTTCCATAAAATATCCCCTTGAATCCGGAAATACAGCAGGCTCAATCACATAAAGTCCTTCAATTCCACATTCTGTTACTTTTATCTTTCCCATAATGGTTTTCCTCTTTCTTTTATAAGCACATTTCAGTGCATACTTTTACTTGTAGCATTTTACCACAATTTTCTTTAGATTTCTATTTATTTTCCGATTTCCAATACATGGGATTCATGGTGCATGTTAAGATCAGCCAGTCCGGCAGCTTTTTATACCGTTTTCCCATGAGATATCCCATATATTTAAACCCGCTTTTTACAATCACTCCCGGCACAAGCCATGTTTTTTTCTGTTCCACAAGCCACATACATGTCTTTTTTACCAGCCGGATTCCTTCACGTTCCGAACGGATTCCTTCAAATACCTCCGGGTGATCCGCCTGGGACACTGCCAGATCAAAATTCCGCTTAAACTGGGCAATGCAGCCGTAATTGTGGGAATGATACACCTTGGCATCAGCAACATAGGCAATAGCCTGCCCTCTTTGCCTTATGGCATTCCCTCCATAGATCATGTCCTCATTGAAAATAGTTCTTTTAATAAAGCCCCCAGCTTCTAAAAAGACTTTCCTGTCATAAGCACAGCACACATTTGAGGCAAAGAAGGTCTTAATACCCAGCTCCGGCAAATCTGCCTTGATTTTAACCCTGCTTTGTTCCGGATAATTAAAGGACCGGGTGTATTGTTCCGCCAGAGCGCAGTCCGGGTTAGGAAGCTGTCTTGCATAGGCCATGGCAACCATCTCCCCCTGCCTTCCGGTCTGGTCAAGGCCTTTTACCAAAGCACTCACCAGATGTCTGTCAGCAGGAACCGCATCGTCGGTCATAAATACCATAATATCTGCTTCTGAATATCCGGCTCCGCTGTTTCTGGTATTCCCATGGTCAAATTCTGCCTTTGTTACATGATGGACTTCCAGATTCGAAATCCAGGTGTAATCATCTTCCTTCCAATAGGATTGATCCGTATTCATAACAATGATCCGCCTTACGGGATAGGTCTGCTCTCCCAGGCGTTTTAAGAGGTGTTTTAAAGTCTTTCCCGGCTTATAGACAGGGATGATTACATCCACTGTCCGTCTGTCCTTTATCTTCTCTTCCATCACATTTCCTCTACTTTCCATCAATAGCGAAGAACCGCAGAAGAACAAATGCGGATCAGGGCATAAATACTCACAAAGCATTCCAGATACCAGGCGCTTTTTCTTAAATCCAGACTTGTAGACAGCCGCTTATCAAATAAAACTAACAGCACAAGAGGAAGCAAGGGAATGAAATACCGCCCCTGAACCCCTGTAATATAAGTCATTTCCCTTGGTGTCCATCCCACCAGCATGGAAGCCAGTATCAGACAGACACTTAAAAACACCAAAAGCAGAACCCACAGCTTCTGGCCTCCTGTCATAGGAGCCGTTTCTTCTTCCCTCCTTATGATACTGACAAACAGGCCATACCACAGAATTAATAGGCAGAAGAAAGGAACCGATAAGCTGCTGTCCAGATTTCCCAGATACCCTCCCACCATGGTGGTCAGATAGTAATCAAGCTGAGTGACCAGGGTTTCATAATACATCTGAAAAATTTCATAAGGATGGTTTCTGACATCCTGTAAGGTGTAACCCGCCGCCTCATTCCAGCTTACATAGCCTTCTGTTTCCGTAGCCCAAACAGAAAGTACCATGCGGTTTACTAAAAACACTGCCAGAAGCATAACAGATGCAACTGTAATTACGGAAACCCAATAGCGCTTCTTTGAGCTGAATTTAGAAGCCGGAATCAAAAGACTGATCCCCGCTATGGGCAGATATACGATCTTCCCCGGTTCCAGAAGAACGAGAAGCAGGCCTAAAAGAACGGTATCTCTGACAGTTACCTCTTTCTTTTCATATGCCAGATGGAAGCACCATGCCAAAAACACCATGGAAAGGCCGATAAATGCAGTATCATAAGAAAAGGAAGCCGCCAGATGAAGGGTCATAGGAAGGCAGGAAATGGTCATAAAAAGTTCTTTTTTAAAGGGCATAATCCGGACAGCAAAAAACGCCATAGCTGCAAAACAAACAAGATTCATAAGTCTTCCCATATAAATCAAGGGGACGTATCCCCAGTGAAATAAACGGGCCAGGCTGATTCCTATGGCCTGGGGAAGATATACAAGAGGCATGGTGTTTACGGGAACTTCATACCGAACCGTAAGCCCCTGGCTTTTATCCATAGAAAAGAATCCGGTGAATACCTGTTGATAGGCATTCTTCCCCACTTCTGTATAAAATTCAATTTCATCATCCCCGCTCCGGACCAGAACATTGGCTCCTCTGCTTATGCGTTTCCGTTCTTCTTCACTGGCCCGGGCCAGAAATTCTTCATCTGCCACCGCCGGTTGTCCTATAAGCTGGCTGGAAAGACGGTACGCACTAGTGAAATGAACTGCTTCATCAGGTGCAGAAAAAGGCGGAAGAACAAACATGTAAAACACTCCCAGGGCTATTACTGTCAAGGGAAAGAGCCATTGTCCGGTCTTTGGCATCACCCATAAGGCTATTCCCTGACAAAGCAGAAATCCGCTGCCAAGGAGAAGGAGCCACCGGTAAAGCCGCCGTACCGATTCATATTCCGGTGAAGGAATTCTTACGATAATTTCCGGAAAGGTTTTAAAGAACAGGAGAATAAGAACAAACAGTGTTCCTGCTACTAAAGCCAATCCCTTTTTATTTATGATGGACTTCACGCTTTTTCCCCTCCTTCTGGGCTTCCAGCTCTTCCCGGTCCAAAGCCAGAAGCTGAACCAGTTCCGTAACCCTGCGTTCCAGTTGGGATATTTTCATGGATTGGGAAAACACCTTGATCAGCAGAATAAAGATCATAAAGGTAAAAATAAAGTTAGCGGTGGAGTAAGTTCCAACCGTGCGGGAGAGCAGATCCGCTACCCATGGAAATACACTGAATACCACCAAAAGCAGGGAAAACATTACCCAGAAGATAGAATCCTCTATTTTCATCTTGGAGTGGCGTATTTTCCTGAATACATAGCATGTGAGCAATATGGAAACACATATTAAAACGCCTCTGAGTGCAACCGTCATCGTTTGTTCTCCCTTCTCTTACCCCCCAGGGGGTCTTCTCTTTGCCTTACCCCCGGTTCCGAATCCGGAAGCTCTGGACCAGCAAAATGGAAAACAGCATCTTTCCCATATACCGGGCCGCATTGACCGGATTTAAGTAGCTTTCGCCCATGATTCTCTCATCCATAGTAACAGGAATCTCAAATACCCTGGCTCCCTGTTTGATCAGATAGGAAATGGTGTCCGGCTCCGGGCCGTAATTAAGGCCATCGGCAAATTCTTTAATCATCTTCTGGCTGAACATGCGCATTCCTGAAGTCGGGTCCTTTACCTTCACTCCGGTGGTAAGCCATATGGCTCCGCTTAAGATAGAACTTCCCAGCATACGCATGGAAAAAGGCTTTTTCTCCGATATAAAACGGGATCCGATGACAATATCATATCCTTCATCCATTTTTTCCCTCATAGGAAGAATGTATTCAGGGCGGTGCTGTCCATCTCCATCAAATTGAACCGCATACCGGTATCCGTTGCGGTGTGCGTATTTGAGTCCGGTCTGAAACGCACCGGCCAGGCCTAAGTTGACAGGAAGATCAATGATCCGCCAGCCATGGCTCCGGCAGATATCTGCCGTCTGGTCGGTAGAGCCGTCGTTGATAATCACATAGTCAAATACAGGGTGATTTTTAATCACTTCTCCTACCACCCGTTCAATATTAAGAGCTTCGTTGTATGCAGGTATTACTACCAGAACCTTATCCATCATCTCCCAATGTTTCTCCCTTTACTTTTCTCTTTTCCAAATGTCCGGACGGCCTGACCCATAAAGCAAATCATAAGGATAAGCATTTCCAGCATATAGGAAAGGGCTCCTCCGTTGATTCCTCCCATCCTCACCAGGCGAAAGGAAAGAACAAAGGAAAGGAGGCAGACAGGCACGTACCCCCAGAATATCAGCTTTTGTTTCTTCATAATAACAAGCACATAATAAAACAGGTTCATGACTGCAAATAAACCTCCGCCCAGGATAATCAAAAGCAGGCCAGTCTTATAAGGCTCCAGATTTATATTATAAATAGCTCCCAGTACAGGCACCCCAAAAAACCAGGTTCCTGCCAGTGCTGCTGCCGTAAGGAACAGAATAATGCCCGTCAGTTTTTTTACGCTGGAATGAAATTCTGAAAACTGCTTTTCCTCCCACTGAAAGGACAGCTTGGTTAAAAAAGGACGGATGACAAAGTTTGCCGCCAGATTAATTACAGAAGTCGGCATAAAAATGGCCGCAAAAGCGGCATTATCCGCAGAAGTCATCTGGGCATCAACCCCATACCTTGCCATGGCAAATATAAGACCGTCCAGGAAGACCGATAAAAACAGCAGAAAACACTCCTGCAAAAGCTTCCACTGGCTGCCTGAGGCCTTTGTAAACCGGATTTCCGGAATACGTCCAGCTGATCTTTTATCAAACATCAAGATTCCTGCGCCCTGGGATATGACCGCAACACCGCTGGAAAAAATCAGATTCCTTGTGATTGCCAGGGAACCTAAAAAGCAGAGAACCGAAAGCAGGGTTCGATAGGTCATGGCCTGTCCGGTCAGATATAAGTGTCCGTTTCTCTGAAACTCCGATTCATATACGTCGGCAAAGCCATCCAGCACCTTATAAAGCACCATAAGAAACACCACCAGAGCCTTTTCAGCCGTATATTGACCCGAAGGCTTCACCGTTTGAATAACAATGTAACAGACTCCCAGAACCAGTGCGGCCATACAGGTCACAAGACGGGCCAGCCGGTATTCTCCAAAAGTATATCTTCTGCCGATATCGGTACTCTGAAGGGGCCTCATGCCAAAATAGGCCACCAGAAACATCTGCTGACCAAAGGTGCCGAAGGCAAAGGCGAATATTCCTCCCTTGTCAGTTCCCACCAGATGATTGACAAAAGCCGCAAGAACCATGCTGGAGCCCGCGTAGACCAGACTTCCCACCATATTCCAGGCTATATTTTTTCGTTCCATTTCCGTTCCTCTTAGCTTCTTATGCTCCATTTATTTTACAATACATCTGTTAAAAAGTAAACTTAAAAAGGCCCTGCAGAGTACTTCACTCCCTGCAGGGGCCTTTATTCTTATTATTCCATGGACTTCCATCTGAAATCAGGAACCACATCGGACCATTTTTCTATTCCAATAATAGGTTTTGCAAATTCCGTAAGTTCCAGAGTGTATTTCTTTTTATCAATGTTACGGAATACCTGCCAGATCTTCCGCCTCTTTGTCGCAACAATATGATCTCCCTGATCCATCCGGCATTCCCAAAGACCGAAGGCCAATCCGCTTCGCACTTCTAAGGGCGCATCCACCTGACGGCTTAGAATATAAGCATCAATATGAGGATTGCTGTCAACCAGGTAATAGGAATAGGCAAATGCTGCCGCCTGAATCTGGGAAACATCTCCTCTGGTTGGACTCATGGCTGTAAAGCCCTCTTCTGTCAGAATGATATGACGGACATTACCGGCAGGGGTCCGGAAAGCTGTCTGCCCCATATAATCAGTGAGAAGATTTAAGTTGGCAAAGTTGATAACAGGAGAATTGAAGTCTTTGGTAATCCAGCCTGTAGTAGCGTCATCCCAGAATTCAGGCTCTATCATAGGAGCCGGATAAGGATGGTAGGCCAGACCCCAGTCCATCTCTCCCTGAGAAGCAGTGATTGCATTAAAGGTATCCACAATATTCTTGCCGCCATACTTTAACTTGTTATCAATCTCATTATTCCAGTTGTAATCCAGTGAGAAGTATACTCTGTCATTGGCGCTGACACTTTTTATTGCGGTATAGAAAATACGGAATGCGTCATGATAAGCCTGAACATAGCTTTTTAAATCCCATGGGCCGGTGTAGTTCCACTGCTGGTTATTGATCTCATTTCCAATGATCCAGTTGGAAACCTTTCCCTGATTTGGATTGGAACCGTTGTAACGCTCCGCAAGGAAGGAAGCAATGGCCCTGGTCTGCTCAAATCCTTTTTCCGTAGCCGGGTTAAACAAGTAATAAAATGCATTAGAAGACTTCTTGGTACCTGGATAAATCAAATCCGGTGTGGCATCATTCCAGCCGTTTAAGATAATGGCTGTTATGGTCATGCCTTTACCGGAAAGAGCACTGATGGTGCTGTCATATCCTTCCATAACCTGTTTGCTGAAGTGATATGTCTTTCCATCATATTGATAATCAATTCCCTCACCCAGAATCTGGTGAAATGCGATGTTGGTTGACGCATGTTTTACTCCCAGTTCAAAAGCATCTGCCAGCATATTCAGTTCGATCTGCAGACCCTTTTTCGTCAGGGGATCGTTAAATGGATTAGTATTTGGTGCAACAGCCTCAGGATTGGTAATATAATGGGGCTTGCTTACCTCAATATATTTTTCTCCGTCCCACACGGCTACTACAAACCTGCTGTATAAACGGTCATCTTTTGTCCCTTGGTTTAAAGAAAAGTTGTAGGTAACTTCTTTTCCAAAGGGCTTGGCTCCAGCATAGTCGGTTCTTCCGTTTAAATCCTTCTGATAGGGCTGCTGCTCCACCAGATAAAGCACTCCGTCTGTTCCGGTCATATCTCCGTCACTGACTACCTTCACCGTTACACTGGTCTTGTCCTGATTCACCAGACTGGATGTGATGGTGGATTCTACCGCCGGTTTCTTCTCCTGGGGTGTATCTGCCGTATTCGCTGCCGTATTTGCCCATAAGACAGACGTTCCTAAAAGACACATCGAAACCATTAGCAGGGCTCCTGCAATTCCTTTTCCTATCTTCTTATGATTCATTCTTGTTTCCTCTTTCTTGCTAACGTTTTTTGTGCATAATGGTATACCCGCAGGGTGTTTCCTCCATGCTGCCAAATTTCATGTACTCTACCATAATACCCATGTATTGCCATATTTACAATAACGATTTTATTACGTTATTGTGTATTTACTTACAATATTATTACCTTAGACTTAGTCTAATGTTTTAAATTTTTAACCGTGGTGTACAGATATACAAAACTTTCCAGCTTAAATATCCAGGAAAGCCCTCCGTAGACCAGAACTCCCACCAGAATCTGAACCAGAAGCGTCAGGAGCGTTCCTTCTATTATATACTGGACTCCGTAGGCAGCTGCGCACATAACTGCAGACAGGATAAGGGAAGGAAATACGTCTTTCCATTGCTGGGAAAAGCTGTAATTCAGCAGCTTTTTATTGGGATAAGCATTGATAAAGGTACAGACGAAATCAGTTACCGCCCGAAGTCCCACCATGGCGTAAATACCAAAGGGGATGCTGATAATAAGGGCAACTACGCTGACGCATTTCTTCACAATCTCCAGCTTTAAAAATATTTCACTTCTTCCCAATGCATTGATGGCCTGTAAATTAGCCACATGAAGGGGCCAGGTGGCATAGGCCACACAAAGAAGGCGCAGCATGGGAACAGAAGGCAGATAACGGTCTGTCAAAAGCAGCTTTACCATAGGTTCTGCCACTGCAATGAGTCCTGCCATCATGGGAAAAACCAGATAAGAGCTGGTGACTATGGACCTTCGAACCATGCTCTTTAGTTTGTCCCTGTCATCCTGGCAGGCGGAAAAGGCAGGAAGCATAACCGATTGGATGGCCGCCCCCAGATTGTTTGCAATAAGAGCAGGAAACTGGTTTCCTCTGGTATACTGGCCCATCATATAGGAGCTGTATTGTTTTCCAATAACAAGGCCGTACAGATTTGTAAATACGGTATCAATCAGGCCGGAACAGAGAATCTTCCAGCCATAAGAAAACAGGCCCTTTGCCCTTTCTATGGAAAAAATAAGTCTGGGACGCCACTTTACCAGAAACCCCAGTACCACCATGAGAAAGAAGCTGTAAAAAAACTGCTGCATGGCAAGGGACCAGAGCCCGTAACCTCTGGCCGCCATAACAACGCCGATCACACCGGAGGCGGAGGCAGCTAAAAGACTTGCCATGCACAACTTCCGGAATTCCATATTTCTGGCGACCACTGCGGATTGAATTGACGTGACTGCTCCGAAAAACAGGGTTACAGAAAGAATCCGGAGGACAGGAGAGAAAACAGGCTGTCCGTAAAATGCCCCGATTGCAGGTGCACAAAAAAATAAAACCCCGTAAAGAATCACGGCGATTGCGGCACTTATATAAAAAGCGGAGGAGTAATCCGCTTCATCCACATGGTATTTCTGAATCAGGGCAGTGTTAACCCCGCTTTGGACAAAGACATTTCCAATGGAAATAAATATCATGATGAGCATGACTTCTCCGGACTCCGACGGCGTCAGCATCCGGGCAAGAAGAACCGATACCAGAAATTGAATACCCTGGGTTCCTCCATTTTCCATTGCTTTCCAGAACAGACCGGAAAGTACCTTTTTTTTTAAATTTTCCTGATACATACTGGCTTTTTACCTCATTTTTTCTTTTGGCATTTTCACCTTATTGTACTATATCCCCCAATAAATGTAAATCTTATATAGCATTTTGGCCATGATTATGTTAAAGTAATCTTGTATATGGTTTTTTATCTAAAGAATCAGGAGGTTTTAAATTATGCGTAAACTGACACGCCGCCTGGTAGCATTCTGTCTGACGGCTGCCCTTGTTTCCGGACAAGCATCCATTGCCTTGGCAGAAGAATATGGACCGGGTTTTAAAAATGGCAAGCCACTTGACCAGGCTGATCAGCCTGCAGGCACCGTTGGAGGCATATCCACTGAAGATGCAGAGAGCGCCCTGGCAAATGCAGGGATCGTTATTGAAAAAGAAGCAGAGGGAGGCGGCGAAGATGGTGTGGTAGACGAAGCCGCAAAAGCGGCCCAGGACGCCTTAAAGGCCAATTTCCCCCGACTTCAGACCACTGCCATGACAGGAGGCGGAAACTGGACGCAGCCTTTTGTCAATGACGCCTGGATTACCAATGAGGGACAGGGTTTTCACGGATTATCCACATTTTTAACGAATATTGTAGGAAACGTACTTTACCGCACTTATACGTCCAGTACCGGCTGGTCTCCCTGGGTCATGAACGGCCAGCAGACCACCAACTACCCCGATGATGTAAACATCGAGGCAGTGCAGATGCGTTTTTCCGGTTATGTGAATAACCAGTTTGACATCTACTATACCACCCAGCTGGAGGATGGAACCACGACTGACTGGGCCAAGAACGGCGCCACTGCCGGAACCATGGGAAGCGGACATTACATAACAGGGCTTCGAATGGCATTTTTCGCCAAGAATACAGCTTTTCCCTATGCCACGGAAAAACCTCTCATTGCCGCAGATGTTGACGGAATGCGGGAAATCGATGGACAGATCCGCTATTTCAACGGAGATAAAACTCCTTTCACCGGCTGGGCATGGTCCGGCAATGAGCGTTATTACTTCCAGGACACTTACCCTGTCACCGGCTGGCAGTACATTGACGGCTTCAAGTATTATTTTGATGAATCAGGAAAGATGCTTTCGGATCTGGAGCCCATTGTAGGCACAAAGGGACCGTTTCTTATCAGTATTAACAAAGAGATGAACACTTTGACAGTTTTGGGCAAGGACGGAGACAACGGCTTTATCATTCCTGTAAAGACTTTCCTGGCCTCCACCGGACCGGATACTCCTCTGGGAACCTGGAAAACACCGGAAAAGCACCGTTGGCGGGATATGAACCACGGAATCTTTACCCAGTATGCAACCCGTATCTGGAAAGGATTTCTGATCCATTCCCTTTTATACAGCAGGCCCAACAATATGACATTGGACCCTTCTACCTATAACTTTTTAAGCATTGCAGAGTCCGCCGGATGTATCCGTCTAAGGACCATGGATACCAAGTGGATATATGACAATTGCGCCATTGGAACCACTGTAACGATTTATAATTCACCGGTACCCGGACCTTTCGAGCGCCCGGCCATTGAGCAGATCATACCCGAATCCCAGACTTGGGATCCGACAGATCCCACTGTTGCCCGGTAACAGGATTTATTGATATAAAAAACGCCTCATGCCAGCTTAAACATAGCAGGCATGAGGCGTTTTTAAGTCTGATATCTTCACTTTTTCCCCAGAAATGTTTTTCTAAGGGCTTGATAAAGCCATGGGGTCCGGTACTGAAGCTGAATAAAAAACCGGGTTCTGGGTGTCAGTTCCTTATAGTATCTTTTATATTCCGGGTTCACAATCTCCTTAAATTGCCTGGTGTTGACCATGGTGTGATAATAAGTCCTTTTCATGGCACTTTCAGAAGCTTTATGAAAGCGTCCGTCTGTGGCAATGTCAAATTCTTTGTATACGATTTTCATGCGCTCACAATACATCTTCTGCTTTTTTCTGTAATCTCCGCTCTTGCCCTCCACGGTCCAGGAGCCTGCCACTCCCACACGATAAGCACTCATAGGTTCATCCATGTAGTAACCGTATCCGGCGGCGGCGGCCATCATCTGTAAAGGAGTATCCCCCACCGGACAGTCCAAATAATAATCAGGAAGTTCTTTCACAAGACGGGATGGAAATGCCATGGAAGACATGGCATAGCCAGAGGACTTATCCACAATTTCCTCAGAAGTAACCATGCGGTTTCCCCGGTAAGGGCGCATCTGACTTTCGGTCACAGCCTTTCCCACTAATTCTATTTTAGCGCTGTGGATGCAGAGGGTGCATTCCGGATGGGCCTCCATGTAGTTCACCTGCTTTTGCAGTTTGTCCGGAGACAGCCAGTAATCATCCCCGTCGCACATGAAAATATATTTTCCCCTGGCACGCGGAAAATTAAAAGCTCCGCTGATGTTGTCAATTCCCTGGGAATACTGGTTTTCTGTCTGAATCAGAGGCTTTATTTTATCCGGATATTTTTTGGCATATTCTTTTATGATTTCCCCGGTTCCGTCGTTTGAAGCGTCGTCATGGACCAGAATTTCATATTCAAAACTTGTCTTCTGCATCAGAAAGCTGTCCAGGGCCTGGCGGATATAAGCTGCGTGGTTGAAGGTGACGCAATTTATGCTGGCCATAATGGTGGAATCGGAACAACGGCTCATTGGTCTCTGCCTTTCTCTTCCTCAATCTTTGTAATATATTCTTCGTACTTTCTGACAATGTACATTTCCCTGACGGCTCCCCTTACATCCAGAGCCTCATCGGTAAAACACCTTAAATGGTTGGTGACAAAGTCATATCCTGCCATACAGGAAAACTCTACTCCGCCTGAAAAACGGGGATTGCATTCCAGCATGTGATGAGTTCCATTCTCTCCTTCAATAAACTCAAAATTCACACACCCATTGATTCCAAGGCAGGACGCAATGTTTTTGCACATCTCTTCCAGACAGGAGTCAGAAAATACCTTCACGGAAGTTCCTGCTCCATTAGGAGTCCGCAAAAGCTCTTTTCTGCAGACCACTGCTGTTTCTCCTGTACCGGCTTTTCTTACTACATCCACAGTAATGATACTTCCCTTATAAAATGGCTGAAGGATAAAGTCTTCTAAGCCTTCCTGCTCCAGGAATACCTTCATTTCATTTTTTGAGTGAATATAGGAAAGTCCCTGGCTGCTTCTGCCGTTATATGGTTTCACCACCACAGGATAGGCCAGGGTCTCAGGGTCAGCTTCTTTTAAATCCAGGGTAGGAATGGGGGTTCCCACGCCTTCTGAGGTTAAAAAATGGAACAGCTTTCTCTTATCCCGGCATATACTTAAGGTTTCTTCGGAAGGCAGGCATAAGGTGACTCCTGATTGCTGAAACTCCTCCCGGAAACCGTTTAATACATCAGCTTCCACATCGGTCAGCACCAGAAGGGTCTTCACCTTTTCCTGCCTGCAGATTTCCAGGATTTCTCCGGCATATACATCTCCCTCTGTTGCGTAGGGCACCTGATAAAAGGCATCCACATGAGAGGCATCAGCAATCCACTCTGCCGGATAAATATCACATCCTATAACCCGTATTCCATTCTTTTTTAAATTTTTTATTACTATATCCGCAGAAAATGACCCGATTGCGGTTACCAGTGCTGTATTCATCGCTTCCTCTTCCTATCTTCCATTTATGATAATATCACAGATACGGTCTACCTCTTCTAAAGAAAGCTGTGCGTAAAGGGGCAATGTCAGCACATGGTAAGCCGCCCTTTTTGCCACCGGAAGGCAGACGTCAGCAAATCTTTCCCGATAGCATTCAAAGTCAGTAATCAGGGGGTAAAAATACTTTCTCGCAAAAATATGGTGGGAAGCCAGCAGTTCATAGACTTCATCCCTGGTATGGGAAAACCCGTCAAATACAACCGGAAAATAAGCATAATTCTGGCGGACTCCTTCCTTTGGAGGAATCAGACGGATGCCGGGTATTCCTGACAGCCGCTCTCTGTATCTTTCTGTAATCTGTCTGCGAAGCTCTATGTTGTCACCTACATGGCGGAGGTTACAAATTCCCATAGCTGCCTGAAATTCGTTCATCTTAGCATTTCCTCCTATGTACTCTACAGATTCTTTGCCGGTTATCCCAAAATTTTTCAGGTAATTAAGAAGGACCTCCAGAGAAGGATCATGAAAGGCAACGGCTCCCCCTTCAATGGTATTAAAGACCTTTGTGGCATGAAAGCTGAACATGGAAGCGTCTCCATAAGTTCCAATTCCCTTTCCGTTGATTTCCACGCCAAAAGCATGAGCCGCATCATAAATTACCTTTAAATTATGTTTTTTTGCAATTTGCTGGATTTTTTCTACGTCACAGACATTTCCATATACGTGGACCGGCAAAATAGCAGAGGTTTTATCTGTAATCAAAGCTTCTATCTTATCGGCGTCTATGGTGTAATCATCTTCCCTGATATCACAGAACACCGGAGTTAAGTTGTTTCTTATAATGGCATGACTGGTGGAAGCAAAGGAAAATGGCGTTGTAATCACTTCTCCGGTTAAGTTCATGGCCTGGAGAGCCATCTCAAGAGCCATATGCCCATTGACAAAGAGCAAAAGATCAGAGACATTTAAATAGTCCTTCAGCTCATCCTTTAATTTATCATGAAATTCTCCCATATTGGTCATCCAGGCAGTTTCCCAGATCGGTTTGATTTCTTCTATAAACTCTTCGTAGGAAGGCATGGAAGCCCTCGTTACCAATATTTCTTTTTCTTCCGGTGTCATATGCCAATCTCCTTTGATCTCTTCTCCCTTATGGTTCAGATGGAAAACATCTGCCCCAGGGTTCTGATATGAGTGCTTTTCACGAACTTGTATTTCCAGATGGTGTAAATCTTTTTTATCCGTCTTTTTTCTGGAATCCCAATAAACTGTTCCAGAGTCTCTCTTTGTTCTGCGGACAAATCCTTTTGATAGCGATTTAAAAATACTTCTGCCTGCCTAAACATATTTCTGTAATTTTCCCGTACCTTTTCCCTGTTACGGGACCTGTTTGCATACTGTTCTATGCCGCTTTGGGAACCAAGCTGGTTGCTTCCATGCTGGCGGTAGAGAACCAGGGGGCGGTCAATATAGGAAATCTCCCCAAAACAGCTTGCCAAAAGTCCAAGCCACCAGTCATGCATCATGCAGTCTTCCGGCTTATGAGTGAGAAGAGAAAGAAAGGCCCGGTTAATCATAACCGTGTTGCCTGTTATATTATTTTCAACCAGACAGTGGCTGAGCCTGTTATCCCAGACTGCAATCTTCTGATACTCTGCCATGGACTTATGGATAATCCGGCCCGTTTCATCAGTGACGGACAAATCGCTGTGAACCAGAAGGGGAATATCTCTTTTGCAGCGGGCTTCCAGACGTTTCATTTCCTTAAGGGTAATTTCCACCTTATGAGGCAGCCAGACGTCATCCTGATCACATAGCATGATGTATTGGTCCGATACAGCCGATAGCAGCCGGAAAAAATTGTTCTGAGCGCTGCCTGAACGTTCTTCATGTTTCAGGATCTTTATCCGGTCCGGATACTGTTCTTCGTATTCTCTGACAAGGGCAGGCGTCTTGTCTGTAGAAAGGTCGTCGGAAACCACGATGTTCAAATTCTGAAAGGTCTGGTTCAGAATGGAATCCATCTGCTCTCTGATATATTTTTCTCCGTTATAGGATGCCAGAAGCACCGATACCATACTCTCCTCCTTCCAGATACAGGCTCCTTTACCAGGAAAGCCCCACAATTTTAGTCAGGAACCATATCTCAGCCATAAGTCCCCTGAGAAATACTTTTATCAGCTTCTCCTGGAACCGGTTAATCTTCAAATATTTTTTGTAATAATGCAGCTTGCTCTCATGAAGAAGAGCCTGTTTTTTTAAGATGGAACCTACACTTTTATTAATGGAAACAGAATGAAGATGCATATAAGAATAGTTTAAAAGAAGGGCGGTTCTGTATCCCCTTTCCCTCAGTTTAAATCCCAGTATCTTTTCCTCATAGTACAGGAATACCTCTTCGTCATAAAGCCCGCATTCCATCAGTGCGGCCAGATCAGCCATAAAAAGCGATCCTGCCACTGCATCCACATATGCGTATTTTCCTTTTCCTTCTGACTCAAAATCTGCCTTTAATTCCGGCCTTCCATTGAGCAGGGGCGCAAAAAGTCTCCTGGTAATCAGCCCGGTATCAAAAACATCTCCAAGAAGACCGTTTAGCTTCCAGCTTGACTGAGCAATCGCTCCTGTCCTGTCAGTGGTGACTGCAGCGGCCACTGCCAGCTTGTCTATCTTTGAGAACGCTTTTTTCATGGCCTTTATGGACTCTTCTGAAATCTTCACATCCGGATTGGCAATAAGACCATGGGTAGCATGAAGATTCTGGTAAGCGTACCGGATTCCCACGTTATTTCCGTAGCCATAGCCCCCATTTTTTTGGGCCTGGATCAGATGAATGTTCTTCCCTTCAAGGGTTTTTAACCTGGAGAAGGAATCGTCGGTAGAGTGATTGTCCACAATGACAATGGAATCCAGCACTTTATAATCCCATATGGATTTTACCAGATTTTCCGTGGTTTCAGAGTCATTATAGTTGAGGATAATACAGCTTATGTTCATGCTTTCTCCTTTTGATTTGTTTCACTCCGGTCATTTTTCCTGGAATTAATCACCTGCATTCCGAATTTGCGGCTTACAAAATCACGGACAGGAGGGCATAAAAAGGTGGCATAATCCATCAGGTGATAAGCAGCCATATAAAGAAGGCTTCCATTTTCTTTGGGAGTCCCGGCCCATGGAGTACGGGAAAGATAAGTTTCATAAGCTTTGCGGTAATGATTTAAATTCCCCTGTTTCCAGGGCCTTTCATCCCCCATAAAATGCAGGATGACAGGACGGCGTTTGGCTTCCTGAAAGCTTTTTCTTGTAATCTTCTTATAGACAGGGGAAAGCCGTGTCAAATGGCTGTACCGGTAGTAGCGGTAATTGGTGAAAAAGTTATACCGGGGCGGCAAAGGCTTGATCTTTCCTTTCAGCGCTCCATTAATGGTATCCTGATCACCAGCAAAAAGCTTTCCTCCTCTGGAACAGTAAAAATCCAGAAGCATCTTACCTGCATATTCAGATCTCCAGCGTTTCATATCAATTAAAAGGACTCCTGAATTAAAATAAGGTTCATCTGGTAAAAGGCCGATGTCTTCCTTTATAGATGGGTATATGGTAGGCTCCATGACCCCACCTAAAACAGAAGAATCCAGCTCTGTTTCCCACAGTCGTTTTAAAGAAGCAAGAACTACAGTATCACAGTCTAAATACAGGACCCGGTCCGTATCAGGAGGGAGGACTTCCCCGATGAACAGACGGGCCATAATGCTCAAATCAAAACCTCCGGTGTCCACTTCACAGGAAAAACGCTCCCTTAAGTCTCCCAGTTCTATCATGGTCAGGGTCCGGCCAAAGGTGCCGGCAACCTGGTCCAGACGGATTCTGGTTTCAGGAGATAAGCCCATGGATAATATATAAATCTGGACATCCGAAATTTCCCTGTTATGCTCCAAAAGGGAATAAAGGGATACGGCCAGATGCCTGGCATAATTGTCGTTGGAAGCGTATACAACCTTCATAAATTCCTCCAATTTTAACGGTTCAGTTCCGTTGTATTGTACTATATCCGGTATAAAAAGTAAATGCCTGTCAAACTGCCCGCTTACTGCAAATAAACCTCTGCCGTCTTCATGGCTGATTCAATTACCTTGTCCATATCATAATATTTATACTCACCTAAACGCCCGCCAAAAATCACCTTGGCCTCTTCTTCTGCCAGGCAGGCGTACTTCTGATACAGTTCCTGATTTTTTGCATCATTGACAGGGTAATAAGGCTCCATGCCTTCGCTCCAGTCCACTGAATATTCTCTGGTTATGACAGACTTTGGCTGAGTGCCGAATTCGAAGTGCTTATGCTCGATAATTCTGGTATACGGAGTTTCCTTATCCGTATAATTCACTACTGCCACGCCCTGATAATTATCCGTTTCTGCCACCTCTGTGTCAAATTTCAAGCTCCTGTATTCCAGTTTTCCATATTTATATCCATAATAGGCATCAATTGTGCCGGTGTAAATTACCTTTTGGCCCAGATTGTCGTAATAATCTTTATGTTCCAAATAATCTGCTCCCAACTCTATATCACATCCCTCAAACAGTTTATCGACGATCACATTATATCCGCCAATGGGAATTCCCTGATACAAGTCATTGAAATAATTATTATCATAAGTAAAGCGAACAGGAAGCCGTTTAATAATAAAGGCCGGAAGTTCTTTACAATCCCGTCCCCACTGCTTTTCTGTATATCCCTTTACCAGCTTTTCGTAAATATCCACACCCACAAGGCTGATGGCCTGTTCCTCCAGATTTTTCGGTTCCCCTGAAACGGCTGCCTTCTGTTCTTCAATTTTGGCCCTTGCCTGAGCCGGAGTGGAAATGCCCCACATCTTGCTGAATGTGTTCATATTAAAAGGCATATTGTACATTTCACCTTTAAAATTAGCCACCGGACTGTTGGTGTAACGATTAAATTCTGCCAGTTCATTGACAAACTGCCAGATCTTCTTGTTGCTGGTATGGAAAATGTGGGCGCCATAGGTATGAACATGAATTCCTTCTATTTCCTCACAGTAAATGTTTCCTCCCATGTGGTTTCGTTTCTCCACCACCAGACACTTCTTGCCCTTTTTCTTAGCCAGATATGCAAAGACGCCGGAATAAAGACCGGCTCCCACCAGCACATAGTCATATTTTTTCATAGTTTTCTTTCTCCAGTCTTTGTTTTCAATTATCTTCATTATACTAAATCCCCTGAAAAATGCAAATAAATTCACCACCTGGAAGATATACATTAATTCCCTGGATCTTGATATAATAATTGCAAAAATTGACTTTAATCAGCATTAATGCTATAGTATTGATTAAAGTATACATCAATTTATCTTATTGGGAGGGTTTATGGCAAAACAGCCTTTAAAGCAATTTGCATATGAAACAATAAAGGAAAAAATACTGACCTGTGAATATAGACCCGGTGCATTTTTAAACGAAGAATTCTTATGCGAAGAATTAAATATCAGCCGTACTCCCATCAGAGATGCCTTAGTGCGTCTGGAAGCCGAGCAGTTAATTACTATTATGCAGAAAAAGGGGTTTATTGTTAAACCTGTCACCTCCGAACAGGTTAATATGGTTTTTGAGGGGCGTATGCTTCTAGAGCCCTATATTATAGAGAACTATTGCGGGGAATTGTCTGAACATGAATTTGAAGAGATGCATGAAATTTCAGCACGCTATAAACAGGCTATTCAAAATGATGATCGCTCCGCTTATTATGCAATAGATAATCAATTTCATATGTGTATTATCTCACAATGCAAAAATGCTTATTTGCTGCAGACTTACGAAATTCTCCAGGGACACGACAGACGTATACGTGTTCTGACCGGTACTAAAATCGAACAGCGGTTAGAAGAAACGATTACCGAACATGACACAATCCTAAAACATTTGGAAAATAGAGATGTAGAAAAAGCTGCCGCAGCCATGAAACTGCATTTAACGAATTCCAAGAGTTCTTCTATATATATTCTGTAGTAAACATAGCTTCAATCAGTGCTGAATTACATATCCATCCTTTCTGCGTTACCATACCCACTATATACGGATAGCCGAATAATATTAAATGAACCGCTGGATCGGTATGAAGCTGAGAAACGCAGGAAGCCGGAAGATTCCTGTGCCATTAAACCGCAGCTCACAGGATGTGGAAAAAGGAATCCATATAAAAAGCTCCGAAACGGTAATGTTCTGCCGTTTCGGAATTTGATATCCATATAAGGAGCAATCTCAACCTGACAGCCAGATAGCGATACATTAGCCTGTATATGCGACAGCGCTTATTTCAATTAATTGTGCCGGAAAAGCAAAATATGACACTCCTACAAGAGTTCCGGCCGGACGATGCTGACCCAAGTATTCTTTAAATAGCCTGATGACGGAATCCGAATGCTCTCCCGCATCGTTCAGATAAATTTCCACATAAGCGAGATTGGATTTCGTAACACCAAACTCAGCTAATACATGGTCAAGGTTTTTAAATGTCTGACGAGTTTGGGTTTCAATATCACCTTCGCCAATAAATGTGCCCTCTGAATCATGAGAAAATTGTCCAGAAACATAAATCGTGTCATTCACACGGTAAGCCTGGGAAATACCATGATCCCAAAGATTATGATTATACGTTTTAATATTAACCATTTCTTCTCTCCTCTACTTTAAAGTAAATTTAGTATAACAACACTGTGAATAAAAATATAGTACGCACTTTATTGATAGGTACTATTAGAAAGGATAGTGTCAATTATGGGAATGGCTCAATATAAGGGTCAAGTGAAAAACATTCAGGATACACCTTTTGGATACACCTTGTCGTTAATTGGCGGTAAATGGAAAATGGTTATCATATACCTCTTAGCAGAAAACCAGCCAATCCGTTTTAATGACCTAAAAAGACAAATCGGCTCAATTACATTTAAAATTTTAAGTTCGCAACTGAAAGAACTGGAATCAGATGGTTTGATAGACCGAAAAGAGTATCCTCAAATTCCTCCAAAAGTTGAATATCGTCTGACAGCTAAGGCAGAAACGCTCTTGCCTGTTTTGGAGGGATTATGCGAATGGGGAGCAAAGAATCAAAATAAATAACTACTCCATGGTATCCAATCGGAACGGCGTATTGAGGGAGAAAACCTGATATGCCGCTGGTTTGAGCATATCCTGAAGCTACACCATATCCGGTGCAAAGGCAGTTTCTGTACCTTATCCTTTTTTAAGGGACTTTGTCAACAGGTCCACTTTAAAATGGACTCAATCTCTTATATACATTGAAAAACTATCACAGGTACCCAATTTACTAAAATTTCAGAATAACCTTTAACATGTTTGCTGCATTTGCATCTAATTCTGCAAAAGCTTTGTCAGCATCATCAAATGAAAATTCATGAGTCACTATTTTATCCAAATTCCTGACTTTTCCGCTTTTAATAATTTGAATGACTTCTTCAAAGTCCTCTTTAGTGGCATTACGTGATCCCATAATATCCATCTCTTTCCTTTGGATGGTGGTAAAATTAAAGTCGGCATTCTTCTTTCCTACCCCTATAATAATGGTTCTCCCATGAAAGGCAACAGCATCCACACTGTTTTGAAATGTGGAAGGAAGGCCTACTGCTTCAATCGTAATATCAAATCCATTTCCTCCCGTTGCTGCCATTGCTTTTTCTATAAAAGTATCATTATTATCATTTATAATAATACCATCAATTCCAAAGTTCTCAGCATACTGAAGTTTTGCTTCTGCAACATCACACATAAAAACTTTTGCTCCCGCCAGCTTTGCCGAAATAGCAGCAAATACACCGATTGTACCAGCCCCTATTACTAACACGGTTTCACCAGGTTGAACTTTTGCTCTTTTAACACCATGATAGCTGATACAGAAGGGTTCTATGATTGACATCTGCCTTGCAGACAGATCCTGACTCTTATAAAGGCGCTCTGCCGGCATGGTCAGATATTCCATAAACCCACCGTCTCTCTGTACGCCCATGGTTTCATTTCCCGTACAGCAATTCACAAATCCTCTTCTGCAGGAGTAACAGGTGCCACAGTTAAAGTATGGATTTGCAGTAACGATATCTCCTTTATTTAAGTCTAAATCATTGTCATCTATGTCAACAATCACTGCCGAGAATTCATGCCCAGGAATCACCGGATATTTTGCATATGCCAGGGTTCCCCGGTAAGTATTAAGGTCACTGCCGCATATACCGCCATATAGCAGCTTTAACAGCGCTTCTCCTTTTTTTCTGACGGGTTTTTCCATTTCCTTAACTTTAACTGCTTTCGGCTTTTCAATCTCTATATATTTCATCTTTTTGCCTCCTAGAATCCGATTAAAGCACCGCCATCTACTGGTAAGCACACGCCTGTTATAAACTTAGCTGCTGGTGATGAAAGATATACGGCCGCCCAGCCGATATCTGCAGGCTCGCCCACTTTATTCATTGGTGTACGTCCAAGAATTTTTGCTTTTCTCTCCGGATCGTTATCGGTTGCTTTTCTGAACATGGGAGTATCAATCCAGCCTGGAGCTATTGCATTTACCCGCACCCCATCATTGCTGATTTCAGAAGATAATGTTCTTACCATTCCCAGATACCCGGCTTTTGCCGTAGAATATCCCATCACATAGGGCTGTCCGATAAAGCTGGTCATGCTCGCCTGAAAGATAATACTGGCCTCCCCTAATTTTCTCATATGAGGAACAAATGCCTTCGTCATAGCAAAAGCACCCACCAAGTGTACATTTAACACACTTTCAAAATCTGCTACGGTCATTTCCTCAATGGGTTTCTTGCAATGATTACCGGCATTATTTACTAAAATGCTAATATCTCCTTGCTCCTCAATAATTTTATCTGCTAACTCTTGGGTCTTTTCCGTATCTGTAATATTAAACTGATAATATGCCGCCTTGTCACCATAAGAGCCAAGGTTCTGATTAAACACCTCTTGGGAATCCATACTGACTACCACAACTTTTGCTCCTGAGGCAATCATACACTCCGCAATTGATAGCCCTAATCCTGTTGTTCCTCCTGTAATAACCGCCGTTTTTCCTGCAAGTGAAAACATATTACTGCTCATCTTCATTTCTCCTTTTTAATTGGTAATTTAAATAAATGCTGCATCCCTATAATTGATCAGTCACTCCAAGCTCCTGAGCTAATTGATTGAGTTTCTCAACAACTTCAGCTATAACCATAACTTCTGTTTCTTGCTTAAATCTGCTCTCAAAAGCTCGTTCACCAGGCATCCTTATGCTTTCAAATCCTGGTTTTAATTTTGAAGCTTTCAATTCTTTAATCCGCTCATCTACGCCTTTGACGAAATCTTCATATTCAGAAAACGCATTAATGTTCAGTGTGCAAAATACTTGTGCTGGACCTTCCGCCTCATCTAAAGCCCGTTCACCGGTGGCTCCTCCAAATAACGTTCCGGATAATAAGTCAATCACAAGTGACATTCCAAAACCTTTGTATCCTCCTGCCGGCTGAACTGTGTGAACACTGTCAATATCTGTCGTTTCTTCACCATTGCAATCAAATGCCCACCCTTCAGGTACGGTTGTTTTTCCCTGGCTGCGAAGATTTAATATTCTTCCAAGTGCCACGTTACTTTGTGCCATATCTAAAACAATTGGAGCCTGTTCATTAGCCGGTATTGCGATGGATAAAGGATTGTTGCCAATTAACTTATCCGTTCCTCCCCAAGGTGCCATGGTTGAAGCTCCCGTTGAGGTAACTACCCCAACCATTCGCTCTTTCTGTGCCATCTCAGCATAATAGGCACCGGCGGCAAAATGACTGCTGTGCTTTACTGCCACTAACCCGATTCCATATTTCTTAGCTTGTTCCATTGATCTCTTCATTGCATAATGCCCAATCACCTGGCCATTGCTATGCAGACCATCCCAGACTTCCACAGCACCTGATGTTCTTATTACCTCCCATTGAACGTCCGGTCTCATAATACCCTGCTGTATTAGGCTTATATACCGAAGCAGACAGCTTACACCATGGGACTGCACTCCCCGCTGCTCAGTTTCTATCAAAACATCCGCAATAATTTTAGAATCTTCAACCGGGACGTCAACCGCCTTTAGCAGCTCTATGCAAAATTGCTTTAGCATTTGGATTTGAATTTTTTTCTCCATTTTTACCTCCTGTTTTCCTGCAGCAATTAGTAATGATCACATGTCCGGCTGACATTCTTATCCTGATACTTGTACGGGATATAATATTCTTTATGACCAAGTTTTTCACTTTTTGACATGCTGCCGGATGCCACATCAATGACTAATTGTGCCAACTCCATCTTAACCTCTTCCTGGGTTGCAATACCACTAAGTACTTTTCCTGCGTCAAAATCCATATCTTCATTCATTCTTTCATATGTGCCGCTATTACCGGTAATCTTTATAACTGGGGAAATGGCAGAGCCCACCACATTTCCTCTTCCTGTTACCAGAAATGTAATGTGGCTGCCGCAAGAAATCAAATCCATCAATCCCTCATTGTCATTAGGATTTGAAATTCCAAACTGCATCCAATATGGATCTGGCGTTGAATCAAGTAACCATAGCCCTTTATTGGGCACCCCCTGTCCTACCTTCAAAACCCCTTGAATTGGTTTGGACCCGCTTTTTACCACTGCTCCCATGCTCTTTTCTTCTATAGTAGTAAGTCCGCCTGCAAAGTTTCCCGGACTGACTGAATACTGACGGACCTGCTTACAGTACTTAAGAGCCTTATCATAAGTATATTTAATATCCTTAGCCACCTCCTCATTCACTGCTCGCCTGACCAATAAATCATCCAGTCCAATCGCTTCAAGAATCTCTTCAAAAATTGCTGTCCCATTATTAGAAATCAGCCAATCAAAGAAGTGCCCTACTACCACATTTCCAGCTAGTCCGCTTGTATAATCACTTCCTCCGCATTCTGCTCCTATTACTAAGTCTTCCATTGACATCGGCACTTTGGGCACCAGCTTTATCTTTTCCTTTATCTCCCCAAGGATCTCCAGTCCATGACTGATACTCTTTCCGCTGCCACCCAAATCCTGTATGTAAAACCAGGCTGCTTCTTTGCCTTCTTCCTCTGCAATCTTTGCTAAACGTTCTGGTTGAACATATTCACATCCTAAGCCTACAGCGAGAATACCGCCTACGTTTGGATGGCGAATTAAAGAAATTAATAAGCGGATTGCGTACTCGTTATCTGTACATCCTTCAAAACCAATTACTTCCACTTCGCTATCATCCATTTTCCGTACTATCTCTTCAGCAACGAATTTTGAGCATTCTACCGTATAAATAACCAGGATTTTGTTACGAATCCCTTTCTTCCCATTCTTTCTTTGAAATGCAGACCAATTTACATTTTTCAAATTCATCATCAGACCTCTATTCATAACTGATATCCTTAGGCTTTCCTGTCACTGAATCCAAATGTGAGGAACGTTCATCGTAAAGACTTTCCATACAGTGAAGGCTTACCCATGTCCCTTTTTTTATATCCCGCGTTGCCCGTCCGATGGTGACAGCGTATTTAAGAATAAACTCGCCCTCAGAGATATCTTTCGTAGCAATCTTATGCCCTTCCGGAATTTTTTCTAATACAGCCAATGTTTCTTCACTGACACCTCGTAATTTAATTGTCTCCGTATCAATCTCCATCAGCGCAGTTGCAACATTGTCCTCTGCTTCTATTTTAAAAGCCACCTTCATATTATTCATGCATTAACCTTTCTATAAAATCCCGTATGTCGCATAAGCCTCAGTAGAACTCATGCCGCTTTCTACGGCCTTACGAACCATTTTTTCACCAGCTGCTTTCTTTAGGGCTTGCATAACCACTTCTTCCGCCACCTCTTTAGGAATTGCAATGACACCATCTACATCACCAAAGATAACATCCCCATCTTGAACCGTGGCCTGGCCAATTTCAATGGGGCATCTAAAATCAACAACCTTTGTTCGTACACTGGAGTCTTGGGCATAACAGCCGCAGGAAAAAACAGGCCAATTCTGTTCTAGTACCTGTGGGGTATCTCTATGCCAGCCATTTACTACTGCACCAACTGCACCTCTGGATTTAGCCGTTGCTGTCAGTAATTCTCCCCAGTATGCACAGCGCTTGGTTCCTCCAGTCGCAACATAAATCTCATTCTTCTCCAGCTGATCCAACGCTTCCGTCAGCCGTCCAAAAGGTTTCTCCTGCTTTCCAAAGACATCAATCATCAAAACTGTACACGCTTTTCCCGCTAACTTCATGTCATTTGTCAGTGGACGAATCTCCTGGGGAAGAAATTGATGATAATAGCCCAGTTCATCTAAAATATCTCCCACCACAGGCGTATAGAGTTTTTCTTTCATCAATTGAAACATCTCATCTTCGTTTTTCCACATATTCACTTTAATTACCTCCAGTTTATTGCAAATTTATTGTATACTATATTGTATACTCAGTTGTATACATCAATGTTATCACTTCTTTTTTTCTATGTCAATCCCTAATAACCAACTTATAATTATCTATAATACACGCCCCACTTATTAACTGTTTCTGCCTGATATTTCTGAATAATATTCTTACGCCTGCAAATAATAAGTCCATTAATATAATACGAGGAGAATGATTATGGCAAAAGATTCACAGCTTGACCCAAAACCCGTTCGCAAAAAAAAAGCCAACGGCGGCCCTACTATGGCTGAGAGCGCATTAGACGGAGAAAGTCGAAATAATAAAAAGCAATCCGGCAGCCGCCACAAGCCCGGTAATGACAGATAATCAGCTCACATGCAGCAACTATGTCGGTGTGATTAAACTGCCGGACATGAAACAAAAAAAAGCAAACGGCATGATCATAATCGACCATGCCGTTTGCTGTACAAATACTTATTTATTGAGAACGTGCCTTAGGAGAATCTGGTTTTAATTACACACATGTATACTTATCATTACCACCTGCTTATGAATTACCAGTCAGGCTGTTATAGATTTTAAACAAATTGCTTTCCATACGCTCCAGATATGTCATATTATCCTGGGCGCTTTCCATTGTGTAGACAGTCTCCACCTCTGCGCCGACTTCAGTAGCAAGAGTTTGGGAAACAGCCGGACTTACCATTTCTTCTGCAAAAATAGTGGTTACACTGTTTTCCCTGCAGTATTCAACCAACTGGGTTAATTGCTTGGCAGAAGGTTCCCCGTCAGCAAAAACATCTCTTACGCTGTTTTGCTCCAGGCCAAAGTCCCGGCAAAGATATGCAAACGCGGCATGCCCTGTTACAAAAGTATTTTTCTCTGCAGACTGGAATTTATCCTCATATTCTTTATAGAGATTTTCCAGCTGGGATATATAATCATTGCTGTTTTGCTCGTAATAGTCTTTGTTGGAAGGATCCACCTGAACAAGCGCATCTTTAATATTATTCACTTCGGTCTGTGCTCCTTTTAAGCTCAGCCACAAATGAGGATCGTACTTTCCATGAGAGTGTTCGTCTTCTTCGCCTTCTTCGTGATCTGCCTCTTCTGCATGATCCCCGTCTTCTTCATGATCTTCCCTCTCAATGACGTCGGCCCCTTTAGACGCTTCCACCACAATCAGTTCTGTGTTATTGGCAGCAGAAATTGCTTCCTCTACCCAGCCCTCCATTCCAAGACCATTGTAAACAAAAACCTGAGCAGCGCTTATTCCTGCCAGATCCTGGGCCTTTGGTTCAAAATCGTGGGCCTCTGTTCCTGCCGGAATAATGGTTGAAATTTCAACCTTGTCCTTTCCAACAGCCTCTACAAACTCTTTCATAGCATCAAAGGTGACGCTGACCTTTATCCTGCTTTCTTCCGGTGCTCCTGTGGATTCTGCGCTGCTTTCCACTGTACTGCTTTCTTTTGCTGCAGTTGTGGAACTGCTCTCCTGCCCTTTATTACCGCAGCCGGAAATGCTCACTGCTGCAATCAGGCATAACAGCATAGCCGCCTTTCTTTTTAACATAAATAGATTCCTCCTAAATTTTACTTGCAAATGGTTCTTATTTGCATTTATAATATATGATAACGATCCGGAATATATTTGTCAAGTGCAAATGAATCGCATTTGCAACAATAAAAGGATTAATAATTCTCATTTAGAAAGGGCATTACTTATGATCAAAGCAGAAAATATCTTTTTTTCTTATACTGGTTCACCACCCTTTGTACTGGAGGGGATGGATATGGAAATAGGGGATGGCGAGTATGTTTCTGTAGTTGGTGACAACGGCAGCGGGAAAAGTACCCTGATGCGCTTGATTTTGAAATTCATAAAGCCGGCTTCAGGCAGCATTGCCACAGAGGCAAAGCGGATTGGATACGTTCCGCAGAAAAATGATTTTTCAAATTCCGGTTTTCCCATTACAGTATACGAGGTATTGGATTCATACCGCAGATTGATAAAGATTAAAAACAAGGACATAGTGCGGGAAGCGCTTGCCCAGGTTGGAATGTCTGATTTTTCAGGCGCTCTCATGGGTAACCTATCCGGAGGGCAAAGCCAGAAAATACTGATTGCAAGAGCTCTTATGGGAAAACCTGATCTGCTGGTACTGGATGAACCTTCAACCGGTGTGGACATTAACAGCCAGAAGGAAATCTATGGTTTTTTAAAGAAAATAAACAAAGAAAAAGGCATGACCATTATTTCTGTGGAACACAATCTGGATGCAGCCATTTCAAACTCAACCCTGATCTATCATTTGACCGGGGGACATGGACACCTCTGCTCCCCTCATAAGTATGCAGATGAATTTTTGAAAAACAGGAGTGAGAACGATGACAATATTTAGTTACAGTTTCATGCAGAATGCGATTTTTGTTTCTGTGTTTATTTCGATTTTATGCCCCTGCATCGGAATTTTCCTGGTACTCCGCCGTTATTCCATGATCGGGGACACATTATCCCATGCATCACTGGCAGGCGTTACAATTGGTCTGCTGACCGGACAGAATCCGATTCTGGGAGCATTTATTTTCACATCCATATGCGGCGCATTGATCGAGTTTCTCCGCAGCTATTTTAAAAAACACACAGATTTGATTCTCTCTATTGTACTTTCCTTAAGCGTGGGAACAGCCATTACTATCATAAGCTCGGGTAAGCTTCATGCAAACGCCGATTCCTTTATGTTCGGAAGCATTCTGACCGTAACACGGCTGGATATGATCATGATTCTGGTTCTCAGTGTGATTTCTGTTCTGACCCTGATTCTTCTGTACCATCAGATGATTTATATTGCATACGACGAGGAAGCTGCCAAGGTAGCAGGAGTAAGGGTCCGGCTGATTAACTATATTTTTTCAATCCTTGTGGCTTCTGCCATTTCCGTATCCATCAGAATCGTAGGGGTACTGGTGCTCAGTTCTATGATTTCTCTTCCTGTAGCCACGGCGCTGCAGCTTGAAAAGGGTTTTAAACTGACCTTGATATTCTCAATCATTTTCAGTGTGACCGACATCATGCTGGGGCTGTTTATTTCCTATTATCTTAATGTGGCCCCCGGCGGATTTACAGCCCTTGTTTCCGTTGCCGTCCTTGTGTTGGTTTTGCTGGGCAAAAAGCTTCACTCCGTTATCTGTACGGCCCAAAATAAGTAACTACTAGATTCAGAAAATTTACACGAAAACGCAAGAGGCCGGAAGGCCCTTGCAAATAATCAAATGAGGTGAACATCGTGAATGAGATACAAAACGCCTGGCCTCCAGGGATAAAGAGAACGCGGCAACGCGAAAGTGTACTCTCTGTACTTGAAAATTCGGAAAAACCTTTAACCGCTGCGGATATATTCTCCTCAATGGAAAAGGACGGTGATGGTACCTGGCTCTCCACTGTCTACCGGATTCTTGGCACCTTTGAAGAAAAGGGCGTGGTGATTAAAACTAATATGATGAATAATGAAATGGCTATGTATGAACGGAACCGTTTCAAGCATAAACATTATGCTGTCTGTACCAGCTGCCATAAAATCATTTCAATGGATAACTGCCCTATGGAAAAATTCATTCCAAATTTTGAAGATGAGGGTTTTTGTGTCACTGGACATAATCTGGAGGTATTGGGGTTCTGTAAGGATTGCAGACCCATGTGATACTTACCGGCCTAGTCAGTATTTATTTTAAGGAGGAATTGCATGTCAACAGAAATATTCGTAATATCAGGCTTTCTCGGAGCGGGAAAAACCACTCTGATTCAAAAACTTTTGAAAGAATCATTTCAAAATGAGAAAATTGTCCTCATTGAAAATGATTTCGGTGATATCAGTGTGGATGCTGCCCTTTTGAAATCAAGCGGTATTGAAGTGCGGGAAATGAATTCCGGCTGCATATGCTGCAGCCTTTCAGGTGATTTTATCAAAGCCCTTAAAGAGGTTTTGACTCGCTTTCAGCCTGATAAAGTCATCATTGAGCCTTCCGGTGTTGGCAAACTGTCGGATATTATAAAGGCATGTTCTGACCCCCGTATCCTGCCCCTGGCCAAAATTAAGGCAAAAATCACAATCGCAGATGTAAAGCGATGTAACATGTACCTTGAAAACTTTGGTGAGTTTTTTGAGGACCAGATAAAAAATGCTGATACTGTCCTGCTCAGCCGAACAGATGAATTCCCGGATCACATAAATGCTGCTGAGGAAATCATCAAAGACTTAAATCCTCATGCTGCTATCTTCTCAAAGCCCTGGAATGAGTTCCATGCAGATGAAATATTACAGGCACGTCACGTACATACAGACAGTTGTTCCTGCGGATGCCATGGCGCTCATAGCCACACTGGGCACCACCATGACCATAATTGTGCCTGCGGCCATAATCATGCGGCAGAAGATATGTTTGATACAGTGACCATCAGGACTAATCAGGTATTCAGCCCGGAGGATTTGATCGCTCGGGTATCCAATATGGAGAAAAACTCCAAAAGCACAATTCTTCGTGCAAAGGGCATCGTCCGGGGCCCCGCCGGGTATATAAATTTACAGTATCTGCCGGGAGACATTAAGGTAACCGAGTGTCACACAAAGGGCGATATGCTCTGCATCATTGGCCGGGATTTAAACAAACAGGAGCTTTGTACACTGTTTGGCGGGGAGCTGTGAGATGGAGATACCAGTTTATGTCGTAACCGGATTCCTCGATGCCGGAAAAACTACATTTCTCAATACTCTTCTTAACAGGCAGGACTGGAAGGATGTTAAAATTCTTGTTATACAGTTTGAACGCGGAGAAGAAGAGTTCCAAAGCCAATACAAAAACTGTCACAGCATGTCTTTTTCAAAAAAGACTTTGGATCAGAATCCTATGCAGGTGGCGGAACAAATTCCGGAACTGCTGGAAGAATATGATTTTGATGAAATCTGGATTGAGTGGAATGGTGTCAGCACTTTTTCCAGTCTGCAGGCCATTCTGTTACAGGAGCCTCTCCGAAACTTATGTAAGCTTCAAAAAGTCATACATATCGGAGACGGCGCCAACATGGAGGGTCTGCTGGGCAGGACCGGAGGTGCCTTGCCTGAGCAGATTGCAGGAAGCGACTTTGCCGTAATCCGCAATGTCTTTTCCCGGACTGATTATAAGAGAGTCACCCGCCTGCTAAATGCAATCAATCCGGGTATTGAAACATATAAAATAGACGATTATGAAGACTTGTACCAGCCGCTTTTCAGAAAACGGGAGCGGCCCGTCAACTTTTTTTTCCTGATCATGATCCTGCTGACAGCTCTTTATTTTGTCACTCAGCCTGTTTTCGAGACACACCAGATTCCTGTTAATTTGATTATCAATGTATTTTTAGGGATTATATTGCAGGCGGTTCCATTCCTGCTGATCGGTGTGCTGTTATCATCTGCCATTCAGATTTTTGTGCCTCAAACCTTTATTGAGCGCAGATTCCCAAAATCTCTGGGTGCAGGTATGGCGGTGGCGGTCCTGGCAGGATTCTGCCTTCCGGTCTGCGACTGTGCTTCTATCCCGGTTTTCAGAAGCCTGGTGAAAAAAGGAATTCCTCTGCCTGCAGCAATTACTTTTATGGCTGCTACGCCTGTAATCAATCCTGTGGTTATTTTATCCACCTATTATGCCTTTAGCGGCAACATGTCCATTGTGATCGGGCGGGTTTTCTTTGGAATTATAGCCTCCCTTATTATCGGACTGTTTTTTGCTGCCTGGCCGCCAAAGAGCAGCCCTTTATCCGGAGGAACACTGGACCGGCTGATGTGCAGCTGCGGCTGTTATGAGGATGCGGAGTCCATTACCACTTTATCCGGAAAAGCCGGCCTGTTTATCCGTCATTCCCAAGCAGAATTTTTCAGTGTCGGGAAGTATCTTGTAATCGGTACTTTTATAGCCTCTATTTCCCAGGTGGCAGGAACCGGAATATTTACCACCGCCCAAAAGGGGGCTGGGCTGGCAGTCTCCATTATCATTATGATGACCATGGCATTTGTGCTTTCCCTTTGCTCTTCTTCTGATGCTGTTATTGCGCGCAGTTTTGCCAATCAGTTTCCCATGGGGGCCATTATGGGCTTCCTTGTATTTGGCCCGATGATGGATATTAAAAATGTGATGATGCTTTCTTCCGGGTTTTCCAAAGGTTTTATTGTAAAGTTATTGTTTACGGCATTTATTGTGTGCTTTGCTGTAGTCTTTTTATTTTCTGGTTTAGGAGGGGTGTAACATGCGGGCGAAAGCGTTTAATCCTCAGATTTTTCTGGAGCTTCTTTGTTATTGCTTTTTCGGAGGAATCATGCTGTATCTGGTGTACAGCGGAAAATATCTATCCTATGTAACGCCGAGAATGAAGCCTTATCTTTTCTTTACGGCAATCGTTATGCTGACCTGGGTTTGCGTCAGCCTTTTCAGGCTGTTCCGCCCTCAGCATATTGTCCGGTCCTCCCATTGCTTTGTACTTGCAATTCCTGTTTTGCTGCTTTTGCTTCCCCACAGCACTTTAAATACTTCGGATTTTTCCGGTAATTATATAGGGGGGACTACTCTTTCCGGTAAGAATGACGGGGCAGACAGTCCAACTGAAGAATATACTGAAAATGTCCTTGATCCGGCAGATTCTATAGACAGCACCATCCCGGATACTCAGGCTGATGTGACGGAACAGAACTCCTTAACCTATCTCCCCGGCTTAGATACTACAAATAAGAAAATTACCGTTTCCGATGATTCTTTTGGCATGTGGCTTTCTGAAATATATATGAATATGAAGAAATACGAAGGGTATACCATTGTGATGACAGGATATGTCTTTAAAGATCCTGAACTCCTTAACGAAAATGAGTTTGTACCTGCCCGCCTGGTCATGTCCTGCTGTGTTGCAGATTTAGCACCCTCTGGTCTGATCTGTAAATATGACAAAGCTTCTGAGCTGCAAAATGACTCATGGGTGACAGTTGAAGGAACTATATTTATTGAAGAATACGAATATGAAGGACAAAAATATAATGATCCTCAGATTCAGGCCACAAATATTATTCCGGCAGACGAGGTAGAGGGATATGCCTATCCCTATTAAAACATGAATCACACTTATAAATTTCATACTGTGACACCAGACTCGGTTCTGGTGTCATTTTTTTATAGATAAATAATATGATGATCTCTGTAATTATAATGATGATACAACAGGGCAGGCAGAATACCCATTTATTAAATTTCCAGCACCCAATTGACCCATTTGCTGTGTTAAGCGTTGATATCGCGCGATAAATATAGCATATTAACCAATTTTCAATATGTATCTTTGTTATATTATACAATTTTATTTTAATTTTTCATAAATAATTGACTATTATGTCCTTATGGTTTAATATGTAAACAGAGTTAATGAATTAACGCAGGAATGCTTGTTTTTAAAGCAAAGGAAGAAGGCGGTTAACAAACATGCGAGACACAATAGGCAGTAATAACAGCGACTTGACAGAGATGAACCGCTCCGCCGTTGTAAAGATATTACAACAGCGAGAGGTGTGCTCCCGGGCGGATATCGCCAAGCAAACGGGCCTTACCCAAGCTTCCATTACAAAAATAGTGGCTGCTCTGATGGAAATGGGAATCGTGTGTGAAGTAGGAAGCATGAAAGGCAGCGGCAACCGCCGTTCCATCGGGCTGAAGCTGAACGCCGACAAACATCAGATTATAGGCGTAAAGTTTTCAAGACATATGTTTGCAGTGGGTGTATTTGATATTTCAGGTAAAATATACACTCATACAGAAATAGAATACTCTATTGAGCAGGACCAGAGATCCGTGCTTTCTGCCATGAAAAAGCAGATACACGATACTCTGGAAGAATATAAAAATGTAGTGGCTATCGGCCTCGCCTTACCCGGTCCTTTTCTGCAGGATGAAGGGCGCATTGCGGTAGTAACTCAGATGCCTACCTGGCACAACATTAATTTTATCGAGGAATTCAAATACGAGTTTAACAAACCCTTTTTCTTCGTACATGATGCAAACGCCGGAGCTCTTGCAGAATGGTGGTTTGGAGACCATGGCCGTCCCCTTCACACACTGGCTTATTTTCTGGTGGGGGAAGGCGTAGGATCCGGCATTATCGAGCGGGGCAACCTGCTGCTGGGTGTACAGGGTGCTGCCAGTGAAATCGGACATATCAGTGTAGATGTCAAAGGTACCCGCTGCGAATGCGGCAACTATGGCTGTCTGGAGATGTATTGCTCGGCTCCCTCCATGGTGAAGATGGCACAGCAGCGTGTGCCGGAATGCCTTTCCAGGAGCCATCACCAACGTGTTGATGCCTGCAATGATATATTTAAGGCAGCCCGCAGCGGCAATATCAAGGCTCAGGAGGTGGTGAGGGAGGTAGCGGAATACATCGGATACGGATGTGTTACCCTGATCAATTCTTATAACCCCGATATCATTGTCATTGGGGATATTGTGGCACAGGGAGGAGATCTTCTGCTTCCCACCATTCTGGAGGTGGTAAAACAGCGGGTTATTTCTGAACTGAGCGCCAGGGTGCAGATTAAAATATCCGGTTTAAAGGCCGATCCCACTCTGTATGGGGCAGCCGCCATAGCAACGGATAAGGTTCTGCAAATGCCCAGTGCATTCTTAGCGGTAAGGGAATAAAAAGGGATACACGCAGCACAATTTCTGCCTGCCAAAAGCAGGCATACAGGGAGGTAAGTTATGGAACATCCTTTAATCCTTCAGATGCAAGGCATTACCAAGGTTTTTCCGGGAGTGCGCGCACTGGATGATGTGACCCTGGAGGTGCACCAGGGCGACATTCATGCAATCTGCGGCGAAAATGGAGCCGGAAAGTCAACCTTGATGAAAGTTTTGTCCGGCGTTTACCCTCACGGCACCTATGAAGGCCATATTATTTACGCGGACAGTGAAATGGCATTTAAAAACATCAAGGAATCGGAAAATGCCGGCATTGTAATCATTCACCAGGAACTGACCATGATTCCGGAGCTTTCCATTACGGAAAATATCTTTATGGGGAACGAGGTGGTGAAGCACGGCCTCATCGACTGGGATACCGCACGTCACCGCACTGTGGATTTGCTTGCACGGGTGGGCCTGACGGTCAATCCCGATACCCTGATCAAACAACTGGGTGTGGGCCAGCAGCAGTTGGTTGAAATCGCCAAGGCATTGTCCAAAAACGTCAGGCTGCTGATTCTCGATGAACCCACTTCTGCTCTTAACGAGGCTGACTCCGCAAATCTGCTGGATCTGATGCGGGACTTAAAAAAGCGGGATATCACATGCATCATGATTTCCCATAAGCTCAACGAGATTGCGGCAGTATCTGATGCCGTCACCGTGATTCGTGACGGACGCACTGTGGACACCTATGCCGTGGAAGCCGGGCGGGTGGACGAAAACCGTATTATCCGCTCCATGGTAGGCCGTTCCATCGAAAACCGCTATCCTGAACACCAGTCCAGTCCGGGTGAGGTTATTTTTGAAGTATCCGGCTGGCGTGTTGAAGACCCCCATATTCCGGGACGGCTGGTATGCAAGGACTCCAGCTTCTATGTAAAAGCCGGTGAGATCGTGGGATTTGCAGGTCTTATGGGTGCTGGAAGAACAGAGCTTATGCGGTCCATCTTCGGACGCAACTATGGCACCTACCTGGGGGGAACCATTAAAATCAGAGGCAGGCAGGTCCGCATCACCTCCGTTGCCTCCGCCATCAAGCAGGGGATTGCCTATGTACCGGAAGACAGGAAGACCCTGGGGCTTAATCTGATCGATTCCATACGTATGACCATTGTATCGGCAAACTTAAAGGCAATTAAGCGGGGAGGACTGCTGGATCCGGATAAAGAGTTCCAGGCCGCCGAAAAATACCGCCAGTCCTTAAAAATCAAGGCTCCCAGCGTCGGCATCGGAGTGAATACCCTGTCCGGCGGAAACCAGCAAAAGGTCGTTCTGGGCAAGTGGATGTTTACGGAGCCGGACCTGCTGATTCTTGACGAACCCACCCGCGGAATTGATGTGGGTGCCAAATATGAGATTTACCGTCTGATTCATGAGCTGGCGGATCAGGGAAAAGCGGTGGTAATGATTTCTTCCGAACTGCCGGAATTGCTTGGTATGGCGGACAGGATCTACACCATTTTCGAGGGGAGCATAACAGGAGAGGTGAAACGCAGTGAGGCTGATCAGGTAAGGCTTATGAGAATGATGACAGATACCTCTGCGTCAGAATCTGAATCAGGAAAGGACGGAAATGTATCATGAAATATATTAAGCAAGTATTAGGCGGTGAACTTCGCCAGTATACCATGGTAATCGCCCTGGCGGCGCTTATCATTATCTTCAATATTACTTCAGGGGGAAGAATGGTTACTTCCTCTAACTTCCAGAACCTGTTGTCCGGCAACGCCTATGTATTGGTACTGGCTATTGGAATGCTGATGGTTATTGTCATCGGACAAATTGATTTATCTGTTGGTTCTGTAGCAGGATTTTCCGGAATGGTCATGGCTTTAGTTGCCCGGGATCTTAATTTTCCGTGGTGGCTCGCAGTCCTTGTCAGCCTTGCAATCGGCATTGCAGCCGGAGCATGGCAGGGATTCTGGCTCTCCAGGCTTGGCATACCCGGCTTCATTACCACCCTGGGCGGCATGATGATTTTCCGGGGAGGAGTCATCTGGATATCAAAATCCATCTCTGTGCCCGCACCAACTGAACTTAAGTGGTTCGGTGCCGGATACTTACCGGAATGGGGTCCTGCATTTACAGGCATGAACAATTCCACACTGCTTCTGGGAATCGTCGCAATTGCTGCTCTCGTATGCATACAGCTTCGGCGGCATACCCGGTCCGCCAATCTCACCGGAACAAAAGAGCCGCTTTGGCCGGTTGCAGTAAGAATTGCCCTGGGCGGAGCTATTATTGGATACTTTACCTGGCTGTTCGGCACCGGACGTCCCGGAACATCGTTTCCTGTTCCAGGCCTGATTCTTGTGATTTTGGTCATCATATACCACACCATTACCCAGCGTACTCAGTTCGGGCGCCATATCTACGCAGTTGGAGGCAACAAGAGCGCTGCCGCTCTCTCCGGCGTAAATGTGAAAAGAACTTATTTTCTAACTATGCTTAACATGTCCTTTCTTGCAGCCTTGGCAGGAATCATGTTCGTGGGACGTTCCACTGCAGCCGGTCCTTCTGACGGCACCGGTTGGGAGCTGGATGCCATTGCATCGGTGTTTATCGGCGGAGCAGCTGTCTCAGGAGGTATCGGCACGGTTCTCAACACCATGGTGGGCGGTATGGTAATGGCTGTTCTCAACTCAGGGCTTATGCTTATGGGGGTTGGAGCTGACCGCACCCAGGTCATTAAAGGTTTTGTATTATTGGCCGCTGTTGCTTTCGATGTTTATAACAAAGCTCATGGCCGCCGTTCCATCATAGGAACCTTATTTCCTGAAAAGGAAAACAAACCCAAAGAAGGTAAGCCAACCGGCAGTGATTCCCAATAAACTGCAGGGCTGGGCCTTATATAGTCGAATGACTTAAAAAAGGAGGTTAATTTATGAAAATGAAGAAACGATTATCTCTGCTTATGGCGGCAACATTAGTTGCGACAGCAGCGATGACAGGATGCGGCGGCGGACGCCAGGCTGCACCGGAGACCACAACAGCAGCGGCGGCAAAGGAGACAAAGGCTGAGGAGAAAAAAGCCGAGGAAACAACAGCTGCAGAAGCTGCAAAGGGCTTTGAGGCCGGCGCAACAATAGGTGTTTCCCTGCCATGGCTGGGTACCCAGAACTGGAAAGAAGCTGACGAAATGTTTAAGTCCCAGCTGGAAGCCGCAGGCTTTAAGGCAATCGTTCAGGCCGCTGACAACAAAGTTCCTCAGCAACAGCAGCAGATCGAGTCCATGATCCAAAATGGAGCCAAGGTTATTGTTGTTGGTCCTGTTGACGGTTCACAGCTCGGATCCGTTCTGGAAGAAGCCGCTGCTGCCGGAATTACGGTTATCGGATATGACCGTCTTCTTGAAAACACAACCGGCGTTGAAGGTGTGGTACAGTTCGGAAGCATCAAGACCGGTGAATTGCAGGGACAGGCGCTTCTTGACGGATTGGCAAAAGAAAAAGGAGAAGGCCCTTACAATATCGAATTATTCGGCGGCGGCCCTGCTGATCCCAATGCTCCTAACTTCTTCAAAGGTGCTATGTCAGTCCTTCAGCCAAAGATTGACGACGGAACACTTGTAGTTGTATCAGGCCAGACAGACTTCACTCAGTGTGCAACTCTTGACTGGGATAACTCCAAGGCTCAGGCACGTATGGATTCCCTGCTCTCCGGCTTCTACGCAGATAAGGAAATTCACGGCGTTCTGTCCCCTAACGACGGAATTGCCCGTGCTATCATCACCGCGTCTGAACAGGCCGGTCAGAAGATTCCTGTTGTTTCAGGCCTTGATGCCGAGAACGAATCTGTTGAGTGGATCTGGTCCGGAAAACAGTACTCAACTGTAGCGAAACCAACCGATGTTCTTGTAGGCAAAACAGTGGAAATAATCAAATCTCTTCAGGAAGGCAAAGGTATGCCCGCTCCTGATACCAACGTAAATAACGGCAAGAAAGATGTTGGCGTTTATGAGCTTTCTCCGCTTGTGGTCACAAAAGATAATGCCAAAGAAGCGTTTGCAAGCGATCCTGGCCGTCTTGAACTTCTGAAGTAATAGATTGATAAAAACTATATAAAGAAACGGCAGAGGGTGTATTCCTCTGCCGTTTCTTTATATACGGGCAAATTGTGAACCAGTTTTCAGACTGGTGTGAATTATTCTTTTTCTTTTATCCCAGACTGCCTTTCTGATTTTTCCAGGTACATAAGTTTATCCGCCCTTTGAAGAAGAGTATCAAGATCATCTCCGTCTTCCGGATATGTGGCATAACCAATACTGGGTGATACCTTAATGGGATAACCGGAAATAAAAAACTCCTCTTCAAAACGGTTTTGAAGCTGTCTTTTGGCTTCCAAAATACTTTTTATATTCTCAATTTCCGGCAGTATCAATAAAAACTCATCACCGCCCAGACGGAAGGCCACCTGATCTGTCCCGGCACTGGCTTTTAAAATGCGGGCTGTTTCAACAAGTACCATGTCTCCTACATCGTGTCCGTAAGTATCATTTATTTTTTTAAAATAATCCAGGTCAAGGAGTAAGATTCCCAATTTGCATTCTTTTCGTTTTGCTGCTGCAAAGACATTGGCTTGATAACTGTTTAGAAAGTGCCGGTTAAACAGATCTGTTAAGGAATCATAAATGGACATGGTGATGATTTTATTATTGGATTTTATATATTTATATACCAAAAGACCTGTGGAAACAGAGAGGCAGACAGAAAAAAGAAGCAACAGCGCAAATAAAGGCATATTTCGCTCCCAGCCATTTGATGAACCGACTATAATGTGCCAGTTGATAAATTCCGGGTCAACAGAAAATTCCAGCTTAGAATTTACATCAGAATTAATCTCACCGAAAAATGGGGTGATTCTGTTTTCCTGATTGAAAATTGCAATATCCAGCTTCGAACTTACAGCATAGGACTGAATTTCCTCAAGTATTTTATCAGGCTCCAGCACAATTGCAATCTGTCCCCAGTATTCCTTATCTTCCATAACAATGGGAAGTCTGACGATGAAGCCACTCCCACCCTGCACCAGATCCACCGGCCCCTGCAAAACAGGTTTCAGCTCATGTTTCACTTTCAGAACAAGATCCTGCATCTCTTCCACTCTGGATAAATCAACCCCAACCACCTCAGAATTGGCCTTCTGGGGATAATTCCATACAATAGTTGTATCCCTGAGAACGCCCACATTGCGTATATAGTGTGAATTTGCGGAAAGAAGCTCGTTCATATAACGGTAGGAAAATTCTGCCAGTAAATCAGGCTGAAGTTTGATATAAGCCTCGTAGCCTTGAAGTAATGTGACATTAGAATAAATCAGCCGCTGGACCCTGCTTTCAAATACCATATACCGGTCGGTTGTTTCCAGAACTGCTCTCTGCCTGATATTATTGTGCAGCATCAGAATAAAAGAGAGACAGACGGAAAAAAAGGTGATAGAGGTTGCCAGGGAAACAAGCAGCGGGTTCATTTTTTTAGGAAAATGTTCTTTTTTTTTCATATTAGCCTTGTAAGTCCTTCTTTTTATCTCCTTTGCAAATGGAATGCAAAGCAATTATATTTTGATATTATAACAAAGCAGGGAAGTTAATACAAGGCGTTTTGTTCTATCTGTGATTACTCTTCGCTCTCCTGCTTCCGTATAGCATTGAGCCATAGGTCAATCAGATGAATTGCGCCCCTGAATCCTGTAAAGGGGGGAATATAGGGGTTGAGCCGCTGCTGGGTATCGGGATTTGAAATTTGCAGCGCACGGTTGCGTTTTGCCCACTCCAGGGCTTCACCGCTTGCCATAATTAATCCTTTTTTCTGAGCCTTTATAGCATGGGTCCAGAAGTCCTCAGAATAATAAGGGATTTCATCACTGCTCATATCAGGGCTGTCACACCAGCATATACCCGGGGGAAGGGAAAGCTCGCCGCATCCAAAATCAAGAACGCCCCGCACCACATCGGCATGGGCTCCGATGCAAAGCCGGATTTCATCAGAATGATCCGAAATCACATGCCGGAGCGTGGGAAGAATATCCCGGTAAAGGCTTTCGCACTCTGCACGTTCCGCTTCCACAAACTCCTTATTGGGACATATGCCCAGAACTTGTGCAATTTCATTAATCCAGCCAAGGGTTCCCTGGATACCATAGGGCCTGGCCTGGAGGAACGGTGTACCAAACCGGTTTTGAAGCTGCTTTGCTGCACGTTCTCCTTCTCTCCGGATAACAAGATTAAGATGGGCGCCACCCATATTCTCAATTTCTGTTACAGAAGTATCAGAGGTGAGCACACACACCGGACTCATGCCAAATGCCCCCTTCATGATACGGAGAATTTCAGCAGCATCGGCCTGAAACCGGAACAGATCGGCACAGGAGCCGATGATGTTAAATGTAGGCTGCTCCGTTTTGTCCGTATCCCTGGGCAATACCTGTATCAGCCGTAAAAGCGCCTCTTCCACCCCCTGGTGCTGCTTCACTTTAAAACCACCGTTCCCAAATGGAAGCAAGAGGGTCTCAGGGTACTCCTTTTGTAATGCTTGGGCTTCGGAAAAAAGGTCTATTCCAATCATCTCAGGAATGGAAGAGGGCAATAAAAATATTACTTTTGGGTTGTCGTGCCTAATGACATGGGCAATTGCAGCAGCCAGCTTATGGGTTCCGCCAAGGGCGATATCCGTTTCATCAATATGGGTAGAATAGCGTTTTGCCCCATTTCTCACTCCAATGTTTTTCAGGCTTATTCCGCTGTACATCATATGTCCCATACATCCGAATTCTACAATTGCTGCCTCACGGACAGACGAAAGTGTCCAAAGAATTCCCATACGGCCTGATGGCAAGGGCTTAAATCGATGCAGTCCCATATTTGTTTTCCCCTTTCCCGGTTATTCCGGTTTTATCTGTTACTTGAAATGTTTGTAAAAGCAGTTTCTCCGTAAGGCTATACCCGATAATTCCATAAAGGTGCATCATATCTTCCACCCGGGGAATTGTTTTTTCCCCTGGGGGCAAATTGCCAAAGCAGATATCCGGAGCAAGTTTTTGAAGTACTAAAACATCTGATTCCTCATTTACCATCCGGCAAACAGGAGGATTCTGTCCCATAGCAATTAAGGCTTTGGAGTGTTTTTTGTCTTCTGGATAAAATTCTTCCATATGTATAAGCAGCGGTTCCATGCCAAATCCGTCCAGATACGCTGCCAGCACAAGAGGCAGGCTCACACCGGAAGCACATACATACTTTATCCCCCGCAGCGTCTCTGCTGCCTGCTGCTCCAGTGCAATAGCTTTTTCACGCTCTTTTGCAAACTCTCCGTTCCATGTAAAACCAAATCTCTCTGCAATCTCCTCATAAGCCTGGTCGATGTCTTTCACTGAAAAGGCAGTGTGAAGGGAGATATACGGAACACCGAATTCCTGCTCCATACGAACAGACATAGGCTGGGCATATGGTGAAACCACAAGATTCAGGGCGGCATCCGGTGCTTTTTGAATTTCCTCCAGCGACGTGCCTGGTGCCAGATAACGGAGTGTCAGCCCCTTGGATTCAAGTTCGGAAAGCAGGGACGGCATAGGAATATGATCTTCCTTTGGACTGCGTCCCAGCACGTTGACCTGCAGAGGATTTGTTTGCTGCCCGTTCATGAGAGCAACCAAAGCCTCCATGGTCTTCCAATAGCCGGGAGGATAGCTGAAATTCTTAAACTGCCCCAGCATCACATGGGAGACAGATGCAGACAATTCCGGCTGTACCTCATGAATGATGGCTTCCATGTCCTCTCCTGTCAGTTCAGGAACGCAGGTGGCAATCAGTAAAATAGCCTTGGCTCCCTCCCTGTCCATAACTTTCAATGCATCCATCAGTCCGTCCCGGCAGCCAAATACTACTTCATTGGCATCCAGGACGTACAGCCAGTGCATCTCCCCATGGTTTCCATCAGGTTTTGGATTAAAAAGCCGTACATGAGTGGTACATTCCGGCATTCCCACAAGCAGGGAAGACAGTCCCTCAATGTTTTTTGCCGTCAATGCCGCCATACGCATAGGGCAGTGACATCCGGGAGAAACGGCAGGAGACAGGAATTTGATACCGGTTCCTGACTTCACTCCCGATAACTTCTTCAGGTGCTCCAGCTCCTTCATGGTCTTTCATCTCCTCTCAGCAATAACTCTGCCAGTTCCTTGTAATAAACCGACATATCAGAATCCGGAAAGGCCTCCACTACTGTTTTTCCCTGTGCCTCTGCCTGCTGCACCAAGGGATGCCGCGGCAGCCGGTAAAGCACTGAAGTTTCAATCTCAGCGGCAGCCTTATCCACCAGTTCATTTTCATTTTCAATATTTTTAGCATTTAATATCAATCCCCGCAGACAGGCATAGCCCCGCTTTCCAAAACTCTTAACCGCATGAGCAATATTGGAAGCAGCGTAGAGGGACATCATTTCCCCGGAGGTCACTATGCATACCTCATCTGCATATCCACCCCGAATGGGCATAGAGAAGCCTCCGCAGACTACATCACCAAGCACATCATAAAGTACCACATCAGGTTTATATATCTCATAAGCATCCAGTTCCTCCAGCTTTTCAAAGGCGGTGATAATGCCCCGTCCGGCGCAGCCCACTCCCGGAACAGGTCCTCCGGATTCTACACAAAGCACTCCTGCTGTGCTTTTAAATACCAAGTCTTCCAGCTCCGCATCTCCGTTTTCACGTAAGGTGTTCAGTACTGTGGGGATGTTTTTCCCTCCGGTCAGATTACGGGTGGAATCTGCCTTAGGGTCACATCCAATCTGCATCACAATAAGTCCTTTTGCGGCCATTGCCGCCGATATGTTAGACACGGTAGTGGATTTACCGATGCCTCCTTTTCCATAAATAGCTATCTTCTTCATCAGCATACCTCCTGGCAATTATCACATTCATTTCGCATCTCTGAAATGAGGTCATAGGAAATGCAGGTGGGGCGGCCTGTTTTCGGCTCCTTCATAATCACTGCATCAATTTGAAAGGTTTCTTTAAGTACCTCCGGGGTCATAACTTCCTCCGGCGTTCCGTGATTAATGATATGGCCGCAGCGAATGGCAATTATGTAATCAGAAAACCGGGCCGCAAGATTTAAATCGTGCAGCACCATAGCAATTGTAGTTCCCTGCTCCCTGTTGAGCCGGTAAAGAAGTTCCAGAACCTCAAGCTGGTAGGCAAGATCAAGATAAGTGGTCGGCTCATCAAGTAATATCAAGTCAGTCTGCTGGGCCAGAGCCATTGCAATCCATACCCGCTGACGCTGTCCGCCCGACAGATTGTCCACCGCTGTCATTTCATGTTCAGTCAGCTTAGTAACCTCCAGCGCCCACTGAATAATTTCCTTATCTCCGGGCATGAGTTTTCCAAATCCTCTTTGATGGGGAAAACGGCCATAAGCCACCAGCTCTCCTACCGTCAATCCCGATGGAGACTGGGGGGACTGGGGTAAAACCGCCATTCTTTGGGCTACTTCTTTGGTCGGAAGGGTTTGGATGTCATTTCCATTTAGGTATACCATGCCTCCCCTTGGCTTTAAAATACGTCCCACGGCTTTTAATACCGTAGATTTTCCACAGCCATTGGGCCCGATTATAGACGTTATTTTCCCCTGGGGAATTTGCATATCCAGACCATCTACAATAAGCTTCTGGTCATAGGCGACTGACAGATTCTCTGTTGCAATACTATTCATTATTGTTATCCTTTCTAAACTGCTATCTGCTCTTTGCCAGCAGGTACAAAAAGTATGGCGCACCGATAATAGCCACCATGATTCCGGCAGGAATTTCAGCAGGCTGCACAATCACACGTGCAACGGTGTCCGCCGCCGACACCAGAACCGCACCAGTCAGCGCGCAGGCCGGCAATAGTATAACATGCCTGGGCCCAACCAGCCGCCGCGCCAGATGGGGCGCAATCAGCCCCACAAAGCTGATGCTGCCGCTTACCGCCACGCAGGAAGCCGCAAGTGCTACTGACGCTGCCAAAAGCCTCCGCCTCTCACCCTCTACCTGGGCACCCAGACTGCATGCCACATCATCCCCCATATTCAGTACGTCCAGGACACGGGCCTTATACAGCACATAGGGAATAAGAAATAAAAGCCATAACAGTAAAACCATCACAAAACGCCAGTTACTGCCCCAAATACTCCCCGCCTGCCATGCTGCAACAAAGTTAAATTTGTCTTCATCCAGTTTAACAACCAATAACGTGGTCAGTGCCGAAATTCCGGCCTGTATGGCAACTCCGGTGAGAATTAAACCCATGGGGGCAATCCCCTCATCTTTCTTTAATGCCAGGGTGTATATCAGTACAGCCGTCATACCGGCACCAGCAAATGCCAAAAAAGGCAAGGTGAAAACGGACAGAAAGGACTGCGTCCCAAAAAACATTACATACAGAATGACCATTAAGCCGGCTCCCGCATTAATACCCAGTAATCCGGGGTCGGCCAGCGGATTTTTAGAGATTCCCTGAATAATACAGCCGGATAATGCAAGTCCCGCTCCTACCAGCATAGAAATAATAATTCGTGGCAGGCGGAATTCAAACAAAATCAGGCTTTCTCTATCTGTTCCGCCACCAAGCAAAGTACGCAGTGTATCCAGGGGAGACAACCTGGTATATCCTGTGTTCATGCTGATGATAAACGATATAATAAGTAACATTACAAAACCTGTGACAATAGCAGTATTTCGTCTTGCAAGTTTACGCCTGCATGCCTCATTTTTCTTTTGCTGGCCGGTCATTACAGTTCCCTCCTTTGCTTACGGGATAAGTACAGGAAAAACGGCACACCAACTAAGGCCGTCAATACGCCGACAGGCGTTTCAAAAGGCGGGTTAAACAGCCTGGCGCCTAAATCTGCGGCAACCATTAAAATCGCCCCCAGCACTGCAGATGCAGGAATAATCCAGCGGTAATCCACTCCCACAAAATATCTGGCCAGATGAGGGATAATAAGTCCTACAAAGCCAACCGATCCCACCACTGACACAGATGCTCCGGCCAGTATTAATACAACAAGAAAGCAAAGAACGTTTACCATAAAGGTATTCAGCCCCAGCCCTCTTGCCACATCTTCCCCCAGGCTGAGAAGAGAGATTGACCTGGATAAAACAACTGCTCCCAGCAAAGCCAGAAGAATCCAGGGTGCCATAATTTTAACCTGCCCCCAGTCGGACCCTGCCACGCTGCCTGCCGTCCAGAACATGATATTCTGGGCAACGTCAAAGTACAGGGCAATGCCCTGGCTAAGAGCACCTAACAGTGCACTGACTGCCGCACCGGCCAGCACCAGGCGCATGGGTGAAGTGCCGCTCCGCCGAAGCCCTGCAACACCGTTTACCATTCCTGCCGCCAATGCTGCTCCAAGAAATGATAGAAGGATAATTTTTATATATCCAAGTCCCGGAAAAAAAGCAAAGCATATGGATAAAGCAAAGCCTGCCCCCGCATTCAGCCCTAAAAGCCCCGAATCAGCCATAGGATTGCGGGTGGTTCCCTGCATAATAGCTCCAGCCACTGCAAAAGCCGATCCCACAAGGGCGCTGGCGATCACACGGGGCAAACGTAAATCCATCACCATAAGGTGACGGGCATTTTCCCTGTTAAAGTGAAACAATGCTTCCCAAACCGTGGCAAGCGGTATTTTCGCAGCTCCCATTGTGATAGAAAATATCATAAGCAGAATCAGAGTTGCCAAGCCTCCAATAATTATGATCCAGGCTGCCCGGCCATGACCGTTCCTTTCCTTTTCCTCTGTCATTGGAATATATTTCTCCTTTCCATTATTATCCTCTTCGTACCCGGTGCAGGCTCCCTCTGTCACTAAGCAATATAAAACCAGGCGCAGATCATCCCAACAGGCTGCGCCTGGCTTTTTACTTCAGATTATTCTGTTACTTCTTCCACCGCACGCACAACGTCATCCAGAGCCCATTCAAGGGTCAGGGCATCCCCTGAAGAGAGACGAGATCCCATGGTATAAACACGATTGTTTTTTACAGCTGAAAGCACCTGCCAAAGAGAATGATCCGTAAACTGCCAAATACTCTCTGACAGTCCTTCTTCTCCGATGCTTGTCAGAAAGATATAATCCGGATCGTACTCGGCCAGCTTTTCTAAAGATAATTCAGCACCCGATGTCTGCTCTTTCAGTTCTGGCTCATCAGGTAATTGAAGTGATAACACATCATAAACAATGGGCCATGTGCTGGCTGGATATATATAGGCTCCACTTTTTGCACCTGATGCCAATTGAATGACTAAAGCTGTTTTTCCTTCTTCAATTACATGGGATAGCTTTTCCTTGGTTGCGGCAGCCTTTGAATCATATTGTACAATCCAGGCTTTTGCTTCCTCTGACCGGCTCAACAAATCACCTGTGATGCGTAAATTTTCAATTGCATCTCCAAAGAAAGGGCCAACTACTGTGGGGGCAATTTTGCTTAAGGATTCCCAGGTGTCTTCATCTGTAACCCGTTCAGGGACAATTATCAGCTCAGGTTCCAGTTCAAGAATCTTCTCCAAATTTAAGCCATTAACCGCCCCAATGGATTCTATCCCTTCTTTTTGAGAAGCATCCAGACTTCCGGACCAATTATCTGCGGCACCAACCGGCTTGATGCCCAGTGCAACCGCTTCAGGTGTACTGCTGATTGTAACAATCCTCTTTGGATTTATCGGAATTTCAACCTGCCGTCCTGCTTTGTCAGCATATATTTTGGTACTAATGGATTCCTTCTCTGTCCCGCCGCTTTCTGCAGGAGTGCCGGAGCAGCCTATAAGCAGTCCCGCTATTATTACAGTTGATGAAATCAAGCCCATAAATCTTTTCATTTCACATTCCTCCAACATGGCAATGGTTAGATCTAGCTAACCCCACTTGGGTTAGTATAGCAAAACCATATTCATATGGGAATGTATTAATCATGAAATAAGCATGTATTATTCCGGTTTTTTTTCCGAAACTCACTTGGGGGGATTCCAAAATGTTTTTTAAACACCTTGCTGAAATGAAACGGGTCACTAAATCCCACGGCCTGAACCAATTCCCATAACGGTGCCTTGCTTGCAAGCAAAAGTTCCCTGGACCGGTTGAGACGATATTGAAGAATATAATCTCCCGGTCCCATACCGGAATATTTGCGGAACACATAAACAAGCCGGTTCTGGCTTACTCCGTTTTGTTCAGCAAGTTTTGTAAGAGTAATAGGCTCCATGTAATATTCATGAATATATGCAGTGGCTTGCTCAAACAAGCTTTGTGCACCGCCGCTGGTCTTATTGCCCACACACATAAACATTTCATCTAAAATATCACGGAAAAGTGTTTCGATATGAAAAGATACAATTCCGCCGGGACAATTGGATACCTGATACAGCCGTTGGAGCAGTTGGGTCATACGCAGGTTTTCTCCTGTGGAAAGTTCAAAATGAGCATTTGAAAGTGTGAAACCCTCCGGTTCCGGTTCTAATATTTTATATAGAACCAAAAGGTGCTCCCATTTGGATTTCCCTGTTACACACTTATCAAGACTCATGTTTGCGCCGCCATGGATGACGTTTCCTGGCTTTGCTGAATATAATGTGTTTTCAAACTGAAACTGTGCATTGCCCACAAGGGGGAAAATAAAGCCGGGAAAAGGACTGGTTATCTGCCAGCCTGCATCTCCTGGATTTCGTACACATAAATATACCTCCTCTATCCTAAAAGAAGTGTGTGCAAAATGCTCCGCCAGTCTGTTAATATCGACTTTCATATTGAGCCCCTTTCTGCAATGTGTAAGACATTCGCTCTTCTCAACGGCCTTGTCATATATTTTACTTCATGAGCCCCCTATTCCAATAGGGTTAGTTAAGGCTAATCACATTATAATATCATAATCTGAATGTGTTTTCAAGAATGATGTTTTTCTTTCTTCTTGAATACCACAACTTTAAGCAAAAATCCCAAATGGTGATGTTCAGAGGAGACAGACAGTCTATAGGCATATATGGTGAAATCATACAGTAATCGAAATTACATATTTTGCTTATTGAGCGTGATATAAAGGGGATTAATCAGAAAATGTTGTTGGAGCAGCTAAAAGAGCTGCTGGATTATGGAGTTCTCAAAGAACAAGGTTTTATTGATTAAAAGCAGCCCCCAAAAAAGTGGGTAATTTACTTTGTTACTGCATCATGTTATGCTTGGATCAGGAGGTAAAAGAATGTTAAGAGATGCGGAAAAAACAATAGGAAATTTAATTGATAAGCAGAGTGTTTCTTTTATTAGTTCAGTGGATGAAGATGGTTTTCCAAATACAAAAGCCATGCTTCCCCCTAGAAAAAGAGAAGGTATACAAACTTTTTACTTTACGACCAATACTTCTTCCATGCGGGTATCCCAGTATCGCTCTAATCCAAAGGCATGTATATATTTTTGCGATAAAAGATTTTTTCGAGGGGTAATGTTAAAAGGTACCGTCGAAGTATTGGAAGACAGCATAAGTAAAGAAATGATTTGGCAAGAAAGTGATATTCAGTATTACGCCAAAGGTGTTACAGATCCGGATTATTGTGTTTTGAAGTTTACAGTAACCACCGGTCGATATTATGCTAATTTTAAGTCCGAAAGTTTTTCAATTACATAAGAACCCCAACATAGATGAGGTTATGAAAAGCATTGAGATTTCTGCCGTAACCAGCTAAAATCTCAATGCTTCTTTATTTGTCATGTTAAATAAGAATATGACTGTTATACAATTGGAGGCGTTCCTTCAGCATTTCCAGCAACCACATCAATCTGGATTAAAGCATCTTCAGGTAAAGCTGATACTCCAACAATTCTTCTTGCAGGAACACCATCTGGGAAGAAGGTTTTATAAACTTCGTTGACAGAATCAATATCAGAAATGTTTTTAAGGAACATATTCACTTTAACCACATCTTCCATTCCATGTCCAATGCTTTCTAATATTTCTTTAATATTTTTTAAGCACTGTTCAGCCTGTTCTTTTACACCTCCAGCTGCCATTTTACCAGATTTAGGATCCAGAGGTAATTGAGCTGAAAGATGGTTGTAATGAGAAAATGCTACAGTCTGAGTAGACAGTGCAGACTTAGGTGCATGTTCTGTATTGTTTGCTTCGATGATAAGTCCATGTCTGTCCTCAATCGCCTGAGGAGGAGTACCGTCTCCATGGGATACCACTGCCTCAATCTGCACCAGAGCATCCATAGGTAAAGCTGCAGCTTCAACAGTTGTCCGTGCAGGTACATAAGCTACTGCTCTGGCAATGGCTGAATCCGGAAAAAAGGTGGTATAAACTTCGTTTACAGCATCAATATCAGAGAGATCCTTAAGGAAGATGTTGATTTTCACAATATCATCAAAAGGAACATCAATGCTCTCTAAAATTGCCTTAATATTCTTTAAACACTGTCCAGCCTGCTCTTTTACGCCGCCAACTACCAATCTGCCGGTTTTGGGATCGATAGGCAGCTGAGCTGAAAGGTTATTGTAATGAGAAAAAGATACTGTCTGTGTGGAAAGAGCACTGATCGGGGCATTTGCTGTGTTATTTGTAAGCTTTATAAGATCCCCTGACTGCGGTGCGTTTGGAATGGTACCTTCTCCGTTTGAAACCAGTGCTTCAACCTGCACCAAAGCATCCATGGGTAAAGCTGCAACTGCAACGGTTGTCCGTGTAGGAACATAAGTTGGGAAGAATGTTTTATAAACTTCATCTACAGCATCAACTTCCTTGATATTTTTAACGAATACAGTGATTCTGACAATATCGCTCATAACATGGCCGATACTTTCTACAATTGCTTTGATATTTTTAAAGCACTGCTCAGCCTGCTCTTTTACGCCGCCAGATACCAATTCACCGGACTTCGGATCCATAGGTAATTGAGCTGATAAATTATTGTAGTGAGAAAAAGCAACAGTTTGTGAATATGGACCAATACTTTTTGGAGCGTTCTCCGTGTTTCTTGCTAATACCGCGTTATAACCGCTCATGATAGGATTCCCCTTTTTCATATTTTTGCGATGTAACCTCCCCAAATGGTTACTCTACATGCAATTATAACAGGCATTCTTCATTTTGACCATATGTTTTTCTAATTTTTTTTTAGATTGCCAAAAAATTTATTAGATTTGTTTTTCTGACAATCCTGACTCTCGTTTTTAGAGATGTTATTCATACTTGACTATTCAAAATAATCAATACAAATACGGTCCTGCATGACTGCGCCAATAAATGAAGCCGCTTTTTTATGTTCCGGGTGAGTCTGATAACCAGCTAATGCTTCTTCACTATGAAAAAGACTGTTAAGAACAACATCCCTGTTACCGGAAGGCATCGTATTGATGTGAACCCTTAACTCAATAATTCCTTCAATCCATTGGGTCAGTGCTTCTAAGTCTGCCTTTATTTTTTCAGCATGTTCCTTGTTTTCAGCTTCTGAAAATCCGTCTTTGTGATTCCACGCAACAATATGTCTTACCATATCTACATCTTCTCCTTAATTTAATTTTTCATTATTTTAAATCAATATAAATCAGGATTAATTATACCACAGACTGCCGGCTCTTAGAAGTTTTTATCTGTAACTATATTTAGTCAGCCTATTACGTTAGAGAACTATGACTATTGAAAAGCAGCTATTTAATAAATTGCGATTGGCCCATAGGGGCCATCAATAATCTCTATTTTTGTTTCAAAAATGTCTGTCAGCATATTTGAATTCATAATCTCATCTACTGTACCGAAAGCGGCAATTTGTCCGTTTTTCATGGCACATATCCTGTCAGAATATTTAGCTGCAAAATTTATATCATGCATAACGACCAGAATTGTTCTTCCAAACTCATCGGCTGCATGTTTTAAGTGCTCCATCATCTGGACAGACCGGGCAACATCAAGGTTATTTAACGGCTCGTCTAAAAGTACATATTCTGTCTCCTGGCACAAGACCATTGCCACATATGCCCTTTGCCTCTGCCCTCCGGAAAGCTCATCCAAATATCGGTTTTCCAAATCAGTTAATTCTAAAAAATCAATATATTTTGATATAATAGCCTCATCCTCTTTTGTTAATCTCCCCTTTGAATAAGGAAAACGTCCGAATCCAGCTAACTGCCTGACAGTGAGTTTTGTCACAAAATGATTTTCCTGCCTTAATATAGTCAGAACCTTTGCCAGATCCTCTGATTTTGATTCAGATACATCCATATCTGCTACCCTGATATGGCCTTCTTCCATATTCAACAGCCTGCCGATCATCAAAAGCGTTGTGGACTTTCCGGCTCCATTTGGGCCAATTAAAGAAGTGAGACCGGCTTTGGGGATTTCTATATTCAAAGGCCCTATTTCCACCTTATCATATGCCTTTTTTGCATTATTAATAATTATCATAAAGCACCTTTCTTTAAAAATACAATTAAAAATGTTATTCCGCCAAACATCTCTATAATAACTGAAACCACACCTTGGGCATTAAATACATGATACATACAAAAGTATGCACCTGTTATGATTAAAAATCCAATTGCAAGTGCCATTGGAAATACATATCTGTGGTCATAGGTTGGAGCTGCCTGATAACTCAGGGTTGCAACTAAAAAACCATAAAAAGTAAGTGGTCCAACCAAAGCCGTTGAAATTGACATCAAAACAGAAACCAATATAAGACCGTAAATGACACTGGCTTGATGCCTGACACCTAATGAAGTGGAGGAATCCTTTCCAAGTGATATCACATTCAGCCGTTTAGAATAAGCAAGAAGAAGCAATGCTGCAATTATTACAACTGGAATTGCAATAGGAAAGTATTCAGAATCTGCATTATTGACAGAACCAAACAATCTGGCCTGTAATATATCAAACTCTGACGGTTCCAGAAGCCTTCTCATAAAAGAAGACAGCGACCTCAGCCCGCTTCCCATAATAACTCCGATTAAAAGCATAAGCTGTAAATTACCATACTTTCCGGAAAGCAGACCTCCATAAAGGATCAAACACATCACAACCATGACAACAACTTGAAATACAAAGGATTGAATACCGCTAAAATTAATAAATGCACTTGCACCAAAGAAAAATATTGTACCTGTATGAATTGCTGAGTAAAGTGCTTCAAACCCCAAAAGAGAAGGGGTTATAATCTTGTTACTGGTAATGGATTGAAAGGTAACTGTCGATAAACTCTGACAAACAGCCGAAATAACCATTGCCGTAAGGGCAAACATTCTTCTTTTAACAACCGGAATAAAGGAAGGAGAATCAATTGGAACAGGATTTTTATAAACCAAAAGTCCATACGAAGCAAGAACGCCCAGAATAACCAGGGTTGTGAGTAAAATCCAATATCTTTTTTCTTCTTTCTTAGATCGGAACGCTTTCGCTGATCTGTTGTCATGACAGACACGGGGGAGGCTTGTATTGATCTCACCTATTTTGTTCATTTGCGCCTCCTTTGTTTCAATAAAATAATTATAAATACAACTGATCCCACAGTTCCAAGAATCAAAGAGACAGGAACTTCAAAAGGCATTATAATAGCTCGGGAAATAATATCACAAAGAGTGATTGTTCCCATCCCCAATACACATACCCAAGGCAAATTACTTCTAAGATCATCTCCTCTGTACATTGAAACAATATTAGGCACAATCAAACCTAAAAAAGGCAGGTTTCCAATGACAGCTGTAACAATTCCAACTGCAATAGAAACAAGACCTGTCCCCAAAAGAATTATTTTATTATAATTAACTCCAAGACTTGTTGCAACATCTTCCCCCAGACCAGCTAAGGTCAGTCTGTCAGCATAAATAAAGATAAGAACAGTAACGATAATAATTAACCATAAGTATTCGTATCTGCCAACTTGAACTGCTGCAAAAGAACCGATAAACCAGTTTTGAATGTTTTGTGTCATTTGGAAGGTCAGTCCTATAAAAGTAGAAAATGCGGAAACAACTGCACCAAGCATCATACCAATAATGGGAACGATTAAAGATGAACGCAGTTTTATTTTTCTTAGAAACATAAAGAAAATCATGGTTCCTATAAAAGAAAACACGATTGCCCCAGTCATTCTCAATACTAAAGTTGGGGCAGGAACCAATAAATAAACAAGAAGAAGTCCCAGACCCGACCATTCAATGGTACCGGTTGTAGTAGGCTCAACCAAACGATTCTGAGTAATGAGCTGCATTACAAGCCCTGTCATCGACATCGCTGCTCCGGAAAGCATGAGTGCAGCTGTTCTTGGAAGGCGGGTTATGAAAAACATGTCTCTTCCATCTGCTTGTCCCCATATATCGTAAACTCCGACAAACAGTGATATAATACCTAAAGCAATAACGGCAATAATCGCTGACACAAAAGGTAAGGTCCATATTTTATTGTTATTATATCGTTGGGGCTGAGAATTCTCAGCCCCAATCATTTTTTTCATTATTCTTTTAGACACTATGTTATACTCCTGACATTACTCAGACAAAGCCTTTGCGATGTCTTCAAACAGTTCCAGATAAGTTTGTATGGATTCATTTGTATAAGTATCAGCCGGTGCATAAACGATATGTCCTTCCGTAACAGCAGTTACGTTTTGAAGAGCAGGTGAATTATCGATTACATCCTGAGCCGGAACCGCATCAGTTTCAGAAGATACTGCTGCATCACGATCTAATACAAAAAGCCAGTCTGGATTGCTTTGTGCAATTGCTTCAACAGAAATCTCATCACCCTGATGATCAGAAGTAGCATCAGCAATATCTAATGCAGGAACCCAGCCAAACACTTCATACATAGGGCCCCAGACACGTCCGGAATGAGGCGCTGCAAAACCAACATTTCCGCCGGAAACCACAACGCTCATAACTGTATCTGTTCCGTTATACGCAGATTTGGCAGTTTCAATAGACTCATCAAAATCAGCTACCAATTTCTCCGCCTCATCATTCTTGTCGAAAATTTTTCCCAAAGCGAGTGTAGAATCCTTAAGTCCATTAACTAAGTTTTCTCCAGGTGTATCTGTTTTTTCAGAAACATCAAAATTCAAATCAATAACGGCTGCATTCGGCACCAAAGCTTTTATGTCCTCATAAAAGGAAGCAAACCTTTGACCAACAATTACCAGCTCAGGATCTGCAGCTGCAATAATTTCAAGATTTGGTTCACGATGATTTCCAATATCCAAAACTGACTCATCAAGTACATAAGGTGAATCTGCCGGCATGACTCCCTTTGGAGCTGCTGCTAATACAATTCCCCAATCGGATAACGTCTCAAAGGTTCTATTGTCCAAAGAAATCACATTCTTAGGATTTACGGGAACGGTAACAGTTCCATGTACATCATTGATTTCAACAGTTAAAGCCTTCTCGGGCTCTGCGGCTGTAGTGCTTTCTGCGGGGGCCGAAGACTGAGAGCTTTCTGCAACTGTACTATTGGGAGCAGGTGAACTTGAGCAGGCTGACAACATTAAAGCAGTTACAGCTGCAATAGCGGTTGCATTTAAAAACTTAGTTATTTTCATGATCTTCTCCTCATTAAAGATATGTATTTAGTTAGTTATAGCTAACGTTAGTTATCATACTATAACATCGGATTCTTGTCAATGCATAAAATCGTAAGCAGAGTAAGGGAGGAGCCATTTCGGCCCCTCCCTTACTCTGTAAAAGACTTCTCAGAAGGCATATACTGCCTTTTCTATGCACTGGTAATTAAAGCTTTTCGAATCCATAAAAAATATATAAACAGACAAACACTTGACGTAAACCAAGTAATAGGATAAACCCAGGCTATTGTTGTCGCATTAGGTTGAAGATTTGACAGGAATGTTACACAAAGCGGGCGAAATACACACATATTTACAAGAACAATCAATGTGGATGACAAGATTCTTCCACTCCCCCTGATAAAGGCAGAGAACACTTCTAAAAACACATATATAAAATAAAATGGAACCGTAACTCTAATAATCTGTATTCCTATTGCTATAACAGACATATCCTTGGTAAATAAGCGAAGTACAAATCCACATAATAGCATAATAAAGGCACTGGTTAAAACAGTCATTACCAATCCCAAAAACAGGCTTACTTTCAATCCTTTCAATGCCCTATCCAGCTTTTTAGCACCTATATTTTGTCCTGTGAAGGTTACGCTTGCCTGACCAATGGCCATAATAGGAAGATATATGAAAAGTTCAACTTTAAAGTAAGATGTAAAAGCCGCAATACTGTCCACACCAAGGTCATTTATTCTGCTCTGTACAATCAAATTAGACAACGTGATTGAAATTGCCTGAACCCCCGCGGGGATGCTGACAATCATAATGTCTTTCATGTCAGCTAAAGTCATTTGAATTTTCTTAATACAGAAAGAAATTCCATTATCCAACCGGCAAAGATGCCTAAATATCAAAACTGCTGCCATTCCTTGGGAACATACGGTTGTTACAGCAGCTCCTAGTACCCCCCAGTCTAATAGTCCAACAAACACTATATTGGCTATGACATTACAAATTCCGCCAATCAGCTGATATAATGTAGGCGACCGCGAATCTCCAAGGCCACGCAATATACCGGCACCGGTATTGTACACGGCTATAGGAAGCAGACTAAAAATGTATATCTGCAGATATTTTTCAGATAATTTAAAAATATCATCAGGAACACGAAGCAAGTCTAAAAAAACCGGTGTCAGAACATAAGCCAGCACGGTCATGATCAAACCACCTGCAATACTGAGCACTGTTGAAACAGATACCATTGATTTTAGTTTCTCAAAGTTTTGCTCACCCAGGAAACGTGCCGCTAATATGTTTGTACCTATACTCATTCCCGTAAAAAATCCTACTATACAGGTTATAAATAAGCTGCTTGAACCTACAGCCGCCGCTGCCTCTTTCCCCACCATCTGGCCTATAAACATCAGATCTACCGTATTATAAAGCTGCTGAATCAGACTGCTGCATAAGAGTGGAAAAGCATATATAATAAGCTGCTTCCATATACACCCTTCAGTTAAATCCATAAATAATCTTTTTTTCTGAGGTATTTTATTCTCTGTTTTATTTCCCATATCAACCACTCTATATGCAGCCACTGTGTTGTGTATACATTTCACCGCCATATAGATGAGAGATTAAATCGGCAAATACCAGCTCAGTTTTGAGCTGTTTCATTGTACCAGAGGCATCAATTACCAAAAAATAGCTTTTCATTGTAGGAACTCCTTTTCATGGTTAGTCTCAGTTAACTTCACGCTCTGTAAGTATATCAGAAGTCATCGCTAACTTGAACCTCCCAAAAAAGAATGACATAACATGCCATTTTGTTATATCCAAATCAAATTCCAATCTTAAAATATAATTAATATTGACTCACACGGGTCTCAAATCTTTAATATCCATCATCACATAAGTATTTTCTATGTAAATAAATAACTTGTCATAGACAAGGAACCCATCATACAGCTGTTGTTATAGACCGAAATCTCATCTTCTTGATCAGCGGCACCAAGTATATACAGAATGGGATTAAAATGATCCGGCGTAGGCACTGCTAAATTTGCTGTTTCTCCCAGACTTTGATAATTAATAACATTCTCATGATTGCGATTTTCAATATTTTCTTTAATAAAATCATCAAACTTATACGCCCAGTCAAACCCCTTGTCCGTTACTCCCCAATCAATCATCCGAAGGTTATGAACAATATTTCCGCTTCCAAACAAAAGAACACCTTGATCCCTTAAGCATTTTAACTCTTTGCCTATCTGATAATGAACCTCCGGAGGGGCTGAGGCATCTATACTGATCTGGAAAACAGGAATATCTCTTTCAGGGTACATGTGGACCAGAACAGACCACGTACCATGGTCAATGCCCCAGGAGTTATCATATACACTTTGTCTGCTGATTAAATTTTTTGCATTTCCTGCAAGTTTCGGATTGCCAGGTACATTATACAGTATCTCGTATAGCTCTTTTGGAAAACCGTACATATCGTGTATGGTTTTTGGATTTTCTTCATTCATAATCTTTGTGCCTTTTGTATACCAATGAGCTGAGATTGATACAATTGCCTGAGGCTTAGGAATTTTTTTCGCCATTTCTCTCCAGTTCTTCGTATATAGGTTCTCTTCTATTGCGTTCATAGGCGAACCATGGCCTATAAACATCATGGGCATTCTAGACATACTGTCAACTCCTTATCATTTTTTATTTATTTTACTCCCAATTCTCCTGCCAGTCCAGACTAAATTTATTCTCTATGGGCTTCTATTACTTTTTCAAATAAACAGACAGTTAAGAACCTGTTATTTCTTGCCGATACACGTTATAATACATCAACATATTATTCACCCTGAGAAAAGGAGCCGGCTTATGTACCAAGTAAACATTGCCATAAACCTGTATAGTGCATTAATCTGTATAATCCTTCTTTTTTCAATGTGGCTGAACGGCAGTACAAAAGAAAAATCAGACCGTTTTTTTATGGGCATGTGCCTATTCAATATTGGCATGATACTGGGGGATATCCCTGCATGGGCATTTGAGGGCTTTTCCCAGCCATGGTACCCTGCCGCTTTAAAAATAGGTTCCGTAATTTTTTGGGGCAGTTCCGGCCCTCTGCTACTGTCACTCACTGGCTATATCCTGGAATATTTACCTGTGTGGGTGAATCCCCGCAAGCTTGTCTGGCGAGTGGCCTGTTCCTTATGTGCCGTTCATGTTCTATGCAGCATCCTGTCCTACTGGAACGGAATGTATTTTACTATCGGCGAGGGGAACATTTACCAGCGCGGAAACTGGTATTGGATGTCGCAGCTCATTTCCTTTATTTTCTTTGTCTTAGATACTGTGCTGATTGCCATTTGCCGTAAAGAAATACGGAAAAGGGATGCCCTGATCATCTCCAGCTATGTTTTTCTGGCAGCTGTGGCACTATTTATTCAAATTTTAAATTTCGGCATCGCACTTATCAATACAGGGACCGCAATTTCAATTCTGATTATCTATATCAACATCCAGTCTCAGCGGGAGCTTCGTATGGAGCTGCAGGAAAAAAAGCTGGCAGAGGCACAAATCAGTATTACACTGAGCCAGATACAGCCCCATTTTCTCTACAATACCCTGACCACCATCCGGCAGCTTTGTGAGCTTGATCCCATGGATGCCAAGGAAGCCATCAGAGATTTTTCCCATTTTCTGCGCGCTAATATGGATTCCCTGACGAACAGGGCTCCCATTCCCTTTGAACAGGAGCTAACCCATGTTATGCACTATCTTAATCTGGAGAAGCGGAGGTTCATGGAACGGCTCTGTGTGGAATATGAAATCACCGTACTGGACTTTTCCATTCCTCCGCTGACTCTTCAGCCCATTGCAGAAAACGCAGTGCGCCACGGCATCCTCCGGCGGGAAAAAGGCGGTACTTTGAAAATTCGTACAGAGGAAACCCATACCTCCTATGTCATTACGGTATCCGACGACGGAGTGGGCTTTTCTTTTTTACCGGACAATTCCGGCCGCAGTCATGTAGGAATATCTAATGTACGTAAACGTCTTCTTTCTTTGTGCGGCGGCACACTGGAATTTTTCAGTACGCCAGGCAAGGGCACTACTGTTATCATGACCATACCAAAGAAAGGAAAAACAGATGAAATATCTCATTGTTGACGACGAGCCAATGGCTCTGCGGGATTTGCAGGAAGTTTTGACAAGTGCTGTGCCGGACTGTAAAACCGCCCCCTTTTCCTCTCCTGCCAAAGCGCTGGAACAGGCAAAGACCATTGTTTTTCATGCTGCGTTTCTTGATATTGAAATGGGAAGTGTGAACGGTCTTGTGCTTGCCAGACAGCTTAAAGATATACAGCCCAATATCCATATTATTTTTGTGACCAGCTACGCAAAATATGCAGTAGATGCTTTTAAAATCCATGCCACTGGTTATTTGCTGAAACCTGTAGCAGAAGAGGATATCTTACGGGAATTGACCTTCCTGTATGGAATAAATGTTCCTCAGAAGCAAAAAATCCGGGTGCAGACCTTTGGTGGATTTGAGGTGTTTGTCAATAACGTTCCCATCCAATTCAGGCGGCGCAAAGCAAAAGAGCTTCTGGCACTTTTAATTGACCGCCGGGGTGCAAGCCTGACGGCGGCTGAAATCTGTGCGATTTTATGGGAGGACGCCCCCATGGGGCAATCACGGAAAAGCTATCTGAGAACTCTTGTTACGGATTTAAAATCAGCCTTGGACGAAGCGGGAATCCAGGATGTTTTCATCAAACGGCACAACAGCTTTGCCATCGCTTCTGACAAGCTGGACTGTGACAGCTACCGCTTTTTGAAAGGTGATCCTCAGGCGGTTAACAGCTATCGGCACGATTATATGCCAGCTTACAGCTGGGCAGAATTCTCCATGCCTCTCTTTGAACTGGGGCTGTAATTTTTTTTAAGCTTGATTTTTACGAAATCAAGCTTTTTTGTTGCACTTTTGTTGCACTTGGTTTTGTATAATGGACACAAAAGGAGAACAGTGCATGAACATTAGTAAAAAAAACGGTATTGGATACCAGGAACCCGGCCCTCAAAAAGATCAGGTATTTAAAAAAGGGGGTGGTTATTATGATTGTTTTGCAGAAGGAGGCATGGGATTGCCTATATCATGCGGCACCGTGTTTGATTAGAAAACCATTGTAACTTACATACTTAAAGGAGAAATCACTATGAACGTAAAATTTGAAAGATTACCTCAGGCAAACAACAGCATTGACGGCTTGGTATTAAGCAATGAGCAATTAGCAGCTATTGAGAAAGACTACTTAACTATGCCGCTGAAATCAAACGGATCATATGGACCAATCACCTGGAATGCTGACTTCTGCATGAACTTTCAGGACCTTTCTAAAAGTTATGCTTATATTGAATTATTTGTATTTGGAATAAACATTATAGATGGCAGGCTTGATGCAGCCAATCCTAAAATTTCGGTGGCTTTGAATGTGGCTGGATGCGGTGTTAAGGGGACTGTGGGGATTGATTTCGACAAATGCAACATCTATTTCAATGGTTCCATAAACTTTTTTTATTATATAAATCATTATGACTTTACTATTTTAAGCTTTTAGGGCAGCGGTTTGTTTTTAGAAGATATGATATCACAAAGGACGCACCGGTTGAAGCTTCAGCCTGTGCGTCCTTTGAACACTCTATTTTTTATTTGGTTTTCGCTTAACCTGCAGTAATTTTTCCATATCGGAAAATAATGATGTATCCGTTAATTCAAACATCATCCACTTTCCATCATGGTATGTCGTTGATTCATCATAAATACGCTGTATTTCTGCTGAATAATGATTCCTGCCTGCCTCAAATTCAGCTCTTTCTTCTTTTCCAAAAATAATCATAAAGCCCAGCACGTCTTCTTTTGCGTATAACCCACATAAGGTTTTTCCGCCCCTGCGATATTTATATTCATATGTCCATTTTTTTCCTCCATAATTCCAAAGACGCTCCATATCATAACGGGATTCTATCAAATGAGTCAGTTTTATCCATACATCAAATAGTGGTTGTCCAATAAGAGTAATCATTTCTTTATTGGTTGGTATCTTTTCAAGCATTGACTTTCCTCCATATTGAGTTTTTATGTTATTATAACACACAAAATATGACAACAGTATGTCGTGTTTATATTTACCAACAGGAGTTTTATTAAATTACAGGAGCAACATCATATAGCAAAAAATGTTAGGCTTGACTAACTCAAAGTTTGTATGCTATGCTGTCAAAACAATAATAAATACTCACTTGAGGGAGTAGTTTGCGCAGGCTTCTGCGTGACAAGTCAACATACTGGCTGATTCAGCCTGGCTTGTATTAAAAAACGAGACTCATGTATGGCTTTGCTATACATGGTCTTTCTCTTTTGACCCACGTATGGTTTTGACCATACGTGGGTCTTTTTTATTGGCACTATTTCAGGAGGAAAGAAAATGAACGAATTTATGAGTCCCAAACAAGAACTATTAAAGCACTTGGGGGCAGAGCCCCTTTCTGGTCTGACGGCTAAAAGAGTGCAGAGAAATCAGGAAGTGTATGGTTCAAATGTACTTACACGGCAGAAACCAGAATCTCTAATCAGGCGAATATGGAAAGCCGCAACGGAACCAATGATTATCATGCTGATTATGGCAGGACTTATTGCACTGGTAGTCAACATGATCCGCGGGGCAACAGGCGGTGAAGCCGATTATCTGGAATGCGTAGGAGTTTTTGCGGCAATTTCTCTGTCTGTCATCATTACGGTAGTTATGGAGGGAAAGAGTGCCAAAGCATTTGAGGCTCTATCCAAAATCAGCGATAATATGCAGATAAAAGCAATTCGTGATGGAAACACCATTATGCTAAATCAACAGGACATTGTTGTGGGAGATATCTTATTGCTCTCGACAGGCGATAAAATTCCGGCTGACGGCAGACTTTTAGAAAGCGTCGGACTGACTGCCGATGAATCTGCATTAACAGGAGAAAGCCTGCCTGCAAAAAAAGATGCAGAACTTGAAATTTCCGACCTGAAAACTCCTCTGGCAGAACGCGGCAATATGCTTTATTGCGGTAATTTTATCACGAATGGATATTGCAAAATGGTGGTTACTGCTGTGGGCGATTCAACTGAATTCGGTAAAATCGCTCATGAACTTGCAGAGTCCAAAGATTCCAGCACACCGCTCCAGGAGAAATTAGCCCGATTGGGAAAGACCATTACCGTACTGGGCGTTATTGCGGCATCCATCGTATTTATCTCTCAGCTTATTTCCTTTGCATTACACGATGGACTGGTTTTAGATGAGGTGATGGAAGCTTTCGTTACCAGCATTGTGCTGATTGTTGCCGCTGTCCCCGAGGGACTTCCTACAATCGTGGCAGTATCGCTCTCAATTAATATTATTAAGCTTTCAAAACAAAATGCTCTTGTCAAAAAAATGATTGCTTCGGAAACTGTTGGCTGCATCAATGTTATCTGTTCAGATAAAACCGGAACCCTGACTGAAAATAAAATGACGGTGGGTGCTTTCTATGATACAGCCTGGCATGAAACAGCCTCGGAACTTTCATCAAGCTGGCTTATTCACAATGTCTGTCTGAACACCACTGCCGACATCGGAGAGGATGGCACATTTATTGGAAACCCTACGGAATGTGCACTTTTAAATTTTTATGAGAAATCTTCAGCACGGAAAAAAAGCAGAAAATCCTACCGTGACGAACGGGATGACCACAATGTACTTCACGCATTTCCATTTTCATCAGAACTTAAGCATATGACCACTATATCAAAAGTAGACGGCAAAATAATATCATATGTGAAAGGAAGCCCGGAATGCGTTTTTGACATGTGCAGCCTTTCGGAATCCGAAAAGGCAGATGCCCAGAAATATATGATGCAGGCTCAGCAAAAGGCAATGCGTATTATTGCTTTTGCTCATAAGGAGCTGGCTTCTATGCGGGATTACGAGGAAGAATCCGCTCATCAGCAGATGGAAAGCAATATGATTTTTGATGGTTTTGTTGCCATATCTGATCCACTTCGTTCTGACGTATATGCTTCAGTAAAATCATGTCGCGGTGCTGGCGTTGATCTCAAAATCCTTACCGGTGATAATATTATTACTGCGACTGCAATTGCAAATGAACTGCACATTTTAGACAATGGCCGTATTGCCGTAGAAGCAAAAGACATTGCGGATTTATCTGATGAAGAACTTTCAGCCAAGCTGGAAAAAATCAGCGTTATTGCACGCAGCACCCCGTCTATTAAAATGCGTGTTGTAAAACTGTTAAAGGCACAAGGAAATGTAGTGGCGGTAACTGGCGACGGTATTAACGATGCCCCGGCGCTGAAAAATGCAGATGTAGGCATTGCTATGGGCATTTCCGGCACCGAAGTTTCCAAAGAAGCCAGTGACATTGTGCTGCTTGATGATTCCTTTTCAACCATAGTCAAGGCGGTCGAGTGGGGCCGGAATATCTATGAGAATTTCAAACGGTTTATTAGCTTTCAGCTCACCGTAAACCTGGCTTCAGTCATTGTGGTGTTCACATCAATTCTGTTAGGCTTAAAAGCTCCTTTTACTGCTCTGCAGCTCTTGTGGATTAACATTATTATGGACGGGCCTCCTGCATTAACACTTGGATTAGAGCCTAATTATGATGACTTAATGGGGCGCTCACCTACAAAACGAGGGGAAAGTATTGTTTCTAAAGCAATGCTTGTTCGTATCGCCATTACCGGTATCTATATGTCCGTCATTTTCTTATGGCAATACGTTTTTAACTATTTAGGTGCAACCACAGAGCAGATGCCAACGACTTTATTTACACTTTTCGCCTTGTTTCAGTTATTCAATGCCTTTAATTGCCGGGAGCTTCATAGTGTGAGCATCTTTAAAAACCTGCTGAAAAATAAACTTATGTTGCTTGTAGTGGGAATCACATTTATTTTGCAAATACTTATTATTCAGTTTGCCGGAGGATTTTTTGGTACTGTCCCACTGGATCTGATAATGTGGTTAAAGCTGTTTGGTCTGTCCTCCAGCGTAGTGATTCTGTCAGAATTAGTAAAGTTATGCTGGCGTAAAACAGTTCAACTCAAGAAATAGTCTCTTTATTTCTTTATAATATATATGGAGTGGTTGGTTTCCCTGCCATTAACTCAGGCCCGATGCTCTCAATATTGAGGACATCGGGCCTTTTAAGGGTCATTTCACATACTCTAAAACAATAATAATATAGTTCCGGATATGACCAGCAGCAAGCCCGCAAAGGCTTTTCGCGAAAGACTTTCTTTTAGAAACAGGCAGGAAAATGTAATTGTAACAACAATGCTCAATTTATCAATTGGTACAACTACACTGGCCTTTCCCTCCTGAAGAGCACGATAATAGCAAAGCCACGAAAGGCCGGTCGCCAGGCCGGAGAGTATAATGAATATCCAGCTTTTTAAGTCAATATCCTTTATAAAAACATGTTTCTTTTGAAAAAAAACAATTCCCCACGCCATAACAAATACGACAATGGTACGGATTGCGGTACCTAAATTTGATTCTACACCTTGTATTCCAACTTTCCCAAGTATAGATGTCAATGCGGCAAAGACGGCAGATAAAACCGCATAGAAAAGCCATGATTTACTCTTTATATCTGAGTGTTCCGACTCTCTGCGTTGTATCATCAAATAGGTCCCGGAAATAAGCAGTATGATTCCAATTCCCATCCACAGAGTAGGTATTTCTCCCAATATTAAAAAAGCAAGAAGGATGGTCAGTATGGTACTGCTCTTATCAATAGGAGTTACTTTATTTATATCTCCCAGCTGCAACGCCTTGAAATAACATAGCCAGGATGCACCGGTTGCACCGCCCGAAAGAAGCAGGAAAACAAGGCTGTGAGCAGAAACAGCTTCCATGGTATACTGTGAACCCACAATAAAAACCATCAGCCACGAAAATATAAGTACAATAATCGTGCGAAGCGCAGTCGCCAGGTTTGAGTCAATGTTTTTAACACCGATTTTAGCTAAAATAGACGTCATACCTGCAAATAATGCCGACCCAAACGCATATAACAACCACATTGATGTCTCCTCCATGAATTAAATACAGTGTAAGTACCCTTTCCGCTCCCCCTTTTGGAGTATTACCAAATACGCAGGCAACTTGAACCATGTCTAATGGGAAAATGATTTGCCTTAAGTTTCTTCAATTTCTCTATACTCTTTAGCAAATTCAGGATCACGGATACGGCCCACAATAATAATTGCCGCAAGGTAAACAGTAAATGTGAACACAAATGGCAAACGGCGGTCAACGCTTGATAACCACCCCGCAAGATAACCAAACGGTGAAGCAAAGGCAATGGTAAAAGACATAATCAAAGCATTGATACGAGCCCGCTCCCTGGGATTAATATTTAGCTGGAGCAAGGCGTCTTTACGGGGCACTACAAGGGCACTGGCTACGGCCGCAAGAAAAACATAAATAATAATACACGGCATACTGCCAAAGGGAGCCAGTATCAGAAGAATGGAACATGCGGCATACAGTACCAGACCCACCCACATAGGTATCCGGAATTTTACAAATTCCAGGCGGTGCTGGATTCCAATCATGAAAATCAACATCACAGCCGCGTTTAAAATAGGAAAAAAAGCCAGATAACGATCCGCTATCCCCAGCCGTTGTGTTACATACAAGCTAAAGAAGTTGGTACTGACAAGATTTGTTATATGTAATATCACCGAGACACTAAGAATCTTCATAATCTCTTTATTCATTAGCACTTTGGGGATTAAATCTTTATATTCATAGAGCATATGTAAAACAGGCGTATCCTTTGTCTCGGCTATACGAATTTTTCCTTGCCGGGTTTCTTCACAATGATGATAGGTAATAAATGCCTTAATCATCATATTTACAGCAAAAATAAGATATAAAACCCGAACAACGGGAACCACAGTAAAGGAACTTATTAACAATCCTGAAATAGGCGCAAAAAAGATTGCAACCAGACCACCTATATTCACCCAGGTATATATTCCTAATAGATCCTTGGAATCTGCATCTTCAATCAACAAACAATACCATGCCGTCTGGTTAATCTGCTCAAAACTGTTAAATAGAACTGCAATTAAAAAAAGCCAAAAATTACCTGAAACAGCCCACACCAGGCAAGCAACACCCCACCCAAAGAAATCACCCATTATGGCTGTAAATTTACGCCCCTGCTTATCCGTGATTATACCGCCGAAGAAAGAAAAAAGCACCTGAACAAACATGGAAACCGATAGAATCAATCCGATTTGAACGTCTGTTATTCCCTGTGTATACATATACAATGTAGCAAAAGGAGCAATTAAATTAAACGGAATTCCCCAGAGAGGCTCCATGAAAATCAGAGTTCTTGGATTTCCTTTGTTGTTTTTTAATAATTGAATTAGCGGGTGCTTACGTATAGTTTCTAGTTTTTGTGCTGTATTCACTGATTTCTCCATTCTAGGACCGTCTCTGTATCTATGATTTCTTCATCATTTTAATTATTTCTTCTAATGACTCCATCAGAGCCTTTGCCTTTTCAAATTCATTTGTTCGAAGCATCTGCTGAATTCTGGTTTCTGTCTCTTTTTTCTTTTGCTCCAGCAGTAAATAATCTTTGTCGAAATGATTCGCATAAATCATCTGCCGGAATTTACGGATGCTCATTCTGCGCACTGTATTGTTTTCTATAAAGAGCACATAGTCCATACAATTGGCCACCGTATAATAGTCATGGGACACCATAAGAATTGCACCTTTGTACTCTGAAACGGCTTTTTCTAACGCAATCTGGGCATAAACATCCAAGTGTCCTGTCGGTTCATCCAGCAGCAGAAAGTTGGCTTTTTCTAACGAAAGCACTGCTAACTGAAACAAATCTTTTTCTCCGCCAGATAATTCACTCACTTTCTGATCAACCGTATCTCCCTCAAAACCATATTTTTTCAAATAATCCTTTGCATCATTTTTTATTTCAAAACCCTTTTCTTCAAAAATTTCAAGCAGCGTTTTCCCATCATCATACAATGAATTAGTAATCTGGGAGAACATACCAGCCTTTGCATGTTCACTGATCCTGATGGTATCTTTCTTATTTTCAAAGATTTCACCTAGCATTGTTGTTTTTCCAGTTCCATTATTGCCTACAATTGCCACATGCTCGGAAGACTTCAACTCAAAATCTACATGTTCTAACAGCTGCTCATCAAATGCTACGCTGTAATCCGTCAATACCAGAATATTTTCATCTTCCACTGCATGTTCCAGTCCAAAGTTTATCTCCGGCTGTTTGATATCCACGAAAGGCGCCTTTGTTTTTCTTGCTTTCAGCCGGTCCACCAGGGTCTGTCTTGCATGTACGGCTCTTCCAAGAGATGCATTGTCCATTTGTGATGCTTTTGTTCTTGATTTTTCTAAGATCTTACTCTGACGGTCAATCTCTGCCTGGTCTGTAGCTGCTGCTTCCTTTAAATCAATCTTGGTAGCAAGAAGTTCATAATTATATTCTGTATAGGTTCCGTCAAATTCCTGAACATCCATATTTTCCATGTGAAGTATCTTGTTAAAGCAATGGTTCAGCAAATACCGGTTGTGGGTGATAATAAGAAGGGTTCCTTTGTGTGCATTAATCAGATTTCTTAACGCATTCAGATGTTCAAAATCCAAAAAAACATCCGGTTCGTCCATAATAAGAAACCTTGGACTCAGCATCATCTCTCTGATTACCTGAACCAGTTTAAATTCTCCGCCGCTAAGACTGCTGATAGTCTGCTCTTCTAACTTTTGCAGATTAGCTATTTTTAATTGTTTTTTAATATTGATTTCGTAAGACTCTCCATCAATTGCATTCCATTCATCTAATTCTTTTTGATATCCCTCAAAGACCGTTTCCAGATCTGCAGCAGTCTCCATTTCCTTACAAAAGTCTAATATTTTCTGCTGGTGCTTCACAAATTCATGGCTGATATACTGAAACACGGTCATATCTTCTTTTGGATCCAGCTGTGAAAATTGACTGACATATCCAATTCTATCTGTGTTGTCAATTGATATTTTTCCATCGTACAAATACTCTTCCGGGTGCATCAGTAAATCCAGCAACGTACTTTTTCCTGTACCGTTGGTTCCTATCAATGCACAATGGACATCATCTTCTATTGTAAATGAAACTTTATTATATAAATCCTTTTGCGGATACGAGTAGGACAAATTTTGAACTTTAATCATGATTGCCTCCTATGGCATTTATTTTTGGTATAAATATCATTATTTTTCTGTAATTAACTTTTTCTTATTAATATTGTTGTTTTCTTTTCCTTCGGCAGATCCGTGAGTATATCCTATAATATCAAAGTCTTTCGATAATTCATCTACAAACTCTTGATAATGTCCGCATCTGCCTCTAATACATGAAGACAGATGAATTGTATCAACATCTGCCTTTTTAAATTTCTCAATTTTAGTTAAAAGACTTTCCATAGGAGCTTTATCACATCCATTGCAGTTGTTAAATGCTACCAGTTTATAATCTGATTCGTCATAGATGCTAAAAGAATCTTTATTCTCATTGAATGCTCTCATACATCCATTTGCAGTACATATTTCTGAAACATTTCCACAAACATAAATACCTATTTTTTTCAAGTTTGTTCCTCTCTCGTATGCAATTTGTAATTCTTAATATATCTGTCTTCTCCTAAATAAATGCATTTCTTCTATATTATAAAGTATTTCCATAATTATTATGATCAGCCCTTAACTTCCAGCTTAAATTAGCGGCACCTCTATATCCTGGCATTCCTGCTGGTAAAATACCATACGCCATTCCACATACTCCGGCGAATCAAAATGCAAAGAAGAACAGGCAGTCCGAACATTGCTCTGGTTGCCGTTCCTGACTGCGATAGAGGTTGGAGCATCCGCACTTCCGATGATTCCTATAGAGCATACGTCACTGGTTGCACCTGATGCATGGGGCCCGGTATGCCTGTAACGGGGCCTGTCGGATGAAACGCAGTCTGTGACACTAAAAAATCTGGCCGGAAGATCGGGAGAGAGTGTATAACTCATTACGGTATAGTGTGAGGGAAACTCCTGATTTGGTTCATGGAAATCTTCAGAAGATATTTCCTGCTGTTCATATTCCTGCACGGTCAGTGTGTGCTTCTTACCAGTAGGGGAATAAATAAACTCAATTTGTCCGTCCGGCAACGATGTCTGGAAATGCGGACCCGGTACGGCAACCGGCTCTTGTGCCAGCTTTATACTGAGTCTTTTAATCTGTGGCTTGCACTTGGTTTTCCAAGGAAACGAACTGCGCGACACTGCATAGCCCTTGGCTGGATCAAGTCCATAGTGCTGTATTACATGCTCAGCCACAAGACTGTTACCCTCCGGAAAACAGGGGTTCCAGGACAAGCCGCAGCCATGGGAGCATGGATGTTCCGTTCCGTTTAAAACAGCCTTTATCTTTATATCAATATCCAGTGGATTGTCCCTATCTATTTGCATCCGCTGCTCGTCTGTAAAGTCAGTCTCGTCACTGTCAGCAGAAAGCTTCCATTGATCCGTAAAGGTACGAATACGCTCCAATGGAACCTGCAGACAAAGATCTACCACTAACCCACTGCTGCAGAGGTATATCCCCAGAATGGTCCAGACTTCATGATCCCATACAAACTGTTTATTCAGAAAAACTTCTTTTCCGGGTCTTTCATGTCTATCATGTCCCCAAAAGTTTCCTTCATAGTAAACCTTCCATTCCGGTATTGAGGGAGCTTCTGTATATTTGAAACGGCTGTAATCAAACAAGTCCTGCAAGTTCTTCATATAAATAAACGGCTGCTCCATGGGAGTAATCGACAGTTTATTCCGGATCAAATCCAACACTGCCGTCTGCTGGGCTGTAGGGCTGTTTTGCAGCAAAAATTCATCAAATCGGACCTGATCCCAACACCATGCCTGCTCCAGTGCGGAAGTATGACCGCAAGCCAGCAGGAGCCTGAGAAAATCTTTAAAATTTTTTGACAGCAGATGTACATAATCTCCAGATGTGTTCATGGGACTGACAGCAAATACCATCTCACCAAAGCCCCGGACGAAGCAATAATGAATGCCGTCCACACCTGCCCAGCCAATAATCCTTGCACCCTTTGGGGTGCAGAAATAGTGGTTTTCATACTCTCCCGGTTCCAAGCCAAGGTACTGGCCGTTTATATCCAGTTCCAAATACTTTTTATAGATTGTTGCCATTATAACCTCGCATTCTATGCCGTTTCTGATCAATTGAGATTTACCAGCCCCCAGGAACACCGCTGATTTTTGATAATCGGCAGCGGGAGTTATTCATAGTCTTCATAAGTTGTTGTATTGTTATTTTTATCACCTGTTTTTATTGTATCGGCGATCGGATACAATGTCAAGATGTGATGGAAAAGCTGTTTCAAACATCCGTGATGGGAATGAGAGGGTACCGCTTTTTACACCCAGCAGACGTTCCATGTTGAAAACAAACGCCTGTGCGCCAGATGCACGTTCTTGTTCGTTTAAGTCTGCCATGTCACCATCAAACACCGTACCGGCAAAAGTAACCAGCATCTCCATACTTTCGTAGGGAAATGCTGGTTGGAATAACCCCTGATCAATGCCCTTACGGATTATTCCGCAAGAACCGGCGTAAGGCCATATAGTATAGTTCTTTAAACTTTTTGATGAATCAGAGCGCCCATAATATCCTCTTTTGATTTGAGGTGGTAATACAGTGTTATACGGAATCTTCTAACGCTGGTTCAATGTACTTTTTAATTAACTCGATTCTATCTTTCGCATTTTGCTTAAAAAGTGAAGCAATAGACACCACCACTTTTTTCTTTTCATTTACATAAATCACATTGCCTCCGTCTCCCATGGCGGCATAGGCATGCTCCCTCTCATCAATAATCCACCATAAATATCCGTAGGCAAGATTATGTTTTTCCCATCGGCTATGCTCTTTTGTACTTTCCTCTATCCATTTTGCAGATACAATTTGTTTTCCCTTCCACATCCCTTTGTCTAAATACAGCTGACCTATCTTCGCCATGTCTGCAGGAGAGAGCGAAAGTCCCCAGCCTCCTGCATTCAATCCAGTTCCGTCAACCACCCAGCCGCTGATATTCTTAGACTTGTTAAAAGCAAGTTGTTCTTCTTTACTGTGAAAAAATATATTCTTCTCTACCCTAATATCTAAAGGTAAAAATAAATTTTCCGCCGCAAAATCAAACACAGATTGTCCTGTCGTCTTTAGAATAATACCTGACAAAAGGTCCGGTCCTATAAGGGGAGCATATCTGAATTTGCCAATCTGCCCCTTACCGCCTAACAAATTGAGTGTAAAGGTTATCCAATCATCACTGGTAAAGTATTTGATATAGGGCGCAGACAGATACTTGTATGGAGCAGTCATGGTCAGTAAATCTTTAAGTTCAATGTGCTGTATGGTTTTTTCGCTTGTTTTAGCTGCGTAATCCGGAAAAAAATCTAACACATTCTGGTGAATGCTTTTTATCTTCCCTTTATCTATGGCAATGCCAATTAATATAGAAATAATGCTCTTTGTTACAGAATAAACATGAATATTGCTGGCAGCTGCGCATTCATTAAAATAACTTTCATACAGCATCTTCCCATTATGCATTACCACTATTCCAGCAATATTACGGTAACTTCTTTTAATGGCCTTTTCTAAGTCATTCATTTTTTGTTGATTCATATATTAAAATTTCCTCCTTTAAGTTATAAAGGATATCCTTGAAATATAGCATAAATCCATTAAAAATGCTTTTCAAGACCTATTTTAAAATAAATTAAAATATTTACGCAAACTGACTGTAATAGAGACTGGCATACGCTCCACCTTGCTTTAACAGCTCATTGTGACTGCCCTGTTCAGTAATATTCCCATTCTCCATATATAAAATATTATCCGCATCTCTGATGGTAGAAAGCCTGTGTGCAATCACAAAGCTTGTTCGGCCCTTCATCAGCTTTTTCATGGCCTTGCCGATTTCCATTTCAGTACGGGTATCCACACTGGATGTGGCTTCGTCTAAAATGATAATCGGCGGGTCAGCTAAAAACACACGGGCAATTGTTAAAAGCTGCCGCTGCCCAACGGAAAGGTTTCCAGCATCATTATCAAGAACTGTATCATATCCCTGAGGCATGGTGCGGATGAAGTAATCTACTTTGGCAGCCTTGGCAGCTGCAACGATTTCTTCTCTGGTAGCATCTTCTTTGCCGTAGGCAATGTTCTCCGCCACGGTGCCCCCAAACAGCCAGGTATCCTGCAAAACCATGCCAAAATTACGGCGCAGATTGCAGCGTGTTATTTCAGCAGCGTTAACCCCATCTATTGTAATTATCCCGCTGTTCACCTCGTAAAATCGCATTAATAAGTTAATCAGTGTGGTTTTTCCAGCGCCGGTGCTCCCGACCACTGCAATTTTTTGCCCCGGCTGAACCTTGAGGCTGATGTCCCTCATAAGCAAGCGGTCTGAATTGTATCCAAAACTTACATGCTCAAAGGAAACATTCCCTCTGGTGTGCTGCAGCAAAGCCGGGTGCAAAGGATCAGACACTTCCTCCGGGCTGTCCAGAAAATCAAAGGTACGCTTAACACTGGCCAGCGCGGACTGGAGGGAGTTTATCATAAACGCACCTTCCGTCAAAGGTTCTGCTGATTGATTTACATACTGAAAAAATGCCTGGACCATACCAACGGACATAGTTCCTGTCAAAATGGACTTACCTGCAATTACAGCAATCACTACATGAGACAAACGCGTCAGAAGCCGGATAATAGGGCTGACGCAATGGGTCAGAAAATCCGCTTTTTTTGAAACTAGCCGGTTTTTTTCAGCAGCTGCAGCTACTTGTTCCAGACTTTCGTCTTCATGGTTATAGGCTTTAATGACATTCCTGCCGGTATAATATTCCTCAACAATGCCGGTAAGCTCCCCCAACGTTTCCTGTCGAAGGGATGCATATTTTAAATTCTGCTTTGCCACCGCCTTTGTCACAAGTAAACTGACCACAATACTGGCAAGAAAAATACTGGTCAGCAGAACACTGTAATAAAACATTACAATTAGGGAACCGGTTACAGTACCAATTGCAACCAGCATCTTTAACAGACCGGTCTGCAGAGTTTCAGATACTTTGTCTAAGTCGCTGGTGACCCGGCTCAGGATTTCCCCGGCCTTGTTGCGGTCATAAAACCACAAGGGCAGACGGTGCAGTTTCTGGCTGACCTGCTCGCGAAGCGACAGGATGAGACTTTCTGCTACCGTGGCCATAATATACGACTGCAGATAGTAAAATAGCCATGTGCAGGCATACAGGACAGATAATAAGGTCAGCTCAGTCCCCATATTGTTCCATGTGATAGCAAATGGAATGTCCTGTGCCTTTGCTGTTTGGATGCTGTGCCACAGCATATCCACAACCTGTGCGCTGTAAAGCGGTGTCCAGATTGTCAGACCGGTGTAAATCAGGATACAAGCCATAATAACAGACAGACGGATACGCTGCCCTTTCAGCCTTCGCACAAGGCGCATAAGCGTACTGCCAGTCTCTTTTACCATGTGGTTTGCAACTGTATTTGTCAGATTTTTCATTGGTTTTTTCCTTTGCGTATTCATACTTCCTGCACCGCCTTTGTTTGGGACTCATAAATTTCAATATACACAGGACACCTCTCCATTAATTCATCATGGGGTCCAATACCGGCCAGCTTTCCTTCATCAAGAACAACAATCTGCTGTGCATGGCGAATTGAGCTGACACGCTGAGCTATAATCAATACGGCTGCATCCTTTGTTTCTGGCACAAGTGCCTGGCGCAGTGCCGCATCTGTTTTAAAATCCAGTGCCGAGAAGCTGTCGTCAAAGATATACAGCTCGGGCTTTTTTACCAGTGCACGGGCAATGGACAGGCGCTGCCGCTGGCCCCCCGAGAAATTGGTGCCGCCCTGAGCAACAAAGGAATTCAGTCCGTCGGGCAGGGCCCGGATAAATTCTCCCGCCTGCGCCACATCGGCGGCATGCATCAGCTCTTCATCGGTTGTATCGGAATTGCTGTAACGCAGATTTTCCGCTATGGTTCCAGAAAAGAGCATGGCCTTCTGCTGTACATAGGACAGGCGGTCTCTAAGATTCTTTTGGCTCATTTTTCGTATATCTTGACCATTAAGGGTAACTGCGCCCTCCGTCACATCGTGAAATCTGAGAATCAGTGCAGCAATGGTGGACTTACCGCTTCCGGTTCCGCCGATGATGGCTGTTGTTTCACCACGGCGGCAGGCAAAGCTCAACTTGCTTAAGGTATCCTCTTCCGCATCCGAAAACCGGAAAGAAACATTATGAAATGCCAGAACTTCCTTTTGAGAACGAGTGACATCCAAAGGCAAAGCCGAAGAGGGATCCTCAATTTCCGGAGAATACTCCAGAATCGTCTGTATCCGGGTGCAGCACTCCAGTGCTCTGGGCAGGGTAAGTATAACCATTTGAGCCATCATCAGAAAAAATAAAATTAAAAACGCATATTCGATTACAGCCGTGATGTCTCCAATCTGGAAACGTCCCGCAGCAATTCTTCCGCCGCTAAGCCAGAACACAGCAATAATCACAAAATTGATGCAGAAGAAGGATAAGCCATCCAAATTAGCAAACTTACGGTTAGCTTTAATGGAAGTGTTGGCATAGTTAAAAAAGGATTGGTTCAGCCTGTCTTGTTCTCTGTCTTCGTTGTTAAAGGCACGGATAACTCGCACACCTGTAATATTTTCCAGCAAAATGGTGCTCATGTTGTCCAGGAGCTTCTGCAAACGCCGAAAAAGCGGTGATGCACTTTTAATAATCAGAAAAGCCACGGACAGTATGACCAGCACGGCAACAAGTAATACCAGCCCAATCTGGGTATCTAACCGAAAAGCAAGAATAAGCGCAATAATACAGATTACAGGCACTGGCACAACCATCTGCATAAAACTGATAAAAGCAGTTTGAATATTGGTTATATCCGAAACAGTACGGGTTGTGATGGAAGCCGTACCAAATTGGCGAAAGTCATAAACAGACAGCTTAAGTGATTTCTCATACAGGGCCACCCGCATGTCCTTGCCAATTCTAGCAGTGAGCGTTGCACAGGTATAGCCCCCAATGACGGCACAGGTTCCTGCAATCAGCGAACCAACGGCCATTTTAAATCCTGTGTTCAGCAGCAAATCAAAAGAGCTGCCAGCAACACCCTGGTTCATCATCTGGGCAGCCAGTGTAGGTATATACAAGCCGCCGGTAACATCAATAATCAGCAGCAGCATGGTTATTACACATAATTTCCAGTGTGGTTTAATAAAACGCAACATTAATTTCATAAATATCCTCTTTCTTTTTTCATAAATTAAGCCAAAAATGCACCCGGCTATTTAAAATAACCGAGCGCACTCGACATCTTTTCGACCATACAATTGCGATTGCACGTCCTCCGATGAATGACTATTCTTTTTCTTGATGGGATTGCAATGCTTCCCGCATTAAGTCCCTGTATTTGCTCAGCAGCTGCACCAACTGCACACGTTCATCCGCCGCCATCATATGCCAGACACGCTCCTCAAGCCTATGCATGGTGCATACATATTTTTCTACAAAAGCGGTGCCCTCCTCTGTCAGAAACACCTGCTTTGTACGCAAGTTGTTTTCAACCGGCTTTAGGCACACAAGGCCCTTTTTAACCAACTGACTGAATGCGGAGTTTACGGTTTGTCTGCTTAATGAAAGCTGTTCGCAGATATCACGCTGTGTAACAGTACCTTCATAAACCATCAACAGCGCCCAGTACTCCGCTCCAGACAGTCCGCAGATTCTTGGAAATACTGCATACACGCTGTCTAAGTCGTTGTATACGTTGCGAAAATCTTCCAACTCGTGTTTATTAAATACTTCTTGCTTCATGCTCCACCTCTAAAAGTCCGAAATCAGACTGTATCAAACCGGACAATTGTTACTATACAAAATTTATTTCAGTCTGTCAAGAGAAAAAGTGCTTTTATATAGCATGTTCACAAAATCCCTGCTTTGTGATAAAATAAATCATAATGTAAGAGGACAGGAGCGGATTATGGCAGTAAACCTTAATAAAAATGAAAAAACAAAATACCGTTTGGCTGACTCTATAAAAGAATGTATGAAAACCAAGCCTGTAGATAAGATCACGGTTCAAAATATTGTAGATGGATGCGGGATGACCAGGCAAACCTTTTACCGGAATTTTAAAGACAAATATGATTTAATCAACTGGTATTTTGACAAACTGGTACTGGAGTCGTTTGCTCAGATCGGAGTGGATAAAACGGTATGCCAAAGTCTGTGTGAAAAATTCAAATTTATAAAAAAAGAAAAGGTTTTCTTCGCAGAAGCGTTCCGTTCTGATGATCACAATTCTTTGAAAGAACATGACTTTGAACTGATCATGGGTTTCTATACAGATCTTATAACCCATAAGAAGCAGGGTTCTCTATCCGATGATATTCAGTTTTTGCTGGAGATGTATTGCAGAGGTTCCGTTTACATGACAGTCAAATGGGTTTTATCCGGAATGAAGCAAAGTCCGGAAGAGATGGCTCAAAGTTTAACAGAAGCCATGCCTCCAGGTTTAACAGCCGTATTTACGGATGCCGGCCTGGTATGATTTATAGTATAAATACACATAACGAGAGTTACAATCCACATTTTATGTAACATATGTTACAAAGCAAAAGGATTGTAACTTTCTTTTTTTTGGACGTTTTGTTAAAATAATAACATAGCAAGCAGGTCAGTACGTTAGTAGAAGAAACAAAAAAAGGAGAGATAATTATGGCAAACAGAATCGTATTAAATGAAACGTCATACCACGGCGCAGGTGCCATTCAGGAGATTCCTGGCGAGGTTAAAAAAAGAGGATTTAAAAAAGCGTTTGTTTCCTCTGATCCCGACTTGATTAAATTTGAAATCACCTCCAAGGTTACAAAAATCCTGGAAGAAAACGGATTGGCTTATGAAATCTATTCTGATATTAAACCAAATCCTACTATCGAAAATGTACAAAATGGCGTAGAGGCCTTTAAAAAATCAGAAGCTGATTATATTATTGCAATCGGCGGGGGATCTTCTATTGATACATCAAAAGCCATTGGTATCATTATTGCAAACCCGGAATATTCTGACGTAAGAAGCTTGGAAGGCGTAGCACCAACCAAAAATCCAAGTGTACCAATTATTGCTGTTCCAACCACAGCTGGCACTGCAGCAGAAGTAACCATTAACTATGTAATCACTGATGTGGAGAAAAAACGTAAATTTGTATGTGTGGACCCTCATGATATTCCTGTGGTTGCAGTGGTAGATCCGGATATGATGGCAAGTATGCCAAGAAGTCTGACAGCAGCTACCGGTATGGATGCTTTGACCCATGCAATTGAAGGTTATATTACAAAGGGTGCAAATCCCATTACAGACATGTTTAACATAAAGGCAGTGGAACTCATTGCAAAAAGTCTGAGAGGTGCCGTGGATAATACCCCAGAAGGCCGGGAAGGTATGGCACTGGGCCAGTACATTACCGGTATGGGATTCTCAAACTGCGGTCTTGGTATCGTTCATTCTATGGCTCATGCACTGGGAGCGGTATATGACACCCCTCATGGTGTAGGCAATGCCATTCTTCTTCCTACTATTATGGAATTCAATGCCAGTGAAACCGGCGATAAATTCTGTGACATTGCCAAAGCAATGGGCGTAGAAAACACGGAAAAAATGACCAGCGAAGAATACCGCAAAGCAGCTGTGGAAGCAGTTAAGAAGCTTTCTGCAGACGTAGGAATTCCTGCTGATTTAAAAGAGATTGTAAAAGAAGAAGATATACAATTTTTAGCAGAGTCTGCAGTGGCAGATGCCTGTGCACCTGGAAATCCAAAGGAAGCCAGCCTGGAAGATATTATCAGCCTTTACAGATCCCTTCTGTAATGATTATGGGAGTATAACAGAATTGTTTAATAATGCCGGAAACGGTAAGGTATATGATAAATCAGCAATGATGAGAAAAAATCTCTATTTCTTTACAAATCGAAGAAATAGAGATTTTTTTTATAATTTGTTACACTATTTACATATCCGGATTTACCACTTTTTGTCCTTCAATGAGAATTTATCAGAACTTCTTTTTTCTTTCAATGTTCCATCTGCTGTCATTCGATACTTTTTCTTTGTTGACGGTACACCCGACTTTACTGAAGCATTCCGGGAGGAGGTTTTTGATTTATGACCTGCGTTCCTGGTTTGTTCCGTTTGGAATTTCGCTGCTTTTGATGTATCTCGTCTCGGCTGGACAACCTTTACCGTTGGAAAATTATTCATTAAAGGGTATGGATGATCTTTTATTTCTGTTAATTTCTTTCCTATTAACTTTTCAATATCGTCAAGCTGTCCTATTTCATCAAAATCACAGAAGGAGATTGCAGTTCCGCCAAGTCCTGCCCTGCCGGTTCGGCCTATCCGATGAACGTACGTCTCCGGAGTATCTGTTAAGTCATAATTTATTACATGGGTGAGTTCATCGATGTCTATTCCCCTTGCCGCAATATCTGTTGCAATCAATATGCGCAATGTTTTGTTTTTGAAATTGTTTAAAGCATTCTGACGCGCTCCTTGTGATTTATCCCCATGGATCGCCTGCGCAGTGACATTACTTCTGGATAATTGCTTAATAAGCCGGTCCGCCCCATGCTTGGTACGTGTAAATACCAATGCTGATTCTATGTTTTGATCTTTCAGAATGTGCAAAAGCAAATCTTTTTTATTTACTTTATCGACAAAATACAGATACTGCCGGATGGTATCCACTGTCGATGATACCGGAGTAATTTCTATTTTCGCAGGATTCTTTAAAATCGTACCAGCCAGCTTAGCGATGTCTGGCGGCATCGTAGCTGAGAATAATAATGTTTGCTTTTTTGCAGGTATTTTAGCAATAATCCTTTTAACATCATGAATAAATCCCATATCCAGCATACGGTCAGCTTCGTCCAATATAAATATTTTAATATGTTCTATATTTATTATTTTTTGATCAATTAAAGCAAGCAGTCTTCCTGGTGTTGCCACCAGTATATCTACTCTTTGTTTTAAATTATCCTCCTGGGGCTTTTGAGATACTCCCCCAAAAACTACACAGCAGTTTAAATTGGTGAATTTCCCATAAGTATTAAAACTTTCATAAATCTGAAGTGCAAGCTCTCTAGTCGGAGTTACGATCAGAGCCCTGATATTCTGTTTATCCCTATAAGCCGGTTTTTCTTCGCTGAGAAGCTGAAGCGTTGGTATGGCAAATGCAGCTGTTTTTCCGGTGCCTGTCTGAGCACATCCAAGTAAATCTCTGCCGCCTAATATAACAGGTATGGCCTCTTCCTGTATCGGTGTAGGAATATCGTAATTTTCCTTTTCCAGTGCCTTTATAATATCAGGCATAATATTTAAATCTTTAAATTGCATAAAATCTCCTTTTAATCTGTATTATTTAAATTTATCTTTTATCTAACGCCCGACTAAGCTAGTCTATTTAGAGCGACATATGTCCTGGGTAAGAATATAGTTCTTTTTATGCCTCTGCTATTTATCAATCTTTGTCATTAATACAACACTTTCTGCATGTGTTGGTGTCGTCATTGGGATTCCTGTAAAGCATCATTTGGACCTGGCGATAGCCCTATGCTATATGCTGCATTTCTCTATTCTTTACATTCACCTACAAGAGTATATCACACCTATGGGTAATTTGGAAAGGTTAATCCTGTCAGCAGCAAAACTGCCAGCACTAAAATCTCTGCCAGAAAGCGTCAAATTTTCAAAGCAATGATATAATACAACATCATTCGGAAAATTATGCTGTGTACCGTATTCGAAAAGGGCTGCCCCACTAATTCTTTCGTGGAGAAGCCCAGGTTTAAAAATATAAATATTCTTACTTTATATAATAATTTACATTACATCCTCTTTTTCAACATTATGCACTGTAAGAAATCCGCAAATAAGAGAAACACCAAATAACAAGATTGGAAGTATTGTATTTCCCCTTAAAGTTAAGTCTCCTATAGTCCCCTCCATAACAGAGAACAATAAAAACGAAGAAATAATAGCTGCCTTTGATGACTTCATCATTTTCCCTATATACAAAGGTATAAGGCCCAGCGTCACCGTAAGAACAGTCTTTATGGTGACCTGTATATAAAAACTTACACTTGTCATATCATAGCCCAGCGGAAAACCTGCCTTTACCCCGGAGGCTGAAACCAATAGCAGATAAATTAACAGTTTTCCAAAGAATAGAGCTGCCGCACTGAAAATCCATACTGCCATCATTTGAGATATAATTATTTTTTTTCTGGAGATGGGGTAGCTAAACATCAGGTTCTGAGTTTTATTTTTATATGCCTTAATAATAAAGGAAGACAGCATTGCAGAAGTAGAAATCAAAAAAGAGAGATTAGTAAGTAAATCAATCTGCATTGCCATATTTTCTATCTCTGGTACGGAACCCTGCATTTCTGTTTCTGTATCAATGGGAACCCAATAGCACATGGCAAATAAAAGAAGTCCAAGAACTGCAATTATAATTGCCTGATTGATCATATACTTTTTCATGTGATTCTTCTTCCATTCCATTCGAATCAATTTCCACATTCGCTCTCACCTCCTGTGACTTTTAAAAAATACTCTTCCAAAGACTCTGAATGGGTATGAAAGCCCTGAATTTCAATCTGATTTTCCGTTAACACCTTCATAATTTCCTGGGACGTGGCCTGTTTTGCATAGACTCTGATCTGATTGTCGTTTAATACTTTAAAGTTGGAGATTTGAAGACGGTCTGATAGTATATAAGATGCTTTGACTGTCTCCGGTGTTTTGATCTCCAGATACTCAAGCCCTTTATCCGAAATCTCTTTCATAGAAATTTCTCTTACCAACCTGCCCTTATGAATGATTCCTACGGTATGTGCAATGCTTTCGATTTCAGAAAGCAAGTGGCTGGAGATAAGAATGGTCATTCCATACTCTTTGCACAGCATCAGAAACAAATCACGGAGCTGTTTCATACCTGCCGGGTCAAGACCGTTTGTTGGTTCGTCCAGCACCAAAAATTCTGGTTTTGTAAGAACCGCCCTTGCAATTCCTAACCGCTGCTTCATTCCCAAAGAAAATTCCTTCACCTTTTTTCCTCTGGTATCTGACAGAGACAGCAGGGACAATGCTTTTTCCACACTATCGGGGCTGTAATAGCCCATGTATTCACAGTGCAGCTTTAAATTATCTTCTGCGGTCAACTCATTGTAAAACACCGGAAATTCAATTATACTTCCTAAACGTTTTAAAAAAGTATAGGAATCAGGAAGCAGTTTTTCACCAAATAATATAATATCTCCTGAAGTTGGTTTCCACTGGTTGGTAATCATCTTCATCACCGTTGTTTTTCCTGCACCATTTGGCCCAAGAAAGCCATAAATTTCTCCTTTGGCAATATGCATGTTCAAATCTGATATAATAGTTTCTGCACCAATCTGTTTGTTTAAATGATCTGTTGTTAAAATTGTCTGCATTTTGTCACTTCCTTTCCATATCCAAAATTCTAACATATGACTTCTTCAAAACTCTTGAATAAATCTTACGAATTTCTTTCGCACAAGGAAATTCTCAATAATTGAATTGCTGGAGTTTTAAAGTGAATACGGTTTCCTCATTCTGAATACTTTTTAAAGTCAGTGTGCCATTGATTTTTTCTGTCAGACTTTTAGCTATGGTAAGACCTAATCCATTGCCCTGAATCTCCCGGTTCCGGGAATCTTCCAGGGTGTAGAGACGGTCAAAGACATGGGGAATCTCCCAGTATGCAATTCCCTTCCCATGATCAATGACATCCACAAAAACAAAGGTATCATCTCTTCGAAGACTCAGTCCCAAGTAATGGCCTGCATCTCCATAGCGGACTGCGTTGCTGATCAGATTATTAAGAATACGTCCCAGGGCCTCCCGGTCCGCATAGACAAAAACAGGTGGATCGGGAATGTTGATGTTCACTTCAAATTCTTTTTCAGTTAAAATATTATAATAATCGACGATGGTTTCCCTGCAAAATTCATTTAAGTTTATTTTGGACATAGTGAGTGCCGTATCACCGGCTTCCAGTTTTGCCAAGGTGAAAAATTGGTCAATCTGTTCTTTTAATTCGTTGGCCTTATAAGAAACCTTTTTTAGCATTTCTTTTTCAAGTTTCTCCTGCATCAAAAGCATTTCCAGATAACCGATAATAACCGTCAGAGGTGTCTTTAAATCATGAGAAATATTAGAGAGCATTCGTTTGGTATTTAATTCAGATATGCGATAACTGGCATTTACATTTTGCCTGCTTTCAAGTGTACGGTTGATCTGCTCCAAAAGATGTTGAATTTCCTTATCCTGGGTAAATGACATCACCTTTTCATCTGTATCTTCATTTAAAATGCGTTCCAGTTCGTCAGCAATATGTTGAATTTGTTTTAAAGTCATGTTATTAAATAGGGACATGGGCTCACTCCTTTGGATTTCCCAGTTTGTATCCGATTCCCCATACAGTGAGGATATACTCTGGTTTTCTGGAATCATCCTCAATTTTTGTGCGGAGCCGGCTGATATGAACATTGACTGCATTTTCATCACCCAAATAATCATCCTGCCATATCAAAGAGTAAAGCTGTGCCTTGGTATAAACCTTGTTGGGATTGGAAAGAAGCAGGCGAAGAATTTCATATTCCTTTGCTGTTAAGTCCACCTCCTGCCCATTTTTGCGCACCGTATGGTTTTCCAGATTCATCTCCAGATTTCCCAGACCAACGCAAACAGAAGCTGTTTCCCCACCAGAAGAATACTGGGTGGTACGCCTTAAGTTCGCCTTTACCCTGGCAAGTACTTCAGTAAGGGAGAATGGCTTGGTTATATAGTCATCTGCGCCCAGGCCCAACCCAAAAATCTTATCGGATTCCGTATCTTTTGCAGACAGAATGATTATGGGAACCACACTTTCCTTTCTGATCCGTTTCATGACCTCCAGTCCGCTGATTTTAGGCAGCATCAGATCCAAAATCACTAAGTCATAAACTCCGCTGAAAAATGTTTTTACAGCCTGTTCTCCATCAAAGGAACCATGAACTTCAAATCCCTCCATCTGGAGAAAATCTATTAACATCTCACTAATTTCCCTGTCATCCTCCACTAATAATATTTTCATCTTTTAATTTTCCTCCTGGGCATATACAGAATAATATCAAAAAATGAAAATATTCTGTGTAAATAAAACTATTATTTCCATGTTTATAATAACTGATTCCAAAGAATTTTTCAATTGCCATTAAAACTGGTCAGTTCAACTTAACGGAAAACCTTTATATAAAAAGCAGGCCATACAGATTCTTTTTCCGATTAATCTGTACGGCCTGGATAAAAAGCGTTGTAACACTTGATTATATAATTACTTCAGAAAATCCATCATGTCAGATTTTCTTCAAATTCCTCAATCCTCTGCTTCTGATATGTTCCTTTATAAGAGCCTATGAGAAACTTATCCAGTCCCTCATCCAGGATTCTGCTCCATGAATTCATCTCTTTTTTTACAAGAATCGGATAATAAAGAATTCCATTTGAATTTGCAGCTTCCCAATCACCCGGCGCATCTCCTATCATAAGCACCTGTTCTTTCTCATAACCATATGTTAAAAGACGTTTTATGCAGTAAGACTTACTCCCAGCATCCTGAGAAAGTACAATGTCTGTATACTCTAAAAGTCCATATTCTTTCCACTCTTCAATAATTGCCTGCTGGTTCGCAGATGATACAATAGCCACATCCGCAGCTTGATGAATAGCCTGTAACCCTTTTTCCACACCAGGAAAAGGCATCTTTGCTTTTTTAGGAAGCATTTCTACCTGGCGGTTAACCCTCTCAGACCATTCTAAGGCCATTTGAAGGATCTGGTTTCTGCGCCCTTCCATATACTCCTTCAGGCTGTTGTTAGAGAGTTCCTCGGCAGTATTTACCCATGTGGTAAGCTCCTCCAGCCCATCTATTTTCTTATAGCGGGTATCCACTTCTCTCAAAGTCGCTTCCAGACCTTTAAACCGGTTTATTCCACGGGACATGGTATATAAATTAATTTCGTTCCATCTTTTCTGTACCTGATCTTTCCACTTTTCTAATTCCCATATGTAAATCAAACACGGTCCAAAACAGGATATATGCTTAATATCCATTGTATCCATTGCACATCCATCTGAATCAATACAGACCAGATAATCCTTTTTCTTTTTAAAGCCTTCAAATATGTCTGTCATTCTCCGTTCCTCCAAAGCTTCATAATTTCTTGTTATATAGCTGGTCATACAACCTGCTATATTCTTCCTTCCCCCTGTAATAACGTTCCTGCATTCCCTTGTCTGTTTCCACTTCATTAACAGAATGATTTAATCTTCCCTGGATAAACGCGCTGGTATAATCCGGATACAATCCTAATGTAACAGCAGCTGACATCCATGCTCCTGCTGCCGCCGCTTCATTATCTGAGTAAGTAAAGATCCTGTTTCCGCAGATTGTGGCCAGAATTCTGCAAAACACCTCACTGTTAGCCAATCCTCCGCACACATAAATCTGTCCGGTCTGTCCGGCATATTTTCTTATAGTGCTTATATTGGTGTTGATTTCGTATCCTATCCCTTCCAGTATTGACCTGGCTATATCCCCCCTCTGGCTTCCCAGAGTCAGGTTGTGAAAACAGCCTGTAGCTTCACTGTTCCAGTCCGGTGTTCCACGCCCCTGAAAGAAAGGAAGCATAATTAATGAATCATCCCTCTTAAGTGACTCAATCATTTCACGATTTACGATTTCATAAACCTTTCCCTCACTTTCACGTTCCATTCCATAGCCTATTCGTAAAAACCAGTTGAATACAGATGCACAGGAGAGAATGCTGGACTCAAGCACATATTCACCGGGTATGGCCGAAGCGTTGCAGATCACATCATCCTTAAGGTCACCTGGCACGTCCCGCTGCGCACCTATTATATAAGCACCAGTCCCGGCAGATACTTCCAGTGCTCCCTGTTTAATAATTCCAAGTCCCAAAGCGGCGCACTGCTGATCTCCTCCGGCGCTGATCACCGGAATTCCCTCTTCCAGTCCTGTTTTCCTGGCACATTCGGAACTTACGGTTCCTGCTATGCTGCCAGGTTCTATTATATTGCAAAGCTTTTCCCGTTCTACACAAAACAGTTTAAGCAGCTCATCATCCCACTTCCGGGTACGTAAGTTCATCAAAAGAGATCTGCTTCCATAAGTGGCATCTGTAACCCAGTTTCCTGTCATTTCATGGATTATGTAATCAGGTATTACCACCAGACGTTTGGCGGCCTGATAGAGCTGAGGATTGTGTTTCCTGATCCACATCATCTTGGGACCGGAGAATACAGGATTAATCTTGCTGCCTGTCAGCTGAAAAATACGGTTATTATAAGGAGACAGTTTCTTAAGCATCTCCACCACCCTTTTATCCTGCCACATGATTGCATTGCCGACAGGCTTATCATCTCCTCCAATAGGGATAACGGAGGAGCGTTGGGAAGTAACGGATATAGCCCTTATTTTCTCTCCCCGACCGGCGGCAAACTGTGCACAGGCCTTCATGATATGTTCCATGGAACTTTTCCAGTCCTCAGGATTTTGTTCTACCCAGTCATTTTTCAAATAAGAGGGTGTATACCCTACCTGTTCTGAAAACAACTTCTGGCCCTCATCCCCATAGAGAATTCCACGCATGCTTGAGGTTCCGATATCCAATACCCCTACTCCCATAACCAACCTTCCTTCTCTGCCATTCTTCTGTTTCTATTGAAAAAGTCAAAACAGGGAAAGGACTCGTTCCGGCCCTTCCCCTGAATTTCAGAACTATTTTCCGGACTTATCTTTCATCATCTGGATACCATTTTTCATCAAAGAATTAATTGTATTATCCAGTGAATCGGTTCCTAAAAGGAACTTGGAGCATTCATCAATCATCATCTGTGCCATCTCTTTATTGTAGGGAGGTACATTCTGATATACATTGTCTTTCCATGCCGGATTATTTATTACTTTCTCAAGCGCTTCTGTATCCACATACTTAGGCTCATTAATTTGTAAATTCATGAATTCCATCTTGTCAATTCCCTTTTCAGCAGAAACACTGATTCCGCGAATTTTCAATCCCTCTGTTGTATAAAAACGTATGAAGTCAAATGCTTCCTGGGGGTGCTTGGAGGTTTTGCTTACAGAATAAAAGTGTGCCTCTGTATAAGTAGTTCCTGGTTCCGCATCTTCCCATGCAGGAATGGGCGCAAAAGTGGTCACAAAGTCATGAGGATATTTATCCTGGTCATCCAGTTCAGGAACAATAAAGCTGGCAATTGGAAGCATGGCAATCTGTCCATTAAAGAACTTATCACGGTAGTTCATGTTCATGGATTTAACATCTGCAAACGGAACCTGGCTCTTGTCCACATTTTCCATATCATAGCGGAACTGCAGCCACTCTTTAAACATTGGGTGGTCAAAGTTAACGGTGGTTGCGTCTGCGTTAAACATTGGATTATCCGGGTAATTAGACCACATTCCCATGTAATCATAGAGATCCCATGAGTGGAAATAAGAACCGTAACGCTTGGTCGCCCCATCACCCTGAGTCAGTTTACCGGCATATTCACGGTAATCATCCCATGTCCAGTTTAAATCCGGAACAGAGAGGCCTGCTTCATCCAGATAATCTTTATTTAAGATAACAAACCATGATTTCAAGTCTCCGGGAATTCCATACATTTTCCCATCTACTTTCTGAACGATAGAGTATGCGTCTTCCGGTTTGACACCTTCTTTTTCAAAATATTCATCAAGCTGCAGATAAGCACCGGAACCGGCACGCTGTGCATGCTCCGCAAAAGCAGATGTCATGAGGATGTCCATTTCCTCACCGCCCATAACCATTAAATCTACTTTCTTGTAATATTCAGACGCTGTCATATCACCAAAATACTCAAATGTGACGTTTACATTTGGATGATCCTTCATATAGGCATCGGCTACCTTCTGGTCCAGATCCTCATAGGCTCTGAGCCATGAGACAAAACGCAGATTCACCTTTTCTCCATCGGCTGGTGCCTCACTTTGAGCCCCGGAATTTCCTCCGGCTGAGGATGCACGATCTGTCTTGCTTTCTCCTCCGCATCCGGTCAGAGCAGAAGCCACAGTTGCAGCTGCCAATAAGGTTGCTAAAAACTTCTTACTTTTTTTCATTGATGAAATCCTCCTCATATTTAATAAATAATAATACACTTCTTCAGGCCGTACTTAACCTTTTACCCCGCCAGTTGCGATGCCGTCCACCACGAAACGCTGGCAGAACAGGAATACAATTACCAGTGGCAGGATTGCTGATACCGCAGCCGCCATAATGAGAGAATAGTAGCTTCCTGATTCCGAAGCAAACTGCTTCATACCAAGCTGTATTGTATACAGACTACGGCTGTTTAAGAATACCAATGGCGCCTGATAGTCATTCCAGGTCCAGACAAACTTCAAAGTTGCCAGTGTAGCCAGCGACGGCTTTACCATGGGCAGAATGATTTTAAAGAAAATGGTAAGATGTCCCGCTCCGTCAATTCCCGCAGATTCTGAAAGGGATTCCGGTATGGCAAGCATTGCCTGGCGCAGAAGAAACACGCCGTATACGCTGAATGCCAGCATAAGCACTAATCCGGTATGGGAATTGTACAGTCCGATTTCACGCATGATGATAAACTGAGACACTATGGTTACCTGAGGCGGTATCATCATGGTTGCCAGGTAGGCCAGAAAAATCTTATCTCTGCCTTTAAAGTGTACCTTTGAAAATCCATATGCTCCAAGTGCGGACACGAATACCTGAAGAACAGTTGCTCCAATGGTAACTTTAATTGAATTCAAATAATAAAGTCCGAAGTTATAGGTGCTCCCCCATACTTCCTTCATATTCTCAATCAGATTCCAGCGAGGCGGAATCCATTGTATTGGGAAATTAAATACATCTGCCTCTACCTTACAGGCCGTAGATATCATCCATACAAGGGGCATAAGCATACTTAGTCCTACGAGCCAGAACAGTACTGTTAAAACGACTTTTGTAATATTAATATTTTTCTTCAACTATTTTGCCCCCTATTCATTGGAAAATTTTTCCTGCATCTTCCACTGTACCAGTGTCACAAGGAAGACAAGGATAAAAAGGGCCCATGCAAGAGTATTGGCATATCCCATATCAAAATACTCAAAGGCGGTGCGGTAAACATAGTAAGCCATAACAGAGCTTGAACTTCCCGGTCCACCTTGGGTCAACACGCTGATCTGGTCAAAGACTTTGAATGAACCAATGATTCCCATTATGGTCAGGAAGAACGTAGTAGGTGAAATCAATGGTACTGTTATGGAGAAAAACTGGCGGATAGAAGATGCTCCATCCACTTTTGCCGCCTCATAGACATCCTCCGGAAGGCCCTTAAGACCGGCCAGAAATACAATGGAGTAATACCCCACCTGCTGCCACACGTAAATGATCATGATAGATGGCAGAGACCACTTAAAATCTGCCAGCCAGCCCGGCGGATTTTTAATCCCAAGAGTTGTCAGCATCTGGTTCACCGGCCCATAACTTGGCTGCAGAAGCACCATCCATACCGTACAAACCGCTACCACACTGGCTATATACGGAATGAAGATCATGGTTCTTACAATAGCTCCGCCGTAAATGTACTTGTTAATAATATTTGCTATTACCAGCCCAAGAGAAATCAGCGCAGGCACGGTCACTGCCGTAAATATGATGTTGTTCTTATACGAATTGATAAACCATTCATCTGAAAAGAGCCTTATATAGTTTGTAAGTCCGTTAAATTTTATGGCTCCCCAGCCCTCCATGAAGTTCCAGCTGGAAAAGCTGAGAAATAAGGAGATGAGAACTGGAATAAATGTGAAAACCAGGAACCCGAGAAGACTTGGCAAAATAAATCCCATTCCCACCAAAAACTCCTTATTTACTTTAAAAAACTTTTTGTTCATTCTTTACCTCCATATCCCTATTACAATCTGGTATCCCACCGTCCGCAGAATACATTATCATCATATTTCCCTTCAAAGGGTGATTTCCCTGCAATCTTCTCCAGGGTCTGGCGGATTACCTGGGCCGTAGGCGCATATGCATTAATAAATGTCTTTGCCATAGGTACGTCCAGAAGATGGTTGGTATAATTCAAGGAAATAAATACAGTAGGAAGTTCCTTTACATACCAGGGAATTTCTACAGAGTGCCCAATTGACCAGCCTAAGCGTACATTATTCTCCTGGGCATACCCTTTCATATTGATGAATACAAACACTGCATCATATTTTTTCTTAAATTCTTCTACCTTGCCTATGATTACCGACTTAAGCTGTACCTCTTCGTTAATTCCTTCCCCAAGCACCAGGTCGTAATAGCTGTCATGAATATCGACCTGATAACCAAACTCCATCATTTCTTTCCTCACAATGTCTCTTACAGGATCTGGCTTATTGCCCCGTGAAAGAGGAGGACTGCTGATAATGAATGCACAAACTCTTTTATGGGTATTTGGCGAAACCGGAAGATTGTTCTGTGTATCTTTTACCAATGTAATACTCTTCCTGGCTGCATCCTCTGCCATCTTTAAATGTTTATGGCAGCCAATGACAGAAAGGCCTTCCCGGTCGGGAATCAGTTTATTAGCCTCTTTCTTTTCATGAAGCTTTAATGCAGCTTTCAGCCCCAGAATCCTGTGCAGGGCATCATCCAGGCGTTCTTCCGTAATAATCCCCTGCTTGTAGCCATCCATCATGTAACCAAAGTCTTCTTCTATGTCATTAAAGAACAGGAACATATCACATCCCGCTGCAATTGCTCCTGGTACCTGCATACTGCGTGGCATAGAGCTTGTCATCCCCGCCATATGTGAGGCGTCCGTTAAAATCAACCCATTAAATCCCAACTGATCCCTGAGCAAATCCTGAAGAAGTTCTTTTGACAGGGTGGCTGGTTTTATGTCTGCGTCCCCAATACCAGGGCAAAGCTTTCTCGAATAGGCCGGCAAAGCTATATGCCCCGCCATAATACTCTGGATTCCTGTGTCAATCATTTCCTTATATACCCGTCCGAAGGTTTCGTCCCACTGATCACATTCCATGGAATTCACTCCCATAACCAGATGCTGGTCCAATTCCTCCACGCCGTCTCCCGGAAAATGTTTGCAGCATACGGCCATATCACTCTCGCGCACGCCTTCAATATATGCCTTGCAGTTGCGGATTACAAGATCAGGATCCTTTCCATAGGCCCGTGTATTGATAATTGTGTTGCGCCAGTTAAAAAGAAGGTCGCACACAGGACCAAAGTCCCAATTACAGCCTACCGCCATCCCTTCCCGTCCGCTCACATATCCGGTATTCCATGCTGTCATGTCATCATCTGCAGCACCGCAAGCCGCTGCCGTAGCAATATGAGTTCCGTCAGAGCAGGCCCCGCTTCCTCCGCTGTCGCAATTGCATGCAATCAACAGGGGGAGCTTACTATTCTCCTGATAGAACTTATTCTGCTCATAAATACGTTCGGCTGATTCATTCTGGTAGCGGCACCCGCCAATATGAAATTTGTCAAAAAGTTCTTTTGTTTCTGCCCTGTTCTTTTTACGATCAAGCATGATAAACAGCTGACCGATTTTTTCTTCCAGGGTCATACCTGCTATTATTTCTTCCACCCACTGTATATCTTTGCCAGATAAGTAAAAAGGTTTCTTCGCTAAATTCACCATATAATAAGCTCCCCTTTGCTGTTATTAATTTATTTTATTACAGGAACAACGTTCAATGAGCTCCGGTTGAATCCTGACCCTTTTATGTTCCTTTTCCACCGGATGTTCCCCCTTCATTTTCATCAGAAGGTCGATGGCTTTTTTTACATGCAGCTTGTGAGAAATCGCTACTGTCGTCAATTCAATTGTTGGAATATCCGCATTGATATTATCAAAACCAATTAGGGACAACTGGTCCGGAATGGAAACCTTACGTTCCATGCAAACCTTTATGATTCCATTGGCAGTAGCATCACTGGCCGCCACCACTCCGTCCGGTATTGAACCATTCTGATCCAGAAATTCACAAAACTGGCCGTATCCCCGTTCAAAGCTGGTTTTATAACTATTTTCACTTTCAAACACCTCTGCCTGTATACCAGCTTTCCTGGCAGCTTTAAGAAAACTTTTTGCCCTGTAACGATGGGCAAGTCTTTCATTCTTGTATCCCAGGAACAGAAGATTTCGGCAACCGCACTCAATCAGATATTCCGTTGCTATTCTGCCGGCACTGCACTCATTTCCGCAGACATAGGGGATCGGACTCTTGTCAGGCATCTCATTCAGTGAAACAATGGGAACGTATCGCATAAACTGGTACAAATTTTCTGAACTCAGATCTCCTACGGGGAAGAACACGATTCCCTCTACCTGATTGCCAATCAGCAGCTTAAAATAATTCATTTCCATCTCATAATTTCGGAAACTGTTGCAAAGAAGCACTTGATAACCATATAACTTTGCTTCACTTGCCGCCAGAAGCATAAGCTGGGAATAAAAAGGGCTGGTAATATCCGGAACTATAATTCCAATGGTCTGTGTATGCTGCATGACCAATCCTCTTGCCAAGGTGTTGGGGACGTATGCCATCTCTTCGCAGACCTGCAAAACGTGGGTACGTGTTTCTTCACCTATCCCTCCTAAGCCATTCAGTGCTCTGGAGACCGTAGCTACAGAAACCCCAGCTTGTTTCGCAACGTCTTTAATTGTGATTTGCTTTTGTTTCACAGCCCTATCTCCTCCATTTCGTAAACGTTTACTCTAATGTTAACAAATTATATCATATCACATATTGCATAAGCTATTCGCTAAATTAACGATACGTTTTAAGTAAATTTATGCACTTTTCATAATAAAACCTATGTATATAAGAAGATGCTGGTTGATTGATCGTATATGGCAGACCATGATTTTCAGCATAAAAATACCGCTATTTTCATAGCGGTATATACTTTTTACCATACAGTTTTTATTCTGTCTTCCAGAATCTTTGGCTTTGGCGGTATCTTTTACTTACAGAAGTTCTTCAATTTCTTTTTCCAGCTGCTCTGGTTTATAGGCTGGAGAATAACGTGCTTTAACATTTCCGCTTTTGTCAATCAGGAACTTACAAAAATTCCACTTGATATCTCCCTGTTTGGCAAAAGGCTTGATCACTTTAATCTTCTTCTCAAAAGCCTTCGTCTCTTCATCACCTAAATCTTCCAGTGCCTGCTCTTTCAACCAGACAAACAGTGGATCAGCATCTTTTCCGTTGACATCCACCTTAGAAAAACGAGGAAAGGTCGTATTATATTTGAGGGTGCAGAATTCTTCGATCTTTTCATCGCTTCCCGGAGCCTGCCCCAAAAACTGATTACATGGAAAATCCAAAATCTCCATACCCTTTGTATGGAATTTTTGGTACAATGCCTCCAAGGCTTCGTATTGAGGTGTCAGCCCGCATTTGGTTGCAGTATTGATAATCAGCAGCACCTTGCCGCTGTATTGGGAAAGCGTCACCAACTCTCCTTTGTTGTTTTTAACTTGAAAATCGTATACATTCATTTTAATTCTCCTTTGCTTTCCTTAATTTAAATAAAGCAAACGCTTTATCTGTTATATAGTCTTGCATTTTACTCACTTTATTCCTTGCGGAAGTTGGTTTTGTTTCTTCAGTTAATTTACTTAATACCTTCTTGACGGAAAATTCCTTTTGTTGTAAACACATAATATTATTCTTTTCATATGACCTGAATGGCCTTCAATTTATCAAAGTCAACAATACTATAACCTTTCTTTTTCTCTTTTACCAGGATTCCCATTTCACGGAATTGCCTCATAACGTATAATACATGGCGATAACTTACATTTAAATATTCAGCAGCATCCGTATGAGGAATCTCATAATAACCAGATTGCTGATGCTGAAGGATAAACGCTGCAAGGCGTTTATCCAAAGAATAATTTAGACTTTCACTCAATCGATAACTTCTTGATAGTAATTTATCAGAAATATAAGTTGCAAAATAAAAAGAAACACCTGCATCTTCTTTGCATAACTGTCTCAATTCATTTACATCAAATTCAAGACAAGTTATTTCTTGAATTACCCTATTTTCTTTTATATCCCTTTCCTCACCGAATAACGAGAGTTCACCCAGCCAATCATTGATTTTGGCAAATTCAAGAATAGAGCGCCTTCCATTCATATGGTCAATATATATTTTAGCCGCTCCTGAAAGAATAAAATAGCAATTAGTGACCTGACTGTTTATTTTATAAATATTTTCCTCTTTGGCAAATACCCTTTTGATTCCTTTATCAGCAACAATTAATGGTAAATCGTGGTTATCCCCCATAATTTTTCTCCCATCATATGATATTTCTCATATTCACGTTTTCCTTTCCACTTTATCATTATAAGTACACAATAAAATAATGGAGGTAAAACACATGAAAAGAATATTATATTCAACAATTACGTTTCTATTGCTTGGAATTGGTATTTCCCTTCAAATCAAAGCAAATATTGGTCAAAGTGTGTTCAACGCATTTTGTATGATTTCAGCAGATTTATTGCATATTGAAATCGGAACTATGATCAATCTCTTTAACTTTCTGTTCTTCCTTATCTATCTATATGTACAGCCTTCTCGCCCAAGGCTAAAAGATATGGTGCAGATTGCCGCAATTATGGTCAATGGCTATGTAATCAATCTATTTACTTATTCTGTATTAAATCATGTTATGATTCAATCTTATTATTTGCAAATCATTACCTTTATTCTGGGATTATTTTTAGCTACTGTTAGTCTGGGTGCGTTTTTAGCCATGGAAATAGTCCGGTTTCCTCTGGAAGGTCTATGCATTGTGTTAAGTCAAAAATCAAAATACAGCCTGGCGAAAATCCGAATGAGATTTGATGTCTTCTTCTTAGCCGGCACATTGATTTTAACTTTAATGACCAAGCACACACTCTATGTCAGAGAAGGAACCGTAATCAGTTTCTTTCTGCTATCCAGACTTATGGGGTTCTCATACGATTTTCATAAAAAGCATTTGTTTCTATATCGATGATAAAGTCCTTTTTATAAAAAATACCTTTTAACGCAGGATATACCTATTATATTTTCTGTTTTTCAGATCTCCTGCGGAGATTAAACACTAAGACGCTGTTAATAAGCAGAAGTTTTCACAATATACTGCGTTTGTGGTAAAGATTCCATAACCTTAAATAATCTTTGAGTGGCTGTGAATATAAAACTCCTCCTGGCTCGTTTGAAACTTTTTTTCCATCTTTTCAAAATTTAAATCGAACTTCTCTTTTTCTTTTCCGTTCTCAACTATGTGATAGACTTCACTATCGATATAACGCCACTTCTTTTTCTCCAGACAGCCTTCTGTTAATTCTTTCACCAGCATAGCTGATGGATAGAAATTCTCTTCTCTACAAATATCAAATTTTTTACAGCTTTTAAATCCACGGGAAACATAATTATCAGGGTTTCCAAAAATGACGATAACATCATATGACATCCTTTTGGCTTTTTCAAAAGAATATTCAAGAAGAACTTTTCCATATCCTTGTCTTTGAAAATCAGGATGAATACTTAAGGGTCCAAAGGTTAATATTTGCTTTTCATGGTTTTCCTCATCTACTAACTTTGCTTTGGTATACATAACACTTCCAATAATGCGGTTGTCTTTTTCAAGGACAAAATTAAGCTCAGGTATAAAATCGGGGTGATTTCTCATGACATGAACCAAATAATGTTCACTGCAACCAGGAACATATAAATTCCAAAAGGCTCTTCTCGTTAAATCTTCTACATTCCACTGATCTTCTGTCTGTTCATTTCGAATGGTATAGTTCTCATTATTGTTCAATTTGTGTCCTCCTGAATATTCCTATTTTGTCTTTACCAAAATAGTTGTTTTGACATGATTCACAACACATTTTGTATGACTGCTTTATGGATCTATGATTTATATTAACACGAATTATGCTTAAATGATACTTAAAATTACCGCAGATTAAGGCTAAAATGGGGACTTAGATACCAACAGATACCTGCCTTTTCATCTTCTTTAAAGGGCATATAATCTCCCGGAAACTGTACTCTCCAATTTTTCTTCCAGCTTCATAAACCTCCTTTTCTCCTTTGAGAAATTTTAGTTTAATAGAATATCAAATATGGCTGACATGCCTTGCTAATTGCTATTGTTGGAGACGTCATTGTTCCATTTGCCCTTGCACCATTTTATTAAGGATATAGCCATACGACAATGGCAATCAGTACATTAGGGAATAGTAATAGCCTAATGTCAGTGCAGCAAATGCACAGCGGCCTGGTCTGCACTGACCAGCACATAAAAAACCCCTCCAAACTTTATGGGTCTGGAGGGTTATAAATGGTATTTAACATGTAGAATGTCCTCAGTATTTTGGATCAAGTCATATCATCCCGCAGCCCATCAATGATGTTTTCCCTTTTGATTTTTCCAATGGCATATAGCGTAGTAATGGAAACCACAAGGAATACGCCAAGCATACTGATTCCGATGCTGTTCCAAGGAAATATAAATTCTATATCACCGCCGCCAACAACCATTCCTTTGTAAATCAGCCACGAGATAATCCCCGATAGGGGTAAGCCCCAAAGCATGGTCCGCGCTCCGTAAAGCCCACATTCAAAGCCCATCATCTTATTAAAATTCCGGTCAGACATCCCTACGGATCGGAGCATGGCAAGCTCTCGCCTGCGTAGTTTGATATTGGTGGAAATCGTGTTGAACACATTGGCAACCCCAATCAGGGAAATCATACCGATAAACACAGCCGTGAACAGATTGACGATAAACAGGATATTACGGTTTTGCTCCAGTATCCCATAAACATTATACAAAGTATAGCCAGAGGTAATGCCCGATCCCTCAATGAGCGCCTGCATTTTCGCCGTTGACTGTGCAGGATTATCAGCCCAAAAGGTTAAGCCGAATTTTGCAGGCGCATCCAGAGTGTCAAACTGCGGCTTCATCTGGTTAGGCACAACCACCATCAACACATACCCTTTCACCTCAGAGGGTTCTGCGGGCGGCGGATCTAACGGGTAGCTGCCTGCAAAAGTGGTGTGGATTGTTTTCGTTTGTTCCCCGGATTCAGTTCCAATGGTAAAGTCCATTGAATGGTCTGAAAACATATCAAGTTCGCCGTTATATTTTCCGACGACAACCATTTTGGGATCCTGTCCGGTATATTCCGCTGTAGACAAGCCAAGGTTTTCGATAAAGCCCTGATAAATACTGTCTTCAATAAATTGAATATCCAACCATAGCTTCACTGTTTCACTGGAGCCATCAAAACCCCCAGATTTCCGGTAACTGTCTAAAAAGCCATTGGTAAGCTTGTTTGTATTGACCTGGCAAGTATAGGTTGAAACAGCCTGACTGGTGCTTTTAATCACTCCGTCAGCGGTCTTCAGAGAATCATAAAGCCGAGATAATTCGCTTTCAGCCATATCCCGTGTATAGAGCAGAATGTCCCCGTCCATTTCGACAGCGGACTTCTCTGCCAGTTGATCCAAATAGGTGCCAAAGGTGCTTGATGATACAAACAGTACAACGCTGAGTGTCAGTGACAGGATAATACTGCGATAGCGCCGTTTATTTCGTTTAAAGTTTTTTAATGCAAGGATTCCCTCTAAACCATACAGCCAATTTGTCAGCTTTGATGTTTTTATTGCTTTGGCTTCCACCTTAAGCTCATTGTTTTGGCGAATACACTCCATCACGGGCGTACCGGCTGCTTTCTTTGCCGGGATATAGGCTGAAATCAGAATGGTGATCATACTGATTACTGCTGCCGCAGCAAGGGCCGGAACCGATACCACCAAAGTCAGCGGTACATTGCTGTAAAGAATATTTGCAAATTTTTTTGCAACAATAAAAAGCACAAGTCTGATGCTTGGAAGGCCAATCAAAATGCCCGTAGGAATACCAACTGCACCAATACAAAATCCCTCAAACAGCACGGAATTACGCAGCTGTTTTTCTGTGGCACCTACCGACATGAGGATACCAAACTGGTGTGTGCGCTCGTTTAGGGAAATGTTGAAAGCGTTGTAAATCAAGAACACCGAGCCCAGTATAATCAAAGCTACCAGAATTCCTCCAACCGAATAAAGCAGCGCATTAAACACCATATCTTCCGATAGCCCCATAAAGCGCAGCACATCATCATTTAGGATGTGAACATGGCTTTCTCTCTGGTCATCTGCATAGAAGCGAATCTGGCTTGGGTTCTCCAACGTTACAAATCCACTGAAACTGTCTAACGGAGCTGCCATATCTGCTATCGTAATGAGAGTATATCCAGGAGCAGAACGTTCCTCAAATGTAGGTCTTTGACAGATACCGACCACCGTGTAGGTTTTCTCTGCAGTAGGTGTCAGGGTTTCCTCCCCTGTACGATACGAATCGTGTTGGTTCAGTACTTCGTTTCCAGACTTACGGATTCCGGCCACAAGTGAGAGGGTATCGCCAACCAGGATTTTCACACCACCGTTTGCTGCAACGTGTGCCGGAACCAGAATTTCACTGCTATTTTCCGGCAGTCTGCCGGAAAGAAGTTTAACAGGCAAAGTCGAAAAGGTTTCCTTGTTAAATCCAGCAATGAATAAATAGGGTTTGTCTGGATTTTGTCCACCTGTAAGAGCCCCGTAGCCGATATTTTCAAAGAATGCAATGTTGGCTACTCTGCTGTCATCAGCCTGTTCCCGGACAAAAGAGATGTCTGCATCGGGAAATGCAACGTGCCAGCTGCCGTACTTCGTGATGGCTCCATTGACCATATAAGTTTGCAATGAAACAGCAAAGGTGGCAACTGCCGTAATCAGTGTAGCAGACAAAATAACTCCGGCAATTGTTACAAGTGTTCTTGTGCGGTTCTTTTTTAGTCCTTGCAGGGCAACTTTATTGAAGATGTTCATAATCGCACTACCTGCCTCTCATCCCGCACCACCTTTCCATCCGCAATGGTAATGATACGGTCTGCCTGCAAAGCAATGCTTTCATCGTGAGTAACAAGAATCAGGGTCTGCCCATATTTTTTATTGCTTTCTTTCAGCAGTTTGATGATTTCCAGTCCGTTACGGCTGTCCAGACTGCCTGTGGGTTCATCTGCCAGCATGACGGCCGGAGCGTTCATTAGAGCGCGCGCGATTGCAACACGCTGTTGCTGACCACCGGAAAGCTGATTTGGCAGATGGGATTTGCGTTCCTGCAACCCAAGCAGTTCCAGCAAGTCGTTCAACCGTTCTTCATTGACTTTGCGCTTGTCCATGAGAATGGGTAACGTGATGTTTTCCACTACATTTAAAGTGGGAATAAGGTTATGAAATTGATAAATCAGTCCAACCTGCCGTCTGCGGAAAATAGCAAGTTTTTCGCTGCTCCCCGCATATACGTCCTGCTGGTCCAAATAGATCTTTCCGCTTGTGGGCACATCAACACCTGCAATGGCGTGAAGCAAGGTGGATTTACCAGAGCCGGAAGAACCGATGATTGCAGTAAAATCGCCCTTTTCAATTGTAAGAGTAACATGGTCTAAGGCGGTGATTTGGTTATCACCCTTGCCGTAGACCTTGCATAAATTTTCAATTTTTAAAAACTCCATTGTATGAGTCTCCTTTCTCGTGGTTCACCCATATCATAGAACTTTTAACTGACATTCCGGTGACTTTTTGGTGAGAGATCCGTCACTTAGAAAAATGAATTATAAATGCTGCACCACCCTGTGGGTGATTTTTAGCAATAATTCTGCCCTCCTGCCGTGTGATAATGGTTTTGCAGAGAGCCAGTCCAATGCCATAACCGGTAGCCCCTGCCTGCTTCCCCCGATAGAACCGCTCAAACAAATGTGGCAAATCTTCTTTTGCAAAGCCGGCTCCGCTGTCATGAATCATAATCTCGGTAAACAGCAGATTATCCTGACATGAAATGGCAATCTCTCCATCATCACCTGCGCTTTCCATACAATTTTTAAGAATATTTTGAATGGCTTCCGATAGCCATCCAGAATCGCCCTGAATGCATATTCCTTTTGGCACATCTGTTTGCAAAGTGATGTTGTGCAGTTCCATGGAAATCGATAACGGGCGAAGCGCACTGCTTATTAAGTCGCGTACATCAATTTCCTCTCTCTGAAATACTACGATGCCCGCGTCCAAACGGGATAGTTTCAACAGGGAAGTCAACAGCCAATCCATCTGTAAAAACAGCTCTTTGGTTTCCCGGATCATTGCTTTCCGTTCCTTTTCATCCGGATTGTTTTCCAACAGGGATAAAATCAGGTTTACAGATGTGAGTGGGGTGCGTAGCTGATGGGCGATGTCGGCCATCGACTCAGCAAGATGTGTTTTTTCTCTTTTCAGCACATCATTTTGCTCCCGGAGGCGCAGCGTCATTTTTGTAACCTCGCTATGCAAAATGGATAGCTCGCCCTCGCTTGCTTCCCCAATGAACAGATGGTTGGCATTATGCAGCACCAGGTCGATTTGCTCGGATAGCTGCGCAAGATTTTGGTATCTTGCTTTAGTAAAAGCATAAAATACCGAGCAAAAGGCAGCGGCAGCAGCTATAACAAGGATTCCGGCGGCGGGTTGGATAACAAAGCCTGCTGCGGCAAATATGACAGCAATTGCCGCAGACACCATAGCCAATTTCCGCATCTCCCTATTCCGAAACATGTTCATCCCCCAATCGATAGCCTGTCCCGCGAACGGTTAGAATGATTTGTGGGTTTGCCGGATCGTGTTCAATCTTCTCCCGGAGGCGTTTGATGTAGACTGTCAACGTATTGTCATTCACAAACTCGCCCGCAGCATCCCACAATTCGTCAAGCAACCTGCTCCTTGTGATAATACTTTTAGGATTGTTGATAAACACCAGAAGCAACCGGTATTCTAAAGCAGAAAGAAAGACCTCGCTTCCATTTTTTTTAACAACACCGCTTCCCGCATCCACATGAAGCCCAAGGATTTTAAAGGCCGATGGGCAACTTCCGCTCTTGCGCAGAGCGGTTTTGATTCGTGCAATCAATTCACGTGGACGAAAAGGTTTGGTGATGTAGTCATCCGCACCCATGTTCAGACCTGTCACCACACTCGCCTCATCACCGGAGGCGGTCAGAAAGATTACAGGGATATCCATTGTTTCTTTGATTAGTGTAAAAATCGTAAAGCCATTTCCGTCAGGCAAAGAAATATCAATCAACGCCAAGTCAAATCTATTCTTACCAAGCATTGCAAGCGATTCTCCATGTGTAGAAGCATGAGTCACTGTAAATCCCTCCGACCGGAGCAACAGCACAAGGTTTTTGGCAATCGCCTTATCATCCTCAACTAGAAATATCTGTTCCATTTATATTCACCATCCATTTTCCGTCCCGCTAATGTTACAGTTTCAGCCACAAAACCGGACGAATACCACCTTTACATTTTCCTTCGTCGATATTGCCTTTCAATATATTGTTGCCTTGAATACCTATATTACCATCACCATGGACATATGCGGCTTTTACACTCACCCGGCCAGGCGACCGAAGCCACCACCAAGCCTTCCCTTCTTTGCACAAAGAGTACGATATTCGCTTACAGTTGTTTTCATCTTTTCTTTGAAACCAATATCTTTGATTTTCCCCTGGGTTATATAGCTTTGAACTGCTATCGCCGAAATATTGGCAAGCTACTTCCTCAATGCCTAATAAAAATATTCTGTCTTTTGTATCTTCTCCGCCGTTCGTGCCATACCACTGATTATCAGGATTTTTATTTAATACTGGAACAATCCTTAATTGGTCAGTTAAGGGGAATTTATCATAAAATACACCGTTAAGATATGCTCTTAAGGAGCAGTCTGCCCATGCAATATCTTTATAAGCGTTATGATAAGAATGCTCTTCTATAATATTTTCAGTTATGATCAAAGCAGTATTTTTTTGTATGTCAAGTACTCGCCATACGTATTGACCGAATACCATCTTATCTCCCACTTGCATATTTCCCTCCTACGTCAATTATTCCTTTTGTTTTCCCCAATAATCTCTTCTGTAAATGCAGTACACAAAAAATTACCAATTAAATCAATGTTCTTCCCAAAGTCTAATCGGAATTTTATATTTGCTTATTTACATTCATCTTGAGGGAATAATAAAGCAAAATCTCGTCTCTTCATTAGAGTGCTCTACATTTCCCAAACGTCCCTTCACAAATTCACAAAATTGATTTAATACTTCAACTAATTCCGTGACAGTATATGAGGTCCCTAATAAATTACAAATTGATTCAATGGGATAATAAAGCCTTATTATTTCACTTCTGTAGCCGATTTTCAGCTGTTCCTCTTTTATGACTTCAATAATATTTTTTTCTAATGCTTTAAAGCTTGATTCGTTCTGAATCTGCATATCTTCCTCTCCTTTTTTAATTAACCGAAATATTTTTTACATATAGCTGTAATTTTCTGTCTCATAACGCTTTAAATGCAAGCGTAAAATTGATGTGTTTTATAGTAACATATTAAAATTTCTTTTACAATAGAAAGAGAAACATACACGATTCTCCTTCTGATGAAAATACCTGTTTGCACTCTCCTATGCTTTTCTTCTTGCCATTTCAGATAAACTCATTATAATAAATGTTGTACAACTCGGCAGAACACTTAAGAATCGTATTATTATGGTAATAATTAAATTTATCCAACATCAGTTGAGGAGGTATCCATATGAGCAGAGGTATCCATGGCAAATTCAGGTTGCTAAAAACAGAAAATGATATTGCATATTATGCTTACGGTGGATCAAACTTCAGTTTTCCATATGAAGAGGATATCTTTAACTCTCTTGATGGAAGAATTCATATTCCCTTGCATCTTATTAATGACTGCAATGCGATTGCAGATGCAATTGAAGATCAAACAATCCAGGTTACGCCCTGTTATTATGCCGAATTAAACTTTGAGAATTTCGATATATTCGCTCTGAAAACGATTTATAAAATCATATTCCTTTATCAAACAACCCACCAATTGCCCCAAGAAGGTATGTGGGTCTGCTGATCTTTTTTCCATGCCTTTTCCTTCCTCCGGGTACAACGAAAAATCCTAATACGTAATATGTTTCTTCCCGCTTTATGGAGCTGAATTCTTTACATTTTGTATATTATTTTTTATTCTGCAAACACTACTAAAAAAGTGAAAGGAGCAACAATCTTGAATAGCAAAGATCTATCTTCCAATAAAAAGAGCAGTGCTACAGATAATAAGGCAAGCAATAAAAATGTTGCCCATACAGATAATCATTCAAAAACTCCACCAGATAGCGATTATATTAATCCATTTTATACTCCTCCGGGTGAAGGCCCCAAACCTAGAATTACATCCAATTAAGTAGCATTCAGTGACGCAAGGGAGGTTTAAATCTCCCTTGTTATTTTCCACCTCTCCTTATGGTCATAAAAAGCCAGCTATGACATTTGATTATAAATGTACTATTTGCTTAGCTGCAAATTTTAATTCATTCTATATAAAAAACTACTGACTTAATACTTTGCAGTCAGTAGTTTTTTGATTCCATATATGTATTAAATTGAAATATGACTTTTCATTTTTTTTATCATGCTATCAACCGTAACACATTCCGCATATCTGCCATTCCACATAAATTCATTATAATACTTATAACTATCTTTAGCACTTAGATATTCATTATCAATTGTCGAATTTGCTTTAGCTGGCACTATCATATTAAACCCATGCTCAAATCCGCACTTTATGGTAGCATCAATACATTTATCCGTCTGGAGACCCACAACAATGATCTCTTTCTCATTTTTATTTTTCAGATATTCTAATAGACCCGTCTGTCTAAATGAACTATTCACATTCTTGACAAATACCTGTTCTTTTTCTGATGGCTTGAAATCTTCATAAATTTCGAAGCCTTTTTTACCCTGGGTTAAATCACTTCCAGCTCCGTCATCATGAATAACATAAATAACCTCTACGCTGCGATCTCTTGCTGCACTGATTAAATCCTTAATATTCTTTATAAAGCCTTTAAGGTCATATAGCCCATTATTAACAAGCAGAATTTGTGTATCCACAACTAATAAAACCACTTCGTTTACCTCCATTCTATAGGCCTCTTTGCCTATCAAACACCATCATTTTCTTTAAATGCTTCTTTCGGGCAACCCTGCGGGACTTATCCGTTTTCTTACATATCATTCCAACAAAAAAGGGATAATGACCTATAGTGAAGGGATATTGTGTAATGTCTGATTTCTATATTCAGCAGGAGTCATCTTATAATAGCATTTAAACTTTCTGCAAAAGTAAGAATCACTGGAAAATCCAGTAGTTAATGATATATTAGAAATCGTTTTTTTTGTGTTCTTTAATAAAATTGCTGCCTGTATTAAACGATATTCATTAAGATAAGAAATTGGAGATTGGTTAATTCCACGACGAAAAACTTCCAACGCACTGCTTTTGCTAATATTAGTAGCTTTGGCTATATCTTCAAGTTCTATATCCTCAGCATAATGGTCATGGATAAATTGCAGCATAATTTGTAAACGTGAAGATTGAAAAGAAGATTTTATTCCACTTTCAGAAACAGGTTCCATTTTTATGTTTTGAAATAAATGTTTCCATAACTCAGTAGTCAGAAGAAGCGTATTTAGAGGAGATAAAAAATCCACATCCTTTTCCTGTAGATCGTATATTTGATTCAAGAGCACCAGTATTGTATTTTGCCATGAAATATTAGGATTCAATATCTGATAAGAAGGGCCGGATGACAGAACAGGTAATATATATGTTTCATAAATCAAACTTTTTTCAGGTGCAATCAGTTCAGGCGCAAATACAATATTGGGCATGATGCCGTTATCATCAGTTTCAAAACGATGAATGGTTCCGCTATTTATAAAAATTCCCCAATCCTTTTCCAGATAGATTTTATTTTGCCCAATCAGGCAATTTACATTACCTTTAGAGGCAGTTACAAATTCAACCTCTCGATGCCAGTGCCAGTCTATGCATCTGCCGTCAAATTGCAAGATATCATCTACATAATATGCAATAGGGTATTTCTCGCTGCCATGAGCAACAGTTTCTCTTAATGTTTCATCCGTAGTAGTTTTGCAAGACTGCATAATTTTCACCTCTGCTATATTGTACTATAAATTTGTGATTATGTGCAGTGAAAAAATATTATTATTGGGATATAATCCAATTCAGCTAATAAATTATCAATGACCTTAGGAGGAAAAGATATGGCTAACTTTTTAAAATACAATCCGCAGTGGGTTCGTGAACCAGCTCAGACAGTGGTGGAAGAAGATAAGGTGGAAATTATCACGGAAGCAGGAACGGATTTATGGGCGCGTACTTATTATGGTTTCCAAACTGATACTGCTCCGGTGTTACAAGTGAAAACAACTGAACAGTTTTTTTCATTTATAGTTAAGACTGAGTTTGAAAGCAGCCATCGTTTTGATCAATGCGGCGTCGCAATGTACTTAGACAGCAATAACTGGTTTAAGGCTTCCATTGAATATGAAGACAAAGAAGTGCAGCGATTGGGGAGTGTCGTGACCAATCACGGTTATTCTGATTGGGCTACTACAGATATTTCCTCGGAAATTAAGACTATGTGGTATCGCTTTTCCCGCAGAGAAAGTGATTACTGTATTGAATGCAGCCAGGATGGTATTTCATTTAAGCAGATGAGGATCTTCCATATGTGGGAAGCGTCCGGCGAAATTGCCTTTGGTATATATGCTGGAAGTCCCACAAAAGGCTCTTATAAAGCAACATTTACCAATATGGAGATTACGGAATGCCAATGGGAATCCGATGCAGAATGGCGTGCTGATAAAAAATAAGTATTACTTGCGGCCTACTATGGAGTTTAAATGGTTAATTCAAAATATAATAAACATAAGTGGCGGTTAACGATGGAGGAAACATGAAACTAAATTACAAACACACGCTTTACGCTTGCTTTAGCGGCTACATTTGCCAAGCTATAGTAAGCAATTTACCGCCCCTGCTATTTGTGATATATCAAGCACAGTTAGGCATTTCTCTTGAAAAGATAACACTCCTCATTACTGTGGGCTTTTGTATTCAGATTTTAATGGATTCTCTGGCTGCCAAGATGGTTGATATCTTTGGTTACCGCATTTCAGTGACCATTGCAAATGTCTGTTGCTTTATGGGATTGCTTAGTATAAGTATACTTCCCACAATAATATATCCATTTACAGGGCTATTGATTGGTATAGCTTTGAATTCTGTAGGTGGAGGCTTTATTGAAGTTGTTATAAACCCGATTGCAGAGGCCTTACCAGGGGATGAAAAATCCGGGGTTATGGGGATTTTACACTCATTCTACTGTTGGGGATATGTGGCGGTTGTTTTATTATCCACGCTATTTTTCACATTAGTTGGGGAACAGCATTGGAATTGGTTATCCATGCTTTGGTGTGTTATTCCACTTTTTAACTTATTTTTATTTCTCAAAGTGCCTATGAAAACTTTAGTTGAAAAAGATGTTCAAATTTCGTCACGAAAGCTTTTTTCAACAAAAACATTTTGGACATTATTTATATTAATGATATGTGCAGGTGCGGCTGAACAGGCAATGTCAAAGTGGTCTTCCTTTTTTGCCGAAGTTGGTCTTGGTACCTCCAAAACATTTGGTGATTTACTGGGGCCTTGTGCATTTGCCTTATTGATGGGTATTACCAGGTTGATTTACGGAAAAAGAGGTGCTAAATATGATTTACGGAAGCTGATTGCCATTTCAGGAGGCATGTGTATTTTTAGCTACTTATTAGTATCTTTATCCCCCATCCCATCTATATCACTTATTGGCTGTGCGTTGACTGGATTATCTATTGCTATTTTGTGGCCAGCAACTATTAGCCTTTCTTCTAAAATGTATCCCAACGGAGGGAATGCTATGTTTGGATTCCTGGCTTTAGGCGGAGATATCGGGTGTGCAATCGGGCCAAGCTTAGTGGGATTTATATCAAATATTATGATTAGCTCAAACAATACAGACATTCAGCGTTTGTTTGCAGGTGATAACATTACACAATCTGCTCTTAAAGCAGGATTATTTATTGCTATTGTATTTCCTATTATAATTTTACTAAGTACCTGTATGTTGAAAAACAAAACATCTACTACAGATTCTTCCCTGAGTTAGATTCAAAGAGAAAAATCCCTTCTTTCTTTGATCATTAAAGAAATAGAGATGGCAGAGATGTATGTAGGTTTTATGGAACAAAAGGCCCAAGCTTCTACATGTATTGGTGCTGTGATTCAAATTGCCGGAGGGCATCGTACCATAGTGTGCAGATGCCCTCTTCCTGTGTAACCAGTTTGATATTTTCCAGGTTTTAATTCACCGGATATGGTTTATGCTGTTTTAGTTATTAAATTCCGGCTTTACCATGACAACATCTTAAACTGTTTTATTTAATTACACGACTACAATCCTGTTTTTCCCTTCGGTCTTTCCCTTGTACAAAGCCTTATCAGCTCTTTTTATTAATTCCCTGATTGTCTCTTGTTCGCTGATGGTGGCAAGGCCCATGGTTACAGTAACAAACAAAGGACTTTCACTATACAAAAATGGGTCTTTCTCTACGGCACTTCGAATGGCTTCGGCTTGTTTTTCAGCGTCGGCAGGTGATAATTGAGGAAGTAATAGCAGAAATTCTTCCCCACCCCAACGAGCAGCCACCCCATAATCATTTATCTGTTCTAAGACTCTATTTGATAGCTCTTTTAACACCATATCGCCCGCATCATGACCATACAGGTCGTTAATTTGCTTGAAATTATCAATGTCTGCAATAATAATAGAAAAAAGCTGTCCGTTTTTTGTAAAGTTTTCGTATTCCTTATCCAGACACTCCTGTATATGCCTGCGATTATACAAACCTGTTAATGTATCAACCCTTGATGTAAAATCCAACCGCTTGTTTAACTTTTCTAAATTTACTTTGGCTGCCGTTAATTCTTGCGTACGCTCCCCTATTAATCTTTCCAGAGAGCTATTGAGAGAAATTAAAGCGTTCTCAGCCTTCATCCTCTTTCCGTGATTTGTTATCAATCCGGCCATTAAAATCGTCTCAATCACAATAATCAAGCCACCAAAAACAACGTATTTTCCATATGTATGCCATATATTTTCCTCTTTATAGAAAATTGTGCTTTTTAGCGGAAGCTTATCCTCGGCGATGTCCCAGTGTTTCAAAGCCCTCCAATCAACTGTATATTTATGGGATTGTTCCGATTCTATTACCAAATCTTCTAATTTGATACCTTTCATCATTTGGATCGCACTTTGAGCCGCTTGATTTCCAATCAGCGCTTGATCGTAGACATAACCGCCAACAATCCCGCTTCCTAAAAACTGATAATGAACGCCGAAAACCGGAATATTAACTTCTTTGATAATTTCCTCTAAAACATTCACAGGTATGAAGGCTTTGCCTTCAGCATCCTGTATCCAGCGGACAAATAAAACAGCACTACGGTCACTTGGATTTCGCAGCATGTCCAGCATCTGCTGATGAGACAATTGATTTAAATAAATAAAATCTATTTTATCGGCATAGAGCAAAGCTACCTTTTTTATTTGCTCAAGGGTGCTTTGCTCACTTTCTGAATGACCGATCACAACATAAACCTGCTCTAAGTTTTCCAGCGTATTATTGATAAGTTCAATATTTTTTTTGTAATCCACAAAGGCTGAAAGCGTAACATGTTCCGATTGCAAATTTACAGGCTTTTGGCCGTCCCCGGCCCAGACAACAACAATGGGGGTATCTCCAAATATATCGTTTCCGTATTTATACAAGAAATCTGCTACGCCATCCGATGCGATAATGACATCCGGCCTCCAATTTGAGTATTTCTGTTTAAAACTGAGATACTGAGCTGTCGCCTCCAGATAAGCATCATTATCCGGGAATTTATCCATGTTCAAGTATTCATAGGCGAAGTTAAATGTGTAGCCGCTTTCCCGCAGCAATGCGTTTGTGACACCTTCATTAAATAATTGATGAGCAGGATGTTCCGCAGTAAATTGATTTATAATCAATATATTTTTTTCAGGTATAGTTTCTGAAGCGGACACGCCAACAGGAAATGCTAAGACAAATACAAAAGCCGCTATAACCCATGCGGAGATTTTTCTGAATACAAACTTCATCCCAGCTCTCCTTTCTCATTAATACAAAATACAACTGAAATCCGATTGTAATTATCATATTCGGGCTTAATCAAGTGTTTCAGGTAATACAACAAACTTCGCAGTGCCTTGAACGGTCAAAAAAGATGCTGCTAGAGCCTGATAGAACCTTGGTGGAAAGGCCCTTTGCTCTTAATTTTATATTTCGACTTCCATTAAGGTTAAATTCATGGCTCTCCCTCCGACCTTGACTTCAGAAATTTCATTATCCTTTATAGCTAAAGACACTTGGATTTCAGATGGCTTTTTCATAGAATAACCTTGTTCAAATATGATATGTGAAGCTTGCTCCTGATTGATTTTTCCATAGTGGTACAAATAAGAAGCAAGTGCACCGCTTGATGTTCCTGTGGCAGATTCCTCCGGGATACCATATAAGGGAGCAAAATTTCTACAGTAAGCGTTAGCGCCATGTAAGGATTTCAAAGAAAAAGCATGGTATCCAACAGCATTATACTTCTGGCTGATTTCTTTTACTTTTTTCATATCCGGTCTGATCGCATCTAAAATCTCAATGCTTCTTACAGGAATCATAATATCCCGAAGTCCTGTTGATACAACTTGAACCAACAAATCTGCTGCAATTTTGGAAGTACTGATGTTTAAAGAATCTGCTATTTCATCTTTATCTATAACTTCCGAAAATACCGGAATAGCTTGATCCATCATAACAAAATTATCCTTATGAATTTCAATGCCAAGTATTCCTGCTTTTGTTTCTTGCTCATACTTACCTTGTTTTAATAAATTTAGACTTGACATTGCATAGAAAGTGGCAATCGTAGCATGACCACATAAGTCCACCTCTTCATTGGGTGTAAAGAATCTCACTTTAAAATCCGCCGCATTTGATTGTGATACAAAAGCAGTTTCACTGAATCCAAGAACAGCAGCAATTTTTCTCATTTCTTCCTCAGATAATGAATCTGCGTTCATAACAACGCCTGCTGGGTTTCCGCCTTCTTTTGTTTTAGCAAAAGAGTTTAACGTATATACGTTTATTTTCATATATTTCCAACCTCCAATACTTCGCTTAAGTATAAACTAACTACAAAAACAATTGTATTATGACATGGCATGACATAATTTGACAATCACTTCAGTATGAGAGCTCCACCCAAACATGTCGCACCCTCTGACATTTACTATCTTATACCCTCTATCTGCCAAATACCTCATATCCCTGGCCAATGTGGCAGAGTCACAACTGATATACACGACTCTTTCAGGTGCCATTTTCACGATAGTTTCCAGACACATCTCATCACACCCTTTCCTGGGTGGATCTACCACGATTACGTCAGCGTATACTTGGTTCTTTTCAAACTGCTCCGGCAGAACTTCTTCTGCTTTTCCTACAAAAAACTCCACATTCTCAATACCATTTAACTTAGCGTTTTCTCTGGCGTCGTCGATAGCCTGAGGGACAATCTCTACCCCATACACTTTTTTTGCTTTCTGAGCCAGAAATAAAGATATTGTCCCAATCCCACAATAAAGATCCCATACAACTTCTCCGCCTGTAAGACCGGCATATTCAAGGGCCGTTGCGTATAGTTTTTCTGTCTGTACTGGATTTACCTGGTAAAATGACAATGGAGAAATACGGTATTTCACCTCACCGATGTAATCTGTTATATAACCTGGACCATATAAATTTTCCACTTTATTGCTCAGAATTACATTGGTCTGTTCCTTATTTACATTAAGGGAAATACTGGCCATTCCTGGAATCTCCAGCAGACTTTCCACCAGTTCCTGCTTATGTGGCAAGCTCTTTCCATTGATAACCTGACAGACCATAATTTCTCCCGTCTTAAATCCTTTGCGGATCAGGGTATGCCGGATTAATCCTTTATGGGTTGACTCATCATAGGGCGTTAGTCCATGTTTTTCCATATGGGACTTAATCCTCTGTAATACCTCTCGGTTCTCTTCCACTCCTAAAAGACAGTCTTGGCATTCAATAATCGTATGGCTTCGACCTGCGTAAAACCCGGCGATGATATTGCCTTCTTTATCTAATCCCCAGGGGAACTGGGCTTTATTCCGGTATCTCCAGGGCTCGTCCATTCCTATAATAGGGAGCATGGGGACTTCTTTAAAACCACCAATCCTGGTGATGTTATTATAAATTTTCCTCTCTTTATACTTAAGCTGCTCCTCGTAACTCATGGCCTGAAGCTGGCAGCCTCCGCACTGTCTTGCCACCGGGCATCGGGGCTCTATGCGGGCTGGAGAGGGCGTTATGATTCGCTCCAGCCTTGCAAAGCCGTAGGATTTCTTTGTTTTCATTACTTTGGCTTCTATCTTATCACCAATGACTGTATCTTTGATAAACCAGGTAAATCCTTCGGTTTTTCCTATACCTTCTCCAGTTTCGCTTATATCTTCTATGATTGTTTCAATGGTGTCATTTTTCTTCCAATCTGACATGGTATCTCCGATCTGCAATTTAAAAAGCTTGTTGTGGGATTAGTCTGCGGTGCAGCCATGGAATCCGGAGGATTCCATGGCTCACGGGCGTTGGCCCTATGAAACAGGACGTAAAGAGATTTTCTTATGTGCAAGCACAACGAAAATCTTTTTACGTCCTGTTTCGCACTGCTCATTGCTTTCGTGAATATTTTACCCCCTTTTCTTCCAAGAAGCAAGATAATAAAATACGGGAGCGGGACACTCCCGGTAAGATTAAAATCTTCCTTCTTTGTCCCGCTCCCGGAAATTTATTTGCCTTTTCCGTTGGCTTTTTCCATATGGATATTTTTTCCTTTAATTTTTACATCCTTCATAGCCTTTAACACTGCATCCGCATTTTCTCTCGGAACCTCTACAAAGGTGTACTTATCATACATATCAATACTTCCAACCATTCTTCCAGGCATTCCGGATTCTCCGGCTATGGCTCCCAGAATATCTCCCGGCTTTATGTTCTGGTTCTTACCAATGTTAATGAACAGACGGGCCATATCTTCCCTGGTCGGAGAATCATATCTGTTGCCCCGGCTATTTCCATTTCCGCTTCCGCTTCCAGTTCTGCTGCGTCCCCGGCCTGCGCTGCCGTAATTGTCCAGATCGTCAAGGGATCGAGGTTCTCTTGTATCGATGACATCCTCATTTTCTTCACCCAACATCATCTTAAGCAGAGCTGCCGCCAGATCCAGAGAGGTATAATCCTCTTCCAGAATCTTCTTCTCAATGATGTTTACCATCTTGCTTAAATCGGTATCATTGATGGTATCTGCCACACTTTCTAGCACCTTGTCAACCTTAATGGCAGTTACGTCATTTAAGGAAGGAATGGCCTGGGGAAAGATCTTGGTCTTACAATAGCGCTGAATGTCACGGAGTTTATAAACCTCCTTGCCCACTACAAAGCTAAAGGCAATACCTTCACGGCCCGCACGGCCTGTACGGCCGATTCTGTGCACATAATACTCATCATCCTGGGGAAGGTCGTAATTGAATACCGCCTCTACGTCGTCTACGTCGATTCCACGGGCTGCAACGTCAGTAGCCACAAGTATCTCTGTCTTACCGTTACGGAAGCTGTTCATGACCCTGTCACGCTGTATCTGCTTTAAGTCTCCATGAAGACCTTCCGCAAAGTATCCACGTCCCTGAAGGGCCTGTACCAGTTCATCTACCTGCTTTTTGGTGTTGCAGAAAACAACGGAAAGCTTAGGTGCATACATATCGAGAAGACGGCACATAACTTCCAGCTTGCTCTTTGGCTTTACTTCATAATAATACTGGGTTACTTTAGGAACGGTCAGTTCTTTCTTAACCACCTTAACGGTCACTGGCTCTTTCTGGAACTTTCTGGCGATTTCCATAATAGCAGACGGCATGGTGGCGGAGAACATAACGGTCTGACGTTCCTCCGGAAGCTGGCTTAAAATGGTTTCCATATCTTCTAAAAATCCCATGTTCAGCATTTCATCAGCTTCATCCATAACCACAGTATGAACCTGATCAAATTTCACGGTTTTACGGCGCATATGATCCATCACACGCCCCGGTGTACCAATGATGACCTGAGTGCCATCTTTTAAAGAACGGATCTGTTTTACAATATCCTGTCCTCCGTAAATAGGGAGGACCTTGACGCCATGCATATATTTTGCAAGCCTGCGGACCTCATCTGCCACCTGGATGGCAAGCTCCCTGGTAGGGCAGAGGGCAATCGCCTGAAGCTTTTTTACTTTAGGATCAACTTTCTGCAGAAGGGGAATTCCAAAAGCTGCTGTTTTACCGGTCCCTGTCTGAGCCTGACCGATAATATCCCGTTCCTCCAACTGCACTGGAATGGCCTGGGCCTGAATTGGAGATGCCTCCTCAAATCCCATATCTGCCACTGCCCGCAGAATTCTCTCATCTAACTGTAACTCATCAAATCTAACTGTCTCCATAAATGATTAGTCCCTTTCTCATGGCTAGCCGGGTTCCCATGTTGCCGACCGCCTCACACACACTTTCGCAAATAAAACGAGAGGCACCAGGCACGTTTCAGACCTTCATCCTCTCGTTTCACACAAGCATAAACTATAACAGATTTTTTTTTTCATGTCAAGGGTATGATATTATTTTTATTTCCGAAACCAACCACTTCTTTTAAAATACCAGATTTCCCCGGCAATCAGTAACAGGCTGACAAAAACACAGACCATGTATCCATATGTCCAGTTAAGCTCCGGCATATTTTTAAAGTTCATCCCATACCAGCCTGCAATCAGAGTCAGTGGAGAAAACACTGCGGTTGCCATGGTTAAAAAGGATAAAGAATGGTTCCGCCTGGCCTCCATACGGGACTGGTACATTTCCCGGAGCTGGAGGGCGTACTCCCGCAGTTCTCTTCCGTGCTCCACCAGCCGTTCCATCCGCCCGGAAAACAAATGAAAAAATGCACATTCCTCATCTCTTAAAAGTCTGTTGTAATTTTCTGTCAATGTCTGACTTACATTGAGAAGCTGTCCGTAGTAGGAGGAAATTCTTGCCAATTCTTTTCTCACCTTTAATATAGAAGCGGGGAAATCTATCCGGCTGTGCTGTCCGCTCATAATCCGGTCTTCCATTTCTGTTAAGTTTTCCTCATAGCTCTGCAAAAATTCCGCCTCATCCTTCACCATAAACTCCAAAATTTCGAAAAAAAGATGGGATATGCTTGTTTTTTCCATAATCTGCTCTCTTTGGATTTCATGAAGGATATTTTTTACTTCCCCGCTGTCATCTATAAATACCAGCTTTTCCTGATCCATGTAATAACCAAATATTAGCAGACCTCCCAAAAGATCTTTTTTGTCCGGAATTACCAAAGTCCCGATAATGCAGTCTTTTAATAAGTCCGCCCGGCTGTACCGGGCATTTTCCAGGTTTTTAATAAGCAAGTTGTCATGATAACGGGTATGGTGAAGCTTACGGTATTCCTCCCGGCTCATGACCTCTACCAGATTCTCTCCCGGAATAGCTGCTTCTCCCGGTTCCATTGGAACCAGCTTTTTCTTTAACCGATAGCGCACTTTTTACTCCTCCTGCTCTCAATAGGAATAGAGGCCTCTCCGGTAAAACATTTACCAAAGGGACCTCTTATATTGATTCTGGTTTATTATACCTGATAGAGCTGACGCACGACACCTGCAATCATCTTTGCTGTACCGGTTACGCCAAGAAGAGAGGAGTCAATCATCAGGTGTTTATGTCTGGGATCGCTGGGTAAGTAGCCTGCATATTTTTTGTGATATGCATTTCTCGCCTTGTCAACGGAAGCGATTACCCGTTTTGCTTCGGTAGGCGTCATTCCAAGAGTCTTTACGCAGTTTTCCACCCGTTTTGTGTAGGTAGCATAAATATAAATATTAATAGTATTTTTCTCATGCTCCAGCACAAAATCCGAACACCTTCCTACTACAATACAGCTCGACTTTTTTGCCAGATCCAGAATAATTCCCTTTTGGACCTCAAATATAATATCCTGCATGTAATCTTCATCAGTTCCCAATGGAAACATGTGAGGAAGAAAAGCCTGCTTTGCCCGTTCTTCCTCATTGCTTATGGTAGAAATAGGGAGCTTCAGATGATTGGCAACTGCCTCCACGATGTCTCTGTCATAGATTTCCACGCCCAGATCTTTAGACAATTCTTTAGCAATAGGACGTCCCATACTTCCGAATTCCCGGGCAATGGTAATTGTAAACTTCTCCATTTAAAAATCCCCTCCCTAACTGGTTACAAGGGTTTTCTGGTAACCCCGTACCACACAGCTTAAAGCAAAGCAGATGATAAAGTAACAGAGAGCCTGAAAAGCAAACAGCATCAGCATGCCGCGCACATCGTATATGCTTCCCATAACAACGGCGCTGTTTCTCATGAATTCTGCCACATCCACCATTTTCAAGAAGGAAGTATCCTTGATAACAGTGATTACCTGACTGAGCAAAGCAGGAATGACCTTCTTATACATCTGCGGGAGTACGATATACCAAAGGGCCTGAACAAAGCTGAATCCCTGAGACTGAGCTCCTTCAAACTGTCCCTGAGGAATAGCATTAAGACCTCCCCTGAATATTTCTGCCATAACTGCTGAGGTAAACAAGGATATAGCAAACACGGTTACTGCCACCTTATTCCCCTTAACGGTAAAATAAATCCAAAGTATCCACAAAAGATTGGGCGTACAGCGGAAAAACTCGGTATAAATAGCAACAAGGGTTCCCGCCCATCTCCATTTTCCTGTTGAATAGGTCCGGATCAGGGCCAGCAGGGTTCCAAAAAATATACTGATTACGCTGGCCAGAACAGCCACCATAATTGTCATTCTAAGGCCCCTCATCATGAAGGTCACATTAGCCGCTGTAAATATCTGATTAAATAATTCTTTCATGCGACCTCCTCATCCTGTAAGTCAAGGCTTTTGGGAGCCGGCAGCCGCATGGAACGAATTTCCAGATAACGGGCCAGCCTTGCCAGCGGGAAACAGATAATAAAGTACATCAGGGCGCTGGTAAAGTATGCCTGGGCAAAGTATCCGCGCTCAGCACCCCAGGAATCGGTAAAGTACATTAAGTCCATACCGGCTACCATAGCCAGAATGGAAGTGTTCTTTACCAGATTTAAAGCCTGATTTGCAAGAGGCGGCATGATAATCTTTATGGTCTGGGGCAGTATAATATGATACATAGTATCCATGTAAGAAAAACCCTGGGATGCCGCTGCCTCAGACTGGCCTTTTGGAATTGCTTCAATTCCAGTCCTTATGACCTCCGATATATAAGCGCCATGATAAACTCCCACTCCGATTACTCCCAGAACGAACTTGGGAATCCGGAAGCCTGAACTGGAAAACAGCATGGGGAGTACGGCATAATAGCACATCACCTGCAAAGCCAGAGGCGTATTCTGTATAAATTCCACGTAAATTCGTGAAAGTATCCTAAGCGGTTTGAATTTCGTCGCCGAAAACATACCGAACACCACTCCCAGGGCCAACGCTACAGTCAGCCCTACGAATGATATTTTAAGTGTCATAAAAAATCCTGGTATATAGTAGTCTGGAAATGCCTTAAACAGGGCATCCCAGCGTTTTGCATCAAAAAGACCTTTTATCATGTCAGTTTTCCTTTACGAAACAGATTACTGTAATTCCCATGTGTCCTGAAGAGTTAATAAAGAACCGTCAGAAATCATGGTAGTGACCTTTTCTTCTACCAGAGCAGCCAGCCCTGTGTTTTCCTTTGCAGATGCCACTCCATATTCCTGCTCTGCGAAACGATCCTCTAAGATATGGTTTCCGTCATTCACATAACCTGCCAGAATCGCACGGTCAACAGAGAAGCAGTCGATCTGCTTGGTAGCAAGAGCCTGAGCCAATGCAGGAAATCCGTCAAATTCCTGGAATTCAGGATTTACATTATAGCCTTTTTCTTCTACGTATTTTTTGAATACGTCCTTGGTTGTTGAAGACTGAGCAACACCGATTACCTTCTTATCCAGATCTTCGATGGAGTTGATACCAGAATCTTTATTTACCAGTAAGCCTACTGCATCGGTATAATATGGGGTAGAGAAATTATAGGTTTCTTTTCTTTCTGCTGTAATGGTGAACGTAGCAATTACCAAATCGATTTCACCGTTTTCAAGGAGGGGACCTCTGGTCTTAGATGTTACTCCCTGGAATTCAACCAGCTTCTTTTCTTTTGCTTCTGCTGAGGTAACGCCAAAGATGGAGCCGGCGATTTCGTATGCCAGATCATCTTCAAAGCCTTCGTACTCTCCGGTTGCTGTGTTCTGTAAGCTGAACTTAGGAATATCAACCTTGCAGCCTACCTTTAAGACACCGCGGTCAATAATCTTCTGTACGTCTGCCTCTATGGCTCCGCCTGCTGCTGTGGATCCTGATTCTGTAGAAGCTGCCGCTGCTGTGGATTCTGCAGGAGCTGCTGTTGTAGACTCCGGAGCCTTTGAACTACCGCAGGCTGTTAAGGATGCCGCCATGGCAAGGGTCAGTGCAAGTGATAACATTTTCTTCATCATAATGTTCCTCCTCATATTTTATTATTTAAACAACGTCCTTAGTGTAGGATCTTGCTTAAAAACGCTTTGGTCCGGTCATGTTCCGGAGATGTAAAGAAGTGTTCCGGTGTTCCCTCTTCCAGAATGTAGCCGCCATCCATGAAGATCACCCGATCAGCTACCTGGCGGGCAAATCCCATCTCATGGGTTACGCAGATCATAGTAATATTTTCCTGAGCCAGCTCTATCATAACGTTTAATACCTCCTGAACCATCTCAGGATCCAGGGCAGAGGTTGGTTCATCAAAAAGAATCAAAGGCTGTTTGGTGCATAAAGCTCTGGCTATGGCAACTCTCTGCTGCTGTCCGCCGGAAAGCTGGATGGGATAGTTTCCTGCCTTTTCCTTTAAGCCGACTCGTTCCAGGCACTGAATTGCTTCTTTCCTTGCCTCTTCTTTGGATACGCGCTGCAGTTTCATAGGTGCTAATGTAAGGTTTTCCAAAACAGTGAGATGGGGGTATAGGTTAAATTGCTGAAATACCATAGATGAATACTTTTTCGCCATCTCCAGATGGTTTTTCTTTGTCACTTCTGTTCCTGCAACAGTGACTTTGCCGCTGGTTGGCTCCTCTAAGTAATTGATACAGCGTATGAAGGTTGACTTTCCTGAACCGGAGGGCCCGATAATAACCAGTTTTTCGCCTTCTTTTACTGTAAGACTAATATCCCTTAAGACCTCTAAGTCTCCAAAATTTTTCTTTAAATTTTCAACTTTAACCATGTCTGGCATATTTCCATCTCCTCTCTCTTTGGACATTTTTTTGTAAAAAAAGCAAAAATCACCTAAGAATCTTAAGTTCTTAAGCGTCTTTGCTTAATGTGGTCGTTTGATTTCTGTTATTATAAAAAGTTTTATTGTAAAAGTCAAGGATTATTTTTATTTCCGTAAAATGCCGGGGCCTTGACAAATCGCTTTGACAAGGCCCCGGACATGTACTTAAATCCTTTCTAATATCTGTTTCAATGCTTCATAAGCCATGGTAAATGCCTCTTCTCCGCTGAGTTTTTTCTTTTGGGAGGTGTTCTGCTCCAAAGCATCAAAGCCTGCAAAATCGCTTAAATGAGGCTCTAAGGACAAAAATCCTTCATACCCCTCGTTTTTCAGCATCTTAAGAATTTCCTCCACGTGGCCATCCCCCATACCGGCAGGTACAACGCTTGCATCAGACCACAGAGCATCTTTTATATGCACATAGAAAATATAGGGCTTTAACATCTCATAAGCCTCTAAGGTATCTTGTCTGCACTGCACAAAATTTGCAAAATCAAAGACAGCTTTAAAATGATCTCCGTAAAACGCCTTCATAAGTTCCAAACACCGGTCAGCCACATCCCCGTAAATACCCTTTTCATTTTCATGAAGAAGCAGGACACCATTGGATTTTGCATAGTCTACAAACTGCCCCAAACGGTCTATGACAGCCTCACGGTATGGTTCATATTTGCTGTTAGAGGGCATGAAAAAGCTGAACATGCGGATGTTGGGAGTTTTCATCTCATGGGCAATTTCCACCGTATGCTTATAGAGCTCCATATGAGGGGCAAAGTCGTCTTTGATGTTAATCTTTCCAATAGGAGAACCGACAGAAGACAGGCTGATTCCCTCCCCTTCAAGGCGTTTATTAATTTCCTTCACCTCTTCGACGGAATGTTCCACCAGGCCCTTTCCGTTAACTCCCCGCATCTCCACATAGCTCATATTCAGCTTTTTTAACACTTCAATCTGCTTTTCCAGGCTCATATCGATTTCATCTGCAAAACCTGACAACTGTATTCCGTTCCACATAATTTTTTCTCCTTCTTCCTGTTTAATAGCTTCCTTCTGTATCAAATACCACTCCGCTTCCCTCTTTTTTTCTGGATGAAGTACGGCGTTTATTCAGTTCTTCCAAAAATAATTCTTCATCAAAGGGCAGTTCCACTGCCTGGTTCAGCCAACTGGATAAATGCATGGCATTAGACAGGGTCAGGCCGTTGATTCCCTCCACTCCTTCTGCAATCAGAGGAGTTCCATGAAGAATTTTTCCCGCAAAAGCTTTCATAACCCCTACATGCTGTTCATTCTCACCGTCTGTTTCTACCTCTGTCACTGTGCACTCCGGGGTGTCAAAGCCGCCTTTAGCGGTCTTGCAGAAGGTGCGTTCATTGACGGCCAGCTTGTGAAGGGTCAGCGTGTCATTTTCACAGACCAGTTTTCCCATCTCCAGTGTAATCTCAAACCTATTGGTGCCCGGCGCATCAGCTGTGGCAGTAACAAAGACTCCTGTGGCACCATTCGGGTATTCCAGATAAGCGGTTACATCATCCTCAACTTCAATATCATGCCATTTCCCATTATGGCAGAAGGCCTGAACCTTGCTGGGCAGCCCGCATATCCACTGAATTAAATCCATATTATGAGGACACTGGTTTAATAAAACGCCTCCGCCTTCCCCATCCCAGGTGGCTCTCCAGCTTCCGGAATCATAATAAGACTGGGTTCTGTACCAGTCTGTCACAATCCAGTTAACCCGTTTAATGGCTCCCAGTTCTCCGCTTGTAACCAGCTCATGCATTTTACGGTAGATACAGTTGGTTCTCTGGTTGAACATCATGGCAAAGACACGGTCACTCTTTTCTGCTGCCTGGTTCATTTCCCGCACCTGCTTTGTGTAGACTCCTGCAGGCTTCTCACAAAGAACATGAAGTCCCTGGTTTAAAGCCAGGATGGACAGCTCCGGGTGCTGATAATGAGGAACTGCAATGAGAACTGCGTCACAGGCTGCTGACTCCAATAAATCTTTTCCTTCTTCAAAAATGACAACGGATTCCGGAAGATGTTCCTTTGCCCAGTTCCTTCTGTTTTCCTGGCGGTCTGCGATTGCAGCCAGTTCCAGTTGGGGCACCTTACCTTCTAGAAGGCTTTTGCAGTGGTTGGTTCCCATGTTTCCAATTCCAATAATTCCCAGTCTTACCTTATCCATTTTTTATCTCTCCTCATTTCTCGCTGAATCGTAAATATCCATCATGGTGTAAAATGTGTTTTCCGCAGAACCCAAATCATTTGCATAGGCCCTTCCCGATTCCAGACAATCATAAAAATCCTGAATGCAGGCCTGGTGGCCGTTTCCCCAATAGGCTTTTCCAGGTATGGCGGTTTTAGGCGCCCGCCATATTACCGGCTCCTCATCCTCCGCCTTTTGATACCAGACAGAGGTTCCCTCCAGACGGACAAAACCATATTCACAGACCAGCTCCAAAAATACCGGCGCATCGGCCACATAGGCAGTGGTGGCATAAAAGCTGGCACTTACCGGTTCAGGTCCTTCTGTAAAGACCATATAGGCCTCCAGGGTATCCTCTACTTCCACAATTTCCTTTAAGTGATGATTCCTCATGGTGGCTTCCGTCCAGACCGGTTTTCCAAGCCAGCTTAACAGCAGGTCCAGGGCGTGAATGGACTGGTTGATCAGGGCTCCGCCCCCCTCTGTTTCAAGCTTTCCCCGCCAGCCGCTTTCTGTGTAGTAAGGAGCATCCCTATGCCAGGTAACAAAGGCTCTTGCCCCCTTAATCCGGCCCAGACTTCCTTCATCCAGAAGTTCACTGACCTTTCTGGTTGTTTCGTTATACCTGTTCTGAAAACAGATTCCAAGTCTTCCGGGGCTTTCTTTCGAAGCCTTTAAGAGCTCCTGAAATTGCTCTCTGGATATGGCAGGAGGCTTTTCCATAAACACATCCATCCCTTTCTTTAAGGCTTTTACTGCCATGGGCACATGGCAGTTATGAGGAGTGCAGATGTGAATTACATGAAGATCTTCCTCCTCCAGCATCTTCTCCATGGATTCATAGACAGCCCCGTTTCCTTCTGTAAAACGGGCGGAATATTCCCTGGCCCGCTCTATTTGGATATCTGCCATGGCGCATAGCTCTGTCTGATTTATTTCTTTCAGGATACCAGCATGGACTCCGCCAATGTTTCCGCAACCAATCACCCCAACCCGAATCATGATTAATCCCCTTTTCTTTTAAATGCTTCTGTGGTAAATTAATTATACAATGTTTTTGACGCAATTTGTTTGCGTAGATTGACTATAAATATGCGCAAGTTGTCTATTTCAGGAGGAGGATATGAACAAGGAGCCCCAATACCATTACAGCGAATTTTCCGAACCCTACAGCTGCAATTTTACCACCAGCCAGACTGCCGGAAATGTGGATTTTCACATGCATAACAGCCATGAAATTTACCTGCTTTTAGACGGACACATTCAGTACTTTGTAGAAAATGTCTGCTACGGGATGACCCCGGGAAATTTAATCCTGTTTTCCAACCGGGAGATTCATAAGGCCATCAACACCACCGATAATGCCTTTACCCGATTGGTCATCCATGTAAATCCAGCCTTCATCCGCCCTTACTGCACCCCTGACACCAATCTTCTGGACTGTTTTCAGAGAAGGCCCGCCACCGGAAATATGGTTCTCCTCTCCGGGGAGGAATACGAAAGCCTGTCAGCGCTTGCCCGTACCCTGGAAAAGGCAATAAAAAAACGCTGCTCTTACGGCAGCGATTTAACGGCTATTACAACCTTGATTCAAATATTAATACTCATTAACAAGGCCTGGCAAAAGACCAGTTCTTCTAAAACTGCTCCAAGGCCTCACAAGGCCCAGTCCATTATGAGTTACATCGATAAGAACCTGACAAGTCCCATAACCCTGGACTCCATTTCCCAGGCCCTTTCACTTGATAAATACTATTTAAGCCATTTGTTTAAATCAGAAACAAAAAGCAGCATATTCCAGTATATCGTAGTAAAGCGGGTTTCTCTTGCAAAAGAACTGCTTTCCCAGGGACATACGGTTTCCGAAGCCTGCCATCTGTCCGGTTTCAACGATTATTCCAATTTCATCCGAACCTTCCGCCAGACCACCGGATACACCCCGGGGCAGATTAAACGGTTAAATCAGTGATAAACGCCTATTTGATCCGATATACCGGGTCTCCGGGATATCCGCCCCGGATTTTTTGCATCCCTCTCTGCACAGCATCCCTGGAATCCTTCCAGCCCGCATCTTTATTGACGTAGTCAAATTTTTCAATAAACCAGTCAATGTCACCGGATACCCGCTCCATATTCTGTTCCATGAGATGAAAGATTATAGAATAGAGTTCTTTTCGTTCTCCATCGCTCAGATACTGATCTGCGCTCTGGCACAGATCTCCAAAGTGATGAAGACAGAAGCCCTTTCCGGCCTTTAGCTTATCCCGGAAAGCAGAATCTTTTTTGTATAAATGAAAAAAGGTGGCCAGGTAACGGACATACCGTTCTGAATACCGGTTACAAATATAGCAGGACTTTTCTTTTTCTCCTACCCACGCCTGAATAGAATTCACATTTCCGGTTTTTCCCTTCAGTCGGTCCTTGAACGAGGTTTTTCCAGGAGCAAAGCCCTGAAACTCTTCCTTCATCTCTTTGATCAGCTTTTTATAATAGGTTTTTAATATCCATCCGTTTCCAAGTGCATTGCCGTATTCAAACATTTTTTTTTGATGCATCCGGCAAAAGCCTTCCCGGTCTGTACTTTCCCTGGTATCACTCTCCATATAAGAAGCGCAGGAGCCAAGTACAAAGTCCATCAGCTCCTGCTCTGTTTTCCGCTCCAGGAAGCAGAAAGGGCACTCCTCTCCTGCATCCATGGCGTCATTTAACGGTATCTCATATATTTTTTCTTTCATCTTCTCCTGCTCACACCTTAAACCGGTATCCCACACCCCATATGGTTTCGATATACTGGGGCTTTGACGTGTTGAACTCAATTTTTTCCCTGATCTTCTTAATATGGACCGTAACCGTGGCAATATCACCGATAGATTCCATGTCCCATATTTTGCTGAACAGTTCTTCTTTTGTATAAACGTGATTCGGATTCTGGGCCAGGAAGGTTAAAAGATCAAATTCTTTGGTGGTGAAATTTCTCTCTTCTCCGTTAACCCACACCCGCCTTGCGGTTTTATCGACCTTAAGGCCCCGGATTTCGATGATTTCATTGTCCGGCATACCGCTCCCGATCAGCCTTTCATAGCGGGCTAAATGGGCCTTTACCCTGGCAACCAGCTCACTGGGGCTGAAGGGCTTTGTGATGTAATCATCAGCGCCCAGACCCAGGCCCCGGATCTTATCAATATCTTCCTTTTTAGCAGAAACCATGATGATGGGCGTATTCTTCACCTCTCTCACCTTCCTGCATATCTCAAAGCCATCCACTCCCGGAAGCATCAGATCCAGGATCACCAAATCAAAATCCTCATGAAGAGCCAGATTAAGTCCCGCTTCTCCGTTGTTCTCAATCTCCACCTCAAAACCGCTCAGCTCCAGATAATCTTTCTCAAGCTCCGCGATGCTTTCCTCATCCTCGACGATCAGTATTCTGCTCATTCCTGTATGACCTCCTGATATTTTCTTAAAACGAAATGAATCTCCGTTCCGATTCCTGCTTTACTGGTAGCCCATATCCGGCCTCCATGATCTTCCATAATCTTTTTCACAATAGATAAACCGATTCCGCTGCCTCCCTGGGAAGAATTCCTGGAAGAGTCAGTGCGGTAAAACCGGTCAAAGATATTGGGCAGATCCTTTGCCGGAATGCCTCTGCCGTTGTCCTCAATTTCCACCTGAATGAAATCTCCCACATCCTTAATCCTGATGTTAATGATTCCATTTTTCTTATCCATATATTTCACGGAATTGCTGACAATGTTGTTGATGACCCGGCGCATCTGCTCTGCATCTGCAATTACCGATACATCTTCTTCCACATAGTTAAAGTACCCAAGTTCAATATTTCTAGCCTCCATCTCAAGCCCAACTTCATCAACACAGTCCCGGAAATAACCGGCCACATTAATCTTAGAAAACGTATAGGGGATTTTGTTGGTATCGATCTTGGAGTAAAAGGTCAGCTCATCGATCAGCTTATCCATATCATTGGCCTTGTTGTAAATAGTTCTGATATAGCGGTCCAGCTTTTCGGGAGAGGAGGCCACTCCGTCCATAATCCCTTCCACATAGCCTTTGATAGCTGTAATGGGGGTTTTTAAGTCATGAGAGATATTGCTGATCAATTCTTTGTTTTCCTTGTCATACTGGATTTTTTCCTCTGCAGATTCCTTGAGACGTATTCTCATCTCCTCAAAATCCTGACAGAGCTGGCCGATTTCGTCATCATTTTCCACATCCAGGGCAAAATCCAGATTTCCATCCCGGATCTTGCGGGTGGCAACCTGAAGCCTTCCCAAGGGCCTTACTACTGACTGGTACACCCACATGACCAGAGTTGCATCAGTAAAAATAATAATCAGAATTACAGCCATCAGCATCTCACTCATCATGACCTTGATCTCCGGCAAAAGGCCATCCACATTGGAAATAACGAACAGGCTGCCCTTATCCTTATCCGGATATAAAAAATCAATCTGTTTTACCAGATGCTGGGTTTCTCCGTCTAAATAAATGGCTCCGTCAATGGTGCTGTCAATTTCCTCGAATTTGGGAAGCTGTTTGTAAAGCCCCAGGGTAATATGGCTGTTCCCATCAAAAACCAGGCTTTCTCCCTTCCGGACAATCATATAAGCATATTTGGACAACAGCCGCTCATTGAGTAAGTTCAGATACTCCGGGTCAGATATCTTCTGAGGATCATTTTCTAAAACCTGGCTGATCTCCCTTAACTCCGCTCCTGTCAGACGGTTAAAAATCTGAAGGGAGTTGCCGGATAAAAGGTCCACTTGCTCGGTTAAATTATAAGCTTTCCGAAAAGCTTTCATCTGATAATTGCCAAGCCCCAAAACCACTGCAAATATGAGGATTAAAGGGATTACCGTAATAATTACAAAGGCTACCACCAGGCGGGTTCTCAACCTTAGTTTCAATTTTTTCGCCCCTCTCATGGTTTGATTCTAAAGTCTGTAACAAAAATTCAGCTTTATGTAAAGGTATTATATCACACCTGGCACTTAGTATTTATAAAACAATTCTAAAATTTAAAATAAGCCTTGATAACTGCTTCTTTTTTATCACAGATGACACGAAAATACGCCTTGAAACGGTTTTCCCGAATCAAGACGTATTTTGTGCATTGCTTACTTAGAAACTATTTTCCAGCAGTTTATAGCTCCCAGGTACCTTTGCATCACATTATTTTTATGACATCCCTGCAATCTAAAATCCTCTTCAAACTACCGCATGCCGATAAGGGTGTATACATTCCTGTCACACCACCCTCTGAAAAACTGCTTATACGAATTTGAACGTCCATTCCATTTCCCTTGACATCTATTAAATGAGTGTTGGTACTGACAGCCGGATCTGAGACAATCTTAGAGAAGGTTTTATCAAACCCAAGACCAGCAAGTGCAACTGCAGCATGAACATTCACATTACGGGGATACATATGGCAGGCTTCTCTGGCCGTTCCTTCATAAATCACTGTCCGCTCTTTATCATCTCTTCCAAGACTTGCCGGATTCTTTATTGTCTCAATGCTAATGCTTTCCCATGCCTTGCAGCCATCTAAGATTCCGTCCAAGCCTAAAACCGCACCATGAGGAATATAGATATTTTTTCCATACTCCTCTCCAAGACGTCTGGCTCTCCGTTCAAATTCCTGATCACTGAAAGCAGTCACGGAAAACATCATAAGATTGCAATGCTTTAATATCAGTTCCAAATTCTCTGAAACCGCTGATGCAACCGCACATTCAATAACCATATCTGCTTTCTCATACCAAGCCTCATCTGAAGAGCGAAGCACCTCTGCTTCCGGTGCCAGTTCTTTTATCTCTGCTTCATCTGCATGAGTATCCTGTACAAAAATAACCGTGCCATACTGCTTCTCTTTTATCTCTTTTAAAAGAGCTTTTCCTATCTTTCCGCACCCTAAAAAACCGATTAATGCCATGTTTCCCATCCACCTTTTCTATCATATCTTCCTGTAGCGTTTAACAATCTCCAGCACCCGGTCAATTGCCGCCGAAGCCGCCTGATAATCCTGGGAAAAATTAATCCGGAAGTGGTTTGTAAACTGAGGTCCAAACTCTGTACCCGGAGTCAGCGTCACATCTGACAATTCCCGTACAATTTTAACAAAATCCTGGATGTCCACATCCAAGGGAGGAAGTTGGGGAAACAGGTAACTTCCGGCATCTGTAGGTCTGACCAAAAATCCTTCCACGCTGCTGAGTTTTTGTATAATCATATCCCGGATGGCCTGATGATCTGCGATTCTCTTATCCATATATCCTTCCGGTTCATTAAACCATGTCTCATAAACCGACTGGCAATAACCTGCAGTACGAAGAGAAACAATTGCCTGAAGTTTCTCCATTCTGCTGATTATACCGGCAGTTCCAAAAGCCGCTCCCAGACGGAAGCCACTTAAGGATTCTGTTTTTGAGGGACCAATAATTGTAATCAGATTTTCAGGAATTTCCTTTTGTCCACACAGATGGGTATAAGATCTTCCATCAAAAATCTGTCTGGAATATAATTCATCAACAATTAAAGCCGCATCATATTTCTTTGCCAGCGACGCAATTGCACAAATTTCATCAAAAGAGTATACTGCCCCTACCGGATTGTTGGGATTAGAAAAAAGAAACAGCCTTGCTCCGTCCACAAACGCTTTTTCCAGTTGCTCCAAATCAATTCCGGAAGCATCAGAAGTATGCTCGTAAGCCATTCTAACCGGAACCAGCTCTCCATCAAAAAATTCCACCAACTTCCTGTTGGCAAAATAGTCCGGCTCAACAATCGCCACCTTGTCTCCCCTTCCAACTAAAGATCCCATTGCAAGGAACAATGCGCCCTGGGTTCCCGGTGTCAATATAAGATTGGTATCCGGATCGATTTTGGCACCTGTAAAAGCGGAAAGCTTTGCCGCAACATCCTTGCGGACACTCTCTTTTCCACGGTATTCTGTATAAGCCTGTTTCCCGCCCTGTTCATATCCGGCGTCAAACGCCTCTTTACTTTTAGGAATCGGCTCAAATGCATCTACATCTCCGTGAGAAAAATCCACTGGTATCCCTGTGATTTTTTCTCCTCTTATATCCAGGTTCTGTTTTTTCTGAAGCTTTTCCTGTCCAGGCGCCTGGTCAATTCCAATTTTCTTGAATTTTTCTGTAATGTAATCCATTATTTACTCTCCTCTTTCTTTCTAAAACCTCTAAATATTTCATTCCTTTTTCATTCAGGCCTTCATTGCCACTGCCGCAATTCTGCCAGGAAAAATACAATTGCTTTTCAAATATTTCTCAAAAACGCAATAAGGCGCTTGACTGATAATGGTCAAACGTCTTCGTTTTGCGGAAAAACCTATATATTATGGCATATTATAATCTCTTGTTTTTTAATTGTCAACATAATTATGATATAATCCAACTTAACTTTGATTTTAAATTTGCCATTTTATGAAAAGAAGAAGCGAAAGAGAGTAGTAAACTTATATTTACTTGAAATTAATTTCAAAATGTTCAAAAAGTATTTTTTCTGCTTCTCCATTCCACAATCCTCTATGAGATTTACAGGATTCACTGAGCTTTTCAAACAGCTGATCGGTTTTTCCCAGTTCCTCAAAATCGTCAATGGCTGTCAGAGGCATATCAAACTGGGTATAGGTCAATTTCTTTCCTCCAGGTATAGAAGGCAGGTTCATAGTCGCCTCTGCAATACTGTCAATTCCTCCCACATGGGTCACCATAACCGCCGGTTCAATGGCTCCTTCCGCCGAAAGCTTATTGGCTTCAATCAGGTCATCGGTATTGCCTCCTGTGGTTCCCATAATATGAGTGCTGGTGTAATGACAATTATAGAGATTGATTTCCGCCTTAAACTGGTTGTCGGTAGGGCCGGCAAAGAAATTCATACAGCCGTCAAAAGCCAGCAGCTTATCTCCCATCTCTGCCACCTCCCTGAAAGGTATATATACAAACACATCATCATATCCATGGCCATCCGTAAGAGCTGTTAAGCCGGCAATGGGATCATCCATATTATTGGTATTTACATAAAGAAGTTCAATTCCTCTTTCCTTTGCAGATTCCTCTGATATCACTTCCTTTGCCCGTGCAATCCTCTCATCACTAATATCTGTCACTACAATCCGCTTAGGTTTATTTTCAAACTGAAGGCCATAACTGACCGCTCCCAGGCCCATAGGGCCGCAGCCTCCCATAACCAGAATATTTCCATCCACCTTTGTGCCCATAGCATGATCGTAATTTCTTTTATTGGTGTGATAGTTGGCATGGAACCCGCCTATGATACAGCTCATAGGCTCTCCCAGGGATGCCTCAAAGAAACTCTCCCCTGTGTATTCCAGGAGGCATCCCAGTTCCATGACCTCATTTGGCATAATGCAGTAAGTGCATGCACCTCCGCAGAATTCATAGGAATAACCGGGAGAATCCAGCTTTCCCATGTAGTTTAAGGCAGGCTGCAGGGAAAATTTCTGCCCCGGCTGAAACTGATCCTGCCACTTTTTCCCCACCTCTGCAATCAGTCCCGCACATTCATGACCAATAATCACCGGATTGGTACTGATGTTTTTAGGTGCCCGTTTATGTTTATCTCCCTGTTGAACTAATTTATAGGTAGACATGCAGATGCTGTCACTCACAATTTTTACAAGAATCTCATCGTCTTTGATCTGGGGCAGTTCAAACTCCTCCAGCCTTAAATCATCCTTGCCATACATTCTTACTGCTTTTGTCTTCATATTTATCTCCTTCAAACTGATTGTTTTAATTTACTTGCATATTTCCAGTAACTCTGCCTTTTTAGCCAGCTCATCCACCAGTTCCCTGCTTGGGGGCTTGGTTCCTATACTGGTAACTGCTCCTGCTGAAGCTCCCATACATAAACGGATGCAGTCTTCTAACGGAAGCTTTTTATCCCAGCCAAAAGCCATTGCCCCTACCAGGGCATCACCGGCTCCAACAGTTGAATGGGCCTTTACCAGAAGCCCGGGACAACGGTACTGTTTCTCTCTTGTTAAGAAAAGGGCTCCCATCTGGCCCATGGATATCGCAGCCATATGGGCCCCATTGTCCAATAGCTTCTGCCCCATAGAAATCAGTTCCTGCTCTGAGGCCCGGTAATCCATCTGATAATAGCGTTCCAACTCAGAACGATTTGGCTTTAACATATCCGGCGACGCCTTTAATGACTCAGAAAATAACGGTCCATCTGCATCTAACAGAACTTTTGCCCCTTTTCTGTGGGCCGCTTCCGTAATTCTGCGGTATATGTCTGTGGGAACGCCCTTTGGTATACTCCCTGCCAGAACAAACAAGGTGTCCGGGCCTGCATAACCGTCAAGCCGCTTCAGCAGATCTTCCAGATGTTCCTGCGACACCTCAGGCCCCGGTTCGTTGATTTCGGTCACCTCTCCATTTCCTTCCACTACCTTTAAGTTGGTTCTGGTTTCCCCGCTCACTTCTACAAAATCTGTTTCAATCCCCCGGTCTGCCAGAACGTGCTTAATAATGGTGCCGTTTATTCCCCCCACAAAGCCTGCAGCAATGCTTTTTCCACCTAATTCTTTAATAGTCTTAGAAACGTTGATCCCCTTGCCGCCTGCATCCAGCTCCACCCGTTTGATTCTGTTCAAATCTCCCCGTTCGAGCCGGTCAATATCCACTGTTTTATCAATGGCCGGATTCATAGTAACTGTCACAATCATCAGAAACACCCCTTTCCCGTAAACATGGTATGAATCTCTTCTGCACTGTATCCCACAATCCGTTCCACATCTGCCGGGTCAGCAAGGCACTCTGCAATGACGGAAAGTATTTCTAAATGATCTTCTCCCGATCCTGCAATGCCTATAACCAGCTTTACGATTTCCCCGCCCCAGTCCGTTCCATCAGGAAATACCATGACCGCAATGCCGGAACGTTTAATAGTCTTCTTTGCCTCCTCTACACCATGAGGGAGCGCAATACCGTTACCGATATTGGTGGGAAATGACAGTTCCCGCTTCAGCATTGCATCAATGTAGGATTCTTCCACACATCCGCTTTGGCACAGCATTTGCCCCACCTGTTTTATAATCTCTTTCTTATCCCCTGGTCTGCAATCTAAACAAATATTCTTAAGCTCCAGAAGCTCTGCATTTTCTTCTTTCTTCTTCCCATATCCGAACACTTCTTTGCCCTCCTGTGCTGACTTTCTATCTAAATTATAGCGGTATGCCCCCTCCTTTTTCAATGAAAACAAAATGGCATTTGGCACCATCTGATAATGCCAAATCTGAAGGCCGCTGATTCTCATAACACAAAAGTGCGTGTGGCAGCGGCTGATAAACAGCCATTGGCACACGCACGTTTACTTCTTACATCTTATCCAGAAAATGCTTAAAATACTGATTCAAGTACCGGGAAACCAAGGCTCTGATTTCCTCTTTTTCTCCGGACCTTACTGCTTCCAGAAATTCATCCTCCTCAATCAGCCGCTCACTCAGCACTCCTAGAATTTCACTGTTTTCTGCTGCATGGTCATCTCTGGGTACCAGCATGACCAGAACAACACAGACTCCCTTAAAATAGGGGGCGAGAAAAGGCTTTCGATCTTTTGTCTGGCATACAGAAAACACCGGCTTTGCCACCCCCTCTGTTCTGGTGTGAAGAAGGGCAAAATTCAAGTCGGGAAAAATCTGACTGCAAAGTTGTTCTCTTTTCATTAAGTCTTCCTGAATCATCCTCTGGCGGTCTGCATAAACCGCCAGCTTTTCACTGACAGCAATCAGCAGTTCTTCAAAGGTGATCTCATTGTCTACCCGTTGGTATTCCATAAGTCTTATGATGCTTTTAATCTGGACGGCCATGAAATTCACCTGATCCAGCTGCATGGTAAACTCCTGGTTATCTTGTTTTTTAGGGACGTATTCAAACTGACGCACCTTTCCTGCTATCCGTTCCATATCATCAGCAGGAAGCAGAGGACTTACATACAGGATATCACTCTCTTCCTCAAGTGACATAGTGGATACAAAAAAATCCGTCTTACTGAGTACATAAGGAGTTAAATCTGTCATTCCATAAACCGAAAGTTCTACTCTGTCGGAAAAATCCCGGGCAATTTTAGAGGACATAAATCGTGAAATTCCGATTCCGCTGGCACAGACAATTCCTACATTCACCTTTCTCCTGCTTTCCTTTTTGCTCTCCATCCGGACCTCTGCGGCGCCGAAGTGAATGGCAAGAAAACCAATCTCCGATTCGGGAACCTCATACCCGTATTTTTCTTCAATGACCTTTGCAACTGCCCTGCACCGCTCAAAAATCTCCGGATACTCCTGCTCAATCTGATCCAGCAGAGGATTTTGAATCTTCATACCATTGGCAAGGCGGACCAGAGTAGGCTTTAAATGGGCAATTAAGCCCTGGATTACAAATTCCTCATCCTGTTTTAACAAATAGGCAATGTTTTCATCATAGCAGTCAATCATTTTATTGACCACATCCCAAAGTTCCCTGGACTCTTCTATTTCACTTCTGGATTTTTCATCGATATTTAAATTTTGTATCTTAGAGCCTTTGATATGCAGACAAATATAGGCACATTCAATTTCCGGAATCTGAATCTGAAATTCTTCTTCAAGAGATCTGGTGATGGTTTCCGCCAGGTCATAGTCCTGATCATTTTGCAGGTAATTTTCCATAAGTGGATTTTCCTCAATAATCTCCTGCCTGCGGATGCGGTTTACAGCAATGGCCACATGGATTACCAAGCCAAGATAGGATTCCTGGGTCAGATTGAGAATGCGCTTGTCACGTATTCTTAAAATGCAGGCTGTCACCCGTTTTACGATATCATCATCCAGAATGCGGTAAATATTTCTTTCACTTTTATTCTGAACCACCTTCAGTACTGACTGGTTCCTGGCCTCGTACATATCCTGTATAATTTCCGTATGGACGTTTTCATCAATAAATACCCGGAGGGCCCGGCGGAAATCCCGTTCACTGCCCTCAATGTACACACCGTATCCTGGCTTTCTCTTTATTTCCAGATGGTATTTGTGAAACCACTCCTTTACTGCCTCTAAATCAGCACTGACGGTGGCCTCACTGACTCCGAAGAGATCACTGTAGTAATACAGTTTCTTCAGTGTCTTATCTTTGAGAATTTCCAGAATCAGACGCTTCTGCCGCTCAATACGGTCAGAAATGTCAAGGGCATCGTCTGCCTCCAATTCCGCCTTCAAGGCTTCCATTAAGACCTTCTCGCCCTCCAGCCAGATACCGGTTCCTGTTTTGGAGCAAAAGGTCAGCCCATATTTTTTTAATGCCTTTGATATGTATTCCAGTTCCCTTTGTACTGTTCTTTTGCTGATGTTTATCTGATCCGCAAGCTGCTTCACCGGAACAGACCCTCTTTCATTTAAAAGAGCCAGAACGATCTGCTGCATTCTGGGTGTAAAATCGCTACCTGCCATCTTCCCCACCTCCCTTTAACCAGTTCAGGAGTTCTTTATAGCCGGACATATCCGTCAGGTTCTCCACAGTAAAACATGGCTTATTGGTTTCCGGCAGAAAACGGGCAAAACTCTTCTGACAGACAATTACATCCGCATCCTGAGGAATGCGCTCAGCCGATACATGGAACACCTCAATTCCTGTCAAGCCTTCCAGCTTCATCCTTTTCTTAAATAATGCGCCTGCCATAGCACTGGAGCCCATGCCCACATCGCAGACAAAATATATTTTAGCATGCTGAATTCTTTTCACCTGTATCTCTTCATCTTTCTGTATATTTTCTTCATAGACAGCAGTTCTTCCCTTTTTTCCTGACATAATCAGGCACGAAAGAAGACAGGTTACTGCAGCGGAAATTAAAATCCCCATAATCACCCCTAACCAGTGGCTTTTGTCCGCCATAATCAGAATGGTAATTACACTTCCGGGAGAGGCAGGGCCTAAAAGCCCGCTGCCTGTCACCATAAAGCAGTAATTTCCTGCTATACTGCCTGCTAAGGCAGCCGCCAACAGCCGGATGTCCGACAGCACATAAGGAAAGTAAATTTCATGGATACCTCCTAATGACTGGATAATAAGACTGGAATACATTTGCTTTCTCATATTTTTGTAAACCAGGGCATGAGCCAGCAAAATTCCAACTCCAGGTCCGGGATTTGTTTCTAAAAGAAATAAAATGGAACTGCTGCTCGTTTTCAACTGCTCCAGTCCAAGAGGAAGAAAGAAGCCGTGGTTGATCCAGTTATTGAAAAAAATTATCTTTAAAGGCTCTACCACAAGGCTGATCAGAGGAATAACTCCATTTTCTATCATAAAAAACAAGCCATTTCCCAAAAAACTGATCAGCCATGCGGCTACCGGTATCATCAGATAATATGTAAACACCCCGGCCAGCAGCCCCAGCCCGGCCAGATATAAATTGGTAAAAAGCATCTCAAATCCAGTCGGGATCCAGTTCTTAATCCTGTCCAGCCCTTTCCTGCAGAAAAATCCTGCAAAGCTTCCTGCTATAGCAGACAAAATCATGGCAGATGCCGGCTCCGTCATAACAACGGCAGAAGCGGCCAGGGTGCCGGCTAAACCGCCGGCATCCCCGCCGCACACTGTTCCTGCTTTGTATCCCATAAATACCGGAATCACCAAATAGGACAATATATTGGACATTTCAAATAAATATTTATTATGAATTGCTCCTGCTGAAAAAGCTGATAACAGTCCCGCTGTTACAAACAAAGGTATGCACTCAGCAATGATCCTGCTGTAATACTTCAGTATTCGCTCCGTTAGTTTCATCGATGCAATTCCCCTTTTGAACCCGTGATCTATATTTATAAGTATTATATCATGGTTTACAAGCGGATACCAGAAAGGCTGTTTTTATTTTTTTAAATTTCCCACTAATTGATCGTATTCCGGAGCTGCCAGGAAATTGGTGATTAAAATCAGTTCAGCTTCAGGATTGCTGCGGGCTGCTCTTTCTTTCAATTCCCGATGGGTCACTACGATCTGTGCATCCTTTGGAATAGAAGAAACAGGAGAATGAACTACTTCAATTTCTTCAAATCCGGCTGCTGTCAGTTTCTTTTTCAATACCGTAGCTCCCATGGCGCTGGAACCCATTCCGGCATCACAGGCAAACACTATTTTTTTGATATTTCCTGTATATGCTTCTTTCTTTTCTTCCTGATTGATTCCCTTGGATTCCTGTTTCATCTGTTTTACTTTTTCCTGGGAATCTTCCAAATCCACTCCCTTTGCTGCAAACCGCAGAAGAGGAAGTGAAACAACGAAGGAAACTGCCGCTGCTACTGCAACACCTGCCAATACGCCAAGGTATTCACCTCTTGGAGTCATTGCAAGAACTGCCAGAATGCTTCCAGGTGAGGCAGGAGAAGTAAGACCTATTCCAAAGAGCTGGAATACAAAGATTCCGCTGGCTCCTCCGGATATAACCGCTAAAAGTAAAAGAGGATTCATCAGGATATAGGGGAAATAAATTTCATGAATTCCGCCTAAAAAGTGGATAATAACTGCGCCAGGGGCTGAACTCTTAGCTGATCCTTTTCCTGCAAGGCAGTATGCCAGTAATACTCCAAGTCCCGGTCCCGGGTTGGCTTCAAGAAGGAAGAATATGGATTTCCCCATTTCCTCTACCTGCTGAATTCCCATAGGAGAAAGAATTCCATGGTTTATGGCATTGTTAAGGAACAAAATCTTTGCAGGTTCAATGAAGATACTGGCCAGGGGAAGCAGCCTGCGGTCCACGAAGAATCCAACTCCCGCCTCCATTATCTGATTCATGACTGTAACAACAGGTGCAACTCCCTTCAGTGCAATAACTGTCAGGATGGCTCCGATAATGCCCAGAGAAAAGTTATTTACCAGCATTTCAAATCCCGCCGGAACTTTTCCTTCCGTTTTGCGGTCAAACTGCTTAATCACCCAGGCACTGACAGGTCCTACGATCATTGCGCCGATAAACATGGGGACACTGGAACCAACAATGACACCCATAGCTGAAATTGCGCCGATGACACCACCCCGCTGTCCGTAAACTGCCGAACCGCCTGTATATGCAATTAAAAGAGGCAGCAACACCGAAGCCATAGGGGATACCAGAGCGCCGATCGTTTCATTCGGATACCAGCCTGTTGGAATAAACAGCGCCGTAATTAATCCCCATGCAATAAATGCACCGATATTTGGCATTACCATACCGCTTAAAAAGCGGCCAAATACTTGTATTTTATCCTTCATATACATACCCTCACTTCATTATATAGTATTACTTCGTAATACATGTAAGGTATGATTGGCCAATCAATTCCTTTTGATATTCTTATTATAACTAATAAATGCAGCAGATTTCAACACGAAGAAACAGAGATTTGGCGCTAGTTTTAGTGCCAAATCCTAAAAAGCATGAAAACCTGCATATGTCATATTCCTATGCTATAATCAAAAAGAGGTGAGCTTATGAAAATAGACCGTCTAATTGGAATTATCACAATTCTTCTACAAAAAGAAAAAATAACGATTCCTCAGTTAGCAGAGCGTTTTGAGGTTTCAGGCAGGACTATCCAGCGTGATATTGAGCATATATGTAAAGCCGGCATCCCTGTTGTTTCCATACAAGGATATGGAGGCGGGCTTTCTATTGCTGAAGGATATAAACTTGATAAAACCATTCTTACAAAAGAAGAGTTGCAGACTGTATTAACGGGTGTTAAAAGCATGGACAGCATATTAAAAACTGCATATGGAAAAACTCTTATAGAAAAATTTTCAAACGGAAAAAATACTGTTTTAGCTAAACATGATATGATTTTAATTGATTTGGCATCATGGTATCAAGACATTTTATCAGATAAAATAGAACAAATCAGACAGGCAATTTATAATCGGGAAAAACTGGTTTTTGCGTACTATTCTGACAAAGGTGAAAGTGAACGTATAATAGAACCCTATCTTATTATTTTTAAATGGTCAGCCTGGTATGTATATGGCTACTGTCTGACGAAAAACCAATACCGGCTTTTTAAATTAAATCGTCTATGGAAATTAAAAAACACAAAAACCACTTATATTCCACGCGATATTCCAAATGAGGACTTGGGTTTTGAAGAGTATTTCCAAACAGAAAAAATCAAACTGACAGCCCTGTTTGACAAAAGCATAAAATACCGGCTGATTGAAGAATATGGACCGGAATCTTTTACCGTTTCTGAATCCGGAAAGCTGTTATTTCAGCGTTCCTTTTCTAATCCGGAGTATTTGCTGCAATGGATATTAAGCTTCGGGGATCGCATAAAGGTCATAGAGCCCTCCGAATTAAGATTAAAAATCCAAAAACATGCAGAAAATATTTTAAGACAGTATGAGTAACAAGACATACTGTTGTCCGGTTGCTGCTGTTATACTGCATTAAAAAGGAGGAATTAAAATGCTTAAACTAAATACAATCGGTTTGTTTGTAAATGATATGGAAACAATGGTTTCTTTCTACAGGGATGTAATGGGCATGAAAACAGATTGGACAGGAGATGCAAATGCAGAATTATATTCTGACGAAGTTCGGTTAATTATGTTCAGCAGAAAAAATTTTGAAGCAATGACATCAAGAACATATACCTATCCCAGCGGAGTAAACGGTACAGTGGAATTAGCCTTTGATGTTGCGGATTTTGCGGAGGTCAATGCAGAGTATGAAAGAGTCTTAAATGCCGGTGCCACTCCTATATTCCCCCCTACAGATGAACCGTGGGGACAAAGGACAAGCTATGTTGCCGACCCGGATGGGAATTTAATTGAAATATCATCATTTGTTAAAGAATGATAGGGATATGTATCACTTGAGGATTAATCTTAAGCCTGCTTAAACGACATCCTATAATCAGGTGTAGTATGGATTTGACTAACGGCGGCTTAACAAGCCGCCGTTTCATCATCCATGAGGATTATAAATATTCTTTTAAAAGAGATACCTTGTCAAGCTTTTCCCAAGGCAAGTCTAAATCATTTCTTCCAAAATGGCCATAAGCGGCAGTCTGCTTATAAATCGGACGGCGTAAATCCAGCATCTTAATGATTCCTGCAGGACGCAGGTCAAAGTTCTGGCGAATAATTCCCACCAGCTTTTCATTGCTTAATTTTCCTGTTCCAAAGGTATCTACCATGATGGAGGTAGGGTGAGCCACACCAATTGCATAAGAAAGCTGAATCTCACACTTATCTGCCAGTCCTGCTGCCACAATATTCTTTGCCACATAGCGGGCCGCATAAGCTGCGGAACGGTCAACCTTGGTGCAGTCCTTTCCGGAAAATGCTCCGCCGCCGTGACGGGCATAGCCGCCGTAGGTGTCCACGATGATCTTGCGTCCTGTCAATCCGCTGTCGCCGTGAGGGCCGCCGATAACAAAACGTCCGGTGGGATTAATGAAGAATTTTGTATTCTCATCTACCAATTTTGCCGGGATAATCTGGTCAAATACAAATTCTTTAATATCTTTGTGAATCTGTTCCTGACTAACTTCTTCGTCATGCTGGGTGGATAAAACCACTGCATCTAAGCGGAAAGGTACTCCATTTTCATCGTATTCTACCGTAACCTGAGTCTTTCCATCAGGACGGAGATAAGTCAGCGTTCCATCTTTACGAATCTTTGTAAGCTGGAGAGCCAGCTTGTGGGCAAGAGAGATTGGGTAGGGCATATATTCTTCGGTCTCATTGCTGGCAAAACCAAACATCATTCCCTGATCTCCGGCTCCTATGGCATCGATCTCTTCATCAGACATCTTATTTTCTTTTGCTTCCAAGGCACGGTCAACTCCTAAGGCAATGTCCTTAGACTGTTCATCGAGAGCTACCACTACGCCGCAGGTATCGCAGTCAAAACCGTATTTGGCACGGTCATAACCGATTTCTCTTACGGTTTCTCTAACTACTTTCTGGATGTCAACATAGGCATGGGTGGTGATTTCTCCCATAACCATAACAAGGCCGGTGGTTGTGGCTGTTTCGCATGCTACCCGGCTCATGGGATCCTGCTCTAACATTGCATCAAGGATTGCATCAGAAATCTGATCGCACATTTTGTCTGGGTGTCCCTCTGTAACGGACTCAGATGTAAATAATAATTTTTCCATGTTGTCATTTCCTCCTTAATTTACATGGGGGATAACAAAAAGAAAAGCCCGCAGCAACGCGGACTTGATTCAACAATGTATCAAATCCTCTTATTGCTCGATTTCTCGCTCAGGCTGGCACCTTCCCACCGCTCCTTCTGGCTTAAATGCCATCATTCCGGTTGGGGTTGCCGTGACTTCATAGATCCTTTGTATCTCCATCACTCTGAATAAGGGATATTACGTACTTTTCATTTGTTATTCAATTATAGGTATTCTTATTGCACTTACATTCTAGCGTATTTAAAAATAGCTGTCAAGGGAATTCTTAACCTTCTTTTTTCTCTGGAAATACCAGTAATTTGGCTGAAACAAAAACGTTTGGTTATAGTTGACTGAGGTTCTTATGAGATATTGAGAAATTAAATCACTTTGATATTTGGCAGTATCATGGTAATAGGCTTATATTGTAGTTTTCTATTATGAATATGGCTGCTGAACCTGTCGGACCTGAGGGGATAGTAATACTGACTATTCTTCAAAGAAAATCTTATTCTTTTTCGGGAGTTCAAATATATTAAAGTAAATATTTTAACCTTTTATCAGGATATTACAATGAATTCATTATAATAAATAACCCGTCTTGGTATAAAGTATTATAACTTTACTTTGAAGTAATAAATATTTTAATTATCTTATTTTTATTATATAGACAGCACACTACTGTACATTTTTTTCTAATTTTCTAGCATAGTCCATTCTTTACATTGAATTAAGAATTTCCTCTAATAAGTCACGTTCAGCTAAATTGAAAAGCTTTTAACGAAGGAATTATATTTTGAAAAAATAAGTTCTCAAGCAACGAAAAAATCAGATTAATTCTTTTTGAATATAATACATTAGGCGTTAAATTAACGCTATTAAATAATATATAGGAGGAAGCTTTATGCATTTCGAGAAACCTCAAGAAATGAATATATGCAATTGTAGTAATACAAAAACATGTTCATGTAATAAATGCTCCAATCAAGATACAAACCGTAACTCCTGCACTTGTAACTGCTGTCGTTGCATAGGACCTACTGGACCTACTGGACCTACTGGACCCGCTGGTGCTCAAGGCGTGGCCGGGCCTACCGGACCTACCGGGCCTGCGGGCGCTCAGGGCGTGGCCGGGCCTACTGGTCCTACCGGACCTGCCGGCGCTCAGGGCGTGGCCGGGCCTACTGGGCCTGCTGGACCTACCGGACCCGCTGGTGCTCAAGGCATAGCCGGGCCTACCGGACCTGCCGGCGCTCAGGGCGTGGCCGGGCCTACTGGGCCTGCTGGACCTACCGGACCCGCTGGTGCTCAAGGCATAGCCGGGCCTACCGGACCTGCCGGCGCTCAAGGCGTGGCCGGGCCTACTGGACCTACCGGACCCGCCGGCGCTCAAGGCGTGGCCGGGCCTACTGGGCCTACCGGACCTGCCGGCGCTCAAGGCGTAGCCGGACCTACTGGACCTACCGGACCTGCCGGCGCTCAAGGCGTAGCCGGGCCTACTGGACCTACCGGACCTGCCGGCGCTCAAGGCGTAGCCGGGCCTACTGGACCTACCGGACCTGCCGGCGCTCAAGGCGTAGCCGGGCCTACTGGACCTACCGGACCTGCCGGCGCTCAAGGCGTAGCCGGCCCTACTGGACCTACCGGACCTGCCGGCGCTCAAGGCGTAGCCGGACCTACTGGACCTACCGGGCCTGCGGGTGCTCAAGGCGTGGCCGGACCTACTGGACCTACCGGGCCTGCCGGCGCTCAAGGCGTAGCCGGACCTACTGGGCCTACCGGGCCTGCGGGTGCTCAAGGCGTGGCCGGACCTACTGGGCCTACCGGACCTGCGGGTGCTCAAGGCGTGGCCGGACCTACTGGGCCTACCGGCCCTGCGGGTGCTCAAGGCGTGGCCGGACCTACTGGGCCTACCGGACCTGCGGGTGCTCAAGGCGTGGCCGGCCCTACTGGGCCTACCGGGCCTGCGGGTGCTCAAGGCGTGGCCGGCCCTACTGGGCCTACCGGACCTGCGGGTGCTCAAGGCGTAGCCGGCCCTACTGGGCCTGCTGGTGTCAAGATAGGACTAAAAATACTTATGGGCTGATTTACTTATTGCTTATTAACAGGGAAATCCTTCCTTCAGCTATAATATTACCAACGCAAGCAGTTTTGAAATAGTTGAAGGGGAGCAAAAATTATACATTCGATGTCAGCTTTTTTTATCTTTTTATGATAATGCAAGAAAATCACTTTGATAACCTTAATTATAAATAATACATTACATCATTCCTTTATACAGTTCTGCCAATTGTCCAACCCTTGGCCGGTAAAAAAATCCTAACCTTTAAACAACTGTTGGTTCGTTCTAATCTCGGAATATGTTTTTGGGCTATAGAATTATTACCGGAACCAATAAATCAGTTAAGATTTATCCCACACAAAGAACAAATTATTGTCAAATTTATTATAATCTGGGACGAACTTAATTAACCGCCTCAGCATCATCAGTTTATTGAATATATAAAAGGGAGACTGATATAATTAAAAAAAAGTGAAGCAAACACAATACAAAATGAACCTTTAGTTATCAAACTCCTTTGTATGAGATGTATTCAAATATTTTTACAATACTTTATTTTCTTAATTTATAAATAGCAGCATTTTTTATCTTTTTTCTTTATATATCTTTCTATTTCCTGCTTTGCTGGAATGGATGGTGATGCGCCATGCCGCGATACCGCAATTGCTGCAGCCTTTGCAGCAAAGTCCAAAGCTTTATCAATTTCCATTCCCTGTAGCAGTCCGCCAACTTGTACAGCAGTCTTATTCTTAACTGTAGCCTGATGTGATTTCTGTTCGTCAGACCTGAGATTTACCGTCCGCTTTCCTTAAGATTCGCAATCACTCACGACACCCTTGCCATTGGCTATGTCTTTCCCACCACTAGGGCAACCTGGGGACTTTAACCCTTAAGATTGTACCCATGCTGGGCACACCATAAAAGTAGACACAGCGATATCACTGTGTCTACTTTTGTTAGCTCTCGCTTCCTTCAGGAAACTTTTCAATTTCTGCCGCTTTTTCCTTAATTCCTTGAATTTCAAGTTGAATTTCTTTCATTTTCTCATCATTCAACGGATAGAATTTCATTGCAATAATCGAGCAAACACAACCAATAATGGTGCTTGCAAACATCATCATCATTATTACATTTGTGAATTTGCTGCTTAGGAACTGGTCTACCGGGATGGCCCCCTTACTATAACCGGCATAAACCAGCGCTGCACCGATTGCCAGGTTGCTTAACGACGACAGGGCTTTGTCGATAAAATTGTAAACGGTCGTAACCATGCCAGGAATGAATTTACCAGTCCGAAGCACTTCGTAGTCAGCGCAGTCAGCAATCATAGTTTGCACTATGGTGCCGCCGCCGCCAATAACGGCCTTTTGAATGTAATAAACCACCATAAATATAACCAATAGGGTAAAGGGCAAATTGCCTTGGTGTTGATTAATGCTCGGTGTAAATATCAGCAGTACTGCCGATGTTATAATCGTTATCCAGCACGAGATCACATAAGATTTTTTCATGCAGGTTTTAACGGCTAAAGAGCCAAACAGAACTGCTGCAATTAGCAGACCCGGAATGGAGTACAGCGACATTTTTCCATTCCAGGCGGTATGCCGGAATAGGTTAGAGAATAGATAAACCGACATACCCGTGTTTGCAAGTTGGGCAATTTTGTCAGATGCGGCTGATACAATGATCAATTGCACAGGCTTGTTGTGCAATAAGATATCAAAGGTATCGGTAATCTTGATTTTAGGGCCTTTTTCGCTTAGACGATAATATTTTCTGTTGTCCTTCTCGCTCATGCCGATAATTGGTAGAAACGTAAGCACTAGTGATGCAAGACCACAGTATAAAATTGCTTTTTTCCAAAATTCCGGTTCAACCAAGCCACCAGGGTAATTGACAAGGAGAACCGACATCAAAAAGAATGTTACCACATTGATGAGACCAGTTGTTAAGAACGAGGAATATACAGCAACAAGTGGGCGCTGTTTTGGATCATTGGTCATAATCGCCTGACCCGCTGAGGTAACAACGCCTTGTGCAGTATAGCCCAGCACGTAAATAAAATACATCGCAGCGGTATAAATGTATTTTGCTGTATCGCCCCAGCCACTTGGGGTATTGAACAGCAGCATCACAGAGACAAACATTGTAATATTGCCAAACAACATAAATGGCCTGTATTTTCCGAATTTTGTATCGATTTTATCCAAAAGGAAGCCAAAAACGGGGTCAGTAATACCGTCAAAAATTCTCATACCGGTTGCAATTGCGCCAACTACAAGTGCGGATAAACCTAAGATGTTTTGGGTAAAGAAGGCATAGTAACCCATTAATACCATATAAATACACTTGGTTGCATTGTTCATTGCAAAGAAAACAAGCTGCCAGTTTTTTGAACGTACATAATGAATTGTATCCTTAGAAGCATTATCGTTCATGATTTTTTCCTCCTGTTATTTACATCTCAACGTACAAAGTTTACCACAATTGTTTTGAATCATCGCTGTACTGCATTAGTTCGATTCGATTTCCATCAGGATCGACAATCCAAAACTGCCAGGATTTATCACCGCCTAAATTAATTGATGTGTCAGGTGTAATGCCATTCGCAATTACAGCATCCCACGCCTGATGAATATCCTCTACCTCTAAACACAGGTGTTGGTATCCAAAAAACTTTGTTAGTTCGCGACACTCCTTTTTCGAGTCGTCATAATCATAAAACAGCTCCAGATATTGGTGTGGTGCAACCTCTATAAAGTCTAGCCACGGGAGATTTTCATGTCTTTTCAGTTTTTCTATCAGTTGCGTATTTTTAGTTGTCGCATCGTTTTGCTGTAAGGATTCTGCTAACTGACTATAGGTGGTAGTTGCCACGTTTTTTAACCCCAGACCTTCGCAATAAAACTGCTTCATTTCTGCACATGCCCTTACATGGTACGCTACTTGCGTGGTGTACCTGGCAAGCGAGGTATTGTCCTGTGGCTTTGGCGTCAAAGGTAACATGCCCAATTTTTTGCGTGCAGTTTCGTTGTATTGAGTAAACTGTACCTCATTGCCATCGGGATCGTGCACAGCAATTTCCAGCGAACCATCCACCGTTTTATGCACATCATTGTATATGGTTACCTCATTTTCAACAAGCCTTGTTTTAATTTCGTTGATGTCATCCACCTCAAAATTCTTTTTAAAATATCCGTAGTACTCGTTACGATTGCCAAAGTCTTCCCGGCCGCTACCGTCGTCATAAAACAGCTCTAGATACTGCCGATCTGCAAGCTTTAGGTATTGAATCATCACCTCTTCACCTCTTATCTCAAAGGAATGCAGATGATCGAGTTGCTCCTGTGTAGGGTTATCGCTAATTCTCCGTTTGAAGCTTGCGGCTAGCTCACCATATGTAGTTGTAAAAAGCGGTTGCATGCCAATGATATCACCATAGAAGTGTATCATTGCTTGCATATTACGAGCATTAAAGGATGTGTGCCCAATGTTGGTTATATTAACTGATAAAGACATTTTTTTCATTTCCCTTCTTAGTTTTTTATTTTGTCTTCCGGGTTTGCTTTCTTGATACTATATTAAAACCAGTCGCCATAGCCCATTTTAATCAAATTATCACGACTGATCTTAAGGCTTTCAAATGCGTCACGATCATATGTATCATCCTGCTCAATCAAAAAATACTCGCTGCCACCGGCGAGGCCAGCCTCAATGCACGCTTTGATTGGCAAGCTGCCCTCACCAACTTCAGCAAATTCGACAATGTCACAGAACTTACTCATGAAGGTTTGGGGATTAAATCCTTCTTTGGGCAATTCAAACTCTTTAATGCGGTAATCTTTTAAATGCAACAGTCGAATTCGCCCCGCATACTGTTCAACATACTTCACCGGGTTTTCACCACCACGGTGAATCCAGTGGATGTCAAGCTCAAAGCCCATATGTTTTGTGGCATCCTTGATGATATCAAGCAGATACTGCCCATCGTACTTCACAAATTCGATATGATGGTTGTGGTAGTAAAGATCGATGCCATGTTCTTTTAGGCGCTGAGCCATTTCGTCAGCATGTTTCACAAAATCCAACGCTTTTTCACGACTTCCCATGCAAGTTAGTGGCAACATTCCAATTCGCAGCAAATCACAGTTGAGCGCTTTGCAATCCGCTACAATTTTATCAAAATCTGTAGTCAAAAAATCGCCAGTCACTCCTGGCATCATCGGCTCAAGCGCTGCAGTACAAGCTGCAATTTTGATGCCAAACTCATCACATGCCTTCTTCATGCCTGCAACGTTTTCTTTTGTCATAGGGATTTGGCTGACTTCAACACAATGATAGCCCAGCTCTGCGCAGGCTCTTAATGTTCCATATGCCCCCAATTCAGTAATTTTGCCTTTGATGGTGCTCATCTGGATGCCAATCAATCCTTTTTTCATTTTGCCCCTCCCGGTAACGTATTCAATATTTTTATCAGTGCATTGTACTGTGCTTTGTATGCCAAACTACCAGTTTTAAACTGATTTTCACGGATGATTTCTTTAGCGTCCATTAATTCCAAAGATTGAAGCATTTCAAACAGGACCAGATGCGGTTCTAATGTAAGAAACCCATGATACCCATCTTCCAATATCGCCTTGCGCAGTACATGTTCAATTTTTCCCTGCCCGGTGCCACAGACAACATTGGTTCCCTTATTTTTTACGGCATCCTTGATATGAAAATACGCAACATATGGCTTGAGGAGCTGGTAGCAAACTTCGGGATCCTCACCGCACTGCACAAAATTGGCAAAATCAAACGCCATTTTAAAAAATGGGCTTTGTATACTATCCATTAAATCTTTACAGCGCAGTGCGGTGTCTCCATAAATGTCCTTTTCGTTTTCATGAATTGCAACAATTCCAGCACTGCCAAAAATATCTACGATCTGATATAGTTGTGCTATTATCCTGTCACGCCATGTATCTTGCAGAGTTCCCTTAGGAATATAAAAACTGAACATTCGCACCAATCGACAATCAAGCAATTGTGCGATTTTGGCAGTGTGACAGCAGCTTTCTAAGGTTGCAGCGAAGCCAGCCTGATTATCAGCAAAGATTTTGCCAATTGGCGAGCCCAACGAAGAAACCTTTATTTTATAGTTGTTTAATAATGGTAAAATCAAATTTTGAACTTCTTCTAATGTATAATCGCAAATGTTTTTACCATAAGCGCTGCGCAGGCAAATGTGTGTCATGCCCAATTGCTTTACGGTTTTCAATTGCATTTCGAAATCATTGTCAATTTCATCGGCAAATCCCGAAATCAGAATTTTGTTCGCCATAAGCCCTCCTCTTTTAATGCACATCACAGATATATCTCGCGTTTTTCACGAGAAGCACGGTAAATAGCTTTGATAACGCGAAGACTTTTTAGTGCATCTTCTCCGGTCACCAATGGCGGTCTGTCCTCCATTATAGCCTGCACAAAGTCCTCATATTGTCTTCGATGAGAATCCTTGGGAACCTCCACACTTTCACGCAGGCTGTTTGATTTATCCGGTTTCAGTAATGCTTCAAACCTGTCGTCCTTGCCGCTTTTCAGTTGATAGGATAATAACTCATCGTTACGAATGACAACACTGCCTTTTTCACAGAATATTGCCAGCTCTGCGTAATGTCCCGGATAAGCGGCTGTGGTTCCCTCAATGGTACCGATGCAGCCGTTGTAAAACTCCAGGTTGGCAACGCCTACATCTTCCACCTCAATCTGATGATGCAAACGGGTTCGACATTTCGCACTTACACTTTGCACGTCGCCCAACACCGATAGCAGCAAGTCAATATAGTGTACAGATTGATTAATCAGTGCACCACCGCCGTCCACTGCCCAGGTCCCACGCCAAGAATTTGCAAAATACTGGTCATCGCGGTACCAAATGGTGCGGCTTGCCCCCCAAAGTACCCCACCCAAGGTGCCATCGTCCAACACTTGACGTAATAAAACCATTGCCGGATCAAATCGATGCTGCATGATCACACTGAATTTAATGCCACAAGTTTGAGCCACATCTACCATCTCTTGTGCACGAGCGACATCAATATCAATCGGCTTTTCACACAAAACATGCTTGCCTGCACGTGCTGCAGCAATCGCCGCATCATGATGCAATCCGCTGGGAAGGCATATCGTAATCACATCAACTTCATCGTCATTAAGCATGCTTTCAAAATCGGTATATCGATGGCAGGAGTACTCATTTGCAATCAACTGTCCAGCAGGGATGCCGTTGTCACAGCAGGCAACCAATCTGGCATTTGGCATTGCGGCAATGATCTCTGCATGCATACGCCCAATAAATCCGCAACCTAACAAACCAAATCCTATACTTTCCATACTATTCCTCCAATTTGTTCCAATCAAATGCAGCCGATATCAGGCGATCCTTTTTTATGAGAAGACGGTTATAAATATCCTGCGCTTGCTGTGGTGCCACAACCGTACTGATCAGGGGCGCCAATGTAATTCTGCCAGCTTCCAGCAAACGCAATACCGTTCTATCATCCTCCAGATGATTTCGGAAATGGCCAAAACGATCCGCTTTATCTCTTGAGCGATGCATCTCGTGTGCACCAATAATTGTAATCCCCTTGCGATGGATGTCACGATAGAAATCCACCCCATTGGTTAGTCCGCGGGACGACCCAAGCGCAACAATCCTGCCAAGAGGTTTTATCATCTGCAGTGCAATGTTTACTGCGTCCGGGGCACCCGTGGCATCAATTACCACATCAAACTTACTCTCAAATTCGTCCAATGTACCAGACCTATAAAGCTGCCTGATGCCGCATTTTTTTGCAATTTCTCTGCGCTCAGCTATCGGTTCAAAGCCGCTTACGCTTCCGGCACCTGCAACATGGGCTAACTGTGCTGCATAGTTACCAATGGTGCCCAACCCCAACACAGCTACATCATCGCCGATCTGGATATCAGCCTTTCTGATTCCTTGCAGAGAGATGGAAGCAAGACGATATGCCGATGCCTCACAGGGCTGAATATTTTGAGATACCGTAATGCATTTTTCGGCTGACAGCACATTCATTGAGCTATGAATCACGAGAGCAGCCACAGTATCACCGACAGAAAGTGAAGACACATCTGCGCCCGTTTCTTCCACACGGCAACAAGCACTGTATCCTGGAACATAGGGAAACACACCAGGTGTGTTTTCCATATGGTTCAGCCATGCTAGCTCGGTGCCTGGCGAGATGGTGCTATACAATGTTTTCAGTAATACGTCATTGGCTCCCAATTCCGGCAGCTCCGCCTGCATAAGGGCAACATGGCTTTTTTCATAAGCTACAATTTTTGTTGTATTCATACTACGTCTCCTTTACAAAATTTTGAGAAAATTGATATCTCACATGGAGATTATAGTATTTTGAATTCGCTTAAACCATGGCAAAAATTCACCAAAACATGTATAAAGTGCACATATGTATTCACCCTTTATTGTCAGCATTAATGCAATATGCTATGATAAAATCAGTATGAATGCCAAAAGTAGGGAGGTCTCGATGGAAAAGCAATATATGTCTCAACTGATTAGCAATGCGGTAATCACTGTTACAACATACCATTGGATAGAACATCCAATGGGAGTTGTGTGTAGCCATAACCTTAAAGATTTTGACGTAATTTATACCAAAAGCGGATCCTATGATGTTATCGTCAACAACAAATACTATCTTTCCCAGGCAGGTGACGTTATCATCGTGCCTCCAGGCAGTTCGATGACAGTCACATCGCGGGAACTGGCCCAACAGTTCTTCTGCCATTTTTCACTGGCAAGCACAGAGCATATCGAATTGGGCGCAAGCTTTGGTGAACACCTTCTGTCCAGGTTGAGCAAGGATGTGGTATCTGTATATGCCCGGATCGCTGGTGAATTCGGAGACAAACAGCCGTCCGATAATTTCATTCTTCTGCTTAAGTTTTTTCTGTTAAATATGGTTGAAGATTATGAACAAAACGGGATCCTGTTTTTAAACGAGCCACACATGTATCTGCCATCGGAGGTGTTAATCGCTGTCAAATATATTCAAGAGCATGCATCAGAAAATGTGACGACGGAACAGCTGGCAAACCTGACTGGCTTTAACACAGCATACTTTTCTCGTTTTTTCAAAAAATACATGGGACTTACCCCTATACGTTACAGCACAGACTACCGCTTAAATCTTGCACGGCATCTGGTTGTAGCAACGAACCGTACCTTTAAAGAGATTGCATCCCTAACCGGGTTTAAGGATCAATTCGCCTTTTCAAAGCGGTTCAAAGAGTATTACGGCTCATCACCAACCGAGCTGCGTAAGGTCAAAGTTTGAACTCATTCAACGGTCAATAGAAAGGACAAAACAATATGGACAAAAAGATTCGTTTCGGTTTAATCGGCATTGGAGCACAAGGTGGTTCCTATGCGAGTTTTTTCACAGGCAAAGGCGGACTTCCCGGAATGCCTGCACCAGCCGCCCCAAAATACGGCGTGTTAGGTGCACTTTGTGATACCGATCACGCAAAGAAGGTGATGTGCGCCGAAAAATACCCTGATGTTCCATTTTTTGAGGACTGGAAAGAGATGGTCAACTCCAGCTGTGTGGACGCTGTCATTACCACCGTACCACACTATCTGCATACCGATATTGCCATTTACTGCCTTGAACATGACATGCACGTTCTGGTGGAAAAACCTGCTGGCGTATATGCAAAGGCCGTGCGCGAAATGAACGAATGCGCCGCAGCAAACCCTGATGTTGCCTTCGGCATTATGTTCAACCAGCGCACAAATATGCTGTATCAAAAGGTGCGTGATCTGGTGCACTCTGGCGAGCTGGGTGAAATTCGCCGCACCAGTTGGATGATTAACTCGTGGTGGCGGCCGGACAGCTACTACAAGCAAAGCGATTGGCGTGCCACATGGGGTGGTGAAGGCGGCGGCGTTTTGGTCAATCAGGCTCCGCATCAATTGGATTTGTGGCAATGGATTTGCGGTGTGCCGAACAAGGTGTATGCTAAGGTGCTGTATGGTAACCACCGCGACATTCTGGTAGAAAATGATGTAACGGTTATAACGGAATATCCGAATGGCGCCACCGGCTCATTCGTTACCTGCACACATGATGCCATCGGAACCGACCGCCTTGAGATTGACCTGGACAAGGGAAAAATTGTGGTAGAAGGCAGCAGGAAGGCTACCGTAACCCGCATGGAAATCAGCGAACAAGAAATGAATGAAACCATGAATATGATGCAAGTGGCCAAGCTTGCGGCAGGCAATTCTGCCGATGCCGGAAAGATGCTGACAACAGAAGAGTTCGAAAGCGTTGACGCCTGGGGGCTCCAACACATTACCGTTATAGACAACTTTGCGCAGCATATTTTGCAGGGCACACCGCTACTTGCTGCGGGCAGCGATGGCATCAATGGCGTTAATCTGGCCAATGCCATTTTGCTATCCGACTGGCTAAAACACGAAGTAATTAATCCAGTAGACGAGAAGGCCTATCTGGCTGAATTAAACAAACATATTGTAGCCGAGGGAAAATTCAAAACACGTCAATAAGGATGGATATCAACGAGGTTGCTCATCGGCACACTTACGTCGAAGAATTACTTAGGGTTTGTCAAATTAAATGTATAAGTTTTGATTCTTTATGATACCGGCGGAGTGTTTCGCCGGTATTTTATCATGGATTTGCTATTGCTAATTTGGGGGTATCAAAAATAAGCCTGCACAATCAGCTGGCTGCTTCAGCGCTTTACGTTCGCTCATATTGGGGGATTCTTTCCTGGATTTTATAGCCTATATCCAATTGATTTCTTACCATCCCCAGTTCTGTACATGACCCCTTCCCTTTTTTTATATAATTCCTTCATCCTTAGGTACAATAGTTTCAGCAGTGCATTCTCATTGGTAAAGGCTTCCTGCTTTGTTACTCTCCGAAAACTGGCATGAATACTCTCCACGGCGTTCGTTGTACTATCACGATGTCGGTATAGTACAAGCACTGGAACGGCGGAACGCGCAAGAGGCTGCATCGTTGCAACAGCACTGCTGCGACTGCCGCGAAATAATAGTTCATAGTCCTTGATTTCGCTTACCCCCACCACCTTGGCAGTGGTGCACCAAAAAGACATCTGCGGCAGATTTAGGTTACTGCCATAGGCAATATACAGGGGTTCATTTTTCATATTTGAATACCTCCTTTTACATTGACATAGAAAGGCCGGGGCTTTCCTCATCAACCCCAGCCTGTTCCAAGCCCACCGATCATACCGTCAAAGTCGTTGCTGTCGAAATCGTCGATTATCGAAATAAAACAGAATCAAAAAAAGGAAAAGGGTTTTCACAATGATACAGCATATATTTCCGACGCGTACTTCTTCAAGCAGGGCTTCTTTACCCTGAAGGTCAAAATTTATACCGATGTAGTCATGTACAGTGTCTGCCAAATAAGGACTGCTAGTTTTTATTAATTTTTTTACTTTTTATTGTAAGATTTTATCATAAGTAACTGTTTCATTAAGTACATAACATTCGACAAATACTAAAATGTGAGTCATAATTAATTTCATCTTAAAAACTAGGAGGAGCATAATGACTCAGTTACATACTCAAATAAAGGATTACATATATTATTGCCAATTTCAAAAAATGTTAAATTTCAAAACATTAAAAGCCTATCGGATTGATCTTCATCAATTCGAGACCTTTTTTAAGGATACATTAGAACCTTTCACCAAGGAGTTAATCAGTAAATATGTTCAAATGCTTCATGCACAATACAAACCAAAAACAGTTAAGCGGAAAATTGCTTGTGTTCGGGCTTTTATAAACTATTTAGAGTTTGATGAGCAAATTTCATCAAATCCGATCAGCAAAATACATCTGGAATTTCGTGAACCATTTATCTTACCAAAATCACTGCCTTTATCTACGATTCAAAAACTGCTTAAATCAGTATATAGAAATGTAGAACAGCAAAGTCAAAATCAAAATCTTACCGGATATAGAGACATTGCTGTTTTAGAACTTCTCTTCGCTACAGGTTTGCGTGTTTCGGAGTTGTGTTCGGTAACTCCAGAAGATTTAAATTTAAAAAATGGTTTTGTAAGAGTACAGGGAAAAGGAGCTCGTGAAAGAATTATATTTATCAGCAACCCTGATACATTATCAGCACTTCGTTCCTATCAAAAATCCTACATAAAAGAAATTTCAGAAAGTGGGTGGTTTTTTGTTAATCGTTTGGGGAACAAACTAAGCGAGCAGTCTGTAAGGGGAATAATCAACAAATATACTGAAATAGCTAAATTGAATGAACACATTACCCCACACATGTTTCGTCATTCCTTTGCAACGCTAATGCTGGAAGAAGACGTGGACATCCGATATATACAAAGCATTTTAGGACACAGTTCCATTACAACAACCCAAATCTACACACACGTTTCACTGAATAAACAAAAAAGTATTATGCGAAAAAAGCACCCAAGAAATCGAATTAATCTATAACCTTAAAAGCTCCCACACCTTTGCGTGTAGGAGCTTTTAATATATTTTATAACATTTTTTCAATGCAGGATAATTTGTAATTATCGGAGGTTGAGAATGATTGATTATTCAGAAATAAAACGTTTAAGTTTACTGTCTGGGCTAAAAGTGCAAACTAAAGAGAATTTTTATCAAGTTAACCAAACTTATCCTATCAAGCTTTCGGAACATATAAAAAATACAATACTAGAGAGCAAATCGCATGCAATTGCAACACAATTTCTACCACAGGTAGAAGAAGTTGAATCTGAAATTGGCATAGGGGCTTTCTTTCCAGAGGAAAAGCACAAAACAGAAAGGCTTGTACAGAAGTATCCAAACCGATGCATGATTTATACAACGGGAAACTGTTTTGCAAACTGCCGTCATTGTAGCCGAAAAGAGAAATGGAAAGAAAACAACGCCTTTTCAATCAACTTGTTTGATGAATCTTATTTAGAAATCTTACGAACAGACTATTACGAAGAAGTGCTGTTGACCGGAGGAGATGCTCTTACAAATAATAATAATCAGATTGCCTATATGCTTGAAAAGTTGAGTTCTATTAAGCATATTAAAACGATTCGGCTTGCAACTAGAGCCTTTACTAGCAACCCAAAACGCATTACTTCCGAGCTATGTGCGGTGCTTGAAAAATACAATAAAACTATTATTGTTACTCAATTTAACAGTAAAGATGAATTCACGAAAGATACTGTCAATGCTATTCGCCAGATTCAACACACGGGAATCCCTATTTTAAATCAATCTGTTCTTCTAAAAGGAGTAAACGATGAATATATTCTACTTAAAGAGCTATTATCCACTTGTGCAGAATATAGAGTAATACCTTATTATTTATTCCACTGCTTCAATGTAAGAGGTGTCCAGCACCTCCGGACGACAATAGAAAAAGGAATAGAATTGACAAATAAGTTAGTTGGTAATGTTGGGGGCTGGTGGATTCCGCGTTATATATTAATTCCTGATAGCACAGGTATCAAGGTACCAATGTGTCCTAATGGGTTTGTTGATAAATCTGATGGCTTCCTTATTAAAGATTTTCGTGGGGAAACTCATAAATATATCTAATTGTAGAACATTAACTCGCCAAGTTCCCAATCACTACTGCAAAACATTGTGCGCCGGCTAACGTTAATCGCTTGATTGGTAACGGTTTTGGTTGGGACCATATATGCTTTATTTTCTATATTAGATAAGGTTTTAAATTTCTCTTTCAACCATACATATTGGGGGTGATTGATGCCTTTGTTGGACAACCCCCATTCAACATACTTCTTTGTTTGCCTATAATTATTATCCAGTAAATTATAATGAGCTAAATTATAATTAATCTTCAAAGAAACAATAGGATCTGGACATTGCATCATATATTGTTGAGCCACCTTAAAATAGTTCATAGCTCGTTCTCTGTCATCTATAAATAGGACACCTAAGTTACTATTAATATAAGCATGCTGCAATGGAGAAATTGCATTATCTAACGCTTTTAGCAAATAATACTTGGATTTCTCAATGTTTCCCGAAAGGTAATGGTATAAACCTAAATTGTTTTGTGGAAAATGTGTCTCTATGCTAAAAATATTTTCAAATATTTTCAATGATTCCTTCAGATTCTGAACAGCACTTTCGAAATCTCCCCCCATCATTTGCTCAATCCCCAAATTGTTATAACTACAAGCTAAATTACGAGCATCATAGTTTACATTTTCAAAAATATGAATAGCTTCATTTAATTCGTTTATGCATTCATTATACTTGGTTGAAATCATTTGACAGGCAACTTTATACAGCCCTTGAGCATAATAATCATCATCGGAAATTGCTTTGTCTTTCCCAAGATAATAAGCATTGGCTGATTCAACATACTGACCACTTAAATCGTATGCCGAACTAATAAGAAGTTGTGAAGCATGATATATATTTCTATCATTACACATAACTGCCTTTTGAGAATAACAAATGGCGTTATGGTAATCATTTTTGTAATAATATGCCTTTGCTATAATCAGGCTGATAAAGGCATATAATCTCTCTGTTTTTAGCCAGTCCATTTCATCTTTGGAAAGTTCTTTAAAAACTTCAATGCATTTCTCTATGTTTTTCACCTGATAATAAGCCTCTATGAGAATCGCTTTTAGCGTTCCTATTTGTTGCCAATAACCTTCTGTAATATTTTTTAATATATCTTCGATCAAATCTATCGCACTATCTGGTTTGTGATTATTCAACAATAAGCGTCCGTATTTTACTGCATTATTATAAGCATCATCATATAGTTTTAACTTGCGATTGAGAAACACTATTTTTTCTAGATTAGATTCTTTTAATGGCAAATTGCGATATGCATTTAAAAGTTTAGAATAATACTGTTTTTTTTGATAATTTGTAATAAGATCGCTGGTATTTATATAGTCAGAAATCAAAAAATATTTTATCTGAAAAAGTCCTAATTCGTCATTAAATATAATTAAGTTATTCTTTTGTAAATTTTCTATATCCGTATAATAATTATTTTTATTTGAATTTTGCATAACATTCATTAAAGCATCGTCATCTATTGTTCCATCACCTAAAGATAAATACCATAGTATTTCCTTTTGACTATTTGATATATTGGCGACAATTCGATTATACAACAATTCCAAATTACCGATTTCAGTAATATTAAATGAAGTCGGATCCAAATCTTGAAAAGAGCAACTAATTACATTAATAATAAGTGGTAGTCCTGCTGATAACTTATGAATATGTTTTATTAAAGAATCGTCTTTGGTCATATCTCTATGGTACCTTAAATTAAAATATTCTGCAGTTTGTGCTTCAGAAAAAGGAGCTAAAGAAAGTTTTGAAAAAGGATTTATATTATCATTTTTTAGCATAGAATGAAAAACGGTTTGTGAAAAATAATTATTTCCCATATTACCTGGATCAATTTCCGTGGAGCAAAATAAAGACATCTCAATTTCAGATTTTAGCAATTCCCTAATAAACACGGATGAATTGAAATCCATTTTTTCCACCTCATCCATGATAAGAAATAATCTGGAGTTCTTTAATTGGCAAATTTCTTTAACAATACGTGATAAGACTATAGGGAATTGCTCAGAATCAGCATTTTTAATTGAAGATGAATAATTTTCATACATTAATGTAATTACATTTTTAACTAACCCTATGACAGATACTCCTGCTTTTGTATCGATATCAGTTTCGCCATCATAAGAAAAACTTGTATTAATTGTTGCAGACTTTATTAATGATTTTATAAAGTCACATTTATCGATGCTTTTTTTCTTAAAAGAAACATTGCTATCATCTATGAGTTTATCTACATTTTTTTTCAAAAGAATATACCCATCTTTTTGTAAATCGGAGAAATCAAGAAATAAACGTAAATTATTACTCAGTTTATTTTTTTCAAATTGCTCAATAAAGGTGGATTTACCTACACCGTACACACCCTTGATAATTAAAAGAGATTTTCTTGACGCTGTATTTAAAATAAACTCTTGTATTTTCCCTTCCAAATCTGTTCTTTCTATAAACACATTCTCAACCTCCGATAATTACAAATTATCCTGCATTTTTTAATATACTAAAGTATACCATATACTCTGACATATTTCATCAATATTATTCTTTTAAAGTATCATTCTTAGCGAACAAGCCACAACCTAAGGGGGTCTAGGTATTTCGAAAACTTACCATATTTTTATTTATCATTATCATACACGGAACTATTCTGACGCTTGCAATAAATTTAAGTTTGCTTGATTAAGCAGATAACCTTATGTATCGCGACTATTCAGTTTCTGAAAATGATCCAATTAAAGAGAGCCAAAACCGCACCAAACTAAAAGCTATCAAGGAACAAATGGCACTTTTAAGTGTATAATAAGTTTCTTAAAAGCATATATAATTTTTGTTGAATAGATTAATTAATAAAATCTTATTTGACTCTCCTAAACCAAGTATTACAATTGAACCATGAAGTGCCATTAAGACTTCATCAATAGTCAAAGATTCTAATAAAATCTTATGATTTAATACGAACTCCATTGTAAATGCCACAAAAAGTCATAGAAAAAAAGACTAATAAATAATACTTTAGTAAGGAAGATTTGCACTTATTTAAAATTAATAAATTATCAAAGTTACTTTAGTTACCAATTGCTATTATTACAAGCAGTCCCACAAGTCCTAAAACAATGTTTGTTGGAGCAACCGACTTAACGCCAGATACTGGCCTCACTGGTTTAGTATAAGCGGAAGCAATCATTCCATTTGTATCAGAAACACCTGTTGGTGCCAATACAAGACTTAATATATGTTTTGGTATAGCTATAGACATTGTTTCTTATTTCTAGACATGATACAATTTATATATTAATAGATAGGAGGATTTTTTTAATTGACATATGAAGTTATGAACGAAGATCACATACCCTTTTTGGCACCTATATATGCTGAATCATTTAATGCCGCACCATGGAATGACAACTGGACAGTAGATAGTGCTGCTAAGCGACTTGCACAGATGTTCCATTGCGAAGGATCTTACGGTTTAATTTCCTATAATAATAATAATAATAATAATAATAATGAAATCAGCGGATTAATATTAGGAAATCATGAAATATACTATGACTGTATGCATTTTAATATTAAAGAATTTTGTATCAACCAAAATATGCGTGGATCGGGAATAGGATCTATTCTATTAAATGAGTTTGAAAGACGATTAATAGAAATGGGTATAAGAGAAATCTACTTATTCACAACAAGAACTATTCAAACCGAGGGTTTCTATCAAAAAAAAGGATACGTAACAAACCAAGACATTATTAGAATGGATAAAATTATTTGAATTTATGACACTAGAAAAAATCCCAGAGAAAACTCCTCCGGGATTTTTTCTAGTGTCATGAATCTGATAAAATGACTTTTAAACAGTTTAACTTTAAAAACAAACTATGATCAATATCAATTAAAAATAAGATAAACGTTGAATTTGGTATTTTTTAATGCCGTTTTTATCAACTGTTTTCGTCTGAGAGTTTTTTACTTTTCACCATACTGAATAAGCCTTATATACTCATCCATATGGTTCCATATAATTTCAATTTTTTCACTTCCGTAGATATGGATGCTGTCGATTAGCTCATCTGCCATTTCTTTTGAAAACTCCGTAAATTCCTCATACCGTTTGAAGCTCTCAATGATGGAAATCGGCTGTCCATTTTCCTGATAACGGCTTTGCACTGCTATTTCAAGTTTAGTGATTTGGACATCTGTTTCCGCAATCTCCTTGCCAATATCCGCCTTTTGGCTTGCGTAGCTCCCCCTGTCCAAAGCTCCCTCTTTATATTTTTCGTATACCCTAACTTTGGATGCTTTTAGTTTGGAGAGGGCAGATTGAAGTTGCCTGATCTGATCTGTCAAAGTAGATATATCATTATTACTTTGAATTTTCACTTTGTCAAAACGCTGCTTTGTATCAAGCATAACCTCCGTCTGTTTATGTATCACAGATAGGACGGTCTGTATTAAACTGGTTTCAGAAATTCTATCCTTTGGGCAGGCGCTGTTGGCTATATATTGATGGCTCCCACAATAATAATATGCCGTAGCCGCGGTACTATTGCTTCTTCGCATGAGGTGCCGACAAATCCCACATTTAACCTTGCCCATCAGTGGTCTGACCTCGGCTGATTCCATCTTTATTTTCACGGGAGCAGAAAAACGTTCCTGAACCGAAGCAAACAGTTCTTCCGATATAATGGCTTCATGTGTATGCGGAACAATAATCCACTCACTTTTAGGGACCCGTTTACCGTGCTTACACCCGACAACAGGGTTGCGGTTTTTCCCGTTTACCATTTTCCCTGTATAGCGTTCGTCACGGATAATGGTCAGGATGGTTGTATTATGCCAGTAGTTTGTATTTCCAACCACATTAAATTTGCGGTCGCAGCCCATAAGCCGTTTATAAACATATGGTGTCGGGATATTCTCCGAATTTAAGTGTGCGGCAATCTGAACCGCATTTTTCTCCTCCTCTGCCATCGCAAAGATACACCTGACAATGGAGGCGGCTTTTTCATCAATCACAAGTTTCTTACGGTTTTCCGAAGATTTTGCATAGCCGTAAGGCGCATGGCTACTGATAAACTCACCTTTTTCCATTCGGGTTTTTTTCGCACTCCGTACCTTTTGCGACAGGTCTCTGCTGTACAGGGAGTAAATTAAATTCCTGAAACCCACATCAAGCCCACCAGTCGTACCATCAAAATCGTTACTGTCAAAGCGGTCGTTCACCGAGATAAACCGAACCCCTAAAAAGGGAAATATCTGCTCTAAATAATCTCCGAGGTCAATATAGTTTCTACCAAAGCGGGACAAATCCTTAACGATGATACATTGTATATTCCCAGCGCGAACTTCTTCCAGCAATGCTTTCACGCCCGGACGATCAAAATTTGTACCACTGTAGCCATCATCGCAGAACTCAACCACTTCATACTGTGAGAGGTCGGGGGAGCTTTTGACAAAGGTTTTCAGAAGTTCCCGCTGGTTTATGACGCTATTACTTTCGCCCTCATTCTCGTCTTCTTGGGACAGCCGGATATACCGGGCAAGAATATTCTTGCTACTCATGAAATCCCCACCTTTCCGTCCGATTCAATAAAACCGAGCAAACTTTCAAACTCATCCCTATACCTGAAGCAGATTGACACCGTTTGATCGCTGAATATTTCCACCCGCTCTATCAACTCAGAAATCATTTCTCCGGTTATAGCTTTGTTCTTCTTGAATTTTTTCAAGGCTGCCATCCATGGATTATAAGGTGTCAACATGGTATTAAGCCGGTTCTTTTGCATGGACATCTCATCAAGTCGGCTCCTCAAAGCAATGACATCTTCCTCGTACTTTGCTTTTGTAAAGAAATATTCCGCTTCATCAAGTATCTTTTCCTGATAATCCTCATACAAGGAGCTTCTGAGCATGGACAGTCTGGACAGCTTCTTTTCAGTTTCGGAAATCTCTGCATCAACCTCGCTTTGGTGCTGGCAGAATCCTTCTTTTGCATTGAGCTTAGATACGATTCGATCCATGTCAACGGCAAGGTCAATCTGCTTGCGGATAGCCGTATAGAGAATGGAGAGCAAATCCGGTTCGTTCATCCGCTTTCTGACACAGTCATTTTTAGCTATGTCCTCGTATGTGGCACAAGTAAAGAAATAGAGTGCTGAACCATTTGACTTGAGGCTCTTTCGACGTTTCATACTTCGCTTGCAATCGCCGCAGAAAATGAGCCCTTTCAAAATATTTGACCTTTGCGGTTCCACTTCTTTTCTCTGGCTGGAATCCCGTTCCTGCTTAATTTGCCGTATAGCCAAAAAGGTTTCTTCATCAACCAGCGGAGTATGGGTATTTTTAACTTCCACCCATTGATTTTGTGGCAGCTCCATGCAGCCACCCTTGCCCCATAGGTCAGATTTTGTTTTTCCCTGAACCATATGTCCGAGGTAAACCGGGTTTACTAAAATTCTGCGGACGGCGCTTTTGTACCAATATCGCATATTGGCATAACGCTGGTTTTTTAAAACTCCCTTCATGTAGCGATACTGGCTTGGGGAGGGGATACCCAACTCATTAAGCTTTTGAGCGATACTCATATCACCCATACCATTTCTTGCCCACTTGAAAATGTCCCTGACAACGGGCGCGGTTTCTTCGTCAATCACCAGCTTGCCATTATCCGCCTTTTTATAGCCGTATGCTGTCACACACCCGGTAAATTCTCCTTTGCTTCTCTTGACCGCAAGCCCTGATTTCGTCTTTTGCGATATATCTCTGGCATACACGTCATGAATCAAGTTTTTCAGAGGAACAACATACCCTTCATCCTGATTATTGGCGTTCAGACTGTCATAATTATCGTTTACGGATATAAAGCGGACACTAAAAAATGGTAGTATTTTTTCAAGATAGGTTCCGGTTTCAATATAGTTTCTTCCGAAACGGGACAGGTCTTTAACCACAATGCAGTTGATTTTTCCGCCCTTGATGGCGGCCATCATTTTATTGAAACCGGGACGGTCGAAGTTCGTTCCTGTCTGATTAACATCCTTAAAAACAGACGTTAGCTTTAGGTATGGTCTTTCACTGATATAGCGTTCCAGCATGGAAATCTGATTACCAATGGAATCATTTTCTTTTTTTCGGTCATCTTCATCTGACAGCCGCCCATAAATACAGGTGTCCCATATCGTTTCATGGGGGACCTGTGCAGGACTGTCCATTTGTTTTCTGCTCGTCCTCGCCACCTTACACCACCCCCTTCATGGGAGTTGGTGAAACTGTGGCAATTAGTGCTTTGGCGTTTTGAGCAAAAAACAAGGCTCTTTCATATTCATGCTGATACCGGAACCGGATTTCCACCCGGCTACCGGAATAGATATTAACCCACTCAATCAGGGAAACAACTATCTTTCGGGATAACTCAGTGATATTTCGATTCTTCTTGAAGGCTTCAATCCAAACGCTGTTTTCTCCCTTACCTGTAAGGATCAGGGTAATATCCTTTTTCAGCCGTTCGGCAGCCTTTTCCGCTTCCTCACACTTTTTCCCATAGATTTCTTTGAACTCCCTGTACTCCTCCGCATCAATGACACCACTTTTCAAGTCCTCATAGATAGACACTTTGAGGTTTTTATACTTTTCAATTTCCGCCTGTTTCATCAGCAGTTGAGTATCAATTTTTCGGATTTCTTCCTGCTGCATAGGAAGGGTGTCGATAAAACGGAGAATCCGTTCCATGTCAAGAATAGAAGCAATGTGATTTTGAAGTGCTTGGAGGACCGCCTTTTCCAATACCTTTTCGCTGATGCAGTGAGTGGTACAGCCATCTCCAGCCTTATTTTTTGAGCAATAATAATAGGCATACTTTTTACCGCCTGCGGGTACCGTCTTTCGCACCATTCCACTTTTGCAGTCAGCACAAAAAAGCAAGCCGGAAAACGGGTACACAGCTTCTCCATCTGGAGCGATACGGGTGTCCTGTGCCAGCACACGGTTTACTGTGTCAAAAACTTCTTGAGAGATAATAGGCTCATGAGTATTTTCCACCCGAACCCATTTATCTTCTGGCTTCATAAACCGCTTCTTAATCTTGTAGTTTGGAGTGCTTTCCTTCCCCTGCACAAGATGCCCTGCATAAATAGGGTTTTTCAAAATGCGGCCAACCGCCACAGCAGTCCACTTTGCCTTGGGGTTCACCTGAAAGCTGGTGGCAAAGTTAAGTCCTAAAAATCGTTTATATTCCATGGGGGATGGCTCGCTGATTTCATTCAGCCTGTCAGCTATCCCTTGCTGGCTCAGTCCGTCCAGCTTCCATGCAAAAATATCCCGCACAATCTTTGCGGAATAGGGGTCTATAACCAGTTGATTTTTGTTCTCTGTTGATTTCATGTAGCCATAAACGGCAAAGGAGCCAATAAACTCGCCATTTTTGCGCTTTACATCAAGCTGGCTCCTGATCTTAACGGAAATATCCCTGCAATACGCATCGTTGACGAGGTTCTTAAAAGGAATGAGAATCTCGTCTGACTGTGTTCTTTCTTTTGCGCTGTCGTAGCCATCGTTGATAGCAATGAAGCGCACACCTAAGAACGGGAAAATCCGCTCAATATATCTGCCTGCCTCTATGTAGTTTCTGCCAAAACGGGACAGGTCTTTGACAATGATGCAATTGATACGTCCGGCTTTTATGTCCTCCATCATCAAATTAAAGGCAGGACGATTAAAGTCAACACCACTAAATCCGTCATCTATTCTTTCAGAACAGAGGCGGATTTCGGGCATTGACTTCACAAAATTGGTTATTAAATCTCTTTGATTGGAAATGCTGTCGCTTTCTGTTTTGTCACCATCTTCTTTAGACAGTCGTAAATAGTCAACAGCATTATATATAATTGTATCTTTATTTAATGACATAACGAAACCTCCCGATTGAAAAAGTCAAGAAGCAAAACCTGACTGAATCAATGGGCGTCCGCTAATATTAGTCCATGTATAATTATAGCCTCCTTCTCAGGATGCGTCCAGACAATATTGCCATTTTTCCGAACCCACATAATCAGGCTCCGCCCAATGTAGCTGATCCATATCACATCATCCTCAAAAAACTTTCCATCCTATCCTCCAGCGTGGCATCGGTATCGTTAAAGCTGATTTTGACTACTACCTTTCCGCACTTGTAGCAATATGGATTTCTTATTTGCTGAATAAAGTCCAGTATTCGTTCTTCTTTGGGCAATTTTACATTGACTTTTGTATCGTTAATATCAACCAGCGTATCCGGATTGACCGTTCGGATGTCTATGTTTTTCATTGCTTCAAAATCTATGTTTGATAAAGAGTCCACCCAATCACTCCTTTCGGGGCTCAGGACGATAAGGCGCCCTGCCCTATCGCCCTGATACAGTGTATTCCAGTTCAGCTTGTCAGGTGACAGCCAAGCGAAAAAAGCTATGAATAGGCTCCGTCCTTTTTCTTCAAGAAAAGACGGGCACCCACTCATTCAAAGTAGGCGCCCGATTTCTTAGTCGTAATAAAGCGGTTCACATCAGAACGCTGGTGCGTAACCGGCATATCAGGCAAAGCCGCCAGTATATCATTTTGGTAGCGTCTGCTTGATGTGCTTATATCAACGGATATGGAAGATGAAGAAAAAGTCTGCAAACAACTGACGGCAACATACTTATCCTGCCTCACATCCGTTAGAGGAGCATTGCGAAATTCCACAAGCCAGCTTGCAAAAGAACTGACCGACCTAGCACAATACTTAGAAAAAAATAAACCAACTGGTGAGGATTGATATTCCTTGCCAGCTGGCTTGTTTGTTTTATGGCAAGTAGTCATGATATTTATGTTCAAATCCTAATTAGCCATAGTAACGTTTTACTCACTATTTTATATTTTCATTACTTCCCCTCATTTGTAACACTACATTTTTTTCCTATAGCAGTTCTTTATTTCTTAATCGCTGCCATAATTGTTAAAGTACCAGCTCCCCCTGCCAGATTATTGCAACTTATATATTGAGATCGCTCCCCTCTCTCATAACGTTCCTCATATACCTAAAACAGTGTGCTTCAAAGCTGTCTGTAAATTCTTCCAGCTGTTTCTCCGTGAAATAAAAGTATTCCATTACCGTCTCCTGTAAGCGCGTCCAGTATGATTTGCTTGGATTGGCAGAATGTCTTCCATTTTATTCAGGAGGCAATCGAATACTTTGCAGATGCCAAAGAAAAACTCCTATACATTAACAGGGCAACATAAACATAAGCGGGTGTCTTCAAAATAAATATTCTTATTTATAAAACCATAGAGTCTTACGAAGACCCCTTGCGGTATTCTTTCTAATTTCCATTTATCATGATAAAAAGTTTATTTTTGTCATACATTTGTCCTGGAAATATGCCAGTACCGCCGCGCCCATACAAACCGCAGCCAGGAAAAAGTAAGCTGCGGCCATTGACGAAATTGCCAGTATTTTCCCGCTGATGATTGGGAAGACGGTTATGCCTAGTGCATAGACGGCTTGGAAAAATCCCATGGCTGTTGATTTCTTCCCCTCTGGTATCCCTTTCATTGCTTCAGAGGTAAGCAATGAAAATAAGATGCCGGTGGACATTCCGGGCAAAATCTGCAAAATGCATATGACAGTTAAAGAAGAAACTGTGGGTACCAAAATACAGTACAAAGCAATAATGCAAAATACGGCTGCCATCCAGTTTTGGGGACGGATACGGTCAAAAGCCGGTGTTGATACAAATCTCGCACAGAAAACAGCCGACAGCATATAAAGAACAGAGGACAATCCAACCGTCATTGTGCCTGCACCCAGATCCTTAATTATCTGACTGGTATAAGACATTGTGGTAGACATCTGGACTCCCTGCTGTATTAGCGTAAGGAAAGAGAAAAATAACAGCCTTTTTCCCACACAGACGCTAAGCAGCTTCCGTACCGGTAAATCACTGCTTTTTGCCGTTCCTTTCCGGATAAAACCACTGACAACAGCACACAAAGTTCCGGCGCATGCACTAAACCCACAAATCACCCGCATTCCTACATGAGGATAGAGGAACATGCTCATGATGAATCCTGTCAGCATCCCAATATTGCTGGCCAGCACAAGTTGACTGGCCGCCCTCTGCGGCTGATCCGGAAAACAGCTCATATACAGTACAGAAAAAGAAATCCACGTACTGTTTGCCAGCCCGGAGAACAGGTTAGCCACCAAAAACCCGGTTCCGTAAGGCATCAGTATGCGCAAAATGGAAGCAGCACTGCAAACCACTCCTCCAATGACAATGAAGAGCTTATGATGGTCGCTACGATCTGCCGATACTCCCATGGGCAGTCGCAGAATCAACTGTGAGAATCCGTAAATTCCCAATATCAAGCCGATCATTTCCGCAGAGGTTCCGGTTCCGGTCAGATATGTTGTCTGATATGGTATGTACACATACTGCGCATACCAGAAAAACGCAATTGCCGCAAACAGCAATTTGCTGTTTCTATTTTGATCCATTGCTTTCTTAACTCCTTTCACAGGCAACGGCCTGCGCTCTCCCTGTTCCCAAATGGCCCTGCTATCGGATGGATGCCTCGATGAGCGCCCTGATAGTCGCTGTCAAAGAAAATTGGAGTTCCGTCCGGATTTTCAAATTTCTGCTCCGGCTCAAAGGCTTCACCAAGCAATTCTGTAGACACAAATGGTGTATTAAATGATGGGACATAATCATAAAGATTGGTCTCCAAGGTGATTTCTCCATTCATCTCTTTCAGCTCCCAGGTGATCTTGTGCTCTGTATCCTCCCTGAAGTCCTCTTCCTTTTCCCAAGGTCTTGCACCATTAAAATAGACATTTCCGCCAACATACACAGGCATATGGTCATAATAAAAGTCCTTATGTCCACGGCTAGTAATCGTCTTTGGTGTGAATTGTGCCTTGTACTCAGTTTCAGTGGGATAGCCGTTGTACGGCTCCAGCCCGCAGCAAAACGGAAACTTTGTAATGACATCTGTATGGCTCTCCTGTGTAAACTGAAGCAGATCTTCTCTAACCTTCTGCTGCACAAAAATATTATTATAGAAACGAACATCTCCATGAAGGATTGTCATAAAGCCAGCCACTTCCGTCCTGTGGGGCACATGGTATGGCGTAAAACGGCTAGAAGGCAAAATGGCTGTATCATTGTTTGATCCTCCGCCTACCCAGGTAAAGGAACCTGCAATTAGGTTGTGCACAAACGCGATTCCCTGCGTGCTGATTCTGGCAGAACAGTTGGATAACAGCAGATTGTTGTCGATCAATGTCGGACCATGGGAAACCTCAATAAAAACATCTTCCCCCAGCTCAAGACCGTTATTTATGACGGTCCCTTTCGGGGGTACATTGTCATGAAACAGATTCTGCGTCACACGGGTTCCCTGCGCCTGCCAGTCCAGCCACAATCCTCGGGTACAATGGTGGATATGGTTTCTCCGGTAAGTCACGTCAATTGCCGCATGCATCTTAATGCCGCCTATTTCTGCGCCTGCCAAATCCTGTTTATTGTTGATATGATGGATATGATTATCCTCTATGATGGAGAAGACTCCTCCCAGATGACCCACAATACCAGTCTGTCCACAATCATGGATATTGCAGCGGCGCACAATATGGTGGCCAATGTTTTCCTTCGTCCATCCTTCGTTCTGAGCCTGGCAAATGGCATCCCTCTCGTTCTGGGTTCCATCCTTGTAATATCTGGTCGTCCATTTGTTCTCATTATTTGGCTGCAGATACTTCCCAAGAGAAATGCCGGAGCATCTGGAATCGGAGATTTCACAGTCCTCGATAATCCATCCTCTAGACCAATGCGGGCCAACCATCCCCTCCTGATATGCAGTGGGAGGCGCCCACTGGGTCGCTGCCTGCTTCACCACAAAGCCGGACAATGTGATATAATTTACCCCTGTCTTATCAGGATAAAAACAATTCCTGCGCACGTTAATCTCCACATTCTCTGCATTGGGATCCGCTCCCTGGAAGTTCGCATAGATCAGCGTATCTGCGTCATCCTGCATGGTATACCAGGCATACAGCGTTCCTTCGGGATCCCAGGACGACCTGTCTCTGACAGACTGCTGCACCTGCACCAGCGTGGGATACTCATACATGGCTTTGTTGTTTAGGTAGACCTCTCCGGTATGCACTGGCTTGGGATTGGATTCATTATACCAGTCTCCTTTCACCCGCACGATATACGGATTGTAGCTACCAAAAATACCGTTGGATATGCGGGACATCCACACATTTCCCTCCTGTTTTTCCCAGTTTTTCACCACCTCGGCTCCTGTTATCACAGCGCCGCCAATGACTTCTGAGCGATATACGATAGGAAGGCCTTCTTCTCCGGCATTCACTGGATTCACATATTCCCGGTAAACGCCGGGAGCCACAATCACTTCATCTCCGGCACGAGCAATTTTCGCCGCCTGATTGATCGTCTGAAATGGCTTCTCCTTTGTGCCATCGCCATTTCTTGCGGCAATTCGATTCACGTAATACTTCATTTGCTTTTCCTCCATATTTACATATAGCTCTCTGAATTTTCTGGCTTATCCCTTTATATACTTTCTATAACGTATCTTAAAAACCTCACTTACATAAATCCAGTGAGGCTATTGACCATTCAAATTTATATTCTTTCTATCTTAATTTTGCCATCAGTTGCGCATAGCTTTCTTGCTTTCCAAATAATGCGCTTGTACCTAGAATAAATCCATCTACTCCCATAACAGACAGTTCTTGTATGACCGATGGACTGCATGAGCCGTCAATCATCACACGAAAACCATACTTTTTCTTTTCGTCTATCAATTGTTGTATCTTGTTTTTTGTAAATTCTATAAACTTCTGGCCTGCAAAACCAGGATTCACAGTCATAACCATAACGTAATCAACGAGATTTAACATCTCATGCACGGTCTCGATACTTGTATCCGGATTAATTGCAATGCCGGCTGCACATCCACGCTCTTTAATATGCGCAAGAGTCTTGACCACATATCGCTCTGATTCCGGATGAATATAAACAATATCAGCACCTGCATCAATAAACCAATCGACTTTATCTGCTGGATTTTCAATCATCAAATGTACGTCCACAGGCTTCTTTGTATATTTTCGTATAATTTGAATATCTATAATTCCCATCGTTATATTTGGTACAAAAGCACCGTCCATCACATCGCAGTGGAAAATATCCGCACCCGCTTCATCTAATGCCTGGATTTCCTCTTTTAATCTGCCATAATCGGCACACATCATTGATGGACATAATATTTTTTTCATAAACATCCTCCTAATTATTCGAACAAAAACAACATTTTGTATTTTTAAAAAAATAATATTTTCCGCTGATTATGGGGCTAGCTTCAAATTTCTGTTTCTTTTATTTCACTTGCAATTATGTTCCAATAAATCCTTCCTTTTTCAGTCGTTGTGCCAATGCCGTTGACAATGCGATCATGCATAAAACCATCAATAACAGCGACCATGAAGTAAGAACGGCAGACGAATACATCGAAACCTGTTGGATAAAGATCATCAGAAAGCTCAGACACAGATAACTTGTTCCTCGGTTCTCTGCGTACACGCAAATCAATTGTATAATCAGCAACTGTATGAACAAAATAGCAATCGCCTGAAATCCCACTGCCAGAAAATAACTGATGTGCATTACATCAAAAGTCGCGATTACCGATTCAGCATTTTCATATCCCAGCTTGTAGATATATTCCAGATTTCCTATCCGGATGTGATCGCCGATGATTAGATTGTCAAAGGCCGTCTGACTGAAAGAATACATCGGGATGTATGCAAATCCCAGCATCATGGAAAAGCAATTCTCCGGTTCCTCCATCAGGCGCATTGCTTTAATACAGAAAAAATACAGCATTGCCAAGGTCACCAGGGAGTATGGAATGAAGCACAGAAACATCTTCCAGCTCACCACTTCTTTCACCTGAAAAAACAACAACATCGCCGAAAAAACAAAAGGAAGAAAAAAGGAGTTCACCACTATGCCTATAAATAGTCCTTTCAGCAGCTGCAGAACTTTCAGTTTTCGCAGAATCAACATCCCGGCTGTAAAAAGAATCGGCAGAACAACTGCTATCACAACTGCCGCCATTAAGCAAATAAATACAAGGCCTGACATAGAGATTTCCTCCTTTTTCCGTCCCTCTCAATGCACATTTTTTTGTGTTTCAGGAGGGATATCCTATGGCATCCCTCCTAATTATAAAAATCAGTCTTCTACGGCAGCCTCATTCTCTGCCTCCTTTGCCAACAGAGACTTCTCAAAATTTTTAAAGAAAGGATAGTAAATGACCAGACCGATGACAAAAACCAACAGCATGACCAATACAGACTTCCAATCGCCGGTACCTAAAGGTCCCAGCAGGAAAGGCGGTGTTGCCCAAGGCATTGATGCAAAGAAACGGCCCACCAGCCCCAGCTCAAAGATTCCATATGACACAAACGACGTAATAATAGTAATGACCAGGAACGGAAGCATCAGGTACGGGTTCAGTGCCAAAGGCAAACCGTAGATAACAGGCTCTACAATAGTAAAGATAGCGGAAGGAAGGCAGGCCCAGCCCAATGTCCTCAGATACTTCACCTTGGATGTGATCATATATAAGAGCAGTGGCCATATGGCTGCAGGCCAGGTAACCAAGCGCTCAATACCGTTACTTGTCCACACATGAGGCAGTGCAGTACCTTCTACACCAGCAGCAGCTGCTGCTGCATTCTCAGCAGTCCAAATCTGCCGTAAAGGAATGAATATTGAGTCGACCATATTGTCACCGTGAAGACCTACAGACCATAACAGATTCTGAATGGTCTGCTTAAAGGTGAATACAAAAATGTTTTCAGCAGCGCTGAACAGAGGTGTTAACAGCCCCATGATCCAATTAGAGAGATCAAAATCCATAGCTACACGAATGAACCAGCATATGGTATAGACCGCCAGGAAAGGGATTAAAGATGTGAATGCATTACTGATGTTTGGGGGAACGGCATCTGGCATCTTAATTACAATGTTCCTATCCTTAAAGAACTTATAGATACGGATAGACACAACGGACGTGATGATTGCCACAATCAGTCCTTGTGCAGAAAAAGCGGTAGTATTTATCTCCTTGGCCAGATTAATAATAATAAAACTGGTCAGGCCCAGTATACCACTGGTCTTAACATCCACACCCAGAATTTCACCATAGTTCATGGCAATGGCAGCAGAACTATACAAGCCTAAGAAGCCTATGGTGTAGCTGTTCATGACGGATAATTTACTGGCAATCGGAGATAAAAATGGCAGCAATGTCGTTCCGTTTCCGACATTGGAAGAACCTAATACAGACAGTACCAGAAAGATGGAACCAACAACGATGATGGGCATAGTCTGAACCAATCCCCCTTGGATAGCCCTCATCACAGGATATGATGCCAATTTCACCAAAGGTGCGGCTATCTTTTCAACAAAAGCTTCCAAACGACCGCCTAACTTTTTTTCTTTAGACATAGGAATTATTCTCCTTTACTCTTTGTTTTTTCAAAATTATTTTTCCTACATGCTTCTCTGACGCTGTTCAATTTTCCGAATCATGACGAGACGCATTTGATGGTGTCCACTCTCACATCCAGTCTCCAGCCAACTATCAACAATCATTCTTACCAACTTAATGCCAACAATCTTCACACCAAAAGCGAGCATATTCGTATTATTGTCTTCACTGGAGAGTTTTGCACTTATATTGTCCGCTTACAATGGTTATTTAAGACACTCCCCATTGCTACCGATTACTTTTTGATACCAGTAAAAAGAATCTTTTTTAATTCGGCAAAAATCTCCCTCGCCAATATCATTCTTATCCACATAGATAAACCCATAGCGTTTATCCATTTGTCCAGTACTGGCACTGACCAGATCCAAGGGCCCCCAGGTTGTATAGCCAAACAGATCGACACCTTCTTCCACAGCTTCCTTCATACAGCTGATATGGTCCCGCAAATATTCAATTCGATAAGGATCATGAACACTTCCGTCTTCCTCTACCCGGTCATATGCTCCAAGTCCATTCTCTGCAACGAACAATGGAACCTGATAGCGATCATTAAGTATATGTAGAAAATATTTGAAACCCTTGGCATCAATCGTCCAACCCCAGTCAGATTCTTGCAGATAAGGATTCTTTTCTCCACGTATCAGATTTCCCTCGACAGTATCACCCTCCTGTGGATGCGTTGTTACACAATTGGAATTGTAGTAAGAGAAGCCCAGGAAATCCGCTACCCCTTCCAGCATATCATTCCTGTCTTCCTCGGAAATATCAAAAAAGACATTATTTTCCTTCCAAATTCGATTCGTAAAGCCCGGGTATTTCCCTCGTATCATTGCATCTGCACAATAGCAGAATTTTTTCTGGAAGATCTTTTGTGCAGCAAGGATATCTTCTGGATCAGGGGTCAGAGGATAAGTACATATTCCTGCAATCATACATCCCACCTTTTGTTCACTGCTTATAGAATGTGCTAGCTTTACAGCACGAGCTGCTGCTACTATTTGATGATGGGCTGCCAAAAACTTTCTTTGCATCTCCTCCTCTTCGCCACTCATGGAGCCAATCATTATCTCGATATTAATTTCATTAAATGTCATCCATTTATTAACCAGATCACCATATTCTGTAAAACAAACCCATGCAAATTCTACAAATTCATCGATCATTGCCCGGTTTATCCAGCCACCGTATTTCTTTTTCAGGCAAAGTGGTTCATCATATTTGTACAGTGTAATCACCGGATCCATTCCATACCTGCGACATTCCTGAAACACGTCTCGGTAAAATTCCACTCCTTCCCAGTTTACCCCACCCTCCATACCATCTGGAAAAACCCTTGCCCAGGATATAGAAGTATTGAATGTTGTGAAACCCATTTCAGCAAAAAGAGCAATATCTTCTTTATAGCGATGGTAAAAATCAGCAGCATCATGATTCGGGTAATGAACATTTTCCCTCAAGACATATTCCGCCCCATCAGGTATTTCCGCAGTTACCAGCATAGGGACTTCACCATTGGTCCCGTCTGCATTACGATAAGTAATGAAGCGATGCCGTCTGCCTTTTTCCGCGTAACCTGCCGTTGCATAGTCAACCAGTACCGGGCTTTTCCCCCCTTCATTCCAGCCGCCTTCTACCTGGGCGGCACTGATTGAGCCGCCCCATAAAAATCCTTCTTTAAATCCCATATTAACCTCCTTGAAATCTTAGTTTCTGTTTTAAGCCACTTCTGAGATTGCCTCTTCCTTCAAGGCCACATTATCTATCACCTTCACAAAAGGCATATAAATCAATGTGCTGAGAATACACCAAACAATGATAAATATACTAAAGCCAATACCTCCACCACATAAAAAGCCATTTATAAATGCAGGCAGGAAAGACTGCGGAAACACCACCGGCGTAGTAAACAAGCCTATGTTCATACATATGTACATGGAAACATACATAACCAGTGGCGTACAGATAAACGGCACCAACAGCAACGGATTTAATACAATAGGCAGACCATAGACTGCAGGTTCAATAATGTTGAATAGACCAGGGATCAGCATCAAGCGCCCCTGCGTTTTATACCGATTACTTTTCGCCAACAGAACTAACGCTATATACAGGCCAAACAGGCAGCCAGGACCTCCCATAACCTGTAGCGGAATCCAAAGTGTAATCAAAGACAACATATTTGGTGCAGGAAGACCAGCAGCAGCAGCCGTGATATTAGCAGTCATTGGCGCAGCCATCAGCAAATAAGCAGCGGGGTAAATGACATTGGTTCCATGCATACCGCACCACCACAATAGGCAGCAAATAAAAAGCAGAATTAGGTGCCCTGCCAGAGAGTTTCCTACAGTTGTAAGCGGTATTTGCAATACGCCATTGATAAAGGCGGTAAAACTACCCCAAGATGTATGAATAAATATGCCTCTAAGAACCATAAACGGAATCATGGTCAACAGGCTAGTGGGAATACAGGAAAGGTTATCACCCACATATGGAGGAACACTGTCCGGAAACTTTATACGTATATCCTTCTTGTATAAAAAGGTATAGAAGGATGTCGCAAAAACTCCGACTAACATCGCAGTAATAACTGCCTGTGCACCTAACATATCCAACAAGAAAGCTGTACCCCCCTTTTCTGTTTCAAAAAACGGAGTAATTATCAAAAAGCACACCAAACTGATTAATCCTGTAGAATACCCATCCTTCATTCCCTTCTTTTGCCCAAGAACACGGCCTAGGGCAAAGGTTATAAAAATACCTGGCAGTTGACAAATCATCACAACAGCCGCCAGCACTGGCATAATCCCTGTATTGGTAAGAAAGTTACTCCAAGGCGTAATCGGGAGATTGATCAGCATATTGACAATGCCGCCCCCTATTAAAATAGAAGAAGTACTCATCATTCCTTCTGAAATGGCACTGATATAAATGTTTTTTTGCATCCACCCCGCAACCGACATTAATTTTTTTAGGATGATGCTTTTAATATTTTCTGTTTTTGACATCCCCTTCTCCTCATACAACTTATTACCAGTTGTATTTTTCCATCATATTTTGAAATATCTTTTCTCCATCCATCCGGCCATAATCTATCATCGAAATCACCTCTACCGGTATGTCTGAAAATTTTTCTTTTAAAGTCTCAAACTCATAAGCTACCTGTGGTCCGAGCAGAATGATATTACTTCCCTCTGCCGTCTGCTCCAGGACTCGTGTGGAATAAGCATTGCACTCCACTTCCGTAAATCCCTTTTTTTCAGCCGCAGCAATGATTTTTTTGCATAAAATACTAGTTGACACTCCCCCATTGCAAGCCAAAGTAATTTTTAGTTTTCTCATGTTCCTTTCTCCTTTTTATAATCTTCAAATACAGGACACATCGTTTTTCCGGTCTAAATCTGTTGCCTTGTGGCTACCGTTACTTTTCGCATTGACGCTCTTCAATTTCCCTAATCATATCAATTCGTGTTTGGTGTCTGCCACCCTCATATTCACCAGAAAGCCATGCGTCCACAATCATCTTCGCCAGCTCAATTCCTACTACTCTTGCTCCAAACGCCAACATATTCGTATCATTGTGTTGCCTAGAGAGCTGCGCCGAATAAGGTTCACTGCAAGTAACACATCGGATGCCATTTACTTTATTGGCCGCCAGTGATATTCCGACTCCCGTACCACAAATCACAATGCCCTTATCAACAGCTCCGCTTACTACGGCGTTTGCTACAGCCTCCCCCGCAATGGGATAATTGAAACGTTCCGGTCTATCAGTGCCAAAATTGACTACTTCATAGCCATATGTTTCCTCAATATAAGCCCAAATCTCTTTTTTGTATTCAATTGCTACATGATCGTTTCCAATTCCAATTTTCATAGTTCTCCTCCTTTCTCTCCCATCTTGTGAAATATGGACTTTGATGGAAGTTACTTTTTGACAGACCTACCTTTTTTGCCTGTTCTGATAAGAGGATTATATTTGAAAAAATCTTTAAATTCTATTGATGTAATAAATAATAATTTTATGAAAATTTTATAGAAATATTATATGAAAATTATTATACGAATTTGCAAAACAAATCCCTGACTGCCACAAAGGCATCAGGGATTCAAAGAAGATATATTAGAAATTGCTAGACGCTCTCTACCACCGTAGCCTCAAACCTTTGTATGGATTCCATTTGCCTTAGCTTGAGCTTAAATGAAATCGTCACAGAAACCTTTGGACCAATGGTATTTTGTTTTATAATGGTATCAATCGCATATTCGGCCGCCTCATCCATTGGAAACTGAAAACTGCTGATTTTGGGGGTGCAAATTCTCCTAATTGTCTCTCCCATACCAATAATGGACAGACTCTCTGGCACAGCTATTCCATTCTCGTTTGCCGCCTGCAACGCACCTGTCGCATAAGAACCAGCACTTGCCACAACTGCACTAATATCAGGAGATCTCAAAAGTAAATTTTGCATAGCGGAACGGCCGCTTTCTTCCTCATAGTCGTACTTCATGCAAATCAATTTCTTGTCCACGGGAATATTGGCCTCCTTCAAACCATCCAAATACCCCTCATACCGTTCTTGCTCCACATTAAAGTCATAAGCGCAACCGATATAGGCAATCCTACGATGCCCCAGCAAAACTAGCTGTTGGACAGCTTCTTGCATCGCTGCCCTGGTATCAAAAGCAACAGTACTCAATGCGGTACTTTTTCCATTTCGTTCAAACATGACTACTGGAATTGGGAGTCCCAAAAGCATCTTTTCATTTTCTTGAGAAATCCTTTCATCCATAAACCCAGCCACGACCAACCCTTCAATGTCAAATTTCATTGCAGTGGCTACCACATCTGGTAAAGATACATCATTAATTGGCGTCACCATAATCGGCATAATCGCTTTGCCTTTCTGCTGCGCCATTTTCGCAAAGGAACGTAACATATCATAATAAAAATGATTGTCATGGGCAAGCTGGCAGGTCAGACCGATGATATTGCTTTTTCGCTTTTGCTCAATTGCAATATAACCTAGCTGCTCCATAGCAACATTAATACGTTTCGCCTTATCCTCCGCTACATAGCCGCTTTTATTGATATAGCGCGAGATTGTGGAAATAGACACATCCGCCTCCTTTGCAATATCCGAAATCGTGACTTTTTTCATGAACACTTCTCCTTTCACACTAGAGACTTTGCACCATATATTAATACTGTTATGATACCACGAACCATTCATAATGTGAAAATATTTTCCTATTTTTATGGAATTTTTCATAAAATATTTTCCAAGTCCAATTTAATCCATTGGACTCAATCACTTTTCTTTGACATCTTATTAGTATGTCCATCATACTTTAAAAACGGAGCCAAAATTTCAGGCTCCGCTCAAAATAATCAATCTAAATATTCTCCATTAGTGGCGGTGACCTTTTTGTACCAATAGAACGAATCCTTTTTCGCACGGTGCAAATCGCCCTCACCCTTGTCATTCATATCCACATAAATAAAACCATACCGCTTATCCATCTGTCCGCTACTCGCACTGACCAAGTCAATTGGTCCCCACATCGTATAACCAAAGAGGTCGACACCTTCATTTACTGCAGCCTGCATCGCCTTAATATGCTCTCTCAAATAAGAAATACGATAATTGTCATGGATGCTGCCGTCCGCTTCTACAACATCATAAGCGCCAAGGCCATTTTCAACATTAAACAATGGCTTGTCATAGCGGTCATTTAACAGATGCAGGAAATACTTAAAGCCAATTGGATCTATCGTCCACCCCCAATCGGACACCTTCAGATAAGGATTGCCTACGCCGCGCATTAAATTGCCACCCACATGCTCTCCGCTTTCATGTGTCGTCACGCAATTTGAATTGTAATAAGAAAATGCAAGAAAATCTGCCTTTCCTTCCAGCATATCTCGCCGATCTTCCTCAGAAATAGACAGAGCTACTCCGTCGTCTTTCCACATCCGCACCGCGAAGCCAGGATATTCGCCGCGTATCATTGCATCACCGCAGTAACAAAATGTATTTTGAAACTTCTTATATGCTAAATATACATCGTTGGGGTCTGGCGTCAGGGGATATACGCAGACACCGGCGATCATACATCCGACCTTTAATTTAGGGTCAATTTTATGAGCCAATTTTACTGAACGCGCTGCTGCAACAATCTGATTATGTAATTCCTCATATTGTACTTGGGAATCCCCATGTTCGACACCAACCGCTCTATAAACAATCTGAATATTAATTTCATTAAAGGTCAACCATTTGTTGACTAAATCCTTGTACTCATTAAAACAGATCCTTGCAAATTCGGCAAATTCATCAATCATCGCCCGATTGGTCCAACCGCCATACGTCTCCTCAAAATAGACCGGCTCATCATACTTATACAGCGTAATAACGGGATCGATATTGTATTTTCGACACTCTTTAAAAACATTGCGATAAAACTCGACACCTTCCTTATTGACACCGCCTTTCATTCCATAGGGAAAAATCCTTGCCCAAGAAATAGAAGTATTGAAGGTTGTGAATCCCATCTCTGCAAACAATGCGATATCTTCTTTATAATGATGGTAAAAATTTGACGCAATATGATTTGGATAGTGAATATCATCAAAAAGTTCATATTTTGCACCCGGAGCAAGGCGACCCATCAACGAGCATTCGCCTCTGCTGCCGTCTGCATTGCGAAAATATACTTTACGATTACCTTTTGTCCCTCCTACAGCTGCATAGTCAATCTGTACCGGGCTTTTTCCACCTTCGTTCCATGCACCTTCGACTTGTGCAGCGCTGATAGATCCCCCCCACAAAAAGTCTTTTTGAAATCCCATCTATAATACTCCCTTATTTTTGATGCACTGGTACACGCTAATAAATTCAACAGCTAAAATACCAAATGATTCTGCACTCATCAACTGATCTTCTGCATGGAGCAAAATCAAGCCAACGGTCAAATTACCTTCCGCTTCCTGCTGCAAAAAATCCAAATGTTTTTCGTGTCCCTCAATAAAATATTTCTTGCCCTCTTCAATCAGTTTTTTTGCTTCATCGTAATCGCCATCCTTTGCTTTATGAATCGCTTCGATATAACAGGAACGTGCTGTTCCTACAGCACTGATAATTTCACAACATTTTAATGCCATCTCTTCCATAAAGAAAATGCCTCCTTGTCATCTCTGTCCCAAAATTATAGTATCAGTCGCCAAGAGCCTTTTTGACTTGTTCAATGACAGCCTTGCCATTCATCGTGCCGTAAGCACGCATTTCAATCTCCTCAATTTTTTTGTCCGCAAACTTTGCTTGGATTCTTGGCAGCTCAAAACGCATTTGTGGTGCAAGAAGAATCATATCTGCATCCGAACCATAGGTATCCGCTTGGCTTAACGGATGTGCAGAAATATCCGTTTGATAGCCTATTTCTGCTGCTGCTTTTTTCATGTTTGTTACCAGTAAACTTGTGGACATGCCTGCTGAACAAAGCAAAACTATTTTTCTCATAATAATGTACCCCTTTCTTTTTGAAGAGAATTGTGTCGCAGTTAATTTTTCGAGTTCATTATAATCGGAAATATTCAAAATATCTATTGACTTAATTTCCAAAACATATATGAAACTATTGGCTAAATCATAGGTGGAAATTTTCACAGCATAAATTAGTTGGTCTAAAAAAATGTGAAATAAAAACGAACTATCGCCTTCTGATTTTCCGCTTACGATAGTCCATTCTTCATATAAAATCCCCAAATTCCTCACATCATTTGGTGTAACTAACCTTGAAAGTCCAATACTTTTAGAGCACAAAAAAGGCACGGTACCTATCCTGCTTGGGAGCATTGAATTGCCGAAAAATAATGACACCGCAGAAAAACCCTTGTCATGTCAAGTATACCAAGGAATCAGATAATGAAAGTGAAATTTCTGAATCTGCTACAAAATTCATCACTTAGTTCTGGACGTTTTTTGGCTGGTCGGAGGGAAACTTGTAACCTTCAGCTTATTGGTGTTGATTACACCTAAAATGATACTGGGATGCCCCTGACCATCAAGGTCAATTGGGGCGGTACGGTGACAAAAGATAGGCAAGCGTGGTCGCCGTAGCCATTTTGCCCACGCCTTCTTTTTCATTGTTAGTTGCAATGATTTTTGCCATCGGTGTACTTCTTTCTGGATAAAAATAGGGCCTGGGTAAATGAGTGATAGATAAATAGAGTATTAAAAATTGGACTAAGATTAGCGAAAACCTTATGATATAGCGGTTTTCACTTATTTAGTCCAATTATAACAGAGTCACCTACCGGACCTGCCGGCGCTCAAGGCGTGGCCGGGCCTACTGGCCCTACCGGACCTGCCGGCGCGGCTGGCATTGATGGGGCTGACGGGCCTATTGGGCCTACCGGACCTGCTGGTGCTGAAGGCCCTACCGGGCCTGCTGGTGTTGAAGGACCTACTGGCCCTACCGGACCTGCCGGCGCAGCTGGCGTTGATGGGACTGATGGCCCTACTGGCCCTACCGGACCTGCTGGTGCTGAAGGCCCTACTGGCCCTACCGGACCTGCTGGTGCTGAAGGCCCTACTGGCCCTACCGGACCTGCTGGTGCCGAAGGCCCTACTGGCCCTACCGGACCCGCTGGTGTTGAAGGCCCTACTGGCCCTACCGGACCTGCCGGCGCGGCTGGGGCTGAAGGAGCAGACGGACCTATTGGGCCTACCGGACCTGCTGTTACAAGCAGCTCTATGAGCTCCCAGAATACCACGGGAGCCGCCCTCCTTGTTTTACTGGGCGGTACTACTATTGGTCTGCCTAACAACCAGAACCTTGTAGGCTTTACCGTCAATGGCTCAAATACAACTTTCACCGTATCCACTACGGGAACCTATCTGGTAACTTACCAGATTAACGTTACTGCAGGCCTACTCATGTCCACACGTGTGACACGGACCGGTACGACAATTCCAGGATCTGTTTTTGCTCCCGTAATTTCCGTTTCGTCTTACACTGCCACCACGATCGCCGCTTTGAATGCAGGAGATCAGCTTGCCCTCCAGTTCTTTGGTTTGGCAGGAACAGCAACGCTTCAAAACGGTGCAGGCGCCACTTTAACAGTAATGCGCTTATCATAAACCCCATTCACCTTTCAAAAAGGGCATAGCCGCATTGGCTATGCCCCTCTTTACATCTTTTGATTTCATATCTTGTAATACCAACAGTCCGGCAAACAGCGGAAGTACAATCTTGATCACCGGAAAATTCTATAGGCATATATAAAGGGAATATAAAAGCCAAAGATCAGCTTCTGCCTCCCTTAGAATCCTTTATTTATATCCATTGGGATTTTTAGACTGCCATCTCCATGAATCTTCACACATTTCATCAATGCCGTGCTCTGCTTCCCAGCCAAGCTCTGCTTTTGCTAAAGACGCATCCGCATAGCACGCTGCAATATCGCCGAGACGGCGGGGTTTAATAGAGTATGGAATAGGTTTTCCGCATGCTTTTGAAAAGGCTTCAATCAACTGAAGCACACTTAATCCCTGGCCTGTTCCAAGGTTGTAAATCCGGACCGAAGACTCTGAGGAAGCCATTTTTTCAAGGGCTTTCACATGACCGACAGCCAGGTCCACCACATGAATATAATCCCGGACACCGGTTCCGTCAGGCGTATCATAATCATTTCCAAATACTCCCACTTCCTTTAACTTGCCCACTGCGACCTGGGTGATGTAGGGAGTCAGGTTATTGGGGATACCTGAAGGGTCTTCTCCGATAAGACCGCTCTTATGAGCTCCTACCGGATTGAAATAGCGGAGAATGGTCACATTCCACTCAGGATCTGCAATATGAAGGTCTGTGAGTATCTGCTCCAGCATGCCTTTTGTCTGTCCGTAAGGATTGGTTATAACGCCCTTGGGGCACTCCTCTGTAATAGGTACAAAGGCCGGATCTCCATATACAGTAGCAGAGGAACTGAAAATAATATTTTTCACCTTGTGTTCTCTCATAATATCACACAAAATCAAAGTTCCAGTAATATTGTTGTGATAATACTCCAGCGGTTTGGAAACAGATTCTCCCACAGCCTTTAATCCGGCAAAATGTATGACAGCATCAATCACTTCATAATCAAATATCTCATCCAGCGCATCCCGGTCCAGAAGATCTGCTTCGTAAAAGGTTACAGTTTTTCCAGTAATCGCTTCCACCCGCTCTAAAGAAACCTTAGAGGAATTGCAAAGATTATCAACCACCACAACCTCATGGCCCTGCTCCAAAAGTTCAATACATGTGTGGCTGCCGATATATCCGGCGCCTCCGGTTACTAATATTCTCATATATTCTCCTTTCCCCCAGGCATCCTTTATTTTCTTGAGACAATCCCAGGCACAACATAAATTTAATCAATCAGCCGTCCGGCAGGCGATTAAGCAAGCCCGGCTTCTTTGTCACATTTAAAAACGACTTCCTCCATCTCTTTCCATTTCTTCTCCATATCGGCCACAAGGGCTAACTGGGTTCTGGCACGGTCCAGGTTGTGATTTTCTCTGCTGATATGGAAGTAAGTGTCTCCCTGAAGGAAATCCGTTAAAAAGCGGATACCGCACTCAAATGTCATCAGTTTTGCTCCCATGGGAAGCAGCCTTTTCTCCTCTTGTGTCAGGCTTCCAAGGCAGCCTTTTATATATCCCTTGGTGTAGATTTCAAACAGGGAAAGAGATAGGGATACCTTACTCACATCAGGTTCGTCCTCATCTGCCGTATTGGCTCCAAAACGGATGGAATCGCCAAAATCAAAAATGGACAGTCCCGGCATAATGGTATCTAAATCAACCACGCACAGGGCTTCTCCTGTTGCATCATCAATCATGATGTTATTAAGCTTGGTGTCATTGTGTGTAACGCAGAGAGAAAGACTGCCGTCTTTTAGCATATCCATAACAATGGAGGCTTCCTTCTCCCGGTCAAAAATAAATCTTATTTCTTTCTCAACCAGATGGGCCCGTCCGCAGACATCGGATTCTACTGCTTCCTTAAAAGTCTGTAAGCGCACAGGAGTGTTATGGAAATTGGGTATAGTTTCGACGAGTTCATCTGCCGGATATTCTGCAAGCAAACCCTTAAACCGCCCAAATGCCTTGCCGCTCTGGTAAAAATCCTGGGGATCTCTCACCTTATCATATGTGGTGGCCCCGTCTATAAAGATATAACCTCTCCAGTAATTCCCTTCACTGTCCCGGCAATATCCTTTTCCGTCTCTTGATTTGATCACATTTAAGGTTTCTCTCTCCGGGTCGCCGCCCTGAACCTTAATCCGTTCTCTTAAAAATGAGGTAACTCCTTCAATATTTCTCATAAGAGAAACCGGGTCCTTAAATACATCGTGATTGATTCTCTGTAAAATATAGTGTTTTTCCTGCTCTTTTGTCTTACAGATCAGGCGAAAGGTATCGTTAATATGGCCGCTTCCATAGCGTTCCCAGGAAACCGGTTCTCCTTCAAAGGTCAGAAACCCAATGGCCTCTCTGATCTTCGTACACTGTGCGTCCCCCATTACTGTTCCTCCCATAACCTTTCCGGATACAGACCATCTTCCTTCAGTTTCCTGATGGCTTTTACTACTGTGTCTTTATCTTCCTTATAGGTGACTCCATACCAACGGTCTACGCTTTTTAACACCGAAACCTCTGCCTTATCTTCTTTTAACAGCTCATCTACAACAAACGGAAGAAAGTATTCACACTTCATCGGATTCTTAGGAAGTTCCCTGTCTAAAAATGTGGCAAACCGTTCCTCAAGTTCCTTTAATATACTGCCTGTAAATCCCCACATGTTCATGGAAACAATAGTGCCGTCTCCCAGGCCAATCCAGGTCTTTCCGTCGTCTTCCGTATACTCTGCTTTATCTCCGTGCTTTTCTATTCTGGTCCGCTCATGAATGTCAACAAGCTTTCCCGCATCATCTGTGGTGCACACGCCTCTTGCCACATGACCGTTCTCAGTCAAAGTGTTGTAAAGCCTGTAACCCACCATGGTGTACTGGTATCTTTCTCCGTCAGAAACACTGTTCAACTGGTTATATATATAAGAAAAAGCACTTCTTCCGTAATAATCATCGGCATTGATCACGGCAAAGGGACCATCTATGATATCCTTGCAGCATAAGATGGCATGACCTGTTCCCCACGGTTTTTCCCTTCCTTGGGGAACCTCATATCCTTTGGGAAGCTTATCAAGCTCCTGGTACACATATTCCACATTGACATAGGCAGCCAGGCGATCTCCGATCTGCTCTTTAAATTCCTTTTCAATGGCTTTTTTTATGATAAATACAACCTTTTCAAACCCTGCCCGGAATGCGTCAAAGACAGAAAAATCAATGATCTTATTTCCATAAACATCTATAGGGTCAATCTGCTTTAAGCCTCCGTAACGGCTTCCCATACCTGCTGCCATAATTACCAGAACCGGCTTCTTGTTCATTGCTGTTACCTCCTGATTTTAACTATCCTCAGTATAGTGAATACAGATAAAAATATATTTGCATAATTTATTATTTAATTTGCACTATCGTATTCTTCTACCTATTTTTTCAAAGAATATGATATACTGTCACCGAAAGGAGATTTCCATGGCCTATAAAAGTACTTTACTACGTTCTTCTGCTGTTATTAAAAAAATCGTAACCATCCACTATTTCGAATACATGAGCGACTTTTCTTTTCCGGGAGAAAGCCATGACTTCTGGGAAATCGTCTGCGTTGACAAGGGAATCATTGACGTTATGGCAGGAGACAAGAAAATCCCTTTAAAACGGGGAAATATTATCTTCCACAAGCCGGGAGAATTTCACACCATACTGACCAACGGAACCGTTGCCCCCAATCTGGTGGTAATAAGCTTTGAGTGCAATTCACCCTTTATGCGTGCATTTGAAGGAGAAGTTCTGTCCGTTCAGGAGACGGAAACCGCTTTGCTGGCCCAGATTATCATAGAAGCCCGGAACGCATTTTCCGGCAGGCTTGACAATCCCTATCAGGAGGAACTGGTCAGGCGGCAGCCTTCCTTATCCTTTGGGGCAGAGCAGCTGATCGAAAATTATTTAGAAGAACTGATCATCCACCTTTACCGCAGATATTTTTCAGGCTCTGAACCGATTCCCACCGGGCGGATTACAGACAGCTCCCCACATGGAGACGCCCACAACCGCATCGTCCGCTATATGGAGGAACACCTTGGAGAACAACTCACCATTGAGATCATATGCAGGGATAATTTAACGGGACGGTCCCAGCTTCAGAAGATATTCCGAAATGCTTACGGCTGCGGGGTCATTGATTTCTTTACCCGCATGAAGATAGATGCAGCCAAACATCTGATCCGCAGCAACCAGCTTAATTTCACTGAAATTGCTGACCGCTTGGGCTACAATTCTATCCATTATTTCTCCAGACAATTTAAAAAGCTGGCCGGGATGACGCCGTCAGAATATGCCGTCTCCATTCAGTCCCTTTCGGAAAAAAAGCCCGACAAACCCTGATTTTTCAAATAGGAAAAGGCAGGAATCTCCCGCCTATCCGACTTTTAATTTAAATTTTTTTGCTTCCTTTTCTGAGTCCACTTTTTCGATCATGGCTCCAAGGCCCTGAAGCTTTTCTTCAAAGCATTCATAGCCTCGCTGTATGTATCCAATTTCATCTACGACTGTATAACCGTCTGCAGCCAGACCTGCAATGACCAGAGCCGCACCGGCCCGAAGGTCAGGTGCATTAATAGCGGCTCCTGTAAGTCCTTTTACGCCGTCAATGACCGCTACATTTCCTTCTACCTTTACATTGGCACCCATGCGGGTCAGTTCATCCACGTAACGGAAACGATTTTCAAAAATACTCTCTGTTACCACACTGGTACCGTTTGCAAGGGCCAGAGTCACAGCTATCTGAGGCTGCATATCAGTAGGAAAACCAGGATAGGGAAGGGTTTTGATGTCGGTGTGCTTCTGAGCAGATTTTCCCACTACCCGGACTGCATCATCAAACTCAGCCACTTCACATCCCATCTCCAAAAGCTTGGCGGTAATAGCCTCCAAGTGCTTGGGAATGACATTCCTTACCATCACATCGCCTCTGGTGATGGCGGCCGCGCACATAAAGGTGCCAGCTTCGATCTGGTCCGGAATAATGGAATACTCGGTTCCATGAAGTTTTCTGACTCCCTTAATCCGAATGGTATCCGTGCCGGCACCCTTAATATTGGCACCCATACTGTTTAAAAAGTTGGCTACATCAACTACGTGAGGTTCTTTGGCTACGTTTTCCAAAGTGGTCTGACCTTCTGCAAGGGTTGCAGCCATCATAATGTTGATGGTTGCTCCAACGCTGACCACATCCAGATAAATATGGCTGGCTACCAGATCAATAGCATGGGCAATCACTGCTCCCCGCTCGATCTTTACGTCAGCGCCAAGGGCGCGAAATCCCTTTAAATGCTGGTCAATGGGCCTGGTTCCGATATTGCAGCCGCCAGGCAGGGGAACCTGGGCGCTTTTATACTTGCCCAACATGGCTCCGATGAAATAATAAGAGGCCCTTATTTTACGGATGTACTCGTCATCCACTGCAACCTCCCGAATAGTCTTTCCGTTGATCCGAACCGTATGTCTGTCAATCCGTTCCACTTCTGCGCCGATTTCCTCAATGGCTTCCAGCAACACATTTATATCTCTCACATCCGGCAGGTTATCAATCAGGACCTCTTCGTCTGTCATGATAGATGCTGCCAGGATTCCCAAAGCCGCATTCTTGGCTCCTCCAATGGTAACTTCACCTACCAGGGGATTGCCGCCTTTCATAATATACTGCTCCATTTCACACCTCTGATCACTCTGTTATCTATTACAACTTTCTTAAGTTTTAATCGTTAGTCTTTAATGATTATAACATATCCTGTAAATTTGTAAAGAGAACTCATTTTCTTATTCCATAAACACCCCGCAGACAAAGTCATTTCCAAGGCCTGCAAAGTGAGCAGCGGCGTCATTTAAGCCCATTTTCTGGCTGTCTCCCGTCTCCGGATTGTAAATGGTTACATTGTACTGGTCATAACCAGAGAGCAGAACGTAACCTCCCTCACCGGTATAGGCGGCCACTGGACAGCCCTGGCCTATAAAGTACAAAATCTGGTTCAGCGTACAGCCTCTGGCATCCATCAAAAGGACTCCTTCTCCATAGGATCTGTTGCCGGAAAACCCTTCCAGGCCATTAACAAAGGGAGCAGCAGCTTTTGAAGGTTCTTTTATATTGCGGGCAAGGGGACGGTTTACCCGGTTCCATACTACCTCCTGGGTGTGATCCGTTACGATTCCCATTTTTTCATAGGCTAGTTCCAGTGCATCGGTAAAATCCCGGCTGCTTCCCAGATAATGGCCTCCTCCGTAGGCATAAAACCTGCCTTCCTGGGTTCTGTCCCCGGCCTTTAACTCCACAATCCCTGTTGTCTCATAGGATACCTTTTTAGGAACCGTAATTTTTACATCACGGCTTACCACATCTTTTTCCAGTTGGACGAAGTAAAGATTTCTCCTGTCCTGGTCGGCATACCAGCCGATTCCTTCCATATTTCCGGTTGAAAGTTCCTGAGTGCTGACAATCGTGTCCGGCCTTGAGGGCATATAAGACTGCTCCCCTGTCTTCACCACCTGGGTTAAATGGATTCGGCCTTCTTCTACGGACACATCTGCAATGTGCACATTTTCGTGTTCATATTCCTTGACCAGATTTCCTGACTGATCCACAATTTCAATCCGGTACATAGGAGCATCCTTGGTCCTTCCGTTCTGAACCCACACATCCCCTTCCCGGGCAATTCCGTAAATGAAATCATCTCCCACAAATCCAAGGGGACGGTAAAGATTTCCTTCTCCTCCGCTGATATCCCGTTTTACTCCCGTATCCAAATCTATGAAATGAATCGCCCCTGAGCCATAAAGACCCCTGCCTTCCTGCCAGGCAAAGTGACGTTCAGTACTGCTGACGGCATAGCCTCCTTCTATGAGAGAATCGGCAAGAACCATATATTCATTGCTGTTTAAATCAATTCCGTAAACAGCCTGATCAGCCATCAGATACAGCATTCCGTTGGTTCCTAGATGGGCAAGCTGAGTGATATCCTCTTTTAACAGCTCAAAAGACAAGGTTACTGGACTGAAAAAACGTTCCTCAATGGCATTGGTTTCACTTTTATACTGGTACATGGCAATTCCCATGCTTCCCTCATGGATACCCCGGTTCATATATCCATAAACCAGAAAATCCACATCTCCGCTGTCACTGACCGACAATACCTTAATATCATGCTGGTTATACCCACTGCGAAGCCCGTCATCTGCCCCGCTCCCGAAAGAAAACACCTTGATTCCGTGGTTGCTGTTCTGATCAAATGTCCACAAATCCCGGTTCACCACATAGGCCAGATTCGTGCCTGAAGGGCTTTTTTCCATCCGCAACTGGTCATTGCCTGCTATACCCAGCATAATCCTTTTTCCCGAAAACAGCTCCTTCTGTCCGGAAAACACCTGATTGGTATTTCGTTCAAAGTTCATTAAATAAATACGTCGGCTATCCCACTTCATGGTGAAATTGTCTTCAGCTTCATAAAGCTCTGCAGTTCCATCCTCCAGGGTTCTGGACACCTGATATTCCAGCTTCACCGCACACATGATGCCGTTTAAATCCTTTAATGTGGCTCTGATCTCTCCTTCAGGCTTCACATCAAGTCCTGCCCAGGTAAGCTGGGAGAAACTTGATCGAATGGACACATATCCCAGAGAGCTGTTATCCTCTGAAGCACTGGTCTCCAAATAAGTGGTCAGTTCCCTGGCCTGTTCATAATCAAAGGTTCTGGTGGTAAAATCCAGGGCAAAATCGATCATTTCTTTTGCATTGGTGTTATCGGTCCACATGATCCGGCTGTAATAAAACAGTTTTCCCTTGTCAGAGGTGTCCAGGGTCAGAATAAGAAGGTATTCCTTGTCCTTTTTTAAAAGATTCTGAATGGGAAGTCTGGCACTGATCCCGTCCTCTTCCTCTTTCCACTCAGCAACAGCTGTCCGTTCCACCAGGCGGCTTAAATCCAGACTTCTGACCTCATATTCAATTCCCTGAAGGCTGCTTCCGTAATCAGATATATGGATATCCATGGGACCATCCTCAGAAATCACGGCAAGAGCTTCTCTTGAAACAGCCTGCTTCATGTCCTGGGTATAGCCATGAAGAAGATTCATCTTTTTTCCAAACATCTCTGTATATACTAACGGAAGAGACGCTTCATCCATGGAAGTGTATACCATGGCATCATTCTTTTCTCCGCCCTTTTGTTCCCACATAAAATAAACTGCGATTGACGCAATAAAAACCGCAGATAAGATTCCAATTCTTTTCATCATTCGATTCATATCGGATTTCCTCTGTTCTCACACTTTTTCTTCTTTATTCTATACAATAATGATGAAAACTACAATGAAAATTTTCTTAAACATTCGTTAATGTCCAACAAGAGTGATTATTCACTTCCAATTGAAAAAGCAGCCATCCACGATTGAATGGCTGCCTTTTCCGTAAATTGTTCCGTTCTTACCTGCAACGTCCGGTACGGCATCGCCTGCGGTACACTTCATTGAGAAGAAGCACAGAAATGATACCGCTGAGCCAGCCATCGTTCTGAGGAGGTCTCGGTCCCGGAGGCGGTCCCCAAGGCGGCGGACCTCCGTGAGGCGGTCTCGGTCCCGGAGGCGGTCCCCAAGGCGGCGGACCTCCATGAGGCGGTCTCGGTCCTGGAGGCGGTCCCCAAGGCGGCGGACCTCCATGAGGCGGTCTCGGTCCCGGAGGCGGTCCCCAAGGCGGCGGACCTCCGTGAGGCGGTCTCGGTCCTGGAGGCGGTCCCCAAGGCGGCGGACCTCCGTGAGGCGGTCTCGGCGGGCGGCCTCCTGGCCGGTAGCCGGAGGACTGCTGCTGCTGAGACAGAACCTCATGTTCTGTCTTAACCTTTTCAGCTGCCTCATCGGTCTCCCAATCATCAGGGTCTGGCTTCTTCTCCATGGCTGCCTGGATCATATTTTCCGTTTCCACCGCAGTCTCATCGGCCAGAATGCCGTCTTCATGTATTTGCCTGCATATGGAATCACAAACATGGTTAATTAAAACACGATCAGGAAACTCATCATACATGGGGCTGTTTTTATAATCCAGATGGTCGCAGGCAGAAATCACATATTCCTGCAGGCGTTTTATATGTCCCGGATACATTCCCTGCAAATATTCCAGATCAGCTGCAATGACATTCTCTTTTTCTCTGGAGGTATTTGCAGCGCTTCTGTCACCGTAAAGCATGTATGGCTCTAGTTTCCGAAACCTGTCTCCATAAGTATAGTCTTTGTTACCTGGCACCGTTCTCATCACTCCCTGCTTCTGCTTATACACCACTATTCTATGCAGGGGGAAGGGGAAAGTGCAGGTTTTTCTTTCATTTTCCCTTAGGGAAACAATTTTTCCGGATACAGACCTTCTGCCACCAGCTTTCTGATAGAGGAAGCCACAGCAGGTTTATCTTCCTTATAGGTAACACCAAACCATTTATCTTTTGTTTCCAGTACCTTGACCTGCGCATTCTGAGAGTATACCTGCTGATCAATGATCCGGGGAAGAAGATATTCCGCCTTCAAATCACCTTCCTTTACGCTGTCCAGAAATTCTGGAAACCCCCGTTCCAGTTCTTTCAGAAAATCCGGAGACAAGCCCCACATGTTCATAGACACATTCTGGGTCAGGGGGATCGCCACTTCATTTCCTTCATCATCACGTCCCTTAGCTATATTTCCCTCTTTTTTTATCTCATATGTCTCTGTCACATTTTTCAATATTCCGTATTCATCCACCCAGCATACGCCCCGGGTAACTCCGCCGTTTTCGCTTAAGGTATTTCCCAGAATAAAACCTCCCATACAGATATCGTAAGGTCTGCCTGCAAGATCCATATCATCTACCAGATATTCATGAAGCTTTACAAAGCCTTCTTTTCCATAATAGTCATCTGCATTGATGACCAGAAACGGCTCATGAATCACATCTTTAGCGCAGAGAATTGCTTGACCTGTTCCCCAGGGTTTCGTCCTTCCGGCAGGTTTTTCATAGCCCTTAGGAAGATCATCAAGCTCCTGGTAGGCGTACTCCACCTTGACAATCTTTTCAATTCTCTTTCCTATAATCTCCTTAAAGTCCTGCTCCAAATCCTTTCTGATAATAAACACGACCTTATTAAATCCTGCTGCCAGAGCATCATAAATGGAATAATCCATAATAATCTCGCCGCCCGGCCCTACTGCCTCTAACTGCTTGATTCCCCCGCCAAACCTGCTTCCAATTCCTGCTGCCATAATCACTAGTGATGTTTCTTTCATAGCACCTTTCTCCCTGTCTGTTATATCTTTCTTATAAAAATAGCTTATGAACATTTCCAACTATCCGGTTAAATAACCAATTTTGTATCATTATAACACAGACCTTATGTTTAATCCATAGCCCGCTTACTCCCGGTTTGTAATCATAGTTTATTCGGATTCTTTAAGGATACGGATAGAAAGACCATGGCGCCTTTCTTTTCCCGGTTCTAACATCTGAACATGATTTTTATGAGCAAACTCATCATCCTCAGTGGCATAAACCCCAGAACCATTCCATGGCTCAACACAGACAAAGGGCGGGTTTCCGGGAGAAGGGGTCCAGAATGCCACGGTTTCAAAGCCCGGAAAGGATACCTCAACCCCCCGCCCAGTATTCCGGTTTATAAGGGAAACTTTTCTGGATTCCAGTTCATTAAAATATAAGGCATCTGCCTTAAACAGTTCATAATTTAACGGAAGAAGCTTGCTCTGATTGAGCCGCAATGTCCGGTTCTCAGGGTTAAATTCCAGGCGTTCCCTGTCATAAGCCATACTGGATATGGTTTCTTCTTTTTCAAATACCAAATCATAGTCTTCAAACACCGCTCCCTCTTCCATAGGACAGTTAAAACCGGGATGAGCGCCCAGGCAGTAATACAAGGTCCGTTCATCGGTACTGATAACCCGGTATTCCATAAATAAATTCCCTTCCTCAAGGCGGTAGGAAAGGCTCAGCCGAAAGGAATAAGGATACATCTTTTTTGTATTCACCGAATCCCTGATTTCAAATACTGCCGAGTAATCTGTCTGCTCCGTAACGGAAAAATCCATTTCCTTGCAAAATCCGTGCTTGGGAATCTCCCACATCTGTCCCTCTATGCGCGCCTGATTATTGCGGCAGTTTCCCACAATAGGGAATAAAAGAGGAGAGCATTTTCCCCAAAAATTTGAGTCTCTCTGCCAGATGTATTCCGTTCCTGTTAAGTCCTTTAATGAAACAAGCTGGGCACCAATGGAATCAATGACAGCCGTTATTTTCGAATCTTTTAATGTAACCAACATAGCAATTTTCCTCCGTTTTCACTATACTGTTTGTCTTTGGAGGTATTATAACATGGGTTCCCTTTTTTGTATATTAACCAACAGGAGAATCTCCAGTCAGGAAAGGAGTCATCTTTTACTAATAAAAAACAGGCCCTCCGGTTAGGCGGAAAGGCCTGCAGCTTATAAAACAATTTTTATCTTAACCGTTCAATCATTTCCAGAACTTCCTTCTTAGGCTTAACTCCCACCGAAGTAGTCTGTGCCTTGCCATCCTTGAAAATGACAACAGTAGGAATGGTCATAACCTTAAACTGTCTTGCCAGTTCAGGCTGTTCATCCACGTTCACCTTGCCCACCTTTACATCAGGAAGGTTTGCTTCTGCAATTTCATCCAGGACAGGTGCAAACATCTTACAAGGACCGCACCAGGCTGCCCAGAAGTCCACAACAGCAATGCCGCTGCCGATCTCGCTTTCAAAATTTTCCTCTGTTAATGTAATTACTGCCATATTATATTCCTCCTTCTAGGTATCACTTTTCTTATATCTGTCTTTTATAGTTTAATCACAATATGAAAATCTCATAACAATCTTACTGTTATTATAAAAGTTACAGTTATATTTGTCAATAGCTTTTTCTTTACTGTTTAAAATCCAAGCCTAATTGTCCGACTTTTTTCAAAAACTTTTCCTTTTCCTTCTGAAGGCTTTCATCATTCCAATCTCCATCTGCTGAAGACAGCTTTTGGTATTCCAGCTCCTCTCCCCCAGTTTTTCCGCCTTCATATCCTCCGCTCAGCTTCAGCTCAAGGCAAACTTGTTCTTCTTCATAGGAAAGGGTCAGTTCAGGTATCTGGAGCGCCCGTCTTCCTTTGGGCCCTCCCCCGGAATAGACCATGGCCTCCAGGCCTGCTTCCCTGCCTTCCATACCGATTCTTCCCTTTATAGAAACACTTTTGTTAATTTCCAGAAGAAGACTTGCTTCAGCCAGGTCTTCCACTGTTATGGAACTAATATTCAATTTCCTGTCAATTGTAAACAAAATCTCCTGAACCTCACCTTTTGTCTTCCGTTCTTTCAGCAGGTTTCCCCACTTACTGACTCTGCTTAAAGGCACATCTTCCAGAAGCATTCCCACCTCATCCAGATATTGTTCAAAGAGAAAAGCCGGAATTCTGGCTTTCAGCCTTACCCCTTCCTCATCTCTCCCGACGAACTGTATTTCGCTCTGGTTCATCATGTTAATTCCATCTTTCTTTAACACTTCAAGCTTTTCCTTAGGACTATTCTCTTTTTCAGGAATTATAGAAAATCCGATTGCCTCTTTTAAGGCAGCCTGACTTGTCTTCACGGAGATTTCCCCGGTTCCAGGCAGCCGGAGCAGGAGGCGTTCCTCGTCAGCCCAGTAATCCAGCCCTTCTCTGACTGTTCCCAGAAAATATACGTCCAGGTTTCCCTGGGCAAACGTGTTTTCATCGTTCTTCATTTGCCTCCAGGAGACGCCGAGGCCTCCGGGAAGCACCAGCACCGAATGGCCGTTCCATCTGGCATCCTCTGCTTTCAGCTTCAGAACACTTTCACTGGCATCCCCGGCCTTTCCCTGGTCTCTTCCCCATAAGTCCAGAAGCCTTCCCCTTGTCTGGAGTACGGACCGGGTCAAATAAAACCTGGGATAATACTTGGGAATGAAATTCCTTTCCGCAACCCAAAAGCCCGCCAGCATAAATATGATCACTCCGGCCCATACCAGCCACAGATTGATTTTTGCGGTTTTATTTTTTCCCTCTTTTTTACATGATTCCTGTCTGACTGAGTTTTTCCTCCAATAATTCATTAAGCTTATGCACCTTTCTCCGCAATATGATTCCTATTAACAGGGATATCGGAATATAAATCAGTACATTGCCTATGTATTTCCAATAAGCACCTTCATACATTCCTGCCACACACTCTCTCATTGCATTGATGAGGTGGGTAAATGGAAGAATGGGATAGACAATCTGGAAGAACCGGGGTGTTACCTGTATGGGGAACGTACCGCCTGAACCAGCCACCTGAATGACCATTAAAACCACCACAATAGCTTTTCCAACATCTCCAAAGGAAACAGTCATAGCATAAATAATATTGGTAAATATAACGCTGGTTATAACAGCTGTTAAAATGAATTTTCCCGGATAAAGACACTGAATCTTCAGCATATATAAATCTCCCAATGCCACCACCAATGCCTGGGCAGCACCAAATGCCATAAAGATGAGATATCTTCCGAAATAAGTCTCATAAAGCTTTAAGCCCTCAGCCTGTTCCTTTCCCACCTTACTTTTTAATATGGCAACCAGGATCAGTCCTCCTACCCATATAGCCAGAACGGTATAAAAGGGCGCCATGGCTGAGCCATAGTTTTTCACCGGATAAAGCTTATTGACAGACATATCCGTGGGCATCATAAGAAAGTCACTGAGCTGATCCGGATCATTTTGCATAATATCCATAATCTTATTCAGCTGCTTGTTATTTGCCAGCTTGTTGACCTCTTCTATCATGTTCCCAATCCGTTCCTGCCCTTTGTCAATAAGGGATAAAGAACTGTCCAAGGCCTCGATCAGACTTTGAGAAGAGGCAGTTACGCTGGTCAGAGTCGTGCTGATCTGATCCGTAATACCGCCTAGATGGTCCAGAGTTTCTGTTGTGACACCAAGAGTATCATAGGTTTTATTCAGACTGTCTTTTAAGGGTTCTTCCACCTGCCCGCTGTAATAGTCCAGAATATCTGAAATAGAACCGCGGATATCTTCAAGGGAGGCTTCCATATCCTCACTGAAGTTATCCGGCAGCCTCTTTGTCCTTTTTACGGCTTGCTGGGCAGTCTGAAGCTTTTTAACCAGGGCCTGCTGCCCGGAAATGTGATCTGTCAGCATCTGCTGCAACTGGGAAATTCCGCCAAGGGGAACCGGAAGCTTTCCATTAACGGCTCCTAAGGTCTCATTGATACGGCTGCACTGGTCGATGGTTCCTGCTGCCAGATTCTCCATTGCCTTAAGCCCATCCGCTCCTCCGTCAGCAGATACATCCACAAGATCCTCCACAATTTCAAGGCTGTCCTTCATGGAATCCTCCATCTGACGGATCTGTTCCATAGTACCCTTAAGCCCTCCTGTTAAGGTGTCAGAAAAACCTCTGGCAGAATCAATCATGGTTCTTGCGCTTTCTGCCGTCTGACCGCCTGAATCCGCCAGCCTTCCTGCATCGGGAAGACTGCTCTGGATTCCCTGGTTCAAACTGTTTACAGTCTTTAGGGTAGACTGAAGCAGAGTAATGGTATCACCTAATCCCTTTAAATCAGATTGTACTTCAGCAAGAGACTTGACAGAACGATCACGCCCTGTTTCCTTGTTTTCTCTCCAGTCCTCAGAATATCCATTTAAAACCTTTCCTATTGCATTGGAAGTAGAGTTTATAAAAGTCTCATTGATCTGCTTTTGTACGCTCTCCACTCCTTTGTCCGTGATCTTGGTTGCAATAGCGTTTTTCTTCTCATTGACATAATACTGAAGCACAGGGCGTTCTACATGAGAGGTGAGGACGCTGGTAAGCTTTTGGCTGAAATCCACCGGAACCATGACTGCCGCATAGAATTCCCCTGACTCCACCCCGTCCAGAGCCTCCTCTTTATCCACAAACTGCCAGCCGATTTGCTGGTTTTTCCTCAATTCATCCAGTATCATCTCCCCGATATTAATAGAAGAATCGTCAATATTCATATCCAGTACCTGGTCAATGGAGGTTCCTTGATCCAAATTGACAACTGCCACCTTTAACCCTCTTGTATTGGAATAAGGGTCCCAGTTGGCAGCAATGTTGAACCACGCATATAAAGAAGGAAGAAGAATCAGTCCCAGTGAAATGACAACAGCCGCCGGGTTGAATATAATACGTTTTAAGTCACCAATAAATATGTTCAGTATGTTTTTAATATGTTCCACATCACTTACCTGCCATTCTGATTGTATATTTTGTAACTTTGTATTATAGACCTTTCTCTCCTCAAATGCAATGTTAACATTTCATTAAAATAATTATCTTATTTAAGCTGCTGCCATTTCTCATGCCACCCGGCCAGAATCTTCTCCAGTGATTCCGTTGTTCGGGTCATAAAAGGATGACCAGTTTTTTTCTTGTAAAAAGATTGGGCGAAATTTTTAGCCCTTTCCGTTTCTATCGGATGAAAATACCGCTCCTCCCGGCTTTGAAACATTTCTTCCAGTTCCTCATCACTTAGATTGTGGTAAGTCTCCTTAAATACTACAAAACGTTTTTCAAACCGGGGAGTTTGGACCCGTTTGAAATGCTCCGGATAATAGCCCATGGGAAGTACCATGAGCGGCACCACATAAGCAGGCAAATCAAAAAGTCTGGAAAGTTCCTCGTTATTGACCAGAGTCGAGCCGATATAGCAGCTTCCGATTCCAAGGCTTTCTGCTGCAATGACTGCACTATGGGCAGCAATCATGGTATCTTCAAAAGCTAACAAAAGATCCGCAAGATCAGGCTGATGAAAGCCGATTCCCTCTGCTTTGGCATATTCCGGAACTCCCTTTAGATGATTATACCTGTTCCATTTGTGCTGGTCTGCAAGGAACACAAGAACAACAGGAGCTGTTGCAATAAATTTTTGTTGGTTGCACAACTGTGCAATTTGTTTTTTTCTCTCTTCATCCTCAATTCTAAGGATCGAATAATGCATTTGATTGCATGCTGTAGGAGAACTTAAAGCTGCATTTAAAATCACTTCCATATCTTCTTCCCGGATTGCCTTTTTTTCATAGCGCCGTAAGGATACCCGATCTTTTAATAACTGACTGATATTATTCATTTTTATCTCCATCTAAAGGAATCATGAACACCCGCAAAGCTCTGAACGCCCTGCCGCTGCTCAATCCTCCTCCATAAACGTGACCTCCTGCAACAGCGCAGGAAGCGTGGATATGCACAAAAAGAGGACTGTCCTTATCCGGATAAATCTCCTCTAAATCCGGGTCCATATCTTCAATCGGCATCACTTCCCCGCACATGCTGAGAATTTCAGCTGCACCGCTTACCGGGGTTTTCCCGCAGCGCAAAGGAAGATGGTTCTGAGTAGGGGCAGTAAATACCATATCAATGACACTGCCAACCGCCCCGGTGATATATACATTCTTCCAATGGCGGTCCAGGATAAAGTTGGTAATAACAGCTTTAATATCCTCTCCCTTGCCCACCGTAACTTCAAATATGTTCATTCTGCTATTCACCTTTTCAGCCATATATATTCTCTTCTATATTAAAAAAGTCCAGGGCAATTGCACACAGGGTCTTCATGCCTACAGTCAGGGCTTCCCGGTCCACGGTAAAACTGCTGCTATGAATGGGAGTAAATTCCTTTCCAGCAGTTCTGCATCCGATTCTCACAAAGACACCTGGATACCGGTCTTTGATAAAAGCAAAATCCTCTGCCCCCATAGTGATGATATCCAGCACTTTTACATGCTCCTCTCCCAGCAGCCTTCCCATTACATTTTTTGTCCGTTCCACCCATTGGTCATCATTGTAAAAAGGCGGCGGCCCTTCCTGAAATACTACTTCAGCCTCTCCTCTCCCCGCTTTTGCAACATAGGAGCAAACTTCCCCGATCCTCTCGGTAAGCTGTTTCCTTATGTCTTTTTTCAAGGCTCTGACTGTTCCCTTCATCCGCACCCGGTCAGGAATTACATTGAATGTATCGCCGTCACTGTGAATACTGCATATAGATATGACAGCAGAATCCAATGCGCTTACCTCTCTTGCAACCAGGTTCTGAAGCTGGATCACTGCATCTGAAGCTATGACAATAGGATCCACTGAGGTACTGGGATGCGCCCCATGACCTCCTTTTCCTTTTATTGTCACTTCAAACTGGTCCGCACTTGCCAGCATAACCCCTGATTTTAAGCCAATATCACCGGCATAAAGATCCGGCATCACATGGCAGGCCGCTACCCCCTCAATCTTCTCCAGATCAATTTCATTGGTTTCCAAAAGCAGCTTTGCTCCGCTCAGGATCTCCTCCGCAGGTTGAAAAAAGAAATAAAGGGTTCCGGAAAAATGCTTTTTATAATGTTTTAAGACTCTCAATGTTCCCAGCAAAATTGCAGTGTGGGCATCGTGGCCGCAGGCATGCATGATTCCGTCTTTCTGACTCTTAGGATGGTGGGAGGAATCCTCCCTGACAGGAAGGGCATCCATATCCCCTCTTAACAGAAAGCAATGCTCCGGACCTTCCTTTTCTCCTTTTAAAACTGCCACCAGCCCCGTACTGCCTATGGCTTTGATCTCATCACAGTCTGAATGTTCCAAAAGTTCTTGTCTGATAAGGCGGCTTGTATTGTATTCTTCCATCCCCAGCTCCGGGTTTTTATGAATATGCTTATATACCTCATAAATGGCCTCTTCAACATCTGCTACCAATTCTGTTATATTCATTTTCTATCCTCATGTTTAAAAAAAGGCGGACTCTTAAAGAATCCGCCCTTGACCAAAAGTATCTTATTGTAAATAATCCGGCAGAATCCAGAAGGAGCTTTCTCCCTTCATAAATTCCTTAAACTCTTCGGATTTATATGCTGCAATCACATCCTGAACCCATGTTTCATCCTTGTGCTTGCCGTTTACTACAAGCTGCATCCGGTTATCCGCAAGAATGTCTTTCTGGGACTCTGCTGCCAGAGCTGTTCCAAAATCAATTCCTGCATTGTAAGCGTCAGAACCTCTTAAGATGATAAAAGCAAAGTCTGTTCTTACACCGGCAATGGTTCCGCCCTTCATTTCCACAAACTCCAGGTTATAGGGGTTTTCCTTAACATTGGCAGTGGTGTACTGGGTTGGTTCAACACTTGCATCCATGACAACAAAACCAATTTCACTTAAAAGCTGTAATGAACGGGCTTCATTGGAAGCGTCATTTGGAAAAGCAATCTTGTCTCCATCGGCAACAGCTTCAAGAGAATCCTTTGTGCCCCCGTAAATGCCTGTAGGCACCGTAGGAATAGCCAGCACCGGAGCAAGCTCTGTTCCCTGATCCTTGTTAAAGCTATTTACGAAAGCAGTGTGAGAGTCCACATGCATATCAATTTCATCCTCACTTAAGGCAATTTCTCTCTGAATAGAATCTGTGATTTCCAGAGGTGTAAAGGTATATCCTGCCTTTTCCAGAATGGGAATAATTCCTGCTTCAAATAAATCGCTGGTAGCGGTGGGCATACGCCTGTATTTGATTTCCGGATGGTCTTTAGCCCCGCTTGTAGGCCCTGAAGTTCCATCTGTTTCAGCAGCCTGGGCGGCTGTGGTTCCTTCGGCTGTGGTAGTTCCTGCTGTGGTAGTTCCTGCCGTCGTTGTTTCTGGGGTCGTGGATTTTCCGCTGTCAGCAGAGCATCCGGTCAGGGCTGTTGCAAATATGGCTCCTGCAGCCATGGTAAGTATTGTTTTTTGTAATTTTTTCATATGTTTCTCCTCATCTTGAACTTATATTTTATGTTTAAATGTGTCTCAGCTTGCGGGCTGCTACATTACCCAGTGTCTGAATCAGTTGAACCAGAACCACCAAAATGATGACAGTCACCGCCATCAAGGGCATGTTAAGCCTTTCATAACCATATATAAGGGCCAGGTTTCCCACACCTCCGGCGCCGATGGCTCCGGCCATTGCCGTGGCACCCAGAAGTCCGATGGTACCTGTTGTCAGTGCCAGAACCAGGGAAGCCTTTGCTTCCGGTATTAAGAAATACCAGATCACCTGAACCGTGCTTGCTCCCATAGACTGAGCGGCTTCAATGATTCCTGTGTTCACGTCTAAGAGGGAACCTTCAAAAAGCCTGGCCAGATAAGGAGCCACATGGACGATTAAGGGAATCAGAGCCGCCACCGTTCCCACTCTGGTACCTACAACCGCCTTTGTAAAAGGCATGATGGCAACCATCATGATGATAAAGGGCACACTCCGCACGATGTTGACTGTTGTGCTGATGATAAAAAACACTGCATTACTTTCCAGCAGCCCGCCAGGTCTTGTAAGGACCAGAACAATAGCAAGGAACATTCCCAAAAGGGCTCCTGCCACCAGGGACCACCCCACCATATATAAGGTCTGGGAAGCTGCAAGTGTAAGGGTTGAGCCCGGCACTTTTAAATAACTTTCAATCATACTTCTACCTCCTCAGACTCAAAATTTGCTTTTAAATATTGTTCCACTTCCAGGATCTGCTCTTTGCTGCCCTTAACCTGAAGTCCGATAACGGTTAACACTGCTCCCTGCATTTCATTGACCGACATAAACAGCGTACTAATTTCAGCCGTAAACCGTTTTCTCAAGTCAGGGGTAAAAGTATCACAGACATTTCCATTGAGGCACCGGGCCATGAAAATCCTGGAATTCTGGTTTTGGGCTGCCGCATCGGCAAGAATGGTTTCCGGAATTGACCGGTCCACAACCGTATCCACAAATGTCCTTGTAATAGGCTGTACCGGTCTTGCAAAGACTTCCTTTACATCTCCCATTTCAACCACATAACCATCCTCCATTACAGCCACCTTATTACATATCTTCTGGACAATATTAATCTGGTGGGTAATAATCATAATGGTAATATTCAGTTCCCGGTTAACCTTCTTCAATAGGTTTAAGATAGAATCTGTTGTCTTAGGGTCCAGAGCACTGGTGGGCTCATCGCAAAGTAAAATGCTGGGGTTTGTAGTTAAAGCCCTGGCAATGCCAACTCTCTGCTTCTGGCCTCCGGACAGTTTTCCGGGGTATGTATCCGCCTTATCGGACAATTCTACGTATTCCAGAATTTCATTGACCCGTCTTTTGATTTCATCCTTTGGGGTGTGGTTGAGGATCAGAGGCATTGCCACATTTTCAAAGACGGTTTTGGCCTCCAGCAGGTTAAACTGCTGGAAGATCATGGAAATATTCTTTCTGGCTTTTCTCAGATCATTTCCCTTTAACTCATTAATTACAACGCCATTTACGGTCACCCGTCCTGAGGTTGGCCGTTCCAGGGCGTTCACCATTCGGATCAGGGTGGATTTTCCTGCGCCGCTGTAACCAACCACTCCGAAAATGTCTCCTTTGTCCACGGCTAAGTTTATGTCCTTACAGGCATGTACCTGCATTTTTTTGCTGTTAAAGGTTTTTTCTACGTTTTCAAATTGAATGATCATCGGATCGTCGCCCTTCATAGGTAGATTCAGCGTTTTACGCCGTATTTGTCAATAACTCCCAGCTCTCCCATAAGCTTTTCCAACTCCAGAAGCTTACTTCCGCCAAAGTCCTGGTAGGGTTTGCGCAGATGGCCTCCCGGCAGACCCAGAACGTTTAAAGCCGCCTTAATAACAATTGGGTTGGAAAATGTGTAAAGGGCCTGAAGAAGGGGGAACCATTTAAAATATTCTGTTCTTCCTTCTTCTATAATGTCCATGGAAGTCCACGGTCTGGAATAAAGAGCTGCCTCTTCCGGTATGATGTTGCCTCCGATATTGGCAGTTCCTGTCCCCCCTACTCCAAGGGTTGGAATGACAATGGAATATTTGGGAAAATCGCAGCACATGATCTTTATTTTTCCTTCACAAAGTCTTTGAACCTGAACTAATTGTTCCACACTGGAGGTAGCCTCTTTATCCACTACAAAATGAGGATGCTTATCGGATAAGGTCTTTATGGTTTCAGGAGTCACCAAAACTCCAAGTCTTGACGGATTATTATAGATTCCGCAGGGGATTTCAACCGCACTCATACATTCATCTAAGTGGGCAAGGGCCGCTGACTGAGGAACCAGTACATAAGGCGGTACAGTAAAAATGACTCCGTCTGCTCCCTCTGTCTGGCAGTATTTTGCAAAATCCACGCTGGACTCGGTTGTCAGAGCGGAGGCTGAGAAAAACACCGGAATCCTGCCTTTTGTTATCTTGATAACCTCATGGACAATTTCCTTTTTTTCTTCCAGTGACAAAAGAGTGACCTCTCCGGCCGAGCCAAGAACAAAGAGCTGGGAAGTCCCATATTTAATCTGGCGTTCAATCAGCGTTTCAAATGATTTGTAATCAATCTTATTATCTTCTGTAAATGGAGTTGGCATAGCAACCCATGAGCCTGTTAAATTTATCATATTTCATTCCTCCTGCATGTATAAAAATGTTTCGCTGTACAATAGCATACCATTCCTATAGGTTTTTGTATAATAGATAAAAATTACAACTGGTCATAAAATCAACTTATAGCCAGAGATTAAAAAAAGCGCCGGCGGAAGGTCTTTTCTTCCGTTGGCACCTTGTTAGCAGGGTGTTCTTTTTTCTCTTCTCATAAACTGTAAATTATATCCAGAACTTACTTTGTCCAGTACAGTCCATTATTTTTCAGGTATTTTTCTTCTGATTATATTATAAGAAGCGCCGGATAATTTAATTCTTTAACAGCTTAAACTTTAAAACCTCCTGATTTAATATCTGGGCCTGGGCCGCCAGCTCTTCACTGGACGAAGAACTTTCCTGAGCTGTTGCTGCATTGGATTGAACCACTGCAGAAACCTGAGACACTCCTTCTCTGATCTGCTCAATTGCACGGGCCTGTTCCAGGGAGGCGTATTGGATTTCTTCGATTACATTCTCTAAAAGGACCGACTTTTCAGCAATCTCCCTCAAGACTTCAGCAGTCTCATCAGTCTGCTTCCTTCCCTCTGAAACTGCGTCTGCCGTTTGACCAATGAGCTGTGCTGTCTGTTTTGCCGCCTCAGCGGATTTAGCTGATAAATTGCGCACCTCTCCGGCCACCACCGCAAAGCCCTGACCTGCGTCTCCTGCACGGGCAGCTTCAACTGCAGCATTTAAAGCCAGAATATTAGTCTGAAATGCAATGTCCTCAATAATTTTTGTAATTCCAGATATCTTTTCAGAAAACCGGCTTACTTCCTTCATAGCCGTATTCAGACTATCCATGTGCTTATTGCCCTCATTGACCCTCTCTCCTGACTGGATTATATAATCGGAGGCAATTTTCACATATTCTTTATTTTTTAACGCCTTCTCAGAAACATGTTCAATAGAACCATTTAAGCCTTCCACGGATTCCGTCTGCATGGCAGAACCGGATGCAAGGGTCTGGGCGACACCGGAAACCTGGCTTGCCCCATAGCTGACCTCCTGGGCGGAGGAATGAATATTCAGCATAATATCATTTAAACGGTTAGCAATCATTTCCATAGAAGTACGTATACCATTGAATTCACCGGGATATTTACAATCGCTTTGGACCGTAAGATTTCCACTGGAAATCTCCTGAAGAAAGCAGGAAATGTCACAAATGATATCCCTGTATTTCCCGGCCATCTCATTGACCTTTTCTCCTATTTCCCCAATCTCATCCCTGCGTTTCATATGGAGCTCAATGTCCAGATTTCCGGCAGACAGCTTGTCAATGGCATCAACCACCTGTCCGATGGGCCTGGTAATCCGGTTGGTAATACGAAGCATAACTAAAACTGCAAGGATCATAGAAACAGCTCCCAGTATAACGGCGTTTAAGATAGATCTGTTGACCCCGGACATAAATTCCGCTTCAGAAGCCGTTACATTTACCGACCAGCCGTTGGTATCTTTTACAGGAGCATAGGAGCCAAACTTGCTTTCACCCTTCCATTGGTAAAATTCAAAGCCTGTTTCACCTTTGATCATGGCGGCTTCCAGCTTTGCAATTTCTCCATATACCGCTTGATTGGTTTTTGCAGACTCTATATCATTTTGCTGTAATAACACCATGGAAAAATCTTCATGAGCTACTTTTGTTCCCTCACTGTTCAAAATATAGGTACTTCCCGTATCTCCAATTCTTGTATCTGCAACCATGGCTTCAAAAACAGAATAAGGAAATTCCAGCATAATGACCAGATCATCATAGGGATATGCGTATTCAAAGGTCACGGAATCCTTGTTAATCAAAGGGTCTGACACAGAAGGAATTCCGCTTTTTGCCAGAAGGAATACACTGCTTTCTTCATAAGACTTTTTATTCACAATGGACAATCCATCAGACGATATGATATCAATATTTTTAAGACCATATTGAGAACATAAGATTCTAAGGAATATGTTAATATTTCCATCTTTTTGAACATTTCCCTTCATATAAAGGGCGATGGACTCAGATATAATGGAATACTCCTTTAGCTGCTGGGTTACCTTTTCAGAAACCAGCTCCGAGGTTTCCTTTAAGCTTTTCTCCAGTGATTTTCTTGTGGTTTCATAAGTCAGGTAAATGGAACCTGCGGACAGTACGAATACAATAGAAATAATACACGCCATCGTAAATGTCACTAACTCTTTTTTTATGCCTTTGCGTTTTCTTTTCCTTTTCATTTTTCGTTATCCTCCGATATCCTGTTTGTCCCTTTGCTGTAAGAATTTACAGCAGTTCAATGTGTATATCGGTCAATTTTTAGATAACTATATCCATTTTACCAATGTTTTACAATAGCTTTTCCAATTTTTTACAAACAACAAGACACTGATGATATAACCAGTGTCCTGCTCCATTTACATGAAAATTCTGCATTCAAAATATTATATTTTGGCGACTTCGTTTTATGATTGTTTTCTATCTCTTAAAATATCAATCTTCCCATTGATAAAATCAAGAAATTTGTCTTTCTCCATCTCTGTTGAAAAAACGGATACTGGAAGAATATATGCCTGCATAGAGCTAAAATAAATATAAATAGCCTTTTCTGTTACAGCAACTTTTTCCATCAAAGAATACTTTGTTATATTTTCAGTATCGGGTGTAATTTCATGTATCTTCTCATCATCAAACATCAAGACGGCATCATTGCTATAAGGCAGTCTGCCTTCTTTTTTCATTTTTAAAATTCTTTTATTCATGGATTTTAGAATCACCTTTTTGCTATATGCAATGCATAAAACAGAAAAAACTGCCATCAATATAGCTTCCGTCAAAATCAATCCAAAATCAGAACCTGCAATACAAAATATAACAACTACCATAAAACAGATGAATGGAATAAGAAATCTGACAGAAGTCAAATATTTCTTACCAGAAGGACTATTTAATAAATGATATTGGTTAAATAGTAAATAATCTTCATCATTTAAAGTAACTTTGAATTCAAACATAACTTTTACCTCTTTTCTATAAAAATCACGGGTATGCGGGGTTCTTTTGCATCTGAGTATTTAACATCTCTAACTCATAATATTTCCTGAACTCTTCCCACTTGTCCATTTGTTAACATTACTTTAATACCATGAGGGTGAAAACTACTGTTGGTCAATATTTTTCCAACAATTCCTTCTGTTAGTTTTCCCGTTCTTTGGTCAGCTTTCAATACGATTTTTACTGTTGCACCTATTTTAACATCAATTCTATTTTGTCCGCTCATTTTTTTTCCTCGTTTTAGCTTGATTTAGTCTATAATATATTGTTTTGCACGTTATTTTTTTAATTGGGGCATTCACTTATTCATAAGTTGGAAATTTGTCTTTTCAAAATTATCCGGATTAAAATCCTAACTCCTGATCCACAAAGATAATTTCACACTTCATACCTAGGGGCACTCGTTCGATCACCGAAATAATACGGCATATTCGATCAGGACTATTGCAATCATAACATTTATCTCCCTTGATTGCACATGGCGTTTTGACTCCCAATCGTCTGGCATTCAATGGCGCAGCTACATTTTTACATCGTGAATATGCTTCGCTAATAGTGGAAGTGATTTTATTTTTCCCAATAATATAGTAACAGGTTTGAGGGCCAAAGGCAGTCATTGCAACACGGTTTCCTGTTCCATCAATATTAAAAATCTCTCCGGTCTCCGTTATTGCATTCGCACTGGTTATATATATATCTGCACAGTTTGCAAGTTTTCGCACTGCCAAACCTGGAATTTTATTGTGCCATATAACCACATTATTTTGTTGCAGAGTCTCAAACAAGCCCATTTCCTTTAAAGTTTCACTTCCACCAAATCCAATCGTTCGATTTTGTAAAGTATCAGCAAGATAACAGCAAGCAGCTTCTTTTGTTGAAAATAACTGTGTTGTAAATCCATGACGCTCAAAATTATGTTTTATTTGTGAATAGTCCATAAATTTATCTCCTATACAGAATAATGTTTGACGGTCAGTTCTGGACTTGTGTCAATGGCGCAGACACAAGTTCATAAACATGTTATCACACTGATCCGTAAATATCCACTGTTATAAGACTTAAGTAATATATTGAAAAAAGTCAATAACTTTCTTTATTTAAAGAACGAACTGCTATAATAAAGCTGATTGTACTTAAGGCAAGGAGAAGTCCCCCCAATAAAACCCAAAAAAAGCTGTCAAGAATTTACGCAGGAACAGCGCTTACTCTTGACAGCTTGGAGCCGGTTAAAAAAACTTATTCTATTGTAAGTAAAAGAGCCATTTTAAATCTTCCTTCTGCCTTAACACTATGAAGTCCATTTTTTTCAAAACGAAAGTTTTCACCCTCTTTTATAGGATAACTTTTCCCTTCATAGTTAATTGTCGCTTTTCCCTCCAGTGCAAAAAACAATGCATCTCCAGGAGCCCTGTGTTCAGAAAGCATACATCCATCATCAAACGACAGAATCATAAACTTCATACCTTGGCTGGAGGCAAGGTCAATGTTAGCAATGCTCTCCGCCTCATAATCTATCATATTCTTTAAATCAAACACCTCATTAGCTTTTAAAATTTCGTTCATTTTACTTCCTTTCTCAAATAATATTTCTGTGTATACGAGTCCTGTTTCTCCCACAGTATTAACTCCACACAATGTTCCCTCATGTAAAAAAACTATTTTTTGCGAATCCATCTGTACCTTATTACCATCTGCACCAATATCAAATAAACCTGTTCCATAGGCTCCAATATAGATAACAGGATTATTATAAGCTTCTGAGCTTATATCCGTGCCGCTTCCCAGGGAAAAATGCTGTACCATAGACTTATTCCCTATTTTTGCTTTTGTTGATATTGTCATGCCTGCTTTTGGCACATGTTTCTTTGAAATGGAATATACCCCTGTTTGCAAAATACTTCCTCCTGTAAGTTTTCAGACACGCTTAAGTTCATAGCAATCCATATAAGATAAATCCATTCCTTCCGGAATTGCAGCAAAGGAAGACTCATAATATGCTTCTTTGTCCTTTACCGAAGCACTGAATATATAATTATATCCCAGATCAAACAGATATTCCGGACATAATTCAGCGCTAGGACCATAAATCCCTCTGATTTTTGCATGTTTACATGTATTAAGAATATCTTTATAGGTATTATTAACAATTGTGCATCCAGTCATTACTACAATATCCAGACTTTCAAGCACCTCTTTATGTTGAAGAGCATTGTCTCCAAGATGCCAGTGGATGTTTTCCGGATATACCTTCGTCTCATTCCCAATTCTATAATTTAAAATTCCCTTGGGGTCCCGAAAATCAAAAGCATGAAATTCCTTACACCTTCCAAGAAAAACTTCATTGTATAAACCATAACCTATGATTCCAACCTTTTTATCTTTTACATCATAGTCAAAAATACGTCCTTCTGTCCGGATTATTCCCCTGTCATTCAGTCTGTCCGCTGAGTTAAAGGGCTTGCTTAAGAGATTGCACAAACAAGCTGCTATTGTTCTCAGTTCCGGATCAGAGCCCTTAATCAGTTCATAAACACAGTCATCTGCCGGTCTGCCAATGAACGTTTTTAATAGTTTCTCATATTCTTCAAAACTTTTTTCCTGGCCCACTCGCAGTGACATAGATAATCTGTCATTGGTATCGGATACCATGAACCATCTGTATCCCATTACAAATTCTTTTACAATTGGCACAGGCTCCTTATATTTTTCATAGTTTTTCTGTATCATTTCCATTGCTATGCTTAAATCTTTCATGATTTTTCTCCTTTTTCGTTCATAATTGAAATAGGAACAATGCTCTTTACCATACGTTCGTTATATTGGAATTCATTTACTGCAACATTTACACGAAATGCTTTTGAAATATTCTCTTCATTAAGAATATCCTGAGTCTGCCCATAGATATACTCACCATTACTATTCAGCATGAGCACATCATCAGAAACAGAAATTGCATTGGTTGGATAATGTGTATTCATAACAGCACATATTCCTTCCTCGTGAGCCATACGCTCAATCAGGCTCAGTACCAGTATCTGGTTATGAAAATCAAGACCTGTTTCCGGTTCATCCAGAATAATAAGATCAGGCTTGTTTATAAGCGCTTTTGCTATAAGCACCATCTGCAGTTCTCCCCCGCTCATATGGTTACAGTCTTTATCTGCCAGTCTTTCTATCCCTATTCGTTTCATGATTTCTTCAGCCATTTCTATATCTTTGATACCCGGCTGTTCAAAGACTCCAAGATGTGCACTGCGCCCAAGAACAACCATCTCAAGACCTGTAATTGAAAATGCAAATGCATGAGACTGAGGGATATAGGAAACCTTTGACCACAGCTTTTTTGAATTGATACGTTTTATATCATCTCCATATAAAAAGCTTTTTCCATCTACCCAGTCCAAAAGTCCAACCATGCATTTTAAAAGTGTTGTTTTCCCCACTCCATTGGGGCCAAGCACAGATAGAATTCTGCCTTTATTTATTTTAAAGTTAATATTTTTTAATATCTTTTGTTGATGCGGATAGCCGAAGCTTCCATTTTGTACTTCCAGTATCAATGTAAGCTCCCCCTGTTTCTTTTTAGCAATGATATAAATACCGGTGCTCCAATAATTGCGGTAAGGATGGACAACGGAAGTTCAATCACACTAATACTTCTTGAAAATGTATCAATAATAATCATAAAACTGGCTCCGATGCTGATTCCTACAGGCACCACAAATCGATTGTTACTTCCTACCAGCATTCTTGAACAGTGGGGAATCAGAAGTCCGATCCAGCCAACCTGTCCGCACATGGAAACGCATGAAGCGGTTATGACGGTGGCCGCCAGTACGAAAACCAACCGGGTTTTCTTTAAATCCATTCCGCTTGCTCTTGCCTCATCACTGCTCAGTGATAATATATTTAATTTCCATCTCATCAGATAGATCACCGCAATACCTGCAAGGATCAGCGGTGAGCCTACCATGATTTTTTTATAGGATGCACTTGTAAAGCTTCCCATGAGCCAATAGGTTATGGCTGGAAGTTTATCCAAAGGATCAGCCGTATATTTCAGTAAAGAACCTACTGCATTAAACAATGCCGATATGATTACACCAGCCAGTACAAGGAATACGACAGACTGTCCATTTCTATCTCTCGCCAGTACCATGGTAACCCATACAGCTAAAAGTCCAAAGGCTAATGCAAGCAGCTGAGTTTCCATGATGCCCATGGACATAATAATGGCAATGATTGCGCCCACACAGGTTCCACTTGTAACACCTAATACATCTGGTGTTGCAAGCGGATTAGAAAAAAGTGACTGAAAAGCATTTCCTGCACAGGTAAGACCAGCTCCAACAATGATTGCCATTATGATTCGTGGTGCTCTTAGATTTATAACAATAGAATAGTTCTGGCTCTGTTTATTACCCTTTGCTGCATCAGATAAGGTGTTAATAACCTCTGTAATAGAAAGATTCATTCTTCCTATACACAGGCATATGACTGCAGTTACAATTGGTAAAAGAATCATTGCCAGTACCGCAGCAATCGTAAATTTGTTATGTCTGATCCAAATAGTATTTTTCATCGCAATTGAAGCATTCCCTTCATTTCTTCATCAGTAATTTCGTATCCATAAAAATCCTGATAATAATCACGTATTACGGTTTCTAAAGGATAGTCTGAAAATTCTTCCGGATAAGTATGATATGCAAGCCAGGCTAATACAAGAGGCGCATCGGGATTGGGGGTGAACCAGTTCCACATACCCAGTGTTGTATTATATACACGCTCATCTTTTACTGCCTGTATTGTTGAAAAATCCACTCCCTCAACTTTATTATCTAATACATCCTGCCTGTTCAGTTTTAACAGACCAGGTCCATTTAAAAATAATACCTGAGGATTCCATTCATATATTTGTTCAAAGCTAACCTGTGCAAACCCACTTGCCTCCTCTGCAACATTTTTAACTCCAAGGTGCTGCAGCCAAAAATCACCAAATACGCCTTTGCCGGCAACCTGAGGAACTCCATCAATCAGCTTAAATAAAATCATGGTACTTGGACGCTTATCCTCCGGAATATTTTCTATTCTGGTTTCCACATCTTCAACAATCTTATTTCCTGCTTCAATAAAGCTATCCATCTTGCCTTTCTCTCCAAACACATCCTCAAGAAGCGTCAGCCACTGCTTATATCTCTCAATTGGATCTGCAGGGGAATCTGCACCTACTGTCGCAAATCCTATGGATGGGATTCCACTGGAAGCCAGTATTTGTGCATGTTCTTTATTATTGGCATTATAAAGAATCACATCTGGTTTCAGCTTTATGATCTCCTCTATATTTAAGTCTGATTGTGCATATACAGTATCTGATGATTCCAGCAGCTCAGGTGCAATATTCTTTAATGCTGTTTCTGATATGGTTTCCTTAAACGAACCACTGTACCCGACAATATGGGGAGCTGAACCTTCAAAATATGCCATATATGTAGATAATATTGGAATCTGATCTATTACAATGCGTTCTATCTTATTTGGAACTTCAACATGATTTCCACCATGGTCTACTACTGTATGAGTTCCTGACAGCTGGTTATCTGCTTGGGAATCTGTTGTTTCTTCCGATGTGGTTTCTGCCACTGATGTGGTATCTGCCACTGATGAAGCAGCTGTATTTTTATTATTATTTGAAGCACATGCAGTTAACAACAATATTGATGCTAATAAAAGTGAAGTTGTTTTAAATCTTAATTTCATAATGTCCTCCTTATTTTGTTAGTCATAGCTAACTCATCTATAAGTCTATATGAAAAAAAGGATTATTTCCATTGCAACTGCAACGAAACAAATCCTTTTATTGATATTTATTTACTATAAACACATTTTTTCTGTAATCTATAAAGCCCTCCTTTTTCATTCTGCTAAGTTCTCTTGATAACGCACTTCGCTCAACCCCAAGATAGTCCGCCATTTCTTGTCTGTTCATATCGATCAGGCATCTATCCCCTTCAAGAGGAGTATATTTTAACATGGTCCAAATTTTATCTCGTATGGAACGCCTGCTCATAATATGGATCCGTCTGTTTTGTTCCAGATTTGCAAAAGCTGTCTGTCTCAGCAAATTAGCCGTTACCAGGGAGGCAAATCTACATCTTATGGCTTCCTGGGTAAAAAGCTTTGACATTTTTAAAAATAGGATTTTTGTTTTTTTGCCTGCAATAACAGTCACAAGGGAAGGCTGGTCTGTGATGCAGGAATGGGAACACCCAAACGAGTCCGAAGGGAGAGCCACCTTTATACTTGAATCATCTCCTATTGTTTCTGGAACAATAAGTTCCACCTTTCCCTCCAGAACAATACCGGCATTCAATATCATATCTCCATATTGATATATTATTTCACCCTTGCCATAATGTCTGATATGCCCTTCTAAACAATAGAGAACATGTTTTATTGTCTCATCATCGGCCAATTGAAATATATCAGATTTTCTTAAAATTGCATAATATTCTTCCATTTGATCTCCATGTGTGGTGTGTTAGTTATTTCTAACTCTATATCATTTTGTTTTCTTTGTCAAATAAATACAGTATTATCCATGGACGAACTAGTGAAAGCAGTCTGGTATAATAATATTCTTTTTTGTCCTGTCTGTGGCAGCTTCCAAATGAAACGAGCCGGAATAACTTATAACTGCATTACAAAAACCGCCGAAAATACTTTCCCTTCTTTGTGCAAAAAGAATATAATCAAGGGTTATTTTAAGAGAATTTTAAAATTTATGTATAACATTTCGAAACAACTTTCATATGTATGCAAGTTCATTGTTTTTACTTTCACACTTTAGTATACTTAGGATGCATCTGAAAACCACATGTTCCAAGATGTGTAACACTTTGCGGAAGATTTGTTACAAATGAAAGGGGCATAGTGGGCTACACCAATTGAATTTGGGGAAAATATACAGCAAAGTGGGGCGTGGGGATTGGGACAATAAGGTTTCAGACACACCCGTTTAAATCTAAAAGTCAGGAGGCGATTTTAATTTTATTATCAGAAGACAAAATCAAAGGATTTCACGGAAAACTGATTGTTTCTTGCCAGGCACTTCCTCATGAGCCACTCCATTCTTCCTTTATCATGGGCAGGATGGCCGTAGCCGCCGCAGAGGGCGGGGCAAAGGGGATTCGTGCAAACACTCCGGAGGATATTAAAGAAATTCAGAAGCAAGTAAGTTTACCGGTTATTGGGATTATTAAGAAAGATTTTGAAGACTCCGATGTTTACATTACCCCAACTATGGTGGAAGTTGATCTTCTAGCTGAAGTTCAGGCAGAGGTTATTGCTATGGATGCTACCTCAAATCTGCGTCCTGGAGGAATTACACTGAAAACATTTTATAATCAATGCCGTGAGAAGTATCCAGATCAGTTTTTTATGGCAGATTGCTCTACCATTGAGGAAGCTTTATATGCAGACTCTCTGGGGTTTGATTTCATCGGAACAACGCTGGTGGGATATACAGCACAAAGCAAGGACTTAAATATTGAAACAAATGACTTTGAGATAATCCGGAAGATACTGGCACAGGTCAGCCATCCGGTTATTGCAGAGGGCAGAATTGATACCCCTGAAAAAGCAAAAAGAGTGATTGACCTGGGTTGTTATTCTGTTGTGGTTGGTTCAATCATTACAAGACCACAGTTGATTACCAAACGATTTTCATCTGTGTTAGAGCGTATTTAAAAATTCAACAAAAAATAATCTGTCTTTTGCAGAAAGTGATTTTCAAACATGCTCTGGAGTAACTTATATCTGGTTTAAATCTTATTTTAGGAGGAATGGTATGTTTAAACAATTACAAAAGCTTGGAAAAGCTTTCATGCTTCCAATTGCTATTTTGCCGGCTGCCGGTCTGCTTCTTGGAATTGGCGGTTCGCTGTCCAACCAGACAACAATTGCCGCTTATCCGATCTTAAATCAGGCATGGCTGCAGGCTGCTTTTCAAATTATGAGCGCCGCAGGCAACATAATCTTCGGCAACTTAATGTTGCTGCTATGTATTGGACTCTGTGTCGGTCTGGCAACCAGAGATAAAGGAACTGCCGCACTGGCAGGTGTAGTCGGATACCTTGTCATGAATTCAGCCATTGGAGCTATGCTGAAAATCTTCAATCCTGATGGAAATGCCATTGATACAGGAGCTATTGGTGCCATTGTTGTGGGATGTGTGGCAGTTTATCTTCATAACCGTTATAGAAATATTCAGCTTCCCCAGATTCTTGGTTTCTTTGGAGGGTCCCGCTTTGTTCCGATTGTCACTGCTTTCGCATCTATTTTTATTGGTATTATATTTTTCATTGTATGGCCACCATTTCAGAATCTTCTGATTTCCAGCGGACAGTATATCTCCGCCGCAGGCCCCATAGGAATTTTCTTTTATGGCTTTTTGATGCGTCTTTGTGGAGCAATTGGTCTGCATCACATGATTTACCCCATGTTTTGGTATACAGAACTGGGTGGTATAGAACTAGTCGCTGGACAGCAGGTTGCTGGTGCTCAGAATATCTTTTTTGCACAGCTGGCTGACCCGGGGCATCAAGGCTTATTCACTGAAGAAACACGTTTTTTCGCAGGCCGCTTTGCAACTATGATGTTTGGATTGCCAGGTGCTGCACTGGCTATGTACCACTGTATTGCCAAAGAGAAACGTAAAGCCTTTGGAGGGTTATTCCTGGGTGTTGCTTTGACTTCGTTCATAACCGGTATCACTGAACCAGTGGAATTTATGTTTTTATTTATTGCACCACCATTATATGTCTTCCATTCATTCCTTGATGGTGTGTCATTTTTCATTGCCGACATTTTAAATATATCCATTGGCAATACCTTCTCTGGCGGATTTATTGATTTTCTTCTGTTTGGAGTTCTTCAGGGAAATGCAAAAACGAATTGGATTCTGGTTCCGGTTGTCGGTGCAATTTGGTTCTGCCTGTATTATTTCTCTTTCCGTTTCCTCATTACAAAGTTCAATATCATGACACCCGGACGAGGCGACGATGACACAATGGAACAATCAAAAAGTTCAATTACTACAAAAGCTTCGCTGAAAGAAGACGCAATTGCCATCATTGCTGCTCTTGGCACTGCAGATAACCTTAATGATGTAGACGCATGTATTACCCGTCTCCGGGTTTCTGTTAAAGACCAAACACTTGTTAATAAAGAAGCATTAAAGGCGATTGGTGCTATAGAGGTTTTGGAAGTTAAAGGCGGAGTTCAGGCAATCTTTGGTGCAAAAGCAATTCTTTATAAAAATACTATCAATGAAATATTGAATATTGACGATTGATGTACTTTAAAACGCTTACTTAATATCCTTATCATAAAAGAACAGACTTATCTTTATACTTGTCTGTTCTTTTATGATATAATAATTTAAAAAGCTGAGAAAGGATGCTATATTCTATGCATTATGAACGAGATGTCCTGCCCCTTATTGAGGTAAACTATAATAATTTGACACCTGCCGAAAAAGTTATTGCAGATTTTTTTCTAGCTAATAATTTAGATATGGATTTCTCTTCCAAAAAAATCGCCGCCCAGCTTTTCACCTCCGAAGCATCACTGTCCCGTTTTGCAAAAAAATGTGGGTTCGAAGGTTACCGTCAATTTATCTATCGATATCGTGAAACTCTGACCTCTGCCAATCAAAGGGTAGATTCCGATATAAAGCATATACTATCTACTTATCAGGAACTTCTTAACAAGGCTTATACGTTAATGGATGGGGAGCAAATTAAGAAAGTTGCCGCTCTGATCACACAAAAACGACAAGTATTTGTGTATGGAAAGGGTTCTTCTGGCGTGGCCGCCGAAGAACTTAAATTACGATTTATGCGGCTGGGTATACACATTGAATGTATCACTGATGATCATATCATGAAGATGAATTCCGCTGTTGTAGGCCCGGAATGCCTTGCTATTGCCATTACTGTAAGCGGCAAAACTCAGGAGGTCTTGAGCTCATTAAAAACTGCAAAAGCAAAAGGAGCCGCAACTGTCATCATCAGTTCGGTATACATGCGGGATTGGGATGAATACAGTGATTATATTCTGCCAATAGCCGCAAAAGAGAATCTGGAACTTGGCAAGCTTATCTCACCTCAATTTCCGATTCTCATCCTTTGTGACGTCCTTTATACAAATATATTGCAGGTAAACAAATCCGAAAAAGAGGTTTTGTATGGGCTAACTCTTTTTGAGCTTGGTTCCCATCGATCCTGATCAGCATTCTAAAAATACTACTTTTTAGAGTGTGTTGGAAGATTGCTTTCTGCAATGTGTGCCTTAAATCATAATATTACTTGTCTATTTGTAAACATTACTTTAATATCACTAGGGGGATAACTACTGATTGTTAACATTTTCCCAACTATTCCCTCTGTTAATTTTCCAGTTCTTTAGTCACACTTCAATACACATTTTGTTACACCTGTTTTAACATCAATTATATTTTGTCCGTTCGTTTTTCTCCTCATTTCAGCATCAGTTAGTTTGTAATAAATTGTTCTACACGCTGAAATTTAGTAAGCGTCAAATAGGTTCTTTCCAGACCTAGTTGATTTGATAATAATATTCATTCAATAGAATTTTTGCTTTTAATAAAATAAAGCTGTTTCGGCCATACATAATCCGTTTGATTAACTTGATCATATTCACACTTCCCTCAGCAAGTCCATTACTATACTTATAATCCACACCATTTTTAACAGCTTGTAAATCATTCTTAAGATCTGTTATATAACTACCTAACTCTTCAATTTGCAGAGAGGCGCTACTTTCGTCCATTGTTCCAACTCACTGCTTTTTCTTGAAAAGACGATACGATGGAATTCTTTCAGGACCGTATATAGCTGATCTAACTCAGGATATTTATAAATCGCTGCCTGATATTGCTCAGTAGTTATATGTTTTATCTTTTTTAAATCTCGGTAAATGAACTGGATCATATACTTACGAGGAATATATTCAACTGGCTCAGATGTTTTACTGGAAACTGTTCGTCTATGGGTTCGTTCCTTTTGCATAAACACCCTAAAGGAAGAAATAGTACCAGAATAGCCATTTTTACAAATGTACTCATGGATTTTTGCATAAGTGATCCCTTGTGCTCTCATCTGAATCACCGTTTGTTCATATGGGGCCAGGTCGCCTGTTATCATAATGTCCGTTACTGTGTGATCAATCCTCTTTTAAGTAATTGTTGACCGTCAATAACGTGTAACCAGTTAATCGGGTGATTTCGTCCATGGAGTGACCAAGGCATATAAGTTTCTTACCTACTCAATGAACAGTTTCTTTTTCTCCATCTGATTAATATGTTGAAGTTCACAAGCATTTTCTTTTACTAGTGTAATTTCCTCCTCTTTAAGAGAAAGATATTTCGATATCGTGGCTGTAGAAGAATGTAATAGTTGAGCAATATCCATTATAGTATAACCATCTGTTCGTTTTTGACGTGCAAACCGAATTCTTTCAGACCGGTTTCTTGTATCATACAGTGCCAGTATATGTTCGCTCTGTATATTATTGGTTGCCGGAATCATCAGACGGGAGGGAAATAAACGGCGTATATATTTTTCAGCAGCTTCTGACAGGTTTTTCAACAAATGGAAGCGATCACTTACTTGGAGTGCGTCAGGGTGTGAATTGGAAGTTGCCGAGGAATATATTCTGGCTCCATCCCTTGATACCACCTGTAGATTAGGATAAGAGCTTAACCATTCTTCGACTTGCTTTATCTCTCTTGATTCAAGAATATCAATAATTGAGTGGGTTTCAAAATCGACCATAACAGAACCATAGGAATAGAGTTTACGGAAATCAAAGTCATACACACCGACCTTGGTAATGAGTGATTTATCCACAATCAATGACATTTTTAAGCAGATCACAGATGCTGCTTTTTGATACATTAACAGCGTGGGACTTCAACAATGCTGAGGCTGTGACAGAGCTCAACTTTACTGAAGTCATAAGGATCTGCTCAGTCAGCCGCTTTGTTTTCTTCCCGTACGCTTCTATAAAGTTGAATCGTTGTGTAAATGTTTTATTGAGGCATTTAGGGTTAAGACAAAACATCTTATTGATATTCAATAATTAAATCGTTTGTTTATTATGAATTGGAATATCTTGAATTTCACGTTGATATACCGAATGTATCTTGGTGGAAGTTTGTCCTCAAAACGGACAGATAACAGAAACTCTCGAGAAAGCGACTTCAAAAATAATCTAATTTTTCTTTATTTTATAATCCACACAAACAAGATCAGTATCTAATTGTTTCACCATCCAGTTTTGCATATGTATACCACCTTCAAACTTGATTCTATCACTTTAGTTAATCAAAATCAACTAAGTTTGGAAAGAACCTATTTGACATTTACTTTTGGACTTGTGTCAATATGGTAGACATAAAAAGTTTAACTACTGCTTCTGAGTATCAGGCAACTTCATGAGCGGCCTGAGGAGTCATATAATTGATCGCACTATGAATCCTTTTTTGATTGTACCAAGATTCAATATATTCAAATACTGCTTTGCGGGCCGTATTGAAATCGGGGTATTTCTGGTGAATTATTTCTTCTTTTTTTAATAATGAATGAAAGGATTCTATACAAGCATTATCATATGGACTTCCTTTCCGACTGAAAGAATGAATCATATGTTTGGCCTCCACTCAGGCTTCAAATTTTTGACTGGTATACTGAACTCCCAAGTCACTATGAAGAATGATTCCTTCTGTTGACTTTACGTTTAAACAGGCGTTTTCTACAGCCTTTATGGCTAGTTCTGCTGTCATGGAAGTATCATAAGAGTATCCGATGATTTTTTGCTGTGTGGATCCATTACGGATGCAAGATAGGTCTGGTCTTAGTATATAAGTGTGGACACGAAAAGTTTAACACCAATACTTCTAAAAACAGGGGTTTTAAGAACCCTTAGTTAAGGTCGCTTCAAAATCCACTCTATTTTTCAATCTTTCTCCTCTCATCATAATTTCAACCCACAAGGGTCCTGCGACCCTCGACTTTGATCAAAGTTACACCACTACTTATATATACTGATTTCAACCCACAAGGGTCCTGCGACCCTCGACTATAGCCGTGAAATGAGGGAAAAAGAAAAAGAGAATTTCAACCCACAAGGGTCCTGCGACCCTCGACTACCAGGAATAGCGGAAGCTGGGCCAATCAAACCAATTTCAACCCACAAGTGTCCTGCGACCCTCGACTAAAGGAGCCACTGTCCTTTCAGGGCAATGTGCTATTTCAACCCACAAGGGTCCTGCGACCCTCGACTAAAGGATATGATGCAGACTCTATCTGGTGCGCCATTTCAACCCACAAGGGTCCTGCGACCCTCGACCGATTACCCAGAAAATCACTTATACCACAAACAGATTTCAACCCACAAGGGTCCTGCGACCCTCGACGTGTCCTCTTGCAGCAAGTAAAATAAGATATAAAATTTCAACCCACAAGGGTCCTTCGACCCTCGACCATGATATACTGTAAAAATTCAAAAACTTTAAGGATTTCAACCCACAAGGGTCCTGCGACCCTCGACGAATGATAACAATTCGCATGTATCCGGGAAACCATTTCAACCCACAAGGGTCCTGCGACCCTCGACATACCTAAAAGCATATGCGGAACAGGCAACAGAGATTTCAACCCACAAGGGTCCTGCGACCCTCGACGTTAATTGATGGAGCCTGGTATTACTTTAATTAATTTCAACCCACAAGGGTCCTGCGACCCTCGACTTAAAGGCCTAAGTGTAGTTTGACTTTTGCAGACAATTTCAACCCACAAGGGTCCTGCGACCCTCGACAGTGCAAGGACAACTACAACAGCAATACCAAAGGATTTCAACCCACAAGGGTCCTGCGACCCTCGACGGGATGCCATTAAAGACATAGTGTCTGTTGTTATATTTCAACCCACAAGGGTCCTGCGACCCTCGACAGCGGCGGCAAACAGACAGCTATGCTGATACAGAATTTCAACCCACAAGGGTCCTGCGACCCTCGACACAACAAATAGCAATTTAACAAATGTAAATAACATTTCAACCCACAAAGGTCCTGCGACCCTCGACTAGCATTGAATTTAGGGCGCAGAAAGATACGTGATTTCAACCCACAAGGGTCCTGCGACCCTCGACAAACCGCATAGCTGTTAATCTGGGAAAAGTAGCCGATTTCAACCCACAAGGGTCCTGCGACCCTCGACTGTTTGATATCTATTTCGTTCTCTAATGCCCAAAATTTCAACCCACAAGGGTCCTGCGACCCTCGACATGGTAAAAGATTTCAATATGATCCAGACATCAATTTCAACCCACAAGGGTCCTGCGACCCTCGACTGATCTTGATATCACATTGTGGCTACATAATTGATTTCAACCCACAAGGGTCCTGCGACCCTCGACGGAACATCAGCACAAAGAAACCGGGATTATTTTATTTCAACCCACAAGGGTCCTGCGACCCTCGACAAAATCGTTGACGGTGTAAAGAGTGCCGTTAAAATTTCAACCCACAAGGGTCCTGCGACCCTCGACAAGGTTGAATGTTTATGAGGCCATGGAACAGGCAATTTCAACCCACAAGGGTCCTGCGACCCTCGACTAGGATCAATTGCAAATCTTTCATATACTTTTTATTTCAACCCACAAGGGTCCTGCGACCCTCGACGATCAGTCTACGATTAAAAAATGGGGGCTCTTACATTTCAACCCACAAGGGTCCTGCGACCCTCGACGAGGGAGTGTATAGCTCTGGTTTTTTCTTGGCAGATTTCAACCCACAAGGGTCCTGCGACCCTCGACGCGTGGAAGTGGAGCAATTAAGGCTTGCCTGTAAATTTCAACCCACAAGGGTCCTGCGACCCTCGACTTACTATCCAGACAGAAATCATGATGTAACAGATATTTCAACCCACAAGGGTCCTGCGACCCTCGACGAGCCAGGGCCAGACCATTACGCAGCAGCAGGCAATTTCAACCCACAAGGGTCCTGCGACCCTCGACGGGCGCTGTCTGGTCTTACAAGGCGTAGACAAGCTATTTCAACCCACAAGGGTCCTGCGACCCTCGACATGACAACGTGATTGAGCTTAGGCAGTTCAAAAATTTCAACCCACAAGGGTCCTGCGACCCTCGACAAAAATGTCTAAGATAATAGGTTAGATGGCATGGATTTCAACCCACAAGGGTCCTGCGACCCTCGACAAAGGGTTGAGGACCTTAATATATACGATGCAATATTTCAACCCACAAGGGTCCTGCGACCCTCGACCAAGGATTGCCAGTTGCTACGTAGACGCAGAAAAATTTCAACCCACAAGGGTCCTGCGACCCTCGACAGGCAGAGGCAGAGATCGGATATAGCATAATTATTTCAACCCACAAGGGTCCTGCGACCCTCGACGAGGGGGTAGTGGCACCACTGGTAATAGGTGGAAGATTTCAACCCACAAGGGTCCTGCGACCCTCGACGAGGTTAAGGCAATCAGTTATGCTTTTAAAATGGATTTCAACCCACAAGGGTCCTGCGACCCTCGACGAATTAAATGCATTGCTTGGAGTCCGACCCAAAGATTTCAACCCACAAGGGTCCTGCGACCCTCGACGGAATTTAACCAGCTTATGGAGTCAGAAGAGGTAATTTCAACCCACAAGGGTCCTGCGACCCTCGACACAGAGAAAAAGGAGGATTTACCACATGAATAAATTTCAACCCACAAGGGTCCTGCGACCCTCGACTGGATAAACCTCACTTCCAGCTCCCGGACTGGGATTTCAACCCACAAGGGTCCTGCGACCCTCGACCGTCAAAGACGTGGAGGAGGGTGTTGCCAGAAAGCATTTCAACCCACAAGGGTCCTGCGACCCTCGACGCATGGACGCTAAGAATCTGCGCATAAAGTATGATTTCAACCCACAAGGGTCCTGCGACCCTCGACTTATTGTATTGATCGATTTTTTCGCTTTCGATTTATTTCAACCCACAAGGGTCCTGCGACCCTCGACCTAAGTTTGAAGGATACCTTAACCAAGGAAAGGGATTTCAACCCACAAGGGTCCTGCGACCCTCGACTAAACAGCAGAGATAAAGGTGCGGCAGGAGAAAGGATTTCAACCCACAAGGGTCCTGCGACCCTCGACCGGCGGATACGAAAGACAAAACAAGAGCTTGTGGATTTCAACCCACAAGGGTCCTGCGACCCTCGACACACTATAATCGGCTGCACCAATGTTTTCAATAATTTCAACCCACAAGGGTCCTGCGACCCTCGACGGTGGGTATCAGGCCACTATAGTAATTGCTGATGATTTCAACCCACAAGGGTCCTGCGACCCTCGACTAGCCGTGACAACAAATGCTCAATCTATTATGAATTTCAACCCACAAGGGTCCTGCGACCCTCGACGAGCGTTAAGCTACAACACGGACAAAAACGCCGTAATTTCAACCCACAAGGGTCCTGCGACCCTCGACTCAAATACACCGTGGAAACCATCAATCCACATGCCATTTCAACCCACAAGGGTCCTGCGACCCTCGACACCGGGTTACTCAAAAAATATCATGTAGATATCGAATTTCAACCCACAAGGGTCCTGCGACCCTCGACAAATCCAAACGTCTTATTACTTGTATCCATATCTTATTTCAACCCACAAGGGTCCTGCGACCCTCGACAACCGATTCAGCCAGATCATAATAACCTCCTTTTATTTCAACCCACAAGGGTCCTGCGACCCTCGACCTGCGGAAATCCTATCATGAGGGCCTTCAGGAGCATTTCAACCCACAAGGGTCCTGCGACCCTCGACTGGTGGCCTCCCCTATTTTGTGGATCTTTGGGGAATTTCAACCCACAAGGGTCCTGCGACCCTCGACTTCTAAAACAAATGGCATGGAAATTCATTTATTTATTTCAACCCACAAGGGTCCTGCGACCCTCGACATTATATGCCTAGAACAAAGATCTTTCAAGAAAGATTTCAACCCACAAGGGTCCTGCGACCCTCGACCAGTGTTTCAGTGGTTTTCCGGGAGTCGTGGGTAATTTCAACCCACAAGGGTCCTGCGACCCTCGACGCAGGAACTCCTGGAGATGGTCAATCAGGTGGAGATTTCAACCCACAAGGGTCCTGCGACCCTCGACGTTGTTAAAGCAGTTATATGATGAACGTAAGGAAATTTCAACCCACAAGGGTCCTGCGACCCTCGACACCGATCTGACGCAAAAGCTGACAGGTAAAGATACAATTTCAACCCACAAGGGTCCTGCGACCCTCGACTTATGACAGCACATATACCGCACTAAATAAAGCGATTTCAACCCACAAGGGTCCTGCGACCCTCGACAAAAGGATTACAAGGCCTATATTGACGGGCTGATATTTCAACCCACAAGGGTCCTGCGACCCTCGACCGAAATTGACGTATCACACCCAAGTTTTATACGATTTCAACCCACAAGGGTCCTGCGACCCTCGACAGCAAAAACATCTAATACTATGAATAATACCAAAAATTTTTTATAACATTTTCACATTTCTTATTTCCATTTTCTTTTTTAACAAACTCTATTTAATGAATAATAGCCTTTTTCCTCAAAAAATAAAGTGCGAATCTCCCAGAGATTTTCTGTTCATTTCCCATTCGCACCAATTCTAAAAGCAAAGTATTACCTAAATAATCAGAGGTTCTTCGACAGAAAAACCTTCTTTTGCCCCTATATGCTCAATCTTGGTTTTATAATTATTTCCCAAATAATAAAACCTCAGGCTATCTTTGTCCTCATCAATAATCTTTTTTAATATATGCTTCACTTCCTGGCATTTTGCGTAATCCAGAACACACTCAAATACCGAATTCTGAACCCTCTGCCCATAGTTTACACATTGCTTTGCCACCTTTCTAAGCCGGGCTTTTCCAGCGGCATTTTCTGTGTTTACATCATATGTAATGAGTACCAGCATCTTTTCACCTACTTCCACAAAAATGGCGGATAGCCGTCTATATCTCCCCTGATAAAACGTGCCAAAAGCATGGCTTGTGCGTACGGAACCAGTCCCCATTCCATTGTTTCATCCAAAAAGGGGTGCTTTATCTTATCCTGCTTGCGTTCCTGCCAATTTCTCAAGATTTCCCTTCTGGTTTCATCCTTCATGAGAACGGCTCCGTTTTCCTGCTTTTCAAAACCATTGACATTTACAATCCTCTTATTAACCAATGATATCACAAAACGATCTGCAAAAATAGAGCGTAGTTCCTCCATCATATCAAGTGCAAGAGAAATCCTGCCCGGACGATCTGTATGGAGAAATCCCACATAAGAATCAAGTCCAACTGTCTCCAGTGCCGCCGCCACATCATGAGCTAACAGGGTGTAAACAAAGGAAAGCATGGCGTTTACGCAATCAAGAGGTGGCCTTTTGTTCCTATTATGAAAATAAAAATCCTTTTTCTGTTGCAAAATCAAGTCATCCATAACAGAAAAATATCTGGATGCTGCCTCTCCCTCATACCCACGCAGCTCCTCCAAAGACAAGGTTTTCCTGATGAGATTCAACGTTTCCTTTAGCTGTCCTGACACCAGTTGGAACCTTTCCTTATCAATTCGCTCCCCATGATCACGAACTGCCCGGTTAATCACGCTTCTGGAATTATAAACCTTTCCAATGATACAGTTTTTAGCAATCTCCAGTCTTCTGTCGGTTTGATCTGCAATACGGTACTGCTCTCTTCTTAGAACCACATTTCCCTTGCTTTCTCCCGATACCCGTGCGAGAAAGCGTCCATTCTGTGTTAAGAATGATAAAGCAATACATCGTTTTGCACACTGCCCCATAAGTGCCGGGCTGGCTCCCGTATACCCAAAGGCTACAATTCCTTCTAAGTTATGAAGGGGTACCCGTATCTTTTCTTTTTCTTCTGCCAGAACTACCACATTTTCACCATCAAGGGAAAGGTAAGTGTCCGGTGATGTTACATAGAGGATGTTCATTAATTTTCTCATCATTCCTCCTCTTCTAAATTCCGCTGCAAGTATGCAATAGCAGAACTCTTTTTACTCAACTTAGGAAGACACTGCTCTACCAGGGAGCAGGCTTTGCAGGACTTGGTCACCTTTCCTTTGGGCGTATGGTTCCGAGCAAACATTTGATGCATTTTTTCAAAAGAATCTCTTACTTTTTTGCGAAGTTCTTCATCAAACAGAACCTCTATCCGCCTCCTGATTTCACCATAATATAAAAATCCCTTGGGAATATCTGTAACCAGCATTTCCTCCAGGCACATTGCCTGTGCACAGAGCTGCAAGGCATCGGCATCATGGTCCTTTGGTTTTCCCCGCTTATATTCCACGGGAATGGGCTGATAGGTTCCCGGATAATTGCTCAGCAGGATTCCTCCTTCACTTTGATAAAACTCCACCACATCACAGTCCCCCCTCACTCCCATGGTGCGGGAAAACACAGGCATTCCTCTGGTAATAACCACGCTTTTCCGTTTTTCTGTAAAATCTTTGTCGTGAGCATTCTCATGCATGATATTTCCCATGACCGTAAAATAATTTTCTTCCCACTGCTGTTCTATATGAATCAAAGCCCATTGCCTGGCACAAAATGCATAATGCTGGATTCCTGACAGCATAAGAAAGTCTTCTTCCTTATATTCCTTCATATATTTCCGGTTCAAGACCTTCCAGGTTATGACAGATCACCTCATAGTCCCCAAAGTTGGAGGGGCTGGTATACAGTTCCTCTTTCTCCTTTACTTCTAAAGAGCGGTGAACCTTTGCAGAAGAATACTGTCCCATAGAGCAGTTGTGTCTCCACCAGTATACCTTGCATACTTCCATGCTTCCATCAGGACGAGCGGCTGAGGCATCATTTTCAAATAAAGTTCTTAAAGCCTCCTTTACTTTTTGTGCATCCTCATCTGTAAATCCTGTCTTCTGTGCCAGTTGATGGTTGATGCTTCCATTAATCCTATATAAACCAAACTCCACACGGTGCTTGCTTCCCATGGTGTCAGAAGATTTTTTTCCTTCACTATTCGGTTCGCTGTTCGTACTTTTGGTAATCTGCAAATCCATAATTTCAACGGGTGAAATACTTACCCCTGCATGAATGGATACGGGACCACGCACACCCACTGATACATTTTTATCTTTATCTTTAAATGCAAAAACCTGCCCAAAGGTTCGTACATCAATCCATTTTTCACATGCAGCCTGCGCATAGGCATCATTGTCTTTTGCCTTCAAAGCGGCTGCCAGCACCGGATAATTCTTTGCTCTCTCACTCAAGCTCTTAAACCCATCCTGGCAGCGTTCATCTGACTGGACAAATATCTCTTCTCCCATATCCTGTAAGCGGTTTCTTATCTTTCGTTTAATACATACATCTGAAATCTCACCGTGACCTTCAAAGTCTTCCCTTGGACGGTTCCCATTTAAGGGATCTCCATTGGGGTTTGCTTTCCTTACCGTTACCAACACTGCAAAATCAATCTTGTTTGTAAATCCACTCATACCTTTGTCCTCCATTTATTCTTTCTCAGAAGTATCCTTACATTTCCATAATTCACTAAGCTGACAATTATAGGCGATTAAAAACTCCTCATTTAGCTTTCCTTTGGTACGCTTTTTATTCAAGTCAAATAGATTGCTGATTTCCTGCATTTCTTTTTGATAAAAATTCTTCTTGCCTGGAGATAGCTTTTTCCGGTAAGGCTGAATCTTTTCATCCAATATCACCCCCGCCTTTTCCGGTGCTTTCACCATCATGCTCCGATACCGATCTGCATTTGTTTCTCTTTTCCCCTTTTCCTCTTCCGTAAAGGTGTCATACTCCATTTTGTAGTATACCGCCAGCAGTCTTCCATACAAATAGCTTCTTTCATCTCGTGTTCGGTCCAGACTCATCTCGTCATGCTCCCCCTTCTTATTTTTATATCTGTCCTTGTGATCTTTTTGAATTAACGCACAGGCAATATCCATTATTTTTTTACGGTTATAATTTCCGAAAGCCATGGGCCTTAAGGCATTCTGAAATGCTGCTTTTACTATATCTTTAGGGATATCCTTCCTCTCTACCATACAGGGAATAAGCCTTTCAAGTACATCTTCCATCCATTCATCATCAACATGCAAAAGACCATTCCGCTCTGTGCCATAAGCAGCTCTTACAATATCTTCCGGCTCAGGAGCCATAGTGTAATTCTTTAATATACCTGACTTTTTATATGTCATTTTCCAGCAGCAGGAGGTATGCCAGTATATCAGATTGTCTAAGAAATCTGACCCTTTCATTTGCTGGAAATAAGCAACTGAAAGTCTTCCTGGAGTTGCTCCCTTCAAAGACAGAACCACAATCCTCTTTGATGGATCTTCAAACTGGGAAAACCTTCCCCGGACTGCAAGATTCAATCCCTTTGCATAATTTTCTCCTAAATCCGGCAGGAACTCTTCCTGACCGACATAAGCAAGATCAAAGGTGTCTTCTCTCATCCAATCAGGAACTTCCTCATGCTCTGGATTCCAGGTAATCACACACATGCCATATTTCCGGTACCCTTGACGTTGAATCAACCACCGCAGAACATTGTGGGCCTGCTGGGAGGGGATATACCCCACACTTACTGCCTCCTCCTTTGAAGAAAAACGTCCCCGGTAGGTAAATCCAAAAGAATCATTAGAGGAAATAAGCTTTGCTTTGTCTCCGCTGTTTCTGATCTTTGACGGATGTTTTTCAGAAACCGCCATGTTCTGTCCTGTGATATAATCCAGATCCATTTTTTCAAAATGCTTTACATAATAATTCACATAATCATCATACAGAGCAGTTTCTTTCCACACCTCTCCTAACCCATTCACCCCGGCACTCTGAATGCAAAAACGCACAAAAGCATCTGCCTGGACAACCCCCTCTATTTTTACATCAGCTCGGAGATTTTCTGACTCATCGATAAGTAACACTTCTGTATCAATCAGATCCTTAATAAGACTTCCCTTTTTTACATAGGAATAAATGGCCTTTACATAGTCATGACAACCTGCATCCACCCATTGTTCTAACTGTTTCAGATAGGCTGCATAAAATTCTTCCGACTTATTACGCTTGCTATATAGCCCATAATCACCGGCAAGATAACATAACTTATCAGACAGAGGATGAGGTGCGATTCCACTGGAACGGCTGCCGGAATCCTCGGTTACCGGGATAATGGTCACTGCTTCTGCCTTTTCCACCTTTCTGGCACCTTTCCATTCTCCTGAAAGTCCCAACACAACTTCAATCTGCGCATTCTGGGTGGAATGGGCAATGGGGAGAAGCACAAATCCCTTTTGATCCCTTTTTCCAATAAAACTTCTGGATTTCTCATAAGTTTCGTTAAGGACCTGCATATATCCCATCTTACTTCACCCCCTCTTTCTCAAAAAGAGCATGAAATTCCTCTAATCCAGAAAAATTTCCAGAACCAAATTGTTTTCCCATCATGCTTCTTAATTCCCTTCTAATCTTGCAGTATTCAGGACGAATAAACTCCACCACGCCCTTTTTTAGAACCGGATTCCAGAAACGAGCAGTCATCATTTCTTTTTCTTCTTCCCTTACTGCATCGTCTGGATAAGTCATACCATGAAACATTGGTCCCATTGCCCATTCCTCCAGCTCGTCATATGCTCCTTTTCCCTCGTCAAATTCGCAGGGTTCTGCATAAGCCTGGCATTCCCTGGTTCCAAGAAAAACATCCCTTCTCCCGCCCCGTTCCAGCATTCTTTTAGCTATAAAGAAATGCTTGTTTTCATTTCTGTCTTCCTGTAGATTGGAGCGGTTTTCATTCCATTCAAAATGGGCCTTTACATGATACTCCACATTTCTTAAATAAGTATAATAGGACAGAGTATTTCCTCCTCCATATTCAATGGGTCTTATTCCAACAGATTCTGTCTGGATTGGTTTCATCACCCTTACCTTGTCAATCACCCATACAAAGGTTGGCTTCCAGTATATACTTTCTGCAATTCCTTTTAATGCCTGATAAGTGGGAATCGAATAAGAAAATTTTTCTCCTCCGATTCGATTTATAGGGTCTGAAAATAGTGCTCTTCTTCCGTAAACTTTAAATTCAATGCTGTTTTCTTTTTTCAACTCATATCCCTCCTAAACCAACAAAAATTCTTCTTTCCCGTCTAATACAACGCCCAATGCCTGATCATAAAAGCCATCTTTTAATGCCAGAATCTTTCCATTCTTTAGAGATGCAATGGCTCCCGCCCTGGTCAGTTCCTGTATTTTATCTCTGTAAAAATTCACGGTAAACCTCTGTCCCTTTCTCATAAGCAACACCAGGTCTTTCCCCGGAAGTTCTCCGTTTAATTGATTGATGATATTCTTCCCTTCTCCATAGGGAACCAAAATCCCAACCGTATTTCTCTCTATTACTTCAAAAGCTTCCCCAGCGGTCTTAAAGGCCTGGTACATGGATAAATCCGGGTTCTTTGCCTTGTCATATTTTTCTCCATATGCCTTTTTCCCCATTCGGTTGCCGCTTAAAAGATCTACCATATTGGTATTGTCCTTTTTCATGGGATAAGTCATTTCCATTTGCTGGTCTGGATCATAATAGTAGTTCTGGTAATACGCCTGAAGTGCTGGTCTGGATAAAAGATCGTTGTAAAATTGGTCTCCATCCTGTTGAAATCGTTCCACAATTCCCTGACAGCAAGCAGCTCCTTTCCGAATCTGTTCCATATGACCAAGACGCTCTGCTTCATAACGAACAAGGAATACCACTCCTTCTCCCTCTTCTCCATTGCGATTACATCTGCCTGCTGCCTGTGCAATACTGTCCAGACCTGCATAGGAACGTATTACACTGGAAAAAGACAAATCCACTCCTGCTTCAATCAGGGAAGTACTGATGCAGACCAGCCGCTTTCCCTGTTTTCTATTTTTGATCTGATTGATGGAGGATAGACGGTGCTCCGGGCACATGCTGGTACTTAGATGGACCAGTGTTATGGGGTCTCCTGATTCTTCTAATGCTGATTTCAACTCACGATAGAGACTTTCTACTGCCTTTTTTGTATTTAAGATAACCAGCATGTCCCTGTGGTTTACAAGCTGTTCTTTTACAAAGCCACAAAGCCGGTCCGTGGACATGATTCCGCTTTTCTCCTCAATCCTGACCCGTTTTAATTGTTTATAAAGGGCATCTACATCAGAAATCAAATCCGGGGGTTCTGACAGATGAATGGGGGCTGGTATCTGATCCAAAACCGGCTGGGTTGCTGAACAGAGCAAAACCGTGGTATGGCAGAGGTGAGAAAGATAATTCATGGTCAAGTTAAACATCCGGAGCATAGTAATGGGTAAGGATTGTATCTCATCAATCAGGATTACGGAATCTGTCAAATTGTGAAACCTTCTTACAGAACTTGTCTTTCCAGCAAACAAGGTATTTAAAAACTGGACAAAGGTGGTAATCACAATGGGGCTGTCCCAATTTTCTGTGAGGTGGTGATAGGAACTGCCATAACTTTCTTCTTTCTCATCTTCCATTATTACATTGGAATGATGTTCCAAAATCATGGACTCTTCTCCCAATGCGTCCCGGAATACCTGACTGTTCTGCTCCAAAATGCTTAAATAGGGCCCTATGTAAAAAATGTGTTTTTTCTTGTACTTCCTGGCATGGTTGATGGCATACCGCATACTGCTAAGAGTCTTTGCACCTCCAGTTGGAACTGCCAGACGATATATGCCCGAAGGATTATCTGCAAAGGCCAGACATTCATCTGCAATCTTTCTGCGAAGAGCAGATATCCCATCTTTTTTAGGAAAATTGTTTAATTCCTTTTCCAGATTAAGAGCCGGAACTTCCCAATCTGTTTCTACTCCTGCATTAAGGTCTTCCGGGTTTCGGTCACCACAGAAAACGGCCGTATCCAAACGGTCTGCATCAATTAATATGGACAACAGCATACGGTATAGAAGTCCTTTGGTAAATTCTTTGCTAAGGGCATACTTCAAAACAGATATTTCCAAGACGGATACTTCCTCTACTGCTTTTTTAAAGATTTCATCCGTATCATCCTGGCAGACTTCACTGCTCTGCAGATTGTCAATAACTTCCTCGTAATCCAGATCTTCCAGATTTTCCACTCTTTTACGGAAGCAGTCCTCCCCTTTTACAGACATACAGTCATTCAGTCCATGATGGGAAAGAATTGCTTCACAAATCAATTGAGCCGTCAGCTTTTCTGTCGGACTTCCCTTATAGTATCTTTGATAAATATATATAGCTCCGGCAGAACTGTGATTGACTGTAGTACTTCCCTTTTTTATGCTGCCAGATACAGCAGATCGAATGTAATTTTCAAATTCCTTTCTGAATTTTCCCAGATCATGATACAAGCCGGTAATATATGCAAGACATCCGATGTCTAATGGAATGCCCAGACTTTTTGCAACCCGGGCGGTTCCTTTTAGATGTTTGATTACAGTCTGCTCATTCTGCATATTATTAGGATCAATATGAGCAATCATTTGCGTACCTTCTTCTTTATTGTATTTTCAATAAGAATATTATAATAGCTATAATTATACAACTTCTGATTATCCCTTGCAATATGCGTTTATTATTCCTTCATATATCAACAACATTTGGCACAGCTTTCTGCTTTTGTATACCCCCTTCTCTTTGCATGTATAATTGCCTGTTCTTCATTATCCCAATCTCCTAAACTCATATAAAAGCTGGTTGGTCTGTTTGAACAAACGGAGGTATGAACCCCATTCTTCTTATTTGGATTTTTTGTAGTATCCAGAATCAATAAATATTCCATTTTACACTTCCTTTCATTTTTTAGTAAATGAAAGAAAAACCAACGTATTTTACCGTTTCATTTTTACATGTTTTTCGTTAAATATCTTGACGTTTCATGCTAAATCTATTAAAGCTAAGTTGTTTTCTATTTTAACATTAATAGAAGCTTTTTGGATATCATCTGTTCAATGTAAAAGATTGGCAGGCGATAGGCTTTCCATGGTAAAATCCCTCCTTTGTTACCCCATAGATTTCATCTAATTTATCCAGTACACGCTTTACACCGTCTTTTTTATCTGTATTTTCACGCCCTCCCAATGGTTCCAGCAAGTCCCATGCCCTTTTGGATCGCTTCATACAGCCCCTAGTAGGACAGCTTCATATTGTTAGCCTCCTGTACCAGATTTGATTGGAGTGGGCATCAGAATTGGAAATAAGCTGAAAACAATTCAGAGCCGTCCACCGCCTAAGCATAGTAGGCCCGTAGATAGCTCTGTCTCCAGTACGTATATGTAAGGCGTTAAGTCTTCATACCATTCTTCTACTGTATTAAAACTAGAAAATGCCCCAAACAGCAAAAAGTAAGGCATCCAGATATATGCCGGGATAATGGACCGAATCCCAGCCCTAACAATTCCTTCCTTTCCGGAATTAATTGAGCGACTAAAATCTTCATTAAAATAACTCCTTCTCCGAAAAAACCATTGTTAGTCTTATCAATTAACACTCATACGGATCATGGAATTCTGCCAGATTGGAAGCCGTTGAGCATACAAAATTTTCTGCCCGGGACTGTATAATTTATCTTCCCAAAGAGGTAAGAGGCATCATCAAGGTGACTTCTGATTCCTATACGGAAAAAGTTTTAGCGGCCTAATGTCTACCCCAGTCTACCCCAAAAAAGACATTTCTATATAACAAAAAACAGCCGGAAACCCTTATAAAATCAAGGTTCCGGCTACCTATTAATAAGAGCGCGAGACGGGACTCGAACCCGCGACCCCGACCTTGGCAAGGTCGTACTCCACCAACTGAGCCACTCGCGCATAACTAATATTTCCTTTTCTCATTTCTGAGAACACAAAAATTATAGCATATGATTTCAAAAAATGCAAGAGGGTTTAAAAAGTTTTCACCTCCTGCATTTTCCAAATTCCCTCTTTATTTCAGTCTTTCATCACTGCACCGGTTCACAAAATCTGCAAACAATTTATTCATAACAGGAGCCGAATTAATCAGGTTTTCCGGATGCCATTGGATCCCCGTAATCAATCCTTCCTCATCCTCCAAAGCCTCAATCACGCCATCAGATGCATAGGCAGAAACCTTAAGTCCCTTTCCCAGCTCTTTTACAGCCTGATGATGCATGGAGTTAGTTTGACAGCTTCCAGAACCCAGTACATCTGCCAGTCTGGTTCCCTCCACAATTTCCACCTTATGAGTTACATAACTTCTGTTCCTTTTCTGCAAATGCTGAATGCTCTCTTGCTCCCTCAGAGACAAATCCTGGTACAGGCTTCCTCCCATAAGTACATTCAGAAACTGATGCCCTTTACAGATTCCAAGCATAGGAATCCTTTTCTCCAGGGCGTACTGCCCGGCTTTCCAATACGCCTCATCTATTTCCGGACGAATCTCTCCAATCTCAGGCAGAGGTTCCTCTCCGTAATACCACGGCTGAATATCCTCGCCTCCAGGAATCAGAATTCCGCTGCAAAAAGACAAGGCATCCTCAGGATCTTCTGAAACAGAAAAGGCCGGTATCATCACCGGAATTCCGCCGTTTCTCTGGATTGATTCAATATAATCGCTGTTTACAAAGGCCCGTTCTATGCTGTTGAACATGCCCACTTCCGTCATAAATGTATTACCCAAGATACCAATGACCGGCTTTCTCATGATGTCACCTCTCATATTTTCCTGCAGTCTGCCTAAAGAATATCCTGACGGCAGATGTGGCGTATTACCTGGCTGTCAAGCCCTTTAATCACCTGGGCAGCCAGCTGGGTTGCAGCCTCCAAATCCTCTTTTGCACAGAAATTATAATGTGTATGAACATATCTGGAGGGCACTCCAAGAACCAGGACAGGAACAGCTTTTCCAGTAAGGCTGATCTTTCCTGCATTGGTGCTTCCGCCCCTTCTGACTGCCTCCTGATACCTGATACCAAACTTTTTAGCTGTTTCCATGGCATATTCAATAAAAACAGGATTAGAAATATAACTGTTATCCATGCGTCTAATCTGTACTCCGCCCTTCATCCTGCCCTGTGCAATTCCTGCATCGAAGAAAAAGTCGTCAGAAGGAGAGCCTTCAAACACAATAGCAAGGTCAGGCTTAATGATCTGACTTGTGACTGTAGCCCCTCTCATCCCCACTTCCTCCTGGGCAGCAAAGGCTCCCACTACGTTGACCGCCAGCTTATCCTTTTCATCAAAAAGCCTGTCCATGGTGTCAATAATGCAGGCGCAGCCTGCCCGGTTGTCAAATGCCTTACCAAAGCAAATCCCATGCTCTTTATCATATTCAAAAGAAACATCAGGAACCATTGGGTCTCCGATGGAAATACCGAAGTCTTCCTCCGCCTCTTTCCGGCTGGTAGCTCCCACATCTACATAAATGCTCTCGATATCCAGGTTTTGGGAACCACGCTCTTTATCATTCATGAAATGCACCGGCTTTGAAGTAATGATCCCCTTTACAAGCTTTCCTGACCTGGTCTTGATCCGGACCGTGTGGGCAGGAATATTGGTGAGGTGAAATCCCCCCAGCATAAGAAGTCCCAGACAGCCATTATTATGAATGCACTGTACCATAAAACCGCATTCATCCAGATGGGCATCTAACTGAATGACAGGTTTTTTTTCATCAGCTCCCGGCATCCTGGCATAGAGATTGTGCATGGCATCATGCTCCACCTGATACCGGCTCAGATATCCGGCTGCTGTCCGTACTACATCTTCTTCAAAACCGCTGGGGCCAAAAGCATCTGATATCCGGCCCAACATTTCAATATTCATAACATTCTCCTCTTTTTCACGTTCTATATTCCATCAAAATCCCGTTGAAGGGATCTTATCATCATACAAATGACAGTAAACATAGTGCTCTTTATCCACCTGGTACCGCTCCGGTTCCTTCACACTGCAGATATCCATACATTTAGGACAGCGTGTGTGGAATTTACAGCCTGGAGGCGGATTTAAAGCAGAAGGAATCGTTCCTTCCAGAATCACCCGTTCCCGTTTAACCTCAGGGTCAGGAATGGGAACTGCAGAAAGCAGAGCCTGAGTATAAGGGTGAAGAGGGTTTTTATAAAGGGATTCCTTATCTCCCACTTCTACGAAATTCCCAAGATACATAACTCCCACCCGGTCGCTGATGTGCTCTACAACACTTAAATCATGAGCCACAAAAATATAGGTGAGGGAAAATTCCTTTTTTAAGTCATTTAGCAGGTTTAGTACCTGAGCCTGAATAGATACATCAAGTGCTGAGACCGGCTCATCCGCAATAATCAATTTGGGTTCTACTGCCAATGCTCTGGCAATGCCGATGCGCTGACGCTGGCCGCCTGAAAATTCATGGGGATACCGGTTAGCATGGTAATCATCAAGCCCCACCTTACGAAGAAGTCCTAAGACCTTTTTCTCCAGCTCTTCCCTGGTTTTTGTAAGTCCGTGAATAATAATAGGCTCTGCAATAATATCAAATACAGACATCCTGGGATTTAATGAAGCATAAGGGTCCTGAAATACCATTTGAACCGTTTTGCGGACAGGACGCATCTGCTTGCTGTTATAACGGGAGATTTCCTCGCCGTCCAGAAGAATTTCACCGGAAGTAGGCTCCTCCAGCTTGCAGATTCCCCTTCCCAAGGTGGATTTTCCGCATCCTGACTCACCTACGATTCCAAATACCTCTCCTTTTTTCACCTCAAAGGAAACGCCATCCACCGCCTTCACATACTCTCGCTTTCCAAATGCGGAACCGGTTACGGAATAATACACCTTCATGTCTTTCACTGTCAATAAATGCTCTGCCATTATTCTTCACCGCCTTTCTTTTCACAAAGCCAGCAGCGGCTTACATGGCCGTCCTCCACCACAAAGAAGCCTGGCTCCTGACTGCTGCACTGGTCAAATGCATGAGCGCACCGGGGTGCAAATTTACACCCTTTTGGCATGTATTTGGGATTAGGCACACTGCCGGGAATGGATTCCAGTTGATCTGCCTGGACACCAAGCTTTGGGATGGAGGCCAGGAGGCCTTTTGTATAAGGATGAGAGGGATTTGCAAATATAGACTTTACATCACCTTTTTCCACTACCCGGCCGCAGTACATAACCACTACCTCATCACAGGTTTCAGCCACCACGCCTAAATCATGAGTGATAAATAATATAGAAGTTCCTGTCTCTTTTTTTAAGTTATTCATTAAATCCAGAATCTGGGCCTGAATGGTCACGTCAAGAGCAGTAGTAGGCTCGTCTGCAATGAGTACCTCCGGCTTACAGACTAAAGCCATGGCAATCATAACCCTCTGGCGCTGTCCTCCGGAAAGCTGGAAGGGATATTCTCTCATCATCCGCTCCACTCTTGGAACGCCAGTCATCCGCAGCATATCTTCTGCCTTCTTATAAGCTTCTTCCTTGGAAATATTCTCATGCTGGAGTACACACTCTGTCAGCTGTCTTCCAATCTTCATAACGGGATTTAAGCTGGTCATAGGCTCCTGGAATATCATGGAAATCTTTCCGCCTCTCAGCTTTCTCTTTTCTTCTTCCCCAATCCGGACCACATCTTTTCCGTCCAGAAGAATTTCTCCTTCGGCTACCTTTCCTCTGGTACCCATCAAAAGACTCATAACAGAAAGGGCGGTAACACTTTTTCCGCTTCCTGATTCCCCTACAATACCCAGAGTGGCACCTTCCTTCAGTTCAATGTCTACTCCGTCTACAGATTTGATTACACCGCCGTCGGTATAAAAATAGGTATGAAGGTTTTTTATTTCCAGTATATTTTTCTTTGTTTCCATTTATTTGCGCCTCCTCATTAATCCGTCAATTTAGGGTCCAGCGCATCCCTGAGACCGTCTCCGAGAATATTAAAGCTCAGAACCGTAAGGAAGATGGCAAGGCCGGGAAACAGAGTGGTATGAACCGTAGTCATCATATAGGTACGCCCGTTGGACAGGAGAAGTCCCCATTCCGGTGTGGGAGGCTGGGCGCCCATTCCCAAAAAGCTTAAGCTGGAAGCAGTCAGAATGGAAGTACCGATAGACATGGTATACTGTACAATGATGTCAGGAACCGCTCCAGGAAGAATGTGACGGAATAAAATTCTGGCATCAGAGGCACCTAAGTTTCTGGCTGCCTGAACAAACACCGCATTTTTCAGTGCAAGAGTCCGTCCCCTTACAAGCCTTGCAAAGGTAGGAGTGGAGAAGACTGCCACCGCAATTACCACATTATAAAGGCCTGTACCTAAAATTGCCACAATGGCAATAGCCAGAATAATTCCGGGGAATGCAAACAAAGTATCGCAGATTCTCATAATGACAGAGTCGATTATCCCGCCGTAATAACCCCCGATTAAGCCCATAAGTGTGCCGCAGATTGCGCCCGCCGTAACCGCCATAAGTCCGATGGAAAGAGAAATCCTGGTGCCGTGAAGAATTCTTGAAAACAGATCTCTTCCGAATTCATCGGTTCCAAACCAGTGAGCGGAACTTGGACCCTTCAAGATAGAAGAATAATCGTATTCATTGATTCCATAGGGTGCCAGCATTGGCCCAAATATCCCCAGGAAAACCAAAAACAGCACAAAGCCCAGAGCTATAACCGCATTCTTCTGCTTCTTAAACTTTCGTATCATCTCAGATACGGGAGTTTTAATATCTGATTTTTCTTTAGCTTCAATTTTTTCAGCCATATTGGTGAACCTCCCTTAACCAAGTTTAATTTCCGGATTGAGAACCGCATAAAGGATATCTACAACCAGATTAATAATAATGAACTGCAGTGAAAAAATAAGAATCAGAGACTGAATGGCCGGATAATCCCGGTAATTGACAGACTCAATAAGAAGAGAACCAAGGCCCGGATAGGCAAATACAGCCTCCGTAACAACAGAGCCTCCCAAAAGATAACCGAACTGAAGTCCGACCACTGTTACCACGGAAATCATGGCATTCCGAAAAGCATGTCTCCAGGTGACAGCCTTTTCCTTTAACCCCTTGGCCCTGGCAGTTCGGATATAATCCTCTTTCAGAACTTCTATGATAGAAGACCTGGTAAACCTTGCAATAATGGCAGCAATGCTCAGTCCCAGGGTTATGGAAGGAAGAATCAGATTCTTAAAGCTTCCCGCTCCTGTTGTGGGGAGCCATCGAAGCTTAACAGCAAACAGCATGATGAGAAGAAATCCCACCCAGAAGGGCGGCAGGGATATTCCCGAAACTGCTACGGTCATTCCCGTATAATCCTGCCATTTTCCCCTGTTCTTTCCGGACCAGACACCAAAACAGACGCCTGCAATAGTGCTCCAAAGAAGAGTCAGCCCTGTAAGAGCAAGGGTATTGCGGTATCTGGCGGCAATTTCCGTTGCAACAGGACGTTTGGTTCTTAAGGAATTTCCTAAATCTCCTTTTAAAAGTCCCCCGATATAGCGGGCATACTGAACAGGGACCGGTTTGTCAAGTCCGAGCTGTACCCGGACAGCCTCCACATCCTGCTGAGTGGCCTGTTCTCCCGCCACCATTCTGGCAGGATCTCCGGGAATCATTCTGACAAAGAAAAAAACAAAGGTAATTACAATAATCAGCGTGGGGATCGTTCCCAGCACACGCCGGAGTGTATATCTCAGCATCCTTTTTCATCTCCTATACTTCATGGATAAGATGGCAAAGGTGCCCTGGTAACAGGACACCCCCGCTAATCAATTATTCTATGCCAAATTACTTGGACATCTTTGCATTCTTCATATTAACAGCACCATCTGGATAAAGTCTTACGCCAGTGATCTTGTTGCCTGTAGCCCAAAGGTTTAAGTCGCTGGCGACAAATACCATAGGAACATCTTCCCAAAGAATATCCTGAACCTTTGCATATGCTTCCTTACGTATTGCATCATCAGCACTCTGAAGTCCGGCCTTTATTCCTGCCTCCACTTCTTCATTCTCATAATAAGAAATATTGTAGCTTAAAGGCGGCTGAGACTCCTTGGCAACCAGAGGACGTATTCCCCAGTCTGCATCGCCGGTGGAAGTTGACCAGCCGGAAATGAAGCACTCTACTTCTGCTTCTGAACCTGGAACGGTAGCTCCCTGTACCTTCTCATTTAAAACTGCATTTTCCATACTGTTCAGTTCCAGGGTAATGCCTACCTCTGCAAGCTGCTGCTTGTAAAACTCTGCCATCTTCTGTCTCATGGACGTGGTGTTATACATAAGAGTAGTTGTAAATCCATCAGGATATCCGGCCTCTGCAAGCAGTTCCTTTGCCTTTGCAGGATCATATGGATATGGATCATTTGCCTTATAATACTGTACTGCAGGACCAGTGATTGAAGTGGCAGGGAATCCCTGTCCGTTCATAACTACCTGCACATAAGCTTCTTTATTAATAGCATAGCTCACTGCCTGACGTACTCTTACATCATTAAAGGGCGCTTTCTGGTTGTTCATCATAAAGTACCATACGGTGATTCCAGGTGTATCGAAGGTAGATACATTGGGATCTGCCTTTAACACGTCTACGCTCTCAGTAGGTGTAGGCCATAAGATCTGAGCATCACCGGACTGAAGCATAGCCACACGGGTTGCATTTTCTGCAACAGGCTTAAAGGTAATGGTTTTAAAGCCTGCATCTTTATCTGCCAGAGCGGTTCCGCCGCTGATTTCGGCATCATAACCCCACCAGTCCTTGTTCAGCTCCAGAGCCACATGATCCCCTGCAACCCATTCTACAAACTTATACTGTCCTGTTCCTACTGGTGATGCTGCACATACGGCAGGGCCTGCCTCGATCTGCTTAGGGCTCATAATCACACATGCCGGGTGGGCAAGCGTGCTGATAAATGCGCCGAAAGGCTCTGTCAGGCTTACCTTAATGGTATAATCATCAACCTTATCTACATGGTCTAAAACATTGCTTAAAAGAGTGGTACGCTTTAATCCAAGAGTTTTGTCACCCCACTTGGTAAAGTTGGCAATGGCTGAATCAGCGTTCCAGGGGGTTCCGTCTGTAAAGGAAATCCCTTCTCTTAAAGTAATGGTAAATTCTGTTGCATTCTCATTTGCTTCATAGTCTGTGGCAAGCATGGGATAAATCTTCATCTCATCGTCAAAACCAAAAAGCCCATCCATAACCATACGCTGGATTCCGCCGGAAAGGGTATCACTGGTATCCATGGGATCCATGGTCGTAATATCCACCTGGATTGCAGCGGTCACGTCTGTATCCTGTGAAACGGACTCTCCTTCTGCCACTGTGGTTTCCGCTGCCTTGGTAGTTTCTCCTCCGGTGGTCTGCTGGGTTCCTGATGAAGAACCGCAGGCTGTAAGAACCGTCATGGCTCCGGCAAGCACTGCCGCTGTCCACAGTTTAAATCTTTTCTTTTTCATGATTTCTCCTCCTCTATTCTCTGGCATATACAAAAAAAGCAGGGTATGCCCCAAGTTGGTAAGCCTCCTCGCTTAAAGGCATTTTATACATAATACCTTGTGTTTGTCAAATAAAATGCCTTCTTGGACTGGTTCTTTTTCCTAAGACTTAATATTATGAAGCTATTTAGTTGTTTTGATGTAGCTTTATTGATATAATATACCTAATATATTGTCCGGAGGTGCAAATCATGTCAAACCCACCATCAAACCATGTTCTGATTGTAGCTATAAATCCTGCCATACGTGCGGAATTCCAGGCATATCTTCATTCTGTCTTAGGAAAGCACATCTCCTTTGATACCATAGATTTGTTCCAGGTCCGTACTCCTTCTCATATTGCCGGCTATCAGTGCATTTTGTTTTCCAGCGAAAAGGTACAGTCCCTTTTTCCTTTTCCAATTTCGGAGGAAATAACTCAATTGGTCTGTTCTCGTACCTTTAATCATGCGTTTTTAGACCAGATCATACAGATTCCACCCAATGAACGGGTTTACCTTGTCAATGATGCTTACGAATCCATTCCTCCTTTGATGGAACAGCTTAAAGAAGCGGGAATTACCCAGTATCACTTTCTTCCCTGTTATCCCGGTTTTCAGGAAATTGATAAATCCATTCAGTACGCCATTACTTTAGGAGAGCCTCAGCTGGTTCCGGAGCATATAAAAAATGTTATTAATATAGGAAACCGGATTATTGATATATCTACCATTAATGAGCTGTGTTACCTTTTTCACCTTCCTTCCAACCTGTCCAATCAGATCACCCAGGGGTATATTAACCGTATTTTACAGATTTCCAAGCTTACCGGAACCTATTACAGCAATTACGTTCATTCCAGCCAGCTTCTTCAGACAGTATTCCAAAACCTGCCTATTGGTATCTGCCTGGTGGGACGGGATGGGAAGATCAGCACCATGAACAGACAGTTTTTTATAGACCTGGGGATTCCAGAGACAGATTCAAAAGACAGGAAGCTTTCCTTTTTTCTTCCCTCCCCTTACAAATCCTTGGATTTCTTCCGGAATGCAGATTACAGGGCAGAAAATAAAAATGGAGAGCCTCTAGAATTAAGCAGCCTGGATATTTCTCTTCCAAACCACGCCCCCCTTTGTCTGATCACCAGCAAAAAGACACTTCCAGTCTCTAAGGAAGAGGAATCAGACACGGAGATCATGGAACACGAACCAGAAGCCCCTGGGCCCTCTTCTTACGGATTTTCCCGCATTATTACTTCCTCTCTCCAGGTAAAAGCTACCCTGGAATATGCCAGACGTCTGGCTCTCTATGATTTTCCGGTTCTGATTCAGGGGGAAACAGGGACTCAGAGGAAAACCATCGCCCTGGCTATCCACAAAGCCTCTAACCGGAGACAGTATCCCCTTGCATTTCTCCATTCGTTTTCCCTGGTGCAGGGAATGGAAAGTCCCTCCTGTCAGCTCAAAGCTTTTCTCAGTTCAATAAAAGGGGGAACTCTGGTCATTGACAGAGCAGAACATCTTTCCTTAGACATGCAGGACTTGCTCCTTGACATCCTTCAGGCAGAGGAATATGAAAACGGTTTTTCTCCTCTTTCAGGCTTGAGAATCATAACCATTTGCGGACATGATCTTTATGAAGATGTATTAAAAGGAAGCTTCCGGAATGAACTGTTCTTTTATTTAAATACGGTTTCCCTGGATACCCTGCCTCTCCGGGAGCGGAAAGATGATATTCCTTTATTAATGGATTACTTTTTCCAGAACTTCATTCACTCTCCCAACCTCCTTTTAAAGGATATCATTTCCCCTAACCTGATGGAATTTTTGCTCAGTTATGACTATCCCGGAAACATACAGGAGCTGAGAAACTTAATTCGCTTTTTTTTAACCAGCTACAGTGCCCATCCTCTTATTCTTTCTAATCTTCCTGCTTATATTAAGAAGGAGTTCAAAAAGCCATTAGATGAGCAAAGTGCTGTCAGACATTCAATTCTGTCCGTCGTTTCCTCTTCTCCCCGCATTGGACGAAGCGCCATAAGGGAAGTTTTAGAAAAACAGGGCTGTTATTTAAGTGACGGAAGGCTGCGGGGCATTCTAAAAGAGCTTTCTGAAGAAGGGCTGATCCAGGTAAACCGTACCAGAGGAGGATGTGAGATCACCGAGCTGGGCATGACAATTCTTTAAAAGCAGAAAAGTCTTCAAACCACAGCAAGGGCAAATTCTATTATATTTGTTAAAACCATTTTGATATATTATGAGAAATACAGATGGGAATCTGATTTTTAACCTTTGTGGTTTTTTGAATTTCCTAGTATAAGTAATTTAAATCTTGACAAACCGATGAGTTTATACTATTATGTATCTTAAAATATTTAAAGCAATTATAGGAGATAGTCTCATCAATGGATGACAGTGATAGTAGCAGCGAAAATTATAATCAATATTGTATAAATTGGATAAGATTCAGAATAATACAAGGGTATACTTTGCATTTCATATGACAAAGTATGCCTTTTTATATTGTTCTGACTTAAAATAAAAAAATGAAAAGGAGTTTTAAAACAAATGGATGACCACTTGCGACAGCCTTGGCACGCAAAATCGGTGGAGGACGTACATACAGTCCTGCACACTACAGACGATGGACTAAGCGATGCTGAGGCAGCAAAAAGACTGCAGAAAAACGGGTACAATGAACTTCGCCAGAACAATCAAAAAAGTGTTCTGGTTATGCTGAAAGAGCAGCTTACTGATGTGATGATTTTAATTCTCATTGGTGCGGCAGGACTTTCTGCAGTTCTTAAGGAATGGACAGAAGCAATTGTAATTATTGTCATTGTTGCACTGAATGCAACGGTAAGTATTATTCAGGAGAAGAAAGCCGCTAATGCCCTGGAGGCTTTGAAAAACATGGGGGCACCTACAGCACGGGTGCTGCGGAATGGAGAAGAAAGTCAGATTCCTGCAAATGAACTTGTAACAGGTGATATCGTTTATCTGGAGGATGGAAGCATTGTACCTGCTGATATCCGGCTGATCAGTACCAATAACTTGAAGATTCAGGAGGCCTCCTTAACTGGAGAGTCTGTTCCGGTAGAAAAAGATGATGATACCTTATTTGCTGAGGATACTTCTTTAGGAGATCGTGCCAACATGGCATACAGCTCCTCTATGGTCATGTATGGTAACGGAACCGGTATTGTTGTAGAAACCGGAATGAGTACAGAAGTGGGTCAAATTGCACACTTGCTGGATTTGCAGGATGAATATGACACGCCTCTAAAGCGAAAGCTCAATTCTGTAGGAAAAATACTGAGTATTTTTGGATTATTCGTTTGTATTGTAATTTTTGTCATCGGTTCCTTATATGGCAGACCTTGGATTCCACTGCTTATGACAGCTATTTCACTGGCAATATCCGTTATTCCAGAAGGCTTACCTGCAACCGCAACCATTGTAATGGCACTTGGTGTACAGCGTATGGCACAAAAAAATGCGTTGGTACGTAAGCTGCCTGCTGTTGAAACCCTGGGCGGGGCTACCGTTATATGCTGCGACAAAACCGGCACATTAACACAAAACCGGATGACCGTAACCAAGGTAGCAATGAACGGTGACTTTGAGAAAGGTAATCCAACTAAGATTGAAGAAGCTTCTGAAAAACATGCTGTATATCAGGAAATGGTTTATGCAGCTGCCCTATGTAATAATGCAAGCCTTGACCCTGACCGTCCCGGAGAGATTCTGGGCGATCCTACGGAAGGTGCATTGATCTTTTTAACAGATGCTTTTGGATTAAATCAGGAACAATTAGAAGAAGAACATCCCAGGTTGTTTGAACAGCCCTTTGACTCTGACCGCAAGCGTATGACCACGGTCCATGAGATGAAAGAAGGATTCACTGCCTACACCAAGGGTGCTGTGGATGAAATGCTTCCTCTTTGTACACATATATTGACTTCAAAAGGAGTTCGCCAGATTACGGAGAAAGACCGTAAGGAAGTACGGGAGCTGTGTCTTAAAATGTCCGCGGAGGCTCTGCGTGTCCTGGGCTTTGCAAAACGGCTTCTGTCTGAAGTCCCACAGGAGGACGATACCAACCTGGAATATGACCTTACATTCCTCGGTGCTATCGGTATGATTGACCCTCCCCGCAAGGAAGTAATACGGGCTGTTGAAACCTGCCGAAATGCCGGTATCCGTACTATTATGATCACCGGCGACCACAAGGTAACAGCAGTGGCAATCGCACAGCAGTTAAGTATATTCCGCGAAGGCAACACTGTCGTGTCAGGAGATGAATTGCATCAAATGACGGAGGCTGAGCTGGATCAATCAATCAGAACCACCACTGTCTTTGCCCGTGTCACCCCAAGTGATAAGCTTCGTATTATTGAATCCCTTCAGCGCACCGGTGAAATAACCGCAATGACAGGCGACGGTGTAAACGATGCCCCTGCCCTGAAAGCGGCAGATATTGGTGTTGCTATGGGCAGAAGCGGAACCGATGTTGCAAAGGATGCATCGGATATGCTTCTGCTTGACGATAACTTTACTACAATTGAGTATGCAATCCGGGAAGGAAGGCGTATTTACCGAAATATCCAGAAGGTAATCCAATTCCTCCTGGCAGGTAACATTGCTGAAATTCTTACTTTATTTATCGCTACCCTGCTGAACTGGGATGCACCGATTCTGGCCGTTCATATATTGCTGATTAATCTGGTGACAGACTCTCTTCCGGCTATTGCTTTGGGAGTAGATCCTGCAAGCAAGAATATTATGAAGCATAAGCCTGTTAAATCAGGAACCTTGTTTGAACGCGGATTAGTGATCCGTGTCATTCTTCATGGTATATTTATTACTATCGCTACTATTTCTGCTTATCAGTTTGGCCTCAGCACAGACAGCCATGCTGTAGGTATGACAATGGCTTTCCTTGTCTTGGCGGTATCACAGATGCTGCATGCGCTGAACCAGCGTTCTAATACAGATTCTATATTTGTAGCAGGAAATACTCACAATAAAGCGTTGTTTGGCACAATGGCGGCCTCCGGGATAATTCTCACCTTCATTATGGTGACGCCTGCTTTGCGCAGCTTTTTTAGTCTGACAACACTTACCTCTGCTGAACTGGGCATTTCTTTAGGACTTTCCTTACTGCCTTTGGTTTTCGTGGAAATCACAAAATTAATTAATCGTATAACTTCAAAATAACAACCGAATAATAGAAACCTGAAATTTCTCACCGCCTCTTTTTAGGTGTGATATTTTCCTTATCATAATAATACCTCCTGACTGAGTAATTCTTACATCAGTTTGGAGGTTTTATTATTTTCTTCTCATCACTTCCCATTCCTCCGGAAATCCCCTCCCTTACTGGCAACAATTAAAATATACAATTATAATGAGTATCACATTTATTACAGACCTGTTGACAGACTTTATTATTTTATCATTTTTTCTGCATTTAGAATGTTTTTTACCTGCAATACAAGGCCCTCACCTAACATTCTCAACTCTTTCGGTTTACGGTTTGACACCCCCTTCCCCCTTTCGTATAATACAAAGAAATTTCAACAAGGCATTTGAAAGATGGGAGAATTTTATGAAAGAACTGCTTAAAATGGAACACATTACTAAGTGCTTTGGCGATATGTATGCAAACCAGAATGTCAATCTTTCCATACTGGAAGGGGAAGTGCATACCCTTTTAGGGGAAAACGGCGCGGGAAAAAGCACCCTGATGAACATTCTCATCGGCTTATACCAGCCCACAAGCGGACAGATCTTTCTTCATGGAGAAAATGTCAGAATTGAATCACCCAAAAATGCTGTCCGCCTGGGAATCGGCATGGTCCATCAGCATTTTATGCTGGTAGAGGCTATGACTGTATTTGAAAACATTATTCTGGGTCTTAAAAAAGATTCTTCTGTTTTTATAAAAAAGGAACAGCTTAAAAAAGAGATTCTGGATCTCTCCCAGAAATACGGCCTGGATGTGGAACTGGACAGGCTGATTACAGATATTTCCGTAGGTGCCCAGCAGAGGGTGGAAATTTTAAAAGCCCTATACCGAGGGGCAGAGCTTCTCATATTAGATGAACCCACTGCGGCTTTGACTGACCAGGAGACAGAAGGGCTGTTTGCCATTATCCGCAAACTGACAGGCGAAAACAAATCTGTTATCTTTATTTCCCATAAAATGCGGGAGGTCCTTGCCATCAGTGACCGCATCACTATTTTACGGGCAGGGGAGACCATCGCCACCTTGGATAAGGACAAAACCGACGGTGCAGAGCTTGCAAGCCTGATGATCGGCAGGGAAATGGCTCCCAGTCATTATAAAAAAGTCACCTCACCGGGAGAAGAGGTCCTTCGCCTGGATCACGCAGACTATCAGAAGGAACATCGACACAGCGGCTTAAATGACGTAAGCCTTACAGTCGGAAAAGGAGAAATCCTGGGAATTGCAGGAGTGGACGGAAACGGCCAGTCTCAGCTTGCACAGCTGGCCTCGGGAGTTATTTCTCCGGACAGCGGTACCCTGTCCCTAAAGACCAGCCGCATATCCCATTTTGCCCCCAGCGGATTCATCCTTTCCCACGTTTCCCATGTGCCGGAAGACCGGAATAAAATGGGACTTATCGGAAATATGACTGTCCGGGAAAATCTGGTCTTAAAATCCACGGAAGAAAAAAGATTTTCTTATGGAAGAGGCGCTTTTTTGAAGAGAAAGGCCATCACCGCCTTTGCCTTAAATATGCAGGAAAAAAATGATATCCGTTGTTCTTCCATTGAACAGGAAGTTCGTAATTTATCAGGAGGAAACCAGCAGAAAATCATACTGGCAAGGGAAATGGAAAGCAAGCCGGAACTTTTGGTGGCAGTTCATCCCACCAGAGGGCTGGATATGGGAGCTGCCAGGTACATTCATGACACCATGATAAAGGCAAGGGATGGAGGATGCTGCATTCTCTTAATCAGCGCAGACTTTGATGAAATTATGAAGCTTTCTGACCGGATCATCGTAATGTTTGAAGGGAAGATCATGGGAGTTTATCCCGGAGAGAATCCGCCCATTGGGCAGATATCCCTGGCAATGGCCGGAAAGGGGAATTAAGATATGAAACAAAAAGAAAATCTGACTAAAATCACCGTGCCTGTTTTATCCATACTTGTTGCATTTATCATGGGAGGCATTATCATTATCTGTCTGGGGAAAAATCCGTTTCAGGCTTATGGATATTTGTTTTCCGGGGCCTTTGGAAGCAGCAGAAAGCTGGCCCAGACTCTGGTCATTGCCTGTCCTCTGATTTTTACCGGTTTAACCGCCTCATTTTCTTATAAATGCGGGGTCTTTAACCTGGGAGGTGAAGGACAGTTCATTATGGGAGCTGTCGCAAGCATCTACTTTGTCACTAAAACCGGAATAGAAGGTGTGCCGGGAATTCTTTTAAGTCTTGGTGCTGGTATGATCTTCGGCGCACTGTGGGGAGCTATTCCCGGAATCTTAAAAATAGTTCGCGGCTTAAATGAAATGATCGTCAGCATCATGCTTAACTACATAGCTACGCTGTTTATGGGCTACGTCTACACCACTCTTTTGAGAGATGGAAGCGTTCCACAAACCTTTGCCATTCCTGACACCACAAAAATTCCGGTCATCTCCAAGGGCTTTCCCGTTCACTGGGGAATTGCTGCCGCAATCTTTCTGGCCTTTGCAGGATATTACTTCCTCTTTTGGACTTCTAAAGGCTTTAAGCTGAGAGCAGTAGGATTAAACTCCACCGCCGCATTTTTTAACGGCTTTCCGGTCAACCGGTATGTGCTGTTTTCCTTTATTGCCTCAGGGGCTGTGGCAGGGCTTGGAGGAAGTGTAGAGCTTCACGGAAAGCAGCTCCGGCTTATGAGCGGTTTTGGACAGGGCTTTGGATTTGATGGGGTGGCCATCGCCCTTATTGCCCAGCTTAACCCCATTGGAACTGCAGTTGTGGCTTTTATTTTTGCAGTCTTGAGAAAAGGTGCCAGCACCCTTCAGACGGGAATGCAGATTCCCACCTCAGTAGTGGATATTATTCAGGCCCTGGTCATCATATTTGCTGTTGCAGGCACCGCACTGTTAAGGCTGCCTGAAATCAGACAGTATTTAAACCGGGTATCCGGAAAAAGGAAGGAGTGAACCAATGGACGCATTTTTTAACTTAAATTTTTTTATAGAGCTTTTACTGTCAACCGTCCGAATGGCAACGCCCCTGTTACTGGCAGCTTTGGCAGAAACCTACTCAGAACGGGCGGGACTGGTTAATATCGGTCTGGATGGAATTATGTCCTTTGGGGCTCTGGCAGGCTTTCTGATAGGCTTTAAAACCGGAAGCCCCATGGCAGGAATTGCCTTTGGAGCCTTATCCGGAGTAATGATCAATATGATCTACGCCTTTTGCACCATTAAATTGTGTGCTCCCCAAATCGTATACGGAATGGCAATTAACATCTTTGCCCCGGCCCTGGCTTCCTTTATTTACCGCCTGTCATTTTCCGACACCTCCACTCTGATCCAGGGAGTGTCCATGAAGGCAATGCCCATTCCGGTTCTCAGCCAGATTCCGGTTCTCGGCCCTGTTCTTTTCAACCATCTTCCTCTTGTGTACGTTTCCTATCTTCTGGTTCCAGTTACTGCTGTTTTCTTAAATAAGACAAAAGCAGGGCTTAACTTCAAGGCTGTGGGAGAATTCCCCAAGGCGGCAGAAACCCTTGGAATCAATGTGACCCTCCAAAAGTATATTGCCTGCATCATCTGCGGCGCTCTGGCAGGTACGGGAGGTGCTTATCTGACCATTTGCTACACCAGCACCTATTCCGAGGGAATTGTATCCGGCCGGGGCTTCATCGCCTTGTCTGCTGTTATTTTCGGCCGCTGGATGCCCACTGGTGTCTTGTTTGCCTGCCTCCTCTTTGGCTTCTGCGACGCCCTTCAGATCCGGTTTCAGCTTTTAAGCCCTTCCACTCCCTACCAAATCCTTCAGATGATGCCCTATATTTTCACTCTGCTGGTTCTGGCCTTCTTCGGTATTAAAAAAAGCGGTCCAAAAGCAAATGGCCAGCCTTACTACCGGGAAGAGCGTTAACAATAATTCCAGGATATATCCTGAGATTATATATGATTACCAACACAGACAAGGAGAATTTAATTATGAAAAAAATGCAAAAACCCGCTGCCTTTTTGATGGCCGCCCTTCTGGCTGCAGTAAGCCTGTCAGCCTGCTCCAGCCCGTCAACTGCTCCATCTGCGGAAACCACGGCTGCCTCTTCTGATGCCGGTTCCTCTGCTTCCGGAACTTCTGCTGCTGAAACCACCGCAGACAAGTCTTATAAGATTGCCATGGTATTAGACTCTTCCATCTCAGACGGAGGATGGGGCGCAAGCTGTTATCAGGCTATGGTAAATGCTGCTGCTGAATCCGGCTGGGAAACCGTTTACACCGACAATGTGGCGACAGCAGATTACACTACCGTTATGACTGACTATGCGGAACTGGGCTATGACCTGATCTTTGCTCCCGGAAACCAGTATACCGATGCAGTAAAGCAGGTGGCAGAAGAATACCCTGAAATCAAATTTATTCTTTTAAACGGAACAGTTGAAACAGAAAATATCACCTCTGTTCTTCCTGATGCCAAGCAAATCGGCTACATGGCCGGTGCTCTGGCGGGGCTTATGAGCAAAACCGGAAATATAGGCTTTATCGGAGGCATGGAGCTGGATACCACAAAAGCCAAGCTGGAAAACTATGAAAAGGCCGCTCAGAAGATAAACCCTGACATCAAGGTATCTTCCGCTTACGCCGGCTCCTTCAGCGATACAGCAAAAGGAAAAGAAATCGCTTCTTCCATGATTTCCACATATGACGTGGACATTATGTTCGGAGACGCTTCTGCCGTGGATACAGGTGCAAGAGAAGCCCTGGCAGGTCTGGACGGCAGATATGACATCGGTCAGCCTGGTGATCTCGGATCAGCAGAGGATAAGGTCATTATCTGCTCCGTTGTGACTGACAATGCAGCCTTAGTCAAAGCCTGTATGGAAGACGTGGAGAAAGACACCTTCGGAGGACGTACCATTTATGGAGATTTGAGCAACGGCTGTCTCAGTGTGGGAACATTTTCCAGCCAGGTTCCAAAGGACATTCAGGACGAATACTTGAAGATCGTGGAAGAAATCAAAGCCGGAATCTTCATTCAGTAATAACCACAAAGTGAAGTTAAAGGCCCGCAAAGCACTGATCCAAGGTGATTTGCGGGCCTTTGCTCTGCTTTTTCAAATCCGGTAGATTTTTTTGCTAAAAAATGATAAAATAAGTTAAAACAGCTATGCCGTCTAATCAGCGGCAGAACGGAGCTTTACATGTCACTCATACCGTTTCAGAAATTGCCGCCCCGAAGACATACGGAGGATGCGCGTCAATATGCATACCGCATCATCCGTCATTTTATTTTAAATCTCCAACTGCCTCCAGGCAGGAAGATGAACGAGGTGGAACTTGCGGAGGTGCTTAACATCAGCCGGACTCCTGTTCACGATACGCTCTATAAGCTTTCGCGAAAGAATCTGGTGGATATCATTCCCCAGAAGGGAGCTTTTGTATCCGGGATCTCCGTTCAGCGAATTGAGCAGACCCTTTGGATTCACAAGCATCTTGGAACGGCAATGCTTCAAAATATTTTTATACGAAACGTAAAGCAGAATCAGTTTGATATACTTTACCATACCCTTCACCAACTTGAAGACTATCTGTCCCAGGAAGATTTTACCCAGCCAGCTCTTTTAATTAACGATTACTACCGGCTTCTCTATGAATTGGGAGGCAAGATGGAACACGTATGGGATCCTATCCAGAAGGTTGGCATGGATCTACAGCGGCTTTTGTTTTTGTCCACCATGGACCCTTCTGTGACAAGAGACTTTTTAAAGGATTTAACTACCCTGACCGATGCCCTTGTTAAGAGAGATACAGACCGGGCATGTACCATTTACCACTATCATTTGTCCCGTGTACTTCTACTGGTACAGCCTTTGAGGGACAGCTATCCCAGTTACTTTATTGACAGCAGCACAGAAAGGATTTCTTAACATGAGTAATTTTCAGCAGAACCCATTTGCACTGACAGGAAAAAAAGCTCTTATTTCCGGGGGGACCGGAGGGCTGGGAAGCGCCATTGCCAGAGCATTTTTACAAAACGGTGCGGATGTAGCCGTGTGCGGCGGACATCCGGAAAAGGCAGCTGCTCTGGCAGATGAAGCCAAAAAGACCGGACGAAGCTTTCTGGCTTTAAGTTGTGATATCAGAATCCCCGATGAGGTGAACAAGATGCTGGATGAGGTGGACAAGACCTTTGGCACCATTGACATCCTGGTAAACAGCGCCGGAATGAACCGCCTTCTTCCAGCAGAGGATTATGATGAAGACACATTTGATCTTGTGATGGATTTGAATGTAAAAGGAGTTCATGCCGTGACCAGGGCCGTTGGAAAGCGGTTTATGATTCCCAGGCAGTATGGACGCATCATCAATCTTTCTTCGGTAAAAAGTTTAATCGGAACCAAACAGGACTACATTGCTTACTGCGCCAGCAAGGGGGCAGTCAATATGTACACCAAGCAGCTTGCCTGTGAATGGGGTAAGTACGGCATCACCTGTAATGCCATTGCCCCTACCTTCGTCAGAACCCCCATCAACTCCTTTCAGCTTGATGATCCGGTGTTTCTTAAAACTCTGACAGACCGTATCCCCTTGGGACGCATCGGCAGGGAAGAGGATATTGCTGCCGCAGCATTATACTTATCCAGTGACGGAGCATCTTTTGTCAGCGGACAGATTCTGGGAGTGGATGGCGGTCTGACTGCCATGCAGTAGCCGGTATTGATATTAAATTTAATCAGGAGGACTTATTATGATTTTCGGAAATATTTACAATCCAATGCTGGAACAGCAGATCGCCATGTTGCCGGAGCCTCTCGGACAGGCCCTCCGCTTTTTAAAGAATCATGATATGGCAGCCCATGAGCCAGGCGTATTTAATATAGAACTGGGCGGGGTGACTGTGATTATGCAGGTTCTTGATTTAAATACCTCCGACCGGGAAAATTTAAGGCCTGAGGTTCATAAAAAAATTATTGATGTCCAGTTTCTGGCTTCAGGAGGACCGGAGGCCGCAGGATTTTATGATAATGACGGAACAGGACAGATAGAAGAAGACCTTTTTTCCACACCAAGAGACATCGGGTTTTTCTTCAATGACAAATCAGCACCGGAAGGCCGCCTCCATATGGTCCCCGGCACTTATGCCATGTACTTTCCCTGGGATATCCATATACCTGCCATAAAAACAGGAGATAGCTCTGCTCCTATCCGTAAAATCGTAATCAAGGTTCCTCTGGAGAGCTGTCTTCCAAAGGAGAGCCAAAAGGGAGAAGCATAATGAACATAAGCCGTCACTTATCCAGACTTTCCCAAAAAGACCCCCTTCAGCGCCGGCAGGCTCTGGAAGAGGTCTTAAACCAGGAAGGTTTATCCTATATGAGACAGGAAGAGGAGCCTTCTGTCAAGGCACCCAAAGGCATTTCCAATTACTTAATTAATCCCTGGAACGAGGAACCCGGCCTTTTGTTTTGTGCCCACCACGATGGAGTTCCCGGAAGTTTTGGAGCTAATGACAACGCTGCCGCTCTCTGCATTCTCATTGACCTTGCAAAGACCCTTTCCGCTGAGAACTTTCCCGCCCGCTTTGCATTTTTTGACGGCGAGGAATCGGGAAATACAGGAAGCCGTCTTTATGCCGCCCAAATGGACCGGAAAATGGTTACGGGAGTCGTAAACTTAGATGTATGCGGCTATGGGGATACTGTAGCCGTCTATGACCGGGGATACGGACGAAAGCCTTCTGTGTCGTCATTTTGCAGCCATAAGGTTTTAAAGGCTCATAGCGGAGTGCTGGTAAAATATCTTCCCAAGGGCGACGAGGCTTCCTTTTCCGGACTTTCCATTCCAGCCATCAGCATCGCTTCTATTCCCCGCTGGGATATTGAGTACTTAAAAGTTCTTTCCGGCATGGGCAGCGGAATTCTTGGACGCCCTCCGGAATTTGACATGATCATGGGGCAGATGGAAATTTCCACCACCATGCACGGAGGCTACCGGGATTCACCGGAGTGGGTGGAGCCTGAGGCCATGGCCCGTATTTATGATTATCTTATGGATGGGCTTCACAGCAATGGAGATAAAAAAGGAGTATTATCCCGCTTTTCCTTACGGGGACGGTAAGAGCCTGACTGGCAGAGAATAAAATATATAAAGACAGGGCTGAAATCCATAAAAGGACTTCAACCCTGTTTTATTTGTATAAATAATACGTTACTCCATAGAAAGAATTATCTTGCGGACACTGGACGCATTTTTCTCCGCATAATCAAAGGCCTCATGCATCTGATCAAAAGAAAATTCTGCATTGGCAAAGCCTTCCAAAGGCAGCTTGCCCTGGTTTAAATATTCAATTACTATTGGGAAACGGCCTGTCTGATGACGGGAACCCATAATGCTCATTTCACCCTTTGCCAGCTTAACTGGGGCAATCTCACTGGGAATGGTGTTAAAACTCATTTCCACCACACGTCCGGCAGTGCTTGTCACCTCTATGGCCTGTTCAAAGCTTTCCTTTGAGCAAACAGCATCTACAGTTACATTGGCTCCCATGCCTTCTGTTATTTCAAGAACCTTTTTCACAACATCTGCCTCTTTAGCATTGATGATATGATCTGCTCCCAGTTTCTTTGCATATTCCAGTTTTTCATCCACAATATCTGAAATAATAACAGTTGCACCGAGAATTTTCGCATTTACCATAATCGTAAGGCCGATGGTTCCTGCACCCATGACAAATACAACATCTCCGGCCTGTACATTACCCCTGTAGCAAGCCTGGGCGCCGATGGTAAACGGTTCAATTAAAACTGCCTGGCTCCATGGCAGATCAGAAGGGATAGCGTGTGCATTTTCCTCCGGAATAACAGCGTATTCCTGAGCACCTCCCTCTACATGAACGCCATAAACTTTTAAGGTCTGGCAGGCATTCCTCCGGCCCTGGCGGCAGGCATAGCATTGGCCGCAGGAAAGAATAGGCTCTGCTACAACATGATCCCCCACCTTTACTTTGGTAACTGCAGAACCTGTTTCTGCCACTTCACCGACAAACTCATGTCCCCAGACACGGGGATAGGTAACAAAAGCATTTTTCCCGTGGTAAATATGCATATCAGAACCACAGATACCAACCCGTTTGATTTTCACCAGAACATCAGTATCCTTTTCAACCTTAGGAATGTCGTGTTCTACCATTTTAAGCACTCCAGGTGCTTCGATTAATCCTGCTTTCATATGAAACCTCCTTGTATGATTGTTCATTCATCTGTTTATACAATTCTTTCTGCCCTTAACAAATTTCCAAGTACTGTTCCAATACCTGATCCATCTCAGCCTTCTGATCTTCTGTCAGAGGCAGCAGAGGCTTTCTCACATCTCCCGCCCAAATTCCCTGTCTGGAAACAATATGCTTTAAGTTGGCACAAAGCCCGTTTTTTAACAGCACATCCAGAATGTTATTGCTCTTTGACTGAAGAACACGGGCTTCCTCTTCCCGGCCCTCCAAGTACAATTCCATGACCTTCCTAAACTGCGGAAGCATAAAATTAAAGCTGCTTCCTATAAATCCATCACATCCGAAAGCAAGAAAGGCCAGCATACAGCTTTCAAAGCCGCCGTAGCAGATAATATCAGGATTAATATTATGCATTCGCTCCATTTGAAGCATATCCAAATTTGTATGTTTTACCGAACCCACTGCTCCTGATGTCAACAAAGCCTTAATCTCGGGGCTGAACAGGTTTAAATTTCTATGAGTACTGGAGGGAATGTTGTAATAGAGGACCGGATGTCCCACCGCCTCCGCTATATCATAATAATATCCTGCAATCTCTTTCTCTGAAAACCCGAAGTAAATGGGAGGAGTTGCGGCAATATTTTGAATTCCCAATTCCTTTGCTTTTTTTGCAAAAAAAACGGCTTCTTCCGTACTGATTGCGCCTACATGGGCGAATATATCCGCCTTGTCTTTATATTCTGAAGCCAGTTCAAAGGAACGGACTCTCTCTTCCCTGGTCAGCAAAAAACATTCTCCTGAGCTTCCCCCGATGAAGAAGCCGTCAGCTCCCTGGGAGATGTTTTTTTCCCATAGCTGTCTGGCCGCCTCTCCGTTAATCTTCCCTTCTTTATCAAAAGGTGTGACAGAAGCAACATATAATTTTTTCATGGCAGTAACCCCCTTATAATTTCCCCTTATTAATGAGCAAAGAAGCCAGCTCCTGAGTCAGGAACCAGCCTCCTTTTATTTCTATTACCGGCTCTTGTCTTCTATTGCGTGTACCATTTCCACTACAAATTCATGAGTTGGAACCGGGACGCCGCATTTTTTTGCTGCTCTAACAACAGAGCCGCTTATGGTCTCCACCTCAGTCCTTCTTCCATTCTGTAAATCTGCCCGGATAGAAGTGGAGCCGTTGGGAGATCCTATTGAAATTTTTCTGATTTTTTCTGTAATAATCTCTTCATCAGCCTCCAACCCCAGACCTTTGGCAACTGCAACAGCCTCATGAATCAGGCGGGTGGTCATATTCCAGGCGTGGTCATTGGCAGCAATATACCCTATATCCACCTGGAGAATACCTGTTACTACGCTTAGGGAAACGTTGGTAAAAAGCTTATCCCAGATCAGCTGCTGGATGTTTGCATGAATGTTGACCGTAAAGCCACAGGACTCAAAAGCTTCCTTCAGCTTTGGAAGAAATCCGGCCTTGTCCTCAACCAGCATTCCTACATTGGTATTGCCTTTTCCGCCCCTTTTGATGCAGCCGGGGCACAGTACTGCGCCGTTGTCCTCTGTGGTTCCGATAATAATGTGGTCTTTATCCACAAACTCTCCTAAAATATCCTCATGACCAGAACCGTTTTGCAGGGTCAGCACATACGTTTCAGGGCCGATCAGGCATTTATTTCCAGCCAGAGCATCTTTAGAAAACAGGGACTTGACGAAAAGAATCACCAGATCCACCGGTTCCACACCTTCCGTACAAGTCACTGCGTGAGGGTGGTAAATATTTTCCCTGTCATCCTCATGAAGCTTGATGCCCTCTGCTTCAATATGGTCCACAGTGGCGGCAGACGTGTCCACCATATATACTTCATTGTTCAGTGACAGGTGGGCACCATAGATGGAACCCATAGCTCCTGCCCCGATTACCGCGATTTTCATAGAATTCCCCTTTTTTTATTTAGAAAACTCTGCCAGGCCTTCAATTGCATAAGCGCGGATTGGACAGGAATCCAGTCCCTTGATCGGAAGGGGAGTGTAGGACATGAAGAAGGTGTCGGTAGTCAGCTCCTCTAAGTTTTTTAATACCTCCAGGAATACTACGTCTACTTCCATTAATACATCATGGAAAGCACTAACGTCCTCGTTGTTGCTCTCAATGGAAACGCCGTCGCCAAAGCCAACGCATTTTACTTTCTTCTCTTTTAACCACTCTGCAGTTTCACGGCAGATGAAAAGACGCTTGTCCTCTTCTGTGTTGGAAGCCGGAGTAAAAGGAGGGAGCTTAAGATCAGAATCTAAAATCACGATATCGCCTTCCTTAATGCGGTCGCCGCAGGCTTTCTCTAAATCTTCACCCTTGATCTTTCCGTTAGGTTCCATATGAGTAATGTTTACATGAATGGCACGTCCCATAAATGTACTGATGGGAAGTCCCTGTACATCGGTCCAGTTATCATTGTGATGGTAAGGACACTCAACATGAGTTCCTAAATGGCTGGTTAAATCCATGATTGTGTGGAAATCGGGAATAGGACCCCCTGTATTAAAACGGAATAACCGGCATCTTCTGGACTCTGTCTCAGGATCTAACACCTTAGTTAAATCAATTACTCTTAAACCATTTCCTAAATCAAATGCATTCATTGTATAATACCTCCTATGATTTGAATATGTTAAACATTCTTTCTCTATTATACCCGTATACCGGTATACCGGTCAATGCTTTTTTTGTTGACTTCATAAATTTTCTGGGTTATGATATTTTCCATAATATCAAGATAGGAGTTTTCCATGAACGACACCGGTTCCCTGCAATATCAGGCTTATCATACCATAAAAAAGCAGATTCTTTCCAAAGCTCTTGATTCAGAAGTTCTATACTCTGAAACCAGGCTGGCGAAGGAGCTTGGCATTTCCCGGACTCCTTTAAGGGAAGCCCTTCAATACCTTTCCCAGGAAGGTTATATCACCATCATACCCAGCCGCGGATTTAAAATTCGCCGTCTGGACAAAGAAACCATGAGGGAATCCATTGAGGTACGCTGCGCCATAGAGGGCTTTTGTGTCCATCTGGCTGCCCAGTCTTTGGATGAAAAGCGGTATCAAAAGCTGTTAAGTGATATGAGAGAATCCTTAAAGCAGCAAAAAACTGCCCTGGCCTCCGGAAGCCTTTCCGCTTCCTTTACAGAAGCCGACCACCAGTTTCATCTGCTTTTAGTTCATTTTGCTGAAAACAGTGAGTTTAATCATCTCTTCCAGCGGCTTTTATATACCATTCACTTAACAACCTCCAATGCCCTTGCTATAACAGGACGAGCTCAGAAGACTTATGAAGAACACCTGGAGTTTTACAAGCATCTGGAAAACAGAGACAGCCTCCAGGCATACCAGACTCTCATTGCCCATCTGATGATGCCCCTTAACCTGAACCTGATATAATGCTTGTAAGGCTGCTGCAAAAGACCCTTTTCAGCAGCCTTTTTATTATAAAACAGCTTGTTATACAGCTACCTTTACAACTACCTTTTTCACTGCACAAGGCTCTCCTGCCACACAGCGGGGCTTATGGGCATCCTCTGGAGCAACCACGATTAAATCTCCTTCTTCCAGGATTACATAACCGGAAAACTCAGGCTCTTCATAAAAAATCAGGTCATTCTCTTCAATCCGCTCCTTCTCTTTCAGAACGTCGCGCTTGCATACTCCGAACTGCTCTCTTCCTGTAACCACATACTGAATATCAAAATATTTCTCATGGGTCTCAAATGAGCCCTGTTCTGCCGGAAATGTAGTATATTCCTGAATGTGGGCTATTACGGTATCTCCCATAACGGGATAGCTTCCCACCGGAAGGGCTTTGATATCTGTCTCCTTCAGCCATTTGTAAGCTGCCTGGAATTTGTCCTCCAGATAATTATATTTTTCTGCAATTGAAATGTTAGCAAAAAGCATAGGTTTTCTCCTTTTTATTATTTACTTGCAATGTCTTTTGTATCCAAATTTCCTTCAGAAATAGCAATCACCTGGCTCCAGATCTGTTCATCCACGGATACGCCGTCTTTCATGCTCTTTTCTCTGGTAGCAACGGTACGCTCGCCCGGGCATGTGACCTGGCCGCCTTCATGCTCTGGATGAGTAGCATCTGCCGCCGCAACCCTGCGGTTGAGCATTGCCTGGATCTCTTCCTTTGTTCCGAACAGGTAAGGATCGTATGCAATGAAAATCTGGCTGCAGCCGGTGCAGCTTCCGTTATCTGCTTCATCTATGTCAGAGCCGCATTTTCCATTTGACATAAGAGCTGCCGCTAAATCAAGAGCAATTGCCATGCCGCTGCCCTTCCAATAGCCCGTAGGCAGAATTCTTCTGCTCTCTTCAATGGCTCCCGGATCATCAGTCAAGTTGCCGTCTTTATCAAATCCTCCGGGGAAGGGAAGTTTCTTGCCTGCAAGACGGTAAACACCCAGTTTTCCGTAAGCATACTGGCTCATGGCCATATCAAGAACAATAGGACCGTCTTCACGGGGAATGGCGATGCAGAAAGGATTGTTACCCACTCCCGGTTCATCACTGCCCCACAAAGGCATACAGCTTTCTGTGTTGATCCAGCTCATTCCCATAAATCCTGCTTCTGCCATTTTCCATGCGTAGGTGCCGCCTCTCATCCAGTGAGTGGTGTTTTTCAAGGCCACACATCCGATTCCATGCTCTTTTGCAAGAGCCATAGCCCGGTCTGCACAAAAAAGTGCGTTGGTAATACCGATTCCCAAATGTCCGTCATAATTTTCAACAGCGCCTTTTCCTCCCACAAGTTCCGGATCACCGTTAGGGTCAATCCAGCCCTTCTGGACATATTCTACGAAACGGGGAACTCTGTTCAGTCCATGGCTTTCCACTCCGTCTGCGCTGGACTGAGTGTGAATAGCCGCACATACCTTTGCTTTTTCTTCAGAAAGTCCAGCATTTAACATTGCTTTTTCCACTGTTTCCAGAACAGTGCTATAGGGTATTTTTAAACTCATAATATCTCCTTCTTTCTTAAACTCTTGTCTCTATGCTTCTTTATATTCATCGGTTTCAACAGGAGGAATGGGCCTGCCTGCCAGCTCCATCATCTCTTCATACAAACCGCTGGCCTCCTCCGGTGAATAGCCATATACCAAAAATACATCCATTAAATACGGGGAATAACTGATTCCTGTAATCTCCTGGGCAAACCCCATGGCTGCTATCTCACCAAGGGCGATGATATTGGAATCATTGTGAAGAAAGCCCAGGGACCAAAGCCTGATCTTTTCCGTTTTCGTAAAGATCTCCTCATGATACTGCTCTTCCACCCAGTGAAACAGCTCATGGGACAGAAGAAGCCGGCTCACATCCAGCTCCCTGGTAAGGACCTCTAAAACCCCTGGACTTTCAAACAGCTTTTCTGCCTTTTTCACCGCATCCATGTAAATGCAGATCTTATCAGGCACCCGGAATTCAGCAAAGAGCACACGGTCCGTCTTCTCCGGAAATTCCGGGAAGGAAACATCCATACCCATTGCCTTTGCCAGTTCCCTGGGGTCTTTGGTCTGATACTTGTCACAGATCTTGGTTGCATACTCCCTGCCGCAGGCCAGACTCTGTTCCATCCATCCCCTGCGCTGCACATCGTCAAACTTTCCGTTTAAGGGCTCTCTGGAAAATGCATATCCATACCACTCCTCCGGCGGAATATCTGCCAGGTCCGCCAGCATGTCCCCTAAGGGACGAACATCAAAGTGAGGGCGTTCATATCCCCTTCCTCCCTGCTTTCCGAAAAGTCCGTCCGCAATGGGTTTGAAAGCTGTTTGAAATTCTTCTTTTGTCATGATTCTTAAATCTCCCTGTTAGAGGCTATGATCAGGATATCTTCATCCGGTTCCCGGTCTCCTAAATCCAGATTCATCAGAAGCAGGATCTGCTCCAAGTCAATGGCGCTGTAATCCGTGACTCTGGGTCCAAAGCACACAAAGTAATCCGGACGGAGAACAGAGTCGGTCTTAAATACGGCATGTTCCTTCCACAGCTTTTCTACTACCTCATGGTAATCCTTTGCCTTACACTTTTCTACAGCGCCGTCAGAACACTGCACTTTGATAAATCCCTTGGTATCCACGATTCTAAGAGGTGTTTTTCCGTCTTTTTCCCCTTTATATACGTAGAACTTATCTGTCTGCTCTGCCAGCTTCACATTGGAAATCCTGGGACCAAAATCCTGTAAAGCCAGTTCGCAGGCTTCCGGTTCCTCACAGGCCTTTAACAGATCTGTGGTCTTTACCTCAGTGGAACCTGTGGCAATGGCTGTTACCTTACCGGTCTGATTGTCGATCTCGATGTGGATTTCTATGGTGTCCGGAGAAGCACCTGAGCTGACCGCTAAGTCTGCTGCTTCTTTCTTCAGCTCTCTGATGTCTTCCTGGGTCGGATTGGGGATGACACGTTCTACCACGTCACGAACCATGGCAAGAGCCACACCGATCGATGAAATTACTTCTGCATTTTCCGGAATGCTGTACTGAAGACCCATCTTGCCTGCACAGTAGGGAACTAAGGAAGCAGCTCCGCCGCCGCAGCCTACCAGTTTCATGCTGTCATGGTCCAGTCCGTACTTGTCAGCCAGCATACTGATGGTGGCATTGACTTTTTCAAAATCCTTATCAAGAATCTGAGTTGCCAGTTCTTCTACGGTGATGCCCAGCTTGTCCGCTACCGGCTGCATGGCCTTTCTTGCGGAATTGGCATTTCCATGGGCAAAATACTTCTCATCAACCAGTCCCAATACATTGGCCGCACATGTATTGGTAAAGCAGATGCGTTTTCCATTCTTCAGGAGCAAGATCACGTAATCGTTGGGATCGCCTTGTTTTGGACTAACCATTTCAATCTTAGGATCGACAATTTCTTCTTCCGGAGTAAAGCAGGCATATTCACACCCTGCAATATGAGCGGAACGGGGGCCTACGTCTGTGACGGATTTACTTCCGATCCGGACCATGGAACCGCCTGCACAGCCCAAGATACGCACGTCAAGGGAATTGATGTACGTGTCATGGCCTCCGATTTTAGCGTAGTCCACTCCGGGACGCCCGTTTTTGATGACACCGATGTTGGTGGTGGTTCCGCCTACCTCAAAGTAAATGGCATTGGAAGCACGAAGGTACATCAGAGAACCCATAACCGAAGCTGCCGGGCCGGATAATGCGGTCAGAATGGGACGCTTTCTCATCTCTCCGATTTCCATAACGCCGCCGTCACCTCTCATGATCATCAGGGGGACATGAACGCCTGCCGCATTAACGGAGGACTCCGTTGCATTGGCTGTATTCATCATCTTAGGAAGAATGGAAGCGTTGATTGCTGCCGTACGGGTACGGCGGGTAAGTCCATACAGTTTCGTAATATCAGAAGCCATTGTTACAGGCACATTTTTCTTCTTTGCACAGTCATGAATAACCACTTCCTCATCCATACTGTCTACACCAAAAGCCATAGAAGCCACAATTACCTGAGCACCCTGGTTAAGAAGCTCATCAATACTTTTGTTGATCACGTCTTCTTTGAGCATTTTCTTTTTAATAAACGAGTTATAGATCTTGATCATGCGGCCTACTTTTTCATCCAGAATAATATCCTTTAACGCCAGCTGGCGTTTTGCCAGAAAGCCTTCCAGACCGCCGCCGGCCATACCGACTACTCCGACGTTAGCTACGTCTCCTTCAATAAATGCGTTGGTTGCCTGAGTTGTGGAGTGAGCTACGAAAACCACGTCCTCCGGTGCAATATTATTTTCCTGCATACAGTACTGAAAGCTCTGTACAACACCGGCAGCAACGCCGTCTTTATGATCATGAGTTGTCTTTACCTGCTTTTTCCCAATAATTTCATGGGATTCGTTATCCATAGCAACGCATTTGGTATAAGTACCGCCTACGTCAATTCCCATACGGACCGCTCTATGTTCTGCCATTTTTTCTATTCCTTTCTTTTTTCCTTACATGCTTTTCTCATTCAGATCAATGCTGAAAAGCGTCCGGCGCGCAGAGGCGCCCCGGACTTATGGGTTAATACCTTGGATTTTGAGAGTATAAATAATTTTATTTGACTGGTTTTAGCCAAGGAACCATGCAGCTCCAAGTCCTCCCAGTAATATAAATGTTGCTGCATACTGAATCACACCTGTCAGGTATGCGTTTGGAATGGAGAGCTTTAAGAATTCTTTTGACTCTACCTTTGTATAAGCAAGTCCCCATGCAACCCAGGACTGAGTGATACAGCTTCCGATATTTACAGTGATTGTAGGAATTACAAATACTGCATAAAGGAAAGGAACAGAGAAGGAAGCAACATTGGAAAGTACACCAAGGGTAGCAGCTCCGCTTCCAACCAATGTCATCGGCCCACGGAACAGGCCCATGCAAAGCAGGGCAGCAAATACGATACATACAACAATTTCACTTCTCGGCATTACATTACCTAAGATTACCTTAAAGTATGGAGAAGCATAGGACGCTACCTGGTTGAACATAGGCAGAGTAAGAAGAAAACCTACCAGGGGAGCTGTATCAACTACACCATCATAATACAGCTTATTTACAAGCTGGCAGTTCTCTTTAAAGCTTCCCTTCATTCTTCCGCAGAGGAACAGAGCCAAAAATCCTGCGATTACAAAACCACCGATAACAGAGAAATCAAGCCATATCTTCAGAACTACAGGCACGATTGGAAGAATCAGGGTATAGAACGGAGCATTCTTCTGCTCAGATGCGGCTCCCCGTGTCTGTGCAGCCCAAGAATGAACAGTCTTTGCTTTCTTTAAGTAAACTGCTGATAAAACAGTGGTAGCTACCAGCATAATAACCAGAGCAGCAAATCCCCAGTGTGATGCATACCAGCCAAGGGTGAACTCAGGCAGTTCTTCCGGCTTGATGAAGAAAGCGCGGTACTGTGCAAAGTTTACAGGATTTAAGAAAATACCTGATGCAACGGAACCCATGAAGGAAAACAGTGCAACCGACTTGGGAATTCCCAAAGACATAAGGATAGGAAGCACAATAACACCGATAGCGATAACCGGGCCAGCACCTGTCATAGCTGTAAAGATCAATGCTGTAACAAAGTTTAACAGAGAAATGGTAATGAATGGCTTATCTCCGCCCAGCTCAACAGTCTTACGGATCAGGGTAGAAGCAATTCCAGTATCCATCAGGACACGTCCGAACCATGCACCCCAGCATACGTTTACCAGAGTAGTTCCCCAGCCTTCAGGAGCTGACTGGAAAATCTTGTTCAAAGCAGCAATCATGGTGTTGTCTGCACCAAATTTCAAGATAGGATTGGACTCTAAAAATGCTTCGCTTGCAAAAAGAGTTCCTCCAAAGGGTAAAATAGTCCAAAGAATCGTGATCAGCAGGAAGCCGATCATCAGGTTATGACCCTTGACACAATAGTATGCCAGGCCAAAGAAAGAAATTAATAAGATAATACCAATGATATACTCCACAATTAATACCTCCATAACTTTTTATTCGTCACACATATTATTACTTTTCCCGCCTTTTAGGCGCTCTCTCAAATCCAGGTTCTTTAACTCCTTTCCTCTTTTCCGCCCTGCATTCTGGGCATCATGGTACACCCGCAGGGTGCTTCCTCTTTTCCGCCCTGCATTTTGGGCTTGATAGGATACCCGCAGGGTACTTCTTCTTTCCTTCCCTGCATTTTAGGCATCATGATGTGCCTGCAGGGTGTTACATCACAAATATAGTGAAAATATATTTCTATCAGGTCCGGCATTAGGCCATTCCTGAAAAGAACTGTGGATAAATTTCCCGAAGGGTCCCTGCATTCCAGAGAATCGTATTGAAATGATTGGCACAAATCAGGCACGCAGCTTCGGCATCCCGCCGCCTTAAATGGTCAAGAAGAAGTCTCCCTTCCACCTGGACATGTTCCCTGCTGGTCAGGGAAGACATATCAATTTTATAATTGAAAGTCGTATACTGCAGATAATTTAAACGAAGCAGGTCACAGTCCATAGTCCGAAATACCTCCCAGGCATATTCCCTGCCGCAAAACGTGGAAAGCAGATAATGAACCTGCTGCTCCGTAATCAGAAAATCAACAGGAATTTCCGCGTCCATCTCAGACCTTTGCCGGTTAAGAACTGCTTCCAGCTGTTCTTCTTGCTGTTTTGTAAGCCCCTGTCGGCAGATATCATCAATCATGGCCTGTTCCAAAACAATATGTGCATATACCGCCTGTCTGATCCGTTCCACATCTAATAAGGTAACTTCGGTTCCCCGTTGGGGGTATACCACCATATATCCCTCTTCCACCAATCGCGAAAGGGCTTCCCTCACCATGGTCCGGCTGGCCTTCATCTGGCTGGATAAGTTATTTTCACTGAGCCGCTCTCCCGGGGGAATGTCAAGGCTCAGCATGTGCCGGCGAAGCTGGTTGTAAATGTCGTTCTTTATGTTTCCCTTTTCTGCTTCTGGCATTTCCTGCTCCTCCTGCTGTATCTCACGTCATAAAGACAATTCTCAGATTGCATATCAGTATCCCGCAAAATGCATATCAGTCTGTCTAAATATGTATTCTGTTTCTTCCTGCTTTGTAAAATATATCACATTCGTTTATGAAAATCAATTATTTTATTATCATTTTTTCTATATTTTTTTTAATATACTTAAATTATCTAGCTTGTTTCACAAAATACAGGAGAATATTACCACAAAATATCAACTTAAGAATTGCATACAAGTTAAAAAACATTCTCTATCTCCCTCAGTTTTTTTCCTATGGTAACCATTCTCCGATTCTTCAGAAACAGGTTGATATAAACCAGCTGATATTGAGGGATGACAAAAAGCCGGAGGGTCTTTATAAAAAGACCCTCCGGCTTTCACGGAAAGCGGGTGATGGGAATCGAACCCACGTATCTAGCTTGGAAGGCTAGTGTTCTACCATTGAACTACACCCGCATGGAACTTCAAAACATTTCAAAAGTGCTTAAGAGAAGCACAATGCCCAAAGCCGGAATCGAACCAGCGACACGTGGATTTTCAGTCCACTGCTCTACCAACTGAGCTATCTGGGCATATTCAATTGCAACACGTGTAATTTTACAAGATTTTTTTAATCTTGTCAAGCAAGTTTTCTTATTTTAATGAAAAAAACAAATTTCTTAGTAAACTTAAAGAAACATATTATATCATTAGAAACAGGGAATAAAATTTTCCGTGAGGATAGCATCTGTAAAAATAGTTATTATTATTTATAATGGAAAAATCTGGTGTAATGGTTCTGCTTTCATCAGGGAAATCTGATAAAGAAAACGAAACCAGTTCAAATAATAAAACTTAATAATCGGAGGCCTCTATGAAAAATGAACCTGTATTTTTGACTGACAAAAACCGGAATGTAATTATGGAAGTAATTCTAGGAACACCTAATGCTGCACTTCCTGACAGCCTAAAGCCTTTTGAAATATTGGAACCCAATACTTCCGACGGCGCTTCAGAAAAACATGTTCCAGTCATTGAAACGAACGGAGAACATGTGACCGTAAAGGTGGGAACCATATTTCATCCCATGTCCGAGGAACACAGCATCACCTGGATCTGCCTTCAGACGGAAGCCGGAGGCATCATGAGAGTGCACTTAAGCCCTGACTGCCAGCCAGAAGCCTGCTTTACTCTGGAAAAGGGAGACTCTCCAAAAGCTGCTTTTGCCTACTGCAACCTTCATGGTTTTTGGAAAGCAGAGAAATAATTTAAAACCTCTCTGACATACACCTGATGCATTTTTATGCTATAATATGGTTATTCAGAAAAAACGAGGTTACACCATGAAAAATGACCGCTTATTCCAATTGCTTTATCTGCTTTTGGAGCAAAGAACCATGACTGCACCGGAGCTATCCCGTATACTGGAAGTTTCAGTGCGCACAGTGTACCGGGATGCAGAAGCATTGTCTATAGCAGGAATACCGGTCTATGCCAACCGAGGCAGAGGCGGCGGCATATCCCTGATGCCGGGTTATACCTTTGATAAGACCCTGCTTTCAGACGAAGAACAAAATCAACTTCTTTTCGCCATTCAAAGCCTGCAGGCCACCGATCAGCAGGTGGGGGCATTGCTTCAAAAACTGGGAGCGGCTTTTCAAAAGCCCGCACTAAACTGGATTGAAGTGGATTTCTCCCGCTGGGGGCTGCACCATACAGATAGGACACGGTTTAATCTGCTGAAAAATGCCATTTTAAACAGACAGGTTCTAAATCTGACTTATTCCAGCTCTTCCGGCGAAACAACCGAGCGCAATATCCATCCTCTCAAATTGATTTATAAGGATAAGAATTGGTACTTGCAGGCGTTCTGCCTTCAGGCGGATGATTTCCGGCTCTTTAAGGTAAGCCGTATTCTCCATCTCTCCCCGGCAGGAGAATCTTTCTCAAGGGAATATACCGGAGAAATTCCACCCCTGGAAACAAAATCCCCTCCCTTTCCCATGATACACCTTAAACTGCGTTTCACCGAATCCATAGCGTTTCGTGTATATGACGAATTTGAACGATGCAGTATCACTCCTCAGCCGGACGGCTGTCCGCTGGTAGAGGTTGACCTTCCCATGAACAACTGGCTGACAGGATACCTTTTTTCTTTTGGTACCCAGTTAGAGGTCCTGGAGCCTTCCAGCCTGCGTAGGCTTCTGGCTGATTATGGAGAAGAAATTGCAAGACATCACAGGAATTTAGAAAGATTCAAATAAAAACACCCTTTTCTATCCGGCTTTTATACCGTTTTAAAAAGAGTGTTTTTATAATTCCAATTTTTCAAACTGGGCGGAGAAGGATTCGAACCTTCGAAGTCGTCGACAACAGATTTACAGTCTGCCCCCTTTGGCCGCTCGGGAATCCGCCCATGCTTTTTGTTAAGCAAGCGTAATTTTACCATAGGGTTATAAAAAAATCAAGGCTTTTTTCAAAAAAATCATAGTTCCAGGTTCAGGGTTCTATACCCGGTCCGCCACCAAAAGAATGGAGCTGATGGCCGGCATGTTAACAGTTATCCACCCATTCTCCACTTGATAGGCAACCTTACCTACATTGTACCCATTTTCATAGGTCAGCATATAGCGGGACATGGTCTCTCCATTTTTTAAGCCCAGCTGCCAGACCGGAATGGTCACATCCCGTTCCTTGTCAAGGCTGTTCACCGCCACTGCGCAGACGCTATCCCTATAAAACCTGCCGTAGGCAATGAGGTGATATCCGGCGAGAAGCTGTTTTAAGGACCCCAGCCTCAGAGCAGGCAGGAAGTGATGAAGTTCTGTCATATACCGGTGAAATTCCACCAGTTCTAAATCTTCTCTGCCCCAGGGATAGGTTCTGCGGTTATCAGGATCAGTCCATCCACAGACTCCTGCCTCGTCTCCGTAATAAATGGTGGGAGCGCCGGGCCAGGTCATCTGAATCATGACCGCTTCCCTGAATATCCCGTAATTAACTCCCTCAGAAGCCGCCTCAGGCCCAAGAGTGGAGGTTCTGCCTACCCTGCCGTTGGTTCTGGTCAGAAAACGGGAATGGTCGTGGTTTGACAGCTCATTCATAGCTGTTAAAACTGACCCTGCCATCATTCGGCCCATATGATAGTTCATTGACATGAAAAAGTTTTCTCCGTCACCGAAAAGCTGTGGATTGCTCTCATCGCTGTGCTTTTCCATTCCTGTCAGAAACCAGGTGACAGGCTCCATAAATGCATCGTAATTCATAACCGTATCCCATTGGTCTCCCTGGAGCCAGCCGGAAGGATCTCCATAATGCTCTGCCAGCACAATAGCCTCCGGATTAGCTTCCTTGACTGCACAGCGAAAGTCCCTCCAAAATTTGTGGTTATATTCGCTGCTGTGGCCTAAGTCAGCTGCCACATCAAGACGCCAGCCATCCACGTTATAGGGCTCAGAAACCCATTTCCGCGCAATGCGCATGATGTAATCATAGAGGATAGGAGAATCCTCATAATTTAGCTTAGGAAGGGTGGAATGTCCCCACCAGCCGTCATAAGAACGGTTATACGGCCATGCTTCTTCATTGTAAAACTTAAAAAAAGTTCTGTAAGGGCTATCTTTTGATACATAAGCTCCCGGCTTATAATTTCCGGACATCTCATAAATCCGTTCCCCGTCCAGCCACTTGTTAAAAGAGCCGCAGTGATTGAATACGCCGTCTAATATCACCTTCATCCCACGGTTATGAATCTCTTCCACAAACCGGATAAAAAATGCATTGCTCTCCTCTAAATTCTTCCTGTCGGTGGTCCGTATCATGTATTTTTCCGCATTGCTGTTATCCATGGTTCCCGGCTCCACAGTCCGGCCTCCGTCCTTTGCTATAACACCATAGTGAGGATCAATGTAATCATAGTCCTGGCAGTCATATTTATGATTGGATGGAGAAACGAAAATAGGATTAAAATAAACCACATCCACACCCAGATTCTTTAGGTAATCCAGTTTATCCCAAACGCCCTGCAAATCTCCTCCATAAAAATCTCCCACATCCATCTGATTGGGATACCTTTCCCAACTCTCCACCCTGGTCACAGGCCTGCCGATGTAGATGTATTCTCCGTCCACCACATCGTTACTCTTATCACCATTGCAAAAACGGTCCACATAGATCTGGTACATCACAGCTCCTTTTGCCCATTCCGGCGTGGAGAAGCCGGGAACAATCCGAAACTGAAAACCTGCCGTATTCTGGTTGGAGGGCCCCAGCTTGTTGTAATAACAGACCTCCTGGTCCTTTACCACTTTAAAGCTATAGCTGATTTTGTCGTTTATTGCCGTTAATCTATATTCAAAATAATCAAATAATTCATCGGAATCTGTCTTTTCCATGACGAGCTCTTCCTTCTTGCCTTCCTGAATATAATAGATCAGGTCCACATCATCCTTTGCGGCTCGGAAAAGCAGGATTACATCATCTCCCTCATTAGGCTCTGCCGGAAATCGGAAACTTTCTGTCTCGTCGGTGAATAATGCATCTCTATTTATGGTTTCAGCCTGGAAGCACATATGTTTTACATTTCCTTTCTCGTCATCTATATGTTCTATTTTATCCGATTCACCCCAAATATACAACCCCGCCTTTTTATATCACCTGATAATAGCCATATAGCTTTTGCTCTAAATAATTAGAAAAAACGGCCAGCGGGGGAGCTGACCGTTTTTTCGGAGAAGGTATTTCGTTTCTTATGGGGTGTAGCAAAAACTATATAATGTATTGGGGGGGGTTACATTTATTAATATACCACGGTCTTCAAAATAAGTGTGCACAAACATACGTTTTTTTCATAAATATTTTTATGCATTTTTGTAATCTTATTCTTACGTATAAAAAAAAGCGCAGATCAGGGATTAAAAATTAGAGATTTTACCGGATCTGCACTGGTTTTGTTAAAATTATACTATTTCTGATGCAGGAAACAAGGCTTCAAATTCCTGCTGTCCAATCTTTTCTTTTTCGATCAGAAGCTTGCTGCATTCGTGGAGAATATCCTCATGCTTTAAAATGATTTCTCTGGCCTTTTCATAGCATTCGTCAATAATCCGTTTTACTTCGTTATCAATGGTATTGGCCACCTGGCTGCCATAGTTCTTGGTGTGGGCCAGATCCCGGCCAATAAAGACTTCGTCTCCGTCATTGTCATAATTGATCATGCCTACCTTATCAGACATACCGTACTGGGTTACCATGGCACGGGCCAGAGCAGTCGCCTGCTTGATATCCTGGGACGCTCCTGTGGTGATGTCGCCGAAAATAATTTCCTCTGCGATCCTTCCCCCAAGTCCCACCATAATATCCTGAAGCATCTTTCCTTTGGTATTAAACATATGGTCCGTTTCCGGCAAAGGCATGGTGTATCCGGCTGCTCCCATTCCCGTAGGAATGATGGAAATAGTGTGCACTGGTCCCACATCAGGAAGCACATGGAATAAAATTGCATGACCTGCCTCATGATAAGCAGTGATCTTCTTTTCCTTTTCCGTAACCACTTTACTCTTTTTCTCTGCTCCGATTCCAACCTTTACAAAAGCCTTCTCAACATCAGCCTGATTGATGTATTTCTTTCCCTGTTTGGCCGCATAGATAGCTGCTTCATTCATCAGATTTTCCAGATCCGCCCCTGTAAACCCTGAAGTGGTCTGGGCGACTCTCTTTAAATCCACATCCTCTGCCAGAGGCTTTTCTTTTGAGTGAATCTTTAAAATCTCTTCTCTTCCCTTTACATCAGGCCTTCCTACGCCTACCTTACGGTCAAAGCGTCCGGGCCTTAAAATAGCCGGATCCAGAATATCCACCCGGTTGGTGGCAGCCATTACAATAATTCCTTCATTGACTCCAAAGCCATCCATCTCTACAAGGAGCTGGTTTAAGGTCTGTTCCCTTTCGTCATGGCCTCCGCCCATACCCGTACCTCTGCGCCGGGCAACGGCATCGATCTCATCAATAAATATGATACATGGGGCATGTTTTTTTCCTTCTTCAAAGAGATCTCTCACTCTGGAAGCTCCCACGCCCACAAACATTTCCACAAAATCAGAACCGGAAATAGAGAAAAACGGAACTCCGGCTTCTCCTGCCACGGCCTTTCCAAGAAGGGTCTTACCCGTTCCAGGAGGTCCTACAAGAAGGATTCCTTTGGGGATTCGGGCTCCCACGCCGGTGTACTTCTGGGGATTTTTCAAGAAATCCACTACCTCTTCCAGTTCTTCCTTTTCCTCTTCAAGCCCTGCTACTTTGCCGAAGTTGACTTTATTGGCATCCTTTGCCAGATGGGCTCTGCTTCGCCCAAAATTCATCATCCTGTTATTGGCGCTTCCCGCCCCTGCTCTTGCGTTCATCATCATAAACAGGAAAACCAGAGCCGTTGCTGTGAGAATCAACGGCAGAGCAATGCTTAAGAATAAGTTCTCCTTCTGCACTGCTTCAAGAGTATAATCAATTCCATTGCGGTCCAAGCGATCCTGAATATCAATGACATTAGATACGTTGGCCTGCATACCACTGCCATCCACGGTCAGCTCCACCCGCCCTGTAGGAGGGGGATCGTTCTGGTAGATGGTCACTTTCTCTATGGTTCCCTGGTCAATGGCCAGCATGAGTTCCTGGTTGGTAATACTGCTGCCTGTTTTAGTCTGGCTGACGGCAAAAATGAAAACGACGGCCAGTAAGAGCAAAAAACCCAAACTTCTGAATGGTTGCTGTTGTTTCAACACGCTGCCTCCTTATTGCTGTTCTATAATTCCAATATATGGTAAATTCCGGTATCTCTGATTATAATCGAGACCATAGCCTACAATAAATTCATCAGGCACAGTGAAACAGGTATATTTTACCTTTACCTGATGCTTTATCCGGCGCTCCGGCTTATCTAGAAGAGTACACAGCTCAATGCTGCCTGGATTCCTCTGCTTCAACACCTCAATTAAATAGGATAAGGTATTGCCGGAATCGATGATATCTTCTACAATCAATACGTCCTTTCCTTCAATAGGCTCATCAAGGTCCTTAACAATCTTTACAATTCCGCTGGACACCGTTTCGGCTCCGTAGCTGGATACAGACATAAAGTCCATGGTAATGGGAATGCTTATTCTCTTGGCAAGTTCACAGGTAAAAAAAACGCCTCCCTTTAAAATGCAGATTAAGTGAAGAGGCCTTCCTTCATAATCCCTGCTGATTGCTTCAGCGATTTCCCTTGTTCTCTGCGCAACTTCTTCCTCCGAAAGCAGTGTACGTATCTTATCATCCATTATCTTTTCCTCTTTCCTGCCCTGTATTTTGGGCATAGTGGTATGCCTGGAGGGCGCTTCCTCTTTCCTGCCCTGTATTTTGGGCATAGTGGTATGCCTGGAGGGCGCTTCCTCTTTCCTGCCCTGGGTTTTGGGCATAACGGTATGCCCGGAGGGTGTTTTCTCCGTCTATCTTCATTTGTATGACTGTATTGGTATCGTCTGTAATCTTATAGTATTCACTGACCCGGTATCCGATTACCCATAGGACGTGGGAGCCATCTGCCACCAGGGGAATTTTTCCCCGTTTCTCCCTGGAAATCTTTTCATCAATCATAAAAGACTTGACTGACTTCCTTCCGCCTCCGGCCAGCATAATATAATCTCCGGTTTCCCGATACCTTACAGAAAGCGTACTATTGATTTTATCATAATCAAACCATTTCGTATACCCGTTTTTGGGAATTTCCTGGCCTTTTTTGTAGGAAAATACTTTAAAATTCACTTCAGGAAGCAAAATTTCTTCTTCTTTTTCCCCAAAATCATTATGATCCTTTCCTTTTATCCACAATTCCTCCGGGTTACGCACAGCCTTTAAGCCCCCGGGCAGATCCACCCGCTTGCCTGCCTGCGCAAAAACAAGGGCAGACACACTTTCCACATGACTCATGGTGATATCCTTCATAGAGTCCCGGACAGACTTAATCATGGCCCGGATTACATAACTTCTGATAATATCTTCTTCCTCTGAAAGAACCTTTGCCGAAACCTTACAGCCTGTCACGTTCCCGTCTTCATTCCGATCCCAGGTTCCCAGGCACTCCAGCAGCTTATTTGCCTGCTTTTCTAAGTAAATATCGGCCTTTGCCGCCATTTCTCCCGCATGGAGAATATTTTCCTCTGCCCGGCTGTTGATCTGTTCCCTGATCTGGGGTAGAATCCTGGCGCGGATTCGGTTTCTGGCATAGTCCTCCAGAGCATTGGTGGAGTCCTCACAATAAGATATCCCATTTTCTTTCAGATATGCAAGAATCTCCTTCCTGCCGACGCACAAAAGAGGGCGGATGATACGGTCCCGGACAGGACGCATTCCCCCAAGTCCCTTCAGACCCGTCCCCCGGAACAGGTTGTACAAAATGGTTTCTGCCTGGTCGTCTGCGTGGTGGGCCACTGCAATCTTCGCTGCACCAAAGACCAACCGTTCCTTTTCAAATATCTCATATCTAAGATGCCTGCCGGCTTCCTCCACCGACATTCCGTTTTCCTTTGCAAAAAGGGCCGCATTTACCTGGATGCAGGAAAAATCCACCCCCAGCTTCGTGGCAAGATCCCGGGAAAACTCACTGTCCCGGTCCGCTTCCTCTCCCCGCAGGCCATGGTGGACATGGACAGCTTTCAGTGTAAGCCCCAGTTCCTCCTTTAACTCACTCAGGACTATAAGAAGACAGACCGAATCGGCGCCTCCGGAGAGGGCTGCAATAACCCTGTCCCCGGGAGCAAACAGCCGGTTCCGTCTGATATAGTCCAATATCTTTTTGTACATTGAGCCACCTTCCTTTGCATATTTTTCCAGTCCGGAAAAACAGCATACTACGATAAGTATACCTGTAAAACATATCTCTTGCAATTACTATTTTCGTTTCCATATGCCGGCTGCCAAAACCGTCATATCGTCATTGGCCTTATCTGTAAAAGACCTGGCAAAGAGGAGAATCCGGTCAGCCATGTCCTGAGGATTTTTTATGGGCATTCCTGCAATAAACTCCTGAAGCATCAGTTCCTTATCCTCTGCCGGAAGAGCATCTAAGACACCGTCGCTGACCATGATGACCCGGTTGTCGTCCCACAGCTTTTTAGACAGCAGAACTGGCTCCACGCCGTTTAAAACTCCCATTGGAACTTCTCCTGCCTCCATCAGTTCCACGCCTTTGTCGCTGAGAATGTAGGTAGCTGCTGCTCCCAGCTTCATGGCCTCTAAAATTCCCGTCTTTAAATCAATGCAGCACAAGTCCAGAGTGGCTGGATGCTGGGACATTCCGGTCAGCAGCAAAACTGTATTAACCAGCTTAAGAGCTGCTCTGGCTGAAAAACCCGCTTCCAAAAGTCTCTGGGTCAGTTCAATCACCTGCCTGCTTTCCTCCTCTGCAGTCTTTCCGCTGCCCATCCCGTCCGACAAGCTCATGATGGCTTGTCCTGGCTGAATATGGCCAAAGGTATAATTATCGCCGGATACCTCTTCCCCGGTCTTAGTAGCCCTGGCCGCACCATAAATCACCTGATACTGCCCCCGTTCCACAAACCGTATGGTATCAGCCTGTTTTGTTACCAGATTTCTGCCGTCAGGAGGTACAGTCCACTCTCCTTCTCCCACAGCATCTCCCAGAATTTCTGCAGCTTCTTTCACGGTCACGCAACGCCCGTTTACAGTCCTCATAGTTATATATGCTTCCCTCTGGCGGTTTTCATATTCCAGAAAAAGTAATTTTTCTACGAAAATGTGATTACGGCGGAATACCCGTTTTACAGCATCCTCCCACTTTGGAGTTACATCAACAGAATTTTCTACCTGATAAGAAAATTCCTCTAAAATCACCGCCAGCTCCTTAAACTGGGCTACAACCGCATCCCGGCTTTCCAAAAACCGGTTTTTCCACGCCAGATTCATGGTTGCCCTTCCAAGGCCCCGGTTTAACTGGACTAAGTATTCATCTTTGTGTTTGCATGTTTCCAGAAAAAAACGGGGCATGTCCCCGTAGTCCACGCTCCCCTTTTGTTCAAATGCACGAATCAGATAGTGAAGGTAATACTGATTATCCTGTTCCTGTCCCGGATATACGATACACTTGCTGCATCCTGCGCATACCATGGACGCTGCAGTCTGAAGTGCTGCTTCGCCGTCCTCCTTTGTAAGTCCCTGCTGTGAGGATAAATCATCTGTAAATGCCCTGGAAAGCTCTCCTAACGAGTTTGCCATGTCATTTAATTTCTTCGCCGTATATACATTCACATCAGCCATATGGTGATGTCCCGCCTTACGTCTGAACACAAAAATACCTCCTGCCCGTTTCATGGTTTAGACCCCATTATATACAGGCAGGAGGGAAATATTTGTCAAAATAGCTGACTCTGTTTTTAAAATCGTACGACAATGTTCTGCTTTTTCACTGTCTCTTGGACGGCTTTAAAAGAATCTCATCAGGCTTTACAAGTCCAAGCTTCTGCTTTGCCACTTCCTCCACATACTGCTTGGTCTGAACGTAGACCCGGTACTCCTCCAGCCCGGCTGATCGTTCCTTTTCCTTGTCCACCTGTGCTTCTAAATTATCCAGGCGGATCTGGTACGACCGGTCCTTCTCTCTCAAGGTCTCTCCTTTTATGGTGACAATCGCAGCAAGGCTTATGACAACAAAAGTGGTCCCTATGATAGTCATACGGTTTCCCCATTTATCTTTTCTTTTTCTTCTTGATTTGCCCATTCTGCTCATACAATCACCAGTTATCTTTTACATTGCCTCTTCCGGTTACATCTATCTATCTTCATTGTAAGATATTTTTGAAAACGTTTCAAGAGTTTTAGAAAATGTTTACTTATTATCTTATCATATAAAAGCATTCCAATAAATACTCCGGCAATGGCATACCCTCTCAAGCCTCCGTCATTGAGCTCATACAACAGGGAAAACGTGACCAGCGCAGCATAGATCCAGTATACCATGTCCTCTATTCCCGTAAAAACATAAGAATGAGGAACAAAGATGCGGAAAATGCGCAGCAAGTCATATGTCATCATAAGCCCCGCACCCGTCAGGAAGCTGTAGAGCAGAAGCCTTACTTCATACACAATATGAACGCTCATACGACTCCTTCCGGTTTTTTATTTGAACAGTCTGGAAAACAGGGATTCTCCTGATCTGCGCAGAGCTTCATTGGAAGAATAGACAACGCTTTCAATATTGCCGTTTAAATCCACTTCTCCCTTTTCTAAAGTCAGGCGGCTGACGTGAAGCTCCTTTCCCTTTAAGGTCAGAAGTCCCATATCAGTATCCAGAACCACCTGTCCCTCATCAAAGGACACTACCTCCCGGACCCCTGTAATCGTACCGGAAGCTCTGTTTTCAATTGCCAGCCTGTGAGGGCGTATGCTCATTCTTTCTTCCATAAGAAAACCTCCTAATATACCTGTATAAAGTATATTAGGAGGTTCCCCTCAATATTCCTGAATATTAAGACCGGCGGGTTAAAGATAGCGGTAAAGATCTTTAGCCTCATCCTTTTTTACAGTTTCTGCCACATCGAGGACCTCTACCTTCACGGAGCTGGTTCCAAAGCGTATCTCAATGGTATCACCGGCCTTTACGCTTAAGGAAGCTTTTGCAGACTTGTCATTTACAAGCACCCGTCCTGCGTCGCAGGCTTCGTTGGCAATGGTTCTTCTTTTAATGAGGCGGGAAACTTTAAGGAATTTATCAAGTCTCATAAATTATTCGTTTATCAGATCCTTTAAAGCTTTTCCGGCTTTGAACTTTGGTGTTCTGGAAGCAGGGATATTCATAACTTCGCCGCTTCTTGGGTTTCTACCCTCTCTTGCTGCTCTCTCAGACACCTCAAATGTACCGAAACCAACTAACTGGATCTTCTCACCCTTAACCAGCTCTTCAGATATTACATCTGTTAAAGCCTTAACCGCTTTCTCTGCATCTTTTTTGGACAGTTCTGCTTTCTCTGCTACTGCTGCGATTAACTCTGCTTTGTTCATTGATATCTTCCTCCTAGAATGTAGCCCGGGCTACGATTTTTCGCGTTACACGATTACTATATCATTTATAGCTGTTTCTCCAGTATTTGTCAAGGTTTTTTGAGCCTTTTAGGGGGCTGAACTGCCTGACTTTCTGAAGATTTTCTGACAATTGTTCTTCCCCCCTGTTAAAAAATATCCTCTTCCTATATAATAAGGGATAGCTTAACGATACTGGAGGTAATTTATGAAACATTTCAACATCTGGAAAAAAATAGCAGTCTTTGTGCTGGTACTTAACACTGTATTTCCTTCTCTTTTAGCAGGCTTTTCTCCTGCTTCAACTCCCCTGGGTGATACTGCTTTAAAAGGCATGAGCTTTGGTCCCTCCCTCACGATCGGGCCGGGAGCCAAAATCTTTGACGGAGGGAGTTTATCCCTTTTAGCCAACTCCGACAACCGTCAGATGCTTTCCATGGTTTTGCAGGATAAAGACGGAACTCTCGTGGTCATAGACGGAGGCTGGGATATGGATGCAGCCCATCTGACCGATGTAATCCGCTCCAAAGGAGGACGGGTATCCGGCTGGTTCATCACTCACCCCCACTCAGACCATGTAGGTGCTCTTGTGGAAATCCTGAATAACCCCGACAGCCAGATCACCATTGACCATGTGTATTATTCTCTGACAGATCCGGCCTGGTATGAAGCCGTAGAACCCTCCCGCTCTGATCTTGTGACACGCCTGATCTCTGCCCTTGCAACCCTTCCTAAAGAAAGTGTTCACCAGGTTCGTAAAAACCAGGAAATTCAGATCGGACAGATTAAGGTTAAGGTGTTAAATGACCCCTATATTCTGGAAACAGCGGCCGTTAATAACAGCTCTGTTGTTTATAAATTCTTTTTAAATAACGTAAGCATTCTTGCTCTCGGAGACTTAGGTCCTGACGGAGGCCAAGCCTTGGCAAGGGACTGCAGCTCCGAGGATTTAAAAAGCGATATTGTTCAGATGGCCCACCACGGCCAATACGGCGTCAACAAAGATGTCTATGCTCTTATCAAGCCTCAAATCGCACTCTGGCCTTGTCCTCTCTGGCTCTGGAACAATGACAGCGGCGGCGGAATCGGAAGCGGAGACTGGAAGACCCTGGAGACCAGACAGTGGATGGAAGAGCTGAACGTAAGAATAAATTACTCCATCAAAGACGGGGATCAGATCATCTATTAACAGGTTAAAAAGAAACGGCTCAGGCCGTTTCTTTTTAACCTTCAACCGCCCTCAGTTTCCTCCGGGGCCGTCTCTTCTGGGTCTTTCTGATTCAGGCAGGGGCTCTACATAGAATCCGTCCTCATAAGTTTCTGTATCAATTTCAGGTATGTCGCTATCTCCGTAGTAATCTTCTTCCGGCAAATAAGCTTTCATAATTCCTTCACCTCCTTACTCCTGCTTTCAGCAGTCAACAGGTCAGCCCTCCATCTGGCGGCCCAAAAATCCAGCCGCCGTTGTAGCCAGCTTTGTCTCCATCTCTCCGAAACGGGCTCTCGGCTCTTTCGTTAAAAGTGCCACAGATCCGATGGCATCTCCTTCGCAGATGATTGGAGCCACCACCTGTGCGGTTACACCCTCCAAGGATTCGTCTGTCAGAGAAATAAATCCTTTTTCATCCTTTCCTGCCACCACAACGGTTCGTTCATTGACCAGGGCTTCCAGCTGCTTGCTGATGGTCTTCTGGAGAAGCTCCTTTTTCGATCCTCCCGCTACTGCGATAACCTGGTCTCTGTCACTGATGCATACAGTTAGCCCGGTAGTCTGGGCCATGGCTTCCGCATATTGGACAGCAAAGGAAGTGAGCTCTACCATAGGGGAATATTTTTTCAGAATAATCTCTCCTTCCCTGTCAGTAAATATCTCAAGAGGTGTTCCCTCCCTCAGCCTAAGAGTCCTTCGTATTTCCTTTGGTATTACCACACGTCCCAGGTCATCAATTCTTCTCACAATACCTGTTGCTTTCATAATTATAATTCCTCCATCTTGTGCATTTTAGTATCAGGTAAATCATGCCTGGTATTATTTTGCTACGAATACAAAAGATTATACTTAAGTCTGCCATTTTTCCCAAATTTTAAGATCAGGGCCTGCTTTTTTTATAAAAGCAGGCCCTGACAGTCTGGCTCATGATCCTAAGGTCAGTTCACAGATTTCTTTTAAAATCACCTGAGTCTGTTCTGCCATTACATCAATGGAATTATTCTTTTGTCGGTCCAGATATTTAAATATCGGCTCTTCCCCTGTCTGAAGTTTCAAATCCCCCTTATACCGGCTGATCAGCTCCGGAATCTTTTCCGCATTAAGCTTTGCATTTTTATACATGGTCAGGCGAATCTCCTGGCGGTTAATATTGACCTCTGTCACATAAGCGCTGTGGGCTAATGCCTTTAAAGCCGCCACCTTTAAAAGATTTTCCAAGGGCCTTGGAAGATCTCCGAAGCGGTCCATCAGCTCATCCTGCATATCCATGTACTCTTCTTCATTTTCAATGCCGGAAATCCGCTTGTAAATATCCAGCTTCTGATATTCATTCTTAATATAAGAAGTGGGAATATAGGCGTCAATGCTGCAGTCCACTACTGTCTCATAAGCATCCTCTTCCTTCCGCTCTCCCTTAAGTTCCAATACCGCCTGGTTTAAAAGCTTACAGTAAAGGTCATATCCAACCGCCTCCATGTGTCCATGCTGTTCGGCTCCCAGCACATTTCCCGCGCCCCTGATTTCGAGATCTCTCATAGCGATCTTGATACCAGAGCCAAGCTCTGTAAATTCCCGGATTGCCTGAAGACGTTTTTCCGCTTCTTCCTTTAAAAGTTTATCCCGCTTATACATCATAAACGCATAAGAAGTCCGGTTGGAGCGCCCTACCCGGCCCCGGAGCTGGTACAGCTGGGAAAGTCCCATGCGGTCTGCATCCTGTATGATGATGGTGTTGGCATTTGCAATGTCAAGTCCGGTTTCAATAATGGTCGTGCAGACTAAAACATCAATCTCACCGCCCACAAAGTCCAGCATGATACGCTCCAGTTCGTGCTCATGCATCTGGCCATGGGCAAATGTGACAGCTGCGTCAGGAACCAGCTTTGCAATATGGTTTGCCACTTCATCAATATTCCCCACTCTGTTGTACACGTAATATACCTGGCCGCCTCTGGAAAGTTCTCTGTGAATAGCCTCCCGGACCATCTCATCATTGTATTCCATCACATAAGTCTGAATGGGAATACGGTCCACAGGAGGTTCCTCCAGCACACTCATGTCCCGGATTCCCACCAGACTCATGTGCAGTGTTCTGGGAATAGGAGTAGCTGTTAACGTCAGAACATCCACATTTTCCTTTAATTGCTTAATCTTTTCTTTATGAGTTACCCCAAAGCGCTGTTCCTCATCAATGATGAGAAGCCCCAAGTCCTTAAATTTCACATCCTTTGACAAAAGCCGGTGAGTGCCGATGACAATGTCAACGGTGCCTCGTTTTAAATCTTCCAGGGTTTTTTTCACCTGGGCCTGGGTACGGAACCGGGATAAAAGATCCACCCGGACAGGAAAATCCTTCATTCTCTGGGCAAAGGTATTGTAATGCTGCTGGGCCAGAATAGTCGTGGGGACCAGATATACCACCTGCTTTTCCTCCTGAACAGCCTTAAAGGCGCCTCTTAAGGCGATTTCCGTCTTGCCGTATCCCACGTCTCCGCATATCAGCCGGTCCATGACCTTACGGCTTTCCATATCAGACTTGGTGGCTTCAATGGCATCCCACTGATCCTCCGTCTCCTCATATGGAAACATCTCTTCAAACTCCTTTTGCCAGACCGTATCCTCTCCGTACCGGAAGCCCTCGGTCTCCTGTCTGGCAGCATAAAGCTGGATTAAGTCCTTTGCAATCTCCTTTACCGCTCCCTTGACCTTTGCCTTGGTCTTATTCCAGCGGTCTCCTCCCAGACGGTTCAGCTTAGGCTTTTTGGCTTCGGCTCCCGCATATTTTTGAATTCCGTCCAGTCTGGTGGCCGGTAAGTAAAGCGTCCCGTTTTCCGCATATTCCACCTTTAAATAGTCCCTGGTGATTCCATCCTGATCTATTTTTTCAATTCCCCGGTAGACTCCAAGACCATGGCTTTCATGAACCACATAGTCACCCACGGAAAGGTCTGAAAAATTCCGGATTTTAGTCCCTTCATAGACCGTTTTTTTCCTCTTCCGCTTCTTTTTGTCCGCTCCGAACATATCGCCTTCTGTGATGACAATAAATTTCAGCAGGGAGTATTCAAAGCCTCTCCGCAGGTTTCCATGAGTTACCAGGATCTCTCCCGGTTTCACCTGACTGCTCTCTTCGTTTTCATCAGGGCAATAAGCCCTTAAGTCGTATTCCCTCAAGTCTCCTGCCAGACGGCTGGCTCTGGTTCTGGATGCGGACAAAAGAACAACCCGGTAACCTTCTTTTTTCCATCTGGTTAAATCCTTGATCAAAAGCTCAAAGCCGTTTTGGTAAGCATTTACATTCTTTACCTGGAAGCTGTAACGGTTTTTCACCAAAAAGCCGGAAAGCTTCTGCTCAAGCCCTGTTAAATACACGGTAGTCTTTGTCTGAACTCTGGCAAGTATCTCCTTTGCAGAAAAGAGAAGTCCGGTCTGGCTGGGAAGAAGATAGCCGCTTTCCAGCCGGTGTATCATGCTTTCCCTAAATTCCGTTTCAACAGTTTCACCCTTTTCCTTAAGCCGGTCTGGTTCATCTAAAAACAAGACTCTGCACTCCTGGGGGAAGTAATCCAGAAAAGAGACGCTTTCCCGGCAGAAATAGTGGATATATCCATCCAGTCCTCTCTGCTTCCAGCCTTCCCTGATTCCTTCTAAAAGCTCTGAAACAAGGCGGCGGATTCTGGCAGCTTCTTCAATTTTAGATTGTTTTTTTAATTCTTTTTCATAGACCTGTGCTTCTTTTTCAAGGATGCTGATTCCAGCCTGGATTTGCTCCTCTGTCAGCACCATTTCAATAGCAGGATAAATGCGGATGCTTTCCAGGGTTTCTACGGATCTCTGGCTTTCCAGGTCAAAAGTCCGGATAGAATTCACTTCATCATCCCACAATTCAATACGGACCGGAAGTTCCTCTGTGAGGGGAAACACGTCAATGATACCGCCTCGGATAGAGAACTGGCCCATGCCATCCACCTGGCCCATGCGCTCGTATCCAAGTTCCAAAAGACGCTTCTTCCACTGCTCCACATCTATAAGGTGTCCTTCTTCCACATACAACCCTTGTTCCTTTAAGTATTCAAGCGGAAGTAAATGGTCCATCAGTCCGTCCATGGTAGTCACCACCCAGCCGGAGCCCTCCTCCATCAAGTGACGGAATACCTCCATACGCTGCTTGGTCAGCAGATTCCCATGGATATCGGCATTGAAAAAAAGCAAGTCCCTGGCAGGATAAAGCCAGACATTGGGATCAAAAAAACGCAGATCCTCATATATTTCCCTGGCTCTTATATCATCATAAGTCACCACCAGCTTAAACCCTGCTCCCTTAGCCGCCTCATACATCAGATGAACCTTTTGGGAATCCATACAGCCGCTTGCCGCAGCCGGTCCTGCCCCTTTTGCCAGGTCCAGTGACAGCTCCTCAAAATCCTTCAGCTCCCGCAATGGTTGTTCAAATAGATCGCTCATGAAATCTCCTTATTTCTTCCTGTTAAAGTGGTTCATTGCCATATCCGCACCATCTGTGACCATCATGACGGCAGCTTTAGCAGCATCATCATAGGCCTGGTCCATAAGCTCTGCCTGAGCCTTTGGAAACCGTCCCAGAACATAGTCTGCCAGATCCATTTCCTTAGGCTTTTCTCCCACCCCCACACGGATTCTAAAAAAATCCTGGGTTCCCAAGTGACTGATGATATTTTTCAAACCGTTGTGCCCGCCTGCACTTCCTTTTGTCCTGATCCTTAACTGTCCTTCGGCTAAGTTAATGTCATCGCAGATGACGATAATCTTTCCATACTCCACCTTATAAAAATCCGCCATGGAGCGAATGCTTTCGCCGCTTAAATTCATAAATGTCTGGGGCTTTGATAGTATGACCTTTTCCCCATCTATCATTCCCTGGCCAAAGCAGGCCCGGTGCTTCTTTTCTGTCACTCTGATTCCCAGCCTGTCCGCCAGTATGTCTATTACCTCAAATCCTACGTTGTGCCTGGTTTTTTCATATTCTCTTGTTGGATTTCCAAGTCCTGCTATCATATACATGGTGATTCTCCTCACTATATTAACTGCCATTCCAGTTCATGACTTTTTTTAGTAATTTACGCCTGAAAAGCGTTAGATTTCCCTTCCCGGGGTCTAACGCTGTTCTTTCATTTTAACAGTAACATTTTCAGATGTAAAGGTAAAGACTGTGTTTTTTTGTTTTTTGAAAATTGAAAAAGTAAATTCCATCACCACTTACCCAGGTAGAGTTTACCTCTGCACAGTTTATATTTACTCTTTCATACATACATGATATCTTTATAACTCCTTCTGACAGCAGTAGAAGGAGATTTTATGAGTAAATATATTCCTGGTAACCACAAGCACCTCACTCTGAAAGATCGTGTTTTTATTGAAAACTCTTTAAATCAACATCATACATTTAAAGATATTGCAAAATACCTATGCAAAGATCCAACCACCATCTCTAAGGAAGTAAAGGCCAGGCGTTCCTCTGACTGGTATCATAAAGGCACCTTTTACAATGCCAAGAACTTCTGCATTTACAGGTTTAGCTGTCGAAAAATAAATGTCTGCAAAAAGATTCTTGTATGCGGGGTCAAATGTACTTCCTGTCCGACCTGTAATCAAACCTGCCGCGATTTTGTGAAGGAACGCTGCTTCCGACTGGATAAAGCCCCCTACGTTTGCAATGGCTGCGACAAAAAGATCTCTCACTGCACCATTGCTCACAAATACACATACAATGCACGGTTTGCTGACCGCAAATATCATGAGTTACTCACCAATTCCAGAAACGGTATCTGCATGACAAAACACGAACTGCATCAAAAAGATATGATTGTTACTCCTCTAATTGAGCAGGGGCAGTCTCCCTATCAGATTTCCGTAAATCATCCGGAACTGGACATGTCTGTCCGTACAATCTATACCTATATTGACAAGGGTCTGTTCTCTGCCAGAAATGTAGATTTAAAGCGTAAACCTAAGTTCAAACCGCGAAAATGCCATAAGACACAAATCACGGATCGCTCTGTTTTTGTCAACAGAACCTATCTTGATTTTCAGTCTTTGGATCTTGAATACTTTGCAGAAATGGACACGGTTCATTCTTCCCGTGAATCTAAAAAGACTCTGCTGACGTTCTACTTTACAAAGGAAAAACTTTTTCTTGCATTTCTGATGAACCGATGTACCAAAGGCGCCGTACGACTTGTATTTGATCAGCTTGAGAAACGACTGGGAACCTATGAATTCGTTTCCTTATTCCAATACGTATTAACTGACCGTGGCTCCGAATTTAGCGATCCCGTAAGCCTGGAGACTGGGATCAATGAAATTCAGCGCTGTAATCTTTACTACTGTGATCCAATGCGTAGTGGTCAGAAGGGGGGCGTTGAAAATGTTCATACCATGCTTCGCATGGTACTTCCAAAAGGAACCAGCTTTGAGTTTTTAACTCAATGGGACGTGAATCTGATTGTTAATCATATCAATTCCACACCACGGGAAAGCCTAGGTGGTGAAACGCCATATAATCTGGCTCTAGATTCATTTGGCGAAGACGCCTTAAAAGCACTTCAGCTTAGGCGTATTGTCCCTGATGAGGTCAATCTGACACCTAAGCTGATTCGCTACAACCGTTAACTAACTTACTTAAGTCTGCTGTCGGACTGGAAGTAAACTTTTCACATTTTTTGAATGTGGCTGGTGGAATTTAGTCTGGCACACGAAACTCCAGTGGCCTGTTTTCTTTGCCCTGAAACATGAGTTTTTGTAAGAAGTCAGCTTAATTATAGCAGGAATCTTAGAACTGTGTGCAAAAACCTCTACCATTTATGACAACTTTTAAAGGGCAGTGGAATTTAGTCCTGCACTGGAGTTTACTTTTTCAAGTCAGCTTTTTTTGTTTTTAAACAGTTGAAAAGAAAAATGCTCTCAGCTATAATAAGTATAATTTTGTTTGAAAAGGAGGGGTATCGTGAAAAAATATAATAACCCGAAATTTATCTGGCTAAAGTCATTTTTCATGCTGATTTTGCTTTTACTGTTCATCGAAGCCCCCTTTTTATACTGGATCAGTGCAACGATAAAAAAAGAGGCTGCCCGCAACAGCAACAACTCTATTGAATTTCTCGGACAAACTCTTGACAGCAATCTGATTTCCATACAAAAGCTGGCTTCAGATTTCATTTACAGAGTAAACCCAAAGCTTCCACTTGATTCTTCTGATGTCAGCCAGACCTTCAAATCCCATTCTGCTTATGAATTTGTAGATAATATGAAGTCTTTAAAAACAGCCAATGCTATTATTAAGGACTTGTGTGTTTATTATCCGGACCGTGGCTATATTGTGGGAACAAGAGGAAGTTATCCAGCTGACCTTTACTACTTATTGGGCAACGGTCTGGACAAAAGTGGTTTTACAGATTGGCTGAGTGCCGTAACGCCTTCCAGTCAGCAGGGGTTCTTAACGGCAAGTCTTCAGGGAAAAGAAGATTTGTTTTATATAAAGACCTTATACCGGGGACAACTGGACAAAGAAATACATTTGATCATTACCGTAGACCGGGAGGAAATACAGGCCATTCTAAATCACGCCAACAGCGACAGCCATCAGCTGGCCGCTATTTTAAGTGAAACCGGGAAGCTATATACATTTTCCGGGAATGAGAACCTGATTGAACTGGCATCTTCCCGTCCTCTGGAACAATTGGAGCAGGGCTATTTCCAGGGGAACCGTTATTTGGTTTCCCGTTCTTCTCAGCCCACCGGCTATCATTATCTGTTTGTTATGGATAAAGCCCAGGTTCTGGGCATACTAAATGTCATCAACCGAAGCCTTTTGTTTTCTCTTATTCTCTGTCTGGCAGGAGGAATCCTCGCTTCTATTTATCTTGCCTCTAAAAACAGCCGTCCAATATTAAATCTGTTAATGCATTTAGAGCAAGGCGGTGCTTCTGAAGAAACCGATGTTTATGCCTTTATTCGAAAACGAATTGATCAGCTTATGGAACAGAATGAAAGCTCTATGGAACTTTTAGAGGAACAAATGAAAATCATTAAATCCTCATTTGTAAGAAATCTTCTCTCCTGCGGTTACCCGGATGAGCGGACTGTAGGTATTCTGGCAGATGTCTATGGAATAACTTTTGAAAACCCCTGTTTCTGTGTCATTGTAATCACAGGCAAAAACGGCATTGAAGAAAGCTCTCTTAAAAAGCTGAAAAACAGGCTGGAATCTGTTAAAGCACCTGACTGTGCTGTATATTATTCTTACTTTCAAGATAAACTTCATATTATCTTAAATATGGAAGGTACTGAGCACAAAATGGAGGAATCCCTTGAACACCTTCTGGAAGTGCTGACTGTCCAATCCAGTACAGGCGTCAAAGATGATCTTGTCTGCTCCTGGGGAAAAATCTACCACACACCGTCAAAGATTTCTTATAGCTATAGAGAAGCCCTGGCCATGGGAGAAAACCCGGATCTGATTCTATATGAAGAAAACAGTAAAATCATGTCCGAGTTCCAGAAAAACATTCTTTCAAAGGACTTTAGCAGTGCCTTGAATATGACGGATCTACTTCTTGATCAGTATCTCGATAAGGCTGATCCGTTAACTTTAAAATACCGGGTATACGGAATCTTAAACCAGCTTCTGGATGCATTAAAGCAGGAAGGACAGGAGGGAGAGTCTCACTACTATTCTGATTCCTATATATCCAGGGATTATAAAACTATTATTCTGGATTTGTTAAATCGTCTGATACACGGAAAAGAGGTTGAGAATCAGGAGAAGGCATTTTCCATTCCTCGAATTAAATCTTTTATAGAACAGAATTATAGCGACCCCACCCTAAGTCTGAATAGCATTGCAAATGAACTTGGGTTATCTACTTCCTATGTTTCCAGATTGTTTAAAAAGGAATTTCAAATGGGTATCGTAGAATATATCAACCGCTTCCGAATTGATGAAGCAAAAAAAATGCTTCAGACTAACAGCTTAAACATAAAGGGAGTTGCCATTAAAGTGGGATTTTCCAGTGACATCAGCTTTATACGGGTATTTAAAAAATACGAAAATACGACTCCAGGAAAATTCACCTCCGATTAGGAATGCAAAAAAAGTTTATTTTGTTCACAAAAGTGCAAGAATAGTTAATTTACCCAAATAATGTCTGATATTTCCTATTTTTATTGTGCATATTGTATTGACTTTTCTGGTTTTATTCATTATTATAACATTATCTGCAAGGGTGCCAAGATAAAATCTTAGTGCCCTTTTATAATAACATTGAAAAGGAGATAGTTTTATGAAAAAAAGAAACATATGCGCACTGCTTTTAGCTACACTTCTGGCATCTACAGCAATTACAGGATGCGGCACATCGAATTCAGATTCTGGCAAGAATTCAGATACCGCCTCTAACCAGACATTAAAAATATGGATGCCGCCCTTTGGCACAGAGGATATTCCGGATCAAGCGTTCTGGGAAGAGCAGCTAAAACCTCTGACAGAAGAAACTGGTGTAAAGATTCAGATAGAAGTGGTTCCATGGAGCAATTACGAAGAAAAATATTTAACAGCCATTACAGCTGGACAAGGACCGGATATTGGATATATGTATTCTGAAATGCTTAGTGATTTTATTGATATGGGGACTTTAGAGCCTCTGACCGATTACTTTAGTGACGAAGAGAAGGAAAACTATATTTACTTTGATAAAGGAAATATCAATGGTATTCAATACACCCTTCCTATTGTGGTGGGCAATCCAAGTGTTTTATTCTGTAATATGGATATTTTAAATGCATCCGGATTTACAGAACCGCCTAAGACATGGGAGGATTTTGTTCTGTATGCCACAAAGATCAAAGAAGATTCCCCAGATGTACAGCCATTCCAGCAACAGTGGGCAGAAAACTCCATAGGAGGTCTGAATTCCATTTTCTATCCTTATTTATGGCAGAGCGGAGGAAACATTTTCTCTGAAGACGGCAAGACGCTTACCTTGGATTCTCCTGAGGCACTGGAGGCAGCTCAATTCTTGTATGACTTAAAGTTTAAACATGACATTCTTCCGGATTCCTCCACTTCTATGACAGAATCAGATGTAAAAGACGCTTTCATAGCCCGCAAAGTTGCTATGGCAGTCATCGGAAGTACCTTAAGCAGCGATCTGGACAAGGAAGGAATCAACTGGGATTACAGCACATCTCTGGTTAACAAAACCGGCGGTACTTTCTTTGCAGCCGATGCACTGGTCCTTTTAAGCAGCAGTCAGAATAAAGAACTTGCCGCAAAAGCCATGAAGCTTATGACCAGTGCAAGTGTTATGGAACAATTCCATACAAAGCTTTATAGTATGCCGCCTATAACAAAAGATGAAGCTTACAACGATAACCCTAAATTTGAAGATATGTATAAAAACGATACCGATTATTTCCACACCCTTCCCGTAGTAGCAGGTTCCTTTAAAATTTACGATACTTTGTATAAGAATCTTCAGCTTATGATGCTTGACGAATTAAGTCCGGAGGAAGCACTGAAAGATACCTCTACCTATGCGGAAACCATATTAAACCAATAAGGAGACCAGCTATGAAAAGTAAAACAAAAGAAGCGCTGCAAGGCTATTTGTATATATTGCCAAGCTTCATTCTTCTCTTGGTTTTTTCCGTCATACCGATTTTCATGTGTCTGTATTTCAGCTTCACCAAATACAACATTCTTCAGGCTCCGGAGTTTTTGGGACTTAAAAATTATTTCAGACTGGTTCAGGACCCCTTTGTCCTGGCCTCTCTAAAAAACACCTTACTTTATACCTTTGTTGTGGTACCTTCACAGACCCTTTTATCAATAGGAATTGCTGCTGTTATTGCCGCATGTTTCCGCCGCCGCTTTATGCGGTACGGCGGACTGCTGCGCAGCGCCATGTTTATTCCGGTCATCTCATCAGCCATTTTAGTTGGAACCTTATGGTCCTTTCTGCTGTCTACTGACAGCGGTATCATTAATCAAATTCTATCTTTTATCCGGATTCCTCCCATTAACTGGCTGGGGACTACCCAAACCGCACTTCTTAGCGTATGTGCCGTTTCTATATGGAAAAACGTAGGCTATTTCATGGTGATTTTTTATGCAGGTATTATGGATATTCCTGGTTCCCTTTACGAGGCAGCAGAGGTGGATGGAGCCACTAAAATACAGCAATTTTTATTTATTACAGTTCCAGGGTTAAAGCCCATTATTTATCTGGTGGTAACACTGGGAACCATCTGGTCATTTCAGGTGTTTGATATTGTCTACTCGATGACCGGCGGCGGGCCTGGACGCTCTACTGTAACTCTGGTGCTCACCATCTACAATGCCGCCTTTAAGGAATATAGTATGGGCTATGCCAGCTCTGCTGCTTTTCTTCTGTTTATTATTGTCATCCTGTTATCAATCGCTCAGAAAAAAATATTCGCTGAAAAGGAGGAACGGGCATGAAGAAACAAAGCACCACTCCTTATACGATAGTCCTTGGGATAATATTGGGCTTCTTTGCACTTACAGCAGTTTTTCCATTCATTTATATGGCACTGCTGTCTTTTACCCAATCCAAAAGCCTGACATTTTCCTTTTCCGATATAAGACTCAACTTTATTAATTACCAAAGAGTATTTTCCAATACCAATTTCTTTTCCGCCCTGCGTAACAGTATCCTTGTTTCTGGTCTTTCCTGCCTGTGTAACTGCCTGATCTCCTCTATGGCTGCTTATGGTTTTGAAAAAAAGAGGTTTCCGGGAAAAGAAAAGATTTTTGCCTTATATCTGGCTACCCTTATGGTTCCAGGCCAGGTAACCCTTATACCAGTCTTTATTATTATGAAAGAACTGGGGCTTTTAAATACCTACTTTGCTTTAATTGTTGTTATCATCAATGCCTTCGGTGTGTTCTTGATCCGTCAGTTTATGAAAGGGGTTCCAGATGAATTGCTGGAAGCTGCCAAGGTAGATGGGTGCCCTGAACTTTGGATTTTTACAAGAATTGTAATTCCATTAATCAAGCCGGTGCTTATTTCTCTGGTGGTGTTTACCTTCATTTCCTCCTGGAATGACTTTATCTGGCCTCTGGTTATTTCCAATACCTCGGAAATGCAAACTCTGACATTGGCTTTATCCTTGTTAAAAGGCCACTTCAGCACCAATTACGGTCTGGTTATGGCCGGTTCAACTTTAACATTCCTCTTCCCGTTCATCCTGTATGTGTTCCTGCAGAAACAATTTGTAGAAGGCATTGCATTAAGCGGGGTGAAAGGCTGATGAAAGGAGATTTCTATGAAACATTATTCTGATACTTGCGAAATGATTGTATTAAGCTCTCTTGAAAAGGTATTTCCGCTTCAAGAACCGGTGTTTTCACCGGAATGCTGCCGTTTCAGCGGCCTTTACGGAGAAATTGTTTCTTTTCAAATTGCCTGCCGTTTCAAAGGTTTAAGAAAAGAAACACATAAGGTTCAGATCACCTCCCAATTTCAAGATCAAGTTCATGTGCGTCAGGTTCTTCATGTTCCTTCTGCTTACCCTGCCCACGCAAAGCGGGACAGCAATTATATAAGCCATATCCCCGGACTTTATCCTGATCTCCTTCGGGAACTGGAGAAGGCGGAAATCGTTCTGGTTCCGGATCATTGGCAGAGTCTGTGGATTGATGTAGCCATACCCGATTCTTTGCCTGGAGGAACCTATCCGGTAACGATTTCCTTAAGGGACAGCAAGAACTCGGAAGTGGTTTCCGTTGCCGTTGATATAGAAGTGATTCCGGCTCATCTTCCACCTCAGGACCTTTTCCACACGGAATGGTTTCACGGAGACTGTCTTGCTGATTATTACAATGTTCCCGTGTTTTCTGAAAGACACTGGAGTATTCTGGAAAACTTCATTTCCTTCTATGGAAAACGGGGAATGAATATGATTTTAACTCCTATTTTTACCCCTCCTTTGGATACTGCAATAGGAGGAGAACGGACCACCATTCAGTTAGTGGATATTGAACAGAATGAGCATTGTTTTCACTTTGATTTCAGCCGCCTGGAACGATGGGTGGACATTTGTCAAAAAGCCGGGATAAAGTATTTTGAAATGGCACACTTATTTACACAATGGGGCGCTTACCATGCGCCTAAAATCATGGCTGCAAAAAACGGACAGGAAATTCAGCTTTTTGGCTGGAACACACCTGCTTCCGGGGAGTATACTGCATTTTTAGATCAGTTCCTTCCCGCCTTAAAAGAAGAATTAAAAAGACTTGGGATTTTTGAAAATACCTTTTTTCATATTTCTGATGAACCTGAAAAAGAGCATCTAGATTCCTATGCCATTGCCAGGAAATCTGTAATGCCTCATTTAATGGACTGCAAACTTTTAGATGCCTTATCCGATTATTCTTTTTATGAAATGGGCATTGTTGAGCGTCCTGTATGTGCCACCAATCACATAGAGCCATTTCTTGATCATAACGTTCCCCATTTATGGAGCTATTACTGTACCGCTCAGTGTGTTGATGTAGCAAACCGTTTTATGGCTATGCCTTCGGCCCGAAACCGGGTCTACGGTCTTCAGGTGTATAAGTATGACATAGAAGGGATTCTGCACTGGGGCTTTAATTTTTATAACTCCGAGCACTCTCTTCATCATATTAATCCATATGAGGTCACTGATTGCGAGGGAAGTTTTCCTTCCGGAGATGCATTTTTAGTCTATCCCGGTTCCAATGGATTTCCAGAGGAGTCTATACGTCTTATGGTCCTTCATGAAGCCAAACAGGATCACAGGGCATTAAAGCTTTTGGAAACTTATATTGGAAAAGAATCCGTCATTCAGCTTTTGGAAGAAACTTTATCTCACCCAATTAGCTTTTGCAACTATCCAAAATCAAACGCCTATTTTATGGGTGTGAGAAATAAGGTTAATCAGTTGATTAAAAACTTAATATAAAAATTTTGATTGAAATAAGGATATCCCTTGTCATTTGCATACTCATTGTGATAAAATGATGCTGTTGCGCTTATTTAAGTTTATGATCCGCCTGACATTTCTACCGGCTATAACATTAGCTGATTAAATAGTCAGAAGGAAAAAAGGAGTAATGCTTATGAAAAATATTTCACAAAATTACGACGTAATTATTATTGGTGCAGGCCCTTCCGGCATCTTTTGTGCCTACGAGTTGATTGAAAAACGACCCGAACTCAAAATTTTAATGATAGAAAAAGGCCGCCCTATTGAAAAGCGCGCCTGTCCTAAGAGAAAAACCAAGATGTGCGTAGGCTGCAAGCCCTGCTCCATCACCACCGGCTTTGCCGGAGCGGGAGCCTTCTCCGACGGAAAGCTGTCCTTGTCCCCTGATGTAGGCGGAAATCTTCCTGAAATTCTGGGATACGATAAAACTTCAGAACTGTTAAAAGAATCTGACAATATTTACTTAAAATTCGGAGCTGACACCGATGTTTACGGTGTGGACAAGCAGAAGGAAATTCAGGAAATCAGAAGAAAGGCTATTAACGCCAATTTAAAGCTGATTGAATGTCCTATCCGCCACTTAGGAACAGAGGAAGGCTATAAGATCTATACACGGCTCCAGGAGCATTTGCTGGAACAGGGTGTTGAAATGGCATTTAACACCATGGTAAAGGATATTATTATCGAGGATAATGTGGCGAAAGCTGTCATTACCGACAAAGGTGAAACAATTTATGCGCCGGAGATTGTATCCGCCATTGGACGGGAAGGTTCTGACTGGTTCAGCCATATCTGCGACAACCACGGCATTGAAACCCTGGTGGGAACTGTGGACATTGGTGTCCGCGTAGAGGTTCGGGATGAGGTTATGGAATTCTTGAACAAGAACCTTTATGAAGCAAAACTGGTTTATTATACCCCTACCTTTGATGATAAAGTCCGCACCTTCTGTACCAATCCCTCAGGAGAAGTTGCTACTGAGTATTACGAAAACGGGCTGGCAGTTGTTAACGGCCATGCTTACAAGTCCCAGGAATACAAGACCAATAACACCAACTTTGCTATCCTGGTATCAAAAAACTTTACAAAGCCATTTAAGACTCCTATCGAGTACGGCAAACACATCGCTCAGCTCAGCAACATGCTCTGTGACGGCAGGATTCTGGTTCAAACATTTGGTGATTTCCAGAGAGGCAGACGTACCACGGAAGAGAGATTATGCCGTAACAACATAATCCCCACCTTAAAGGATGCTGTTCCCGGAGATTTATCTTTAGTATTCCCTCACCGCATTATGGTTGCCATTAAGGAAATGCTTCTTGCTCTTGACAAGGTGACTCCCGGCATCGCCAGCGACGAAACCCTGTTATACGGAGTGGAAGTGAAGTTCTATTCCAACAAGGTTGTGGTCAATCCGGACTTCGAAACCAGCGTAAAAGGCTTACGGGCCATCGGAGACGGTGCTTCCGTAACCAGAGGCCTCCAGCAGGCATCAGCCAACGGACTGAGTGTAGCCAGGAGCATTCTTTCAAAGATGAACTGACTATAATATTTAAGCCGCACTTTCACTGGAATATGTGAAAGTGCGGCTTTTAAGTTTCTTGTTTTTAGTTTGCTGCAATCTTTTTTGTATAACTGCCGATGATACCGTCAAAAAACTGTACTACACATCCAAGACCAAAACTAACAGCAATGGTCCCCCATCCGATTTCACCGCCTAAAAAAAAGGCGAGCAGAGCGCATGCGGCATCAAAGCCGACTTTAGCTTTGCCGATAGGAACGCCCTTTTCTTTCAGGGCCAGAACCAGATCGTCATTGGTGTTAGGAGGCAGACCTGAAGATACATATGCGGCAACTCCAAAGCCCACCAAAATCATCCCCACTATAAGCAGAACTGCAGAAGAAACAATTCCTGTTCCCTCCACCCCCTCCAGCAGCCCCTTGCTGATATCAATAAAAAATCCGATCAAAAATGAAGATACGAACGTGACCATTCTGGGGTAGGTTCTGCGGATTCCTGCTGTAATAAGCACAAGCAAAAATGAGGTTATGTAAATCGCATAAGAGGTATTTATACCCAGGTGTTTTGCCAAAATAAAATTCAAGGCATCAAAGCCTCCTGCACCTGCATGGGAATTAATGGTAAAGACAACCCCCACCGAAATGGCCAAAATCCCCAGAAGATACATGATTATCTGTCTTTTTTCTATTTTCTTCCTGCTTTTCATTAAATCAACCCCAGCTTCTCCATAGCATAAGCCACACCGTCATCTTCCACATTTTTTGTGTAAAAGGTGGTATAAGGTTCCAGTTCCACATCGTGATGCCCCATAAGAACACAATTTTTCGCATATTCAAACATGGACAGATCATTGGTACTGTCTCCAAACACATAAGCATCTTCCAAAGAAATTCCGTAATGCTTTAAGACCACTTCCATAGCCGTCGCCTTGGAATATCCGGTTGGAACACATTCATAAAAGCCATTCCCTCTGTTTATGATATCAAAATCCAGACCTATGGCACGGGCAAATCCCTTTAAATCACTGTTCTCATCAGTATGGACACAGAATTTATCAAAATCATAGCAATCCGTTTCCCAGCCAAAGGGAGAGATTACAGCCCCCTCTTTCTTCAGCCTTTCTTTCATAATTTCAATTGCAGGGATATGGGAGGTTCCTTCCCGGAAATAGCAGTCTTCTGTTCCCTCCAATATCCCATCCATGCCATGGTCCACAATGAGCTTCTTGATCTCAACGCCTCTTTCACGGGGAATCGTAGCAGAAAAAAGAACTTCCTCCCCTGCCACAATCCGGGTTCCGCATCCGCAGCAATAGCCATCTGCTTCAATCATTTCCTTAATAGGTCCCATCAGGCAATACGGCCGTCCGGAATTAATAAATACCAGATGACCATTTTCCCGAGCCTTAGCAACCGCCTTTTCAGCACTTTCCGGTACATTTCGGTTTACTTCAGAATAGAGAGTTCCATCAATATCAAAAAACAATACCTTTCTCTTTCCTGCCATCATTCCCCCCGAAAACGTATGGTACCCGCTATCTCATCCATGCTTTCAACAATAGCCAGAGATTCTACCTTGATTCCCTGGGATCTTAAATGACCCCCTCCAGGCTGAAACCCTTTTTCGATGACGATTCCCGCCCCTACCAGCTGTGCACCGGAGTTTTTTACAATATCAGACAGACCTTCCAAAGCTTTCCCATTGGCTAAGAAATCGTCAATGAGCAGTACCTTGTCACTTGCTCCCAAAAATTCCTTAGAAACCATAATATCATAAGTCCTGCCATGGGTGAAGGATTCCACCTGGGTGGTATAAATATCGCCTGCAATATTCTTGGTCTTTGATTTTTTTGCAAAAACCACTGGCACATCAAAATACTGAGCCACAATACAGGCAATGCCGATACCTGACGCTTCTATAGTCAATATCTTATTGATCTCGCAATCGGCAAAACGTCTCTTAAACTCTTTTCCGATCTCAACAAACAGCTTAATATCCATCTGATGATTTAAGAAGCTGTCAACTTTTAACACATTGCCGGCCTTGATTTTTCCATCCCTGCGGATTCGGTCCATTAAAAGCTGCATGAAAGGTTCCTCCCTGTCGTAATTTATTTATTATTTAATCACTGCGTTCTCTGTAAGAAAATCCATTACTTTATTCGTCATAATATAATCGTCAAGATCATACTGGCTTGCGATTTCAAGAAGCTTTTCCACGCTTTCATAGCCCATCTGGTCTGCAACTTCCTGACGGTCATCATCGGAAATGGTGATTCCTTCTGCTTCTGCAACAGCGTTAATCACCAGTCTCTGAGTCACCATTCCCTCTGCCTGAGGCTTTAACACGGTTTCTTTAAAGGCTTCTACATCCATTCCTGCAAGAGCGCCTGCAAAGGTAGCCAGATCCATGCCATAGGCTGCAGCCTGATTGGTGTAGGTGGCCAGCACATTGTTATAGTTTGCATCAATTGCTTCCTGCTTGGGTTCAACGGTGGAACCTTCCAATACTATATTGAAAATGTCGCCCTGTACCTTCTGCTCTGCCTGCTGATTTTTCTCTAAAAGCAGAGTCTGCATCTTGTCTTCCTTGTATTCATCTACTGTCTTAAATTCAGTTTTCTCCTGAACATAAGCGTCGTTTAACTCAGGAACCTTTTTTTCTTTTACGGTATTAACAGTTACATCAAATACCACTGCCTGGCCTGACAGCTCTGCGTTCTGGTAGCCCTCAGGGAAGGTGAGATCCAAGCTGACCTTATCACCCTTTTTAGCGCCTTTAAGGCCCTCTTCAAAGCCTTCAATAAACTGGCCTGAGCCGATAGTAAGATCATAGCCCTCAGCGGTTCCGCCTTCAAAGGCAACGCCATCTTTAGTCCCTGCATAGTCAAGGTTAACCTGATCACCGTCCTGGACAACCCGGTCCACTTCTTCATATGTTGCGCTGCGCTCCAGTTCACCCTGAATGATCTGGTTCACTTCATCTTCTGTCACTTCCACTGCATCCTTGGTCACTTCTACGTTCTTGTACTGTCCAAGAGTGATGGTGCCATTATCTACACCGGATAAATCCGCAGTTGCCAGAGTCTCCTGAGCGGAGGACTCGGTTGCCACCTCAGTTGTTTCTTCTTCTGCGGCCTTCTTTCCACATCCCGAAATAAGAGCTGCAGCTACAAGGCCACACATACATACTTTAAAAAATTTCTTCATCATATAATCCTTTTCCTTCTATTGAATTAATACTAACAAAACTGTCTCCTGACAGTTATACCATATCAGCCAAAGTAAAAAAAGCCTTTTCCTGAAATTGGCATATTTTTCTTAATGAAATCGTAACTTCCTTTAGCTAAATTTTATTACTTGTAAAATGCCTGAAACGCCCTGTATGTATTGTACACATCCAGTTTAGCTGAAAGCTCAAAAGGAGAATGCATGGAAAGAATAGGAACTCCTAAATCCACGACATCCACATCCATATGAGCCACATATTTGGCAATGGTACCGCCGCCCCCCTGGTCCACAGCGCCAAGCTCTCCTGCCTGCCAGTAAATACCCTCCTGTTCCAAAATAGAGATTACCTTTGCAAGCAGTTCTGCGCTGGCATCGTTGGTCCCTGATTTCCCCCGTACTCCTGTGTACTTGGTCAAAACACAGCCCTTGTTTAAGAAACAGGTGTTCCGCTCATCACATACATGGGGAAAGTTAGGGTCATAAGCCACGTTTACATCAGAAGAAAGGCAGATGGAATTGCGCAGTACTGTTCTGGCATTAACCCCTGACATCTGGGCCAGGTCTTCGATATAATGACGCACATAATCAGAGTTAAGCCCCGTATTTCCGTCAGAACCTGTTTCTTCTTTATCAGTCAGAATGGTCACTGTGGTATACCTTGGCTCTTTAACCTCAATTTCTGCCATCAGGGCCGTATAGGCGCAAACCCTGTCATCCTGGCCATAGGCTCCTATCATGCTGTTGTCCAGTCCCACATCACGGGCCTTCCCTGCAGGAACCATTTCAATTTCTGCCCGGAAAAAGTCAGCCTCCACAATGCCGTAACGATCATGAAGCAGCTTAAGTGCCAAAAGCTTGACGCCCTCCTTAATTTCTGCCTGGTCAAGATAGGGAATGGAGCCCACAATCACATTCAGCTCCTCTCCCTTTAAGCCGTCTTTCAGCTTTCTTTCATTCTGTTCCGCAGCCAAATGGGGAAGAAGGTCTGTCACACAGAATACGGGATCTCCCTCCTTTTCCCCGATGTTCACTTCAACGGTCTCCCCGTTTTTCTTGATGATAACACCGTGCATGGCAAGAGGGGTGGCTCCCCACTGGTATTTACGGATTCCGCCGTAATAATGGGTCTTAAAGAAAGCAAGTTCACTTTTTTCATAAAGAGGATTAGGCTTTAGATCCAGCCTTGGGGAATCTATGTGAGCGCCATTGATACGCACTCCTTTATCCAGACTCTCCTTTCCAAAGGTGGTTGCCAGAATGGCCTTGTTTCTGTTTACCAGATAGACCTTATCACCGGTCTTATAAGCCTTTCTCTCTTCAAACGGCATATAGCCCTGCATCTCAAGCATTGCCAATGCCTCTCTGACACATTCCCGCTCCGTCTTTCCGTTGTCTAAAAATCTCTTATAGCCCTGGCAGAACACCTCTGCCTCCTCCCTCTGCTCCGGCGCTGCCTTCGCAATATGAGGAACTGTAAATGTCAGCTCCTCCTGGAGCTTTTGCCCTGTTGTTTTTTCCATTTAAGTAAACCTCCGATGATGTGCTGCTTTCTCGCATTAATTAAATTGTTCCACATATTTCCTGGCTGTCAAGAACCAGGGTAAAGGGGCCGTCATTGACAAGTTCCACCTTCATATCGGCTCCGAAGCTGCCATGTTCCACCTTGTTTCCTCTGGCCTTTAACTGCTCTACCATATATTCGTAAAGCTCCTCCGCAAGAGGGGGGCTTCCTGCCTTGATAAAGCTGGGCCGGTTACCTTTTTTACAATCTGCATAAAGGGTAAACTGGCTGACCACCAAAAGCTCTCCTCCTACATCGGCCAGAGAAAGATTTGTCTTCCCATTTTCATCCTGGAAAATCCTCAGCTTACATATCTTATCTGACAGCTTATCTGTAATTTCTCTTGTATCCGTATCACACACTCCAAGAAGAAGCAAAAATCCTTTTCCAATAGAACCAATCAGTGTGCCATCCACCGTAACACTGGCTCGGGACACACGCTGCAGTACAACCTTCATATCATTTTCTCCTGTCTACCTTAATACCAGTCTCAAATACTCCAAAAGCGTTTCTGTAGCCTTCTCCCGAAATACGATCTCCCTTGCCAGAACAGGATAATCGGTTATAATATTATCCACTCCCAACATCTTCATCCGTTCCAGTTCGCTTTTGCTGTTTACTGTCCAGGCATGGACGGCCTTACCTTTTTCATGGGCGGCCTCTACCAGTCTTTCTGTCACAAAGCTGGAACGAAGGCTTATAAAGTCGATGGTATCGCTGGAATAGTAATTTCCATAGGCCGCTGAAACAATATATCCCGTACGGATATCCGGGTCCAGTTCCCGAATGCGGACCAGATAGGAAAACCTGGTGGAAGTGACCACGCACTGCTCCTTCATCTGGTATTTCCGGATCAGCTCCACCGCTTTATCCGGAAGCAGACTTTCATTCCCCAGATTCTTAAGCTCAATATTAATATTAATCCGGCCTTTGCAGTATTCCATAATCTCCTCTAATGAAGGAATTGGCTCTCCTTTAAATTCACCGGAAAACCAGCTTCCCGCCTCCAGCCCCTTCAATTCCTCAAAGGTATAGGAACTTATGGAGCGGTTCACCCCGGAAACCCGCTTCAAGGTGGTGTCATGTCCCAGAACCACCACGCCGTCCTTTGTCTCCTGAACATCTATTTCCACAAAATCCGCTAACTCTTCCACAGCCTTCACCATGGCCGCCATGGTATTTTCCGGCGCGGCCTTGGAGCTTCCTCTGTGGGCGGTTATCTGAATTTCCTTTAGAATATCTCCCGTAATCACCGAACCGTTGCGCACTGCATAAAAAAGAGAAAACAGACTGATTCCTGCAAAAGCCGCCATAGCCAAAACCGCCATCCGACGGTTTGCATATTTTTCATGAGCCTGATAAAAACCCTTTTCCCTCCTCTTATATTTGCTTCCAAACTGCAGATACTGAAGGCTGAGGGCACCAAAATTCCCAATGGTTATAAACATACTGGTTAAAAATATAAGCACCAGTTCAATCCTGTCCCAGGCCGCAGGGAGAATAGCAAGAGCAAGCCGGTTGTCCGGGAGCAAGGTCATAGCCGCCGCCGTAACCAGAACGCAGAACCAGTAGACCAGCCGGAGGCCTATGATGGCCGCCCCATAAGAAATAAGCATTAAACCGATAACATTGAGCATACGGTGCCTTACAAAACACCAGCTTTTCAAATATCCATCCCAGAAGCTTTTCTGCTCAATCATACAGGTGTGAAACGCATAAAGTCCGGGCACCACTGTCACAAGCAGAAGGATGAGAAAAAGTACAAGAGCCATCCTCCACCAGGGCTGGCGAAGCATTTCAGTCAGTACAAAATTAAGAGGCTTAACATGGGTCAGAAGCCGGTATATCAGATATAAATTGGAACATGCATAGTTAGCCAGAATTAAAATCCCCAGCCTCCAGTTCCCCTTCTTTACCTCATCAGCCAGCTTTGAAAAGCCTCCTGCCAGAATCTCCCAGGGCTTCATTCTCCAGGAATAAAAAGCCCCCTGATAAAGAGTTAGAAAGCAGCCCGTTTCCAGAGTTAAAATAAGAATGCCCATAACAGTCATCACAAGCAGTAACATAATGGTCCATGGCTTCACCAGAAAATAACCGATATTGGCCCCGGTCAGATAGCTGTAGCCCGCCATGCGCAAAGCAAATAAAATGCCTTTGTTTAAGATCGTCAAGTACAGGATTGTAGTAACCATCCGGAACAAAAATCCAAACACAAACGCATTTTTCTGGTTGAATTTAAAAATCCTCCATGTATCCTTTATTAATGTGCTCATTGCTTTATAACCTTCTTCTTCACTGAATCAAAAGCAGCCCCGGCGAATGGAATCGTCAAGGCTGCGCTTCTATGTCAGATTTCCTCTTCCGTCTCTTCTCCTTCCAGAGCCTTTCTCTGCTGAGCCTCACTCAGCTCCAGTATGGCCTGGTTTAAGGAAAACATCTTGGCATCCAGCACATTCACCACATCCGCACAGGCCTTCAACTCCTGCTGTAAATAGGCGGGAGCATTGCCTTCAAACTTATAGTAAATCTTATGTTCCAGACTGGCCCAGAAGTCCATGGCAATGGTCCTGATCTGAACCTCCACCTTGGTATCCACCGGCCCATCCGCCAGATAAATAGGGATGGTCAGTACCAGATGATAGCTTTTGTAGCCGTTTGGCTTAGGAAATTTGATGTAATCCTTTATAAAAAGGACTGTAACATCACTCTGTCTGGTTATCATCTCCGCAATCTGATAAATATCCGACGTAAAGGAACAGATAATTCTGATTCCGGCGATGTCATTTAACTGCTCCACCATGTTGTTGATGGTTACTTCGTACCCGTATCGTTTCAGTTTCTTTACGATGCTGTCCGGCGTCTTAAGCCTTGACTTGATGTGCTCAATTGGATTGTAATTATAGATATGAATAAACTCATTATTGAGTATCTCGATCTTTGTATTGATTTCCTTCAGTGCCGAGTCATACAAAAACATTACAGATTTCCACTGGTCCACCTGATCAAATGATTTGGGAATATTCATTCTTCATACCCCTCCCCTCTCTCACCTGCGCTTTTATTTCCGCAAGACGGGGGCAACCCCACAATTCGGCAGCCCCCGACTCTTTTAATAGTATACCATAGAAATCTGGCAAATTATATTCTTTTCCTTGAGTTTCTAAAACTTTAATCCTTTTAATAAAGAAGAAAGACCTGTGAAGGCAGAACCTTCCTCCTGGTAGTCAAATACCTCCCCTACTGCTTCTTCATCCTCTAAAACTGCCTTCATGCTTAAACTGATTTTGTTGTCTGCTGTAGAGATGACTTTCACCTTTACGTTCTGTCCTTCTTTTAAAACAACTCCCGGGTGCTTGATCCTCTGGGTGCTGATCTGGGAGATGTGGAGAAGGCCTGAAAGCCCGTTTTCTAAGTTTATAAATGCACCGTAGTCCTTTAAGCTGTCCACAGTTCCTTCCATAATAGTTCCTACCTGGCACTTGGCAATCTTTTTGCTCTTTTCCTCATTCAACTTTAAAAGAGCCGGCTCCTTGCCTGACAGCACCAGCTTGTTATTTTCTTCATCTGCCGTAATGACAGTGACTTCAATGGTTTTACCATTATATTCCTCTAAGTCCTCCACATATTCCGCAGAAAGTCTGGAAGCCGGAATAAATCCACGGACGCCTTCTAAAAATGCCACTGCACCGCCTTTTACAATCTCGCCGATCTTGACGGCTGTCACGGTTCTGTCCTCCAGCATATCCTTAAGCTTATCCCAGGCCTGGCGGTCATTGGCCATCTTTCTGGAAAGAAGGATATTTCCCTCTCCGTCATCAGTCCTTATGACCTCTGCAGTGATCTCATCTCCAGGGTGAACCTCCAGGTTTAAATTAAAGTCCGGATCGTTGCTCATATTTTCTTTATAGATGATTCCTTCTGCATAATATTTCAAATCCAGAATCACCTTGTCCTCGCTGACACTGACAACGGTTCCTGTAAGCTGGTCACCTTCTCTCACCCTTTTAAAGGACGCCTCCAGTTCCACCGCATAATCCGCCATGGTTTCTGCCGGCTTATCTGCAAGGACAGGCTCTTTTTTCTCTTCGCTCATCTGAATTTCCTCCATTTCTGTTATCTCACTGTTTTACATAAAATCTAATTATATTTTTATCATATTTGGGGGAATATATCTATAGTTTTTGGATAAAAAGATTCTTTCTTCAGCCTGTTTCAACAAGATCCGGCATTGACGAATATTTAATTCAGATGTATTTTTTAACAAATCAATTTCCCTGTATATATGTTCCTGCCAAAGCAGGGAGTTGGATTCATGGAATACAGAAGCAAAACCATTATTAATAAGATAATCCTTTTCTTATTCTACAGAATAGTGTAAAATAAAGCGATGAATCACGAAAGAGGAACATTATGAAATCCGTTCGAAAAGAACTATGGCACAACAACTTTATGCTGGTTTTATGTATCTGTATCTTTATGATATCAAATACGGTACTATACTTATTTTCTCAATCTAAAAACGACCAGGTACTAAAAAATTACCAGCAGATCAATGAACTGGTATTACTTAACAACAATCGTAAGATAAGCTTCAAACTATATTGCAAAAGCCTGGATCAGAATCTTCTGCTTAATTATGAGGATGACAGGAAAATTTTAAATGAACATCTAGCTGCTTTATCACCCAGAATGCAATTTGATAACAACTGTAAAATGTATTTTCGTATAATCGGCCAGGTAGTGGAGCATTCCCAGCAGATCTCAAAAAACTACATAGAAGGTTTATACTCCAACACTTCTGAAAATATTAATTATATTGATGAGGTAGATTTTGAGATCGAAAGAAGTATCAATCAATTGATCAACCATTATCTTAAATATATGAATATTGAATTTGAAGAACAAAGCACACATTTAAAGAGACTATTCTATCTTATGAATTTGGCTATGCTTTTTACCTTCTTTTTTCTGCTCACACAAAACCATCTCATAAGCGATAGAATTCTAAGTTCCATCAGGAAACTCTCTAATGCTGCGGCTAATATTGCAAACAAAAATTTCGAGGCACCAGATATTGAAGAACGTAATTTTCTAGAACTCAATCAGGTTTCTGGGACCTTTGACAATATGAAGCATACCATTCGAGATATGATTATCGAATTAAAAGAAAACCATCAAATGAGAGATCTTCTTCAGGAAGCTAAAATCAAAGTATTGCAAATGCAGATGAATCCTCATTTCATGTTTAATACATTAAGCCTTGTAGTTCGAAATATCCAGCTGGATGAGAAGGAGACTTCGATTCAGCTTATCCATTCTATTTCAAGAATTTTAAGAAGTAGTATCGAAGTCAATTCACTTGCTATTCCTTTGGATGAAGAGATTGATTTATTAGAAGCTTATATTTATATACAAAAATTGCATCTTCGGGGCAGAGTTACCTTTTATCTTGATGTCAGAAAATCTTTTACAAACGAAGAATTTCTTATTCCTCCGCTGACTATTCAGCCCCTGGTTGAAAACAGTATTAAGCATGGATTAAAAGACATGATAAAAGACGGCCGTGTAGAAATCCTTATTACAGAAAAACCAGAGTACATGGAGGTTGTAGTCAGTGATAATGGGATTGGTTTTCAGACAAACAAAACCGGTCATGAATGCGAGTACGGAATCCCTAAGACCTCTATTGGACTTGACAATGTAAAAGAACGTTTAGCACTTTATTACAAAAATGATGATGTATTAAAGATTGAGCATACTGATAATATGACAAAAATAACCTTAAAATTATACCGGACTAAAAATCCTATATGAATGAATTAATACTATGTAATTCACTATGTTTACAGCATGATGATACAAGGAGGAGTCAAAATGTTACGCCTGATGTTAGCTGATGATGAACAATACGAACGCAACTACCTGGAAAAAATCATCAAAGAAAGTTATCCTACTCTTTTAACAATTATGTGCAAAGCCGCCGATGGAGTAGATTTTATAGCTAAAATGGAGGAGTGTTCTCCTCATATAATTCTCTTGGATATTAAAATGCCTCGTATGGATGGTCTGGAAACAGCCCGATTAATACGTGAGAAGTTTCCTGATGTACAAATTATTATTATATCTGCATACAGCGATTTCAGCTATACGAAACAAGCCATGCAATTAGGCATAGCCGAGTACTTATTAAAACCTTATACTGATTCGGATTTTCGTTCTATAATGGATCGTGTTATTGCTCGTATTCGGGAAAGAGAAGACACATTATCTATGCTGACTTACTCTGATTCAAATGATATTTCAAAAGCCTCATTCTTTTTTAAGAATATGGACAAAATATTATTATGGAACCTCTTCTACCGCAGAAAATCCATATCTGAAATGAGCTCTAGTTTAGAATTAAGAAATCATAAAAACAGCTGGTTAAAGGTTGTACTTATTTCATCTTCTGCATTATCTTCAATGGGCGATTTTTCTCAGGAAGTACTTAAGAATTTTTTTTATATGGAAAAAGCTACTGTTTTGAATAGTATATGGATAAATCAAATGGCTATTTGCCTGTTTACGGAAAATAAAGATTGTTTTACCGACTTGAACAGCTGTATACGAAGAGCAAGAAACTACCTTGCTAAGGAGCATCAAATTTCTGTTACATGCGGTGTAAGCGGAGCATATTTAGGATTAGATTCCATAGCAGATGCTTACGATGAATCAGCTAGTTTCATCACTGATTTCTCAGATGTTGAGATACGCAGGGAGTTCCTTTCTACCTCTGAAAATATGAAAAAGCTTTGTGTATTAGAGGATGAGCTTATTTATTCTTATTCAGATAATGATAAGGAAACCAGCTTGCTTAAGCTCAATCAGATCATAGATATTCTTGAATCAAATCTGGGTTATCAAGATATTGCAATAAAATTAAATTTTGGAAGAAGCTTAATGAGCATTATTTATGGCGTAAATCAATTACCTAACATCAGAATAAAAACTACTGAAACCTTAGATTTAATAAATAAATTAGAACAATTAAACTTCAATGGAGATCATTTACGAAATCATCTTGAATATTTTTCAGAGATAAAAGTGCATAAAAGCATCGATCCGAAGGAGAGAAGTAATGAGGAATAAGGTATTATTTATTATTTCGATCATATTAATTGCCGTACTTGCATATGTATCTTTTAAAAAATATAATATGAGTTCTATCTCTTCAGAAGCTAAAACTGCTGAATTTATTTTAAAATATGGTGAAGTAAATTCAAATGAACATACTATGTCTAAAACTGCATACTATTTTGCTAAACAGGTAAATGAATTAAGCAATGGAGAAATCATAATAGAAATATACCCTTCTGGCCAGTTAGGAGATGATATTCAATGCTATCGTTCTTTAAAGATGGGGTCTTTGGATTTTTATCGGGGAAATAGCGCCTCTCTTAGCTCAGAAAAAAAATCACTGATTTCGGCAATGTCCCTTCCTTATTTATTTACGAATCGCAATCATTTTTGGAATGTCTGTAATAGTGAGCTTGGGGATAAGATTCTTGAAGATGTACAATATAGTTTCCCAGGAATCAGAGCACTTGCTTTTTTTGATGAAGGTGCAAGAAACTTTTTTACAACAGATAAGCCAATCACCAGTCTTAATGATATGGATGGACTGGAAATCCGCATGCAGTCTTCTGGCATTATGATTGATACTGCACTTTCCCTTGGTGTGATTCCTGCCCAAAGTGAATATGTAGAACTTTATTCTTCACTTCAAAGTAAAACCATTGATGGTGCAGAAAATCCACCTATTAGTTATTACTACAACAAGTTCTATAAAGTTGCTCCATATTATGTAAAAGATAATCACACTTATTCTCCAGGTGTTTTGCTTATCAGTGAGCTAACCTGGAATAATCTTGGGAATAAATATCAGGAAATAATTATGGAAGCTGCAAAGCGGGCACAGGAATATAATAAAATCAAACTTATTATTGATGAACAGGAAGTTTATTCAAAACTGCGGGAAGAAGGAGTGACCATTACCGAACTAACAGATATTGAGGAATGGAGAAAAGCTGTTGATCCCATATATGAAAAGAACAATCGTTTTTCAGATATTGTAGAAGAAATTAAAAAAATGGATTAATAATTAAGAACCCATGCTAAGATTCAGCATATGGGTTCTTATTAATATGCATATTCACTTTTTTTACAGAATTACGAATCACTAAAGATGCCTTTAAGATGGGAATTTCTTTGCAAATTCCTTTTTCCATATAATCATGTATAAAATCAACAGCCATCGATGCAATTTCCTTTGCCGGAACAGATACGGTGGACAGAGGTGGCGTTACAAAGTTTGCCATCGTACTGTCATCGTAACCAAATACAGATAACTGATCCGGAATTCGAAGTCCAAGCACAAAAGCAGCTCTATAGATATTAAATGCCGTCATATCGTTACACGCAAAGATAGCTTCCGGGCGATTAGGCTTTTGCAGCAGTTTAAGCATTGTATTGGAAGCTTTAATATCCTCTGGGTTAATATCAAAAATAATGTTATCTTCTACAATAGGTATGTTATAATCTTTTAATGCTTCTATCATACCTTCGTATTGTTCTCTTTTTGAACTGTCTTCAAAACTCTGAAAAATTGCTCCTATCTTTTGATGTCCCTGTTTAATCATATAGCTAACCGCTTCATATGCAGCTTTTTTATTGTTCACACGAATACAATGTGACAGATCATCTTCAAACGTTCTGTTTAAATATATATATGGAATATTAAGATCTCCAAGCTTTTTTATATGCTCATGCTCACTTGTAACAGGTGCAATAATAACGCCTGCAATATCCATACCTAATAAGGTCTTTATAATTATTTTTTCTTTTTCTAAATTATATCCTGAATTAATAAGATATATAATATAGTCTTTTTCTGAAGCAAATGACTCCATGTATTTTTCCAGCTTGGCATAAAAAACATCTGTCAAAGAAGGAAGAACTAATGCAAGCGTTTGGCGGCGCCCCGTTTTTAAATTGGCTGCCAATGTATTTGTATGATAATTCAGTTCCTCTACTGCTGCCATGATTTTTGCTTTTGTCTCTTCTTTTAAATATCCTTTTCCTGAAAGAGCTCTTGATACCGTACAAACAGAAAAACCACTTTTCTTTGCCACATCTTTAATTGTCGCCATTTATAATTCATCTCCAGGGAACTTGGTACAGGCGGTTGATTAGACCTTACCCGGCAGGAATTTCCTGCTATATGTTATTGGCTTCCAAAAGCAAACAGAGTTTCTCAGCTTGCACCATTTAAGAATTATACCATATATAGTGGAAAATTCAATGTACAAAAAAGGAGCACCTTGCAATAAGTGACCCCTTTTTTGTATGAAACTATTTTTTTAATAATCAGAAAGACTCATCTTTTTCGCTTTCTTTACCCGCTCCTGAGATTCAGCTGCAAAGAAGCATCTTACTTTATGTCCTGGTTCAACTTCACTTAAAGGCGGATTTTCTTCTTTACATTTTTCACAGGACATCCAACATCTCTGTGCAAAACGGCATCCTGGTTTCGGATTAATAGGAGATGGCACATCTCCCTCTAATATAATACGTTCTGTTTTATTCTCTACGTCTACTTTTGGAATTGCTGATAATAATGCAATTGTATATGGATGCTGACAATTTTTAAAAATTACATCTGTTTCAGCAATTTCAACAATCTGCCCTAAATACATAACTGCAATACGATTAGAAATATGTCTTACTACAGATAAATCGTGTGATACAAATAAATATGTAAATCCAAATTTTGATTGAAGATCCATTAATAAGTTAATAATTTTTGCTTGAACAGATACGTCAAGAGAAGATACTGGTTCATCACACACAATAAATTTAGGGTGTACGGAAAGGGCTCTTGCAATGCCCACTACCTGTCTTGTTCCTCCATCCAATTCATGTGGATAATAATCTAATAATTCAGATGAAATTCCTACTGTTTCACAAAGTTCAATCAATTTACTCTCAATTTCTTTTTTCGGACATAACTTCTGAACCTCATAGGTTTCAGAAAGAATTGCCCTTATTGTTTTACGTGGATTCAAGGAGGAATATGGATCCTGGAAGATAATCTGGAATGCTTTACTATATTCCGCTGCTTCTTCTTTCGTTGCCTCAAAAATGTCTTTTCCTTCTAAGAGAAGCTTACCATCTGTCTTTTTAAGCAGGCGCATAATTACATTACCTACTGTTGATTTACCGCATCCGGACTCGCCTACAAGTCCTAACGTTTCACCAGGATATACTTCAAAACTCACATCATCAACTGCATGAAGTGTCCCTTTACCCTGAATATTAAAGTACTGTTTTAAATTCTGAGCCTGTATAAGAGGTTTTTTATTTTCTGTCATTATCTTTCCTCCTTGCCAGAAAAACATGCTACATAGTGATTCTCATTAATCTCAATTACTCCAGGTATCTCTGTCTTACATTTTTCTTCACAATGTTCGCAGCGGGGATGGAATGCACATCCGGAAGGAATCTTTGTTGCATTAGCAATTTTTCCTGGGATTGCATGAAGACGGTCTTTTTTATCTTCAAGAGACGGAATTGCTCCCAGAAGACCTTTTGTATATGGATGAGCCGGATTACCAAATACCTCTTTAACAGAACCGTACTCGATAATTCTACCTCCATAAATAACGGATACATTTTCACAAAGTTCCGAAATAATACCCAGATTATGTGTTATCATAAGAAGTGACGTATTATTCTCGGTTTTTAATTTCTTCATTAATTCAAGAATCTGTGCCTGAATTGTAACATCCAGTGCTGTTGTTGGTTCATCCGCAATAAGAAGCTCTGGATTTAAAGCGATACCAGCTGCAATTCCTACACGCTGTCTCATACCACCGGAAAATTGGTTTGGATAATCTTTTAAGCGGCTTCCTGGAATACCTACTTTTTCAAGAAGTTCCTTTACCTTTTTGTCCACCTCTCCTTTTGAACATTTCTCATGTTTACGAACAACCATACCAATCTGTTCGCCGATTGTGAATACAGGGTTTAAGGATGTAAGAGGATTTTGAAAGATCATCGATATTTTTTTACCACGAATATCTGCGACTTCACTTTTGGACATCTTCTGTACATTTTTTCCGCTATAATATACTCCACCACCAATTATTTTACCAGCTGGTTCAGGAAGCAAATTAAGGATTGAAAGTGCTGCTGTTGTTTTTCCGGCACCGGTTTCTCCAACAAGTCCCATGGATTCACCCTTATGAATTTTAAGATTTAAACCATTTAATGCATTACCAACGGCTCTTTCTGTTGTATACTGAACTTTTAAGTCCTTAATCTCCAATAAAATTTCTTTATTATTTTCCAATTTGTATGCCTCCCATTAAGTTCTCTTAGGATCGAGTATATCTCTAAGTCCATCGCCTAAAAAGTTGAAAGCAAGAACTGTAATCATTAATGCAATTCCTGGTGCAAACACAAGCCAAGGACTCGTAATAAGGAAGTTTCTACCGTCAGCAATCATATTTCCCCATGAAGGAGTTGGAGGTTGAACACCTAAGCTTAAGAAACTTAAAGATGCTTCCTGAAGAATCGTCCAGCCAAACTGTTGAGAAATCAAGATAATAAGCTGTGTTGTTACATTAGGAAATATCTGTTTAAACATAATATGTCTGTGAGATGCACCCATAACAATGGAAGCTTTTACAAATTCCTGATTTTTCATAATCATTACATTGTTACGAGTTACTTTACAATATTGAACCCACGTGGTAATGATCATAACAATAATCAAGTTAAACATACTAGGTCCTAAAATTGCCATTACCGCAATTGCAAGTACCAGATTAGGAATCGCCATCATAATATCGCAGGTTCTCATGATAATACTATCAACAACTCCATTAAAATATCCTGCAATAGCACCTAATATTGTTCCGATAATACCTGCACAGGTAACTACTACTGCTGCTATAAATAAAGAGTATCTGGAACCTAATAATAATCTGCTGAATACATCACGGCCAGCGTCATCTGTTCCAAGTACATGCCCCTTTAATCCATTTGATAAAAATTCTGGTGCAATGAGACGATCTTTCAAATTATTTGTTATAGGATCAAACTGTACAATAAGTGGAGAAAATACAGATAAAATTATGATTAAAACAGCTGTTATTGCTCCAACCATAAAGAATTTACTTTTCAGCATACGCTGAATAATGATTTTGCGATCCATCCTTATCCTCCTACTTTAATGTAATACGCGGGTCAATAAACGAGTTAAGAATGTCTACTGCTAAATTAATTAATGCAAACATCGCAGCAGAAACAAGCAGGCAAGACTGTACTAAAGGATAATCTCTAGTTCCTACTGCCTGGAAAATTAACTGTCCAAAACCTGGCCATGCAAAAATTGTTTCTACTACTACAGCACCAGCCATATATGTACCAATCTGCATACCTACAATAGTTACAATTGGAATCAATGCATTTTTAAATGCATATTTTGTATAAACAACAGCTTTACTAATGCCTTTTGAATATGTAGCTGTAATATAATCCTCTTTTAATACATCAATAATACCAGAGCGTCCCATACGTGTTACCTGTGCCGCAACCGGATAACCAAGGGTACAAGCAGGTAAAATATAATGTTTCCATGTTCCATATCCCATTGCCGGAAGAACTCCCAGCTTTACAGAAAAAGCATAAATAACAAAGATACCTAACCATACTGTTGACATGGACTGCCCTAAAAGTGCAAATAATGTTGCTAATAAGTCAACAATTGTTCCTTGTCTGGAACCTGCAATAATTCCAAGGGGAATACTGATTAATAAACAGACAACCATTGTTACTGCTGTTAATGACGCTGTAGCGGGAAGTCTTTGGAAGATAAGATTCTTTACAGGAACTTTGTAAATAATAGATGTTCCCAGATCTCCCTTTAATACGCCGCTAATATACTTAATATATTGAACCGGTAATGGTTTGTCCAGACCAAGCTGGATTTCCATTTCATGAATCGCCTCTTTAGATGCCCCATCAGGCAGGACCATCATTGCTGGATTACCAGGAGCAATTCTCATTAAACCAAATGCAATGATAGAAACAAAAAATAATATAATTACGGTCATCCCTAGTCGTTTCAAGATAAATCTCATCAAATTGGGCATTAAACTTCCTCCTATTAAGAATTCGAGGCTTTACTGATTTAACAGTGAAAGCCCCAGAATTAGTATTTCTAACTATTTTACAAGGGAAGCATCCCAATCAACATATCTGGCATTTATAAATCCATCAGCATAAAGCTGAAGTCCTGTTACACCAAAATTAACCGGGTAGCAAGCTTGCATCTGAGTTGTTGTAATCTGGTTTGCATATGTTTCACGCATTCTGGCGTTGACTTTTGCAAGCAGCTCTGCACGTTTCTCAGAATCAACTTCTTTATTAGAAGCTTCAATTAAGCTCATTAATTCTTCATCCTGGTAATTAGAGTGATGTCCATCATTTAAAATACGCTGATTGATGTGAGCATAGCTGTCACCACTTACATAATTGTTAGATGCTAAGAACGCATCATATGTACCTTCTGCACGAATGTTGTTAAGAGCAGATGCTTCAACCGCTTCAATTTTTGCATTAAATCCTACTTGTGCAAGCATATCTTGAATTGCAGTTAATAATTGTTTACCCATGGGAATACCTGTATGTGTATAGAATGTAAACTCTTCTCCGTTATATCCGGCTTCTGCTAAAAGAGCTTTTGCTTTTTCTGCATCATATTCCCAGGCTTTATAGTCTTCGGTATAACCAACAGAGCCTTTTGGAAGAATACCTGTAGGAATAGAACCTGCTCCAAGAACATAATCTACTAAACTTTGTCTGTCAATTGCAAGGGAAAATGCTTCTCTTACTCTTTGATCATTAAAGATAGATCCTTCTTTACATTGGAACTGAATGTAATGGAAAATACCAATATCCTGATTAACCATTTCTGTTATATCTTCTGTTCCTGCATACATAGACAGCATATCTCTTGCAGCACCGCCTGTAGCAAGGTAAGCATCAATTGTTCCTGAAAGCTGTCCGTTAATTGCAGTTGATGGTTCCAGAACGTGTCTTAAATAAACTTCTTCCAGTTCTGTATCATATGCATCCCAGGATTCCGGGAATTTCTCTAAACGTGTATATTGTCCATCTAACCATTCTTTTAACATCCATGGACCGGTTCCTACCGCATGCTGTTCTGTCCAAAGTTTTTCACCAAACTCAGCCCATGCTTCATCTGGGATAATCCATGTGTTTGACAGAGCATATTCCATTGCACCAAAAGGCTCAGAAAGTTTAAGTTCAACTGTGGTAGCATCAACAGCAGTTACAGATTCAAGGTATGCCCAATATGTCATGGAACAAACTAAGTTTGGATTATCAATCAATCTTTGGAATGTTGCCACTACATCTGCTGAGTCAAATGCTTCACCATTATGAAACTTTACACCTTCTCTTAATTTAAATGTCCATGTAAGTCCATCATCAGATTTGCTCCACTCTGTTGCAAGAGCTTCAGAGTAGTTTCCCTGATGATCCGTTGCAATTAAAGTATCATACACCATCCACATTGCTGTAAATACAGGAAAGTTAAAAATATCGTGAGGATCAAGCTTTGTAATGTTTTCAGATAAAGCAAGGTTAATTACTTTTTTACCCTCTGCTGAAGAAACTTCTGAACTTTTACTGGAATTACCATTACCCCCGCATGCTGTCAAGAATAACATAGTGCCTGCCAACATCAATGCAGCAATTCGTTTTGTTCTTTTCAATTTCATTAATTATATCCTCCTATGCTCCAATAATATATAAACGTTTATATATTTTTCAAAAAAATATATGCAATCTATTAAGAAAGCATAAAATATTTATATATAATCGTTTACACACATACTACTACAGGCAACTTCATAAGTCAATACCTTAAATAGAAACTAAACAACAAATCTGTTCCAATACCCAAATATTAGAGAGAAAAGATATCTGCCATATCCCCTATTCCTTCTTATAAATATTTTAAACATATCCTGTTTTTTATAGTTTCCTCCTTCAAAATGTGTTATATTTTAAATATATGGTATAATATCCCTGTAAATCAGAAACTTGGAAACAAATACAGAAAGGACAGGAAATATGAAGGACATCATGGACCTGCACACTCATACCATTGCCAGCGGACATGCCTATAACACCTTATATGAGATGGCAAAATCCGCTTCTGAAAAAGGGCTTAGCTTATTAGGATGTTCAGACCACGGACCTAAGATGCCGGGAGGCGCACACGAATTTTATTTTATTAATTTTAAGGTTATTCCCCGAAAGCTTTTTGGGATCAACATACTCATGGGAGCAGAGCTCAACATTCTGGACCACACCGGACGGGTGGATTTGCGGAAAGGACTTTTGGAAAAGATAGATTACTCCATTGCCAGCCTTCATGAGCCCTGCTTTAAAAGCGGAACCGCTGCTGAAAATACCAATGCGTATTTAGGCGCTATTAAAAATCCTCTGATTAATATAATCGGCCACCCCGACGACGGACGGTTTCCAGTGGACTATGACACCCTTGTCTCCGCAGCTGCTGAACACCACACTCTTTTGGAGGTCAATTCCAGCTCTCTTCATCCCTTAAATCCCAGAAAAAATGCAAGGGAAAACTACAGAATCATGCTGGAATTATGCAAGCGGTACCGTGCATCCATCATTATTGACAGCGACGCTCATATTGAAGCGGACATCGGAAATCACCGACAGGCCCTGGAAGTGATTAGAGAAGTTGATTTCCCTGAGGAACTGATCGTCAATTCCTCCTTAGAGCGGCTGCTTCCCTACCTTCCAAAGCTAAAGGCATATTTATAAACAGCTTTTCATTTAAAACCATGCTATTTATCTGCGGATTGACAAACAGCCAAAAATCTCTTATTATTAAATAGTAACAATTACTACTATGATTATTATTTAATAGAAAAGGAGCGGCCATGAAAACATTAAAGTACAGCCGTCAAAGGGAATCCATCAAAGCCAGCCTTATGGCAAGGCATGACCACCCCACTGCCGATGCGCTATACACATCTATCCGCGAAGAATATCCCAACATCAGCCTGGGAACCGTATACCGGAACTTAAACCTTCTGGTGGAACTGGGGGAAATCCGAAAGCTGACATGCGGAGATGGTGCGGACCACTTTGATGCAGACACCTCACCCCACTATCATTTCATATGCAAGGAGTGCGGTCAGGTCAATGATCTTCTGTTGGATCCTATGGATCATATCAATAGGCTGGCCCAGGAAAAAACAAGCGGTCTGATAGACGGCCACACCATTTATTTTCACGGCACCTGCAAACATTGTTTGGGAAATAATTGAGAAATTTTCTTGACATAAGAGAAAACCTGTGCTAAATTAATATTAGTAATCATTACTGTTTTGATTGCGCAACATAAAGATACAAATTTTTAAATAAAAAGGAGACTTAAGATCATGAAGAAATGGGTTTGTACAGTATGCGGCTATGTTCACGAAGGAGAGACAGCACCGGATTTTTGTCCGATTTGTAAGGCTGGCTCTGAAAAATTCAAATTGCAGGATGGGGATATGTCATGGGCATGCGAACATGAAATCGGCGTAGCTCAGGGTTCTCCTGAAGATATCATGATGGATTTAAGAGCTAACTTTGAAGGCGAATGTTCAGAGGTAGGCATGTATCTTGCAATGTCCAGAGCTGCCCACAGAGAAGGCTATCCTGAAATTGGCTTATACTATGAGAAGGCTGCTTTTGAAGAAGCTGAACATGCTTCCAAGTTTGCAGAGCTGTTAGGAGAATGCGTAACTTCCAGCACTAAGAAAAACCTGGAATTAAGAGTTGCTGCTGAAAACGGCGCTACCGCAGGCAAATTTGACCTTGCAAAACGCGCAAAAGCCTTGAATTTAGATGCAATTCATGATACAGTACATGAAATGGCAAAGGATGAGGCCCGTCACGGAAAAGCCTTTAAAGGTTTATTGGAAAGATACTTCGGTTAATCATTTTGCAGGGACAGCGATATTTTCGTTGTCCCTCATTCCTAATCATTGGTAACTGATCATTCATATACATAACATTCAGGAGGGTTTAAGAGATGTCTAACAAGTATGCGGGAACAAAAACAGAACAGAACTTAAAGGACGCTTTTGCAGGCGAATCCATGGCAAGAAATAAGTATACTTATTATGCTTCCGTGGCTAAAAAGGCAGGATACGAGCAGATGGCTTCTTTGTATCTGGAGACTGCCGATCAGGAAAAAGAACACGCCAAGATGTGGTTTAAGGAGCTCCATGACTTAAGCAGCGTGGAAGAAAACTTAGTTGCTGCTGCAGAAGGCGAAAACTACGAGTGGACTGACATGTACAAGAGAATGGCCGATGAAGCAAGAGAAGAAGGCTTTTCTGCTCTGGCTGTCAAATTTGAGTTCGTAGCAAAAGTAGAAGCAGCTCATGAGAAACGTTATTTGAAGCTTCTTGAGGGCGTAAAGAATGACAAAACCTTTAAGGGTGACGCTCCTCTTGGCTGGAAGTGCCGTAACTGCGGATACATTCATGAAGGAGAAAAGGCTCCTGAGCTTTGCCCTGCATGCGCTCATCCAAAAGCTTATTTCGAAAGAAAAGCTGAAAATTATTAATTGACTAAAAAGGCTGCCCTGGATTTGGGACAGCCTTTTTTTATTATACTACCTTATTCTTAATGGTTCCGATTTTCTCTATAGTACATTCCACTACGTCTCCCGGCGACATGAATTTGGGAGGGTTAAAGCCCAGCCCTACCCCATTGGGAGTCCCGGTGGAAATAATGGCTCCTGCTTTTAAAGTCATCCCTTTAGACAGCTCGCTGACAACGTGGTCAATGTCAAAAATCATCAGTCCTGTGTTGCTGTTCTGACGAAGTTCACCGTTGACCTTGGACTGGATGGTAAGCTTTGGCGGATAGCCTGTAGAATCGGCTGTCAGGATACAAGGTCCCATGGAGGTGAAGCCATCCAGACCTTTTCCAAAGTACCACTGCTTGTGATCATTCTGTAAGTTCCGGGCGCTGACATCGTTGATAACGGTATAACCGAAAATATAGTCCTTTACCTTGTCTGCCGCCACATTTTTTGCATCCTTACCGATGATTACTCCCAGTTCTGCCTCATAATCCAGACCCTCTACAATATCGCTGTGGCTTAATATCTCTCCGCTTGGCCCTACAGCTTCATTGACTCTCTTGGAAAAGTAAACCGCTTTCTCTCTCTTTCCGTCAAACTCCTCTTTTTTAAAGCGTGCGGATTCTTCCGCATGTTCCATGTAATTAAGCCCCAGACAGATAATGTCCTGCTCCGGTACCAGGATTGGCGCCAGAAGCTCAACCTCCGACATCATGGCAGCTCCGACAATGTTGCTGTTGTGAGGGTCCAGACCCGAAGCATGCTCCAGTAAATCCATCTCTGACTGGCTCAGTCCTTTGATTACCTCAAGCATCTCCTTGTACTCCATACCGAATGCCCTAAGCGGAAAGACCCACAGCTCATCCCTGCTCACAACTCCGATATCTCTTCTCCGGTCAACCTCGTATGTAACTAATTTCATAGCTTCCTCCTTTTACATGAACCATAACTCTTATCTTGCGGCAGAGATTGCTGTGCCTGGAAAAAGGCTGCCATCATATCCCTTTGTACCCACAAAACAGGGTTTATAGACGCCAGCTTCAGCGCCATCCCTCCCGATAACAGGGATATGGTTCTACTTTATCAATCCTTTCCCCCACCGTCAAGGCAAATTTTATGAAGAATGCCATTTCCGTATAAAATTAAGCAATTATCTTCCGCTTATATGAGACAGCCCCCAGTTTCAGGACTCTTTGGGAAAAATTTCCAAAGAGCCGGATACCAAGGGGCCGTTTCAATCTTTTTCTATGCCTTTTTTACATTTCTGGTTGCAACAATGGAAATCCCGGTTCCGGCACAGTCAGGGATGATCACATCTCCAATAGAAACAGGAGCGGAGGCGTTCACCTTTCTGATTTCTTCCATACAGGCAAATATCTTATCCTTGGGAATATCCTGAGCAGTCTTTACGGATACCATCTCCATATCTCCTCCTGTTACAGGAACCGAAGAGGTTACCATTCTGGTAGGGCTTAGCACTTCTTTTTTACCGTATTCAATGCCCCGGTTGCAGGAATTTCCCGTCACTTCAATCTGGTCTCCTTCTATGGACACTGTAAGGGAACATCCCAAAGGACAGCGGATACAGGTCATTTCTCTTACTTCCATTTATTCCACCTCCGTACAGATAAGAATTCTTTTAAGGTCCGGATATTCTGAAAAGCTGTCTTTTTTCAGAATCACCTGTTCCATCTCTCCAGGCGCCAGCACTCGTTTTTTCTTGTGGGATACCCTTACATCATCATAATAGACGTTGATGTAACGGTCCTTATATACGTCTGCAACCCGGAAACGCACCGTCACCTGATCTGCCATATTAGACACATCAATGTTCTGAGGGACTGTGTAACGGACTCCGTTTTCAGCCTTTAACTCTACACTGTGTGAAGCACTCTTATCTGTATCGTCTTTCACGTAAGCAGCCGCATTGGTACCTGCCATGGCAGACTCCTCGGACACATAATCTACCAGGTCGTGAACATGGAGCACATTGCCGCAGGCAAATATGCCTTCTGCACTGGTTTCCAGCTTATCACCTACCATTGGCCCTGAGGTAACGGGATTCATATCTACTCCTGCGCTTCTGGAGAGCTCATTTTCCGGAATCAGGCCTACTGAGAGAAGAAGTGTATCACAGCTATAGTATTCTTCAGTGCCTTTTATGGGCCTGCGTTTTTCATCAACCTGGGCCAGAGTAACTCCCGTCAGGCGTTCCTTTCCCTCAATATCCACTACCGTATGGCTCAGTTTTAAGGGAATTCCGTAATCGTCCAGGCACTGGACTATGTTCCTTTTTAACCCCCCGGAATAGGGCATCAGCTCTGCAACCACCTTTACATTGGCCCCCTCTAAGGTCATTCTCCTTGCCATAATGAGTCCAATATCGCCGGAACCTAAAATCACAACTTCTTTTCCTACTGCAAAGCCATCCATGTTCATCAGTCTCTGGGCTGTTCCTGCAGAATATATTCCTGCCGGACGGTATCCCGGTATGTTTAATGCTCCCCTGGGCCGTTCCCTGCATCCCATGGCTAATACCACTGCTTTGGCCTTTATCGTGGTCAGACCCTCTTCCCGGCTTATGACTGTCACTTCTTTATTCTCATTTATATCCAGAACCATGGTGTTTAAGCGGTAGGGAATCTGTTCCGCTTCCACCATGTCAATATAACGGGAGGCGTACTCCGGTCCGGTCAGTTCTTCTTTAAAGGTATGAAGTCCAAATCCATTGTGAATGCACTGGTTTAAAATTCCACCCAGCATATCATCACGTTCCAGGATCATTATATCCGTAATTCCCGCTTTTTTTGCAGCCACTGCGGCAGCGAGGCCGGCCGGACCTCCTCCGATTATTACAATGTCATGCTCTGTCATGGTGCGCTCCTCCCTATTTACGTCCGGTTAAAACATTGGAACCGGGCCTGTTCTTGCAGATGTCTTCCATATTCCTTCCTGTTTCCCTTGCCAGAATCTCCATGGTCTTAGGTCCGCAAAAGCCCGCCTGACATCTTCCCATGCCTGCACGGACCCGGCGCTTGATTCCGTCTAAGGAAACAGCACCTAAGGTACGGTTGATGGAATCCACGATTTCACCTTCGCTGACTTCCTCGCAGCGGCAGATGATGGTACCGTACCGGGGATTCTTTTTAATAAGTTCTGCCCGTTCCTCCCGTGACAGCTTACGGGGATCAGTGATTCCATTCCGGGTTCCCTTAAAGTCTTCCTTCTTTGAAGCATGGGCCTTCCGGGCAATGAGCTGGGCAAGAAATACACCAATGGCAGGAGCACTTGTAAGTCCTGGGGACTCAATTCCTGCGGCATCAAAAAAGCCTTCCGCATCCTCTGCTTCCTTCACAATGAAGTCATTTCCTTTTTCATGGGCCCGGAGACCGGAAAAGGACGTGATTATCTGGCGGAAGGGAATGTCTTTCACTCCCCATGCAGCCTTTTCCATGACATCGGATAAATCTGCGGCATCCGTCCTGGTGTTCTCCTTATCCTTTACATCTGCTGCTGTCGGACCGGTGAGCAGGTTGCCGTGAACGGTAGGCGTCACCAGAACTCCCTTTCCCATTTTGCCCGGAAGCTGAAAAATAGTGTGGGTGACATGGTTACCTGCTTCCTTATCAAGAAGCAGGTAATCTCCTTTTCTTGGTGTAATATGAATCTTCTTTTCGCTTACCATGTTATGAAATACATCGGCATAGACTCCTGCTGCGTTGACCACATAGGAAGCGTGTATGATACTATCGTTTGTCTTTAAGTCATAGCCATCTGAGGTTTTTACTACTTCTATTACTTCAGTCTGCAACAAGAATTCCACTCCGTTGTCACAGGCGTTTTCTGCCAGGGCAATGGTAAGTCCAAAGGGACATACAATTCCGCCGGTGGGGGCATAGAGGGCAGCCACCACCTGACCGGACACATTTGGCTCCATGGCACGGACTTCGTCTCCCGAAAGAACAGACAGATCTTCAACTCCATTTTTTTTCCCTTTTTCAAGTAGTTCTTCTAAGCCCTGCACCTCGTCCTCTGAAAAGCAGAGAACCAGAGAACCATTTTGAATGAACGAAAAATCCAGCTCCTGGGCCAGTTTTCCCATCATACGGTTTCCTTCCACATTGAATCTGGCCTTCCATGAGCCCAGTGTGGCATCGTAGCCTGCGTGGACAATGGCACTGTTGGCCTTTGATGTGCCGGAACATACATCTTCCTCCCGCTCAATGACACTGATCTTAAGATCATATCGTGACAGCTCCCTTGCGACTGCACATCCGATGACGCCCCCTCCAATAATTGCCACATCGTAATATAATTCCTTCATGTTCTTCTCCTCCATATATAGATTCTCCCGGTATAATCTCCGGCTTAATATGCACAAAATAAAAAAGAGTAAAGTAAATATGCGAATCTCTCCGCAATATTACCCTTACTCTTTCATCTCAAAGGCTCTTTATTTAATTAAGTTAATGCTAGCACAATCCTCACAGAGTTGTCAAGAAATTTCTCACTTGTTAAAGAATTGTCAAAACATTGTGATTTATTGTGAGATTTTAAAAATGGCAGAGGCATTTACGGCTCCAGATCTTATGGCTTATATTTTTTGTTGTGCTGTAATTTCAACCACAAATCTATTCACTGACCGCCACAACACTCTCCTGCTCTGCTAAGTGTGTAAGCAAAATTCCCCTGTCAAATCCCGGCGGATAAACCACCTCAAATTCCAGCTTGATCTCTTCTCTTTTCTTCACTACTTTTATAGAAGAGATCTCGATTCCTTCTGCCTGTAAAAAATCCTCCATTTGATTAATTGCTCCCGGATTCCTGGCTATTGTCATGTGAAGGTATCCATAGGAGGCTTTCTGGGAAAAGTAGGTGATCCTGTGAGTTAAGGTCTGCATCGTTACAATCAAAACTGTGGTCAGAATTCCCACAATGTACTGTCCCGCCCCAAGAGCCAGCCCAACACCTGCCGTGGCCCACACTCCTGCTGCTGTAGTCAGTCCATTTACCAGATTGTTTCTGACAAATATTACGCCTGCGCCCAAGAATCCCACACCGCTGACTACCTGGGCGGCTATTCTGGTTCCGTCGCTGTTAGGAATGTCCGCAAAACCGTATTTGGAAACCACCATAATAAGAGCGGAGCCGATAGCAACAATGGCATGAGTTCTTATTCCAGCTGCTTTATTACGGTTTTTTCTCTCATATCCGATCATAAACCCCAAAAATCCAGCCGCCACAATACGCAGCATGTACTCAAGCTGTTCCAGTATATAGGGCATTGTAAGAGTTCCAAATAATATGTTCTTTGCTTCCAAATATGATCTCTCCTGTCTGATTACTCTTATAATCAATATATTATGCTTATAAGCCATCTATTTCCTTTAATTTAATAAGCGCTTGTCAAAGTATAAAGAAAGAGCCTTGAGAATGAACGGCCTCCCGCACTGCCCCGGCTCTGTCATTTCTCAGGCTATCTGTTTTTATTTGCATTATCGTATCATGGTATAGAAAGCCTGTCAAGATTTCACAGGGTATTATCCCATTTACAATAAAGCAACGCCCCCAAAGCGAGGGCGTCTGTATTTTCTTCTTAGAAAACTTTTTCTATGAGCTGATTTTTTTCTATTATTAATGAAGACTCTCCCGTATGGTCTTAAACGCCTGAATTCCAAGGGTAGGAAGTACTGCAAATATGAAGATGGTAAGAAACTGTCTGGCAGTTAAATCTGCCACATAAAAAAATGCATGAAGTGTGGGCACGAACAGAACTGCTGCCAATAATACCGCCCCTGCCTCAAAGGCCATAATGGTCCACAGATTGCTCATGAAGCCAATTTTTAATATTGAATGACTGCTTCGGCAGTTAAAACCGTGAAAGAGCCTTGCCAGTGTCAGGGTGGAAAAGGCCATGGTACTGGCTGCCTGCTCGCTTCCCGTGACCAAACCCGTGTGGTAAGCCGCCATGGTGCAGAAGGCAATAAAGGTCCCCTGCAAAATAATCTGAAAGACAAATCTTTTTGTCAGTATTCCTTCCTTTGGATCTCTGGGAGGATGGGCCAGAAGATCTGCCTCCGCCTTTTCCATTCCAATAGCAATGGCGGGAAGAGAGTCCGTCAATAGATTGATAAACAGCAGATGAACCGGAACAAAAGGCGTGGGAAGGGCTAAAAAAGAAGTATATACAACACAGAGGATTCCAGCCATGTTTCCTGATAAAAGGAATTTAATGGCATTTCGGATGTTCCGGTAAACGTTACGGCCGTTGGCAACAGCCTTTATAATGGTAGCGAAATTGTCATCCATAAGAATCATGGCGGAAGCATCCTTTGATACCTCAGTTCCCATCTTACCCATAGCAACACCAATATCAGCCTGTTTTAAGGCCGGGGCATCGTTGACTCCGTCTCCTGTCATAGCCACAATACGTCCTTTTTTTTGCCAGGCCCGCACAATGCGGATTTTATGTTCCGGAGAAACTCTGGCATATACACTGATGCTCTCCAGTCTTAAATCCAACTCATCTTCCGTCATATCGTCAAGTTCCGGGCCGCTGACTGCGATCCCGTTTCCGTCTAAAATCCCAATTTTTTCCGCAATGGCAGAAGCGGTTACTTTATGGTCTCCTGTTATCATGACAGGCCGTATTCCTGCTCTGCGGGCACTTAAGACCGCATTTCTTGTTTCCGGCCGCGGAGGGTCCATCATGGCTGCCATGCCTAAAAAAGTGAATCCAGCCTCTGATTTTTCCGTCAGTTGCTCCTCTTCTCCCATCTCCCGGCAGACAAAGGCCAGGACACGAAGACCTTGTCTGGAAAAATCCAGATTCTGCTCCGTCATGGCCCTGCAGTCCCCGTCTGTTATGGGTCTGATCCCATCCCAGGTCCATATCTCAGTAATACGGGGAAGGAGTATATCCACCGCTCCCTTAGTAAAGAGAATCCGCTTTCCTTCAATCCGATGGAGAGTGCTCATCAGCTTTCTTCCTGAGTCAAAGGGAAGCTCACCAATTCTGGGATACCAGGACTTAACGGCCTCTTCCACCAGCCCAGTTCTTTCCGCCATCTGGATTAAGGCTGCTTCCGTAGGATCTCCCAGCAGTTTTCCTTCTCCATAGACAGAATCATTGTTTAGCACTGCATCATACAGCAGATATTTATGTACGGAAATTTCGGTATTTAAAAGCTCCGGCACGTAAAGCCGGTTATTGGCATAAACCTGCTGGACAGTCATCCGGTTCTGGGTCAGAGTTCCTGTTTTATCGGAACAGATGACAGAAACACATCCAAGGCTTTCCACTGCCTTTAAATCTTTTATAATTGCATTTTCCCGGACCATTTTCTGAGTGCCCATGGCCTGCACAATGGTAACAATAGAGCTAAGCGCTTCCGGTATAGCGGCCACTGCAAGCGCTACGGCAAACATCAGGGAATCCAGAATAGCCATCCTGCGGTAAAGACTTAACCCAAAGACTCCGGCACATATAACGAGAATTGCCGCCGCCAGCCTGCCGCCAAACTGATCCAGACTCACTTCGAGAGGAGTCTTTTTTTCTCCTGTATCATTCATGAGAGCAGCAATCCGGCCTATCTCCGTATTCATTCCAGTTCCTGATACCACCGCCATGGCTCTGCCTGAAGAAACAAGGGAACCGGAAAACACCATGTTGGTCTGTTCCGCTAAAGGAACCTTTTCCCCTCTTAACCGCCCTGTCTTTTTTTCAACCGGAACTGATTCCCCGGTTAAAGAGCTTTCATTGACCAGGAGAGAGTGATTTTCTAAAAGCCTGCCGTCAGCCGCCACCATATCTCCGGCCTCCAGCAGTAAAATATCTCCCGGTACGATTTCAGCAGATAAGACTTCCTGCTTTTTTCCCTCACGGATTACCTTTGCAACAGGGGCTGACAAAGCCATCAGGCTATCCAGGGACTTTTCAGCCTTCATATGTTGTACGGTGCCTAAAATTGCATTTAACAGAAGCACTGCAAATATAACTCCCGTACTTTCCACGTCACCGGAGATCATGGAAATGACCGCCGCTATAATCAAAATAATGACCAGTAAATCCTTAAACTGATTTAAAAATACTTCAAAAGCGCTTTTTCGTTCTGCCTTTTTCAGGATATTAGGTCCATAGTTTTTTCTGCGCCTTAAGATTTCTTCAGAGTTCAGACCACTCCGGCCAGCCTCCAGCCGTTTTAGGACCTCCTCCTCTGAGAAACGAAACCATTCTTCCATACTGACGCTCCTTCCTGTTTCTCCTACTATGGTATGAAGAGGGAAGGGGATTTCATGAATGATTTTACCAGACAGCCAATCGCAGGATAAATCTTTTTGCCTATTGCAGTAAGAAGAATTTTTTATTATAATTTCCCTATAATGTTAAAACTTCAAGCTGATACGATACAGCAGAAAGGAAATGATTCCTATGGACAAAATTACAAGCTTTACCATAAACCATTTAGAACTGCTTCCGGGCATCTACGTTTCCCGCAAAGACCTGGCAGGAGATGCCGTAATTACCACCTTTGACTTAAGGATGACACGGCCTAACTTTGAACCGGTCATCAATACCGGAGAGCTTCACACGATGGAGCACCTAGGGGCCACCTTCCTTAGAAACCATAAAACCTTTGGTTCTAAAATCCTCTATTTCGGTCCTATGGGCTGCCGTACCGGCTTTTATCTTCTCTTATCCGGGGATTACAGCTCCAGGGACATCATTTCCCTGGTTTCGGAACTTTATGAATTTATCCGTGATTTTGAAGGAGAAGTTCCAGGTGCTGCGGCAAGAGACTGCGGCAATTATCTGGACATGAACTTACCAATGGCTAAATATATGGCTGGAAAATTCTTAGATGAGGTTCTGTACGGAATTGATGACAAACATCTCATTTATCCGGAAAATTAATTTCCTTCCGGCTGTACCTTTTTAACATGAATCCAAAGGGAGGAAGAGATGTATAAAGTATTAATACCTAAAACTATTTCCAATACCGGGGCAGAATATCTTCTTGAAAAAGGCTGTGAGGTCATTATAGGAGCGCCCTCTTCCCCTGACGATCCCCGTTTAAAGGATTGTGATGCCATTTTACCCGGGGGGAAATCCAAGATTAAGTATGATAAAGACGTTCTGGACCGGTGCAAAAACTGCAAGGTCATAGCTAATTTCAGCGCTGGATATGAACATGTTGACATTGTGTATGCAGAACAGGCTGGAATTCAGGTCACCAATGCAGGAACTGCCAACTCCAACGCAGTAGCGGAGCACACCTTATATCTTTTGCTGGCCTGTGCCAAAAATCATGAAATCATGACAAAGGCGGCCTATACAGGCAGCTTTTCCATCAGAGCAAAGGTGTTTAATTTAGAACTTCAGGGAATGACACTGGGAATCATCGGCTTTGGCAATATCGGACAACGGGTTGCTCAAAAGGCCATTCATGGATTGGGGATGAACGTTCTTGTCTATTCACCCAATCTGACCAGAGAACAGCTTCCCCAAGGCATCCAGCTTGCATATGACCGGGATGAGATTTACCAGAAAGCGGATTTCATCTCCCTTCACGTACCTCTGACAGAAGAGACAAGGCATATGGTTTCCAAAGAGCAGTTTGATTTAATGAAGCCTTCTGCTTATATCATCAACGTTTCACGGGGTGGAATTATAAAAGAAGAGGATTTAATTAAAGCAATAGAAGAAAAGAAAATCAGCGGAGCAGGGCTTGATGTGTTTGAACAGGAACCTCTTCCTGTTGACAGCCCCCTGTTTCAGCATGAAAACATTATTATTTCTCCCCACTGCGCCGCCAATACAGTTCAGGCACTGGAAAATATGGAACTGTATGCGGCAAAAGACATCTGGCGGGTTTTAAATGGGGAGGCGCCGGAGTTTCCCGTAAATCATCCATGCAGAAATATACCCAGGTAAACCAGACAGGAGGTCTTCCAATGATTGATTTGTCAGAAATACCAAAAACAAATAACCTGATTGATGAAGCATTAAAAGAGCAGCTGATCGGTATTTTTTCCAAAATGCCGGAATCGGTAGTGTTAAAGGCTGTAGTCGACATGAAACAGGAAAAGAGTTACGAAATGGCCTCATTTTTACATATTATTTCAGAGCTGAGTGAGCACTTAAGGGTGGAACTTTATACTCCGGAAGAGGCAGGCGCTCAGGTTCCTGATCTGGATATAACTTATCTCCCGGTAACCGGCTTTTACAAAAACGGAGAATACCGGCGGATAGCCTTTCACGGGGTTCCCGGAGGAAAGGAAATAAACTCCTTTATTCTTGCTGTCATAAATCTGTCGGGAGGCTGCCAGGACGTACCGGAAAAGTTAAAAAAACGCATTGGCAAATTGAATAAAGCAACGAATATCAAGATCTGTGTGTCCCTGTCATGCCATCACTGCCCCGGGGTGGTAACTGCGTGCCAGCAGATAGCCATTTTAAATCCTGGCATCGAAGCCGAGATGATTGACGCTGCGCTTTATCCTGAACTGGTGGAAAAATTTAACATCTCAAGAGTTCCCATGATAATTACTGATGACCACGACATTTATATGGGCAGTAAAACCATTGAGGAAATTGTGAATCTGTTAAAAATTTAACCAGTCGTTTTTTTAAATTTTGTCTCTATTTTGTTAAAATCGAACAAACCCAAGCGGCAGTTACACCAATAATATGTACAAATCACAACAAATAAATTGAGCCTATTGAAAATTTGTGTGCAATGTGCTATATTGATTAAAGGTAAATACATCGTGCAGAGACGACAGAGAGCATGGGATAACAACAGAAATGTTGATTATATTCCATGCTCTTTTTTTCTTAAAGAGGATGTATTATATTTCGGAGAGGGAGATTCCATGGATCAGAAATTCTACGACCTTATTGAGGCCAGCCCGGTTATCGCAGCCGTCAAGGATATGAAGGGCTTAAAAGCCTGCTGCAAGACAGAGGAAGTAAAAGTAGTTTTTGTCCTGTTCGGGGATATCTGCAATATAGGGTCTATTGTAAAAGAGATCAAGCAGTCAGGAAAGACTACCATGGTACATATTGATCTGATTACAGGGCTTGGCAACAAGGAGATCGCCGTAGATTTTATTAAACAGAACACCGAAGCCTATGGTATCATCTCCACCAAGCCGGGAATGATCAAGAGGGCCAAGGAGCTGTCGCTGTACACGATGCTGAGGATTTTTATCCTGGATTCCATGGCATTTGAAAATATTGAAAAACAGGTAAATCTGGTACGCCCGGATATGATCGAGATTCTGCCGGGACTGATGCCTAAGATAATCCGCCGGGTCAGCCAGCTGGTGAAAGTTCCGGTGATTGCCGGCGGCCTGATTTCAGACAAGGAAGATGTGATGGCCGCACTGTTGGCAGGAGCTATTTCCGTATCGTCTACAAATCAGGATGTGTGGAAGCTCTAACGCCAATACACCAGGTAGCAATACTGTTCTTTCCCAAAAGAACGGTTGGTACAATAGAGGCAAATAACAACCAAATTATTAAGGAGGTCTTTTATGGCAAAGTATGTAATGGCATTGGATGCGGGGACAACAAGCAATCGCTGTATTCTCTTCAATGAAAAAGGCGAAATGTGCAGTGTGGCTCAGAAGGAATTTACGCAGTATTTTCCAAAACCCGGCTGGGTTGAGCACGATGCCAATGAAATTTGGTCCAGCCAGCTTGGAGTTGCAGTAGAGGCAATGTCTAAAATAGGCGCCTCGGCTGAAGACATTGCGGCAATCGGTATTACAAACCAACGCGAAACTACGATTGTATGGGATAAAGAGACCGGTGAGCCTGTTTATCACGCAATTGTATGGCAATGCCGGAGAACTTCCGAATATTGTGACTCTTTAAAAGAAAAAGGACTGGTTGATACATTCCGCGAGAAGACCGGACTGGTAATCGATGCATATTTTTCCGGAACCAAGCTGAAATGGATTCTGGATGAGGTTCCAGGTACCAGAGAACGTGCTGAAAGAGGAGAACTTCTGTTTGGTACTGTAGAGACCTGGCTGATCTGGAAACTGACCAAAGGGGCTGTCCATGTGACCGATTACTCCAATGCCTCCCGTACTATGCTGTTTAATATCAATACACTGGAATGGGATGAGGAAATTCTGGCTGAACTCAACATTCCAAGGTGCATGCTTCCGGAGGCCAAACCGTCAAGCTGCGTATACGGAGAGACAGAGCCACAGTTCCTGGGCGGTGCAATTCCCATCGGCGGTGCCGCAGGAGATCAGCAGGCCGCACTCTTCGGCCAGACATGCTACGAGCCCGGTGAGGCAAAAAATACATATGGAACCGGTTGTTTCATGCTGATGAATACAGGTGAAAAGCCCGTCTTTTCAAAGAACGGACTGGTTACAACGATCGCATGGGGCCTCGATGGTAAAGTTAACTATGCTTTAGAAGGCTCTATATTCGTAGCCGGCGCCGCCATTCAATGGCTGCGTGACGAGTTGAAAATCATTGACTCTTCACCCGATTCCGAATATATGGCAACAAGAGTAAAAGATACTAACGGCTGTTATGTCGTACCGGCCTTTACCGGTCTGGGAGCTCCCCACTGGGATCAATATGCACGTGGAACCATTGTGGGACTGACCCGCGGTGTCAACAAACATCATATTATCCGGGCAACCCTGGATTCACTCTGCTATCAGGTCAATGATGTCCTGCAGGCAATGAAAGCTGATTCCGGAATTGAGCTGGCAGCTCTTAAAGTCGACGGCGGTGCCAGTGCAAACAATTATCTGATGCAGACCCAGGCTGATATTATCAATGCCCCGGTTCACCGTCCCCAGTGTGTTGAGACAACAGCCATGGGAGCCGCTTATCTGGCAGGTCTGGCAGTTGGTTACTGGGCCACCAAGGAGGATGTGGTCAAAAACTGGGCGATTGACAGACAGTTCCAGCCGGAAATTGGAGAGGAACAGAGAACGGGCATGGTCCGTGGTTGGAATAAAGCAGTTAAATATGCTTACGGCTGGGCTAAGGAAGACTGATTACCGCAACGAGAATGTTTCACATAAATCAATAATAGAAAGAGGGGACTACTATTATGTTAGTTTATATTGCTGAATTTATTGGAACTTGTTTGCTGATATTGTTAGGTGACGGAGTTGTTGCCAATGTAACTTTGAATAAATCGGGTATGAAAGGGGCAGGCTCTATTCAGATCACCTTTGCATGGGGGCTTGCTGTTATGCTTCCCGCGTTTATCTTCGGAGCTTCCTCAGGAGCACATTTTAACCCGGCTATTACCATCGCTCTGGCGATGGATGGAAGCCTTGCCTGGAGCCTGGTTCCCGGTTATGTCATCGCACAGTTTGCAGGTGCATTTTTAGGTGCCTGCCTGGTTTACATCTTGTTTAAGGATCAGTTTGACGCTACGGAATCCGCAGGCACAAAGCTGGGCGTATTTTCAACCGGACCTTCTATTCCCAACATGGGCCGCAATATTTTAAGTGAAGCAATCGGAACATTTGTCCTGATGTTTGCCATTAAAGGCATTGCTCAGGCAGGCGCGGTTCCTCCCGGAGTGGGCAACTTTCTGGTCTTTGGAATTATCGTATCCATCGGTATGTCTTTAGGCGGTCTGACCGGTTATGCCATCAATCCGGCCCGTGACTTAGGACCCCGTCTGGCTCATGCGGTTCTGCCCATCAAGGATAAGGGTGATTCCAACTGGGGTTACGCACCAGTTGTTATTATCGGTCCCATTATCGGAGCAATTGCAGCAGTGCTTCTATATGGTGCAATTCCATGGCAGTAACATGCAGCCGGTAAAACAAATATAATTTATAAAATCCGAAAAACAGGAAAGGAGGATAATGGGTGAAAAAAAAACAGCTGGATATTACCAATATGAACGGTGTGACAGAGGATGAAGACACAACCTGTGGGCTCAATGATATGAATTGCGTCGGCGAAGATGAGGTAAACACCTGTGGATTAAATGACATGAATTGTCTCGGAGAAGATGATGATACCACCTGTGGACTCAATGATATGAACTGTCTGGATGAGGAAGAAAAAAAGGAAGAAAAAAAATAAAGAGATGCTGACATTCAGAGACTTCTTATGATAGAAGTCTCTGAAACGTATATCAGGAAATTATGAAAAGGGGGTTTCACAATGAAAAAATTCATCAATGATGCGGCACTGGTTGAGGAACAGATGATTTTGGGAATGGTAAAGGCATATCCTCAGTATCTGAAGAAACTGGATTGCGGCAATGTGGTAGTACGTGCCCATAAAAAGAAAGACAAGGTTGCCTTAATCAGCGGCGGCGGAAGCGGACATGAACCGGCTCACGGCGGCTTTGTGGGCATGGGTATGCTGGATGCGGCAGTAGCCGGTGCAGTCTTTACCTCACCCACTCCTGATCAGATTTATGAGGGTATCAAGGCAGTCGCCACAGATGCCGGTGTACTGATGGTAGTTAAAAACTATACCGGTGATATCATGAACTTCGAAATGGCAGCTGAGATGGCGGAGATGGAAGGCATTGAGGTAAAGTACGTGGTAACCAACGACGATGTGGCTGTCAAGGACAGTCTGTATACGGTTGGACGCCGGGGCGTAGCCGGTACTGTTTTTGTACATAAAATTGCCGGTGCCATGGCTGAACAGGGCGCTTCATTAAGCGAAGTACAGGAAGCAGCACAGAAGGTGATTGACCAGGTCCGTACCATGGGTGCGGCAATTGAACCGTGTACTGTGCCCGCAGCAGGAAAACCTGGATTTGAACTGGCGGAGAATGAGATGGAAATCGGCATCGGCATCCATGGCGAGCCGGGAACCCACCGGGAATCGCTGAAACCGGCGGATGAGATTGTGGATCTCCTTTTAGAACAAATTCTTGCCGATATTGATTACACCGGCAGCGAAGTGGCAGTCATGATCAACGGAGCCGGAGCGACACCGCTTATGGAGCTGTTTATCATCAATAACCACGTTGCAGATGTCCTGAAAGAGAAGAATATTCATGTGCATAAAACCTTTGTGGGTGAATATATGACTTCCATCGAGATGCAGGGCTTTTCTATTTCGCTGCTCCGTCTGGATGATCAGCTAAAGGAGCTTTTAGATGCTCCGGCCGATACACCGGCATGGAGATAATATATACGGAGAGGTGATGCAGCATGGCAGACAGCAGTAAAGTAATCGAAATTATCAAAGCAATCGGACATTGTATGGTGGAACACAAGGAGGAGCTGACGGCACTGGACCAGCCAATTGGCGACAGTGATCACGGTATTAACCTGGCCCGGGGCTTTGAAGCGGTTGAAAAGAAGCTTCCGGAGCTGGAGGGGAAAGATATCGGAACAATCTTAAAAACAGTGGGAATGACCCTGGTTTCCACCGTGGGGGGAGCATCCGGCCCGCTTTACGGTTCAGCTTATATGAAGGCCGGTATGGCTTTGGAGGGAAAAAACGAAATAGATCAGAAGGATTTTCTGGAGATGTTGAAAGCGGCCTCCAATGCCGTGATGCAGCGGGGCAAGGCGGTTGCCGGGGAGGCCACCATGCTGGATGCCATGCTTCCGGCACTGAAAGCCATGGAGGAAGCTGACGCTGCCGGCGCTGCGCCTAAAGATATGCTGGATGCGGGTGTACAGGCTGCCTGGGCCGGTACGAACCATACAAAAGATCTGATCGCCACCAAAGGACGGGCCAGCTATGTGGGCGAACGGGGGCTGGGGCATCAGGACCCCGGGGCAACGTCATTTTCCTATATGCTTGAAACGATTGCCCGGTGGAAAGGATAAGAAAAATGGTTGGAATTGTAATTGTTTCACACAGTGAGGATCTGGCAAGAAGCGTGGTGGGGCTGACTGCCATGATGGCGCCGAATGCGAAAATCACACCGGCCGGCGGTCTGGAGGACGGCAGTTTCGGCACAAGTTTTGAGAAGATTCAGACAGCCATCCAGTCGGTGTATTCCGATGAAGGAGTGCTGGTATTGATGGATATGGGCAGTGCGGTAATGACCACCGAGATGGTGATCGAGACCATGGAAGGCATGAAAGTGGCAATGGTGGATTGCCCGCTGGTTGAAGGAGCAGTCTTAGCAACCATTGATGCGGCCGCCGGAATGGATTTTGACAGTATCCGCCAGGCACTTTCTTCTGTTGGGACATCAAATAAGTTTTAAATAGAAGAAGCTTCAATCGTTAGTTGTCAATAAGCCCGCCTGAAGGCGGGCTTATTAATTATGCTTGTTTTAGGATATCTCTGCATAATGTTTTCAAGACAGTTTCTCTTCTTTACACTTACAGATACATCATGATTACGCACAGGCCAGGCACAGTGATGAGAGACAATATGGTTGATAAAAATATAATTTTTACTGCAAAATGTTCATCTTTGCCATATTTTGATGCCAGTATTGCTGTTGTGGTGGCAGCCGGCATTCCCGCAAGCACTACAGAAACCTCTGTAACCAGCTGATCCAGTACCAGCAGGCGGCAGACGATGAATACCAGCGCCGGGAAGATCACCAGACGAACAAAGCAATAACATAAATTGTCACGGTCAATGATTTGGGAAGGTTTTACCTCTGCCAGTATATTTCCGATTACAATCATGGACAAAGCGGTTGTACAGCTGCTGGAATACCCAAGTGTTTTTACAATTCCCGCCGGCAGGCTGATCTGGCTGACCATAAGCAGAACACCAATTCCAACTGCCACAATACAAGGGTGTGTGGCTACCTTAAGTAATACCTTTTTTCCTCTGGTTCCGGTAAAACTGGAAATCCCCGCAGACCACATCATGATTCTCTGAGGAATTAAATAAATTGAGGCATATAAAAGTCCCTGACTTCCATATAAACCTTCCACAATTGGATTTCCCAGGAATCCGGCATTAGAAACAATGGTGGCATACTTTAATACAGGAATTCGGCTTTTATGCACTCCGGGATAGAAAAATCGCCCTCCCAATGCTGCAAAAACCTGTATTCCAACTGATATAAAAAATACCGTAAAGCAGGAAAGCAGAATTTGTCTGTTAAATTCAATTAAAAATGATACAATTATATTGCAGGGAAGAATAAAATCAATAATAAGATCCGTCAAGGGAATTCTGGCGGAGGGTACCAGTATTCCCAGACGGGTCATTACATAACCTGCCATCATCAGGCAAAACATAGCTGTCTGAAGGTCCAGCAGACTTTTCATATCAGCCATTGCACTCTACCTTATTTACCGGCCAGGTCAATGGTTTGTGGTACAGAACTTCAAGAATGCCTGCAGCTCCTGTGTAGGACAGGTTTTCAGATGCCTCCACGGTCAATCCTGAACAGTGAGGAGTCACCGAAACATGATCCATGGCTAACAGGGGATTATTCTTTTTCACCGGCTCGTCCTCAAACACATCAAGTCCGGCACCTGCAATTTCTCCCCTATTCAATGCATCTACCAGTTCCTCTTCCCGAATTACATTTCCCCGGGCAGTATTAATCAAAAATGCAGTCTTCTTCATAATCCCGAACTCCTTCATGCCTATGCTATGAATCGTGTCCGGCAGTGCCGGCAGATGAACGCTCACAAAATCCGCCTCAGAAAACACACGGTTCCGGTCTTCAACCACCTCTATGCCGCATTCCATCATGCCCGGTTTTACAAACGGATCATATCCGATGACTTTCATTCCCAAACCAGCAGATGCTTTCTCAGCTACCAGTCTGGCAATACGACCGCAGCCTATTAAAGCCAGGGTTTTTCCTTTAATTTCATGGGTATTATTTAATGTAAAACGAATATTATAATTTCCATTAATTAATTCCTGCTGAGAGTACCGCATTCTTCTTGCGCAGCTTAATATATGCATTATAGCCATCTCTGCTACGGAATTGTTATTGCCCAAAGGAGCATAGACTACCTGAATTCCTTTTTTTGAAGCATATTCCACATCAATATTATCATATCCTACCCCATGCTTGGCAATTACCTTTAAATTGGGTGCCATATCCATCATTTGGGGAGTCACAGGCTCATTTCTCACAAATATGGCATTGCAGCGCTCAAGCTGGTCCTGATAATCTAAAAGCGCCGGTCCTTCTGCAATCATCACTTCACAGTCATGTTCCTCCAGAAGTGTTTTTCCTGACGGATGAAGATCCCTCAATAAAAGCACGCTATATTTCATTTTTCCTGTTCTCCCGTCTGCTTTCTCAGTTCCAAAATCCCCTCTGCCAGCCGCCTGCAGCCTTCCACAATATTATCGTAGCTATTTGCAAAAGACAGTCTTAAATAGCCCTCACCATTCTTTCCAAATACCTCCCCCGGCACCAGTGCAATCTTATGGTGCTCCAGCAGATATTCAGCTATCTCAGAGGCAGGAATGCCCAGGGATCTTACATTAATAAAGATATAAAATGCTCCTTTCGGATTCAGGCAGTATATTCCTGGTGTGCTGTTAATAGCCTCAACCGCATAATCCCGGCGGCGCTGATACTCTTTTACCATGTTCTCAACCTCATTGCTTTCATCGCGAAGTGCCACAATACCGGCTTTCTGGACAAAAGAGGCTGCACAGATGGTGATATGCTGATGCACCTTATTTAATTCCAGGATCAGTTCCCTGGGCGCTGCCACATATCCCAGTCTCCATCCGGTCATGGAATATGCCTTGGAAAAACCGTTGAAGGTAATGGTACGTTCCTTCATTCCCGGCAGGGAAGCAATACTTACATGCTCCGTATCATCATAAATAAGGCGCTCATATACCTCATCGGAAATCACTGTAAGGTCGTATTTCTCAACCAATGCAGCAATCTCTTTCAGTGTTTTTGTGCTAAGAATACTGCCTGTGGGATTTCCAGGAGTGTTAATCACCAAAGTTTTTGTTTTATCTGTAATCAGCGCTTCCAGCTGTTTTATATCAGGCTGATAATCATTCTCTTCCAGCAGGTCATAGCAGACCGGTTCAGCCCCCAGCAGTCTGGGTACATTCAGATAATTAATCCACACCGGGTCGGGAACCAGAATCTCATCCCCTGGATTCAGCAGGACACAGAGAACATCGTATACAGCTTCTGAAAGACCTGCGGTAATAAGGATTTCTTCTGCTTTGTAAGAGATGTGATTGTGCCGTTCCAGGTATTCTGCCACCTGCTCCCGCAGCTTCATATCTCCGAAGTTAGAAGTATAGAATACCTCACTATTCTCAAGACTTTTCACACAAGCTTCCTTGATATACTCAGGAGTATCAAAATCCGGACGTCCTATCTCAAAATGAATAACCGTCTCACCGGCACGCTCCATAGCCAGTGCCTTTTCATTGACTTTACGAATTCCTGAGGGAGCCAGTCCCTTCATTCTGTCTGCAATTTTAAAACCCATTTCTTCAGTCCTCCTTAATCTTTTAACGCTTCCAGAATCGTCAGTGCATAGACCTTTGCCGCTTCTGAAAGTTCCGAAATCCATACATATTCATTTGGCATATGAGCCAGCCGCCCGCTGCCCGGACCATAGAGTACTGTGGGAATATGTCCCAGATTTGTGAGAAAATCTGCATCATCGTGCTGGGGGGTTCCCACCAGAGGACAGTTAATGCCCAGATACCCGTGCGCCGCCTCAATGGCTTTTACTACCTGTTCCTCTTTATCAACGATAGAAGGATTGGACTCATAAGTCATCACAACTGATGCTTTAAAATCAGGATCTTCCCGTTTAAGTTTATCCAGTATTTCATTGATCTGAGTTAAAAACAGTTCACCGGTTTCTCCCGGAACCGTAAATCTTGAGCATTTCAGGGTGCAGGTATCCGGAACCACACTGGAACGGCTGCCCCCCTGAATAACGCCGGGATTAATGGAACCCTTTCCCGTGTATGGATTGGTCCCTGGAACAATCCTGCATAGGTGCTCCACCACTTTTGTCATCATAACAATAGCATTTTTTCCTTCTTCCGGTGTAGCTCCATGAGCTCCTGTACCGTATGTAGTAATCAGCACTTCCAGCATGCCTTCACACGCAAGGCACACGCGAAGGTCCGTATCTTCACCGTTAACTGCCATATCTCCGGTAAAACCATCCATCAGTGCTTTCCATGTGCCTTTCCGGCTGACGTCCTGAACCTCTTCCTCAACCGGATACATCAGGCAGACTTCTCCAGCAAAATCAGCGCCTTCCCTCAAAAGCACAAGAGCCGCGATAATCTGGGCTCCTATGGCTCCTTTGCAGTCTGTACTGCCTCTGCCCCAGATCCGGTCTTTATGGATTTTTCCTGAATAAGGATCATCCTCCCAGCCCTCTCCTGCTTCTACCGTATCCAGATGGCTGTTGAATATCAAACGTTTTCCCGGCCTTTTTCCCCTGATCCATGCAAAGAAGTTTCCATGGCGGTCTATTTCGCATTCAAACCCTAACTCTGTACAGTAATTCAAAAGGAACGCAGCCAGCTCTGCTTCATTTCCGCTGACACTGGGGATCTTCACCATATTTGATACTAATTTTATCATCCGTTCCTGCTCTGCTTCTATACGGTTTAACACTTGCGCTCTCATTGATGGTTCTCCTGCATATAAAATCGGTGTTTTACAATGGTCTTCAGCATCTCAATGCATTCTGCCTTCTCTACACGGCCTGTATTAATCACAAAATCATAATGATTCATGTTCGTCCAGTCAAGTCCGCCTGTATAATAATTGTAATAGTCCGAACGATATTTATCGATCCGGTGAATCAGGCGGTTGGCTTCCGCCTCATCTACCTTAAGCCTGTTCATAACTGTCTTTGTACACCACGCTCTGGGAGCATCAACATAAATGCTGATTACATTTTTTCTTTCTTTCAGAATATAATCAGCACATTTTCCTACGACTACACAGGATTCCGTCTCTGCCTGGCTCCGGATAATCTCTGCCTGTATATTAAACAGGTTGTCATCTGATGTGAATTCCTTATCATGGGGAGTCAAAAGTGCGGAGGCGGGAACCCTGGTCAGCAGACCGCGGATTCTTTTTGCTCTCAGCTTTTCATCCACTTCAGAAAACAACTGCTCACTGATACCGCTGTAGTCAGAAGCCATCTTAAGAATCTGATGATCATAGCAGGGAATATCAAGCTCATTTGCCAGCATCAGTGCAATTTCCCTGCCTTTGCTGCCAAATCCTCTGGCTACGGTAATTACATAATTTCCCATTCTAATTGTCCTCCTGTCTTTACTTACTAAAACAGCTGATCTCAATGCCTTCTCTATTGAACGCATCTTTCAGGGCAAGAACAAATTCCAGCGCATGGGCACCGTCTCCATGTACCAAAACTGTCTCAGCCTTAACTTCAATTTCCTTTCCGGTGATTGCCGTAACCGTTCCTTCTTTAATCATCCGGATCACACGTCCAATTGCTTCATCTTTATCCTCAATCATGGCACCCGGCTGACTTCTCGGCACCAGGTTTCCATCTTCCAGATATGCTCTGTCTGCAAATACCATACTTACGGTCGGAAGGCCTGCCCGATCCGCCTCTTTTTTTAATACGGAGTTTTTTCCGTAATATAAAATCTTCATATCCGGATCAAACTCACAACATGCCTGACATAGAGCATTTGCAGCAACAGCATCCTCCTGCACCAGATTTCCCAGAGCTCCATGAGCACTGATATGATTCACTGATTTACCGGCAGTCCTTGCAAATGCATAAACTGCTCCCAACTGGTATATTACCAAATTCTTTATCTCATCATAGGATAGGGACATCTTTCTCCGGCCAAACCCCTGAAGATCAGGATATCCCGGATGAGCACCAATTCCTGTACCGTATTTAACAGCCATTTCCACTGTTCGTGCCATAACCATGGGATCTCCGGCATGAAAGCCGCATGCAATATTGGCAGATGACACATGCTTGATGATCTCTTCGTTGGCCTCCAGTGTATAACAGCCAAAGCTCTCTCCCAGGTCACTGTTCAAATCAACTTTATACATTCTGAACTTCCTCCTTTAACTGATCATTGCTCCATCACACCGACATGATAAGTTCTGCCTCCAATGCTAAGGCGAAATGTCTGCTCATAAGGCCTGTGCATCTCTTCTTTTAATTCCTCCAGCTCCTTCAGTTCAGACAACCATAATTTCTGAGCTTCTTCCACCGTAACCTGCTTAAACCGTATCCTTGTGCCAGGCACTGACTGGGCTATCAACGGAAGATCAACACTGATGACATTGGCAATTTTTGTGTATCCTCCCATGCTTTGGCGTTCACTGAGCATTATAATAGGCAGTCCTGATGTAGGAACCTGAACCGCCCCCAGTGCAATTCCATCTGAAATAATATTGCCGTCTGTCTTATGTTCAATCTTCTCTCCTTCCAGTCGATATCCCATGCGGTCGCATTCCTGACTCACCTCGTAAGTCGTTTCGTAAAATGCCTCCAGCCCTGTCTGTGTAAAACGTTCTTCCTGGGGGCCTCCTATGACACGAAGCTGAATTTCCTTTCCGCCAATCTTTTGAGGCACATGTCTGATATCATAATTTTCAAGAAATTCCACGGGGGCAGCAAAGCCAATTTTATCTCCTGCCTGAAGCTTTCTTCCGTTCCAGCCTCCTATGGCATTTCTCAGTAACGTGGATTTGCTCCCAGCTGTCTCCAGTACCTCCAGCCCTCCTCCAAAAGCAATACAGGAACGGCAGCCGGTACTGACCCCGCCGCACTGAAGAACGCTTCCTGCCGGCCCATAGAGAGCGGTATACATTGGAACTTCTCTTCCGTTTAAAGTAAGCTTCATAGGGGCTCCTGTAACTGCAAAGAAGTTTGTCTCTGTAAACAAAATCTCCGGCCCCATAAAAGTAGTCTCCAGTACTGCTTCGTCCATATCATTGTCTAGCAGAAGATTTGCCAGTCTCATGGAATGCAGATCCATGGCTCCTGATGGGGACACTCCATCTTTCTGGAGTCCAAATCTTCCCCGGTCCTGAACACTGGTCAGAAATCCAGGATTCTGAATATAGATTCCCATAGCTTATTCCTCCCTGTATATGACTGGCCGGTAAGTCCCTTCTTCCGCCTGTTTCCGGATTCTCCCATATTCTTCTGACGAGACAGGTATAAATCTGACCCACTGGCCCGCCTTCAGATAGCTTCCCTGTTCCCGTCTGCCGTCATATAGATGAACAGGCGTCCCACCGATAATATGCCAGCCGCAGGGCTGGTTAAAGGAAATAGTTGTGGTCTGGGATTCCCATACCACAATGCTGTCTTCCGGAATTCTTATTCTGGGAGATTTCAGCCTTGGTATGGTAAATGTAGGCTCAGGGCAGCCGATATAGGCCAACCCCGGAGAAAATCCTATTGCATACACAAAAGACAGATGCCCGCTGTGGCGGCTAATGACCTCATCTTCTGTGATTCCATCATGCTCTGCTACAATTCCAATGTCAGGCCCCAGTTCCCCGCCATACCTTACCGGCAGCTCAATAATCTCTTTCACTGGTTCCTGCCCGCTGCTGCAGCGGTCCAGCCGTTTAAGAACAGCCTCCTTCAGAGGGCCATACAGGATCTGCTCAGGACGGTAGTAAACCATCACCGACCGGTAGGTTGGTACCATTTCAACAATACCGGGAATCGGATCCCCCTCCAGAACTTTTACAAGGGTATGTACCTTCTGATTTACAGAAATACTGATCCTGTTTTGAAACTCTACCGTAAGAGCGCTGTCTCCTGTTGGCCTGATTACAACCTCTTCCATATTCATACATCTCCTTTTTCAGAGGGGGCTCCCTACAGACCCAGGTAAGCCTTTTTCACATCTTCATTGGCAAGCATTTCCTGTCCTGTTCCTCCAAATACAGTCTCACCGTTTTGAATGACATAGGCATAGTCTGAAATTTCCAGAGTCACATTCACATTCTGTTCTACAATAATGACCGTTATGCCCAACTCTTTGATTTTCTTGACAAACTCAAAAATTTCTCCTACCAATTTGGGGGAAAGACCCAGAGAGGGCTCATCCAGAATCAAAAGCTTGGGTTCTGCCATCAGACCGCGGGCAATGGCCACCATCTGCTGCTCACCTCCCGACAAAGTTGCGGCTGTCTGCTTCAGACGTTCCTTTACACGGGGGAACATCTCATACACCAGCTGAAGGCGTTTTTCTTTTCTTTCTTTATCCTTAATGAGATAAGCACCCATCATAATATTATCTTTAACACTCATTTTCCCGAAAAGATGACGTCCCTCAGGCACCATACTGATTCCCAGCTTAACCACATCATTAGCCTTTTTTCCGCTGATAACCTGGCCTTCATAGGTAATTGTGCCGCCCAGAGGTTTTGCAATTCCCGTAACTGCCTTTAATGCTGTGGTCTTGCCTGCTCCGTTGGAACCGATCAGTCCTACAATCTGTCCTTCCTTTACTTCGAAACAAGCATCATGTACTACCGGCATTCCACCATATCCTGCTTTTAAATGTTCAACTTTAAGCACTTTTAGCACCTCCTAAATAGGCAGAAATCACTTCCTCGTTGGAAGTAACCTCCTGGGGAGTCCCCTCCATAAGAAGATGCCCTGTATTAATAACTACTACACGGTCAGAAACAGTCATGATAACGTCCATTACATGTTCAATGGTGATAATGGAAATGTTCATTTTGTTAATCTTGCGAATCAGTTCCACTGCTTCCACACGCTCAGTATTGGTTAAGCCTGCCATAGTCTCATCCAGCAAAAGAAGCTTAGGCTCTGTTGCCAGCGCCCGTGCAATTTCAATTCTCTTCTTTTGAATTACATTCATCATTCCTGTCATATCATTCTGATGTTTGCCCAGACCGCAAAGTTCAATAACCTCCATGGATTTTTCTCTGGCTTCTTTCATATTTTTGGCTTTTCCAAGAGCCCCTACAAGGACATTTTCAAATACAGTCATATTATTTAAAGACTGGGGAATCTGAAAGGTTCTGCCAATTCCCAGCATGGAGACACTGTGAGGCTCCATTTTCGTAATATCAGTACCGTCAAAAATAATCTTTCCATAAGTCAGTTTATGGGCACCGGAAAGAGAATTAAACAATGTGGTTTTTCCAGCTCCATTTGGCCCAACCATGCCTACGATTTCACCGTATTTTACATTAAAGGATATATCTTCATTGGCTTTTAAGCCTCCAAAGATTTTGGTTGCATTCTGCACGTCCAGAATATATTTTTCATTCTCCATCAATTCACCGCTCCTTTTTTCTGTACTTCCGGTATATCTGGTTCTTCCTTTTCCTGGGGTTTTTTCTTTAAAAACAGTACTGCTGCAATTCGCTTTGCACCTTGTTTAAACAGAGGCAGTACCCCATGAGGGAGAAACAGAACAACAATAATTACAAGACCGCCATAAAGAATTAAATCAATTCCGGTTCCGGTTCCGCCGAAATAGATCCGCGTATACTGAGAAATCATTACAAGAACTGAAGCACCTATAATAGAGCCGTAAACAGTTCCCACACCTCCCATAACCACAACCAGAACAATCATCAGAGACACTGACATGGTACTGGATACATAAGGATCAATATAAAGAAGATATTGTGCATACAGGCTTCCTGCAACACTGACAAACGCTGCACTGAGCATAAAGGCCAGTGATTTGTATTTTGTGGTATTAATTCCCACACTCTCTGCCGCCATCTCATTGCCGGATATGCATCTTAAATAATATCCGAATTTTGATTTGTCAACGTAAGAAGCAATTGCAAGTGCCACTACTAAAAAGGCCAGACCTACCCAATAATACTCTCTCTTATTAGGAAACTGCATATACAGATAAGGATTCACTTTTTTATTCAGAAAATCTATGCCTGCGGAACCTCCGATTACCTTTGCATTAATTAGAATGGTTCTCATACATTCCACTACAGCCATAGTGGCAATGGAAAACTGAGGGCCCCGAAGACGCAGCAGCGGGATTCCGATCAAACCGGCGCAGATTACAGACAGCACAACACCGATGACAATACTGATCCATGGAACCACATGAAACAGGTTAAACAATGCTGCCGGTGTATAAATACCAATGGAGAAAAACAGCGCATGACCGATAGAAACCTGGCCTGCATAACCTCCGATAAAGTTCCAGCCAATTCCTGCAATAGACCAGATTACTATGAGAAACAGGATATGCTGCTCCAGGGTTGACTTAAAAACCAAGGGAAGCATAGTGGCAATCAAAAGCAGAATCAGTTTTGGAAGATACTTTTTCATTGTTGTCACACCTCCTATTTCCCAAATAATCCCTTAGGTTTAAAAGTTACAATCAGCACATACGCCACACAGACGAACAAATACTTAAATGCTGAGTTAAATACAAAACCTGCACCCGTATCTACAAGGCCCATAATTACCCCTCCAAAGAAGGCACCTACAATACTTCCAAAGCCTCCAAGTGCAACAGCTATAAATCCAAACAACTGGAAGGTCGTGCCGACAGACGGGAATACATAATAATAATATGTAAGAATACATCCGGCAGCTCCTGTAATTCCGCAGGAAAGACCAAATGCCAGCGCATAACATCTGTCAGAATCAATTCCCATCAGGGAAGCCGCTTCTTTATCCATGGATACTGCCTGAATTGCTTTTCCAAATCTTGTCACATTCAGGATTAGGTAAAGAATCAAGGTCAGCAGAAGGCAGACACCCAGAGGAATCAGCTTATTAATAGCAATACTCAGTCCGCCAATGGAAACACTGCCGGAAAACAGCAGTTCCGTGTCACGAATAGTTCTGTAATCACCTTTGAAAAACATTAATGCCAGGTTACAGAGCATCATGCTTAGGCCAAATGTCAAAAGTCTTTGGGAAAGCTGAGGGCCTGTCAGTACCCGCCTTACCATTACTTTGTAAACAGAAATACCAAATACAAATAACACTGCTGCGCAGATTGGGAGAGAAAACAATGGATCAAATCCCAGATACTGATGCAGGAAAAACGCTGTATACATTCCAATCATCAGAAATTCACCCTGTGCAAAGCAAAGAAGACCCATAACACCCCAGATCAGGGCAATTCCAATGGCTACCAGCGCAATAATGGAACCATTAATGATTCCTTCAACAATAATTTGTGTAAGCATCAGTATTTCCCTTTCATAAAATAGGGACCTGCCGTTTTTTCAGCAGGCCCCGTTGCCTTAAAGTAGTTATTTAGTTATTTCCCCATGCTGAAAATGGGTAGGCCAGTTCTTTAGCCGCATCAGCCTCAGGATAAACAGTGTAGAACATACCATCAAACATCTGAGTCAGAATGGAATTGCATCGGATGTTCTGTCCGTTTTCATCAAACTTAATGCCATCCCAAGGAACAATCAGCTGTCCTTCGTTTGTAATATCCATGTTGATCAATGCATCTCTGATTGCTTCCGGCTCTGTGGAACCGGCTGCATTTACTGCTTCTGCTACCGTACAAAGTCCTACAAAGGAACGGCAGTAAGCATCTGTTAAATCCTCACCTGTAATTTCCTTAAACATGGTGTTGATTTTTCCAATTGTCGGATTGCTTTCCTGAAGGTCAGCCGCATACAGGTTAGTGGAAATTATACCTTCCACATTTTCAACTCCAATTGTCCCAACTGTCTCAGGAGCAGTAAAGCCAGATCTCTGCCCAACCAGCATCTTAGGAGCCCAGCCCTGTTCTTTCATTGTTTTAAAAAGAAGTATGGTGTCTGCAGTGTAAGAACCGCAAAGAAGTACATCTGCATTTGCTGCTTTCAGTTTCATAACCTCTGCACTTAAATTTGTTGCACTGGAGGAGTATGAAATATCTTCCAGAACATCAAACCCATATTCACCGATTTGTTTTTGGAACTGTTCTCTCAGCATGGCTCCCCACTCTGAATCTTCATGAATCATGGATACCGTCTTAATATCCTTACCATTCTTATCTCTTGCATCCTTCATGAATTTTAAAGTATCTTCCACAAATGTGGAATCGTTTGGAGTCGTTCTGAAAAACCACTCATAGCCGCGGTCAGTCAAAGTAACAGAGGTACTGTCCGGGTTAATAAAGGGTATTCCATATTTTTCCGCCACGTTGCTGGCTGTCTTGGTTACAGAACTGTGATAAGCTCCCAGCAGCACATCAACGCCTTCTTCCGTAATCAAACGCTCCGCCTCAGAAAGTCCTACCTCAGGTGAACCCTGGGAATCACTGATGATCAACTCGATTTTGGCTCCGTTCAGATTTGGAAGTCCTTCTTCTTTTGCAAAAGGAATATTCAGATCATCATAGGAATTATTAATAATGTCAGCAGCCAGCTTGATAGCTTCCAATGACTCCTGGCCAATTTTAGCCACATTGCCGCTGGTGGGATAAATAACACCTACCTTTACGATATTGTCACCGCCGGAGTCTGCTGTTTTTCCTCCGGTCGCGGAACTGCTTTCTGTTCCTCCGGCCGGAGCAGAATTTGCTGATGCACCGCTTCCTCCACACCCCACCAGGGAGCCTGCCATGACAGCTGTCATAGTCAACGCACACAATCTTCTCATCATATTTTTCATAATCTTCTCTCCTTCTTATATGTGTTTATAAGTTCCGTAAAATGCAGAACTCGAGTTATCTGAGCATATACCCTTCTAAACAATTCGATTGAGGGGAACGCCTTCCAGAAATGACCGGATATTTTTAATGGTCTCATCAATTGCTCTCTGCCTGGACTCTTTTGCTCCCCAGGCAATATGGGGGGTCAGTATCAGCTTTCTGTATGTATCCTGATCCAGTTTCTCACTCAGATAAGGGCTGTCGGGAGAAATAGGTTCCATTTCATAAACATCAATACAGGCCCCTGCAATTACTCCTTCAGATAAGGCTGTAACCAAATCGGTTTCCCGGATAATACCTCCCCGTCCTACATTAATAATGCAGGCAGTTGATTTCATCTGTCTCAGTTCCGTTATTGTAATCAGATTTTTTACCTTTTCATTCATGGGTGCATGAATGGAAATAACGTCTGATTGTTCCAAAAGCTCTTTAAGTCCTGTTCTTATATAAGCTTCCTCTCTGTCAATACCGGATGCGGAGAAATAAATAACTCTGCATCCAAAGGCGGAAGCAACTGCTGCCACCTGACGTCCGATATTCCCAAGTCCGATAATTCCCCATGTCTTTCCCCGAAGTTCAAAAAAACGGGTATCAACCATATTGTATAAATCTTTTCCTACAAAACTTCTCTCTCTTGTGATCGTTTCATACTCGCTGATTCGTTCCATAAAACGGAACAAGAGTGCAAATGTATGTTGTACCACGCTGTCTGTAGAATAGGCAGGTATATTGCAGAGGCCAATTCCCCGCTCTTTAAGAAATTCAAGATCTACGTTGTTGTATCCGGTTCCGGTCACACAGACCAGTTTCAGATTTTTTGCCCCTTCCAGCTGCTGCCGGTTAAAGGAGATCTTATTTCCAATAAGGATATTCATGTCTTTCACACGCTCCCTCATGTTACCGGCTTCCGTATTCTGGTAAAATTTCACATCTCCCAGCTTACTTAATTCTGTATAATCCAGGTCATTTCCAATGGTGATCTGATCTAAAAGCCCGATCTGCATAACATTCTCCTTCCTAAATAAATTAAAAAACGCAGGCGTATCACTTGGGATACGCCTGCGTACACTTTATAAATCAATATGTTTTGCCCGGTCGGGTGAACCGGGAATGATTGTGCTTGATTTTAACAAAAGGAATGACTATAATCAAATATATATTTTTGTATAATACTTATATATAATTTATTATAATGCCAACCCCCCTTCTTATGGATCAGCTTATGCAAAGAGGAGAACGCCTATGCTCAAAGAAATGCATTATGCCTACGAAGTATATAAAGAAAAGAGTTTCTCAAAAGCCGCAAAAAACCTTTATATCTCTCAGCCGGCGCTCAGTACTATAATCAAACGTCTGGAGGCAGAGATTCACCAGCCTCTCTTTGACCGCAGTACCAACCCCATTCAGCTGACTTCTGCCGGAGCATATTACATTCAAAACATTGAACAAATCATGACAATTGAACATAATCTGCAGGCATATTTTAATGATCTGTCCGATTTAAGGCGAGGTTCACTTCGTATAGGAGGTGCAACATTTTTCTGTACTTATATCATTCCTCCTCTTATCTCCCTCTTTTCTGAACAATATCCGGGAATCACAATAGAACTGATCGAAGCCTCCACCAATGAAATTTTAAACATGCTTCAGCAAGGGCTGATCGATGTTGCTTTTGATAGTACTCCTCTGGATAACACACTTTTTGATGTAACCCGTATTTATGAAGAAGAAATATTGCTGGCTGTACCCGCCTCCTGGCCCGTCAATGAGCAGCTTGAATCCTGCCGCCTTACATTTTCCCAGGCAAGGAAAAAAAAACACCGTACAAACTCTGCCGGTGTTCCCCTTCATCTGTTTGCCAACCTTCCATTTCTTTTTCTGCACGAAGGAAATGATTTATATACACGAAGTATTGCCATGTGCAAAGCCGCTGGCTTCTTTCCTCAAATTCAAATGTACCTGGACCAGATGATGACTTTATATCATATGAGTAAATCTCAGATGGGCGCCACATTCCTGAGAAATTCCATTCTGAATTATGAAGTACCCACAGATAAGCTTTACTTTTATACACTGGACTCTTCATTAAACATTCGCCATGTCAGTATCAGCTGCAAAAAAAATCGCTATGTCTCCCATGCAATGACAACTTTTATTGATTTTTGTAAATTACAATATAAAATCTGAGCATTAACAGGTTTTAAGTAAATAATCTCAAGTCTTTAAGAAATACAATTGACAACTTGGTTTTTTTTATATATTATAACCAACAAAACTTATACGACTGGCAAAGGAGAGAATATATATGGCGAATCTATTAAAACAAGATCTGGCATCCATGTCACCAAAAGAAGTCCGGGCTCTGATTGGCGAAGGAAAGATCACAACCTCTACTGCAGGCATGTGCAACGGCTATGCACAGGCAAATCTGGTCATACTGCCCAAAAAACTGGCTTATGATTTTCTTTTGTATGCACAGCGGAATCCTAAACCATGCCCCATTCTGGAAGTTTCTGATGCAGGCAGCCGCAATCTTCCCATTATTGCAGACGGATGTGATATTGCCAATGATTTTCCAAAATACTGGGTCTATGAACACGGAGAAAAAGTTGGAGAATTTACCAGTGTGGAGCAATTTTGGCGGGATGATCTGGTCAGCTTTTTAATCGGATGCAGCTACTCTTTTGAAGCCGATCTTATGGAAGCCGGTATAGAAATGCGCCACCAGACAGAAGATCATGCGGTTCCTATGTACATCAGCAATATTGCCTGCAGACCAGCCGGTATCTTCCACGGTAATACTGTAGTCAGTATGCGCCCCATGTCACCTAAGGATGCAGTCCGTGCTTCCATTATTACCTCTGCCATGCCCAATGTCCATGGCTCACCCATCCATATCGGTGATCCTTCCCAGATTGGAATTAAAGATGTCCAAAAACCTGATTTTGGTATTGCCGACACAATCAAAGAGGGAGAAGTACCCGTATTCTGGTGCTGCGGCGTCACTCCCCAGGATGCCGTTATGCAGGCAAAACCGGACTTCTGCATCACACATGCACCTGGCCATATGCTGGTTACTGATATGAAAAATTCCATGCTGAAAAATTAGGCATAATTTCCTGTCAGATGAAAAAAAGGCAAACGATACCCTGATAGTTAAGCACATCATCTTTTTCGGTGCCTAACTATCAGGGTACCGTTTACCCCATAAATACAACAATTGTCCTTGATGATACCATAAACCGCCTTACCTCAACAGCCGGCCCCGTAATTTCTTCATACATGCCGTTGACCTCATTCCTACCCGTATGAAAAACCACATGCCACCGCTCTCCCTGGGGAACCGTGGGAAGGTCAAATTCATGAGGTTCCCAATGCATGTTATAAACCACATAAAAGTGGTTGTCCCTCTCCCCGTCAGCCTTTTTTCCGTAGCTTCCGCAATAGAAAACCCCTAGCTGTCTTCGGAAATTCTCAAATTCCGGACGCCATGCCTGTACACCGTGATAAGACATATCAGGAAGCCCGCAAGATAGATAATCCATTATTTGGGGTTCCTTAGGCATGTGAAACACCGGATGTGCCTTTCGGAAAGCAATCACTGCCTTTACAAAGTCTAAGATATCCTTATTACTCTTCTTTAAATTCCAGTTAATCCAGGATACCTCATTGTCCTGACAGTATGCATTGTTATTTCCTCCCTGGGAATTGCCAAACTCATCTCCTGCCATCATAAGGGGTGTTCCCTGACTTAAATACAGGAGCAAAAATGCATTGCGAAGCTGCTTTTTCCGAAGTTCCAGTACCTTTTTCCGCCTGGTTGGACCTTCTACCCCGCAATTCCAGGAATAATTCAAGTCACTTCCGTCTCTGTTGTTCTCACCATTGGACTCATTGTGCTTTATATCATGGGAAACCATGTCCATCATGGTAAATCCATTGGTATTAGCCATATAATTTATAACGCCGAAATCAGCAGGATTTCTCCGGATCCGATAGGCCAAAGCCTTCATCTGGTCCTCATCTCCCTTAAGAACCCGCCTCATATCAACCATGAATCCGTGATTATATTCCCCTAAGTGCTTCACTTTTCCACCGGAAATCTCCCCCCAATTATCCGCCAGAAGCTTGATTCTGCTTAAATAAGGGTCTCTGCCCAGCAGTTCCAGGGGATATGCCCCTGTAAGCCGCAGTCCATCTACGTGGAATTCCTCAGCCCAGAACCGGACCGCATCAAGAACAAAGGCAGGAGATTCATTTCCTGTGAAATAAAGCTCTGGAATCACTTCAATCCCTTCTTTGTGAAGAGCTTTTACAAGACTTTTGAACTCCAGATCAGAGGTTTTTTCCTTACCAGAACCATAGGAGGCCTTAGTTGCAAAATAAAATCCTGGTCCATATCCCCAATAATTTATTTTCCCAGCAGACTTATCCACATGATAAGGAGTCCCAAGTGTGGGCATCTGCATAACAACCTCAGAAAATTCATTAACCGGCATTAGCTCCACCGCTGTAATTCCCAATTCTTTTAGGTAGGGAATCTTTTCCTCTATGCCTTGAAATGTCCCTTTATTCCTTACCCCGGAAGAAGAATGCTTTGTAAATCCTCTTACATGAAGACGGTAAATCACGCTGTCTTCATAAGGAATCTGAGGAAGCTTATCATCCCCCCAGTCAAATTCCAAAAATTCCACCGGAGTCTTTAATATCCTGGAAACATGCTCCAGATCTCCCCAGACCTCCCGCCCGGTAAACCTTTTACCATAAGGGTCTGAAAACGGTGTTCCATCAATTTCAAAGCAGTATTCCAAGCCTTCAAAATCTTCTCCCAAAACGGTCATGCTCCACACATCACCTTTTCTGTACTCCTGGGGAAACAAAAGAGTCTGAGCCGGTTTATCCTCTCCCTTTTTAAATAAAAGGACCCGGCACACTTCTCCCTCTGCGGCCACACAGAAACGAATTCCTCCCTGAATTTCAGAAAGTCCCATAGGATACCCCCGTACCTCATGTTTTGCTATCTTGTACTGTTCCATATTTCCTATCTCCTCCGTTTTGGTCCAATCCAGAGAATGTCTTTTTCATCAGTTACTGGTTTTCAATCTGTTCCGCCAGATCATTTAAATACATCCAGCGCTCCATCTTCTCCTCCAGAATCCGCTCCTGCTCCGTCTTTTCTTCCATCAGGGCATTCAGCTTACTGTAATCAGAGGCAGCTTCTGCCATCTGTCCATCCAGCGTCTGAATTCTTCCCTCCAGAGCAGCCAGGTCTTCCTCAATCGTGTCCCATTCCTTCTGTTCTTTATAGGAAAATTTAAGCTTCCGCTCTCCTCTGGGCTTTTCCCGGTTCTTTTTTACCTCTGTTTCAGCATTTTTCTCCTCTTCCTCCTGGCCTGGAAGTCCATCCGGATATTTAGTCTGAAAGGCTGCCTGATAGTCTGTATATCCGCCTTCATACTGAGTCACTTCTCCCTGCCCCTCAAAGGCAAATATCCGCCTGACCACCCGGTCTAAGAAATAACGGTCATGGGAAACAGTAACCACAATTCCCGGAAAGCTGTCCAGATAATCTTCTAAAATAGCCAGGGTCTGGATATCAAGGTCATTGGTAGGCTCGTCCAGCAACAGCACATTAGGGGCCTCCATTAAAATCCGAAGAAGGTAAAGCCTTCTCTTTTCCCCTCCCGACAGTTTTTCTACCAAAGTATACTGAACCTCCGGGGAAAATAAAAACCGTTCCAGCATCTGGGAGGCGCTGATGCTTCCGTCCTTTGTCTTTACATATTCAGCCGCATTTTTAATATAGTCAATGACTCTCAGGCTGCCATCCATATCTTCGCTCTCCTGAGAAAAATATCCCATTTTTACCGTCTGCCCCACAGTGACAGTTCCGGAATCCGGCTCCAGCCATCCTGCAGTAATTTTCATTAAGGTGGACTTTCCCGTTCCATTTGGCCCTATGATGCCAATTCGGTCATTTTTGAGGAATATATAGGTAAAATCTTTCATCAACAACTTTTCCCCATAAGCCTTTGAGATCCCCTCCAGCTCTACAGTAGTCCGACCCAGACGGCTTGCAATGGAATCCAGCTCAATGGTTTGGTCAAACTCCTGCCCCTTCTGATCCCGGAGAGCTTCGTACCTTTGGATGTGAGCTTTCTGCTTGGTGGATCTGGCTCTGGCTCCCCTCTGCATCCATTCCAGCTCTACCCTGAGAATAGACTGGCGCTTCCGCTCCGCCGCAGCCGCCATATCCAGACGTTCTGCCTTCAGCTTTAAATATCCCTCGTAGCATCCCAGGGTGCCCTCTCTGTCAGCTTCTCCTCCATTTGCCTTGTTGGCCTGATAGCTGTAAAGCTTCCCCTTATCCAGCTCCACAATCCTGTTGGTAACACTGTTAAGAAAATACCGGTCATGGGTTACCATTAAAAGAGCACCCTTAAAACGGCGCAGATAATCCTCCAGCCAGTCCGCCATGGTACTGTCCAAATGGTTGGTAGGCTCGTCAAGAATTAATATATCCGCAGTAGACAGCAGAACACTGACTAACGCCACCCTCTTTTTCTGGCCGCCGGAAAGGGTTTCCACTTTGGAATCAAAGTCTGTAAACCCCAGTCTGGTCAGCATGGACTTGGCCTGGCTTTCCATGTCCCAAACATGGCCGTGGCCTTCATTTTCCCGGACAATGCTCTGAAGTATGGTATCTCCCGCCTGAAATTCCGGGTTCTGAGTAAGGAAACGGATATCCAGATTCCTGCCCTTTACTACTTTTCCCTCATCAGGCACTTCCAGTCCCGCCACAATCCGCAGAAGAGTGGATTTCCCCGTTCCGTTAATGCCGATTAAGCCGATTTTTTCTCCCTCGTTGATGCTGAAGCTTGTATCGTCAAACAGCAGCCGCTCTGTATATGATTTTGTCAAATGGTCAATGGTCAGTAAATTCATTGCTAATTATTCTCTCCTGTCTCTTTCTGCCGGATCACCAGTTCTACCGGATTACCAGCTCCACCGGGCAATGGTCTGAGCCCAGCACATCTGTATGAATGGACGCGCTTTCCAGCCTGTCCTTTAAGCTTTCTGAAACGCAGAAATAGTCAATACGCCACCCTGCATTTTTCTGTCTGGCACTGAACCGGTAAGACCACCAGGAATAAGTCCCTTCCTGATCCGGATAGAAGTGGCGGAAAGTGTCAATAAATCCATGTTCCAGAAGATTTGTAAACTTTTGCCTCTCCTCATCGGTAAAGCCTGCATTTTTCCGGTTAGTCTTTGGGTTTTTCAAATCAATTTCCTTGTGGGCAACGTTTAAATCGCCGCAGATAATCACCGGCTTTTTCTCCTCCAGCCCCTTTAAATAAGCAAGAAATGCCTCTTCCCATGTCATCCTGTAAGGAAGGCGGGCAAGCTCATTCTGGGAATTAGGAGTATAGCAGGTAATCACATAATACTCGGGAAACTCTGCTGTAATAACTCTCCCCTCTTTATCATGCTCCTCCACGCCAAATCCATTAGTCACCGATATCGGTTTTTCCTTAGTGAATATGGCTGTTCCCGAATAGCCTTTTTTCAGAGCATAGTTCCAATACTGGTGATAGTCCGGCAGGTCAAGGCTGATCTGTCCTTCCTGCAGCTTGCTTTCCTGAATACAGAAAACATCTGCATCCATTTCTTTAAAGTAATCCAAAAAGCCTTTCTCCACGCATGCCCGAAGGCCATTCACATTCCAGGAAATCATTTTTTTCATTGTCGTCACCTCAAAATTAATGATAGAAATAGTATACCATTTTCCTGTAGATTAGAAAAGGAAAGAATTTTCTTGCTATCTTGCTATTGACATTTTTTCTAAATAATGATATTTTTTATTTATAAAGTAATAGGTATTACCTATTACCAAATTAAAAGATGGAGGAAATAAATATGGCGTACAAAAATCACATTGATTACTTAAAAAGGGCTGTTGACATTTCAAAAGAAGCCAGAGCAAAAGGAAATACCCCATTCGGAGCACTTTTAGTGGATAAGGCTGGAAACATCATCATGGAACAGGGCAATATCGAAATTACAGATAAGATCTGTACCGGTCATGCAGAAGCCACACTGGCCGCCCGGGCATCTCACCAATACTCCAAGGACTTCTTATGGGACTGCACCCTTTACACAACAGCTGAGCCATGTGCCATGTGTGCAGGAGCTGTATACTGGGCCAACATCGGCTGCTTAGTCTACGGAATGACAGAGCGCAGATTACTGCAGCTTACAGGAAGCAATGAGCAGAATCCTACCTTTGACCTCCCATGCAGGGATGTGTTTTCAAAGGGACAGAAGGAAATCACTGTTCTTGGTCCTTTCCCTGAGATTGAAGAAGAAGCCGCCAAAGTACACGAAGGTTATTGGGACTAAACAGATTGACATTCAAATGGAGGAGGATAAAAATGAAATCAGATCATACACCAGCCGGTGATGCGTTCGGGGAAAAGATCAGTCTTGGAAAAAATATAATATTAGGTCTTCAGCATCTTTTGGTTATGTGCCCGGGAACCATTGCAGTTCCTCTCATTATGGCTTCTGCACTGGAACTGGATGCGGAAACAACTGCATTTTTAATATCCGCAAATTTCTTAACAAGCGGAATCCTGACACTTATTCACGTTTTGGGAATCGGAAGTCATGTTGGGGCCAAACTGCCTATTATATTAGGTTCATCCTTTGCGCCTCTGGCTCCCATGATCGTCATTGGACAAAATTACGGTCTGGCTGCATTATTTGGTTCCATTATTGCATCAGCCATTGCTATTTTTATCCTGACCTTTTTTATGGACAAAGTTCTGGTACTCTTTCCCAGAAATGTAATTGGCTGCTTTGTTGCTTTAATGGGAATCAGCCTTGCTCCCACCGCTATCCGGGACCTTGCAGGAGGACCTGGATCCTCTGACTTTGGTTCTGTAGCAAATATTATTCTTGGAACGCTGGTCATGGTTTCAATTTTACTGATGCAGCGCTTTGGAAACAGCTTTATCAGCGCCTTTTCACTGCTTATCGGTATTGTGGCAGGTACTGTCATCGGTTCTTTTTTCGGCATGGTGAACTTTGCCTCCGTAGAGCAGGCAAAATGGTTTCAGATGGTGACTCCCTTCCGGTTTGGTGCTCCTGAATTTAAGCTGGTCCCCATTGCCCTTATGACCGTTTTTTGCATCATCAATATCATTCAGTGCATTGGCGTATATTCTGTACTTGATGAAATTTCAGGAACAGTAACTCCTAATGAACAGCGCATAAAGGGAATCCGGGCTCAGTCCATAGGGCAGATGATTTCAGGAGCTTTTAACTCCGTCCCCTCTACCATGTTTAATGAAAACATCAGTCTTCTTGACCTTACAAGGGTAAAAAGCAGATCGGTCATCGTAACATCAGGAATCATGATGATTGCCCTGGGAATATTCCCCAAGTTTTCGGCCGTTGTTACCATGGTACCAAAAAGCGTATTAGGAGGAGTTACCCTGGTATTATTTGGAATCATCACAGCTTCCGGAATATCTATGCTGTCTGGGCTGGACTTTTCAAAGGATAATAACTTTACCATTGTAGGCACAAGTCTGGCCATTGGAGTGGGAGGAAACTTTGCATCAGAAATATTCACCCAGCTCCCTTCCACCTTGAGCATGATACTGAGCAACGGGCTTTTTATGGTCAGCATGTCTGCAATTCTTTTGAACTTGCTGTTTAACGGAAAAAAAGGTCTTTCCGGGAAAAGCCTTAGCGATTGACATTTATTTTAAAATCACCTATACTAATGTCACCAGTCACCCTGTTACGGGACTGGTGGCATTTTTTCAGGGCTTTTAAGGCCTGATATTTTAAGGAGGCCAGAACTTTGGAAGATCTCCATATTAATGTTACATCACTTTCTGAACAGGCAAAAAATAAAATAAGACAGTACATTTCTGCCATGGATCTTGAAAAAAGTAATAAGCTGCCCAGAGAAGAGGTTTTTGCAAGCCTGATCGGGGTCAGCCGTATTACTCTGCGAAGTGCATTAAATGACCTGGCCTGTGAAGGCATTATTTTCCGGCGTCAGGGAAAGGGCACCTTTGTAAACGTAGATTCCCTGAATATCAGTGTGACCTTTAACCCTGTCATGGAATTTACCAATATGATCTCTAACAGCGGATATACTCCTTCCGTACAGCTTTTAGGAATCCAGATTGTACCTCCTTCCAAGTCTATTGAAAACATATTGCAGCTTTCTGAGAATGATAAGCTGGTCATGTGTGATAAGATTTTTTTTGCCGATGAGCATCTTTGTGCTTACTGCATTGATTACTTCCCTCTGGCTGCAATTGGCGGGGAAGAGGCTTTTGATGATTTTTCCAATTATCAAAACTCCGTCTTTACCTACATTCACAGCCATTCCGGGCGCAAAATCATCTGGGATAAGGTGAATATTAAAACAGCCATCGGAAACGAAATTCCAAACCTGTCCAGCCATGTATCAGATAAGAATATAAGAAATAAGCCCTTCCTGCTGCTGGAAGGCGTCAATTACGATGGCAATGACAATCCCCTTTTATATGCAAGGGAATATATTGATTCAGAACTGATTCAGTTCAGCATGATACGTCAAAGAAACATTAATTATTCTAAATAAAAAACGTGCTTTGATCAGGTTACTTAAAACCCTTTCAAAGCACATTTTAATTTAAAGTTCTTTTATTTTTCCTGCCACTTTTTTCGTTCCACAAACCTTCCCATAAAAAATGCCAGAATACCTGTTCCGATTCCAGTCTGGATACAGAAGATCAGACTTTCCACCTCTCCAGGAATCTCCCCGCCAATCCAGGTTTCCATAACAGGAGTAAACCAGGGCTCATGCTCTTCTCCCTTGATTTCTGATATCATCTGGCTTCCCGCATCGTCGGAGCCGCCAAATTCAGCCCCTTTCAAGACAAAAACAGGAATTACTGCAATTAAACATACTAAAATCAACAGCATGGCTGCAATCTGTTTATTTTTTTTACTCATTTTTTAAACCTCCTTTGAAAATCCAATGGCCTTAAGCTCTGGAAGAGCGTAGGTCTCAAGGGTCATAATAATTACGACAGTTAAGATTCCCTCGATGACCGCAAGAGGAAGCTGCGTAGGAGCAAAAACCCCTAAAAATTTAACCACCGAAGCCCCGATACCTCCGACCTCGGACGGATAAGCCAGGGCTAGCTGAAGACTGGTCACGCAGTATGTAAGCAAGTCTCCCAGCATGGCTGCCAGGAAAACACTGACCATTTTATTCACATTCAGCTTTCTGCATAATTTATAGATACCAAATGACAGAAAAGGGCCTGCAATCGCCATGGAAAACGTATTGGCTCCCAAAGTCGTAAGACCTCCGTGTGCCAGCAGAATAGCCTGGAAAATCAGCACAATCAGCCCCAGAATGCTGACCGCAGACGGCCCGAACAAAATCGCCCCCAGCCCGGTTCCCGTCATATGGGAACAGCTTCCTGTAACAGACGGAATCTTTAAGGACGAGATGACAAAGATAAACGCCCCGGACATAGCCAGTATGGTAATAGCCCGGCCGTCCTTTTGAAGAGATTTCCTTATGGAGAAAAATCCTGCTGTCAAAAACGGAATACAGACAGCCCCCCATGCAATGCAGTATGCCGCCGGGAGATACCCCTCCATAATGTGCATTCCATAGGCGCTGGGCACAATAGCGAAGGCCATGGCAAATGCAACTGCCAGTTTCATGATACTTGTTTCTTTCTTACTCATGTTCATTCTCCTTTCATTTTTTCCCACCCGGCTTTTAGGTATAAAGGTATACCCCAAGGGTGTTTCAAAAAAATAAGCACCTATAATCCGATGATTCCCACTCATCAGACAGGCGCTCTCTGGGTAAATCTTTGCACAGCAAAAAGACTTCCCGGCATTCGGTCATCGCTCGTAACCGAATACATCGCAACATGAAAGGCAGGTCTTCTGACTTTGGCTTCCTCACAGCAGTTCCTCTTCCCGGTTTCCCAGTGATCTATAGAACCCTGCTCCACACTTACAGCGGCGGGACCGTAAGGGATTTTCACCCTTTTCCCTATTATCCTGCGGAGAATTTTCACAGGCACCTTCCAAATAATACCATTGTATTGTAACTTTTCAGAACTTTTCTGTCAACTTTTTTCCCCTGACCTTGCTCTCTCCAGAAGATTATCCAATTCTCTGGCACTTTTGGGACAATTTTCTCTTTCATCTAAAATATTATGCTTTACCAGACTGCTCCATACCTCCAAAAGTACGGGCTCTCTCAAATTAGCTTCCTTCAGCACTTCTTCTCTTCTGAAAATCTCTGAAATGGGGCCATCTGCAATAATCCTTCCGTGGGCAAAAACGATTGCCCTGTCCGCCCACTCATAGGCAAAATCCACATCATGGGTAGAAATCAAAAGGGTTTTCCCCATAACAGCCATTTTATCCAGAATTGCTTTCAGTATTTCCACATTAACCGGGTCTAAGGACGCAGTCGGCTCGTCAAATATTACTACCTCTGATTCCATCGCCAGAATATCAGCAATGCTGACCCGCTTTTTCTCTCCTCCACTTAAATAGTGGGGCGGACGGTCCTTCATGCCTGTTAAATTCATTTCAAATAATGCCTGTTCCACGCGCCTTGCTACCTCTTCCTTTGGAAGCCTTAAATTCATTGGGCCAAAGGATACCTCAGCAAAAACCGTGGATGCAATGATCTGATGATCCGCATCCTGAAATACGATCCCCACCCGCTTTCTCAATTCATTGAAATCCTTTTTCTTCATTTCCTTCCCGTTATAGAAAATCCGCCCTGAATCCGGCTCCAGGACTCCATTTAAATTAAGAAAACAAGTGGATTTTCCTGCTCCGTTGGAACCCAGGAATGCAATCTTCTCCCCTTTTCTCACAGTTAAATCAATTCCTTTTAATACCTGAACTCCTTCTTCATAGGAATAGCTCAGATTTTCTGCCTGTAAAAGAATATTTTCCATTTTTTCACCTTATCCAGTCTTTATTCCAGCTATCATTTTACCCGCCAGATCAACAGCCACACCAGAACCAAAGTCCCCACATAACCCGCCGCCGCTCCTAGCTGCCACCCTTTGACCGGCCTTTCTTCTTCCAGAAACATAAGTTCTCCATCATAACACCTGGCAGTCATTGCATTGTAATAAATTCCGGCTTTTTTCAGGGACACTACAAACAAATTCCCCCCTATGCGTCCAAAGGTGCGGCAGGATGTCTGAAAATCCATATATCCAAGACGTGACTCAGCTGCCTGTTTCATCTGACGCTGGGAATCTGTCATTACAAAAATAAAACGGTAGATCAGGTTCATCAATTCCACAATCAGTTTAGGGGTCCGGATGCTTTTTAAAACACCGATTACCTCACTGGCAGTGGTGGAAAGCACCAACATATACATAGCGCTCAAAGAAGCGGAAGCCTTTAAGACAAGTCCGGCAGCCAGCCTTACCCCCGCTTCCGTCACATAAAGGTAAAACCCTGCTCCCGAAATAAGTACCTGTCCATAGGGCTCTCTGGATATACCTATGGCAATAGCCGCAGTACCTAAAACCATGAATCCAAATGGAATTCTAAAAAGAGCCAGATATTTTCTCCTGGAAAGCCCTCCAGCTAAAACAGTAATGGCTGACATGGATAAAAGCACCAGGCAGGATACCCTCTCATCATTTGCTGCAATACAGATTAAAAGTCCGCAGACAGCTACTGCAGCTTTCAGCCGGGGATTCCAGCTTCTCAGCCGGGAGACACAGGCATAATAATCAATGGTATTCAATATTCTCACCCCCATTCATACCACTTAAGGCTGATATTTGTTACAGCAATTAAAAAAACGGGCAAGCAGGCGTTTTAGCGGCTGACTTTCCCGTCGTTTTTATTTTATTTAACCCTCGCCGTTCTCGGCAGCCTGTTCTTCAGTCAGAGTAAACACCTGTCTCTTACGGGCCATATCATCGCTTGCCAGGTACTCATCGTAGGTAGTGATCTTATCAATCAACTGACCATTTACGATTTCCATAATCCGGTTTGACGTAGTCTCTACAATCTGATGGTCACGGGAAGAGAAAAGCAGAACTCCCTGAAATTTTACAAGGCCGTTATTTAAAGCAGTGATAGACTCCATATCCAGGTGATCCGTAGGCTCGTCAAGCATCAGCACATTGGAGCCGGAAATCATCATCTTGGAAAGCATACAGCGTACCTTTTCACCACCGGAAAGCACACGAACCTTCTTCACGCCGTCTTCTCCTGCAAAAAGCATACGTCCCAGGAAGCCGCGTACATAAGTAACATCCTTTTCCGGGGAATACTGAGTCAGCCAGTCTACAATGATATCATCATTGTTAAATTCCACAGAGTTATCCTTAGGAAAATAACTATGGCTTGTGGTGATTCCCCATTTGTAATCACCTTCATCCGGCTCCATTTCTCCTGAAAGAATCTTAAACAGAACCGTCTTGGCAAGCTCATTTGGTCCCACTAAAGCCACCTTATCCTCACGGTTTAAGGTGAAGGAGATGTTATCCAGAATCTTTACGCCGTCAATGGTTTTAGACAAATTGGTAACGGTCAGCACTTCATTGCCAATCTCACGTGCAGGACGGAAATCAATATAGGGATATTTCCGGCTGGAAGGCTTAATGTCATCCAGTTCGATTTTCTCCAAAGCTTTCTTTCTGGAGGTTGCCTGTTTGGATTTGGAAGCATTGGCAGAGAAGCGCTGGATAAACTCCTGCAATTCCTTGATCTTTTCTTCCTTCTTCCTGTTGGCTTCCTTCATCTGCTTTACGATTAACTGGCTGGACTCATACCAGAAATCATAGTTTCCTGCATAAAGCTGGATCTTGCTGTAATCAATATCTGCGATCTGTGTGCAGACTTTATTTAAGAAATAACGGTCATGAGATACCACGATTACTGTATTTTCAAAATTAATAAGGAATTCCTCAAGCCATGCTATAGCATCCAAATCTAAATGGTTGGTAGGCTCGTCAAGAAGCAGTATGTCCGGATTTCCGAACAACGCCTGGGCAAGAAGCACCTTAACCTTTGATCCGCCGGTTAAATCCTTCACCAGTTTATAGTGAAGATCTGTCTCAACTCCCAGTCCGTTTAATAAGTTGGCTGCATCAGATTCAGCCTCCCATCCGTTCATAGAAGCAAACTCACCTTCTAAATCAGCTGCTTTGATGCCGTCTGCTTCAGTGAAGTCCTCCTTCATGTAGATGGCATCTTTTTCTTTCATGATCTCATAAAGCCTGGTGTTTCCCATAATAACTGTATCCAGTACCTGAAACTCGTCATATCTAAAGTGGTCCTGCTTTAAGAAGGAAAGTCTTTGTCCAGGAGTTATAACGATATCGCCGCTTGTAGGCTCCAGTTCGCCGGAAAGAATCTTTAGAAATGTTGACTTTCCCGCACCATTGGCGCCAATCATGCCGTAACAGTTACCCTCTGTAAATTTGATATTTACATCTTCAAACAATGCTTTTTTTCCAATTCTTAATGTTACATTACTTGCACTGATCATCTTAACTTTAATTCCCTTTCTGTAATCTGCTTTTATCCGCCTTCTCTGTCCATGACTCTTCGGCAGAGCCTGCGTCTTTTCATTGTCTCTACTCAACAAAACAGGGGTCAATTGGCCCCCTTTCTTGTCATCTCTTTTATTGTACCTGAAAATCCCGAATTTGCAAGCCTTTTATATAGAAAAAGGAAGTTCTGCCTGCATGATCCGGGATTTTAAGCGTCTTTACTTTGCTGCTTCTACCTTTAATGGAAAATTCGTCTTACTTCCTGCATCGTAATTGACAGTCACATATGTTACCTTTACCATGGCACCGCTTCCATTTCCTCCATCTGCTGCTGTCCCCAGCACACCGCTGTCCAGGCCTTCGCCGCTTCCCTTGATAAAGCTAAGTTCTTCTCCTGAATCCGTCTTAATGGTAAAGGTGCTCATAGCCTGATCGACCACACTGCCAGTTACAGTCTGAACCTTCATATCCTTCTGTCCGTCCAGTACAAGAATAAGTTTTGCGTTGGAAGTATCGGAACCGGATATCTCCCCCTTATAAACAATGGAAACCTCTACTTCAGGCCCAAGTGCATAGGAAGTCTCCACTGCCACATCCTTTAAGTCAAAATCAGTCTCCGCCTCACCATTTAACACAGTCATGTGTTCCAGGTTGTCGTCCACCTTTGTGACTTTAGCGGTCAGTATCTTAAATCCTACTCCATTGCCGGGGGCCTCCTGGCTTGCGCCGTCAGCGCTTTCTGTTAAAGCTTCGGAAGAAACAACTGTCGACTCTGTGCTGCTTTCCGTATTGCCGGCCGGTTTTCCACAAGCAGTAAATAAAACAGCACCGCAGACGGCTAATGCTAAAATCCATATTCTTTTCATGAGCATCCCCTTCTTTCTTTTCTGCTTTATTTGTTATCTCAAATTCAGTATATCATCCGATTGTGAAAAATCTTTTTCTTTTTTCTTAAGTAATTTTAAGAATTAGCTAAAATTGGTATTTTTTCGCTTAGAATCGTGGTTTTATCCATTTCTGGTTTACCATTTGTTTCCATGTGCCATCGTTCCTTCAATTAATTTGACATATATTTTTACATTTCTCATATAATTAATTTACAGGCTCTCTCCAGAACTGAGTATAGATGAAAGGAGACGTTTCATGAAAAAAGCTAATCATTTTTCTGACTTATCTCTTTCTGATCAGGATACTCTGATCGATCACATTTTTTTTAACTATAAGATGATTCCAAGTATTAACTATCAGCAGACTGCTTATGGTCTGAAAATGCGGTTTAACCGCTTAACGGGGGCTGATATGGGGCACCAAATCACTTCCCAATGTTTCATGGAAGCCATGGTCAAAGCCGGTTATAAAGCATTTCCAGCTCAAAAAGACGTTATGCCTAATTGGTATTTTAATGTTGGTAAAGTTCAAATTATAACCCTTTAGCTATTTTTTGCACTCCATAACTCTTGGAGTGCCTTTTACGTAAAAGCAATGATATCGTTCAATCTGCTGTGTTTCCGGCAAATCTCAGTTTTACAGAGCAACGATTAAAAACTACCAGCATAATACTAATAGTTAGTAGTTTTCTTTACATATTCGATCTTATTGGCTTTTCATTATGCTTATTCGAGGAATGTTTCAAGCTCTGTGATTTTTTTAAGATCTGCGCTGCACAGGATTTCAAGATGGTCAAATATTTTTTTAATCGGCCAATCCCACCATTTCATCATGAGAAGGTGCTCAATAAGGTCATCATCAAATCTTTTCTTGATCACTTTACAAGGATTTCCCCCAGCAATATGGTAGGCAGGGACATCCTTTACAACTACAGAATTGGCGGCGATAATGGCTCCGTCTTCAATATGAACACCAGGCATCACAGTAACATTTTGACCGATCCACACGTCATTACCAATAACAGTATCACCTTTCAGAGGTAAATCCGCCAACGCTGGTGTCGCTTTTTCCCAGCCGTTCCCCATGATATTAAAAGGATAGGTGGTTACGCTATGCATCCTATGATTGGCACCGTTCATTATAAATTCAATGCCTTTTGCTATGGCGCAGAATTTTCCGATTATAAGCTTGTCTCCGATAAATTCATAATGGTGTGTGACGTGTTCTTCAAACCTTTCAGCACCATTGATATCGTCATAATAAGTGTAATCTCCAACAATAATATTGGGGCGTGTGATAACGTTTTTAATATAACATACACTCTTAATTTTCTCATTTGGGTAAATTGCATTAGGGTTTGGTCCATATTGCATATATAATCCCTCCTTCGCTTTATATAAATAATCCTAACCTTTTTTTATTGCCCTACATATACAGGAAACAGTGGAGGAGGCTTCATATGCTCCATCTTACCGCAAGCACACAAGTAAAACCTAGTGATATGTCCTATTTTTTCTTTCACAGAAACATAGTAGTATCCTGCGTTTCCTCACATTATTATAGCATATGCTGCGGCGAACTGTTAAGTATTGTTCATCTAAATCGATGTATCCCTGCCGATATCTATATAAGTGGCATTTTTTTATTTCCGTTGTGGCGGAGCTTAGATCTTATTATAATTATCGCTTGGGCATAGAAAAACCAACTAATGCTCTGTTAAGAAAATCATTAAATGGCTTCATACGGGCATATTTTTCTGCGGCGAAACTGACAAAGGTTTTCCTGTCTGCCATTTGGCAAGCGGCGAACGAATATTCAATATACCAACTTTTATACTTCAAATATTCTGCCAATGAGCAATCTGTTGGATATTCTTTAGGCACATTTTTCAAGGCTGTTCCCATGACCTTAAACACATTGCAGAAATCTGGATTATTAATAATATTTAAAAATTCATCTGCATTTTTGAAGATGTATTCTCTGACTTGCTGCGTTGCGTCTTTAAATACATCTGCGAATAAACCACCTCCCAGAAATGACTGGTTGTTTGGTTGAATAGACAGAAAATATCCAGTCGGTACAGGGAGCTTTCCCGCAGATGCAATGTGACATCGAAAAGCAGGGTTGTATGGCGATTTATCATGGCTAAAACGTGTATCTCTTACCAGTTTGAAAGTAAGGTCTTTAGGGTCATTATGAAGTATTGTGCTATCAAATTTTCCTATTTCATAAATGAACGCTTGAATAAGGTCTTCAAAGTCATTTTGTGCCGCCTTATTTTGCTCTTTATGTGCATGATACCAGTCACGATTGTTGTTGTTTTCTAAATCTGTTAAATACGAAAGAATTATATCGCTCATTGTTTCCTCCTAGAAGCTTTGTATCATGTTAAATGGTGTTGATTGTAAAAGTGTCTGAATTACCGAATACGCCTTTATGGGAGATTTATATTCGGGAAGTTGCTCAAATGTATCTGACAATGCTTCCAACTTTTCCATTTCTTCTGTGTAAGTATTCAGTGTCTGTTGGTCGAGTGTTTCTAACTGCAAATACTCTAACTTTTTAGGGTCAATTCTTTTTTGTGATATGGCATAATCAACCCGTTTAGAACAGCAGCAAAATCCTGTTTCCGTTAAGCCGCAATGATACGAAAGAAAGCCCGCAACCTTTTTTCGTATTCGGGATAGTTTTTGACGATAATTTTCTGGTGATATGTTCAATATTCCGCTTGCGATGCGACTGTCAACCTTAAACATAGTACCTAAGATAAAAATACATCGGCTGTCCGTATCTAAGCATTGTAACATTACATTGGTACAAGACATTTTGAGCTCAGTCGCAAATTGCTCCCTGCTTAATTCGTCTATCAATTCCTCTGCGTTGTCAGCTTGTGCATAGCGTATATCATTACCGTAAAACTCAAAGTCTAAAGGGTAGTGCGAAAACATGGACTTCTTGTAGTTGATTAAAAAGTTAATTGCCAGTCGGTACACCCATGTTGAAAAGCTGCTTTCCATGTGAAAAGAGGATAGGTTAGTCATGATTCTAATGAGTATGTCTTGTGTTGCGTCCTCTGCGTCGGTCACCGTTCCCAACATTCTTAATGACAAATTAAACACAGTATCTTGAACTTCTGCCAGCAAAACTTCAAGAGATTTTTTATCGCCCAAAATTGCTTTCTCTATCAAATCCTTTAATTCAGCTTTATTATCCTGCATTTTTCCACCTCCATATAATTAGACAGGCATATTTATTCTGTGTGACAGTTTATTTTAATTTTTTTCTTCTATCCGCAGGTTTTTCTGCATCTTTGGGTATCATCACCCTCAATGCGGTTTTCTTCACATAATTTTTGTATCCTCCGTTCCGATATGCCCCATTTTTCCGAGGCGGCTTTCACAGAAATGTATCCATATAATCAACATCTTTTTACCAAAATAATATACTTCAATTATATACGGTTTGGCGAACAATAACAATCTTATACGAATCTAAGAGTGGTTTTTGGCAAAGCCCCAAGTTTCAGCTTTTCTTTCCATTCTGTTTTGTCACCTTAATCTCCTCTCTTTCTGGCAACAAAAAAACTACCAGCATAATACTGATAGTTAGTCCTTTTTTTGCATATTCCGAATTTCGTTCTGCCACTGCTAAAATTTCTCCTTCAATATCAAGCTCTGAATGAAAAAATGTTCCATCTTCATGAATAGATTACCATTATACTTACTGACTATCAATATTAAGTTATGAATGCACCATCTTTCTTCCATAAACTCATTATATTTATATATATTAAATTGTCAGAACCAAGTCCATCAAGATATTCCTGTGAAACTTTCATACGGAATTCAGGAGTCTGTGGTGATTTGGGCATAAAAATACCTCCTAAAGGTAGTCCTGCATAAGACAGTATAAAAACTTAAACTGTTATGGGCTACTGCCAAGTAAAATGTCGTCAGATTGTTGCATCAAAAAGGGTAAAAAAGTCAGCAGGGGAAATCAAAGCTGCTATTGAAAACCTGACCGAAGCACAGAAACGTCGTTTAAGACAGCGGTATTTTGAAGGCATGAAAATCAAGCAGATTGCAGACATGGAGGGAGTGAACCACTCGATCATATACTATTCGCTCCGGGCTTCACTCAAGAGCCTGAAAAAACAAACACAGATAAAGCGTTTTAGGGAATAGCACCTTGCCCAGTGCCGCCGTTTTCGCGCATAGCGGATCAGCGGTGTAACATGAAAAAGCGAAGTGTGGTCGCAGGCGGCGTTCCCCCTCGGAGAGCCCACGGGACACTTTGTCGCTAAGCGGAAAGCGTCAGAGTGGGTCATATACTTCAAAGAAGTATATGACCCACCTCTACTATCGCTGATTGTATATACATTCTACTATCATCACTATTGGTTCAAAAATCAATTTATACTTATGCTGCTAATTCAGCAATCGCAAACACATACTTTTTGCTCCAAAACCATTTGTTCTGAAAGTACAACATATCTTCATCTTTCCAGACGTAATACGAATTACCTTTAAAAACTATTACTGTCGAACCCTTACTAACTCCCAGCGCATTAATTTTAACAATTCCATTTTTGATAATTTTATCAACATCAACTTTACTCAAATTCATTGTGTGACCCCTTATCCTATGGTTTATGGTTATGCAATATACACTTTTTATTTATTATTATACAACATTTTCTCCAACTTCACAAGCCTAATTCACTTCGGGCCAACTTGCCCCGAATTTCCTTTTTTGCCCTGGCCACTACTAAAAAGTATCAGAATTATCACGGTAATTGAAAGGAGGCCGTGCCGCGCAGAAAATAGACCGTTCCCACCTCAACGCACATTTCAAAACCTGTGAGGGCAGTTATGCCGAAGCTTTTGACAAAATGCTGGAAGCCGGCGGCGAACAATTCATTTTGTCGGCGGTCATGCACGCTGACGAGCGTAACCGCGCTCTTTCCGAACAACTTGGGCGTGATGTATTCCATTACCATCTACACGTTGTTTATGTACCCGTGGTGGATAAGGAAATCAAGTGGTCGAAACGCTGTAAAGCCCCGGCCTTAGTCGATACGACAAAGGAAGTTATTAAACAGGTCAGTCAGTCTAAAAAATGTCCAAAGCTGAAACAGTTAGACAGGAACGGTAAGCCTGTTTTGAGTAAGAATGGGAAACCCGTTCTTGTTAATTCCTACTCACTGTTACAGGACAGATTTTTTGAACATATGCAGACGGCGGGCTACACAGATTTTGAGCGCGGGGAACGTGGAAGCACCGCTGCTATGCTGGATAGTGTGACCAAAGAAACCGCCGCCACCTTTTCAGATATTGAGGGCATGACGAAAAAGACCATCCGCGGCAATGTTCAGCTTTCCCCGGCAGATTGGAAACCCCTATCAGGTATTGCGAAAAAAGGAGTGACCGCCGAGGGCGATATTGCCGACTTGAAGAAACAGCTTACCTTCGGAAAAACAGGAGCCGGAGCGAAAACAGTCCTATAAATCCAAGAAAAAGCTCTGGAACCCGGAAGAAAAACAGTTAGTATTCGAGAATACCCATGAAGCTATCATATCCGCTGATGTATGGGAAAATGTACAAGCTTTGCGAAAAAACAAGCGTAGACCGACAAGGACAGGTAAGACTAATTTGTTCTCGGGCGTTGCCTATTGTGCAGATTGCGGAGCGAAGCTCTACTACTGCACCAGTAAGAGCTTTGAAACAAGACAAGACCATTTTGTTTGCTACACTTCGAGAAAAAAAGGTAAAGAAGTTTGTGCCACGCATTTTATCCGTGCTGTTGTTTTGGAAGAAATGGTTCTCTGGCATTTGCAGTATGTCACCAGCTTTGTAACAGCATATGAGGATATTTTTCGTAAGAAAATGAACGCCAAGCATAACGCTGACCTAAAAAAGCAAACCGCCCTGCGACGCAAGCAAATTGCACAGGCAGAACGGCGTATTACCGAATTATCCAGGCTGTTTAAGCGTATGTATGAGGATAACATAAGCAGGAAACTCAATGATATTCGCTTTGAGGAATTGTCCAACGATTACGAAATGGAACAGTCCGATTTGGAAAGTGAGTTGGAACAATGGCAATCGGAATTGACTGAGCAAGAACAACACGCCGATGATGTGGAACGGTTTTTCAGTAAGTGCAGGCAGTATACGAATTTGACGGAACTCACACCCACCATCTTGAATTATTTGGTTAGCAAAGTCTTTGTAGAAGCACCCGATAAATCTGCCGGAACTGAATAACGCCATACTTCATTCAAATACTGTTTTACTAAGGACTACCTAAGTAGGGTTGGGTTATTTCCCTTGTCTACTTAAGAGGTATCATATCATGCTTAACCTGGTTTTCTTTTTGTGTTTGGCCCCATGCCTTCACGAATAGAATTGTGGGTTTGATTCTGGTTCTCTGGCTTGATTTTTTCCGTAATGCTGTTAAATGATTTGTTTGATTTCTTCTGTTCCTGCTTTTCCAGATTATATTTATCCATATTATCACCTCGTGCATAGTGTAATCCGGAACGGTATGTTTTATCCTCAAAAAGAGTTGCAGTTACCTCAACTTCCAATCTAGTTTGTGTATAAATAGGCTGTAACAATTTGTGATTTCCTGTCGCTTTTTCAGACATTAACACTTAATCCACAATTGTTTCCACATTATTGTGGATAAGTGTCGTTTAGGGGTATAAAAGAAAACAACTCTCGGCTAATATTGGAAGATTAAAGAAGGCAGGATGAAGAAGACTTTTACATACTCCATTTTAATTACTTGATATTTACTCATTATCTGTAACGCAAACAGTACACAATCTCACCCTCAATGATTCTTCCATCAGCAGCAAAGCCAAGTTCCTCGTATAATTTCTTTGCTGTTAAGTTCTCCGGCTCGAAACTTAAATAAACTTTGTCATGATCCAGATCCTGCTGCAATAATGACAATACGCACTGAATAGTTGCACGGCCATAACCCATTCTCTGATACTTCTTATCTATCATGATACGACCTATCCAATACTCTTTATCTTCAAAATCCATACCATACATCACAAATCCCACTAAATTGCCGTCATTATAAACAGCTAGCGGAATACATTCAGGCTGCGCTTTTGCCTGTGCTAATGAAAATACATTGCTCGCAACAAAATCCTTTTGTTCATAAAAAACTGAAAGTTTGATAACGTCGTGAAAATTATCACGTGTGATATCATTTAATGTTACCATACCATTTCCCTTCCCTATTATACAAATTTACACTAATAGAATAACATCAAGCTAACCGACTATCAATATTAAGTTTACAATGTACAACTTTCCGGTATTTCCTGCTTTTATTACATGAAAACATCAATTCGTTACATCGTTCATGGTGTCTTACGATAAATAGGATATTATTAGTGCAGAGAAAAAATAAGTATATCATCGGATTTCTCCTACTTATTTTTCCCAAATAACTTTTATACTCAGCCGGCAGGATTCATTCTTGCCGGCTCCCTCATTTTTCAGAGGCTTAATCTTTTTTGTCTTTGGGCTATCTTCTCTCAGCCGGTCAGACCGGCGTGGTTTTTTCTCCAGGTGAATTTCAAATCCACATTTATCCCATTCCGTATTAAATGCTGCCATTTTTCATCAGCACACCTGCAACACAAATCATCTCCAATCAATTTAATCTTTCACTTTTCCTATTACTTCCTATTGACCCCAGAACATACGTTTGTTAAAATCTATTTTGAGGTGATAAAAATGTCTTTTAACACAGTCAAATCCATTCCGAAAGAATACATTGATTTATCTTATAACCGCACGTTACCGGTAATTGCCAGTTTTAATGTCCGGGGCGATTGTGTGCCGGTTTATTTCAGGTACACTTTTGCTGACGGCACTTACACGGATATTGCTATTGATCGTGTTTCCATAATGGACAAACGCTTTCGCCAGACTATTTATGAATGCATCATTACTGCAAACGATATTCGTCAAAAGGTAACACTAACATATTTTCGGGAGGATGGACTGTGGGTGCTTAAAACCAATTAAACCTCAGGTTTCATATACTGCAGCATTTTTAAATGTGAGTTTATTAACTTGACATACTTAGATAATCTATGTATAATTTCGAGTATACATAGATTATCTAAGTATGTTAGGAATAATAAAAGACAGAGAAAGGAGTCAATTCTATGGACAAACGGTATATGGCCCTGGGAACTTCCATGCTAGTGCTGAAGCTTTTAAAACACCAAAGTATGTACGGATACCAAATAATTCGTGAGTTGGAACAGCAAAGCAAGAGCGTATTTCAGCTTCAGGAAGGCACACTTTATCCAATCCTTCACACTTTGGAACAGCAAGGAGCGGTTACCAGTTACAAACAGACTGCAGACAATGGCCGCTTACGTAAATATTACGCCATAACCACTCACGGGCAAAAGCTATTGGACGAGAAATCAAATGAGTGGAAGGTTTACCAGACCGCCATCAACCAGGTGATGGGAGGTGTTCTGTTTGAATAAAAACACTTCGGATTCAGCAGTTTCCCATTTTCTTAATGAGGTCACTGACCAGATATCTTATCATCCGCTGCGTCCTTCTATCCGTCAAGAGCTGGAATCCCATATCCAGGACCGCATGGAAGAACTGGAATCTAAGGGACTTTCCTCTTCCGACGCAGAACGTCAGGCTCTTCTTGGCATGGGAGATTCAGTTGTCATTGGTATGGAGTTAAATGAAGCCCACAAGGTTCAGAAATCCCCTCAACTTGCATTTATTTCAGCATTGCTCCTTCTTATAGGCTTTATTCTCTCCGGCTTTATACAATGGACTCCAGAGCAAATGGCAAACGGCTTTCTTTACTACATCCCAGGAGGAATTATCCTTATATTTACGGTGGTAAAGGGGTATCCTCTTCTGATTAAGTACAGAAAGATGCTGGCGATATTTGTTTGCTTTTTGTATATGGCTCAGATATCCCTATTCAGCCTGACGCTCTATAGCGGAATGCGGTACAGCATACCCGGCACGGCCTACTTTGCTACATTGTTGTTCGTTCCTGTGATTACGGTTCTGCTGTATTGTTCCCGCCTTAACAGAAGGAGATTCCTGACAGCTGCTTTTTGTGGTGCCGTAGTATGGATGCTTTTTGTGTATTCGTCAGACCTGTTTACTACTGATACTGCAGAACTCATTTTTCTCCTTAGCACATTTGGAACCATTTGTTTTATGATTCATCGAGGAATACTTTCCGGAAGAAAGAACTATCTTTATTCCATTGCACTGGCTTTTCTTGTATTTCTTGGAACACCACTTATTTTGACAGCTTCCGGTCGCGCAAATGGGAAAGCATTTCTATTTCCGCAGTCTTCTGTTCATAACATCTGGGATAATACATACAATGCACTGCTGATTCAGGAGCTGCTTTCAAAAACACCGCTTACTAACGGTCTTGATATTACCTCTGAGGAAATGATGAGTTATGGTAGCGGTGCATGGTATTTTGCATCCCGTGATTCCCAGAATATTGGAATAAACACAAACGATCAGGAATTTCAGAAAAAAGTAGATACCTTATGGGAACAGGGATACCGGCCCCGATATATTCATTATCAGGTGGATGATGTGACACTTTGGGATATCCTTCCCCAACACTATCACAATGATTACCTGATTGCCCTATGCATCTTCCTGTTTGGCTGGATTCCAGGGCTGTTGCTGATAAGCACCATAGGTCTGTTTTATTTGCTCCTTTTTAAATATATCACCAGGATACATGGACATTTGGCCTCATCTCTGGCCTTTAGCTGCGGTCAATGCCTGCTCTGGCAGGGAGTGCTTTACATTCTGGGAAATTTCGGTTATCAATATTCAGTCTTTCCCAATCTTCCTTTGATTTCAGAGGGACGCTTAAGCATTATCGTTAATATGCTGCTTCTTGGGCTGATTTTTTCAGCTTACCGTTATGACCAGGTAATAGAAGACCCCGGAAACTACAAGCACGTGACCTCTGGATAATGGGTTCATAATTCAACAGTACTGGAAAACAGCTTTCTGGTACTGTTTTTTTTGTTGACTTAATCCGTCTGTCTGCACATAATATCTGCAATGTAAACTTTTTTTCGAATTAGAATTTAACGGAGTACCGGCATAAAATGACGTAATAAAATATGAAATAGGCACGAAAATACCGGCGGAATATCCACCGGTATTCAGCAACCGCCCTTTCAGCATCCAGATACTTCCTGTATTATTATTTTTCGTTCGACACACCCTATTTTTGAGGTGATTTAATGAAAAATAATCTATCCAATCTACTCTTTAAAAGTACCAGCACCAGGCTTTACTTTATAACACTTCCAGTATGGTTACAGATCATACTGCACGAAAATCATTCATACATTAATACCGCTGCACAATTACACCATGTTGCAGGGATATTATTGCAGCAAAAAAATCTAGGGTCTATTGTCTAAACCCTGGAAGGAAATTTTCATATTTGTCCTTATTTTATTAATATAAATTTACAGCTAACTATGAATATTAAGATATCAACGCAACGTCGGAAAAGGCCTTGCGTTTTTTTATTTTTAAATTCATTGACAGATTACTAATAACCTGCTATTATGTTCATTAATTAGTTAAATATTATATTTTTGAACAAAGGAGTGTGATATGCAGGCAATTATCTTGGCCGCCGGAATGGGACGGCGTTTAAAAAAACTAACGGAAAATCAACCAAAATGTATGGTCACTATAAATGGCATTCCCATGATTGAGCGCATGCTGAAACAACTGGATCAATACCATTTAAACCGGATTATCCTTGTAACCGGACACATGGGTAAAGAGCTGCAAGCCTTTGTATCCTCTCTCCCCCTTTCCACTCCGGTCACATACATTGACAATCCAGTTTATAAAACTACAAATAATATTTACTCTCTTTATCTTGCAAAGGACCAGCTACTGATGGATGACACCATACTGCTGGAATCCGATCTGATTTTCGAGCAGGAGGTACTGACCCAGATTATAAGCGATCCTTATCCCAATCTGGCTCTTGTGGCTCACTTCGAAAGCTGGATGGATGGAACTGTGGTTCTGTTGGATAAGCAGGACAATATTATGAAATTCCTTACCCGGAAGGATTTTCGGTTTGAAGATATTCATTCTTATTATAAGACCGTCAACATTTATAAATTCAGCCGGAGTTTTTCCTCAACTCACTATGTTCCTTTTCTGGAAGCCTATAGCAAAGCCTTGGGGAACAATGAATATTACGAGCAGGTACTGAAGGTTATTTCACTTTTAGATGACCACGATTTAAAAGCCACCAAGCTGGAAAACGGCTTCTGGTATGAGATTGACGATGAACAGGACTTGGATATTGCTGAATCCATTTTTACGGATTCCCAGAGCAGACTGGCCCGGTTATCCAGTCGTTTCGGCGGCTATTGGCGGTATCCCGGCCTTCTGGACTTCTGTTACCTGGTCAATCCCTATTTCCCAAACAGCCGTTTTATGGGGGAAATTAAGGCTAGTTTTGAGGTTCTTGCAACCAGCTACCCCTCAGGCCTTGATATTAACAATCTACTGGCCGCAAAATCCCTGGGTCTGGACAGAAACCAGATACTTACAGGTAATGGGGCGGCGGAATTAATCAAACCCCTGATCCGCAGCTTCAAAAATGGTGTGGGCGTTCTTCGTCCATCCTTTGAAGAATACGGACACTGTGCACAGAATGCTGTCTATTTCCCTGTTTCATCTCCTGATTTTACTTATACCGCCCAGGATATCATGGATTTTTATAAGGATAAAGAGCTGGATGCCATGGTTCTTGTAAACCCGGATAATCCCACGGGAAATTACATACAAAAAAAAGATGTCCTTTCTCTCGCCCAATACTGCAAAGCCAGAAACATCACATTAATTTTGGATGAATCTTTTATTGACTTCTCCTCCGCCGAGGAGTTGCCGTCTCTTATGTGCCAGGAGATCCTGGAGGAATATAAGAATGTGGTACTTATTAAAAGCATTTCCAAGTCATATGGGGTTCCCGGACTGCGGCTGGGGCTTCTCACCTGTAGCGATCCGGAAATTATAAACCTGGTGAAGAAAGAGCTGCCTATATGGAACATTAACTCTTTGGCAGAATACTTTCTTCAGATATTTGAAAAATACCAGGCGGACTACCATGAGGCCCTGGAACATTTTAAAAATACAAGGGAAAAACTATACCGGTCGCTCCACTCCATACGGCAGTTAAAGCTTTATCCCTCCCAGGCCAACTTCATCATGTGTGAAATCACCGACGGCTGTTCCGCTTCTCAGATTTCGGAGCTGCTGTTAAACCGCTACAATATTCTGGTAAAGGATTTATCCCATAAACCGGGAATGGAAGGCAGAGAGTTTATCCGCATTGCAGTCAGAACAGAAGCAGACAACGAACGTCTGGCGGATGCGCTGAAACATATATTACGTTAAGGAGGCAGCAATTATGAATACGCAAAATGAAACAAAGGAAACCTGGAAACAGATCTGGACACGAAAGGGACGGGCGGACAGTTCGGTCACAGATCTCCTGGCATACGACGGCTATGAAGCCACCAAGGTTGATATGGAAGAAGTGGCCCGCCAAATTACTGAACGGCTGGATATTCAAAAAGGCGACAAAGTCCTTGAAGTGGGATGCGGTGCAGGAGCCCTGGCTCAATATCTGGACTGTGATTACGTGGGTATTGACTATTCTCCTACTCTGGTACAAAAGCATATTGAGTTTTTGAACCATTCTGTCCTCACCGGTGAAGCCGCAGATCTTCCGTTTAAGGATAAATCCTTTGACAAAGTCATATGCTATGGTGTTTATCTTTATTTTGACAATAAGGAATATGCAGAAAGAGCAACAAAAGAGCTGCTGAGAGTTGCAAAAAAAGGCGTGCTGATCGGAGAAATTCCCATGCGCTCCCACCGAGAAGAGCATCTGCTGTTTTCCACTGAAGAGTTTCAGGGCTGGAACATCAGCGACGGTTTTTATGACCCTTACAGAAAAGACCGGTTCAATGCCGTTTATATTTTCTCCTGACATAGTAAGAAGTAGGGAAAATCAAATAAAATCTTCCCTACTTCTTTCATTAGCTGATAAAATACAAAAATCGAAAAAGCACTGCTTTATATGTCATTGTTTTATGATTGCTGATTTTTTTATTGTCAATGGATAAATCAACTACTAATTTTTTATTTTCGCGACAATGTGTAATAAATTAGTCAATTTTTAAATTATTACAGATTAATCGGAGATATAAGTGTGAATTTTGGTAGAAATTCCCGTTTACATTTCACTTCAAACTATGCTATAATAAAAACTATAAATATGAAGTTTACTTTACAAGACGCAAGTACGGTTTAAGTGGGCCGCACTTTTTTTATTTTATCAGAAAGCGAGGAGATATTATGAACATAGGTGATGTCATTATATACGGCAGTCATGGTATTTGTAAGGTCACAGGGTTACAGGATATGTGCATGGAGGAAAAAATCCGCTCATATTATGTCCTCAAACCTGTTTTTCATAGTACTTCGACAGTGTATGTCTCAGTTACGAGTGACAAAAGAAAAACAGAACTTCGCCGTATTCTCACTGCTGAAGAAATTTACACTCTGGTCCAGAAAGTGTCAGGCAAAGATTTCATTTGGATTAAGGATAATAATAAGCGGAAAGAATCATACAGGCAGATTCTTGCAGATGGCAATCGTTCCGAACTCGTGAAGCTAATAAAAACATTGTATTTGCACCAGCAAGAACTGAAAAATATAAATAAAAACAAAAGATTACTCATCTCTGACGAATGTTTTCTCAAAGATGCCGAAAAAACGCTTTGTGAGGAATTTGCATATGTTCTGAATATCAAGCGTGAAGAAGTTATTCCTTTTATCTGTAAGCAGGCAGAAATAACCTAACATGAATGTCTGAAATAACATCATTATTGCATTGTGAACCCTATCTTTCAACCCGCCTGCCAGGTTGTAATCTTTTCACAGATTCTTCACGGTTCCATCAAATTCCCATCACAATTTCCAGGTATAGTAATAACTGTAAACAAGGTTAGGCCTTTTTAATATATACTTTTTTTCATACTCAGCCGGCAGGATCTCCCTCTTGCCGGCTTTCTCCATTTTATCGGGACTGTACAGATTTATTGTCGCCTGCCATCTGATGCAGTCAGTCAGTTCTATGCAAAACTGTGATACCCATACCCACTTTGGGTATAAGAAATCCTGATCTTAATTTTCTCCATATCTTCCCAGAAAGCTCTGAGTTCTTATGTTGTTGGAGGCAAAGACCTCTTCCGGCCTGCCCTCTTCCACGATCACTCCGCCGTCCATGAAGATAATCCTGTCTGAAATATCCCTGGCAAAAGCCATCTCATGAGTCACAATGACCATGGTGATCTGCATGTCCGCCAAAGATTTAATGACCTTTAACACCTCTCCCGTAAGCTCCGGATCCAGAGCCGAGGTTGGTTCGTCAAAAAATAAAATTCTGGGATTTAAAGCCAAAGCCCTTGCAATAGCAACTCTCTGACACTGACCTCCGGAAAGCTGGCAAGGGTATGCTCCTGCTTTTTCCTCCAGGCCCATTTTCCGCAGCAGCTCTGTAGCTGCGGCCTCCGCCTCTTCCTTTTTCCGTTTCTGCACGTGGATAGGCGCATCGGTTACATTTTTTAATACGGTCATATGAGGAAATAAATGAAAGTTCTGAAATACCAGACCGTAATTTTCCTGTATCTTCTTAACCTTTTCCTTTTGGGCGTAAACGGATTTTCCATCCCTGCCTTCCCAGGCGGCTTTTTCACCTATATAAGCCAGTTCTCCTCCATCCATCTGTTCCAGCATAGTAGCGCAGCGGAGCAAGGTTGACTTGCCTGAACCAGAGGGGCCTATGATAGATACAATCTCCCCTTCTCTCACCGACAGGGAAATATCCCGAAGCACCTCCTGGCCGTCAAACTGCTTGCGGACATGGTTCATTTCCAGTAAATACATCTCTCTTTCCTCCTATTGATAATAGTTCAAACGATGTTCCACGTGCTCCATTCCCACTGCCACGATCAGGTTAAAGACATAATAGAACAATCCTGCTGCCACAAAAGGAATAAGACTGGTCTGGGAAGAAGCCAGGGCCTTGGCAACGGCAAACATTTCTAACACGCTGATGGTAAAGGCCAGGGAAGTATCCTTGACAAGGGTGATGACCTCATTGGTCACTGAAGGCAAAATCCGCTTTATCACCTGAGGAAATATAATCCGGAAAAAGGTCTGTCCTTTGGAGTAGCCCAGAAGCTTTGAAGCCTCGTACTGCCCCACTGGCATAGACTGGATTCCGCTGCGGTAAATCTCTGCAAAATAGGCGGCATAATTGATAATAAATCCAATGAAAGCAGCCATAAGCCGATATCCATTTCCCACTTTTAAGCCAAATAAGTAATAGGGGCCGAAGTACACCACCATAAGCTGAAGCATCAGAGGCGTTCCCCTCATGACTGATATGTAGAATTTGACAATGGCTCTTATGACAGAGTTCTTCGACATCCTTCCAAAGGATACCAAAAGCCCCAGGGGCAGAGAAAAGACCAGCGTCACAATAAATATCTGGATGCTGACCCACATACCCCCTGCCAGTTGTAAAAGTATCTTATCTAAAGTCATGATTTCTCCTCCATGTTCTCCCAAAAATGGGTTCCGGCCTCTGATGAAAAGGGCCGGAACCCATGTGGTTTATCTTTTATTTTCCGATGGTTGTTACATCCTTGCCGAACCATTTTTCAGAAACTGTTTTCAAGGTTCGGTCAGCGGCCATTGCCTCTAACTGCTCCTGAACCTGATCTCTTAAAGTTTCATTTCCTTTCTTAAAGCCTACTCCATATTCTTCGGCAGCCAGGGCTTCTTCCAATATGATAAAATCTGCTTTTCTCTGTTCGATCTGATAGCCTGCCACAATGACATCCATGGCAATGGCATCAACAGCGCCCATTTCCAGATCCATAAATGCGGTGTTGTAATCCGGTGTTGTCTGCAAAGTACCGAAGGTTCCTGCCAGCTCCGCATCTGCCTGCAATGCCTTTTCTGCAGAGGAATCAGCCTGGACCTCTACCACCTTTCCTGCAAGATCAGCAAGAGTCTTGATGCCGGAATCTCCCTTTACTACAAATACCTGGCTGTTTTCCATATAAGGGGTTGTCCATGTATAGCCATCTTCCCGTCCTGTTATAGTAAAGCCGTTCCAGATGCAGTCCACATTTCCGGAAGCCAGTTCCATATCCTTGGAATCCCAGGCAATCGGTTGGGGAACGTAGGTCTTTCCAAGACGTTTTGCAACTTCCTGTGCCAGTTCTAAGTCAAATCCTGTATATTCTCCGTCGTCTCCCACAAATCCCATAGGCGGGAAGTCCTGATCAAATCCAACGGTAAATGTATCTGTTCCCTCTGCCGCTGCTTTGCTGTCTTCTCCTGATGCTGCAGTCTCTTCAGCTTTTGTCTGCGGGGCAGTTTCTGCTGCAGTCGTGGGAGCCGCCTCCTTCTGTCCGGAACATCCTCCAAGAATCAATGCTGTTCCCAGCAGTGCCGCTGCTTTCCAAATCTTCTTTTTCATAATTACTTCCTCCTCTTTGTTTTCATGTGTTACCATGGTAGCACACTAAAGTGTTTCTGTAAAGAAGAAACTTATTATTTCATCTTATCTTCCCAAAAAAGTAAGAATAATTATTAAAAAAAGCAAGCCCCCAAACACTCCAAAAGCGGCAGCCGGATTTACAGCCCTTTCTCCATTGGGCTTTTCCGGCTCTGCAAACATCCCCCACGGACTCAGTTCCAAGAATCCGGGCAAAGTACGCCCAAAACCCTCCCCTTCCAAGAAGTTTAAAAACTCCCTCCAGTCCCGCTCTAAAATACGTTTTCCATCCTTCCAGTCCTCCAGGGCTTCGCTCCTTTCATTCGAAAAAAAGAAGCCCTCTGTCTCATCCTCTCCCGCGCTTTCCCTTTTCTTTAAATACTGGCGGTAAGCCTGACGAAGCCCCTTATTGATGGCTTCCTGTAAATCTTCTGTAGTATGGTAAAGATTCATCATATAATAGTAGGTCTTATAGGCGGCTCTTGGTTCAAAATTGGTTTTTCTGATATCCTGCCTGTCAGTTTTATCCTGAATGTATAAATCGATCATCTTGTCAACCGCACTGCGCAGATCCGTAGACAGCTTCTTTTCCACCGCTGAAACAGAGGCATAGGTATGGGACTTGATGGCCATGACTGCAGCCAGAAAGCCATACAGTTCTCCGCTGCCGCCGCTGATTCCCTTTGCCGAAAACAAATTTCCCCGGCGGCTTATGTATTCGGCAAACTTCTCTCCTGTCTCTAAATCTCCCGGAGAATAGACCCTGTTTCTTCCCATGGGAGAAATGGAGGCCGCCACCCCCCAAACTCTCTCCTTCCCAGCCTTCATGGGCAGAGGAAATTCCATTTCCATCCGTTCCGTATACCGATCATTTCTTATGACCCGTCCCTGTCCATCCGGCTGATAAATGATTCCCCTGCTTAAACTTCCCTGGTTTACAGGATTGCGGATGCCTCCCTGATCCGGGAAACCTTTTCCCTCAGCTTCAAAAACCGACTTTCCTTTAAACATACGTTCCAACTCCGCCTGATCCGGAGAACGGCCTGTCACGCCGCGATAAAGAACAGTCTGAAGCGATCTTACACAGTCCTGGGTTCCATAAGCATTAAAAAGATCGTTCAATCCTGCCAGACGGACGTTTAAAATTTTTGTCAAGACATCCTGCAGAATCTGGTCAAGGGCGCCGGACTGTCCCTCTGTTGTTTCCTGGATTCCGCAAAAAAGCATCTGTTCAAGAAGTTTTTCATATATAGCCCTTAGATTTAAGAGCTCTGTCTCCAGAGAGATATCCGGAGAAACAGACCAGTTTTGCAGACTCTTCCAGGTAAGTTCCAGCATTTCCCTGCCCTGATTTTCTTCTGAAAGGCCTGATTGGCTCCTAATCTGGCGGTAGGGCCTGCTTTCCCTGGACAGAACAGCCTGATCCTTACTGACTCCTTCGTCACTCTCTGGATTGCTTTTACGTTCTTCATCCTTTTGCACCATGGCTTCAATCAGCTTGCCGTCGGTCTGGATTTTCCCCATTTCCAGCGCTGCTTCCACTCCCTGGGAGAACCCCTGGTTTACCGGTTCTCCTCTGCCCATTCCGGCGGAAGATAAGTCCTGGGCCTTGATTTCCATATTATCTCCTTAATCGTTTTCATCCTGATAAACGATCCGTCCGCAGCAGATGGTGTATTTTACCTTTCCAAACAGTCTCTCTCCTGTAAAGGGAGTGTTAGATGATTTTGACACATATTCCCCTGCAATCCATTCCTCATTGGGATCAAAAATTACCAGATCTGCCTCTGCTCCTTCTTTTATAAATCCGGAATCCAGCCGGTATAATCTGGCAGGATTGAGGCTCATCTTTTCCATAAGCTCCATCATGGTCAGGTGTCCGGGCCTTACCAGATTGGTTACTGCCAGACCCAGTGCCGTTTCAAGTCCTGTAATTCCGCTGGGTGCTTCGGTTATAGGCTTTGCCTTTTCCTCTTTGCTGTGGGGGGCATGGTCTGTGGCAATAATATCAATGCTTCCATCCTTTAACCCCTGTATAATGGCCTGTCGGTCCTTTTCCGTCCTGAGAGGGGGGTTCATCTTTGCCATAGTGCCATACTTTAACACAGCATCTTCCGTCAGAGTAAAGTGGTGAGGAGTCACTTCCGCATACACATCAGCTCCCAGCTCCTTTGCAAGCTTTACCATTTTTACAGAAGCGGCAGAGCTGATGTGCTGGATGTCTATGGTTGCGCCTGTGTGAAGGGCGATCATGCAATCCCTGGCCACAAGGCTGTCCTCTGCCAAAGCCGGGGAACCGTAGATACCAAGCTGCTCGGACACTTTTCCGTGATTAATTCCATTATTTTTAATATATGCCGGCACCTCTTCATGAAAGCTTAAAGGAAGGTTCAGTTCTGCGGCCCGTTCCATTGCTTCTTTGACCAGGGCTTCGTCCAGAAGGGGAATTCCATCATCTGTAAATCCTACAGCTCCTTTGGCTTTTAACGAAGCCATATCGGTCAGTTCCTGACCCCTCAGCCCCTTTGATACTGCTGCGGCCTGGAGCACATGGATTCCGGTCTTTTTTCCTTCTTCTATTATATACTGCAGAGTTTCTTCATTATCTACAGGCGGCTTTGTATTGGCCATGCAGACTACGGTAGTAAATCCACCCTTTGCCGCGGCCCTGGACCCTGTATAAATATCTTCCTTGTAGGTAAATCCGGGGTCACGAAAATGAACGTGAACATCGATCAATCCCGGTGCTGCCACAAGACCCGTTCCATCGATTACCACATCCTCCCTGGAAACCGAATCCCGGCTGATCGGAAGAGACTCGCCTATGGAAACAATCTTCCCGTTTTCTATGCAGATATCTCCATCCCGTTCTATCCCGCTTCCAGGGTCCACCAGATGGGCATTTTTAATCCATATCATCCTTTTTTTCCTCTCTTCTTTGTCTTATGGTCTTATGCTGCTGTTTTTTAACTGATATCAAATCTGTCTCCATTTTTTTGGATTACAGCAATCCTGTCCCGGTAAGGGGCGGAGACTTCCATTTCTTTAAGCCTTCCGATTACGGAAAAATCTCCCCAGCAGTGCATGGGAAATGCATGAGCAGCAAAAGCTTTTTTCATAAATTCATCAAAGCCCAAGTAAAAGTTTTTCTCCTGCCTTGGATCTAAGGGAAGAAATGCTGCGTCCATATGTACGCCTGCCAGCTTGTCCATTTCCGCAGAAAACTGCTTTGCCATGTTCTCATTCCAACTCTCCGGTTCTCCTTCCCATCTCCAGTTGTTTAAATCTCCAGCATGGTAAATGATTTTCCCTTGGGCCTTTATAAGAAAAGCAACGCCTTCGTCTGTGGAACGGAAGGTCTGCATCTGTACTTCTTCTCCAACCTCAGAAAGGTTTATTTGATATGTTTCTCCCGGCCTTACAGCGGTGACCTCCTCTGAAAGTTCTTTGGAGAATTGCTTTGTTTCTATATCATCTGACAAGATATAACGGGTATTTTCATGATTTTTCTGAAATTCCAGTATCTTCGATGAATAATGATCCCCATGGCGGTGACTGGCAAAGACCAGAAGAGGCTTATGTGCCGGAAATTCCGGCAGTATTCCCTCTGTATAATCAAACAGAAGGCACATAGTATCAAGTTCTACCAGGAAAGAGCTGTGATGGATAAATATAATCTTCATCTGAAATGACCTCCTTTTCTAAGTTTCTTTAGAAAATTATATCACAGAAGCTGCTGCTCTGCATAGGATTGTAAACAAAATCCCTTTTGTTTGAAAATTGAAAAAGTAAATTCCATCACCACTTACCCAGGTAGAGTTTACCTCTGCACAGTTTATATTTACTCTTTCATACATACATGATATCTTT
>CABJBA010000005.1 GCA_902363735.1 Clostridiaceae bacterium
GTGTGATCTTGTCCATTTGATAAATCTCCTTTGATCTTTGGAGGTATTATCTCATGGCTGCAACTAATTTGCACGGTACTAGCTATTTACCGTATACGCCTTTTCGCTCCACGGTGCGAGAACTTTGAATTCTGCATCGGTAGTATCTTTGCCAGGGCGGCTCTCGAGCAAGTATTGCAGGTAGTTGTACGGGTGGAGCCCGTGGGCTTTGGCCATCTCTTGAGTATTACGGTGTAAAAGTGCAACCTTTTCGGAAAAACAGTGTGCCTCTATCCGGTTAATTAGTGCAATATATTCCGAAAAAACAGTGCAGCTACCATTTTAAATCCTATAATGAAGATGGCACGTAAACTATGCGTGACTATCAATTATAGGAGGTCGATAATCATGATCGATTACCGAGAGATAATCCGTTTAAAATCTGCAGATTACAGCAATACGAGTGTTGCGTCCAGCACTGGCAGTTCCCGTAATAAGGTGGCTGACATTTGGAAGAAAGCTCAGGAAAAGCGGCTTCAATGGCCTATTCCTAATGAACTTACCAATGAGGATTTAAAAGGGATCCTCTATCCACAAGAAGCCACGGAGCAGAGCCGGCTTCTCCCTGACTACGAATACGTTTACAATGAACTTGCAAAGCCCGGCGTGACGCTGTCGCTTCTTTGGGCTGAGTATTGTATCAAATGCCAGAATGCAGGAAAAATCTCCTACCAGCATACGCAGTTCAATGAGAAATACCATGCGTATGCTTCCTCAAAAAAAGCAACACTGAGATTGAGACATAAGCCGGGTGATGAAATGGAAGTTGACTGGATTGGTGATACCCTTGCAGTTACAGATCCGCTGACTGGATTAACTGACCCAGCTTATGTATTTGTTGCATGTCTTCCATGCAGCATGTACGGATACGCCGAAGCCTTTCCTGATATGAAGTCTCCAAACTGGATTCAAGCCCATGTTCATGCATATGAATTCTTTGGTGGTATTACCAGAATACTTATTCCTGATAATCTCAAAACCGGTGTCATCAAAAACACGCGAACAGAGCTGGTTTTGAATCGTTCCTACCATGAAATGGCAGAGTACTATGACACTGCTATCATTCCTGCAAGACCTATCAAACCACGGGACAAACCCAATGCAGAAGGTTCTGTAAAAGTAATGGAAACATGGATTCTTGCAGCTCTCCGGAACAGAGTATTCTTCACATTTGATGAGTTGAACTTGGCAATTAAGGAAAAGCTTACCGAATACAATGAGCATCCTTTCCAGAAAAAGAAAGGCAGCAGGAAATCTGTCTTTGAGGAAGAAGAAAAAGAATTCCTCATGCCATTACCTGCTACCCCGTATGAAACAGCCGTCTGGTCAACAGCCACCATACAACCTGATTATCTCATATCTGTTGGAGAAAGCAAGTATTCGGTTCCATATGAATTCATTGGCAAAAAAGTTGATATTCGTGCCACCGAAAAGGTAATTGAAGTTTTCTATCACAACAATCGAATTGCATCACACCTTCGGAAAGATCATTGCCCTGATCCGATTTACATTACGGAACATATGCCGGAGAAACATCGGATTTACATGCAGTACAATTCAGAGTTTTTTCTAAAATGGGCATCCGAAAATGGAGCATCCACGCTTATTGTAGTAAAGGTTTTTCTTTATTCACATAAGGTGGAGCAACAAGGATATAAAAGCTGCACATCGCTTATGCGTCTTGCAGATCGCTATACGCCACAGAGCCTGGAACAGGCTTGTGAACGTGCATTGTCATTTACCCCTGCACCAAGTCTTAAGAACATTTCCATTATTCTCAAGAATAAACTGGAAAAATCAAGAGAAAAAAAGGTGCAATACAATAAAGGCAGCCAATACGGAATCATCCGCGGTGCCAGTTATTACGGAGGCGGACGATAATGATTAAACAAGCAACGATAGATAAGATGCACAATTTAAGGCTTTCCTGTATGGCATCCGCATTTGAAGATCAGTGTAACAGCCATGCTTATGATAATCTTTCCTTTGAAGACAGAGTCGGCATGTTAGTTGACCGTCAATGGGACAACATGAAGAGTAATACTCTTCAAAAACTCATGAAACAGGCTGCATTCCGATATCCCAATGCCTGCATGGAAGACATTGAATATCTTCCGGATCGAAACCTTGATAAATCATTGCTATATGAGCTTTCGACCTGCAGATATATTTCTGAAAGCCACCATATCATTTTGAAAGGTGCATCAGGAAGTGGAAAAACATATCTGTCGAATTCACTTGGTGTTGCAGCTTGCAGGAACTACATAAAAGCTGCCTATATTCGTTTACCGGACTTACTAGGTGAACTGACAATCGCACATGCAGAAGGCTCATTTGCTAAAACAATAAAAATGTATCAAAAGGTAAAACTTCTGATATTAGATGAATTCTTATTGTCTCCACTAACCAGCGAGCAATGCCATGATCTGCTTGAAATCATTGAAGCCAGGAGCATTCGCGGATCTGTAATCTTTTGCACACAGTTTGAAACCGATGGCTGGCTATCCAGAATCGGAACGGATGCAGATGCTACAGTTGCCGAGGCAATCATCGATCGTATCAGACCCAATTCGTATGAAATCATGATTAGTGGAAATGTATCCATGCGTGAGCGACATGGTCTGAATAAATCCCATCAGAAAGAAGGTGGTATCTATGACTGACTACTGTGCATTTAGCAAAGATCACCGCTGCATAAAATTTGCAGACTACGAAGCTACCCGTTTTGAATTGGAGGAGGCTGATGAACTATGTCATGGAAACTGGATTGAAATCCAACAGCTCCAAGACCGTGTTAACCAGCTGGAACAGCTCCTCAGAGATGCTGGCATTGAAGTACCGCCAGCATTCTAAATGACACTATATACTGCACTTCCTATCCGGAAACATCTGCACTCTTATGCCGGATAGGGGTGCACTGAATTACCGAGAAGAATGCACTTTTCAAACGGTATATCCATCTCTACCATGGTATAAACTACTATGCTCGCATTTGCACCATCCTGGCTGTCACTGAATAGCCAGTTCTTGCGGCCTAAGGTCAGTGGTCGGATTGAATTCTCCGATGGGTTATTACTCAGGCTGCAGCGTCCGTCTTCCAGATAAGTCATTAAGGTGTCTTTTCGATTTCGGATATAAGTCACTGCCCGGTCCATGCGGCTTCCCTTTTCGGGATGCTGCGCATCGAGCCAGCGCATGAAACCTTCCACGGCCGGCTTCTGGTCCTTCTGGCGGCGTTTGTAAACCTGCGTATAAGGCAATTCCTTTGCCTTGTAGCTGCGTTCATACTCAAAAAGCTTGTTACAGTACAGAACACCCTGAACCGCCGGATGGCTATAGTCCTTATCATGGCCGTTTGGAATGGCTTCGATCAGATATCTTCGGATGTGAGCGTAACAGCAGCACCTCCTGATATTCTTCAGTTTGTTATAGCCACTGTAACCATCAACCATGAGGTAAGCGCCATCCTCGATCCCTTTCAGGAAACTGACGGCATGTTCTCCTGCCCGTGTCTCTGAATAGTGATACAAAACGATGTGCCCCAGCCCGTCCTCTCTGGAACGCATCAGCCAGACATAGGACTTACTCTGTGGTCTGCGGTCTGGTTCCTTTAATACCTGGATTGGTGTCTCATCCGCCATTAGGAAATGCCGTTTCAGCAATTCGCGGTGAAAGTAGTCATACACTGGTTTCAGATAATTCTGGGAACAGATGATGATCCAACTCGCCATGGTCGTTCTGCTAATACTGACGCCAAGAAGTTCAAAGCCTTTTTCCTGTCGATATAGAGGAAGGGCATCTGCATACTTCTCGTACATGATGTGTGATACGAGGGATGGTGAGGCGTATCCGCCCGGGATCAGCGCCGAGATCCCTTCATCCTTGATGAATTGAGGATCTTCTGTATCTTTACAGACCGGGCAGCCGTAGGTGGTTGCAACGTATACGATGCGTTCCAGCTTTGCTTTGGTATAGCGGATTTCGGTTCGTATCTCTTCATGACCAATTGGTACCATCATGGTTCCACAGGCCGGGCATTGTTTTTCTTCTTCTGTCAGTGTACCCACTTCTTCATAGTGGATTGGCAGATTTGTGAACATCTCATCGTAGCTCGCTTTGGGCTTACGTTCCCGTTTGCCTGCCTTCACATCCATGAACTCCGGTTCGATAAGTTCCAGCAAAGGTTCCACTTCGGAATCAGGATCGGCGAAAAGATCCAGCTGACCTGGCATGTCACTGCGCCGCTCACTAGACCTGCCAAAAAGCTTCTGCTTGAAATATTCAAGCTGTGCCTGCAGATTTGCAATGACCCGATCCTTTTCATCTTCCTTTACGTTACGTTCCTCCATCATCTTCTGCAGGGATGTGATCAGATCATTCTGGGTACGGATGGTTGTATTCAGTTGTGAGATCGTATCCTTCAGTTCCTTGAACTGGATATCCTTTGCGCTGGATGCCATGGGTTTTCACTCCTTTGTTTCGTCACTGGTATTTTACCAGAAAGCGGAGAAAAAAGCGAATTCAGACAGAGCCGCACCTCGTCATAATGACGGTGGATAATTCGTTGGCAGAATCGAAAAAGACTGGATATCGAAACATACTTACTGCCACAAATGTCTCATATAACCATGGAATCCGTTATAGCTGGAGCCTTGCAAAAGTTATCCCTATCAGGAGAAAACACGGAACAGTTATCCACGTTTGTTGGTGAAATACTGCCCCCAAATTTCGGCGATTTCACAATGGATTTTTTTATCCGGTCTGAATAGCCTTTGGCTGTTCAATCTCCAGACCACTGAGGAGCCAGTCAAGCTGCCGCCAGGTAATCGTCTGTGCTTGTGAACTCTTTCGTGGCCAACGGTATCGTCCCTGCGTGACACTCAAGCGCTTGTAAAGGAGCACATACCCATCTGGTTCATGGAGTAGTACCTTAATCCGATCACAGCGCTTTCCACAGAAAAGGAACAATGATGACTGATCCGGGTCCATGGAAAGTTTGTCACGTACGATACTGCAGAGACCATCAATTGATTTACGCATATCGGTAGTTCCACAGACGATATAGATGTTGTCAGCTACCGAGATATCACCTAGCATACCGCGCCTTTTAAAAGACTCAGGATGCGATCCAGCATGGCGGGCTCTGTGCCATTGGCAATCCGAATTGTAGCATGTCCAAGTGATATTTCTATCATGGCAGCAATCTCGGATGAACTGGTGGAATCCGCTAAAACTGGTGGGACAAGAACAACCGATTCCTGCATCTCAGCTTTTGAATGAAGGTTTAAGCGAACCACTTCCTGAACAGGAGCTGGCGACGGATCCTCTCTGGAAATGGATTCTGGGATTTCGCAGCAAGCTTTCTTTCTGAGCCGACTAACCCACTTGTAAAAGGTTCCCGGATGAATTCCGTGTTCCTTACACCACTGATAGTCGGAGAGTCCACTATTCCGACATTCCATGATCAACTGGTATTGCTGATCTGCCGGAACTCTGGCATTATAACTGGACATTTTAATTACCTCCATGAATGTGTAGTGAAATGCTCGCACCTATCAACGGAATGCGCTGCATTCCAGAGTAAAGTACTTGCATCTTGCTATCGATCATTATGGAGCATTTGGTGGCGAAGTGCCAGCCACCCTAATACTTGGCGATTACTTTTTATTTTCCTTCCCTACGAATTAAAGTCTAATATTAATTATATTAAAAATCCGCACAATCCCTTTTCTCCTCCTCCTTCAAGCAGAATTCCTCCGAATTAAAGTAGTAGCAATCTCCAATTTCACGGATGTACCATCCGGCTCTTCCAAGCGGCTGATAAGTCTGTTAGCCGCCATTTTCCCCATATAATGCTTCGGTACGTGAATAGTAGTCAAAGCTGGATCCACAATGATTCCCTCAGGAAGGTTATCAAATCCCACGATGGAAATATCCTCCGGTATCCGGTAACCATACTGTTTCAATGCCTTAAGTGCGCCCAGGGCAATTAAATCATTGTCAGCAAAGTAGCAGGAAGCCAGAGGCTCCTGCCTTTTAAGGATTTCCACCATATCCGCATAAGCGCCTTCTATGGAAGGAGTGACCAAATGGACAATGCTGTTAGAAGCGGCCATTCCATAGGTATGAATTGCCTTAAAGAAGCCGGAATGCCGTTCTGCAAAATTTCCGATGGGATAAGACGAATGAAGATAGCCAGGCTGTTTTCCAGTGGTTTTTATTAAGTAAGAAGCGGCAAGAAAAGCCCCCTGAATGTTGTTAATAATAATACTGTCGCAGGGAACCGTTTCAAAATAGCTGTCCAGTAAAACGATGGGGATCGTAAGAGCCCGAAAAGGCTGAAAATCTTCCGGCGTCATTTCGGTTCCCAAAAGAATGATTCCTGTACAGCCGGAGTAGAGCATATCCTTTAATCGATTTTCAATATTCCCTTCCTCCCCGTATAAATAATGAATCTCCATCTTGTAATTATTTTTCTGGCAGCCGGCCGCAATTCCTTCCGATAGCTCTTGAAAAAAGGGGCTGCTTCCAACAATGGCTCCGTGCTTTTTATATATAATTAAGTAAATGCTGCTTACGTCCCTGGGGCGGAATGTGTGGCGGGTCAAATCATAGTCAAATTTCTGGGCTGTTTCAATGACCTTCCTTCTTGTTTCGGTGCTGACACCTGGTTTGTTATTTAAAGCCATAGAGACGGCGGCAGCTGAAAGGTCTAATAATTTTGCCAGCTCTTTTGCAGTAATTCCCATAGATGTTCCTCCTGATCGTTCTCATATCATTATGGTCTATTAAGTAAAAAAAAGCAATAATTAAGTTGAAAATTCATTAATAAATACTAAATATCATAATGAAATTAAGTTATATAATCTGTATAATTTAAATATATAAAAAGATCGTTCAACAGAAAGGATGGATTTTATGGCTAATATAAAACTGGGGTTTGCCCCCACAAGAAGAAGCATTTTCAGCGCACCGGATGCAATAAAGTACAGGAATTTAACGGCGGAAAGACTTGAAGAACTGGGAGTTGATTTCGTGGACATTACGGATATTAACGAAGAAGGCCTTCTCTACGATGACAGCCATGTAAAAATCATAGCTGAAAAGTTCAGAACCGAAGGAATCGATGGTCTGTTTCTCCCTCATTGCAACTTTGGAACAGAATACTTGTGTGCAAGGCTGGCAAAGGAGCTTGGAGTTCCGGTTCTGATTTGGGGGCCCAGGGATGAGAGACCGGACGAAAATGGAATTCGCCTGCGGGATAGTCAATGCGGCCTTTTTGCCACTGGAAAGGTTCTGAGAAGATTTAAAGTTCCCTTTACCTATTTAACCAACTGCCGCCTGACAGATCCGGAATTTGAGCGGGGAATCCGTGATTTTCTGGCTGTCTGTAACGTAGTAAAGGTATTTAGAAATACAAGAATCCTGCAGATAGCCCCAAGGCCTTTTGATTTCTGGACCACCATGTGCAACGAAGGGGAGCTGTTGGAACGGTTCAACATACAACTGTCCCCCATTCCCATGCCTGAATTAACTGCTGAAATACGGCAGGTAAAAGAGGAAAAGACGGAAGTTGAAAAAATTGTAAAGAGCTGCAGGGAGTCCATGAATATAAAAATCAGTGAAGAAGCACTGTTGAATGTGGCGGCATTAAAGGTTGCCATGAAAAGTCTGGCTGTTAAATACGGTTGCAATGCCATTGCCATTCAGTGCTGGAATGCCCTTCAGGGAGAAATTGGTATTATGCCGTGCGGAGCCAATTCCCTGTTAAATGAAGAAGGAATCCCGGTGGTCTGTGAAACAGATATTCATGGTGCAATCACCGCAGTTATGACAGAGGCGGCGGGCATGGATGAATGCAGGAGTTTTTTTGCGGACTGGACCGTAAGACATCCGGACAACGAAAACGGAGAATTGCTTCAGCACTGCGGCCCATGGCCTATTTCCGTTGCCAAAGAAAAGCCAACCCTGGGCTATCCCCTGGCGTTTAGCCATCCGGGAGCTGTGGAGGCAGAGGCAAAGCATGGTGAGATGACCTTGTGCCGGTTTGACGGAGATAACGGGGAATATTCTCTTTTACTTGGAAAAGCCAAGGGAATCGATGGCCCATATACGAAAGGAACTTACGTATGGGTTGAAGTGGCAAACTTAAAGAAACTGGAAGCAAAGCTGGTGGAAGGGCCTTATATTCATCACTGTGTGGGAATCCACAAGGACATTGTTCCGGTTTTGTACGAAGCCTGCAAGTACATAGGTGTGAAGCCGGATTTATACGATGACAACGAGGAAGAGATCAGGGCCTATTTAAGAGGAGAATGATATGGACGGATTAAAGGCAAAGACCTATGAATTGAGAAAATCTGTGATAGATATGATTGTAGAAGGAAAAGGGGGCCACATCGGCGGAGATATGAGCGTCATAGATATATTGTCCGTGCTGTATTTCCGTCAGATGAACATCAGTCCGGAGCAGATGGAGGATGAGAACCGGGACCGGTTTGTGCTCAGCAAGGGACATTCTGTAGAAGCTCTGTATATAGTTCTTGCAGCAAAAGGTTTTTTTCCTATGGAAGAAGCCATCAAAAGTTTTTCAAAATTTGGCTCCCGGTTTATTGGGCATCCCAACAACAAACTTCCGGGCATTGAGATGAATTCCGGCTCACTGGGCCACGGGCTGCCTGTCTGTGTGGGAATGGCTCTGGCAGGAAAAATGGACGGAAAGTCCTACCGGGTTTATACGGTTATGGGCGACGGAGAGCTGGCGGAAGGCTCGGTATGGGAAGGGGCTATGGCTGCCAGCCAGTTTAAACTGGATAATCTCTGTGCCGTTGTAGACCGCAACCGCCTCCAGATTTCCGGGAATACAGAGGAAGTCATGGGGCATGATGACCTTGGTGATCGTTTCAAAAGCTTTGGATGGCATGTGATTGACGTGGCGGATGGAAACGATGTGGAGAAACTAAACGAAGCATTTGAACAGGCTAAGACAATAAAGGGAAGACCAACCGTCTTAATTGCCAATACGGTTAAAGGGTGTGGTTCTCCGATTATGGAAAATAAGGCCAATTGGCATCATAGAGTGCCCACTGGGGAAGAGTATAAGGCTATTATGGCTGATTTGGAAATGAGAAGGGAGGCGGCATTATGAATCAAATACCCAACAGACAGGCCATATGTGAGACATTGTTATCGCAGGCAAAGGAAGATCATGATATTATTGTCTTGTGCAGTGATTCCAGAGGAAGTGCATCCCTTGCCCCATTTGCACAGGCATACCCGGAGCAGTTTGTAGAAACAGGAATTGCGGAGCAGAATCTGGTCAGCATTTCGGCGGGACTGGCAAAATGCGGGAAAAAGGCATTTGCCGCTTCTCCGGCGTGCTTCTTGTCTACCAGAAGTTATGAGCAGGCGAAGATCGACTGTGCCTATTCTGACACGAATGTGACTTTAATTGGAATCAGCGGCGGGGTCAGTTATGGAGCTCTGGGAATGAGCCATCATTCCGCTCAGGACATTGCTGCTATGGCCGCAATTCCTAATATGAGGGTCTATCTGCCCAGTGACAGATTTCAGACAAAACGGCTGATTGAGGAATTGTTAAAGGATCAGAAACCTGCCTACATAAGAGTCGGAAGAAATGCAGTGGAAGACATTTACACGGAGGAAAACTGCCCCTTTGAACTGAACCGGGCCAATGTTCTTTCCCAGGGAACCGATATTGCGATAATTGCCTGCGGAGAAATGGTAAGGCCGGCTCTGGATGCAGCAGAGCTTTTAAAAGAAAGCGGAATTTCAGCCTCTGTTATTGATATGTACTGTGTAAAGCCTTTGGACCAGGAAGCTGTATTGCAAGCGGCAGAACATGCCGGAGCAATCATTACCGTGGAGGAGCATTCCCCATTTGGAGGGCTGGGCTCCATGGTCAGTCAGCTCGTTGCCGCCCACTGCCCAAAGAAGGTTATCAATCTGGCTCTTCCCGACGCTCCTGTCATCACAGGAACCTCGAAAGAAGTATTTGAATACTACGGATTGACGGCAGAAGGAATTGCAAAACAGGCAAGGGAGCTGATTTAATATGGCAAAATATATTCTTGCGGTGGACCAGAGTACTCAGGGAACCAAGGCTCTTCTTTTTGATGACCATGGAAAACTGGTTAAAAGAGAGGATATGCCCCACAGTCAAATCGTAAGCAAAGAGGGTTACGTTTCCCATGACCCGGAGGAAATCTATCAAAACACGTTAAAAGTGGTACGTAAGCTCATGGAAACCTCCGGAGTTCCTAACCATGAGATTGCCGGTCTGGGAATCAGCAATCAGCGGGAAACGGCCCTTGTATGGGATAAGAAAACAGGGAAACACCAAGCCTTAGCAATCGTATGGCAATGTGCCAGGTCAAGGGATATCTGCAAAAAGCTGGAGGAGACTGTTGATTCGGAAATTATACGGAATAAGACAGGATTGATTCTTTCCCCTTATTTTCCTGCTTCAAAATACAAATGGCTTCTGGAACATGTTGACGGTTTGAAGGACCGGGCGGAGAAGGAAGAGCTGTGCTTCGGAACAGTAGATACGTGGCTGGTTTACCGTCTGACAGGCGGAACTTCTTATAAGACGGATTATTCAAACGCCTCCAGGACTCAGCTTTTTAATATCAGGGATTTGGCTTGGGATCAGGAACTCTGCAAACTATTCGGTTTAAAAAGCCAATGGCTGGCGGAGGTTTCGGATTCGGATTCCTGCTTTGGCATGACGGATTTTGAGGGACTGTTTGATACACCTATTCCCATTCACAGCGTCATGGGAGATTCCCACGGCGCGCTGTTCAGCCAGGGCTGCTTAAATAAGGGTATGACAAAAGCAACTTATGGAACCGGTTCTTCCATTATGATGAATACGGGAAAAGAACCGGTGTTCAGCACTCATGGAGTAGTGACGTCCTTAGCCTGGTGCATGGGAGGAAAGGTAAATTACATTCTGGAAGGCAACATCAATTATACAGGTGCGGTGATTACCTGGCTGAAAGAGAAGATGAACATGATTTCCTCCCCGGAGGAGACAGAGCAGATTGCCGCCGCCGCTGAAAAAAATGATAAGGTTTACTTAATACCGGCATTCACCGGTTTAGGAGCGCCATATTGGGACAGCCGAGCCACTGCATCCATCAGTGGAATGACAAGGACCACAGGCCGGGCTGAAATTGTCAGGGCCGGGCTGGAAAGCATTGGCTACCAGATTGCCGACGTCATTCAGGCCATGTGCGAGGACATGAACTGCATCATTCCGGAACTGCGGGTGGACGGAGGTCCTACGGAAAACCAGTACCTGATGCAGTTTCAAAGCGATATTCTGGGAACCAATGTCCGTGTTCCCGAGATAAAAGAGCTCTCGGGAATGGGAGCCGCTTTTGCCGCAGGCCTTTCCCTTGGTATTTATCAAGAAGATATATTTGAAAAAATGGGAGCAAAGCAATATAATTCATATATGAAGCCAGAAGTGAGAGCTGAGAAATATGAAGGCTGGAGAGAAGCGGTCAGGAAGATTCTGGCTTAAATACAGCTGACCGGACAAAGATAACAGAGTGGGAGAGAAAGCATGCTGAAAGTGTCGGAAATAACAATTGAATATTTGAAAAATCCGGTGGGTCTGGACGGCAGGCCTTGGTTTGGCTGGATTCTTTGCAGTGATCAGAAACATGTATATCAGGAAGCGTACAGGCTGGAGATTGCCATGGATGCTGACTTTGAAACCATGGTTTACGAAAGCGGATGGGTTAAGAGCAGGGAGTCCATTCATGTGGAGGCGGCAGGTTTTTGTCCTTCTTCCTGTAAAAAATATTTTGTCCGGGTACAGGTGCAGGCTGGAGGGGAAGAGAGCAGCTTCAGTGAACCGGCGTTTTTTGTCACGGCAGTCTTGAAACAGGACCAGTGGCAGGCACAGTTCATTACTGCGGAAGGACCGGAGGATAAATACTCCTCAGGAAGCACTTATCTGCGAAAGGAGATCGATGTCAGGGGGGAAGTGCTGGAAGCTTATGCTTGCACCACAGCACTGGGGCTGTATCATTTCTATATAAACGGAAATAAGGTGGGCATGGATGAGATGACTCCTGGCTGGACCTCTTATCAGAAGCATTTGTGCTATCAGACCTATGAGGTTACAGATCTGCTGAAACAGGGACCCAATGCCTTGGGAGCTTTGGTTGGTGCCGGATGGTATAAAGGGAAAATGGGCTTTCTTCATCTGCGCAATAATTACGGAGACCAGGCGGCTTTTCTGATGCAGCTGGTGGTCCGCTACCGGGATGGGCGGGAGGAGACGTTTTTTACGGAAGAAAGCTGGTTGGGACATGATGGCCCGGTGACCTTTTCTGAGATTTATGACGGGGAGATTTATGATGCCCGAATGGAACTTGAGAATTGGAACGGTTCTGGCTATTGTGCAGACGGCTGGAAGAGAGTACAAACAGCAGAGTTTCCCAAGAATGCTTTGACCGCTCAGGCCGGATCCAAGGTGAAGATCATCGAGACCTTGGAAGCAAAAAATATCTTTCAGACTCCTCACGGAGACCAGGTCATTGATTTCGGACAGAACCTGACCGGCTGGGTACGGTTTAAGGTGCGGGGTAAGGCAGGAGAAGAGGTAAGGTTTCAATGTTTTGAAACGCTGGATTCTTCAGGAAATGTTTATACAGCCAATCTAAGGTCGGCAAAACAAGAAATCCGCTATATCTGCAGAGGAGAAGGCGAAGAAATCTATCACCCCCATTTCACCTTCCAGGGCTTTCGTTATGTTCATGTTCTGGATTGGCCGGGAGAACTGAGAGAAGATGATGTGGAAGCCTGTGTCCTGCATTCAGACATGGAAGAAACCGGAGATTTTTCCTGTTCCCATCCTTTGGTGAACCAGCTTCACAGCAATATCAAATGGAGCATGAAGGGGAATTTCCTGGATATTCCCACAGACTGCCCCCAGAGAGATGAGAGAATGGGATGGACGGGAGATGCACAAATTTTCTGCCGTACTTCCTGTTATTTGATGAATACCTATACATTTTTCAGAAAATGGCTGAAAGATGTGGCTGCGGACCAGACGCCGGAAGGAGGAGTTCCCCATGTGGTGCCGGACATTATAAGCGGCAGGGAAAAAGACGACTGGCTGCTTTCCCAGGGAACCCATTCTGCGGCAGCCTGGGCTGACGCGGCTGTGATCAACCCATGGACCTTATACTTAATGTATGGGGATCAGGTCATATTGGAAGAGCAGTATGACAGCATGAAGCAATGGATTGAATTTATGAGAACACATGCCAGGGATCATATCTGGAATTATAAACTGCAGTTTGGTGACTGGGTAGCGCTTGATGCAGAGGAGGGAAGCTATTTTGGAGCAACCCCCAATGATCTGACCTGTACCGCATATTATGCATATGCAACAGGATTGTTTGCTAAAATATCTGGAATTCTGCAGCGGGAAGAGGATGCCAGAGAGTATGAAGCATTGTATGGGGAAATCGTAAAGAAGTTCCAGAATACATTTTTTAACCGTGACGGAACCATGACAGCTATGACTCAGACTGCCCATATTCTGGCTCTGCATTTTAATCTTGTTCCCGAGGCATACAGGCAGAAGACCGCTGAGCAGCTGGTTACACTGCTTGAGAAAGAGGGCGGACATCTGGTGACCGGTTTTGTTGGCACACCTTATTTCCTGCATGCATTAAGCGGAAATGGTTATGCAGATAAGGCCTATGAACTGCTTTTGAAGGAAGATTTTCCTTCATGGCTGTATCAGGTCAAAATGGGAGCCACCACGATTTGGGAGCATTGGGACGGTTTAAAGCCCGATGGAACCATGTGGAGTCCGGATATGAACTCTTTTAACCATTATGCCTATGGAGCAGTGGGAGAATGGTTTTACCGCTCTGTTCTGGGAATTGAAACAGATGAGGCATATTCCGGATACCGCCGTATCATTATCAGCCCTCAGACAGGAGATGCATTAGAATATGCGAAAGGGTCTTATAAAAGTGCTCTTGGAATGATCCGGGTCAGTTGGGAAAAAACCCAGACGGCGGGAGAGAGGCGGCTTTCTGTTACCGTACCGGTCAATGCAGCGGCTGCCATACGTCTGGAAAAAGGGGCGGTGCCCTCTGAAACCGATGGCCTTGTTTTTCACCTTGAGGATGGATGTATGACGGCTGAAACAGGTTCCGGCAGCTTTGAAATAAGTTACAGAAAACAGGAAGGAGGAAAACCATGCTGACAGATTTGAAAAGTTCACCTCATGCCCGTGTTTGCGGTCTTCCCTTTTCCGCGGTGAGATGGACAGGCGGACTATATAAGGAACGGCTTGACACCTGCATGAATGTTACAGTTCCCCATCTGCAAAAGATGTTTGAGAGTAAAGACATCAGCCACGTGACGGAAAATTTCAAGATTGCGGCAGGAGAATCAGACGGTGATTTTGACGGCACAGTGTTTGGAGACGGTGATTTTTATAAATGGATGGAATCTGCTGTTTATACGGCTGCCCTGGGAGATAACCGGCAGCTTTTGGAAGAGCTTGAGGATTATGTAGGATTGATCGGAAGGGCACAGATGCCTGACGGTTATATTTCCACAAAACAGATCATTAGTGAAAAGAGGGGAACCGCCTCAAGACTTGGAGATATCAACGAATTTGAAGTCTATAATTTCGGACATCTGTTTACCTCTGCCTGTTTGTATCAACGGGTGACAGGCAGGGGCAGCTTTCTTGCCATTGCGGAGAAAGCCGCCGGATATTTAAAGCATCTGTTTGAAGAAGCCAGGAAGAGCGGGGAGGCACAGACCGCAGTATGCCCTTCCCATTATATGGGACTGGCCGAATTGTACCGGACAACGGGAAAACGGGAATATTTAGATTTGCTTAAGGATGCAGTGGAGCTTCGGGACTGTATAAAGGAAGGGCTGGATGACAACCAGGACAGACTTCCTCTTAAGAAGCATGAAACCATCATCGGCCATGCGGTGAGAGCCAATTACTTATATGCAGGAGTAGCGGATCTGTGCCTGGAAGAGGAAAATCCGGAACTTACAGAGGTACTTCATAAAGTATGGCACAGCCTTGTGACCCAGAAGCTTTACATAACCGGAGGATGCGGCGCTTTGTATAACGGTGCATCGCCATATGGAAACTTTTTCACCCACCAGTTAGTCCATCAGGCCTATGGATATGAATACCAGCTGCCTAATGTGACGGCTTACAATGAGACCTGTGCCTCTGTGGGCGGTGTATATTGGGCATACCGCATGTTTTGTATGGAGAAAAAAGAGGAGTATGCCGAGGTTTTGGAACGGATGGTCTTAAATGGAAACCTGGCTGCAGTCAGCCTGGATGGGAAACGGTTCTTCTATGAGAACATGCTGCGCCGGGCAAAAAAACTCCCTTATGAGCTGATCTGGGGACAGGAGCGGACGGAATATATTTTAAGTTACTGCTGCCCTCCTAACCTGGCCAGACTGATTGCCCAGCTGAGTGAATACGCTTACACTGTAGACGATACCGGCATATATCCGGTGTTATACGGAGCCAGCCGGGCGGATTTGAAACTTAAGAATGGTTGGGAAGGCGTTCTGGTCCAGGAAACGGATTATCCCTATGACGGAAAAATAATTTTTCGCTTTGAAGACATGAAGAAGAATGTACCAATGAAACTGCATTTGAGGATTCCATCCTGGGTTCGGGGAGAAAGCCGGGTTCAGATAACTGAAAACGGGCAGAAGTGTATATGGGAAAGAATGATTTCGGCAGCGGACAGGGGGAGTTTTCTGACCGTGGAAATAGAGGACCCGGAACATACCGTGATTATTCTGGATTTAGGAATGAAGCCCCGTCTGACCTGTGCTCATGCTCTTGTGGAAGAAGACTGCAATCAGGTGGCAGTGGAACGGGGGCCTCTGGTATATTGCCTGGAAGGCATGGACGCTTTGGCAGAAACCATGGACGATCTCTTTGTTCCGTCAGACGTACGGTTGGAGCCGGAAGAGATTGAGATAGAAGGACGGAAGATAACCGGGCTTGGTGCCACATTTTTGAAGAAAATCCACGGACCGGAATACGACCGGAATTCCCTTTACCAGGATTACTCTGAGGAAGGCTATGAACCGGTTCCGGTACGCATGATTCCTTATTTTGCCTGGGACAACCGGGGCCTGGACGAGATGCGTATCTGGATGCCCGTAGTCAGAAACAGATTCGGATGTGACACGTAAGGATGAGGAGGCAGGTCAATGTTATATGGAGTATCCTATTACCCGGAACATAAAAGCAAAGAAGAGCTGGAATGGGATTTAAAACTGATAAAAGAGTCGGGAATCAATACGGTCCGAATGGGGGAATTCACCTGGTGCCGGATGGAGCCGGAAGAAGGAAGATATGACTTTTCCTGGCTGGATCCGGTGATTGAGGAGTTGGGGCAGGCAGGCATCCGTACAATCGTAGGAACGCCTACGGCATGCCCCCCGGCGTGGATGGTGGAAGCCTGGCCGGATATGTTATATCAGGATAACCGAAGGATCCGCCGTCCTTTCGGAGGCAGAAGACATGGCTGCTATAATCATGAAGCGTACCGAAATGCCTGTGCCGGTATCGCAAAAGCCATAGGAGAGCATTATGGAAGGAATCCCCATGTGGCAGGATTCCAGATTGACAATGAACTGGCCCAGGAAGGAACGGGACGATGTACCTGTGAAAACTGCCGGAAGAAGTTTCAGGATTGGCTGAAGCTGAAATACGGCGGAATCGAAATCTTTAACAGGAGAAGCGGAGCCATTTTCTGGTCTCAGGAGTACCGTTCCTTTGAACAGATCAACCCGCCGGTCAATGCCATTGAGCCGGGTGCTCAGACCCAGATACGGGATTTTTATGAAAATCCCACGGTCCGTCTGGAGTTCGAACGGTTTTCCAGTGAAAGCCAGATCGAGTTTCAAAACATTCAGGCTGATATCCTGAAGGCTTTTACTTCCCTTCCGGTGACCACCAATGGAACGGGACTTGTGACCAACAGCATTGATTATTATAAAGGCTTTGAACAGTTGGATTGCTATGCCTTTGATTATTATCCCAATCTCCGGGACGCCTGGGTGGATTCCTTTCCTTATGCATTTGGCAGAGGGGTGAAGTCTGGCTTTCCCTTCTGGATCCTGGAATTTATGTCCGGCGGAGGTCACAGGCTCAGCGGGACGGGACGGCTGCAGCCCGGTCCCGGCGCATTGAAGCAGGCGGTGGTTCAGGCATTTGCCCATGGGGCAGATTTACTTTTACACTATCAGTTCCGCAGCTTTCCGGCGGGGGCAGAGCAGTTAAACTATGCAATTGTGGATTTAGACGGGATTCCCAGAAGGCGGTATGATGAAATGAAGGAAACAGCCGCTGTGTTAAAGCAGCTGGAGCCTTTAAAAGAAGCGTCATTCTGCTCAGAAGTAGGGATTCTGCTGGACTATGACAGCCACTGGGCCCTGAAAATAAAACCGGTCAATGAGCCTGAATTTTCTTATATGGATTTTGCCGGGAAGCTGTATTATAATTTAGAGCGTATTGGTATTCATTCCGATGTGATTTCCCTTGAACGTGATTTCCAGAAGTATAAGGCATTGGTGCTTCCTGCCTCCTTTATTCTGAAAAAGGAGACGGCAAAGAGGCTCCGGGAATATGTAAACCAGGGCGGAACGTTAATCACTACCTTTTTGACTGGTGTTAAAAATGAAGATAACCTGGGGTATACCATACCTCTTCCGGGCCATCTTGACCAAGTATTGGGAGTTACGGTGCAGGAGGTTGAACCGGTATTTGACAGTAACCGGACCAGGCTTGGAATCCGGCTGGCATCTGAGGAAGATGAGGTGGAAACATGGGACAAAGCATGGAGCGAGCTGCTGGCAGGGGAGGCAAAACTCCTTGGGTCTTACAAGGAAACTTATAAAAAGGATTCTATGGTTATTTCCCAACATTCTTATGGGGACGGAACGGCTTATTATGTGGGAACGGATCTGGAAGATCCGGCGTGGAGATCACTTTTTAAGTCACTGTTAGGTCCTGTCTGCAGACGGAAGGATGAGATAGAAGCTCCGGAAGGAGTACAGGTAATAAGCCGGATCTGGCAGGAAAAACAGATTTATTTCCTGTTTAATTTTTCCGGACAGGAGAAAACGGTCTGCATTCCAAACGGGAAAACGGATTTTCTGACAAAAGTGAAGCTTTTACCGGAAATAATCTTAGAACAGAATGGTTTTAAGATCATTGTGTAAGGACAGGCATGAGAAATGAGAAATAAGGAAGCACCGGATTCAAGGTTCTTCCTTATTTTTGCATAGCAGGCGGAGAGGGGAATTATGAAACAGTGGAAATTATGGTTTGAGGAAATGTGGAAAAAGAGAAGCATTAAGAATCAGATTTTGATTTCAATGCTGATCTGCTTAATCCTGGCTGTGGCTTTAGTTGGCTGCATCACCTTTATTTTTTCAAAAAGGACCATGGAGCGCAATTACCAGAATTCCCACAGGTACAATTTAGAAGTGTCCGGCAGTATTATTGACATTCAGCTGCAGAATCTGGTGGACCTTTCCAGAACCCTGCTTAACAATCAGAATTTCAAGAAAATTATGATGAAGAAACAAAAAAAAAGCACTTATTTTTCCAGCCTGGATGATGTTGTTTTAAACCATACTTTAAGGGATTTGACTGAGCAGAATAAATATGTTCAAAGTGCGGTAGCCATACATAAAAAGGGTAATATCTATTTTTACAGCAAGCTGACCCTGCAGAATGGTAAGATGCTTAAGTATCATAAGGGGGAAGATATTTTAGCTATGGATTGGGTCGGGGTTGCGGACCGGGAAATGGGAAAAGAGGTATTTTACGGGTACAATGTGCTGTTTGATGATAATAATGAAACATTTTCCATGGTGAAAGCCTTAAAAAATACGGAAAATGGGGACGACATGGGTTATGTGATCTTTAACATTAAAAAAAGCATGTTTCTTTCCGCCTTTGGAAAAGGGGATGAGGGATATGTGACTAACCGATATATGATATTTGATAAAAATGAGAGCCGTTCTGTAGGCAGGCCTGACTGGAATCTGGTCTACTTCCACGGAGGAACGGACGTGAAACAGGAGGTTCTGGAGAATTATATATCAGGAGAGCCGGGTAAATATTTATTCAGTGAAGTACACAATGAAAAGGGTGACTGGGAAGTAGTCAATGTCATTGCCAGAGATGAAATAAGCCGTGACAGTAATTATATCGCCTGGATTTCTATGCTGGTATGTATGGCCATGCTGATGATCTGCTGCCTGTTTGTCAACGGAATTTCCAAGGTCATCACATTTCCTCTGGAACAGCTGAAAAAGAATATTGATGTGGTCAGTAAAGGAACATTTCGTATTGAGGAGGATTTTGACGAAACCGAAATAGGAAAAATCGGAACTCAGTTTAAAAACACGGTAAACAATAATCTGGACCTGCATGAAAAACTCCTCCATTCTGAAATTAAGGAAAAGGAGGCGGAGCTATTACTTCTGCAATCCCAGATCAACCCACACTTTTTGTACAACACTCTGGATTCCCTTTATTTTATGGCGGTAATTAAGCACGCAGATGAAATTGCAGATATGGTGCTTGCCCTTTCGGATACATTTAAGCTGAGCTTAAACAGAGGAGAAAAGCTGATTGAGGTTGAGGCTGAGATCGAAAAAATTAAAGCGTATATGAAGCTTCAGAACATGCGTTACAACAACCGTTTTGAACTGAAGATTGAAATAGAAGAATCCCTGCTCACCCGGAAAATCCTTACATTTATTCTGCAGCCTGTCGTGGAAAATGCTGTGTATCACGGTTTGGAGCCCAAGCTTGGCAGTGAATGCAGCATCCTCTTATCCGGCAGCCTTGATGGGGAAGTTATGGTATTTAAAATCAAGGATAATGGAGTGGGAATTGTGGATATGAATCTTCTGGATGAAGGTTACGGAGTAAAAAATATAAGGGAAAGGCTGTCCTTGTTCTATGGGGAGCAGGCTGGTATCTGTTTTGAAAGTGAGGCGGGAGCGGGAACGGAAGTCACTTTAAGAGTGCCGGTCCACAAAGAAAAAGAGGGGGAATAACAGATGTATCGAATGGTGGTTGCGGATGATGAATATATCGTGGTTGAGGGGATCAAAGCGATTCTGAAACGGCAGAAGCTGCAGTGCGAAGTGGTAGGATATGCCTACAATGGAATCGATGCTCTTGATGTCATACAGGAGCAGAAGCCGGACATTGTTATTACAGATATCAGGATGCCTGGGTTGGACGGGCTTTCCCTGATTGAAAGCTGCAAGGAATTTCTGCCGGAAGCCTATTATGTGGTGATCAGCGGTTATACAGAGTTTGAATATGCCAAGAGGGCCATTACCCTGGGAGTGGTGGATTATATTGATAAGCCGGTTACCATACAGAAAATTGAGGAAGTGCTGCAGGAAGTGGAAAAAAGGAGCAATCCGCCCCAATATGCATATAACCGGATTATACGTGAGACAGACTGTGTTGTGGATATGGTGCTTATTGGAAAAGCGGAGGGGCTGGAAGAAGGAATGGAAGGAATCCTACGGGTGCTGAGAGAAACCATTCCTGATTTTGAACAGTATAAGCAGGAGATATACAAAATTATGTCCATGCTGGTCCAGATTTTTAAGGAAGCAAATCCGGATGCTGTCTGTCAGATTACCCATCATGATGTGGAAAGACTTGGTGGAGAGGAAGAATGCAGGCAGTACTGCCTGTCCCTTATCCGTAAAATGAGCGAGCTTTTTCTTGGAAAAAGAGTCGGAAGCAGTCACCGTGTCATTCAGAAGATATTGCAGTTTATCGATGAGAAATATGCAGATAACATTGGTTTAAATGAGTTGGCCATGCTGGTAAACATGAATCCGGCTTATTTAAGTATTTTATTCCGTAATGAGGTGGGTATGAGTTATGTTAAATACTTAACGGATTTAAGGATTAAAAAGGCAAAAGAGCTTCTGGATGGAGGCATGAAGGTAATGGAGGTCAGTGAAAAGGTAGGATATTATAATTACCGGTATTTTTGTGAGATATTCAAGAAGTATCAGGGCATAACGCCTAATGAATATAAGGGCCACACCAGAAGGAGAGGTTAAATGTACAATAAAAATAATTATAATATGACTATTATATAAAAAGTGTACAAAAACAAAGAAATGACTGACTAGAATATGAGGAAGTTCCTTGTTAAAATAGATTTATCAAACAAAAACTATGAAATATATGGGAGGTAGTACATGAAAAGAAAAGTTTTAGCAGGAATCCTGGCTGCTGCAATGATGACAACTTTGTTGGCCGGCTGCGGAAACAAACAGACATCCAATGGCGGGGGCCAGACAGTAGCAAAAACAGAATCCGCTGCAGGAACAAAACCTGCTGAGGGGGCAGATTCTGTAAAACCCAGTGCAGCAGAAGACCCCAAGCTTTCAAAAAACATGAAGATCTTATCAATCTGGGCAGAAGACAATGATAACGGCGTTTTGATTAAGGCTCTCTGTGAGAAATACCAGAAAGAAGTGAATCCTAACTTCACATGGGATTATGAAGTGGTATCTTCCGATAACTTAAGACAGAAGGTGTCTACCCTGGTGGCTTCCAATGATCTGCCTGATATGTTTGTGTACGAATCAGGCAAACCCATTGTGGATCTGATCGAAGCAGGAAAACTGGTAAATGTTTCAAAGGTGCTGAAAGACTTTAACAGTGAAGATGCATTGAATCCATCAGCAGTCTCTCTTTTAAAAACTTTATCAGGAACGGAAGATATCTATGATCTGCCTCTTGGAATGAATGTGGAAGGCTTCTGGTATAACAAGGCTTTGTTTGAGCAGGCAGGCTGTCAGGTTCCTGGCACATGGGATGAGCTGGAGTCTGTGCTTGCTAAGCTGAAGGATGCAGGAATCCAGCCTATAGCCTGCGGTGCTGCAGATAAATGGGGAGCAACCCGTCTTTTAAATTCTTATCTTGTCAGAATTGCCGGACCTGATGCCATGTCAAATGCAGATGAAGGAACCTCCAAATATACGGATGAGGATTACGTAAAGGCTGCCCAGAAAATACAGGATTGGGCAAATTCAGGATATTTCGGTGAAGGCGTCAATACCGTAGACATGAATACCGCCGGCTCCATGCTCATGACCGGACAGGCAGCCATATTCTATAATGGTTCATGGTTTACAAGCAACTTAAACGATCCTTCCCAGAATCTGGCAGGAGAAGATGGAATCGGATTTTTCAACGTACCGGTTGTAGATCCTTATGTCAGCAATGAAAGCAGCTATTCCATGAACTGCGGCAATATTCTTTCCTTCAGCCAGAAGAATTATGACGAGGCAACCGGATGGTTTATGAAATATTTTGCAGAAAACATGGGTGATCTGGCCATGGAGCTTCAGGGTAGTGTAAAGGGATATAATTATACTGTTTCCGCAGAAGGTGCCAGTGGTTATACACAATTGGTTCTTGATACCATCAACAATGCCGAAAGTGCTTTTACATGGTTTGAAGCGACCATGGGCAATGAAGTTCAGAACGTGGCAAAAGACGGAATCCAGACCTTGCTAACCGGTGAATTATCTGCAGAGGATTACATGAAGTCCATTCAGGAAGCCTGGGATATGAGCCAGTAGTAAGAATTGATAAGCCGTAAAATGAGATGCGGGGTGCTGTGAAGTTCTGAAAAGGAGTTCAGCACTCCGTTTTTTTACCAAATCCGGCAGTGAAGCGGATTGTTTAGGTCCGCTGGTATGCGGGAGCGCCAAATGGAAAGGGATTGGAGGTTTTTCTATGAAAAAGGTATTGGAAAATAAAACGGCAATTGCAATTTTCGTATTACCTGCATTGATCGTCTATTCTGTCATAGTTATTCTGCCGGTAATATGGTCTTTGTATTACTCGTTTTATTCCGGATCACCGGGGTTAAAGTGGGAGTTCTGCGGGTTTGACAATTTCCTGCGTCTGTTTGGAGACAGCAATTTTAAAGCGTCTTTAGCCGTCAATTTAAAGTACATATCCATTGTTATGCTTGGTCAGGTGGGAATGGGGCTTTTATTGGCTCTGATGTTTTATTTCTGGCTGAAACGTTTTAAGAACGTGATCCGTACTCTGGTATTTTTTCCGGTGGTGCTGCCCACTGTGGCAGTTGGTCAGCTGTTCCAGAAAATTTACGAGATACAGCCAAATTACGGACTGTTAAACAGCCTTTTAGATAACCTGGGTCTGACCAGTCTGGTACAGCCCTGGATCGGCCAGGCTTCCACGGCCCTGGGAAGTTTGTGCGTCATGGATATCTGGGTGGCCATGGGATTCTATGCCGTTATCTTCTATGGGGCGCTTTTGGATATTCCGGGAGAAGTAATCGAAGCGGCTAAAATTGACGGAGCAGGCGGACTGCAGCTGTTTCGTTATATTCTGGCCCCCCTGCTGCATGCAATGATCATTACCTGCATGATTTTCAGCTTTTCCGGAACAGTGAAAATGTTTGAATCGGCAACAGCACTGACCAACGGAGGACCGGGAGCGGCCACAAGATCCCTGTCTATGTATATGTATAATGTTTCCTTCACCTATAACAAGGTAGGATACGGAAGTGTGGTTGCGCTGTTTATATTCATGCTGTGCGTGCTTGGATCTTCCATCATCCGCAGATTTGATGTAAAAGAATAGGAGGAAAGTCAGGCATGAAAAAAGGATCTAAATCTATATTAATCAAATTAGTCATTACTTGTCTTGTGATAATCGAAGTATATCCTCTGTTCTGGATGCTGACTGCTTCCTTAAAACAGCAGAGTGAGTGGACCAGTAAGCCGGCATATGCGTTAAACTCAGGCTTTTATATCCAGAATTACATAGAGGCGTGGACAAGAGGAAATATGGATATCTTTTTTACAAACAGCTTTATATGTACGGTGGTTTCCTTATTCTTTATTGTACTGTTTACGGTAACGGTCAGTTTTGCTGTAACAAAGATGAAATGGAAGCTTAAAGGAATCGTTGGAAAGTATTTTGAATTTGGAATTATGATTCCGGTGGCAACTGCCCTGATTCCCTTATTCCAGATCTATTCCGGCATGGGTCTTTTAAACAGCAGGCTCTGCCTGATTATTACATACACGGCTTTCGGTCTGTCTCTGTCCACCCTTCTGACCACTGGTTACCTCCGGTCATTTCCTGATGAGATTATGGAAGCAGCGGTTATTGACGGATGCGGGATCTACAAGTTGATGTGGTATGTGGTTGTGCCGCTGATGAAGAATGCCATTGTTACGGTTTTAGTATTGCAGTTCTTTTTTAAATGGAATGATCTGATTTTTTCCATGACATTTATCAGTGACCAAAAACTGAAGACGGTTCAAACCGGCCTTCTGTATTTTCAGAATGAATTTGGAGCGAAAAACTGGGGAGCAATTTTTGCTTCCGTGTCTATGTGTGTGATCCCTATGCTGGTGTTATATATGATTCTGAACAAAAGAGTCATTGAAGGGATGACAGCAGGAGCGGTGAAAGGATAAGCGGGATGATGGATCAGGAAAGCAAACGTTATGCGCAGAAGATAAAAGATTATGTGTCAGATCATGTAAACGGACTTTTAAAAGAGCCTCATGGATTTATCCGTTATCCATTTATTGATCCGGGCAGTGTTTATGACGGGAATTTATGGGACTGGGATACCTACTGGTCGGTTTACGGATTATTCGGTATCATGGATACTTTTTCTGAGGAGCTGCAGGAAAAGGTTCTGGTCCATGCCAGAGGAAACGTGAAGAATTTTATGGATCATCAGCTGGAAGATGGCTATATTCCCATGATGATCGAGGTTGACCGGTGGCCGGAGCCCTATTTAAACATCAAGCATAAGGAAGACGTGCTGATGAACATGCACAAGCCGTTTCTTTGCCAGCAGATGGGGCTGATCAGTGAATACCAGAGTGATTATTCCTGGACAAGGGAGTATTTAGACGGACTGAAAGCGTACTTTGACTGCTATTACCGAAATTATTTTATGGAAGATAAAGGGCTGTTTGTCTGGTGTGATGACATTATGATAGGAATGGACAATGATCCCGCTTCCTTCGGACGTCCGAAGTTTTCCACAGCAAATATATACCTGAATTCATTTATGGTTCTGGAAATGCAGGCATATGGATGCATTCTGAATAATGCCGGAAAAAGCGGTGAGGCCCTGGAGTGGGAAAACCGGGCAAAAACCCTGATACAGACTATACAGGAGGAGTGCTGGGATAAAAGAGACCAGTTCTTCTATTCGGTGGACGTGGATATCAGGACAAGAAAATTTGACTGGTTCCATGAAGGTCTTGGGGTGTTCTGGAAGACCCTTCCCATTAAAATAAGGGTGTGGTCCGGATTTATTCCCATGTATGCTGGTTTTGCAACAAAGGAACAGGCAAAGAGTCTGGTCAGTCATTATCATGATGAGAATACATTTTACAGTGATTTTGGAATCGCCACTTTGGCAAAGGATGAGAAGATGTTTAATCTTGAAGCAACCAATAATCCCTCCAACTGGCTTGGCCCCGTATGGCTGGTAGCCAATTATGTGGTGTTTCAGGCTATGCTCTCTTATGGATACCGGGAAGAGGCGGAAGAAATCTGCCGTAATTCCTTAAAGCTTCTGGGTATGGACTTGGAAAAGACAGGATGTATGCATGAATATTACAATCCCTTCAACGGAGAGCCGGTGGTAAACGGTGGGTTTATAAACTGGAATCTTCTGGCGCTGAACATGTTGGCTGACTTGGAAAAGGAGGAAGAGCATGAATAAGAAACCCTGGGAAAACGGAATTTTGCAGGTGCATGAAAACAAACGGTATTTTATCAACGGCGACACGCCTTTTTTCTGTCTGGCCGATACTGCCTGGCTCATGTTTCAACGGCTGACTCTGGAGGAAACATACCGGTATTTGAGAAACCGAAAGGAAAAAGGATACAATGTAATTCTGGCAGATTTTCTGCATACGGCTGACCAAAAGAATCTGGCAGGAGATACAGCACTGCTGGATGGGGACTTTTCCAAAGTCAACACCTGCGGAACCTTCTGGAGTCATATTGACAGGGTAATGGAAATGGCAGAAGAGCTGGGATTATATCTTGGAGTTCTGCCGGTATGGGGAAGCGACATTGTACAAAACAAATTCCTGAATATGGAGAATTTGAAGAGTTTCATGAAATTCATACTGGACCGTTACCGCCACTGCCCTAATCTGATCTGGATCGTGGGCGGTGATGTGAGAGGTGATGTCAATTATGAGCTTTTTTGTGCCATGGGAAACATGATGAAAGAAGATAATCCTGACCGCATGGTCACTTATCATCCCTTCGGGAGAACAGATTCCTCCCAATGGTTCCACAAAGAAGGGTGGCTGGATTTTAATCTGTTCCAGTCAGGCCACAGAAGATATGACCAGAATCAGTTAGGATCGTGGGATGACAACCGGTCGTCAGAAAACTGCTTTGGAGAAGACTGCTGGCGTTATGTGGAAGACGACTATGGCAGGCTGCCTGTAAAACCTGTTCTGGACGGTGAGCCTTCTTATGAATGGGTATTGCAGGGACTTCATGATAAGACCCAGCCTTATTGGCAGGCTGCAGATACCAGGCGTTATGCCTACTGGGATGTATTTGCCGGGGCAGCAGGTCATACTTACGGGCATAATGCGGTGATGCAGTTTCATCGTGATTTATCGGAGGAAGGCAGCTTTGGTGTAAATTGTTTATGGGAAGACGGAATGCATCATTCCGGAAGCTCACAAATGAAGCATTTAAAGGATTTGATGGAGTCTGTTGGCTTCATTCACGGAAAACCGGCGCAGCAGCTTCTCCGGTCCAAACAGGAAGAAAAGTACGGGAGAATCAGTGTATTTGCCGGAGAAGATTTTTTGATGGCTTATTCCTATTCGGGAAGGGAAATAAAGCTTTCCCTGGAAGATTATAAGGAAAAACGGATGATGGTATTCTGGTTTTGTCCGGCGACAGGCGTAAAGAGCTATATTAAGACCGTCAGCGGGCAGTCTGAAATTACGGAAATGCCGCCTGTAGGGGATGAGACAACGGACATTGTACTGCTGTTGCAGGAAGAAAGAGATATACATGGAGAAGCAGAGGGATGGAAAAAAGAATAAGCAGTGAGATATTACATTCATACCCCTGTTACGATAAGGGGAAGGTGGATGATCTGCTGGCAGCAGAAGCCAAAGCGGATACCAGGAAAATGGTTGTCTTGGATGATGATCCCACAGGAATACAAACAGTCCATGATATATCCGTTTACACGGACTGGTCTACGGAAAGCATAAGGCGTGGTTTTGAAGAAAAGAATAAGTTGTTTTTTATTCTGACCAATTCAAGAGGATTTACGGCAGAACAAACGGCAAAGGCCCATGAGGAAATTGGAAAGGGGATAGACCGGACGGCAAAAGAGATGGGACAGGAGTACTTGATTGTAAGCCGCGGGGATTCCACTCTGCGAGGTCATTATCCGTTGGAGACCGAAGTCTTAAAGGGCGTTTTAGAAGAACAGAACCCGTGGAAGGTGGACGGAGAAATTTTGTGTCCCTTTTTTGCAGAAGGAGGACGCTTTACCAGGGATAATGTCCATTATGTTAAATATGGGGATCAACTGGTCCCTGCGGGAGAGACAGAATTTGCCGGGGATAAGACCTTTGGATATCGGTCCTCCAACCTCTGCGGATATATCGAAGAGAAGACGGAGGGAAGGTTTTGGGCTGATTCCGTTGTCTGCATTTCTTTGGAAGATTTAAGGGAAATGAAACTTAAGGAAATTACAGAACAGCTGCTGGCTGTAAAGGGGTTTCAGAAAATTATCGTCAATGCGGTGGATGAATATGATGTTAAGGTTTTCTGCATTGCTCTTTACCGGGCAATGAAAAGGGGAAAGCATTATATCTTCCGGACTGCTGCGGCTTTTGTAAAGGCGTTTGGCAATATCAGTGACAAACCACTTCTTACCAGAGATGAGATGATAATTTCGGCTGGAAGGACGGCAGGGATTGTGGTGATTGGCTCTCATACGGAAAAAACAACCATGCAGCTGGAAGAATTAAAGAAGACGGCTGGCCTTCAGTTTATTGAAATGGAATCTGATTTGGTGCTGGTGGCTGGAGGACTGGAACAGGAGGCTAATCGGATACGGACTGAATGTGAAAATGCAATCCGTGAAGGGGTAACTGTTGTGGTTTATACAAAGCGCCGCCTGCTTTCTATAGAGAATGATACAAAGGAAGCTGCACTCCTTCGTTCGTTAAAGATATCGGATGCGGTAATGTCCTTAATTGAGAAGCTGGAAGTGACACCGGGATTTATTGTTGCAAAAGGCGGAATTACGTCCAGTGACATTGGAACCAAAGCTCTCCGGGTGAAATGTGCCCAGGTTCTGGGGCAGATTCGTCCGGGAGTTCCGGTATGGCGTATCGGAGAAGAGAGCAAGTTTCCCGGGCTGCCATATGTTATTTTTCCTGGAAATGTGGGAGAGGTGACAACACTCCGGGAGGCAGTGGAGCTGTTAATGTTGTAACAGAAAGGATACATGATGAAAATTGGTTTGATTTATACCAGCACCACACCGGAGCTGATTGAAATTGTTGAAAAAGAAGTCAGAGAGCAGTTGGGCAGTGAAGCGGAGCTTATAAGCTTTCAGGATCCCACTATTTTGGCGGAGGTAAGAAAAGCCGGTTATGTTACGGCGGCACCTGCAGCAAGGCTGATAGAGATGTATATGAAGGCGGTAGAGCAGGGAGCAGATGCAATTTTGAACTTATGCTCTTCCGTGGGCGAGGTTGCCGACAGTGTGCAGGATACCGCCAGATATCTGGGTGTACCTATTGTGAGGGTGGATGAAGAGATGTGCAGGGAAGCGGTCAGACTGGGCAGTAAAATTGCAGTGATGGCAACACTTCCTACCACGCTGGAGCCGACCAAAAGAACTGTTTTACGGGTTGCAAGAGAAATGGGAAAGCATGTGGAGATGATGGAGGTGCTTGTGGATGGTGCCTTTGGTCTGGACCAGGAGCAATTTAAGCTTTTGATGGCGGAGAATGCCAAAAAGGCTGCAAAAGAAGCGGATGTGATCCTGTTTGCCCAGGGCTCCATGGCGTATTGTGAAAGTTATATTGCTGACATGTATGGAAAGACCGTGCTTTCCAGCCCTGGATTCGGAGCAAAGGCGTTGAAGGCCGCCCTTATTTCAAAAGGAATGCGATAAGAAAGGAACAGGAGAGCTGTATGAAAAAAATAGTGATATCCGTTGCACCGGTGGCAGCAGATGATACCTTGATCAATCCCAGGAAGATTGCAGAAGATGTCATTGCCTGCAGCCGGGCAGGAGCCGGGATGGTGCATCTGCATGTAAGAGATGAGAAGGGACGGCTGACACCGGATTTAACCCTGTTGGAGGAAACAGTCCGGTATATCCGTTCGGAATGCGATATTGTCATCCAGGTATCTACGGGAGGGGTTTCGGATTTAACTATAAAAGAGCGCTGCACACCTGTATTTGCGGACTGGGTGGAAGCTAATTCCCTGAATGTAGGCTCTGTGAATTTGGGAGACCAGGTTTATATCAATCCGATAAAAGATGTTCATTATTGTGTGGAGCAGATTCTTAATAATCATAAAACTCCGGAGATAGAAGTCTTTGAGATCGGAATGATTAAAACAACAAAGGATTTGTCCATGAAGTATGAATTTGCAGATCCAATTCTGTTCAGCATCGTGCTGGGACATATAGGAGCAGCTCCGGCCACGGTCCGCACCTTAAAGTCCATGGTGGAAGCATTGGAGGAGTTCTTTCCGGTAAAAGATAAGATTCTGTGGGGAATCACCCATGCCCATCGGACGGATTTCCAGATTATAAAAAATGCACTTGACCTGGGGGCCTCCACAGTGAGAATCGGATTTGAAGACAGCAGGTATTTAAACCGGGAAACCATGGCTGAAACCAATCTTCAGTTAGTAGAGGCAGCTGCAGGTGTTGTGAGAGAAAAGAATATGCAGCCTGCTTCCCCTGCTGAAATCAGAGCTATGCTGAATATCCAACCTTATTTTTCTTTTCCGGATTCTTTCTGAGGTATAAACCCCACTTCCAGATCATTGACCGGAATTGTAAAATAAACCAGAGTATATTTTCCGCTGATACTCTTAATTCGAAGACGGGCTCTGGTCCCATAGGACATCGTTAACCGGAGATTGGTATTAGTCAGACCAATATGGGAGGAGGATATGTCAGAAGAAGCATAAAGCTGTTCCTGCAGTTTTAAAAGCTTGTCAGGAGCAATGCCGACTCCGTCATCCAGAATATAAAATAAGATCGATTTTCTGATGCGCCGGATTCCTACATAAATCCTTCCCTTCCCGTCTTTTTCTTTAATTCCATGATAAATGGAATTCTCTACAATGGGCTGAAGAATCATCTTTTTAATCGGGTAAATGGTGCAGGATTCATCCACCAGATAGAATATCTCAAATTTATCTGTGTATCGTATTTTCATAATATCCAGGTAAGTTTTTAAATAGCCCAGTTCCTTCTTGATTTTTATATTTTCCTGGGGATCTCCCACGGAATAGCGCATGAGTGCGGAAAGGTTGGATACCATGGTACTGCATGAATTTTCAGAAGAAGTAATCCGTATGGCTTCCCAGTAAATCGTATTTAATGTATTGTGAAGAAAATGAGGATTAATCTGATGCTGCAGTGCCTGCATTTTTAATATCTGCAATTTATAGTCCCGCTCTGATGCCTGAACTTTCAGGTATTTTTGCTCCAGAAACAGCTTTATAATATTGAGCATAATGTATTCAAACGGATTCCCTGCCTTTCTTGGCATGTTGTCAAAATGCTGCTGGGAAGCTTCCGGATCACTGAAAATATCAATGATGCTGCTTAAATACCGGTATTCTTTATTGGTCTTATAAAAGGCAAGGACAAAGGATAAGAAGATTCCTGAGAGCATAAGGAGCATATAGGTTCCGGAAAGGCTTCTTGTAGTTTTGTATATTTTATTAGATGGTGTAAATGTGATATAAGTCAGCCCGTTGCTTCTTGCAGATGTCAAGTAAGCTGCTTTTTGGTACATATCATTCAGCTCAATATCAAACAAATGCAGTTCTTCTTGTGTCGTGAGTGCTGTATCAAAGTGGCCTAATTCGCCCGCAGGATCATGGGATTTACTGTTGGTATAAATAATACTCCGTTCCGAATCAATTAAGTATATGGTCTGGCTGCTGTATTGCAGCAGCGTCTGGAAATACTTCTCCATCTTATCTAAATTATATTCGAAAGCGACCAGCCCCACTGGTTTGTAAGCAAAACGGGCATAAAGCCGCTGATAAATGACCAGGGAATCTGTGTAGTCTGCGGATCCTGGGATTTTTTTTCTCCTAATTTCCATCCAAAAATCTTTTGTGCCGGAATTTTTATATGTTTCTATAATATTCTGTTCGTCTAAAGTGAAAACCGTTTGAATAGAGCCTTTTTGAGGAAGAAAAATCCGGTTATTGTCATTATCATAATAGACATAGATGTTTTCAATGTAAGGATCTGTAAATATAAGGTTTTGAAAATACAAAGAAAGGTTTTCAATGTTTTTCAGAGAATCCAGGGAAAGGGATTTTTCATTAAACGCCTTTTTCATCTGAATGGTGACTCTGGGATTTGAGGAAAAAAATATGATGGCATTATCAATATGAGAGTAAAGCAATTCAATGGTCTGTTCCAATTGATGAAGGGTCTGGTATGTACTTTTTTCTATGGCAGCTGTATTGTCTTTGGTGGATTGAATTACGCTGTATGGACCAACCATCATGATGGGGATCAACAGTAAAAGACAGTTGGTCAGAAGGCTTTTGGTAAAGAACTGATATCGAATGGATCGTTGTATCCGGATTGTTTTTTTTATCTGTTTCATGATTCCTTCCCATCTTTGGCTGACTTTTCAACTCCAATTCCTGATATATGTAACATCTTTATTTTTCATGGTTGCGGTATTCCGTGGGAGTAACGCCCCAGTATGATTTAAAGGCTCTTGCAAAGTTATTGGGATTTACATATCCAATGGAATTGCTGATGTTATAAATCTTGGAATCCGGATCTTTTAAAAGTAAGGCGGCCTGCTTCATCCGGCTTTCGGTTAATAAATCGGAAAAAGTCTTAGCGGTTTTTTGTTTGATCAACTGGCTGAGATAGGAGGAATTTAGATAAAGGGATTCCGCCAGATCCGAAAGGGAGCCTTCCCGGTAGTTTTTTGTACAATAATCCAGAACCTTGTCTATGATTTCGTCCGGAACATAGTCACTCTCATCGGGAGATGAAATCTGATATTTATTGTCCAGTTCCTTCTTTATGATAGCAAATATCTCTTTCAGTTCAGAAAAATTGGTGGGCTTTAAGACATAGTAGCGGACTCCATAGCGAATGGCATTCTGAGCATATTGAAAATTGTCGTAGGCACTTAAAAAGATAATGGTGGGACGGGGGGCAGGGGCCTCCCAGATTGCTTTTGCAAGACCGATTCCGTCAATGTCAGGCATGCTTATATCTGTCAAAATCACATGAACCGTATGTTCTTTCAGATACTCAAGGGCTTCCCGCCCGTTTCCCTTTTGGGCGCAGACGGAAAAACCTGATTCATTCCACGGAAAACAGGAGGCGAGAATATCACGGGAATTGGCCTCATCATCGATAATTAAAAGCTCATACATCGTCTTACCTCCTCAACAAACCGGTCATGTTATTTACTATCAAATTATAGCATGTCAGGCTTCTTTGCGTCAAATGAGAGCTGCCAATCCAAGGCGTTTTAAATGAATCTCTAACATAATGATAGAACCGTAAAATAATGATAGATAAAAATGATAGGAACAGGTAATGGTGACAGGGGCGCAGAATAAGTGAGTGTGTGATACAATTTTATTAACGAAAAGCGTTAGGAGGAGTCATGCATGTCACTGCAAACAACGAAGAATCCATCCGTGCCCGGTGTCAGGAAGTATCCGAAAAACTGGAAGTGGGGAATTTTATTTATTCTGCCCTGGTTAATGGGTTTTTGTATTCTACAGGCATATCCGTTAATGATGTCTCTGTACTATTCATTTACAGACTTTTCGATTCTGTCCGAAGGAAAGTGGGTAGGGTTAGATAACTATACAAGACTGTTTCGTAAAGATAAGTACTTTATAAAGTCTTTTGTGTTAACCTTTCAATATGCGCTTATGGCAGTCCCGATGAAGCTGATTATGGCTTTAATTGTGGCAATGATATTAAATATGAAGCTGAAGTGCATCAATCTGTTTCGTACCGTTTATTATTTGCCGTCTATTATGGGCGGCAGCGTAGCAATTTCTATTTTGTGGCGTTTTATGTTTATGAGAGAGGGAATGATTAACAAATTCCTGGGAGTATTTGGGATTCCGTCAGTAAACTGGCTGGGTGATCCGGATATTGCCCTGGTGACCATCAGCTTATTGGTGGTATGGCAGTTTGGTTCCTCTATGGTATTATTTCTTGCAGGACTTAAAAATGTTCCGACGGAGCTTTATGAAGCCGCGGAGGTTGACGGAGCCAACAAATGGACTAAATTCTGGAGTATTACTCTCCCCATGCTGACACCGGTTGTGTTCTTTAACCTGATTATGCAGATTATCCATGCGTTACAGGAGTTTACATCAGCATTTATCATTACCAACGGCGGTCCCAATCACGGTACCTATCTGATTGGAGTAAAGATTTATGAAGACGCTTTCCAAAACCTTAAGATGGGATATGCCTCAGCTTCCTCATGGGTGATGTTCCTGGCGATTCTTCTGATTACCCTTTTGGTATTCCGCTCATCCAGTGCATGGGTATTTTATAATGATGGAGGAATGGACTGATGAGAGTGAAAAAGAATGATATAATTGCATATGTTATTTTGATTATTATGGGAATTGCAATGATTTATCCTTTGATTTGGCTGTTTTTTGCTACTTTTAAGGACAATCAGGAATTATTTGGAAAGATGAGTCTCTTACCGGAAAAGTTTTCTTCTGTTGCCTATAAAAATGGATGGAAGGGAAGCGGACAGTTCACGTATTTCACCTTTTACTTAAATACGTTTAAGCTGGTGATACCAACGGTTTTATTAACAGCTTTGTCAACAGGAATTGTTGCTTATGGATTTGCAAGATTTAAATTCCCTTTTAAGAAGATCCTGTTTGCACTTATGATTTCTACGCTGATGCTGCCGGATGCAGTGATTATGATTCCAAGATATGTGGTATTTAATAAATTTGGTTGGGTGGACACCTACCTTCCCTTCTGGGCACCAGCAGTTTTGGCCTGCTATCCCTTCCTTATTTTTATGCAGATTCAATTTCTCAGAGGAATTCCAAAGGAATTAGACGAGTCCGCTTATATGGATGGGTGTAATCCGTTTTTAGTATATGTTAAGATTCTGGCTCCTCTGTTAAAACCGGCAGTTTTTTCGGTCATTATTTTCCAGACCTTATGGAGATGGAATGATTATTTTAACAACCTTGTTTATATCAGCAGTGTAAAGAACTATACGTTGTCATTGGCTTTAAAGATGTCTATTGACAGCCAGGGATCTTCTACACCTTGGAATCAGGTGCTGGCCATGTCCTTTGTATCACTGATTCCGCCCATTCTTTTATATTTCTTTGCACAGAAGTATTTTGTTGAAGGTATTACAGCCGGAGGTATCAAAGGCTAAAAAGTAATATAATGACAGGTGGGCTATTGCCCCCCAAAAAAGGAGGAAGTATTTCGATGAAAAAACAGTTTAGGAAACATGCGGCGCTTCTTATGGCAGCATCAATGGCAGCAGTCACTCTTATGGGGTGTGGGAGCGGAGGCAAAACAGATGAGACGGCACAGACAACTCAAAGTGGGGCCGAAACATCAGCAGCCAGCGGAAACCAAGAGCCTGTAACCCTGCGGTTTTCCTGGTGGGGAAGTGACAGCCGTCATGGAGTATTGTTAGAGGTGATTGATGCTTATCAGGCAAAGAACCCTAATGTAAAAGTAGAAGCAGAGTATCAGGGATATGACGGATATTATGAGAAGGTCATGACAACTCTTTCCAGTAATACGGCACCGGATATCATTCAGCTTAATAAGGAATGGCTGCCGGATATTCAGGGGGCAAAGCATTATTTAGCAGATCTTTCCACATTACCTGTGGATTTAAGTACCTTAAAGGACCGTTTGCTTGAAATATCAGGAACCTACAATGGTGAAGCAAATCTTTTCCCATGTACGGTCGGCGGTTCACCGGTTGTTTATGTGAATACAGATTTTGCAAAGGAATTCGATATTGATCTGACTAAGAATTACACCTGGGATGAATTTGCAGAATTAGGAAAAGCAATTCATGAAAAAGACAGCGATGCTTATCTGATGACAGCCGATGCCGATATGCTGAATCGTCTGTTTATACAGCCTTATCTGGTTCAAAAAACCGGAAAGCCTATTATTGATGAAGAAACCTATACCCCTAATTTTACAGAGGCAGATGCGGCTGAAGCATTTCAGAATATTTTAAATCTTTATGATTCATATGCGCTGGAACCATTTGGTGATGCTGCAACCTTTGCAGGCCAGATGGATCAAAACACCAAATGGATCAATAAAAAAATTGGCATGATCGTGGATTACACAGGTTCAGCTCCAAAGTATCTTTCTTCTGTAGATAGTCCTTTGGATGTGATTTCGGCACCAATTATGGAAAATGCAAAGAGTACCGGCGTAGTATACGGCGGAGACCGTGGCTTTTCTATCAATGACAATTCTACAAATAAAGAAGAAGCTGCAAAGTTCCTGGATTTCCTCATGAATGATCCGGAAGCAATTAAAATTTGTAAAACAGCGGTAGGGTATTGCCCTACCCAGCAGTCCGAGGATATTCTGATTGCAGAAGGTGCGGTTGATGAACTTCAGAAAAATGCTATAAATTTAATTTCAAAAGATCCATATATCAATAACATGATCAGCGGAAATACAGAGCTTGAAGTAATCCGTAAGGATTTGATTCAGGAAGTTATTTACGGAGATGTTTCACCGGAAGAAGCTGCAAAAGAATTACTGACCCAGTATGAAGAAATATTAGGAGAATTAAAGGCAGAGTAATCCGTTTATATCAAAAGGAATGAGGGTGTTGCAAAATATATATTTTGTGACACCTTCTGTCCGTATTTACAGTTCAGTGCAGGAGGAAAAATGAAGAACAAAGAGTATTATCAGAAGGTACTTATGAAACTGATTGATCCCCTGAAAGATCATTACAGTGAAGGCGGTGCAGGGCTGCAGCTTGGAGCTTTTGCAGCCGGCTACGGAAACAGGGTTGCCGATATGGAAGGCTTTTCCCGTGTACTATGGGGATTGGTTTCATACTGGGCAGGAGGCGGAAAGGATAAGAGCCTGCTTGAAGTATACCAAAAAGGACTTGCAAACGGCACCGATCCTGCTTCAGAGGAATACTGGGGGGATCTGCATCATAAGGATCAGAGAATGGTAGAAATGGCAGCGATCAGCTATGGGCTGTTGATGATCCCCGATCAATTGTGGGACCCTCTTGATGAGCGGTCTAAGGAGAATCTGGCAAACTGGCTGTATCAGATCAACAATTATTCTCAGGCTGAAAACAACTGGCAGTTTTTCAAGGTCATTGCAAACCTGGCATTAAAGAATCTGGGAAAGAAGTGGAACCAGGAACAGGTACAGAGCGCCATGGAAAAGTATGAATCCTTTTATATTGGGAACGGCTGGTATTCCGATGGAAAACGTCCTCAAAAAGACTATTATACTTCCTTTGGAATCCACTTTTACTGTCTGCTTTATTCAAAATTTATGGAAAAAGAAGATCCGGTGCATGCAAAGCTTTTTAAAGACCGGGCGGCAGAATTTGCCAGGACATTTATTTACTGGTTTGACGATGAAGGAAAAGCACTGCCTTTTGGCCGTTCTCTGTCCTATCGTTTTGCAGAAGCGGCATTTTTTTCGGCCTGTGCCCTGGCCGGAGTGGAATGCGGCTCTTGGGGAGTGATGAAGGGGATTTTAGACCGGCATCTTGATTATTGGCTGAGGCAGCCGATATTTGATAATGGCGGGGTGCTTACGGTTGGCTATACCTATCCAAATCTTCTGATGTCAGAAGCTTATAATGCACCAGGCTCCGCTTATTGGTCTTTAAAAACATTTGTATTCCTGGCATTGGAAGAAAATCATCAGTTCTGGAGTGCTGAGTCAGAGCCGCTGCCAAAGCTGAAGCCATCTTTGGCTGTAAAGGAATGCGATATGCTGATTTGCCACAGGGAACATGAGGTAGTTGCACTTACGGCAGGGCAGTATCCCACCTTAGACCATCCTTTTGCGGCTGAGAAATATGCAAAGTTTGCTTATTCATCCCAATTTGGCTTTTGTATATCCCGCTCCTTTCATTCCATTGAGCAATCAGGAACAGACAGTATGCTGGCCTTTTCCGTTTACGGAATGCATTATGTCAGAAGAACATGTGAGGAGTACCGAATCACAGAGCAGGAGGTCTACTCCAGATGGAGTCCCGTGGAAGGGATTATGGTGGAAACCTGGCTGATGCCTGAAGGAAAGGGACACAGACGAAAACATGTGATTACCAGCACCCTTCCTGAAAATACTCCGTGCATGGCCTATGACTGTGGTTTTTCCTATCCAAACTGTATGGAAGAAACGAAGAACATTACGAATGGAACAGAAGCAGTGGTATCTGATGAAAATGGATATAGCCGGGTTCTGTCAACTGTTGGAGAGGCAGCTGTAATTGCTGCATTACCAAACATGAATCTCATTTTCCCCAATGTCTTTATTCCGGCAGTCCGTTTTCCGGTTGCCCCCGGGGAGATGAAGATAGAAACTCTTGTGGAAACAGAGTTCACAAAGAAGACGGTGGTGATTGGAGGAGGGAACTGTTATGCGATACAGGATTGATCAAGAAACTGCTCTTTGGGCAGAGGAGATCTGGAAGAAAATTGAGATAAAGCTGGAAGCAGAATGTAAGCGGCTGGGTCCTATCATGCCTTATGTTCCGGAAAACGGCAAATATTATGACATGGGGGAGAGGGAGCTGACAGCCTGGACCAACGGCTTTTACTCCGGTATCTTATGGCAGATGTATCATGCGACGAAAAAGGACTGCTACCTTATAAATGCAAGAGAAATCGAGAAGCGGCTTGACGGGGCATTTCAAAACTTTACTAAGCTTGATCATGATGTAGGCTTTCTCTGGCTTCATACGGCAGTGGCAGATTACCGCCTGACCGGAGAAGAGAAATCCAAAAGCCGGGGACTTCACGCAGCCGGGATTCTGGCAGGGCGCTACAATCCCAGCGGACGGTATATAAAAGCGTGGAATGGGGGGCGCTCAGGCATTGCCATTGTGGACTGTCTGATGAACCTGCCCCTCCTTTATTGGGCCTCAGAACAGTCAGGGGACAGTGCCTGGAAACAGATTGCCGTAAATCATACGGAAATGGCTCTCAAGTATATCATCCGTCCGGACGGTTCCTGCAACCATCTGGTAGAATTTGATCCTGTTACAGGAGAATATTTAAATAATCCGGGAGGTCAGGGCTATGAAAGCGGTTCCTCCTGGAGCAGGGGCCAGTCCTGGGGAATTTATGGAATGGCTCTGGCTTATAAGTATACCAACAATAAAGCGTATCTGGATGCAGCAAAAGGGGCAGCCCATTATTTCTGTGCCAATCTGGCGTTGAATGACTATGTTCCCATGCTGGACTTCCGGGCTCCGGAGGAACCGGTTTATTATGATACTACCGCCGGGGTCTGCGGGGCCTGCGGTCTTTTGGAGATTTCAGAACATGTAACTCCATTGGAAAAAGATTTATATGTAAAATCGGCAGTTCGCTGCCTGAAGGCAGTTACAGAACGTTTCTGCCAGTGGGACCCGGAGAAAGATTCTATTTTGAATTACGGTTCTGCCAGATATGACAGAGAATCTGACCGCCATGTTCCTGTTATCTACGGAGATTACTTTCTGGTGGAGGGCATATTAAGACTGCTTAATAAGGATTTCCTGATTTGGTAGGAATCGAAGAGTGACTGAATTAGCCCGCTTTCGTAAAATATGAAAAATGGAGAAATAAGAAAATGGAGAAATTGGATCAGAAGGAAATGAAAGAAAAATTAAATCTTGTGGTACATAAGCTGATAACCTTAGATAAAACAAGCAATGAAACGATCATCGAAGAACGCAGTGAAGCCGTTGGTTACTTTAAGAGAGATTTTGGAATAAAGGAATGGGACTGGCCTCAGGGCATAGGGCTTTATGGGCTCATGAAGCTTCATAAAATTCAGGGAAATGAAGAGTATAAGGAATTCCTTATTCGCTGGTATAAAGACAATCTGGAACAAGGCCTTCCATCCCGAAACATCAACACCACAGCCCCTCTTTTAGCCCTAGCAGAGTTGAATGAATCTGTGAAAGACCGGGAGTTTGAAGCACTTTGCCTGGATTGGGCAAAATGGCTCATGAAATGTCTTCCTAAAACGGAAGAGGGAGGTTTCCAGCATGTGACAAGCGCAAACGGAGATCGCCTGGGTGTCCGCCTCAATGAAAATGAGATGTGGATTGACACACTGTTTATGACCGTTTTATTTTTAAATAAAATGGGACTTAAATACAACCGGCAGGACTGGGTGGATGAGTCTTATCATCAGGTATTGATGCATATCAAATACTTATATGATAAGAAAACAGGACTGTTTTATCATGGCTGGACCTTTAATGAAAGAAATAATTTCGGAGGCGTGTTCTGGTGCAGGGGCAACAGCTGGTTTACGATGGGAATTCTGGAATATATGGAGATGTTTAAAGGTACTATGAATTCCGGTATCAGACAGCTTGTAACAGAAACTTATAAGGCTCAGGTACAGGTCCTGTTAAAGCTGCAGAGCAAAAGCGGGCTTTGGCATACGGTTCTCGATGATGCAGACAGTTATGAAGAGGTGTCGGGTTCAGCAGCCATAGCAGCAGGCATTTTAAAAGGCATAAAGCTGGGAATTCTTGATGATACTTATTTAAATTGTGCATATGCTGCCGTAAGGGGTATTCTTAAAAACATTGATGCAGACGGAACTGTGCTTCATGTTTCCGGCGGAACCGGGATGGGTTATGACAAAGACCATTATAAGAATATTCTCATAGCACCTATGGCATATGGACAAGCGCTGACAATCCTCGCCCTTTGCCATGCATTAGAAGTATAAAGGTGTATTACCCATTTCTTCTCCCAGCAGCTGTCAATACTTTTTTTAGATAGCTCTGGAAAAATGTGAGTTATCATATTATAATCAATGTAGTTATATTATTAAAAAATAAAACTCTGCCTTTGAAAGCAGCTATGATATGGAAAACTCTGAAATGATTATGAATAAGAAAAAAAGAAATGATGAAACAGCAGCAAGTGAGGAGACAACCAAATCCAAACTAATGCGTTGGAGTCTAAAAATCTTTATAATTCTGGCAATATTAAGTGCTGTCTCCTATTATGGTAAAAATTTGGGACCAAGCATTACTTCTTATCCAAGGGCTGAGGCAGGAATGATCAATTTAACAAAATCACAGCTTGAACAAGATGTGGTTTTTTTGGATGGCCAGTGGGAATTTTACTGGAACCAGCTTCTGGAACCTGGTGAATCCGCCCCCGGTATAGAGGCTGGGTATATTAATGCTCCCGGTTCATGGAATAAATTTGCGTCAGACAAAACTCCTTATTTGGGAGAGGGTTATGGCACCTATCGTCTGACAGCTGTGGCTGAAAAGGATATCAGACTAGCCTTAAAGATTCCAAGACTGCGTACTGCATATAAACTTTGGGTCAATGGAGAATTGATTGCCTCAGCCGGAACAGTGGGTAAAACCAGAGATACTATGGTACCTCAGTATCTACCTCAGGTTTCTTCTTTTGAAACATTGCAGGGAGAAAATGAAATTTTAATTCAGGTTTCAAATTTTTATCATCGCAGCGGGGGAATGTTGGAAAGCTTAAGACTTGGAAGTGAAGATCAGATACTCCGGTTAAAACACAAAAACATGGCGATTGAATTTATTATATTTGGAAGCCTGATGTGTATTGGAATATATCATCTTGCTTTATTCTTCTTCCGAAGAAAAAAGGATCGTTCGACCAAGTATTTCGGGTTGTTTTGTATCTTAATTGCAATAAGGACTACATTGGGAGGAGAATGCTCTTTTATCTTCTTTTTTCCGGACTTCAGTTGGGAAATGGCTCATAAAATACTGACTTCCACTTACTATCTAGGCGTTCCTCTTATGCTGATGTTTTTTTTGTCGATTTTCCCTGAATATTTTCATGACCGGATAATCAAAGCGTCTCAAATAATGGGACTGGTCTTTATATCAATTGTTATTTTCACTCCTGCCCGGATTTTTACAGTTGTCAATATTTTGTATCAATTATGGAGTATTGCCGTAATTATATATATAATAATCGAATTGACGAGAGTGTCTGTTAATAAAGAAAAGGACGGCTGGATTATTAGTTTAGGTGCAATAGCCCTGTTAATCAGCAGTATGAATGATATAATTTATTTTACCCCATGGATGGGTGACAATGAACTTATATCTTTAAAGGCTTTGCTTAGAGTCGGTAATCTCACCTCTTTAGGACAGTTTGTGTTTGCCTCTATCAATTCATTATTGATAGCAAAACATTTTTCCGACTCCTTAGAGCAAAAAGAAGTTATCACTGCAAGGCTGACTGAAATGAATGCCCATTTAGACGAATTGGTACTTCAGCGAACCAGAGATTTGGCAGAATCCAATCAAAAAATTGAACATCAGAATCTTGAATTAGAGAAAAAGAATCGGGCTTTGCAGAAGCTTTCCTTTAAAGATGCTTTAACGGGGGTGTGGAACAGGCGAAAATATGATCAAATGATAGAAAAGGAATGGAATCGATGCTTAAGATATCAAAGGCCCATTGCGTTATTGGTATTGGATATTGATTATTTTAAACGGTTTAATGATTTTTATGGTCATATGACAGGTGACCAGTGTCTGGTTAAAATCGGAAAAGTCCTTAAAAGTTATTTATCCCGTTCAACCGATATGGCGGCCCGTTACGGCGGAGAAGAGTTTGTAGTGCTGCTGCCTGAGACAGGGAAAGAAGAGGCAGTTAAGATTGCTTCTATGCTGAGGCAAAAGATAGAGAGTCTTAATATTCCCCATGAAAAATCTCTGGTAAATGATCATGTCACTGTAAGCATAGGGGTTACTTCGTTGGTTCCTGATCTTAATTCTTTGTATCAGGATTTATTCAGTGTGGCAGACAAGGCTTTATATCAGGCCAAAGATGCCGGAAGAAATCAGATTAAATTTCTATCGGAATGATCTTCTTGGCTGCGGGACTTTCACAACCGTGGAATTCAAGTATGATATTATAACGGAAGCAGGGACAAACTATGAAACTTTACGGTAAATATTTCAGAAGATATAAAGCGCCGTTTTCCACAGCTGTTTTGTGTGTGACGCTGGAAGCAGTCTGCGATTTGCTGGGGCCTACGCTGATGTCTCACATTGTAAACAGCGGAATTGAAAAGGGAGCTTTGACTGAGGTTTATTACTGGGGGATGCTGATGCTCTTTGTAACCTTGACAGGCGCTTGCTTTGCCATTTCAAGAAATATTCTGTCAAGCCGGGTTTCTCAAAAAATGGGTGCTGATTTACGGGCAGATTTGTTTGAAAAAATTATGTATTTTTCTGAAGTAAGTGCTGATCAGGTGGAAAGCGGTTCACTCATAACCAGAATGACAAATGATACTTCTCAGATTATACAATTTGTAAATGGAGTAATGCGTATTTTTCTCAAAGCCCCCATTCTCTGTATCGGCAGCATTGTACTGGCAAGTTTTCTCAACTTCCGGCTCAGCCTCATAATTTACGGAGTGGTGGCAATTGTTACGGTATTAATCTGTGTAAGCATGAAAATCAGCTATCCCAGATTTTATCAGCTTCAAAAGGCTATGGACCGGGTGAATTCAAAAGTGCAGGAATATTTAATGGGTGTCCGGCTTGTGAAGGCGTTTGGTACATTTGAAAATGAAACCGATCAGTTTGAGGAGGTTAACTTAAATTTAATGCAGAGAGGAATTTCTTCTCAGATGGTCATTACAGTTATTTCGCCTCTTTTAACTCTGGTTGTGGGAACCGGAACCGTAATAGTGATTTATGTGGGAAGCAGGCTGTTTGCCGCGGACCTGGCTAATACGGGAGATATTACGGCATTCACAATCTATATGGCTCAGATACTGACATCCCTGATTATGATAACCAATGTATTCACCATGTTTGTGCGGACAAAAGCCTCTACGGCCCGGATCGGCGAAATATTTGACTGTGAAGAGGATTGTGAAAGAAGCCATAAAGGCAGAAAACTTCAGGGGAATATTACCTTTGAGCATGTCACCTTTGCCTATCCGGGCGGCAGCGGAGTTCCGGCAGTCAGGGACCTGTCTTTTTCTGTAAGCAGCGGAGAAAGCCTTGCGATTATCGGTCCTACCGGAAGCGGTAAATCAACTCTGACCTGGCTGCTCCTTCGTTTTTATGATGCGGACAGCGGAAGAATACTTCTGGACGATTACGATATTAAAATGCTGGGAGCCGATGAGGTTCGAGGCAATATAGCAGTGGTTCCACAAAAACCAATGCTGTTTTCAGGATCAGCAGCAGAAAATCTCAGATGGGGTGATAAACACGCTTCTATTGATGAACTTGGTCAGGCAGCCCAAAAGGCACAGGCAGACTTTATTATGGATATGACTGACGGCTATGACAGTCTGCTTGGAAGCGGGGGAGTTAATTTATCCGGAGGACAGAAGCAGCGCCTTTCCATTGCCAGGGGAATCTTAAAGAAAGCTCCTGTACTGATTTTAGATGATGCAACCAGTGCTTTAGATGCCGTTACAGAGGCAAAGGTGAGGGGGAATCTTAAGAATAACGAGTTTGAACAGACCGTCATCATGATCACACAACGCTGCGGAACAGCCATGTCTGCGGATAAAATCCTGGTTATGGAGAATGGAATGAGAGTGGGATTTGGTACGCACCGGGAATTGATGAACTCCTGCCAAATTTATCAGGACATTTATCACACCCAGATTGAAAGCAGCAGGGAGGTGTAAAGATATGGCAGCAAGATTCAGCCAGCACCCCAGAGAACCGGCTATAGGCAGGCGTCTGGGGGCTGCTGGGGAACGTTTTAACCCGGGGGTAAAACCGAAAAATGTAAAAGGAACATTGATACGCATTGTTAAAATCTATATGCGATGGGCCAGGACCATTTTTGCAGTAATGTTCTTGACCGTAATTTCCTCTGTAATATCAGTTGCGATACCATATTATGTGGGCAGGACCTTCAATACCTTTGATATGGCCCGCAGAAGTGTGGATTCCCATGGACTGGTTTCTCTTCTGATACTCATATTAGGTTTATATGTCGTTAACTGGCTTCTTAATTTAATAAATGGAGTCATGATGCTGCGCATTTCTCAGAAGCTGGTTTTTACCCTTCGTATGGAATTTTTTGAGAAAATGCAGAAGCTTCCCCTTGGATTTTATGATACCCAGCCCCATGGAGATACCATGAGCAGAATTACAAATGATGTGGATAATATCAGTTCCACCATAGCACAGACAACCACCCAGTTGATTTCCGGTATTTTAACTCTTGCAGGTTCTCTGGCAGTGATGCTTACCTTAAATCTGCCTCTTACCTTTGTGGTCTTACTGTGTGTACCTCTGGTATCTCTTCTGACCAAAACCATTGCTGCCAAAAGCCGCACTCATTTTCTGGCACAGCAGAGAAGTCTTGGTGCGCTTAACGGTGTCATTGAGGAGAATATTCTGGGGCTGAAAATGGTGAAAGCCTTTGGCAGGCAAGAGGATACCATTTTGCATTTTAAAGAAATCAACAGTCGTTTATGTGAAAGCAGTACCAATGCCCAGGCGTGGTCCGGTTATATGATGCCGTTAATGAATGTCATTAATAACTTTGTATTTGCCGTGGTCGCCATCTCAGGCGGTATTCTATCGGTGAGTTATGGTCTGAGGGTGGGGACCGTGGTGAGTTTTTTAAGCTATTCAAAACAATTTGCCCATCCCCTGAATTCAGTTGCAGGAATGTTTAATACCATACAATCAGCCTTAGCCGGAGCTGAGCGGGTTTTTGAAATACTGGATTATGAGGAAGAAACGAAAGACCGTACAGATGCCATAGAAATCCTTAATCCTGTGGGAGAGGTTTCCTTTCATAATGTGTGTTTTTCTTATAATAAGACAAAACCAATTCTTAAAAACGTCAGTTTTCATGTAAATCCAGGTGAAGTAATTGCATTGGTAGGAGAAACCGGAGCTGGAAAAACCACCATTGTCAATCTGCTGACCCGGTTTTATGATGCAGACAGCGGTGAAATTACCATTGACAAGGTACCGGTCACCCAGATCAAACGGAGCAGTCTGAGACGCTGTTTTTCTGTTGTTCTTCAGGATACCAGCCTGTTCAGCGGGACGATTATGGATAATATCCGCTATTCCAGAAATGACGCCGCAGAGGAAGAAGTGATCAAGGCGGCAAAAATTGCCCATGCCCATGACTTTATTCATAAACTTCCCAAAGGCTATTCCACCATGGTCTCCGCAGCAGCCGATAATTTAAGCCAGGGACAGAGGCAGTTGATATCCATTGCAAGAGCAGTCCTTTGTGACAGTCCGGTTTTGATTCTTGATGAAGCAACAAGCAGCGTTGATACGAAAACTGAGAAAGAGATACAGAAGGCCCTGGTCAGCCTTATGAAAAACCGCACCAGTTTTTTAATTGCCCACCGTCTTTCTACAATCCGTGATGCGGATTATATTATGGTTATTGGTGAAGGACAAATTTTGGAAAGTGGAAATCATGAAAGTCTGATGAAGAAGCAGGGCTTTTATTATGAGATGGTTATAAATCAGATGGGGAAGGTATAGCAGGATAAAAGAACCGAAGAATAGGGCAGTGTGAAACTGGTCATACTAATGGTAAATCAAACCAGGAGGGATGAAATATGGTCACGCTGAAAGAAAGTATTACAAAAGAGAACCTGTTAAGAGCTTTTGCAGGAGAATGTCAGGCATGGCGGCGTTATGAGTTTTCCGCTTCCCAGGCAAAGAATCAGAATCTTGAAGTGCTGTACTGGCTTTTCAATTATACTGGAAAACAGGAAAAGGAGCATGCAGAGATATTTTACAATCATTTAAGAGAATTTAACGGACAGGAAATATCCATTGATGCAAGTTATCCCATTGATCATTCCAGTGATCTTCAGGAACTTTTAAAACTTGCCGCACAGCATGAGGCTGCTGAGCACGATACGATCTATAAATCCTTTGGAGATAAAGCAAAGGAAGAGGGATTTTCCCAGATTGCCAATTCCTTTTATATGATTGCTGAAATTGAACAGGTGCACAGTCAGCGTTTTACCCGGTACGCCAATCTGGTTCAGAACAACCAGCTATTTGACAATGAAACTCCTACGGAATATATATGTTTAAACTGCGGACATATTCACAGCGGTGCTAAAGCTCCCCAGGTATGTCCTGTCTGCAGTCATAATCAGGGATTTTTTGTACGGAGAGATGATTCTCCCTTCGGAAAATAAAAGAAAGAGTTATTTCAGCCATGTTGGAGGTGCTGAAATAACTCTTGTATTTTCCCTCAGTTCTTTTAATCCTGCGGTATTCTAATAAGTTCCTGAAAGCAATCTGCGCTTTGCAGATAAAACTAAAAAGTTTAAACTTTTTTAATATATGTTTGATAGTGTTGGGGGAAGAAATATGATACAATAAGGGCTCTGAAGTTATCAATAGAACAGGGTTTGTACATATAATATAAGTAATAATGATTACTTGCGAGAGCTGATCAATATAGAAATGAGATGAGACATATGGAAATAAATAAAACAGTATCAGACAGTATTAAATTAAGCAGAAGTGAAGTTTTTAAAATTAAAGATGGAAACCGCATTTATAACGGACCCGATCAAAGCTGGTATCCAAAAGGTTTTCAAAGGCTGGCAGGATGTGGCCCCACCTCCTGTTCCAATATCATATGGTATCTGTCCCAGACAAGGGAGGAATATAAAAGGCTCTGCCCATATGACGGCGCTACTTATAAGGGATTTTTAAAGCTTATGGAGGATGTATGGGAATATGTGACCCCAGGTTTAATGGGACTGAATAAGATAGAAAAGTTTGAGCAGGGAGTGGTTGAATTTGGAGAGGATAAAGGCTTTCATTTATCCTGTGATCTGCTGGAGATTCCGGAGAAAAACAAGATGGATGAGGAGAAAATAAAGGCGGCCTTTGACTTTGTTGAACATGCTCTGAAACAAGATCTTCCCGTAGCATTTTTAAACCTTCACAATGGAAATCTCCATAATCTGGAAAGCTGGCACTGGGTGACAATTTATGAATCAGACAGGGAGCATGGCTTGGTGTCCATATTAGATCAGAGCAGGCTGAAAGAAATTGATTTAAGGCATTGGCTGAGAAATACCAATAAAGGAGGAGGCTTTGTGACCGTATATTAAATCCAGGCATATGTTGGTGATTGTTCAGGGAATAAAATAAAACAGATCTGAAAAGACATTGGAGGTTTAAAATCCCAATGTCTTTTTTATAATGTCTGTGCAATTGTGTTATGAAATGCCATCCATCCGGAAACCCTATAGTTATATGCATGAGATAGAACAGACAGACGGAGGTATGGACTAACAGATGAATAAGAAGAAAATTTTACAAGGTATAAAAGGACTTGGTAAGAATAAAAAAGCAGGATATTTTGAAGGGTGGTATTTTAAACATCAAAAAGAGGATATGGTATTAGCTCTCATCCCGGGCCAAAGCGTGGATGATGATGGGAGGAGGCATCCATTTTTGCAGATTATCTGGAATGAGAATTCTTATTTCATTAATTTCGAAGAGGAAGAATTTCTGACAGATAAACGGCAGGGAAAGATTATGGTGGGAAACAATGTCTTTTCCCCCAGAGGCATGAGGCTGAATATAAAAACAAATGAGGTTTCCATAGAAGGAACAATTGGTTACGGTTCTTTGAGTGCGATCCGTTATCCCATTATGGGGCCTTTTCAGTTTGTCCCTTTTATGGAATGCAGCCATGAAGTGATCAGCATGTCACATTCACTGCAGGGAAAGGTAAGAATCAATGGAAAGGTGCTGGATTTTAACGGAGGAAAGGGGTATATAGAAGGAGATAAGGGCAGGTCCTTTCCGTCTGATTATTTATGGCTTCAATGCAACCAGTTCCGCGAAGAAGGGGCTGTTATGGTCTCCATTGCAGAAATACCTTTTCTGGGGCAACAATTCCAGGGCTGTATCTGTGTTGTGCAGTATCAGGGAAAGGAGTACCGGTTTGCAACATATTCAGGGGTGAAGATTGTAAGAAAAAGAGAAACAGCAGTTGTGTTAAAGCAGGGAAATTACTGTTTGGAAATATTTATATCAAATCAAAGAAAAAATAATCAGGCAAGTTTTTCTCATCAACTTCCTGCGCCCGATCAGGGGGCTATGAGCCGGTTCATAGAAGAAGCTCATTTGCTCCAGGGAAGGTTTTTGCTGTACCACAAAGAAACTCTGATTTTTGACTTGACCAGCAGGCATGTGAGTTTTGAGTATGTGGAAGGGTAGGGGATTCCAACCCTTCTTTCAGCTTATAGAGAAAAACTATAAAATCCCCCTATCTATCAGGTTTATCTATTGGACGTAACGGACAATCCCTAATAGAATAGATATATCAACATAAAATATGCGGGAGGTTACACAGAGATGAATGTTAAACAGGAGGTTAGTGTAAAGAAGATTGGTAAAGATGCGGAGGAGTTATTCCGGGGAGGCTTTTTCTGCTCGGAAGCGGTTATGAGCTCCATGCGTTCCAACTTCGAACTGGACATACCGGAGGAAGTTATTGCTATGGCATCAGGATTTCCGGTGGGGATCGGACGTTCCAAATGTCTGTGCGGAGCAGTATCCGGAGGTGTTATGGCCCTGGGCCTGTTTTTCGGACGAACCAAGCAGGGAGATCCTAAAGTGGAGAAAAATCTGGAAGTGGCTAAGGAACTTCACGACTGGTTCAAGGAAAACAACGGAAAAAATGCATTGTGCTGCAGAATACTGACCAAGGAATTTGATATGGGTGCAGGCGAGCATAAGGAGCAGTGCATTAAATTGACAGGGATGATAGCAGGAAAAGTAGCTGAGATTGTGGTTCGGGAATTTGGACTAACCAATATTGATGAATTACAGCTTGCGGGGGAATGAGATGATTAAAAAAATACCTGTTCCAATGGCAGGGCTAATGCTGGGGCTGGCAGCCCTGGGCAATCTCCTACAAAGCTATTCGGAGGCCGTCCGCCTGCTGTGCGGAGCTATTTCAGCCATATTGGGAATTTTAATTCTTTGCAAATGTATGTTTCATTTTGACATGGTAAAAGAAGATATGAAAAATCCTATCGTAGCAAGTGTATCAGGAACTTTTTCTATGGCAGTGATTTTACTGTCAGCTTATGCAAAGCCTTTTATCGGCAGCGGTGCAATTTATATCTGGTATCTGGGAATTGGGTTACATATTTTACTGATAGTGTATTTTACTATCCGCTTTCTTCTTAAACTTAATATGAAAACCGTATTTGCCAGCTACTACATTGTATATGTGGGAATTGTGGCAGCCAGCGTCACAGCGCCTGCATTTGGACAGACAAAGCTTGGGCTGGGAATATTCTGGTTTGGTCTGATATGCTGTTTGATTCTGCTGGTGCTTGTAACAGTCCGGTATATGAAGCATAAAGAAATTCCGGAACCGGCAAGGCCGCTTTTTTGCATCTATACGGCGCCGGTCAGCCTCTGTCTGGCAGGCTATCTCCAGTCTGCAGAAGTTAAATCAACGGAAATGGTTCTGTTTCTTTTGATACTGGCTTCTCTGCTGTATTTATCGGTGCTGGTCCAGCTTCCTAAGTTTCTGGCCTTACCATTTTATCCAAGCTATTCCGCATTCACCTTTCCTGTTGTCATCAGTGCTATTGGGTTGAAGATGTCGGCTGGATTTCTGGGGAAAGCAGGTTATAGCATAAGCTTTTTACCAGTGTTGGTGACGGTGGAAACAGTCATTGCAGTTTGTCTGGTTGTTTATGTGTTCATTCGGTATATGAAGTTTTTGTTCAGCAAATAAATAAGATACGAAGCAGACAGCGGGGAAGGGAAACCTTCCCTGCTTTTTGTAGTTGCTGAGCAGTCAGGAAGAAACTTTGTACCATCAGTTGTAAAATAGGATATTTTGGTAAACAGTGTATAACAGTTGACAAAAACAAGCAACTGTTATACACTGTTTATTGAGGAGGGGATTATGAAGCTGATTATTAATAATTCATCTATGCAGCCCATTTACGAACAGATTGTGGAGCAGATCAAACGTTTAATCATACAGGAACAACTGAAAGAGGGGGATATGCTTCCTTCGGTGCGGTCTTTGGCAAAGGATTTAAGGGTCAGTGCCCTGACTGTAAAGAAATCTTATGATGCATTGGAGCAGGAAGGTTTTGTCATAACTGTTCATGGTAAGGGCAGCTTTGTTGCCGGAACCAGTCCTAATTTGATTTTAGAGGAACGGAAAAAGGAAGTGGAAGCTGATTTGGAAACAGCCATACGCAAGGGAAGAAGCTGCGGGATGAGCAATGGGGAACTGATGGAGTTGTTTCATATTGTTTTGGAGGATTGACCAGGATGTTAAAGTTAGAAAAAGTGGAAAAGTATTATAGTGATTTTAGTCTGAACTGTTCTATGGAATTACGCCCAGGCTGTATTACCGGTCTGATCGGCCCTAATGGTGCTGGAAAAACCACAGTATTTAAGTCTGTTTTAGGCCTGATCAACATAGACAGCGGGCGTGTTACGGTCTTTGGAAAAGATTCTGCTTCCCTGACCCCTCAGGACAGGGAAGACATGGGAGTTGTATTGGCTGATTCAGGCTTCAGCGGATATTTGTCTATTGAGGATATTATTCCGGTGATGGAGAGCCTTTATAAAAGGTTTGACAAACAGGAGTTCAGAAAGAAATGTGAAGAATTTGGCCTGCCTTTTCAGAAAAAGATCAAGGATTTCTCCACTGGAATGAAAGCAAAGCTGAAAGTGATTGCAGCCATGTCACACGGTGCCAGCCTGCTGATTTTAGATGAACCAACCTCAGGGCTTGATGTCATAGCGAGAGATGAGATGCTGGACTATATCAGAAGCTATATGGAAGATGGGGAAAGGTCTGTTCTGATCAGCTCCCACATATCAGGGGATCTGGAAACCTTATGCGACGACCTTTATCTGATTGACAAAGGAAATCTGATTCTTCATGAAGAAACAGACAATCTTCTTGGCAATTACTGTCTTTTAAAAGTAACGGAAAAGCAGTATGTAGAACTGGATAAACGATATATCATCAAACGCAGGAAGGAAACCTTTGGCTATAGCTGTCTTTCGGACCAAAAGCAGTTCTATTTGGAAAATAATCCGGGATTGGTCATAGAAAAGGGCAGTATTGATGAGGTGATAACAATGATGATTCGAGGTGAGGAATTATGAAAGGGTTATTGATTAAGGATTTGTTTCTTCTGAAAAATCAAAAGAGATTTTTGATTACATTGCTCATTACGTGTGCAGTCATGCTGTTTACCAACGGTGATCCTTCTTTTGTTATTAATTATTCGGTTCTTATTTTCTCCATGCTTGCATTAAGCACCGTAAGTTATGATGAAATGGAACATGGTTTTTCCTTCCTGTTTATTCTTCCAATAAACAGGGCAGTGTATGTGCGTGAAAAATATGTATTCTGTTTACTGATCGGCGGTGCTGCCTGGCTGATCTCCATCTTGGTTGCAGTAATGGGTGGGCTTTTGGGGCAGGGGTGGGAATTGTCCCAGGCTCTTTTCATGGCTTTTATTTCTCTGGCAATAACTCAGCTCCTTTTTTCCGTAACTTTGCCTCTTCAGTTGAAGTTCGGTGCGGAAAAAGGCAGAGTTGTAATGATGGCAGCCATTGGATTTTTGTTTGCCGGCATTTTTGTAGTTGTAAAAAAACTGAAGCATTTGGACTATGATATAGGCAGGGCGGCGGCAAATCTGGAGGGGATAGGGCCGGTGAAACTTGTTGGATTGGTGATTCTGGTTTGTTTGGCTGCTTCTGCGGTTTCTTACTATATATCTCTCAGAATTATGGAGAAGAAGGAATTTTAGCAGAGCCGGTTTAAATGTGATAAAAAAAGGAAATTCGTTTTATTGCAGGGTATTGCGAAGGACGCACAGGCTGAAAATTCAACCTGTGCGCCTTTTTTGATGCCTTATTTCATTATTCTTACGCCGTTTGCATTTACCTCGTAGCCATCCACGGTTGTACTTTTTGCAAGCTTGCCGTCCCCATAGAAGTAATACCACATGCCGTCAATCTGGATCCACATGTCAGATACCATAATGCCATCTGTGGTGAAATAGTATTTCACGCCGTCAATGGTCTGGGTGTTGGTAAGGGCCTTGCCGTCTTTGTAGTAGAGATACTGCCCGGCATCATTCAGTGCCCAGCCCTGTGCCGTAGCAGGGTCAATAGTCAGTTTGATGTAGCGGTGGAGCATGGAGGAAAACTCGGCGCGGGTGGCGCTGGATTTCGGATTGAACTTGTTGTTTGTGCCACCCATCATAATGCCAGCCTGCTGCATGGCTGTAACCGCTGTCTTGTAGCTGCTGCCGATACTGGAAGTGTCCGCATAGATGGTAGCCGTGCGCGTCACAGGCAGGGTGAAGCCGGTTGCCTTGGCGTAGTTTGCAAAGATTACTGCAATTTCCTCACGGGTGATGACACGGTCGGGTTCAAACCTGCCGTTGTCTGTGCCCTGCATAATACCCTTCTGGTAAGCCCATTCGACGTAGGGGCGGAAAGCACTGTCCGCTGTTACATCTGTGAAGCTGTTTGTTGTGTAGGCTTTTACATCCAAGCCTGCCAGTCTTCCGATAGCTTCTGCCAGCTTCCCTCTTGTTATTGCTTCGTCGGGGGCAAAGGTGGTTTCCGCTGTGTCTGAGAGAAGCCCTTTGCCGGCCAAATAGTCAATGCTTTCTGCTGCCCAATGCATTGACGTGTCGGTAAATTTCCCTGACGGAGCAGCATAGCCCACGCCGTACACCGAGAAGTGGTTTGTAGCAAAAATCATGTTACCGGTGTATGAATCATATGAGGAATCCGCAATGCGGTTCATTTGTCCCTCAGCATCCACATACACGGCGTAGAGGTATCCCGCTGCCTCGTTCCTGCCCAGGGTACTGGGAATCGACAGGTTGACAGATCCTGTGTCTAGGCTTGTAATGCTTACGGTTTTGCCATCCGTTACCGTACTTAGGGCGATGTCATAGGCATTGCGGACACCATTCACAGTTACCGGCTTTATGGCAAGAGTCACATTACCGGTACCCTGCTTTTGAAGCTGGGCCAGCGCCTTTGCGTCGAAAATTGTGCCCACAGGAATGCCTGTCAGTTCAAAGTGCTTGGCTCCCCCACTGATCAGCTGATTTAAGGCGGAGCGCTCCAGTGTGACGGTCAGCCCTGATGCAGAGGGATGATCCAATTCAATCCTTACGCTTATGCCGTAAGCCATGCGGTTCTGCGCCTTAGCTTTCGCCTGGGCTTTTTTAAGGGAAGACTTCACCATACTGTCGGTGACGGTGAAGGTTTTCTGCTCGGTGGTTCCATCCACTTTTTCCGTGACAGTGCCGATGGTGGGCTGGTCGAACAATGCGGCCGGAGTGAGGGTGTCCACTGGTTTGGAGCTTTGATCTGAATGATCGCTGCCGGAACCACTGCCGCCTGTATATGTCCAGTGGGCATATACTGTATCATTTGCGGTAAATACGGTGTTTGTGCTAATCTGCGATCCGCCGCTTGAGGCTGTAAACCAGCCGTCAAAGCGGTGGTTGCTCCTTGTAGAGAGGGGCAGGCTTACCAGCTTTCCATCTATGCCTGTCTGCATAGATGTATTTGCCACTGTTCCGCCGTTTGCGTTAAAAGAAATCGTGTATGTATTTACAGGTGGTATGCTGACCGTAATCGTTGCAACATTCGATCGGACGGACGTTGCTCCCGCTGCACTTACCTGGCAGTAATAGTAATAGATTCCTGCTGTCAGTGTGTTGGGGATAGGGAAAATGTCGGCTGTCACATTGGTAGTGGCTGAATTCCTATAACTTGTATCATCGCAGGAGAACCACTCGTAACTTGGTGAGCCGTTGTCCGAAACAGTTGCTTCAATGCTCAGGCTGTCGCTGATGCTGCCCTCTGTAAGGAAGGGCGGAGGGGTGGGATGTGTGGTGATGAAAATGGTGGGGTGTGCCGTAACACTCACCTCAATATTTTTTGATTGCCCGGCAAGTGCTCCGCCAACCCATGTTACTGTTACTGTTGCCGTGCCTCCATTAAGGCCTGTTATGGTAATTGTGTCTTCATTTAGCGAGACAGCAGCAATATTGGGGTTATTACTTGAAACAGTACAGCCAGTCGCCTCAAAATATCCCGCACCAAGATTAAAGGTTCTGACCACATTTGCATCTGCTACCATACTGATATCGGACACATCTGAAACAGAAGGCTCAACTGCTGGAGTACCGCCGGTTTGGAAGGTACCCTTAACATAGTTAAGGGTACCTTCACCAATATAGTTAGCAGGATTGGAATTGCGGAGAGATACTTCCCCGGTAGTATCTATAGTGATAGTATTTCTGCAGAGTAAGTCTCCATGGAAGAAACCTCCCAGCGCCTCTATTGTTGCGCTGCCTAAGACAGATAGTGAACCACTGACATGAAAAGCAGCATTACCCATTGAAGTTGACGATACTGTTCCGCTGCGAATAACCAAATCGCCAGATGAAATAATAGCAGCGCTAGAATTATTGACAGAAAGCTTATCCGCATCTATTCCCGTACAATTGATTTCCATCGAGCCGTGGCTCTTCAATTTTCCGTTGATTGTTACATCACCGCTATATTCTATATAAACGGTGTCTGTTCCAGCAGATTGAATGTCAATCTCCTGCCCTGTATAAGTGCTGCTCAGTATCAGGGTACTGGTACTTGTTATCCAGCTCCAGCCCGTGCCATCTTGATCGTCAGAGAGGTTATAGCCCGGAGTTCCGCCAATCGTCATGGTTCCGGTTGATGCCTGTAATGTTACAGCTGCAAAATTTAACGATGTAATTTCCGTCACCACCTCCACAGTGATGGCGGGCGCTTCCACATCATCTGCAAGGCTCCACCCTCCATCTAATGTGGGTGTAAACGTGTAAGTACCTATTGTTTCCCCGTCATACTCTGGATTGGAGGTCCATTCCGGTACCGGTACAGAAAAGTACATTTCGGTCTGTTTCGCTTCATCCCCGCCCTGTGGCTCGGAGAATTCCCTTTCGCCAAGGAAAAGCGCTGCTTCAGAGGGAGTGGCCTCCTGCTCCGGTTCTTTTGTGCCGATGTCGGCTGCCACCTGCACTGCAGCGGTAAGACTGTCTGGCAGAGACAATTCCTCTATTGCAGTGCCAAGAACCACGGTTTGGTTCGCTGTTTCCTCTGGCAGCTCTGTAAAGTCTATGATTGCACCGTTTGACGATGCGTTACCTGCTGCCTGTGTAGCTGTAGGTATCATCCCCACCGCCAGCAGCACCGCCAGCGCAAGGGACAAAATTTTCTTGCTTACTTTGTTATTCATCCTTATGGCTTTCCTCCATCAAATTATTTTTCCACCCGCAGATTATCTGCGCCTGCTATATAGCCGTCAACGGGTCGTTTTCTGCAATTCCCTGTTCAATAATGCGAAACCGGGATCGAACTTCATGCCAAACACTTTTTCAAAATCATCCGGACCTAAAATATTGCAAATCTTTTGCAGATGGTTAACAGTCAATGAATTAACACTGTCCGCAAACTTCAGTCCCTCTTCCTTTGTTTCAGGCTGGCTGTCAAAGGAATGTAACAGTTCGGTGTCTGCTTTTTGATGAGTGGTGCATTCCTGCATTAACGCATTTAATTTATTACTGTCATATCCATTGGGAAACGCCGTATTAATTAAAAGCTTCAACCTCAGATTTGGCAGTTCCTCGCTGCCCTCATGAGCAATTTCCAGGCGAATTGCTTCCCTTGTGAAGGAATCCATGTTTTCAGAACTTTTTAAAAGAGCTTCTTTCACCTGTTCAGGAGTTATTTCTTTCACATCTGTATTCATAGATCTTCCACGGTTTACCCTGTTTTGGCATTCGGCTAAATACCCGCTCCAGTTTTCTTTTCCATATACTCCATACATCTGGAAGGATACTGGATAGCTTGGGGTAAAGCTTCCTACATTTGGGTGGCCGTCAAGTGCATACATAATCCGGTTTGCCATCTGGTGGCACACTCCTGTACGTCCATAACAAATTCCCGAACAATCTCCGAAAAATCCACCAGTACTTCTGATTCCACCTGCATGATCATTGTAATTACTACGAAGGTCATAGGGGTCATAACAAGCAATGGCAATGGCAAGTTCCAAATCCCCCATTCCATTTATATAACTGACATTTCGGTTTGTATCACCCCAGCATGGGAAATTGATATTTCTGTCACCAGCATCGGTAAATACATATGTATGTTCTGCAATTTTGCTGATTATCGGAACGGACACCGGAATCGCTCCAGCAGAAAAACTGCTGCGGGTTATGGGCAACTTTCCCCGCTCCACAATGGTTATGACTAGGTTATCCTTACCAAAATCTTTATTTGTTCTTGTCTTAATCCCATACCCGGTATTTTTACAATAGTAATAGTCCGTGCTGGTATGCCTTGGCTCCAGTGATTTCGACTGATCGATTCTCTGGCTGAATGTATTGCCGTTTTTACATGTGATTGTAAGTCTGTACCAACATGTCCTTACAAATCGGTTCATTTCTTCCCGCTCACGTATACTGCATCCGGGATTAATCGTTTTTCCGTTTAAGTTCATATCTGGCCTTGAATTGCCATCCCAGTCATGACTGCTGACTTCGCTGATCCTTAACCCTATGCTTTCTTTCGTATTGTTCACAATTGTTACATATGATTCTTGGCTTGCCATAAATACACGTCCTTTCAATGTTAAACTCACTTACCTTATCTGCAGCATTGTTACTAATAAAATTGCCTGCCATTACCCTTTGCTTTGCCAAAGAATAAATTGTAGGAACATATCATAGCATTCACCCACCTCCTTCATCAAAAAATTCAAATATTGTAAAACTCTTGGCAGTAGTACGCCCAAGTGCTGTCGTTTGCACTCCGCCAAAAGCTCCAAAAAAAGGCGAAACCGGCTTGAATCATCACTGATTCAGCCGGTTTTTCGCTGTTTTGCCTGTCGCTATTTATTTTATCATAAATTCAAAGTTACAGATCATCCGTTGAGGGTTATATTTCTGCTACTCTTTGGGCAGCACATCCACAATGCGGTAGCCCCTGCCTTGCTCGGACTCAATCAGGACGGGAGCATTTTCGCCCAGCTTTTCCCGCAGCCTGCGGATATGCTGCCGGATTGTGCGGGTATCCACCGCCTCCATTCCCCATACCAGCTGGTATAATTCTTTACTGGCTCTAAAGTGCCCCAATCTTAAGAGAAGCATTTCCAGCAGCGCGCATTCTTTCGGCGTCAGCAGCAAATCCTTCCCGCCGAGATACGCCCGTCCGGAGGCGGTGTTCAGCTTCAGGGAACCGATGCGCAGAGGCTGCGGCTCGGTGGTTCCCATTTGTAGGCGTCGCAGGAGGGCCTCGATCCGTGCCAGCAGCTCCTGCATCAGATAGGGCTTTGTCATATAGTCATCGCCGCCCGCCCTCAGCCCGGCAATGACGTCCTCCGGGGTGTTCATGGAGGAGAGGAACAAAATCCTGGGCGCGTTTTGCCCAAAAACCTCCCGGCAGTAGTCAAGACCGTTGCCGTCGGGCAGCAGAATATCCAGCAGGATTAAGTCGGGGAGCTCCCTCTGTGCCACTGTGCGGCCTGCTTCCAGCGTGTCTGCTTCCAGAACACGGTAATTCTCCAGCCGAAGTTCGGCGGCATTGGCGCGTAGTATGTCAAGGTTATCCTCAATCATCAAAATGGTTGCTTGGTTTGTCATGTATGTTCTCCTCCCTGTGGGCAGGGCACGGTGAAACGCACCGTGGTCCCGCTGCTGCCGCTTTGTATGTCCATCTGTCCGCCATGGTCCCGCACAATTTCCATGCAGATGGCAAGGCCGAGACCGGTGCTGCCGTTTCCCGAAATACCTCGCTCAAACACCCGGGCAAGCATCTCCGGCGGAATGCCCTTGCCGCTGTTGGCAACCCGGAACACCGCCTGCCCGTTTTCTTTGTCCAGCCCGGCGGACAGGGCAAGTACGCCGCCCTGCATCTGCCGGTTCGCGTTGGTAATCAGGTTTAACAGCACCTGAAAGATTTCGTCCGTATTGACCCGCAGGGAAATGTGGGCCGGACAGCACTCCACAGTGATCTGATTGCAGTGCCCCCGGCACAGGGCCTGGCAGTAGTCTGCCGCGCGGCGAAGCAGAGTGCCTGCATCAGTATCGGTGAGGGTGTGCTGACGCTCCTTTTCCAGCGACACCTTCATGAGCTGGTCCACCAGTCTGCCCAGACGGACCGCCTCCTGCTGGACGCGGTCTAAATTCTCCTCGGTCTGCCTGTCTGTGGCATTCCTGCGAAGCTGGCTGATAGTCAGCCCTGCATAGCTGCTGATAACTGTGAGGGGCGTTTTCATTTCGTGGCTGATGTTGTTTAAAAAGTCGGTTCTGGCCCGGTTCAGCCGCTCCAGCATCCGGTTAGTTTCCCGTATTTCCCGCTGGCTTTCCCGTACCTCATAAAGCTCCTGCTCCGTGCGGGAAAAGCTCATCACCAGCGCCAGCATATTGATAAACAAAAACACCACCATGCCCACCGCCTGATAGGAAAGTCCAAACAGCAGCAAGGCCCGCTGGTGAGCAAAAATATCCGCCGCCGAAAGAAGGGAAAAGAGAATGAGGCCAAGCAGCAGAAGCCGCTGCTCCGGCTTTGACAGCGTGGAGGAAAGGGTTCCCCCCAGAGCACGCCACAGCACCATAAGCAGCAGATATGCCACAAACCCCATGCAGGCAAGGGACAGCTCCACAGGATATCGGGTGAACACTGTGGTGGTGGCAAGGCTGATAAACAGCACGCAGCCGCCGCAGAACAAAAGAAAGCCGCGTATCACCCATTTGTCTGCCGCACCGGGGAACAGGCTGGTGATATATAGCCCGGCAAAAAGTGCCATCAGACAGGTTTCTATGTAAGACAGCCGGATTTCCAGATACCAGCTAAGCTCTGGCAGCAGCGGCAGAAGGCCGGAGCCTATGACACGCAGAGCGATGCAGCCGCAGAGCAGCGAAAACCATAACAGATACTTGTGGCGTTTGAAAAACAGGAACAGCCCGAAAAAGAACAGCATGATGGCAATAAGCGCCGCTGCCACAGACGTGGTGCGAATGGTATTAAGCTGCTCATTTCGAACAATGCTTGTTACATAGCCTATATCAATGGGATACAGACCGCCGCCGTCTGCGTGGACAAAATTGGAGTAATGGAAGATAATCTCGGTGGTTTCCCCCTGAGGCAGAAAGGCTTCCACAAAGCGTGCGGTCTTTGGCAAAATGGTTTCCGCTGTGTCGCCGGGGATGCCGATGGAGGTATATTCCTTGCCCTCGATAAACAGGCGTTGGGCATAGGAGGGATTCTTGGCGGCAATGGCGTAGATTTTGCCGGGCGGAAGTATCAGTTTCATCCGCAGGGTTCCGTAATCACCTTGGGCGCCGTCGGTGCGGTCATAGAGAACGCCCTCTGTAGAAACCCGCCCGGCCGCGAAATCCTCCGGGGTGTAGAACTCCCCGGTGTAGATATAAATAGATTGAGTGGATTCGGTAGCGACCCGCGCAATTTCGCCTTCAAAAGCAAACTCCGTCAAGTCGGTCAGTCCGGGCTGCCGGGCGTTTACAACCTCCGGTGTTATGGTACACAGGCGGGTGACAAGTACACAGAACATGGCCGCCAGAAGCAGATACACCGTCACCGAAAGCATCCATTTGAAAACATGGGCTTTATTCTGATTCCTGCTGCTCACAATGCCGTCACCTCCCTATTCTGTCCATACCGCAAGCATTTCTCGATAAACGATCGTTTATATTGCTTTTATTATACCGCAAAGAGGTAATTCCAGTCAATATGAAGCATTGATAGATTCTATATGGGTTTTGTGGTACAATCAAAATCAAAGGAGGTGCAGCCGTGAGCAAAATGGATAAAAAAACACGGGAAGAGAAAAAGCAATCTATGATTTCCTGTTTCATGAGGGTATTCTGTGAACAGGGACTGGATGGTGCTTTTATGCGAAGGCTGGCATCCGCTGCTGGTGTATCTCTGGCGCTGCTGTATCAATATTTTGAGGATAAGGATGACATCATCCGGCAGTGTACTGCACATTATCATGAGCGTATACAGGAGGAACTGACCGGTATTATCTTTGGCTGCATCGACAAACCAGAGGAAATGCCCGGCAGGATACTGGAATTTATCGACAGCGTCATTGACATCTGCCGGTTTTTATTGCAGGTGATGGCACACCCGACCTACTGTGCCATGATGGAGGAAAGCGGGCGTCAGGTGGCGGAGCATATCATGGAGGTGGCCGGGCTGTTTCAGGAAAAGCGAGGGCTGACACCAGAGGCGGCAACCGGGGCGGCCTATCTGCTTAACAGTATAGTCAATGACTATATCCTGAAAAAATCAAGAGAGAGCTTTTTAACACAGTTTGGAGCAATTCAGCTGCTGGTCTGGAGGGAATGAGACAAGGGGACTTTATGAGTCCCTTTTTTTATTTGCAAAAAATGGAGGGCTTCCCTGTAATCAGATTATCGGGGAAAGTTTTAAAATTACCCTTTTTCTCTCTGTAATGTATATTAGCTGAGCCAGGCCTTCATTGTATAATATTTGTATTGAAAATACTTGCAGGAGGAAAAGAATTTTATATATAACAATACCGGTGAAAGTATCTGTTATTGCTTCCTCATGCCTTTTATCAAAATAAAGGCAGATGCATGAATGATCTGGTTTTTGGTTTGAATATTACATATGTTTTGGGAGGTATTATCATGAATATATTAGTTATTAACTGCGGTAGTTCTTCTTTGAAATATCAGCTGATTCAATCTGATACGGAAATTGTACTGGCCAAAGGGATTTGCGAGAGGATAGGATTGGAAAAGAGCCAGGTTTCTTATGTACCTGTCAACGGGGAGAAAGAAACTAAGGCAGTTTCTATGTGTACTCATTCAGATGCAGTCCGCGTTGCTCTGGATATGCTTACAAATAAGCATAACGGAGTCTTAAAGACATTGGAAGAAGTTGGGGCAGTGGGTCACCGGGTGGCACATGGAGGAGAATTTTTTACATCTTCTACTTTAATCAATGAGAAAGCCATCAAAGCAGTTGCAGACTGCTGTGAGATTGCGCCGCTGCACAATCCACTTAGTCTCAGCGGCATCTTTGCCTGTAAAGAGCTGATGCCAGATGTTCCTATGGCTGCGGTATTTGATACGGCATTTCATCAGACCATGCCAAAGAAGGCTTATCTGTATGGGGTCCCCTACGAATATTATGAGAAATATAAAATGAGAAGATATGGTTTTCATGGAACCAGTCACAGCTATGTAGCGAAAAGAGCAGCAATTCTTCTTGGAAAACCGGAGGATTCTCTAAGAACAATTGTATGCCATCTGGGAAACGGTTCCAGCATTGCAGCAGTAGAATACGGTAAATCCATTGATACAACCATGGGTTTTACTCCGCTGGAGGGCTTGATTATGGGAACCAGAAGCGGCAATATAGACCCGGCGGCACTGCAGTATCTGATGCATAAGGAGAATCTGGGTATTGATGATATGCTTGGGGTTCTCAACAAAAAATCAGGTGTTTATGGAATTTCAGGCAGGTCAAGTGATTTCCGTGACTTAGAGGAAGCAAAAAAAGAGGGCAGTGAGCGTGCGGCAGATGCGTTAGAGATGTTTGCCTATCAATGTGCAAAATTTATAGGAGGCTATGCTGCTGCCATGAAAGGAGTGGACGCAATTGTCTTTACAGCAGGTATTGGAGAAAATGATAAGAATACCAGGGGAAAAATATGTGAGTATTTATGCTGGCTGGGAATTCAGATTGATGAATCGGCAAATTCCAGCCGGGGAGAAGAGATGAAAATTTCCACGTCTGATTCCAATGTCACGGTTATGGTAATTCCTACCAATGAAGAATTAGAGATTGCCAGAGAAACCTTACGTTTGATTATGTCTTAATATTACCTCTTTTTAGAATGAATAGTATAATTAAAGTTTTATAAATAAATGTTAAAATTTTAATTAATTAGAAATCAGGAAAGGAGAAAGGTATGAATATTTTTGCATTAATCGCAGCATTTGGAGGAGGTATTATTGGGGCCTATATGGGAGCACTTCCTGCATTTATTCTTACGGGAGTTATGGCCATTACAGGTGCTGGAGTGGCTATGGCGGGCGGGTCCGATATGACGGTTGGTTTTATTGCCTTCGGTTCCTATCTTGGGCCCCATATTGCGTTTGCCGGAGGTGTTGCTGCAGCTGCTTATGCGGGAAAGCAGAAGAAACTGGGCAGCGGAACTGATATTTTATCTTCCCTCAACGGTCTTTGTGATCCTATGACACTGATCGTAGGCGGTATTTTTGGTGTATTTGGTTTCCTGGTACACCATCTTATGGGTTCCATTCTTCACTTAAACACAGATCTTCCGGGTATTACTGTTATTATCTCCGCAATTGTTGTCCGTTTTCTCTTTGGAACCGGCGGTCTTGTAGGAAAAGCACCGGAAAGTGAAAAGAGAGAATACGTTACATCAGGAAATGGCATGATATGTAATGTACTGCTGGGTCTGGGATTGGGTACGACTGTTGGTTTTGTATATCAGGCATTGGTAACCAGCGGAGCTTCTGATGCAGTTCTTGGAAGTTATCCCATTCTTTGCTTCGGAATAGCGGCTGCATCACTGATATTTACACAGACGGGATTTGCAACACCGGCAACCCATCATATTGCGTTGATAGCTGCTCTTGCTGTAGCTGCTTCCGGAAATCCTGTAATGGGTACAATCTTCGGTATCATCGCCTCATTATTAGGTGATTTTATGGCAAAAACCTTTAACAGCCATTGCGATACCCATATTGACCCACCGGCGTTTACCATCTTTATTCTTACATTTATAATAAATGCTATCTTTGGAAACGGCTTTTTCAGTGTTTAAACTTTTTACATATATGAAACAGCTGATCTTCCATAAGAGTTTATATTCTGGAGATCAGCCGTTTTATATAACTATGGTCTATTGCCCATTTAAAATTTCTTTTATTTTATCCAAACGGAAGCCGGATATCTCGTGAGTTCCGATGATAGTGACGGGCAGGGCTGTGTAGCCCCTTTCTTCCATAAATGACTGCCCGGCCTGGTCAGTTTCCAGATTGATTTCCTGAAAAGAAAGTCCCTGGCTATTTAAATAATCTTTGATGTGACTGCAGTACGTACATCCGGGGAGGGAGTAAAGCCTGATAGTTTCCAATGAAGCTGCTGCCTTTGGTTCCTCCGTCATCTGCTCCAAAGTGAGATTGCTGCTTCCAATGGTCCAATTGGCACCGCACAGGCCCTTTGTCTGCAGAGCTTTTAAAACTCTTAAGATTTCCTCTGTATTCCGGCCTATATGATTGTCGTGGATTACGCTGTAACGAACCGTCAGTTCCGGATCAATGATAAAGAGCCCCCGGAGAGCAATTCCCTCATCCTCCAGCAGAACGCCGTAATCAGAAGATACGGACATGGTTTTGTCAGCAGCCATAGGATAATTTAAGTGTCCCAGGCCATTCCGAATCCATGCCTGATGGCAGTATTTGCTGTCGGTGCTGACAGACAGCAGTTTTGCTCCTGCTTCATGGAACAGATGACAGTCTTTGCTGAATCCGGTAAGTTCCGTGGGGCAGACAAAGGTAAAGTCCATAGGATAGAAAAAAAGTATCAGCCATGAGCTTTTATAGTCTTCCAAATCCAGTGTGATGAATTCTTCTCCGTCACCGGTGACAGCTTCCATCGTGAAGTGGGGTGCTTTTTTATTAATTAGTCGTTCCATTTTGTGCCTCCTTTATTAGTAATGTGTTATAATATAACTGTCAGAATTTATGCTGACAGGGTTAATACCGTATCAAATTGTTGAAATATATACATCTATCATACGGAGGAAATGCCATGAATAAAAAAGATGAATTTGCAGGTAATTTTTATCAGACAGATGAAGTAGAAAAGATGCCGGACGATTGTCCCAATTGTCTGTATAAAAATCAAAAGGTGGAGAAAAAACCTGATGAATGTCCTAACTGTTACTATATTCCCTCTAAAAAAGATTTAACCGAGGATAAGTAAATGTTTTTCCTGTAGTCTAAAGCCGCCAATAGGCGGCTTTGTTCATTGTGGTGGAAATATTATGGTTCCCAATGAGTTATGATATGTCTTGCTACACACAGGTCTTGTTCCAGAGTGCCTCCTGAAATACCCAGGCCGCCGATACATCGGCCTTTTCTCATAATAGGAATTCCACCGCCAAATACGCAGAAATGTCCGCCTCCGGTTTCTGCAAGGCCATAGAGAGGCTGCCCGGGAAGCACGGAGCCTGCCAACTCATCCGTAGGGATTTGCAGAGCTGCTGCAGTATATGCTTTTGAGCGGGAAATAGCAATGCTCCCAATAAAAGCATTGTCCATGCGCTGCTGTGCAATCATGTTGCCGCCGCTGTCTACAACTGTTATGACCATTGAAATTCCTGATTCTAAAGCTTTTTCTTTTCCCAGTTCGATGAGATGCAAAGCGTCGCACAGGGTAATTGTCTCAAGCTTCAGTGTTTCTACAATAGCACCCACAAGCTTTTCTATCTGATTTTCTTCCATTATTACCGTCCTCCTGATATCTGTTATAGCAAGCTGTCATAAAGTTCCTTTGCCGGATGGGCTATGACAATCTTATCAATCATCGAGCCTGTGTCTTCGGCAGTTTTAGCACCGGCGTTCACAGCCGCTTCCACAGCTCCCACATCACCTGCAAGAGTGACAAAAGATTTGCCGCCGATCCCGGTTCCCAGGCGGATTTCAATTAAGGTTACATTGGCTGCTTTCACCGCAGTGTCCGCTGCTGTAATAGCCCCGGTGATGGAGAAAAACTCCAGTACGCCCAGGGCTTTACGCTCAGGTACTGAAACAGACATATGTATGGCTTCTATGACCTGAGGATGGACTCTGGGAATCAGAAGTTTGTCTATCATACTGCTCTTTGCCGCCGCTTCACCGCTGCTTAAAGAAGCTTCCACCGCAGAAACTTCTCCCGAGATTAGTATCTGGTATTTTCCGGGACAGCTGGGCCTTGCGGCTATTAATTTAACATCCGCAGCCTTCAGCATCATATCTGCAGCTAAAATGCCCCTGGCAATGCTGTTTAATTCTAAAAAACCAATGGTAATCATAATAACCTCCTTGTCTGGCTTCATTCTGCACAAATAACAATTTCAGAATTGGAAACGGACATTACCCGGCCGCAAATACTTGCATGAATATTAGCTCCCAATGCTTTCTCAGGAATACTTCCGATCAGCTGTCCGGTCTTTACATTGTCACCGGCAGCAACCGAAGGAAGAGAAGGGGCACCAATGTGCTGCTGAAGCGGGATATGTACAGCTTTAGGCACAAGCTCATGGCATTCTTCTATGTGGTAATCGTAATATGCACCCACACCAAGCCTGGCGGCGATTCTTTTGGATGGAACCCGGCGGTAAGAACGCTCCTCCATCTGCTGGAATGGAGTCAATGGTTTTTCGTACCGGAAACCTTTTTGGCGCAGCAGGCCTTTTAAGTAAACGTTCACCTGTCTTGGTTTTAATCCCATAGGACAGGCGTATGTTTCACATAGACCACATTCGCTGCAAATCATAGCATCCTTCACGTGGATATCATCCAAAATATCTTCAGGGGACTGGGCATAGGCCAGTTTACGCATGATCATATGGGGTTTTAACGGGTGGCCGGTTAAGTGTCTGGGACACATCTGGGTACAGTAAGAACACTGGATACAGCTCATCTTTGCCCGTTTTAATGATACAGTCACAGGAATTTGATGATCCAGTACCAATGGCGTATCATCCGGTACAAGTATAAAACCGGAGGTTGTTTTTGTTACAACCAGTTTTTCCGTTTCCTGCATACTGTAACATTTTCCCATCAGCGGACCCCCTGCAATCACATGGCAGTTTGTAGCTGCTGCTCCGCCGGCTGCTTTAAGGCAATCGGCAAAAGATGTTCCAAGGGGCGCATGTACAATACAGGGAGAGGTTACTGCTCCTGTAACCGTTAAATATTTGCTTGTGAACGGCTCTCCCTGGGAGGCTTGGTAAATTGAATATGCAGTAGCAAGATTAGATACTACAGCGCCTACATCCAGTGGAATTCCCGAAGGAGGTACAGTGCGCCCCGTTACATCGCAGACCATAATCTGCTCGTCTCCGGCAGGATAGAAATTCCTCATGGGAAACAGCCTTACAGGGCTGGACTTCCTGGATATTACAGAATCCAGTGCCTGAATTTCCTGCCTGTAAGTTTCCTTCAGCGCAATATGGATATGGTTGGCCTTTACCATCTCAGCCATTATTTCAACTGCAGTAATGATTTCTTCGGTTTTATGAATCATCAGCCATCGGTCAGTACGCAGGAGAGGCTCACATTCGGCAGCATTAATAATAAGATGTTCTACCGTACAGTTTAATTTAACATGGGCCGGAAAACCGGCTCCCCCGCATCCTACAATACCTGCATCTTTTATTTGTTCTAACAGTGGCATAGCTGAGCTCCTTTCGTGAGAATAGAACATACTCTTTTATCATTATAAAAAATGAGGAGAAAATACTCAATTACGCCTCAATCCAAAAAAGGGTAAAATCCAATACACTTGCCAACGGACAACGTGTGTCTGAATTGTGGGGTAATCTGGTCTGCTTATTATGAAAGAAGGCTGTCTATGATTTGTTATAATAAAGCAAGTACCCATAATCTGCAATGGAAGAAAAGGAGGGAGAACGTGAAGAAAGTATTAATGCTGGCTGGTGATTATACAGAAGATTATGAAGTGATGGTGCCGTATCAGACATTGATGGTGGCGGGGGTTCAGGCGGATGTGGCCTGTCCGGGGAAATCGGTTGGAGATACGATAAAAACTGCCATCCATGATTTTGAAGGCGATCAGACTTATTCAGAAAAACCGGGCCACCTTTTTATGCTGAATGCTGATTTTAGTTATTTGAAATTAGAGCAGTATGACGGACTGTTCCTCACCGGCGGAAGAGCGCCGGAATATTTAAGGCTGGATACCAGAGTCCTTGATATTGTCCAATATTTTATGGGATTGAAGAAACCGGTGGCGGCTATCTGCCATGGGGTTCAAATACTCACGGCTGCAGACGCAGTTCGGGGGATAAAGCTTACGGCTTACTCTGCAGTAAAGCCTGAAGTCCTGGCTGTGGGGGGAGAATATGTGGAGGTGCTTCCTCATGAAGCAATTGTCAGCGGAAACCTGGTAACTTCTCCTGCCTGGCCGGGGAATGTGGAATTATTAAAAGGTTTTTTAAAATTGCTCAATGTGCAAATCCATGTCCTCTGATAAGCCAAAAGTCTGGATTGTACATTTTTTACGTTTTAATTCTGTTTAGCCCTGTCAGTCCTAATAAGGTATGATGGAGCGGATGAGACATTTGCTGCCCGGTTATTTTTGCAGTAAGTAAATTAAATATTTATATAATGTAAAGGAGGATTATCATGATTGCAAGAGGTTTTACAGAACCAACTGAGAGGGTGAAACGCTTAAAGAAAGCGATTGTAGATGCTGTCCCTTATGTAGAGTCTGAACGGGCGGTGCTCGTTACTGAATCCTACAAAGAGACAGAAGGGCTGTCTCCCATTATGCGACGTGCAAAAGCGGCCGAAAAAATCTTTAACAGCCTGCCGGTTACGATTCATCCTGATGAATTAATCGTAGGTGCAATTACAAAAAATCTGCGCTCCACAGAAATATGCCCAGAGTTCTCTTATGACTGGGTAGAGAAAGAGTTCAAGACCATGGGAAGCCGTATTGCAGACCCCTTCCAGATACCTGAGGAGACTGCAGGGGAGCTTGCAGATGCGTTTAAATATTGGGAAGGCAAAACCACAAGCGCTTTGGCAGATTCCTATATGTCCAAAGAGACAAAGGACTGTATTGCTAACGGCGTATTTACTGTAGGCAACTATTTCTACGGCGGTGTTGGACACGTATGCGTTGATTATGGCAAGGTTATGAAGATTGGTTTTACCGGAATTATCAAAAGTGTAATTGAAGCAATGGAGAAACTGGATACCAGTGATCCTGGGTATATTAAGAAAAAAAGCTTCTATGAAGCATTGGTGATTACATATACAGCAGCAATTAATTTTGCACACCGCTACGGGGCAAAAGCCAGAGATATGGCTTCCATCTGTCCGGATCCAAAGAGAAAAGCAGAGCTTCTTCAGATTGCAGCAAACTGTGACCGTGTTCCCGAAAGAGGGGCTACCAATTTCTATGAAGCCTGCCAGGCGTTCTGGTTTGTCCAGATCCTGCTTCAGATTGAGGCAAACGGACACTCTATTTCTCCGGGACGTTTTGACCAGTACATGAACCCATACCTGGTTATGGATAAAGGTATTTCCAAAGAATTAGCTCAGGAACTGGTTGACTGTATCTGGGTTAAATTAAATGATGTGAATAAGACACGTGACGAAATCTCCGCCCAGGCATTTGCCGGCTATGCGGTGTTCCAGAACCTGATCGTAGGCGGGCAGACAGAAGACGGTCTGGATGCAACCAATGATGTTTCATATATGTGTATGGAAGCAGTTGCCCATGTAAAGCTGCCGGCACCTTCCTTCTCCATTCGTGTTCACCAGAATACTCCGGACGAATTCCTCCATCGTGCATGTGAGGTGACAAGACTTGGCTTTGGTGTTCCGGCTATGTACAATGATGAGGTTATCATTCCGGCACTGTGTAACAGAGGTGTATCTCTGGCAGATGCAAGAAGCTACTGTATCATTGGCTGCGTGGAGCCTCAGTGTCCCCACAAGACAGAAGGCTGGCATGATGCTGCATTTTTCAACATTGCTAAAGTTCTTGAGATTACCTTAAACAATGGAAAAGCGGGCGACAAGCAGTTAGGGCCGGTAACAGGAGATATGACATCCTTCACCAGTCTGGAAGATATTTTTGAAGCTTATCAGAAGCAGATGGAATACTTCGTATATCACCTGGCAGAAGCTGACAACTGTGTGGATTTTGCCCATGCCGAGAGAGCGCCGCTTCCGTTCCTGTCCGCACTTGTGGACGATTGCATTGGAAGAGGTATCAGTGTTCAGGAAGGCGGAGCCATCTATAACTTCACCGGCCCCCAGGCATTTGGCGTTGCTGACTCAGGAGATTCCCTGTGTGCAATTAAGAAGCATGTATTTGATAACAAAGAAATCACCATGGCACAGCTTAAAGATGCTCTGGCTAATAACTTCGGTTATGGCTGCGCTTCTAACAGTACAACAACCGTATGTGATGATGAAGCAAAGATTTATGAAGCAGTTAAGAGAATTTTAAGCAACAACGGATCTATCAATCTGGCAGACATTCAGGCACAGTTAAGCAGCCAGCAGACACCTTCTTCAAGCGGAAATGCCGATTATGCTCAGATTAAGAGAATTCTTGAGAATACCCCATGGTTTGGTAATGATGAGGATGAAGTAGATATGATTGCAAGAAAATGCGGGCAAATCTATTCTTATGAAGTAGAGAAATATAAAAACCCAAGAGGCGGCCAGTTCCAGGCAGGCTGCTATCCTGTATCGGCAAACGTATTATTTGGTAAAGATGTTGCGGCTCTTCCGGACGGCAGACTTGCCAAGACACCTCTGGCAGACGGCGTTTCCCCAAGACAGGGAAAAGATACCAACGGGCCGACAGCTGCAGCAATGTCCGTAGCAAAATTAGATCATGAGAGTTATTCCAATGGAACTCTTTATAACCAGAAATTCCTTCCTTCTGCATTGGACGGAGACGAAGGTCTTCACCGTTTTGCCTCTGTGGTCCGTTCCTATTTTGACCACAAGGGTATGCATGTACAGTTCAATGTAATTGACAAAGGGACTCTGTTGAAAGCCCAGGCAAATCCGGAAAATTACAAAGACTTAGTTGTGCGTGTTGCCGGCTACAGTGCCCAGTTCACTGTATTGGCCAAAGAGGTTCAGGATGATATTATCAGCCGTACAGAGCAGGCATTCTAAACCATATTTATAAACAACAGGGAAGGGAGTCAGCATGCATTCAATCAATTATAATCTGACAGGAACAGTGTTTGACATTCAAAGATTCTCCCTCCATGACGGACCGGGAATCCGTACTATCGTATTTTTAAAAGGCTGTCCGTTATCCTGTAAGTGGTGCAGCAACCCGGAATCCCAGAATATAAAACCTGTGATTATGTATAAGAAAGCTGATTGCCTCCATTGCGGCCGTTGTATTACGGCTTGCAAGATAGGGGCAATCAGCCCTGAGAATAAAGGCTTTATCAACAGGGATATCTGCAGCGGCTGCGGTGAATGCGTGAATGCGTGTCCGTCCGGCGCACTGGTAGTCAAGGGCAAGACCATGACAATCCAGCAAGTTGTGAAAGAATTAAAAAAGGATGCCACTACCTACCGCAGGTCGGGAGGGGGAATCACTTTATCTGGCGGGGAACCACTGGTACAGCATGCATTTGCTGCAGAACTTTTAAAGGCCTGCAAGGCTCAGGGGTGGAACACCGCAATGGAAACCACAGGAATCGGCACAGAGGAAGCCATTGAAACGGTTATTCCTTATGTTGACACAGTTCTTCTTGATCTGAAACATATGGATGGGGAACAGCATAAGAAGTTCACCGGAGCGGATAATGAGTTAGCTAAGAAAAATGCTCCCCGTATCTGCCAGATATCCAACACAGTCATTCGCATTCCGATTGTACCGGGCTTCAATTTTTCCGCAGAAGCAGTTAAGGCCATTGCCGAGTATGCAAAAACACTGATGGGAATCAGAAGCATTCATCTGCTGCCATATCATTCCTTTGGTGAGAATAAATATGGCCTGTTAGGCCAGGATTATGAGCTGAAGGATATTAAGGCTTTAAAGCCTGAAGATTTGGAGGAAAGTAAAAAAATTGTAGAAAGCCTAGGCTTTCAATGCATCATAGGCGGATAAGACTCATATTCCAGGAACTAAAAACTGTTTCTGTAATCGGATGAACGGCGATAAAAACAACGCCTTTTATCGAAACTTGCCTCGCAAGTTCCGATAAGCTATATTGAGAATGGAGGAAAATCATGGATCAGCAGTTAATTGAAAAAGTTATGAAGCAAGTGAGCAGCGAACTTGGCATCAAGCAGGAACCGGAAAAACCAGCCTGGGGTGGTGGTGTAGGTTTAACAGAGTTTGTAGGAACAGCTATTGGCGATACCATTGGACTGGTAATTGCAAGTGTTGACCCGATGCTGGTAGACGTTATGAAATTAGGCAAGTACCGTTCCATCGGTATTATAGGAGGAAGAACTGGAGCAGGTCCTCAGATCTGGGCAGTAGATGAGGCAGTAAAAGCTACAAACACAGAAATTATTTCTGTAGAGCTTCCGCGTGATACCAAAGGCGGAGCAGGGCACGGCAGCTTAATTTATATTGGAGCTGATGATGTATCTGACGCCAGAAGGGCAGTTGAAATTGCACTTTCTGTTCTGCCTAAATATTTTGGCGATGTCTATGCAAATGACGCAGGTCATCTGGAGTTTCAGTATACAGCAAGAGCCAGCTACTGTCTGGAGAAAGCACTCGGTGCACCGGTAGGAAAAGCATTTGGAATGACATGTGCAGGTCCGGCAGCTATCGGTACGGTTCTGGCAGATATCGCAGTAAAAGCAGCAAACGTTGAAGTAGTAGGTTACTGCTCACCGGGCGGCGGAACCAGTTATTCCAACGAGGTTATCCTTACCTTTACCGGAGATTCCGGTGCCGTAAGGCAGGCAGTAAGGGCAGCCATCGAAGCAGGAAAGAAGATGCTGGGCTCTTTGGGGGATAAACCCCAATCCTCTACAACACCGTACATTTAATAGTGAAATTAAGGAGGTTCCTTTATGAATGCAGATGCATTGGGAATGGTTGAAACAAAAGGTCTGGTTGGCGCCATCGAGGCAGCCGATGCCATGGTAAAAGCAGCAAATGTTACATTAGTCGGATATGAAAAAATCGGTTCCGGTCTTGTAACTGTAATGGTCAGAGGTGACGTAGGAGCTGTAAAGGCAGCTACGGATGCAGGGGCAGCTTCAGCAGCAGCTATTGGTGAAGTGGTTTCTACCCATGTGATTCCTCGTCCTCATACAGATGTGGAAAAAATTATTCCTCATCTGGACTAATAAAGCAAGCAATTGCAGCGGGAGAACCTCTGTCCGTCGGGCAGAGGCTTCTTCTGAAATGAGGTGAAGTTGATGATAAGTGAGGAACGCTTAAGAGAAATTGTGCAGCGTATCCTGACCGAAATGGAAACGGAAGAGAAACTTAAAAGGAAGCAGACAAAGATTTATATGCTTTGTACCCCTCATTGGGATGACAGGTTTCCTGCATATTTGAAGAAAATGACAGAATCCCCGGACTTTTTAGTGTATCCGGTAATTCCGCTATCCTGGAAAGAACAGGGATATGAGAAGTTTCTCCTTGCTTACCCGTCGTGCGGCGGCATTCTTTACCGCTCCTGTGAAAAACCGTTTGATTTGGATCAGACTATCACCGTCCTTCCGGTGGTGCCAAGGGATGTAGTTGTTAAGACTGCCCTTTGTATTGCAGATACCTATGAGACAGATTGGATCGCTTCTTGTATAAAGACCGGAAGCCAGGTGGTATTTGCCAGGAATGGCCTTGCCAGATTTTCCGGAAAAGAGCCGGAAGCTTATAAAAATCAGATCTTGTCTTATTACAGAACAGTCCTCACATACGGGATCAGAATCTGCAGTGAAGAAGAGGCGGATTCTCAGCCGGTTCTAAGAACGGAATGTACGGGAGTTTGCAGGAACGATAAAAAAAAGCGTGTCATTACAGCTTCTAATATCGAACAGTTGGCTGTAAACGGCGTTTTGTTTATCAACCCCAGGGACATTGTGACAGATTTGGCATTAGACAGGGCGAAATTACTGAACATTGCTTTAAAAGAGCAGGATTGTGAGGTGAAAGGATGAAACAGTCATTGGGACTGGTTGAGATTATCGGTCTGCCTACAGCGGTTTTCGTAGCGGATACTATGGTAAAAGCAGCCAATGTCCAGATAATAGAAATGGAAAACTCAAAAGGCCTGGGTTATATGACCATTAAAATCCAGGGGGATATAGGCGCCGTAAAGGCAGCGGTTGATGCAGGCTGTCAGATCGGTCATATGTGTGGAAAACTGGCAGGCTGCAAAGTGATTCCGCGCCCCTCTGATTATGTGGAGCAAACTTTTTGCAGTCCGAAAGGTCCTGCACCATCAGAAGTGCCGGTACCCAAACCGGAGGATACGGAGCTTTCCAATGTCAGGGAGGCAGAAATAGCAGAACTCCCGGAAACACCCGAACTTCCTGAAACACCCGAACTTCCTGAAACACCGGAGTTACAAAATTCAATTCCCGAAGAAGAGAGCGGTGAGACAGAAGTTTTGGAGGAAGAATTGGAAAAATCCGTAAATGCAGTGAAGAAACCAACTTCCGGTAATGCAAAGAAAACAACAAGAAAAACAAGCCAGGAAAAAGGCGATAATTAATGGTACACCATGTTTTTGGGTGAAAGGAACATAATATGAAATTGGCTAAAGTTATTGGAACCGTTGTGGCAACAAGAAAAGACGAGACTTTGGTAGGACATAAGCTGATGATTATCAGGCGGATTGACGGAAACGGCAATTTCATTGATTTAGAGGAAGTGGCAGTAGACTATGTGGGGGCAGGAAACGGTGAGCTGGTTCTTGTTGGCCAAGGTTCATGTGTCAGAGTGGATAAGAGAAAAAAAGAGGCAGTTATTGATATGGCAATCATAGGCATTATCGACTCCATGGACATTTAGTGTACCATCTACGGTTATATATAAGAAATTGTTTCGGAAAGGAGGTAATGTCTGACATGAAAAGCAGTATTTATTCCAGTGTAACGGATGCAGTATCCGCAGTGAGGTGGGCCTGTGAAAGGTATACAAAGCTAAGTATAAACCAGCGTCAGGAAATTCTGGAAGCTGTGAAAACAGCACTGCGTCCCTTAATAAAAGAGCTGGCAGAGATGACTGTAGCTGAGACAAATATGGGAGTAGTACAGGATAAGGCAGAGAAAATAAGTCTTGCCATAGAAAAGACCCCTGGCACTGAGGATTTAATTACAGAAGTAAATACCGGAGACCATGGTATGACTTTGTATGAGTTATCATCTTTTGGTATTGTATGTGCCGTCCATCCCTGCACCAACCCCTGTGCCACGTTAATCAGCAATACCATTGGTATGCTGGCTGCAGGTAATGGCATCATACATTGCCCGCATCCAAGGGCAATTAAAGTGTCGCAGTATCTTACAGGTATTATCAGTGATGCAATTCGCAGTGTATGCGGAATTGATAATCTGGTAGTGACTCTTCATGAAAGCCTGATGGGGTTTACTGCAGAAGTCATGAGCCATCCGGATGTGGATCTGGTGGTCTGCACAGGCGGCAGCAGCTCTCTTCGCCAGGCCATGACATCAGGAAAGAAAGTGATTGGCGCAGGCCCGGCCAATCCGGTTGCCATTGTAGATGAGACGGCTGATTTGTCAAAAGCGGCCAGAGATATCGTGCGTGGGGCTGCATTTGATAATAACCTGATGTGCACATCAGAAAAGAGTATGGTGGTAGTTGAAAAGGCAGTGGATTTTTTCGTTTTTGAACTTCTGAAGAATGGTGTTTATTATGTGAAAAATGAAGCAGAGATTCAAAAACTCCTTAAAGTAACAGTGACAGAGGATTTTGTAATTAATAAGAAGCTGGAAGGCCGTTCCGCTGATGAAATACTCCGGTGTGCCGGTATTCACTGCAGCAGCAGTGTAAGGCTAATTGTGGCAGAAACTGAGCCAACGCATCCGTTTGTAACTTTGGAGCTTTTAATGCCCCTGGTGCCCTTAGTGCGTGCCAAAGATTTTGACGAAGCACTGGAGACGGCACTTGAAATTGAGCAGGGATATAAGCATACAGCTACGCTGCATTCAGAATCCATTGAACGGCTGAACAGGGCTGCTAAGCTGATGCAGACCTCTGTGTTTGTAAAAAACGGTCCGTCACTGTTGGGAATTGGCTTTGACAAGGAAGGAAATACCAGCTTTACCATAGCCACAACCACGGGAGAAGGAACTACGTCAGCCAGACATTTTGCCCGTCGCAGAAGGTGTACGCTGACCAGCGGTTTTTCAATCCGTTAAAATAAGGAATTACCCTCCGGGTATACCACTATGTCCAAAAAGCATGGACAATAATAAAGAAGCACCCTTCGGGTATACCACTATGTCCAAAAAGCATGGACAATAATAAAGAAGCACCCTCCGGGTATACCACTATGTCCAAAAAGCATGGACAATAATAAAGAAACACCCTTCGGGTATACCACTATGTCCAAAAAGCATGGACAATAATAAAGAAAGCGGGAAAATGGTATGAAAGAGGAACAAAATACAGCATATTTTGTGACTTCTGAATCCGTGACAGAGGGCCATCCTGATAAGATATGTGATCAGATTTCAGATGGAATTCTGGATGCTTATCTGGAACAGGATAAAACCTCACGCGTGGCAGTGGAAGCCATGGTATCTGCCAATACGCTGATGCTGGCGGGAGAGGTCACCTCCAAAGCCCAGATTGATGTTGTCAGCAAAGCCAGAGAAATCATCCGAAATATTGGCTATACAGCAAAGGGAAAGGGATTTGATGCGGATACCTGTATGATATTTACTAATATTCATAATCAATCTCCGGACATTTCTATGGGAATTACGAAAAAGACTGACGGCCCCAAAGAGGTACTGGGCGGGGGAGACCAGGGAATCATGTATGGTTATGCCGTGGATGAAACAAAGAGCCTGATGCCTATGCCCTGCGATTTGGCAAATCGTCTGGCAAAACAACTGACAGATGTCAGAAGGGAACAGGGGAATGGATTTTTGTTCCCGGATGGAAAAACTCAGGTGACCATGAAATATGATGAAGATGGAGAACCTGTTTCTATTCACAGCATTGTAGTTTCCACACAGCATAGGGAAGATATATCCCACCAGATATTAGAAGCCTTTATCCGCTGTGCAGTGATTGAACCAGTGGTTGATTCTGATTGGATTACTTCCATGACAAAAATTCATGTAAATCCAACCGGACGTTTTGTTATCGGAGGACCGGCAGGAGACACAGGCCTTACAGGCCGGAAAATCATGGTAGATACATATGGAACGGTAGGAAAACATGGAGGCGGTGCATTCTCTGGAAAAGATTCCACCAAGGTAGACCGTTCAGCAGCATATATGGCTCGCTACGTAGCTAAAAATATTGTTGCCGCAGAGCTTGCAAGACGCTGTGAGGTTTCTCTTGCTTATGTCATCGGAGGAATAGAACCGGAAGCAGTGACCATCAATACCTTTGGAACCGGAAGAATTCCAGATCGTCAGTTGGAGCGTCTGGTAGCCAACGTATTTTCTTTTTCTGTTACAGATATCATTGCGCAATTGGATTTGAGAAAACCACAGTTTCTAAAGACGGCAGCCTATGGTCATTTTGGAAGAACAGACCAGGGATTTCGTTGGGAAGAAACTGATAAGGCATGGATGTTAAGGCAACTAGCAAATTAAAAACAAAGAAGATAGCAGGAGGAACATTATAATGCAGAATGAAGCATTGGGAATGGTTGAAACAAAAGGATTGGTAGGGGCAATTGAGGCAGCGGATGCCATGACAAAGGCAGCTAACGTAGTTCTCATCGGATACGAAAAAATCGGTTCAGGTCTGGTGACTGTTATGGTACGCGGAGATGTAGGAGCCGTAAAGGCTTCTGTAGATGCAGGTGCGGCAGCGGCTTCTAATGTAGGTCAGGTTGTATCCCGGCATGTAATTCCAAGGCCTCATACAGATGTGGAGAAAATTTTACCAAAGTCATTATAATCCATGACGGCAGATTGATAATTTATTGAATTTTCAAATTGCGAAAAGGGGTTTTACATAATGTTAAATGATGCATTAATCAGGCTGGTTGCCCAAAGGGTAATGGAAAAAGTCAATAAATACAATACTTTTAAAATACCTGTTGGAGTTTCCAATCGCCATGTCCATGTGAGTCAGAATGATCTGGAGACACTGTTTGGGCAGGGCTGCCAGCTTACAAAGAAAAGTGACTTAAAACAGCCGGGACAGTATGCCTGCAATGAAACCGTGACGATACGAGGACCTAAAGGTGAATTTGAGCGGGTCAGAATATTAGGCCCGGTGAGAAAACAAAGCCAGATTGAGATTTCCAAGACGGATAGCTTCCGTCTTGGAGTCCGCCCCGCCATACGTGAATCTGGTGATCTGGAAGGAACGCCGGGGCTTGAGATGATCGGCCCAAAAGGAACTGTGTCTCTGAATCAGGGCGCCATTATTGCATTGCGCCACATTCATATGCGTCCGGAACAGGCCGCCGCACTGGGCATAAAAGACAAAGATCTTGTGGAGGTGGAAACCTTTGGGGAGCGGCACGGTGTGTTCGGTGATGTACTCATCAGAGTATCAGAAGATTATCACCTGGAAATGCATGTAGATGTGGACGAGGCCAATGCCTGTGCACTGAATAATAATGATTATGTAATGATCAGAAAGAAATAAACAGGACGGAAAAGAGGAGTAAATATGCTGACAACCAATAAGGTATTGTCTGAGTTTGCAAAGTTAATACAGGAAGGCAAATCCAATCCCTTTTCCGGCTCCTTAAAGACAGGAGTCGATCTGGGAACAGCCAATATCGTACTGGCTGTGACGGATGAAACCAATCATCTTGTTGCAGGAGCCACTGCAGAGTCTAAAGTAGTAAAAGATGGGATTGTAGTGGATTTCGTCGGAGCCATTCAGACGGTCAGGCGGTTGAAAACTCAGATTGAAGAACTCATAGGTATGGAACTGACAACTGCGGCAGTGGCCATCCCCCCTGGCATTCTGGAGGGGAATGTAAGGTGTATTGCTAACGTGGCGGAGGGCGCCGGGTTCGATGTGACCAACATCATTGACGAGCCAACAGCTGCGGCAGACGTACTGGGAATTCAGGATGGCGCTGTAGTAGATGTGGGAGGCGGAACCACTGGCATCAGTATCTTAAAAGATGGAAAAGTCATTTTTACGGCTGATGAACCAACAGGAGGAATCCATATGACTCTGGTATTAGCAGGTTACCATGGTATATCCATTGAGGCGGCCGAGGCTTTGAAGAAGGACTTGTCAAAAGAAAATTCAGTCTTTCCTATTGTGAAGCCTGTGGTAGAAAAGATGGCTTTCATTGTTAAAAAATTCCTGACAGGTTACGGTGTGGATAAGGTTTATGTTGTAGGTGGTGCCTGCTGTTTTACTGAATTTGAGAGCACCTTCGAAAAGGTGTTGGGAATCACTACGGTTAAGACAAACGATTCGCTTCTCGTTACACCTTTGGGGATTGCCTGGAGTGCAAAAACAATATAGAAAAGAAGGTGTGATAATTTGGAAATAGATATGAGAGTAATTGAACAATTGGTATCTCAGGCTTTAAAGGAAATTCAGACAGAGCAGCCCGCGGTGTTTCATCAGCCTGAAATAGAGCGTTACGGAGTTTTCGCAACAATGGATGAAGCCATAGCTGCTTCCGAGGCAGCACAGAAAAGGTTACTGTTTGAAAAAATTTCAAAACGTCAGAAATATGTGGATGTAATTCGCAAAACTGTATTAAAGCGGGAAAATTTAGAATTGATGTCCAGATTTGCAGTGGAGGAAACAGGAATAGGTAATTATGAACACAAGCTGCAAAAAAACATTTTGGCTGCAGAAAATACTCCTGGAACAGAAGATTTGATTACTAAGGCATTAACAGGAGATGGCGGTATCACTGTAACAGAATACTGTCCTTTTGGTGTTATCGGCGCAATTACTCCAACCACCAATCCTACGGAAACCATTATTAACAATTCGATTTCCATGATTGCCGGAGGGAATACAGTTGTATTCAGTCCTCACCCAAGAGCAAAGAAGGTTTCCCAAATGCTTGTGAAAATGCTCAATAAAGCATTAATGGAAGCAGGTGCGCCGGGAAATTTAATTTCCATGGTAGAGGAACCGTCCATCGAAAATACAAACAGGATGATTGAAAGCCCCCAAGTCCGTTTCCTGGTTGCTACAGGGGGGCCGGCTATTGTGGGCCGTGTCCTATCCTCCGGGAAAAAAGCCATTGGAGCCGGAGCAGGCAACCCTCCAGTGGTAGTGGATGAGACAGCGGATATTGAGAAGGCGGCTAAGGATATCATAGATGGCTGCAGTTTTGACAACAATGTTCCCTGTATTGCTGAAAAAGAAGTTTTTGCCGTAGATGGTATCTGCGATTATCTGATTCACAATATGAAGTTAAACGGCGGATTTGAAATAACCGATATGGACACAGTAAAAAAGCTGGTTGAGCTGGTTACTACCGACCACGGCGGACCTAAGACGTCATTTGTAGGAAAAAGTGCAAAGTATATTTTGGAGCAGATGGGAATTAACTCAGATAACAGCATAAAAGTTATTATTATGGAAGTACCTAAGGAACATTTATTGGTTCAGGAAGAGTTGATGATGCCTATACTGCCCATTGTAAGAGTGGAAGATGTGGATACTGCTATTGAATATGCATATGAGGCTGAGCATGGCAACCGCCATACAGCTATCATGCATTCTAAAAATGTAGAGAAGCTCAGCAAGATGGCAAAGCTTTTAGAAACTACAATATTTGTAAAAAATGCACCGTCATATGCAGGTATAGGAGCCGGCGGCGAAGGTCATACCTCGTTTACGATTGCAGGACCTACCGGAGAAGGCATTACTTCTGCCAGGTCGTTTTGCCGCAAACGCAGGTGTGTACTTAGTGATGCATTCAGCATCCGCTGAAAATCTTCTTCCAAAGGTAAGGGAGCATATCAATATGTCAAATGTATATATTAAGACAAAAGTGTGCAGTGGACAGTATGCCATGGAGTATTTAAGAAAAATACAGAGAAAGAAAATGCTGCTGGTCTGTGATAAATTTATGATGGAAAATAGAAGTGTTCATTATATTGTTGATGCTCTGGACTCCAGCAATATTATAGAAATCTTCGATCAGGCAATACCTGATCCAACCATTCAGGTGGTAGGAGAAGGTGTAAATGTGGCATGCAGGGTAAAACCTGATATAATCATAGGATTTGGCGGCGGTTCTGCTATAGACACAGCAAAAGGTATCATTTATTTTACAGATGCAAGGAAACTTATTGGAAAGCCTGAGTTTATCACCATTCCCACCACAAGTGGAACCGGTTCAGAAGTTACATCTGTAGCGGTGATAACAGATCCGGAAAACAAAAGTAAGCACCTGATTTCTTCCGATAGCATTTTGGCAGATGTTGCACTTTTGGACCCAAAACTAACTCTGACAGTTCCCCTAGCCATAACGGCTAACACAGGTATGGATGTTTTGACTCATGCTTTGGAGGCTTATGTGGCAAAGGGAGCCAATGTATTTTCGGATGCGTTGTCGGAAAAAGCGGTAGAGCTTCTGATAAAAGCCCTTTTACCCTGTTACTTCGATGGTAAGAATCTGGAATCCAGAACTTTCATGCATGAGGCTTCAACTCTGGCCGGTATGGCATTTAATACAGCAGGTCTGGGCGTAAACCACAGCATTGCCCATCAATTAGGCGGAACATTTCATATTCCTCATGGACTGGCAAATGCAATACTGCTTCATAAGGTAATTGACTATAACTGTATCAATTTGGATATCAGGAACAAATATGCTGCTCTGGCCTATAAGGTGATGTTGGTCAGCATGGAGGAGTCACACGAACTTGCTGTTAAGGTCCTGAAAGAATTGATTTCCGCTTTAATGAGAAGTATGGATATGCCTGAGAATATAAGAAGTCTGGGTATTAAAAAAGAAGAATATGATAGACAGATGCAAAATATGGTGGATAATGCTTTAATGGATAATTGTCTGAAAACTACTCCCAGAGAGATAGGAACAGGGGCCATGAAAGAGATATTAGAAAGCATATACTAACCTGTATAACTAAATAATAAGATTAGACTGGATTCCAATATCATGAATGCAGTCTGATTTTATTTTTATATAGCTTCTTTATAAAATTGGAATTGAAAACCAAGGAGAAAAATAGTAATATTAATATGAATGCCAAAGGAGGAGCTCAGATGGATAGATTCGATCATTTAGTTCTTGGTGAAGAGTCATTATTTTATTCGGAAATGGATAATTATACTCATGAAAACGATGAGAACTTTAATCACTTGGATATCATCCACCTTTTCGGTAAGGAGAGATTAGAAAATATACAAAAGAGCTTATCAAAAGCTACTGGACTGGCCTTTATTACAGTTGATTTTCGAGGAGAACCTATTACGGAGGCAACATACTTTTCTCGTTTTTGCCAACATATAAGAAACTCCTCTCATGCTTTGGAACGCTGCAAATCTTCTGATGCATTTGGCTCCATTCAAGCAGCAGTAACCCAGAAGACCAATGTATATTTCTGCCCCTGCGGCTTGCTGGAGGTTGCCATCCCAATTGTGGTAAGAGGGCATTATCTGGGCGGATTTATTGGAGGACAGATTCGCTGCAACGACGCTCCGGATTCTATCAGCAGACTTGCATCTGTTATGCATTATACCCAATCTGAAAAATCCGAAGAATATTTCAGACTGATGGAAGAAATTCCGGTGTATTCGTACGAGAAGTTTTTAGATATAGCGAATCTTGTTTTTCTTGTCATCAATCAGTTGGGTGAAAATGAAGTGAGCCAATATATGCAGGCTGATGTTTTGAAAAAGAAAATCAAGAAAGTGCAGAATACAAATCAAAAATATTTAAAAAAACTAAAGCAAAAAAATAAACAGCTGCAGGAACTGAAGATGCAATCCAATCCATATTACCTTCTGGATGCCATTGGATCCCTGCTTAATCTGTCTATTATAGAAGACGCTCCGGAGACCAATGAACTTTTGAATACTCTGGCCGAATTTGTACGGTATAGTTATGAAGAGCAGGCCAGCTTTACTTACCTTTCGGGAGAACTTGAACATGCAGAACGTTACCTGGCAATTAAAAAGACAAAACTTGATGAAAGGATGGAATACTCCATTCAAGTACCTAAGGAAATGAAGATGCAGAGAATACCGGTTCACATTCTTTTGCCATTTGTACAGAATGCTTTTTACAATGGAATTATGCTGAAGAATGAAGGCGGGAAGATTGCAATAACCGGCTGCATAAAAAATAATCATGTCATGCTGGAAATTTATGATACAGGTTCCGGGTTAACTCAGAATGAGCTGGATATAAAATTTGAGGCTTTGAAGGATTATCATGAAGGTCCTTTTATAAAACTTGGAATGGATTATGCCCAGGAAAAGATGAAGCAATTATTTGGAGACGGATATGATATTATCATAGAAGATTCCCGCGGGAAAGGACGTAAATGTATCATACGCTGGCCAGAACGTTTTGAAGAAAGGGAAGAAGAGGTATGTACAGAGTTTTAATTGCTACAGATGATGTACTTATGCGAAAAGCATTTAACATTATGATATCCAGGGAAGAGAAGTTCCAGGTGGTGTACATGGTCGGAACTGGAGAAGCTGCAGTTAAAGCCTGTAAAAAAAACACTGTTCATCTTATCTTTATGGACATGCAGATGACAGGCATAAACGGAATTGAGGCCAGCTGGCTCATCAACCAATCCAATCCTGAAACCTTCATTTATCTGTTTACCGGCCTGTCTTCCAATGTTCTGATAAAAGGAATGACAAAAGGTACGGTAAAAGATGTTCTGGAAAAACCCGTCTCTGCCAAGTTAATAAAAAAAATTCTTGATAACTATAAAACAGAACATGAAGATTCGGTTCAGGATCAGCTGTACGAACTGGCAGAATTCGTGAGAAACCGCAACTTTAATCTGTTTTACAGCAGATTGCCCCATATTATAGATGAGCTTTATGATATGGCAGGGAATGACTCGGCCCGTTTGATCAAGATATTTAATTACATAGGTCAGAATCTTCTGGATATGAGGAATATTTACGATAACAAACAAAATATCATGCAGGAATTCACTATTAACGAGGCCTTGATTTCAGAACGTAAAATTTCAGAATTATGGCTGTTTCGGGTGGTTGATTATTTATTCCGGCAGAACAGCATCAGCCGTTATCCTCTGCTGGAAAATATATTCATTTATATAGAGAAGCATATTAAAGAAGATATTACCTTAAACGGTATTATTGAGAACTGTGCCATCAGCCAGGGGTATTTAAGCCGCATTATCCGGGAACAATTCCAGTTGAGTGTAATGGAATACATCCATATGAAAAAAATGCATCTGGCAAAAGGATATTTCTATTTTACAGATGAAAGCATTGCTGAGGTGGCGTTTAAGCTTGGATATAATGAGAGCAGTTATTTCAGCAAGGTATTTAAAAAACATGAATCCATGACAGTGAAACAATACAGAAATGTAATTCGAAGGAATTAGAAAGGGAAACTCGTTTTGTGAGTTTCCCTTTTAGATTAATATACAATTCCTTCATATCCTTCGGTAGAAGGAAATTCAATGGATATGGCCTGTCCGGGATTATTGTAATTCTGGTTAATATCCATAGATACGTCCATAGTTTCTCCCTCTTCGGTCAAAGTCATATAAAGAGAAAGGGTTTCATTGGAAAGGTAGCCCTCGGCGTTGATTGTGATTTTGCCGTTGATCTGGCTGAACTGAAAGTCAGATAGTGAGGGGAGAGCATCATCATAAAAATTGCTTAAATCGTTGTCTAAATCTTTTATTTGAGCAGAGTATAAAAGGATTTTATTTCCTGCTCCATCTTCTGCGACCTGAAGGTTGTCAAGAAATATTCCAAATTCACCTCTCGGTTTCTCAAATGGAAGATGTTCCATCATATCCTGTGGCCCTATGTACATTTTGTATTTTCCATAATCGTCCGTATAGTAACAGCCTCCGGTGTAGAATGAGGTTTCTGTCATGTTCAGACCAAACAAGCTGGAGGTGGTTACCAGAAGAAACTCCATGTTTGGAGTGTTTAAGTCATGATACTTTATCTGGGTATGCTCGGAAGCTGAAAGCTCCATCCCTTCGTAGGAAAAGGACATCCAAAGGTCCGTGTTCATATCCAGACCTGGAAGTTCCAAAGTCTTCTGACTGGCCTCATCATAAAGCTTCTGTCCTTTTTGGCTGACAGCCTGAGCGACAGAGGGGTTAGTGGCTCTCTGACGGAGCAGACCATGGTCAATCCAGGCACCGGTTTCATTTACATCGTAGCCGTCGGGCGTAGTGGATCCGGTAATAAGGTAACCGTCTTTATCAAAATAGTAACATTCCGCCATTCCGTCTTCATCGGAGTCAATCCATTTCCAGGCGGCTGAGGGGTAGGTCTTGTCTTTTTCCTGCCACCACCAGCCATGGTCGTTTTGTTTCCAGCTTCCTGCAAAGGCGGCTGATGCCATGGATATGGACAGAAGTGATGTAACAGTCAGCAATCTTAGAATCTTTTTCATACTGTAGCTTTTCCTCCTGTTTTTACATTGGCCCATTAAAAAAAGGCCTGGCAAAGCTTTTTATTTCTGAATATGTTCAGAATTATACCATATTTTGGTAAATACAACAATGGGTTGCTGAGGAAATCCATCGACACCATTGACAGAGTGTGGATTTTCCAATATACTTCAAGGTGAAACAGGATCATACATAAGGGATGAGCCGAAAACAAGTATATTCAGATAAAAGGAGATGGGTAAGCATGAGAATTGCATTGATAAATGAGAATAGCCAGGCGTCTAAAAACCAGATGATCTATAACAGCTTAAAAAAGGTTGCAGACTCGAAAGGCTATGCAGTGGATAATTATGGAATGTATTCCCCGGAGGATGAGTGTACCCTGACTTATGTACAGAACGGAATTCTGGCGGCAATTCTTTTAAATTCCGGTGCGGCTGATTATGTGATAACCGGATGCGGAACCGGAGCGGGAGCCATGCTGGCCTTAAACAGCTTTCCGGGTGTGATCTGCGGCCTTGTCATTGATCCCAGTGATGGTTATATGTTTGCCCAGATCAATGATGGAAATGCCATTTCCATGCCATTTGCAAAGGGCTTTGGCTGGGGTGCAGAGCTGAATCTGGAATATACGTTTGAAAAGTTATTTTCAGAAGCCAGCGGACAGGGATATCCGAGAGAAAGAGCTGTTCCGGAACAGAGAAATAAGAAAATACTGGATGAAGTGAGAGAGAATAACTTAAAGGATATTTTGACATGCTTAAAGGGGCTTGATCAGGAGCTGGTTAAAGGTGCGGTTAAAGGTGAAAAATTTGCAGAACTGTTTTTCTCTAACTGCAAGAATGAATCCATTGAAGAATATGTAAAAAGCTTGTTAGCATAAAGGGCAGAGGCTTTTTTACAGGAAAAAGGGGGTGCTGTCTGGACAGCACCCCCCTTTATTAATTAAGGCAAAGCCTTGCTTTTATAATATTCAACTGCTTGGTCAAGTTTGAAATCAGATTAATTACATCGTTGAATTATTCGTCATCATCCATGATTTTACAGCTATCAGAAAATTCCGGAGAACAAGCCACATCGTTAGTGTCAACAACAGGATTTATAATTATATATTTCTGTTCTTCGGGTTGCTTCATGGGTTTTTGATCTTTGTCTGTCATATAAACACCTCCACTTATTAATTTGCTGTTTCCATTATAACTCTTTGTCTGACAAATTGCAAGAATAAATAACTAAGTTTTCACTAATTCGTAAAAATTCAATAATAAAAAGGCAATAACAATCATGATATTATATAAATGATCACTAAAGCAGAACGGAAGAACATATATTGTTCTCGGCGTAAAAGGAGATTTATGAAGATATATATTGATGCAGATGCATGTCCTGTAGTAAAAATAGCAGAAAGAATTGCAAAAAAGTATCACATACCGACAGTTCTGCTTTGCGATACAAATCACGTTCTCGTATCTGATTACAGTGAAATAAAGGTTATCGGAGCCGGAGCCGATGCGGTGGACTTTGCACTGATCAGCTTTTGCAAAAAAGGTGATCTGGTGATTACCCAGGATTACGGCGTAGCTGCTATGGCCCTTGGAAAAGGAGCTTACTGCATCCACCAGTCGGGTAAATGGTACACAAATGAAAATATTGACGGAATGCTGATGGAAAGGCATATGGCAAGAAAGGCCAGAAATTCAAGTAAGAAGCATCATTTAAAGGGGCCTTCCAAGCGTACGTCAGAAGATGACACGAGGTTTGAAGAATCTTTTGAAAGAATGATCCGTTTATGCTCCCGGCACTCAGGGGATTTATAATCTAAAAATGAAGAGTATCTTAAAAGGCACAAAATAACTTTTAAGATACTCTTTTTTCGGCTCTTATTTCATATCTTTAATAATTGCTGATATATGGAATAACTTTTCTTTACTGAGGCATTGCAAATCTTTGATAATATCGTTAAGCTGTTCCGGAGTTGAGGAGCCAAAGTCAAAAAAATCTTTGGGTGAAATGTTCAAATATTCACAAATTTCAAAAAATGCAGCCATGGAAGGCAGGTTATTTTTGTTTTCAATATTATTGATATAACCGGCACTCTGCCCCAGAGATAAGCTCATATCTCTGGCTGAAACCCCTTTTTCCATTCTTAGCTCCGATAGCCTTGCCACAAAACGTTCATTTATCATTCACTCACCACCTTACCCTATTGTACCGCACATAATAGGAACTTATGTCCTGTTTAACCTATTATTTGTGTTGACACATCCTGTTAAACTATATATAATTAAATTGTTTATACGATTGAATCAGTTATTTATGATATTGAAATAATAAAGAAATTACAAGCATTACATAGGGGAATTAAAATTCAGGGGGAAGGACAGCCAGCTCATGAAAGAAAAAAAACTGCCATCGGCCAGCAAAAACTGCTGCAGCACAACCATTGACACATTGCTCGCCATCCTTTATAAAAAAAGCCGTGAAACAGTGGAGCATTCCAAGCGGCTGGGCGAATACTGCTATGCCATCGGACAAAGGCTGGGCCTTTCTTCTAAGGAAATGGAGGAAATTTCCTTGCTGGCCCTTCTGCATGACATTGGAAAGGTGGGTATACATGTAAATATCCTGCATAAACCAGGGGCCCTTACCTCCGGGGAATGGGAAGAAATGAAGAAGCATCCGGGAATCGGCTGCCGGATTGCCCGGTCTATTCCAGAACTGAGTGTTATATCTGACCTGATTCTTTCCCATCACGAACGTTGGGATGGGAAAGGTTATCCAAGGGGATTAAAAGGAGAGGAAATCCCTCTTTCCTGCCGCATTCTGGCAGTAGCAGACTCCTTTGATGCCATGACCAATGACCGGGTATACAGGAAAGCCATGGAAAAGGAAAAAGCAATTCAGGAAATTGAAAGCAATGCCGGAACACAATTTGACCCAAGGATTGCTGAGATTTTTGTTAAGATCATGACAGATATTGAAATGGGATGTGTAAGTGTGCAGTGAACTCTTTCGGTTAAGCACCGGAATTTCTGATTGACATTAAAAGACACCTATGCTATTATTACACAAAATAGTGAAAAGGCGAAGAAGAGGAATAGTACATATACAAAGAATTTCAGAGAGAAGATGGATGGTGCGAATCTTTATTTCAGTATATGGAAGCAGTCTCGGAGCTTTGGACCGAACAATTGCAGGAGCTTGACCGTCCGGCTTTTTAGTAGGCTTCAACGTATTTCCCACGTTACAGGGACTCGGTATGTCAGTACCGTAGAGAGTGCAGAGAATTTCTCTGAATTTAGGTGGTAACACGGATTGTATATTCGCCCTAAACGTTTCGACGTTTAGGGCTTTTTTTAATTTTCACTTATTTTATTACTTTAGGAAAGAGGTATATAATTATGAGGAATTTTGAAAAATCAAGTAAATTGGATCACGTATGCTACGACATCAGAGGGCCGGTCATGGATGAAGCAAACCGCATGATCAGCCAGGGCATGGACATATTAAAATTAAATATCGGAAATCCTGCGCCCTTTGGTTTTCAGGCCCCTAAGGAGCTTCTTGATCAGATGAATGAAAATTTATCCTCCACAGAAGGATATTCTGATTCAAAGGGACTCTTATCTGCAAGGCAGGCCATTGTCAGATACTGCAGGAAAAAGGGAATTGAACATGTTACGGAAGAGGATATATACACGGGAAACGGAGTCAGCGAGCTGATAACCTTATCCATGCAGGGGCTTTTAAATCCTGGAGATGAAATATTAGTTCCTTCACCGGATTATCCCTTATGGACTGCATCTGTAACTCTTGCAGGGGGAACTGCCGTCCATTATATGTGCGATGAAAACGCAGAATGGTATCCTGATGTACAGGATATAAAAAAGAAGATTTCAGGTAAAACAAAGGGAATAGTCATCATTAATCCCAACAACCCCACCGGCTCTCTGTATCCCAGGGAAATTCTGGAGGAAATTACAGAGCTGGCACGCCAGAGCGGGCTGATTATATTTGCCGATGAAATCTATGACAGGCTGGTATTAGATGAACTGGAACACGTGTCCATTGCATCTCTGGCTCCTGATCTTTTGACAGTCACCTTCAATGGTCTGTCAAAATCTCACTTAATTGCAGGATACCGCTGCGGCTGGATGAGCCTCTGCGGAGATAAGTCCTTTGCAAAAGGCTATGTGGAGGGAATCAATCTCCTGTCCTCCATGAGGCTTTGTTCCAATGTTCCTGCCCAGTCGGTCATAGGACAGGCTCTGGATATGGAAGAGAAGACCAAAACACTGCTGGTTCCCGGCGGAAGGGTCTGTGAGCAGAGGGAATACATTCACCGGGCATTAAATGACATACCAGGAATCACTTGTGTAAGGCCTAAGGCAGCCTTTTATGTATTTCCCAAAATCGATATCAATAAATTCGGTATTTATGATGATGAGAAGTTCGTTTTGGACTTTTTAAAGGAAAAGAAGATTCTTCTGACTCACGGAGGAGGCTTCCACTGGGAGAAGCCGGACCATTTCCGCATTGTCTATCTGCCTAAGCTGGATCAGTTGAAAATGGCATGTGACAAGCTGGGAGACTTCCTGTCAGGCTATAGACAAATGTGAAATATTGACAGAATTACGCAGCAAATCCTTTTTTGATGAATATATTTAATATAGCGATATAGGAAAGGAATGCGAATATGCCAATTAAAATATTTATCGATCAGGGACATAACCCCAGCGGATATTTTAACAGCGGAGCAGAAGCCAATGGCTTAACAGAATCAGAAATAAATTACCAGGTTGGGATATATTTACAGAACTTACTTAACAGTGATCCCAGGTTTGAAGCCCGTGTTTCCAGGCCAACACCGGATACGGTATTGGGAACCAATAACACCACCAGCCTGGCGGAGAGGGTCCGGCTGGCGAATGCATGGCCTGCCGACTACTTTATCAGCATCCATTGCAATTACAGTCCCAACCCCAGCACCAATGGGACAGAAGTTTACATTTACCAGTACGGAACCCAGGCCCAGTGGGTGGCAGAAAATATCATGAACGGAATCAACTGGTTTGCTGGGACCATAAATAACGGAATCCGTGAAAACCCGTCTCTCTATGTTTTGAGAAATGCAAACATGCCGGCCAATCTGGTGGAACTGGGCTATTTAAGCAGCCCTATAGACTCAGAATTGCTGCGGGATAACCCCTATGGATTTGCTTATGGCATTTATTTTGGGCTCATGAGATACTTTGGCTTTGCATGAGTCAGGGCAAAGTTCCGCTTGATTAATAAAAGCTCTTTCAATTGCTTTAAAATATAAAATAAAATGGCTCTTGCTTCAAACTCCTCCCGGCTGGCAGGAAGCTCATGACCTTTTAAATCCTGAAATAAAAGGTCCAGCTCCTGCAAAAGCCCTTCTGCCGGATTGTCTCTGTGATAGTTCTGCCCAATGCTTTCTATGAGCTTTGCCGTATGAAGGGCTTGCCGGGGAAGACAGGCAGAGCTTTTAACATTTTCATAAAGCTCCTGAAGAACCATGCTTTGCTGCTGACGCATCTGGATGTAATCCACTTCATAAGAATCCTTTTTCCAGAGGGCGTTGTTGTAGTTATTTAATGCACAGGTTTTTGCAGCAGTCAGGCTCTCCTGAAGCTGCAATAAGCAGCCAGGACCGTGTTTTTCTTCATCTCCAAGAAGCAGCCAGACAGACATTTTCTCCAGCATCTCCTTGATCCGTCTGTCAGCTTCATCTGCCAGCCTTTGAAATTCATCTTCTTTTCTGCGCAGATGCATATTAACCAGAATTCCTACGGAGGTACCGATGAGAAACAGCGCAATTTCATTTCTCATTAGGGCTGCCGACATGGACTGTTCGGAAAGAAAATGGGTGATTAAAACCGAGTCCATGGCGATGGCTTCTCCCCAGTCCGCATAAAGGCAAAGCAGGGAAAACAGCAAAAGGTATACTGCAAAGGCAGTGAGAGTAAAACCCAGAAGGCGAAAGGCTCCTGCGGCCAGAACCAGGGCGCATAAAAAGGCCAGAGCACGGTTTCTGGCACTTTTTAAGGTTTCTCTCTTTGTATTTTGGATACTGAGCACCGTTATAATACCGGCAGTGGCGGAATATTGAAACCCCAGTCTGGCGGCAATTGAAATTGCCAGAACTGCGGCAAGGGCTATCTTAATACTTTTAATTATTTTTTCTCTATTCATCTTTTAATTCTCCTCAAATGAATGATCTTGGACGGTTTCAGTATACCATATCTGGAAAAACATCACATCAAAAAGATTTGAGTTTCTTGCAAAATAATGTAAATCTGGTATACTGTTTTTCAGAGCGTCTGTTTGGGACAGTCGGATTTACGGGAGGAAACGGATTATGATAGGAACCATTGTAAACACTGCCGCGATTTTAGCAGGCAGCGGAATCGGCGCCTGTGTCAGAAAAGGTATGGGAGAGCGTTACCAGGAAGCATTATACAATGCCATGGGACTTGCTGCCTGCGGCTTAGGTGTCAATGCAATCGTCCAGAACATGCAAAAGAGCAGTTATCCGGTCTTATTTATCATCAGTCTTGCGGCAGGAAGCTTTTTGGGGACCATGGCTGACTTGACAGGCCGGTTTGAGAGGCTTACAAAGCGTTTTTCAAAAGGAAATTTAGGCCAGGGATTATCCACTGCCATTCTTTTGTTCTGCATCGGGACATTGTCTATTCTAGGGCCCATGGAAAGTGCTCTCAGAGGAGATAACACCTACCTCTTTACCAATGCCACCCTTGATTTTGTTACTTCCCTGGTATTGGCTTCTGCCTATGGCATTGGGATTGCCCTGTCAGCGGTGGTACTGTTTTTGTGGCAGGGGAGCATTTATTTGTTTTCGGGATCTCTGTCCCAGTTTTTAACAGGAGAATTATTGACGGAAATTTCCCTTGTGGGTGGTTTTTTGATTTTCAGTTCCGGCCTTTCTATATTAAAGATCAAGGACTGTAAATCTTTGAATATGCTGCCGTCTTTATTTGTACCGATTTTGTGGTTTCTTTTAAAGCCTTGACAGCAGAGTTGAAAGGAGAAAAATAATGGAAAAAAGAATTTCAGGAAAAACAGGTTTAATGGCACTGATCGGTTCCCCCATAGGGCATTCCGGTTCGCCTGCCATGTATAATTACTGCTTTGAACAGCTGGGGCTGGACTACGCCTATCTGGCTTTTGATGTGAAGGTAGACGGAGTGGAAAAGGCCATTGAAGCTATGAAGACCCTCCATGTAACAGGCTGCAATGTAACCATGCCCTGTAAAAATGAAGCTGCAAAATATATGGATGAGCTATCACCCGCAGCCCGTATCATCGGCGCAGTCAATACCATTGTGGAGAAGGACGGAAAGCTGATGGGATACATTACTGATGGCGAGGGTTTTGTGGACAACCTTCGTGATCATGGGGTAGAGATTGAAGGAAACAAGATTACAGTCTGCGGCGGCGGCGGCGCGGCGGCAGCCATCCAGGTACAGTGTGCTCTGGAGGGGGCAAGGGAAATTTCTGTATTTAATATCAAAGATGAATTTTTTGACCGGACTCTCCGCCTTGTGGAAAAGATCCGACAGGAAAGACCGGAATGTGTGATCAATGTTTACGACATTGAAGATATGGAAATCATGAGAAGAGAAATTGCCTCCAGCCAGGTGTTCGCCAATGCCACCATTGTGGGCATGAAGCCCATGGAGGATCAGAGTGTGGTAAAGGATATTTCCATGTTCCGTCTCGGTCTTGTGGTAGTGGATGCAGTATATAATCCAAAGGAAACCAAGCTTCTGAGGGAAGCCAGAGAAGCCGGCTGCACCTGTATTGATGGGCAGGGAATGCTTGTATGGCAGGGAGCAGCTGCATTTAAGCTTTTCACTGGTCTGGATATGCCGGTGGAAGGAGTAAAGGAATTGCTTTTTAAATAATAAGCCTATGACAACAAACCACCATTTCAAATGGTGGTTTGTTGAATAAGAAGAAAAAAATGGACGTGAGCAAGTATAATTTATTAATGCAAAGGACTATTGATTATTAATTATGAAAACATTAGACAGAGATTTTTATAACAGAGATTCTATTATTGTAGCCAAAGAACTGTTGGGAAAAATACTGATTCATGAAATAAACGGGAAAAGAATCAGTGCCAGAATTGTGGAAACAGAAGCCTATATGGGAGTCATAGACAAGGCCGCACATTCCTATGGAGGAAAGAGAACTCCCAGGGTGGAGGTCATGTATGGAGAGCCCGGGCATTCTTATGTTTACCTTATATATGGAATGTACAACTGCTTTAATGTAGTCACCGGGCCCAAGGGGGTTCCCCAGGCAGTTCTTATCCGGGCATTGGAACCGGTGGAAGGTTTGGATTCCATGGCTTATAACCGGTATCAAAAGCCATACCATGAATTAAATAAAAAACAGATTACAGGGCTGACCAGCGGGCCTGGAAAGCTGTGCAGAGCTTTCTTAATTGATAAGGGACTCAATGGAGAAGATTTATGCGGCCGCAGATTATATGTGGAAGATGGAAAAACAGGCGTTTTTTCCACAGTAGAATCAAGACGGGTAGGTATTGACTATGCAGAGGAAGCCAGGGACTTTCTGTGGAGATTTTATATAGAAGGAAATCCTTATGTTTCTGTAAAGTAATTTCGATATATAAGTAAGAAGAACAAGTTTTAAAAATAAATTGTAAAAAAATCAAATGCGTTGTTATAACAACAGACAAAACTGACAGGAAATGATATCCTCTAAAAGAAGTAAAAACAATATGAGCACAGGCACCGGGCACCCCCGGTGTTATGCATAAAATTTCACAATGGAGGTAACAGAATATGAGCATGTTTTGCTATCAGTGTCAGGAAACAGCAAAAAACACAGGTTGTACCATTAAGGGAGTCTGCGGTAAAAATGAGGAAGTGGCAAAGCTTCAGGACTTGCTGATCTATGCAACAAAGGGAATTTCAGAAATTATTGTAAAGACTAAGGCAAACGTTGCAGAACTGGCTGAAATCAATCATGAAGTATTAACAAGCATTTTTATTACAATTACAAACGCAAACTTCGATGCAGATGCCATTGACAAGCAGATTGTAAAGGTACTTGGCTTAAGAGATGATCTGGCAAAGAAGACAAGCTACACCGGAAACAACGATGCAGCAGTATTTACGGTAGGCGACAGAGCTTCCATGCTTGAAAAAGCTGCAACTGTAGGTGTTCTTTCCACAGAGAACGAAGATGTTCGCTCCTTAAGAGAACTGATCATCTACGGAATCAAGGGAATGGCTGCTTACGCAGAGCACGCTTACAACATTGGCAAGGAAGACACTTCTATTTATGATTTTATGTATGAAGGACTTGCAGCAACGTTAGACGACAGCCTTTCTGCTGACGATCTGGTTGCGCTGACCTTAAAGACCGGAGAATACGGCGTAAAGACCATGGCTCTTCTTGATGAGGCCAACACCTCCCGTTACGGAAATCCGGAGATTACATCTGTAAATATCGGTGTCAGAAAGAACCCGGCTATTCTTATTTCCGGTCATGATTTAACTGATATGGAGCAGCTTTTAGAGCAGACACAGGGAACCGGAGTTGATGTTTATACTCACGGCGAGATGCTTCCGGCTCACTACTATCCTGCATTTAAGAAATATGATAACTTCGTAGGAAACTACGGCAACTCCTGGTGGATGCAGGTTGGCGAGTTTGAGTCCTTCCACGGCCCTATCCTCTTTACAACCAACTGTATTGTACCACCAAAGACTCCGGAAGTTGCAACCAGAATCTTTACAACAGGTGCGTCAGGTTTTCCTGGATGTCCGCACATTACTGCTGATGAAAATGGCAAGAAAGATTTCTCTGCTATTATTGAACTGGCAAAGACACTTTCTTCTCCTGATGAGATCGAAACAGGAAGCATTGTAGGCGGTTTCGCACACAGTCAGGTACTTGCACTGGCAGATAAAGTAGTTGATGCAGTAAAGACCGGTGCTATTAAGAAGTTCTTTGTTATGGCAGGCTGCGATGGAAGAATGAAATCCAGAGATTATTATACAGAGTTTGCAAAACAGCTTCCAAACGATACCGTTATTCTGACCGCAGGATGTGCAAAGTACAGATACAACAAACTGGGCCTTGGCGATATCGGTGGTATTCCAAGAGTTCTGGATGCAGGCCAGTGTAATGACTCCTACTCCTTGGCTGTAATCGCACTGAAATTAAAGGAAGTATTTGAGCTTAATGATATCAATGAACTTCCAATTGTTTACAACATTGCATGGTATGAGCAGAAGGCAGTTATCGTGCTTCTGGCACTTCTTTCCTTAGGCGTGAAGAATATTCACTTAGGGCCGACATTACCGGGATTCTTATCTCCTAATGTTGCTAATGTTCTTGTGGATACTTTTGGTATCGCAGGCATTGGAACCGTTGAGGATGACATTGCATTATTCACTGCATAATTAATTAAATCATCTATCATAGGCCCTCCCGCTGCTTTATGCATGGGCGGGCCTTTGTGATAAAAATAAAAGATGAGATTTTATGGAATAATTTACAAAAAAAAGATAATACTAAAGATGGATTTCAGGCTATGAAAAACTATGGCCCGGAAGGCATGGTAAAAAGCACCTTTGGTATACCATTATGCCTCAAAACTATGGGCGAACAAGGTGAAAGGAGATATCAGTATGAAAGCAGTAGTTGACAGAGATGGTTGTATTGAATGCGGTTTATGCGCATCGGTATGTCCGGAAGTATTCCGCATGGGAGATGACGGTCCCGCAGAGGTTATCGTTGATGAAGTGCCTGCAGAAGCAGAAGACTCGGCAGTGGAAGCACAGGATGGATGTCCTGTTTCCGTAATCACAGTTGAATAATATGTTTAGAGCCAGATAACCTTTTAAATTTAAGGAAATCTGGCTTTTTTCTTTTGGTAAAGTGATGTACAATATAAAAAAACAAAAGGAGGTCCTTAATGTTTGGTTTTACAAGTATTATTTTGTTAATTATTGCAATCGTTATTGTGGCAGCCATTGCAATAATAATTAATAATAAAAGAGATTAAGAGGCGGTTGATCCCGTCTCTTTTTACTTTCTAAAGGGCGCATCCTTAAAGCGCTGCAGGACAATATTTAACGATTCACTGGATTAAGAATTCCACGATTACGTGTCAGCGATTTATACGTTCAAACGGAATTTAACTATGTATTTATCGTAAAGTATATTAGTCATAATATATTTATGCATACATTATACAAAATCCAATTATCGCATAAAAAAGAGTGTATTGCACAAAATGTATAAAAATAAGAGATTTTATTGACAGTATTTGTTCATAATGATAACATATGGCTATGAGTTGGATACAATATCTAAGTCAGTTTGTTTTGGCCAAGACAAAAAATAAAAGGGGAATGACATATGGGACTTCTGGAAAATGATAAAATTGGTATGCTGGATGGTTATTTAAGCTTGCAGGAACGGGTATACGAAATCCTGAGAGATCAGATTTTATCAGGAAAGCTGCCTCCCAATGCTTCGTTAAATACGAATCAGCTTTCAAAGCAGATGAATGTAAGCCGTACACCAGTCAGAGATGCTGTTAATAAACTGGTATCACTTGGACTGGCAGTGAAGATTACATACAAAGAAGCCAGGGTGGCAGATTTTATGTCTGAAGAGATGTATGAGATATTTTGTGCACGATCGGCACTGGAAGGCATTGCCGCTCGCTCGGCTTCCCGTTACATGTCAAGTGATGATAAGGAAAAGCTGGTCTGGTTTTCAAATCGTTCAGAAGAATGCTATCTGACGGGAGATGAAAATGGTTTTATGGAAGTGGATCAGGAATTGCATTTTCTAATTTATAAGAGCCTGAAGACCCCTATTTTGCAAGATATGGCAAAACAGCTGTACTTGATATCAAAGCGTAACAGAGATGCAGGATATCATCTTGTGGGAAGAGGGGAAGAAGTTGTTAAAGAGCATGCGGAACTGGCAGAGGCAATTAACAGAGGAGATGCGGAAGGGGCAGAGAGGATTGGAGCCAGCCATCATTTCAACACGATAGTAAATCTTCAGAAAAAATTCGAAATGATGAAGCACGAAAGTCCAAAATCAAAAAGAGTTTAGGGTGTTTTTAAAACTTACAAACCTATAAAGAAACAGGAGAGGTATTATGATGAAAATAAAAAAAAGTATGGCTTTTTTGGCAGCAGGGGTGATGATGGTTTCTTCACTGGCCGGTTGTTCCGGTTCAAAAACGACAGAGACGGCAGTGGCTGCAGGGGGAACAACCATAAGTGAACCGGCAAGCGATGTGGACGGGGAAAAGCCTATCATTGGTGTTATGATTTTTGATTATGCCAACAATTATGTAACCTATGTCCGCAATGCCATTACAACCGTTGCCGGCGATGATGTGGAAATCCAAATGGTAGATGCTCAAAATGATCAGGCGAAGCAGGTGGAGCAAGTAGATTTAATGATTAATAAGGGAGCAAAGGTTCTCTGCGTCAATGCTGTAGATCCGACAGCAGCATCTTCGATTATCTCAAAAGCTAAAGCAGCAGATATTCCGCTGGTATTCTTTAATCGCTGTCCATCTAAGGAAGATATGATGAGCTACGATAAATGCTGGTATGTTGGCAATGACCCATATGAAAGCGGTAAGCTGCAGGCGGAAATGGCCATGGAGGCATTTAAGAATAATGCGGCATTTGATAAAAATGGAGACGGAATAATGCAGTATGTAATTATTCAGGGCACCATGGGCCATCCGGATGCTGTCGCAAGAACTGCCGCAAACCAGGAAACCTTTGAGAAAGAAGGATTTGCTGCGGAGCTTCTGGATACACAGACAGGCGATTTTAAGACGGCGGCATCAAAGGATGTGATGGATGTCTGGATGGGAAAATATGGGGACCAGATTGAAATGGTTTTGACAAACAATGATGCGATGCTCCTTGGTGCCATTGAATCCTGTAAAGCAGAGGGTTATTTTGGGGCTGGTGATAAAGTGATGGGAGCTGTAGGTATTAATGCTTTGCCTGAAGTTTTGGATATGATTGAAAATCAGATAATCATTGGATCTATTATGTCAAACGCTTATGATGAGGGAATGTCCATATATGGCATGGCTTATAATGCGCTGGAGGGTAAGGAAGTGATGGAGGGAATCCACGGAGAATTAGGCGATATGAAGGATCTGCGGGTTCCATACGTGCCTGTGGGCAAGGATAACGTTTCAGTGGCTCGTGATATGTATGCCAGGGTATTATCAAAATAAGCATTTGAATTCCGGGAAACTTCGATTGAAAGTTTCCCGGAAGCTTTTCAAAGCAGAAAAATGGCGGTGGAAGAATGGAAAGAAAGGATGAACAATATATCCTTCAGATGAAAAATATCGTAAAGACTTTTCCGGGAGTGCGTGCACTTGACCAGGTCAACTTAAATGTCCGGCCTGGCACGGTTCATGCTCTGATGGGAGAAAACGGTGCCGGAAAGTCTACATTGATGAAATGTCTCTTTGGTATTTATGTTCCGGACAGCGGTGAAATTGAATTTAAGGGAGAAAAAGTTCAGTTTACCAATCCGAAACAGGCGCTGGATCATGGCGTTTCCATGGTGCACCAGGAACTGAATCAGGTGCCTGAGATATCGGTTATGGAAAATATCTGGATGGGCCGCATTCCTAAAACTGGAATCATTGTGGATGATACCAGAATGTATGAGGATACAAAAAAGATATTTGAAAATCTGGATTTACAGATTGATCCCAGGGAGAAAATCAGTCATTTGTCCGTATCAAGAAGACAGATGATAGAAATTGCAAAAGCTGTATCAGCGGAAGCAAAAGTAGTCGTCTTAGATGAGCCGACGTCCTCTTTGACGGAGACTGAGGTAAAGCACTTGTTCCGCATTATCAAACAGTTAAAAAAACAGGGATGCGGTATTATTTATATATCTCATAAAATGGAGGAGATTCTTGAAATCTCTGATGATGTAACAGTCATGAGAGACGGCCAGTATATCTATTCCGGACGAGCCAATGAGATGAATACCGACCAGCTGATTGCTTTGATTGTCGGACGGGAACTGACAAACAGATTTCCGGAAAAGATCAATGTTCCCCAGACCAAAGCTCTTTTAAAGGTGGAGCATTTAAACGGATTGTATGGTCCTACCGTAACAGATGCCACCTTTGAACTGAGAAAAGGCGAAGTATTGGGAATTTCCGGGCTGATGGGTTCACGAAGGACAGAAACGGTTGAAACCATATTCGGCCTCAGGTTGAAAGACAGCGGTACCATTGAAAAGGATGGAAAAGTAATAGGAAATTATAATGCAAGGGAAGCTATTGATAACGGATTTGCATTGATCACGGAGGACAGGCGCCAGAGTGGAATTTTTGCAGGTCTTGATATTGAGTTTAATTCCACAATCGCAAATATGAATCGCTATGCCAATTCTTTCGGTATGATTGACAGAAAAAAGATGGTAAAAGATACAAAATGGGTAATTGACAGGCTTCGTGTAAAGACTTCCGCTCAAAGTGAAAAGATTGGTAATTTATCCGGGGGAAACCAGCAGAAGGTTATTATGGGAAGATGGCTTTTAATTGATTCCCAGATCATGATGTTAGACGAACCCACAAGGGGTATTGACGTGGGAGCGAAATATGAAATCTACCAGTTGGTAATGGAGTATGCAGCTAAAGGAAACGGCGTTATTTTTATTTCTTCGGAAATGCCTGAGCTTCTTGGGATTACAGACAGGATCATGGTTATGAGCAATGGGCGTGTTGCAGGGATTGTTGACACGGCAGCCACATCCCAGGAGGAAATTCTTAAACTATCCGCCAAATATTTATAATGAATAAGAAAAGGAAGATAAGATATGCGAAAGGTTAAAAGCATTCTGCCCAATTGGCAGGACAAATCATGGAAGAGCATTCTTTTAGAATGGTCCATTTATATTGTACTTCTTATACTGGTGCTGGTAATCATTTACATTGATCCCAAGTTCGTAAGTCTGAAAAATGTTTCTTCAATTTTAAGTCAGGCGTCCACCAGAATTATACTGGCTCTTGGCGTCAGCGGTATCGTGGTATTGGGGTGTACCGATTTATCTTTGGGACGAAGTGTTGGTATGGCTGCCATTTTTACGGCTTCTCTGCTGCAGGACCCAGGTTACGGATCAAGAGTGTTTCCCAATTTACCGGAGCTTCCCCTCATCATACCGATTTTGGGAGCAATCATACTGTGTTCCCTGTTTTCCGTGCTGCATGGATTTTTTGTGGCAAAATTAAAGGTTGCTCCTTTTATTGCATCTTTAGGTATGCAGTTGGTTATCTATGGACTGATGTCTATCTATTTTGATATCGTAAATGATTCGGCTCCTATAGGCGTCTTAAACCCGAAGTTTTCAAAGCTTGCTCAGGGTGCTTTTGAATTAGGCGGTGTACGGATTCCGTTTCTGGTTTGCTATGCTGTCATTGCCATACTGGTTATTTGGTTTATCTGGAATAAGACCGTACTTGGCCGAAACATGTTCGCAATCGGCGGAAACAGCGAGGCGGCTAATGTGTCAGGAATCAATATTATCCGCAACATGCTGATTATTTATATCATAGCAGGTGTTATGTATGGAATTGGCGGTGCCCTGGAAGTTGCGAGAACCGGAAGTGCTACAAATGCATTAGGGGCTTCATATGAACTTGATGCCATGGCTTCCTGCGTTGTAGGAGGCGTTTCCATGAGAGGTGGAGTGGGGTCCATTGGTGGTGTGGTAACCGGCGTGCTTTTGTTTCAGATTATCAGCTATGGATTAGTATTTGCGCAGGTTAATCCATATTTGCAGTATTTTGTAAAAGGTGTCATCATACTGCTTGCTGTAGCCGTTGACACACAGAAATATATTAAGAAAAAGTAGAGAAAGTGTGATGATATGACAGGAAAAATGAAAGCAGCATTTTTGCGTGATTTTCATAAAGGATTAAATATAGAAGAGACAGATATTCCATCACCAGGATACAAAGAGGTGCTGGTGAAAGTAAAAGCAAGCGGACTATGTGCTTCAGATTTACATATTATTGACGGAATTTTACCCAGCGTAAGTTTAAATTTTACTCCCGGACACGAAATGGCAGGTGAAATCTGTGAGCTGGGGGAGGGAGTAACAGGATTGGAACTTGGAAGTCATGTGGTTGCATCAATTGATGTGACTTGCGGCAGATGCCGCTTTTGCCTGACCGGTCATACGAACCTGTGCCGTTCACTCCGCCGGATTGGATTTGAAATAAATGGTTCTCATGAAGAATATGCGATTGTTCCTGAGAATAATATTTTTCCAATCGACGATTCCATACCATTTGAACAGGCGGCAGTGATTCCAGATGCCGTAGTTTGCATGTATCATGCCATAAAAAATAAAGGACAGGTGAGGGCAGGCGATAAAGTGCTGATTTTGGGCACCGGCGGCCTGGGAATTCAGGGTATCCAGATTGCAAAGTATTTTGGTGCGGAAGTATATGCCACCAGCAGGCAGGATAAAAAGTTGGAAATTGCAAAACAGTTTGGTGCTGATGAGGTTATTAATACTGCAAAATGCAATTTAATCGAAGAAATTGACAGGATTACAAATGGAGAGCAGTGTGATGTTATCTTTGATAATATTGGAGTAAAAAGTTCTATTGAAGAAAGCCTGAAGATGCTTCGCCCCGGCGGTAAGGTGGTTGTAGTGGGGTATAATGATCCGGAATTTGAAGCTAATTACCAGGAGATCGTCATAAAGGAAAAAGAAATCATAGGAATCAGGGGGAGTTCCAGAGAGGATCTGGTGGAAGCAATTCGTTTGGTAGAAAAAGGCGTCGTCAAACCATATATTTATCAAACGTATAAGCTGGAGCAGATTAATGAAGCTCTTGAAAATTTACGGAATGGGGTCAGCCTGGGAAGAACGGTAGTCGTATTTGACTGACCATGAACTGATATATAATTTACCCGAACCAGTCCCAGCTCAAGGAAAGATTATCAGCAATAATAAATATGAAGGAGATTGAATATGAAAGATTTTGTTATTCCCAAGAAAATGAAAGCAATGACACTGACAGCTTATGATAAACTGCAATTGGCAGAAATGCCGGTTCCTCAGCCAGGTCCTGGAGAAGTTCTCTGCCGTATAAAGTCTGTAGCAATCTGCGGTTCAGATCCAAAGATGATTCATGGAGGTTATAAGTTTGCAAATTGGCCGCCATATTTTCCTTTTATTATGGGCCATGAATGGTCAGGACAAGTTGTGGCTGCCGGCGAAGGAGTACAGGATTTTTTGCCCGGTGACAGGGTGGCCGGAGAGGCTCATGTCGGATGCGGAAAATGTGATAACTGTAAAAAGGGGCATTACACAGTATGCTTGAATTATGGTAAGGATGGCAGTATGGGGAAGCTTGACATGGGACACCGTCATTACGGTTTTTACTGGCAGGGTGCAAATGCTGAATATAATGTTTATAAAACCAGTGCATTGCACAAAATTCCGGAAAATGTCAGTTATGATGTTGCATCCATGTGTGATTGCGCAGGCGTTGCTTTTCATGGCGTTCAAATGGCAGGCGTTACACCGGGCGGCACCAGTGTGGTTTTTGGCCCCGGAGCAATTGGACTCTGTGCCATGATGGAGTGTAAGGCTCTTGGTTCCGGACGTGTCGTCATGATCGGACGCGGGGCAAAACTGGAAAAGGCACGTGAACTGGGGGCAGATATCTGCATTGATTTTGAGAAAGAAGATCCGGTCCAAAGAGTGTTGGAGATAACAAATGGTATCGGTGCTGATGAAGTTATGGAGTGTTCAGGAGCGTCTGATTCTCCTATGAAGGCGTGTCAGATGGTGAGAAAAACCGGTAGTGTTGCTCTCATTGCAACCTATCATTCTAATGAAGTAATAATTCCTGCCAATACGGTAAACTTCAACGAAATCAAAATAGTAGGATCAAAGGCTAACCCCAATGTGTCAGAAGAGGTTCTTCACTTTTTCTCAACTGGAGCAATTCAAGGGGAAAAGCTGATTACTCATACATTTCCGTTAGAGGAGTATGAAAAAGCCGTTGATATTTTTGAACATAAGAAAGATGGTTCTATCAAAGTGGTAATTCATCCATAGATAGGGGAAGGATAAGCAATGAGAGATTATGTGATAGTGATCGGCTGCGGCATGATGGGGAGCGGTATTGGCGCGATGAGTGCCCTTGCCGGACATAAAACGCTGCTGGTGGATGTGGATGAAGAACATGTAAAATCAGGTGTGAAGAAAGCCTTTGACTGCATTAAGCTGAGAGAAGATAATGGCCTGAACACACATGAGGAGGCTGAGCGGGCCCGGGCTCTTATTGAGACAAGTACCGTGATGTCTGAAGCCGCCGCATCGGCATTTATGGTAATAGAAGCAATTGTTGAGGATATTGAAGCAAAACAGGAGCTGTTTGCAAAACTGGATGAGATGCTTCCGCCAGAAATACCGATTTGCAGCAATACCAGTGGATTAAGGATTACAGATATCAGCAAAAAATGCAGATATCCGCAGCGTGCTGTGACAACTCATTTCTGGCTGCCGGCACATCTGGTTCCGCTTGTAGAAGTTGTTATGGGTGATAAAACTGATGTGGCAGTGGCTGAAAAAGTCCGCAATGAACTGAGAGATTGGAAGAAATCCCCGGTTTTGGTTAAGAGGGACCTGCCAGGACAATTGGCTAACCGTGTGTTTCAGGCCATTATCCGTGAGGCCATCGACATTGTTGCATCCGGGCTTTCAAGTGCAGAAGATGTGGATACTGCTATCAGCTGCGGTATGGCAATGCGTTTCCCTGTATGGGGACCGCTGAAGCACCTGGATGCAATCGGTTTAAATCTGGGTCTTTCTGTTCAGGATACCGTTCTTCCCGATATCTGCGACGAGAAGCATGGAAATGAATATATCCGCAATCTGGTTGCAGAAGGAAATCTTGGAGTAAAGACCGGAAAGGGATTTTATGACTGGGAGAAGAGAAGCATGGAACATGATGTGGCAAAGCGGGACCAGTTTATCATTGAGTCTGTGAAGATTACCAGCAGGCTGAACGACCAGTTTTAGTAAAGTATAATTGTGGTTTTATAAAACGGGAGAAGGGAGAACGTTAAAACTTGAAACAGTATTTTGTGACAGGCAGTTATACGGAGCCTATTTTGTTTGGTACAGGAGAGATTTTTAAGGGAAAAGGGACAGGGATTTCTTTTTGTTCTTTTGAAGATGGTATTATTGAAGTAAAACAAGTAATTGCATTGAGAAATCCTTCCTTCTTAAGTGTGGATGAGCGGAAAAAAAAGATTTATGCGGTCAATGAGACGAAGGAATACTTAGGAGAATCCGGAGGAGGTTTGACACAGCTTTCTTATGATAAAGAGGGTAATATGAAAGCTGAAGGAAGTTGGAATACATTTGGCACAGATCCTTGTCATATTGCAGTTGGGCCTAATGGACGATTTGTTGCCGCCGCAAATTTTGCAAGCGGCTCAGTGACGGTGTATCCAATTGATGAAACAGGAGATGTTAAAAACGATTACCAGTTATTTCAGCATGAGGGCAGCAGTATTCATCCAGTGCGTCAGAATGGACCCCATGCACATGGCATTATTTTTGCTCCGGATCAGGAATTGATGTATGTTCCTGATCTGGGAATCGATAAACTAGTTGCTTACCGGTATTCGGGCAGTAATGTATTTCCTGATAATAAATCTGACATTTGTGTGCCGGCAGGAAGTGGCCCCAGATACGGAGAGTTTGGAAAAGACGGAAAACACTTTTATTTAATTAACGAAATAAGCTCCCAGGTAATGCATTTTACATATGCAGCCGGGAAGCTGGAATTTCAAAATGCTGTCAATACACTTCCGGAGGATTTTGCTGGAGAAAATATTTGTTCTGATCTTCATACTACTCCAAATGGGAAATTTCTTTATGCATCCAATCGCGGGCATGACAGCCTGGTATGCTATCAAATAGAAGAAGATGGAAGTCTGACATTTGTTAAGAGGCAATCCTGCAATGGAAAAACGCCTCGGAATTTTGCTGTTGATCTAACCGGTAAGTATATTCTGGTTGGTAACCAGGATAGTGATACAATTACAGTATTTGAAATAAAAGAAACTGGTTATCTGAAACAGATAAACCAAATTGATACTGGATCTCCGGTGTGTATCCGCTTTTTAAGGCTTTAAATGGCGCAAACGGGCAACACCTAATCCGGCAGATGATCATCGGGCAAACGTTTAAAGAATTTCCTGTTTCCCCTCATGAATGAGTGGCTAGGTGAATTAAGGTACTGAAGACACTTATTTATATTAAATCAGACAAAGTTGAAAGAAAATCTGGAAAAGTCAGGCGATTAGTGTTAATATAAAAAATAAAATAATGTGGACAAACAAAAAGCGGAGATAAGAGATGAGAGAACTGAATGAGATAAAACATAATCGGGATATTTACCATGACAGCATGTCTGATTCCAATATAGCCCTGATCGGGTTCATGGGCACCGGAAAAAGTACAGTTTCCGAGTATTTAAGGGACATGCTTGCCATGGAGGAGGCTGATGTAGATTCCATAATTGTACAGGATCAGAAGATGGAGATTAAAGATATTTTTGCACAGTATGGGGAGGAGTATTTCCGCAAGTGTGAAAGCAATGCCATCATCAGCCTGCAAAACTGCCGCCGGACTATTATTTCCTGCGGAGGCGGCGCGGTGATCCGGGAGGAAAATGTAATTAATTTAAAAAAAAGCAGTCGGATTGTTCTGCTGACGGCCAGTCCTGAAACGATTTTAGAAAGAGTGAAATACAGTGATGAGAGGCCAATTTTAAATGGGAACATGAATGTGGAGTTTATAAAAGGGCTCATAGATAAACGTGCTGCCTACTATGAAAAGGCCGCCGATATTATGGTTGAAACAGACCGTAAAAGTGTGCAGCAGATCTGTGAGGAGCTGGTTATGTCTTTGCTGCGGTTTAATCCTGGAAGATAATATAATAAATAAAGTATGCCTGCCTCCTGAATGAAAAAGGATGCGGGCATGTTTTTATTTGTGCAAATAATTGAAAAAAAACATACTTCTCCACAACTTTTACAAACTCTCCTGTTATTCTTGGGTTCAGAAACCAAAAGGAGGACGGTCATGGGCTCTGGTCTGAAAACTAAAAAATTGCGCATTGGCGGTATGACCTGTGTCAACTGTCAGAATAAGATCGAAAAAAAACTAAAAAATACTGCGGGAATTGAACATGTGGAAGTGAGTTATAATGCAGGAACGGCTGCCATTACTTATGATACAGATATTATTTCCTATAAAAGCATTGTGGAGTTGATTGAAAAGCTGGATTACATGGTATTGGAGGAAAATGAAAAACGAGAATCCGGCTCCAGCCGTGCCATCGGTCTGGTTTTGATCATCATTTCCCTGTACATGATCCTGGAGCAGTTCGGATTATTAAATATTCTGGCTCCAAGCCAGTTGGCCGAGGCCAACATGAGCTATGGGATGCTGTTTGTCATCGGTCTGATCACTTCGGTTCATTGTGTGGCAATGTGCGGAGGAATCAACCTTTCCCAGTGTATGCCAAAGGGAAAGGTGAATTTGCCTCCAGGGCAAAGAGAGGCCCCTCTGGGGGAAGAAGGAAAAGGAGAACAGAGCCGTTTTTCCGCTCTTCGTCCTACTTTTCTCTACAATCTGGGGCGTGTGATTTCATATACCGCAGTAGGATTTTTAGTGGGTATGCTTGGTTCAGTAGTCACCTTTTCCAATACCCTTCAAGGAGTGCTGAAGCTGATTGCGGGAGTATTTATGGTGATTATGGGAATCAATATGCTGGGGATTTTCCCCTGGCTTAGAAAGTTTAATCCCAGAATGCCCAAGGCTTTTGCCGGAAAAATCAACAAAGAAAAATCTAAAAGCAACAGTCCTCTGATTGTGGGCCTGTTAAACGGATTTATGCCATGCGGACCCTTGCAGGCCATGCAGATTTATGCCTTGTCTACGGGAAATCCTTTTTCAGGCGCATTATCCATGTTTTTATTCAGTTTGGGAACCGTTCCCCTTATGTTTGGCTTGGGAGCCATTTCCACAGTTCTTGGAAAGAAGTTTGCGGGCCGGATTATGACTGCAGGTGCAGTGCTGGTGGTGGTCCTTGGAATGTCCATGTTTTCCCAGGGTGTCAGTCTGGCAGGATTTGAGGCACCTGTTTTTTTGGCCGGAGAAAAGGCCATCGGCAATGACCAGCAGGGAAGCGGAGAAGATGTCAAGATAGAAGACGGGGTTCAGGTGGTCAACAGCACTCTTACTTCCGGCAAGTACCCCAATATTACAGTTCAGGCAGGAATTCCGGTAAAATGGATTATTGATGCACCTCAGGGCAGTATCAACGGCTGCAATAACCGGATTTTGATCCGTGACTATGGAATTGAATATACGTTTCAGACAGGGGAAAATATCATTGAGTTTACGCCTGAAAAGCCGGGAAAGGTCCGCTATAGCTGCTGGATGGGTATGATCCGCGCCAGCATCTATGTGACAGAGGAGGGCCAGGCAGGCACAGACGGAGAAAGCGTGTTAAAGGAATACAATCCGGAGACACCTGTTCCTGCAGGCTATGAGATTCCGGCCGGGGATGTGGTTGTTGCGGAAAAGGGAGTTGATGCTTACGGAAATGAGATTCAGAAAATCACCTTAGAATATACAGTTGAAGGCTTTAAGCCAGCAGTTGCGGTGGTGGAAACCGGGGTGGATGTAGAGTGGGCTATTTTAGACAACAGTACAGAATCTGATTACGGCCTGGATATTCTCGTTCCCGCCTTTAATACCCAGCTTTTTCTGGAAAAAGGGGAAAACCTCCTTTATCTCACGCCTACGGACAGCTTTGATTTCTCTACCGGGGATAATAAGTTCTATGGCTACATCAAGGTTGTGGATGATATTGAAACCATGGATTTAGAGGAAATAAAGAATGAAGTGGGCAGTTTCCAGACTATGATCTGGCCTGAAGAGACCTTTCAGGGATCAGGAGGTGCTTCCTGCTGCCAGTAAGAGAAGGAGAAAATTATGGAATTATTATTAAGCCATTGGCACTGTATTCTGCCGGCATTTGCCATAATAGCAGCTATGTTTTTAATGGGAAAGAAGTCTGGTAAAGATGAATAGCATTGATGCTCAGGAGGTATATTAAGATGAATCGGAATTTTTTGAACAGAACAGAAAAAGGCGGGAAATCATGCCTGAAAAAGAAAAGATGGAGGGTTTCTGCAGGACTTCTTGCGGCAGCAATGATGGCAGCTTTTGCGTTGACTGCCTGCGGTTCTAAAGAAAAAGCAGGAGAAGCAGGTGCTTCCTCAGACAAGGCTCAGGTCATTGCAGACGGAGAGAATCTTGTGATTCCTGTCAGTGACATTTCGGAGACAGCCAGCTTCTACCCTGTAGAAGTAGATGGGACTCTTATGGAAGTGGTAGCGGTTCAGGCTCCTGACGGAAGTCTGCGAACAGCTTTTAATACCTGTCAGATCTGCTATGGTTCGGGAAAAGGGTATTATGTGCAGGACGGGGATGTTTTAGTATGCCAGAACTGTGGGAACCGATTCCCTATGAACAGGGTAGAGGTGGAAGCAGGGGGCTGTAACCCATGGCCTATTTTTGATGAAGATAAGACCGTGACAGACGAATCCATCACGATCTCCTATGATTTTCTGAAAGAATCCTACAAAATATTTGAGAACTGGAAAATATCATAACTGAGGCTGTTTATATCAGCCGGGAAATCTCATGGAGCAGCTTACGGAAATGCCATTCTGGCTTAAGTAATCTGCTCCCCATTTGTACATGGCCTCAAGAATGGGCTGAATACTGGTTCCAAGTTCAGAAAGCCGGTATTCCACCTTGGGAGGTACTACCGGATATACCGTGCGGATAATCAGATTGTCCGCCTCCAATTCCCGCAGCTGCTGGGTCAGCATTTTAGGAGTAGCCTGGGGAATTAGCTTTCTAAGTTCTCCAAACCGCAGAGTGCGGTTAATTAAATGCCAAAGGATGAGGGCTTTGTACTTTCCTCCTATCATATCTAATGTAGCATCTACGGGGCAGTTAACACCGTTACAGTTATCATGCATGAAATTGTCCTCCTATAGTATCATTTTGGGTACTATAATACAAAAAAGTGCATACTTGCAAAAAACGTAATTAATGTCATAATAGTATCATAGGAACTGATAAATATCAAGAGACTCCCTAAAAAATAATCGTGAGGTGAAATATATGGAAAGTCAAATGTTAGACATACGGGGAATGACTTGCGCAGCCTGTGCCCAGAGAATTGAAAAGGTGGTGCGGAAGCTTCCTGGCATTGAACAGGCAAATGTGAATCTGGCAAGTGAAAAGCTGTTTGTGGAATATGACAGCAGTGTTTTAAAGCTGGATCAGATTAAGGAAAAGGTGGAGAAGATCGGATACCAGGTAGTAGAAAGATCGGAAAACACCATGGTAACTATTCCTATTGGAGGAATGACCTGCGCAGCCTGTGCCCAGCGAATTGGCAAGGTGGTTGGAAAGCTGGAAGGAGTGGAAGAAGCGACCGTCAATTTTGCAACAGAAAAGGCAACCGTTACTTATGACCCTCAAAAGGTACGGTTGTCGGCCATTAAAGGAGCCATTGAAAAGGCCGGATATAAAGCTTTGGAAGTTGATAAGGCAGATGCAGCCGATGAAGACAGAGAACGTAAACAGAGGGAAATCAAGATTCTCTGGACCAAATTTATTATTTCAGCCGTTTTCTCCCTGCCTCTCCTCTATATTGCCATGGCACCTATGGTTCCGTTTGTCACCCTGCCATTCCCGGAGGCTTTGGACCATATGCAGTATCCCCTGGTATTTGCCGTAACCCAGCTTCTTTTAGTGGCCCCGGTCATTGCAGTAGGATACCGGTTCTATACTGTGGGCTTTAAGGCTTTGATTCAGAGAAGTCCTAACATGGATTCTTTAATTGCAATCGGAACCACCGCTGCTGTTCTATATAGTATTTACAACTTGTACCAGATCGCAGACGGACATTTTATGGCAGTGGAAGCCCTTTATTTTGAATCAGCAGGCGTGATTATCACCCTGATCCTCCTTGGAAAGTCCTTAGAGGCTGTTTCAAAGGGCAGAACCAGTGAGGCGATTAAAAAGTTGATGGGTCTTGCACCAAAGACAGCACTCATTCTGGAGAATGGAGTGGAAAAAGAAATACCCATTGACGAAGTGGAAATCGGAGATATAATTGTAGTAAAGCCCGGTGATAAAATCCCGGTGGATGGAACGGTTTTAAGCGGTCATACGGCTATTGACGAATCCATGCTCACAGGTGAAAGCATGCCGGTGGATAAAAAAGAAGGCGACAAGGTATACGCCGCGTCCTTAAATACAACAGGAGCCATTCAGTTTAAAGCTGAAAAAATCGGCAGTGATACGGCTCTGGCTCAGATTATTAAGCTGGTGGAGGATGCCCAGGGCTCCAAGGCCCCAATCGCTCAGATGGCTGACATTGTTTCTGGTTATTTCGTGCCGGTGGTATGTGTTATTGCGTTGGCTTCCGGTCTGGCCTGGTACTTTGGAACAGGCGGGGATTTAAAATTTGCTCTGACCATATTTATTTCCGTGCTGGTTATTGCCTGCCCATGTGCTCTCGGTCTTGCAACTCCAACGGCCATTATGGTGGGTACGGGAAAAGGTGCTGAAAACGGAATTTTGATCAAGGGAGGCGAGGCTCTTGAATCAGCTCATAAAATCAATACTATTGTATTTGATAAAACAGGTACTATTACAGAAGGAAAGCCTACGGTTACCGATGTGCTGACCAATGAAGGCTTTTTAAGAGACAGAGTTTTACAGCTTACGGCTTCTGCAGAAAAAGGTTCTGAGCACCCTCTGGGTCAGGCCATTGTTCACGGAGCAGAGGACGAAGGACTTATTATACTTGCAACAGAGACCTTTGAATCCCTGACAGGGCGTGGAATTGAGGCCAGGATTGACGGCCAGGTGGTTCTTGCCGGAAACAGAAAGCTGATGGTTGAGAGAGAGATTTCACTGGAAGGCATGGAGGAAACTTCAGACCGTCTGGCAGAAGAAGGAAAGACACCCATGTATGTGGCGGTTGACGGCAGACTGGCCGGAATTGTGGCTGTAGCAGACGTGGTGAAGGAATCCAGCCGCAGAGCTATTGACAGGCTTCACAAAATGGGAATCGAAGTGGCTATGATTACAGGTGATAATAAAAAGACAGCCGCCGCCATTGCAAAGCAAGTGGGTATTGACCGGGTTCTGGCTGAGGTTCTTCCCCAGGATAAGTCCAATGAAGTGAAAAAGCTTCAGACAGGCGGACGCAAGGTAGCCATGGTAGGAGATGGAATCAATGATGCTCCCGCACTGGCACAGGCTGATATAGGAATTGCCATCGGTTCCGGTACGGATGTTGCCATGGAATCAGCTGACATCGTTCTTATGCGGTCTGATCTGATGGATGTGCCTACTGCTATTGACTTAAGCAAGCATACCATCCGCAACATCAAACAGAATCTTTTTTGGGCATTTGGCTACAACGTAATTGGAATTCCCATTGCAGCAGGATTTTTGCATCTCTTTGGCGGTCCTCTTTTAAACCCTATGTTTGCAGCGGCAGCTATGAGCTTAAGCTCTGTTTCCGTTCTGACAAATGCTTTGAGGCTTAAGAGATTCAAACCAAGTATGAAATAGAGGTGAGGGCATGAAGAACAATACAAAATTAATTGCAGGAATAGCCGGAGCGGTCCTTGTAGTGGCTGTCATCATGGTGACTGTACTGAGTAAAGTAAATGGAGATCTGGATGTAATCGGTCAGGGTTCCTTCCGGTCTTTTGACCGGCTGTTAGAAGCAGCTTCCGGTCAGTTGGAAGCAGATGAGGCAAATGCAGGCTGGTCTTTATCAGCCCCGGATAAAAGCGCACGCTTTGTCTGGAGCCAGGATTACAGCAAAAGCCCTGTTTACGATGTGATGCTGGAATTTGATGCAAAACCATTTTTGGAGGCAGGACTTGACGCTTCCAGCCTGCCGGAAAGCTATACCATTGAAGATGAGAAACTGGTTGTAGGCAGCAGTCTTGGAGATGATACATTGATTTATGATGGAGAGCCTACGCCTCTTGCCGCTTATGGTAAGATCGTTGAGAATCACCGCAGTGCAGTCAGCTATCATATGAACGGCGACCATTACGGTGTTGGAATCGGCCATGGAAACGGAGTGGAATGGGCCAATGATCTGGAGATGAATATGGCAACAAAGGAAGTTCAGGATAAGGATCTGGTATTTGTTTTAAATCCGGAACCCTTAATCGCCGCAGGTGTTGATCCTGAAAAGGTGGAAGGCTGGAACTATGCCGTAGTTCACGGTGCCAGCCACGGCGGAAGAAGCACAGATTCCTATAAGTTTTTAAAACCAGTTTCTTTGGATTAATTTCCTTAAAATAATTTATAATCATGGAGGTAATTGAAAATGGCTAAATCAGTAATAAAGGTAGATGGAATGTCTTGTGAGCACTGCGTTAAGGCAGTTTCAGGTGCGGTAGGAGCAATCGCCGGAGTATCCGGGGTATCCGTGGATTTGGGAACAGGAACCGTAACGGTTGACCACGATCCTGACGAGGCATCTGTTGAAACCATAAAGTCCGAAATTGAGGACCAGGGCTACGACGTAGTGGAGTAAAGAAGACGGGAACCGCCAAAGAGGCGGCTCCCGCTTTTCGCTTTTCTTTCATAGATTCTGGAGGTTGCAAATGATTAAAAACGTCAAAAATGTATTGGTTGTGGACGATGAACCCAAGATTTTAGAGGTAGTCTGTCTGCTTCTGGAAAGCAAGGGCTTTCGCGCGTTCCCCGCTGAAAACGGCCAGAAGGCCCTGGAGATATTTGACTCGGAGAATATCTCTCTTATTATTTTAGATTTAATGATGCCTGGTATTTCCGGCCAGGAGGTGTGCAGAATCATACGGAAAAAATCCCGGGTTCCCATTATCATGCTGACTGCCAGGGTGGATGAAAGTGATATCGTGGAAGGACTGGGCCTTGGAGCTGATGATTATATTTTAAAACCCTTTGGCTTAAAAGAACTGTATGCCAGAGTGGAGGCAGTTCTTCGGCGGACGGAAAGTGATCTGGTACCCTTGACCAAACGAAACTCCTGGAGGGATGGAGATTTAATGGTGGATTTTGAAAAGAATGAAGTGAGGAAAAAGGGGGCAAGCTTAACATTGACTCCTAGCGAGCTGAAAATCTTATCTGTACTTATTAAATATCCGGGAAAGGTTTTTACCAGGGAGGAACTGATTGAGTCGGCACTTGACAAAGGTTTTGCAGGCTATGACAGAGCCATTGACAGCCACATCAAAAATATAAGGAAAAAGCTGGAAGATGACCCCAAAAGTCCGGTGTATGTGCTGACCATTCCGGGCCTGGGCTATAAGTTCGGAGGAGACGGTGGATGAGAAGCTTAAGAAAACAGTTGTCTTTGTCCATTCTTTTAACGCTTCTGGTCACTATATCCTTAATCGGTCTGCTTTCCAACTGGTTTATCAACCGGGAGTTTGAAAAGTATATCACTAACCTGGGGCAGGAGCGGAGAGAAAATATTGTCAATGATTTCAACAGCCAATATGATCCCTTTAAACGTTCCTGGAAACCGGAGTACGTTCATGCCCTGGGCATGAATGCCTTGTATGACGGATATATTTTAAAGCTATACGACTCAGGAGGCGCCGTTGTCTGGGATGCCGAAAATCATGATATGAGCCTTTGCGGCCGGATCATGGAGGAGATATCTGCCCGCATGAAGGAGCGCAAGTCTGAGGTCGGGTTGATGGAAAATACCTATGATGTGATTCATGGAGGAAAACGGGTAGGGGCTCTTTCCATCAAGTATTATGGACCATTTTTTATGAATGAGGCTGACTTTAATTTTATTAATGTAATGAACAAGGTTCTTCTTGCCATCGGCTTGCTTTCCAGTGTCTGTTCGGTCTTGGTGGGCAGCTTTATAGCCAGACGGATATCCCGGCCTGTGACAAAGACGGCTTACATTGCCACTCAGATATCCAAGGGCAACTATCAGATCAGGTTTGAGCCCGGAACTAGAATACGGGAACTTGACGAACTGGCTGGTGCCATCAATCACTTATCGGGAGCGTTAAGTGATCAGGAAAATCTGCGAAAGCAGATGACTGCAGACGTGGCTCACGAGCTTAGAACTCCATTGACTGCCCTTGGGTCCCATCTGGAGGCCATGGTGGAAGGGCTTTGGGATGCGACGCCGGAGCGGCTGAAAAGCTGTCATGAGGAGGTCAAGCGTTTAGGGACCCTGGTTGCAGATCTGGAGCAGCTTGAAAAAGTGGAAGGGGAAAATTTAAATTTAAACAAATCCTCCATGGATTTGCTGGAAATGGTACGCACGGTGTCTGATGCAATGAACGGAGAAATCACCAAGAAGGGCCTTTCCCTGTCGGTGGAAGGGGAGAAGGTTCTGGTAGACGGAGATAAAAACCGGTTAAGCCAGGTGGTCACAAATCTGATTTCCAATGCCATCAAATATACAGGCCCAGGAGGCTCTATAGGGATTGCCATATCTCAGACAAAGGACCTTGGAACTATAACGGTGAGGGATACAGGAATCGGGATTGGGGAAAAAGAACTTCCTCTGGTGTTTGAGCGTTTTTACAGAGCTGATAAATCCAGAAACAGGAAATCCGGAGGTGCAGGCATTGGACTGGCTATTGTAAAATCCATTGTGACAGCTCACGGAGGAACCGTTACAGTAGAAAGCAGGGAGGAAGAGGGAAGCTGCTTTACCGTAAACATTCCCAAAGGAAAATAAGAGGCGGAAGGCCTCTTATTGCAGCAGGGTGAAACGGTTTTTCTTATAGCTGAGAAGTCCCTCTGCCTGGAGCTTACTCAGCTCATTTGACAGGGCGCTGCGGTCTATGGAAAGATAGTCTGCAAGCTGCTGCCTGTTAAAGGGGATATCAAAAGAAGAGGTCCCGCTTTTTAAGGATTCGGTGGAAAGGTAAGACAGCAGCTTTTCCCTGATGGTCTTCTGGGACATGTGCTGCATCTTTTTTGTGAGAGCCATGTTTTTTCCGGCGATGGCTGTCAGGAAATTCTGTACCAGCCTTGTGTGGTAACCGCATGCCGAGGTACACACGGTCATGATCTTATTATAATCGAGAAACACCACGTTGCATTCTGAATCGGCAACCACGCTCATTTCTATAGGAATGGAAGCCAGGCAGGCATATGTTTCGGCAAAGATGAAGCCAGGCGTCACCTCAGAGATAATAGTCCGTCTGCCCCAGAAATCCTCCTGGATAATCAGGGCGGTTCCGGAGAGAACCATTCCTATGGAGCGGATGTAATCACCGCTTCTTATGATAAATTCATCTTTTTTAAAATTCTTTGTCCGTGCTGAAAGACATTTCAGCATAGTTTGTATTTCTTCCTGGCTGACTCCGGAAAATAAGCTTGATTTTTTTAATACCGGATAAAATTCATCCATTTATATGTCTCCTTTTAAATTATTTTTGAAATGTTGTTATTACAACGGAAAAGATGTAATTATTATATTATAATCTTCTTAGAAAGGCAACAAGAAAATAAGGAGGAACCCAAATGACAGATAAATTGATTAAGAATATAAATCATGAAGAGATCGTAACTTTGTCCGGACTGGTAACTGCTCAGGAAGGTCAGATCGTCAGTAAGACACTTGCACAGAACGATGCAGTGAGTATTACGTTATTCGCTTTTGATAAAGGGGAAGAAATCAGCACCCACGAATCCAACGGAGATGCTATGGTAACTGTATTGGAGGGAACAGGGAAGTTTACGGTTGACGGCAAGGCGTACATTCTGACTGAGGGCCAGACCCTTATTATGCCTGCTAAGAAGCCCCATGCGGTTTACGCAGAGGAACGCTTTAAAATGTCTTTGATTGTAGTTTTTTAAATAATCTTAATAGAAAACAGGAGGAACATTATATGATAACGACAGAAATGACCATTGGAGAAATTTTAAGAATCAACCCGGAATCAGCAGAAGTTTTAATGAGCATCGGTATGCACTGTCTTGGATGCCCATCTTCCCAGATGGAAACTTTAGAAGAGGCATGTATGGTACACGGAATTGATGCACAATCAGTTCTGGAAAAATTAAATCAGTAAGATAAAGGGGAATGCAATGAGCGCATTTTTAGGACCAATCCACGTTTGGTTATACAATAAAATAAAAATTCAGAATGCAATGGTTGATGTGATTTTAGATCTTGCAGAGAAAAAAGAATATAGTCAGGACTTAAGAGTCAGGACAGATGAACAGTACGGTGCATTTCCGGAGGGAAATTTAGAGGATCTAATTGACACAGGAAATATCCACGGCTGGCTTCAGGAAAAAGTCAGCCTGGTGGAAGGCAGAATGGCCTATGCAGTTACAGAACTGGTTAAGGGAAACCCGGACAGACTGGCCGAAATTGAGGCTGCCATTTCTGAATTCGGAAGAACGATCTCTGCGGATAAAGACGTAACTGCAAGAAGCGCTTATGATTATCTGGAAAATACGCTGTTAAACGGTATGCCCTGTGACAGAGTCAATGCGCTGATAGAGGAAACAGAAGATAAACTGGTATGGAGACAGACACAGGATATCCATGGATCTTACTGGCAGCAGGTAAACGGAGATCCAAGCAATTATGATACCTTAAGGGAAGCGCTGATCAGAGGGATTTTTGAAGACACGTCTGCGGAGTTTTTGCAGGCTCAGGATCAGCAATATGAATTGAGGAGACGCCTATGAATGGTATAGACTTGTTGGTAAAAGAGCATGAGAATATTTTGGCTTTCACCGGCTTTATGAGGAAAATCTGTGCCGGTATATTAGAGGGAGAGCCTGTAGACGGGCCTCTTTTACGGGAATGTATTGATTTCGGAAGAAATTATGCCGATAAACATCACCACGGCAAAGAGGAAAAGATTTTATTCCGTGTTATGTTAGAAAATATGGGCCCTGTTGCAGATAAGCTGATTCGTAACGGTATGCTGGTAGAACATGATTTAGGAAGGCTTCATCTTTCTGAACTGGAAAAAGCTATTGATGAATATGAGAAGAACCCGGGAACAGAGCCTAAGCTGGATATTATTTCCAATGCAGTAGGATACGGAGCTCTGTTAAAACGCCATATTGAAAAGGAAGACGGAGTTGCTTATACTTTTGCAGCACGGGAGCTTTCTCAGGATACGCTGAAGGCTGTAGATGAAGAAACAGAAGCCTTTGAAAAACAGGCAAGAGAAGACGGCGTACAGAATAAATATGAAACCTGGATTCGTGAAAAGGTTAAATAACTGGAATGAAACGGTCTGTTTAAAGCAGGCCGTTTTGTTCGTTACATGATTAATACGAAAGAGAGGTTATTACTATGGACTTAAATAATTATATGGTTCAGCATAACAGGATCCGGGAAGAACTGGAAATTATCAAATCATTGTGCAAAAAGGGGAATCTGGAGCAGACAGCATCAGAAATAGCCTTACATATCAGTGCTCTGGCCGGAAAACTGAACATACACTTATCCTCTGAAGACCAGTATCTTTATCCTGCATTGATAAAATCCAGTGATTCTTCCCTGGTAGCAATGGCTGGTGATTATCAAAAGGAGATGGGGAACTTACTTGCTTTATTTACAAAGTTCAAGGAGAAATACAATACGAAATTAAAAATTCTTGGAGAAAAAGACCGGTTTTTCGGAGAAGCAGATCAAATCATAAAAGCCATTGAAATGCGCATGCAAAAGGAAGAGGGCGGATTATATTTAAAGGTAAAATAAGGAAAGCATTTTTCCTGTAAAAATGAATTGCCCAAACAGGGATTTCGAAGTATAATGATTTGTATGTAAGGTTGAAAGAAAAGCTTCTTTCAACCTTAAGTTTGTCAATCAACGGAATATGCAGGTATATCCGTTTCATTCATTAAGATATTAAATTGAGAAAGAGGTTGAATTCCATTGTTAAATCAGTTTTCAAGAACCCAGATGCTGCTGGGCGAGGAGTCCATGGACAGGCTGTTTAATGCCAAAGTAGCTGTTTTTGGCATCGGTGGTGTGGGCGGATACGTGGTGGAGGCCCTGGTAAGAAGCGGTGTGGGCTCTTTTGTTTTGGTCGATGATGATAAGGTGTGCCTGACCAATTTAAACAGGCAGCTTATAGCCACCAGAAAAACCGTAGGTAAGTATAAGGTGGAAATTATGAGGGACAGAATTTTAGAGATCAATCCCAAGGCGGAAGTTGAAATGCATCAGTGCTTTTATCTGCCGGAAAATGCCGATGACTTTGATTTTAAAAATTATGATTATGTGGTGGATGCAGTGGATACGGTAACTGCAAAACTGGATTTAATCATGCGGGCAAAGGAAGCGGGAGTTCCGGTCATAAGCTGTATGGGAGCGGGAAATAAACTGGATCCAACAAAATTTCAGGTGGCAGATATATATAAAACCACCATGTGTCCTCTTGCAAAGGTAATGAGAAGAGAACTGAAAAAGAGGAGAGTCAAAAAGCTTAAAGTGGTTTATTCTACAGAAAAGCCTGTGAGGCCTTTGGAGGATATGGCCAATAGCTGCAGAACTAACTGCATCTGTCCGCCTGGAGCGCAGCATAAGTGTACGGACCGGAGGGATATTCCCGGAAGTGTGGCTTTTGTACCTTCGGTGGCAGGGCTTATTATTGCCGGAGAAGTAATCAAAGATTTATCCCGGCTGGAAAATGAACGGAGGTAATCCTATGTCTGAAGGACGCAGGCTCAGTCTGACACTGGAAGAGTTGAAAAAGATAGATCCAAAGGATTATATGCTGGTGGATGTGAGGGATCCGTCCTCTTACAGCCATGGATTTATACCGGGGTCTGTTAATATAGAGATGGGAGCGCTGTTAAACGGAGAGAATTCCCTTCCATCGGATAAAAAGATCATATTGTACTGTTTAAAGGGAATTAACAGCGAAGAAGCAGCAGAGGCTTTGCTTGAGCAGGGATATGACGCCTGTCATCTGGAAGGCGGCTACGGCAGTTGGCTCCTTGGTACCATGGAGAAAGAGGACCAGGGAAGCGAACGGCTGGAAAACATTGAAAAGAGCATCCGTAAGAAATTCCACAAGCAGTTATTCAGCCGTTTTACCAAGGCCATCAATGAATATGAGCTGGTAAAGGAATACGATAAGATTGCTGTGTGTATTTCCGGCGGAAAAGATTCCATGCTGATGGCGAAGCTGTTTCAGGAGTTGAGACGGCATAATAAGTTTTCCTTTGACCTGGTATTCCTTGTAATGGACCCGGGTTATAATGAAACCAACCGTCAGGTAATTGAAAACAATGCAAAGCTGATGAATATCCCTATTACAATTTTTGAGTCCAATATATTTGATGCGGTTTATGATGTGGAGAAGTCCCCCTGCTACTTATGTGCTAGAATGAGACGGGGACATTTGTATAATAAGGCAAAGGAGCTGGGCTGTAACAAGATTGCTCTTGGGCACCACTACGACGATGTAATTGAGACCATACTTATGGGCATGATGTACGGGGCCCAGATCCAGACTATGATGCCTAAGCTTCACAGCACCAATTTTGAAGGAATGGAATTGATCCGGCCTATGTACTTAATCAGGGAGGATGATATTAAAAAATGGAGAGATTACAACAGTCTCTATTTTATTCAGTGCGCCTGCCGGTTTACGGATACCTGCACTTCCTGCCGGGTTGATGGAAGTTCAGTTTCCAAGAGGACAGAAATCAAGGATTTGATCAGACAGCTAAAAGAGGTAAATCCATATATTGAAGGCAATATATTTAAAAGCGTGGAGAATGTGAATCTGGATACCATTGTTGCATATAAGAAAAAAGGAACCGTTCATCATTTCCTTGACCGGTACGATCAGGAATCATAATAAAAATCTTATATGAGCCGGAGTTTTGGTCCTTTTACTTGTAAATAGTGCTTGATAAACATACTAACCTTGTGGTAAATTATAGGTACGGAGGTTATTTTTTATGAAAATTTCAACAAAAGGCCGCTATGCCATCAGGCTTATGATCGATCTGGCTGAACATAATAACGGAGAATTCATTACTTTGATGGATATTGCAGAGCGTCAGGAAATATCGGAAAAATATTTGGAATCCATTGTGTCAATATTAAGCAAAAATAGTCTGCTGGTGTCCTTAAGGGGAAAGGGCGGCGGCTACAAGCTTGCCAGAGATCCCGAAGATTATACGGTGGGCAGTATTTTAAGGCTTACGGAGGGCTCACTTTCTCCTGTATCCTGTCTGGAAGGGGAGGTCAATAACTGCGAAAGATCTTCTTACTGTCAGACCTTAAAGATGTGGGAAGGCCTGGGCAAGCTGATCAATGATTATTTTGACGGGATTACCATTGCAGATTTGGCAAAAAAAGATAAATATATCGATAATTATGTCATATAGTGTTTAGAAGACAGAGCAGAGGGCTTTTGAGACCTCTGCTCTGTTGCATTTGTTTTTACAGACAGGAAAAGTAGTCATCCATGAGTGCGGGATAAACTAATAGACCTTATCTGACAAATTTCCACATTTTCCCACTGGAAAAATGGAAAAAATAGTGTTATTATATATCTTGTAACAGAAATGTAACATATTTGTAATAAAGTAAAGGAGACGAAAGAATTGAAAAAATTAACAGCACTCGGGATGATCACACTTACTTTAACAAGCATGATACCGCTTACAGCCAATGCGGCGGTGACTAGGTATTTCGGTCAATGCAACACGGGAAGAAATAATTATGTAACAATTAACGGAAGCAATGTTGAGGACTTAAAAGCAAAGCTGAAGCAGTTTGGAATTGATGAAAAATATGGGGACTTGTTGGGAAATGGAACTTCTACCAAACCTAACCAGCCAAAATACTCTTGGAACAATAATGATTGTCCGCAAAGCAATAATGGATCTGGAAACAACAACGGTTCAGAAGATAACGGTTCCGGAAGCAACAATGGCTCAGGAGATAATGGCTCCGGAAGCAACAACGGTTCGGGAAGCGACAATGGCTCAGGAGATAATGGCTCTGGAAGCAATAACGGTTCGGGAAGCGACAATGGCTCAGGAGGTAATGGTTCAGGAAGCAACAACGGTTCCGGCACTGATGATACAACAGAGAATAAAACATACACTCAGCAGGTTGTTGACCTTGTAAATGCAGAAAGAGCGAAAGAAGGCCTGGCTCCTCTTACCATAGACCCTACTGTGGAGAAGGCAGCAGACGTAAGAGCCAGAGAAATCCAGTCTAAGTTTGACCACACCCGTCCGAATGGAAGTTCTTTCTCAACCGCTTTAAAGGAACAGGGAGCAGACTTTAGCGGAGCAGGAGAAAACATCGCATGGGGGCAGCAGACTCCTAAAGAAGTAGTCAATGCATGGATGAACAGCTCAGGACACAGAGCCAATATTATGAATAAAAGCTACACACACATCGGCGTAGGAAACGTTCAGAATGGTTCAGGAACACAGTATTGGGTACAGCTGTTTACATACTAATGGTATCAAGGCTTTCAATATAAAGGAAAAAGGATTTATAAGGGTATTAAGATCAACAAAATAAATGGCGGCAACCGTGTGACAACTCTTTTCAGTTGTTGTCAGGCGGAGGCGGCCTTTTTCATTTTTTCACTTATTCGTTTCCACACATTATTATTAGTGCCATAATTGAAAAAACCGTAACAGCCGCCGCAAAAAAGGAATAATATAAAACAAAATGATTATGTGAAATGAGATCATGGGCTACTATATAACAGTGGAAGGTAATGTAAATATTTATGTTGAAGATCTAAATCCGGAGTGTAAAAAAACAATTTTATTTCTTCACGGCTGGCCGGGAAGCCATAAGCTTTTCGAGTATCAGTTCGATGTTCTGCCTAAAATGGGATTCCGCTGCATCGGGATTGATACAAGAGGCTTTGGGGATTCTGACAAGCCGTTTTGTGGATATAATTATGACCGGTTGGCTGATGACGTAAGAGAAGTCATTAATGTTCTTGGACTTGAGGATATTGTTCTGGCGGGACACTCCACCGGAGGTGCCATCGCCATACGGTATATGGCAAGGCATAAAGGATATGGAGTATCAAGGCTTGCCTTATTTGCCGCCGCCGCCCCCAGCCTTATCAAACGTCCCAATTTTCCATATGGAGTTGATAAGGAGACCGTGCTTCAGATCATTGAAGGGACGTATGCCGACCGCCCCAATATGTTAAGGAATTTCGGGGAAATTTTCTTCTTCCAGCACATTACCCAGCCTTTTTCCGAATGGTTCTTCCAGATTGGGCTGCAGGCCGCGGGCTGGGCGACTGCAGCAATTGCCAATACATGGATCGAAGAGGTATTATTTTCAGATCTGAATGAAATTATGGTTCCAACTTTGATCATTCACGGAATCCATGATGAAGTAGTACCCTTTCAGTTGGGGGAGATTCAGCATCAGTGCATTAAGAATTCCACTTTGCTGCCTTTTGAATTCAGCGGTCATGCTTCTTTTTATGACCAGAAAGATGAATTTAATAAATTCCTGGCCGAATTTGCCAACGGAACATGTGTAAGAGCGGGGAATTAACCCTGCTCTTGCCTCATCCATGATCATTCCTGCAAAGGCACACCACTTGGATATCAAATCCATGGCTTCGATTTTAAAGAAAAATGTGTATTTTTACAACGTATTATTAGAAGAATGTGAGTTCATAAAATTTAATTTTTAATTTTACATAAAAAATTTTAAATTTAGGATTGATTTTTGTTTTGAATTGCTATACTATACACTTATAGGCTAAATGAAAGAGGTAATGATTTTGTCAATTAAAAAAAATTTAGACATTATTGTTTATGAAAAAATTAAGGACAGTCTCATCGCCGGGGAATATATGCCGGGGCAAAAGCTTTCATTTGATGAGCTGGTTGAACGTTATGGTGTCAGTCGTACCCCCATTGTGCAGGCAGTTAAGCTTTTGGATAAAGAGAGAATTCTCACCATCGGCACGAATGGGCGGGTTGTTGTTCCTCAGTATAACGAGAAAGAAATCCGTGATACATGTCAGACCCGTTTTTTTCTTGAAAGAGAAGCAGTCAGAAGTATTTGTCATTTAAAAAGCTGCTCTCAGTTTACGCAAATGAGAAAGGCTATTGAAGATTGTGACCTTTATTATAGACAGGATAACTATGTGAAGTCTTGCAGCTCAGATTTACTTTTTCATCAAATTATGGTGGATGCCGCAAATAATTCTTGTCTTTCCGATATTTATAAGATGGTTCAAGGTCGTTTTTTAATATCCAGCTATGTCATTATGACAGCCAGGACACGCAAGCAGAGTGTGGCAATTGTAGAACATGAAGCACTGATGAACGCTCTGGAGAATTTTGAAGAAGAAAAAGTGCTTGAAATATTGAATAAACATGTGATTAATGTTGGCGAACAGATCATTACAATATATAAAGAAATGAATTTGGTATAATTGGACAAAGAAAAAAACAAGTAAAGTTACTTGTTTTTTTAAAAGCATAAACAAAATTTTTTATTTTAAATTTTATATTTAAATATAAACAATTACAGTAACTGATTAAAATTTACACAGGATGTTAAAACAAGATGTCGATTCCGGAGACTTTATAATTTTAAACCACTCTCAAGTAAATTATAGTAGGAGGGATTAACTTGTTTGACAATAACAGTATCCAAATAGGTGCCGGAAGATATTTTCAGTACCGTGGTGCAATGAACCTGATTGGAGGTGAAGTATCTAACTGGGGAAAGAAGGCCTATATTGTAACTGATGAAACAGTATGGAAGCTTACTGAGGACCGGATTAAAACATCAATGGGCAACAGCAATGTTGAGTTTTTTGTTAATTTTTGTGATTTGCCGTCAACACAGAGAAGTTTTAATCTTGTGGCAAAAGATGTTTTAGAGAAAGAAGCCGATGTGGTCATTGGACTGGGCGGCGGAAGATGTATTGATATTGCGAAAGGGGCAAGTGATATAGCAGGTAAAAGAATCATTACGGTTCCTACTTCTGCTGCCACCTGTGCGGCTGTGGCCATCTTATATGTTACTTATGGGGAAGATGGATCGGTGGAAAAAAGTCAGTTTCTAAAGCATGAAATTAGTGCAGTTCTGGTTGATCTTGATTTTACGGTGACTAATTGTCCATCCAGGTACTTAGCTTCCGGCATTGCGGATGCCATGGCAAAAAGTCCGGAATTTGCATTTACCATGTTAAACCTGGGAGATGCAGGAAAAACATCCACATCAGATACGGCAACCATAATTGCCGACTATACATACCGCTCTTATATGGAAAAAGGAACGACAGCTTTGGATACTGTCAGCCGTAAAGAGTGTGATGCCAATGTAGAAGATCTGGTTTGTATGAATTTACTGGTGACCGGTCTTATATCTAATTTGTCAACAGGCGGAAAACAATTGGCGGTTGCCCATAATTTTTATGATGCAGTATGCTGTCTGCAGAAAGAGGTCAGAGAAAATTACCTTCATGGCGAAATTGTCGGACTCGCCATTCCTTTACAGCTTGCAGTAAACGGGGCGCCAGAGGCGGAGATTTTAAAAGCCAAAGATATGATGGAAAGGCTGGGAATACCCAATACCATGGAAAAAATGGGATTTCCTATGACGGAAGAGGCGGTACAGGAGTTAATTAATTATACCCATAAAAAAACAATACCTGACGATAAGGCTCTGTACAATTCAATAAAAGAGAATTTTAAAATAATATTAAAATGAGAATGTAATTGGGAGGTGTTTTATGAAATTATTTAAATTGGCAGGCTTATTGTTAGCAGGAGCACTTGTTATTACGGGATGCAGCGGGAATAATTCAACTCAGCCGGCTGCTTCGGCAGATCCCGGGTCAGCAGCAGAGGCCAGCGGGAAAGTAGGGGATACAGCCGGAGATAATGACGGCACTATAAAAATCGGCCTGATTGCCATGCTGACTGGAAATAATCCTTTAAATGGTTTAAGAATGCAGCAGGCAGTTCAGCTGGCTGTTGATGAAGCCAATGAAAAAGGGGGAATTCTAGGCCGAAAAGTTGAATTGCTGGTAGAAGATGATCAGACTCTTCAGGACATGGCGGTTACATGTGCAAATAAATTAATCGGTGAGGGAGTCGTAGGAATCGTGGGTCCCCACCGCAGTACCAATGCAATGGCGATTGAGCAGGTGGTTAATCAAAAAGGTGTGGTTACCATAACAGGAGGAACCACACCAAAGATAACCACTTTAGACAATCCCTATCTGTTCCGATGCCGTGCTTCCGATGCCATTTTTGCAAAGGTTGCCGCTACATATGCCGTGGATAAACTTGGAGCAAAAAAGGTGGGGATGTTTTATAACAATGATGAATTTGGAACCGGCGGAGAAGAAACAGCCAGAGCTTACTGCAAAGAAAACAACATTGAGTATATATCGGAAGGGCATAACACCAATGATAAAGATTTTACAGGACAAATTATGAAAATGAAAAATGCCGGTGTTGAGGCAGTGCTGATCTGGACTCATGATCCCGAACTGGCTATTCATGCCCGTCAGATCAAAGAACTTGGACTTGATGTACCGGTAGTTTGCTCGCCGGGAGTCACTATGCCCCAGGTTATTGATATGTGTGAGGCAGAACAGATTGAGGGTTGGTACGGAGTCACAGATTTTGTATCAGGAAGCACTTTTCCAGCTACCCAGCAGTTTGTTGAAGCATTTGAAAGCAAATACAATGTGCCAGCCGAATTATTTTCAGCATCCTATTATGGGGGAGCGGTTGCCCTTTTGTCAGCAATTGAAAAAGCAGGTACTGCTGACCGGGAAGCAGTCCGAAATGCTATGGCCCAGCTGGAGAATGTTTCAGTACCCATTGGAATTATAACATCTGATCAGAATAATGATATGATGCATGAGGTTTCCGTTGCAAGGCTTGAAAATAAAGTCCCCGTTTATGTTGAGACAATTAAAGTTTCTCAATAATACAGTATTTTAATGTGCTGCTGAGGCCGAAGGTTTGAAGAAAATTTTCGGCCGGATGCACATAAAGCATTGGGAAAGGATGTGTTTTATGACTTCTATTGTAATGCAGTTACTTGTAAGTGGAATTGCCATGGGATTTATCTATGCTCTGGTAGGTATTGAATATACTCTCATCTGGAATTCGACAGGTCTTCTTAATTTCAGTCATGACAAGCTGATCACTTTGGGGGCCTATATCTTTGGAGCTACATTAGTCGCCGGCTTGGGACTGAGCTCCTGGATTGCTGTAATTTTAGCAATTATTATTTCTGGCTTTGTAGGGGCGCTCATTGCTTCTCTTATTTTAAATCCCCTGCGGAATATGAGCTCCACAATATTTGCCGTTATGGGAACAATTATGTTGGGACGGATTTTATATGAGGCAATCCGTCTGATCTGGGGACCTATTCCCTTCACCGTACCAAACTGGGCCACCGGCAATGTGGTTGTAAGAGGTGTCAGCATAACCAAGGCCAATATCTATATTTGTATTGTTTCAATTGTGGTTGTTGCTGGACTGCAGATATTTTTGAATTTTACCAAAACCGGAAAAGCCATGCGTGCCGTAGCTCAAAATAAAAAGGCGGCGGCTTTGATGGGAATAAATGTATCCCAAAACATCTGTATCACCACAGGAATATCCGCCATGATTTGTACAACTATCGGAATGTTAATCATACCGTTGTTTAATATTGATGTCAATATGGCCTCCCTGATTGGTCTTAAGGGTTTTTCGGCTGGAGTAATAGGAGGATTCGGTTACCTTCCCGGTGTGATTATTGGCGGATTGATCATCGGCGTAGTTGAAAATATTTCTGTAATTGTACTGCCTGCAGTTTATAAGGATATTGTTTCATTTGTATTATTAATCACTTTTCTGTTAATCAGGCCGGGCGGATTGCTTGGACATAAAAGTTAGGAGGAAATGTTTTGGAGAATAATAAAGTAAAGAAATTTGCTCCTATGGCTGTAATTGCCGCCGCAATGTTCCTGCCTCTGTTTTTAAAAAATGATTACTATATGCTTGTATTAAACAGACTGCTGATCAATATTGTAGTTGTACTGGGGATTAATTTTATCACAGGTTTAACCGGACAGATGAATCTGGGTTCAGCCGGTATTTTTGCCTTAGGTGCGTACAGTTCGGCATTGGTATCAATCAAATTTGGAGTGACACCATGGGTCGGTATGATCGTCGCTGTTTTTATGGGTGGCGTCATTGGACTGGGGCTGGGGTATCCAAGCCTGCGTGTAAAAGGTGTCTATCTTTCCCTGACAACCATTGGCTTTGCTGAAGTGGTCCGCCTGATGTTGTCTAACATGACAGGTATTACCGGGGGAACTCAGGGAATACGTAATATTCCGGTATTTTCTATTTATAATTTTAAATTTAATACACATGTCCGGGTTTACTATTTATTTTTGTTTATTACAGCCATAACTTTTTTTGTAGCCTGCCGCATCACATACTCAAAGTGGGGGAGGGTTTTTAAATCACTGAGGGACAATGCAGAAGCAGTGGAAATGAGCGGTGTCAATATTGCCAGCATTAAAATTAAGGCATTTACATTGGCGGCAATTTTTGGATCCCTTGCGGGCAGCATGTATGCCCACTATATGGGATATATGAATCCCTCCACATTTAATATGGATTTTTCGGCCAATTATGTCATTATGCTGATGGTGGGCGGTATTGGTTCAGTCTACGGGAATGTGATTGGTGCTCTTGTGGTTACTGTATTACCCGAAGCATTAAGGTTTATGGGAACCTATTATCAGATTGTTTTCTCAGCGATTATTTTACTTGGGGCGATCTTCCTGCCTAATGGCTGGGGATATGGAATACGATGCCTGTTTCATGTCATTGTTTCCGGTTCAAGGAAGGAGGGTTCTGATGGATGAAATCCTGAAGGTAACAAATGGAATCAAAAAATTTGCAGGCCTGGTTGCTGTAGATGACCTTTCATTTACCATGAAAAAACGCACGATTCATTCGTTAATCGGACCTAATGGGGCGGGTAAAACAACCACTATCAATTTAATGACCGGTGTTTTCCCCCTAACATCGGGAGATGTATTTTTTGATGGTGAAAAGATTTCTGGGTTTCCTACATATAAAATATCCCGTAAAGGCATGAGCCGTACGTTTCAAAACATTAAGGTATTTCCCAGTATGACTTTACTGGAAAATGTAATGGTGGGAGGTCACGAAACAGCATCCATGGGAATTGTCCGGAGCCTTCTTGATATCAGAGGAGCAAACAAGGAAGAGAAAATACTGAAAGAAAAGGCAGAATATATTTTGGACTATATCGGTATGTATAAGCTCAAAGATGAACGGATGGATAATCTGCCTTACGGCAGACAAAAAATGTCAGAGCTGGCCAGAGCATTGATGACTGATCCCAAGTTGATTTTGCTGGATGAACCGGCTGCGGGCTTAAATCCTTCGGAACGGTCTGAATTAGTTAAGATCATATTAAAAATCTTTAACGATGGCAGGGACTTTTTTCTGATTGAGCATAATATGGATGTTATTATGAAAATCAGCAATTATATTACTGTGCTGAATTTCGGCAGAAAAATCGCTGAAGGGACTCCTCTTGAAATCCAAAATAATGACGAAGTAATTAAAGCCTATCTTGGCGAGCGGTTTAAAAAGACAGAGGGGGCGGATTAGATGCTGGAAATAACAAACTTAGATGCATATTACGGAAAGGTACAGGCACTTAAAAATATTTCATTGAGTATGGGCCCGCAGGAAATTATCTCAATCATAGGCTCCAACGGTGCCGGAAAGACGACTCTAATGAGCTGTATCATGGGAATTGTCCATGGTGTTGGGGGAGAAATAAAATATAAAAATCAAAATATTACTAATTTGAAAACTCATGTTATTACAAAAAGGGGTGTTGTTTATATCCCTGAAGGCCGGGAGGTCTTTCCCAGTATGACGGTTTTACATAATCTAGAAATGGGGGCTTATTCAAAAAAGTTCACCAAAAAAGAGCTGAATTATCATTTGGATTCGATGTATGAGCTTTTCCCCCGTTTGAAGGAACGGTCTTCACAAAAAGCCAGCTCCTTAAGCGGGGGTGAACAGCAAATGCTTGCAATTGCCCGGGGATTGATGAGTGATCCTCAGCTGCTTATGTGTGATGAACCGTCTTTGGGATTGGCCCCCGTAATTGTGGATGATGTGTTCCGTATTATTGTAAGAGTAAGCCAGGAGATGAAAATCCCGGTAATTATTGTTGAGCAGAATGCCTACATGGCACTTAGTATTTCTGACCGTTGTTATGTATTAGAGAATGGCAGGATCGTAAGTTCAGGTGCCAGCAAAGATTTGATTGACAGTGATGACATTAAAAAAGCATATCTGGGAGGATAAAAGAACAATCAAAACTAGAGTGATGATAGAGACTAAATTTTTTATTTTTAATTTTTTATTGACATTTTCTTAGTATAATGGTAAATTTATATTGAGAGAGTGGTTTGAAATTATTTTGCAGATAAAAAAATTATAAAAAGGAGCAAAATAATGCAATAGATATTGGATATATGGTAGTGTCAGGATTGAAAATTTTGTTTTCAGCATAACGAAGTAAAGACCTTATAGTTACAAATGAAAGATTTTTTGTTCTACAATACGCAATAAAAAATAGCAGCAGATCTGTTATCGGCAAGATGCGATTCTGCTGCTTTATTTTTATATGTATATTTTAAAATCACATAAGTCTAAAATAGAAATATTGTTAATTTGATAAAAATTTAACTTTCATTTTCCATAAAAATAGTGTAGTATATAAGTAAATATTTTATTTTAAATTTAGATAAGATACGAAAGGGAGAATTTCTTGAGAGTAAAAACAAATCTGGATATAATTATATATGATCATATTGTAGATTCATTAATCTTAGGAGAATATGAGATGGGACAGACAATTCTGTTGGATGAATTTGCAGAGAAATATGAGGTGAGCCGTACGCCGGTTACGCAGGCGGTAAGGCTGCTTGCCAATGATGGGCTGTTAAATCTCATGAGTAATGGCCGGGTAATGGTTCCTGATTTTGATCGGGTGCAGATGGAAAAAGTCTGTGATGTCCGGCTGTTGCTGGAAGAGTTTGCAATAAGAAAAATAATTGATATGAAGCAGGCAGAAGATAAATATTATGATTTACTTGAAAGTATAGCAAAGAACGGGCTGAAGGCACTGCAACTGGCTGATAAGCTGGAATTTAATAAAAAGGATTTAGAATTTCACAGCACATTAGTAGCTGCCTGCGATAATGAATATTTAGTAAGTGAGTATAAAAGGATACAAGGGAAATTTATAGTTGCCAATTATTTAATGCTTCCCCTTGATAAACGTGATTTTAGTGATGCGGCTGAAAGCCATATTCAATTAGTCGGTGCACTGCGAGAGCACAACCTGGAAAAGTGTTTAACACTGATAAAAGAGCATATTTTTAGCTTCTCTACCCCATTTTGAAGAAAATGGGGTTTTTTAATTTGATTTCCTGACAGGCTCTAGCAGGTGAAACTGCTGAACAACCGGTCTTTTGGTATTGTTCATGCCTGAATAACCAGAAATTCCTGTATTTTTGTCTATGTTCACCACAACCAAATAAAAAATAAAAAATTTTTTATTTTTTATTGACAATTTTAAATAAATAATTTAATATATAAGCATAAAGATGAACAAACATTCATCTCGATGTGCGCACGTTACAAAAAATGAAACAGGAAAAGAGAGGATAACTAAAATGAAAGAAGTAAAAAAAGCGTATGGAATTACACCGGCATCAATGACGATCTGGAATGCAGACCAGACCTATAACAAAAAAGGAATGGAAAAGTATCTTGACTGGCTGCTTGCTAACGGGGCACAGAGTATTTCTGTTTGCGGAAGCACAGGAGAAAACATTGCCATGAACATGGAAGAGCAGAGAGAAATCATCGGCCATGTAGGTGATTATCTTCAGGGTCAGGTACCGTTAATATGTGGCACTGGAAGATACGATACCCTCAATACGGTTAAGATGAGCCGGTATGCCCAGGATAACGGGGCTGATTGTGTAATGGTAATTCTTCCATTTTATTTAAAACCTCATAAAAAAGCAGTTATGCAGCATTTCCGTGATTTAAGAGCGGCTCTTGATATTGATATTATGATATATAATAACCCCTGGTTTGCAGGATATGAACTGACAGTTCCGGAGGTAAAAGAGCTGGTGGATGATGGAACTATCCAGTCGATAAAGGCAGCCCACGGTGATCCAAACAGAGTGCATGAGCTGAAGTTCCATTGCGCTGATCAGCTTACCGTATTCTACGGACACGATTATGCAGCAGCAGAAGGGCTTCTGTGCGGAGCAGATGGCTGGCTTTCCGGCTTCCCGGCAGTTTTGCCAAAACAGTGCCGTGCCATTCAGGATGCAGCATTCTCCGGTGATGTGAAGGCAACCATGGAAGCCCAGAATAAGATTCAGCCTTATATTGATTATTTCTTCCATGATAAAGTAAATGAAGAGCCCCACTGGCAGGAAATCTGTAAATATACATTGCAGGCACAAGGCCTGGATTTTGCCGGACTTCCTAGAAAACCGTTGGGCGAGCTGGATGCGGCAAATAAGAAAAAGATCGATAAGCTGCTGGCTGATATGCAGTAATTTATAAAGCGCTATACATAAAAGAGCAGATGGGATTTTAATTTAAACAATAGAGAAACAAATCATAAAAACAGCAGATTCGGTTGAAAATTTTCAGAAGTTTCTGCTGTTTGATTTTTAAAATTGAGTTATGTATTGGGGGTAACAGGAAACAGTCCGGTATGGACTCAGTGAATCATTTTATTAAATACCGTTATTTTGATGTGAAATATAACAGCAGTAAATAGTCAGCCATAAAGAGTTATATTACGAATTAAGAAGATATTTCATTGGTAAAAGTAAAGGAGAAAAGATATGATTCAATCAATCGGTATTTTAGTTTTATTTTTAGTCATGGTATATTTTATGATGAGAGGTAAATTGACCTTTGTTATTTCGCTTCCGCTATTAGCTTTGGGAATTGCTGTAATTGCGGGAGTACCGTGGCTTGGGGACAGTGGTATTTTAAATGTTGTATTTCAGCAAGGCGTAGTCAGCATGTCCGGCTCTTACGTGGCGGTTATTATAAGTGCATGGCTGGGGGCAATGATGAATAATACAGGAATTTCCAAGACTATTATAAAAACTGCTGCTGAACTTGGAGGGGATAAACCCCTGCTGGTTACCATTTTGCTTACTGCGGCAGTTTCACTCTGCTATACAACAATCGCCGGATTAGGCAGTGTAATTATGATTGCATCTATTACAGTACCCATTATGATTTCTGTCGGAGTTCCGTCTATAATTGCCATTTCTGTATTTTTATTTGCATATGCAACAGGACTTTCCTTAAATATGGCAAACTGGAAATACTTTACGGATCTTGTGGGACTCCAGTTTGGTGATGTTAAATTGTTTGCCATACTATTATGTGTAATCACAGGCCTGATGACATTAATTTTTATCCTTGCGGAGTTTAAACGAAATGGGGTTAAATTTGCATGGGCAGCAGAAACAGCTCAGCATGAGGCACCGGATTTAGACTTCCCCAAAGCACCAGTTTTGTCTTTATTCACTCCTGTTATTCCCATCATTTTGGTTATAGGCCTTTCCGTTCCCATTATTCCGGCTCTTTTTGCAGGAATTGCCTGGTGCTTCTTTACTGTTCTGGTGTTTGGAAGAAAGAAAAATCGGAGTGTAAGTTTGTCCAGAATGCTGGGACTTACGACAAAGTCTGCAATTGATGGTGTCAATGACGGCGCTTTAGGTGTTTTATCAATGATTGTTATTGGTATGCTGTCAAAAGCCCTCACACATGAAGTCGTACAAAGTGTCATCAGTGATTCCCTTCGTAAGGTATTTCCGGGCCAATTGCTGTTTTTCCTTATATTCTTTGCCGTATTATCGCCGTTAGCACTTTATCGGGGACCCTTAAATGTGTGGGGGATTGGCGCAGGAATAGCAACACTGGTAGCTGCAATGAAAATTGTACCTGTACCTGTAGTTTTATGCTGTTTTATTGCATGTGAGCGCATGCAGGTAATTGGTGATCCTACCAATTCACATAATGTATGGCTGGCAAATTATGTTGGCACCGATACACTGACTCTTCTTAAAAAAGTTTTTTTCTATGTTTGGATAACATGCGGATTAGCAGTTGGGGCTGTAGGCATTTTAGCGACATTCATGTGGAAGTAAGCTTAAGTGAGGATTGGTGCAGCACTCCTCTCGGATAAAATTAAGAAAGTGGTGAGTATAATGAGAGTACGTATTGGGATTGATGTGGGGGGAACATTTACAGATGCAGTTGCAATAGATAATGATACATTTGAATTGATTGGATACTTAAAATTACCAACGACCCATACCGGCCAGGAGGGGGTGGCAAGGGGAATTGTGCTGGCAATACAGGAGATCATGGAAAAATACTCTATTTCTCCGGAGGAGGTTATGTTTATTGCCCATGGCACGACCCAGGCTACCAATGCACTTCTGGAGGGGGATGTGGCTAAGGTGGGGATTGTGGGAGTAGGCACGGGCGGTGAAGCCATAAAGGCAAAAGCTGACACTGTCATTGGGAATATTGAACTTGCTAAAGATAAGTTTTTATATACGGAGAGCGAATATGTGGATATTGGCAAACCAGACCATAAAAAATTAATAAAAGAGGCTGTCAGGAGCTTATTAAATAAAGATGTCCAGGTCATTGTAGCCAGTGGGGCATTCTCTGTTGACGATCCGTCAGGAGAAATAGCAGTAGTGGATGAATGCCTGAGTCAGAATCTATCAGCTACTGGAAGCCATGAGATTTCTAAGCTGTATGGTTTGAAGATCAGAACCAGGACAGCAGCCATTAACGCAAGCATTCTTCCTAAAATGATTGAAACCGCCAACATGACGGAATCAAGTGTACATAAATCAGGAATTACAAAACCTCTGATGATCATGCGATGTGACGGCGGCGTCATGGATGTTCAGGAGGTAAAAAAACGTCCTGTACTTACCATGTTATCAGGTCCCGCTGCCGGCGTTGCAGGAGCTTTGATGTATGAAAAGATATCCAACGGAATCTTTCTTGAGGTTGGGGGAACAAGCACTGATATTTCTGTAATTCGTGACGGGCAGGTTATGATAAAGTATGCGGAAGTAGGAGGGCATAAAACTTATGTTAATTCCCTGGATGTACATACCGTTGGTATTGCCGGGGGCAGTATGGTCAGGATTGATTCAAAAAAGGTGGTGGATGTAGGACCGCGCAGTGCCCACATTGCAAATTTAGCATATGTATGTTTTGCGGATCCTGATGATATCGCGGATCCGGAACCGGTTTACTTTACACCCAGACCGGGAGATCCTGATGATTATGCTGCAATTAAATGCTCCAATGGCAAAGAATTTACAATCACAGTATCTTGTGCAGCTAATTATTTAGGATATATTCAGCCAGATCATTATAGTTATGGAAATAAAGAATCTGCAGAAAAGGGACTTAAAGTTTTTTCAGACCGTCTGGGAATCACCCCAGAAGAATTAGCCAGACAGATTATGGAGAAGGCTTCAAAGAAAAATGAAGTTGTATTAAATGAATTGATAGATAGTTACAAGCTGGAAAGAAAATATACTGCATTAGTAGGAGGCGGAGGCGGAGCGGCATCGATTGTTCCCCATCTGGCAGAAACAATGGGCATGGAAGGCCGAATCGCAAAAAATGCTGAGGTCATTTCGCCCATCGGTGTTGCGCTGGCAATGGTTCGAGATATGGTTGAAAGAACGGTACTGAATCCGAGGGATGAGGACATTCTTTCGATTAAGCGAGAAGCGTTTAATGCTGCTATTAATTCAGGAGCTCAGCCGGATTCCATAGAGGTAAATGTTGAAGTGGATTCTTCCCGTAATCTGGTCAGAGCAATTGCAACGGGCTCGACAGAACTGAGAACAAAAGACTTGATGAGTCAGGCAAAATCGGAACAGGAAATCAAAGAACAGGTTGCAAAGCAGCTTGAGATATCAACGGATCAGGTCACTACTTTAGCAGATACCGGAAAATTGTACATTATGGAAGGGAAGATTGTTACCAAAAGCTTTTTAGGGTTATTAAAAAAGACAAAGAGCCCTATCCGGGTTGTGGATGAAGAAGGCGTTGTCCGCCTGCAGAAACCTTACGGAACGGTGACAAAGATTCGGTTGGAAAAATCCAGGAAAGATCTGGAACGGGCAATTTCAGATTCTACCAAGTATACAGATGGAGGAGTGGAGGTCCCTGATTTATTCCTGATCTACGGAAAACAGATACGAAGTCTTTCGGGCCTGATCAGTTCTTCACAGGTTATATCTCTGGCCAGTGCGGAATTAGAAGGATTAGGTAATAATGACATGGATATTTATGCACTTACCTGCAGTAAATAGAAAGGAGACTTTTTTTGAATCCTGTTCTGATGGATAAAAATGATTTAATCGAAAGTATGATCGGACGAGAGGCTCAGCGAAGATTTACTACCCCAGAAAAGCTGCGCGAGTACGGTGAGTTTGCCTGGTACAAAGGGAAAAAGGTTGCAGAGGATTGTTCCGGGAAGTATAAAAGAATTTCGCCGGTGCAGCTTGCTCAAACCCTTGGTCTGACGGTGGAAGATATAGATGGCCCGGGCTTTTATTATAGTGAGTATCATACAGCGGGGAAAAAAATCGTTCTTTTTAAAAATACAATTGAGGATAAATTCATCCGTATAGAATACAGCAATCTGCTGACTTGTGAGTATCAGGATATTCGGCAATTATTTTTGGCCCATGAAATCTTTCACCACCTTGAATGCAGTGAGTCTGAAATCGGTATCACCTATAAACAGCGTCAGATTACAGTTTTTTCGTTTGGTCCTTTTAAATGGAATACAGGGCTGCGGTGTTTATCCGAAATTGCAGCTCATAGTTTTGCCTTGAGTTTAGCAGGAAAAGGAATTGTATACTAACTAAGCACAGACGGCCTGACAGCCTGTTTTTCACAGGAGAATTATTATGAAGATTATAAATATTGGTTCAATGAATATTGATCGCGTATATGAAGTTGCACATTTTATAAATCCGGGTGAGACAATTGCATCAAAGAATATGGAAACCTATGTGGGAGGAAAAGGGCTAAATCAGTCGGTTGCCCTTGCATCTGCCGGAGCATTTGTTTTTCATGCAGGTATGATTGGCGATGATGGAGTGATTCTGAAGAATTACCTGGAATTCCGGGGCGTTGATACCCGCTTTGTCCGAACCATCAATGGGCCAAGCGGCCATGCGGTTATTCAGGTGGATGAGGATGGTGAAAATGGAATTCTCTTATATGGAGGAGCAAATCAATGTATTACAGAAGCCTTCATTGATGAAGTTTTGGATTATGCCGGACCTGATGATATTTTATTGCTGCAAAATGAAATCAGCGGTATGGAATATATATTGAAGCAGGCCTCCCAAAAAGGTATCCGTATCGCTTTAAACCCTTCACCCATTGATGACAGATTGCTGGATATGCCCTTGGAATTGGTAACATGGTTCATTTTAAATGAAATTGAAGGAAGAGCGTTAACCGGAAAAGACCAACCCCAAGAGATTCTTGAAGAGATGCAGTTAAAATACCCCGGAAGACATGTTGTTTTAACATTGGGAAGCAACGGAGTTGTATACAGCAAAGACAGACAGTATTACCAACATGGAATTTTTAAGGTAGCTGCCGTGGATACAACTGCGGCGGGAGATACGTTTACGGGCTTTTTTCTGGCAGGCGTGCTGAAAGGGCTGAAAGCAGCGGAGTGCTTGAGAATTGCCTCAGCAGCAGCTGCATTGGCTGTCTCAAAGGCAGGGGCGGCTCCATCCATACCAATGCTGCAGGAAGTGATCAATGCCAGATTGGAAGAGGTACCATACGAAGAAATCCCAAGGGGATAACAGGAGCAAAATATAAAATGATTCAAACTGGCTGACCATCAGATACAGCCGGTTTGAGTCATTTTTATTTTGTATATTTTAATTTCATACATATAAACATATTGACAAAGTATGTTTGGAAAAGTAATATAGAAATATAAATCAGAATAAATAGATAAAAAAGTCATAAGACAAAAGATGGGAGACAGAGATGAAAAGTTTTGGTTTTAATACGGCTCTTTTACATGATGCAGGAGGCAAAGACCCGTCTACTGGTTCTACACTGGTTCCGATTTACCAGTCCAGCGCATTTTGCCATGAAAGCGCAGAACAGCTGGAGAGGATTTTCGAAAATAAGGCATTCGGTTATTCCTATACGAGAATCAACAATCCCACCATTGAAGCTTTTGAAAAAAAAGTAACGATGCTGGAGGGAGGAATTGGAAGTGTGGCATGTGCCTCCGGCATGGCAGCCTTGTCCAATGCGTTCTTAAATATATTGCAGGCCGGAGATGAAATCGTTGCAGCTCCCGGTCTGTACGGAGGAACCATTGACTTATTCCGTGATTTTGAAGCCTTTGGAATCAAAACCCGGTATGTCGGAGAGAATTCTCCGGAGGCTTTCGAGAAGGAAATCAATCAACGGACCCGTTTGGTTTTTGCAGAAACCATTGGAAATCCTAAGCTGGATGTAACGGATATATCTGCTTTGTCAGATACAGTTCATAGTCATAATCTGCCTCTGATCATGGATAACACAACAGCAACACCTTACCTTGTGAGAACCCTTGCTTTGGGAGCGGATATTGTTGTTAATTCTTCCTCCAAGTACATAAATGGAAACAGCGATGCCATCAGCGGCATTCTGACCGATGGAGGAACCTACCGATGGACAAAAGAAATGTATCCGGGAATGACGGATTACATCAAGCTTGGGAAGATGGCATATATTGCAAAACTGAGAAAGGGATTATTCCGCAACATGGGGGCCTGCCTTTCTCCCCAGAACGCTTTTCTCAACTGTCTGGGACTGGAAACCCTAGGGCTTAGAATGGAGCGTCACTGTAAAAATGCTCTGGCTCTGGCATTATACCTCCAGCAGCTGGATCCGGAAATTGACATCAATTACCCTGGACTTCCGGAAAGTCCTTACTACCATTTAGCCGGCAGGCAGTTCAGCGGTGGATTCGGCGGTATTATTACTTTAAGGGCAGGCTCTAGGGAACGCGCCTTCCAGATTATGAACCGGCTGACCATTCCTGTTCTGGTATCCAATGTAGGTGACACGAAAACCCTGGTCATACATCCGGCTTCCACCATCAGTCTATTTTGTACACCTGAGGAAAAAGCTGGGTCAGGAGTATTTGATGATTTAATCAGGATCAGTGTAGGTATTGAAGAAGTAGAAGATTTAATGGCAGATTTTAAGCAGGCCATAAAGGGAGAATGATATATGAGCAAAGTGGATTACAGTACTCTAAAAAAGGGCGGATTTATGCGCCAGAAGCAGAAAAACAATTTTTCTTTGAGAATCCAGGTGGTGGGAGGAAGCTTAACCGCTGAAAATCTAAAGACCATTGCAGAGGTAGCCGAAAAGTACGGAGACGGGCATGTTCACCTTACGTCGAGGCAAAGCGTGGAAATTCCCTTTATCAAGCTGGATGATGTGGAGGAGGTAAAGGCTGATTTGGCAGAGGGCGGATGCAGGCCCGGAATCTGCGGCCCCAGGGTGAGGACCATAACTGCTTGTCAGGGAGATCAGGTCTGCCCCGGCGGAAATGTGGATACATATGACATTGCAGTGAAACTGAATGAAAAGTATTTCGGCCGGGAGCTTCCTCACAAATTTAAATTTGGTGTAACAGGCTGCCAGAACAACTGTCTCAAGGCAGAGGAAAATGATGTGGGTATTAAAGGTGCACTTCATGTGGACTGGATTCCTGACAAATGCATTTACTGCGGAGTCTGTGAAAAAGTGTGCAGGACAAAAGCCATTACCATCAAGGATAAAATCGTTGCTGTAGACTACCAAAACTGCAATGACTGCGGAAGATGTGCCAAGTCATGTCCTACTGATGCGTGGGATATGAAACCCGGCTATATCCTTTCCTTTGGAGGTCTTTTCGGAAACTACATCAGTAAGGGATTTTCCCCTCTCCCCCTTGTGACTTCAGAGGAACAGCTTTTTCGGGTGACCGATGCTGCCATTGGCTTTTTTGATGAACACGGAAAATCAGGGGAACGGTTTAAATTTACCATAGACCGTGTGGGGGAAGAGAGATTTATTAAGAAAATGGAGGAGGCATACTATGGCTGATTATAAGATTGATGACACGGTTGACATTACGGATGTGGTTTGTCCTGTAACCTTTGTAAAAGCTAAGGTTGCACTGGAGGAATTGGATGATGGGCAGATTCTTTCCATTCGTTTAAATGACGGGGAAGCGGTACAGAATGTCCCAAGGAGCATTAAGGAAGAGGGGCATAAAATTTTAAAGCTGTCCCCCAATGAAGATGATACTTATACACTGGTGGTTCAAAAAGTTGAAGATTAATTGAGCAAATTGGAGGAATTGAAATGAATATTACGGTAGCTGGAAATAAAAAGGAATTTGAAGACGGAATTACAATAGCAGACTTAATTCGTATTGAAGAAGTGGAAAATTCGGAGTATGTGACTGTTACGTTAAATGATGAGTTCCTGGAGAGAGGCCGGTTTGAATTAACAGTCTTAAAAAGCGGCGATGAAGTGGAATTTTTATATTTCATGGGAGGAGGAGCTTTTTAATGGCATTTACCAACGAACAACTGGAGCGGTACTCCCGTCATATCATTTTAAAGGAAGTGGGAGTCAAGGGACAGAAGAAGCTTTTGGAATCCAGGGTGCTGATTATCGGAGCCGGTGGACTTGGAGCTCCGGCAGCCATGTATCTGGCGGCAGCAGGAGTGGGAACTATTGGAATTGCCGATGCAGATGAGGTGGATTTATCAAATCTCCAGCGCCAGATTATTCACACCACTGCAGACATCGGAAAAGCAAAAGTGAAGTCTGCTGCAGAAACTATGGAAGCCATTAATCCGGAGGTTACGGTTCATACATACCGCACCTTTGTTACGTCTGAGAATATTCTGGATTTAATAAAGGATTATGACTTTGTTATTGATGGAACCGATAATTTTCCAGCCAAATTCCTGATCAATGATGCATGTGTCATGGCAGAAAAACCTTTTTCCCATGCAGGAATTATCAGGTTTCAGGGGCAGCTTATGACCTATGTTCCTGGAAAAGGCCCCTGTTACCGATGTGTATTTAAAAATCCGCCTCCAAAGGATGCGGTTCCCACCTGTAAACAGGCCGGGGTGATCGGAGCCATGGGAGGCGTGATCGGAAGTCTTCAGGCCATGGAAGCAGTGAAATACATCATCGGAAAAGGTGATTTACTGACAGGCAGACTGCTGACCTATGATGCCTTAAGCATGCAGTTTAGGACCGTAAAGCTTCCTGCTGACCAGCACTGTGCCGTGTGCGGAAAAAACCCGGAAATTACTGAACTCATTGATTATGAGCAGGCAGAATGTGAATTGAAGCTGTAGAAATGGGGGTCATATGCTGATACTGAAAAAAGATGATTATGATAAGCTGTTAAAGCATTGTCAGGAAGGGCTTCCCAATGAGGCCTGCGGCCTGATTGCAGGCCGCAGAGACGGAGAGGTCAAAACCATTGAAAAGGTGTATCTTCTCTCCAATGTAGATGAGAGCAGAGAACATTTTACCATGGACCCAAGAGAGCAGTTTGCTGCGGTAAAGGATGCCCGTAAAAACAATCTGGAGCTGCTGGGCAATTTCCACTCTCACCCGGAAACCCCATCCAGACCATCAGAGGAGGACAAACGTCTTGCTCATGATTCTGCCAGTGAATATATGATTCTGTCGCTGATGGAGGAAGAAAATCCGGTTCTCAATTCGTTTCATATTGATAAGGATAAAAACGTAAGCAGAAATGAAATAAAAGTAATTTAATGAAATCAAGCGCCAAAAGCTTTTTTCTGCTTTTGGCGCTTGATTATTTTATTAATTCAATAAAATTGATGATATCGGGATTTAAGTATTTGTTCTGGTGATAGATGATGCGGTACTCCCGTTTAAATTCGACTCCTTTTATCTTTAATGGAATCAGGCTGCTGCTGCGGATAAATTCTGTCAACATCCTCTCGGGAAGGATAGAGATTCCCAGGTTAGCCATAACCCCGTTGATAATAGCCGTTGTGCTGGTGCTTTCCAGCGCAGGCTTTAAGATAAAGTCCCGTACCATAAGGGTGGATTCTGCCAGTTCTCTGGTTCCGCTGTTTCTTTCCCTCAGGAGAAAGGCTTCCTCCCTCAAATCTTCAAGGGTCACCATTCCTTTAGAAGCCAGAGGGTTCAGGGGACTGCAGACCAGAACCAGCCTGTCATTTGTGAAAGGTTCTGCCATGATCTTATCGGAGTGGATAGAGCCTTCAATTAAAGCCAGATCCAGATTGTTTTCCAGCAGCATTTTTTCAATTATGTCTGAGCTGTCGATCTTTATATAGGGCATGGGAGCATGAAAGGTTTCCATGTAAGTTTTTATGTATCCGGGCATCAGACAGGTTCCTATGCTGATGCTGGAGCCGATCCGCAGGGGAGAAGGCCGTTTTTGTTTTTTAAAGTCACTGTCCATTTCCTGATAAAGGGCTGTTATGTGGGAGGCATATTCATATAAATGATGGGCTTCATTTGTCTTTTGTATGCCCCGGCCCATGCGTTCAAAGAGTCTGACATGGTATTGGTTTTCCAGCTCCTTAATGGCAGCACTGACCGCAGGTTGGCTTAATTCCAGCTTTTTCGCTGCAGCAGTAACGCTTTCCTCTTTGTATACGGTAACAAAAATTATTAATGTTTTAATGGACATAAAAACCTCCTGGATAATACATATAAACATTAAGGAAATGTATGTAATATAAAAGAATTTTATCACATACCATTGAAAAATACAATAACATATATTATTTATATGTAAATAGGAAATAAATAATAAAAGCTAGAATTGATTTTCAAATATATACATGTTCTGTTGACATTTAATAGGAATAATGTTAAACTCACTACCATATAAACATATTTATTAAGTATGTTTATATGTAAGCAAAATTATTGAAATTGGGAGGAGGTGATTCCTTGTCCATTAAACAAATTGCAGAAAAAGCAGGAGTATCCCCGGCTACTGTTTCCAGGGTATTGAATACCCCTAATTATAAATGCTCTTCTCCGGAGCTCCGGGATAAAATATGGAAGATTGCCATGGATTTGAATTATACGCCCAATGAGTCTGCCCGGAATTTGAAAAAGGGACAGGTAAACGCGTGGGAAAAAACACATTATATTCAGGTAATCGTAACCAGAACCAATCAGGGAGGCACTGACCCTTTTTATACAGAACTATTACACGTGATTGAAAGTGAGATCCACAGGAATTTTTGTATTTTATCCAGCGTATTGTACATGCCGGTTTTTTCTGACAGCTGCGATAACAGGATTATGAACTGGGATAATGTGATAGGAAAGATGAAGGAAGAGGCAGGAGAAACATGTGACGGGTTGATTATAATTGGAAAATGTAATAAAGATGCACTTTTAAGATTGCGGGCAGCATATCCCAATCTTGTTTCTGTCAATCGGAATTCTACAAATTATGAAATAGATGAGATACTGTGCGATGGATATAAAATAGCAGTCACGGCAGTAGGACATCTGATCAGTCTGGGACATCGTAAAATCGGATATGTGGGGAACTGTCATGAGGAAGCCAGATATCAGGGGTATATACATACTTTAAGTAAAAATAACATCAGAATAGAACCGGATTATGTAATTGAAACCGAACAAACGGAAAGAGAAGGCTATGAATGTATGCAGCGGTGGCTGCAGTCAGACCGTTGTCCAACAGGAATTTACTGTGCCAATGATATTACTGCGGTAGGAATGCTTAAGTGTCTGCAGAAAAATAAGAAGCGGTATTTCGTGCCATCTGTTATTTCCAGTGATGACATTGAATGTGCACAGGATACAAAACCTATGCTTACGACTGTAAATCTTCCAAAGGAAGATATGGGCAGGTTTGCATTGTATCTTTTGCTGGACCGGATTAAGGGAGGACATAAGGGAGTAATTCGAATAGAACTGGAAGGAAAGCTGATGATCCGTAACAGCTGTGTGCCCGTAGGAGAGAGCTATTGGAGTGATTATAGTATTTAGCGTAGAAACAAAAAGTATAACATTGAGGAGCCGGTGAAATGAAAAAAGCAGCAAAGAAAAGAAAGAAGAAAAGGGTAATACCGGGATTTGGAATATCACTTGGAATTACAGTCAGTATGCTGGGATTTATCGTATTAATTCCGCTTTGCTCTCTGGTGATTTTTTCTGCAAATTTATCCTTTGGGGAGTTTGTCCAGGTAATTACAAGACCAAGGGTTTTGTCCAGCTATTATGTGAGTTTTAAGACAGCTTTTATCGCAGCAGTTATTGATGCGGTTATGGGGATGATTATGGCATGGGTATTGGTTCGCTATGAGTTTCCGGGTAAAAAAATCATGAATGGAATTATTGAACTGCCTTTTGCTCTGCCAACGGCAGTAGCAGGTATTTCACTTACTCACTTAACGACTGCAAATGGTTGGATTGGAAGCATTTTTGATGGATTTGGCATTAAAATTGCATACACAAGGATCGGTATAACCGTTGCTTTAGTGTTTATTGGTATTCCATTTGTTGTAAGAGCTGTGCAGCCAGTGTTGGAGAAGATTGACATACAGTACGAGGAAGCTGCCAATATTTTGGGTGCTAATCCGAGGCAGACCATGATGCACGTGATTTTCCCGGAAATTCTCCCGGCGTTGATCGGCGGTTTTACCTTATCTTTTGCAAGAGGCTTAGGCGAATATGGCAGCGTTGTTTTTATTGCAGGGAATCAGCCGTATAAGACCGAAATTGCCCCGCTTATGATTATGTCTGAATTACAGGAATATGATTATGCCAGTGCTACCTCAATTGCTCTTGTCATGCTACTTGTGGCGTTTATTATTTTGTTTGTGAATGCGTTATTGCAAAGCAGAACCTCAAAAATTATCAGTGGTATCTCATAAGATATAAACAAGGAGAAGCAATTATGGAGATTAGAAAAAACAGCGGACCAGTCAAATGGATTTTTATCGGAATTAGTGTTTTATTTCTAGTGACAATGTTAATCCTGCCGCTTATCTATGTAATGTCCACAGCATTCAGTGAAGGAATATCAGCATTCAGCCATACCGTAAAAGACAAATATGCTCTTAAGGCAATTTGGCTGACTGTAAAGGTAACACTGATTACTCTGGGTATTAATATAGTATTCGGACTGTTTGCATCATGGAGTATCACACGATTCCAGTTTTATGGAAAAAAAGTAGTTTCAACTTTAATTGATCTGCCCCTTACGGTATCTCCCATTATTGCCGGTTTAATCTATGTGTTGACCTTTGGGCGGCAAAGTTTTTTATATCCACTTCTGCAGGAGGCTAATATTACTATTATATTTGCAGTTCCTGGCATTGTACTGGCAACCATTTTTGTTACATTTCCGTTTGTTTCCAGAGAAATCATCCCTGTTTTGAATTCAATTGGTACGGATGAAGAAGAAGCGGCAGCTTTAATGGGAGCAAATGGGTTTACCATTTTTTTTGAAATTACCCTGCCTCATATCAAATGGGCTTTACTGTATGGAATCGTCCTCTGTGCAGCAAGAGCAATGGGAGAATTTGGGGCTGTGTCTGTTTTATCCGGGCACCTTAGAGGAAAAACAAACACAATGCCGTTATATATCGAACTGCTTTATCAAGGCTATGATTTTACGGGGGCCTTTGCGGTGTCAGCGATTCTTGTGTTTATGGCCGTTGTTATTTTGATTTTGCGCAGTATATTGGAAAGTAAAGGGAAGGGAAGTATTGAAAATGGAAAACCAGAATGAAAATTATATTAAGCTGAGTAATATTAACAAGTTTTTTGGACAATACAAAGCCTCAGATGATGTTAGTTTTGAAATAAAAAAAGGAAGACTAGTAGCACTCTTAGGCCCCAGCGGAAGCGGAAAAACTACCATACTCCGGATGATCGCAGGTCTTGAAACTGCTGACTCCGGAGACATCTACATTGATGGTAAACTGGTTAATGATGTGGAGGCAAGTAAGCGCGGAATTGGATTTGTATTCCAAAATTATGCCCTGTTTCGCTATAAGACAGTGTATGATAACATTGCGTTCGGACTCAAAGTAAATAAATGGGAAAAGGGAGAAATTAAGGCCCGTGTAGAAGAATTGATAGAATTAGTTGGTTTAAAGGGATTAGAAAAAAGATATCCCAACCAATTATCAGGCGGTCAGCGTCAAAGAGTTGCATTTGCAAGAGCACTTGCTCCCAATCCGGCTGTTTTGCTGCTTGATGAACCTTTTGCAGCCATTGATGCGAAAGTAAGACAGGAGTTACGGAGCTGGCTTCGTGAGATGATTGATAAGGTGGGGATAACCAGTATTTTCGTTACTCATGACCAGGAAGAAGCAATTGAAGTAGCAGATGAAATCATCATAACAAATATGGGAAGGGTGGAGCAGATCGGTTCTCCTCAGGAAATCTACCGTAATCCAAGGACAGCTTTTGCTGCTGAGTTTATGGGACAGCCAACGAAGATTGGCCAGATTAACCAGCTGAAGGGATTTGAGCAGCTGGCAGATTCCACTCATGCAATCCTACGGCCCGAAAATATTGCAGTCACTAAACTGTCGGAACGTGTGAAGTACAGTTCTTCGGTAGAAGAGGGTATCATTGATAGGATTTTATTCAGAGGAAAAGAAATCGAACTGACCGTGAGAGTCAATGATAATGTACTGAAGGGAACACGGCAGATCGAAGCGGTTCCCATTGTAAAAGGAGAAAAAGTGAATGTCTGTGTCTTCCGTGCGTTTACATATGAAGATGCTGGTTTTGTCCGGCCTGTCTGGAATGCAAATATTGAGGCCGAGGAATCAGTAGTTATTTAATTGAAAGGTTTTCCGGAAGGTCAGCGGCTGATAACGATTTCATAAAACTTGTTTTTGTAGTGAAATAACCTTTGAAATATTGGAAAAAGAGGCTGTTTTAACAGGTGTTTTGGGGATAAATGAATACGTTTTCAGATTTGTGGTTTGAAACAAAAAGAAAAATTTGTTAACATTCATTTAACAAAAACCCAATATACAAAATAAAGAGGAGAAGTTTATGAAAAAAAATTTAATATCAGCATTAATCATTGGAGTATTGAGTTTCAGCCTTGCCGGCTGCGGGGCATCAAAAAATACACCAGAGAATACAACGGCTTCAGCAGGAACAAAAGTAACGGAAGCAAATAAGCAGGAAGCGGTTGAGATTACCAACGTATCCTATGATCCCACCAGGGAACTGTACACCTTCTATAATGAATTATTTGCAGAATACTGGAAAGACAAGACAGGGCAGGAAGTAGATATTGTTCAGTCTCACGGCGGATCTGGTAAACAGGCACTTGAGGTTGCCAATGGACTTGAAGCAGATGTGGTTACCTTAGCACTTGAAGGCGACATAGATGCTGTTGTAAATGCGGGTTTAATTGAACCTGGTTATACAAGCGAATTTGATTTAGACAGTTCACCATATACATCGACAATTGTTTTTCTGGTAAGAAAAGGAAATCCAAAAAACATTCAGGATTGGGATGATTTATTGGAAGAGGGAGTAGGAGTCATTACTCCAAACCCGAAAACCTCAGGCGGTGCAAGGTGGAACTACCTTGCAGCATGGTATTACTTTGAAAATCAAGGATTGGCTGAGAATGAGATTACTGAAAATATCAAGAAGTTATATTCAAATGTTCTGGTACTTGACTCTGGGGCAAGAGGGTCAACAACAACCTTTACGGAGAACGGACAGGGAGATGTACTTCTTGCATGGGAAAACGAGGCGTTTCTGTCCCTGAAGGAAGATCCGGGTTCCTATGAAATTGTTGTTCCATCCGTATCGATTCTTTGCCAGCCAACAGTTGCAATCGTAGATGAGATTGTAGATAAGCGTGGAACGAGGGATGTTGCAACAGAGTACTTAAGTTATCTGTATTCCGACGAAGCACAGAAGCTTGAAGCAGCAAATTTTTACCGCCCATCAAATCAGGATATTTTGAACAGCTATAAATATGCAGCAGAAACCAATACAATTACAGAGCTTCCCACTGACGGAAAATGGATTATCACAAATGTTAATTTGACAGATATCGGCCACTTTGGGGGTTGGAGTGAAACCATGAAAAAGCATTTTGTAGATGGTGGTTTATTTGACAGTGTTTACGAAGTAAAATAGCAGTACAAAATAAATATCAGGAATAATTAAGAGTGGATTATACAGAAATGTGTGGTCTGCTCTTTTTATGATATGTTTCTATTGATTCATAACTTTTTCAGGAATAACATATAAACATATTGACAAACTATGTTAATAGGGATAAAATAACAATACATAAAATCAACAGGGTTTGAAAGCAGGGGACTGAATATGAGTGAAAAAATAATACATGAGATTATCACCGCAGATGTGCTCATCATAGGAGGCGGTACAGCAGGCTGCTACGGAGCTCTGACACTCAGCAGGAATTCAGATTTAAAGGTGGTCATTGCTGAGAAAGCCAATATAAAAAGAAGCGGCTGTCTTGCAGCCGGTGTCAACGCCATTAACGCATACATCGTAGAGGGAAGAACCCCTCAGGATTATGCGGACTATGCAGCAAAGGATGCAGGGGGAATTGTCAGACATGATTTGCTTTTATCAGCGGCAGAGCGGTTTAACCAGGTGACTGCTGAGATGGAAAAGCTGGGGCTGGTGATATTAAAAGATGAAAAAGGAAGATATGCTGCAAGAGGAAACCGGAACATAAAAATCAACGGTGAAAATTTCAAGCCAATACTGGCAAAGGCCGTCCATGCTGCAAAGAATGTGACGGTTTTAAACAATGTGAATATAACAGATTTGCTGGTTCATGACAACCGGGTGGAAGGAGCCGTAGGTTTTCATATGACAGAAAATACAGCCTATGAAATCCGGGCCAGAGCAGTTTTAGTATCAACCGGAGGAGCAGCCGGCCTGTATAAGCCCAATAATCCGGGTTTTTCACGCCATAAGATGTGGTATCCTCCTTTTAACACCGGAGCAGGTTATGCCATGGGAATCCGCGGGGGAGCAGAGATGACTTCTTTTGAAATGCGCTTCATTGCCCTGCGGTGCAAAGATACCATTGCCCCCACCGGAACAATTGCCCAGGGGGTAGGGGCAAAACAGGTCAATTCCAGGGGAGAGGTTTATGAGGAAAAGTACGGTCTTACCACAAGTGAGAGGGTTTATGGAACCGTAAAGGAAAACCAGCTTGGAAACGGGCCGTGTTATCTTCAGACCAAAGGAATCAGCCGGGAAAAGGATGAAGAACTTTTAAGAGCCTATTTAAATATGGCTCCCAGCCAGACCTTGAGGTGGATTGAAAGCGGAAAAAATCCAGGCGAAGACGATGTGGAAATAGCAGGAACAGAGCCATATATTGTAGGCGGACACACGGCCAGCGGCTACTGGGTCAATACCAGCAGGGAAACCACGGTCAAAGGCCTGTATGCGGCAGGTGATGTGGCAGGAGGATGTCCTCAGAAGTATGTGACCGGAGCTCTTGCTGAGGGAGAGATTGCAGCCATGGATATGATCAGGAAGCTGGGAAAGGAAAACATTGACAGAGAGATTCCAGCTGCTGTCAGCCAATATGCAAAAGAAAAGATTAAAGAGTATGAAACAATATTAAATAATCCTCTTTCCCGCTTCTCCCAGGAAGCCCTGGAAGAAGCCATGCAAAAGACTATGGATGAATATGCAGGCGGAATTTCGGTTAATTACCAGTTTAACGAAAAGCAACTGAAGATGGCTGATGAGAACATCACCCGGCTGCTGAAACTGGCAGAGCATATGAACGCTTCTGACATGCATGAGTTGATGTTCGTATACGAACTGAGAGAACGGCTGGAGGTGTGCCGGTCTGTAATCGCCCATCTGTTTTACCGTAAAGAAACCAGATGGCATTCCTTTAATGAAAACCTGGATTACAGGGAGCCCCGGGAGGAATATTTCGGATATGTGAATTCAAAGCTTGTAAATGGAGAACTTAGCCTGAGCTTAAAAAGCATTGTGAGGGAGGCGGAGTATGAGCATCAGAATTGATGGAAACAAATGTGTGGGATGTTTTCAGTGTATTTCCGTCTGTCCGGGGAGCCTGATAAAAAAAGGAGAAGGCAAAGCCTTTGTAAAATATCCCAGGGACTGCTGGGGATGCGTCTCTTGCGTCAAGGAATGCAGGGCAGCTGCTATTGAGTTTTACTTAGGGGCTGATATCGGCGGAAACGGAGGAACCATGAACGTTTCTTATGAAGGGGATATTCTCCATTGGAATATTACAAGAAATGATGGTACTGTCATGGTTATTGATGTAAACAGCAAAAATTCAAATAAGTATTAGGAGGATTATTATGAGTGAATTATCCCATCTTGATGAGCTTGAAGCAGAGGCAATTTATATTATAAGGGAGGTTGCGGCCCAGTGTGAAAATCCGGTAATGCTCTATTCCATAGGAAAAGACAGCTCTGTTATGCTTCACCTGGCATTAAAGGCGTTTTACCCGGAAAAACCGCCCTTTCCATTTCTCCATGTAAACACCACCTGGAAGTTTAAAGAAATGATCAGCTTCCGGGACAACACGGCAAAGGAACTTGGTATTGATCTTCTGGAGTACATAAACGAAGAAGGAGTGGAAAAAGGAATCAATCCCTTTGACCATGGCTCCGCATACACCGACATTATGAAGACACAGGCTTTGAAACAGGCTTTGAACAAATACGGCTTTACGGCAGCATTTGGAGGCGGAAGGCGTGATGAGGAAAAAAGCCGGGCAAAAGAACGGATTTTCTCTTTCCGAAACGCCTCCCATGCCTGGGACCCAAAAAGCCAGAGACCGGAAATGTGGAAGCTTTATAATACGGAGATTTACAAGGGAGAGAGCATCCGGGTATTTCCCATTTCAAACTGGACGGAAAAGGATATCTGGCAGTATATCAAGCAGGAGAACATTCCCATTGTTCCCTTATATTTTGCAGCAGAGCGTCCCGTAGTTTATCGGGACGATGACATCATCATGGTGGATGATGAGCGCATGAAGTTAATGCCGGGAGAAGTGCCTGAACTGAAAAAGGTCCGTTTCCGTACTTTGGGCTGTTATCCGCTTTCAGGAGGCGTGCTGTCCGATGCTGATACCTTAGATGAAATTATTGAGGAAACTTTAAGCTCTGTGGAATCAGAACGGACCAGCCGGGTCATTGATAAGGACGGCGGTGCGGCCAGTATGGAAAAAAGAAAAAGAGAGGGGTATTTCTAATGAATGGATTGCTTAAATTTATCACCTGCGGCAGCGTAGATGACGGAAAGTCCACGCTTATCGGTCACATTTTATATGACTCCAAGCTGTTATATGCAGACCAGGAAAAGGCCCTCCTGCTGGACAGCAAGGTGGGGTCCAGAGGCGGTGAAATTGACTATTCTCTTCTTTTAGACGGACTTATGGCAGAACGGGAACAGGGAATCACCATTGACGTGGCTTACCGTTATTTTACCACAGACAACCGGAGCTTTATTGTTGCCGATACACCGGGTCATGAAGAGTACACCAGAAATATGGCTGTAGGTGCTTCTTTTGCCCAGCTTGCAATCATTCTCATCGATGCAAAGCAGGGCGTACTGGTTCAGACCAGACGCCATTCCAGGATCTGCTCCTTAATGGGAATCAATCATTTTGTATTTGCAGTCAACAAGATGGACTTAGTCGGTTATAGCCAGGAACGTTTTCAGGAAATAGAAAAGGATATTCTGGACCTGACAGAAGAGTTATCTCTTAAGAGTGTGAAAATCATTCCCGTCAGTGCAACGGAAGGGGATAATGTGACAACAAAATCTGAGAACATTCTCTGGTATCAGGGAGAAGCCTTACTGACCTATTTGGAGCAGGTGGATGTTTCCGAGACAGAAACTGGCACCGGTTTTTATATGCCAGTACAGAGGGTGTGCCGTCCAAGTCATGAGTTTCGCGGGTTTCAGGGGCAGATAGAGTCCGGGAAAGCAGTTGTAGGACAGAAGGTGGTTACACTTCCCAGCAATGAAACCGCGTCCATAAAAAGCATTCTGGTGGGGGATAAGGAGTTGCCGGAAGCCTTTGCAGGCCAGGCTGTCACCTTCCAGCTTGACCGGGAAGTGGATGTGAGCCGTGGATGTGTCCTTTCCGACACTGGAGAGCTGCCCGTGTCAAAAAATGTAAAAACAACTCTTCTTTGGATGGACGACGAACCGCTGCAATCGGGAAAGGATTACCTTGTCAAGCTGGGGACCAGGATGATACCTGCAGTTATCAGCAAGGTGGAATACAAAATTGATGTTAACTCAGGAAGTCACTTGCCAGCGGATCAGATTACAAAAAATGAAATTATTTTTTGTGACCTGGAGTTTACGGAAAAAATCGTGGTGGATGAATTTAAAAGAAATAAAACTCTTGGGGAGTTGATTCTCATTGACCGGGTCACTCATATGACCTCTGCCTGTGGTGTTGTGGAACAGGTGGAAACAGAGGGAGAAAAGCCTTACTTTCAAAAGGAGTCCATCAGGGCTAAAGGATATATTTTTGAGGAATTTTACTTTAATCTTGAAAATGCTTTTTTATCCAGACAAAAGACAAAGGAAATCACCTACCGTGTAGGAGATTCTGTTCCAGTAGAAGGAGACAGTTTCCATTATCCTGACTATTTTGATATCATTTCCCCTGAGGATTCCGCCGCTATTTTAATCCGCAGCCGAAAGGTTCTGGATATCATAAGCCTTGATTCTTACCAATACGGGGGCTTGCCTGTTCTTGATGAAAGAGGATTTGCTTTAAAGATTGGGACAGAAGAGGAGCTTAAGGAATTTTTGCAAGGGTACAAAACAGTGGAAAAGGAGACCAGAATCGCATTTTACAACAAGTGGTCCAAATTTGAAACCTACCGCAGAATTGTGTGCAACGAGAACTTCTGGGTGATTTAAGATGTCGGGAAGCAGTGAAAAATCATAAAGAAATGCGCCTTGCAAGACTATGGGTTTTGTAAGGCGCATTTTGTCATATGTTTGCAAGCCGTTCGAAGAGCTGGTTTACATCCAACTGGCCGTATCCCCATATATTATTGGGATAGGTTTCCTCAGGCTTGCGCTTTGCCCCTCTTATAATGAGGCGGTTAATATTATTTCCTGTCATAGAAGGATAATTGCCTCTGGGAACCGCCCATTCCATTACCATGGCTACCACCCCTGCAGCATGGGCGGAAGCGGCTCCGGTTCCTGTTGCTGTTCCGTAAAGATTTCCCGGACCGGGAACCGCGCAGGGAATCTGATATCCCGGAGCAGCCACATCGGGTTTTACAAGGCCATTTCTTGTATATCCTCTGCTGCATTCCAGAAGAATGCTGTTGTTAAACTGGTTATAAGCGGTGACTGTAAGCTGTTGGTAGCCGTTTCCGGGAGAGGTTATGGTAGTGTCCGGATTTGGATTTAAGAAAAAAGTTCCATCTGAAATCAAATCCCCGTTGGGCAGCCAGCAGTGAAATGAAAAGGGTTCATCTTCAAGGCTTTGGGTCCGCAGATACCAGACTCCGGGTATTGGATTGGCAAACCGGATGAGGATGAGCTGATCTCCCGTTTCCTCTTCAAATATGATGTTATTGACCCAGATCACACTCTGGGTGAAAATAAAGTTAAACCTTCGGCATTCGCTGATAGAGGGAAAGACTCTCTGGGTGGATTCCCTGTTTGGCGTGGAAATATCGATGGAGATTCTTCCAGGCGCATATGGCCAGATTTCCATCCAGAGCTGCTTGTCGCTTTCGCCGATTCTCAATTCAAAGTTGTGGTAATAAGGAGGAAGGGAGGTATTGTTAAAGTAGTGCCTTCCCTTATCTCCTTCATTTCCTGCAGATACAGCAACACCGATACCAGGAAGCTGCACGATGTAGGTTAAATAACTGCTTAAAACGCCTCTCCCGTCATGGCCCCCCTGGCTGCTTCCCAAGGCAATGCAGATGACCAGGGGCCTGCCCGCCCGGACTGCTGCAGCCATAAGATAGCTCACTCCTAAAAGAATATCCGATTCTGAAAAACAGACCGCATCCTTCCGTATAGAAAAAATGTTTTTCAGATTTTCCTTTGCTTCCTTCAGCTTAACAACAGCCAGCTGAGCCTGGGGAACGACGCCGGAAAAGCCATGATCCAGATCAGGGCTTCCAGCCAAAATACTTGCTATGGCGGTTCCGTGTCCGTTAGCATCTACAGAAGGAACAATGGAAAGAGGATTTTCCGATGACAGAGCTTCATTGATCATTTCTTCCGTGTATTCACTTCCAAATGTCAGGCCATTGGGAATGGTTCCATTCTGCTCTGTCTGATCCCATATGGAGTAAATCCGGGTAGCACCACCCGCTGCCCGAAAAGCTTTGTGCCGGTAGTCCACGCCGGTATCAATGATGCCCACCAGGATTCCTGTTCCGTACAGGCTTAAAAAGGGGTTCCGCTGGACGGTTCCAATACCGGAGCTTTCAATACTTATGGTGGATTCTGTGGTGTAGAGGGAAGGGAAGTAATGATAGGGGCGGGATCCTAAGTCACACAGTTCTGAGCCTGTTCCGGGTACATGAAGAAGAGAATGCCGCTCTGTCAAGGGTGTGATATTGTCACCAGTGTCATTGGAGGTAATCGAAATGTTGCTGATGATCAAGTCATAATAATTATTGTCCAGTATTTTATTCAAAATGAAGCCTCCTGCCTGTTTTTACCTGACATAATGCCTGAGGAAGATATGGTACATCTTATGCAGAAAGTCAGTTAAATATTGGTAAGCCTCTGAAATAGATTGTTAATGTCCAGCTGCCCATATCCCCATATGTTATTGGGATAAACATAAGAACTGGTTCGCCTTGCCCCTCTGATGATGAGGCTGTTGACATCGTAGCCGGTCATAGAAGTGTAGTTTCCTCTGGGAATGGCCCACTCCAGGATCATGGCAATGGCCCCGGCTGCATGGGCAGCAGCAGCACCGGTTCCGGTTAAGGTGCCATACCGGTTTCCGGGCAGGGCACAGGGGATCTGATAGCCGGGAGCGGCTATGTCGGGTTTTACAAGACCGCTTCTGGTGTAGCCCCTGCTGGATTCGGCAAGTATGCCGTCATTAAACTGGTTGTAGGCGGTGACAGTAAGCTGGTTGATGCCGTTTCCTGGGGAGGTTATGGTGGTATCCGGGCTTGAACTTAAGAAAAAGGTTTCATTTGAAAGTAAGTCCCCGGATGGAAGCCAGGTGTGAAAGGAAAGCGGTTCCTCCTCCATGCTTCTGAGTCGGAATCTCCATATCCCGGGTAGAGGGTCCTGAAACCGGAGTAATATGAGCTGATCCCCGGTTTCTTCTTCGAAAATAAAGTTATTCACCCAGATTCTGGTGGAAGTGAAGATAAAGGTGAAAAGCCTGCATTCTCCGATGGCTGGGAATATCTGCTGAGTTGATTCCCGGCTGGGAGAGGAGATGTCAATGGAAAGCCGTGCCAAAGCATAGGGCCAGATTTCCATAAAAAACACCTTATCTGCCTCCCCTACTCTCAGCTCAAAATCATTATAATAAGGAGGGGTTGTTGTATTGTTAAAATAATGTCTGCGGTTGTTGCCTTCATTTCCTGCTGAGACCGAAATTCCAATTCCCGGCAGTCTGGCGGAATAGTTTAGATAATTGCTCAAGGCACCGCTTCCGTCATGGCCACCCTCGCTGCTCCCCAGGGCAATGCAGATAACCAGAGGGCGGCTTATGGTAACGGCAAAGGCCTCTAAGTACCGGACACCCAGTATAATATCTGATTCCTGGTAACAAAGAGCGTCTTCTGGTACAAAGGAAATTGCTTTTAAGCTTTGCTTGGCCTCCTTAAGCTTTACCACCACCAACTCGGATTCCGGAACAATGCCGGAGAAGTCCATTTCCATATTAGGCCTTCCGGCGGCAATGCTGGCCACGGCAGTTCCATGGCCTACAGGATCTGTAGTTGGAACCGTTGATAAAGGATTGTCGGACCTTAAGGCAATGTTAATGGAATCCCTTGTGTATTCAGAACCAAAGTTAAATCCTTTGGGAGGTGCGCCTGTCTGCACAGATTGGTCCCATATGGAAAGAATACGGGAGGTTCCGTCGTTATTTAGGAAGGCAGGATGGCTGTAATCAATACCAGTGTCAACGATGCCAATGAGAATACCCCGTCCCAGGAGACTTAAGAAGGGATTTCTCTGGACGGTTCCGATACCTGATTTCTCAATGCTGATGGTGGCGGTGGGAGTATACAGGCTTGGAAAGCTGTGATAGGGATATCGGCCCAGAACGCATGGGTCTCCGTCACCAACGGGAATATGAAGCAGGGAGTGCCTGAGATTAAGCATGGTAATGTTATCTCCGGTATCAAAGGAGGGAACGGAGACATTATTAATAATCAGGTCATAAAAATTGTTGTCCAGAACTTTTTCCAAGGTTTTGGCCTCCCGATCCAGATATGAACGGAGCATTTATTTTATCATATGCAGAGTAAGCCCTATTATGAGTTATGTGGGAGGAACAAAAAAATGACTGCAGGTAGGCCTGCAGCCATTCTGTTATTATATTTTTTTTCTGACTTCTTCAAATTCTATCTGCAGCTTCTTAGAAGGCGGCGGAGTGAGAAGAGACACTGCCACGATGATAACGCAGGAGAAGATAAATGCAGGAAGGAGTTCGTAGATGTTCCAGCCTCCGCCCAGAGGGCGGACTAAAAGCTTCCAGATAAATACCATACAGCCGCCTCCCACCATTCCGGCAACAGCACCGGTATGGTTGATGCGCTTCCAGAAAAGGGAAAACAGCATCAGAGGGCCGAATGTGGCTCCAAAACCGGCCCAGGCAAAGGATACGATAGTAAAGATAACGCTGTTTTCATCCATCGCGATAAAAATGGCAATGGCTGTAACAACCAGGAGGGTAATACGGGAAACCCACATGATTTCTTTGTCTCCGGCATTTTTCTTAAGCAGGCCCTGGTAAATGTTCTTTGACACGGCGGAAGCAGCAATCAACAAATAGGAATCTGAGGAACTGATGGTGGCAGCCAAAATGCCAGCCATGATAAAACCTGCGAGAAGAGGAGGAAGTAAATTGGTGGAGAGGAGAATGAATACATTCTCAGCCTCTGAAGCAGTGGAAAGGCCAGTGGGATACAGGGTTCTGCCCACAATTCCAATAAACACGGCAACAGTTAAGGAAATAAGAACCCATACGGTTGCTATACGGCGGGAATCCGTAAGTTCATGCTCAGAACGAATAGCCATAAAGCGCAGTAGAACCTGAGGCATTCCAAAGTAGCCAAGTCCCCATGCAAGTGAAGAAAAAATAGTAATTATGCTGTAATTTGCAGCCTCTCCAAACAATGGACTGGAATTTTCAATAATCTGGGCGCCGCCTGCATCAACCTGTGGAGTGGCTATTCCGAAGAACTGGAAAAATCCGGGAATACTTTTGGCATTTTCTACTACTGCCTCCAGCCCGCCTGCAGCGTATGTTCCAGTACCCACAATTACGATTAAAGCAATGATCATGACAATGGCCTGCATAAAATCAGAAGCGCTTTCCGCCAGGAATCCGCCTAAAATGGTATAAATCAGTACGAATACAGCTCCCAGAATCATCATGGAAACATAAGAAGCACCAAATAAGGTGGAAAAGAGTTTTCCGCAGGTCACAAGGCAGCTTGCTGCATAGACAGTAAAGAATATCAATATGAATAGGGCTGATATAGTCATAATCACTTTTTTCTCCTCACGGAAACGGTTAGAGAAAAATTCCGGTAAAGTGATAGAATTTCCTGCTTTTATGCTGTAGCGACGCAGCCGTTTGGAAACTATAAGCCAGTTTAAGTAAGTGCCAGCGGCAAGGCCAATAGCTGTCCAGGTGGCATCGGCAAGGCCTGACCAGTAAGCCACACCGGGAAGCCCCATCAGAAGCCAGCCTGACATATCTGAGGCTTCGGCGCTCATAGCCGCCACCCACGGCCCCAGACTGCGCCCTCCCAGAAAATAGTCTTCTGAGCTTTGGTTAGCTCTCCGGGCAAATACAACACCTATTCCGATGACAACAGCCATATAGGCGGACATTGCAATTAAGATTTGCAAGGTATCTGAATTCATAATTTTATTCTCCCCTCTTTGTATGAATGTTAAAAATACCATCTTTTTAAATATGGTATTTACTATAACTGGAATTTGTTAAAATAGCAAGCCAAATATAAGGAAGTAAGGCGCATATTTTGTATGTTTTTGTATAATTAAGAAAATTATTCTTGATTTCTATACAAAGATAGAAGAAACTGTGATATAATTTGCCGGAGTATCATGCCAAAAGGAAGTACAAGCAGGGGAGAAGCTATGAAACGATATATCGGAGACAAAGATTTTTATAAAATGATATTGTTGCTTGCCGTTCCTATCATAATACAGAGCGGTATTACGAATTTTGTCAATCTTCTTGATAATATTATGGTGGGTCAGGTGGGAACGGAGCAGATGTCGGGGGTTGCCATTGTCAATCAGTTGATCTTTGTGTACAATCTTTGTATTTTTGGAATTGTTTCAGGAGCCAGCATATTCGGAACCCAGTTTTACGGGAATGGAGATTATGAAGGAATGAGAAATGCATTTCGTTTTAAGATCATATTCTGTATTCTTGTATCATTTATTGGGATCTTTATTTTGTACAGCTTTCAGACAGAATTGATTTCTTTATATCTTCATGAAGGAAAAGATGGAGGAAGCATAAAAAATACTTTAGATTTTGGAAAGCAGTATCTGATAATTATACTGGCCGGACTGGTGCCTTTTGCAATTTCCCAGGCTTATGCCAGCAGCCTCAGAGAGATGGGCAAAACCATAATTCCTATGGCAGCTTCCAGTGCAGCCGTAGTTGTTAACGGAGGGCTGAATTATATCCTGATTTTCGGGAAAATCGGCGCTCCTGTATTGGGGGTCCAGGGAGCGGCCATTGCCACGGTGATTGCCAAATATGTGGAATGCGGAATTATTGCTTTCTGGGTTCATACCCATGCAGGAGAAAATCTTTTTGCAAAGGGAGCGTATAAAAATCTTTTCATTCCTGTAAGACTGATGAAGCAGATCATCCAGACAGGAGCTCCTCTTATGATCAACGAAGCTTTGTGGGCAGGAGGAATGGCATTCATTATGCAGTGTTATTCCGTAAGAGGTCTTGAAGTGATTGCTGGACTGAATATATCCAGCACTGTTTCTAACATATTTAATATTGTATACATGTCTTTGGGCAGTTCCGTGGCAGTAGTTGTAGGCCAGCTTTTAGGAGCAGGGAAGATGACGGAAGCAAAGGACAGCGCAGGAAAGCTGATTTTCTTTTCCGTGGCAAGCTGCTTGGTGATAGGAGTGGTTATGGCAGTCATTGCTCCATTATTCCCCTCTATTTATAATACGAGCCAGGAAGTAAAGGATCTGGCAAGCGGCTTTATATTGATTTCTGCCGTCTGCATGCCTTTGAATGCTTTTACTCATGCCAGCTATTTTATTCTTCGATCAGGAGGGAAGACTGTGATCACTTTTTTGTTTGACAGCGTATTTGTCTGGGTTATCAGCATTCCTGCCGCATATTTTTTAAGCAGAGCTGCCGGAATTACCACCATCAAGGTTTATTTCATCTGTCAGTCAGCGGAACTTATTAAATGTGCCATAGGATATATGCTTTTGAAAAAAGGGGTATGGCTGAAGAATATTATAACTAAATAAGTGCAAAAAAACACCGGAGGCCTTTGAAAAGGTCCCTCCGGTGTTTTGTATTTTATCCTTCGGCAAACTGGCTGTTATATAATTTTTCGTAAGTTCCATTTAAATTCAGAAGTTCCTGGTGGGTACCTTGTTCCACAATGTCCCCGTTATTCATAACCAGAATCTGATCTGCATCTTTGATTGTGGAAAGGCGGTGTGCAATAACGAAGCTGGTACGGCCTTTCATGGCCCGCCTCATGGCCGCCTGTATCAACATTTCCAGACGGGTGTCCACGCTGCTGGTGGCCTCGTCCAGGATTAGGATGCGGGGATTGGCAAGCAAAGCCCTGGCAATGGTCAGAAGCTGCTTCTGCCCCAAAGAAACATTGTTTCCCTCCTCATTAATGATCATGTTATAACCGCCTGGCATTGTCTGAATGAAATGGTGGACATTAGCATCTTTGGCGGCCTGTATGACTTCCTCGTCGGTGGCATCAAGCTTTCCAAAGCGGATATTTTCTGCAATGGTAGCGTGGTAAAGCCATGGATCCTGAAGTACCATGCCAAATAAGGAACGTTCTGCGTCTCGGCTCATATCGTAAATACTTTCCCCATCTATGCGGATATCGCCGCCATTCACATCGTAAAACCGCATCAGCAGGTTGATAATGGTGGTTTTTCCCGCTCCCGTGGCTCCAACAATGGCGATTTTCTCACCCGGCTTTGTTGTAAGGGAAAAGTCCCTGATGAGAGGCTTGTTTTTCGTATAGGAAAAACGGGCGTTGGAAAACTCCACCAGTCCGCTGTACTGGTCGGTGTCAAGGACTTCAATCCGCCGCTGTTCCTGACTCTCTTCAGTCTCCTCCAGAAAGTCCACAATCCGTTCCATGGAAGCCGTGGCGCTTTGTACTGCCGGTGCAAGCTGGGTTAACTGCCCCATAGGCTCATAAACAATCCAGATATACTGCACAAAGGCCTGCATGCTTCCCAAAGCCATGCCCGAGAGCAGCACTGCATATCCGGTCAGCAGCACCATGGCCACATAGGTGAAATTAATCAGCAGCTCCATAATGGGAGCGATCAGGGAGGAGGTAAAGTTGGCCCGGAATCCGGCCTTATTCATCCGTCCGTTGATTTCCTGGAACTGTCTGATGGCATCCTGCTCTGAATTATAAAGCTTTATCAGATCAAACCCCGTATACCGCTCCTGGATATATCCGTTTAACTCTGCAAGGATGTTCTGCATGTTTAAAAATTCGCTCTGGGAGCGCTTCATCATATGTCGGGAAATAAAAAATGCGGTTGGAATCATTAACATGGACAGCAGCCCTAAGGGAAGGGAAATATAAAGCATCATGGCAAAGGTAGATATGATACTGGTAATGGAATACACAATGTTTAAAAGACTTTGCTGCACCGCATTGGACACAGTGTCTACATCATTGGTCACTGTATTGAGCACCGCTCCCTGCTGATGGCTGTCAAAGTAAGACACAGGCAGATGGTTCATCTTCTGGCTGATGCGGGTACGAAGATCCTTAAAGCTGTTTTGGACGCCTCCTGCCAGTAAATAACTGGCAAGGTAGGTTATGATCTGCCGCACAAGAGCTGATATGGCCAGACCGGCGGAAATAAGTGAAATATAAGAGTAATTCACCGCCGCCTCAGGTACCCCGCTTGCCATGTCCTTGATGTTGCGGCTCAGCTCCGTAATGGCAAGTCCAATGAGAAATGGGTTTAGAGCACCGAGAATACTGCCTAATACCGTAAAGACAACAGGTAAGATAAACAGGTATTTGTTGGCACTCATACACACCTGTATGAGACGGCCTATTTTTTTCAGTTTTGTCTTGTTCATCCCAATTCCTCCTCAGAAAGCTGCGAAACGGCAATATCCCGGTAAACGCCGCAGCTATGAAGCAGTTCTTCATGGCGGCCTTCCGCTATTACCTGGCCTTCGTTCAGTACGATGATTTTATCGGCATGGCGGATGGTTCCGATCCGCTGGGCCACAATCAAAATGGTTGCATCTTTAATTTCCTGGCGCAGGCGGGTGCGGAGCTGTAAGTCAGTCATATAATCCAGGGCAGAAAAGGAATCGTCAAAAATGTAGATTTCCGGGTTCTTTACAATGGCCCTGGCAATCGCAAGGCGCTGACGCTGGCCTCCTGAGAGATTACTTCCGCCTTCACTCAGAATTTCCTCATAACGTCCTTCTTTCTGTAATATAAAATCCCTGGCCTGTGCAATTTCAGCCGCTTTTTCTAAATCCTCCTGGCTGGCATTAAGTCGGCCAAGTCTTAAGTTCTGCGCTATGGTTCCGGTAAAAAGCTGGGCTTTTTGTGGAATAAACCCGATTCTCTGTCGCAGAGTGTGGATATTGTAATCCCGTACATCTACACCGTCTACAAGTATTTTTCCCTCCGATATATCATACATTCGGGGAATTAACTGGATTAAGGTGGATTTACCGCTTCCGGTGCTGCCGATAAATGCCACTGTCTGTCCGGCCTCTGCATGAAAGCTGACATTTTTAATAATAGGCTCGTCTGACCCTGCATAGGCAAATGTCACATCTTCAAACCGGATGGTTCCTTTTTCACTGGTTTCAGTTACGCCGTTTTCCAGGTTTTCCGAAATGGCCGGAGTGCTTTCTAAAACCCGGCTGATTCGCTGGGCTGATACAGAGGCACGAGGATACATGATAAAAAGTACGGCCAGCATCAGGAAGGAAAACAGGATGTGGAACACATAATCAATGGAAGCGTTTAAGGTTCCTACGTCCAAAGTACCCTGCCCGATGGCATGGCTGCCAACCCAGAGTATCAGGACGATCATGGTGTTGAAGATCAAATAGAATCCTGGTTGTGCAAAAGAGACGATCCGGAATACTTTCTTGGAAACTCCGCAATATTCCTGGTTTACCTGGTCAAAGCGTTCTGCCTGGAAGTGTTCGTTGCCAAAGGCCCGGATAACCCGAAGGCCTGATAGGCCTTCCCGCAGGTTTAAATTTATTTTATCCAGGGCCTTTTGCTGGGCTTCGGAATAAGGACGGGATGTATGGCTGATTAAGTAAACACCGCCGCACAGCAGAGGAAGGGCCATCAGTACAATCCGGAACATCTGAGGATTGTTGTTCATTATTAAGATAAAGCCGCTGGCAGTCATAATAGGTGTAATAATGGCACTGCGCAGCATGGACTGGACAAAAATCATGATCTGATAGGCGTCGCTGGTGGTGCTTGTAATAAGGGAGGACACACTGAACTGGTCAAATTCTATATGGGAAAATTTTTGTGTCTTAACAAACATGTCATTGCGTATATCCCGTATGACATTGGTGGCAATGCGGGTATTGGCATAGGCCATACAGAGTTCACCCCCAAGGCCTACAATGATGATTACCAGCATAAGCAGCCCAAGCTTCCAAAGCAGGTCCGGCTTATCCCCTAAAAGAGCGTCATTGATGATGTATTTAAGCAGGGTGGGAACACCCATCTGAATTAAAACAAATCCACCCACTCCCAAAAGGCTGAGAAGAAGATATTTCTTATACCTCCATGTGTAACTTAAAATCAGTTTCATTATTTGTACCTCAAGCTTTCTTTAGAAAAGAACAGTACCACACGCCCGGAGGCGTTGGCACTGTTCGGTTAGACCATCAATAAGTTTACAACATAATTGAAACTGGGTCAAGGTTCTTTTGGGAAATAAGAGGATTAAAGGATCACATTTGTCTGGCATCCTTCCAGCCATTTTGAAATGTTGTCAAATACGATTCTCGCCCGGATTTCCATGGACTCGGCAGATGCAAAGGCAACGTGGGGAGTGACCAGGGTGTTTTTACTATGAAGCAGGGGGTGGGCCGGATCAAGAGGCGGTTCTGTCTCAAATACGTCAATTCCCGCTCCAGACAGATATTCCTCATTTAAAGCCTTAGCCAAAGCCTGAGAATCCACCACAGGCCCTCTGGCAGCATTGATGAGATAAGCCCCTCTTTTCATCTTTGCAACAGTATCTTCATTAATTAAATGTCGGGAATCTTCATTTAAAGGGCAGTGAAGGCTGACGATATCGGAACGGGATAACAGTTCATCAAGAGTGACAAATTCCATAAAGGAAGGCTCATTTCCTGTCAGACGGCGTTTGTGGCCTAAGACCTTGCAGCCAAAGGCGTTGCAAAGCTGTCCTACTCTCGTGCCAATGGCTCCGGCACCGATGATACCTACTGTCTTTCCCATAAGCTCACATCCTACAAGTCCGTCCTTTGTCTTTCCTTCCCGGCACCGGGCCTCCACCTGGGGCACGTTGCGAAGAAGAGAAAGCATCATGCACAGAGTCAGCTCAGCCACGGCCTCAGTGGAATATCCGGCAGCATTGCTGACTTTAATTCCTTTTGCTCTTGCTGCATCCAAGTCCACATGATCCACTCCCGTAAAGGCGATATCAATAAATTTTAAATGTTCACAGGCAGAGATAACCTGTCCCGATAAAGGCATGTTGGCAAGCATGATTACATCTGCATCAGCAGCCTGCTGGATCTGAATCTGAGGGTCTGTGCTTTTGGGATAGGCGGTGAAGCAGTGTCCGGCTTCGATCAAAGGTTTTGCACATTCATTTAAAAGGCTGTCAGGAATTCCCAGGGATTCTAAAAGTACAATATTCATAAGTGGCGCTCCAATCATGTATAAAATTACAGGACCGCAGTAAAGGCGGCCCTGCAATTTCCATTATACCACTGATGGGAGGATTAAAAAAGACAGGATTTACTTGGCAGCTTTTTCGGCATAAGTGGTTATTACAAGTTCCTCATAGGGAACCCGCTCTTTTAACTGGCCTGCTTCTTCTAAAATGTTTTCCAGAAGCTCAAAGCTTTCTTTCTCAAACACAGTATCTCCCTTCCATGTGTCCTGGGATTTGTAGCGTTCGATGATGGTGGCGATAGTGGCTGCATCAGTTTCTTTAAACTGGGGCTGAATCACCTTTGCAATTTCCTCTGAAGAATGGGAATTAACATATTCCAGGCCTTTTTGAATCGCATTGGTAAACTTCTGTATGGTTTCCGGATTCTTCTCCATATAGCTTTTCTTTGCGCTATATGCCGTATAAGGTACATAACCGGAATCAACACCAAGGGAAGCAATTACCTGACCGGCGCCTTCTTTTTCGAGTCCGGTTGCAAATGGCTCAAATTCTACGGTATAATCCGCCTCATTGCTGGTAAAGGCAGCAGCAGTGAGACCAAAGTTGATGCTCTGGTCAATGGTTAAGTCTGTGGCAGGATCAATGCCGTTCTTTTTTAAGATATACTCAAATACCATCTGAGGCATTCCGCCAGCTCTTCCTCCAAGTACCTTCTTTCCCTTTAAGTCAGACCATTTAAATTCAGGCTGAGAATCTCTTCCTACGAGAAAGTTTCCGGCCCTCTGTGTCAGCTGAGCAAAGTTTACGGCGTAGTCCTCTGCACCGTTTGCATAAGTATAGATGCTGGCTTCAGAACCCATAAATCCGATATCAGCGTCACCGGATATCAAGGCGGTCATAACCTTGTCGGCACCTGCTCCGTTGACCAGAGTTAAATTGATGCCCTCCTCTTCAAAATACCCCAGCTCAATGGCCGCATATTGAGGCGCATAGAAAATAGAATGGGCCACTTCATTCAATGTGACCGGAGTCAAGTCTGCCGTTTTGGTTTTGGAACCGCAGGCAGCAAGACCGAGCAGCGATACCCCGGCCAGTATTGCTGCCAGAAAAAAGTGATAGGCTTTTCTCATAAATCCTCCTTTATAGAAATCTTAATAATACATCTTATTATAGGAATAAAGGAAGGTACTTTGTCTTTGAAAATTTTGTGACTGCATAAGCGGCCTTATCCACTTTCGATGCCCGACTCTGCAGCTTGTCAGGGAGGCGGCCAGTATGAGAACTGACAAAAACAGGATTATTGCTTTTTTCATATGGAACCTTCTTTCCTGATTCTACCTAATGGCATTATATGAAGTTCCGGAGATTCCAATTCCGGCTGTTTCCTGATTTTGAGATAGAATAAAGAGTGAACTTGTGTTATACTCTTGAATAATGTTTAATCAGAAGAAGACTGATAAAAAATACAGAAGCAGGAGAATTGTAATGGATTATCGGATGATTGTGCTGGATTTAGATGGGACCCTGACCAACAGAAATAAAGAGATAACGCCCCATACAAAAGAGGCACTTTTTGAATTGAAACAAAAGGGCGGAGTCATTGTGCTGGCTTCCGGACGGCCAACCTATGGTGTGATGCCTCTAGCCAGAGAACTGGAGCTTGATCAGTCAGGAGGATACATTCTTTCTTTTAATGGAGGGCGCATCATTGACTGCAAAACCAAGGAAACGATTTTTGCAAGGGAGTTGCCTGTTTCTTCCAATTCCAGAATTATCCGTATGGCAGAAGAGCACGGGGTGAACATCCTTACCTATGAAAATGAACAGATTATCACTCCCAATGGGGCTGATGAGTATGTGGGGAAGGAATCGGCAGTCAACAAGCTGGAAATAAAAGAAATCAGTGATATGGAGTCCTACGTACAGTTTCCTGTTGAAAAATTCCTGATGCTGGAAGATGGTGATTATCTTGCCATGATAGAGCCAAAGGTAAAAGCAGCGTTAGGCAGGGATTACAGTGTTTACCGTTCAGAGCCTTATTTCCTGGAGATTCTACCCAAAGGAATTGACAAGGCGGCTAGCTTGGAGCGCCTTCTTTCTAGACTTGATATGAGGCGTGAAGAGATGATTGCCTGTGGAGACGGCTACAATGATTTGTCCATGATCAAGTATGCAGGGCTTGGAGTTGCTATGGAAAATGCAGTTCTTCCGGTAAAGGCAGCAGCTGATTATGTGACGCTCTCCAATAACAACGACGGCATTGCCCACGTGATAGAAAAATTTATGATTACCTGAGATCTTTCTGTAGACTTTACAACTTTAATATGTTAAAATGCCCTTAGTTGCACGAGGAAATAAAAGGGGATTGATAATACTATGAATAAAAAGATCAAGACAGATGCAGTAGACCATCTGTTTGAAGCTGTTTTAACTTTAAAAACACCGGAGGAGTGTTATACGTTTTTTGAGGATGTCTGTACGGTAAATGAGCTGTTAAGCTTATCCCAAAGGTACGAAGTGGCCAAGATGCTGCGGGAAGGACGGACCTATCTGGAAATTGCAGAGAAAACAGGGGCCTCCACAGCTACCATCAGCCGGGTAAACCGTTCCTTAAATTACGGTAACGATGGATACGATATGGTGTTTAAACGGCTGGAAGATGAGAAGAAAAAAGAATAAAACAGAGGGCAGATACCGGATTCCGGTGTATGCCCTCTGTTTTGGCTATTTTTTCTTTTTTACAGGTTCAGCTTCCCTCAAATCATCGATGATCTGTTCAACCACCTGTTTTTTCAAATAAACATCAAAGGAAAGCTCGCAGATCCAGGCAAAAAGACGAAGGTATTCCAAATCTTCTCCCTCCAGTCCCTTATCTGCAAAGGCCTGGCTTGTATCCTGATATTTCCGGACTATGTCTTTCTGGATGCGGTCCATTCCATCCCTTGTCCAGGAAAAAATTTCTCTGTAGATTTCTTCTAAAGGCAGTTCCTCCGGGGAATTGAAGTGCTTTTCCGTAATGGGCCGGAAAAGTTGTTCAATGTCGTGGAAGGAAATCATATTTTTAAAATAGTATATAAATACGAGAAGAAGAATGTGTTCCTTGGAATATTTCTTTTTGCTGGGAGCCGGAAGCAGATTATTCTTTGCATAATTGTTAATCATGGTTTTAGTCAGAATCTTATCTTCAGGATGGCGCTTAGTACCCTTTAAGTGATCATCCATAAAGGTGGTAACCTGATCCATATATAAATCAATATCAGGGATGGCATCCGGACTGATATAGTCTATGTTTTCCAGATGCTTTAATATATCCCGGAGTCTTTCGTTATTGGTCTTCATATGTTCCTCCATTCTGCACGGCCCATGCTGTACATAAGGGATCATATCCCTTCATCATATTATATAGTATTCAATACCAGATGACAAGTGGTAAAAGCTCTTGAAGTGCTGAATTTTTTTGAGGAGACCTGAAAAAGTTTCTTGACATTTGAACGATGTGTGCTAAGCTATTAATATAGAATTTATAAAGAATGATATCCAAAAGACGGCGGACAAGTTGAAAGGAGATAATATTATGAAAAAAGTATTAGCTACAGAAAAAGCACCGGCAGCAATTGGCCCATATTCCCAGGCAATTCGCGGAGGAGATTATGTATTCGTATCAGGACAGCTTCCAATTGATCCTGCAACAGGAGCATTTGCAGGCGAAGATGCAGCTTCTCAGACAAAGCAGTCCTTAACAAACATCAAGTCTATTCTGGAAAGCGAAGGCTTATCCATGGCAAATGTAGTTAAGACTACTGTTTTATTAAAGAATATCAGTGATTTTGCAGCGATGAACGAGATTTATGCAACCTTTTTTGAAGGTGACTGCCCTGCAAGAGCAGCATTTGAAGTGGCAGCACTTCCAAAAGACGCTCTGGTAGAAATTGAAGCCATTGCATATTGCGGCAAATAATCGGTTCCATATAAAGAGGCCCTCTTTGTGGGGCGATTACAAGGGAGAACGGTGCGTATAGGTGCCGGTCTCCCTTTTTTCAATAAGGCGAATTTGCCTAAAGGGCAAAGAAGGACCCCCTGAGGTGCTTAAAAATGAGCTTTATGTCAGAATAGCTTGTAGAAATAAAGGACTTTTTGCGAAAGAAATGGGTTGCATATTGACGGACATATATTATAATAAAAGGAAGTTCGGTTTGCTTTATGGCTTTCCGGACAGTTAATTTAACCATGGAAGCTGGTACGTTTGCGATGAATGTTTACGAAAGTGCAGAAGAATATCTGGGACGGATTCCCATGTGGACCAGAAAGAAGAACTCTCTGGAGGATATTCGACGGTTTCTTACCGGACTGGGAGATCCGGATGAGCATATGAACATCATTCATGTGGCAGGAACCAACGGAAAGGGATCAGTATGTGCATTTCTCCAGTCTGTTTTTATAAAAGCCGGATTCAGGACAGGGACTTTTACTTCCCCTCACTTAATTGACATCAGGGAGCGCTTTTGCCTTAATGGAAATATAGTGGCTGAGAAGACTTTTGAAGAAAGCTATCAGACGGTCAGGGCACTTTCTGAGAAGATGATGGAGAAGGGATACTGCCACCCATCCTACTTTGAGTTTCTGTTTTATATGGCAATGGATATGTTTCATAAGGAAAAAATGGATATTGTGATCCTGGAAACCGGGCTGGGCGGAAGGCTTGACACCACCAATGTCATAAATCATCCGCTTATGTCGGTGATTACTTCTATCAGCCTGGATCATGTGGAATATTTAGGTGATACCATAGAAAAGATAGCAGCAGAAAAAGCTGGGATCATAAAAAAGGGGATTCCCGTCATTTTCGACGGAAATGACCCTAAAGCTTCCGGTGTTATCCGAAAAAGGGCGATAGAGCTGGGCTCTCCTTTTTATGAAGTGGACAAGCAGGGCTACGAGATAACCGGATATGAGGACGTAGGCTGGAGAGTCAGATTTCAGGGAATCAGAGGCGGTCACATGGAAGCTTATATTCCCTCTGCTGCTGAATATCAGGTGATGAATGCTTTTCTTTCCTATCGGGCTCTGGAGGCAGTACAAAATCAGGGCGGATTAGAAGGCGAAATCAGCAGTGAACGAATACAGGAAGGGATTGCAGATATGAGCTGGCCGGGCAGGATGGAGGAAGTTCTTCCTGGAGTATTTCTCGACGGAGCCCATAATCCCGGAGGAACAGAGGCTTTTGCCAAGGCTGCTGCCAGGCTTTGCGCCGCAAGGAATAAGAGAGCCAATATCCTGTTTTCCTCTGTTTCTGACAAGGACCACAGACAGATGATAAGAGAACTTTCAGAAGCTCTCCCTCTGGATCAGGGAGCGGTGGCTCATATTGATTCAGAAAGGGGCCTGGAAACAGAAGTTCTGCTTCAGGAATTTCAAAGTTTCTGCGGATGTGATGTGAAAGGGTTTCAGACAGTGGAGGAAGCTGTTTTATATATGCTTCAAAAAAAGGATGAAGGGCATCTGCTGTTTTGTGTTGGTTCCCTTTACCTGATGGGTGAGATAAAAATGGTTTTAAGGAGGAACGGATATGATTGATTTTGAAGCTGAGATTAATGATTACAGGCCAAGCCTGGAGGTTGATGCCATAGAAGATGCCATAGTGAGAAGTGATCTGACGGATATGAATGATTTGATGATGAATCTGATAAAAGAAGTCAGCAAGGAATAGGCGGTTAAAGTATGGATTATGAAAGAAAAACCAGAGTAATCGCAAACAGCTATTATAACATGGGTTTGGAACGGGCTGTGCTTCGTGATTTATCTGGAGCAGCGGAGTGCTTGAAAAAGAGTCTTCATTTTAATAAATACATGACTGATGCAAGAAATCTTCTGGGACTTATTTATTATGAAATGGGAGAAGTAGGCGATGCCCTTGTCCAGTGGGTAATCAGTATGAACCTTCAGCCGGAAGGAAACCGTGCGGATTATTACCTGGGCGAAATACAGAGAAAAAAAGGAGCCATGGAGACTGCCCGCCGGGGAGTCCGAAGGTTTAACCAGGCTCTTGTCTATGCTCAGAACGGAAGTGAAGACCTGGCTATCCTTCAGCTTCATAAGGTGGCAGAAAGTCAGCCTAATTATGTGAAAGCCCAGCTTTTACTGGCTCTCCTCAGCCTTTCCAGAGGTGATTCCCAAAAGGCTGGAAAAGCTATTAACAAGGTGCTCCAGATCGATCGCAACAACCCCAAGGCTCTTTTGTACAAGTCTTTGGTCAAGACTGGGGGCGGCAGCGGGAAAACCGAAAAGGAACTGGAAAAAAGAAAGCTTAAAAATGTGGCCTCCCACAGGCAGATGGAGGATGACGATGTTATCCTACCGTCCAGTTACCGGGAGAACACCAAGGATCAGGCAGTAGGCTACATCCTTGCAGGACTCTTGCTGGGAGCTGCGGTCATCTTTTTCTTTGTTATGCCGGCCATAACAAAGGGCATTAATGCAGGACACAACCGTGAGATGTTAAAATACAGTGAAGAACTGAGTCAGGCCAACCAAAAAGCAGACAGCCTGGCAAAGCAGTTGGAATCCATAGAAGTGGAAAAAAAGACGGCACAAGATTCACTGGCCTCCCTGACTGATGATTCGGACAGCGTACTGGCCCAGTATCAGGCTGTAATAGGAATCCTTCAGGCTTATAAAAAAGATGATTTTCCTCTGGCGGTCCGTATATATGCGGGTTTAAAGCCGGAACTGATCACCTCCTCCGATACCCAGGCGGTAATCGGTGAAATAAGAAAAGATATAACGGATAATGGCATGTCTGTTTTAGAGGAGCTTGGGGATAAAGCATCAGAAGGAGGAGATCCTCAGACTGCTCTGGTTTATTACCTGAAATGCATTGAATTAGATCAGAAGAGCTGGCAGGCCAAATTCAAAACAGCTGCCATTTACAAGGCGATGGGAGAAAAGGAGCAGGCCAACGGGCTGTTTTCCGACATTATAAACAACAGCAAAGACGAAGAACTATCTGCCAAAGCAAAAACAGAACGGGGCTTCTGATTTTTGTAAAAAATACACTACAGAAGAGAAATCTTTTTTGTGGTGTATTTTTTTATAATCAAGCCCGGTTCGCTTACTGATTTTGCAAAGGAATGGAGGAGGAGTATATATGAATCAGCCACATTTTACATATGAGGCAGAAGGACATGCCTTGATCGTCCACTTGCCGGAGGAATTGGATCATCATAATTGTGCAGGATTGAAATATGAAACGGATTTAATTCTTTCTGAGAATTATATCAGGCGCATTATATTTGATTTTTCAACAACCAGATTTATGGATTCTTCGGGAATTGGCATTTTGCTGAACCGATATAAACAGATGGCACTGAGCGGGGGAACCGTAGCCATCTACGGCGCAGGCGCCCAGGTGCTCCGCATCCTGAAAATGGGAGGCATTTTAAAATTAATGAAACTATATGACTCAAAGGAAGCAGCAGTCACAGGTTAAGGTGAATTTGCCCAGAGGGCAAAAAGAAGACCCCCTGGGGGGTGAGGAGGAACGTATGTCTGAACAGAACAAACCAGAAATTCTGAAAATGGAATTAGAAGCTCTGTCAAAGAATGAGGAATTTGCCAGAGTGGCAGTGGCCGTCTTTATGGCAAGGCTGAACCCTACCTTAGAGGAGGTGGATGACGTAAAAACAGCTGTGTCTGAGGCCGTTACCAATACGGTCATTCATGGATATCAAGGAAAAGGAGGAATCATTTACCTGGAGGTCGGTGTTGAAGGCCAGGAACTGACCGTATCCGTAAAGGATGATGGAATCGGTATTCCAGACATCAAAAAAGCTATGGAGCCTATGTATACCACCGATCCCGACGGGGAGCGGTCCGGTATGGGATTTTCCTTTATGGAGGCTTTTATGGATGAGGTGGAAGTGAATTCGGCGCCGGGTAAGGGAACAGCCGTGACCATGAAAAAGAAGATTGACGGGTGAGCCTTATGGATGAGACCATGAGACTGATAGAAATGGCTCACGAAGGAGATAAAGCGGCAAGGGACAAGCTGGTGACTGATAATTTCGGTCTTGTCTGGAGCATTGTCCGCAGGTTTACAGGGAGAGGCTATGACCCGGAGGATTTGTTCCAGATCGGAACCATTGGCCTTATGAAGGCAATCGACAAATTCGATCTGTCCTATGAAGTGAAATTTTCCACCTATGCGGTTCCCATGATAACAGGAGAAATCAAACGGTTTTTAAGAGATGACGGTATGATCAAGGTCAGCCGCTCTATTAAGGAAATGGGCTTAAGGGTAAAAAATGTCCGGGAAGAACTGATATACCGCTTAGGAAGGGAGCCTACGGTGGAAGAGATTGCCGGAGAGATCGGGGCCAGCAAGGAAGAAGTGGCCGCCTCGATTGAAGCAGGAGCAGAGGTGGAATCCTTATACCGTTCTGTTAACAACAACGATGAAAACAGTCTTTTGCTCATTGATAAAATTGAAGAGGAAAATTCTGCCCAGGAAGATCTTTTAAATCAGATGGTGCTGCGGGAGTTGTTAACCGGCCTTGAGGACAAGGACAGGGAAATTATTATAAGGCGTTATTATTACAATGAAACCCAGAGCCAGATTGCCACAAAACTGGGAATTTCTCAAGTCCAGGTATCCAGACTGGAAAAAAAGATTTTAAAGCAAATGCGCGAAAAGTTATAGAAAAAGAATAAAAAAAACCATATGGCTTATACTACTTATGAAAACCAGAATAAGCCCCTTTCAGGGATACATGTATGTCCAAAAAGTGTGGGCAGAAGCAATGAAAGGATGTGAGCACCTATGGAATCCATGAAACATAAGCTTGTGATGACGCTTCTTGTTTTAGGACTGATTGCGGCGGCGGCCGCAATTTGGTATCTGATTGCCGTCATGCCTGAAGACGCAGGAAAAGAGGGAACCCTTGTAAGAAGTATGCCCGGAATTGAGAGGATGGTTTCATGACCAAGACCGTTTATTTAAATATCAGCCAGATTACAGAAGTCCATCACAAGGAGATACAGCTAAAAGATGTGGCAGATGTTTACTGTGACGACTCTGCGGTTATGAATAAGTGCAATGCCCTGCGCATTAAAACCATTCACTCAGACCAGAACAAACGGTATATACAAAGTGCCTTGGATGTGATAAAGAAACTGACAGAAATGGATGCTGCACTCCAGATCAATAATGTGGGAGAAGTGGATTATATCATCGATTACCACAAGGCCAAAAAGCCAAATTGGGTCTGGCAGTGGATCAAGACTATTTTTGTATGTATCATTTGTTTCTGCGGGGCGGCTTTTGCCATCATGACCTTTAATAATGACGTAAACGCCACTGATGTTTTCAAGGAAATTTACAGGATCATCATGAAACAGGAGTCCAGTGGATTTACTATTTTAGAGGTCAGCTATTCCATTGGACTGGCCCTTGGTATTATTGTGTTTTTTAATCATTTCGCAAAGCTTAAGATCAATACCGATCCAACGCCATTGGAAGTGGAAATGCGGCTTTATGAGGACAATGTCAGCAAGACCCTGATTCAGAATGAAGGAAGAAAGGAGTCGGATATTGATGTTTCCTAAACAAGTGCTTTTAGTGTTAATCGGGCTAAGCGCTGGCGGCATTATAGCAGCCGGCGTTTTTGCTTTTTTAGCCATGATAGGTGTATTTCCCAGGCTCATAGGAAAGACAAAGACAAACAGACACATCCTGTTGTATGAGACTATGATTATTCTGGGAGGAATTCTGGGAAATATATGGGATATTTATGAAATCCCTCTGGGATTTGGGGGGAATCTGTTTCTGGGGGTTTACGGAACATCTGTGGGAATCTTTGTAGGATGTCTTGTCATGTCTCTTGCAGAAACCTTAAAAGCCCTGCCGGTCATCAGCCGCAGGCTTAATCTGGGAGTGGGGCTCCAGTATATCATACTTTCCCTGGGATTTGGAAAACTGATCGGGTCTCTTATATTCTTTGCAGAAAAATTTGGACAGTAAAGCAGACCGGAATTTACAGAATGGAGGAACATAATGGAAATAGACAAAAAAGCGTATGAAGCCTATGTTAAGCAGGTGACTCCGGTTCACAAGCGGTGGCCTGGAATCATCAAGGCATTTTTTGTAGGTGGAATTATCTGCACCATAGGTCAGATTGTCACAACTCTGCTTATGAACACGGGACTGGAAAAAGAAACAGCTTCAGCCTGGACCACGTTGGTTCTGATTGCAGCCAGCGTAATTTTGACAGGTTTGAATCTTTATCCTAAAATTGTTAAATTCGGTGGAGCAGGGGCTTTAGTTCCCATTACCGGATTTGCCAATTCCGTGGTGGCTCCGGCAGTGGAATTTAAGGCAGAGGGCCAGGTGTTCGGAATTGGCTGTAAAATTTTCACCATAGCAGGGCCTGTAATCCTGTATGGTATATTAAGCTCCTGGTTACTTGGAATCATTGCTTATGTGTTAAAAGCGTTTGGGATACTGTAGAAAGAACTCAGTTGTCCGGCTAGCCGGGCCTCATGAAATGGAGAGAGAAAAATGCAGATAGGAAAAGCTAGTGTTAAATTTAAAGAGCCTCCGGTCATTGAAAGCATGGCTTCTATTGCAGGAAAAAAAGAAGGTGAAGGCCCTCTTGGAAAAATGTTTGACGTAGTGGAACAGGATGATATGTTTGGGGCAGATACCTGGGAGAAGGCGGAAAGCACTTTGCAAAAGCAGACTGCGGATCTGGCAATTGAGAAAGGCAATATACGGAAAAAGGATATACGCTACTTATTTGCCGGAGATCTTTTGGGCCAGCTCATTGCCACCTCCTTTGGCACTGTGGATCTGGAGATTCCTTTATTTGGATTATTCGGAGCTTGTTCTACCATAGGAGAAGCCCTGAATCTGGGGGCAATGACTGTTGCCGGAGGGTACGCAGACAAGGTTATGGCTATGGCCTCCAGCCATTTTGCAACAGCCGAAAAACAGTTTCGCTTTCCTTTGGGATACGGAAATCAAAGACCCTTTTCTTCTTCCTGGACTGTGACAGGCTGCGGCGCTGTTATTCTTTCGAAATATAAAAAAGAAGGGATTGCAGCCATTACAGGCATTACAACCGGGCAGATGGTAGATATGGGTGCCAGAGACTCTATGAATATGGGAGCAGCCATGGCACCGGCGGCATTTCATACCATACAGAGAAATTTTGAGGATTTCCAGGTTGATGAATCCTATTATGATAAGATTATCACCGGAGATTTAGGTCAGGTGGGGCGTACCATATTATTGGATTTTCTGAGAAATAAAGGACATGATATAGAGAAGCAGTATATGGACTGCGGCATTGAAATATTTGATCCAAAATCTCAGGACACACATGCAGGAGGGAGCGGCTGCGGGTGTGCTGCCTCCACACTTTGCTCCTACATTCTTCCTAAAGTACAGGATGGGACGTGGAAACGGGTTTTATTTGTGCCTACAGGCGCATTGCTTTCCACAACCAGTTTCAATGAGGGAGAAACCATACCGGGCATTGCTCATGGAGTGGTAATTGAAAATATGGGAAACCTATAGCCATGTAGAAATATTTGTACGGTTTGCGCATGGGTGTTTGCTCACTAAGCGCAAAAAAAAGAAAGGAGACTTTTATGGAATACGTGAGAGCATTTTTGGTCGGAGGGGGAATCTGCGTGCTGGTCCAGATATTGATGGATAACACCAAACTGATGCCTGGACGAATTATGGTTCTACTGGTGGTAACTGGAAGTATCTTGGGAGCCATAGGGCTTTACGATCCCTTTGCAGAATGGGCGGGAGCAGGTGCAACTGTTCCCCTTTTGGGCTTTGGCAATACTCTTTGGAAAGGCGTATGGAAGAGCATGGGCGAAGATGGACTTTTAGGAGTTTTCAAGGGAGGCTTCACCGCAAGCGCTGTAGGAGTGTCAGGAGCACTGATTTTTGGATATCTGGGCTCCATTTTGTTTAAGCCAAAAATGAAAAGTTAAAAAGAATAAACTGACCTGGCAGATAGACATAAAATATGCCGTAGGATTTTAAGTCCTACGGTTTTTTCTTGCAAACGTGGTCTAAACATGATAGACTGAAAACAGTCTAATAAGTTTAGATTGGAGGAAATGCTATGAATAAGGATATAACTCTTACTGCTGCAGAAGAAAAACTGGCTGCTTTGATCTGGAGGGCTGCGCCCCTGACCTCCCCGGATTTGGTCTCACTTGCGGAAAGGGAAATGGCCTGGAAAAAGTCAACGACTTATACGGTGTTAAAGAAACTTTGCGATAAAGGCGTATTCAAAAACGAAAATGCCAATGTGCTGGTTATCCTTACCCGTGATGAACAAATCGCCCGTCAGAGCCGCCGGTATGTAGAGGATACTTTCGGGGGGTCGCTGCCCAAGTTTATCACTTCATTTTTCGGCGGCAGGAAACTGACGTCGGAACAAGCGGCAGAATTAAAAGGTCTAATAGAAGAGCATGAAGGGAGTGGCGGCAATGGATAAACTGTTTTTTACAATACTAAATATGAGTTTAACCGGGGCATTTGTTATTGTGGTGTCTTTTGTTGTTCTCAAACAAAAAATGAGGGAAGCGACTTACCTTGAAGCAAATATCTATGAAGCCGGAAACATAAGTTCACCTTTTGTACTGGGTGTAATTAAGCCGATGATTTATCTGCCCATTGGCTTATCCATGCAGGAAAGAGGCTATATTCTTATGCATGAGCAAACCCATATCCGTCGACGTGACCACATCGTTAAACTCGTGGCATATTTTATTTTGTGCATGCATTGGTTTAATCCACTGGTCTGGGGGGCCTTTCTTTTAATGGGCATAGATATGGAACAATCCTGCGATGAGTGCGTGCTGAACGAAATGGGTGGCGAAGCGAAAAAGGATTATTCCATCCTGCTTTTATCTCTTGCGACGGAACGGCGTATCATTGGCGGCAGTCCCCTTGCTTTTGGAGAGGGAGGTGTGAAAGGAAGAATAAAAAACGTGCTGAATTTTAAGAGAACGCCGCGGATGATTATTGTGGCATCGGTGGCATTGGTTGCTGTGCTGAGCCTTGGGTTTGCGGTTGATCGCGCCACAGGTGGAGGTATCCTGGGCTCAATCATCCCCATGTCCATGGACAATGTTGCTAAAGAACCGCATTTTTCAGGGACTGTAACCGAAGTGTATGATAATGCCATTCTTGTAAGCGTCGACGAGGGGGAGGATGCGCGCAGGAGCAGTGACCTGATCAGCGTTTCTCTCGATGTGAAATTGAAAGACAGTATGACAGATTTTACAGTTGGGGACAGAGTCATTGTCTATTATAACGGTGAAATCGCGGAGTCCTATCTGGCACAGGTGAATACTGTTTATGCCATTGTACTGACAAGCCCGGATATGAGGATAAACATGGATGACCTTTACGCTCTTTCCTCAATGCGGACCCCTTATGTGGGTGACAATAGTGCAGTTGGAAAAATCATATATGCACTTCCTAGGTTTAATCGAGAGTATACACAACGGTTTTTTTCAATCGGGGACGATTATGATACAGACCATGCGCCGTTTACGCTTACCATCTATTTTGAACCTAATGACGCAGAGATGACCGATATAACCAATATAACAGTTACGCCGGAAAGTTCCGTGTTACTGTTCTCTCTGATTGACAACCTTGAAGAGGTAAGCTATGCATTCCGTACAACGCCCAGTGACGGAGAACTGGACAAGATGGCTTACATCTCCCGCGCATCATACAGCAGAAATGATATTTTAAAGTATGTTGAAACAATAGGCTTGGAATGGGAAGATTTTAGGATTGACTGGAACGGTTCGGTTGAAAAGATGTACACAGATCTGTCCCTTTCCTCATTTGAGCCGCAGGCAGCAAGTCATTTAAACTAATGATTTTACTGCCTTTACTTTCATAATAACTTAGCATTTCGTCAATTTTTCTTTTATCATAACTGGTAATGCAATCTGATAAGACATTGACGCCATAATTTGCTTTGCGTAGGTTGTAACAGGTTGATTTAACACAAGCAACAGCATCTGCTCCTGCAATGTAGAAATCACATATTTGATTTTTACTAATAAAGTCTGAAAATTCTTCACTGGTTAATGCGTTCCCTTTGTATTTTGTAAAAATGTTTTTTGATACTGTTTTCAAGTCTGAAGCTAATTCAGCCCCATATGTATTAGGTTTAAAAGTCCTCGTGCCGGCTGATAAGTTTTCATGCCTTATATAAATAACAGGAATATTATTCTTGACTGCCCAATCAATGGCTTTATTAATATTGCCTATAACATCCTTGTAATTCTTTGTTATATCGTTTTGAATATCTATTATAACTAAGGCTTTCTTCTGCATCGTGTTTCCTCCTGGTAGGTATATTGATTTGTTTTTCATTATACCTTATAATTGTTGACAACAGTATGGCAACAATCTATCATGAAAAAAAGAAATTTTGAAAGGGGGCTATCAGATGAAAGTTGACAGACTAGTTAGCATTATCATGGTACTCCTTGATAAAGAGCGAATTGGCGCACAGGAATTAGCTGATATGTTTGAAGTTTCCCCCCGCACAATCTACCGTGACATAGACACGATCAACATGGCAGGTATTCCTGTCTGCTCAACATCGGGAGTGGGCGGCGGTTTTGAAATTATGGAGAAATACAAAATTGATAGAAAGGTTTTCTCGGCTGCTGACCTTTCCATTATCTTGATGGGGCTTTCCAGTCTTTCCAACATGATGCGTGGTAATGAACTGGTAAACGCCCTTGCGAAAGTCAAGAGCTTTATCCCTGCTGACAAAGCCAAAGATATTGAAATAAAAGCAAATCAAATATATATCGATTTAAGTCCGTGGTTGGGAAACAGGAACATACAACCATATTTAGAAATTATCAAAACAGCTTTACAGGAAAGCAAGCTGCTGACCTTTGAATATTCAGACCGCTACGGAAATAAAACTGCACGAACAGCCGAGCCGTACCAGCTTGTATTAAAAAGCAGTCATTGGTATTGGCAAGGGTACTGCCATAAAAGAAATGATTTTCGCCTGTTTAAACTATCCCGCATATCAAACCTGCAAATACAAGAGGAATTTTTCACTCCACGAGATTATCAAAAACCGCAGTTAGATTTTACTGATATTTTGGCAGCTATGCAAACAAAAATCAAAATTCGTATTCATAAGTCTATGATGGACAGGGTACATGACTATTGCACGTATGAACACTTTTCGCCAGACGGGAATGAGCATTATATTGTTGATTTTCCTTTCATAGAGAACGAATATTACTACAATATTCTTTTCAGTTTTGGGAATAAATGCGAGTGCTTAGAGCCGTCACATATCCGTACGGAAATCAATCGCAGAATACATGGTATGGCTGCCTTATATGAAAACTAGAACAAGGTCTGGTGACAGAGTGTGGAATTACGGCCCTGGTGGAACAGGCAGTGTTCATAAAGAAGCAACTACCGAATACAAAAATGAAGAGATAGCCAGCCAACAGATAAGTAATGTATAAAAAATGAGACATGTACAACATGAATGAAATTCACTCATTGACATTTGGGTTTTCTAGTGCTACACTGTTTATTGAAAGAGGGAAATAATATGATTGGAAATAAAGAAAAATCAAAAATTGCTTTTAATCAGCAAGCGGCAACTTATGACGAAGATATAAAAGGGCAACACGCAAGAAGTCTTTATCCAGCATTATTGAAGAAGCTATCAGGTCTTGATTTCCATACTGTTCTGGACCTAGGTTGTGGAACAGGAACTGTTATGCGAGCTATTCTTCAATCATTTCCTGAAAAAAGAGTTTATGGAATTGACATTTCTGAAAACATGTTGCAAAAGGCAAAGGAAAAATTACAAGATAAGGCTTCCCTGACATTAGGGGATTCAGAACATCTGCCCTACGCAAATGAAATGTTTGATGTTGTCTATTGCAATGATTCCTTTCATCATTATCCTGCACCTGAAAAGGTTATAGCAGAAGTTTATCGAGTTTTGAAACCAACAGGTAGTTTTATTATAGGTGATTGTTGGCAGCCATTCTTTGGTCGGATTATTATGAATACATTTATGCGTTTTAGCAATGAGGGTGATGTGAAAATGTATTCTAAGCACGAGATATGCAGTTTGCTGGGTTTGCATTTTCAAAATATTATCTGGCAAAAAACAAACCATACTTCATTCATAGTATGCTCCACAAAATAATAAAATCAGGAGGTACAAAATAGAATGGCCCGTATTTCAAAAGAACCAGAGGTACGAAAGCAAGAAATATTAGATGCCGCTATGATTCTGTTCTACGAAAAAGGATATGAAAAAACATCCATGACGGACATAGCGAATAAAATAGGGGTAGCCCAAGGCTTATGTTATCGCTATTTTCCGTCAAAAGAAATTCTGTTTGACTGTTCCATACAAGAGTATGCAAACAGACTGGCGGATAAGATGAAAACAATTCTTTGTAATGACAGCCTGACCTTAGCACAAAAGTTGGAGCAGACACCATCATACATTGACTTTGAAAAAGATGACAGCATTCACTATAAACTATTTCACAACGAAAACAGTAAGAAAATACATGACCAGTTATCTATGAGGGTTTGTGAAATCATGGTTCCTTTGGTTACCGAATTGTTCAAAAAGACAAATAAAGTTGGGGAAACACACTTGTTTGATCCTGAAACAACCGCTTCCTTTGCGGTATATGGGCAGTTAGGAGTTTTGCTGAATGAACAAATGCCTGGTTCTGAAAAAATTGCAAGAATTAAAGAGTTTCTAAAATTCATACTGCAAATATAGCCCTAACCCTGCTTTAATAGCAGGGTTAAAAAATAAACATATAATGAATGATTTTCATTCATAAAGGAGAATACTATGACTTCAAATCTCGATTTTATAAACGCTGACACAAGAAAAGCTTTTATTAAAATGGCCATACCCATGATGGCTGCTATGTTTTTGAATTTGGCTTATAATATTATGGACAGCATTTGGATAGGTAATCTGCTAGGCGAAACGGCTATGGCTGCTTTGACATCTTCCACACCTGTCATATTACTTCTGACTGCAATCGGAATGGGAGCAACCAATGGACTTTCTATTATCCTGTCTCAAAAAATAGGTGCTGGCGATAAAAAACAAATTAACAGTTTGGTTACTACATCATTTGTTGCGGCGGTTCTGTTTTCCGTTATTTTAATAATTATCCTGGAGTTAGAATTACCCGCAATTTTAAATTGCTTAAATACACGTTCCGAACTTTTTGATATGGCCTATGATTATCTGGCAGTTTATTTGCTTGGTTATATTTCAACATTTCTCTATTTATATTTTGCCGCACTTTTGCGGAGCTATGGAAATACCTATCTGCAAGCCATTTCGATTTTGCTTTGTACTGTTTTAGACTGTATTCTTAATCCTATATTTATCAAGTGGATTGGATTCAATGGAGCGGCAATTACAACCATCATTTCAGAAAGTATTTCCGTTATTATTCTGGTTGTTTATTTGATTAAGAAAAAACTGTTTTCCTTACATTTTTCATTGATTGATTTTCGTCTTATTAAGCCCATGCTGAAAAATGCTTTGCCCTCTGTTGTACAGCAAAGTATTCCTGCCATCAGTACCAGCTTTTTAACAGCGGTTATCAGTGGATTTAGTGTTACAGCAATCGCAGGTTATGGGATTACCGGAAAATTGGAAACCATTCTTCTTTATCCTGCAATGGCATTTAACATGGTAATGACAACAATTATTGGTCAATGTATTGGTGGGAAGCGAAACGACCGTGCAAATGACTATTTGAAATGTTCCATTTTAAATGGTGGTGCTATCGTAGTAACGTTATCCATTTTGGTAACTATCTTTGCAAAAGCATTATCAAGATTATTTGTGAATACCTACGGTGTAGCAGAATTAGTTTCTATGTATTTTCTGATTGTTGGAATTGGCTATGTGTTTAATACGATAACAAACTGCTTGCTTGGAACCATTAACGGTATGGGAAAGCCTATGATCGGTATGTTCTTGATGATGTTTTATTATCTTGTAGTTCGTATGCCATTGGCGTGGGTATTCTCAAAAACATCTTTAGGCCTTAATGGTGTCTGGCTCGCTGTTTTAATCAGCCACATTGTTGCCTGTATTACAGCCGCAATGTATTACTTAATTTATAAAAAGAAAAATAAATATCATGATATTGCCAGTTGATAGAAGAATAAGCACTCAAACAATCGACTATATGTTAGAAGACTGCTGCTCTGATGAATTATTTTTAAGATGTATATTTGGATTATCAAGCGGCGGCTTTGCTATAAATCATAGTTCAAAGCCGCTGTTTTATTTTGGAGAGGAACCGTTGCCCTGCGTGTCCTTCTATGCTCATAATCTATAGTTTGATTTTCAAGTATCCATTCTTACGGGCGTGGCAGATGATGATCTGGGGAAAGGAACCGTGCTCCGTGTGGCGGGACATCATCATTCCATTGAGGGACTGACTCCTCAGCTGCTGGAACGGAAAACAAGCGGAAATGCAGCCCCTTTCTATCTTTTAAACGGAGCAGCCTTGTTAAAGAATGTAAAAAAGGGAGATGTCATCACCCTTGAGGATGTGGATCTCTCGGAGATTGAAGCATATAAAATATACATAAAAGGATCGGAATTGAAATAAAGAATCGATAGCAAAAAATCAGGGGCGAAATCCATAGATAAGGATTTTGCCCCTGATTTTATCTGTATAGCCTCTTTTTAATATTTAATATCCAGGCCATTGTCTGGGAACCGCTGAATCTGAACCCGGGGGTCCATAACTGGGCTCATACCCCGGCTCGTAATAGCTGTCCGGCGAATCCGTGTTATTTCCCGGAGGAATGATGACGGAATTGGCAGAATGGATAGTACAGTAACCTGGCATTGCAAATGCAGAATCATCGGTTGTTCCTTCTTCACCAGGCGGAAGAACCAGGAATATGGCGGTGGTCCGTTCCGGACAGTAAGGCGTTGGAAGCCGGTGAGATTCAGAGCAGACAGTAGCCCGGACGTGAATGTTGCACACGTCTGTGGGGACCGATCCTCTTGCAAAATATTCGGTGTATATGGCATTGCCTCTGGGGTCGTGATTACAAATTCCAGAGACAGCCAGCTTGCCCGATTTTCTGCATATATTGGCGGTTTCTATGCTGTCAGGAACCGAAAAGCCCGGATCTGACATGCCTTCATGGACTCTTGTCATGATTTTTCTCCACAATACCTTGTGGAATGAGGTTCCGCCATTTTGGCTTGTCAGTTTTTGGTTGCTGTCATAGCCTGCCCAGATTCCGGCAGTATAATAGGGCGTATAGCCTACAAACCAGATATCATTATTGCCGGTGGTGGTGCCGCTTTTTCCTGCGTTGGACATACCTGGAATATTGGCCGCCGTGCTGGTGGAACCGGGGCCTGAATTTCCCTGGGAGAATTTCCGGCTGCTTTCCATGGAGCCTGCCATAGCATCAGTCAGTAAAAATGCTGTGGAATCCTTTAGTACCCTGTGGGTTTCAGGTGTGACGTCAATTAAAATTTTCCCGTCATGGTCCAGGATTCTGGTGAAAAATGTGGGCTTTGTATACACCCCTCCATTTGCAATAGTGGCATAGGCGCCGGTCAGCTCTAAGTTGGAAACGCCGTCTGTAATCCCTCCAAGTGCAAGGGCCGGATTGAAGTCCGTATCCTTTAAGGAATTGATTCCGAAATTTCTGGCATATTCTACCCCAAGCTGGGGAGTTACCGTTTCCATAAGGCAGCGCACAGCCACAATGTTCATGGAATATATAATTCCATCTCTTATGGAGGAATAGCCCTGATACCCGGATTTATACCAGTTGGAAAAGGTTTTATTTCCAATGGTGTAAACGGAATCGTAGTAAACAGTTCCCAGGGTAGCGCTGCCGGTGTCAATGGCAGGGGCAAATGCCGTAAGGATTTTAAAGGTGGAGCCTGGCTGCCGCAGTGTGTTGGTAGCCCGGTTTAAAGTCAGGCTGGCAGTTTTTTCACCACGCCCTCCGCTTATGGCTTTTACCTGTCCTGTATTCTGGTCCATGATTACGAAAGAGGCCTGAGGCTGCAGGGTCTTTTGAACCCGCTCTCCAAGAATGGTGTCCCCTTCCTTTATGATGGAGGCTTTATATCCGTTGATATCATTCTGAATATCTTCTTCTGAATGATATAAGCCGTCATATCCCGAATCACCGATGTCTTTGTGATAGCGCTTTATGCTTTCCTCCGAATAGTGGACAGTGGTTCCGTCTCTGTGAGTCACGGAAAGCCTGTATTCGATGGAAAACTTGGCTGCAGTGTAGTTAGAGGGGTTGCCCACCTCGTCATCCACAATGGCCTGAATGTCAGGGTCCTGGGTGGTATAGATGGATAAACCGCCGCTGTAAAGCATGTTGTGAGCCTGTGTGTCTGTATAGCCAAGCTGCTCTTTCATGGCTTCTTTGACTTGTTCCACCAGCTCATCTGTAAAATAGCTGTAAGGGGTGGAGGTTTCCTTGGTGATGATGTCTACGTTCTGAATTCTGGAATAAACATCGTCAGCCAGTGCTTCGTCTTCTTCCTCGTTGGAAATATAGCCCTGATCATGCATGTATTGAAGGATTACCTTCTGCTTGTCTGAGTTAGCCTTTTGCCCGGTAATGGGATTAAACTTGGTGGGATTTTGTGTAATACCTGCAAGAACCGCACATTCGGATAAGGTCAGATCAGATATCTCCTTATTAAAGTACCTTCTTGCAGCAACCTTAACTCCCAGGGAGTTATTGCCTAAGTTGATTGTATTTAAGTAGTTGGCGATGATCTGTTCCTTGGACATAATTCCATCCAGCTTGACAGCCAGAAACCATTCCTGCAGCTTTCTCTCCAGCCGTTCCCCGAAGCTTTTTTCCATACCGCCCCCAAAAACGCTGTTTTTAATAAGCTGTTGGGTTATGGTGCTGCCTCCTCCTGCAGAGGAATCTCCAGTCAGCACGCCTCTTACGGCCCTCATGATGGACCGGGGATCAATTCCATTGTGATGCCAGAACCGGGAATCTTCATAGGCAACGAAGGCATTGACCAGATTTTTGGGAAGTTCCTCATAGCTGGCTTCCTCCCTGTTGGACCCTGCGGTAACCAGGGTTTCCGTCACATTTCCTGCGCTGTCATAAACTGTTGTGGCATATTCATTGGGTACGATGGTAGCAATGTCCACCTCAGGAGCGTTGTCTATGATTCCTTTGACCATGCCAAATCCGATACTGCCGGCTAAGATGCAGCAGAACAGAAACAGCACAAATAAACTTTTAAAAAAAGCAAGAAAAACCTTTGCGGAATATTTTCTTGTTTTTGAATTGGCGGCCCGGAGTTTTTTTTCTACCGCTTGTTTGCCATAGTTCATAAGAAACCTCCTTTATCGGTTCATTATACCAAACATTGCCTTTCAATTCAACACCTACCATTTTTGCCTTTTAAAAGAGAAATATACATGGACTTGCCTGAATATGGGTTTTCAGATATAATAAAAGCAATATTGACGAGGAAGAAATGAGGAAATTTATGAGAAGTTCCTATAAAATCTTATATCAGGGGGGAACAGGAGAGATAACAGAAAAAAAATCCCGATTTATTGCCTGCACCAGGCCTGTAAAAACAGAGGAGGAGGCCCAGGCCTTTATTGAAGAAATAAGGAAAACCTACTGGGATGCAAGACACCACTGCTATGCCTGGGTGATAGGAAAAAAGGGGGAACAGAAACGCTGCAGCGATGACGGAGAACCGGCCCAGACCGCAGGAAGGCCTATCCTTGATGTGCTGGAGGGAGAAGGCATTGTCAACGCCTGTGTGGTGGTGACAAGATATTTCGGAGGAACCCTTCTTGGGACAGGAGGCCTGGTAAGAGCCTATTCAGGAGCAGCTCAGGAGGGAATAAAGTCCTCTGTAATCCTGACTGTCGAGCCGGGACTGACGTTTTCTGTTACTGTAGATTATACTGGAATCGGAAAGATCCAGTATATGCTGGCTCAGGAAGAGATAATCACTTTAAACAGCGGGTATACGGATAAGGTAGAACTGACCATTCTGGTACCCCAGGAAAAGGAAGGAAAAGTCCAGGAGGATATCGCGGATATAACAGGTGGACAAGCAGAAGTTGTTAAGCTGGAAGAAGTGCATTATGGGCTGTTTGAAAAAGAAGTGCTTTTGTTTCCGGAGGAATAATCCGGCTGTTCTGCTAAGTATTAATAAGTTGATTATATAAAGAAAGAAGAGCCGTTTTTTAGGGCCCCCCAATAAGGATATTTACGAAAATCAGAATTGTTTAGCATTACAGCCAAATGATGACCGATGAATTGTAAATAAACTTATTGGAGGGCTTGCTTTCTTTAGAAAAACTATGACGTCGTTAAAAAGAACAAATTAAAACATGTTTCATTGTGAATAAAACAACAGCTAAATCCAATAAAAAATTGGCAGGCAGTACTACGATCCGAGTAATAGGAAACAGCTATAGCAGCCATACATGGAATATCATGTTATATAGTTTTACGTCTTTTTTAACTACACTACTTTATACTCTGTATGGTATCCATCATTTTCTGTCGAGAAACAGGCTCTTTGAATTGCAGAGCATAGGAAAAACCATCGGTTTGCCAAAGGGCAAGGATGTATCCATCATCATGCCCTTTAATTGTAACATCAGTACCATTTATCTCAGGGCTTTCTATACTTGTAAACTCATCAAAATATCCACTGACATCTTCATTACCAACCGACATTCTAAAAATAGCGGTGTTGTCTGAGCCAGCATACTCTATATCTGCAATTTCGTCCCAGTAAGAAGTGTATTTTACTGACTCAATGTCAAACGGTAATTCCTGTATCTCCTTTACCGTAAACCCAATAGCATCAGATAACTCGCCAGCAGATTGATATGATACAATATCGGGTGCTACCTGTATCGGAGGATCGCCAGGCAAATTAATTGTATTATGAACAATGGCAGAGCCAACAATTAAAATCAAAAAACAAGCCGCTATGGACACATACCTTTTGTAGTGAGGAAAAGGAACTGCTTTTTTTGAAGTTTTTTTAAGATCCAGGCTGCTAATGTTATTTAGAATTCTATTACGCATTTCATCTGTAACTTCAATGTTTTTCATAACTTCATCATACCTATTCTTCAAAGTCATACACCTCCTTCAGTATATCTCTGAGCTTGATTCTTGCTCTTTGCAGCAAGGAGCGGACAGTCGCTTCATTTTTAGATAACAGCGAAGCAATTTGTGCGGTAGTATGGCCCTCATGGTAGTAAAGGTGAACGACCTCACTGTACTTAGGAGGCAGTTGTTTTACCGCGTCCCAAACAAAGGCCAAGTCCTCAGCTTCTGCCGCCGCCAATGTTTCGCTAAGTTCATCTGTCTTTCGAATATTGTTATAGTTTATCTTATTTTTGCTGATATTAATCCCAACACGAAGGAACCATGCCTTTTCATGTTCTGCTGATTCAAACTGGGGCTGAGTTTTCAGAAACTGTATTAAGGCATCCTGCAATACGTCCTCTGCATCGCTCATATTGTGAAGATAAGAATACGCAAGGCGCAGAACGCTGTTACCATAAGATTCCATCAGCCGTCCGGCCTGCTCCTTAATCTGTGTGGATTGCAAAGCATCCTGTATAGGAGTCACCTTTTTATTGCTTTCTGTTTTTGCCGCAGAAAACATCAGGCAAAATAGTCTGTAGACGAACACTTTGAGAAATGATAAATATTCCCAAAGTTCATTTTGCAATGTATACTCATGAACCATATTGTCACCTCTCTTAATAGATTATGGGAATACTGAAATAATACAGTATCCCCATGATCTATTGTTTACTGTTTTCTTAGCGGATACCGCTTACCAGATCCTGAATAACAGATTCATCAAAACTTGTTCCTTCGAATCCTGCGTAAACAGAGTAGGAATATTCGCTGTCTACCCAAGTGGCTACATTCACCTTACCGTTATGGCCCTTGGTGGTAACCTCTATACCGCCTATGGTTATGGTTTTATTTTCGCTGTACTGGTTATAGTCGCCGCTGACGTCACTGTTGCCCTTCGCTTTGCGAATAACAATCATATGTTCTTCGTTTTTCTCAAATACAACTTGAATCATATGTTCTTCAATGGCCTCAATTGCTTTTGGGGCATATCCTTCCGGCATTTTTGAAGGAATGGTTATAGTAAATCCAGCCAGCTTTTCCGCATCTGCAATGGAATCAAAAGGGATAAATGGGCTGGCAGGCTGAACAGCTGAATTGTTAGTATTATTATCCATACTACTAATCATATCGTTGATTGCCTGATTGTCAAGACCTTTACCGCCGGGATTTGCAGTAATAGCAAAGGAGCATTCACCATTGATCCATGTGGCTGTGTTTATTTTGCCATCATTTCCTTTGGCGGTAACTTTCAGGCTGCCAATTGTCAGAGTATTGTTTTCTTTATACTCGGTTAAATCCCCGCTGATATCATCGCCTTCCTTGGCCTGACGAAAAACGATTTGATCTTCCCCATTTTCGTAGATGATTTGAACCATATCGCCCTTCACCGCCTGGATTGTTTTCTGAGTGTAGCCGTCCGGAATGGTTTTGGGGAGAATTACAGTAAATCCAGCCAGTTCATTTGCATCAGCAATGGTTTGGCAATCCACCCAGGGATTAGGGATTTGCTGGCTGCTGGTTTGCTTTTGGGGATCATCCTTTTTTGGGGGGTTATTGTTGGAACAAGCGGTAACGGATAGTGCCATAACGGCGCAGAGTGTAAGTGTAATAAGTTTTTTCATGTTTTATTCTTCCTCTCATTGTGGGGTTGATGTAGGAACCCTTTTTGTGGTTCTGACCTGTATACAAATGAAAGTAAGATAATGTTGCAAAAATTTTAATATTATTTATTTATGAGTTTGAAACAAAGGCAGCTAATCCAAAAGTTAAAGGGAGGGAAATATAAACCGAATCCAGTCCGAGGGTAGAAATACCCAAAGAAACAAAAGATTGGATTAGAAAACCGCGAGTATCAGCAGATCGGATAATTAATGGAAATTCCATTGGCTTATATTTGTCGAAAAAAAGAGAAAAAAATCTTGCAATATTATATATAGGATGATATACTAACTAACTGTTATAATGCTGATGAGACTAAGGGCAGATGTGGCCCTTAGTTTTTTATGATATGGGAGCCGGTTTGGCCGAGCCATAACTGTTTAAGAGAAAGAAGAGCATAATCTATGAAGATGAAAAGAGAAGATATAAGAAATGTGGCAATCATTGCCCACGTTGACCACGGCAAAACCACCCTGGTGGATGCCCTGTTAAAACAGAGCGGTATTTTCAGGGAGAATCAGGAAGTGATGGAGCGGGTGATGGACTCCAATGATATTGAGCGGGAGAGAGGAATCACCATCTTATCCAAGAATACAGCGGTTCAGTTTGAGGGAACCAAAATCAACATCATCGACACCCCCGGCCACGCAGATTTCGGCGGAGAGGTAGAACGTGTCTTAAAGATGGTAAACGGTGTAATTCTGGTAGTGGATGCTTATGAAGGAGTTATGCCTCAGACGAAATTTGTTCTCAGAAAAGCTCTTGATCTGGGCTTGTCCGTAGTGACCTGTATCAATAAAATAGACCGTCCGGAAGCAAGGCCGGAAGAGGTGGAAGAAGAGGTTTTGGAGCTTCTCATGGATTTAGACGCCAGCGAAGAACAGCTTGACTGTCCATTCGTCTATGCTTCAGCCAGAAGCGGTTTTGCCAAGAAAGAGCTTGGTGACGAGGAAAAAGACATGGCTCCTTTATTTCAGACCATTATCGACAGCATTCCTGCACCGGAAGGAGATCCGGAAGCATCCACCCAGCTGTTAATCAGCACCATAGACTACAACGAATATGTTGGACGAATCGGTGTAGGCAAGGTAGATAACGGAAATATCAGAGTGAACCAGGAGTGTGTCATTGTAAACCATCATGAGCCCGATAAATTCCGCAAAGTAAAGGTTGGTAAGCTGTACGAGTACGAAGGCCTTAACAAGAAGGAAGTTCAGGAAGCTTCGATAGGTGCCATTGTAGCCATTTCCGGTATTGCTGATATTCACATTGGAGATACCTTGTGTTCTGTAGAGAATCCGGAGGCAATTCCATTCCAGAAAATATCAGAGCCTACTATTGCCATGAATTTTATGGTAAATGACAGTCCTCTGGCAGGACAGGAAGGAAAGTTTGTCACCTCCCGTCATTTGAGAGAGCGTCTGTACAGGGAGCTCAATACTGATGTAAGCCTCAGGGTTGAGGAAACCGAGGCTGCAGAGTGTTTTAAAGTTTCTGGACGAGGCGAGCTTCATTTATCCGTTCTCATTGAAAATATGAGAAGAGAGGGCTTTGAGTTTGCAGTCAGCAAGGCGGAGGTTCTCTACAAAACTGACGAGAGAAACCGCAAGCTGGAACCAATGGAAATTGCCTATATCGATGTACCGGAGGAGTTTACAGGAGCTGTTATTCAGAAGCTTACAGGACGTAAGGGAGAGCTTCAGGGCATGAGTCCTGCAAACGGCGGATACACCAGACTGGAGTTCGCCATTCCCTCCAGAGGCTTAATCGGATACAGGGGTGAATTCATGACAGATACAAAGGGAAATGGTATTATGAATGCCGCTTTTGACGGATATGCCCCTTTTAAGGGCGAACTGTTCTACCGAAAGTCAGGTTCCCTTATTGCTTACGAGTCGGGAGAGTCCATTACCTACGGCTTATTCAACGCTCAGGAAAGAGGAATTCTCTTTATCGGAGCCGGAGTAAGAGTATATGCCGGTATGGTCATTGGCCAGACTCCAAAGGCAGAGGATATTGAAATTAATATCTGCAAGATGAAGAAGCTGACCAACACCCGTTCTTCAGGTGCTGACGAGGCCCTGAAGCTGACTCCTCCAAAGGAGATGAGTTTGGAGCAGTCTTTAGATTTTATCGACACTGACGAGCTTTTAGAGATCACTCCAGTCAATTTAAGGGTAAGAAAGAAAATTTTGGACCCGACTTTGAGAAAAAGGTCTTCTCTCAACAAAAAATCCCTGTCATAAACTGTAATATTTAAGAGGATGCTGCTGAAAAAGCCGCTTCCTCTTTTCTTTTTCTCCTTTTACATGCCTGTCCGTGTCGATATTTTTGGATTGTTTTTTATCATGGAAAGCGGTTTTGGGACATAAATTTAATATTAGCTGTGAGGTATTTTGCAGCGGCAAATAAGTGAAGGAAGAGGAGAAATACAATGTCAGAAAAAATGATTGAAAACAACAAAGTAAGCGTGATAGGAGAAATTATTTCCAGCTTCACCTTTAGCCATGAGGTATTTGGAGAAGGATTCTATATGGTGGATATTGCAGTCAACCGCTTAAGCGATCAGGCAGATGTCATACCATTAATGATTTCAGAACGTCTGATTGATGTGGATGGGGACTACAACGGCCTGACCATTGAGGCTGTCGGCCAGTTTAGATCCTATAACCGTCATGAGGGAACGAAAAACCGCCTGGTGCTTTCGATCTTTGTAAGGGAAATTCATTTTATAGAAGAATTTACCGATTATACAAAAACCAATCAAATTTTTCTGGATGGATATATATGCAAAGCTCCCATTTACAGGAAAACTCCCCTGGGAAGGGAAATTGCAGACCTCCTTCTTGCCGTAAACCGTCCGTACGGTAAATCAGATTACATACCATGCATTGCATGGGGAAGAAATGCCAGATATGCTTCAGGATTTTCAGTTGGGACCAGAGTCAGGGTATGGGGAAGAGTCCAAAGCAGAGAATATACCAAAAAACTGACTGAAACTGAATGTGAGAAGAGAATAGCTTATGAGGTTTCTGTCAGTAAGCTGGAGTGTGATGAGATATAACCTGACTTCCTTAAGAAAATGTTGCAAAAATATTAAATTTATGGTACGATAAGCAGGCTCTGAAGTAATATGGAAATGATCGCTTTTAAAGCTGTTATGAGGTGCAATAGATGAATAAAGGTGCGATACAGGTTATATGCGGCAAAGGGAAAGGAAAGACGACGGCGGCCCTTGGCATGGGAATTGAGGCCCTGTCCAAGAATAAAACTGTTATTATGATTCAGTTTTTAAAAGGTTGTCCCGGAAAGGGTTCCCTTGATATCTTAAAACGCCTGGAACCGGAGATGAAGATATTCCGGTTTGAAAAATCCGACGGTCTTTTTGAAGATCTTTCTAAGGAACAGCAGGAAGAGGAGCGAATGAATATCCGCAATGGATTAAATTTTGCAAAAAAGGTTTTGTCCACAGGAGAATGTGACATTCTTATTCTGGATGAGATTCTTGGACTTCTGGACCAGAAGATTGTTGAGCCGGAGGAGTTGATAAGGCTGCTTCAGTTTAAGGTGGAGGAAATGGACGTCATATTGACCGGAAAGGTATTTTCCAGAGAGATAGAGCCTTATGTGGATAATATCCTGGAAATCGACCATCTTAAAGTTGACAACACAAAATAATAATGTTAGTATGATGATATAATACATAATATAAGAGTAGAGGTTGCGTTGCTTATCAGTAAGCTGTCAGATGCATCAGGTGCATGGGAAGACAGATGAAAGGAAGAGACGCCGAAGAATGATATGGCCTGAACATATTCATTCTGGGCATATGGTTAAGAGCCATGTGACTGTCATCTGTATGGATGGGGAGCTACTTAAAGAAAGATGATATCATTTATTCTGGACTTTAAGAGCTGGCCCCGTTGCCAGCTCTGTTTTGCTTGGCAGTTTTTTACCCTGAGGGTAAAATTCACCTTATGTATAAAAAATGAATCAGGAGGGTAATATAATGGCGATTTTTGAAGGTGCAGGTGTGGCCCTCGTCACACCATTTAAAGAAAATGGGGAAGTAAACTTTGAAAAACTGGAGGAACTGGTAGAGTTCCAGATTGCGGGAGGAACGGATTCTATCATTGCCTGCGGCACTACAGGAGAAGCGTCTACCATGACTCATGAAGAACATTTGGAGGTAGTGCGGTTTGTATGTGAAGTGACGAAAAAGCGTGTTCCAGTTATTGCAGGAACCGGTTCCAACTGTACGGATACTGCCATTTATCTTTCAAAAGAAGCTGAAAAACATGGTGCAGACGGACTCCTTCTGGTGTCTCCTTACTACAATAAGGCCACTCAGAACGGATTGAAGGCCCATTTTAAGGCAGTTGCAGATCAGGTAAAGATTCCTATACTTCTATATAATATACCGGGGAGAACCGGAGTAAATATTGCGGCAGAAACCATTGCGGACTTATGCCGTAAGGTTTCCAACATTGTGGGAGTCAAGGAGGCCAGCGGCAACTTTACCGCTATAGCAGATCTGATGAACTTTTCCGATGGCTGTGCTGATGTTTATTCCGGCAATGACGACCAGATCGTCCCCCTTCTCTCTTTGGGAGGAAAAGGAGTCATTTCCGTTCTCTCCAACATTGCGCCGGCTCAGACTCATGAAATATGTGAAGCTTATTTTAAGGGAGATGTAAAGAGAAGTGCCAGACTTCAGATTGCAGCCATTCCTTTGATTAATGCATTATTTTGTGAGGTAAACCCAATTCCTGTAAAGGCTGCTTTAAACCTTATGGGCAAGAATGCAGGCCCGATGCGTCTTCCTCTTACAGAGATGGAGCCTCAGAATCAGGAACGTTTAAAGAAGGCGATGAAGGAATACGGAATTTTATAATTTTTAAAATGATACACATGGAGGAATACATGATTAAGATGATAATGCACGGCTGTAATGGGGCAATGGGTCAGACCATTACCCAGATTGCAGCAGAAGAGGAAAATATTGCAGTAGTTGCCGGAATTGATCCTAATGATATCAGACAGAATCCATATCCGGTGTTTCCGTCTTTGGAAGCCTGTGATGTAAAGGCCGATGTGATTGTGGACTTTGCCTCTGCAAAAGCAGTGGATAGCCTTTTGGATTACAGCATAAGAGAGAAGGTTCCTGTGGTGTTATGCACCACAGGGCTTTCTGAGGAACAGAATAACAAGGTGAAAGAAGCTTCCGGACAGGTTGCTATTCTGCGGTCCGCCAATATGTCCCTTGGAGTGAATTTGCTGATTAAAATGGTGAAGGAAGCTGCTTTGGTTCTGGCAGGTGCAGGCTTTGATATTGAGATTGTTGAGAAGCATCACAATAAAAAGGTGGATGCCCCCAGCGGGACAGCCCTTGCTCTGGCTGATTCTATCAATGAAGCCATGGATCAGGAGTTCCATTACGTCTGTGAAAGAACCACCAAGACAGAAGCCAGAGATAAAAAGGAAATCGGTATTCAGTCTGTCAGAGGCGGAACAATTGTGGGAGAACATGATGTGATTTTTGCAGGTACTGACGAGGTGATCACCTTTAATCATACCGCTTATTCCAAGGCTATTTTTGCAAAAGGCGCCGTATCTGCGGCAAAATTTCTGGCAAAAAAAACACCTGGACTTTACACCATGAAAGACGTGATTGAATCATAATTTCAAAAAATTTCCATAATAATTCATTACTCCTTTACACATACTAAGCATAGAAAATGAAAGGAGAATGTATTATGAAAAAAATAAAGTCTTATGTTTTTGCACTTTTTCTCATTATGTCAGTGGTAATGCTGACCGCTTGCAGTACTGCCAAAAACAACAATGAAACAAAGGCAGGAACCACCCAGACCACAGCTGCAGCCACCACCAAGGCCGACGTAAAAGTTAATGAATCCGCCAGCACAGGAGTTGCAGACGATGTGGTGGAGGACGTAAAAAAAGGCGTTGATAAAGTGACAGGGGAGAGCAATGGACAGCCAACTACAGAAAGTGCCACTACAGCCCGGTAACGGGGAAATGAAATGAGAAAAAGAGCTTCAGGCAGAGATCGTGCTTGAAGCTTTTTTTGATATGGGATATAATAATATTAAGCATGTCTGCATTGCTCGAAGGCCTGTACTACGGCCAGTCACCCCTTAAATCCCATCATAATCCGGCCTTTACGGCAGGGAGGCTCAATACCGTGACGGAAAATTACAACAAAAAGAAAAAGCCATGGAGAAGTCTGCGCTGGTTTTATGGATATAGGAAAAACGGTCTGGAAAGGCTCAGAAAAGGCCTTCTTTTCATGATTCTTTTGGAGGCTGCCGTGATTGTGCCCTTTTATGGGAAAGAGCTGTCCCTTTGGTCCGAAAAACATTTTTCGGTAAAAAAAGAGGCGTGGCACTATTCTGAAGATGGCCATGAAGACAGGAAAGCCGGAGAGACCAGGGAAAATGGATTTTCCATAAACTGGAGGGAAGGAACTGTAAGATTGTGGCGGAGAGTGGAGCAGGTATTTTTGCAGGAATCAGATTGAGAACCAGAGCCCCACTTTGATCATAAGTATTTATAATAACAAAACCAGTTGCAATCCTGTCTTTGACGTATTATAATTTCTACTGAAATACCATAGTTTTATTTGGAAAACTTATAAATCCGTTGAGAAAAGGACAGGTGGAATCCATGGAGAAAAAAGAACTGCTGTACGAGGGAAAGGCAAAGAAGGTTTACAAAACCGAAAATCCGGATGTATTAATTGTTTCTTATAAAGATGATGCCACGGCATTTAACGGCTTAAAAAAAGGTACTATTGAAGGAAAAGGGGCAATTAACAATCGGATGACCAATTTTATTTTCCATAAGCTGGAGGAAAAAGGTATTCCCACCCATCTGATTCAGGAGCTGAATGACAGGGAGACAGCGGTGAAGAAGGTGGAAATCCTGCCACTTGAGGTTATTGTGAGAAACTATTCTGCCGGAAGCTTTGCAAAGAAAATGGGAATGGAAGAGGGGATAAAATTCTCTCGTCCAACTCTTGAATTCAGTTATAAAAACGATGATCTGGGTGATCCTTTTATCAACGATTACTATGCTCTGGCTCTGGACCTTGCCACCCAGGAGGAAATTGATGCTGTGACAAAATACGCTTTTTTAGTCAATGAGGTATTGCAGGAATATTTTGACGGGTTGAACATTGACTTGATTGATTTTAAAATAGAGTTCGGCAGATATCAGGGCCAGGTTATATTGGCAGATGAGATTTCCCCTGATACCTGCAGGCTGTGGGATAAGGACACCAGGGAAAAGCTGGATAAGGACCGGTTCCGCAGAGATTTAGGCGGTACAGAGGATGCTTATGAGGAGGTATTTGGACGCCTGGGAATCCGGTAAACATCACAGGGAAGGAAGATATCAGATGAATCATGGATTGGATTTCGATAAGGTGAATTTGCCTGAAGGGCAAAGAGAAGACCCCTTGGGGGGTATAGAAGGAAAACTGCGTGAAGAGTGCGGAGTATTTGGTATTTTTGACTGTGACGGCGGTGAAGCGGCCTCCACTATTTATTACGGATTATTTGCCCTTCAGCACAGGGGACAGGAGAGCTGCGGAATCGCAGTTACTGAAACGGAGGGTCCCAAGGGAAAGGTAAATGCTTATAAAGGCATGGGACTGTGCAATGAGGTCTTTACACCGGAGATCATAGAAAGTCTTCATGGCAACATCGGGGTGGGTCATGTCCGGTATTCCACAGCAGGAAGCAGCACCCGGGAAAATGCTCAGCCTCTTGTGCTCAACTATGTGAAAGGTGCTCTTGCTATGGCCCATAACGGAAATCTGGTGAATGCGCCGGAGCTTCGCAGAGAGCTGGAGTATAGTGGAGCTATTTTCCAGACGACCATTGACTCTGAAGTAATTGCTTATCACATTGCCAGAGAGAGGGTGAAGACCAATTCGGTAGAAGCGGCGGTAGCCAATGCCATGAAGAAGATTGTGGGAGCCTATTCCCTTGTAATCATGAGTCCCCGAAAGCTGATCGGAGCCAGAGATCCCTTTGGGTTTAAGCCTCTATGTATTGGAAAACGGGAAAATGCCTACATTCTGGCGTCAGAAAGCTGCGCTCTGGATACCATTGGAGCTGAGCTCATACGGGATGTAAGGCCGGGAGAGATTGTGACCATTACAAAAGAAGGTATTTCTTCTGATACCAGTCTCTGCCCTGTGGAAAAATCAAAGGAAGCCAGATGCGTCTTTGAATATATTTATTTTGCAAGGCCTGACAGTGTTTTTGACGGGGTCAGCGTCTACCATTCCAGGCTTTGTGCAGGCAGGGCTTTGGCAATAGATTCTCCGGTTGAAGCTGATCTCGTGGTGGGAGTGCCGGAATCAGGCCATGGGGCAGCCCTGGGCTATTCCCTTCAGTCAGGAATCCCTTACGGGACGGCTTTTGTGAAAAATTCCTATGTGGGCAGGACATTTATACGGCCCAAGCAGAGCAGCCGGGAGTCCTCAGTCAGGATTAAGCTGAATGTTTTAAAAGAGGCGGTAGCCGGGAAACGGGTGATCATGATTGATGATTCCATTGTTCGGGGAACCACCAGCGCTATCATCGTCAATATGCTGCGGGAGGCGGGAGCAAAGGAAGTCCATGTCCGGATCAGCGCACCTCCTTTTCTCCATCCATGCTACTTTGGCACCGACATTCCTGACAAAAGTCAGTTGATTGCACATAACCGGACCGTGGAGGAAATCCGCAATCTGCTGGGAGCCGATTCCCTGTCTTACTTAAAGCTGGAACGTCTGGGGGAACTGTCAGAGGGGCTTCCCATATGTACGGCCTGTTTCAGCGGAAATTATCCGGTTAATCCTCCGGAGGAGGACATCCGGGGAGAATATACAAAATGAGAAAAAGGGGGATTGCTATGAAAGCAGCCCCGCTTTTTTCTTCCCATGACTAAAAAAATATGCTATGATAAGCAGGAAATCTAAACCAAGGAGGAATAGGAAAAGGATGACAGACAGATATCAGAGTCCACTCTCAGAGCGTTATGCCAGCCGGGAAATGCAGTATATTTTTTCTCAGGATAAAAAATTTAAAACATGGAGAAAGCTGTGGATTGCACTGGCGGAAACAGAAAGAGAACTGGGCCTTCCTATTACAGAAGAACAGATCGGGGAATTAAAAGCCCATCAGGATGAGATCAATTACGATGTGGCCAGACAGAGAGAAAAAGAAGTCCGGCACGATGTGATGTCCCATGTCTATGCATACGGCGTCCAGTGTCCGGGTGCCAAGGGCATCATCCATTTAGGAGCTACCTCCTGCTATGTGGGAGATAATACAGATATTATTATAATGGCAGAGGCTTTAAGCTTAGTCCGCAGAAAGCTGTTAAATGTTATCAGCCTGCTGGCCGGATTCTGTGACACCTATAAGGATATGCCAACTCTGGCATTTACCCATTTCCAGCCCGCTCAGCCCACCACTGTGGGAAAGAGAGCAACCCTCTGGCTTCACGATTTGATGATGGATCTGGAAGACCTGGATTATTTACTGGGCTCCATCCGCCTTTTGGGTTCAAAAGGAACAACAGGCACTCAGGCAAGTTTTCTGGAGCTGTTTGACGGTGATATGGACAAGGTGAGAAAAGCCGACGATATGATTGCGGAAAAGATGGGTTTTTCAGGCTGCTATCCGGTTTCCGGACAGACCTATTCCAGGAAGGTGGACAGCCGGGTGGTCAATGTTCTGTCAGGCATTGCCCAGAGCGCCCATAAATTTTCCAATGACATCCGCCTTTTGCAGCATCTAAAAGAGCTTGAGGAGCCCTTTGAAAAGCATCAGATCGGTTCTTCTGCCATGGCATATAAGCGCAATCCCATGAGAAGTGAGCGGATGGCTTCCTTGTCGAATTATGTGATGGCCGACGTGATGAATCCCATGCTGGTGTCCTCTACCCAATGGTTTGAACGGACCCTTGATGACTCCGCCAACAAACGTCTCAGCGTGCCGGAAGGATTTTTAGCTGTGGACGGCATTCTGGATCTTTATTTGAATGTAGTGGATGGTCTTGTGGTCTATCCTAAGGTTATTGAGAAGCATTTAATGGCTGAACTTCCTTTTATGGCAACGGAAAATATTATGATGGATGCGGTAAAGGCAGGAGGGGACAGACAGGAGCTTCATGAAAGAATCAGGGAGCTGTCCATGGAAGCCGGACGAAATGTGAAGGAACATGGGCTGGATAACAATTTACTGGAGCTGATTGCAGCAGATTCCTCCTTTAATCTTTCCCTGGAGGAATTAAAGGAAAGCATGGATCCCCAAAAGTATGTGGGCTGCGCCCCGGCTCAGGTTACCGCTTATCTCAATGAAGAGGTAAAACCCCTTCTGGAAAGAAACAGGGAGTCTTTGGGAATGAAAGCAGAGATCAACGTATAAAGCAGTGCGGGCAGACTTTGTGTTGTAGAAAGGTCTGCCTGCCTTTTGTTTTGATATCAGGAGGAATCATGAACGGCAATCTGGAATATTATAAGGTGTTTTACCATGTGGCCAGCCTTGGGAGCATTACTTTGGCTGCAGACCGTCTTTGTATCTCCCAGCCCGCTGTGAGCCAGACCATCAGGCAGCTGGAGCAGTCTTTGGACAGCAGGCTTTTTTTAAGAACACCAAAGGGAGTCCGATTAACCAGGGAAGGAGAAGTTTTTTACGATTATGTAAAAGCTGGTTTAGAGAATATCTGGAATGGAGAAACTGTATTAAAGCGGATGAGGGATTTAGATACGGGAGAGGTGAGGATCGGGGCCAGCGATATGACTCTTCAGTTTTACCTTCTGCCTTATCTAGAACGATTTCATGAGCTCTACCCCGGCATCAAGGTAACGGTTTCCAACGGCCCCACCCCGGAAACCCTTGGTTTTTTGTACCAGGGGAAAATTGATTTTGGAGTGGTCAGCACGCCTTTTGAGGCCAGGGATCAGATAATCCGGACCGATGTAAAGGAAATCAGGAATGTGTTTGTGGCAGGAGAAAAATTCCGTCATCTGGAAGGAAAGGTACTGGATTATGGAATTCTTAAGGAACTTCCCTGTATTTTTCTGGAAAAGCCCACCAGCACCAGGGTTTTTATGGATGATTATCTGATATCTCATAATATGGTTGTGGAACCGGAATTTGAACTGTCCACCAGTGACATGATTGTCCAGTTTGCCATTCGCAATCTGGGGGTGGGATGTGTCATGTCTGAATTTGCCCAGGCGGAGCTGAAAAAGGGAAACTTAATTGAGCTGAAGTTCCGTGAGGAAATGCCAAAGCGCCATTTCTCTCTGGTTACGGATAAAAAACTTCCTATGTCCACTGCCGGAAACAGGCTTTTAAAGCTGATGATGGGTGATATAAGTGATAATTATGAAGAATATAAATAATATTGATTTTACTTATGTTGATTTTTGGGTTATTATAAGTCAGTAAAAGTTACTTTTCACTCTAAGGAGGAACAATTAAATGGTAAGAGCAATCGTAGGAGCTAACTGGGGCGACGAAGGAAAAGGCAAGATCACGGATATGCTGGCAATGAAATCGGATATTATCATCCGCTATCAGGGAGGCAGCAATGCAGGCCATACTATCATCAATAATTACGGAAAATTTGCCCTTCACCTTCTTCCGTCAGGTGTGTTCTACAATCACACCACCAGCATTATCGGAAACGGTGTGGCACTGAATATTCCTTTTCTTGTTAAGGAAATTGACGAACTGGTAAGCAAGGGAGTTCCAAAGCCTCATGTCCTGGTTTCAGACAGGGCCCAGATTTTGATGCCCTATCATATTTTATTTGATGAATATGAGGAGGAGCGTCTTGGAAAGAAGTCCTTTGGCTCCACAAAATCAGGGATTGCACCATTTTATTCCGATAAATATGCTAAGATCGGTTTTCAGGTCAGTGAACTTTTTGATGATGAACTGTTAAAGGAAAAAGTTGCCAGGGTATGTGAGACTAAAAATGTGCTGATGGAGCATCTTTACCATAAGCCTGCCATTGACCAGGAGGAGCTGCTTCAAACACTCCGGGAGTACCGGGAAATGGTGGCCCCTTATGTATGCGATGTTTCCGCTTATCTTCACCAGGCCATAAAGGAAGGAAAAAACATTCTTTTAGAGGGACAGCTTGGTTCTTTAAAGGATACAGATCATGGAATTTATCCCATGGTGACCTCTTCCTCTACATTGGCAGGGTACGGTGCTATCGGAGCTGGAATTCCTCCTTATGAGATTAAAAATATTACGACAGTTGTAAAGGCTTATTCCAGTGCAGTAGGGGCAGGCGCTTTTGTGAGTGAGATATTCGGAGAAGAAGCCGACGAGCTGAGACGCCGGGGCGGTGACGGCGGAGAATACGGCGCAACAACCGGACGCCCAAGACGTATGGGCTGGTTCGATGCGGTTGCCTCCAGATACGGCTGCCGGATTCAGGGAGCTACAGAGTCTGCTCTTACGGTTCTGGATGTTCTTGGATATCTGGATGAACTTTCCATATGCGTGGGATATGAGATAAACGGAAAGGTTACAAAGGATTTTCCTACAACTACAGAGCTTAATAAAGCTAAGCCGGTGTATACTGTTCTTCCGGGATGGAAGTGTGAGATCAGGGGAATCAAGAAGTATGAGGACCTGCCGGAGAATTGCAGAAAATATATTGAATTCATTGAAAAAGAACTGGAAACTCCCATAACCATGGTATCCAATGGTCCGGGAAGAGATGAGATCATATATCGGAAATAAGATTGTTTGAAACAGCCGTTATCAGGCCCGTCAGCTTTAAAAATGCTGACAGGCAGGCCTGATGGCGGCTGTTTCTTGGTTTTAAGGCTGTTTATGGTTGGATTCAGAGTCCTTATTTTCCTCAGTTTTCTTTAGAAGCCGGTAAACCATTCCTCCGGCATAGAAAAAAATTGGAATCACAACGGAAGAGAAGATGGCTGCCATGAGCCATGTGGAAGACTGGGGGCTTTGAAAAAAGGCTGAGATGATGGCTATGGCATATATTGCCAGAATGGCCGTCAGTCCCAGAACTGCCAGGGGGCGTTTCCATTTCATGAGAAGGGATACCTCGCTTTCTGCTTTACAATTATGCAGCTTGTCAATAGTATAACCTACCAAAAGATGGATGGGAAGAAGAAATTTGAAAAACTGTACATTTTACCCAAAGTGTAGTAAAATTTTTAAATAGCAAGAATCAGCAGATGGAAAGGAGTAAAAAGCCTTGAATAGAAAATGGATTGCAGCAGCAGGAGTAATTTTCAGTCTGGGAGGGGCTATGACCTCCTGGGCGGAAGCTACGCCCTCCCAGGCTGAAATACCGGACTGGCAGTGGGAGGAGGATTCCTATAGCTGGAAGTATGTCAACAGAGAAGGTCAATTTAAGAAAAACCGTTGGGAGAAGATCAACGGGTATTGGTACTACTTTGACCAGGACGGATACATCACCACCGAATGGACTGAAATCAGGGGAATCAACTATTGCTTCCGGGAAACAGGGGAGTTGGAACTTGGCTGGATCTATGACGAGGATGAAGAAAAGTGGTATTATTTCAATGAGGATGGCACTGCGGGAAAAGGCTGGCATCAGGCGGAGGATGGAAACTGGTACTGGTTTTCCCATAAAGGGGAAATGGCCTCTTCCGGTTATAAAAACATACTGGGAAAGCGTTACTTTTTTTATGAGGATGGCAGGCTTGCGGCAAACCGGTATGTGGGCCTTTTCTATATTGATGAAAACGGTGTGAGAAACAGGGATCATGATATCCGGATTTCAGGAAAAAAGGGGACGGATACCCTGTCTGATGAGGTGAAGGAAGGAATTACGGAAGCTGTAAAAAATATACCGGGAGAATGGATCAAACGGTTTGTTGCCCAGGGCTGGGAAATTATTTACTATCCCGACAGGTCGTATTTTTCGGCACCCATGACAGGAAACGGAACCTATTTTGTAACCCATGTACTGGACACCAATTATAAAAAAATAAAAATATGCAGGCCGGAAGCCCTGACCGAAGCCCTTGGAGAATACATTGGCTATGCCTCAGGCTGCTATAAAACCGGAAACCAGGATGGTACAGACTTACTTATGGGAAAGGCTTATCTGGATCAGTTTGTCTACATACCCGATTATTATTCTGACGATTTAAAGTTTTATTTTGGAAAGCTGACTGCAGCTTATGTGGGAAGCGCTTCTGTCAGAACTGAGATGGAGGAAGAAGCTCCGGAAATGACCGCAATTTTAAAAAGGATCCTTTATTTTAAATAAAATGGGGAGAACTGGCTTTACTGCGCCAGTTCTTCCCATTTTTCATAAAGCTTCTCCAGTTTATGTTCTATGTCGCCTTTTTCTTTGCTCAGTTCCATTAATTTAGAAACGTCGGTGAAGACCTCTTCTTTTCCTAAAATATCATCAATTTCCCCGCTTCTGGATTCCAGACAGTGAATTTCTTCTTCTGTCTTTTTCAACTCATTCTGTCGTTTTCTTAGGCGGGCCTGTTCTTCCTTTCTGGTTTTCCAGTCCAGTTTGGTTTCTGAAGTCTCCTGGTCAGGCGCTTCCTCTGAGGGAGAGGCAGCTGCATATAAGCCGGTCATCAGTTCCCTTTTCTCCAGATAATAGTCATAATTGCCAATATAATTGACAAGAATCTGATTGGTCAGATCCAGAATCCGGGTGGCCGTTTTGTTGATGAAGTAACGGTCATGGGACACATAAAGAACAGTTCCTGTATAATTAATGAGGGCGTCTTCCAAAATCTCTTTTGAAGTAATATCCAGATGGTTGGTAGGCTCATCAAGTATGAGGAAGTTGGCTTCAGAAAGCATCAGCTTTGCCAGAGAAACACGTCCCCTCTCTCCGCCGCTTAAGTCTTTGACCCGCTTGAACACGTCATCTCCGGTAAATAGAAAGGCGGCAAGAATGTTTCGTATCTGTGTGTTGTTCATGGCAGGGTAGGTGTCCTGGAGCTCATCAAATAACGTCTTTTCCATATGAAGAACCTGATGTTCCTGGTCATAGTAGCCAATATGTACCTTGGAACCCAGAGAAACTTCACCCTGGTCTGATGTCTGAAGGTTATTTAAAATTTTTAAGATAGTCGTTTTTCCGGTGCCGTTTCCGCCGATGATGGCAATTCGTTCTCCCCGCTTGATTTCAAAATTCACGTTGTCGAAAAGCAGGTTCTGTCCAAAAGCTTTTTTCAGTCCTTTTACAGTCAGGACATCATTTCCGCTGATGATATTTGGCTCCAGCCGAATCCGCATCTCATCGTTTACTTCTGCAGGCCTTTCCAAAACCTCAATCTTATCCAGCATTTTTTCCCGGCTTTCCGCCCGTTTGATGGATTTTTCCCGGTTAAAGGATTTTAATTTGGCAATAACCTCTTCCTGATGTTTAATTTCCTGCTGCTGATTTAAATAGGCTTTCATCTGGGCTTCCCGGATCATAGCCCGTTTTTCACTGTAAGACGTGTAATTTCCCTGGTATACTGCCATTTGTCCATTGTCGAGCTCCACGATTTTGGTGACCACCCGGTCCAGAAAATAGCGGTCATGGGCTACGATGATGACGCTCCCGTCGTAATTGATCAGATACCCTTCCAGCCAGGCGATGGACTCCATATCCAAATGGTTGGTAGGCTCGTCAAGGAGAATGATATCAGGCTTGGTAAGGAGAAGCTTTCCAAGAGAAACTCTGGTTTTCTGGCCTCCCGACAGAGCGGATACCGGTTTTTTGAATTCTTCTTCCGTAAAGCCCAGGCCCTTTAAAACTCCGGTCACTTCACTTTGATAGGCGTAGCCGTTAACCAGCTCAAATTCATGGTTTAAACGGCTGTAAGAGGAGAGCATGGAGTCCAGTTTTTCGCCGGACACATGCTTCATATCCAGTTCTAACTGCCGCAGTTTTGCTTCCATTTCCATAACAGGACGCTTGATCTCCAGCACCTCTTGATATACGGTCCGTTCTCCGGATAAATCCTGGTGCTGGGAAAGATAACCAATGGTTTTTCCCTTGGATACCACAACTTCCCCTTCATCCTGGGGCAGCTCTCCGATCATGATTTTTAAAAGAGTGGACTTGCCTGCGCCGTTGATTCCTACGATGGCAGCTTTCTCATGGTCTTCTATATGGAAGGAAGCGTGCCTGATGACCTGGTTGCTTCCGAATGCTTTGCTTATATTACTGCATGAGAGTATCATGTTTTTTTCCTCCTGGGCATAGTTTTCTCGAAAAAGAAGCCGGATTTCCCCGATATATAAAGGGCAACAGGACTAGTATAATATAGGTCCCTTGTTTTTTCAAGGACACAGTTGCAAAACACGTTTGACAATATTTTATCATCAGGATATAATATAAATTAGACTCTAAATTTTAAAGTAGGTGAAGATGTGGCAGAAAAAGAAATTTCGAAAGCAGTAATTGTCAGGCTTCCAAGGTATTACCGGTATCTGGGAGAATTGATGGAAGATGGGGTGGAACGCATTTCCTCCAATGAGTTAAGTGTACGGATGAAGGTTACGGCTTCCCAGATTCGTCAGGATTTGAATAATTTCGGTGGATTCGGTCAGCAGGGATACGGCTATAATGTGAAATACCTATACACGGAAATTGGAAATATTCTGGGAATCAACAGACAGCACAACGTTATTATCATCGGTGCAGGCAATTTAGGGCAGGCCATTGCCAATTATACGAATTTTGAAAAGAGGGGTTTTCTGATCAAGGGAATGTTTGACGTAAATCCCCGCCTCATCGGCCTGGTGGTCCGGGGTGTTGAAATTCGGAGCGTGGATGATCTGGAGACCTTTGTAAAGGAAAACGATGTCCAGATCGCAGCCCTTACCATTCCCAAGACAAAGGCGCCGGAGATAGCCGACCGCCTTGTATCCGCCGGGATTAAGGCCATCTGGAATTTTGCCCACACAGATTTAACAGTACCTGAGGATGTGGTGGTGGAAAATGTCCATCTGTCGGAAAGCCTGATGCGTTTGTCTTACCGGGTATGCAGTATGCAGGACAACGAGAAAAAGGAGAATGAAGAAAAGTAAGGAAAAAAGGCTGTAAAAACCTGCCGGCAGATGAAGAGAAAGGCCTCTTCGCTGCCGGTATTTCAATCATAGGATCCGGATAGTTTATCATTGCCGGATGGCTGAAAGGCGGGAAAAATATGAGATATCTGGTAACTGGGGAACAGATGAAGGAAGTGGACCGATATACAATAGAAGAAGTGGGAATTCCCTCTATGGTGCTAATGGAGAGGGCTGCCCTGGCAATTGTCCAGGAGGTTTTAAAGCAGGCCAAAAAGACTGATCGGATATGGGTCTTGTGCGGAAGCGGAAACAATGGGGCTGACGGAGTGGCAGCCGCCCGGATGCTGCACTTAAAGGGATATGAGGTTCTGGTCATACTGGCAGGAAAAAAAGACAAGGGCAGCCGGGAATTTCTGACCCAGGTTTCCATAGCGGAACATACAGGGGTTTCTATGACCGAATTTTCCGGCTTTTCCCCCGGAAACTGTGATATTCTGGTAGATGCCCTTTTTGGAGTTGGTCTTGACCGTGATGTATCAGACGTATACAGGGAAATCTTGACTGCAATAACTGATTGCAGGCCGGGGTTTACGGTGGCGGCGGACATTCCCTCAGGCATTCACCCAAATACCGGAAAGGTAATGGGAATGGCTTTGAAAGCGGATGTGACCGTGACCTTTGGCTGGGAGAAGCTGGGAACTATGGTGTATCCGGGAAGGGAATACAGCGGCAGGGTCTGTGTGGCTGATATTGGTTTTCCGACAGCAGCTCTCCAACGTCTTGCCCCCAGATATTTCACTTATGAGCCAGGAGATGAAAGTCTGGTTCCCAGGCGCCCCGCTTACTCCAACAAAGGGGATTTTGGAAAAGTTCTGGTAGTGGCAGGCTCCCGGAATATGAGCGGAGCTGCTTATTTAAGCGCTCTCGCAGCTTACCGTACAGGAGCCGGGGTGGTAAAGATATTTACTCCTGAGGAAAACCGGGTGATCCTTCAGACCGGACTTCCGGAAGCCATTATCATCTCTTACAATCCTGGAGAAGCTGAGTATAAGACAGAGGACTTTAAAGAACTGCTAAAACAGCAGTGTGAATGGGCCAGTGTCATAGTCCTGGGGCCGGGCCTGGGTCAGGAAGCCTATGTAAAGAATCTGGTAGAAGAGGTTTTGGTCAATGCATATGTGCCTATTGTACTGGATGCGGATGGTCTGGGTGTAATTGCGAAAACCCCGTCTTTAACCGGCTATTTTACAGAGAACATCATTATAACCCCTCATATGGGAGAGATGGCAAGGCTGCTGGGCTGCTCGGTAGAGGATTTGAGGCAGGGGCTGATTCCAGCCGCCAGAGAGTATGCGGACAGGTTTGGAATTACCTGTATATTAAAGGATGCTGTGACCATCGGGGCATTAAAGGACCAGAGGACCTATATCAATGGAACTGGAAACAGCTCCATGGCAAAAGCTGGCTCAGGTGATGTGCTGACTGGAATTGTGGCTGGGCTTCTGGCTCAGGGACTGGAAGAATCAGATGCAGCGGCTCTTGGCATATGGCTTCACGGGAGGGCCGGTGACGCTGTGAGGGAAAGCTGCGGAGATCACAGTCTGCTTGCCAGAGAGTTGGCAAACATGGTTTTTTTAGATAAACAGGTGAGGTAAGAATATGACAAAATCATACGGCAGAATTTACGAGACAATAAACCTTGATGCCATAGCATATAACATACAGGCCATGAAGGCGGTTTTAGGATCTGGGACAGAAATTATGGGTATTGTAAAAAGCGATGGATACGGCCATGGGGCGGTACCGGTGGCAAAGGCCATTGAGCCTTATGTATGGGGATATGGGGTAGCTACGGCAGAGGAAGGGGTGATTTTAAGAAACCACAGGATTGAAAAACCTATTTTGGTTTTAGGAACCGTTCCTCAAGCACAATACGACATGCTGGTGGAATATGACATCATGCCCTCAATATTTCAGATCAAAAGGGCAGAGAGCCTTTCTGCAGCGGCAGTGAGGGCCGGAAAAACAGCTTCCATACATTTGGTGGTGGATACGGGAATGAGCCGGATCGGATATCCGGTGACAGAGGAGGCAGCAGATGAGGCGGCAAAAATATGTAATCTGCCCGGTATTAGGGCAGAAGGGCTGTTTACCCACTTTTCAAAGGCTGATGAGGCAGACAAAAGACATGCCCTGATTCAGGTTGAAAAATATTTCAGATTTGTGGATATGCTTTCCCAAAGAGGCGTTATGATTCCCATGCTTCACTGCTCCAACAGCGCCGGAATCCTGGACTTAGATAACGCCGGTTTCCATGTGGCCCGGGCCGGAATCGCCATGTACGGTCTCTATCCTTCTGATGAGGTGCGCAGGGAACATGTAAGACTGAAACCTGCCATGGAACTGAAAAGTTCGATTTTTTATATTAAAAAAATTGCCCCCGGAGATTGTATCAGCTATGGAGGAACCTTTCAGGCAGACAGAGAAATGATGGTTGCTACCATTCCGGCAGGCTACGGAGACGGCTATCCGAGAAATCTTTCCGGCAGAGGGGAAGTGCTCATAAGGGGAAAACGGGCAAAAATTCTTGGCCGTATATGTATGGATCAGTTTATGGTAGATGTGACGGATATTCCCGATGCAAAAGAAGAGGATGAGGTGGTTTTAATCGGATGTCAGGGAAAGGAAGAAATCACTGTAGAAAAGCTGGCTCAAACCGGCGGTGGTTTTCATTATGAGATTATCTGCGGAATCAGCAAACGGGTCCCCAGAGTTTACTTACAAAACAGTCAGGTCATTGGAACAAAGGATTATTTTGACGACTGTTTTCAAGGTTTTTAATGAAGCTGATAACAAAATCCACGTTCAGGCCATAAGCCAATGGCGAATTGGGCCTTTGCCGCATACAATAAACTATGCGGCGGAAAAACTTAAGTGAATACACGAGTCAAAGAAGGTCAATACTAGACTTAGGCATAACTTATTAAAAGAAATGAATAAGTTAGCCGTTCAATGATGAATTGACGGAGTGTGAGAATGTGATAATCAGACGTGGAGACATTTATTATGCCGATTTAAGGCCAGTTGTTGGCTCGGAGCAAGGGGGCATCCGCCCAGTCCTTATTATACAAAATGACATAGGCAACAAGCACAGCCCCACCGTAATCTGTGCGGCCATTACATCCAGAATGAATAAGGCAAAGCTGCCGACCCATGTGGAACTGGATACAAAAAAATGTGATATGATTAAGGATTCGGTTATTTTATTGGAACAGTTACGAACAATTGATAAGCAGAGGCTGAAAGAAAAGATATGCCATATTGATGAGGAACTCCAGCAGGAAGTGAATTGTGCATTGCGGGTGAGCCTGGAACTGGATACATAGCCGCCAGGCGGATTAAACTTCCTTTCTTGACGAAATCCCGATAAAATGGTATATTTTTAAATAGCTGTATAAAAAAATACGAAAGATAATGAATAAAAGGAGTAGAATTATAGAATGGACGATGGCAATCCGCTTTTACGCGTGATTATTTTTGTCGCTTTTATCCTTCTGGACGCAGTGTTTTACGGGTTTGGAGCAGCAATCCAAAACGTTAACACCGGTGATTTAGAACGTAAGATGGAGGAAGGAAGCGAAAAAGCTCGAAATCTTCTGCGCATTGTGAACAGACCCACCAGGTTTGTCAACACCATCCAGATTACCACAAATTTAATAGGAATGATAACCGGAGCATTTATTTTGGAACAGCCGGCAGCAAAGCTGGAGGAAATCCTGGCAAAGGGAGGTATGTTTCCCAGCCAGCTGTTTTCTTTTCTCATTATGATGCTGATTTGGATTGGAATGATCGTGCTGCTCATCAGCTTTGGAATTATCATTCCTAAGCGCTGTGCCGCAGAAAATCCTGAACAGTGGGGATACCGGCTCCAGCCCCTGGTTTCTCTCATTATGATTCCCCTTCTTCCTGTCACATGGCTGGCCAATGTGGTGGCTTACCTGTCTTTAAAGCTCATGGGCATTAAGATGGTATCAGACAGTGAAAATGTTACGGAAGAGGACATTATGTCTATGGTCAATGAGGGCCATGAGCAGGGCGTTTTAGAGGCCAGGGAAGCGGAGATGATCACCAACATCTTTGAGTTAAATGACAAAGAAGCCGGAGATATCATGACCCACAGAAAAAATCTGGCCGCCTTAGACTGCGAGATGCCTCTTCAGGAAGCAGCGGATTTCATATTGAAGGAAGGCCTTAATTCCCGTTATCCTGTTTACAAAAAGGATGTGGATGACATTATTGGAATCCTTCATATGAGAGATGCCCTGGTTGCTGCAAAGCATGTGGAAGACAAAAACCGCTCTTTATGTGAGATCAGTGGACTTCTCAGAGAAGCCCGTTTCATTCCTGAAACCAGAAACTTAAATGATTTATTTAAGGAAATGCAGTTTGAAAAGATTCACATGGTGGTGGTTGTAGATGAGTACGGACAGACTGCAGGTGTGGTTACCATGGAAGACATTCTGGAAGAGATTGTCGGTAACATTTTAGATGAGTATGATGTGGACGAGGAATACATTGTTCGTTCTGAAGACGGTTCCTTTTATATTAATGGCATGACTCTGTTAGAGGACGTGGAAAAGGCTTTGGAAATTGAGTTTGAGGATGAGGATTACGACTCCTATGACACTATAAACGGCCTGTTGATTTCCCGTCTGGACCGGATTCCCCAAGAGGGGGAGGAAACAGAAGTTTCCATTCTCGGATACTGTTTTAAGATTCTTCAAGTGGAAAATAAGATCATTCATGCCATAAAGGCCTGGAAGGAGAAGACGGAGAAAACAGAAGAGAAAGAAGAAACAGAGGGACTCCAGGACAAAACCTCTGAAGAAGCGATGTAAGATATGCACAGCACCCAAGTTCTTTTGAGTTCGGGCTGCTGTGCATATTTTTTCTTGCCAGATGAAAAAATTAGTGCTAGAATAAGAAAGATATTGATTTTTCAGAATGTAAAAGGACGAAATAGAGAAAGAAAAGGAGTGTTGGGAACAATGTCAGGACATTCAAAGTTCGCAAATATTAAACACAAAAAAGAGAGAAATGATTCTGCAAAAGGCAAGATCTTCACTGTCATCGGAAGAGAGTTGGCGGTAGCGGTAAAAGAAGGCGGACCAGACCCTGCAAACAACAGCAAGCTCCGTGACGTGGTTGCAAAAGCCAAGGCCAACAATATGCCCAATGATACCATTGACAGAGGCATTAAAAAGGCTGCCGGTGATGCGGGAAGCGTCAATTATGAAACCATCACATATGAAGGATACGGTCCTAACGGAGTCGCCATCATCGTGGATACATTGACAGATAACAAAAACAGAACAGCAGCTAATGTAAAAAATGCCTTTACAAAGGGAGGCGGCAATGTGGGAACTCCCGGCTGTGTTTCCTTTATGTTTGATAGAAAAGGTCAGATCATCATTGACAAAGAAGAGTGTGAAATGGATTCCGACGAACTGATGATGATTTCTTTAGAAGCAGGAGCAGAGGATTTTTCTGAGGAAGAAGACAGTTTTGAGGTGATCACAGGGCCGGAAGAGTTCAGCGCAGTAAGGGAAGCTCTGGAGGCTGCGGGTGTGCCTATGGCAGAAGCAGATGTCACCATGATTCCCCAGACGTGGGTAGAGCTGGATGATGAGGATTCTGTTAAGAAAATGAATAAAATTCTGGATCTTCTGGATATTGAAGACGACGTCCAGGCCACTTACCACAACTGGGAAGAATAAAGAGTGAGGAAAGACTGCTGTATTATGGTCTTTCCTCATTTTTTGTCAATTTTGGGAAGGTTTTGACAGATTATGTGTTTTATTATATAATTGAAATAAATATTACAAAGGTTTTATGAAAATAATAAAATTTTCCGCTTCTGTAACAGAGTCAGTAAATATAATTGGACAGACTTTCTGTAATCTGGAATCCTGCTTTCTTATATAAGGCCATGGCAGGCAGATTCTGCCCAGATACCTGCAGGAAAAGTGCTTTTTCATTTCCTGGTCCGAACCGTTTAAAATAGGTGTTTAAAAATAAGGAAAGACAGGTCTGACCATATCCCTGGTTACGCATATCCTCTGCAATTTCAAAGCCATAAAGATAAGATTTTTTTTCCCGTAAATCCAGGTAACAGGATCCGACGGCCTTTTCTCCGGCTAAGAAGATGTAATGAACAGGCTCATCTTGAAAACCATGTCTCTCTAATAAGGTGAATTTGTCCTCTGGACAAAGAGAGGACCCCCTGGGGGGTAAGGTGAATTTGTCCTCCGGACAAAGAGAGGACCCCCTGGGGAGGATAGAAATGGATTCCGGATCACAATTGGCTTTGGTCAGTTCTGATTGGGAAAAATCAGAAATAGAAAGGCTCATCATATGTTCCTGATACCAAAATGCGGCCCCTATGGCTTTTAAGACGGATACTGTATCCTGACAAGTTTCCTCAACAGAGAAAAGCAAGTCATCTTCTCCGGTTTCTTTCAGAAGCTCTTCAAAAAGCAGAGTAAAGCATCCCTGGTGTCTGTTTTGGGGGAGCGTAAAGGCGCAGCATTCCCATTCGCTGTTTTCATTAAAAAATGCGCATAAAGCGGATAATAGACGGTCTTCGTCGTATAATAAGTAGTATACCCAGCCTTCTTCCGTGGGTAATGAAAGAGAGATGGAGTCGTGGCCCTGGCAGATGTTCTGCAGAAGAAATAAATCATTCTTTTGTATCTCACAAAGGTCCTCTGTACGGATTATATTCATGGCATCTCCTGACTGATTTGTTTTTTTAAAAGGGTGTTTCCCTGGCTAATAGTATAATACAAGAAAATATCAAATTTCAACCAAATATTTTCCATATTGCTGATTGTCTCTTTGGGGTATGGGTGATAGAATAAATACAAGTGTAGGAGTGGAGGGGTTTACTTGAAAAAAAGAGAAGAAATACCGGTTTGCCATACCTGGAATATGGCGGATATTCTGCCGTCTGAGGAAGCGTGGGAGAGTTTGTTTCGTGAAACAGAGCAGGAGCTATCTGGTTATAAAAAGTATGAGGGACATCTGGCGGATTCAGGCGAGATGCTTTTTTCTTGTCTGGAATTTGATGAGGAGATGTCCTTGAAAATAGAGACTTTGTTTGTATATGGGAGACAGAAATCCGATGAAAATACGGGTGACGCCAGGTATCAGGAGTTTTCGTCCAGAGCCAGGGCTCTTTCCTATGAAGCGGCAGGGTTGTCATCTTATATTATTCCTGAGATTTTGGCTATACCGGAAGAAACTTTGTCCTTTTTACGGAAAGACTCAGAGAAGCTGAAACGCTATGACAGAACCTTTGAAATTATCTTGAAAAAGAAGATGCATACCTTATCTGCATCTATGGAAGCATTGCTGGCAAAGTCCATGAATGCAACCTCTGGCTCTTCTGATATATTCAATATGTTCAATAATGCCGATGTGAAATTTCCAGAGATTATTGATGAGAACAAGGAACTTATCAGGATCACTCACGGAAACTACATCGCATTGATGGAAAAGCAGGACAGAGAGGTGAGAAAATCCGCTTTTGAAGGCCTGTACAGTGTTTACAAACAGTTTGGAAACACGCTGGCTGCCACATTTGCCTCCAATTTAAAGAGGGCTGCTTTTTATGCCCAGGCAAGGAATTACCCTTCTGCCAGGGCACATTCCCTTGGGGAAAATGAGATTCCAGAGGAGGTGTACGACAACCTTCTCCAGGCGGTTCATGAAGGTCTTCCTTTGCTTCACCAATATGTATCCATCCGGAAAAAGGCACTTGGAGTGGAAGAATTGCACATGTATGACCTCTATGTGCCCATGGTTTCCAGAGAAGAGCAGAAAATAACTTTTGAAGACGCTAAGGCCATGGTGTTAGAAGGGCTGAAGCCATTGGGAGAAGAATACTTGTCCCTTCTTAAAGAGGGCTTTGAAAATCGTTGGATCGATGTGTATGAAAATGAAGGAAAGCGAAGCGGGGCTTATTCCTGGGGCGTTTACGGAATTCACCCTTATGTGCTTTTGAATTTCAATGGAACTCTGGATAGTGTTTTTACCCTGGCTCATGAAATGGGCCACGCCCTTCATAGCTGGTTTTCTGACAAAAACCAGACCTATGTGGATGCGGCTTACAAGATTTTTGTGGCTGAGGTGGCCTCTACTTGCAACGAGGCCCTGCTGATCAGGCATCTGTTGGAAGTTACAAAGGACCCTGCTGAACGGGCTTATCTTGTGAATCACTTTATGGATAGCTTTAGGGGAACCCTTTACCGCCAGGCTATGTTTGCTGAATTTGAAGCTGAAAGTCACCGCCGTCTTGGAAAAGGGGAGGTGCTTACCGCAGACCTTCTCTGCAGCATATACCGAAGGCTAAATGAAGAATACTTTGGTTCTGATATGTTTGTTGATCGGGAAATTGATTATGAATGGTCCAGAATCCCTCATTTTTACACTCCGTTTTATGTATTTCAATATGCCACAGGTTTTTCGGCGGCCATTGCAATCAGCAGTAAGATTTTAGAGGGTGATGAGAAGGTGCTTAAGGGCTACTACGAGTTTTTGAGCGGTGGAAATTCCATGACCCCCATAGATCTTTTGAAGCTATGCGGCGTTGATATGTCAACATCCAAGCCTGTAACGGATGCTCTGGCCGTGTTCTCAAAACTTTTAGAGGAGATGAACAGCCTGATTTAATCAGCCTGTATGGTAAGGTGAATTTGCCCTCAGGGCAAAGAGAGGCCCCTTGGGGGCAGGATAGAGAAGGGGGGAGTTCAGGATGAATTTGTATCAGATGATATTTAAAAGAAGATCGGTCAGAAAATTTAAAAGAGAACCAGTTCCAGAACAGCTTTTGAAGGATATCCTTTATTTCGGCAGTTGTATGTCCGGGCTTCAGGGGGATATTCCTGTTAAGATGGAAATTGTTGAAAATCTGGATGGGAATCTTCCTGTCAAGGGACTGTGGAAGGTGGAAGCACCTTATTATCTGGTGTTTTATTCCGATGAGAAGGAAGGATACTTAACCAACGCCGGATATATTCTGGAATTTGTTTTTTTGTATATGACGGGAAAGGGACTTGGAACCTGTTACCTGGGAAATACAAGGCTTCCCCAGTCAGGTTCTCAGGATTCGGGGCTTAAACAGGTCGTTGCAGTTGCCTTCGGATACCCTAAGGGGCTGCTTTACCGTGATCCGTCCACCGCCAAAAGGCTTCCTTTAAAAGAACTGTGCGTGTTCAAAGAGGAAGTGTCAGAGTCTGTGAAGAATATTTTAAAGGCTGCCCGTCTGGCTCCCTCGGCCATGAACACCCAGCCCTGGCGTTTCATTGTTTATCATGACAAAATCTATGTGTTTTGCTGCAGGGAATTCCTGCCCTCTTCTCCCTTTGTGTCTATGAGAGAGATGAGTATTGGAATTATGCTTTCCCACATGACCATTGCCGCAGAGGAAATGTGGATGAACATAAGACTGGAGAAAGAGGAAAGCATGGGAAAGAAGTCTTATAAAAGCGGAACATATGTGGCTACGGCATATATAAAAGAGTATAAGTGAAAAAAGCCGTTTGAAGCGGAACAGACAAAAAAGAAGGCTTGCTGACATGGTCTTCTTTTTTCCTGCCAGCTTATTTTTGTATACAACTCTTTGTCTGGGAAAAGTGAGGAATAAGAATTCATGAAACGGGAAGTCGATTTAAATGAAATTTCAGACGGGAAATTATACGAAATCAACGATATGGTAAAGGCGGACTGCGGGGACTGCAAGGACTGCTTTGCCTGCTGTCAGGGAATGGGACAGTCTGTTGTTCTGGATCCGCTGGACTGCTTTCGCATGACACAGAATCTTTCTGGTACCATGGAGGAACTGCTTGGGGCGGAGCTGGAATTAAACGTGGTGGATGGTATTGTTCTTCCAAACCTTAAGATGAAAGGAGAGGGAGAAACCTGCGGTTTTTTAAGTCGGGAAGGACGCTGCAGAATACATAGCTTCCGCCCGGGAATCTGCCGCTTATTTCCTCTGGGAAGAGTGTACGGAGATGAGGGATTTAAGTATTTCCTGCAGCTCCACGAATGTAAAATGGAAAACAGAACTAAGGTAAAGGTACGCAAATGGATTGACACTCCTGATTCGAAACGATATGAAGCCTTTGTGCGGGACTGGCATTTTTTCTTAAAAGGACTGGAAAGAAAAATAGGGAAAAAAGGGGATCAGGCCTTTTCCAATCAGGTGAGCCTTTATGTGCTGAAGCAGTTTTATCTCACTCCCTATGATGGGCCCGGGGATTTTTACGAACAGTTTGGCAAAAGGCTTGAAGCTGCATCTCTATTATGATAGAATTGGTAAGAATAAAAACTAATAAGTACCAGGATAACCAAGGAGGAGACAATGATCAGGCAGTTAATTGAAAAAATTCAGGCAACAAAGGCACCGATCTGTGTAGGTTTGGACCCTATGTTAAATTATATACCGGAGCATGTGACGAAGAAAGCATATAATGAATTTGGTGAGACATTAGAAGGGGCTGCAGAGGCTATCTGGCAGTTCAATAAAGAAATTGTAGATCATGTGTATGATCTGATTCCGTCTGTAAAGCCTCAGATTGCCATGTATGAACAGTTTGGAATTGAGGGCCTGAAGGTTTATGTAAAAACTGTCAATTATTGTCAGGAAAAAGGACTTCTGGTCATTGGCGATGCAAAAAGAGGAGATATCGGCTCTACTTCAGCTGCTTATGCCGTAGGGCACTTGGGTAAGGTGAAAGTGGGAAACAATGTCTTTTCCGGTTTTGGTACGGAATTTCTCACTGTAAATCCATATCTGGGAACCGATGGGGTGAAGCCCTTTGTGGATGTTTGCAGAGAAGAGGATAAAGGGCTTTTTGTTCTGGTAAAGACCTCTAATCCCTCCAGCGGTGAATTCCAGGACAAGCTGATTGACGGAAGGCCTTTGTATGAGCTGGTTGCCCAGAAGGTAGTGGAATGGGGAGCAGAATCCATGGACGGAACCTATAGCAATGTGGGCGCCGTTGTAGGAGCTACTTATCCGGAAATGAGCCGGATTCTCAGAAACCTTATGCCGAACACCTATTTTTTGGTTCCCGGGTACGGAGCCCAGGGAGGAACTGCAGAGGATTTAAAACCCTGCTTTAACGAAGATGGATTGGGCGCTATTGTAAACTCCTCCAGAGGAATTATTGCCGCATATAAAACAGAAGCATACGCCCGGTTTGGCGGAGAGCATTTTGGCGATGCCTCCAGGCAGGCTGTCATCGATATGGTGGCTGATATCAACAGGGTAATTTGAACTTGCCCCACGGCAAAGAGAGGATCCCCTGGGGAATTATAGGAGAAAAGCAATGGTAAAAGTAAAGGAAACAGCGTTGATTGAAAGCCAGACCAGGCTTGCAGCTGATGTATACAGTATGTGGATTAAGACGGAAACAATCACTGCCCAGGCGGAGCCGGGACAGTTTGTTGACTTATATCCAAAAGATGGTGCAAAACTTTTGCCCCGCCCGATCAGCATCTGTGAAACAGATAAGGAAAAAGATCTTTTAAGACTGGTATACCGGGTGGTTGGAGAAGGAACAGAGGAATTCTCCCACTATAAAGCCGGTGATACGGTTGAAATCATGGGGGCTCTTGGAAATGGATTTCCATTGGAGGCTGGAAGGGAAGGAAGAAAAGCAATTTTAATCGGCGGCGGAATCGGAATTCCTCCCATGCTGGAGCTTGCAAAACATCTGCCTTGTGAAAAACAAGTGGTGCTTGGATACAGGGATGTACTTTTTTTAAATGAAGAATTTCATCCCTATGGAGAAACCTATGTTGCTACTGAGGACGGAAGCGCCGGAACAAAGGGCAATGTATTAGATGCAATCCGGGAGCATGGCTTAAAAGGCGATGTGATTTTTGCCTGCGGTCCAACACCTATGCTGAAGGCATTAAAGGCTTATACCATGGAAAATGGAATAGAGTGCTATCTTTCTTTAGAGGAAAAGATGGCCTGCGGAATTGGCGCCTGTCTTGCCTGCGTGTGCAAGAGTGCGGAGGTGGACGATCATTCCATGGTTCACAATAAACGAATCTGCAAGGATGGCCCTGTATTTAAGGCTGAGGAGGTGGAGTTTTAGATGAATACGAAAGTGAATCTGGCCGGAGTAGAGCTTAAAAATCCGGTAATGACCGCCTCTGGTACATTTGGCTCCGGAGAAGAATACAGCGAGATGATTGATTTGAGCCGTCTTGGTGCAGTGGTTACAAAGGGTGTAGCTAACGTTCCATGGCCAGGAAATCCAACTCCCAGAATTGCGGAGACCTATGGCGGAATGCTCAATGCCATTGGCCTTCAAAATCCTGGAATGGAGGTGTTTGCAAAAAGGGATATTCCTTTTTTGAAGCAGTATGATACAAAGATTATCGTAAATGTATGTGGAAGGACTACAGAGGACTATATTGATGTAGTGGAACGACTGGGTCAGGAGCCGGTGGACATGCTGGAGATTAATATTTCCTGTCCAAATGTAAAAGAGGGCGGGATTGCCTTCGGGCAGCAGTGCCAGTCTGTAGAGGAAATAACCAGAGAAGTAAAAAAGCATGCAAAGCAGCCCATTATCATGAAGCTGAGTCCCAACGTGACAGATATCGGAGAAATGGCCAAGGCGGCAGAAGCGGGCGGAGCTGATGCTATTTCTCTCATTAATACCATAACAGGTATGAAAATTGATGTAAACCGCAGAACCTTTGCACTTGCCAACAAAACAGGAGGCTTGTCCGGTCCGGCCATTAAGCCAATTGCAGTTCGAATGGTTTACCAGGCAGCCCAGGCAGTGAAGATTCCCATTATTGGAATGGGTGGTATCCGGAATGCAGAGGATGCCATTGAGTTTATTCTGGCAGGAGCTACCGCAGTATCTGTGGGAACAGTCAATTTTTGGAATCCTTATGCTGCGGAGGAAGTGGTAAGCGGCATTGAGGACTATATGAAGAGATTTCAGGTGGAAGATATCAGGGAATTGATCGGTGCAGTGAGATAGTGGAAAAGAAAAAAGTCCTGTGTCAATTGTAGAAATATAATTGATACAGGACTTTTTTATATACTTTTAAGCCCGGGAGGCAGAAGTTATTTTTGAACAATATGTACCGCAAATCCTCCGATTTCTTCTTTGAAATAGATAACTATCATTTTCCCATCCCTAAATTTGGCGGAAGATTCATTAAATTCATAACCTAGGACTTCAAAGTAATTTTTTGCACGGGTAATGGAATTGGCTTTAATGGCAATATGGCCGTTTGTACCAAGGTGAGGCGGTTTCATGCATTCGAGAAACGTACCTGCATAGACGGAACTTGGGCCTGACTCTTTTGGAAATCCAAACATCGTTTCAAATACACCTGCTGTTTTTTCGGCTTCTTCGCTGCTGCCGCAATTGATACCGATATGGGAGACATCAAATCCCATCATATCATGGACGAACTCTTTGGCCATGTGTTCTATTCTTCTGAATTCTGCATTCTGGATCCATTCCCTCTTTGCGATCTGACTGCTGCAGCAGGCGAAAACATTATTAAGTTCCAAGTAAAAACCGCTATCTTTTCCGCAGATACTGCCTTCCGGCATAAAATTTATGTGGGGATAAATCTGGGACATGGTTTGAAATGTATGGATGCCGTCTGTCAGGCTGTCAGGGAGAATTCTTACGGTCCCAAGACCCAGAGAAAACGCGGCTTCTATTTGGGCTGAGCCGGAAACTCTTGGTATTACCGGAATGTTTTGTTTCGTACAATACTGTATGACGGCCGGATCAAATATGGGACTGGTGATAAAATGTGCACCTGCATTAACTGCAAGTCGGGCTTGCTCTACGGTCGAAACTGCTCCGGAGCCGATTATCATCTGTGGAAATTTTTTCCTGATTTCGCAAATGGATTCGCTTGTGGTTTCGTAACAGAAATTTATTTCTAAACAGGAAATTCCTCCTTTGCAAAGGGCATCTGCAAGAGGAAGGGCATTTTGGGCATCATCCAGCGCCACAGCTGGAATGATTCCCATTTTTTGGATTTTGTTTAAAACAGTATTCATGAAAGGATTCTCCTTAGGTTTTGATCATGTTGATGTGTTAACTTAATAGTGTATAAAAACATATGGTTTTTTTGGTGATTTACTTATACATTATACTCATATTTTTGAGGACGTCAAGAATAAATACTAAAAAATACAAATATGAAATCTTTTTCATATGGTAAATAATATTAAAAAAAATATTTTAACATGTATATTGACAGGAAAAGTAAAAAGTTGTATTATATTTTTGTAATTAAAGAATGAAAATTTGATGAAAGTGACAAATATAGTTCTTTAATTTTTTTAGAAGCTGTATGAAAACGTTAACATACAAGGCTTCTGACAAGAAAATTGTCCAAATCGTACAGAGAAAACTGGAGGAACGCTATCTATGCAGATTGCTGATTCCTTCAAAAGAGAAAAGGAGAAGAGTACATGAAAAAGGCATTAGCAATTATCTTTACCGGATTGATGGTATTCAATCTGGCTGCATGCGGAAGCGGCCAGACAACTTCAACAACAGCTTCTACCACTGCAGCAAAAGCAGAATCCGGAAAAACGGAAGCATCATCTGGAGGAACGGCAACAGACGGAGAAATCGTAATCGGCTGTCTTCAGGACATTACAGGTGCAACTTCCAGCCTTGGACAGATGGTTCAGGCAGGCGCTCAGTGGGCAGTGGATGAGATTAATGAAAACGGGGGAGTTAACGGAAAGAAACTGGTCATGAACACCTATGATACCAAGGCAGATGTAACAGAAGCTATCAATGCATACACAAAAGCTGTCACTTCTGACAAAGTTTCCCTTATTGTAGGACCACCTGTGGCAAATATAGCACTGGCTATTAAAGAAACTTCTGAACAGTATGATGTTCCGGTAATGGGACTGGCCCTGGATCCCAGTGCACAGTTAAAAGCAGACGGAACTCCTTATAAGAATATGTTCTGTTTTCAGCCAAATTCAATTCAGCAGGGAACAATTATGGCAAGGTATGCTATGAAGAACGGTTTTAAAACATTCGGCGTTATTTATAATGAAAGCAATGCCTATTCACTTTCTCTGAAGGATCCGTTCATTGCAGCGGTTGGAGAAGGCGGCGGAACAGTTGATGAAAAACAGCAGATTGCCTACAACGCAAATGATACGGATTTCAAGACACTGCTTTCTCCTATTGTGAGTGCAGGCGTTGATGCAATTTACGCACCCAACTATACAAAGGATCTTGTAAACATTGTTACAGCAGCCCGTGCCCTTGGATATGAAGGTGCAATTATCTGTGGTCTGGATGCCTGTCCGCCATTTAACACCATGCTTGGCGGAAGCAGCGATGGAGTATATTTCATCAATAACGTAGATGATACAGAACCGGAGCTTCAGGAAATGATTGCAGCTGTTAAGGAAAAAACCGGAGTAGAAGCTACCAACAAATTTTTCCTTGGATATGACATTGTAAAGATTGCCGCTAAGACCCTGGAAGAGACAGGAACAGATGATCCTTCTGCTCTGCGGACAGCTATTGAAAATGTAACAGATTTCGAAGGACTTACTGGAAAAATCACAATTGATCCTGAGACTCATATGCCGACCGGTCTTGAAATGGTTATGTTTACATATGAAGGAACAACACCAAAGATGTTAGAGAGATTCGGCGCAGATAATTAAGTGTATGAACAGTTTTAGAATGGATGGAGGCAAAACATGTCACTGCAGATTATAATTAACGGCCTTGCGACGGGCTCCGTCTATGCGCTGATTGCGACAGGCTTTTCACTGATATTTAATGTTTTGAAGTTTTCCAACTTCTCTCATGGAGCTACCATGACGCTGTGCGCCTTTGCCGGGTACTTTCTGGCAGCTTCAAAGGGACTGGGATTGGTTCCGACAATCCTCGTAGCTGTAGTTACCGGCGGGTGCGTCGCACTTTTTGGAGAATTTGTAGCATTCCGCCGTATCATACAGCGTAACAGCTCCTCCGTATATTATTTCGTTTCTTCTATTACATTGGGAACTCTGTATGAAGGACTTGTTACCGTAAAAGTCGGCGCAAATTTTTACAATTATCCCCAGTTCTTTAAAAAAGCGGCGGTTAAGTTTGGTTCAGTTGTTGTTTCTACATCAGATCTTTTGATGTTTTGCAGCAGTGTCGTAGCGCTTCTTGTGCTGGCTTATGTTATTCAGAAGACCAGAATCGGAAGAGCCCTCAGAAGTGTCAGCTTTGACAGAGATACCGCCAATTTAATGGGAATTGATTCTACACGGATTATTCAGTTCACATTTATGGTTTCAGGCGCGCTGGCCGGACTTTCAGGTGTATTTTTAGGAATTAACTACACCTTATACCCGACTCTGGGCAGCCTGGTAGTAAAAGGATTTATTGCTTCAGTAATCGGCGGACTGGGAAGTCTGCCGGGAGCCATCATTGGAGCTGTGCTTCTGGGGCTTACTGAGACACTGTTAATTGGTACTGTGGGTTCTGGCTATACCCCGGTATTTACTTTCCTGATTATGCTGGTATTTTTGCTGGTTCGCCCATGCGGAATTGCCGGATGCAACATCCAGGAAAAGGCGTAGGGGGTACTCACGATGGTATTATACACAAATATTTTTACACAGATATGCATTACCCTTGTGGCAGTTGCGGGTGTATATGTGCTGACCGGGCTGACGGGAATGTTCAGCCTTGGACAGGCAGCATTTATGGCAGTTGGAGCTTATGTATCCGGTATTTTTGTAGTAAAACTGGGCCTCCCCTTTCCTGTTGCCTGCATTGGAGCAGTCGTAATTGCAGTCGGTATAGGTTTTATCGTGGGAATTCCAACTGTTCGGTTGAGAAAGGATTATATATCTCTTGTAACTCTTGGATTCGGAGAGGCAATTACAGCCCTGCTTAACCGTACAACCAAGCTGACAGGCGGTGCATCTGGCTTTATCGGTATTCCGAAGAAGACAACTGCACTTCTGGCATTTACTTCTGCAGTTGTTGCCATACTTCTGGTAAACTGGTTCAAAAAAAGCAAATACGGGCGCCAGTGTGTTGCGATCCGTGGAGATGAGCTGGCGGCAAAGGCTATGGGAATCAACGTAGCCAGAATCAAAATCACTGCATTCTTATTAAGTGTTGCTTTTACCGCATTCAGCGGCTGCCTGTATGCTTTTTATATTACATATGTAGACCCCAGTATTTTTGGCTGGAAGAAAAGTGCTGACTGGGTGATCATGGTATTCTTTGGAGGCGTAAACAGCCTGACAGGTTCTATTTTAGGAGCCACTATTCTAAGTGCGTTGCCGGAGGTGTTAAGAGGACTTGCCAATTACAGAAGTATAATTTATGCAATTCTGGTTCTTTTGATCATTAACTTTAAACCTTCAGGAATTATGGGTGAGTATGAGCTTCCTGATTTATTCAAAAGAAGAAAAGGACGCACGAAGTTGCAGAAGGAGGAAAACTGATGAGCCTGCTGGAAGTTAATAACATTTATAAAAGCTTTGGCGGAGTAAAAGCCATTCAGGATTTTTCCATCAGTGCGGACAAAGGAGAAATTCACGGAATCATAGGTCCTAACGGAGCCGGAAAAACAACTATTTTTAACGTTATTTCCAATGTATATACAGCGGACCAGGGAAGTGTGGTGCTGGATGGCAAGGATGTAACAAAAAAGGAACAGTATCTCGTTACAAGAGAAGGTATGGGTCGTACTTTTCAGAATATCCGCTTATTCAAGGGACTTACGGTTCTGGAAAATGTGATGTGCGCCTTTGATCCTCAAGCGAAATACTCTCTTATAGGAGGCCTTCTTCCAACTCCCAAGCGTAAAAGCGAGGAAAAGCGGGGAATTGAACTTTGTGAACACTATCTGGAAATGGTAGGCATGGCAGATTATAAAGATGAAAGGCCGGAAAATCTTGCTTACGGCATGCAGAGGCGCATTGAAATTGCCAGGGCATTGACCTGTGCCCCTAAGGTGCTGCTCTTGGACGAGCCGGCTGCCGGGCTGAATCCTACAGAGGTTCAGGAACTGACAGAACTGATTTCAACCCTTTCTAAGGATATCGGGTTTGCAATACTTTTAATTGAGCATAGACTTGAAATGGTTATGAGCATTTCCCATGTTATTCATGTCCAAAATTTTGGAAAGACCATTGCAGTAGGCACTCCTGCCGAAGTACAGAGAAATCCGGAAGTAATTGAGGCGTATTTAGGAAAGGAGGAGAGCTGACATGGCAATGTTAAAAGTAACGGATTTAAGTGTTTCCTACGGACATGTGAAGGCACTGAAAAATGTCCATGTAGAAGCTGACGAAGGACAGATTGTCAGCATTATCGGTTCCAACGGAGCTGGAAAAAGCTCCCTTCTGCGTACTATTTCCGGTCTGGTCAAACCGGCGGAGGGAACCATTGAATTTCTTGGGGAACCTATACCGGCTAAACCCAGCAAAATTGTTGCAAAGGGAATTGTGCATGTACCGGAAGGCCGCAGAACTTTTTCAGGCCTTACCATCCGGGATAACCTTTTGGTCGGAGGGTATTTACATAGTAGAAAACAGCTGGAAAAAGATATAGAAGAGCAGTTTAAGCGATTCCCTATTTTAAAAGAGCGGGAGCATCAGTTTGCCGGAACTCTTTCGGGTGGGGAGCAGCAGATGCTGGCCATCAGCAGAGGACTTATGGAACATCCAAAGATTTTGCTGTTGGATGAACCGAGTCTGGGTCTTGCGCCGATTATCGTAAATCAGATTTACGATTTGATTAAAGAGATCCGGGATTCGGGAATCACTGTACTGCTGGTGGAACAGAATGCGAGAAAAGCCCTTTCTATCTGCGATAAAGCATGTATTCTGGAAAACGGCATGGTTAATATCTGCGGAACCGGAGAGGAACTGCTAAAGTCTGATGTTGTAAGAAAGGCTTATCTTGGAGGCTGATAAACTGCCTTAAGTAAGAACAGGAGGATAACGTGATACGTCAATGGAATGAAGAATCTCTTGATCACCGTAATACGCTGCTATATGCAATGGGAATAACACCTGAGGAGGCAAAAAGGCCTGTGATCGGCTTGGTTAACTCCTGGAATGAGATGAATCCCGGACATTATCCTTTTAAGGATGTCATTGCAGAGATGAAAGAAGAAATTTACCAGGCAGGAGGGCTTGCGCTGGAGCTTCCCATAACAGGAATCTGTGACGGAATCTGCTCCAATACGCCGGGGGACCGGTACACGCTTCCGGCCAGAGACTTGGTATCCAGTGAAGTAGAAACAGTTGCAGAATTAAATATGCTGGAAGGCATGATCATTATGGCAACCTGTGACAAAGTGGTTCCAGGCATGGTTATGGGAGCTTTAAGAGTTAATATTCCGACGGTCATGTTCACAGGCGGATATATGGCTGCGGGTCATTACAAAGGAAAAATGCTGACCCTGACTCATACAAAGCAGGCTTATGCAGCCTATGTTGCAGGTGATATGAGTGAGGAAGACTACAAGGGAATCGTAAAGAATGCCTGTCCGACTCCGGGTGCATGTCCATTTATGGGAACAGCTAATACCATGTGTGCCATGGCTGAAGTCTTAGGTTTTTCCCCCCACGGCAATGCCAGCGTACGCAGCCAGACGCCGCAGTGGCATGAAATGGCAAAAGAGGCGGCTAAAAAGATTGTAGAAGCAGTAAAAGAAGAGAAGCGTCCCAGTGATTTTATTGAGCAGAAAAGTTTTGAAAACGTTGTGCGGTATATGATGGCAACAGGTGGATCTACCAATAGTTTGCTTCACATTCCGGCGATTGCCCGCCAGATAAAATGTGATATTGTACCGGAAACCTTTGATGAAATCAGCCGTGAAGTGCCGGTTGTCAGCACGATTTACCCTAATCATCCCACATACACCATGGAGGAGTTTGACGGAGCTGGAGGGCTGGGGGCTGTTGTGAAGGAACTGGCAGCTGCAGGAAAAATAGATACGTCTGCAGGAGGAATGTTCGGAACACTGGGGCATAAAGCGGCGCTTGCTGAAAATAAAGATACTAATGTCATTTATCCGGTAGAAAAACCGATTCATGAACAGGGAGGACTTGCCGTTCTTCACGGAAATATCGGAACGGATAGTGCTATTGTCAAATTCAGCGCCGTAGATCCGGCAGCCTGGAAGTTTTCAGGACCGGCAAAGTGTTATGATTCTCAGGATGATGCCTGGAATGCCATTTTAAAAGATGAAATCGTGGCTGGAGACGTTGTGGTGATCCGGTATGAAGGCCCTAAGGGAAGCCCTGGAATGCCTCATATGGAGACTTTTATGGCGGCTGTTTTGGGAAAAGGGCTGGGAAGCAAACTGGCGCTGGTTTCCGATGGCAGATTTTCAGGCGCAACGGGAGGTCTTGCTATCGGACATGTGAGCCCGGAAGCCTATGAAGGAGGAAATCTGGCCTTTATTAAAGACGGTGATATGATCCATATAGACATCGAGGCGAGAATACTGTCTGCAGAAGTGACAGAAGAGGAATTGGCAGAGAGAAAGAAGGACTTTAAACCTGTTCACAAACCGGCTTCCGGATGGTTAAATCTTTACCGCAAAAACTGTACCTCAGCACACAGGGGTGCAACCGTGTATTGGGACGATTGATTATAAATTGACAGCATGCTGAAATTCCGTGTGTATTCTGGCAATATGTGATAAAATCAATTCAAAAGAATCCATATTATGGAATTCACATATTGAGGTGATTAGGATGACAAATATTAAAATGGTTGCGGAATTGGCAGGTGTTTCAGCTACCACCGTATCGAGAGTTTTAAGCGGAAAAAGTTATGTAAGTGACGACACCCGTGTACGGGTCATGGAGGCCATCCAGAAAACTGGATACAGCCCCAATGTTATGGCAAAAGGGCTGAAGATGGGCAGAACCAACACCATTGCTCTTATGCTGCCGGATATACAGAACCTTATTTTCCCCATGATTACCCGGGGAGTGGAGGACACGGCAAGAAAGAAAAATTACACAGTCATTTTGTGCAATACGGATGAGAACAGCGTTGTTGAAAAAGACTATATTTCTACCATGAAATCCCGTCTGGTAGACGGATTTCTGGTAGGTTCCATGCTTCCAAACTCAATTCATATAAGAAATCTCCGTGCAGAAGGATTTCCCCTTGTATTGATAAATCGATTTTATGCCCAGGATGAGGGAAAAATAGATATTGTATCCATAGACAACTTTAAATCAGCTTACAATGGTGTCCGGTATTTAATCAGTTCCGGACATAAAAAAATCGCCTTGGCACTGGGGAGAGAAAATCTTTACTTATACAACGAGCGCTACCGGGGATATCGGGCTGCTCTTAAGGATCATAATATCCCTTATAATGAAAATCTGGTTATGAGAGAGGCAACGGGAAGCGATAATTTTTACAGCATGACACAGGCTTTGATGAGTTCAGAAGACAGGCCGGATGCGATTTTTGCAACCAGTGATCCGAAGGCATTTGTTGTTCTTCACGCCCTTCATGAGATGGGTGTTCGGATTCCCCAGGACATTTCTGTTCTCAGCTTTGATAATGTAACTCTTTCGGGGATGGTGGAGCCTCCTCTTTCCACCATAGCGCAGCCATTTTACGATATCGGTGTAAGGGCGACCAATAATTTGATTCACCAGATTCAGTACAAGGGTGAAAAAGGTGTGCTTCCGCAGCCCTTAAAAGAGATGCTGGAAACAGATTTGATTATAAGGGCATCAACGAGATAGGAGAGAAATATATGGGAAACCGCCTGGGGATTAATCTTTGGAACTGGGTAAATGAACTTGGGCCCCAATGCTCGGGACTGGCTGAAAAGGCTTTTAAAATGGGATTTACAGCAGTGGAACTTCCCATGACCGTTTCGGAGCTTCCTCCAAAACTGGCAGATGAAATCCATTCCCTGGATCTGGAAGTGAGTCTTTGTGCTTCCCTTGGAGCGGGGCGTGACCTTTCCAGTTTTGATGAGACGGTTCGTCAGAATACGATGGAATACATGGTTGGCTGTCTTAAATCGGCAGAGGCTGTTTCTGCAAAAGTGTTTGCCGGACCTCTTTACACAGGAGGAGGAAAAAGACACTTGCTTTCTGAAGAGGACAAAAAGAGGGAATGGGAGCTTGCGGTAATGGGAATCCGTAAAGTTTCCGCTATCGCAAAGGAATGCGGAGTGCGGCTCGCCCTTGAACCCTTGAACCGTTACAGAACCAGTGTGATCAATACGGCGTCCCAGGCATTAAAACTGGTTTCTGATATTGGAGAAGAAAATGTAGGTGTACATTTTGATTCCTATCAGGCTGGAATTGAAGAAGACAGCGTGACGGATGCATTTGAAGCGGTATTAAAGAAGGGAAAGCTGTACCATTTTCATGCCTGTTCCAACAACAGGGGAGTTCCCGGACAGGGATTTTTACCATGGGAAGATTTATGGAGCTTGATGCGTACATACGATTATAGCCAGCATATTACAATGGAAACATTTGTGGCCGGCGGATTTGACGCGGGCTGGATTGAGTCTGGAAAGAGCCGGGATGAGATTGCTGAGTCAGGAATCCGTTATATGAGACAGCACGATTGGCACTAAAAATAAGGAGACTTTAGAATGGCATCACATGAAAAATTTAACTTTAAAACACTGGATGAGGTGAAAGAGAAAGCAGAATCTCTCGGTGTGAACATAAAATTCAGTGAAGATTTATCTCTGCTTCACAAGGAAGTAAAAGTGGGAAAACGGGTTGCGCCCAATGCAATAGCAGTTCTTCCAATGGAAGGCTGCGATTCCAATCCGGATGGGTCTCCCTCTGAACTGGTGGAGAGGAGATACAAAAGATTTGCCGAAGGCGGAGCAGGACTTCTTTGGTGGGAGGCTTGTGCGGTTGTAGTTGAAGGCCGGGCTAACCCCCTTCAGATGATGCTGACAAGGGAGAACTTAATTCAGTTTAAAGGGGTTCTGGAACGCTGTAACCAATCAGCGGCTGACCGCAATGGAATAAAGCCTCTCAATATTTTGCAGCTGACACATTCGGGACGTTATTCCAGGCCGGAAGGCCATAAGGGAGCACCTTTGGTTCCCCAGCATGATCCGATTTTAGATCCCAGAGTGGGACTTGCAGCAGATGGACCAGTGGTGACAGATGAATACCTGGACAATTTGACTGCTCATTATGTGGAAAGTGCAGTTCTGGCCAAAGAAGCCGGTTTTGATGGCGTGGATATAAAGAACTGTCACCGTTACCTTTTAAGCGAACTGATTGCAAGCCACACCAGAGAGGGAAAATACGGCGGAAGCTTTGAAAACAGAAGCCGGTTCCTGCGTCAGACCATCCGGGCAGTCCGTGAGGCTGTAGGAGAAGACTTTATTATAGCCTGTCGTTTTAATGTATTTGACGCCCATCCCTATCCCTATGGCTTTGGATGTGATAAAGAAGATATGTGGAAATTTGACCCTGCTGAGCCCGTGGCTCTTGTGCGGATGCTGGTGGAGGAGGGAGTTGACCTTTTAAGTAATTCTGCGGGAAATCCCTATTATATTTATCCCCAGGTCACAAGACCTTTTGATTTATCCAGCATGGGAATTCCGACTCCGGATGAGCATCCGATTGAAAGCATGGCCAGGCTGTTTGAATTTACGAGACAGATTCAGAAGGCGGCAGGCGATGTGCCTGTTGTGGGAAATGGCTACACATGGCTGCGACAGTTTCTTCCCTTTGCAGGAGCGGCGAACCTGGCTGACGGAAGCTGCAAATTTGTTGGGTTAGGACGTTCCAGCTTTGCCTATCCGGACGCACCCCGTGATATTCTCTTAGATGGAGAGATGAATCCCAAGCAGTGCTGCGTCACCTGCTCAAAGTGCACCCAGATTATGAGAGACCACGGCAGAACCGGCTGTATCATTAAAGACAGTAAAATCTATGCGGATTTTTACAAGGAGTACAGAGAGGAAGCCTCAAAGCGTGAACTTAGTTTCCAATGAAGGAGGACCGAAGCGTGAATGTAAAAATCAGCAGAATTGGAAAAGTAACAGAGCCTATGAAATCGGTCATAGAGACAAGAGAAGTCATGTCTCCAAAAGCAGGCCAGGTTTTAATTAAAATAAAATCCAGTGCCATTTGCGGCAGCGATATTCATATTTTTAAAGGAAAACACCCTTCAGCCCCTCTTCCCATGACCATTGGACATGAATTCTCCGGAGATGTAGCTGAGGTAGGGGAAGGCGTTACCAGCGTGGCAGTGGGAGACCGGGTAACGGTAGAACCCTGCATTGTCTGCGGAACATGCGATGCCTGCCGTCATGGTGATTATGGATATTGTGAGAATATATCGTTTACATACAGGAACGGTGACGGAGCCATGGCGGATTATATCCTTATTAATGAGCCATATGTATATAAGCTTCCAGAATATCTGAACTATGATACAGGCTCTTTGATTGAGCCCTTAAGTGTTGCGGCTCATGCGGTACGCCGGGGGGATATCCGCCTTGGGGAGACTGTTCTCGTGATCGGGGCAGGAGCCATAGGAATGCTGGTTGCTGCAATCTGCAGAAAAAGCGGAGCAGCCGAAGTAATTATTGCAGATCACTCTGATGACAGGCTGGCAGCAGCAGAAAAACTTGGTGCCACCATGACAGTCAACTCCGGAAAAGTTAATCTGGAAGAGGAAATTTTCAGAATTACCAATGGAAAAGGCGTCGATAAGAGTTTTGAATGTGTTGGACTGGAAGCTACATTTTTACAGGCAATGATGACACTAAAGAAAAATGGCATGGCTACGATTATCGGAATCTTTGAAAACCCACGGATTAATATTCCTGCAAGCAGGTTTGTTACCCATGAGATAAAGATTCAGGGTGCCCAGGGATACTGCTGGGACTTCCCGATTGCGCTAAAAATTGCCAGAGAATTAGACCTTGAGCTTCTGATCACCCATCATTTTTCCCTTGATGATATTCAGAAGGCTCTTGAAACTTGCCTTGACCGGAAATCGGGCAGTATTAAGGTCCTTTTACATCCGTAAAGGCACGATTTAAGAGAAATATCCTGCGGTATGCCGGTATACCTTTACCATGTATACGTGGGTGAATAGATGAAAGGTGATAGAGAAAGTGAAAAAGACAGCGATTGTAACAGGAGGAAGCCGGGGCATTGGATTTGCTATCGCCCACCAGCTGGGCCTTGACGGCTGCAATGTGGTCATCATGGCGACTTCTTCCGAAGCTAAAAATAAAGAAAATCTGGATAAACTTAAAGATGACGGAATTGATTATCTGTATGTCCAGGGCAGCCTGGGAGATTCTAAAAGCAGAGAAGAACTTGTTAATAAAACAGTGGATAAGTATGGAGCCGTTCATATACTTGTCAATAACGCCGGTGTTGCTCCGACTGTAAGAGCAGATTTGTTAGAGATGTCAGAAGAAAGCTTTGACCGCGTTATGGACATTAATACAAAAGGAAATATGTTTCTGACTCAGGCAGTGGCAAAACAGATGCTGAAACAGCCTATGGAGGGAAAAAAACGGGGAACAATTGTCAACATTTCTTCATGTTCAGCCGTTGTGTCCAGCATAAACCGGGGAGAGTACTGTGTTTCCAAGGCGGGAATATCAATGCTGACAACTCTTTATGCGGACAGGCTTGCGGGAGATGGTATTTTCGTCTATGAAATCCGTCCGGGAGTCATTGCTACTGATATGACCAGCGGGGTGCATGAAAAGTATGACGGTCTTATTGAGCAGGGAGAATTCCCTATTGCAAGATGGGGAGCTTCAGAGGACGTGGCCAATGCGGTCAGTGCCTTCTGCGGAGATAAGTTCCTCTATACAACAGGAAATCATATCGATGTGGATGGAGGCTTTCACATCCGAAGACTGTAATAAGCCGTGTCAAATCTGCGGGGAAAGGTGGACTGTATGGAGTTAGAGATGTTTCATAAGATTCGGCTGTACCGGCTGAATACGGTTATCATAGGAACAGGGGCAGCTGGCTTCAATGCGGCAGACCAGCTGTGGTCCTTAGGTCAAAAGGATATTGGAATTGTCACAGACCATGTAGGAGCGGGAACCTCCCGCAATACCGGTTCTGACAAACAGACATACTATAAGCTTACACTTTGCGGAGATGAACCTGACAGCGTAGGAGAAATGGCACGTACACTGTTCGACGGTGAGTGCATGGATGGTGATATTGCCTTATGCGAAGCGGCCTTGTCGGCCAGATGCTTTCTAAAACTGGTAAATTTAGGTGTCCCATTTCCCCAGAACAGGTGGGGGGAATTTGTCGGTTACAAGACTGATCACGATCCCAGGTGCCGTGCAACAAGCGTAGGTCCCTACACTTCAAAGCAGATGACGGAGTGTCTGGAACAGTCTGTCAGAGAAAAAAATATCGAAATTTTTGACAAGATGCAAGTGATCAGGATTCTCTCTGATGGGGGAAAGGTATATGGTCTGCTCTGCCTGGATCTAAGCTGCCCTGAGGATCAGGAGAAGCGTTTCGCACTTTTTTCCTGTAAAAATGTGGTGCTGGCCACTGGCGGGCCAGCCGGGATGTATGCGGACAGTGTTTATCCGGCAGGGCATTACGGCTCCAGTGGCCTGGCATTTGAGGCGGGAGCCAAGGGGAAAAACCTGACAGAGTGGCAGTATGGAATTGCATCCATTCATCCAAGATGGAATGTGTCCGGTACATATATGCAGGCTCTTCCCCGTTTCTTTTCTACGGAAGAAGACGGCAGTGATGAGCGGGAATTTCTGGAGGACTTTTTTGAAGACCGCAATATGATGCTCAGCAGTATTTTCCTTAAAGGCTATCAGTGGCCTTTTGATGTGAGAAAGCTGTTTGGAGGAAGCTCTGTTATTGATATTCTGGTGCACCTTGAACGAAGCCGGGGCAGACGTATTTTCCTTGATTTTCGTAAAAATCCCGGCGGAGCACCGGTGGAATTTGAGAAGCTGGATCCGGAGGCCTTTGAATACTTAAACAGAGCAGGTGCCTGTCTTGAAACACCCATTGAGAGACTGGGCCATATGAATATGCCGGCAGTAGAATTTTATCTTGGCAGAGGAGTGGACTTACGAACACAGCCGCTGGAAATAGCAGTATGCGCCCAGCACAACAATGGAGGTCTGGCGGCTGATGCCTGGTGGCACACAGATGTAGAAGGACTGTTTGCGGCAGGGGAAGTCTGCGGAAGCCATGGTGTATACCGCCCGGGCGGCAGTGCTTTGAATTCGGGACAGGTAGGTTCTACGAGAGCTGCTCAGTTCATAGCTGCAAAAAGAAATGGAGAACCTGAAGTGAGTTCAGGTTTTGAAGAAATAGCTTTAAAAGCCCTTCACGAGGCAGAAAAGACAGCTTTTTTTGCAGCTGAAAATAGAGAAGGAAAGACAGCCGTGCGGGAGTTCTGGAAAAGAGCTGCAGCACGTATGAGCCGGTACGGAGCTGCAATCCGGAATCCCGAAAGGATTGAGCTGGCAATACAGGAGGTTCGGGAAGAACTTTCCGCTTTTGATGATTTGGTCTGGACGAAAGATAAAAAAGAACTTTGGCTTGTCTTCCGGCTGAGAGATATGCTTATCAGCCAGTTTGTCTATCTTTCCGCTATGAAGGATTATATCGGAAATCAGGGAAAGAGCCGGGGCAGTGCCCTTTATACCGATTCCAGTGGGCAGAAGCCGGACCCAAGGCTGCCCCAGGAATTTGCTTTTTGCCTTGATGACGAAAGCAGAGCGGACTTAATACAAGAGGTCTCTTATAAAGACGGGAAAGCTGAATTTGAATGGAGAAAGGTAAGGCCCATTCCTGAAGATGATAATTTCTTCGAAAATGTATGGAGACAATACAGGGAAAATCAAAATGTTTTTTAATAAATCACTTTTTCATTGAAAGAATATGGCGTTTCTTTAACAAAAACAGCACTGGTGGCTTTTGATATGCTCCAGTGCTATTTTTGACTTATTATACCCGGAAAAGGAGTTACTTTTTATACTTTTCCACCAGCTCTTTTGCTTCGCCGATACCGAGAGACGTATGGATTTTTACCAGCTTAATGGCATAAACGGTTTCTCCTCTTTCCATGGCTGAACGAATCTCTTTCTCCACCTCTGGATTTAGTTTCCGGCTGTCAGAAGCCTGCAGCTTCCGCTTTTCAATTTCCAGGGCTGTTTTTTCCTCATAGCCTTCCCATATTTGTTCTTGTGGTCCGTTTTCTTTCTGGTAGACGGGTTTCTTACGGATCTTTGACATAAGCGGCATCAAAACGGTCAGCAGTATCGAGTAGATTGCCAGATATTCAAAAAAGCGGAACACAAGGATGGAAGTGTTATTTATGATCTTTATCACACTTCCTTCCGGGCTGACAATCTGAAACAGATAGCTTACGTAGTACTCAGAGCCATAGCGGCTGGTAGTGTTGATGACTTCCAGTTGGCCCATATTCTGGAACAGCCATTGAATCGGTTTGTTGTAAAATAGATTTCCACCCCCATCAAATATACAACCGGCAAATGCAGTGATGCAGATAATGAGCATTCCGTGATAACTCCAGCCAGCACGGGAATTATGGAAAAAAAGTACGATCAGAAATACAATAAAAATGATCAGGCTTGCGGTTCCCGGATTGTAAATAGCACTGAGAAATAACCTGGAAGCACCAAAAAAGAACAGTATGCCTGCAGCGGCTATTGCGATGACTGCCAGCAGGATTTTTAAATTATCCATTGGACTTTTTTTATTCATGTTTAAACCTCCTTTCTGTATCTTACCATTACTTTCATATACGAACAATTGCTTTTTTATTTGCAGACATAATTATGTAACTATTTACATTTTTGTTTTTTTGTGGTATAAAATGTAATCAAATAACTTAAAGGAGGACTCACAATTATGGAAACATTATTACAAATAGTTTTGCTCATTATAATTATTGCTGCTATTATGTTTGCGTTTAGTCTATATTGTCGAATGTTGGGTAAAATTTCTCAAAACAGCGTAAAAAAAAGAATTGAAAAAGGGAAAATCAGTGACAAGCATTTGATTAAACTATACAGAACGGCGGACAGAGGCCATAGAAACAAGTGGCTTGCGTTTTTTTTATACGGAATCTTCTATAAGTCTTTTATAAAGATGCAGGAAGGTACATACCTTTTGTATAAAAGTGAAATGGAACGCAGAGGGCTGCTTGATGAAGCCAGCTAGAAGATAATATGAAAGAACACGGCAGGGCATTTTGTTCTGCCGTGTTTTTTCATATATTATGAAAATCTATTGGCTATTGAAAAATTTGTCTGATTTTGTAGAAAAAGAATGAAATATGTAAAAAAAGAAGAACATTCGAATTGACTTGATATAAGTTTAAGTATATCATATACTATGTGCTGGGAAAAATAAATAATATAATATTTGAGGTGGATGTGTATGAAAAATTTATCTGTATCTAAAAAACTTGCTATTTCTTTTTCGACTATTTTGATTCTTTTCGTTATTACAATAGTATTTTCTGTTTTCGTAGGGTTGCGAACCACAACATTATCCTTTGAAAAGTTCTTCAGAAGTCCATATACGGTCACCAATACTATTAATAATATGAGAAGACAAGTTCAGGGTATACAAAAGGACATGTCATACATTATAATTGATGATGTTTCCGATCGGCAGACATGGATCGATGATTTGAATAACAGAGTAGCGGATATTGAAAATTCAGTTGCCAAAATTGAGCCGCTCTTAATGACTGGCGATGGTGCAGAAAAGGTTCAGCAAATAAAGGATGAATGGAAAAAAACAGAACTGATAAGAGCTAAGTTTATGGACTCTTTAAATGGCAATGACATTAATATTGCAGAAACAATACTTTTAAATGAGTATTATCCTGCATCTTTGACGTTAGTAGACTATACCAAAGAACTTATAGATATGGCTGATGCAGTGGCCACAGATTATTATAATGGCTCCCAGGAGATGTCTCAGACGGTAATAATCATTTCTATTGTTCTCTTTGCAGTTTCTTTAATATTAGGTGTTACTTTATGTATTTATATCATACGAACTATCACAGAACCGTTAAAGGAAATTGAAGTTGCTTCCAGTATGCTGGCAGATGGTAATCTTAGCGCAGCCATTACATATGAATCAAAGGACGAATTTGGATCTGTAGCCAATAGTGTTCGAACTGTAATTGATACTTTAAGAACTTATATTTTTGATATTTCCGAGAAATTAGGTGAAATTTCAAATGGAAATTTGGATTTAACTATTGATACAAATTATAAAAATGACTTTTTGCCTATAAAAGAATCACTTGAAAATATTATTACATCACAGAGTAATACATTTTCACAAATTGCTATATCAGCAGATCAGGTGAATTCAGGAGCAGAACAGATGGCATCTTCAGCTCAGATTCTTGCTTCAGGAGCAACAGAACAAGCCGCTACTGTGGAAGAATTAAATGCATCTATCGCAAGTGTGACGGAACAGGCTGAACAGAATGTGAAATTTGTTGAAGTTGCAAGTAATTATGTCCTTGATGCAGAAAGCGGTATAAAAAACAGCAATGAATACATGCAAAAACTTAATTCAGCTATGAAGGAGATCGGAGACTCATCTGCTAAAATATCAAGTATTACAAAAGTCATAGAGGATATTGCATTTCAAACAAATATTCTTGCTCTGAATGCTGCGGTAGAATCTGCAAGAGCCGGAGAAGCAGGCAAGGGATTTGCCGTAGTTGCTGATGAAGTTCGTAATCTGGCTGCAAAGTCGGCTGAAGCGGCAAAACAAACTTCTGATTTAATACATAATTCTGTGTCGACTGTTTCAGAAGGTGAGAAGCTTGCCAATGATACAAGCAGAGTATTACAGGAGGTTGCAGACAGGGCGCTGCGTGCTGTAGATGCAATTAAAAAGATCGAAGAATCTTCTGTTGCTCAGACTTTATCAATTGAAGAAATCAATCAGGGATTGTCCCAGGTTTCTGCAGTGGTTCAGTCAAATGCTGCAACAGCAGAAGAAAGTTCTGCTTCCAGCGAGGAGCTTTCTGCTCAGGCCAATACACTTAAACAAGAAGTTAATAAATTTAAAGTAAAAGGGATAAGTACCATTGAAAATGCGTATTTTAAACTTGAAGAAAGAAAAATCCAAAATAGCAATGTATTTAGTTCGGATTTTATAAACCAATCTGGCAAGTATTAATGTGACTATTACAGGCATATCGGATAGAAATATCTGATGTGCCTGTTTTTATCTAATAGGTGTACACAAGAGCAAATTGTACAAATGGCCATTTAGTCAAATTATCGTTCATTAATTTTTATAGCTGTAGATAAGAAATATTTTGCATGATATACTAATAGTATGAGGAATAAAATTTATATTATGGAGTGTGTATCAGAATGGGAAAAAAGTTGTTGTTTTTTATTACGTTTTCTGTTTTACTTTTAAGCGTCAGTGGTTGTTCTTTCAAGGAAAAGCCTTCCAACAACTCCAATATAGAAGCAAATTCGGTTCAAACTAATGTGCCGGTTTTATCTGAAGATCAGTCACAATCAGTTGGTTTTAATTCAGACGATTATAATCTTCTTGATAGTGATGGAGATACACAGTATGCTTGGAAATTTGTGGGAGATGACTGTGTTCTTTATTCTTTGGAAAGAGTAGGTTCAAATATAAAACAGATTGCCACATTCTTACCTTTGAGTGGAGAAAACGGCAACCCTGCAACACAGAATCATATAGTCGATTTCGGAATATGCGGTGACTGGATAATTGCAAGTGTGGGGCGTTATGAGGGGAGCGGACACTATTTTTATGGCGATTTTGTTCGGCTAAAAAAAGACGGTGGAGAGCTTACACATTTTTGGTTGACAGATGATGATACGTTTATCATTGTTGAGGACTGGATTTATTATAATTTTTGGACTATTAAAGATGAAGCTGAGAACGTAAATGGCTGTTATCGTATACACCCTGATGGAACAGATAAGCAATATTTAGGAAATACAATCCACAATATTTATCTTTATGCAGAAGATGGATATGTGTATGGTACTCATGCGACGGATAAAACGGTGAACAATTGGAATCCCGTCATTGATCTAATTCGTTGCAAGCCCGATACAAGTTCCGTCATAACGCTGTTTAGAGGGGATAATCTACCTAAATTTGACAATTCTGATTTTATAAAATACTATGATATAAGAATAGATGATAGTTATATTTTTTTCACAGTAGCTATTCATGGATACACGGATGGAGACCGTTGGCGTGGTCATAATGTTTATACAGCAAGTTATCGCGTTGACACTAATGGAAACGATCTGGAGTTGTTGAAAGAGGAACGTTCTTAATGTTAAAAACGAAAAATCATTTGCGTACCAAACAATAATTGAGATTCGTTGTATGTAGTTAGTCATAAGAAGAATATATAAAATTAATGACTCATTGAAAAATTAAGAGTTTTCGGGCAGACGGAATATATTTGAATGGAAGGAAAAGTACAAATTAGTGAGTGATTAAGGGCGAGGTCTAGGCTTCGCTCTTTTCGCATGTGAAAATATAGGTTCTATACTAAATATTGATGAATTTTGTAAGTATTTAGGTGGATTGTCAACACTTTTTTTCGATAATTTCATTCATGAGTGTTGTACCCACTCTTGCATCTAATACGAAGCCAGGACTAGTGTAAGGCTAGTTCTATTTTGTAGAGATTATCTGGAAACTTATTCCTCCTTATGTTATACTGTTAATAATATAAAATAGGAGGGAAATTGTATGAAAAGGTTATTTTCAATTATTTTGGTTATTATTTTATCTATTAACTCATTAATGATATCTTTTGCCAATGAATATATGGGAGCATGGGCAACCGACAATACCGGGACATGGTACAGGTATAATGATGGAACATACCCTACCTGTAATTTTTTTACTAAAGACGGAAAGTTATATTATGTTAATCAAGATGGATATTTGTTACCAAATACACAATTGTATAACGGATATCAAACCGATTCAGAGGGAGCAATTATAGAATATAATACCAATAAAAATGTATACCAATCTATTTATGATTCTAATGGTTGGAAACAAGATGAAAAAGGTTGGTGGTACCAGAATACAGATGGCTCATATCCAAAGAATACAGATTTAAAAGTTGATGGAAAATTGTATTGGGTGGGCACCGATGGTTATATGTTATACAACTGTTATGCTAGGGATCACAGATATTATGGCAGTGATGGGGCTTTTACTGGTGAAATAGATAGAGATGCAGCAATAACAATAACACAACCAGCCCCAGATACTAGGAGTATAGAAGAACAACTGGCAGATTACCGAGTTGACGATTCATTAAAGCCGGCTATCTGGAAAAAGGTATGTGAATCGGCAAAAGGTCTATTAAAATACAAAAATACAGCCATCTTTCCAGAATGGAATCATGAGGGAATATCATATAGAAAAAATCCCAAAGATGGAACGATACTTGTATACGGATGGTGTCAAGCAAAAAATGGTATTGGAAACTATTTAGAATTGTCTATAAGTGCAATGATATCCTCTGATGGTACAGTTACTTACTGTAGCGTGGATAACTAATAATAGCTAAATCACCAATACATTATGGAATTTCCTACCTCTCTATGATATAATGATTTAAACAAAAAAGCATAGGGGATTGAATTGTATGAAAAAGTTATTAGTATTATTAATGTCAACTATCATTACTTTATCTAGTGCATTTATTTCATTTGCGGGAGAATGGAAACAGGATAATGTCGGCTGGTGGTATCAAAAAGATGATGGAAGTTATGTAAAAGATGATTGGTTGACTCTTAATGATACAGCAAAATATCATTTTGATTCAAATGGTTATATGCAAACTGGATTAGCAGAGATTAACGGGGTAAGGCATTATTTCTACGAAGACGGGCGATTAACACATAATTGGGATACTCCAGAGGGATATAAGGTTGATAGTGATGGCAAGATAGTCGATGAAAATACTCCAGGAATAATTTTTAAAGTCATATGGGGGACTCTTGAAGACGAAGGACCTAATGATGTAGTGTTTTGCAGATTTATAAACGAAGGAAAGGTAGCGTTCACAGTAGATCCCATTATTGAAATTAATACTGATGGAAAGGTAAATAATTACAAAATGGTTGACAAAAACACTTATACTTATTGTAAATATGGGATAGTTCCACCAAACAATCAAGATGTCGATTTTGTATATGTTTTTGATAGACTTCAGCAGTTTACCTTTAATAAAAATTCAACTTTAAATTTTACTGTCACTTGTGACTCTTTCTCAAAAGAATATTACAGAATTATTCCTTCATTTAAAATATATCGATTTAATATAGTGGAATAAGGAAAAAATAGAGGAGCCTAAATTGACTCCTCTTTTAATTTGCGATTTTATTTTCGTTTTCCTACAATAACTTTTTCTATGATAACACTTGGCATATCACCTAACACGGCCATAATAAATTCTGCCGTTTCTTTAATCATCGGAATATTTTTAGTAATAGTGATTTCAATTGTTCTTCAAGGAAAAAGATCTAAAAAAATCATGATTAAATTATTTCACAAAACTCCATATAGTGACATATGGAGAGACGTAATTGATTTAGACAATGGATCTAATTTAAAAGTATACCCAAAAGACAAGAATTATTATATAATCGGAAAACATAAGAACCATGAGGAAAATGGAAATGATTCTTGGTTGGCAATGAAGGGATTCGTCAAACATGATACGGTAATAATTACTATAAGATTTTCGGATATTGATTATTTAGAGGTTTACTAAAAATAAATTGTTCCATATTTTGAGCCAGTCAAATGACCTGGCTCTTTTTGCATGTAAAAATATTATTTGATAGGTAGGAGATAGGTGTAGAAAAAGCATTACTAAATATTGATGAATTTTATGAATATTTAGGTATCAAACAGACAAAGGCGAGGGAATTACTACATGAACCAAGAAATGGATTTATAGTCAGGATTGGCATTAGACTGTATCCACACAAGGGGAAACTGGATAAATGGTTACTAAATCAAATTATATGTTGAATGTTGATTGAAAATACATAATGAGTATGGTAAAATTAGGGACGAATGTTATATCAGAATTTCTTCCCCGATTTACGCAGGAAGGAGGATATATTGGGTAAATCACTAAAAGGGAAAGAACTTGGTAAAGGTGCTTCTCAAAGGAAAGACGGCCTTTATCAGGCAAGGTTCATTAATCGGTTTGGAAAAAGATAAACCATCTAAGACAGAACATATACTGAAATATCCCCAAAACTACGTACCGAGCAGTATGAAGATGAAAAACAAATACATCAATGTTCGGCACACTCTTTGCTATTTTAGTAAAGATGGGAAATGCTTATTTGAGATGCATGACACTAAGACCGTTAATGGCAAGAGGATTATCCATCTAACGGCTAAGGCTATTATGGATTAAAAAAGGCGAAAAATTCAGAAGCAAGAAATCATCTTTTCTGGGAAAGAAGTTCTGGAAGGTTACGAAATCTTGTTTTTGTCACGAAGAACAATCATCCTACGCAATTATTCCTTATTAAGGAGTGTATTGGTTTAATTACAAAAGATATTCAAAAAGAAGATGCTAACTTTAAACATTTTACATTACATACATTAAGACATGCTTTTGCAACCAGGGCTATTGAAAGTGGAACAGAAGCGTGCATAAATCCAAAATGGTGTAGCAGAGCAAATTCAATATAGACAGAAACGCTAAGAAGCGCATAAAATAAGGAGAAAATGACGAAAATGGAACAGTACAAGCAGGAATTTATTGAGTTTATGGTGGAAAGCAATGTCCTGAAATTTGGTGATTTTACATTGAAAAGCGGAAGAAAATCCCCTTTTTTTATGAATGCGGGCTCTTATGTAACAGGCGGACAGCTTAAAAAGCTGGGGGAATATTATGCAAAGGCTATCCATGACAATTTCGGAGTTGATTTTGATGTATTGTTTGGACCGGCTTACAAGGGGATTCCCTTAAGCGTTACCACTGCCATCGCTTTCCATGAACTGTATGGAAAGGAAATCAAATACTGTTCTAACAGGAAAGAGGAGAAGGATCATGGCGGTGATGCAGGAATTCTTCTGGGAAGTCCTATTAAGGATGGGGACCGTGTGGTCATTATCGAAGATGTGACTACTTCTGGAAAATCAATTGAAGAAACCTTTCCTATTATCAAAGCTCAGGGAGATGTGGAGATTTTAGGTCTGATGGTTTCCTTAAACCGTATGGAAAAGGGTAAAGGGGACAAGGGAGCATTGGATGAGATCCGGGAAAAGTATGGATTTAAAGCATCGGCCATCGTATCTATGGCAGAAGTTATTGAGCATCTGCATAACAGGGAGTATGAGGGGAAAGTTATCATTGATGATACTATAAAAGATGCAATAGATGCTTACTACGAAATTTACGGCGTAAAATAAACCCCTATGGGGATGTAAGGAGAACTTTATATGGAAAGAGTATATAGAACAATGAGAAACGCAGGAGCTTTAAATATTGCTGCCGGAATCACCATGGTAGTGCTTGGAATTGCTGCCGGGGTCATAACAATTATTACAGGAGCGTTTTTACTGAAGAGAAAGTCAGAAATCACATTTTAAATGCCACTTATGGAGGGAGGGCTGAACTTCCTTACAATATACAGACGGAGCAGCTATGATTAAAAATACAACAAAACGGCAGAAAATGGGTTGGGTAGTTTTTGTGTTTTACCTGATCTTTTTGGCGTACTTTCTGTTTTTCTCCGATTACTTCGGAAGAGGAAGCCATGCTCAGGAGGAGTACGCTTATAACCTGGTTCCATTTACAGAGATAAGGCGTTTCATTGTTTACCGCCATGTGGTAGGAACCAAATCCTTTCTTTTGAATATTCCAGGTAATATTGTTGGATTTATGCCCTTTGGTTTTTTTCTCCCTGTTATCAGCCGCAGAAGCCGTGTTTGGTTTAATACGGTTTTGCTGAGCTTTCTGTTCAGTTTATGCGTGGAAACTGTCCAACTTATTTTTAAAGTGGGCAGCTTTGATGTAGATGATATTATACTGAACACCTTGGGGGGATTGCTGGGTTATATCCTGTATAAAATAGTACAGACTATACGAGTCAGGAGGAGGCGGCGTGCCAAATCGGAAAAAAGTATCTTACATTAGAAAATCTTTTGCCAGAAGAAGTTTTTTCTCTCTGGGTCTTGCCATAGGAGCAGTGGCCCTGGGAGCTTTTGGGATTGCCGGATCAGTGATGGCAGCTGGAGAAGGCCAGCTTAACACAGCTGCCGCAGTCTTTTGCAGCCTGGTGGTTTCCATGTTTTCCCTGGCTTATGGTTTTTTTTCTTTTTTGGAAAAGGATAAAAAATATATTCTGTCCAAAATAGGAATAGGAATCAGCGGATTTTTGATTATCTTCTGGATCGTGCTGATTATCATAGGAATAAAGAGGTAATATAAATGGATTATGGAATGATGTTTCAAGAAGAAAACGAAAGCATAATGGAGCGTTTTGAATTGTCCATGGAGCGGATTGGGCAGATTATATTAGAGGAGACAGTATCCCAGCCCTACCGGGATTATTTTGTGAGAACGGCTTCATTTATCCAGATGATGGGAGAGTATCTCCGGTTCATCGAGTCAGGCAGCCAGAGAGAAGTTGATATTGAAGTTTTAAAGGAATGGAACCAGAAACTTTATGAAGATATTCTTCCTGGTCACTACGAAAAAAGCTATGCAGATCCTGCTTATGCGGCAGCCATGCTGGGAGAGGGATATGGCCGCCTTTTTTCCTATTTATATAAGGAAATACGGGGAGATATTGTCTTTGTCCATGAAAAAAGGATTAAGGATATCACCATTTTAAATGAGACTTTTGTTGAGCTTTATAATATGTTTGAGGAGGAAGTTCCGGAAGTTTCAGCAGTGAAAGAGGTGCTTTACTGGTTTGTCAGCGATTATACGGATCATACGGTTTCCTACCGGGTGAGGGAAGGACTTGATCCCTCTCTTTCTTTTGCAACAGATATTATAAATAATTATGATTTAAATGATCTCCGGTATCTATATTATTTTGGCGAGTATATTTCTGACTCAGAGCTTAAAACAGCAGAGTTTTTAAATAATCTTCCAGAGAAAACGGTACGTCTCATGGCTGATACCTACACAGAAGGCTATTGCAGGGGATTTGAGGTAATGCGTAGGGATTTAAAGAAAAAGGGAGCTGTGCAGATCCGATATGAGTTAGGATTTGAGCGCATGGTGAAATATGCCATGGAGAATTTTAAATCCCTTGGACTTAAAATCATCCTCTGCCGGGCGGCGGTGTGGACGGTGAATACCAACGCAGGCCGAAAGGCAGGATATTACAGTACCTCGCCTAACAGACAGTATGAATATGACCACCGTTATGACGAAGCAATTTATTTAAATAAAGCCTTTAAGGACCGAAAGTCTGCTGTTTTGAAGGTGGCCTATGAAACATATAAGGAACTGTCTGCCGCCTATGCAGGACCTGCTGTAATGGAAACCTTTGGAAAAGAAGGTTTTGAGCCAGTGAATAAGCCGGATGCAAACCGCCTGGATTTAAAACAGGAAAAACTTGCAGTGGAGATGTCCAATGAATCTTCCAGGATTTTAAAACAGTATGTAAGAGGAGATGAGACAAGTTTTACCATCATCGCATTTCCGGTTCCTGAAATTGGGGAGGACTTTGAAAAAATATTTGAAGAAACCATTGCCATCAATACTCTGGATTATGAAAAATACAAAGGAATCCAGCAGTCCATCATTGATGCTCTGGACGAAGCAGCTTACGTTGAAATCAGGGGGAAAGGTGAGAACCGGACCAAACTGACTGTGGCCCTTCACCCTATTAAAGATAAGGACAGAGAAACCAATTTTGAAAACTGTGTGGCTGATGTGAATATCCCTCTTGGAGAGGTGTTCACTTCCCCGAAGCTGGCAGGTACAGAAGGAACACTGGCGGTCAGCACGGTTTATATTGGAGAATTCCAGTTTAAAAATCTTGTGATGACTTTTGAAAACGGTATGATTAAGGATTACGGATGCGATAATTTTGAAAATCCGGAGGAAGGAAAAGCGCTTATTAAGCAAATGATTCTGAAGAATCACGATACCCTTCCCATGGGAGAGTTTGCCATAGGCACCAATACTACGGCTTATGCCATGGCCCGTGAGTTCGGGATTTTAGATAAGCTTCCTATTCTTATTGTGGAGAAAATGGGTCCCCATTTTGCAGTGGGCGACACCTGCTATAGCTGGGCGGAGGACAGCCCTGTTTACAATTTTGACGGAAAGGAAATCATTGCAAGGGACAACGAAATTTCTATTCTCAGAAAGGAAGATGTATCAAAAGCTTATTTTAGCTGTCACACAGATATTACCATACCTTATGCGGAATTGGATACCATTGAAGCCATCAGGCCTGATGGAAGAAGGATATCCATTATAGAAAATGGAAGGTTTTCTTTAAAGGGAACGGAGGAACTTAATATTCCCTTATGTGATGCATAAAAAGGGAGAAATATATCATAAAAACCCACCAGTCTGCTTATAAAATTATCACTTTTGTCGATATATATTATAATAATTGATCCTACAGATGAGGAACGGATATGGAGGGACTGGTATGAGTATGAAGCGTTTAAAGATCGGTAAGAGAATTGGGGGTTCGTTTGGAATTATTCTTGTGTTATTTTTAATGGTTTCTGTTGTGTCAATCGTTGGATTGAGGCATAACAACAGAAGATTGGTGGAATTTTTTAATAATGGACACAAGGTAGCTTTGAATGCAATTGAGATGAGGCTTGAGATTCAGGCTGCCGCCAAGAACATGGCATATGCTACTTTGAGTACTGATTTAAATGATACAGAACAGTATATTAAGTCGGCAGACTCCAATGTGGAGAATTTTATGAATGGAGTCCAGTTTTTAAAGGAAAAGTACAAAGGGGATAAAGCTATTCTGGATAAGCTGGAGACTGATGTAAAAGAGCTGGAACTTTATAAAAATGAAGTATTTGAACTGGCACGGCAGAATAAGAGCCGCCAGGCTACGGAAGTGTTCTTTGGTTCCGTTAACCCCTCTCTTGCAAAGATCCGGGACAGTCTGACTGAAATTGGTGATACGGTGAATCAGGTTACTGATGTTGACTTCAAAAATAGCCAGAGGGAAGCCGTCATTCTTCAGGTGCTGGTGGTTATTGTCCAGATTATTGCAGTTTTGACGGCAGTGACTTTATCTTACCTTTTGACAAGACGTATTGTAAATCCCATCAAGCAGATTGAGAAGGCAGCGAAGGAAATGTCGGAGGGAAGCCTTCATGTTTCTTTGGATTACCAGTCAGGAGATGAGCTTGGCAGCCTGTCTGACAGTATGCGCAGTACGATTTCCAATATTGGAACCATTATTGATGACATTACTTATCTGACAGGAGAAATGGCAGAGGGAAGATTCCGGTTAAATTCCCGTTGTCCAGAAAAATATGTCCTTGATTATGCAACCATACGCAGTTCCCTGCGTAAGCTTCGTGACAATTTAAGCGATTCTCTTTACCGTATCAGCGAATCAGCGGATTTGGTGGCTAATGGTTCGGAACAGGTATCTTCCGGTGCCCAGACCTTATCCCAGGGGGCTACAGAGCAGGCTTCCTCCATTGAGGAACTGGCAGCTACTATTAATGATATTTCCAATCAGATCAATAACAATGCCCAAAGCGCCAAGGAAGCCCGCTTAAGCTCCGGGGAGACTGCTGCTAATGTAACAAAGAGCAATGAGAAGATGGATGAAATGTACATGGCCATGCTGGAAATCAGCACTAAGTCCAATGAGATCGGAAAGATCATAAAGACGATTGAAGACATTGCGTTTCAGACCAATATTCTGGCACTGAATGCGGCAGTGGAAGCTGCCCGGGCAGGAGAAGCAGGAAAAGGCTTTGCGGTAGTAGCTGATGAAGTCCGAAACCTTGCAAGCAAATCTGGAGAGGCGGCCAAGAACACCACTTTGCTGATTGGGGAAAGCATAAGAGCCGTGGAAAATGGTGCCAGAATCACAGCGGAGACAGCAGAGGCAATGCAGGCAGTGGTGGACGGCAGCAAGCGCATCACCACCATCATTGAATCCATTACAGCAGCTTCTGATTTACAGGCGGCATCGGTCAATGAGGTAAGCCTTGGAATTGACCAGATATCCAGTGTTGTTCAGACTAATTCTGCAACTGCAGAAGAGAGCGCTGCGGCCAGTGAGGAATTGTCGGGACAAGCTCAGATCATGAAGGGCCTTTTAAGCCGTTTCAGCCTTTACAGCGCTGACGAAGGAAAAAAGACCTGCAAATCTCCAGCCCCTTATTCCGCATCACAGTCGGAGACTCCAGCTTTAAACATTGATCCCTCTTATTTTGATGATTCATCTGCTTTTGGAGGCGGGAAGTATTGATGCCCCGAAAACATAAATAGTTTTTAACGCATAAAATGCGCTTTGATATGTTATTTGTCAAAGCGTATTTTTGCTTTTTTGCAAAGAAGGCTTTATTTAATATGATTTTAAATAGATTTTGCGAAAACTAAATTTGAGAAAAAATGATTGACGGGGCAGAAAAAAGCTAGTATTATAATTAATAAGTTGAGATTAAATAAAAGGTAATATTTATTAGTAATACTTATTTAAAGTATTACTGGCAATAATCAATTGCAAAACATATGAAAGGAAGAGGAGAATTTACTATGGCAAAGGTATCGATTGTAATGGGAAGTGATTCTGATATGCCTGTTATGGCTCAGGCTGCTGAGGTTCTGGAGTCTTTTGGAGTGGAGTTTGAAATCACTGTGATTTCCGCTCACAGGGAGCCTGATGTGTTTTTTGACTATGCTAAAACCGCTGAGGAAAGAGGAATAAAAGTCATTATTGCAGGAGCAGGAAAAGCAGCCCATCTTCCGGGTATGTGTGCGGCTTTGTTTTCTATGCCTGTGATTGGAGTCCCTATGAAGACTTCAGATTTAGGCGGTGTGGATTCTCTTTATTCTATTGTTCAAATGCCTTCCGGTATTCCTGTAGCCACCGTTGCCATTAACGGGGGAACCAATGCAGGAATCCTGGCTGCCAAGATTCTGTCTGTCAGCGATTCAGAGCTTTTGGAAAGAATAAAGAAATATGGGGAAAGCTTAAAGAATGATGTTGTGAAAAAAGCAGATAGACTGAACGAAATAGGATATCGTGAGTATTTGTCTCAGATGAAAAAATAGGAACGGGAGAAGCGGAGGAAGAAAGATGGATTACAGGAATGCCGGAGTGGACATTGAAGCTGGTTACAAATCAGTGGAATTGATGAAAAAGCATGTGCAGGAGACTATGAGGCCTGAGGTTATTGGAGGAATAGGGGGATTTTCAGGAGCTTTTTCCATGTCAGCATTTAAGGAAATGGAAAAGCCCGTATTACTATCCGGAACCGATGGAGTGGGAACAAAACTAAAGGTTGCTTTTGTAATGAACAGACATCACACCATAGGAATTGACTGCGTGGCAATGTGCGTCAATGATATCGCCTGCGCAGGGGGTGAACCTTTATTCTTCCTGGATTACATTGCCTGCGGCAAAAATGAACCGGAACGGATTGCTGAAATCGTCAGAGGAGTGGCAGAAGGCTGTAAACAGGCGGGGGCTGCTTTAATCGGTGGAGAAACGGCAGAAATGCCTGGTTTTTACCAATTGGAGGAATACGATCTGGCCGGATTTGCGGTGGGTGTGGCAGACGAAAAGAACCTGATTACCGGAGCAGGGTTAAGAGATGGAGATGTTCTGATCGGCATGGCCTCTTCCGGTATACACAGCAACGGCTATTCCCTGGTGCGCAAGGTATTTGACATGTCGCCAGAAGGCCTTAATACTTACTACGATATATTGGGTAAAACTCTCGGAGAAGAACTGATGACTCCTACAAAGATTTATGTAAAAGCCTTGAAAAGTATAAGGGAAAGAGGCGTTGTGATCAAGGCCTGCAGCCATATAACGGGAGGAGGATTTTATGAAAACATTCCTCGGATGCTGCCGGAGGGAATTGGTGCTGTGATCAAAAAGGACAGTTATGAAGTTCCGGCAATTTTTAGGCTTATGGCAGAAAAAGGCGGAATTGAGGAAACGATGATGTATAATACCTACAACATGGGAATCGGAATGGTGCTTGCTGTTGATCCGGCAGATGCAGGGGAAGTTATGGAGGCCATACTCCAGGCCGGTGAGGTTCCTTATGTGATTGGGCATACAGAGTCCGGGCAAAAGGATGTAACTTTATGCTAAAGATCGGAGTGTTGATTTCCGGCGGAGGAACCAATTTGCAGGCGATTCTGGACGCAATAGATTGCGGGCAGATAAGTAAGGCGGAAATCAAGGTGGTCATCAGCAACAACCCTAATGCTTATGGTCTGGAACGGGCCAGAAAGCGGGGGATTGATGCTTTCTGTATCGCTCCTGGTGATTTTCGGGAAAGAAAAGAGTTTTATGATGCCCTACTTGGAAAAGTGAATGAATACGGTCTGGATCTCATCGTTCTGGCCGGATTCCTGGTGACGATTCCCCCTGCCATGGTGCAAACATATAAAAACCGGATTATCAACATTCATCCTTCTTTGATTCCTGCTTTTTGCGGAAGGGGCTATTATGGATTGAACGTTCATGAAGCGGCCCTGGCGCGGGGCGTAAAGGTTACAGGTGCTACTGTTCACTATGTAGATGAAGGCACGGATACAGGCCCTATTTTGCTGCAAAAGGCAGTGGAGGTTTACGATGGGGATACACCGGAGTCTTTGCAGAAGCGTGTCATGGAGGAAGCGGAATGGAAGATACTTCCTCAGGCTATTGAGATGATTGCAGCCAGACAGGAGGAGAGGGAATGAAAGTTCTTATTATAGGAGGAGGAGGGCGTGAGCATGCAATTGCCTGGAAGATTGCTCAGAGCCCTAAGGTTCATCATATATATTGTGCTCCCGGAAATGCAGGAATAGCTGAAATTGCAGAATGCGTGAATATTGATGTATTGGATTTTGACCGGCAGGCAGCTTTTGCAGGAGAAAAGGGCATTGATCTCATTGTTGTAGGCCCTGATGATCCATTGGTAGCTGGAGCGGCAGATGTGCTGGAAGAGGCTGGATTTAAGGTATTTGGCCCCAGCAAGGCAGCGGCTGTGCTGGAAGGATCCAAGTCGTTTTCCAAGGATTTGATGAAAAAGTACGGAATTCCTACTGCCTCTTATGAAGTTTTTGATGCACCGGAGAAAGCTTTTATGTATCTGGAAAAAGCGAAGATGCCTGTTGTAATAAAGGCAGATGGCCTGGCTTTAGGAAAGGGAGTTCTGATTTGTAATACAAGGGAAGAGGCAGTAAATGGAGTAAAAACCTTGATGCTTGACAGACAGTTTGGCTCCTCAGGCGACCGGATTGTAGTGGAAGAGTTCATGACAGGCCGGGAAGTGTCGGTGCTTTCCTTTGTAGATGGAAAAACAATTAAAATCATGACTTCTGCTCAGGACCACAAGCGGTCTAAGGATGGGGATCTTGGGCTTAATACCGGAGGAATGGGAACTTTTTCTCCAAGCCCATTTTATACGGAAGAAGTAGACGGTTTTTGCAGAAAATATATTTATCAGGCCACTGTGGATGCCATGAGAGCGGAGGGGCGGGAATTTAAGGGGATTATATTTTTTGGTTTAATGCTGACAGAAGAAGGGCCCAAGGTGTTGGAATATAATGCCAGATTCGGAGATCCGGAGACCCAGGTTGTACTTCCAAGGTTGAAAAACGATATTGTGGATATTTTTGAGGCTTGTATTGACGGAAAACTGGACCAGATTGATCTGCAGTTTGAGGACAATGCCGCAGTTTGCGTGGTTTTGGCATCAGACGGATATCCGGAGCACTATGAAAAGGGTTATTCCATTACCGGACTGGAAGCATTTAAGGATCAGAATGGATATTTTGCATTCCACGCAGGAAGTAAATTAGACGGCAATGGAAATGTGGTGACTAATGGGGGAAGAGTGTTGGGAGTGACGGCAACCGGAAGGGATCTGAAACAGGCCAGGTTCAATGCTTATCAGGCGGCAGAATGGGTTTCTTTTGATAATAAGTATATGAGGCAGGATATTGGCAAAGGGATTGAATAGGTTGAAATGAATAAAGTCCTCTGGTTGCGGTAAGCAATTCAGGGGATTTTTTTAGGACGAAGAATGACAAAAAGTCATTGACATAGATACGTTTTCATGCTACCATGTTATATAATGGGCCAATAAGTAGTTTATATGGCTACGGGGCGTGAAAAAGGTTCAGAAAGGCATCAATAGGATATCGGTAAGTTGCTGATGGCAGGCCATTGACAACCCTCATTAGAACTTTACAGAGTTAAATAGTGCGGTCCGACATTACGAACAGGACTTATTATACATTGTAAAAAGCTGATATCCATTTGTGTGGATGTCGGCTTTTTTTCGCTGTAGCTCAGAATACGCAACGAAGTGATGCAAAACAATACAATTTAAATGGGAACTTGAGAGAAACGCGTATCACATGTGCGCAAGAACGGAGGAAAATATGCTAGAATGTTTGCGTAAGATGAACTTGCCGGAGTATGTACAGGATATCTTGACTCATGCAAAGGGAGTCATCGTTCCAAAAACAAGGGAAGAACTGTTGCTGCTGGCTATGGGCAATGATCCGGAGAACATGGAATTTAGTATTGAATATGAGGTCAAGGGAAAAGGCTCTATAGTAGAAGCCGTTGCAACCAAGTGTAAAAACGGAGTTGTGGTTAATTATACTGAAGACTACATGAGAAGACGTGACCCGGATAGTTTGCTGGTTTCTGATCACAATCCTACTGATAAGCCCAGATACCAGGATGTTTACGGCACAGATTTTGAAACCTTAAGAGGTGAGACCTTTGATTGGCTGAAAGAACAGGAACTTATTTTCTTCCCCTTTAAATCAGGCGGACTTGAATACGGATATGATTCCATTCTCCTTGCCCCGGCGAACTCAGGCTTTTTTGCTGCCGGTCTTGGAGATTTGCAGGGATTTTTAAATATTGATGAAATTTCTTCTGACTTTACTCCAAGAGCAATTGTTTTTCTGGCTCCCCCCTTCCGGCATACACATTTTGACGGAAAGCAGGTTGTTGTCCACAATCGCCTGGAAGGTGTTCATGAAGTGTATTCTTATAATCTCTACCCAGGTCCCAGTGCCAAAAAGGGCATCTATGGAGTTCTTCTCAACATCGGAGAGGAAGAGGGCTGGGTGACTGCACATGCGGCTACGGTAAAGGTAATTACTCCCTATGACAACGAAATCGTCATCATGCACGAAGGTGCTTCCGGAGGCGGAAAGAGTGAGATGCTGGAAGACATCCATAAAGAGATGGATGGAAGGTCCCTCATAGGTAAAAATACAGTGACAGGAGAAAAGAATTATCTGGTTCTCCATGAGACCTGCGATCTGATTCCGGTCACCGATGATATGGCTTTGTGTCATCCCAAGATGCAAAATGACAGCAATAAGCTGGTTGTTAAGGATGCGGAATCCGCATGGTTTTTAAGAGTGGATAATATGAAAGTATACGGTTCTTCTCCCCAGTATGAAAAACTGATGATCCACCCTAAAGAGCCTCTGGTATTTTTAAACCTGCAGGCAATGCCTGGTGCAACATGTCTGCCCTGGGAGCACACCTTGGACAGCAATGGAAAGCGCTGCCCCAACCCCCGTGCTATTTTGCCCAGAAGACTGATTGAAAATGCCATCGACACTCCGGTGGAAGTAGACGTGAGAAGTTTTGGTGTGAGAACACCTGCATGCACAAAGGAGAATCCTTCCTATGGAATTATGGGAATCCTCCATATCCTGCCTCCTGCACTGGCCTGGTTATGGCGTCTGGTGGCACCGAGAGGATTTAACAACCCAAGCATTATTGATTCCCTGGAAATGACCAGTGAAGGTGTTGGCTCCTACTGGCCATTTGCAACTGGTAAGATGGTTACCCAGGCAAACCTGCTTCTGGATCAGATTGTCAAATCCACCAGCACCCGTTATGTCCTGATTCCTAACCAGCACATCGGAGCATATTATGTAAGCTTTATGCCTCAGTGGATTGCAAGAGAATACATTGCCAGAAGAGGAAGCGCTAAATTCAAGCCGGAGCATCTGGTAGAAGCCCGCTGCCCCCTTTTGGGCTTTGGTCTGGACTCTTTAAAGATTGACGGCCAGTATATCGGAAGAATCTTTTTAAGGCCTGAGACCCAGCAGGAAGTGGGCAAGGAAGGCTACGATGAAGGAGCTAAAATACTGACGGATTTCTTTAAGCAGGAACTCGTAAAATACAATACAGAGGACTTGGATCCATTGGGAAGAGAAATCATTCAGATGTTCCTTAACGGTGCTTCCGTACAGGATTATTTGGAAATTATACCCATGAGATATTAATATTAATAGTTAAAAAGGTCTGACGGCAATATGCCGCCAGGCCTTTTTGCTGCCAGGCCTTTGTCAACTTGCATACTAGTGCTTGACAGCGGTGGACAAATCACTTATTCTAAAGTTAAAGAGAGAATCTGAAAGAGGGGTAAATTATGCGGCTGACAGAGCGGATTTTGAAAGAAACAGGGAGGGAGTATGCTCTTCGAATGTTAAAGGATAACATCATCCACCTTGATCTGATTCCGGGGAGCATGTTGAGTGAAAATGAGCTTTCAGCGGAGATGAGTCTTTCCAGGACTCCTGTCCGGGAGGCCCTGATTGAGTTGTCAAAGGTAAAGATTGTGGAAATCTATCCGCAGAAGGGGAGTGCTGTGGCTCTCATTGACTATGATATTATAGAAGAAGCCCGTTTCATGAGAAATGTTCTGGAATGTGCAGTCGTTGAACTGGCCTGTAAATCTCCGTCAAAGGAGGATTTGCTGAAGCTCCAGGAAAATGTAAGGCTCCAGGAATTTTATATGGAAAACCGTACTTCCGAAAGACTTTTGGAGCTTGACAATGAGTTTCATCAAATGTTATTTCACATGACCGGAAAAGATCAGGTGTATCAGCTTATGGACAGTATTACCATACATTTTGACCGCATACGCAGCATGTCTCTGGAGGCGGTTAAGGAGCTTAAGCTGGTTTCCGATCATCAGGCCATTGTAGAGGCCATTATAGCACAGGACAGCAATAAGGCTAAGACTCTTATGGAAAAGCACTTATCCAGATATAAAATTGATGAAAAAGCCTTGAGAGAAAAGTATCCGGGGTATTTTAAGTAAGGTTTTTGTGCAATATATCTAAAAAAAAGACTAATATTTATAAAAAATATTAATTGAACTACTAGTATACTAGATATATACTAGAGGGATAAAGGGAATTATCAATATCCCCTTTCACAGAGAACAGGAGGAATCTATTTATGAAACTAAATCGGTCTTGCTTGACAGACAGACAGGCCTGGAACAATGCTTCCGTAAGGCTGCCGGAATTTGATTGGGAAAAGATGACAGAGGTCACAGAACAGTCACCGGTATGGGTGCATTTCGGTGCGGGAAATATTTTCAGAGGATTTATCGCAGTGCTGCAGCAGCGGCTATTAGAGGAAGGCCTTGAAAAAAGCGGTATCATAGCAGCAGATACCTTTGACTTTGACATTATTGATAAAATATACACTCCTCATGACAGCATGACCATGATGGTGGGCTTAAAGCCTGATGGAACCATGGACAGGGAGGTTATTGCCAGCGTTGCGAAGGGTGTAAGGGCTGATGTGAACGATGAGAAGGAATTTAATTCTCTGGTACGGGTATTTGAAAACCCTTCCCTCCAGATGGTCAGCTTCACCATTACGGAAAAGGGATATGCCCTCACAAATTTTAAGGGAGAATTGTTTCCAGTAGTTGAAAAAGACATGCAGGAAGGACCGGGAAAAGCCAGTCATGCCATGAGCATTGTGGCTGCCCTTCTGCTTAAGAGATATGAAGCAGGCCGTTTCCCTCTGGCTCTTGTCAGCATGGATAACTGCAGCCATAATGGAGAGAAGTTAAAAAGCAGCGTAGCTGCCATAGCAAAGGCCTGGGTGGAAAAAGGCTTTGTGACTGAAGAGTTTTTAGCCTGGGTAGAAGATGAGGATAAAGTTTCATTCCCATGGAGCATGATTGATAAAATCACTCCCCGGCCTGCAGAGGAAGTTCAGAAGGCTTTGGAAGAGGATGGAATTGAAGAAATGGCTCCCATCATCACCAGCAGAAACACTTATATAGCTCCTTTTGTCAATGCAGAGATTCCTCAGTACCTGGTGGTAGAAGATCGCTTCCCCAACGGCCGTCCTGCTCTTGAAAAGGCCGGAGTATATTTGACAGACCGGGATACAGTAAACCAGACAGAGCGCATGAAGGTAACCACCTGCTTAAATCCGCTGCATACAGCTTTGGCTGTATACGGCTGCCTTCTGGGATACAACAGCATTGCTTCAGAAATGAATGATGAGGATTTAAAGGCCCTTGTGGAGCGCATCGGCTACCAGGAGGGTATGCCGGTTGTAACAGATCCCGGCATCTTAAGCCCGGAAGCCTTTGTCAAAGAAGTTATTGAGTACCGTCTTCCCAATCCTTTTATCCCTGATACGCCTCAGCGTATCGCAACGGATACGAGCCAGAAGGTAGCTATCCGTTTTGGAGAGACCATTAAGGCATACCTGGCTGACGAAACCCTGGATGTGAACAGTCTGACTGCCGTTCCTCTGGCTATTGCAGGCTGGCTCCGTTACCTTTTGGGTGTCAATGATGAAGGGACTGAAATGGAAATCAGCAGTGATCCTATGCTGGAGGCTCTAAAGGAGCAGTTAAACGGAATCAGTCTGGGACAAGTTCCCCAGGAAAAGGGTATTCTGACTGAAGTACTGTCAAACTCTGTTCTGTTTGGCACTGATCTGGTAAAGGCAGGCTTATCCGAAAAAATTGAAGGCATGTTCTGTGAAATGCTGGAAGGCCCTGGAGCAGTCAGAAAAACTTTAAAGAAATATATGAAACAGTAAGGTGAATTCCCTCTCAGGGCAACGAGAGTACCTGCTGGAGGTAATGTGATCCGGTCACGGAAATGAAAAACTGAAACTGCTATGATAAATACTGAGAAAATCACCTGAAAAAGGAGTGGAAACAGTTATGGCAGTTCAGAAAAGTAGGAAGTATGCATTCGTTGACCAGTTACATTGTGTGGCTTGCGGCTGCTGCATCAAGGTGTGTCCCAAGGGAGCTATAAGTGTTCCCAGGGGAATACACGCCGTCGTGAATACGGCCGCATGTATTGGCTGCGGCCTTTGTGCAAAGGTATGTCCGGCCTCCGTAATCACAGTCAGGGCTGTGGAGAAGGAGGTGGAGCCAGGTGAAAGTTAAGAAAAAATACTGGTATGATTATCTCTGGATTTTATCCTCCGTGTATTTGATTTTAGGTTTATTCAACATTCTTTTTGCCTGGCTGGGACTTATTTGTTTTTTTACTCCCCTCATTATTTCCATGGTCAAAGGAAACAAGGCTTATTGTAACAAATACTGTGGAAGAGGGCAGCTTTTTGAACTTTTAGGAAACCGTCTGAAGTTGTCCAGAAAAAAGAATATACCGGGATTTATAAAAAGCCGTTGGTTCCGATATGGTTTTTTGGTATTTTTCATGGTGATGTTCGGTAATATGCTGTTTTCCACATACATGGTTTTTTCCGGATCAGGAGGATTAAAGGAAACGGTTAAATTGCTATGGACCTTTAACCTGCCCTGGCATTTTGCCTATCAGGGAAATGCACCGGAGCCATGGATGGCCCAGTTTGCCTTTGGCTTTTACAGTGTGATGCTGACCTCCACAGTTCTTGGAATGATTACGATGATCCTTTACAAGCCGAGATCCTGGTGTGTATACTGTCCCATGGGAACCATGACCCAGGGAATATGTCAGTTAAAGCATAAACAGGGAGAAAACTATTGATAAAAATCATATAATATGCTATAAAGAAAGCACAGGAATTTAAAGGAGGTGACATAGAGATGACAAAGTATGTATGTGAACCATGCGGATATGAATATGATCCAGAGGTAGGTGATCCGGATTCCGGTATCGCACCAGGTACAGCATTTGAAGATTTGCCTGAGGACTGGGTTTGCCCGGTTTGCGGAGTTGGCAAGGACATGTTTGCTCCAGCAGAATAAGATTTTGGCTGTTTTATTTAATAAAGAAAGACCTTCAGACAAGAGTAAGCGATTACTCTGGCTGAAGGCTTTTTTATGTAGAAAAATCATTGCCCGTTAAAACGTTCAAACAGCCGGTTTACATCAATTTGCCCATATCCCCAGATATTATTGGGATAGGTATTGACCTGAGTCCGGTTTGCCCCGCCGATTAACAGGCGGTTTATATTATTTCCTGTCATTCGGGGATAATTTCCCTTTACAATGGCCCATTCCAGAACCATGGCAATGATGCCTGCGGCATGTGCGGACGCAGCTCCGGTGCCTGTTGCCGTTGCGTAACGGTTTCCCGGGGCGGCACAGGGAAGCTGGTAGCCGGGAGCTGCCAGATCGGGCTTGACGATACCGATTCTGGTATAGCCTCTGCCGGATTCTGCTAAGATGCTGTTGCTTAACTGGTTATAGGCGGCAACGGTCAGTTGGTGAGTTGCGTTTCCGGGAGAAGTTACGGTGGTATTGGGGTTGGAATTGAGGAAAAAAGTTTCATTTGAAATTATATTTCCCGACGGAAGCCAGCAGTGGAAGGAGAATGGTTCGCTTTCCGGATTTTGAACCCGCAGATACCAGATTCCGGGAAGCGGATTCTGAAACCGCAGCAGGATGAGCTGATCTCCTGTTTCCTCTTCAAAAATAATGTTGTTGACATAGACAATGGTCTGGTTAAAAATAAAGCTGAATCTTCTGCACTGACTTAAAGTGGGAAAAACTGGTTGAGTGGATTCTCTGTTGGGGGAAGAAACATCAATGGAAAGCCTTGCCGGAGAATAGGACCAGATTTCCATGGAAAACATTTTGTCATCATTTCCAACCCGTACCTCAATATCATTGTAGTAGGGAGCGGCGGAGGTGGTATTAAAATAATGTCTCTGGGCATTTCCCTCATTTCCTGCTGCAACGGATATCCCGATTCCCGGCAGCAAAGCAAGATAATCGATATAAGTGCTGGTGGTTCCTCTTCCGTCATGTCCGCCCTGGCTGCTGGACAGGGCTATGCATATGACCAAAGGCCTGCCTGCCTGTTCTGAAATGCCTAAGGAGTACCGGATTCCAAGGAGAATATCAGTTTCCTGGTAGCATAGGACATCAGATGGAACAAAATGAATTCTCTTTGTATTTTCCTTTGCCTCCTTCAGCTTGACGATAATGTATTCGGCCTGGGGTGCAACACCGCTGAAAGATCCGTCTTCACTGGGAGTACCAGCGATAATGCTGGCTATAGCCGTTCCGTGGCCGTTGGTATCAGTCATGGGGATTAAAGCTAAAGGATTTTCCGAACTTAACGCATCGTTAATCTGTGCCATGGTGTATTCTGATCCAAAGGTAAAGGCATCGGGAATCGTGCCGCTCTGGTCGGTCTGATCCCAGACGGAGAATATGCGGGAGGTCCCGTCCTGATTCCGGAATGCCTGATGCTCATAGTCGACTCCCGTGTCAATGACAGCAACAAAGACTCCCTGGCCGAATAATGCCAGTTCAGGATTTTCCTGCACTGCTGTGACCCCGGACTTTTCCATGCTTAAAGAAGAACTGAGGGTATAAAGGGTGGGGAAGCTGTGATATGAGTGCCGTCCTAAATCGCAGGGATTCACGCTTCCGGCAGGAAGGTGGAGAAGAGAATTTCTATCATTTAAGTAGGTGATGTTGTCGCTGGTATCGTAGGTAGGAACTAAGACATTGCTGATAATCAGATCGTAATAATTATTATCCAGTGCTTTTACCAAAATCAGTCCTCCCTGTCGGATCGGTAGAGAGCATATTAGTATATTTTATGCGACAGGGAGGATATTATGATTGTTAAGACATGCCTGGTGCTGGAACTGTTTGTTCTGTTATGAGCCTGGGTGCTTTTCCGGCTTTTTCCAGATATTCTATGATTCCTTTGGCATCTGCTTCTCCTAAGGCCTTGTACTGCTCCTCGGTGGACAGAAACATAGTTAAATCACTGGTATGGTTCAAATAGCCATGCTCAATGATAAAGCCTCGTATGCCATACATCTGGGAATACCTGGGAATGGCGTAATAATCGGCTGTGCTTCCGTCCGGATACAGGGTTCCGTTTTGGGAGTCCTTAAGAAGCAGACCACGGTTGTGAAGACCAATGGAATTTAATTGTTTTAAAATAGTACGGGCGGCCTCCTGAGACTGAAGGGCAATCTCATTGTTGTAGCGTCCTACAGCAGGAGACATGGAGCTTGCTCCATATGCATTTCGCTCTGTTCCGTTGCCTGCTATGGAATCTACATGCTGACTTACGAATAAATCTGCCTGCACAGAAGCTGCAAAGGCGGCTCTCTGCTCCAGAGGTACGGTTACTTCTGCGCTGTCCTTAGTCAAATAGACTTTGTAGTTGGTATTCTGCTCTAAATACTCCTTGGTATAGCTGGAGATCTTCATGGTGATTAAATCTTCATAATATGTGACGCCATCATGCTCAAATCTGCATCCGGAATAATGGCCTTCTGTTTTTCCATGCCCCGGGTCCAGAACAACCACCATATGCCCGCTCAGCCCTACGCCTGGCCCGACTTCCGGAACAACGGTTTTGGTTATGGGAGGTGCAAAAGCCGGTCCGTCCTCTTCTTCTGCCAGTGAGGTGGAAACCAAAGCACCGGATATAAGAGCGGTCAGCAGAAGAGCTCTGCCTGACGCCCTCAAAAGTTTTTTAAACTGTATCATAATAAGTCCTCCTGAAATTTGACATTTTTCCCTATATTATAGCATTTTTTGTTGTCTTCTGTAAATGGTCTTCTTTTAATTTGTTTTTCTCTGTGATAAAATAAACAAGCTGAAGGAAATACAAAAAAGGAGACAGAATTTATGAAATATTATTTCGCTCCCATGGAGGGAATTACAGGATATGTGTACCGGAATGCACACCGTAAGTTTTTTGACCAGATAGACGTATATATGACGCCCTTTATTGTACCGACCCAGAATAGGAAGCTGAGCTCCAGAGAGAGAAATGATATTCTGCCTGAGCACAATGAAGGGCTTTGTGTGATTCCCCAGATTCTTACCAATAAGGGCGAGGATTTTGTATGGATGGCGCAAGAGCTTAAGGCATATGGCTATGATGAAGTGAATTTGAATCTGGGGTGTCCCTCCGGTACAGTGGTATCCAAGAACAGAGGGTCCGGTTTTCTGGCTTATCCCGATTTGTTGGATCATTTTCTGGATTATATTTTCGCCTCGCTGGATATGAAGGTATCCATAAAGACCAGAATCGGAAAAGAAAGTCCTGAGGAGTTTCAGCGGCTTCTTGAAATCTATGAGAAATATCCTTTAAAGGAGCTGATCGTTCATCCGAGAGTCCAGGCAGATTATTATAAAAATCATCCGGACTGGAGCGCGTTTGAAAAAGCAGTTTCAGGCAGCACCCATTCCTTGTGCTATAATGGAGATTTGTTTACGTGTAAAGCCTATGACCAGTTTACAAAAGCTTTCCCCCAGGTGGATAAGGTGATGCTGGGAAGAGGGCTGGTGGCAAATCCAGGGCTGGCGGGGGAGATAAAAAATGGAAATAAAATGGAATTGGACCGGTTAAAAGCCTTTCATGAACAGGTACTGGCGGGATATGAGCAGACCATATCGGGAGAGAGGAACGTTTTGTTTAAGATGAAAGAATTGTGGGCTTATATGGGACAGATGTTTGAAGGAAATGAGAAGCAGATTAAAAAAATCAAAAAGTCCCAGCACTTGTCTGATTACCGGGAAGCAGTGGCCTGTTTATTTCAAAATTCCTGAGAAAAGAAGGTAAAATGATTATAAAGAGATATAAAGAGACCTAAATAAATAATATTTTTAACTTGAACCTATAGCAGATATAGGATATATAATGATCCTGGTTAGAGAAAACGGCAGTTTGCCGCATTATGAACGGAGGAACAATATGGCTTCTAAATTTCTTATAAAGAATGCCAAGGCGATTGTGACATGTGACCAATCGGATCATGTATATAAGGATACGGATATTCTGATCGAAGGTTCAAGGATTGTTGCCATTGGAAAAGGGCTATCCAGCGAAGATGCCCAGGTCATTGACGGAACAGGAAAGTTTGTGTATCCGGGACTGATAAACACCCATCATCATTTCTTCCAGACCTTTGTAAGAAACCTGATCACCATTGATTATCCGAATTTAACAGTTATGGATTGGATCCATAAGATATATCAAATTTTTCAGTGCATTGATAATGATGTGATTTACTATTCCACACTCACAGCTTTTGCTGATCTCATCAAGCATGGATGTACCACAGCTTTTGATCACCAGTATTGCTACACGAAAAAAACCGGAAAGGAACCTGTGGACAGGCAGATGGCAGCTGCAAAGCTGTTGGGAATCCGCTACCATGCAGGCCGGGGCAGCAACACCCTTTCCCAGAGCCATGGAAGTTCCATACCGGATAACATGCTTGAAACTACCAGCGAATTTATAAAGGACTGCGAAAGGCTGGTACGCCTTTATCATGATCCGGCTCCTTATTCCATGAGCCAGATCGTTATGGCACCCTGTCAGCCTATTAACTGCCTTGCGGGTACATTTATTGACACCGTACCGGCAGCCAGGGAAATGGGCGTGCGTATGCATACTCATCTGGGAGAGGGGGAAAATGAAGGAATCATTGCCCGCTACGGAAAACGGACTCTGGAGTGGTGCCGTGACATCGGTTTTATCGGAGAAGATGTCTGGTATGCCCACAACTGGGAGGTGCTTCCGGAGGAGTATTCTATACTTGCTGAGACAAAGACTGGAATTTCCCATTGTCCTACACCGGCAATTCTGGGAGGCTTTCCCATTCTGGATATGAAGGCCATGCAGGAGGCAGGAGTTCTCCTAAGCCTTGGCTGCGACGGTTCTGCCACCAATGACGGTTCCAATCTTCTTGATGCACTCCGGGCGGCTTACCTCATGCAAACCTACCATACAAAGGAACGGGGCGGCTGTGTATCTGCTTATGATATGTTAAAGATTGCCACTATAAACGGTGCAAAGACTCTGGGAAGACCTGATCTGGGTTCTTTAGAACCGGAAAAGGCTGCGGATTTATTTATGATCGACGGATCGGCCTTGGAGCTTGCAGGAGCTATCCATGACCCGAAAAATCTACTTGGACGGGTTGGCCTGACAGGAAATGTATGGCTTACTATGATTAATGGAAATGTGGTTTATAAAGATGGAATTCTCATCGGTGTGGATGAAAAAAAGCTTGCTCTTGAGGGAGAAGCGGTCTGCAATAGGGTGATCCGGGAACCTAATGAGGCTTTTCGGATGTTTTTATAAAAACTTCTATTATTCAGGAAGGTGAGGAAAACGGTTTGAAGGACTTTTTATCCATAGGAGAAATGGGTTCCTTGTTTGGGCTTAATATTCAGACTTTATATTATTATGACAGCATCGGAATATTTTGTCCCAGGCAAAGGGACCCCAAAAACGGGAGAAGAAAATACGAGTTTGATCAGATTTATGAGCTGGCAACTATATGCTATATGCGAAAGCTTGGATACTCCCTGGAGGAGATAAGCGCCCAGCGCAGCGCTCAGCATGTGGATTCTTCCTTGGAATCCTTAAGAAAGCGTTCAGAAGAGCTTCACAGGCAATGGAAGGAACTGTTTTCTATTGATGAAGCGATTCAAAGGAAGCTTGCCTTTATTGAGGAGGAGATGAAGAACATCCAGCCGGACCAGATCACCATCCGTTACTGCCCGGAACGGGCTTATATCCCCATTGGAGAAGAAGAACTGATTTATCGGCAGAATTCCTTTTACTTTTACCCGACTATTGCCTTTTATGAAGGCAGATTAAAATATTTTGGGGCCTATTTATACCCTTCCAAAGGGCCTTTGCCTGAATTTCTGAGAGAGGATCAGATTCGCAGGATTCCGGCAGGAGATTATCTGTGCGGATACCATATGGGATCCTATGACAAGGTTCCCCAGACCACGGAGCGCTTGCGCCAGTCAAGGCCTGATTTAAAATTGGAAGACCTTACCGTTAATTTTAATATTCTGGATCAGTTTGTGGAGAATGACAGTTCCAACTACATTACCCTGACTCAGATCCGGATATTGAATAAATAAACTGTAGACAAAAGTGATAACGAGAGAGGAAAACGAGGATGAGAAAAATGAAAAAGTTAACAGCATTGATTCTTACGGCTTCTATGGCAGCAGCTTTAGCCGGCTGCGGCAAGGCAGCAGACACCAGCATAGCAACAAGCGCCGCAAGCGCACCGGAGACAAATACTGAGGCTGCAAAAGCTGATACTGCAAAGGCGGATTCTGAAGGTAAATCATTAAAAGTAGCCCTTCTGCTTTCCGGAGCGGCCAATGATATGGGCTGGTGCCAGACTGCTTATGACGGGTTAAAGGTTTTGGAGTCCGATTATGGGTGTGAGGTTTCTTATACGGAAAATTTAACACCTGATGACATTGAAGCTGCATTTGCAGATTATGCTGCAAATGGATATGATGTGGTGATTGGCCATGGGTATGAGTTTGGTGATCCTGCCATAGAGGTTGCAGAACAGTATCCGGATACAAAGTTCATTGTAACCGAGGGTGAGGTTTCTGCTGACAATGTAGCTTCCTATGTAACCAAGTGCGAAGAAGGCGGTTATATTATGGGAATGCTGGCAGCTGGATTATCAAAGAACAATAAGGTGGGTTTTGTAGGTCCTATCCAGGGAGCTTCCCTGGTAAAGATTATGAATGGTTTTGAAGACGGAGCTAAATCTGTTAATCCCGATATTGAGGTTCAGACAGCATGGACAGGTTCCTTTACGGATACAGCCCTTGGAAAAGAAGCGGCTCAGGCCATGATTGACAACGGCGTGGACGTGATCGGACACTGTGCCAATGAGTCCGGTACAGGTGCCATCAATGCGGCAAAGGAAGCCGGAGTCTTTGCTACAGGAGATTCCTACGATCAGAATGCACTGGCTCCTGAGACAGTGGTTTCTTCTTCTGTATATCACATTCCAAATGTAATTGAAACAGCATTCCAAAGTGTTGAAAACGGAACCTTTAAAGGCGGCATTTACAATCTGGGTATGATGGAAGATGCAGTCAGCATTGCGCCTTACCATGATTTAGACAGTGAAATTCCCCAGGAGTTAAAGGATGAGATTGAGAAAACAATATCAGCCATTACAGAAGGACAATTTACCGTACCCTGTGATACAAAGGTAAGATAGGGAGCAGTATTATGCCATTATTGGAGATGAAACATATCACAAAAGCATTTTCCGGTGTATATGCCAATGAAGATGTGTGCTTATCCGTGAACCAAGGAGAGATTCATGCTCTCCTTGGAGAAAATGGAGCCGGAAAGACTACTCTGATGAACATATTGTTCGGTATTTATCAGGCCGATGGAGGAGAAATTCTCTACAAAGGGAAATCAGCCCAGTTTCAGTCCCCAGCCGATGCTATTGAAAATGGCATCGGTATGGTTCATCAGCATTTTTCCCTTGTGAATAAAATGACGGTTCTTGATAACATTATTCTGGGACTGGGCAACAAGGTGGTTCTGGACCGGAAAAATGCAGGGGAAGAGGTCAGAAGACTTGGAGAAAAATACGGACTTTTAGTAACCCCTGAAGACAGAATCAACAGTCTCTCAGTGGGAGAGCAGCAGAGAGTTGAAATATTAAAGGCATTATACCGCAATGTAAACCTTCTGATTCTTGATGAGCCCACAGGAGTTTTAACTCCGCAGGAGACAGTAAAATTCTTTGGTGTATTAAGGCGTCTGAAGGAAGAAGGCTACGGAATCATCATCATCACTCACCGCTTAAGTGAAATTATGGCAATCAGTGACAGAGTCACAATTCTTCGGGATGGCAGGGCGGTAAAAGATCTGATTACAGCGGATACCACACCGGAGGAGCTTTCTGCATTTATGATGGGCAGACCTCTTTCCCCTAAAAACAAGGAAAGAAAAGAGCCTCTTTTCCAGACAGCACTGGAGCTTAAGTGTGTTTCTATTTCCAAAAAGCATGGTGGAAAAAAGGTTTTGGACAGTATAAGTTTTACTGTTAAAAAAGGAGAAATACTGGGCATTGCCGGAGTGGAAGGGAATGGACAGAAGGAACTTGCTGAGGTGATTACAGGAATCCGCAGGAGCACAGAGGGCAGTGTTTTTTTTGAGGGAGAACCCCTTGACAGGATGGGTGTAAGGGAACGGTTTAACCGGGGAATTTCCTATGTGTCTGATGACCGCCACAGGGACAGTCTGGTAATGGATATGACAGTCATGGAAAATCTTATTCTTCGAAATTATAATCGCTTTCCTTTTTCCAGAAACCGGCTGCTGGATTATAAACGGGCAGAAAAACGGGCAGAGGAAGCTCTTGCAGAATACGGGATCAAGACCTCCGGAAAGAGCGGAATCAAGACCCTTGTAAGGCTTATGAGCGGAGGAAACCAGCAAAAGGTTATCTTGTCCAGAGAAATCTCCGAGGAGTCCAGCCTTATTGTGGCAAGCCAGCCTACAAGAGGTCTGGATATAGGCGCTTCTGAATTTGTACATAACACCCTGATCCGTCAGAAAGAACAGGGAAAGAGTGTGGTGCTGATTTCTGCTGATTTAGATGAACTTATGTCCTTAAGTGATCGGATTGCCGTGATGTTCGAAGGCAGGATCATAGGAATTATGGGGAGAGAGGAAGCCAGTGTAAATGAAATCGGGCTTTATATGGGCGGGGTGACTGGAAAGGAGTTGAGCCATGAGTAGCAGCACAAAAGCGAAGGCAGCAGAAATAGCAAAAGCAGGAGCAATTTCAATTGCTATGGCAGCTCTTCTGGTTATTTTGTCAGGAGCCGATCCGCTGGCAGCAAGCAAGATGTTCTTTAATGGGATATTTAGTAATATCAATGGTTTTGGAGAAGTCTTTGTAAAGGCAACTCCTTTGATTCTTACCGGTCTCGGATGCTCGGTGGCCTTTCGGACAGGCTTTTTTAATATCGGTGCAGAAGGCCAGTTCTATATGGGAGCTTTGGCATCAGCCTGCGCGGCTTTGTATACGGAGGGACTTCCGGGAATTCTGCGGATTATTCTGGCTATTCTTGCTGGCTTTTTGTTTGGCGGAGCCTGGGCTCTGATTGCTGCAGCCTTAAAAGCAAAGTTTGGGATATCGGAGATTATTGTTACTATTATGCTGAACTACATTGCCATAGATATTCTGGGCATTGCAGTCCGTACCTTTCTTATGGATCCTGCGGGAAGCATTCCCCAGTCTGAAAAAATACCTCCTTCCGCTGTCCTGCTTCGGTTTTTAAAACCCACCAGAGTTCATATGGGAATCTTTATAGCCCTGGCGGCGGTGGTTCTGGTATGGTTTCTCATGGAAAAGACAACGGCAGGATACGAATTTAAGGTGGTAGGCTTTAATAAACGGGCGGCGGCCTGCAGCGGTATTTCTGTAGGAAGAAGCATTATCCTTTCCGCTGTTTTAAGTGGAGGCCTGGCTGGAATTGCCGGATGTGTGGAGGTCTTAGGAGTCCAGAAAAAACTGTTGGAAGGAATTTCGGGAGGATGTGGTTATACAGCTATATTAATTACCCTTCTGGCTTCCAATCACCCGGCCGGGGTACTGGTGGCAGCCATTCTTTTTGCAGCTCTGGAAGTAGGAGCCAATTCCATGCAGAGACAGATGGGAATTCCCTCTGCAATTGTCAACTTCCTGATCGGCTTTGTTGTACTTCTTATTTTAGGAAGAGAACTGCTTTCCAGGAAGAAAAAAGAGGAGGTGGGATAGGATGTTGGAGCAGATATTTACAGTTGGCTTCCTTACAGCATTTTTCTCCGCAGCTGTGCGTATGGCTGTCCCCCTTGCCTATGCGGGTTTGGGAGAGACTATTTCGGAAAAAAGCGGCATATTGAATATCGGAATGGAAGGCGTCATGCTTTCCGGAGCATTTTTCTCTTTTGCAGGCACATTTTTTTCGGGAAGTATTCTTATTGGACTTCTTTGCGGAATGGCCGGAGGAGCTGCTGTCAGCATGATTCATGGAGTACTGTCCATTAAATTGTCAAAGGATCAGTCGGTCAGCGGCATTGCCATTAATATCTTTGTTATGGGTGTCACCAGTTTTCTGTATAAATTAATGTCAGGAGGACAGTCCTATCAGCAGATTGAGCCTCTTTCCAGAATCAGAATCCCTTTCCTGGCTGATATTCCTTTAATTGGAAACGCCTTGTTTTACCAGGATATTCTTACTTATGTTATGTATTTTCTGGTGCTGGCGGTGAGCTGGTTTTATAAACGGACCAATAAAGGACTTTCCTTTGCGGCAATTGGGGAAAATTCCCGTTCCGCAGATTCAGCCGGTATACCGGTTCATAAGTACCAGTACATATCCATGATTTTAAACGGAGTACTGGGAGGAATGGGAGGAGCTTACCTGGTTTTGGTACAGGTGGGAAATTTTTCCGAAAACATGACATCAGGCCGTGGATACATTGCATTGGCGGCAGTGATCTTAGGGCGTTACGTTCCAGCAGGAATGCTGGCTGCTGCCTTTTTATTTGGTTCTGCCAATGCCCTGCAGATTCGCTTGCAGGCTATCGGTGTCCCCCTTCCATCCCAGGCTTTATCCATGCTGCCCTATTTGATTACTTTAGCAGCTTTAATGGGCTCAATTGGGAAGAATCATGCTCCCGAAGGTCTTGGAAAGCCTTATGTAAGAGGAGCCAGATAGATTGTTTTGATATGATGAAGTAAATGGCAGCAGGTAATAAATATCTGCTGCCTGATTAGATTTTGGTTGTTTTCTTTTTTTATTGCGGACACATTCTGATAACAAATCTTTTCAGTTCTTTCCTTCACTCTGTTTTATTTCCTGTGTAAGTGCCTTTCATCTCTGCCGTATCTCTTATTTCTTCTATATTTGCCTTTCATACATTATGCTCTATTATCTAGCCATGGCCTGGCATTTTGCAGTGCTATTTTTTTTATTTATCAGAAGCTGGCAGATGATAGTTTTCATTACAAAGTAGTAAAATTAATAAAAGCACTTTATTAATCGTTTAATATAAAAAAGCGTATATATGTTTTGTTGAAAAATAATAAGTAAAATTGCACAAAAAATAATATAAATAACTATGGTATATGACGAAAAAAACAAAAAATATTTACAAGAATAATATTATATGATAATATCACATAAAGATATATTAATCGTTTAACTTTGTCGAATAATGCGATAGATATAAGGATTATATTAAGATAAAATATAATGTTTAAAAAATATATTAAACGATTAATGAAATATTAATAGAAAGGGGAAATTATGGGGAAATATTTAAAGCCGTTAGGATTAAATGAGCTTGAAATAACGGATACATTTTTCGGTCAGTATGTTAAAAAGGTGAGTGAAAAGATTATCCCTCATCAATGGAAGATTTTGAATAACCAGCTTGAAGAAGCAGAGCCCACCTATTGTATCCAGAATTTCCGCATAGCAGCCGGAGAGGCAGAAGGGAAGCGCCAGGGAGTTGTTTTTCAGGATTCGGATTTGTATAAATGGCTGGAGTCGGTGGCATATTGTTTGGCTGGTGGTCAGGGGAAGGGATTTGAAGAACTTGCTGATGAGGTAATTGGGCTGATTGGGCGTGCTCAGGAGCCCGATGGATATCTTAATACATATTATACGGTCAATGCTCCTGATAAGAAATGGACAAATCTGGTAGAGGGACACGAGCTGTATGTAGCAGGTCATATGATAGAAGCAGCAGTTGCTTATTATACAGCAACTGGAAAGGAACAGTTTCTTATGATTGCCAAAAAAAAAGCAGATTTAATATGCAGTGTTTTTGGCAGGGAAGAAAGGCAGTTAAAGGGCTACCCCGGACATCAGGAAATTGAACTGGCACTGATCAAGCTGTATCGGGTTACCGGACAAAAGAAGTATCTGGAGACTGCAAAGTATTTTATAGAACAAAGAGGGAAAGAGCCAAATTATTTTACAGAAGAGATAAAACAAAGAGGCAAAGCTGAATTCTTCCGGGAATTTGAGGATTATGAGTTAACATATTCCCAGTCGCATATAGAACCTGTCAAACAGGATAGTGCAGAAGGGCATGCCGTCAGAATGATGTATATGTGTGCTGCTATGGCAGACTTGGCAGAAGAATTTGAGGACAAGGAGATGCTGGCTGCCTGTGAGCGGATATGGAACAATATGACCGCAAAGAGGATGTATATAACCGGAGGCATTGGTTCCAGCGGATTTCAAGAGAGGTTTACGACGGATTATGATTTGCCAAACAGTACAAATTATTCGGAAACCTGTGCATCCATTGGAGTGATGATGTTTGGGCAGAGGATGGCATCAGCTACAGGGAATGCGAAGTATTATGATATTGTTGAACAGGCATTATATAACACGGTGATTGCGGGTATCAATATAGAAGGGGACAGATACTTTTACGTGAATCCACTTGAGGTGGTACCGGAATTTTGCAAGGAACACACCTATATGAATCACGTGAAACCGGTCAGACAGAAATGGTTCAGCGTGGCATGCTGTCCGCCCAATATAGCGAGAACACTGGCTTCCCTGGGGCAGTATATATATGCCCGGGATGAGAAAGCGCTTTATATCCATCAATTTATTTCATCCCGCGGGAAGGTTCATTTTAATGATGAGACAATGGAAGTGGATATGGATTCAGGGCTTTTGAAGGATGGCACAGTCACAATCTGTATTCGGTCGGAAAGTGACCGAAAAGTGAAAATAAGAATACCTCAATACGCCGAGAATGTCAAAATTATAGTCAATGGTGAAAAAAAAGAGGCGGTATACGTAAACGGATACTTTACCGCAAATGTATCCCAAGGCAGCAACAGCATAAAACTTGATTTTGCCGTTACGCCCAGGTGGCTGACTGCAAATGAAAAGGTTCGTGCAAATAACGGAAAGGCAGTGCTCTTAAAGGGACCAATGGTGTACTGTCTGGAAGAGGCGGACAATGGAAACCTGTTGTCGCAGATCTATGTAGAAGAAAATGTCCCGGTAAAAGAAGCGGACTCAGCAGAAAAATTTCCAGGACAGATTCCGGCGCTTGAATATGATGGTTACAGACTGAAAAACAGACAAGAGGATATGGAGCGGCTATACTGCCCTATAGAATATGAAAAGGTAAAGACTGTTTTAAAAGCTGTTCCATATTGCATGTGGAATAACAGAGGTGAGGGAGAAATGCTTGTATGGCATAAAGTTATAATTTCTTAGTTCATGTTCCTCAATAGATCTCATAGTGTTTACAACGGTTAATACATGCTGTTATAATAAAAAAATAAAAGGAGAGATGGGTATGAAGAAAAAACAGATTATAAGTGCACTATTAGTTGCAGCATTGACCTCTGCTATGGCATTGTCAGGCTGCTCAGAAGTTAGTGACAGCGGGGGAAAGACATCTGACAGCAGCAGCAGCGCCAGCGCCGGCACCAATGGTAAAGTAAAGATTACTTACGCACAATGGGGGAATGAAACTGAGACAGCAGCTACCCAAAAGGTAGCAGATAAATTCAACAGTGAACAAGACAAGATTGAAGTAGAGGTTGTAAAGATTGACCATGATACATATGTTACAAAACTTAATGCCATGGCAACAGCAGGAGAACTTCCGGACACAGGAATTATGAGTGAGGCAGGTGTCCTGAAGTTTGCGGAGAATGGATTGCTTGCCGATATCAGCAGTATGTATGCTGAAGGAGATGCAAAACCATTAGATTCCCTGATATTTAAATATCAGGGCACACCGGTAGCATATTCCGCTGCAAACGAAGTGCTGAATCTCTGGTATAACAATGACTTATTAAAAGAAGTATGTGAGAAACAGGGACTGAACATAGAAGATGTGACACCTCCTAAAAGTGCAGATGCAGCTTGGGATTGGGATGCTTTTGTAAAGACTGCACAGACTCTGACACTTGATATCAATGGAAAAAATGCACTGGACCCGGAATTTGACCCAAATAATATTGATATTTATGGATGCACAATCAATACTCTTCCATGGCAGTTGGAAGTATGGGCACTTTCCAATGGCGGCGGATATTTTAATGAGGATGGTACAAAGTGTACCATTGATAATGAAGCGACTGTAGATGCGCTCCAGAAAATTGCGGACTTATCATCAGTGTATCATTGTGCACCTCCTGTAACAAGTGCGGCAAATGCATTGGAATCTTCCCTTGGAAGCAAGAAAGTTGTTATGGCAACAGACGGTGCCTGGAATGTGGGAACTTTCCTTGGTCCCAATGCAGACTTTGAATACGGTGTAGGTGTTCTTCCCTATATGAAGGAAGCGGTAACAATCTGTACCGGAGGTCCAAACGTCGTATTTGCGACCACAGAGCATCCGGAAGAAGCAATGGAATGGCTGAAATGGTATTATAAAGAAGAAAACTCATGGGCACTCATTGAGGCGGGCACATGGATGCCGATCCTGGATTCCTGGTATACAGAAGACGATAAGATTGACAAGTGGATCAGCAACCCGAATTTTCCTGAAAAGGAAATGTATAAGAGTGCTGTTGTTGATTATGCAAAGAACAACTCCGTTTCAACTGCATGGTATTATGTAAACGGAACAGAAGAGTTTAATGCAACTCTGGATTCTGCATTCTCAGGAGTATGGGCTGGCAGTCAGACTATGAAGGAAGCAATTGAACAGAATAAAGAAGAACTGTTAAGCATTTTTGAAGAGAGTAACCCGCAATAAACAGAAAACCCAGGAGGCTGTGCCACAGCCTCCTGCTTGTTCTGGCAAATAATGAGTTAAATGAGGTGCTGGTATGAAAGGTAAAGCAAAATTAAAAACCACATCAAGAGCTGGGAAGAAGGAAGCAAGAACCGCTTATTTGTGTCTGATTCCGGCATTCCTTGGTGTTTCCCTGATCAGTTATATACCTACGCTGGCTGTGTTTGTCTTAAGCTTTTTTGATTGGAATGGGCTTACAACGCCGAAGTTTGTGGGGCTTGCTAACTTCACGCGTATTTTTACAAAAGATATTTATTTTGTAGATTCAGTCAAGGCTACCGTATTGTATGCGTTTCTGGCAGTGGTCGGTGCAGTTCTTTACTCACTTGTGATTGCTCTGCTGCTGAATATGAATATCAAAGGGCGAACCTTGTTTCGCTCCATTTTCTTCATTCCCTATCTTCTGCCGGCGATCGGCGTATTCAAAGGCTGGCAGTGGTTATATGAAGGAAACTTCGGGCTGTTTAACTTTATTCTCAGAATGGTGGGAATTCCTCCCCAGAGGTTCTTATCCAGCCCCAGTCAGGTAATCCCCTCGCTGGTTTTAATTGCAATCTGGACCAGTGGAAATCTAATCGTTATCTTTCTTGCAGGGCTTCAAAATGTGCCTGGTGTTTATATAGAAGCAGCAAAAATCGATGGGGCAAATGCATGGCAGAGATTCTGGAATGTGACGGTCCCCAGCATAACGCCTATCATCTTCTATAATATCCTGACAGCATTGATTACACATTTGCAGGTTATTAACCCGGCATTGGCCTTGACAAATGGCGGACCCAGCAAGAAGTCCATGTTTATGTCTTATGTCATTTATCTGTATGGGTTTAAGAAAAATAAGATGGGATACGCAGCAGCTTATTCTGTACTGTTCTTTATTATTGTAGGTATTTTTACATTTGTTTTATTTAAGACACAGAAAGAACAGATATTTGGAGAGGGGGATTAATTGATGGCTGGCAAGACGATGGGAAACAAAAGGAAAAAGGAAAAACTGATGAACCTGGTTGCGACGCTGCTGGTGTTTATCATTGCCATGCTTGTGCTTTTGCCTATCTGGTGGATTTTCAGATCATCTCTGATGAGCACAGGAACGTTGAACCAGTATCCTCCGTCATTTATTCCCCGTGAATGGCTGTGGTCTAATTATTCAAAGGCGTTAGAGACATTTAAATACTGGAAATATTTTAAGAATACATTTTCAATTATTGTTCCGGCTGTAACATTTGGTACAATCAGTGCTATATTCTGCGGATACGCATTTGCCAGACTGAATTTCAAAGGAAAAAAACTTATATTTAATGTGTGTGTAGGAACAATCCTGCTTCCTGGCATGGTTACTTTGCTCCCGCTGTATGTATTCTGGACAAAGGGGCTTGGGCTTGGAGATACATACTGGCCGTTAATTCTCCCATTCCTGACCGGAGGCGGTTTTTTCAATATTTTTTTGATCAGACAGTTTTTAATGACAATTCCCAAGGACTTGGATGAGGCTGCCTCCATCGATGGTGCGGGACGGATGAGAATTCTATGGACGATCCTGGTTCCCTCCATTAAGCCTGCAGTCATTGTGGTCGGAATGATGTTGTTTATCCAAATCTGGAACGACTTGCTTCAGCAAATTATCTATATCAACAGTATGGATAAGTTTACTTTTGCAATTGCGCTTACAAACTTTACCGGATCCTTTGGAACCAATTGGCCTGTAGCACTGGCAGCAACATTTATGACAATTCTGCCTGGTATCATCATATACATGTTCGGACAGAAAAGTTTTGTGGAAGGCATCGTGTTGACTGGTATGAAAAACTAGAGGGATAAGAGTATGACGGTCATGAAAAGGTTTATGGACTGGTATCAGGGGAATAATGACAGAGAAAAAGAACCGCCCAGAGGTGGAATCAAAAGAGTGGGATATGTAATTTGGAATTATCCTGGAAAGCTTATTTTGATTAATCTGCTTTTTATATTGTGCTGTATCCCGGTATTTACCATACCTGCCGCACTTACGGCATTGAACCGCTATGTCATTAAGATATTCAGGGATGGATACAATTTCTATTTGGCAGACTACTTTGAAGAGTTTAAAGGGAGCATCTTAAGGACGCTTCCCTTGGGAATACTTACTGGGGCCATGGGGTTTTATGCATATTATCTGTTAAGCCTTGCAAACAATTTTGGAGAGGAAACAATAGGGCATAATATGCTGACTGGGATTGGTTTTGGAGTGCTGATGATCAGCATTCTGGCAGGTTCCTATTTCTTTCTGCAGACCGCCATGTTAGAACTGCCTCTTAAATCGATTTTGAGAAATACGCTTATTCTGATTATTGTTGAGTGGAAAAAAAGTCTGTGTCTTACATTCACTATCCTGTCTTACTGGGGCATTTTGCTGGGATGTGCACCTTATTCGCTGATTCTTGTATTGTCTTTTGGATTTGCATTGCAGCAGCTTTTGGTATGCGTATGGCTCAATCCGGTTATAGACAGACGGATTCTTGAACCCTTTGAAAAGCAGAAGGCGAAAGGTTTAACCGTTTAATATCACTTAACCTTTGGATAGTTCTTCAAAACAAGCCGCGAAGCTGAAAAATAGTAAAATATGCGATTGTTGATACAGGAAAAGCGTGTTAAACTAGGATAAAAGGTGTTAAATACCTGAATGCGAAAATCAATAAAAGGGGTAGTGTTATGCCTACAATAAAAGAAATTGCAAAAGCCTGTAATGTATCTGTAGCAACGGTTTCAAATATTCTGAATGAAAAGGGCGGGGTAGGCGAAAAGACAAAGGAGAAGGTTCTGAAGGTAATTGAGGAAATGAATTACACGCCCAATTCCGTGGCTAAGAATCTAAAGACGAAAAATACAAGGAGCATAGGTGTCATAGCAGAAGATATGACAGTATTTGCTTTGCCTGATATTATTGATGGAATCACTGAATACTGTGAAAAAGTGGATTACCAGATTCTGCTTGTAAACCTGCGTTTATTTAAGAAGTTTAAAGATTCTTATTATCAGAATGATGATTATAAGGTGATTGTGTATAAGGAGATACGTAAGCTCCTGTCAAAACAGGTGGAAGGGATTATTTATGTTGCAGCCCATGAAAGACTGATCAACGTAATACCAGATACCATTCCAATTCCTACCGTTGTTGCATATGGTTTTACAAATAAGCCGCAGATTCCTTCTGTTGTGGTACTGGATATGACCGGAGCCCAGGAACTGGTGAGACACTTAATCTCCTATGGGCATAGAAAAATTGGCGTGATTGCCGGGAAAAAGGACAGCATTCATACTCAGACCAGGTTGGAAGGCTATCAGAAAGCTTTGTTTGACGGAAATATTCTTTATGATCCGGGAATGGTTGTATACGGGGATTGGGACAGAAAGAGCGGATATGAGAATACGGACATTTTAATTGAGAAGGGCGCGACAGCCATTTTCTGCATGAATGACTTTATGGCCGGCGGAGCTTATGACCGTCTGGATGAGCTGGGGCTCAAAGTAGGAGAAGATATTGCGGTGGTTGGATATGATAACCGGGAAATGGCGAGTTACGAGAAACCACCGTTGACAACCATGGGATTGCCGCTGCATGACATCGGCTACCGAGCAAGTGAAGTGATTGTCAGGCTCCTTAAAAAAGAAGAACTGCATGCTGAGAATGGAATTTATTATATAGAATGTAATCCATTTATCCGGAAATCTGTAAATAGGATTGAGGAAGGGCAATAAATATGAAGACAGTAAAGATGGTACTTGATAAGAGCTATGTGGTTGCGCCGGTGGATAAAAGAGTATATGGCTCTTTTATTGAACATTTGGGCAGGGCGGTCTACGGAGGAATCTACCAGCCGGGGCATCCTGAGGCAGATGCAGATGGTTTCAGAAAAGATGTAATAGAATTGGTGAAGGAGCTGGATGTGCCGGTAATCCGCTATCCGGGCGGTAATTTTGTCTCCAATTTTGTATGGGAAGACAGCGTCGGACCTCTTAAAGACCGGAAGGCAAGGCTGGAGCTTGCATGGAGGAGTCTTGAGCCCAATACATTTGGTCTGGGAGAGTTTTCAAAATGGTGTGATAACGTGAATGCACAGATCATGATGGCTGTCAACTTAGGAACCAGAGGTATTACAGATGCATGTAATCTTCTGGAATACTGCAATCACCCATCAGGGACAAAGTATAGCGATTTAAGAAGAGAACATGGCGTAGAGCAGCCTTATGATATCAAGCTTTGGTGCCTTGGAAATGAAATGGATGGAGAGTGGCAGCTTGGCAGAAAGACCATGGATGAGTATGGCAGACTGTCTCAGGAGACCGGCAAGGCAATGAAGCTGATTGACCCGTCAATAGAACTTGTTTCCTGCGGAAGTTCCTTCATGGGTATGCCCACATTTCCCCAGTGGGAAGCGACTACTTTAGATTATAATTATGATTATGTGGACTACATATCTCTGCATCAGTATTATGGGAATTTAAATGATGACAGTTCCGATTATCTGGCACAATCTGATGATATGGAAGAATTTATTCATACTGTGATTTCTGCCTGCGATTTTGTGAAAGCGAAGAAACGCAGTAAAAAGAAAATTAACTTAAGCTTTGATGAGTGGAATGTGTGGTTCCATTCCAAAGCAGAAGAAGATAATATTACCCAGCGGCATCCATGGCAGATTGCCCCTCCGCTTTTAGAAGACCATTATACCTTTGAAGATGCATTAATGGTGGGTCTGATGATGATTACATTATTAAAGCATGCGGACAGGGTGAAGATAGCCTGTCTGGCACAGCTTGTTAATGTAATTGCGCCGATTATGACAGATGAAAAGCTGGGTGCATGGAAACAAACCATTTATTACCCGTTCCTGCATACGTCTAAATATGGGAGAGGAGTTGTACTGCATACACCTGTAAAATGTCCGGAACATGAAACGAAGGAGCATGGTGCAGTAAAAGATGTAGTGAGTGTGGCTGTGTTTAATGAGGAGATGGAGGAGGTTACTGTCTTTGCCGTCAATCGTAATCTGCAAGAGGCAGTTAAGATGGAAGCGGATATAAGAAGCTTTGAAGGGTACGAGGCTGTGGAAAAGATAGAGATGAAAGCGGATAATCTGAAAGCCCGGAATTCACTGCAACAGGAAACAGTAAAGCCTGTTAGCGTGAAGGACGTAAGGATTGAAGCTGGAATGGTTGAGACGGTATTGAAAGCGGCATCTTGGAATGTGGTCAGATTAAAGAAGAAATGAAGACAGTACTTTGGGCAAAAGAAGGGAGGTATCCATGCGATACCTCCTAATTAAATTATGCTTACTTCCCTTTCCGATTGCGGACACATTCTGATAAAAGATATTCAATCTGTCCGTTTATGGAACGGTAATCATCTTCCGCCCAGGCAGCCAGTTCATTCCAAAGGGAAGGGGAGAGTCTTAAAAGAACTTGTTTTTTTGTTTTTTCTTTGTCTTTCAGAAGTTTTTCTTTCTGGAGCACTGCCTGCTCCATTTCCCTGATTTTTTCAAGTCTTTTTTTAAGTTCTTCTTCTTTTCCCTCTATTTTATTTTCTGTAATCCCATGTAGGTCCCTTTCATTAATATCGTCCATTTCTGCACCTCTCCATGGGCCTAGTAAATGGAGCCGCTGTTTACGATTGGCTGAGCCTCTTTATTACCGCAAAGAACAACCAGCAAATTGCTTACCATAGAGGCCTTTCTTTCGTCATCCAGAACTACAATTTCTTCCTGTCCTAATTGGTCGATTGCCATTTTCACCATACTTACGGCACCTTCTACAATTTTTTGTCTTGCGGCTATCACTGCAACGGCCTGCTGCCTCTGCAGCATGGCGGCAGCTATTTCTTCAGAATAAGACAAATGGGTAATTCGCACTTCCTTGATTTCCAGACCGGCTTCTCTGACTCTTTGCTGTAATTCCACCCTCATGCTTTCAGCAATTTCCTGGCTGCTGCCTCTTAGTGTTTTTTCATCGGCATCATCTTCCATGGTATCATATGGATAAAGTCTTGAAACATTACGGATAGTAGAATCACATTGTATGGCCAGGAAGGTCTTGTAATTATCTACATTAAACACGGCTTTAGTGGGATCGGAGACTCTCCAGATTACCACTGCACCGATGATAATAGGATTGCCAAGGACATCGTTTACCTTTTGCTTTTCATTGCTGAAGGTTAAGGTTTTGGTGGAAATTTTTTTATTGGAGGTAAGACGGATACTTTCAGCAGTGTTTGCGGCATTGTATGTTCCGGCAGGGACCGCTGTATTTTCAGTGAAGTTTTTTTGCGGATAAATGGCCCCTGCAAAAGGATTTGTGTAATAATAGCCTTCTTTTTTTATGGTACCGTAATATTTGCCGAATAAAGTCATGACCAATGCTTCATTGGGATTCAATATATGAAAACCACCCAGCATAATGCATAAAACGATTATGAGAACAGTTCCGCCAACTAACAGTGCTGTGCCTGCAAAGCCACTTTCGCTGCTTAATTGAATAATGCCAGTAATGATGCTCCATATGGACAGCCCAAAACCAGCCAGAACCAAAATGAGCATGATTCCTCCATTCAGAGGTTTGATTTCTTTTTCTTCAATATTGCTTAATTTAAATTCTTTTTCATTGTCCATACTGATTTCCTCCGATAACTATATTGTTGTGATATCATTATGATATCATATTATCATCACATTTTTTGTTTGTCAATATTTAAATTCAAAAATCATTCCTAATAGCCTTTCTTTATAGCTTGTTTATATTTTATAAAACAGAACATTTTGTGTTTGTGTAGTTGAAATAAACTATATGTTGTGGTATATTTTACGAGTGGTATTTAATAACAGTTATTGATATTAATTATAGAAATAAAACAAACAGGAGAGCGCAAATGGATATCAAAAGGAACAGGGCGATTGAAGAAGTCTTAGGTTACTTTGAAGAAGTGCCGGAACTAAGGAGTGTTTTAGATGGAATTCAAAAAAGGTGGAGTTCCCCCTCTTACGCACTGGATCAGCTCTTTTTAAAATTTAAATCCTTCCGGAATGAAAAGATGAGTCTTTCGCAGCGGTTTAACGCTCTTTTACAGGCAGCAGTGGAGCTGACAACCCAGGAGGCACCTGATTGGGAGTATATAGGGGCAAGTCTTTTGATGCTTCGCTTTGAAACAGATTTAAAAGCAGAGCTGAACCAGCGCGGGCTTAAAAGCTTTTATGATAAAATATGTTATCTGACGGAAGAGCGGCTTTATGGAGAGTACATTCTGGAACATTATACAAAAGAAGAAATTGACCGGTATGAGGAATATATGGACAGGTCCAGAAATCATCTTTTTAATTATTCAGGTCTGGATCTGCTTCTTGGCCGGTATGTCATCCGCAGCCGCCAGAATACACCTTTGGAAACTCCTCAGGAGATGTATCTTGGAATTGCCATGCATCTTGCCATGAAAGAAGGGGAAGACCGGGATATATGGGTAAAACGGTTTTATGATATGCTCAGCACCTTGAAGGTGACTATGGCAACTCCTACTCTGTCAAATGCCAGAAAGCCTTATCATCAGCTTTCTTCTTGCTTTATTGATACTGTGCCGGACAGTCTGGATGGAATTTACCGGAGTATTGACAGCTTTGCCAGGGTCAGTAAATTCGGTGGGGGTATGGGGCTTTACTTTGGAAAGGTCAGAGCAGCAGGTAGTACCATCCGGGGGTTTCAGGGTGCAGCAGGAGGCGTGATCCGCTGGATCAAGCTGGCTAATGATACTGCTGTGGCTGTGGATCAGCTTGGAGTGCGTCAGGGGGCTGTTGCAGTGTATTTAGATGCCTGGCATAAGGATCTGCCGGAATTCCTGGATTTAAAGACCAACAACGGAGATGACCGGATGAAGGCCCATGATGTTTTTCCGGCGATCTGCTACCCGGATTTGTTTTGGAGACGGGCAAAAGAAAGTCTTGAAGGTGATTGGCATCTTATGTGCCCTCATGAAATTTTAACGGTAAAGGGCTGGGCCCTGGAAGACTTTTATGGGTTACAGTGGGAGGAACGTTATCTGGAATGTGTGAAAGATGACAGGATTCAGAAACGGGTGGTTTCTATTAAGGATCTGGTGCGCCTGATCTTAAAAAGTGCTGTAGAAACAGGAACGCCCTTTGCTTTCAACCGGGATATTGTCAATGAGGCAAATCCAAATAAGCATAGCGGTATCATCTACTGCAGCAACCTCTGTACTGAAATTGCACAGAATATGAGTGCCGTGGAACTGGTGGAACAGCGCATAGAAACTGTTGACGGGGAAACTGTAGTGGTAACGGTTACAAAGCCGGGAGATTTTGTGGTCTGTAATTTAGCCAGTCTCTCTTTGGGGAAAATTGATGTAACAGATAAAGAAGAACTTCAGTCATTGACCCGGAGTGCGGTAAGGGCCCTTGACAATGTTATTGATTTGAATTTTTCCCCTGTGCCTTATGCAAAGGTCAGTAATCTCAGTTACCGTCCAATCGGACTTGGAGTCAGCGGGTATCATCACATGCTGGCAAAGCATGGAATTCCATGGGAATCTGAGCGGCATCTGGAGTTTGCAGACCAGGTATTTGAGGCCATCAATTATGCAGCCATTGAAGCGAGCAGTGACTTTGCCCGGGAAAAGGGGGCTTATGAGAAATTTAAAGGAAGTGACTGGCAGACAGGGGCTTACTTTGAAAAAAGGGGATATGCCTCTGAGGAGTGGAGCCGGCTCAGGCAAAAGGTGGCCTTTTCCGGAATAAGAAACGGCTGGCTCATAGCCATTGCCCCTACCAGCAGTACCAGTATGATTGCAGGCACAACAGCAGGTTTAGATCCCATTATGGACCGTTTTTATCTGGAGGAAAAAAAGAATGGGCTGGTGCCCAGGGTGGCTCCTGATCTGTCACCTGAAAATTTCTGGATATATAAAAATGCCCACTACATTGACCAGAAATGGTCCATCTGTGGAGCAGGAGTCCGCCAGCGCCATATAGACCAGGCTCAGAGCGTGAATCTTTACATTACCAATGATTATACTCTTCGTCAGGTGCTGAACCTTTATATTCTGGCCTGGGAACAGGGCGTAAAGACCATTTATTATATCCGATCCAGAAGTCTGGAGGTGGAGGAGTGCCAGGTCTGCTCCACCTAAGAAACTTCAGACAGAAGAAATAAAAAACAGGAGAGCGGAGGAACAAGTATATGAAACCATTAAAAAAGAGGCCTCTCTTTAATCCGGATGGAGAAATTGATGTAAGAGAGAGGCGGATGATCAACGGAAATACTACAAATCTCAATGATTTTAATAATATGAAATATAAATGGGTCAGCGACTGGTATCGTCAGGCCATGAATAACTTCTGGATTCCAGAGGAAATTAATTTAAGCAGGGACAGAAAGGACTATCCCCTTTTAAGCACTTTTGAGCGAAGAGCTTATGATAAGATTCTTTCCTTTCTGGTGTTTTTAGACAGCATTCAGACAGCCAATCTGCCTGCCATCGGGGAATATGTGACAGCCAATGAAATTAACTTGTGTCTTTCCATACAAACCTTTCAGGAGGCAGTTCACAGTCAGAGTTACAGTTATATGCTGGATACCATTTGCGAGCCCCAAACCAGAAACGAAGTGCTGTACCAATGGAAAAATGATGCCAAGCTGCTGGCCCGCAACACCTTTATTGGAAATCTATATAACGAGTTCCAGAATAATAAAACGCCTTTTGCTTTTATGAAAACGGTGGTAGCCAATGTGATTCTGGAAGGAATTTATTTTTACAGCGGATTTATGTTCTTTTACAATCTGGGGAGAAATCACAAGATGACAGGCTCCTCTCAGGAAATACGTTACATCAACCGTGATGAGAACACCCATCTATGGCTGTTTTGCAATATTATCAGGGAACTGGAAAAGGAAGAACCGGCACTATTTACTGAAGAACGGTTGGAAGTTTACCGGAGTATGATAAAAGAAGGGTGTGAACAGGAAATTGCCTGGGGCTGCTATGCCATCGGTGATCATGTGCCGGGGCTGACAAAAGAAATGATTACCGGTTATATTAAATATCTGGGAAATTTGCGGTGCAACCTCCTTGGCTGGGAGAGCATTTACGAAGGTCATGACAAAGAACCGGAAAATATGGTCTGGGTCAGCCAGTACAGCAATGCCAATATGATAAAAACTGATTTTTTTGAAGCCAGAAGTACGGCTTATGCAAAAAGCAGCGCATTGGTAGATGATTTATAAGAGGTTAAAGGCTGGTCTTGACAACCGGCTTCATTCATGCTAACATGAGGATGCTCAAAAAATGAGCACCAGTCGGGGGCAGTACTGGTTTCGACAGGGGTCATGCAGCTGGTGAAGCTATCCGCATGCGATGCGTCAAATGGCAAACTTAAATTTAAACGCTAACAATAACGAATTAGCATTAGCAGCGTAAGCTGCTTGTCGGCCTTAGAGCACTCACACTTTAAGATCCCGGCATCGACTATGTGAGAAACGACATGTGCAAAGCTTTGAGCATGTGGACGTAATATGAAGCTACTGAAGCTGTCAGGGTGTTAGTTCCCGGTCAGTGGAGGGAATGTTAAAGAACTGACTATGATAGTAGAAGAACAGGGAATTGGTTTTTGGACACGGGTTCAACTCCCGTCTGCTCCACTCTTATGAAAAGCCGTTAAACGCCTTATTTAAAGGGTTTGATGGCTTTTTATTTTATGGGGAATTCCGTTTTAAAGTGGGTCAAATTGTGGGTCAAATAATATTTTGTATTGATGAATGGGGTCAGAAAAATGACAATAATTAAAGTTGATTTATTCTACTTTTTTGTTATACTTTTTATATGTATTTTTAATGAAATATCTATACCAAATAAAATAAACTTGTAGTCTGAGTTTAAAATCCTTTTTATGTGCAATAATCTTTTTATTATACAATTATTAAGGAGGTAATAATATGCCTAGAGAAGTTAGAAAGTCACCGACTTAAAAATCAAAAGAAGAAATTCAAAATTCTAAAGATGCAATTGTTCAATATAAATCTGCCATAAAAACACAAGAAGAAACATTAAAACAATTATAGGAAGAACTTAAATTAGAAGAACTTAAAGAGGCACAGGCATTGCTTGATGAAATGAATATGTCAGTATCAGAGTTAAAAGAATTCATATCTGCATCAAAAGAAAATCCAAAAGAAGAAGAATAATATGATCGGAATCGTTAATAATGATTCCGGTCTTTTTATTCCACGCAAAACAGAACATATGTTTAAATTTGCATTCCGTTTATGATATAGTATCGTCAGAAAGGTGAGTGATACTATGACAGAGCGCAAATTAACAGAACAGCAAGAATGTATATACTCGTATATTAAGAAGATTATTTTAGATTGGGGATACCCTGATAACGTGAAATTTAAATATGAGTTATTAACGTTTCCTAGTTGGGTGACGGATAGTCCTGTATATAAATTAGGCGACAGTTATTATACCCATATTAAACTGAGGAAAAGACTCATTAGGTAAATAAAATTAGATTTTCATGAGAAAGAAGGTAAAGTATGGAATTAATAAATACTAAAAATAAGCTAATTGAAATTTCTCACTTTTTAAGATAAAGGCTAATAAAAATTGCTTACTCAAGGGAAACTCAGAAAGCAATAACAAATAACATGCCTGAACATTTTTGCATATGGAAGCGTGATGAATGGATCAAGGTAGTAACTATAACGCAAAAAGGAATTAATATCAATAAAACTAGCTTTTGCGCTGCATGTTCAGACAATCATATAAAAAAGGTTACTTTCAAACACAAGCAAAGTAGAAGAAATAGCTGCTGACATTTTTTAGAGAACTTGAAAAGATAAAATGTTTTCTCGCCTAAATCCGAATTATTTTAATAATGTGTTCATCTATCATAGGCAGGTGCCTCTTTTAAGTAAATGATTTATATACCGGATTGAATTTCAGTGTTTTATCTTCTTTTGATGCTGCAAGTGGATTCCAATGTGTCCGATTCCCAAAATTACAACTGAAATCAAAAGCCAAATTACTTTTCCATACACACCAAGTAGAAAAAACGCGGCAACAGGTAATGTGGCGCCAGCTACCGGGACACCGCAAATACTGCTGTAAAAATCTGATAAGGTCTTTTTGCTTTTAAAATATCTGATCCACCATACTTCATACAAGAGCATCAAAAGTACTGCGGCCATAAGCCACAGTGTCCATGCTGACCACGAGCGAAGATTGAAGTCTGAAAAAATGAGCGCGGTGCAGGTAACAAGAACCTGTCCAATGCGTTCAAAAGCCACCAAGACCTTACTTTCGTTTCGAGAATCATACTCCTTAGGCTGATGTCTTGTCCACATAAGGTTAGGAATTATCAACATCAGCCAAAAAACCAGCCCTATATAAGAAAAACCGAAATGTCCCATACTTATCTCCATTCAATTAAAATTTAAGTATAATATAATCTTAAAGGAATGCTGGATAAGAAACAAGTAGCAAAATTATTACAATTAATAAAAATGAAATTTAACTACAAAAATGAAAAGGAGATTACGTTATGGGATTTATTGCAGATTTATTTTCGGAAATAGCATTTAATATTGTGGGTGGTATACAGAAAGAGCCATTGGATATGGACAAAGTTATAAAAGAGTCTAACCAAGTTAAGAATGGGAAAATATCAAAAGGTGAATTTTATAGAAATGTTAATAATGGAAAGTACAAATAAAAATATAAAACAGTTCTGAAAGCTATCTGATTAGCACTATAAGTCCAACTTTATATCCGTCCGGTGTGGTTGTATTATGTAGCATATATCCATTTGCATCAAAATAATATTGTTTACCCTCTACTTCTTTCCATGAATAGGAGAGTAGCGGTATCAAATTTATCTAATACATTCTTTTTCTGCATCAGATTATATATGTAATTTAACCCCTTGGGAGACACCATAGTAACACTTGACACATGTCCGCTTTCTGATTTTGATGTTATGACCTTGAATATGCTATTATTTGTGTATCTACCATATGGAATGTTGAAGTTACTCTGTTTGGTTAACACCTTGCATCTGCGAAGAAATTCGAACAGCTTGTTCCTACCGATTTCCACCATGGCAGCTACGTCGATAAATTGTAAGTAGCCTTGGGCTGTCATTAAGTCTACATATGCCTTTGCTTGAGATAGCGCTTGATCTCAGTACGCATTGGCTTGGCTTCTTTTTTCTAGAGGACATTAGTACCTCATACATAGCATTTTCAGTAATAAATACACAGGTTTTCGGAAGCATATTTTTACCATCAATGGGCATGTCTATGTACTTCCCTGTTGAATCGTAAAGGCTACCGTCAGTTGCAACTCCAATTCATGAGAAGCTGATCCGTTTAGTAAAAAAGCTTCGATATGGATTCCGGAAACTATCCCAGATGATGGGGAGGACTGAAGGAGCCATACAGTGCCATCTCACTGATCTAAAAATTAAAGATCCTTCCATAAAATCGGACAATCATACATAGTGGACCGATGAGGAATTTGAGGTACTGGGGCAGCTTATCGTTTCTGAAAAGAAGTATGAACAGATTGCAGATGATATTGATAAGTCAGTAAAGGCCATTTGTGGACGGGTTTATCAGATGTACTTAACCCAAAGCCTTAGGGAAGACAGGAAAAAGCAGTATCTTAGGAAAATGGCTGTCCTTGATAAGTAAGCGGGATCTTAAAAATGGAGGAAGCCGACAAGAGGGGGATCCTGCCGGCTGAATATGAAAAGATTTATGTATAAAGGCTTCTGCCTGTTTGAAATTATTATACCGGGGAATTGTGACGGGAATTTGATGGAATTGTGAAGAGTTTGTGAAAGAACCATAGCACATTAAAAACTAGATGTTGATAGTTAGTAAGTACGGTGGTATTCTATTCATGAAGGTCATTGATATTTGAAGAAGGGGTGTGAGAGGTGAATGTTGTTTCCTAGGGTAATAAACTTGATTGTATTTCTCTGTACAAGATCTAATGCTCGGATGAAGCTTGTGCAGAGGAACATAAAGTAATTTCGTCCGAATTGGATTTTGTACTTAAAAATTAAAACAATTTTTAAGGAGAAAACCAATGGAAAATAATCAATACAAAAATTTTATTGTATTTTGGGCTTCACAGTTTGTATCACAACTTGGCAGTTCTATGACGGGATTTGCTCTTACCATATGGGCATATAAACAGACCGAATCAGCAATGATTATATCGTTACTCACTTTTTTTTCCTATTTGCCATATGTTTTTGTTAGTCTTTTAGCAGGCTCGTTTGTGGATAAGCATAGAAAGAAGAAAATTCTTTTATGGTCTGACAGTATAGCTTTCTTATGCTCCGTCGGCATCGTTATTCTGTTGATTACAAGCAAACTGCAAATCTGGCATATATTTATTGCCAATTTTGTTACGGGTTTTATGAACTCTTTTCAATCGCCGGCCTTGTCAGTTACAATCGGAATAATGGTACCTAAGGATAAGCGGTCCAATGCAAGCGGAATGAACTCACTTTCTTCGTCTATGTTAACGGTTATTACACCGATGCTTGCTGCATTTATTAGCTCATTTTGGGGATTAGAAGGTGTAATTATTATTGATATACTGACTTTTAGCTTTGCTTTTGGTATCTTACTATTTTTTATAAAAATACCTGAAGTGGTAGAAAATGTGCTTGCTTCAAAAACTAATGTTTTTGATGGCTGTAAAGAGGGATTTTCCTTCATACTGAAAAACAAAGGCTTATGGTATCTGATTTTAAGTATGGCATTGATGAATTTCTTTTCAAGACTGACTTATGAAAACATCTTGCCTGCAATGCTTTTGGCAAGAAGTGGTGGTAACGAAAACATACTTGGAGTCGTTAGTGGTTTGCTTGGTGCAGGAGGTGTGGCAGGAGGTTTGTATGTTTCGTTCTTTAAGCTACCGAAAAACACCATAAAAATGATATATTTTTCTGCGGCACTGTCATTCATTATGGGTGACCTGCTAATGGGATTGGGCCAAAGCGTATGGATCTGGTATATTGCAGGGCTTGCCGCCAGTATACCAATTCCGTTTATCAACGCAGGCCAAAATGTAATTATTTATAATCACATTTCTACAGAAATGCAGGGAAGGGTATTTTCAGTACGCAATGCAGTACAATATGTGACAATTCCAATTGGTATACTGCTCGGAGGATTTCTTGCAGACTATGTGTTTGAGCCTTTTATGCAGTCTGGTAAGCCACTTGCATTGCTTATGCAGAAGATTGTTGGTACAGGAGCCGGTAGTGGAATGGCAATAATGTTCCTCTGTACAGGAATTTTAGGCTGTTCAACAAGTATTCTGTGGTATAAAAACAGTAGAATCAGAAAAATGAAATAGTTATTATAGCTTTAACAAAATGTGAAGTCAATAAAATGAATATATGAAGAAACTACTATCTATCAATATTAGCTAGTAGTTTTTTTTGCCCAAAGGGAGGGGAGAATTCCGAAAATCATCAATGGAGCCAAAGCCTCAGACATTCGTATACGGTAAATAGCTAGTACCGTGCAAATTAGTTGCAGCCATGAGATAATACCTCCAAAGATCAAAGGAGATTTATCAAATGGACAAGATCACAC
>CABJBA010000006.1 GCA_902363735.1 Clostridiaceae bacterium
TCACTAATAGGTCGAGGGCTTAACCAGGTTGGTATAGGTAAGAGGAAGTAAGAACGGATGATAGATATATAACAATGTGTGGTTTTGAGGGTATATGCAATTGGTATATTGCATAACATTGAATTTTAATGCGTGAATCCATGTATGGGTTTGCGCCTTTTTTTATTGAAAAGATACATTCCGGTATTGTAATTTGAGAAACAAAAAGGTAAATTAAAAGAAGCGTCATACAAGAAACAGCAGCAGAGACAGGTAAGGAGCATTGATTATGATGAGAGAACAGAATGTTATCCGCATTTTAATGGTCTGCCATGGAAATATATGCAGATCTCCTATGGCGGAGTTTGTGATGAAGGATATGATAGAAAGGGAACGGTTAAAAGAATGTTTTTATGTTGCTTCAGCGGCAACAAGTACAGAGGAAATAGGAAATCCGGTTCATCGGGGGACAAGAGAAAAACTGAAGCAGTATGGGATTTCCACTGAAGGAAAATGTGCAGTGCAGGTATCCCGGAAGGACTATGATAAGTATGATTATCTGATTGGAATGGATAAGAGAAATGTGGTTAACATGCTCAGAATTCTTGGGGGAGATCCAAAAGGAAAAGTGAAACGGATTCTGGATTTTTCGGACAATCCCAGAGATATTGCAGATCCATGGTATACAGGAGATTTTGACCTTACATATAACGATGTTTATGAAGGCTGTAAGGATCTTTTGTCCTACATACTGGACCAGAATTATTCCTGGAATTAGGAACGTCAGAAAACGGGCCAGCTTCCTCTGACAATCAGGTAGGGCCCGTTTTTTTGAATCATTCCTCTAGATCGATGATAGTGACATTCAGCGCCTCGTTGGAAAGGTCTAAATCTGTTCCTGCCTTTGCCGGAGGTGTGATAATCCGGATAATAGGACGAAGCGCAAAGCCGGGGGTATTGTCTTTGACAATAGCGGTGCCTCCGTTGCTTAAGTGGACCACTGTACCCACCGGATAGGCTGCAACGCACTGAAGAAAAGCAGTAAGCAGTTCCGGATCAAAATGAGTGTCCGCGCAGCCGCTTAAATAATCAAAAATTTTTCTAGGTGACCAGGCTTTCCGGTAAGGTCTGGTGGAATTCAATGCATCATAGACGTCAGCAATAGCTAAAATGCGGCCGTAGAGAGGGATGTCCTCTCCGGAAAGCCCAAGAGGGTACCCTGTTCCGTTATATTTTTCGTGATGAGTACGGATTCCTTGCAGAACTGCCTGGGAAATAATGGTGTTCTGTCCAAGCTTTTCATAAGAAATGCTTGGGTGCTGCTTCATGATTTCAAATTCTTCATCGGTTAAAGGTCCGGCTTTATTCGTTATTTTAATAGAAATGTCGGTCTTTCCGATGTCGTGAAGAAGCCCGCAAAGCGCCAGGTCGTTTAAGCGGTTGAGGGGAAGCCCGATGTACCGGCCCAGCAGGACGCTTAAAATTCCCACATAAAGGCTGTGGGAGTAAGTATACCCGTCATAATCCCGGATGTCGATCATCTGGAAAAGATATTTGTCTTTGTTTAAAATATTCATAACAACCGTTTCAGCAACACTGGTGATCTCCTGGTAGATCTGCCTGCTGGATTGAAAAGTCATTTTCTTCAGGCTTTCATCAAAGGCCTTGCGAATGCTTATAAGCATTTTTGCCTTTAATTCCGGCTCTACAAAATCCTCCGGTTCAATTCCCTCTGCCAGTTCTGTATTGATATAAGCCCCCTGAACCCCAACGTTTTGCATCCGGGCGATAATTCGTTCGTTTAATTTACAACCGGCTACTGCAAAGGGAAGCATAGGATTTGGCCCTTGAATGTTTCGGGCCAGTTCCATGCCCTCAACTAACTTTTCAATAGGAAGATAAATCAACTTTTTTCACCTCAAAGACCAGGGTCCAGTCTTTTTCCTTCTATTCGGTATGTTCCTTGTTTTAACATAAATGGAAGTATATGCATAATATCTCATTAAATTATAGATGTTATTGGAGCCTTCGTCAATGAAAAATTGTTATAGTCTAAAACATCAATGTGGTGCGATTTGGTACTAACTTAAAAGTCCCTTGCATATGATTGTAAAAACGTCCTAGCAGGGGGATTTTCTTGAAGGAATATATTGAAGAGCGGGCGGTTGCTATCGCCAATTACATCATAGACTACCATGCGACCGTGAGACAGACGGCAAAAAAATTTGGGATATCCAAATCCACGGTACATAAAGATGTAACAGACCGCCTGGAGCATATCAATCCCTCCCTGGCAGCAAGAGCCAGAGTGATTCTCGACATTAACAAGTCAGAACGCCACATCAGGGGGGGCCTTGCCACCAAAGAGAAATACCAGCATCGTCTGCAGATATGCAGCAAAAGAAATTAACAGAATAAAGATGGGCAGCCGCCGTTTTTGAGGCGGCTGTTCGGCTGTAAAAAATGAAAAAATTCTAAAATAATATTTTTTGTAAAAAATCTGTTGACATGGATCTGTAACTTGTGTTATTCTTTACCCCAGTATGAAGAGACATTATCGTTTTCATGCAAATATCGACCACTTCGAAAGAAGTTAAGCCCAGACGGACAGGCGGGTCGGCTGCCGAGCGTGGGAAACCACATTATTGATTGAGTTAGAAGCTCAAATTTTATAAGTTGATTACTTAATAATCAGTGCGAATGCACATCATCTTGTGAAACGATCAATAATAGCAGGGACGATATATTTGCTATGTAGACGGAAATGATAATTGTCATGAAGAAATAGGGGCAGAGTGCCCTTGGGGTTAATTAATTCATGAAATTACAGGCAGGTGATGTGAAGTCACCTGCCTTTTTGATGTTAAAATTATTATCTAATTCCCGTACCTGCGGTAAGGGATAATCTCAGGATAAGGAGAAATAGAAGGTCATATGAACAGAGAAGATCAGAAGAGAGCACCTATTTATGAGGCTCTTGAAATTTTTCGAAAAAAGAGAGTGGTTCCCTTTGATGTGCCGGGTCACAAGAGGGGGAGGGGAAATCCTGAACTGGCTCAGCTTTTAGGAGAACGTTGTGTGGGCCTTGATGTAAACTCCATGAAGCCTCTTGATAATTTATGCCATCCGGTTTCCGTCATCAGAGATGCAGAACAGCTTGCGGCCCAGGCCTTTGGAGCGGCTGATGCATTTTTGATGGTAGGCGGGACCACGTCGGCGGTGCAAAGCATGATTTTATCGGTCTGCAAGGCAGGGGATAAGATTATACTTCCCAGAAATATCCACAAGAGTGCCATCAATGCCCTGGTCTTATGCGGTGCGGTTCCGGTTTATGTAAATCCGGAGGTAAACAGTATGCTGGGAATATCTCTGGGAATGGAGATCAGCCAGGTGGAAAAGGCCATTGAGGACAATCCTGATGCAGTGGCTGTATTTGTCAACAACCCCACTTATTATGGGATCTGCTCTGATATCCGGTCTATTGTCCGGCTGGCCCATGATCATGGGATGAAAGTTCTGGCTGACGAGGCTCATGGAACCCATCTTTATTTCGGAAAAAACCTTCCGGTTTCTGCCATGGAAGCCGGAGCGGATATGGCGGCTATTTCCATGCACAAGTCAGGGGGAAGTTTAACCCAAAGTTCCATGCTCCTTTTAAATAAAGGGGTTAACGGGGATTATGTGCGCCAGATCATTAACTTGACTCAGACCACCAGCGCTTCTTATCTTCTTTTATCAAGCTTGGATATATCCAGAAGGAACCTTGCTTTGCGGGGAGAAGAATCCTTTGCCAGAGTGACGGAAATGGCTGAGTATGCAAGAGGGGAGATTAATTCCATCGGGGGATATTATGCCTATGGAAGAGACTTGATCAACGGAACCAGTATATTTGATTACGATGTGACAAAGCTTTCCGTCTATACATTAGGAAATGGTCTTGCGGGGATTGAGGTTTATGACCTCCTTAGGGATGAATATGATATTCAGATTGAGTTCGGGGATATCTGCAACATTCTGGCGTATATTTCAATTGGTGACCGGATTCAGGACATTGAACGTCTGGTAGGAGCACTGGCGGACATTGAGCGGCTTTATAAGAAGGACCGGACAGGAATGCTCTCAGGAGAATACATAGCACCTAAGGTTGTTATTTCTCCTCAGGAGGCATTTTACTCTCCCAAGGTGTCCCTGCCGGTGAGGGAAGCCGCAGGAAAGGTCAGCGGGGAATTTGTTATGTGTTATCCGCCTGGAATTCCCATTTTGGCTCCAGGGGAAATGATCACGGAAGAAATCGTGGAATATATCATCTATGCCAGGGAAAAGGGCTGTTCCATGCAGGGAACCGAGGACCCTGCTGTAGAGCACCTGATGGTATTGAAAAAGTAACAGGAGGAAGGAGCGTGGAAAGAGATGGAGATATGGTTTTCTGAATTACATACTTCCAATGTAAAGCTTTCGGTACGGATTGATAAGCAGTTATTTTCCGGTGAAAGCGAGTATCAGAGGATTGATGTGTTTGAATCCCAGGAGTTTGGAAAGTTTGTGGCACTGGACGGAGATATCGTTTTTTCAGAAAAGGATGAATTTATCTATGATGAAATGGTTACCCATGTTCCCATGGCAGTCCATCCCAATGTGAGGAATGTACTGATTATCGGCGGCGGAGACGGAGGAGTGGCAAAAGAACTTTTGCAGTATCCATCCATTGAATCCATTGACGTAGTGGAGACGGATAAGCTGTTTGTAGATGTTTGCAGGGATATATTTCCGGAGGTGGCGAAGGGCCTTGAGGACAAGCGAGTCCGGGTTTTTTACGATGACGGGCTTCGGTATCTGAGAAATAAAAAGGAAGCCTATGACCTGATCATCAACGATTCCACAGACCCCTTCGGCCACACGGAAGGGCTGTTTACCAAGGAATTTTACGGAAGCTGTTACAAAGCCCTCAGAGCTGACGGAATCATGGTCTACCAGCATGGAAGCCCCTTTTATGATGAGGATGAAATGGCCTGCAGAAGCATGCACAGGAAAGTATACCGTTCCTTCCCCATAAGCAGGGTTTATCAGGCACACATTCCAACCTGCCCGTCAGGCTACTGGCTCTTTGGCTTTGCATCGAAAAAGTATCACCCTATTTATGACTTTAAACCGGAAACCTGGAAAAAATTAAATATAGAAACCTGGTATTATACGGCCAATCTTCACACAGGAGCTTTTATGCTGCCCAAATATGTGGAAGATTTATTGGAAGAGGAGGAAAAAGAATGAGCAGATTATTAATTATCGGATGCGGCGGTGTTGCCTCAGTGGCAATCAACAAATGCTGCCAGAACAGTGAGGTGTTTACAGACATCTGTATTGCAAGCAGAACAAAGGAAAAATGCGATGAGTTAAAGAACAGGCTGGAAGGAACGACTAAAACAAGGATTGAGACTGCCAGAGTGGATGCAGACCATGTAAAAGAGGTGGTCGCGCTGATTAAGGAGTATAAGCCTGATGCAGTTTTAAATGTGGCTCTTCCCTATCAGGATTTAACCATTATGGATGCCTGCCTGGAGACAGGGGTGGATTATATTGATACGGCTAACTTTGAGCCGGAAAATACCGATGATCCTGAGTGGAGAAAGATCTATGAGAAACGCTGTGAGGAACTGGGATTTACTGCTTATTTCGATTATTCCTGGCAATGGGATTATAAGGAGCGTTTTGAGAATGCTGGTATTACAGCTCTCCTAGGAACCGGTTTTGATCCGGGAGTGACCAGTGTATTTTCAGCTTATGCTTTAAAACATTATTTTGATGAGATTCACACCATTGATATTTTGGACTGTAACGGAGGAGATCACGGCTATCCATTTGCAACCAATTTTAACCCTGAGATTAACTTAAGGGAAGTATCTGCAAATGGTTCCTATTGGGAGAATGGTAAATGGGTTGAGACAAAGCCGGTAGAGTTTAAGTCCAGATATGATTTCCCTGAAGTAGGAGAAAAGGACATGTATCTCCTGCATCATGAGGAAATCGAGTCTCTGGCTAAAAACATTCCGGGAGTGAAGAGAATACGGTTTTTCATGACTTTTGGACAGAGCTATTTAACTCACATGAAGTGCCTGGAAAATGTGGGAATGCTTTCTACCACTCCAATCAAGTTTAACGGACAGGAAATCGTTCCTATCCAGTTTTTAAAAGCTCTGCTTCCTGATCCTGCTTCCCTCGGCCCCAGAACAGTGGGAAAGACCAATATAGGGTGTATCTTTACCGGGGTAAAGGATGGGAAGGAGAAAACCATCTACATTTACAATGTGTGTGACCATCAGGAGTGCTATAAAGAAGTGGGATCACAGGCTATTTCTTATACAACAGGAGTTCCGGCCATGATCGGCACTATGATGGTACTGACCGGCGCCTGGAAAAAGCCTGGCGTATTTAATGTGGAGGAGTTTGATCCCGACCCATATATGGAGGCTTTAAACAAATGGGGGCTTCCCTGGGTAGTATGTGAGGATCCGGGAACCGTAGAGGTTTGGAGACAGGAATAACGTATGAAAATTGAGGAATTAAAGACTCCCTGCTATGTGGTTGATGAAGGCAGACTGGAGGAAAACTTAAAGATTTTAAAGAGGATAAGGGAGCATACAGGCTGCAGCATTCTGCTGGCTCAAAAGGCATTTTCCTGTTTTTCCCAGTATCCTCTCATTGGAAAATACCTTGACGGAACCACGGCCAGCGGTCTTTATGAGGCGCGCCTTGGCAGAGAAGAGATGGGCCTTGAAAACCATGTCTTTGCTCCGGCCTATAACACAGAGGATTTTCATGAGCTGATTAAGATATGCGACCATATTGTATTTAACTCCTTTTCCCAGTTAGATCGGTTTAAAGACTGCCTTCATGGGGTAAGTGCAGGAATCCGGATTAACCCGGAGTATTCTACTCAGGAAGGACATGATATTTACGATCCCTGCGCTCCGGGGTCCAGGCTGGGAGTGACTCTTGACAATTTTAAGGAAGAGTGGCTGCCTTATATTTCAGGGCTGCATTTTCATACCTTATGTGAACAAAATGCAGATGATTTGAAAAAGACCCTGGATGCGGTGGAGCAGAAGTTCGGGAAATATCTGTATGGATTATCCTGGCTGAATATGGGCGGAGGCCATCACATTACCAGAGAGGATTATGATATCGGCCTTCTGGAAGAATGCATTAAGAGGATACAGGATAAATATGATCTTCACATTTACTTAGAGCCGGGAGAGGCAATTGCCTTAAATGCCGGTTATCTGGTGACAGAGGTGATGGATGTGGTGGAAAATGGGATTAAAACTCTGATCCTTGACGCTTCTGCGGCCTGTCACATGCCTGATGTGCTGGAAATGCCTTACAGGCCTCCTTTAAAGGACAGCGGTTTACCGGGAGAAAAATCCTTCACTTATCGGCTTTCTTCCTGTACTTGTCTGGCTGGAGATGTGATCGGTGACTATTCTTTTGACAGAGAGATAAAGCCGGGAGATAAACTGTATTTTATGGACATGGCCATTTATTCCATGGTGAAGAACAATACTTTTAATGGTATGCCATTGCCTTCCATTGCAGCTATGGACAAGGAAGGAGACTGCCGTATGATCAGGCAGTTTGGCTATGAAGATTTTAAGAACAGGCTGTCTTAGAGCGGACGTGGAGATTTCAGAGATGACAATGGAACGATTGAAAAACCTTCCGGCTGATGACGGATTTTACATGCCGGGAGAATTTGAACCTCACAGGGGCTGTATCATGATCTGGCCTAAGCGGCCCGGTTCCTGGCCCTTTGGGGCAAAGGAGGCCAGAAAGGCATTTGTACAGATTGCAGAGGCCATTGCAGACAGCGAATCCGTGATCATGCTGGCAGAACCTGATGTTGCAGAAAATGCCAGAGAAATGCTTTCAGAACGGATTGAAGTGGTGGAAATGGAATCTGATGACGCATGGGCAAGGGATGTGGGGCCAACCTTTGTGGTAAACGGATGTGGAGAAGTCCGGGGAATTGACTGGCAGTTTAATGCATGGGGCGGAGCCTCAGACGGATTGTATCAACAATGGGATAAAGATGATCTGGTTGCCGGGCGGTTCTGTGAACGCTTGGGATATCCGGTGTATGATGCCAAACATTTTGTGCTGGAAGGAGGCTCTATTCATTCTGACGGAGAGGGGACCCTGCTGGTGACGGAAGCCTGTTTGTTAAGCCCCGGAAGAAATCCTGTTCTTACCAAAGATCAGATTGAAGAGCAGCTAAAGGCTTATCTGGGGGCAAAAAAGGTCATCTGGCTGAAATACGGAATTTATCAGGATGAAACCAATGAACATGTGGACAATGTGTGTGCTTTTATCCGTCCCGGTGAAGTCGTGCTGGCCTGGACCGATGATAAAAATGATCCCCAGTATGAAATGTCTATGGCGGACTTAAAACTGCTGGAACAGGAAACAGACGCATCAGGACGGCATTTTAAAATTCACAGACTTCCTGTTCCCAAGACTCCGGTTTGTATCCGGGAAGAAGAACTTTCCGGCTTTATTTTTGAAGCAGGAGAGGAGAAAAGAGAAGCTGGAGAGCGCCTGGCTGCCAGTTATGTAAATTTTTATATATCCAATGGGGGCGTGATTGTCCCTCAGTTTGGAGATGAGCATGACGGAGAGGCAGTGAGGATATTAAAGGAATGTTTCCCGGAGCGGAATATTTATCCGGTTTATGCAAGGGACATTATTGTTGGAGGCGGAAATATCCACTGCATTACGCAGCAAATGCCAAAAGGAGAAATTCAGTGAGAAAAGTAACAGTGGCGGCAGTTCAGATGAAGTGCTGTGAAGATATAAATAAGAACATTTCAAATGCAGAAAGGCTGGTGAGGCAGGCAGCAGGGGAGGGGGCCAATGTAATCCTTCTTCCTGAGCTGTTTGAACGTCCTTATTTCTGTCAGGAGAGAAGATACGAATATTATCCCTTTGCGAAGACAGCAGAAGAAAATGAGGGAGTAAGGCATTTTGCCGGAATCGCTAAAGAACTTTCTGTGGTTCTTCCTATCAGTTTTTATGAGCAGTCGGGAAATACTATGTTTAACTCAGTGGCAGTTCTTGATGCAGACGGAACGAATCTGGGTATATATAGAAAAACGCATATTCCTGATGACCATTATTATCAGGAGAAATTTTATTTCACTCCAGGAGACACGGGCTTTCAGGTATTTGACACCTTATATGGGAAAATTGGGATGGGCATATGCTGGGACCAGTGGTTTCCTGAGACTGCCAGATGTCTTGCTTTAAAGGGAGCGGAGCTGATTCTGTATCCAACAGCTATTGGAAGTGAGCCTATATTGGAATGTGACAGTATGGAGCACTGGAGACGCTGTATGCAGGGCCATTCTGCTTCTAATATCATTCCAGTGGCAGCAGCCAATCGGGTTGGGGAGGAAGCAGTTGTTCCTTGTACAGATAATGGAAACCAAAGTTCTTCTTTGAAATTTTACGGTTCCTCCTTTATTACTGACAGTACCGGGGCCATCGTGCGTTCTATGGGCAGGACAGAAGAAGGGGTGATACTGGCTTCTTTTGACCTGGATGATATTTTGACTGAACGGAGAAACTGGGGTCTGTTCCGGGACCGAAGACCGGAAATGTACGGAGAAATTGCAGGAAAGCCCTGACATTACTTTTTTGTGCAAGAAAAGTTGCGATTAAAATACTGAAACAGTCTATACTGAGTTTATCAAAGACAGATAGGGAGGGCTTAATGGATTGGCTGGAGAAAATGAACGGAGCACTGAATTATGTAGAAGAAAATCTTACTGGAGAAATTCGTCTGGAAGAAGCGGCAAAACGGGCCTGCTGTTCCAGCTTTAATTTCCAGCGGATGTTTTCTTTTATGGCAGACGTATCCCTGGCGGACTATATTAGAAGGCGGAGGTTATCTCTGGCTGCTATGGATCTTTTAACGACAGATGAGAAGGTCATTGATGTTGCCATGAAGTACGGCTACGAGTCTCCGGTTTCCTTTGCCAGGGCATTTTTCGCCGTGCACAGTGTAAATCCCAGTGAGGTCAGAACCCCTGGAGTAAAGATAAAGGCGTATCCCCGCATCTCATTTGAAATAACTATTAAAGGAGTAGAGGCTATGAATTATTGTGTAAAAGAGTTGAAAGAGTTTCGTCTGGTAGGATTTAAGGAGAGAGTTTCCGTGGAAAACGGAGAGAATTTTAAGCGGATTCCGGAGTTCTGGTCTGAAATATGCCGTCAGGGCAAGTTCAAAGAAATGATGAAATTCAATGACCGGGAAGAACTGTCCTGCATGGGAGTATGTGCCAATATGGAAGAAAAGACATTTGACTACTACATTGCAACCGGATCAGGAAAAGAAATACCGGAAGACATGGATGAGATTCTCATACCGGCAGGCACATACGCCATATTTGAATGCATAGGCAGAATGCCTGAAGGGCAGCAGAAAGTATGGAAGAGGATATTTACAGAATGGTTCCCCCAGTCCGGCTATGATATGACTGACGGCCCGCAGTTGGAATGGTATTCGGAAGAAGATATGGATTCAGATGAATACAAAAGTGAAATCTGGATTCCAGTGCATAAAAAGGCATAATTCCTGCTCATAAAGCCCCTGTAATTCCCATATAAATAGTACCAATCAATGAGTTTTGGAGTGTGGTATGAAAACATTATTTATGAAACAATGGCCGATTTTATTTGGCCTGGCCGTGCTGGTGCTGACAGGGGCTCTGCTGGGCGGCTGTGTCTTTAACAAAGATAAGGGCGGCAAAGTTAGGGATCTGGATTTTTCAGTGATTGCGGAAGGGGATATTCCTCAGGAGCTCAGGCAGATTATAGGGGAGAAAAAGCAGTCCCCATTTAAACTGACCTTCAGCGATGATCAGAATCTATACATAGTGACCGGATATGGCCGTCAGGCCAGCGGAGGTTACAGCATTGCTGTCAATGAACTGTATTTGACCGATAATTCCATTGTTCTGAATACGGAATTAATAGGACCTGGAAAGGGAGAGAATGTGGGAACGGAAGCCTCTTATCCCTTTATTGTCATCAAAACAGAGATGTCGGAACTTCCGGTGGTATTTCAGTAGGCAATTTGAGTCAGGCAGCCGTTCTGCATACTTAGAAGGAGCAGGACGGCTGTTTTTTTGAGGAAAAGAGGATTTGTGTAAATTCTCCTTTTTTCTTATTCTGCCATATGATATACTAACTCAAACAGAAGTCAGAACAAAAGGAGAGGACCATTATGATATTAAAGGATATATGGCTCGATGTGAAGGCAGTAAAGGAGAGAGATCCTGCAGCCAGAAATGCCTTTGAAGTGCTTTTGCTGTATCAGGGGATTCATGCGCTGATCTGGCACCGATTTGCACACTGGTTTTACCAGCATAAATTATTTTTTATTGCAAGAATGATTTCCCAACTGGCCAGATTTTTTACACTGATTGAAATTCATCCCGGCGCCCGGCTTGGACACGGAATACTCATTGACCACGGATGCGGCGTGGTCATCGGCGAAACTGCAGTGGTGGGAGATAACTGCACCATTTATCAGGGAGTGACCCTGGGAGGCATAGGATTAAATAAAGGAAAGCGCCACCCTACTTTAGGCAGCAATGTGACCGTAGGGGCAGGAGCCAAGATACTGGGTTCCTTTGACGTAGGTGATAATTGCACCATAGCTGCCAATGCTGTTCTTTTAAAGCCTCTTGAAAGCAACATGACCGCGGTAGGAATCCCGGCCCGTCCCATCAAGATTGGCGGAGTTCCCATTCCCCAGCAGGGAACCGGTGTGGTGTCTGCCGAAGCATATGTGAAGCTGGAAGGACGGATGAAGGATCTTGAGGAACAGATTTTAAAACTTAAAAGGGCTCTTGAAGCCGGTGCAGAGGAAGAAGAAAAGCTCTGAGGACATGATGTGTACGGAATGCAAACAAAAAAAGTATATTGAAACATGCACCTGCATAAACTTTCTTAAAGGAATAAAGAAGGTAAGGCAGGTGCTTTTTTATGTTGGAGCTGGTGAAGAAAAACATACATATGAATCGTTGGAAAGGATATGCCGCATCACAAATCACTCTGGATGATGATTTTATTGTACCAGACACCATGGATGATGTGGAGCAGATTATTTTAAGTTCTGGTGAGATTGTCATTGATTCTGTAAAAAGCCAGGCAGAGCGGGTGGTGGCCCGGGGCAAGCTGGAATTCATCATCCTGTACCGGGGAGCAGAAGGCGGGTTACAGACCCTTCCCGGAAGCATTAACTTTGAGGAGCCGGTCAATGTACCGGGGCTGGAGGAAAAGGATTACGTCCAGCTTCAGTGGGATTTAGAAGATTTGAATACAGGGCTTATTAACTCCAGAAAGTTAAGCGTCAAGGCCATTGTAACCTTGCAGGTCAAGGTGGAAACCATGTACAATGTGGACGCTGCCGTGGATGTGGACACAGGCGTTTCTGCAGGAGATGCACCGGTGGTGGAAAGTCTCCGCCGTAATGTGGACGTGGCATCTATTGCCATGCGCCATAAGGATACGTTCCGTATCAAAGACACCATTACTCTGTCCGGAAACAAGCTGAATATTGATCATATTCTATGGAGTGAAATGAGGCTGCGGGGTGTAACCACCAGATGCATGGATGGGAAAATGATCTTAGACGGAGAGCTTCCTGTTTTTGTTATTTATCAGGGAGAAGGGGAAGGCGTGCCCATACAGTGGGTAGAACAGAGTATTCCATTTTCCGGGGAGCTGGATATTCCGGGGGCTTCCGGGGATATGGTCTCTTCCGTTATGGTTCATCTCATTCATAAAGATGTGGAAGCAAAACCGGATTCAGACGGGGAAATGAGAGAAATTGATGTGGATGCGGTTTTGGAGCTGGATATGAAGCTCTATAAGGAAGAAAATATGGAGCTGTTAAGCGACTTATATTCCACCAACCGGGAATTGAGTCTTCAGACCGGAGAAGCCCGTTTTGACAAAATCCTCATGAAAAATATGAGTAAATGCAAGGTTGCAGAAAAAATCAGCCCCGAACAGGCAGAAAAAATTCTTCAGATATGCCACAGTGAGGGGACAGTAAAAATTGACGATACAGAAGTCCGGGAAGACGGGCTCCATGTGGAGGGTATTTTAGAGGTAAAACTGCTTTATCTGACCTCTGACGACACCCAGCCCATTTTGTCCGCAGTAGAAAACATTCCTTTCCACTTTTTAATTGAAGCCCCTGGAATCAACGGTGATACAGTCACCCAGTTAAATCCGGGCCTGGAGCAGTTAAGCGCTGTTATGCTGGGAGGCGGAAGCGTGGAAGTCAAAGCCACCGTTTCTCTGGATTTACTGGCTCTCCAGCCGGTCTTTGTGCAGATCATTACCGGTGCATCTGAGGCGCCTATAGATTTAAATAACCTGCAAAGGCTTCCGGGAATCGTGGGATACATTGTTCAGCCTGATGATTCTTTATGGAAAATTGCTAAAAAATTCCATACCACCATTGACACTGTCATGGCTACCAATGGAATGACGGAGAAATCGATAAAGCCGGGAGACCGCCTGATTCTTGTAAAAGAATTATCGTAAATATCATTATTTAAATATTTATATAAAATGCCAGGCAAACAGGGAACTTTTGCCTGGCATTTGCCATCCTTTTTTCTGAATGATTTAAAAAAAACAGGGAAAGATAAAGATTGCTATTCACATATCAGCTTGTCCTGTTATATAATAAATTATGAAAACAAATAAATGTTTTTATAATCTGATGCACAGTGCTGAAAAACAGCACTTTTTATGAGAAGTTAAAAGGCGACTTCTTATAAGTAATATTATGAAAATCAATAAGTTATTTTCGTAATCGGATGGACGGCGCCAAAACGCATCCAGCTGGTGCTTTATAATAGATGACAGGATACCCTGGACGGTGGTGACGTGATTGCAAGACGTTATTACCGTTTACATAGCACGGACTTCCTGTACTGGGAGAGAAGCAGTGAATTATACGTATATTTTAAGATGCTCAGACAACACCTTATACTGTGGCTGGACAAACCAATTGGAAAAGCGTCTGGAGGCTCACAACCAGGGAAAGGGAGCTAAGTACACCAAGGGACGCAGGCCGGTGGAACTGGCTTATTATGAAGAGTTTTCCACAAAGCATGAAGCCATGAGCCGGGAATGGAATATTAAAAGGCTTTCTAAGGAGGACAAGCTGAAACTGATCAATGGATAAAAAAACCGCCATTCCTCTGCTTTAAGGAACGACGGTTTACTTGGGTTTCTATGCCACAAAACGGTACATGAGGATATAGTGGCACAGGCTTCCTCCCATAACAAAGAGGTGGAAAATCTCATGGTTTCCAAGCTTACTGCGGTTATTTTGAAAGATGGGAAGCTTTAAGGCGTAAATCACGCCGCCTATGGTGTAAATGACGCCTCCGGCCAGAAGCCATACAAAGGCAGCAGGAGGCATGGCATTTGTGATTTTACTGAAGGCCAGAACACATACCCAGCCCATGGCAATGTATATCGTAGAGGAAAACCATCTGGGGCACATGATAAAGCAGGCTTTTATGACAATGCCTGTTATTGCAATTCCCCATACCAAAGCTAAAAGTCCCCATCCGGTACGGTCTCCTAAGACCACCAGGCACACGGGAGTGTAGGTTCCTGCAATCAGGATAAATATCATCATATGATCAATCTTTTTCAGCAGCTTGTTTACCTTCGGGGAAATGTCCAGGGTGTGATATACGGTGCTGGCAGCATAAAGCAGAACCATGCTGACAATAAATATGGCCAATGCAGAAAAATGGAGCTTTCCCGCAGAAGCCGCCTTAATCAGAAGAGGGGTGGCGGCAATAAGAGCCAGCAGCATGGCAATAAAGTGGGTAAGTGCACTGATGGGATCTTTGACTTTTACATTCATATGGGGTTCCTCCTTATAAAACAATGAAAATATATAATGTAGTATTGAATACTATGTGTGGTCTTTTTTTATACTATACACTTATGAAAGAGAAAATGCAACTGTTTTTTTAAAAACAGGAAAGGAATGTTATTTTATGAATCTTAACATATTATACGAAGACGAAGAAATACTGGTTGTTGAAAAACCGGCAGGGCTGGAATCCCAGTCTGCCAGATCTTTTGAGCCTGACATGATCAGTGAGGTGAAGAAACATATCCACACCTTATCCACAAAGCCGGTTCCGCCGTATGTGGGAGTTATCCACAGACTGGATAAGCCTGTAGGAGGCGTTATGGTTTATGCAAAGACAAAACAAGCGGCGGATGTTCTTAGCAGACAGGTTTCAGGCCATGAAATGAAAAAGGTATATACCGCAGTTGTTTGTGGAAAACCCGTGGAAAATTCAGGGACCTATGTGGATTATTTGTGGAAAGACGGTAAAAATAATTGCTCTGAAATTGTGGATAAGGGGATAAAAGATGGAAAACTGGCTGAACTTTTCTTCCGGGTTGTGGATAGCCGAAAGAATGGAGAAGAGGAGTACAGTTTGCTGGAAATCATTTTAAAGACCGGGCGCCATCACCAGATCCGTGTTCAGATGGCAGGGCATGGAACACCGCTGTGGGGGGACAGAAAGTATAATCCTGGTTTTCAAGAGGGTCCTGCAAGAGGAAATGTGGCCTTGTTTGCCAGCAGTCTGACATTTTCCCATCCGGTTACAAAAAAGAAAATGACCTATGAGGCAGAGGCAAAGGGAAAGGGCTTTGAGATGTTTCAGGCTTTGACATTAAAATAAAACAGGAATTTTTTGCTAAGGAAAATCCGCATATTTTTTTCATAGAGGCTCATACTAGAAAATGTACAAAAGAAGTACAAATCAGAAACAGGTGAGTCCATGGAGAAGCCCAGCAGGAAACTGAAGAAAACATTATTAATATTGGGAGTTACGGGGGCAGTATATATTAGCTTTAAATATCTGCTGCCTCTGGTGATTCCCTTTTTGATTGCATATGTATTTGCACTATCTCTCCGCCCTTCTGCTCTTTGGGTGGAACAAAGGTGCCGATTTACTTTAAAAGAGAAAACCATTGTCCTGCCTATGGCAGTCATCGGTGGGGTTGAAATCATTATACTGATGATTATTCTTGGGATACTCCTCTATGTGGGAGGGAGAAAGCTGTGTATGGAAGCCCAGCTTTTGCTCGAAAACCTTCCCGGGATTCTTGGCGGATTGGACAAGTGGCTTATGGGGCATTGTTCATGGGCAGAGGGACTTTTAAAGCTGCCAGAGGGCTATATGGTAGATATTGTGAGAGAGATGATCTCAAATGGAGAGACAGCCATAAAAGACAGGGCTATGCCCTTTCTTATGGTAAACACCATGACTATAGTCAAGTGGATTGTACGGGTTACCGTAATCACCGTGATTTTGTTTATCGCGACAGTGCTGTCTTTACAGGAAATGGATGATATCCGGGTAAGACGTGATAATTCTATGTTCTGCTATGAATATGCCATGCTGGGAAACCGGCTCATGACTGTGGGAAATGCATGGTTAAAGACACAGGGCACTATTATGATATCTACTATGATTGTCTGTTCAGTGGGATTATTCCTTATGGGAAACCCATATTTTATTTTGCTGGGAATCGCAATTGGAATTTTAGATGCCCTGCCTATTTTTGGAACAGGAACTGTTTTGATTCCCTGGGCCATAGTTACCCTGGTAAGCCATGACTGGATCCGGGGAACAGGACTGATTGCCATGTTTATCATATGTTACTTTTTGAGAGAAATTATGGAGGCGAAGATTATGGGAGGAAAAGTGGGTCTGACTCCCCTGGAAACCCTTGTCTCCATGTATACGGGGCTTCAGTTATTTGGCCTTTTGGGATTTATTCTGGGTCCCATCGGACTTTTGATTATTGAAGATATTGTAGAGTTGTATGGCGGATCGTGCTATAATAGTGGGAAAGAAATGGGGCAGTAACTTTTGGGAAATGCCCCTCCCCGCTTAAGGAGATGCTGCCGGGGATGGAAGGAAGAAACCAAAATGGAATATCATACATATAAGCGGTTAAGGGATTTAAGAAGCATGCTGCACCAGTGTCCCGAAAAATCCGGAAAAGAAGGTCAAACCGTGGAATTGCTGAAGGATTTTATTAGAAACCATACCTCTCTTACAATCATTGAACGGGAAGGCTGGTTTTATGCTGTCCATGAAGAGGAAGGCGCAAAGGAATGTATTGGGTTCCGGGCGGATATGGATGCGGTTACGGGAGAGGATGGTATGCTTTTTCATGGCTGCGGGCATGACGGACACAGTGCGGTACTTGCAGGACTTTGTCTTCTGACTGAGGGAAAAAGTCTGGGAAAGAATGTTTATTTTATCTTTCAGCCTGCCGAGGAGACAGGAAAGGGAGGAGAGATGTGCAGCAGGCTTTTGGCTGAAAAAGGCATAGACCGGATTTACGCATTTCACAATCTGCCGGGATTTCCCCTTGGCCGGGTGGTTCTAAAAAAGGGTACCTTTGCCTGTGCTTCAAAAGGCCTCATTCTCCGGTTTAAAGGAAGGCAGAGTCATGCGGCTTACCCGGAACAGGGGGTAAACCCTGCCTGGCTCATTGGAGAACTGATCTGCCGCATACCGGAATTCACAAGACACCAGGAAATGAAAGGGATGGTGCTTGCCACCATCGTGGAAGTGAGGGTTGGAGAAGAAAACTTTGGGATTTCTCCCGGAGACGGAAAGCTGGCTCTCACCCTTCGGGCGGAATGGCTATCTGATTTGGAGAGACTTCAGGAGTGCATACTTTCCTTTGCGGAAGAAAAAGCAGTGGGGCAGGGCATGGAACTTCAATACGATTTTCAGGATGAATTTCCGGATACGGTTAATGATCCTGGTATTGTGGAAGAATGCAGGAACATGCTGGAGGAAAAGGGGATTTGCTGCGTTGAGGCGGAAGTTCCTTTCCGGTGGTCAGAGGATTTTGGCTGGTATTTGAAACGGGCGGGAGGAATGTTCTTCGGCGTGGGGGCAGGAGAAGACTGTCCAGGGCTTCATACCGCAGGCTATGAGTTTCCTGACCAGGTTATGGAGACAGCGATTGCGGCTTTTAATGTCCTCCTGTATAGATGATGCAGGAACTGAGAAATGAACTTGTCATCCCCTTGACAAATATATGTAAATAACGTAGAATCAACCATATAGTATCAATTAATATACTAATAAATTGACGTTGAAGAGGACTAGTAAGTGATGATGTATCCCAGAGAGAAGGCCGTTTGCTGAAAGGCCTTTATACCCTTCATGACCCAACCTGCCTCGGAGTCCCGCAGTAAACTGCGGCGTAAGTTCTGCGTTAAGGGATACAAAGTGAGTCATGGAATTTCCATGGCTAAATTGGGTGGCACCGCCGAGCTATTCGGTCCCTTTTATTGGGAACGGATGGCTTTTTTGAATTCAGGTAAAAGAGAGGAGAATTGTCATGTCAAAGGACAAAAAATTAGTAGAAGCTATCACATCCATGGATGTGGATTTTGCACAGTGGTACACAGATGTAGTAAAGAAAGCAGAATTAATCGATTATACCAGCGTAAAGGGCTGTATGGCTATTAAGCCTGCCGGTTACGCTATTTGGGAAAATATTCAGAGCGAGCTTGACAGAAGATTTAAGGAAACAGGGGTTGAAAATGTTTATATGCCTATGTTCATTCCTGAAAGCCTGCTTGAAAAGGAAAAAGATCATGTTGAGGGATTTGCTCCGGAGGTTGCCTGGGTAACTCACGGCGGCTTAGAACCGCTGCAGGAAAGACTTTGCGTCAGACCTACTTCAGAAACTTTGTTCTGTGACTACTATTCCAGAAATATCCAGTCCTACCGGGACCTGCCGAAAAATTATAACCAGTGGTGTTCTGTTGTGCGCTGGGAAAAGACTACCAGACCATTTCTGCGTTCCAGAGAATTTTTATGGCAGGAAGGTCATACGGCTCACGCAACTGCAGAGCAGGCTCAGGAGAGAACCGAGCAGATGCTTAATGTATATGGTGATTTCTGTGAAGAAATTTTGGCAATTCCTGTTGTGCGCGGACAAAAAACTGACAAAGAAAAATTTGCAGGAGCGGAGGCTACTTATACCATTGAATCCCTGATGCATGATGGTAAGGCACTGCAGTCAGGAACCAGCCACAACTTTGGAGACGGCTTTGCAAAAGCTTTTGATATTCAGTATTCCGATAAAGAAAATAAACTCCAGTATGTACATCAGACCTCATGGGGCATGACTACCAGAATGATTGGTGCGATTATTATGGTTCACGGAGATGACAGCGGCCTTGTTCTTCCTCCCAGAATCGCACCTGTTCAGGTTATTATTGTACCGGTTCAGCAGAAAAAGGAAGGTGTTCTCGATAAAGCCTTTGAATTAAAAGAAGTTCTTTCTAATTATAAAGTAAAAGTAGACGATTCTGATAAAAGTCCTGGATGGAAGTTCAGCGAATGTGAAATGCGCGGAATTCCTGTCAGGGTGGAAATCGGACCAAGGGATATTGAGGAAAACCAGGCGATTTTGGTACGCCGTGATACACACGAAAAAATTACTGTTTCTTTGGATGAAATTAATGATAAGATTGGGGAACTTCTTGATACCATTCAAAATGATATGCTGGAGCGTGCCCGTCTTCACAGAGAAGAACATACCTATGAAGCTGCTGACAGAGAGACCTTTATTAAGACAGTAGAAGAAAAGCCTGGTTTTGTAAAAGCGATGTGGTGCGGCTGCCAGGGGTGCGAGGATGAGATCAAAGAACTTACAGGAGCCACTTCCCGCTGTATGCCATTTAAGCAGGAAAAGCTTGCAGATACATGTGTATGCTGCGGCAAACCTGCAACAAAAATGGTTTACTGGGGCAGGGCGTATTAATATTTGAGAAACGAAAAAGCCAGGAGGTAGAATGTGGTGAAAATTCAGATTCCAGAAGCAGCAGAAAAGATCATGGAACAGCTGAATGTCCATGGATTTGAAGCTTATGCGGTGGGCGGATGCATCAGGGACAGCCTGCTGGGCCGTGAGCCGGAGGACTGGGATATCACTACCTCAGCAAAACCGGAACAGGTAAAAGAAATTTTTTCCAGAACAGTGGATACGGGAATCCAGCATGGAACGGTTACCGTGTTAATTGACCGTTCGGGATATGAAGTGACCACCTACCGCATTGACGGTGAATATGAGGATGGACGCCACCCTAAGTCCGTAGAATTTACAGGAAACCTGCTGGAAGATTTAAAACGCAGAGATTTCACCATCAATGCAATGGCCTACAGCGGACGGGAAGGGCTGGTAGATGCATTTGATGGAAGAGCGGATTTAGAACTGGGAATTGTCCGCTGTGTGGGAAATGCCGTGGACCGGTTTACAGAAGATGCCCTTCGGATTTTAAGGGCCATACGCTTTTGCGCCCAGCTTGGTTTTCATATGGAACGTGAGACCGAGCAGGCCATTTCAGCTATTGCCCCTAACCTGGCAAAGGTCAGCAAGGAGCGGATACAGGTGGAGCTTACCAAGCTTCTCCTTTCCGCTCATCCTGAGCTGGTAAAGAATGTTTATGAAAACGGAATAGGCCCTTTTATATCAGAGCGGTTTGAATGGGCGGGAAAGAGGATGGAAGAGGTCGAATCTGTCCGTTTTTTGCCGCCCAGAAAGCACATGCGCTGGGCAGGATTTTTGCGAATGGAGGATCCCGGGGATGCCGCTGCCATTTTGCGGGATTTGAAGATGGACAACGAAACTGTGGACGGGGTAAGTACCCTGGCCGGCTTGTGGAAAAGGCCAATTCCAGCTCATAAGCCAGCCATCCGCAAAGTGATGAGCAGTTTAAGCGAAGGACTTTTTGACGATCTTCTTTGCTTTCAGGAAGTGTTTTGCAGGGGGGAATACATGGAGCAGCTGAGAGAAGTGAAACAGTATTCTGAAGAGATCAGAAGGGACAAAGACTGCATTCGTTTAAAGGATATGGCTGTAACCGGACGGGAGCTGATTGCAGCAGGAAGAAAGCCGGGACCTGAGCTGGGAGCTCTGTTAAACAACCTGTTTGAAGAGGTTTTAAAATGCCCGGAATACAATGACAGGGAATATCTGATGGAGTTAGCAAAAAAGCTGTAAAATTGTACAAATCTTTCTGCATGTCTGAACTGCAACGCATATTTTTTTCCGCCCCTTCATACCCTAGAAGTAGCTGATGAGCTAAGAGTTGGAGGGGTGGTTGTGAACGAAAAATACACAGAGGTGCTTTCGCAGTATGAGCTTGATATTCTGGATGTGAAACGCGGCCGGGGCGCCTGGCTGTGTGAGACCGATCAGGGGCTTAAGCTGCTTCGGGAATATAAAGGCACTTTAAGACGCCTGGAATTTGAAGATCAGGTATTTTCACAAATGAAAGAGAACGGCCGTTTAAACGTGGATCGCTATGTCCGGAATAAGGAAGGAGAACTCCTCTCCAGTGCCGATGATGGAACCCGTTGGATTGTAAAAGACTGGTATGCGGACCGGGAATGCAATTTAAAGGACAGCAAGGAAGTGCTGTGGGCCATAGAGAAAATTGCTTATTTACATAAAATGCTGCGTCAAATTGAATTCAAAGAAGAGTGGAATTTAGGCTCCATTCTGGTGCAGCTTCCTTCCGAAGAAATGGAACGTCATAACAGGGAGTTGATCCGCGCCCGGACTTTTATCAGGAATAAACGGAAAAAGTCTGAGTTTGAACTATGTGTAATGGGAAACTATGACATATTTTTTGAACAGGCTGCGGAAGCCTGCAGGGGAATGAGACTGTTTTGCCAGCAATGCGGGGAAGTAGAGGGGTATTTATGCCATGGCGACTTAAACCAGCACCATGTACTTATGTGTGCCCGTGATGTGGCTGTCGTGGAGTTTAACCGTATGCACAGGGGAATTCAAATGGAAGATTTATACCATTTTATGCGTAAAGCAATGGAAAAGCATGATTGGAATTTAAGGCTCGGCATGTCTATGCTGGAGACTTATGCCAGGGTTCTTCCTCTTTCGGAAGGAGACAGGACCTGCCTTTATTACCTGTTTCTATATCCTGAAAAATATTGGAAGCAGATTAACTTCTACTATAATGCAAACAAGGCATGGATACCGGCCCGGAACATTGAAAAACTGAAGGATTTAGAGATTCAGCAGCCTATGAGGAATCTTTTCCTGTCCAGAATAAAATAGTGGAAACACACTTTCTTTTTGCTGTATTTTGAATTATAATATACCTTAACAAAAGTGGAGAGAAGGGAGTATTTTGATTATGAAAGAGTACAGGAATATCTACGAAGAATGGCTTACTAATCCGTATTTTGACCAGGCAACCAAGAGTGAACTGGTTGCCATTGCAGATGATGATAATGAGATCAAGGAGCGTTTTTATCAGGATCTGGAATTTGGAACTGCCGGCTTAAGGGGAGTAATCGGGGCAGGAATCAATCGTATGAATATTTATGTGGTAAGAAAAGCCACTCAGGGTCTTGCAAACTATATTATCAAACAGGGCGGCGCAGATAAAGGCGTAGCCATTGCCTTTGACTCCAGACGGATGTCACCGGAATTTGCAGAGGAAGCAGCCTTAACACTGGCTGCAAACGGGATCAAGGCATATAAATTTGAATCTTTGCGTCCGACTCCGGAACTTTCCTTTGCGGTAAGAGAGCTGGGCTGTATCGCAGGCATTAACATTACAGCCAGCCACAATCCGCCGGAATACAACGGATATAAGGTATATTGGGAAGATGGCGCTCAGTTTACTCCGCCTCATGACAAGGGAGTAACCGCTGAGGTTATGGCTATTTCCGATATTTCCACGGTCAAGACCATAAGCGAAGAAGAGGCAAAGGCAGCAGGAAAGTATGAGATCATCGGAACGGAAATTGATGATAAATACATCGCCAATGTAAAGGCCCAGGTAGTAAACCAGGATGCAATCCATAGAATGCAGGATGGAATCAAAGTGATCTATACCCCTCTTCACGGTACAGGTAATCTTCCAGTGAGAAGAGCATTAAAAGAAATCGGTTTTACCCATGTATTTGTGGTTCCGCAGCAGGAGCTGCCTGACGGAAACTTTCCCACGGTCAGTTATCCCAATCCTGAGGCAGAGGAGGCCTTTGAATTAGGTCTTGCACTTGCAAAGGAAAAGGATGCCGACCTGGTTCTGGCAACAGACCCGGATGCCGACCGTCTGGGAGTGTATGTAAAGGATGAGAAATCCGGGCAGTACATTCCGTTGACCGGCAATATGTCAGGCTCCCTGCTCTGCGAATATGTGCTGAGCCAGAAAAAGGAAAACGGAGAGATTCCGAAGGATGGACAAGTTATTAAATCCATCGTAACCACCAACCTGGTGGATGCAGTTGCAAAGGCTTACGACTGTCAGCTCATCGAGGTACTGACCGGATTCAAATACATAGGCCAGCAGATTTTAAAGGCAGAGACTTCCGGACATGGAACATACATGTTTGGTCTGGAGGAAAGTTATGGCTGTCTCATCGGAACTTATGCCCGTGATAAGGATGCAATTTCCGCAACAGTGGCTCTTTGTGAGGCTGCAGCTTATTATAAGACAAAGGGAATGACCTTATGGGATGCCATGATTGCGATGTATGAGAAATATGGCTACTACAAGGATGCAGTGAAATCCATTGGCTTAAAGGGAATTGAAGGCCAGCAGAAGATCAAAGAGATCATGGAAACCATGAGAAATGAAACTCCGCTGGAGGTAGGTGAGTATAAAGTTCTTTCCGCCAGAGATTACAAACTGAATACGGTAAAAGATATAAGTACAGGAGAAACTGCACCTACCGGACTTCCTCAGTCTGATGTACTTTACTATGACCTGTCTGAGGGGGCATGGCTGTGTGTCAGACCTTCGGGAACAGAGCCTAAAATTAAATTTTACTATGGCATTAAAGGAGATTCCATGGAGGATGCAGATAAAAAATCTGACAGCCTTGGAGATGCAGTGATGGCTATGGTAGATAAGATAATGGCCTAAAGCCAATCAATGAAATTTGTTTATAAAAAGGTGTGAATGGCCCAATTGCCATCCACACCTTTTTACATAGAAAGATTCCTGCAGTCTAAGATATCTTCCTATTACTCTTATTTTCTGTATTTTCTGGAATATTCCTTTAGCTCCTTCAACGCCTCTTCAAACAAGCGGGAGGAAGCGGAAGGATTCCGCCGGAGAATACCTTTTGTAAAAATGGTCAGTCGATTTGCCAGTTTTTCTTTAGAATCTGTCAATAACTGGAGGCGTTCTGCAAGAGTGGATTCCTTTAAGACATCAGCAGTTTCCGCTTTTAAAGAAGCGGCCTTTAAACGTACCTCTGTTCGCAGCTCTGCCACCTTCTCAGTGGTTTCGGCCTTTAACAAGGCAATCTGGACCTGAGCCTCCTCCAGCTCTGTTCTCAACTTTGTCATGGTCTCCAGCACTCGGCCAAGATCCAGGGCTTCTTTGGTGGAGTGTATGGCATCGGCCAGGAACAGGGCAAAAATTATGAGGGAAAAAGCAATACAAAAGGCGGGACTGATCTGAAAAATCAACCATTCCACAGGCCGGTGAATAAATTCTGTAAGCATGATGGTGAGAAATCCCCAGGCAAGGGAGCTTACCAGGCAGATGTATCCGTTTAGATTCAAGGGATCATTGGTGTAATCCCAGTATTTCATTTTAAACAGCCGCTCCATCACATAGCCGGTGATGTATTCCAGAACCGTGGCACCTGTCATTCCCAGGAGAAATACAAGAAATAAGTTGTTTTGCACAGGTATGGTCAGAAAAAGCATGAGAATAGCCCCGCTTCCATATAAGGGAAGGAGAGGAAGGCGAAGGAAACCCCGGTTAATGAAATGCAGGCTTTTTATGGAAACATAGGTGGATTCGAAAATCCAGCCGATAAAGCAATAGACGAAAAAAAACATAAGCCATTGATACCATGTGTATATATACATAAGTCTGGTCCTTTCTGCAGCTGATTGTCTGGCTATATCATAAGGGTTTTTGCAGAATTTTGCAACCGGATTTAAGTGAAATGGATTATTCTGTAAAAGGATTTCTGCTTGCTTTAATTCTTTCCTTCGTGTAGAATTATGTTGTTTCGTATTACTGCGGAGCTTTAACGATAAAGGAGACATGTAATGAGCATTTTAAACGTAGAACATCTGACACACGGATTTGGGGATCGGGCGATTTTTCAGGATGTGTCCTTCCGGCTGTTAAAGGGAGAACATATCGGGCTGATCGGGGCAAATGGAGAAGGCAAATCCACATTTATGAATATTATAACTGGAAAGCTGCAGCCGGATGAGGGAAAGGTGGAGTGGTCCAAACGGGTCCGAACCGGTTATTTAGACCAGCATACGGTACTGGAAAAGGGAATGTCTATAAGAGACGTGCTAAAAAGCGCCTTTGCATTTCTGTTTCAGATGGAAGATCAGATGAATGAACTCTGTGACCGGATGGGAGAAGCGGATGAGGTGACTCTGGCGTCCATGATGGATGAGCTGGGAACCATTCAGGATCTTTTGATGGCTCATGACTTTTACATCATTGATTCCAAGGTGGAGGAAGTGGCAAGAGCCATTGGGCTTACGGATATGGGGCTTGATAAGGATGTGACGGAGCTGAGCGGCGGCCAGAGAACGAAGGTTCTCCTTGGAAAACTTTTGCTGGAGAAGCCTGATATTCTGCTTTTGGACGAGCCTACCAACTACCTGGATACACAGCATATTGAATGGCTGAAGCGGTACCTTCAGGAATATGAAAATGCTTTTATCCTGATATCCCATGACATTCCGTTTTTAAACAGCGTCATCAACATCATTTACCACATGGAAAATCAGAGTCTGGACAGGTATGTGGGAGATTATGAGAAGTTTCAGGAAGTTTATGCCGTAAAAAAGTCCCAGCTGGAAGCAGCCTATAAACGGCAGCAGCAGGAAATTGCCGAACTGGAGGATTTTGTGGCCCGGAATAAAGCCAGGGTTTCCACCAGAAACATGGCTATGTCCAGACAGAAAAAGCTGGATAAGATGGAAGTAATTGAACTTGCCAAGGATAAGCCCAAGCCAGAATTTCATTTTATGGAATCCCGTGCAGCGGGAAAATGCATCTTTGAAACAAAAGATATGGTCATCGGCTATGATGAACCCTTATCCAGACCCTTGAATCTGTATATGGAGCGGGGGGAGAAAGTGGTTCTTGTGGGAGCAAACGGAATCGGAAAAACCACACTGCTGAAAAGCATTTTGGGAATGACTGCTTCCCTTGAAGGAGAGGTGGAGCTTGGAGATTATTTATCCATCGGATATTTTGAACAGGAGATGGCTCCCGGCAACACGACCACCTGCATTGAAGAGATATGGAAGGAGTTCCCTTCTTATACCCAGTACCAGGTTAGGTCAGCCCTGGCCAAGTGCGGCCTGACTACTAATCATATTGAAAGCCAGGTACGGGTTCTCAGTGGAGGCGAACAGGCCAAAGTAAGGCTTTGCAAGCTTATTAACCGGGAAACCAATCTTCTTCTTCTGGATGAGCCAACGAACCATCTGGATGTGGAGGCAAAAGAAGAGTTAAAGAGAGCATTAAAGACGTACAAGGGCAGCATTCTTCTGATCTGTCATGAACCGGAGTTTTATGAAGGAGTTGCAACCAGAGTTCTGGATTGTAAGGATTGGGCGCTTAGATTATCCTGATAAAGGAAAAAAATAAAACCAGGGTGTTAGCCTTAAAGGCTGAACTCTGGTTTTTATATGTAAGTTAAGAATAATTTTAGGGGGGCCGGACGGCTCGCGCCGTCCGGTATGAGTATGAAAAAGCTTTGTGATTTCAAGTAAGTTACTTGAAACAAAAGGCCCGTTACCCTTACGGATAACGTAATTAAAGTATACGGTGAAATTGTGACAAGAATGTGTACTAAATATAAAAAAAGTATAAACAAAATAAAAAATAAAAAAACCCTTTCAAATCCAGGGCTTATTGTATATAATAAGAAAGAAACTGTGACATATATGCGAAATAAGTGAAAATTTGACGATAAATGATATTTTAGAAACGGGATAGGTTGAACAGGAGGAATTGTGATGATGATGTCCAATGATATTGGAATTGATTTAGGTACAGCCAGCATTTTGGTCTATATTAAAGGAAAAGGCGTGGTATTAAAGGAGCCTTCGGTAGTAGCTATTGACCGTGATACCAATAAGATCAAAGCCATTGGAGAAGAAGCGCGTCTGATGATCGGAAGGACGCCGGGCAACATCGTGGCAGTAAGACCTTTGCGCCAGGGCGTTATTTCCGATTATACGGTTACGGAAAAGATGCTGAAATATTTTATCAATAAGGCAGTGGGAAAGAAGACCTTAAGAAAGCCTAGAATCAGCGTCTGTATTCCCAGCGGAGCCACGGAAGTGGAAAAAAAGGCAGTAGAGGATGCGACTTACCAGGCAGGAGCCAGAGAAGTGACTATTATTGAAGAGCCTGTGGCGGCAGCTATCGGGGCAGGCATTGATATCTCAAAGGCTTGCGGAAACATGATCGTGGATATTGGAGGAGGAACTTCTGATATTGCGGTTATTTCCCTTGGAGGAACAGTTGTAAGCACCTCTATTAAAGTTGCAGGCGATGATTTTGACGAGGCTCTTGTGCGTTATATGCGTAAAAAGCATAACCTTTTGATCGGTGAGAGAACGGCTGAGGAAATCAAGATCAACATTGGAGCAGCATACAGAAGACCGGAAGTTCTTACCATGGAGGTTCGCGGGCGAAACCTTGTGACCGGCCTGCCAAAGACTATTGTGGTTACTTCCGATGAAACATTAGATGCTTTGAAAGAGCCTGCCATGCAGATTGTGGATGCGGTTCACAACGTGCTGGAAAGAACTCCGCCGGAGCTGGCAGCCGATATTTTTGACCGGGGCATTGTGCTTACCGGAGGCGGCTCACTGTTAAGCGGACTGGATGCCCTGATTGAGGAAAAGACAGGAATTACCACCATGATTGCAGAAGATCCTCTTACTGCTGTGGCTATTGGTACAGGTAAGTTCATCGAATTTGCTCACAGCGGGAACAATAAAACAGAATTTTAACCAGAAGAATGGCTTATCGGTATACCAGCCCTTTGGAAGGTTGACAGGACTGCTCTGGGACAGCAACTTTGGCGGCATCGAAAGATTCCGGCAGGGATTGTTCTGCGGCGGTCCGCTTGTATTTATGTATTTACAGGAGGGACGATGGCAACAGTCTGCGGATTTGTGGAAAAAATCAAATACAGAAATGAGGACAACGGGTATACGGTCTTAAGCCTTGTGGCTGAGGGGGAGGAGTATACCCTTGTAGGAAGCTTCCATTATATCAGCGAGGGAGAAATGGTGGAGGCCGTAGGAGCCCTGAATGAACATCCCGTTTATGGAGAGCAGATGACCGTGGAAAGCTATGAGATCAAATCTCCGGAAGATACGGCTGCCATGGAACGGTATTTAGGCTCAGGAGCCATCAAAGGAATCGGTGCGGCTTTGGCTGACAGGATCGTCCGCCGATTTAAGGCCGATACTTTCCGCATTCTGGAAGAGGAGCCAGAGCGTCTTTCCGAGATCAAGGGAATCAGCGAAAAGCTGGCCATGTCTATTTCCCAGCAGGTAGAAGAAAAAAAGGAGATGCGTCAGGCAATGATGTTTCTCCAGAATTACGGCATTTCCATGAATCTGGCGGTGAAGATATATCAGGAGTACGGGCCTAGGCTTTATGGAATACTGAAAGAAAACCCTTACCAGATGGCTGATGACATTCCCGGCGTGGGCTTTAAAATGGCCGATGAAATAGCTAGAAAAGTAGGCATTTTTACAGATTCGGATTTTCGGATAAAGTGCGGAGTTCTCTACACACTTTTACAGGCATCGGGAAACGGACATACTTATCTTCCGGAAGATGAACTTTTAGACCATGCTTCGGAGCTTCTTAAGGTGGAGAAACAGTCTATAGAAAAGCATCTGATGGATATGCAGCTTGACAAAAGGCTGGTCATACGGGAAACCGATGGCAGGCGCACTGTTTATGCCTCCCAGTATTATTACATGGAATTAAATGTGGCAAAGATGCTTCATGATTTAAATGTCAAGGGTACCATGGCCGAAGAGGAAATCAGAAGCAGGCTTTTAAAACTCCAGAAAGAAACGGAAATGGAACTTGATGAAAAGCAGGCTCAGGCAGTGATAGAGGCGGTCAACAGCGGACTTCTCATCATCACCGGAGGTCCTGGAACCGGAAAGACCACCACCATCAATACGATTATCCGTTTTTTTGAAAGAGAGGAAATGGAAATTCTTCTGGCAGCACCTACAGGACGGGCGGCAAAGCGGATGACAGAGGCCACCGGATATGAGGCCAGAACGATTCACAGACTTCTGGAGCTGACCGGAGTTCCGGGAGATGAACGTTCTGCTCATATGCATTTTGACCGGAATGAAGAAAATCCTCTGGATGCGGATGCAGTAATTATTGATGAGACTTCCATGGTGGATATCCATTTAATGCAGTCTTTGTTAAAGGCCGTTAATCCGGGGACAAGGCTGATCCTGGTAGGAGATGTGAACCAGCTTCCCAGCGTCGGCCCGGGAAATGTGCTCCGGGATATGATTGATTCCGAAAGCTTTAATGTGGTTATGCTGACCAAGATATTCCGTCAGGCAACCCAAAGCGATATTGTGGTCAATGCCCATAAGATAAATGCAGGGGAAGAAGTTCCCCTGGGCAAAAAAAGCAATGACTTTCTGTTTGTTAAACGGGAAGAGCCTAATGCCATTATCAATGCCATGATTACTCTGGTTCAGGATAAGCTTCCCAATTACGTCAACGCAAAAACCTACGATATCCAGATCCTGACGCCCATGAGAAAAGGAGCCATAGGAGTGGAGCGGCTCAATTCCATATTGCAGGAGTACTTAAATCCTCCTTCTGAAGAAAAGGCGGAAAAGGAATTGAACGGGGTTACTTACCGGGTGGGTGATAAGGTTATGCAGATTAAGAATAATTACAACATTGAATGGGTGGTACAAAACAAATATGGGATTCCTGTTGATAAAGGAACGGGGATTTACAATGGGGACATTGGGGTTATCCGGGAAATCAATGGCTTTGCAGAGCTGGTGACAGCAGAGTTCGACGAAGGCAGAACAGTGGATTACAGCTTTAAACAGTTGGAGGAACTGGAACTTGCCTATGCCATTACGATCCATAAATCCCAAGGGAGCGAATATCCGGCGGTGGTTATTCCGGTGTTTTCCGGCCCCAGGATGCTGATGACCAAAAATTTGATTTATACTGCAGTAACCCGGGCCAAATCATGTGTCTGCCTGGTTGGAATGCCTGGGGTATTTCATGAAATGGCAGGAAATGAAATGGAACAGCGCAGGTATTCCGGTTTAAAAGAGCGTATTCTGGAAATCGGCCTGTTATCTTAGACGAAAAACACACTTTGCGCCTTTTTCGTGTTTCTGCAGTGGTTAGCTGGTGAATATGACTGCATGTTTATCCGGCTAACCACACTTCTTTTATTTTTTCTATTTTCAATTCAAGGAGAATTCTTCTATATGTATCTCTCACTTTTCATTGATCTATTATTTCCCAGGAGATGCCCTGTCTGCGACGGGATTGTTATGCCTAAAAACAGGCTGATCTGCCAGAAATGCATGAAACGGCTGTCCTTTGTAAAAGGTCCCGTCTGCAAAAAGTGCGGCAAGGAGGTTATAAATGCTCAGGCAGAATACTGTCTTGACTGCGCGCGCCATAAACGGACCTTTGAATACGGAATGGCCCTTATAAATTACGATGAGAATGCAGGGCGTTCCATGGCAAAAATAAAGTATAAGAACAAGCGGGAATACCTGGATTTTTATGGAGATGCCATATGTGCCAGGTATGAAAAACTGATCCGGCGTATGGAGGCAGAGGTTTTGGTTCCTGTTCCGGTTCACCCTTCCAGAAAGAGGGAAAGGGGATTTAATCAGGCGGAAATTTTGGCCTGCCGGATAGGAGAGCGGCTTGGAATCCCTGTCTGCCCTCGGATGCTGGTTAGAAATAAAAAGACAATACCCCAGAAAGGACTTGACCCAGGAGGACGGCTTAAGAATCTGGAGGAGGCATTTGGGGCGGGAGAAGTTTCGCCTGGAGTGAAGGGGGTGATTCTGGTAGATGATATTTATACCACAGGAAGCACCATAGAGGCATGTACCCGTGTGTTAAAAAAGACAGGGGTGAAGAATGTATATTTTCTTGTGATTTGTATTGGACGAGGGCAGTAGATTGATGTATGATATGGTTATGAAATTCGTTGAAACCAGGAGGATGACATGATAATCAGAACTGCAGAAGAAAAGGATATGCCTGCGATGCTGGAAATTTATAACTATGAGGTGGAATACGGACTGTCTACATTTGACTTAAATCCCAAGACAATGGAGGAGAGGATGGAGTGGTTTAAAGCCCATAATATTGGAAACCATCCTTTGATCGTGGCAGAGGAGGAGGGAAAGGCCGTAGGCTATGCCAGCCTTTCGTCTTACCGGGATAAGGAGGCTTATGCGACCTCCGTGGAACTGTCCGTTTATATTGATAAGAATTACCGGTGCAAGGGAATTGCGGGAGCGTTGTCGGCCGCCATTTTGGAGATTGCAAAAGGACGAGATGACATCCATACCGTTATTTCTGTTATAACAGGGGGAAATGAAGCCAGTGTCCGCCTTCATGAAAGACTTGGGTTCGTACACTGCGGAACAATACGGGAAGTGGGCGTGAAGTTTGGGAAACTGCTGAATATTGAGAATTATCAGATGATCGTATAGCCTGTGATTGGAGACAGGCTTATATTTTGAAATGTAAAGCCGGGAGGAGATTGACGGATGGACCAATACTACACATCAGGCCAGTTTGCGAAAAAAGCCAATGTTTCCATACGAACTGTCCGCTATTACGACAAACAGAGCTTGTTAAAACCGTCTGGGATGAGCGAAGGAGGATACCGTCTGTATACGGATTCTGACTTTGCAAAGCTCCAGAAGATTCTTTCTTTAAAATACTTGGGTTTTTCTTTGGATGAGATCCGTTCCATCACCATCAATGATGACGATAATGATTATGTAGAGGAGTCCCTGCGCCTTCAGCTAAACCTTATAAGGAAACGGATTGAACATTTAAAGCTGGTAGAGCAGACCCTTACGGAAACCTCCAGGCTGGTCAATGAGAACCAGTCTGTAGACTGGAATAAAATCCTTCACTTAATCCATATTACCAATATGGAGCGTTCCCTTGTGGAGCAATATAAGGATGCGGCCAACTTAAGTATCCGTATTGGCCTTCATAAAAAATACACTAAAAATTCCACCGGCTGGTTTCAATGGCTTTATGAACTTATGGAGCCTTTGGAAGGTAAACGTATTCTGGAACTGGGATGTGGAAACGGGGAGCTGTGGCATGCCAATGAGCGCCGGATTCCCTCTGATGCAACGATATGCTTATCTGATGTATCCAAGGGCATGGTCCGGGATGCGGAGGAGCGTTTAAAAACAGTTTCCGGTCACTTTTCCTTTGAGGCATTTGACTGCCGCCGGATTCCAAAACCAGAGGAAAGTTTTGATGCTGCTGTGGCAAACCATGTGCTGTTTTATTTAACGGACCAGGAGACTGTTCTCAAAGAAGTTCACAGAGTATTAAAACAGGGAGGTGTTTTTTTCTGCAGCACCTATGGGTCAGACCATATGAAGGAAATCAGCCAGCTTGTAAAGGAGTTCGATTCCAGAATTGCCCTTTCTGAAGTAAATTTATACGATGTATTTGGACTTAATAATGGAGAAGAAATTTTAAGCTCCTGCTTCCGGTCCGTGGAGAAAAGAGTGTACCAGGATCACCTTGAGGTCCGGGATGGAGGCGCTCTTTTGGAATATATATTATCCTGCCATGGAAACCAGCAGGAATATTTAAGTGACCGCTATGAGGAATTCAGAGAATTTCTGGAAAAGAAAATGGAGAAGAAGGGATTTCTTCATATTACAAAACATGCAGGATCATTTATCTGTATAAAATAGTATTTAAATTATTAAGAATTATTAAAAATCATAAAACGCTTGACAGTGACCTTACGTCACCCTTTATGATGATATAAAGAAATCATGTTTAACAATGATATGAGGAGGAACAAATGAAGGGAATTATTCTTGCCGGAGGCTCCGGCACCAGACTTTACCCATTGACTATGGTAACTTCCAAGCAGTTACTGCCCATTTATGACAAGCCTATGATTTATTATCCCCTTTCTGTTTTAATGAGTGCGGGGATACGGGATATTTTAATTATATCCACGCCTGATGACACGCCCCGGTTTGAGGCACTTTTAGGATGCGGCTCTCAGTTTGGCATTCAGTTATCCTATGCAGTTCAGCCTTCACCAGACGGACTGGCCCAGGCCTTTATCATTGGTGCAGACTTTATCGGAGAAGACAGCGTAGCCATGATTCTTGGCGATAATATCTTTGCAGGACATGGCCTGAATAAACGGCTCTTAAATGCTGCTAACAAAAAAGATGGCGCAACTGTATTTGGCTATTATGTAGATGATCCGGAGCGTTTTGGAATTGTGGAATTTGATTCTGAGGGCAAGGCCATTTCCATTGAAGAAAAGCCTGCTAATCCTAAGAGTAATTACTGTGTGACAGGCCTTTATTTTTACGACAACAAGGTTGTGGAGTATGCACAGAACTTAAAACCTTCACCGAGAGGGGAACTGGAAATTACAGACTTAAACCGTATTTACCTGGAAGAAGGGGCTCTGGAGGTAGAACTTTTGGGACAGGGCTTTACATGGCTTGATACAGGAACTCATGAATCCCTGGTGGATGCTACCAATTTTGTCCGTACAATGGAGACCCACCAGCATAGGAAGATTGCCTGCCTGGAGGAGATCGCTTACTTAAACCACTGGATCACCAAGGACCAGCTTATGGAAAACATTGAACCTTTGAAAAAGAACCAGTACGGGCAGTACTTAATGGATGTCCTTGCAGGAAAATATATTGATAAATTACATGGATAAAGGAGAAAATATATGAAGATTATTGTTACCGGCGGAGCCGGATTTATCGGTGGAAACTTCGTACATCATATGGTGAACAAATATCCGGAATATCAGATTATCAATCTGGATTTATTGACCTATGCAGGGAATCTGGAGACGTTAAAGCCTGTTGAGGATAAGCCCAACTATAAATTTGTAAAGGGTGATATTGCGGACCGCACCTTTGTTTTTGATCTTTTTGAGAAAGAAAAACCGGATATGGTGGTAAACTTTGCTGCAGAAAGCCATGTGGACCGTTCTATTACGGATCCGGAGGCATTTGTAAGAACCAATGTTATAGGAACTACCACTCTGCTGGACGCCTGCCGCACCTATGGAATCAAGCGGTACCATCAGGTATCCACAGATGAAGTGTACGGAGACCTGCCGTTAGACCAGCCTGAACTGTTCTTTACAGAGGAAACTCCTCTCCATACTTCAAGCCCCTATTCTTCTTCAAAGGCCAGTGCAGATCTCTTTGTTCTGGCATATCAGAGAACTTATGGACTTCCAGTGACTGTCTCCAGATGCTCCAATAACTATGGACCATACCATTTCCCGGAGAAGCTGATTCCCCTGATCATCAGCCGCGCCCTGGCAGATGAAGATCTTCCGGTATACGGAACAGGGGAAAATGTAAGAGACTGGCTCCATGTTTCCGACCACTGTGAGGCCATTGATCTGATCATCCATAAGGGAGAAGTAGGAGAAGTCTATAACGTAGGCGGTCATAATGAGCGCACCAATTTGGAAGTGGTAAAAACCATTCTTAAGGCTTTGGACAAACCGGAGAGCCTGATTAAGTACGTTACGGACCGTCCGGGCCATGACAGGCGCTATGCCATTGATCCAAAGAAGCTGGAAACAGAGCTTGGCTGGAAGCCTCAATATAATTTTGATACAGGAATTGTCCAGACCATTCAGTGGTACCTGGATCATGAGGATTGGTGGAAACATATCATTAACGGAGAATACCAGAATTATTTCGACAACATGTACGGAAAGTCTCTGGCATAATCTCTCCGGACGTTCTGATTGAAAAAGAGGTGGCTATGAAAGTATTTGTGACTGGCGTTAAGGGCCAGCTTGGATTTGATGTGGTAAATGAACTGAAAAAGCGGGGACATGAGGCAGTCGGTGTGGATATCCAAGAGATGGACATTACGGATGAAGACAGCGTAAACCGGGTTATAAAAGAAGCAGAACCGGAGGCGGTGATCCACTGCGCGGCTTATACTGCAGTGGATGCGGCCGAAGATAATGAGAAATTGTGCGGCCTGGTCAATGCAACGGGTACAGAATATATTGCAAAAGTATGCCGGGATATGAATATCAAGATGATGTACATCAGTACGGATTATGTGTTTAACGGTCAGGGAACCCGTCCCTGGGAGCCGGATGATGAAAGAGAACCGCTGAACGTATATGGCCTGACTAAATATCAGGGAGAGCTGGCAGTGGAGAAATATCTGGCTAAATATTTTATCGTACGCATTGCCTGGGTGTTTGGTGTAAATGGAAAGAATTTTATTAAGACCATGCTGAACCTGGGGAAAACCCATGATAAGCTGACGGTGGTTGCCGACCAGACCGGATCCCCAACCTATACCTATGACCTGGCCCGCCTTCTGGTGGATATGATTGAAACGGAGAAATATGGTCGTTACCACGCAACCAATGAGGGGCAGTGCACCTGGTATGAGTTTGCCTGTGAAATTTTTAAACAAGCCAACATGGATGTAAAGGTGGAACCGGTAGACTCGGATCAGTATCCTGCAAAGGCAAAACGCCCTTCCAACAGCCGCATGAACAAGGATAAGCTGAAGGAAAACGGATTTGAGAGCCTTCCTTCCTGGCAGGATGCGCTGAAACGATATCTGGAGGTCATAACATCCTCCGCTTTTTAAGATGTGAGTTGGCTGCAAGGCCATAATAAAAGAGGCAGACTACCCAACATGGAAGTCTGCCTCTTTCATCATTCATCATCATCATTGTCAAAATATTCAGGGTCTTCCAGATGAAGACTGACTTCAATACGAACCAAGGAACGGCGCAGTAAAACTTGAGAGCCGTGAATCTTCAATTCTTTTGAATCGTCCAGAAGTGTGGCTTCTGCTTCCTTACGGTCTGATTCTGCACGTCCCAGATCAATCTCTCCCGGAGACTGGGCGATGGTGGTGAAAATATTCACTGTTGATTTTCCTATTTCAGCGATACCGCCGAATACTGCCAGTTTCTTTTCTGCACCATCATTTAAAATACGAAGAATCCCATCTCCTAATACAGCTGAAACCGGTGTGTGTCCCGAAAGTGCTCCCAGATTTCCGTCAATGCAGCGCATAATGATCATGTCTGCTTTTTCTGAAAATTTGAGTCCCCGGGGTGTAATGATGTTGAGATTTATTTTTTTGTCTTTCAGGGTATTTGTCTGTTCTTCAGCCATGGAATCCCCCTTATGCATTCTTGTATTTTTCTACAACTTCATCAATAGTACCTGCATTGAGAAAATAGCCTTCCGGTATCTCGTCATGAACTCCTTCGATAATTTCCCTAAAGCCTCTGACCGTTTCTTCCACAGGAACATGGCGTCCCGGTATGGAGGTGAATTTTTCAGCCACATGGAAAGGCTGCGATAAAAAGCGCTGAACCTTTCTGGCTCTGTTGACGATCCGTTTATCTTCCTCAGACAATTCATCCATACCCAGAATTGCAACAATATCCTGTAAGTCTTTATAACGCTGTAATATACTCTGAACAGCACGGGAAACCCGGTAATGCTCTGCGCCTACAATATTTGCCTCTAAGATACGGGAAGAGGAGCCCAAAGGATCTACGGCAGGATAGATTCCCTGCTCAACGATTCCCCTGGATAACACAGTCACCGCATCCAAGTGGGCAAAGGTAGTTGCAGTTGCCGGATCTGTAAAGTCATCTGCAGGCACATAGATGGCCTGTACAGAAGTGATAGAACCGGACTTGGTGGAAGTGATGCGCTCCTGCAGAGAGCCGATTTCCGTTGCCAGTGTGGGCTGATAGCCTACGGCACTGGGTGTACGTCCAAGCAGAGCAGATACTTCAGAGCCTGCCTGTACAAAGCGGAATATATTATCAATGAAAAGCAGTACATCCTGCTGTTCTTTATCGCGAAAGTATTCAGCCATGGTCAGACCTGTAAGCCCAACCCTCATTCTGACACCGGGCGGTTCATTCATCTGACCGAAAATCAGAGCAGTTTTATCAATAACCCCGGAATTCTTCATATCGTGATAAAGATCATTTCCCTCACGGGTACGTTCTCCGACACCTACAAAGACGGAGTAACCTCCATGCTCTTTTGCAATGCTGTTAATAAGTTCCATAATAAGAACGGTCTTTCCCACTCCGGCGCCGCCAAACAGACCAATCTTTCCGCCTTTGGAAAAAGGACAAAGTAAGTCAATGGCTTTGATTCCTGTTTCCAGCATCTCCGGCTGGGCAATCTGTTCGGAAAGACCGGGCGGCTCCCGGTGAATGGCCCAGCGTTCCTGGGATTCTATAGGAGGTTGGTTATCTATGGGATTTCCCAGAACATTTACCATACGCCCCAGAACTTCTTCCCCTACGGGAACAGTAATGGGAGCACCTGTATCAATTGCCTCCATACCTCTTTTTAAACCATCAGTCGGATTCATGGAAATACAGCGTACCGCTTGATCTCCAAGATGCTGCATAACTTCCAGCACAACTGTTTCCTGATCAAATTGTACTTCGATGGCATTATATAAAGAAGGTAATCCGCTTTCAAAGCGAACATCAATAACTGCACCGATTATCTGAGTTATTTTACCTGTATTTTTAACTGTCATGTGGCCCACCTTTATTCAAAATATTTGCACTGCCTACAATCTCACTGAGTTCCTGTGTGATATCTGCCTGACGTTTACGGTTATACATAAGGGTTAAATCCTCGGTCATTTCCGAAGCATTCTTTCCTGCTGCATCCATGCTGACCATACGTGCTGCCTGTTCGCTGGTGTTGGATTCTGAAAATGCTCTAAATAAATTCATGTGCAAATACAAAGGAATTATATGATCAATAAATGTGTTGATATCAGGTTCATATTTCTTTTGGTCGTCTCCCTTGTGTTCTGTCACTTCTGTGCCTGCCGGAAGCAATTTTTCAACAATGGGAACATAGCTTAAAACTGTATCAAAGCGGGTATAGGCAATAAATACTTCATCCGCTTCACCGGAAAGATAAGAGTCCATCAGCCATTTTGTGAGTTTTTCAGTGTTAAAGTACACCTGTGCATCTTCCATATCAATGATCGTATGAATGATATTCTTGTTTTTTTTCTTGAAATACTCTTTCCCTTTTGCGCCGACAACCAGTATTTTTTCGTTTTTCCCCTGATTCATGTGATCCAGAGCTTTAGCTGAAATGTTTACGTTATAACCACCGGAGAGTCCGCTGTCACTGGTCAGTATAATATATAAAGAATTTTTCACTTCACGTTCTTCATAGAAAGGGTTTTTCTTTGCATCATCGTGGTTTCCGGCCTCTTCTGTCATACGTTTTAATTCATGGTAGATAGGGCGGACTCCTTCCAGTCGTGTTCTTGCTTTAATCAGCTTTGTAGAGGCAACCATGTCCATAGCTTTGATAATCTGTTCTACGGAACTAATGTTTGATATTCTTTGTTTGATATTTCTCATTGAACTCACATCAGTACCTCCTTAGCTGTAATCGTGCTGTTCTTTGACCTGAGTAATGGTTTTATCAATATCCTCTACTAGTTTTTCTGAAATTTTACCACTGCTTTTAATTTCATTTTTTATATAAGGGATATGTTTTTCCACATAGTGAATAAGGTCCTTTTGAAACTTCTGGATACGTCCCACACCGATGTCATCCATATGCTTATTACTTAAGGCATAGAGAATCAGAACCTGATCTTCCACAGGCTTGGGTTTATACTGAGGCTGCTTAAGAACTTCCATAATACGTTCCCCATGGTTAAGGCGATTTAACGTATCCTGATTGAGATCAGAGCCAAACTGGGAAAAAGCAGCTAATTCTTTGTACTGTGCAAATTCAATTCTGAGGGGGCCCGCCAACTTCTTCATAGCAGGAATTTGTGCGGAGCCTCCCACACGGGAAACAGATAAGCCAGGATTAATAGCCGGACGTATACCGTCATTGAAGAGATTTGCTTCTAAATAAATCTGCCCGTCGGTGATGGATATAATATTTGTAGGAATATAGGCAGATATATCACCTTCCTGAGTCTCCACAATGGGCAATGCTGTCAGGGTTCCTCCGCCATAATCTTTACTCATACTTGCTGCACGCTCCAGTAATCTGGAGTGGAGATAAAAGACATCACCCGGATATGCTTCACGGCCCGGTGGCCGCCGCAGAAGCAGACTTATGGCCCTGTAAGCTACTGCGTGTTTAGACAGGTCATCATAAATGATCAGAACATCCTTGCCCTGCAGCATCCATTCCTCTGCAATGGCACATCCGGCATAAGGGGCAATATATTGTAACGGTGCTGAATCACTGGCAGTAGCCAAAACTACAGTAGTATAATCCATGGCTCCGGTCTCGTTCAGTACTTTTATGGTACGGGCCACGGTTGATGCTTTTTGTCCTATGGCCACATACACACAATAGACATCTTTATCCTTCTGATTGATGATGGTATCAATACCAATGGCAGTCTTTCCGGTCTCACGGTCACCTATAATCAATTCCCTTTGACCTTTTCCAATGGGAACCAGAGCATCAATGGCCTTGATACCGGTTTGCAATGGCTGATCGACTTCACGCCGCATAATTACACTTGGAGCAGTGCTTTCTATTTTTCGATAGTGTTCTGCTGCAAGTGGGCCTTTATCATCAATTGGCTTTCCAAGTGCATTTACAACACGCCCCAGCAAGCTGTCACCTACGGGAACTTCAGCCATTCTGCCTGTCAGCTTTACTGGGTCACCTTCTTTAATTCCTGCGTCAGACCCCATAATTACCACACCTATGCTGCTTTCATCCAAATTAAGTGCCATGCCATAGGTTCCGTTAGAAAATTCCAGAAGTTCACCGCTCATGGCACCATATAAACCATGTACCCGTGCGATACCATCCCCGACCTGTATGACAGTACCTACTTCAGAAAAATTCAGCTTGGATGAGTAAGACTCTATCTGTTGTTTTATCACCTTGCTTATTTCTTCGGGATTAACTAACATTCATAAATTCCTCTCTTTAATTGATCTTTCATTAGATTCAGTTCTGACCGCAGCGTACCATCAAAGATATGCCCGTCTACCAGAATATAAAATCCGCCTATTACATTAGGGTCAACAGCAGTTTTCAGCTGAACCTGGGTGTCCATTTTTCTTGATAATGCTGCACGGATGGATTCTACTTGCTGTTGTGTAAGTTTTTTTGCAGAGACAACTTTTGCATCTGCTTTGCCGGTGTGTCTGTTTATATACTCGATGTATTCCGTCAATACTGATAAAATCAATGATTCGCTGTTTTTTTGGACTGTAAGATATAAAAAGTCCATTAGATGTTCAGAAATTTTCCCGGAAAAGGCATTCTGGAAAAGCTGGTATTTCGCAGCATCCGAAACGTGAGGATGCAAAAGGAAATCTTGTGCTTCAGCATCTTTTAATGCTTCCCGAACCCAAATTGCCTGTTTTAGATCCTCTTCCAAAGTTCCTTTTGCTTCTGAACGTTCCAAAAGTACATGTGTATATTCTTCCTTTAGCTTTGCCATGGGGTGACCTCCATCTGTGCTAAGGTATCCTCAAAGATTTTGTTCTGAGTTTCATTGTCCATACTCAGAGTAATATATTTTTTTGCGATAAGAGAAGCAAGCTCAATAATATGGAAACGGGTTTCTTCCTGGAGACGTTTCTTATCTGACAAAACTCTGTCCAACGAGCGTTTTTTAATCTCAGATGCTTCTCGTCTTGCATCTTCCAGAATTAATTTACCTTCATCAATAGACTTAAGGCGGGCGATTTCCAGAATTTCTGTACGCTCTTTCTCTATTTCTTTTATTTTTAATTCATATTCAGAGATAAGACCCTGAGCCTTGATCATAGCAGCATCTGTGTCGTTAATCCTCTGCTGAATTCCCTCGCTTCTTTTACGCATAAATTCTTTAACCGGTTTATAAAGAATAAAACCCAGTGCAACAGCCAAAATGATTCCGTTCAATAATTGGATCCCAATGCTGATTGCCGTTTGAGAATCCAGGCCAAAAACACGTCCTTCGGGTAAAGTCTGAGCTAAAAGCATTATTTCACTCTGCAATTCCAATGACCTCCTTCTTCTATTCTACACCAAATTGGTCGCCATTACCTTTATCCCATATAGTTCAATAAGATTGTTACCAGCGGGTTAGCAAAGAGCATGATAATAGCAATCAAAAGACCGTAAATACCAGAGGTCTCAGCCATAGCCAGACCAACAAACATGGTACTGCGAATGGAATCTGCAGCTTCCGGCTGTCTTCCTATGGATTCTATAGCCTGAGCAGCAATTTTTGCCTGCCCAAATGTGGTTAATACTCCGTTAAGAAGTGCAATTACTGCTGTAATATGTGCGATACCGATAACATAGCCTAATGTTTCCATGATTATTTCCTCCAATTAATTCATTTCTTAGTGATTGACAATATTTCGGGTTACCTAAAACGATTTTTCATTCTGCTGCGCCTTTGACATACATAAGGCTTATAATAACAAAGATATAAGTCTGCAAAGCACCAAATATGATATCAAAAAATGCATGCAGCAAGGCTGGGATGCCGAACTGGACAAAGACTGGCGTTAATGCATAATAAAGTGTCAGAATAATCGTACCAGAAAGCATGTTGCCGAAGAGTCGAAAACTCAACGAGACTGGCTTGGCTAACTCACCAACCAGATTCAGGGGAAAGAATATAAAGTGTGGTTCAAAGAAACTTTTCAGATATTTGCCTTTTTGATGTCTGAAACCCATAAAAAGCATAATGATAAAGCTGGCAAAGGCCAGTGCAAAGGTAGTTGCCCAGTCTGCTGTCGGAGCTCTGAGCCCAAACACACTGAACAAGCTAGATGAGAGAATAAAGACGAAAACCGTGAAAAACCAGGGGGATATATACGATAGCTTTTCACCTAAGGTATTGCTTGCAAAATTATCAAAGGTCTCAACGACTGCTTCTATTACATTTTGAAATCCCTTGGGAATGACTTGGAACTTGCGAAGTCTGATGCGGGTAACCACGGCAAGCACAATGAGAATTGACATAATAAACCATGTATTAACAATCGTTTCTGTTATTCTGATTTCAATACCTGCAAAATTTAAAATCCAAAGATTGTCTACATTTAAACCCACGAGTTAATCACCACCTACTTATATTATATTTTGCTCAACTTTTTGACGTAAATTTAAGGTTGTATATGGCCAGTTGAAAAGCCAGTATGCCGGCTGCCACCCCCCACAGATTAATCTGCGGTACAAGGGCACCCAGAACCAAAACTACTCCGGAAAGCAGAAGTCTTAGCAAGTGTTGAAGGCTTACATAGTTTCCTGCACGTTTTTGTTCCATTATAAGTGCTGCATTCACTGCACGTTCCAGGAGGAATACTTTGATGATACTGAGAGTTGAACCTAAGAATACCCCAAACATAAAAGGAAGAAAGTTCAGAGAACGGTAATAAATTATGGAACCCAAAATGCATATGAATGCAATGATTCCAATTGTAAAAACCATTCTTTTTGCTAAATCAGATAATTTCATATTACTTCTCACCCCTTTCTAAAAGTTAATGTTTATTATTTCTCTCCAGGTATGTTGAATAATACTTTAAATGATGCCCCCACACCTAATAACGAAAAGATCAATAAGAACCAAGGTGTTGTTCCCAGCCAGATATCCAGATACTTTCCCAACAGGACACCTGTTAATATTGATGCCGCAATCGTTACTCCTATTTGGGAGAAGTAGGCTAAAGCACGAAAAGTTTCGCTATTCTTTGGTCTTTTCTCTCCATTGTCATCCTTGCTCAAGACGGTCCCCCTCCCTTATAAAAAATATAGTGCCTAACTTTAATGACATCAGGCACCATATTTCCACTTACTATAAATCCTAACACAGATATAGAGAATGTGTCAAGTTATGTCAACTATTTTTTGAAAATTCAGAAAAATTCTGTTTTTTATACTAATTTCTTTATAGCGTTGATTTGGCTTTCAGAACTGTATGGAACTGTTCCATATAAATGTGGATTGCATTTTTTTAGTAATTATGATATAATATAAAAATTCGGAACATGCTATAATGTTCTACAAAAAAAGATTGACGAATCCTGGCCTGTGTGTTATATTTATTGGGCGAATGGAAGAGCTAGGTCTTTTTTTTATGCTCAAAATTGTTTGAAGCAAAAGAACAAGACTCAAAACACAACAACGAAAAATTAAGCGGAGGTGGAAGTCGTGCGCACAAAAATCACACTGGCATGTACGGAATGCAAACAGCGTAACTATAACATGACCAAAGATAAAAAGACTCATCCGGACAGAATGGAAACTAAAAAGTATTGTAAATTCTGTAAGAGCCATACCATGCACAAAGAAACAAAGTAATCGGTTTGTAAAGGACGTGAAATTATGGGAGATACAGTGAACAACGAAAGTGCTCGGAAGAAAAGCTTTTTCAGAGGTTTAAAGGCCGAGTTTGCCAAAATTATTTGGCCTTCCAAAGAAACCGTAATGAAGCAGACCGTGGCAGTTGTGTCAGCGGCGGTTGCTTTAGGACTGATTATTGCGATTCTTGATCTGATCATCGGATTTGGTCTCAGTTCTATCTTAGGGTTAAGGTGAGTTTATGTCAGAAGCAAATTGGTATGTAGTCCATACCTATTCAGGTTATGAGAACAAAGTAAAAGTCGACATTGAGAAGACCATTGAAAACAGAGGTTTGCAGGAGCAGATCCTGGAGGTTTCAGTTCCGCTGGAATCCGTCATTGAGCTTAAAAATGGCATTGAGAAAAAGGCCGATAAAAAGATGTTCCCCGGCTACGTACTGATTCATATGTTCATGAACGATGAGACATGGTATGTGGTACGTAATACACGCGGGGTGACAGGCTTTGTAGGCCCTGGATCAAAACCGGTTCCTCTGACTGAAGATGAGATGGAAAAGCTTGGATTCCGGAATGAGGAGTTCATTATTGGCTTTGAAGTGGGAGATACCGTTGTGGTAACTTCCGGTGCATGGAAGGATACCGTTGGTGCTGTCAAGTCCATCAACGAAGGTAAGAAAACCATCACCATGAGCGTTGAGATGTTCGGCCGTGAAACACCGGTGGAACTGAATTTCAGCGAAGTGAAAAAGATGTAACAAGTAAAAGCGGCTTATATCCATATAAGCTCGTGGGAGGGAAATCCCCGACAATACCACATTTATTAGGAGGTGCCTTATTATGGCAAAGAAAGTAACTGGATATATCAAATTGCAGATTCCGGCAGGAAAGGCTACACCAGCTCCTCCTGTAGGTCCTGCACTTGGACAGCATGGCGTAAACATTGTACAGTTTACAAAGGATTTCAACGCTAGAACAGCAGATCAGGGAGATTTAATTATTCCGGTTGTTATTACTGTTTATGCAGACAGAAGCTTCAGCTTCATCACTAAGACTCCGCCAGCTGCCGTATTATTAAAAAAGGCCTGCAAGCTTAAATCCGGCTCTGCAGTACCAAACAAAACAAAGGTGGCTACTATTTCCAAGGCTGAACTGCAGAAGATTGCAGAACTGAAAATGCCAGATTTAAATGCTGCATCCGTTGAGGCTGCTATGAGCATGGTTGCTGGTACTGCAAGAAGCATGGGAATTACTGTTGAGGCATAATTTACTTAGAGGAGGCTTAGTCCTGACTTAGTAAATTTGCTGTTCGACAAGCCCCGAGGCAAGTCGAACTTCCTTTAAAGGATTTTTGAAAACGTGGGAGGGAAAATCCCCGACAATACCACTAGGAGGTTATTTAGAATGAAAAGAGGAAAAAGATACGCAGAGGCAGCAAAAGCAGTAGATCGTTCTGTTCTCTACGATGCACCGGCAGCAATCTCTTTAGTAAAGACAAATGCAAGTGCTAAATTTAATGAAACCATTGAAGCTCATATCAGAACCGGATGTGACGGCCGTCACGCTGACCAGCAGATCCGTGGCGCAGTTGTACTTCCTCATGGAACAGGTAAGACCGTGAAAATCTTGGTTTTCGCAAAGGGACCTAAGGCTGATGAGGCACAGGCTGCAGGCGCAGATTACGTTGGAGCTGAGGAATTGATTCCGAAGATCCAGAACGAAGGCTGGCTGGATTTTGATGTAGTTGTTGCTACACCGGACATGATGGGTGTTGTTGGTCGTTTAGGACGTGTCCTGGGACCTAAGGGCTTAATGCCAAACCCAAAAGCCGGAACTGTTACCATGGACGTAGCAAAGGCAATTGACGACATCAAAGCTGGTAAGGTTGAGTACAGACTTGATAAAACAAATATTATCCACGTGCCAGTTGGAAAAGCTTCTTTCACAGAAGAACAGTTAGCGGACAACTTCCAGACGCTTGTTGATGCAATCGTCAAAGCAAAACCAAGTACAGTAAAAGGCGCTTATTTAAAGAGCGTTACCCTGGCTTCCACAATGGGACCTGGTGTAAAGCTGAACGTAGCGAAGTTAATGAACTAATTTTGTTTTGTGGTTGACATGAATTATATATAATGTTATACTATTTCAGTATTAACTGCCGAAGACAGCAGGTGCCGCAAGGCATAAGGTGCAAACGCCTGCCGAGGAATGTACAAGAATCATTTTTTTTAAATGAATTTGTAGACCTCTCTGTCCTTTGGGCGGAGGGGTTTTTCTATGGCATAATTCCCTTGCAGTTTCTACGAGCAGGCTTTGCGGGAAACCGCAGGCTTAGACTAAACAGGAGGTAAACCATAATGGCAAAAGTTGAATTAAAACAACCAATCGTAAGCGAAATCGCTGACTTACTGGAAGGCGCTGAGACAGCCGTAGTTGTAGACTACCGCGGTATTACAGTTGCTCAGGATACAGAACTTCGTAAGAAATTGAGAGATGCTGGTGTAACTTATAAAGTATATAAGAACACCATGATCCGTTTCGCAGCGAAAGGAACTGCATTTGAGGCTTTAGATCCAAGCCTGGAAGGACCTACAGCAATTGCTGTATCCAAGACAGATGCAACAGCTCCGGCAAGAATTCTGGCTGAATTCGCTAAGACAGCTCCCGCTTTAGAGATTAAGGGCGGTGTTGTGGAAGGCGTTTACTACGATTCAAAAGCAATGGGACAGATCGCCAGCATTCCTTCCAGAGAAATTCTTCTCGGAAAGTTACTGGGCAGCATCCAGTCTCCTATTACAAACTTTGCACGCGTACTCAAGCAGATCGCAGACGGTCAGGGCGGAGAAGCGGCAGAGGCATAAAATTCTTAAGGCAGGAGAAGTGTGCCTGAATTTTAGCCGTTCGATGAACGTTAGGTGAATCGGACTTTATTAAAAATAAAACATATTAAATACGGAGGTATATTATCATGGCAAAGTTAACAACAGCTGAGTTTATTGAAGCGATTAAAGAGTTATCTGTATTAGAATTAAACGAATTAGTAAAGGCTTGTGAGGAAGAGTTCGGTGTATCTGCAGCAGCAGGCGTAGTGGTTGCAGCAGCAGGCCCAGCAGCAGCAGAAGAAGAGAAGACTGAGTTCGATGTTGAATTAACAGAGGTTGGTCCTAACAAGGTTAAGGTTATCAAGGTTGTTCGTGAAGCTACAGGCTTAGGCTTAAAAGAAGCTAAAGACGTAGTTGACGGCGCTCCTAAGGTTGTTAAGGCTGGCGCTTCTAAGGAAGAAGCTGATCAGATCAAGGCTTCCTTAGAGGCTGAAGGCGCAAAAGTTACTTTAAAGTAATTTTTCTTTGTCTTTATGGATATGGACGGGGTTCTGCTTTTTCAGGAAAGCAGAACCCCGTTTTATTGCACTCAGCTTGTTCTCCACGAAAGAATTCCTGTGGAGAAATAACAGAATAGTCTTGACAATTCTGCACATTTGGGTTAGAATGAATGAGTATTATCGAATGGAGTTATGATTTCACATATTTTTGTAAGTCATTATTTTCGGATGATGATTTACAAAAATATGTGATTTTTGTTTCAGGCGATATAACAAATAATTTTTATTTATATCAGGAGGTACGCGTTATGAACAACGGTACAGTAAAATGGTTTAATGGAGCTAAAGGATATGGTTTTATCGTAAATGATGCAACAGGCGAAGAAGTTTTCGTACACTTCTCTGGCATTGTTTCTGATGGTTACAAGACTCTTGAAGAAGGCCAGAAAGTAACTTACGAAACAACAGAAGGAAATCGCGGTCTGCAGGCAGTTAACGTTTGCATGGCTTAATTAAATCTTTAATTTAGAAGAAGGGCTGTCTTCATTCTCAGAATGGAGGGCAGCCCTTCTTTTTATTCCTCTTTCAAAAAAAGAAAGAAACATAAGTTTTAGTTTTATTTCTTCAGGATAGCCCATAGATTAAATAATAATGGCAGAAAGCAGGGCTTATGCATGAGTAGTATCAGAAGGAAAATTACTTGTCTTCTACTTGTTCTGGCGCTGGATCTTGTTTTTCTCAGGGGAATGTACTATTCTTATGTGCAAGCAAAGGATACTTTGTTTATTCCGGTGAGTGGGGATTCAGAGGAAATCAATGATGGGGGCCGGAAGTTTTCCGGAGACAAGCAGATTGCCCTGACCTTTGACGACGGCCCTGATTCTGTTTATACGCCTCAGCTTTTGAATGGATTGAGGGAGAGAGGTGTTCATGCTACGTTTTTCCTTCTGGGAGAGAATGTGGAGGGCAGAGAGGATATTGTGAAGCAGATGTATCATGATGGGCATTTAATCGGCAGCCACGGCTACAGCCATATTCAAATGGGCAAGGAAACCGTTAAAACTGCCTGTGAACAGATAGAGGAAAACAACAAGAAGATTGAGGCCATTATAGGGAAACGGCCTCAATACCTGCGCCCCCCTTACGGTTCCTGGACAGAGGAACTGGAATGCACCATTGATATGACTGTGGTGATGTGGGATGTGGATCCTCTGGACTGGAAATCCCAAAATGCAAAAAAGGTTGTCCGGCACATCGTAAAAAATGTGGAGCCGGGGGATATTATTCTTCTTCACGATGTGTTCCCCACATCTGTGGAAGCGGCTTTGGAAGCCATTGATGCCCTGATTAAGCAGGGATACACCTTTGTTACAGTGGATGAGCTTTTGGTAGACTGAGAAGGCTTTATGGGGCCAAAAAGCTCCTGTTCTGTGGGAATTGCAGAAGCTGCTTCCCACAGAACAGGAGCCTGTGTTTTGTTTGTAATCTCTTTTAGTTATCTTCTTTTTTCTTTGGGGTAACAGAACTCATTCCAATGACCTTATTTACCGGCATTGCAAAACATATTCCGTGTACGGGAGATTTCCAGCCTGCTTTTTCCTTGAATGCATGCATGATTCGTTTTGCAGTGGCTATATTGGTAATCGTCAGAATGATTTCTTTTTCAGAGTCAACGGTAATGCCCATAAACGACTCATGCTGTGCACCTTCGCCTCTCGCATTTATTATAGTAGCGCCATTGGCGCCCTCTGACCTTACAATATCCATAATTGATTCTGTAAAGCCCGCATTAACTATAATAAAAAGTGCTTTCATTTGATCACAACCATCCATTGCGTTTATTTCCTCCTGGTAAAATAAAAATTAAAATGACATGCCTGAAATAGGCAGGGTAAAGGCTATGCCGCTGTTGGGCTGACCAAATTGAAACTCATTCAGCAACATAGTAAATATAGCATCTGATTTTTCTTTTGGCAATACAGAAGTCATGATAATCTTGTTTTCTTCAGGAACCAGACCCAGCATATCCAAAAGATAGTTGGGTTTTACGGTTCCTTTTCCGTATACCGTGTTGACAATCCGGCAGTCAATGCTGCACATTCTTTGAAGTATTGCATCTTTTTGTTTCCTACCGGCAATCATTATCAGAAATTCAATGTTATCAATTGCTGGATTGTTCATAGGCGTCCTCCTCTAAGCCGGAGCTTTGTTCTGTATTATATTCGTCGTCGTCGTTCATGTCATCTGTGTAATCTGTACTGTTTTCATCCAGATCACCTGCATACATGGACAATTCTTCAAACTCTTTCGTCTCATGTTCTATATTCAGCGCTAAGGTCTTCTTAACCTTTGTCTCATAAATGATTCCAAGGAGCTGAACAGCAATGAGAGGAGTTACTGAAATAAATGCAATGATTCCAAATCCGTTTGTCAGTACCGACTGGGCCTTGGAACCTGCCGACATGGCAACGGCCTGGGCAGTGCCCAAAGTGAGCGGTGTTAAAAAAGCCGATGTCAGCGCACCGCCTGTTACGCCTCCTGAATCAAAGGCCAGCCCCACAAAAAGAGAAGAGGTATACCGCATCATAATGATGGATAAGAAATAAAGGGGGACCAAAAACCACAGAATGTTGATCTGGGTCAAAATCTTCAACATGGAAAGAAGAGATGCAACTCCGATTCCAAGTGCCAGGGTAATCCTGATTGTCATTTTCCGGATATGACCATTAGTTATTTCCTCAAGCTGTTCCCCTAAAACTGTAACAGCCGGTTCAGACAGCGTTATGGCTACTCCTAAGACAAATCCTAAGGGCAGAAGCAGCCATTTAAACCAATCCGGACGGGAAGTTTCTAAAAACACCTCGCCGATGTATTTTGCTGCAAATGCAAAGCCATAATCAATTCCCGACAGGAAAATAAGAAGACCGGCATAAACCGGTATAATTCCCAACATCATTCCGATAAACTGCTTTTTCGGAAACTTGAGGAAAAGCTGAAATGGTAAAAAAACAATTACAATAGGAAATAACGCCAGGGCCACACCGGAAATGTTGGAAATAACGATGTTGCCAAAACTTTCTGCTGCGCCAGGATCATAGAGGGCTGCAGGGGGGATGACTCCGTCGTGCTTGATACTGAGAATGAAGCCGTAAATAAATACTGCCATAATGGGACCTACGGAAGCGATTCCGATGATTCCAAAGGTGTCGTCATTAGTTTTACGCTTTGACATGGTAGCTGAAATACCGATGCCGAGGGCCAGGATAAATGGGACTGATATATCTCCTGTAGTAGCCCCGCTTCCGTCAAACGCCAAAGCCACAAATTCTTCAGGAACCAGGATTACGGTCAAAAATACCATGGTGTAAAGTATCGCAAAGATAACCTTGATATTTAAGTCCTTAATGATGCGGAATAAGGCAAAGCCTACGAAAATTCCCACTCCTGAGCTTAAAATCCATACAAAAACAGTTTCATTGACCTCTGTCATAATCATATGAGTCTGCCGGGCAAGAACTGCCAGAGCCGGTTCTGCCACTGTGGCAAGAATCCCAAATAAGACGCCGAAAAAGATTATGAATATTCCCTTTTTAAATTTGATTAAGGAACTGCCTACGATTTTACCAATAGGAAGGATACTGGAATCCAGTCCCACCAGGAAAAAAGCTTGCCCGAACACAACGCTGACGTAACCCAAGGTCAGCTTAACATAATCAGAGGGGTTTTTCATGGGCGCTATAAAGACACAAACCAGAACAATAATGATTACAAGAGGAATCGAGGATAAAAATACTTCTTTTAGTGTTCTTATTGTTTTCATGCTTATTATTGTATAGGAAAAAAAAGAAAATTGCAAGAATTAAATGGCGCTAAATAGCGTCAATTTGTCTTCTCCAGCCAAATGGTCAGAATTGATTTTATGTAAATCAAATATTAAAATGGAAATTCCTGCTTAAGGAGATTTTCCGCGTATTCTTCCACGGCTTTCTCGATTTTCCGGTAAGATTCCAGGACTTCCCTGCCTTTTTCAGTTAAACGGGTTCCTCCCCGCTCGCTTCCTCCTTTTTCAGAAATGACCACAGGAAACCCCAGCTCCTCTTCCAGAGTCCGAACCATCCGGATAGCCTTTGGATAAGAAATTCCTGTATACTCTGTTGCCTTTTTTATAGACTTATGCACTTCAATGGCATCCAGCATTTCTTTTACGCCTTTTCCAATGAAAATTTTATTTTTACCGATTCTAATTCTTGTTACTATCCGCATAATTAATCACCTCATATTTACTATAACAAAGGATTCAGACTAATAGCAAGGAGAATGTTGAAAAAATAAAATATTTTGTTTATTGATTTTTTGATACCGATATATTAATATAATTACATCGACAAAAGAAAGGAATTCCATATCATGCGGAAAAAGAAAATGAAGACAAGCTGTTGTATGGCAGGGGTGCTTTTAAGTATTACAGTTGCATTAAGTGCCTGCCAACCAACAACAGACAAAGCCGGATCACAGGCACAGGAGACACAGACAGTAACTGAAAGCAGCGCCGCCCAATCAGAGCAGACAGGGGCCCAATCTTCCCAGGCATCGCAAACCAGTTCAACTGTTCAGGAGGTTACGGACCATGCAGGGCGAAAGCTTGAGCTGCCCAACGATATTAAAAACGTATATTCAACCAGCCCCATTGGAACTATGTTGATGTATACCTTTGACGACAAAATGGTATCTGGTGTTAATGTAATTATATCTGATGCGGAAAAAGCGTATCTAACGGATTACTATGTAAATCTTCCCCATTTGGGAGGCTGGTACGGCAAAGGAAACCAGGGAAATATCGAAGAGATCATAAAAGCCGCTCCTGATGTTGTCTTAGCCAGCGGAACCGACCAGGGCAGTATTGACCAGGCGGAGCAGCTGCAAAAACAGCTTAATATACCGGTGGTACTGGTGAAAAGTGATTTGCAGGATCTGCCGGAAACTTATCGTTTTTTAGGCAAGCTTTTTAACAGGGAAGACAGGGGAGATGAGCTGGCATCTTATACGGAAGCAGCTTTAGATCAAGCAAAAGAGATCACAGCAAAGATCCCGGAAGATAAAAAAATCCGGGTTTATTATGCTGAGGAGCAGGATGGCCTTCATACTGATCCGTCAGGCTCATCTCATTCCCAGCTGATTGACTTATGCGGGGGAATCAATGTGGCTGACTGTGAAATTACCCCGGGATACGGACGGACTGCTGTTACCATTGAGCAGGTCATGCAATGGGCGCCTGAACTGATTATCTGCAGTGTTGATAATGGATATGCCGACTCCAGCAGCTATCATACCGTTACCACCGACAGCAAATGGTCCACCATTCCGGCAGTAAAAAGCGGACTGGTTTTTGAAACGCCTATGCAGCCTCAGAACTGGTTTGACAGACCGCCTTCCGTCAACACCATCATCGGAATCAAATGGGTTCATTCTATCTTATATCCGGAATACGTGAATTACGATATTAAAGAGGAAACAAAAGATTTCTATAAGCTGTTTTACCATGTGGAGTTAAGCGATGAAGATGTTGAAATTATAACAAAGAACGCTCTGCGAAAGTGAACAAAGATATGATTGCAAATGAAGTATTGTCAGATAATATTGCCAGTGTTTTAACTTTATATCCTTATGCCGGTGACTTTTTTTCAGCCTCCGGCATAGAAGGATTTCAAGACCGGCCTCAATGGACGGTCAGACAATATATTGCAGACATCCCTGAAGCCCTGCTGGAGGATATTGGAGCCTCCAGCTCCCAGCTGGCAGAGCATTTTGTCTTGTTTTTAAGCCGGATGGAAGCTTTAAAACAGAAAAAGAAGAATGTGGAGAAGATTACCATTATTGGCGGGCAAAACAAGCTGGGAGAACATGAAGATATTACCATTTCTATTGAAAAGGGAGAGATTATCACAGTGATGGGGCCTACCGGTTCAGGGAAAAGCTGTTTGCTGGCCGACATTGAGTGTCTGGCTCAGGGGGATACCCAGACAAAACGGAAGATTCTCATTGACGGGCGGATTCCCAGTGAAAGGGAACGCTTTCAAATTGAAAACAAGCTCATTGCTCAATTATCCCAGAACATGAACTTTGTTATGGATTTGCGGGTCTTTGATTTTTTGCGCCTCCACGGAGAAAGTCGGATGATAGAAGACCTTGACAAGGTGATTGAGAAGATTTTTGATACGGCCAATGACCTGGCAGGGGAGCGCTTTTCCAAAGAAACTCCTTTAACGGAGCTAAGCGGAGGACAATCCCGCGCTTTAATGATTGCGGATACCGCTTTTTTAAGTGCCTCCCCCATTGTGCTGATTGACGAAATCGAAAATGCAGGAGTGGACCGGAAAAAAGCTTTGCGTCTGCTGGCCCGGGAGCAGAAAATTGTGCTCATGTCCACCCATGACCCAATTCTCGCCTTAATGGGTGATAAACGTATTATCATTGAAAACGGCGGCATAAAGACAGTGCTGGAAACCAGTGCTATGGAAAAACAGAATTTAAAGGACTTGGAAGATATGGACAGAAAAACAACAAAGCTGCTTCATATGCTCCGCTCAGGAGAACGGGTGGAGACATCCGTAACAATGCTTTAGTCAGGAGGTTTCTTGTGATAACAGGAACAATGAAAATAAAAGAAATTCTAAAGACTTATCCGGAAAGTTTTGAAGTGTTCCGCTCCAATGGGTTTGATTATGAGAGTCCGGAGGATTTTTTAGAAGTGGCAGGCCCGGATACCATGCTGAGAACCTTGCTTTATGTGCGGGGAATCAATCAGGAACTTTTTTTGTATTATCTGGATCATGCAGTTTTAAAGGCAGAAGCAGAGCGGCAGCACTTGCTGGAGGATTTTGTACCGGGAGAAAAGCTGGATTTTTACGGAAATACGATCTGTCCTCTGAAATTTACCTTCCGTGATGCTCTGGAAGAGATTGAACGGGAACATAAAAAGCAACATGGAATTTCCAGAAAGTGTTATCTGGAATTTGGGAAAATGACTGATGATACCTGTGGAGAAGCCTGGAACCACGGTGATCCGGAGCAGTTTCCCGGAGTGTTTTTTTCAAAGGAATTTAATGAATACTTAGGGCTGGATTTCCAGAAAAAAATGGAGGGAATGTTTGCTGGACGGTTTTATGGAAACGTAAATCCTGCTTTAAAGGAAGCCGGCCTGTGTGATCCTGAACATATTTATCATGTTTATGGAGTAATGGCGGAAACCTTTATGATTGATAAAAAACGTCTGGGAGATCTTCCGGTTCCCAGGACCCTGGAAGCTCTGCTGGATCCTGTTTATGAGAATAACATCATTATTTTTGGAAAAGACCGGGAAACTATTTCCAATGCTATGTTTTTGTATATTTACAAGGAGTACGGCGAAGAAGGAATCAGGAAGTTTGCCGGAAATGTAAAACATGCCCTCCATGGAAGCGTCATGTCAAAGACAGCCGGAAGCAACCGGTCTGAGGGAGGGGCAATTTATCTGGTTTCCTGGTTTTTTGCCCAGACCTGCGTACGGGAAGATGTGGAAATTGTCTGGCCTGATGACGGAGCCATTACTCTTCCTATGTACATGCTTGTGAGAAGAGACGAAGCAGAGCGGGTAAAGGACATTACGGATTATATTACCGGAAATGAGTTTGCAGAGGCTTGTGCAAAAGCCTACACACCGCCTATGAATGGGGAGGTGGCTGCAAATCTGCCCCATGGAGCGGCTTTCCAGTGGCTTGGCTGGGATTTTATCCGAAATCATGATATACCAACCCTGGCGGAGCACTGTCTGGAAATATTCTGGCAGGAATGGCAGAGGCTGCATCCGGGAGGTGTGCTGTGCCCATGAAATTAATTACGGTTTCCGGTCCCCCTTCTGCGGGAAAGACCTCTGTTTTAATACGGATTATTGAACAGATTGGAAAGGACAAGGTTGGAGTCGCAAAATTTGACTGTTTGTCCAGTTCAGATGGAGAACGGTTTGAGGAACATCAGATCCATTCTGTTGTAGGGCTTTCAGGAAATTTGTGCCCGGATCACTTTTTTGTCAGCAACATTGAAGAGTGTGTGGAATGGGGAATGAGGAATGAGTTTGAATATCTTGTAATCGAAAGTGCAGGGCTGTGTAACCGGTGCTCACCCCATTTAAGAGAATTTTTAGGTGTATGTGTCATTGACAACCTGTCAGGCATTAACACGCCCCATAAGATCGGGCCAATGCTTCGATATGCGGACCTGGTTATAATTACAAAAGGAGATATTGTATCCCAGGCAGAGCGGGAGGTATTTGCTTTTAAGGTGAAGATGGCCAATCCAAAAGCAGATATTTTGTTTCTCAACGGAATTACCGGGCAGGGTTCCTTTGATGGAGCTGAGTATTTCCGGAAGGGGAAAAGCCTTGCTTCGGACCGCCTTAAAGACTGCCGCCTGCGGTTTGCCATGCCTGCGGCGCTCTGCTCCTACTGTCTGGGAGAAACCCGGGTGGGGGAAAGCTTTCAAAAAGGCAATATTAAGAAAATGAAAATAGGGTGATAAGTCTTGGAACGAACAAAAAATAAAATACTGCCAGGGTATATGCTGTGGATGCTGTTTCTTTTTTTGCTGGTTTCCATGGTGCTGTCCCTGCTTGCCGGACGTTACCCTATATCACTGTCAGGAGTTATACAGGCGCTTTTGGGATGCTCTGATGATGAGCAGATTGTACATATTATTTATCAGGTGCGTCTGCCCAGAATATTTGCCGCAATTATGGTGGGAGGAGCTCTGTCAGTCAGCGGTGCGGCTTATCAGGGGATGTTTAAAAATCCACTGGTATCCCCTGATTTGCTGGGAGCATCTTCAGGAGCCTCCTTTGGTGCGGTTCTGGGTATTGTTTTGTCTGTGGGCATTGGGGGAACTAAGATGATGGCCTTTTTATTTGGCCTTCTGGCTGTTATGCTGACCTGGTTTATTGCTGCCAGGGTGGGAAAAGGAAATAATACGGTGTTTTTGCTGGTGCTGGGAGGAATTTTGGTCAGCGGCCTGTTTCAGTCCCTGATTACTCTGATGAAGTATACGGCGGATACGGATAATAAGCTGCCGGAAATTACTTTCTGGCTAATGGGGAGCCTGAATAAGGCCACTTACCAGGATGTTCTTGGCATGGCCGCCCCCTTTACCATATGCATTGGAATTCTTGTGCTTTGCAGCAATAAAATCAATATTCTATCTCTGGGAGAGGACGAGGCAAAGGCTTTGGGAGTAAACACCAGGCTGTTACAGGCTGTTATTACCATCTCGGCCACTGTTTTGACATCCTATTCTATATCAATAACCGGTACCATCGGCTGGATTGGGCTGATTGTACCTCATTTAACGAGAATGGTCATGGGCCCTAATTTTAAATATGTAATTCCAGGCTCCATGCTTTTAGGTGCTGTTTACCTTCTTCTTATGGATGATATATGCCGCAGCCTGATGACTGTAGAAATTCCCCTGGGGATCACCACATCCCTGGTTGGAATTCCTTTTCTTATATTTTTAATGAGCAAGAGAGAAAGCAGTTGGTGATCCAGATGAAAATGGAAATGAAAGGTTTAAGCTGCGGCTATAACGGCCATGCAGTGATTGAAAATATTAATATTACCATTGGTTCAAAAGAAATGTGGTGTGTGCTGGGGGCCAATGGTGTGGGGAAAACCACATTTTTCAAGTCGGCCCTGCGCCTGCTGAATCCGGTAAAGGGGGAAATAATATTAAATGATATTTCTATTGATAAGTGGAACCGGAAAGAGCTGGCCAAGCAGATTGCTTATGTCCCTCAAAACCATGTCCCGCCCTTTGCATTTACGGTGAAGGAGGTCATTGCCATGGGAAGAAATCCTCATCAGCAGGGTATGGGAAGACTGGGACCGGAAGATAAACGGGCGGTGGAAGAAGCTATAGAGCTGCTGGGAATCGGAGACCTGGGCAATAAAGATTACATGAGGATCAGCGGGGGAGAGCGGCAGCTTACCCTGATTGCCAGAGCCATTGCCCAGCAGACTCCCATATTAGTACTGGATGAGCCTGTTTCCAATCTGGATTTTGGAAATCAGGCCAGAATTATTTCCCACATATGCGGTCTGGTGAAGAATCTTGGCAGGACTGTTATCATGACAACTCATTTCCCTGACCATGGATTTTTAGAGGAAGCAAATGTGCTGCTGCTTTATAAAGACAAAAAGCATTGTGTGGGTAAAGGAAAGAATGTCATTACGGAACAGGCTGTTAAGGAATTATACGATATTGAAAACAGGATTATATATTTGGAGTCCTGTAATAAAACTGTTTGTATTTCATTATAAACAGACAGTCACTGACTGTCTGAAAACTAATTGAATTCAGTTGTTATCAAAAGGAGGATTTATGAAACCAGATAATTTACCGGAACGTGGAGAGATTATTGCCCGGCTGTATGAGCACTGGCAGCCAGTTCCTTCTCATGAAACGGTGAAACTTGATGCAGCCTGTGGCAGGGTTTTAGCCGCTGATCTTGAATCAAAGGCTACTCTTCCCGTATGCCGCAGTGCCGGACCGGATGGGATTGCAGTGAGAGTATCGGATTTTGAGAATGGGGTTCCTGATACCAAGGGCTGGAAGAAGGGAATTGATTTCTGTATGGCGGACACAGGGGATGATTTTGATGATCCCTTTGATACGGTGATTCCTATTGAAGCAGTAAGTTTTTTAGATCATGGCGGTGTTGAACTGCGTCTGGACAAGCCGCTGGAAAGGGGACAAGGGGTCAGCCTGAGGGGCAGCCGTTTGGAAGAAGGGGAACTTTTACTTGAAAAGGGTGCTGTTTTAACTCCATGGAACTTAAATCTTCTGGCCAGCGGAGGTTATGGAGAAGTTCCGGTCATTGTAAAGCCTAAAGTGATCTACATACCGACTGGCAGTGAACTGATTGATCCCGGCAGTCTGCCGGCCAGAGGAGAAAACATAGAGTCCAATGGTCTGATGATCCAGTCTCTTTTGGAGAGCTGGGGAGCCCAGGTGGTCAGATACCCCATCTGCAAGGATATCCAGTGTAATTTGGAAGACATGCTTCAAAAAGCCCTTTTAGAAGGGGATATTGTTTTAATTAACGGTGGTTCCTCCAAGGGAAGTGAAGATTTCAATACCCGTATGATACGCAGCCGCAGTACCTATTTTCAGCATGGAGCACGTTCCGTTCCCGGATTTCCTGTAGGGGCGGGTATGGTAGAAGGAAAACCTGTCATTAATCTTCCTGGACCTCCTATGGCGGCCTTTAGTGTGGTCCATTGGTGCGCCAAGGCTCTTGTGTTCCGGGGTCTTGGAATTCCTGTTCCCATGCCCAAAACAACAGAAGCAATTTTGCAGGAGGAAATGAAGGCACCTGAAAAGCTGGACTTTTACCAGCGGCTCTATCTGAAAGAGAGCAGCCAAGGGATTCTGGCATTCCCTATGAAGCAGGAGAGAGGAGCCAGATGCATGGCCCTTTGCAATGGGCTGATCGTGCTGAGAGCAGGTTCCTATTACGAAAAAGGCCAACGGATTTTGGTTGAGTGGTTATGAGGGAGCGTCTGATCTTGGCAGGACTGTGGATTGCTCTGGCTGTGGCAGCAGTTGCTTCTTTGGCGGTGGGCCGATTTGGAATGTCCCTTGAAGAAATTTTTCAGACCTTTGGAAAGGTCATATCCGGACAGATTGAGACTAATTCCAAGGAAGCTGCGGTTTTATTTGTCATTCGGATACCTCGAATACTGATGGCTGTCATTGTGGGTTCTGCTTTAGCTGCAGCAGGTGCCTCCTATCAGGGACTTTTTAAAAACCCTATGGTATCTCCCGATCTTTTGGGGGTTTCCTCGGGCGCCTCTGTGGGGGCGTGTCTTGCCCTGCTTTTGTCCATGGAGGGAATCCGGGTACAGCTGACGGCTTTTTTGTTCGGGCTGGCAGCAGTATTTTTAGTGCTTGCTATCAGTGCATCAGTTACCCGGGCCAGCGGAGGAGGACTGCTGATTCTGGTGTTGTCGGGGACAGTGATTTCATCACTGTGTTCTGCCTTTACTTCCTTAATGAAATACCTTGCGGATACGGATACCAAGCTGCCGGAAATCACTTTCTGGCTTATGGGAAGCTTTGCCAAAACAGGAGGCTGGCGTAATGTGGCAATACTTGGCTGTTTTTATCTTTTAGGCAGCATTCCTCTTATTTTATTGCGCTGGAAAATAAATGCAATGGCATTTGGAGAAGAAGAGGCCAAAGCAATGGGGGTGGATACAGCGCGTGTAAGACTTGTGATTATTCTAAGCTCTACACTGCTTACGGCATCATCGGTTGCCCTTTGCGGTGTAATTGGCTGGGTGGGACTGGTGGTCCCCCATATTGCCCGATTTCTTGTGGGGCCTAATTATTTATCCCTTCTGCCCTGCTCCATGCTTGTAGGGGGCTTGTTTATGTTGATCGTGGACAATTTTGCCCGCAGTCTTACGGCGGGGGAAATTCCTTTGGGAGTGCTTACTTCTATTATTGGGGCACCCATATTTTTATATCTGCTTTTTAAGCGGAAAGGGGGGTGGTCCTCATAGAACTGAAAATGGAACATATAACCTGTGGGTATGGAAAGAAAGAAGTTGTTAAAGGACTTTCTGCATCTGTGGGTTCCGGGGATATTCTCTGCCTCCTGGGTTCCAACGGTGTGGGAAAAACTACGCTGTTTAAAACCATTCTGGGATTTTTACCCTTATTAGACGGCCGCATTACCATTGGGGGAATAGAAACAGGGGGAATTTCCCGGCTTCAATATGCAAAGTTAGTGGGGTATGTTCCCCAGACCCATAATGCTCCCTTTGCTTTTTCCGTGCTGGATGTGGTTATGCTGGGCCGAACCGCTTATTTGGGAGCATTTGGCCGTCCAGGACCTAAAGATGTGGAAAAAGCTTATGAGGTACTTGAAGAACTGCAGATCAGTTATCTTGCCAACCGTGTATTTACGGAACTGTCAGGAGGGGAACGGCAGATGGTCATGATTGCCAGGGCTTTGGTGCAGGAACCAGCTTTTATTATGCTGGATGAGCCAACTTCCAATTTGGATTTTGGCAATCAGACCAAGGTTCTGCAGCAGGTATTGGAATTGTCCCGAAAAGGAATCGGTGTCATTATGACCACACATGCACCAGACCATGCTTTTTTATGTAAAGGCAAGGTGGTTCTCCTTTATAGGGATCATACATATGAGTCAGGAGACGTCCGGCAAGTGGTTACCGGAGAGAGCCTGTCAAAGGCTTATGGACTGCCGGTTAAAATTGCATCAGAAAAGAAAGATGGAGAAGAGATTTGCTATTGCTATCCGGTTATGAACAGACCTTGCCATGTAAGATAGAAAATATTAAATTTAGAAAGGTGAGAATTGTGATGAAAAGAAAAAGTATGTTAAGGAGAGCGGCAGCATTGCTGCTTATAATGTGTTTATTATCCGTCGCAGGATGCAGCAGTCAAAAGGGAAATGGCATCCAGACTGAGGTTTCTTCTGTTTCCAAAGAAACAGAAACTGCTGCTTTGACAGAAAGCAGTAAGGAAGAGAATGGAGGAATCCGCACAGTCATTAACATTGACGGAACTAAGGTTGAAATTCCTGCAGAAGTGACTGGGGTCGCACCTACTATCGGAGCGTTTGCCCATATTACTGCTATGCTTGGAGGCAGTGAACAAATCGCTGCAAGTATTAAGGATTTATCTCCCATCTTTTATTCTGTATGGCCAAAGACTAATCCCGATGGACATGATACCAGCAGCATGGAGGATATTATTGCGTCAGGAGCCCAGGTTGTCTATGGACCTAATTTTACAGACGAACAAAGAGGACAGCTGGAAGCAGCAGGAATTGCAGTGCTGCAGATCAATGCCTTTTCAAATGCTGAGGAAATGAAGTCCATTGTTACATTAATCGGGGATATCCTTGGCAATGATGGACCGGAACGGGCAAAAGCCTTTAATGCTTATTATGACAGCAATATTGAATATGTAAAAACTATGACCAAGGACCTGGATGAAAACCAAAAAGTACGGGTTTTAAACCTACGCTATGGAGGCGATAATTATACCACTGTCAATGGTAAGGATATTTCCGCCTTTTATGTGGAAGCTGCCGGAGGAAGCTTTGTTTCCGGTGATTACCAGGGAACCGGAGGCGCTATGACCGTAAATGCAGAACAGATTATTGAGTGGGATCCTGATGTTATTTTCACTATGGGGCGCAGTGCTCATGACCAGATTGTCAATGATCCTGCACTGGCAAGTGTTTCGGCAGTGGCAAACGGAAATGTATTTACCGAGCCTTCGGGAACTTATCCCTGGTCTGTCCGCTCTGCAGAGGGAGCGCTGATGCCTTTGTTCCTTGCAAAAATCATGTATCCTGATATATTTAAAGATCTGTCGGTAGAAGATAAAACAAGGGAATTTTATAAGGATATGTATGGTTATTCTCTGTCTGACGAAGAGGTGAAGACTATTATGGCAGGCAGAGAATAGCATCCTTGTGACCGCCCATGGCAACAGTTGAAAATCGTTATGGAAAAAACCGGAACACGCTGTTTTAAGTGTTCCGGTTTTTGTCATTCAGCCGGGACTTCGCTTGACAAACCAGTCAGTTATGTTCATAATGAACATATAAGAAACTTCGGGAGATTGTAAGAAGTGGAATAAGGTAATTACTTACACGGAGGACAGCAGCCAGGAAGTGATTGAGGACATAGAAAGGACTTTGGAATTACAGGAGAAAGAACATGGATTTATTTGATTATATGAGAGAGAGCACCATGGAAAAGGAATCCCCTCTGGCCTCAAGACTCCGGCCCTCCACTCTTGATGAGGTGGTGGGACAGCAGCATATTATTGGAAAGGATAAACTGCTTTACCGGGCGATTAAGGCGGATAAGCTGGGGTCGGTGATCTTTTACGGGCCTCCGGGAACGGGAAAGACCACTTTAGCCAGGGTCATTGCCAATACTACCAGCGCAGATTTTAAACAGTTGAATGCGACAGTAGCCGGAAAAAAGGACATGGAAGAGATTATAAAAGGAGCCAAGGATGCTCTGGGGATGTACGGGAAAAAGACGATTCTCTTTGTGGACGAGATTCACCGTTTTAATAAGGGGCAGCAGGATTACCTTCTTCCTTTTGTTGAAGACGGGACTGTTATTCTTATTGGAGCCACTACAGAAAATCCTTATTTTGAGGTAAACGGGGCTCTTCTATCCAGGTCCCGGATTTTTGAACTGGAAACACTGGAGAAAGATGATATCAAGGAACTGATCCGCCGGGCTGTTTATGACAAGGAAAAGGGAATGGGTTCTTATGAGGCTGTCATTGATGAGGAGGCTATGGATTTTTTAGCTGATGTGGCAAACGGAGATGCCAGAGCCGCATTAAATGCCATAGAACTTGGTATTATGACAACTGACAGGGATACATCGGACGGTAAAATTCATATTAATATGGATGTAGCCCAGGAATGTATTCAAAAAAGGGTAATCCGCTATGATAAGGCAGGCGATAACCATTATGATACGATATCCGCCTTTATTAAGAGCATGAGAGGCTCAGACCCTGACGCAGCGGTATATTATCTGGCCCGAATGCTTTATGCAGGAGAAGATATTAAATTTATAGCAAGAAGAATCATGATCTGTGCTTCTGAGGACGTGGGAAATGCAGACCCTCAGGCTCTTGTGGTGGCGGTGTCTGCTGCTCAGGCGGCAGAGAGAATCGGGCTTCCGGAAGCCCAGATTATTCTGTCACAGGCGGTCACTTATGTGGCGTCGGCTCCCAAGAGCAATGCGGCATGTCTGGCAGTGTTTCAAGCACTGGACTCGGTGAAAAACCAGAAAACCATGCCTGTGCCTGTACATTTACAGGACTCCCATTATAAGGGGGCAGGAAAGCTGGGTCATGGACAGGGTTACCTTTATGCCCATGACTATCCCAACCATTATGTCAGGCAGCAGTATCTTCCGGATGGCATGGAGGAAGCCTCTTTTTACAGCCCCACAGAAAATGGTTATGAGAAAAAAATAAAAGAACACTTAAGTTTTCTGAAAAAATGACTTTTCTTTTTTTGCGTTACGGTATATAATGAGCATATCATACGACCTGATTTAACGTGATTTGGGCCGGAAGTATTTCCGGCCATCTGTTTACGATATTCTATCGTAGGCCATTCCCAAACTTGTAAAATACTAGCTTGATTTTTAATGGAAATCAAGCATTTGATGGTTTTTAGAACAATTGGATTCCTTATAAAAATTCAGAAGGAGAATTATATGCGTGAAAAATTACAAACATTGCCGCTGGCGGAGTTGAAGGAGCTTGCAAAAGCCCGGGGAATCAAAGGGAGCAGTGTTATGCGGAAAGCTGAAATTATAGATTTGCTTTGTAAACTGGAAGAGGACCAGGCTTCTTCGGCAGCACCGGTTCAGCCATTGCCGGTAACTGTGGATCAGCAAGCCGTTCCGACAGGGGGAGGACAGAAAAAGACGGTTGTCCGCTCCTACAGGCAGCCAGAGCAGCCAAGGTCTGGAAGCAACCGGCCAGCGCCGGGAAATAATGCGGAGATTCCTGTCAGGAGTGAGGTGCGTCAGGAGCATATGCCGGAGGAACCAAAACCGGATTTCCAGCCCAGCCCTGAGCTGCAGGAGCTGGACAGCGGCATAGAGGCTCACGGTATTTTAGAGGTAATGCCTGACGGCTTCGGATTTATCCGCTGTGAGAATTATCTTCCCGGAGAAAATGACGTCTATGTGGCACCTTCCCAGATCCGCCGTTTTAATATGAAAACAGGGGATATCATCCACGGCAGCCGCAGAGTGAAAGCACCAACAGAGAAGTTCGCCGCTTTGCTGTATGTGAAGAATATCAACAGCTATCCTGCAAGCGTTGCAGAGCGCCGCCCCAGTTTTGAAAATATGACCCCCATATTCCCGGACAAACGGCTCCATATGGAGTCACCTGAAGGGAAAAGTACCATTGCCATGCGGGTTCTGGATCTTCTGGCTCCCATCGGAAAGGGGCAGAGAGGTATGATTGTATCTCCGCCAAAGGCAGGTAAAACCACTTTGCTTAAAGATGTAGCAAAGGCAATCACAATCAATCATCCGGAGATTCATCTGATGATCCTTCTGATTGATGAGCGGCCTGAGGAGGTTACTGATATCAAGGAATCCATTGTGGGAAACAATGTGGAGGTCCTTTATTCCACCTTTGATGAGCTGCCCGATCGCCATAAGAGGGTGTCTGAGATGGTGATTGAACGGGCCAAGCGCCTTGTGGAACACGGAAGAGATGTGGTGATTCTTTTAGACAGCATAACCCGTTTGGCCAGAGCCTATAACTTGACGGTAGCTCCAAGCGGACGTACCCTGTCAGGTGGTCTTGATCCGGCTGCCCTTCATATGCCAAAGCGTTTCTTCGGTGCCGCCAGAAACATGAGGGAGGCAGGCAGTTTAACTGTTCTGGCGACTGCCCTTGTGGATACTGGAAGCCGTATGGATGACGTGATTTATGAGGAGTTTAAGGGTACCGGAAACATGGAGGTGGTTCTTGACAGAAAGCTGTCTGAGAAACGGATTTTCCCTGCTATTGACATTCTTAAGTCCAGTACAAGAAGAGATGATTTACTTCTCAGCAGAGAAGAAGCAGAAGCGGTTGAAATTGTGAGAAAAGCTACAGGCAGTTTAAAACCAGAGGATGCTGTGGAAAAAATACTGGATCTGTTTGCAAGAACCAGAAACAACCGGGAGTTTGTAGAAGGCGCTAAAAAGATACGCTTTCATTAAACAACCGGGTATTTGAAGCCCGGGATTTATAAAAATAAGTACTTGCAATAAAAAAAAATCTATGTTATACTATACAAGCTGTTTATTAGACAAAGTCGGTTTGCAGTTTAAATACTGTGGATTGGAAAAATAGAAATCAAAGTATGCGAGGTGAAAGTCATGAGAGAGGGAATCCATCCAAATTACTACCAGGCAAAGGTTACCTGCAACTGCGGGAATGAATTCGTAACAGGTTCTACAAAGGAAGATATCCATGTGGAAATCTGTTCCAAGTGCCATTCATTCTATACAGGTCAGCAGAAGGCTGCTGCTGCTCGTGGACGTATTGATAAATTCAATCGTAAATATGGCGTTAAGGCTGAAGCATAATTTTTTAGCAAATCAGCCGCCTGGTGAGCCCTTGGCATGTCAGGCATCCTTATTATATCAGGAGCAAAGAAAAGGTTGAGTTTGGTGGAAACACTTTAGCTCAGCCTTTTTTGGATTAAAAATAGAAAGGAGGAAGGCGTATGAAGTATTCAGGAATCGGCGGCCAGGCCGTTATTGAGGGCGTTATGATGAAAAACGGGGATGAGTATGCCACTGCTGTACGCAAACCGGATGGGAACATTGAGGTGAAAAAGGATGCTTATGTCGGCCTGGGAGAACGGGTGAAATTATTTTCATTTCCTTTCATCAGAGGAGTTTTCAGCTTTGCGGATTCCATGGTTTTAGGAATGAGAGCGCTGACGTTTTCGGCAAGCTTTTTTGAAGATGATGAAGATAGCCCGGAGCCTTCCGGATTTGAAAAATTTCTGGAGCGGATATTCGGGGAAAAACTGGAAAAGGCACTGATGAGCATTGTTATGGTGTTTTCGGTGATCATGGCTATCTGTATTTTTATGGTTCTTCCCATGTTTCTTGCCAATGTGTTCCGTAATTTTATAAAGTCTCAGACCGTGATGGCTGTTCTGGAGGGAATTCTCAGGCTCAGTATTTTTATTGCTTACATCAAGCTGGTTTCCCGTATGAAGGATATCCAGAGGACGTTTATGTACCATGGGGCAGAGCATAAGTGCATCAACTGTCTGGAGCATGGGCTGGAACTGAACGTGGAGAATGTCAGGAATAGTTCCAAAGAGCATAAGCGCTGCGGTACCAGCTTTCTTTTAATAGTTATGATTATCAGTATTTTGTTTTTTATGGTCATCAGGGTGGAAACTCTGCCTATGAGAATATTAAGCAGAATCGTACTTATTCCCGTAATCGCAGGCGTTTCATATGAGTTTTTGCGCCTGGCCGGGCGCAGTGATTCCAAGTTGGTGAATTTGCTCAGCCGGCCGGGTATGTGGATGCAGGGGCTTACCACCAAGGAGCCTGACGATGATATGATTGAGGTCAGCATTGCTTCCGTGGAGGCTGTGTTTGACTGGAGAGAGTTTTTGAAAAAGAATTTTCCGGAGAAACAGGCATGAACATGACGCTGCAGCTTTTGCTGGAGGAAGGCATTTTAGTGCTTTCAAAGGCAGGAGTCGGGGAATCGGACCTTGATGCCAGATACTTGCTTTTTGAAGCCTTTCATACGGATATGACACATTTTCTGCTGGATCGGAACCAAAGGCTTTTGGAGAATGAGTTCACCCAGAGGGCTGTAGAAAAATACCGTTCTATGGTGGAAACCCGGTCAAAACGGGTTCCTCTTCAGCAGATTACGGGAAGCCGGGAGTTTATGGGACTGGAATTTTATGTCAATGAGTCAGTGCTGATTCCCAGACAGGATACGGAGACTCTTGTGGAGCTGGTTTTAAAGGAGCATAAAGGAAAGAATCCCAGGTTACTGGATATGTGTACAGGAAGCGGCTGCATTGCCATCAGTCTGGCTCTGCTTGGAGGCTTTGATTGTGTAACGGCTGCTGATATTTCTTCAGAAGCTCTTAAAGTGGCGCAGCGGAATGCAGAGAAACTGATGGGCAAAGGCAGGATTGAGCTGGTAGAAAGCGATTTGTTTTCCGGCGTGGCTGGAAGCATGAAGTTTGATGTGATTGTGTCAAATCCGCCCTATATTCCCACTGAGGTAATTGAAGGGCTGGAACCGGAGGTTAAGGACCATGAACCCATGCTCGCTCTTGACGGCAGGGAGGATGGGCTGTATTTCTACAGAAGACTGGCTTCAGAGTGCGGAAGCTGCTTAAATCCCGGCGGGTCCGTTTATCTTGAAATCGGTTACGACCAGGGAAAGCCGGTGAGTCAACTGTTAAAGAATGAGGGATTTGAAGAAATCCGTGTAAAAAAGGATGCGGCAGGTCTGGACCGTGTAGTGTGTGCAGTCCGCTAAATGGCATTTCTTTATAAAAGTAGGAGGTTATCGATGTTTGATCGATTGGATGATATTTTAGTTCATTATGAGGAGCTGATGCAGGAGCTTAACAATCCTTCTGTAGCGGAGGATCAGCACCGTTTTCGCAAGCTGATGAAGGAGCAGGCGGATTTGGCCCCTTTGGTGGATACTTATACCCAGTACAAAAAGGAAAAGCAGACCGTACAGGACAGTCTGGCCCTTTTGGAAGAGGAAAACGACGAAGAAATGCGGGAAATGGTAAAGGAAGAGTTATCCGGTGCCAGAAAGCAGATTGAGGTGCTGGAGCAGGAGCTTAAGATTCTTCTTCTGCCTAAGGACCCTAATGACGACAAGAATATTATTTTGGAAATCAGAGCCGGGGCAGGCGGCGATGAGGCAGCTTTATTTGCATCTGAGCTGTACCGCATGTATGTAAACTATGCGGAGGGACAGCGCTGGAGAGTGGAACTGATCAGTGTAAACGAAAATGGAATCGGTGGTTTTAAGGAAGTGGTAGCCATGATTACAGGCAAAGGCGCTTATTCCAAGATGAAATACGAAAGCGGGGTTCACCGGGTACAGAGAGTCCCGGAAACCGAAAGCGGCGGCAGGATTCACACTTCCACAGCGACAGTGGCAGTTATGCCGGAAGCGGAAGATGTAGATGTAGTCATTGAGGATAAGGATGTGAGAATCGATGTTATGCGTGCTTCCGGAAACGGCGGGCAGTGTGTAAATACTACGGATTCCGCTGTTCGGCTGACTCATATGCCTACGGGAATTGTCATTTACAGCCAGACCGAAAAATCCCAGCTTCAAAACAAGGAGAAGGCCTTCCGCCTGCTCCGCTCCAAGCTGTATGATATCGAACTTGAAAAAAGGCAGAACTCAGAGGCTGAGGAAAGAAGAAGCCAGATCGGCACCGGAGACCGTTCTGAGAAGATCCGTACTTACAATTTTCCTCAGGGACGTGTAACGGATCACCGGATCAAGCTGACTCTTTATAAAATTGATTCCATTATGAACGGGGATATCCTCGAACTTCTGGATTCCCTTATTGCTGCGGATCAGGCTATACGTCTCAGTAAGTTAAATGAAGAGAATTAAAAAATGCTGATTCAGAGCTTTGCTGGATTGTATGACTAGTATAAAATAAGAACGAGCCATGTGCTTCCTCAAAGGGAGGCTCATGGCTCGTTTTCTTTTTAATGCTGCTTTCTTAGGAAAAAAGCCTTTGGTCAATTTCCCAACATGATTTTAATGATTTCCTCGTTGGTCTCTCTCATTCCATCTTTTCCCAGCCTGCCTACATTTTTAATAGTGGCTTCCACTCCTTTGGTTACAATGCCGTCTCCGTCAAAAAACTGCTGTCCCTGCTGGTACATGTGATAGCCGAAAATCCCGGCTTCCACAGAGGAAGCTATTTTTGCTGCGCAGGAAGCTTTTGCACCGTCGCATACAATACCTGATACAATAGCAAGGGCATTGACAATGGTGTGGGTGATATCTTCATAGTTTCCGCCCAGGAGATAAGCGATGCCGGCCCCGGCCCCGGCCCCGGCATTTACGGCTCCGCAATAGGCGGATAAGCGGCCCAAGGAGGTCTTTTGATGAATGGCGGTTAAATTAGACAGAGCCAGGGCACGGTATAGCTGTTCCTTGGTGGAGTTTAATTCATCTGCGTATACCATAACCGGTACAGAAACTGTAATTCCCTGGTTGCCGCTTCCCGAATTAATGATGACGGGCAGTTCACATCCATTCATACGGGCGTCGGATGCGGCCGCGGCCATAGCCTTTGCTCTTACGCTGAGGTCGCTTCCGGACATAGCCAGAAGCACCTTGCCAATATTTGCTCCATAGCTTTTTTCCAGCCCTTCCTGGGCAATGGCCCAGTTGTATTCCATCTGGCAGTCCAGAACCTCTTTGATATCCTGGATGTCCACCGTATTGATAAAATCCCAGATATCCTCTATATTAAGCAGTTCCCTGCCAGCCAGGGGTTGTTCTTGGATATCCTGCGCCTGCTGTTTTAATATGTTTCCATCTTTTTCGATGAGAATGATATTGGTGTGATGACCGGCAATGCGCACTTTGCTGTAAGACGGGCCTTTGTATAAAGTGATAATAATATCAAAAGTAATTCCGTTATTTAAGTGCTCTACGGTGATTTCTGTTTCATCCAGAAATTGTTTCATCAATGTGATCTGTTTGGAAGAGGCATTTGCAATGACTTCCAATTTCCTCTCTGGTTCCCCTGCGATGATTCCGGCTGTCACTGCGGCCGGGATTCCTTTTAAATGACCGGTTTGGGGAACAATTACGGATTTTGCATTTTTAATAATGCTTCCGCTTGCTCCTGCCACCACCTTGTCCGGTATATCTCCCAGCACATCTCTTGCAACAGCGGCCGCATAGGCCAGGGCAATCGGCTCAGTACACCCCATGGCAGGAAGAAGCTCTTCTTTTAAAATTTGTATGTAGGTACCGTATTTTTTACTTATTTTTTCCATGATGAGGTCGTATCCTTTCTAAATGCCACTGGTTTTTTAAAGGGGATTTTAAAATGTCATTGATTTATAAGTGTTTTTAATGTACCATAAAAATATATGCATGTAAAATTTAATGTTTTTATGATAACGTTTAATATTTTTTAACTATAGGAAGGAGGAAAGAGGAATGGAACTTCGGGAAATTAAAACTTTTTTAGAAGTGGCAAATTTAAAAAGCTTTTGCAAAGCGGCGGGAAAACTGGGGTATTCCCAGGCCGCAGTTACGATACAGATTAAAAATCTGGAAAAGGAGTTAAAGGTCCATTTGTTTGACCGGATTGGGAAACAGACCACTATGACTCATGCGGGTGAAGTTTTTTACCAGTATGCTTCGGAGATTCTTGGTGACGTGGAGCATGTAAAAAATGTTTTATCTGAGTCAGACCAGCTTACCGGCAAGCTGGTGATTGGAACCATTGAGTCCATCTGTGCCTCTTTGTTTCCTTCTCTTATACAGGAATTTCACAGGCTTTATCCCGGAGTAAATGTGAGCATGGTGATTGATTCTCCCGGCGAACTTCTTGCCATGATGGAGGAAAATACCGTTGATGTGGTTTATTTTCTTGATCAGCAGATTTATGATACGAAATGGATCAAAGTCCTGGAAAAGCCGGAAAACATTGTATTTACTGCATCAAGGGAATACTCTTGTGCAGAGGGGAAGGGGCTTAAGCTGGACCAGGTTATTGAACAGCCAATGATCCTTACGGAAAAGGATGCCAGCTACCGGTTCAGCCTGGAGCAGTATTTAGCGGCAAAGGGAAAAAAGGTGTACCCCTTTTTGGAAATCGGCAGCACAGAGTTCATTATTAAACTGCTTCGCAATAACGCGGGAATCTCGTTTCTTCCTGAATTCACTGTAAGAAAGGAGATTGAGGCGGGAACTCTGGCGGTTTTGGAGGTTGAAGATTTTCACTTGCAGAACTGGAGACAGGTGGTTTATCATAAGGATAAATGGGTCAGCAGGGAGATGAAGGCTTTTATCCAGCTGGTTCAATCGAAAGAACAGAGTGGAGAAAAGAAATGATCTTAAACATGGCAACCCCCTTTCCGGTTGTGTGGTTTGGGAAAGGGGTTGGCAGAATGGAGATCTATTGGAGGATTTAGAAAAGACTATTGATTATTTTGGAAAGATCAGGTATACTGATTTCAATATTTTTATTTTTTCATCTTGCAGACTTCTTCTGCGGGACTATCTTGAAAGTTCTTTTTATATTTTGTAAGTTCGTAATTATCCCATTTTTAATTAATTTTTTTATAAGTATATTTAATATATATGTCTAAAATTTCTTACGTTTTTATTGTTTTAATTCTGTAAGTTCATTTAATTATTCCAATATTTTTAAATAAGCAAATAAGTGGTTGTATTTGCTTTATATGTGAAATTCCTAAGATTAAGGAGGGTATTATGAGGCAAGGGAAGCCGTGGCTGTCCATGCCTGCTGTGCTTTTTGCTGCCTTGGTGTTTTCTGCAGTGCAGGGAGTGTTTGGGGACCATGAGATTATGGCGGCAGAGGCCGGGAGAAGCGTGAAACAGACAGCAGATAAAAGAGAGATGATTGTAGAAACTGAAATACTGCCCGAGGAATGGGAGAAGTATGTGCCGCCGGGAGAATATAAGGACCAGTATGGAAAACGGTATCGGCTTAAGGAATGGAGAACGGAGCCTTATGAGATTCCCGAGCGGCTGGAAAAGGTGGAACGGACTGTGGTCTATGATGAGGTGGAATGGGAGGATCAGATTCCGGAGAAAGCAGTGATTGATTTGCACGATGATGCAGGAGACAGGCGGGTTCGGAATGAATATCCCATTCTCCGAATGAGCCGGAAAGGGGAGAGATGGCTGCCAGATTTTCACTTTACAGCAGTATTTCACTCCTATGATTCGGACTATTACCGTCTGGGAGAAAAGAAAATTCCATTTAACAGCAGCAAGCCGGAACTGGGTGAGTGCGGCAGGGAGCTTTTGACGGAAATTGGGGCAGATCCGGAACGATATCAAATTCTTGATTTTGCCTGGCAGGGGGAGCCTTATTATGATGAGAGAGGAAATTTCTGCAGGGATGCATTAGTTACGGGAAAAAAGAAAGTAGATGAATATCATGTGACTTATGGAGGAGAGGCTTTGTTCTATAAAACGGAAGGAATCAAGAGCATTGCTGTTTACAGGGGATTTGATTCGGTGACAGATGGCTGGGAAATAGCTAAGGAGGAGAGTATGGAGTTTGAGGATTCGTCTCCGGCAGAAAAGAAGAAAGAGGGAAGGTGGCTGATAATCCGAAACGATGTTGTAATAACAATATCAATATTATTGATAGGGGCTCTGGCTGCTTTAATCATTGCCGGAGGAAAGAAGTATGGAAAGAGGAAGGGAGTATGGAAATGACGGATATTTTATATAAGACTAAGGGAATCTGGAACATGTTTATGTTGGCGGTGCTGATTATATACTTAATGACCTTGGAGGCAGGTGCCGGGACTTTTCAAGAGAAAGGTCAATGGAGTAAAAGCGGAGAAGATTGGTATTTTTTTGATAATAATGGTCTTGTGGTCAGCGGCTGGATCAGGTACGGAGGACATTGGTATTTTTTAAATACTGATATTGACGGAGCATACGGAAAAATGATGAAGGGGTGGCAGTGGGTTGATGGGAGGTGTTATTATCTGGCAGAAGTTTCGGAAGGGGATTATCCGGAAGGGGCCATGTATGGGGATAGAATTACTCCAGATGGATTTTTTGTGGTTGATTCTGGAGCCTGGTTCCAGGATTCTGGCATCGTGGAGATTTATGGGAAAGGGTTTCGGACAGCTCCTTTACAAAAAGAGACATCTGTTACCCCCAAGACCTTATGGGAAGGTGGAAAAAGCCCCGGGAATAACAGTGGAAAGGGGAAATCTGAGACAAAGGGGCATATGCCGGAAAAAAAGCCGGAAGAAACATGGAGAGAAGAAAAAATCCAGGTTCAAAAAAAGGAATATGGGTATACCATCCGGTATGTGGATATTGCTGATAAAGATGTGATTCAATTAGCTGCAGGCGTTGGGACAGAGGGAGAAAAAAATGTAATTGAATGGCCTGAAATGGAGGGATATCAGCTTTGTAAAGGGCAGAGTAATGAAATTCAACTGTTGTCTGATGGTTTGATTATAAATATTTTTTATGAAAAAACTATTTTAGCCTCTCCATCTGAGGCCCAAAAGGTGGAGTGGAATCTCCGCTTTGTTGAAAAAGGAGACAAAAAAAACCAAATATTTAAGCCGCAAAGAGGGCAGACAGAGAAGGGGAATCCACTTGTTATTTACTTTCCTGAGACAGTTTTAGGAACGGATGGTTATTATTATCATTCGCTTCTTTCAAGTCCGTGGAGTGTGGTTGTAAATGGTAATGGAGTTCAAAAATATTATATTGAATTTGAGAAGGGAGAACGCCTGCCAGAAGAAGCTGATCCGGACCTAGAGGCCAGAAAAAAATTAAATAACTGGCTGGATATTGTCAGGGAAGCAGATTTTGGTATTACCGGTCAATGGACCTCCCATTTTCAAAATGTTACGAAAAGTATTGAGGAAAGCAATGAAAGGCTTCTTAACCTTGTATCTATGACTGATGGATCAGACCGCCAGGAGATTTACTTGATTGCAAAAGGACATGTTCCTAATTCTCTTATTTTAAGCCAGACATTTCCTAATGTCCGAAATATATCGGAGCTGATCCGGGATGAGTTTACCATACTGAATATTCCCTACGTTGTTTTACGGGTAGGATATGAAAAAAACTATGAGGAAAGTACTTGCAGCCATGAGCATGAGGTGATTGACCAGGTGGAGCCTGCTTGTACGGAACATGGACATATAACAGTCAGATGCCGGAGGTGTGGAAGAGAGGAAACAGTAATTATTCCGGCAACCGGGCACCGGGATGAAGATCAGAATGGAGCGTGTGATATCTGCTGGGAGCCAGTAGCTGAAATGCCAGAGGCAATACATTACAGCATAGGTGATATTCAGGCCCGGACCATAGGAGGGATGATTTATTTGTTCCGATGCATTGATGATGATTATGAGGATGCTATGGGAAACAGCCAGAAGACGGCACTGTTTCTGAGTGACCGCGTGATCCGGTCTGATATGGAAGGATCATCAAAGAAGATGAGTTTTGGTCCTAATAATAATTATAAGTATTCCAAGGTACGTCAATGGCTGATGGATCAGGCCGATGCTGATTTTGCCCATGAGACTTATATCGGAATTACAAGGTCTTACAGGGGAGTTACGGAAAAGGGAATGTATGAGCAATTGAATGAAAATGACCTGGTAGGATATGACCGGGGATTTCAGCTCCTACACGACAGGGTTTTTATTTTGTCAGTGGATGAAGCTCTTGAATATAAGGATTACCTTTGGAAGTTTAACGGAAGCGAAACAAATAATCCAGAATCACAGGTTTCTGCATATTCAAAAGGATATTATTTGCGGACACCCCAGGATAACGGACTTGATGATTGGTGGTATGGGGATGGAATTTACAGCGTAAGCCTCATAAATGGAAATATCCAGCCGGTGAATGTAGGAGATACCAGTGTGGGGATTCGGCCTGTCATGGCAATACCCCAGGGATAAAAAATCAAAAAACTGAATAAGGAGAAAAGCATGAAAAAAGCGAAAAGGATCATCAGCTTATTTCTTTCGGCCATTATTGTGGCAAGTTCCATCGGGTATGCTCCTCCAGCGGCAGGGGCCGTAGATAGCCCTTCAGCATTTATAACTAGAGAATACCCGGCAACGCCTTCTGAAGCTGTTCGTCCCGATGAAAAGGCTACTCCATCGGACGCAGCGCCCCCTAAAGACAAATCAACACCTTCGGAAGCGGAAAAGACCTTTGTAAGAGAAGATCCGGAAGAAGTGCCGGAATATTATACCAAAGCTACCTGTTCTGGAAAAACGTTCTGGAAGTTTAGAGATCGGTATGAGAACGTGCAATACCGTATTTATGGGTATGTACAGGGGGAAGCAGAAATACCTTCATGGTATGAGACTGATAACCAGGGAAATATAGCTGAAGGTTTCCAACCAATAAATGTAGATGATGAGTATTATGACCTTGCTCCATACATATGGAGTGCTGTAGACCCCAGTGAGGAAAACTGGGAAAATCTTAACACTCAGCAATCAGTGGAAATATATAGCAAGGAAAAATTGTATTTTAATAACTGGGACGGTTCGCAATACATAATTTGGTATGTTGAAGCAAATAAAATACACGGTGAATCTACGTATCAGGGTGACAAATATTATAAAGATATCGATTTTGGAATGGAAGATGAACAAGAAAAGGTAGATCTGTATTTTCTTTACGGCTTTGCCAAGAATGTCACGCTGAAGGAAGAATCCCGCTGGATAGAATCAGATACTGATGGCAATATTTTGTTAAACCGCCCTGTGGCAACAATGGCTATGGGTGCAAAAGCAGCCTACTCCACACTTGATGATTTACGAATATTTAAACATATTCCTGGAACAGTGGATTATTCAGCCGATGCAATAAGATTTTCCGGCTTGGGTAAATACACTGATGGTTATTTAGGATATTCAGGCAATTTAAACCCTGTTTATTATAATGATATTGCAAATTTACAGTTGATAGAATTTCCGGAATTGGAACATGATGGTTACACTTTTTTAGGATACATTCCAGATGTTGTTGGGTCTTTAGTACAAGATAAAAGCCAGCTTATTGGCTCTAACAGTTTTAGCGAAAGGTTACAATCAAATCCAGAATTATTTGACTATTTTATAGGCTACGATCCATATTACTCCAGACCTGGAAGAGGCAGCTATCCAGCAATGTTCAACTCTGATGTAAAAGACGGTATGGATTTTGTAACGGGGTTTATTGTGATACCTGGAGGTTCTAAAATTACAGTTCGATCTTTATTAGGTGGTTTGAGAAGGCCGTCAGTGACTTTTCATGGAATTTGGCTCAAAGATGATTTGGCGTCTCTTACTCTAATAGATGAAGTTAGGGATATAAACTCTTATTGGATAACAATGAATGGCTCACAAAGGGTGTTTTATGATCAGTATAAAGATTTGATATTAGAAGATGCCCCGTATTATAGAAGTATTTCATTTAAAAAACATGGTGAAATTGTTGACATATCAAATTTATTAGAATCAGATCCAGCAAAAGGATATCTTGATGGAGGTGCATTTGGTAGCAGTACGGTTATACATCATACGAAACACGCTTTTGGCGGGTATTGGTCTGAACTGGATGGACAGGGTAAAAAACTAAGCAAAATTTATACATATGATAAAAGTAATGATAAATATTACGCATATTGGATTCCAATTGATGAAACATTTACCGTTACATATCAGGATGAGAGAGGAAATGCCATAGGAGGCATTCAAACCATCAATGCGGGTGGAAAAAGCATACCGCCTGAAGCTCCTGGCAAGCCAGGATATCAATTTGTAGGTTGGAAATCACAAGCTGATGATGGTTCAGCTCCTGACTTAATATCTCGTGACACAATCTTTGTAACAGAATATCAGAGAGAAAATGTGAGTATAAAACTGACATTTAAAGATTGGGATGAAACTATATTAAGTGAATCAACAGTTAATTATGGAGATGTAATATCGTTTCCACAAGATCCATACAGAGAAGAGCACACGTTTATCGGTTGGGACAGGGAGCTAGGTACAATCAGTGAATTACTTGAGGATACCGTTGTTACTGCACAGTACAAATTAAATCTATTTGATTTAACGCTGGTCGGAAACGGTGGAATTTTTGATGGGAAAAGTTCTGAAAGGACCAGTATATCGTATGGAGAATCCTTTGATGAGCTCCTGAGCGATGGAATGAACAGCGCTGCCCGTACTTATTATACCTTTGCCGGTTGGTATACAGCTCCGGTAGGAGGAAGCAAGTATCCAGAGGCAGGAAATATCATGCAGAATGCAAGCCTGACGATTTATGCTCATTGGGCTCGCACCTCCAGCCTTGTCACTTATAAAGATTGGAACGGAAGTACATTAAAAGTTCAGGAGGTAGCCATTGGAACTGATGTAGTTCCACCGGCAGATCCTACCAGACCGGGATATACCTTTACTGGCTGGGATCAATCTTCTGAAAACATTCAGAATCATACAGTTATTACTGCTCAGTACAGCATAAATGGTTACAAGCTGACCCTGGACGGGAATGGAGGGACCTTAGAGGGAGAAGTAAGCAAGGAGTATGGTTTTTCGTATGGGGAATCATTTGATCAGGCCCTTGCAGATGGGAAAAATAGTGCAGCCCGTCCCTATTACACGTTTGCCGGTTGGTATACAGCGCCGGTCGGAGGAAGCCAGTACCCGGAAACTGGAAATACCATGCCGGATTCCAGCCTGGCTATATATGCTCATTGGAGCCGTAACTCCAGCCAGGTTACTTATAAAGACTGGGATGATGAGATATTAGAGACCCAGGTGGTGGCTATCGGAGCGGATGCAGTTCCACCGGCCAATCCTACCAGACCGGGATATACCTTTACTGGCTGGGACAAACAATCTACCAATATTCAGGATCACCTGGTTATTACCGCTCAGTACAGCACAAATAGCTACAAGCTGAACTTATACGGAAACGGTGGCTCCCTGGAGGGAGAATCAAGTAAGGAACATGAACGTTCCTATGGTGAATCGTTAGATCAGATATTGATCAATGAAAAAAACAGTGCAGCCCGCACCTATTACACCTTTGCTGGTTGGTATTCGGCACCGATTGGAGGCAGTCCGTATCCGGAAACGGGAAATAGGATGCCTAACTCAAATCTTGCCCTGTATACCCATTGGACCCGCAGCTCCAGCCAGGTTACTTATAAAAACTGGAACGGAGATACATTAGAGACCCAGGTGGTGGCGATTGGAGGCAATGCAACACCTCCGGTAAGTCCGATCAGAGCAGGATATACCTTTGATGGATGGGATCAGTCCTCTACTAACATTCAGACTCACACGGTTATAACGGCTCAGTACAGCATAAATGGCTACAAGCTGACCTTGGACGGAAATGGCGGCACTCTGGAGGGCCATACGAGCAGAGAACTAGGCTTTTCATACGGAGAATCCTTTGATCAGGCTCTGGACGACGGAAAAAACAGCGCAGATCGTACTTATTACAGCTTTGCCGGTTGGTATACAGCGCCAATAGGAGGAAGCCAGTATGTTGACAGCGGAAATACCATGCCAGCCTCAAATGTGACGGTATATGCCCACTGGGTCCGAAACTCCAGTCAGGTAATTTATATAGACTGGGATGGAAGAGAAATTGATAAGCAGGAAATTATCGTCGGAGGAAATGCAGCACCACCGACAAATCCGGCCAGACTGGGATATACCTTCACCGGATGGGATAAACCTTCCACCAACATACAGGACCATACGATTGTTACGGCTCAGTATTTGATTAATACCTATAAGCTGATATTAGATGGAAACGGCGGAACAATGGAAGGGCAACCCTTAAAGGAATTTTCCATCAGTTACCGGGATTCTATAGATCAGATCCTTGCAGATGGCAAGACTGCAGTCAGCCATCCGGGGTATACCTTTGTAGGTTGGTACACAGCTCCGGCGGGAGGAATTACGTATGCAAACATCGGAAATGCCATGCCGGCAAATGATGTAACAATATATGCCCATTGGGAAGCCTCTAAAGAACCAACGGAGCCAACGAAACCGGAACCAACAGAGCCAAAACCGACTCCCTCAGATAATTCAGGAGGGGAGAAGGAGGCGGAAAAAACAAAACCGGTTCCCTCCACCATTGATAGCAAAACAAAACCAGAAGTTCCGGACAGCGGTGGTTCATTTGTGGTTAATCCGGAGAATCCCTCTGATGTTTCCTACACTAAGCCAGATGGGACCCCAGCAAAAGATGAATGGATTGGAGACGGAGAAGACTGGTATCATGTTGATACTGATGGAAAGCTAAATTATGACTGGTTCCTGGAAGGCGAAAATACTTGGTATAAGCTCAGTAAAACACCAGGCGATAAGTTTGGAGCTGCTTTAGTTGGCTGGAACTATGAGCCAATGGATGATAAGAGATATTTCTTTGATCCAAACACGACAAAAATGTTTACAGGGTGGCAGCATATTGACGGGAAGTGGCACTACTTTACCACACAGAACGATGCCCAAACCTACTTTGGAAATAACCGTCATGGCTGGTTATATGATCTAACCAAGCCAGGAAAGCCATACGGTTCTATGTACCAAAATGAAAAGACCCCGGACGGATATCAAGTGGACGGAAACGGTGTCTTAATTAATTAGGAGGAACAATGGAAATACAATTATTTAAGCGTAATAAGGTTTTATTAGGGATATTGTTATCTATCGTTATAGCGGTAGTACTTAATATGCAGAGTTACGCAGCTGCGGTAGGAGAAACAGTCACAGCAGAATCACAAGTTGAGATAGATGGATACAAATATCCTAAAGATGGTAGTACGGTAGTGAAGGCTATTAAGTTGGAAGCCGGTTATCTGGTAGGGTATTCTGATGGAACTGTAGTCGGAGTAGGAGAAATGAGCGGAAGTTACATGAGCCTGAAATGGCCTTCTGCTAATAAGGATAATCCACCTAACTTTGACGATGTTTATGGTGTCAACAATGTCAAAGCTTTGGTAATCAGTGACGAGGTTTATCAGATAACATCTGAGACGCTTAAAGGAACTGCTTCCCTCGGAACAGAAATACTCTACTTGGGTAAGTCGCTTGTAGGTATTGGCCAGGGCAATTTTGCGGATTTAGGGATTGAGAAGTTGGTCACTCCCAAAAAATTATCCAGTGTAAATGGTGAAAACTTTACCAATGCTCCCAATTTAAAGATCATTGAGTGCAACTCAGATAAAATTAATTTCATGAGTCCTTTGGATGAAAATCTGGAACTTGACGAGTTTATGATAGGTTCAGAGGTACAAAGCATTAAAGCCATTAAAATACCAGTTAAAAAGTTGGCTGTTGATCATCCAGTTAAACTTGGATACAGAACATTTACGGTCACAGAACAGTTAGAAGTGCTGGCCAACATCACAACGGCGGGAAACAACAATGTTAGAGCTATCTTCACAACAAAAGATACTGACGTTACTTTTGGAGGAAATTGTAAGGTAATACCAGAATCATTATTAGGTGATAGCGATGTGCTTTTTATTAAATCACTCTCCATAAATGAAGGAGTGGAAGAAATAGAAGCCAAGACATTTAAAAACGTAGCCGTTGACCATGTAGAGTTTCCTAAAAGTTTGAGGAAGATAGGAACAGACGCTTTCAGAAACAGTGTGCTGCAAGCAGTAAGGATTCCAAAAGGTGTACTAAGTATTGGTCCCTATGCGTTTGGAGATAGTTTAAAACTTACGGAGTTTGTTACGTTGCAAACAGGCGAATTTGCCACACAAGTGATATCAGGCTCTACGAAATTAGCCAAGTTGATAATATTAGCGCCTATGAGTGCCACGTCAACAAAAGCAAGCTTGCCTAGTTCCGTTATGTTATTTGGAGAGGCAGGATCTTCGGTGGAAGCTTGGTGCACAAACAATTCGGTGGCATACAAAGCACTTACCGAAGAAGAAATAGACGGTTTTACCTCCGGAGAGGTTCCGAAGTTAAATGCTGATACGAAAGCATTCGATTTCAGTTCGGGTTCAGATATACAGTTTAAGGTTAGCTTGGGTAAGGCTCCAGCAGGGGCCAGTGGTATAAGTTCCGTGTTAGTAAACAATGAGCAGTTAAAAAGTGGAGAGTACTCGTTTGATGGCGTAGATACAATAACGGTTATGAATTCTTACCTTAGGTCACTGCACAACGGAAATCATACATTCAGTGTGATATTTAGTAATGGCATCTTTAAATCTGGAGCCACTATTTACGTGATGGGTTCCACGGTTCCGGTGGTTGACCCGAATAAGCCACCTGTAGCACTTGATACGATCAAATATGAGTTTTACAAGGATTACCCGGATTACGTGATCATCCCAGTTACTTTAAATGGAGCGACTACCGTAACAAGATTAAAGATTGGAACAGACCTGGTAGATCCTGAATATTACGAGTTGGATGCAGGAGCTATTGTAATATCCCATGAATATTTAAGCGATTTAGAGCCAGGAAAATACAGAGTTCTTCCTACATTTGATGATCCTGCCATTACAACACTGAACAATATTCAATTATTAGTTTATGAAAATGCGGCAGACCGGGCAGCGCCCTACTTATTACAGTCACGTATAGTATTTAAAGGGCAGAACTTTAAACTTACGTTTGATTATGGCTCCGGTTCCCTGGAAGCATCAAACGTATTGGCTCTGGTTATCGATGACGTTATGCTGTTGCAGGATGGCACCACGGTCCCATTTAGCAAAATAAACATGGATAAGACGCAAAAAACCTTTGCAGTAGAGATTCCAGTAGCATCAGGAAGGAAAAAACCGGCTGCAGAAAAAGATATCAATAAAGCAACACCTTCGGAAGCTATAAAAGCAACACCATCCGATGCGGCCATGTCAGCCATGGGACATATGGTAACGGCAACTAATATGCTTGTACCAATGTCAAAGGAGATATCCAGGGAAGCTTTTTATGTTGTAAATAATGAGATCTATGTCAATGGCAGCGTCATATCAGCCATGGATTTACCTGAAGGAGATCATTTAATCGGAGCGATATTTGACAACACAGAAAAGACTACAGATATAAAGAAAGTCATACTGTCTATCCTGTCTGACGGTGATGATAATAATGGCGGTAACAACGGTGGTAATAAAGGTGGTAATAACGGCGGTAACAACGGTGGTAACAACGGTAGCAACAACGGTGGCAATAATGGAGGATCTAACGGTGGTTCATCAGGATCTGGTGGAGGTAGTAAAGGGGGCTCATCAAATGGTCCGGGAACACCAGGAGAAAACAGCAAAGATAAGCCGAAAGTACCCGATGATGGCGGATCTTACCTTGTTAATCCAAATGATCCTACGGACGTAACCTATCAGGATAAAGATGGTAATCCTGCCCCAAACAAATGGATCGGGGATGGTGAGAACTGGAGGCATACCAATGCGGAAAGTAAATTAGATCATGGCTGGTTTCGGGATGCAGATGATACTTGGTATCTCCTTAATAAGAAGCCAGGTGAAGATTTTGGCGAAGCAAAATCAAGTTGGTTTTTAGAAACTCAGGATAACAAGTGGTATTACTTAAGTACCAAAAACACAGCTATGTTAAAAGGCTGGAACCAGATTGATGGAAAATGGTATTACTTCACCGAAGCCAATGATGGACAAACCTATTATGGTAACAACGTAACTGGCTGGTTCTTTGATCCTACTACATCCATTAAGCCACTAGGCTCCATGTGGGCAGATGAAAAGACTTCAGATGGATATCTGGTGGATCAAGCTGGGGCATGGATTCAATAAGAGGAGAAACGATGAGAAAAAGATTTGTGAGAGGGCTGGCATTTACGATGTGTGCCGCCCTGGCAATCACCGCTATACCGCCTATTGCGATATATGCGGAACATGGGCAGACAGCAGATAAAGAAATACATACGGCTTCCCCCTCCGAAGCTGAGCGTAATACAGGAACCGGTGAGGAAGTAGAAGAAGAGATTGAAACCGGCGGGGACTCAGAGTCCGAAGCAGAGGAAATGGAAGAGGAGTTAAGAGAATCCACTCCTTCCGAAGCGGAAGAACTACCGAAAGAACCTCCAACAGTTCCGGTTGTTCCTAAGATGGCCATTACGTCCTTTTCCAGCTCCCTGGGAGATATCTGGGATACCTGGGCAGGAAAGACCAGCTTTGAATTTTTAAGCGGAAGCCAGGGAGAGGGGACAGAGGAACGGCCCTATGTAATTAAGAACCGGGAGCAGCTTATGGGCTTATCGGAGCTGGCTGCTATGGGCATGACGGTTCCCGATGCAGAAGAAGCGCATTATGCCGGGGATTATTCCGGATGCTACTTTGCCCTTGGAGGAAATATTGATTTACAGGGTGTGGACTGGATTCCCATAGGCTTTTACCGGGATTCCGTAGAACGTGCCGGAGAGGTTCCTTATCCCTTTGGAGGGCACTTTGATGGAAACGGCTATGCCATCAGAAATTTGAAACTCACAGCCTTTGCTGATTATGACAACGTGGGACTGTTTGGAGCCGTAACCGATGCCCAGATTCATGACCTGACCATTATCCCGGACAGCAGCGAGATCCGGGGAGGAGATCGGGTGGGAGTGGTGGTGGGGTATGCCGTGGATTCCCAAATTAGAAACGTTACCGTGAAAAATGCCTATATCCGTTCCACCGGCATTGCGGGAGGAATTGCAGGAGAAATCAGCGGAACAGTCATTGAAAATGCTACTTGTGATAAGGTCATGATTGATGCAACCGGAAGTCTGGAGGTAATTTATGCCGGAGGAATCGCCGGGATTGCATCTGACTCGGATCTTGTGGACTGTCAGGTTTCTACTGGGGAGGGGGCTACGGCCCGAATCCAGGGAACCGGCTATATTGGTGGAATTGTAGGCTATCAGAATGCAACCAATATTTACAATACCCTTGTCAGCGGAACCATCGGAGGCTATCGCTCCAAATCCATTGGAGGAATTACCGGTATGTATGCATCCGGGAAGATAAAAGTGGCCCGTTTTTCCGGAATCATAGGAAACTCCCAACTTGGGTCCCTGGCAAGGGAAGGAACCTTTATTGGGACGAGACGGGGAACGGCTTTCAATTTTAATTACATCCAAGATGTGGCTTATCTGTTTGCAGATTCGGAAAGCAAAATCAGCTCTAATGTATGCGGCTCAGAGATTGGTGATGATAATGATTATACCTACGATGCCCATATAGGATATTGGCATACCGGAGACTTATATTACACCCTGGTACAGGGCGGGGCTAAGAAGACGATTTCAGATCGGTACTTTTATGAAGAACTGGAGAATGGAATCCTGACTGTTATGGATGAGGCTTCCGGGGATTATACCCTGGATCATATCGCTCCCAATTCCCAGGGCCGTCCAGTAAGAGGATATCTCTTAACCGTCAATCAGATTGATACAGTGGCCAACGGCCAGAATTATTATGATATTGCAGCCCTGGAGGTACGGGGAGGTTCCCAGTATTCCAAGACTCTTGATAAAGAAGTCCGGGGAGCCATTGCAGCTGGTTCAACCGTCAGCATTACCACAGCACCAAAAAACACGGATACGGAAAAGTATCAGATGGAAGGCTCCCCTAATTATACAAATGGGAAGGGAGTAAGAAAGAATACCACGTATTCCGAAGGCAGCCGTTCCTATACCTTTACCATGCCCCAGGAAGATGTGGCGGTATCGGCGCTTTATAAGAAGGTAGCCGTATCCCTTAAGGTGGTACCGGAGAATTATTCTTTTGCAGTGACTCAGACCAGAACCGGAAACCGGAAAAATCCAGTTAAGACTACGGAAATCCGGAATAAGGAAGGGAAACTCATTGCTCGTTTTATCAACGGGGTACTGGAACAGGGAACCCAGGTACAGCCAGTGAATATCGCTGCCATCATTGATACTAATAATGACGTGGAAGATAACCGGGTAAAATGGAGCATTGACGATTCGGAGCTGATCCACCTAGAAACAAATAACGATGAGGGAACAGACGGTTATACCGCCCAATCCGCCAGCCTTTCGGTCAATCTTTCGGCTTCCTTTTTTACAAGTGTGATTCAGGAAGCAGAGCGGGTACAGGCAGAAGGGAACTACCAGTATAAAATCCCTAACACAATTTATGGCGCCGGGCATCAAAATGGAGGAATTGCAGTCTTAACAGCGCAGACCAGGCCAGCAGCTTCTTTTGAAGGAAAGCCATGTACGGCCAACAGCCGTGTGAATGTTACCTTTCAGATCATAGACAATACCTTAGTGGCAACGGAAGGAGCAGCTCTTGATAAGCAGGTTTTTACGTATACGGTAACAAGAACCTTGACCGGGGACCGGAAAACTCCGATGGAAAAAGTAACAGTTACAGCACCTCAGCCTTTGACAGCCACCTTTACCCCGGACTTCTTTTCCAAGGATGAAGTGACCTGGACAAGTTCGGACACAGCGGTTATCCAGGTAAGCCAGGATAGCGAAGCATATCGGGAAGCATCGGTTTCAGCCTTAAAAGATTCAGCCTGGATCAGGAATATCATGGCCACGGATGACGGAATCCGGGAAAGTGATGCATATGCAAAGCTTTCAGGAACCGGAAAGCGGGAAGTGACAGTTACGGTAAACGGAAGGGACAAGCTGGGAAATCAAGCCTCTTCTGTCTGCCAGGTAACAGTGAATTTTATCACCAATGACCAGACACGGGTGGTTCCTGAAGGCATTACTTTAAATCAGACAGCACTTTCTTATAACCTTGGATATGAAAAAGCAGGAGATATCCGGTCTGAGACAGTGAAAAAGACTGGATTTGAAGTTAAGAAGCTGTCAGCAACCGTTTATCCAGATCTTGGTGAGGAGGAGAACCATAAACCATATGACCGTAGCGTGACATGGACTTCTTCTGATCCGGGAGCAGTGAACGTAGATCAGGAAGGAAATGTAACCCCAGTTGATGGAGCGCCTTGGATAAAGGAAGCACTTTCAAAGGCTCCGTACCGGGCAGAAAAGCGTGTGGAGATTACGGCTACAACAAAAGACGGACAAAAAGCAGCTACTTGTCAGGTGTCATTAACCTTTCAGGCAGATTGCATCGAGGTAGACCGGGAAAGCGAAAGTATTGATCTGATCTTGACAAAGACAGGAAAACGAAACAGTCCTACCCTTTCCTGGAAAGGACTTGAAAGTAAGAAATTTAATGCTTCTGTTTATTCCGAAAGTCAGAACAATAAAAATGTGTTATGGCGTTCCTCTGAAACCGGAATCCTTATGGTAGATCAGGAGGGAAATGTAGTTCCTGTGGTTCTTAATGAAAAACAGGAGATTGTGGCTGGCTGGATTAAGGAGGCTATGGCGATATATCCCTATACCGAAATGAAGGTAATAACCATTGATGCAGCTACCAGTGACGGAAAACAATCTGATCCGGTCATTGTAACCATAAGTTTTAAAATCATTGACCAGACAACTTCCGGCGGATCTTCTGGCGGAGGTGGAGGGAAAGGCTCTTCTGGCGAAGGCGGTGGAGCCCGGTCCGTAGGAGTGACTACGGCAGGAAACACCCAAGGAGCTGCCGCTCCTGCAGGAGCGGTTACAGGGACCTGGACTCAGACAGCAAATGGAAAGTGGATCTTTGCTTCTGACCGAACCTATACCAATGAATGGGCCTACATTAGTAATCCTTATGCAGCCAGTGAACAAGAGAAGGCTTCCTGGTTCCGATTTAACCAGGACGGATTCATGATGACCGGCTGGCAGATAGACCCCGATGGAAATACCTATTATCTTAAAACTGCCTCTGATGGAACCCAGGGACAGATGCTCACCGGCTGGCAATACATAGATGGATACTGGTATTACTTAAATCCAGTATCTGATGGCACCAGAGGGAAACTGCAAACCAATACCGTTACACCGGACGGGTATACGGTAAATGAGAAAGGTCAGTGGATCTCATGAAAAAATACGATCATGCAATGATTACTATTCATGGAACAGCAATTATTTGTGAAATAACTTTTATACTGATTCTCTTTTTGGGTAGCGAAGAATGGAAATGGCAAGTCGGAGCCATGAGTTTGAATATTGGGCTGGCCATAATAGGTATGGTTGCGATTTGGATTCGAATAAGTGGAGTTATGAAAATATCTAATAAAAGCAATTAAAAATAACCCTCCTCTGTCTGGCCTTTGGCAGAGGAGAAGAGGAGGAATATATGAATCAGGCAATTTGTATGGGCCGGTTAACCCGTGACCCTGAAGTAAGGTATTCCCAAGGGGAAAAAAGTATGGCCGTTGCAAGATACACGATTGCTATTGATCGGAGAGGGCGAAGCAATCAAAACAGCGATGAACCAACAGCAGATTTTATCAATTGTGTTGCATTTGATAAAGCCGGAGAATTTGCAGAAAAATACTTTAAGCAAGGTATGAGAGTTTTGGTTTCTGGAAGAATTCAGACAGGCAGCTATACCAACAAAGATGGCGTAAAGGTTTATACAACGGATGTCATCATTCAGACTCAGGAGTTTGCTGACAGTAAAGGGCCTGCGTCAAATAGCGCTCAACCAGAATCTCCCAGTTCCGTGGGTGATGGATTTATGAACGTTCCTGATGGCGTAAACGATTCCGGCTTACCATTTAACTAAACAATAGAAGAAAATAGAAATATAGCACAATGAAAACCGAATATGAATAACCGATAGAAAAAACCTTATGATTCTAAGAAAAAAGCGGGATTTTATGAAAAACAAATTATTGCTTCACCTTTTAATAGATATAAGCATCGCTTTTGGTTTGCTAATTTTGAATGAACAAAAGAATAAGCGAAAAGAAATCAAAAAGCTGAATAAAAAGCTTAGTAAGACACAATCCAGTATCCAGGCTTTGGAACTTGATTTAGAATTACAGCAACATGGTATTCAGAAAATTGGAGACATGTTAAAGGTATATGAACAACCAAAAGAATAAAGCAAAACAAAGCAATTAATAAGCCTTTTAATACATATTCTTTGACAAATGATACAGAATAATGTATAATGATATTAGATATGTATTAAAAGGAGCATTGTTATGGCACAGATTAATATAAGAGTGGACGATGAATTAAAAGAAAAAGCAGACGTGTTATTTAATTCTTTAGGAATGACCTTTACGACAGCAGTCAATATATTTATTAGCCAGGCTGTAAGAGAAGGCGGACTCCCATTTGCAGTTACAACCAGAACGGGGAACGATCCATCTTATTCAACGGGACATATTAAAAAATCCATATCTCAAGCAGAGTCCATGGAACGCACGAACCATGGGCAGCCACTGGATGATTAACGTGTAGGAGGAGGTAAAAAGATGGAAGAAGAATACCAAATCTATGGTGAGACAACGGATAAAGCTGCAAAAAGAAGTTACTGGGATGCCGCAAAAGGGCTTCAACAGGTTGATGGTCTTAAGCCTACGGAATATCTGACCGAATTGGCAAATGCAAACGTAGAGGGAGAATTAACGTATCAGCAAATTGAAGATTTGCTGTATAAACGGTATGAACAGGAATCTGCAGAGGACATTCAAAATCGTAATAAAGAGGCTGATCTTGTAGCTGCCAGAATCGCACATATCCTTGACAGCCCAGGTTATCCTTTAAAAATTGCTTCACTTAAGGCAATTCATAGAGAACTTTTTAAGGATATCTATGATCATGCTGGCCAATTCAGAAGAGTCAATATTTATAAGCCGGAGCCGATCCTAAATGGTGACACCGTAAAGTATACGAATTATTCGGCTTTGGAAGATACATTAGAATATGATTTTGATACAGAAAAAGGAAAGAGCTATGCCGGACTTACTGAGGAGAAGGTATTAAAAAGGATTACTGCATTTACTTCCTCCGTCTGGCAAGCCCATCCATTTATGGAAGGAAACACAAGGACAACGGCAGTATTTATGGAATGTTATTTGAAGAACATGGGATTCCCAGTAGACAACACCATGTTTAAAGATTACAGTCACTACTTCCGAAATGCACTTGTAAGAGCCAACTTTGCTGATTATAAAAATGGTATCACAGAGACAAGTCAATATCTTGAAAACTTTTATAAAAATCTGCTTTCGGGCGGAAATATTCGATTAAGAAATCGTGATCTTGTTTTGAAAGAACGTTTTACACCAGGCAGAGACAGAGGAATGGAACTGTAACAAATATTTGTATATATTGTCAAAATATGGTATACTTGTTACGGTAGCTAATCTGCCGGGTGGTTTCCATCTCCGAAAGGAGGTGGTGATTGTGAGCACTTATGAGGAGTTTATGGTAATCATAAATGTTGCAGCGTTAATCGTTGCAATTATTACATACGTGAAACACAGTGACAAAGGTACAAAAAAATAACCACCCCGCCCTCCAAAGCATTGGTGATTATTTTAAAATATAATTAATTAATATTGGAAGCCACTCAGTGGAGTTGGCTACCCTTTGTACCTTTAGAATAACACGAATTAATGATGATGTCAAATCAGAGATGTTGAAAATAGATTACATAAGGGAGGAATTGAGTATGAAAAAGAAAATATTAGGGGCAATATTATCGGCGGCACTTTCCATAAGCATGGCAATGCCAGCGTTTGCAGAACTTATCTGGACACCGGATAAGCTTCCAGCAGGGTATACCACAAATGAGTGGGAGAATAAGGAGTTTAGTTTTTATTCAGGAAATGCTGTTAAGAGAGAGACTTACACATTTTATGTAAAAGACCTTTATGGGAATTTTATGAAAAGTACTTCACTTGCTGGAGGCTTACGAACAGATGAAAATGGAATTCTAATTTCGGCAGATGGTTTTGTACATTCTTATGGAACAGAGTTGGCTATGATTGAATATTATAATATTCAATCATATGAACAACCATCATGGCATCAAGATTCAGCTAAATCATTAAATGAAAACGGAATCAGCAATTATTGGTATGGAACCAGTAAATCAGGATCACCAAGTGAATGGAGATGGCTCATGGTATCTCCTGATGGAACAATGGATGGCCTGATGTATGCGTATTGTTTTAATGAGTATGGTTATCTCTACACCAAAACTGTTACTCCAGATGGATACATGGTTAATGAACGTGGTCAGTTAATGATTGATGGAGCAGTAAAGACAATAAATCCAAGAGAAATTATTAGTAATTATAACAATTATCCCATAGGTCATTTAATTTATGATCCGGAGACGAGGGCACAGCGAGAAAGAACCCCTGACCCATTTTTTTAACAGAATATAAATATTTTATAAGACTATCGGTTGATTCATAATCGGTAGTCTTTTTTTGTTACCAATTAAGGGGAAAATAAAAAATGAAAAAGGTTTTACAAAAACTTAACTTAAAACAAAAATTAGCCGGAGTTATGGCGGTAATCGTAACAACCATGGCATTTCTCCCATATATTCCAGAGGCTATGATATCCCTTGCAGATTATGCTCAGATCATTGAACCTGCAGCCTGGAGATCTTGGGATTCTAGTGCCTATGGTGCAGAAGCCGATGCTAAAAAGTATATGCCTACAGGCTTGATGTATGAAACTAAGTGGATTAATTTAAAAGATAATGGAGGGTATGCGTTTCCGGCAGGAGCCAAGCAATACCTGGTAGAAAATACACAGCACAGTGATGGCACTTATAAAGAGTTTGATAAGAATTTTATCTATTGTGTAGATGGTCACCGAGAAAATGCCATGATATATCTTGGGAGCCAAGCATTCCTAGAAGGTTATTGGAGTGCAAGAAACGATAACATGCCAAACGAATTCCCAGCGGGTGATAATGCAAAAAATATAACATTAAAAAAGTTCAATTTTCTTATGATTACTTATGCCACTCATATGGGAAACAATGACAGCATTGAAGCCTGTAATGATGCCAATGCAGGAACTGCTAAATACATTGTTGCATCTATTATTAACTGGTTAGCTGCAGATGATTGTGTGTTTACTGGTGATTGGCAACATGATCTAGATGAATTTCGTAATAGCAATAATTACAAAGCGGTTTTAAAACAGTTGAATCCCAATTCAGTAGGGGATCGTTCAGTTTATAATCAGCTATCCAATACACAAGTTCCTTCCGAGTATGCAGCGAGAGGGTGTAAGAACTGGGCCGAGTGGATGTTTGGTAATGTGTGGGTTGCAGCTACAATTACAAGTGAATTTGAAGAAGACAGTGGAGAAACCGTTTACTTTGCTAAGATGGATCATTCTACTGATAGCTATACCATTACGATTCCTTATCCCAATGAAGTGGTAAAAGGCTATTACCAGCGCCTTTCAGCCAAAGATCTTTATGGGGACTGGACATACACTGGCCCAACGGAAGCTGGACTTGTGTTTAGCTCTATGTCTGGTGAAGTTCCCACTGACGGTCAGGGAATTGGAATCCTTTACTGGGCCAATCAGAATCAACAAGGTGCAGTTTTAGCAAAGGATATCGGTTCTGCTCAGCTTGCAACCTTTAAATTCTATACAAGAGATCCTGATAAGCCAACTGAGTATGCCTTTGATATTTCCCAGACCTACTTTGCAGCCAAGCTGGATAAGGATTTAGAAGTTCATGTCCGTGTTGGATCTGGAGGAACCGGAAAGGTTCAGCGTTTTAAGCATACGGAAGGCTTTGGGGCCAATTATAACGTGGGATTGATTAAATATGATTCTGAAACGGGCAAGCCCCTGGCCGGTTCTCATTGGGATATCTTAGAGGCATTTGACGATTCTCAGCTTGACAGCACAGATCTGGATTTAAGAAACCCAGGGGATTATTCGTCCAACACTGGCTCTTTAACCGGAGCTTCCTGGGAAGAGGATAACGGAAGCGAAGAGGCACGTATCTCCATCAATTACAGCGGAGATACCGGACTGAATGATTCCGAAGCAAACCGTTATAATCAGGCCAATTCCTCCCGTTCCCAGTTTCAGCGCTGGTCTGATCCGGAAAACGATCCTTGCAGTGCTGATGACCATATAACCTATGATAACGGAGAACTTCATTACGTTGACTCCAGGGGAAAGATTCATAGTAAAATTGCTCATTCCGATGCCCGAAGTTACACCTATCAAAAGGGGTATTGCAGCGGCCATCCGGCTCCGGAGGTACAGTATGAAGAGGTTCCTGAACCGGAGTATGACGAAGAGACCGGAGATCAGACCAATGCCGATGCCATAGAGGCTGTAGAAGAATACAATCAGCAGCTTCATGACAGTGCCTGGGAGGAATGGCTTTCCGGAGTAGAGGAGTGTGAAAGACTGGTGGAAGAAGGTGGTTTCTTCCATGCCATTGATCCAACGGGGAATACACAAAGGGAAGCTCTGGAAGCGGACCGAGATCAGTTTTATAAGGACTTTATCTCCTTAACCTATGAATACTCTGCAAAGGAAACTATCCCAGCGCCCGGCTATTCCCTTCATGGCAGTCATCCCGATGATATTCCCATGGAGTGGCGGACCGTTACCTCCAGTGAATACAAAGATTACCGATCCCATGGCCTGGGCCGTATGGCTGGCAGCATTGGAGCGGACCTAAAACCCAAAGAAGAGGACCAGGGGGAAGTTCATCAGGAAGCAGGAGCAGAATCCATAACCTCCCCGGAACCGGTGATGTTTACCAGCTTTGGAAATTCAAATCAGGTGAAAGGTTTTGAGGCCATTTTAGAATCCAATCCGGAAGCAGAAGAAACCGGGACAGAGAAAGAAAGCGAGTCTGAAGCAGAAGCCGGGTCCGAACCGGAAAATGAAACCGAAACAGAACTGGAAACGGAACAAGGACCGCCAAAGGAATCTAGTGAAGAAACAGAATCCATAGAAGAGACTGTTGTAGAACCAGAGGAAGGGAAATCAGAATCAGAAACAATACCAGAAACAGAGACAGAATCAGAACCGGAACCAGCAAACGAGGTTGAACAAAAGCCGGCTGAAGGGGAGAAAACAAATATCCGGCCAGATAACAAAGCAACTGCATCCGAAGCAGTGAAAACGGAAAAGAAAACAGCCACCGATTCTCAGGCTGAAGGAATCCATGGAGGAATTACCTTTACCGGGCTGTTCGAGTCTCTTGGCTCCAGTGTCCGGTCTGCCGCAAAGATGGTTTTATCTGCTTTGGCATTTGGTGATGAAGATGAAGGGTCTGTTTTAAGAAACTCCCTATCCTCCTTCCCGGAATCCACAGAAACCAGCCGTGTGACTCCCTTAAATTCCTCCACCAAAGACTGGACGTTCATTGCCTATGACCACAGGTCCGAAGGGGAGATTCACTTTAATAAGAAAGACATGGCTCTAAAGGCCGGGGAATCTGATTCTTACAGTGCTTATGGAGACAGTCAAGGAGATGGGACTTTAGAGGGAGCTGTTTATGGTTTGTTTGCAGCTACGGATACTCCCCACCCAGATGGGCATTCCGGAGTGTTATTTAAAAAAGACAACCTGGTATCCGTAGCTGCGCCAGACCGGAATGGGGAAGCAAGCTTTCTGGCTATTACCCAGGCTCCCGGCTATACATTCAATTATCAGACCGGGACAATTGAAAAAACTCCTGATGGCTGGGCCGATCAGGCACCGACCAATCTTTATACCTCCATGGGAAAAGCTGTTGGGAAGGAACGGGATGCAGAACGATTTACCGGACATACGGACCAGGGAAGCAGCCTTTCCATTACAGACAGCCGGAATGAAACTGCCTCCGGTTATGAAAAGCTTTCCTCCAACCAGGGAAGAGATGGAACCGGATCAGGAAGCCTTTCTTATCCTATTGAGAATAACGAAGTCTTAAACGGAAATGCTTGGATCGGACGGCCGTTAATCGTCAATGCGGACGGGACACAGTATTACATCAAGGAGCTGACCCGGTCTGAAGGTTATGAGCTTTCTGTTTACGGAAAGGATGCAGCGGTCAGCAACCGGGAGGCATTTATAGCCGGAGGGAATCCATCGGCAGAGGGAAGTGTATCTGCTGGAGCAATAGAAACAGACCGGGTGAAAAGAGCCAACACCTTTTCCGTAACAAGCAGTGGAACCATAGGCGGATATCAGATTTATGCCCAAAACATACCGGAGGGAGCCTCCTTTTTCATCACCAAAAGTGAGGTGGTGGAAGATCCAAACGGTACCCATACCGAGTATGTCACCAGGGAGGAAACCGCCCTGGCCGGAGAAGTAGAGGACCGGGTGATCATAAACGGATCACCAGTACCGGCAAAGGTTGGAGACAGCATTTTACTTCCAAACGGAGAAACAGCTCTGGTAAACAGAGTATCCGCACCAGAGTATGATTACACCGCTGTCCGGCCAGACAATGGACTGCGCTATACCATTCCAACCTTTCGGGATAAGGAAGTTACTGGAGACTTATTAGAGGATGCCAATGCAGCACTTAAAAAAGCTTCCTTTAAGGAGCCAGACGAAGGCGCCCCCTGGATGCAGATTCCTCTTACCGGAGATACCTTTGAGGAACAGTCCATCAGTCTTTATGATGGAATGGAGACCGCCGGACTTTCCGTATTTAACTGCTTAAAAGTAGAAGAGATCAGGGACGGGAAAGCCAACATCCTCTATTCCTACCGGGTGGGAAGCTTAGTATCAGCCAGTGTTTATGATGAAGCAGACAGGACTCTCTACATAAAACGGGACATGAAATACGATGTAAACGGAACCACAGTGAACGGCTATCTTTATACAGCCTATACCCAGAATCAGCTTGACGATTACAAGGAAAATGGAACCGGATTTGTGACCTATGCCAGAGTAAGTGCAGGAGAACTATCAAAGAAAACAGCGGTTTATCCGGAGGATTTATCTGTCATAACCATGATAGAAAGCCCGGAGCGTACCTACTGGGTATACAGTCCTGGGGAACCACTTAGAAACCATGACGGCAGCGTGAAGACAATTATGGTGGAAGGAGAGATTCAAGTCGCTCCTGGTTATGAATTAAAAGACGTGGACGTACCAGTGAATGCCGTTTATGACGGGACAGGCTATATCATTGATATAGAGGGAGAGGAAGAAAGCTCTTCTATCAACTTTAAAATCACGTATCAGGATGATTTTGTAGAAGGAACCTATACCACTCCGGAAGAATATGCCGGAAGTTTCGGAAATATCTCTGCCACTCCAAACATGACTGGGTCAGGGACCTACATAGAATCAGTGATCCTTCGTTATGATCGGAATCAGACCTTTGCAGATGGCGGAACACGTGTAAATAAAACATCTGTTGTAGAACGGCCCATCATGCAAAAGGTCAAGATTACAAAGGATATTTCTTTAAAGGAAGATGGAACATATGAAAATAACACCTACGCAGGAACCGGCCATGAGGACCGCTATACTCTGGGCGGGGGAGGAACGGAGGATAATGCCAAGTATTTAAAGAACTTCCGCTTTAAGGTTTACTTGAAATCCAACTTAGAACGGCTATACAGGTCAGAGGATGGAGTAGTGAGCTGGCAGGACCGGAACGGAAATATGGTGGATATCCAAGCATACCGGGCATCATTCCCGGAAAAGGTTCAAAAGCTCTTTACCAGAGTAGATTACCAGGCCAGTCCTCTTAGAAGAAATTCCAACCAGGCTGCCATTGCGAATGTGTTGCTTTATGGCTATACGGATGGACAGATCAACGCCGATCAGAACTCCGGCTATACGGCAGTCTTGGAAAAAATGGTTCAAAAGGTGAAGAATGAATCTGGAAATGACCGGGAGGTTACAGGCTACAATTATGAAAAGTTTTTTGATGCTATCAAATTGGCCAACAATGATCAATTGGATCAAACTGAACATGAAAGTACCTCCTTTAAACCCTTTGCTTTTATCAAGCAGCTTTTGTTTGCAACCGGAGGAGCAGAAAAGCAGTATCCGGCCATCCATAACAATTCAGACATAAAAAACAGTATCAATACCTCTAATCTGGCATCAGATAACGCATTACGGTCTGATTACGTCCGCCAGTTTGCCATCACATGGTACTTAGATGATGAAGTAAAAAAGTTGGTAAATGAAAACCAGGCTGGGGAGAGAGAAAGCGCTTCAGGGGAAAAAGCCTATTCGGATGAAATTTACGATCAGGCCCTTTCAGAAGCAATCAAAAAGGCAGAAAACTATTTAAAACCGTTCTTTGCCTATGACCTTGATGAGATATATGCCATTGACTGGGACAGTGATATAGACGGAGGAAAAGATCAGGATGCAACCACCTTAAGTGCTGATCAGGAAGATCCGGGGGCCGGTTATACCTACGGAATATCGGAATACCTTCCCTACGGAACCTATGTGGCCGTGGAACAGCAGCCCTTCAATAAAGACTTAGGAGATCTCTATAATAAGCATTATCAGACTGATGCTCCAAAGGAGATGGAACTTCCGGCTGTTTATGAAGGGGGAAAAGCAGGGTCAGATCAGACCCCGGAAGAGCTGGCTGGTTATTACCGTTACAGCACAGCCAATACCGTTGCCCAGCTTTCCGCAAAATATCACATCCGGTTTAATGAGGAGTGGCCGGAGGAAGGAGGGGAAGATTTAAGAAAGTATGTCATCCGGGCGCATAACCGGCTTGGTGATTATGAAATTTATCCCTACGGTTTAGATCTTGATAAGCTATCCAGACATTTTATCATTACCCAGGGAGCCAATGATCCGGTCAAAAATTATTATAACACCCTGGTTGCTCCGGCAGAGGCTGGAGGAAATCCTGGCAGTCATTATCTGGCTGACGATGGAAATGCCGGAAAAAGGACCGCCAATGGCTCTACTTATGAGACAAACGGAGTGGAGAAGATTTACCGTTATGGCTCCATTTCAGAAGACAAACAAATATATGACAGTGTTTCCTTTCCTTTAGGAGATGGTGAGATTTACCGGGATGGAGTGGCAGCCATGGAGGGGGTGCAGACGGCCTATGACGGGAAATATGCTCCTATGCTGGTGCCATGGACGGTCACAGAGCCAGCCAATGAAACAGCCGATACCATGCAAAACGGGGATGGCACATCAAGTTACAAAGGCTACGCCTACCGCAAATACCGGAATACTTTTTATACCAGCCGGTTGCGGATTGAAAAGCTGGACTTAGAAACTGGAGAAAATATTTTTCATGACGGAGCCTTGTTTGCCCTTTATGCAGCCACTAGAGAAGATGGAGAGAACACGGATGGCTTGGTGAAGTTCTATGAAACAGATACCCGGATTGAAGGCTCCAAGGAATTTTTAGAAGCCATGGGAGCCAGAAACATCAACCCGGCCGGGGAAATCTTTAGTGGAGTTGTACCGGCAGGAACGCCAGTCTGTAAGGAATCGGAACAGGTAATCCTTACCGATCAGCAAGGAAGAAGAACGGGAGCGTTTGAGGCGTTTACAACCATCAGGGACGCCCTTCAGGCCAGAGAGGATGATTTACCCAACACCTCCCTCCAGGATCAGAACACGGGGTATTTGATCACGCCCCAGCCTCTTGGAGCCGGAACCTATGTCCTTGTTGAGATCAAGCCGCCAGCCGGATATGTAAGGACAAAGCCGGTAGCCATTGAAGTCTATTCTGACCAGACGACTTATTATCTGGAAGGAGACAGGGACAGTCGGGTGGCTGCAGCCATTTATGAGGACCAGGAAGAGGAAGGTTCCCAGAGAGTCACCGATACGGCCAGGATTTACATAGGCAATACCCCGGTACGGTTAGAGGTTTCAAAGATCAAAGATACGGATCATACCGTCACCTACCGGACCGATACCAGGCTGACCGGAACCGAGCTGGAGCTAAAGCAGAAATACGGAGGCGACAACCTGGAGTTTGCCTATAAAAACGGGACGTACTTAGGTTATGGCTGGTACAAAGGGACTTTAGAATATTTAGAGTCCAGGAAGACAGCCGGGGAAGATGCAGAGCCAGTCTACATAGATGGCGTATTTGCCGGTTACGGCCTGATATCCAGGCCACTGGATACGGCGGATGATCAAAACCGCTACGTGGCCGGGGCGCAGATGGCCCTTTACGATGCCATAGAGATCAAGGAAAACGGAGACAGCGGAGATCATGGTTATGAAGGCGTAGAAGTGGTCAGGGACCGGAATAACAACGTCCAGTCTATTAAAGTATTGAAAGGTTCCGCAGGAAATACCGTTGAATTTATCCGCAAAGAAGATCCTAAAGAAAGCTTAAAGGGAGAAACGGGAGAAGGAACCTGGACCTATGAAACCATAGACCGGGAGGACACGGATATCCTGTTTTACTCTCTTGGAGGGCTGAAGGTGACGGAAACCGGAACCGGTGGGAAGCTCTATGGCTATGACCGGAATGGAAACAAGGTTCAGGTGAAGAATCAGGAATCCATCTATGTGCTAAAGGCCGGACAGCCCGTGTTTGAGCTGACTGGAGGAGATTTGACAGCCGCCAGGTATCTTGCAGGAGATAAGATATTTTCTCTAAGTTCCGGAACTACGATGTACCACTTGGACAATGATGGAAACCGGGATGCATATGTGAATCCAACTACCGGCATGGCCTACGCCAAAGAAGGAGAAAAGCTCCAGGTGTGGCCTGTAAAGGTTTCTAAAACGGAAACAGGGGCGGTCATTGCCAGGGAAAAGATAAAAACCTTCCGGATTGCTTCTATAAACGCAGATACGGATCAGGAATATATGACGGGAATTTATAACGGAAACAACCTGGTCAAACGGTTGAATCCAGTCTTAAATGACCATGGCCTACCGGAGTATTACCAGAGGTCAGAGCAGATCTATAAGAAAGGAACGCCAATCTATGACATTGACGGAGATTATGTCCGCTATCAATATGACGATCTCCTCTCAGCCTATAATAAGGCTGCTTACCGGATCAATAATCAGGCGGGCATGGAAGCTGTTGGAGCAGATGAGAACGTAACAGACGATCCGAAGCTTTATCACCGCCAGGGAGAATCCTGGATCATGGAAAACACCTGGATTACCGGAGAAACTTATCCAAACGATCCGTTTCAGGCAGACATGACCGTGGGACAGGCAGATATGCTAAAACGAGTTATCCCAGGAACTTATATTATGGAGGAGGTGATGCCCCCATCCGGTTATGCCAAGGGTCTTCCACAAGGAGTTACCGTTTTCGAAAAAAGGGAAGTTCAGCGTACCGGTATGGAAGATGAAAAAATCAAGGTGGAGGTTGTCAAGACCGATGCACCGGAGCAGTACAAGCTTAAGGTGATCAGTGATTACCAGGAAGGGCTTACGGTTACAGAACCAAAGGGAGCCTATGGTTACAGCCAGGTTTCAGGAGCGCATTTAGCATTCTATAAAGCAAAGCGGATTTACACCACAGACAGTGAAACCTATCCCAAGGGTTATTACCTGGTAAAGACAGAAACCACCCCGGCGCAATGGACCGTAGAAAACTCCTCTGATAATACCCCGGTGACGATTACCGCCGATTGGATTACAGACGGAACCCCGAAATATTGGGAAGGAATCCCGGCTGGAGATTATATCCTGGAGGAAAAAAAGGCACCAGGCGGATATATCCCCAACTCCATGGAAGTTTCCATCCGGGCAACTGGAGAAGTGCAGACCATTAACCTAAAAAATGACCATACGAAGCTGGAAGTTTATAAGTATTACGAGGACAGCACTGGAAATAAAGTGCCACTCCCAAACAGCCATCAGGCGGGCTTGGCTCTTTACGAGGCCAAAACAGACAGCAATGGAAACATAATCATGGAAGATGGAAAGCCGGTTTATGATGAGCAAAAGAAGGTGGCAGCCTGGACTACCAATGATCTATCAGAGTATACGGAAAAAGCCTTAAAAAGTACCGGCTTTATGGAACACCTAAAGGATTTCTTTGGCCTGGGAGAGAATCAGTCCAGTTTTATCATGGATTTTGAGGCAGCCTACCGGGAAAAAGGAGAGGATCTTATTTCCCTTACCTGGTACACAAAGGAAGGAGAACGGACAGCGGAGCGCATGGAAAGCCTCCGGACCGGAAATGGGGAAGGAGTTACCCAGACCTGGAACACGGATTCCGGAAAGACGATCCGGATCACCATTTACCGGAATGTAACAAACGGCTCCCTGGATACCAATGGAAAACTGCCTTTGATCTTTGAATACCAGTTTAACTATCAGGAATCGGGCGGAGTTAAAAGCTATGACACGTTAGAGGGACTGCACCGGATTGATTATCTGCCACTGAATGCAGAAAAAGGCGGAAAAAAGGTAGGAAATTATATCCTGGTGGAAGAAACAGTCCCTTATGGATTTGAAACGCCTGATCCCAAGGCCGTAGTCTTAACAGAAACAGGAGATGTGCAGAGAATCAGCTTTAAAAATGAGGAAAAGTTCATCAACGTCTTAAAGGTAGTGTCAGACGGAATCAGGGACTATGCGGCAGAGGGTGCTGAGTTGGCCCTTTACCGGGCAGATGAAGATGGAAATCTGGTGGAAGATGAAAGCCATCTGATTGAGCGCTGGATATCTGGATCAGATGGAAGATACACCGAGCAGGACCGGTTTAACGGAAATGTTTTAGAGGGATTTTCGGTAGGAGATTTAAAGCCTCACCGGATTAATAAGATCCCTTACGGAACTTATTATATGGCTGAAGTTAAGCCACCAGCCTATATGCAAAAGATAGAACCAGTAAAAATCGTTGTGGGAGCAGAAAAGGTTCCTGTTTACCGGATTGTCAATGTCCCTACCATTGGCAAGCTGGAGATCATAAAGAAAGCTTCTGATACCGGGGAAGGACTGGAACATGCCAGATTTAAAGTGATTAATTGGGATACCGGAGCCGTCTGGTATATGACAACCGGAACAAAAGGGACAGCAGAACTTACCGGATTGCCGGTGGGACAGGTGCAGACAAATGGAACCATAAAGCCGCATACCTATACCATGGAAGAAATATCACCGCCTGAATTTTACCAGATTTCCGGTGGGATAATCAAATTTCAATTTGACGGAAAAGAGACCGGAGAAGAAACCCGCTATACCTGTGAAGTTGAGAATAAGCCTACCAGCATTCAATTCAAGAAAACAAACTTTGATACAGGAATGGCTGTGGAAGGGGCTGAAATCGCTGTATACGAAGCAGTGGCCATTGACGGAGAGTACCAAAAACAGGGAGAAGCCATTGAACAGGCAACTTCCGGCTCCAATGGTTTTACACTGACCAAGAAGCTGTCCGCCAACCGAGTGTACATCATGGAGGAGCTAAAGGCTCCACCCGGATATGCCCTTTCAGAACCAGTGGTATTTACCGTAAACCAGGCAGGAACCGGAATCCAGAATGTTTCAAACAGCTTTAGCATCTTAAAGCTGGCAAGTGAAAACGGTGCTATTAATGCCCTTACCGTAACCGGAAGGGTCCCTGTCAAAGTCTATACCATGTTAAAAGATCTGGATACCGGAACGGAACTTCCCCCAATCATCGGATCAGGAAGCGCACAGAGAATAACCGCAGAAGACGGTATTATAGATGGCCACTTGTATGAGATCACGGAGAACACCAGGTATTCCGATGGCAGAACAGAAGCATCCCAAAAAGAAACAAAGCGGATCTATCTTGATGAAGCTGGGACTTATGAAATTCCCTCCAGGACCTACTTAGAAACCACACAGGAGCTGACGGACGATGCCGGTAACATCCTTGCAAGCTGGACAATTCATGAGGAAACCCATGATTATACCATTCAAAATCCAGTGATCAGGGAGGTTTCCATTGCGAAAGTAACAAGCAGCGCAGGAGCTGAAGATCATGCAATTAAAAAGGGCAGCGTGATTAAATACACGGTAGCCTATCATAATCCCTACAGCTATCCGGCAGATATCCGGATCAAGGTGGTCCTTCAGGAAGGATTGGAATATTTACGTTCCACAGACTACGGCAGGGAATTAAATGGAACGATCCTCTGGAACTTAGCCGATGTGGCAGATCATGAAAGCGGTACCGTTGATGTGATGGCCGTAGTGTCCGGTGATGAGGGTGGACAGATAAAAGCTTATTTTGAGACAAATGCAGATGCTGTTACCAAGCAAACCACGCTGACAAATCCCATTGTCCCGGACGGCTCCCTTACCATCATAAACAAATTGACTGGTACTGGAAAAAACCAGGCAGATGAGTTCACTTACCGAGTGAGGTTCACAGGCCAGGCTGGAAACACCTTGACTGGATACCAGGCCTACAGCGGATCAAAGGAAGGCAGAATTAAGGGTGAGGGCAGCATAACACTGACCGGTGACGGATTTATTACCTTTGCGGGTCTGCCCTATGGAACCGGCTATGAGATCCTTCAGGAGCCAAGATCTGGTTATGAGTCGGAGGAAGGTGTTATAACCGGGAAAATCACAAGAACTTCCCAAAGTGCGGTATTTAAAAACAACTTAAATGATGAAATAGTCCGGGAGATTTTAACGGCAGGAGGAAACTACCGGCTGACAGAATCCACAGCCTACAGTGACGGGGAAAGCCAGATAAGTGGAATCTATGGTTTTAATATCAATGCTTCCGGAGTGGTTGACAACGTGGATATGGAGGACCGGCCAATACAGTTATATTTTTCAAAAACGGATAAGGACACTGGAGCAGAACTTTCAGGAGGGCATTTTCTCCTCATTGATGCAGAGACAGAGGGTGTTATTTATGAATTTACAAAGGAAGGAGAGGGAGTACTTATTCCAGCTAAGCTGATCACCCCAGGGAAGGAGTACATAATCCGGGAAGAACAGTCCCCCGTTGGCTACGCTTATGAAAAGGAGATCCGCTTTACTTTGAAAGACAGCGGGACACGGTCGGCCATTATGATGCAGGACAAAAAAACAGAGGTAAAGATTTTAAAAGTGGATGAAGAAACAGGAGCAGTCTTGACAGGAGGCCGCTTCCAGGTACGGGAGAAGGATACCAATGCCGTGATCCAAGAATTTACCCCGGACGGAAAGCCGATGGTTTTAATCGGAATCTTAATAGCCGGAAGAACTTACGAACTCGTAGAAGAAGAGCCACCGGCCGGATATGCCTATCATGATCCAATTACCTTTACGGTACCTAAAGAGCCGGAAACAGTCACCATTACCATGGAAGATAAAAAGACAGAAGTTGAGATCAGGAAACTTGCCGGCTCTCCGATTGGAACTCCATCAGAGGCTGAACGGCAGTTACCAGGGAGTACGCTCCAGATATTACATGAAGATAAAAACCCGACAAAGGCTTTGCGTAATGAAAATGGATTAAAAACCGGTGATGATTTGATTTTCACAACAGAAAGGAAGTTTGAAGAATTGAAAGGCCAGTTAGAGGCCGGAAAAAGCTACTGGCTTCATGAAATCCAGCCAACAGACGGCTATGCTTATGCAGAAGATACTCACTTTACGGTCAGTTTAAACGGAAACAAGGATACGGTAATTATGGTAGACAAACCAACTCATGCAATATTCTCAAAAAAGGCAATAACAGGTCAGAATGAACTTCCAGGAAATCAATTGAGTGTAAAAGATAGTGCAGGAAATTTAATAGAAGAATGGGTATCCTCTGATAAACCTCATCAAATCCTCGCAAAGCTGAACGCCGGAGAGACATATTATTTTTGTGAAGAAATGCCTAAAACCGGATATGTATATTCTGATTCAATTCCATTTTTAATAAGTAAGAATGGAGATATTGATATAATTGAAATGAGAAATGATACTACAAAGGTGAGGTTTAACAAGGTAGATTCAGAAGGAAAGCCGGTAAAAGGCGCCATACTCAAGGTTTTGGATGAATGGGGAAATGTGGCCATACAGGATTTTGAAACAAAAGGTGGAAGTGTTGATATTACTGGAATATTAGGTGCCGGAAAAACTTATTTTTTAAAAGAAGTAAAAGCGCCAAAAGGGTATCTTTTTGCTGCTGATGTGAAATTTATCGTTCCAAAGGAAGACAGAATACTAGATGTCACTATGATGGATTTAAAGGAATCTGGTTTGGAGGAGCCGGAGCCAAGATCAAAGCCAAAACCAGAAATTCATACTCCGGAAGATTTTCTAAAAGAAGGTAATATTACAGCTCACTACAGTAAACCCGCTTTTAATCCGGCATGGCTGGAGATGGCCTATGGAAAATTGACGGGAAAACGTGGAGAAAAAACTGGAGATAAGACTCCAATAGGATTCTGGATTTCTGGAATGGCTCTTTGTCTTTTTGGATTCCTTCTAACCATATGTGTAAACAAAAGAAAAGAAGGAGGTAAAAAATAGAAGAATAAAGTAAAAGGTGAAATGTGAAGCGAAAAAGAGTATGGAGCAGAAAGAAAAATACAATAGGCCAATGGAAACCCATGGAACAGAACGAATTTCAAAAAAGTTTAAAGAGAGCATAAGATTAAAGTACGGCAGAACAAAACACTTCTTGTCAATCTTCTTGTTATTCGGTTTTGTGGGATTTGGTTTGCTTTTATCGGCAAATATTAATGAATACCGGGAAGGAAGTGAGGAATACCGGGAGCTCAACTACATTTTGTGGAAAGATCCAACTAAGTTTGAAGAAAATGTGGATCACCGTCAGACAGTTTTATTTGAAGACAGGTTAAAGCAAATAAATTCTGACTATATATTCTGGCTTTCTATCCCCGGCACTTCGATAAATTATCCAGTGGTAAAAAGTGTCCGGCCGGGCTACTATTTAAATCATACCTTTCAGGGAACTGAAAATCCATGCGGCAGCCTGTTTGTGCAAGGAGAAGAAAAACAAATAAATAAAGAAAATACGGTCATTTTCGGACACAATATGAAAAACGGCTCTATGTTTTCCGATTTAAAATACTATAAAAATAAGGACTTTTACGAAAAACATAAGCTTATTCACATCTATTACCAGGGAAAGAGGTATGAAGGTGTTGTTTTTTCCTGCCAGATAAGAGCTGAGGAAGATCTGGAATGCTATCAGACCGAATTTTCCAGTCCAGTGCAGAAACATGAATTTATTAACAACATGAAGGCTCATTCTCTCTATAACATCCCCGTCTCTCTTGGGGAACAGACCTCTGTCATTACCCTGTCAACCTGCCATGGAGACAGGGAAAGAATGATTGTACAGGCGGCATTGGTGTGTTATACTGAATAAATAAACGAGATACATATATGGAGGTATGAGATATGGAGCCATTGAAGATAGGAATTATGGGAGCAGGCGGAATTGCATCAATCCTGGCGAAGACTATGGTACAGATGCCTCAGGTGGAATTGTACGGAGTTGCTTCCAGAAGCCTGGAAAAGGCGGAGGAGTTTGCAAAGGTTTTTTCTGTAAAAAAGGCGTATGGAACCTATGAAGAGCTTGTGCATGATCCGGACATTCAACTGATATATATTGCTACTCCTCATTCTGAGCATTGCAGCAATGCCAAATTGTGCCTGGAAAATGGAAAACATGTTCTTTGTGAAAAAGCCTTTGCTGCCAACGCTTCCCAGGCAGAGGAAATGATTTCTCTGGCAGAAAGCAAAAATTTAATGATTACAGAAGCCATGTGGGTCCGCTATATGCCGATGGCTGAAACTTTGAAACAGGTGTTGAAGTCAGGCGTTATTGGAGACCCCATGACCCTTACAGGCAATCTCTGCTACCTGATATCCCACAAGCCCAGGCTTATGATGCCGGAACTGGCCGGAGGAGCCCTCTTAGATGTAGGTGTTTATGCCCTTACCTTTGCTTCTATTGTCTTTGGAGATGACATATCAGAGATCCATTCCGCTGTAATTAAAACAGATACAGGAGTGGATGCACAAAGCAGTATTACCCTGTGCTATCCCGGCGGGAAAATGGCTATACTCAACAGCTCTCTCCGCGTGATATCTGACAGGCAGGGGGTTATTTACGGGACAAAGGGCTATCTTGTTGTTGAAAATGTAAATAATTTTGAAACCATCCGTGTGTATGATAAGGACCGGAATCTGATTGAAACCCACACCCGGCCTGAACAGATTTCAGGATATGAATATCAGATTCAAGCCAGTGCAGAAGCTATAAAAAATGGCTGGACAGAGTGCCCCCAGATGCCTCACCAGACCACTCTGAAGGTTATGAAAGTTATGGATGAATTGAGAAGGCAGTGGGGAATTAAGTATCCCTTTGAGGATTAAGAAACAAGATTGCCGTAAATGATCAAAAGCCCTCCGAAGCAAAATCGGAGGGCTTTTGTATTGGAGAAATGACATTGCCGGGAGCGTAAATATGCTGTAAAACTGCTTTTTCTATTGGGCATCCTCATTTTTGTTTAAGTAGCGCCATAACGTCGTGCGGCTGATACCCAGTTTACGTGCGGCAGCCGCTCGGTTGCCGTTGTTGGATGCGACCGTCTGCTGTATCACCTCGCTGATAATCTCCTCCAGCGTGTGATCGGTATTCACAGAGGCGGCAGCAGAGCCGCAGCTGCGGCGCAGTAAACGCTCTTTGGACAGCAGCTCCGCCACTACGCTGCTTCGTATATAGGTCGAGGCTGTCAATGTGGCCAGCGTCTGCAGTATATGTTTAAACTGCGTATAATTGTTTGGCCAGTCGTACTGACGCAGCATCTCGATAGCCCGGGGCTCAAAGCCTGAAATCTGCTTGCCCAGTTCAAGGTTCAGGCTGCCCAGATAGAGACTTGCCAGGGAGGGGATTTCATCGGAACGGCTGCATAATGATGGCAGATTCAGCGTCAGGCAGCCTAGCTTGGCACTGAAGCGGCGTACCACATCAGGAACTGGCTCACTGTCGCGGCAGACACTGGAGAACAGCAGCCGCACCCGGCGGGCAAGACCCGTTTCCTGAATGGCGGCCAGCAGTTCCAGTGCACGTGCTTCGGGTATCAATTCAAAATTCTGGAAGTAAATTGTGTTGCCGGTCGCATTCAGTGGTGAATTGTAGTGGTTGAGCAGAAAATCCCAGCTCTTATCGTTCATCAGCTCGCAGTTAGCCAGCAGAAAGGGCTTGTTTGCCAGGGAACTATGGAGATACAGAAACCGGGCAATCTGTTCTTTTCCGGTTCCGGGCTCACCTCTGATCATAACTGGCTGGCGAACGGCTGCCAGCGTCTGAATTTCCGTATCCAGTGTTCCCATAGCTCCGCTGATACTGTAAAAACTGTTCATAAACAGATATTCACATTCACCCTTATTCATGGAGCGCAGCCCCGCCCAGTGAGAGTGGAGCGGAATACGGGACGGAACACAATAGAATAAACAGTAGCGCTCAGTATTCATCAGCAATGTCTGAGCGGTGATGCTGTATAACTGGTCCCGTTCAATGCGGTAGAATTTCAGCGATCCGCTGGCTGGCACTTCATTCAGATGAGTGCGCAGAGCCTCGGACAGCCCGGCGGACAGTTCTGCCGGATTGCTGTAGAATATGGCCCCGTTGGTGTCCAGCACCACCACACAGCCGTTTTGATCCTGAGTAATGCTGCGAAGGAACATATTTTCCTGCCTTAAACGGCCGAACCACAGACTGATGTCCAACGCCTGATCAATGGCAGTGTGCAGGCTCTCTACACCCGATGTAATCAGGAAAGCGTCCAGATCCATCTGCCGGGCGATGGTGTGGGTGACCATATCGCAGACAACCATACGGTAGCCGCCCTGTTTAAGCTGTTCCAGTGTATGGGTGACTTCATCGGCGCTGTGAACTGTTAAAATATCCAGATTGTAGCCCAGCAAATCGCAGAGAGTGTGTGCCGGTTCTGTAATGCTGGGAAACCCGACGATGGCGTACAAATTGGAATAGTTTTCGGCAAGCTTCATGGCGCGCAGCACATCGTAGACCGAAAGGTGAATCTCGACCACGGGTAAGTCGGTTACCTGGCGGATCAGCGTCGCTGTGCCGCCCCGGGAGATAATGCAGTCGTAAGCGTTAGGCGTCATGCGTTTTACAATGGCAACCCCTTCATCAAGGTCGCCGGTATAAACATCCAGCTGTACATTCGGGTAAGCCTGTGCCGCGCGCTCCATTGCGCTGTGCATGCCCTCATAGGGGGCAATCCCTAAAATACGGGTGCGTGTTTCGACCATAGAAAATTCCTCCGTTTATTTTTGAGACTATTATAGCAGAACATTGTGCAAAAAGCATCACTTATAAGTTGCTTTTTGAAACGATTTGTAAATAAGTTCACTAAAATATTCCGTACTGTTTAAAAGTGTAACGAATTTATTGGTTTTTTTCGATGCAAAGCGTCACAAAATAGGGCATAATGATAGCACAGAACAAAAAGCAGCTGTCCCGGCCACAAATTGCCGGGTAGAAAAAACAGAGAGGAGGAAACGCATGATCCTTCTTTTGATTATTGCGGACGATTTTACCGGCGCACTGGATACCGGTGTGCAGTTTGCCGCCCGTGGGATCAGGACACGGGTGGTGGTGGAGCCTGAGGTGGATTTTACTGCCCACGAGGCGAAGGTGCTGGTCGTGGATACCGAGACCCGCCATCTGCCCGCTGCCCAAGCCTATGACGCGGTTGCCAGACTGACTGAACGCGCCCAACGCGCCGGTGTTAGCTATATTTATAAAAAGACCGATTCAGCGCTGCGCGGCAACATCGGTGCAGAGTTGGCAGCTGTGCTGGAATCCAGTGGATGCAGCTATCTGCCGTTCCTGCCGGCCTTCCCTCAGACTGGGCGGATAACCCGCGGCGGCGTCCACTATGTGGATGGCGTACCAGTGACTGAAAGCCCTTTTGGTATCGACCCGTTTGATCCGGTAAAGCACGCAGTTATAACCGAACTGATTGCCGAACAGTGCAATCTGCCAGCCAGAAGTTTTCCTGCTCTGGCAGCAGGCAAAAACGTGCCTCAGGAGAAAGGTATTCTTGTGTTTGATGCGGCTGATGCCGCTGACCTTTACCAAACGGGTTATCAGCTGCTCAATCAAGGTGGTTTGCACATCATGGCAGGATGTGCCGGTTTTGGAGCAGTACTGCCTGAACTGCTCGGCATTGCCGCGGAAACACCTTGTCCTGTTCCGGAGCTCGACCCGCGCCTGTTAGTCGTCTGCGGCAGCGTCAATCCTATTACACTGGCTCAGCTTGACAGAGCTGAAAATGCAGGATTCACCCGCCTGCGCCTGACCCCGCGTCAGAAACTGGACCCCGGATACTGGCAGAGCAATGAGGGAAAAGCAGAATTAACACGCATTGAGGAAACATTGGCCGTTAATCCTCACTGCATCATTGAAACCAATGACTGGGGGGGCAACCAGCCGACTGCGGATTACGCAGCCGGGTTGGGCATTGACAGGGAGACTCTGCGTGTGCGCATTGTTGGCAGTCTGGGCCATTTGCTGGGCTCAATTTTCACAAGTCCTTCCCTGGGAACATTGTTGCTGACCGGCGGCGATACTCTTTTGCAATGCATGAGCAGTGTCGGCGTCAGAGAACTGGAACCGATCTGCGAGCTGGAAAGCGGAGTTGTACTGGCCAGCTTCACCTACAACGGCTGTACCCGGCACATCATCACCAAATCAGGCGGCTTCGGACAGGAAAGCCTTCTGACCGATCTGGCAGTGCGAATTGCCCGAAACTAAGTAATGCTGCATCTGCTGCAGCAGCAACATAAAATTGGAGGAAAAGATATGGCATACGCAAAACTTCCTGGGCTGACCTGGGATGGAACCGTTTATGAGAATGAGGAGATGGGCACGTGCGAGGCGTTGCTTCCCACCGGCGGTTATCCTACTGCACATGCTCCTGCTATGGTAGAGCTGCCTGACGGCGATCTGCTGTGCTGTTGGTTTGCAGGTACCTACGAGGGCAGTGCAGATATACACATCATCTGCTCTGTTCTGCCCAAAGACAGTCCGGTATGGCTTCCCATTGTTGATATTTCCAATGATCCTTCCCGCAGTGAGCAGAACCCTTCCCTGTTCTACGGCCCCGATCATGCTGTCTGGGCAATGTATACCGCTCAGCTGGACCGTCAGGAGGGTAAGGACAATATGCAGTTTACTGCAGTGGTTCGTTGCCAGAAGAGTACCGACGGCGGCAGAACATGGGGGCCTTATGAGACGGTTTTCCCGGAAGAAGGTACTTTCTGCAGGCAACCTATTCAGATTCTTTCCAACGGCCGCTGGATATTTTCCAACTGGCTCTGCACCGATTCTGCCGACGGTCTCTCCGGTGATCCCAGTGCGTTTCGGATATCGGACGATAAGGGAAAGACGTGGCGTATGGTAATGATGCCTAAGAGCAACGGCCATGTCCATGCCAATGTCATTGAGCTGGAACCTGGTCATCTGGTCGCTTTCATGCGCAACCGCGAGGCTTACCGCATCCACCGCAGCGAATCCTTTGATTGGGGTGAGTCATGGAGTGAACCGGCGCCAACTCCGCTGCCCAACAACAACTCCAGCATCAGCGCCGTCAAGCTGCAGAGCGGCCGTATCGCCATTGCACATAATCCTACATGCACGCCAACTCCCCAGCCCGGCAAAGCCGCTTGGCCCGGCCTGCGTTGTCCGGTGGCAGTTGCCTTGTCTGAGGACGGGGGCCTGACTTTCCCGATTATCCGCTGGATGGAGCGGGGCGAGGGCTTCATAGGTGACGAGAATAAAACTAACAACAAACAGTATGAATATCCGTACATTATGCAGAGCCGTGACGGCATGCTGCATCTGGCCTATGCCGCACGCACCCGTCAGGGTATTAAGTACATTCGCTTTGAAGAGCAGGATATCCTGGGCCATAAGCGTGAAAGTATGGGAGTGTATAATCCGACTGCAGCCCAAAGCCACTGATCATCTGCGGGTTATACCCCCCGGACATACAGATACTCAACACAAACCAAGGAGGCTTTAAATATGCTTACCACCTACAACTTAAAAATGCCCCATGCCGTCTATGGCGGTGAAAACGCAATGGAAAACATCACAATGATCCTGAAAGCCAACGGGGTTAAGCGTGTGGCGATGTTTACCGATAAGGGTATCGAGAATGCCGGCCTGTTTTCTCTGCCGGAAGAGGCAGTGAAGGCGTCCGGAGCTGATTATTATGTACTGGATGACCTGCCGCCGGAGCCAAGCTATACAGCAGTTCAGAAGCTGGTCGATCAATTCAAGGAAAGCGGAGCTGATATGATCGTTGCATGCGGCGGGGGCAGCGTTATGGATGCAGCCAAGCTGGCCAGCGTGCTTGTTACCGATGAGTACGGCGTCAAGGAACTGCTCGATGAGCCGGGACGTGCCAAAAAGTGTGTGCCCATTATTCTGATCCCAACTACCGCCGGTACCGGAGCGGAGGTCACCCCCAATGCCATTGTTGCCGTGCCTGAAAAAGAGCTTAAGGTTGGCATTGTAAACGAAAATATGATTGCCGATTACGTTATTCTGGATGCCCGTATGATCAAGAATGTGCCGCGCAAGATTGCAGCTGCAACCGGTGTTGATGCACTGGCACACTGCATCGAATGCTTTACCAGCAACAAGGCTAACCCATTCAGCGATCTCTATGCGCTTGAAGGCCTGGATTTGATTTTTAATAACATCGAAAAAGCCTGTGACGATCCTGAAGCAATGCAGGAAAAAAATCGTATGCAGATTGCGGCTTATTACGGCGGTTTGGCAATCACAGGCAGCGGAACAACTGCTGTGCATGCCCTAAGCTATCCTTTGGGCGGCAAGTACCACATCGCCCACGGTGTTTCCAATGCCATTCTGCTGGCACCGGTTATGCGCTTTAACGAGCCTGCTTGTCAGGAACGATTTGCAGCTGCCTATGACCGCTGCTGCCATGATGAGATCAGAACCTGCAAGACAGCAGCCGAGAAATCCGCATGGATCATTACCCGACTGGAACAGATTGTTAAGCACCTTGACATTCCAACCAGCCTTAAGGAATTTAATGTGCCGGAGAGCGATCTGGACAGCCTTGTGGAGTCCGGTATGCAGGTGCAGCGCCTGTTGGTCAACAACCCGCGCCCTGTCACCCCGGAGGATGCCCGAGCACTTTACAAACAGATTCTGTAAAAATATTTTATAAAAAATAAGGAGGAATTTCATGAAAGCGATTGAACTTAAAGGTATTATCCCACCAATTCTCACCCCCATGCACGAGGACGGAAGCATTAATGTGGCCGAACTGCGCCACCAGGTTGACCGCATGATTGACAATGGTGTCCATGCGCTGTTCCCTTTTGGTACCAACGGTGAGGGCTATATACTCAGCGGACAGGAAAAGCAGCTTGTACTGGAAACTGTTATTGAGCAGTGTAATGGCCGTGTTCCCGTCTATGCAGGTACCGGCTGCATTTCCACCAAGGAGACTATTGAGCAGAGCAAGATGGCACAGTCTGCCGGTGCAGATGTGCTGTCCATCATCACACCCAGCTTTGCTGCTGCCAGCCAGGATGAATTGTACACCCACTACAAGGCTGTAGCTGAAGCGGTTGATATGCCTATTGTGCTGTACAACATCCCTGCCCGCACCGGTAATGCCCTGGCTCCTGCCACAGTAGCCCGTCTGTCCGAGATTGAAAACATTATAGGCGTCAAGGATTCAAGCGGAAACTTCACCAACATTCTGGGTTACATCGACGCCGGAAAAAAGAAAACTAACGGAACGTTTTACACCTTGTCCGGCAATGATCAGCTAATCATCTGGACACTTCTGGCAGGAGGTACCGGAGGTATCGCGGGCTGCGCCAACGTCTATCCGCACACAATGGCCTCTATTTATGATCTTTTTATGGAAGGAAAAATCGAAGAAGCCAAGGCGGCCAACGAAAGCATCCAGAGTTTCCGTGCCTGCTTCAAATATGGCAACCCCAACACCATTGTTAAGACTGCAACCCGTCTGCTGGGCTACGATGTGGGACCTTGCCGTGCACCGTTCAACCAGGTGCCAGAGGAAGGCATCAAGGCTCTGACCAAGGTTCTTGAAGAAAACAAAGCCAAAGGTATGCACTAAGAAAGAGGAGGTACGACCATGAATGAAAAGCCAATTGTCGGAATTACAATGGGCGATCCTGCCGGAAACGGTCCTGAGATCACTGTCAAGGCGCTTGCCCATGCCGATGTCTATGACCGGTGCCGCCCCATTGTTGTCGGTGATGTCAAGATGATCGAACAGGCGGCCCATTTCGTTGGCCGTCCCGATATCAGGATTCACCGCTGTGAAAAGGTAAGCGAAGCATTATTTAGCCCCGGCACCATTGATGTGCTGCATATGGAACTGATTCCCGATGTCAAAGCATTTCCCATCGGGCAGGTCAGTGTGGCAGGCGGAAATGCTGCATTCCAGTGCGTTAAAAAAGTGATCGAACTGGCACTGTCCGGTGAGGTCGATGCTACCTGTACCAATGCGCTGAATAAAGAGTCTATGAACAAGGCGCTGGAATTCTACCATGGTGAAAAATCTGACGGATACACCCATTTTGACGGCCATACTGAGATCTATGCGGCCTACACCAACACAAAAAAGTACACGATGATGCTGGCACACCAAGATTTGCGGGTGGTTCATATTTCTACTCATGTTTCGCTCCGTGAAGCCTGCGAACGGGTCAAAAAAGCGCGAGTTCTGGAGGTTATCCAGATTGCCAGCAAAGCCTGCAAGGATATGGGAATTGAGAATCCCAGGGTTGCTGTAGCCGGACTGAACCCGCATTGCGGTGAAAATGGTCTTTTCGGCACCGAGGAGATGGAGGAAATCAAGCCTGCCATCGAAACTGCCAAGGCCGAAGGAATTAACGCTATCGGTCCTATTCCGCCGGACAGCGTTTTCTCTGAGGCTCTCGGCGGCTGGTACGACATTATTGTCTGCATGTACCACGATCAGGGGCATATTCCTCTCAAGACGGTTGGTTTTGTCTATGACAGGGAAAAACAGATGTGGAAGGCTGTCGAGGGTGTCAATGTCACCCTTGGCCTGCCAATTATCCGCACCAGCGTGGACCATGGCACCGGATTTGCACTGGCCGGTAAAGGCACCAGTAACGAACTGAGCCTTGTTAACGCTATGGATTACGCCGTTCGTATGGTGAACGGCCGCAAGGCATAATTACCCTCCGGTTACGTTCAGGCGGGGCTTTTGTCCCGCCTTTTAAGTTCTGGAAATAAGTGTTTTGCTTCTAAGAATGTTTTAATTTGAAACAAAATTGTACGCTTACCTTAGTTGTGTTTCAAAGATAAACATATTTTTACTAAAGATTTAAAATATTTTAAACTCGTTTCTAAATAAAACATATAGGGTGGCTTCTTTTATTGCTGCCGAATACAGCATTCTATATAATTTATATAAGTTAAAGTCGTACTGAATTGTGCAAAAAGCTTAAAGCTTGCACCCAGTACCAGCTGTTAAGAAACAAGGAGGAAAATAAAATGACACTTCCAATGATTATTGCTCTTGCAATTACTGTATTCATGGTTATTCTGGTCATGACAGACAAACTGCCCTTTGGTGCACCGCCTCTGCTTGCATGTCTGCTTCTGGTTATCTTTGGGGTGGCCGATATTAAGACCGCGTTTGCAGGTTTTTCCAACTCCACAATCGTTATGCTTGCATCCTTTATGGCGATTATGGCGGCTCTGCAAAAGACCAGTTTTATCGCAACTTTTAAGAACGCCATGTACAATATGGCAAGTAAGGGCGGTTTCAAGGCCTATTTAATGCTGATCCTCATTGTTATGCTGGGATGCAGCCTGTTTGGTACCGGCTCCACAGCGTACTATGTATTAACGATTGGTCTTCTCTCTACCCTTCCCTATAATAAAAAACTGCCTCCATCCAAGGTCGTCATGACTGCCGGATTTGCAGCTAACCACCCCTTGATTCCGCTGAATGTAGCACTGCAGTACGGTATTGTTCTGGCGGTTCTTAACAGCGCCGGTGCGCTTGCTGAAGTTTCTATGGTAAAGTTCACAGTGGTAAACTTTATTCTTTCCATGGGCTTTCTGCTGCGATGCCTGCTTGCGTACAAATCCCTTCCAGATCACCCCATTACAGAGGCAGCTCAGGATTCAACGGTTCAGGAAACCGCTGCTGCAACATTTCCCAAATGGAAAGAGTATGTAACTTATATTGTATTTATCGCAGCTGTTATAGGAATGATCCTGCAAAGCAGTATTGGAGATGCCGGTTATGCCATTCCGGGTCTGGCTGTAGCTGTTCTGCTGGTGATCGGCGTAATGAACTTTAAAGAGATCCGTGATTCTATCTGCTCCCCCATCATTCTGATGTCTGCAGGTGTTATCGGTATTGCCGATGCACTGGGCAACACCGGACTGACAAACCTTGTTGGCGAAACAGTGGCTAATATGCTGGGCAGCAATATCAATCCTTTTGTTCTGGTGTTTGCTTTCTGCATCCTTACCAGCGTGCTGGCAACGCTTACCGGTTCCACCATCGGCACCGTTTATGTTTTCGCACCTCTTGCCATAGCCACCTGCACCAACCTGGGTCTGAATCCTGTTGCTGCTGCGGTTGCAATTGTTATTTCCGGCTGGTGTGGTCATTTTCTGCCAATTGACGGTATGCCCGCCATGGTCATGGGTGTTGGAAATTACAAGCTCACAGAGTTCTGGAGATTTACCATTCCTATGTACTTTATCCGGTTGCTTGCCCTGACAGCTGGTGCGCTGCTGATGTTCCCCATGTAAGGATCTGGGAAATGGAATATAAAACGTTGACTCAGATTTTAGAGAAAGAGGTATAACTATGAAAAATAAATTTGAACTGGAACATATTGGTTTTAATACCCCCAATGCAGAGGAAGCAGAAAAGCTGGCACAGCTTCTGAGCTTGATGTTTAATCTGGAACCTCGTCACGGACAGAAGTCCGAATTCGGCGGTCCTTACTTTGAATGCATGAAGGCTCCTTTTCTGGGAACAAACGGCCATATCGCCATGCGTACCCCGGATTTGACTGCCGCTGTAGAAGAATTGAAAGAGAAGGGTTTTTCTTTTAACATGGACACCGCTGCCTACACGGATGAAGGCGGGTTGAAAAATGTTTATCTGGACGGTGAGTATGGCGGTTTTGCCATACATATTATGCAGAAATAAGGGATATAAGTGCCCGGTCACTGGCAGTCAGCCAGCGGCCGGGCTTTTTTCTTGCAGCAGCGGTCTGCTTTGGCAGCCGTATAGGCTGGAAAGCGAATAAACAACGGATAATGGAAAAGCATAAATTTTTATAAAAAAATTGACTTGACACAAGTAAATATGTTTGTTATATTACATATAGAACAAGTGAAATAATGGAAGTATATGAAACAGAAAAAGGAGGGTACTCTCATGAATATCAATAAATTTACGCAAAAGTCTGTGGAAGCCGTCCAGAGGTGTGAAAAGCTTGCCTATGAGTACGGAAACCAGCAGATCGAACAGGAACACATGCTTTACGGTCTTTTGACTATTGAAGACAGTCTGATTTTAAAGTTGATTACTAAAATGAATATACAAAAAGAGCAGTTTATTAATGAAATAGCAGGTGCTCTTGAAAAGCTGCCAAAGGTCAGCGGAGGCAGTCTTTATATCAGCAATGATTTGAACAAGGTCTTAATCAGCGCCGAGGATGAAGCAAAAGCCATGGGAGATGAGTACGTTTCCGTAGAGCATTTGTTTCTTGCTATGTTAAAGCAGCCTTCCAGAGCATTGAAGGAATTGTTCCGGCTTTACGGCATTACCAGGGAGAGTTTTTTGACTGCTTTATCTACTGTCAGGGGAAATCAGCGTGTGGTAAACGACAATCCGGAGGCAACCTATGATACTCTGACCAAGTACGGCTATGACATGGTGGAACGGGCCCGGGAGCAGAAATTGGACCCAGTCATCGGGCGTGACAGTGAAATTCGGAATGTAGTCCGGATTCTTTCCAGAAAGACGAAAAACAATCCGGTTCTCATCGGTGAGCCAGGAGTGGGAAAGACTGCTGTAGTAGAAGGTCTGGCTCAGCGTATTGTGCGAGGCGATGTTCCAGAGGGCTTAAAGGACAAAAGGCTTTTTGCCCTTGATATGGGAGCACTGCTTGCAGGCGCTAAGTACCGGGGAGAATTTGAAGAACGTCTGAAGGCAGTTCTTGATGAGGTAAAGAAAAGTGACGGAGAGATTGTTTTGTTTATTGATGAACTCCACACCATTGTAGGAGCCGGTAAAACAGAAGGATCCATGGATGCAGGCAATATGTTAAAGCCTATGCTGGCAAGAGGAGAGCTTCACTGCATCGGTGCGACCACTCTTGATGAGTACCGCCGGTATATTGAAAAGGATCAGGCCTTGGAGCGGCGATTCCAGCCGGTTATGGTTGATGAACCTTCCGTGGAAGACACGATCTCTATACTGAGAGGGCTGAAGGAGAGATATGAGGTTTACCATGGAGTGAAAATCACAGATTCTGCCTTAGTATCGGCGGCTGTTCTGTCTGACCGCTACATCAGTGAGCGTTTCCTTCCCGATAAGGCCATTGACCTGGTAGATGAGGCCTGTGCCATGATTAAGACAGAACTGGACTCCATGCCTGCAGAGCTGGATGAAATGTCCAGACGGATTATGCAGATGGAAATTGAAGAGGCCGCTTTAAAGAACGAAACGGACCGTTTAAGCCAGGATCGTCTTATGGAGCTTCAAAAGGAACTGGCAGAGCTTCACGATAAGTTTACCTTCCAGAAAGCCCAGTGGGAGAATGAAAAGGCTTCTGTGGACCGCTTATCCTCTCTGAGGGAAGAAATCGAAGCCATAAACCGGGAAATTCAGGCGGCTCAGCAAAAGTACGATTTAAACCGTGCGGCAGAACTGCAATACGGAAAACTTCCCCAGCTTCAAAAGGAGCTGGCAGAGGAAGAAGAGCGGGTTAAGAACCAGGATTTAAGTCTTGTCCATGAAAGTGTAACAGAGGAGGAAATTTCCAGAATTGTGTCCAAATGGACGGGAATTCCTGTTTCCAGACTGACGGAAGGGGAAAGAAATAAAACCCTTCATCTTGATGCGGAACTTCATAAACGGGTCATTGGTCAGGAAGAGGCGGTGCAGAAGGTGACGGAAGCTATTATCCGTTCCAAGGCAGGGATCAAAGACCCTGGAAAGCCTATTGGTTCCTTTCTGTTTTTAGGTCCTACGGGTGTGGGAAAGACAGAACTTGCCAAAGCTCTTGCGGAAAGTCTTTTTGACGATGAGAATAACATTGTCAGAATTGATATGAGCGAATATATGGAAAAACATTCCGTATCCAGACTGATTGGTGCACCTCCGGGATACGTGGGCTACGATGAGGGCGGCCAGCTGACGGAAGCTGTCAGGAGAAAGCCATATTCCGTAGTGCTCTTTGATGAGGTGGAAAAGGCTCACCCCGATGTGTTTAATGTTCTGCTCCAGGTTCTTGACGATGGACGTATTACGGATTCTTCGGGTAAAACGGTTGACTTTAAAAATACTATCATTATTATGACCTCCAACATTGGTTCCCAGTATCTGCTGGCGGGTATTGATGAAGCTGGAAATATCAGGGATGACGCAGAGGACATGGTCATGAATGATTTAAGAAACCACTTCCGCCCGGAATTCTTAAACCGTCTTGATGAAATGATTTTGTTTAAGCCTCTTGATAAGGAAAACATTGCAGGAATCATTAACTTGCTTCTTGCGGATTTGAATAAGCGGGTAGAAGACAGAGAACTGAAAATTGAACTGACAGACCAGGCAAAGGAGTTTGTGGTGGAGAGAGGATATGATCCGGTTTACGGAGCCCGGCCTTTGAAGCGCTATTTGCAAAAGCATGTGGAAACACTGGCAGCCAGAATCATTTTAGGAGATGAAGTGCGGGCCGGAAACGTGATTGTTATTGATATATCGGAAGACGGTCAGAAGCTGATTGCTTATTTGGAATAAAAAATAGAAACTAGATGAATATGGAAAGTCGTTGCTCTATAAGTGATAATTTACTTATAGAACAACGGCTTTTTGCGTTAAAAGTATATTAACAAAGGTTCCTTCGTTGTTCTCATATTAAAATAGCTAGGGGGAGGGTGAACCGGCAGGTAGTATTAAACTATGCAATTCTTTGCTTGTAATACAATTAGAATCATTTTAGGATTCTGATAACGGTTTGGCTATTGTAAACAGGCATACCTATATCTTTGATAATTGCAAAAATTTTAAATTTATGACATAATTTAAATCACAAAAAAGAACATACGTTCGATAAAAAGTTGACAAAATAATTTGAGAGTGTTATAATGCGGATGTCGATAAGAGAACATATGTTCGAAAAAGTTTCAGCGAATATGATTGGAGATTGTTCTAAGGCAATGTATGCAACAATTAAATAATCATAATAAACGAGATAAGCGGTAAATAATTTATTCCAGAGTTATTGATAGAAAAATTAATAAAATAGTTATACAGATATGGAAATAAAAAAATAAATTAAAAGAGGAGAAATAATATGTCAAGTACAAATAAAACATCATTAGGATTAAATATGTGGGAAGCATCGGATAAGCCAGTTAGACAAGATTTTATCAATGATAATGTTATTATTGATGAGAAGATAACTAAGTTAAATAGCAGTTTAGAAGAATTAAATAATAATCTAAATAGCAAATTATCTAATTTATATTTTAAAAATTGGGAAGATGCAATATTACTCGAGGGTTGGACTGGTAATATTGCTTTTGGTAAGACCATAACTGGACAGGTTGCTATGCATTTCGTACTAGGAACAGGTTCAAAAGTAAGTGAAGGTACGGTAATTTCAGTGTTACCACAGCGTTATTGGCCAGTAAGAACCGTAGCGGTTCCAGTATTTAAGTCAAATATGAGTCCCTATGATTCGAGGCTTGGCATGTATATTACATCTGGAGGACATGTAACAATAAGGGGGCCATTAACGGATGGTCTTGTTGCTAATGCCCCAAATGCAAATCTGACAGGAAATATTATTTACTTTAGCAACCCTTAAACCAGAAGTAAAACCTTGCAAAATGATAATTTTTATAATGGAGCAACTTGGTCTGCATGGGTGTCGTAATCACCACCCTATAACTAGCAATGCCAGTAAAATTGCTATTTAGTCAATCAAAAGGAACTGCTGATACTCCTTCTTCTCTCAATTGAATGAGTATCAGCATAATAAACGTTTTTCACATTAGTTAATTCCTTTTCACCCAAGAATAAAAATGGCACCCCATCATACTAAAATCTAAAATATCATAATCACCCGGGATATAAGTGCGGAGTACTAGAAGAAGTACTCCAAATATAATCAACTATGAAATAAAAACTAAGATTACAAATAGAAAGTGAAAGGAAAAACCTATTATTTATGAATCGACCAGAATGTTTACATATACCCACCCTCCACGAGGGAGAACAAGCACAAATCAGTTGGGGAGTGTTGGAAGCAGATAAGAATTATATTGTAGAACGAGTATTTAATGAATCTTTTTTACAGGCTCTATCTGGATACACCTGGGACAACTTTGACAGCACGGAAGAATCATGGAGCAGTTGTGATCAGACTGGCCTAAACTGGCACCAAATCGAAACCAGATCAGGCAAAGGTCAGAGCTGGGATCGCCTGGATTATGAGCAGTTAAATTGGACACAGCTTGAGAATCATTTAAGTACCTGGCAGCAATTAGAAAGTCTGGAAATTAGTTTTGAAATATTCAAAGGCCTTGGAGTTGAACGGCCAGGCATTGAGCATGGACGTATCTGGCTGGAACTGGACGAGCTTAATAAAACCTGGAGTGACTTGGAAGAATCCGGATATTCATGGGCTGAAGGGGAGATGGTGACGCTGTCTGGTATCTCATGGGAGAGTTTTGACTCCAGATGGCTGACGTTTAACGAGTGGGAAGGAAAAGGATTGGCCTTCCATGAACTAGATACACAGAAACAGATAGAAGAACACCGGAGAATGACAGATTTCATCCCAATTGGAGCGTCCAACGCAATGTACCGGATCAAAGCATATGATTCAAAGGGTGATGAATCTGACTATTTAGAGACAGCACAAGTATCAGTTATTCCTGTTTTTTACCGTAGCAGCACCATGGAATATCCGGTAAAGTCCGGTAAACGTTACGCGGTCCTGCTGAAAGCCCAGGAGGTTAGCGGTCTGAACAAGATTCGCATGAATCTTCGGTATAATCCATACCTGTTGGAGTTAACCAGCCTTGCAGCCGGCAACATAAGAAACATAACAAAACCAGGATATTATCCGGAAGAAAATTTAAGAATATATTCTAGTATTTCAGGAAACCTGTGGTTTCAATCAGCTAGACAGCTAAGTCAAAATGAATGTTATAGCGGTTCCATAGCTTTGGTAGAATTTGTTGCCAAGGGAACCGGAAGCGCAGCAGTATCATTATATTAAGATAAGAAGGGAATAAATGGACGATAAAAATATTATAGAGAATCACATTGAAAAAAATGAATGTGAAACGCCTGATACAGAGATAGTGGAAGGCATATCAAGCGCAGAGGAGAAGGAAACAAAAAACCCGAAAATATTGCTCAGCGGAGGAGTGCTGTCTGCAGATGAGGAAGAATTTTCTGATATAAAACAATATCCAGAATCTCCATTTACATACTTTGAAACAAATCAAATAAATGTTCAGTTAAGCACCGGCAATGTTCAATATGAGGCAACAGACTTTGTACTGCCAGGAAGAGATGGCTTTGATGTATCTATTGCCAGACGCTATGATTCCGGATGTGCCAATTTAGTAGATATGGATCCATATATCAAAAATGGAGAGTTAAAAACAGGTTCTAAAGTTAACAGTTTTTATACTTCAACTTATGGATTGGGGTATGGGTGGTCCTTTGTATTGCCGTCAATTGAGACTGTGTCGTATATCAAATATAATAACATAATAATTTCTGTTGATCCTATTAAATCAACTTTAATAGGAACTTTCAGATCTGATTATATATTACATCTGGAAGACGGAAAAAGTTTGAAAATAAGCCGATCATCAGATAAATTTGAAGATTATAGCTTAAAAGATGTCCGAATTATTACTAGATCAGGTACGATTCAGCATCCCTATGCAACCAATATTTCAAAAAGTTATGATATCATAATTGAATATAAGAATGGAAACAAGGATTATTTTAAAAATTTATTTGGAGAAAGTGGCGAAAGAAATAAGCTGATTTGGTCAAGGTTTACACTGGCCGCCCGTCAGGATAAGTTTGGAAATGTGGTTTGTTACGATATGAGAGGTCCCGACGGTATGGTGATTGTGGACACCTGGGGACGCAAAATCAGTCTGGAAAAGACTGATTACGGTCTTATCTGGAGACTACCAGAATCCACAACGGGAAGGACCTGTGAACTTTCCTACCATATCGATCATGTGCAGCCACTTAAGCTCACCGCAGTTACAGATTCCGCAGGTCACAAGACTCAGTATAACTACTTTAATCCGGAGAATTACAAGGGCATTATGAGTTATGCCTCTAAAAAAGCAGTAGGAAATACCACCGGAAACAAGGAACGCAAGTATTTGTTGCTAAAGAGCATCACATATCCCAATTATGCATCCACAGAGTTTACATATGGCAGGAAAATTAGCATTGTAAATAGTGCTGGTGGAAAGCTTACTCATTTTGCATTAACGATGAAACAGGATATTGCTGACGGAGCCGAATACAACCGAGCTGAATACAGATACAGGCTTGATTCCGGAACTTCCTATGAGTATGGCAATGGCAATTACATTGAATATGCAGAAGTAAAAAATCATCAGGACATTTTGGAAAACCATCAGTTTGATCAAGAAGGGCATCTACAAAAAAAGGAGGTCCGCAATCAGGAAGCCCTTATTTCAAAAAATGTTTACAAATATAGCAATAAACTAATTGTGTCAGAGGTTGACCAAATATTTGATAGGAACAATGAATCAAACTTTTTGGAAAAAAAAACCTCCTGGAAATATTCAGCAGATCAAAAAGCAAATATTATCCAGATCATGGAGGAATATCCGGATGACCCTTCATGTAACCAGGAAATCAATACAAGCTATGGAGACTATAGCATTATTCTCGAAACAGAAAGAAAAAATGGTTCTAATCAAATCAAGGAAACAAATGAGCTTCATATAGAACTGGGAAAGCGGGTAATAAAGTATCATCGGATATATGAAAATGGAGTGTTAAAAGAAAAAACAGAATATGATTTTAAGGATTCGAAAAATCCATATTGTGTGACCAATGAAAGAAGATTTTTTCTGGCAGGCAGTGAAAACCTGGAACAGTCAGGTGATTATGTTGAAACAATTTATAAATACAGCAATACTCTGAGCACCTCCAGCAGATATACACATAGTTTTATATCAAAAGAACAAACTGGCATCATAGATGCGGATGGAAGGCCCTGCAATCCAATAAAAGAAGAATTTCAATATGACAATTGGGGACGGCTCATCTCAAAAAAGGATTCCAGGAATCATGTTAGTACCATTTGCTATGATGGGCTGGGACGAGTTGAAGCAGAAACGTTTCCTCCTGTAGATGGCCAGGCGGCAGCAAATAAAACTTATTATAATGACCGCTTAAACTATATTACAGAAACAGATGCGAACCACCAGAAAAGAAGAATTCAATACACACCGTTTGGACAGATTCAGCAGATATGCCTGGCCGTATCCAACGAACCAGCCTCCGGTGATGTCGTGCTGCAGGATTTTCGGTATAACTCATGGGGGGAGTTGACAGAAGCAGTCACATACAATGGGAACGGAACAGCACCAGACCATGTAAGAAAGACCGAGCGTTATACCTACGATTCATTTGGCCGGGTTCTAACCCGCATGATTCCACAAGTGAGCCATGAGGAGAAGTATGAATACAACGAGGTATTTATCGATCCGACGGATGGCAGAAAGTACCACCGCGAACAGAAGAAAATCATAGGGGACGTTTCCGCTCCGGATATTGTGACAGAATGTTATAAGGACCAGAAAGGCCAGATACGGAGGGAAACTTTAGCTGGAGAAAGGCTGTATACCTACGAGTATGACAATGCAGGAAACAATATCCGGAAAATTGATACCAGGAACAAAGTGGAACGCTGGGAGTATGATTATGCAGGTCGGGTAATAAAATCCATACGGACAGAATCCGGTCAGGAGAGAATTACCAGTATTCAATATGATGCGTTAGGCAATAAACTCTTCCATTGGGATGAAGCTAAAAAGAGTACCAAATTCCAATACGATAAGGCAGGGCGCCTGGTCCAAATCGCTGCGCCGTTTGACCAGAGGAGCCAGATTGTAAAATATTACTATGATGGAGCCGGAAATGTAATAGGAGAAAAGAAGAAACAAAAAGATGGCTGGCAGGAGATTCAATACGTTTATAATGCCAGGAACCAACTGACCGAGACTTACCAGTACCTGAGTCCGAGTTACTGGATTAAGACCGCCTGCCAGTATGATGCTGTAAATCAGGTCATTCTTAGGAGAACCGGGGATACTCCAGCCGGTCAAGGGTGGGAAGTGACAAAATACGTCTATGACCGTTTTGGAAACGTCACGGCAATGACGGATGCCCGAGACTGTACGGAATACTATGAATATGATAAAGCCGGAAGACTGCAGAAAAAAATGGATAGGAATAAGGACCATATCTTTTACCAGCATGATGCTCTGGAACGTCTGATAAAAGAAACCGTTCAAAAGAAAACTTCTGAAGGACTGGTGACTAGCCAGCGGGAGTATGTCTATAGTAAAAATGGCAAGCTAATCCTGGAAATTAGCCGGGAATCTGTAGGAGGAAAACAAACGGTCTTCCTGGAAACGAAGTACCGTTACAATCATAAAGGCCAGTTATCCAACCAGGAAGACCCGGGAAATATAGAGAAGAATTATACTTATGATATTTATGGAAACCGGCAGTCCTTTCAACTTACCCAGAAAGGAAATGCAAGCCCGGATGTCAGTCTGTATTATATTTATGATGACTTATACCGTTTAAAACAGGTAAGAAAAAACAGTGCTGCCGGAGTGATACTGGCAGAGTACGAATATGATGAAAAAGGCAATCGTAAAAAACTTCGATATTCGCAGTCCGATGTGGAAACCAGCTATAAGTATAATGATGGCAATAGGATAATATCTTTACAAAATAAACATCATGGAACCTTGATTTCTGAATGGGAATATGTCTATGATGTGGATGGAAACATTCTAGGCAAAATTAACAAAGCCGGTTCTGCCCCAGTTACGATATCCTATTGCTATGACCGGCTGGGGCGTCTGACAGAAGAAGATTATTCCGACTGGAAGCGGACGCTTTATACCTATGACGCATATTCCAACCGTATGAAAATGATGGTGGAAGGAAGAACAAAGGATGAATTGGTCAGTGTTACCAGCTATGAGTATGGTTTGAACAACCGATTGGAAAAGGAGACAAAAAAACAGGGGAAAATAACTGAAACGTATCGGTACCGTTATGATGATAATGGGAATGAAACCTTCCGGATTTGGGAGAAAACATCACCAACGCCGGACTATCCGGGAAATGTCAAGTTATCGGGGAACTATCAAATGGAAACTCCGACAGTTTATGAGTGGAGACACTATGATGGATTCAATCAACTGAGCCGGATTAATCAGGATGATAAAGAGATTACATATCAGTACCGGGGGGATGGACTGCGCCACAGCGCCCAGGTGAGGAGATTAACCGAAAACCAAGGTAAAACGAATTTGTATTGCTGGGATGGAAGCGATATTGTGGCGGAACAGGCTGACGGCAGTAAGATTAAGACCTATTTAAGGGGAATCAATTTGGTTGCCAGTGAAATAGACCGTGTGGTATACTACTATATATTTAATGAACATGGGGATGTAACCCAACTGTGGAGCCATAACGGGACATGCAAAGCTTCGTATGAGTATGATGCTTTTGGCGTTGAGAGAAACCTGGATAAGGAGGATAAGAATCCATTCCGGTATTATGGGGAGTACTTCGACATAAATAGTGGTAGGTATTACTTGCGAGCCAGATATTACGATCCGGCAATAGGCCGTTTTCTTGCAGAGGATACGCACTGGAATCCCACAAATATGATTTATGGGGATAATCTCATTAAATGGAATGAGCAACCGGCAGTCACCAATGACCCGCTTGGATTGTCCACCTACACATACAAGCCAGATGTGTCAGCAATTATGCAAAGTGGCAATTTGTATGTATATGCAGGAAACAATCCTATTCTATATGTTGACTCTAACGGCGAGATCTTTATGCTGGTTACAGGAGCCATTGGTGCGGTTGCCGGTGGCATAGGGGGAGCGATTTACTCACAAGTCAAGTATGGTGAAGTTCGCTGGCAGAATATCGCTGCGGGTGCCGCCATTGGCGGCGCAGTAGGGTTGACAGGTGGTGCAGCGGCAGGAGCTATCATTGCTGGTAGTGCAACGGCATCAACTGGAGCGGTACTTACTGGAATGGGCGTTGCGGGTGCAACAGCTTCTGCTGGAGCAGTTTACAAAACGCTTGAAAAGGGAGTGGACTTTACTCAAACAACATTAACAAGAATGAATAATCCCAACAGATTTGTGCCTGTACAAACCTTAATCCAAGCAATAAAAAGTGGTGCTGCTCGTCCTGATCCACAAGGTACAAAAGCGATTATGTATACTATTGAACTGTTTAAAAGTGGAAAAGCGTATAACTTGGAAGTTCTTTATGACAAAGCGACAAACACCATTTTACATTTTCTGTATAAGTGAGGAATTATAATGACGAAAAAACAACAATTGTATTATTTGCTAGAGGCATTTTCACAAGGCCAATACGAGGTAGAGACATTTTGTAAGGCGTTTGAAGAAGTGTTTTATCCGGATGTTCCTTATGAGGAATTGGTCCCTGATGAACTAATGGCATTTGAGGACTTAGCAGAAGTAGTGGTTCGTTTTTCACCGTTTAGTGACGATTTGAACGCATATCCCAAGGTTTATCGGACTGAAGATGAAGTGAGAAAAGCAATCAACGCAGCTACTGATAAATTAATAAAAAAATAATAGGGGTGGCGCGAAACAGTAAATGCACAGCCGCCGTTGGATTCCAAAGTCCAATGGTGGCTGTGCTATCTAATGTAGCTCCTCTTCTTACGTTTCCTGAAAAGCCGGGCGAACTTTGAACGGCTGAGAAAACTCAATATGGACAGCTTTTCTTCGCCCGTCGTTTTTTTTAGATTAATACCCCATTGCTCGGCGATGGTGGCAAGCTTAGCCTCCTCGCTGCTGCCGGTTTCCTCTTTGGTAGACTGAAAAATATCCAGGTGCTTTTCAAACATTTCGAGATAGCTCTTTCCCTGCCGGGGCTGAGCTTCATTTTATGTGCATCATATAAACCATGAGCGATTTCCTCAAACCGCCGTGCTAAACGAAACCGCAGATAATCGTGCCCGTCAAGTTGGACTTTTTTAAGAGAGAATATATACTCATCCCGTCCCACCGTCACCGCTTACTGTTTTTTTGTAATAGGAAAGTTCTCCTGCGGAGAACTCCCGAATGTAAAAATGCCCGTTAAAATGGGTATAAGAAACAGACGATGCTGTTAGTAGATGTAAAAGCCTTCTTCAAACTCGTCATCATCAAGGTCATCATCCTCGATAAGGAAGTAGTGCATGTCCAGTAAATCAGAGTCAGTCATGTTTCTGACAAGCTTTGCAGTCATTCCTTCCGGAGGATTTTTAATATATTTTTGTCTGAGTTCCTCCATAAGTTTTGGATCCATTGGTTTTAGGGTCTCCTGTCTGCTAATAAATTAAGTATGATACAGACAGGCAAAAAAATCAAGCAGAACGACATTTGGCTTTTATCATTGTCTTTTCATAAAGTTCTTCAAGAGAAACTCTGTGTTGATTATAATAAAGTTCTGCAAGCAGCATTTCATGCTTACATTTAGGACAGTTCAAAGGATCATAACCAAAAGATAGAGGAATGTTGCTGCGCCATTTTATAAAACTCCGTAGGAGCCGATGTTTGTACTTGGGGATGGCTTTATACAAAGATTGAGCTGTTTCCCTGGGGCTCGCGTAAAGTCCATAATAACGGGTCATTTTGAAGTTTTTCTCAGGAATATGCTGGATTAATAAGCGCATGAAATCAAGGTCAGGAAGAGTTTTCTGCACATAGGTATTATCCTCATGGCGGTTGTAATGAAAGGTGACATGTTCGCCATTATAGGAATCAATCCGCTTTAATGCCATGACAGGACATCCAAGATACCGGCTGATATATTTGATTACCGTATCGGTATCGGAAAGGGTAGGTTTAGCATAAACGTAGAACCCATTTTTATCTTTGCGGTAAATGAGGGCCTTTGTTTTCTTGAAAGAAGGACCGAGTCGAGATTTTAGCTGGTTCAAAAGAGCAGTCTGGAAGGGTTTCCTTAAAAGAGTGTAGTTGAAATGATTGACCGTCCGCCAGGAACCATCATCAGAGAGGCCGCCTTCTGAAATCAGACAATGAATGTGAGGATTCCATTCCAGGGGACGTCCGAAGGTGTGAAGAACACAAATGAAGCCGGGGACAAAGTTTTTGGATTTGTTTATGTTATAAAACATACGAAGGATAACACTGCGTACAGCGTGAAAGAGACAGTCAAGGAGAGAGCGGTCTTCTAAAAAGAAGTGTCGAAGACACTTTTTTATCAAGGGAGCCACTCAATAACCATAAATCAGCTATTTTGCGCCCCCCCCCCTTTCTCATACCTGCCACAGAATATCTCTATTAATAGTACGGTAAAATAACTCCCGTATTTCTTCCCGTTCTCCGGTCTGTCCCAGAATCCACATCAACTTAGTCACTGTAGCCTCCAGGGTCATATCATAGGCTTCCAAAAGACCCAATTCCTTTTTTATAGTATGTCCCACCTCATAGACGGACATATTGCTCCCTTCATTGGTCACCTGAGTAGCCATGACAACAGTTTTCCCAAGGGAAATCCATGATTCAACAGCTTTGTAAAAATCTCCGGTGTCATAGGAAGGCAGGCCGCCGACCCCAAATGACTCTATAATTACGGCATCATAGTGCTCCGCCAGATAATCCAGAACATTTGACTCCATGGAAGGAATCAGCTTCATCAATGCCACACGGGGATTTAAAGTCTGAAAAAACTGCACCTTTCTGGGAGCAGCAGCTTTATCGTCTAAGTAAAACAACACATGTCCATCCTGAACGGTAGCAATATAAGGAAAGTTAATACTGGAAAAAGCGTTGTAGCTTTTAGATCTCTCCTTTTTCCCCCTGGTGCCTGCAAGGACCTTGCCGTCGAACACAATGGTGACTCCGTGGGCTTTTTCCTGGCTTGCAAACCGTAGACTGTCTGATAAATTGGTGCGGGCATCTGTATTTTCCATGTCAATAGGTCTTTGGGCTCCGGTGATTACAATAGGCTTTTCCGAATTCTGAATCAGATAAGAAAGGGCCGAAGCTGTATAAGCCATGGTATCTGTACCGTGACAGATAACAAAACCGTCATAATCGTTATAATGGGTTTCAATAGCTTCTGCCATAGCAAGCCAGTGGTTAGGCTGCATATTGGTGCTGTCTATATTCAATATCTGCAGGCTGTCTGCCTGGCAGAACTTTGCCGTCTCCGGGACATAGGAAAGGATTTCGTCTGAGGTAAGCAGAGGCTTTAAACCCTGATCGCTTCTTTTGCAGGCGATGGTGCCTCCCGTTCCCAGCATTAATATTTTTTTCATCTCTGATATTACCTCCTAAGGGACATTAATATATGATTGTAGCACTGTTTCTTTTATCCGTACAGGGGAATCATGCAATTACCCATAAAATAGAACGGTTTCGATAGCTAAATTCTGGTTTTAAAAGATTCACAATGGAGAAAATATGTGATAGAATAACTTTGATACCGGAATAGGAGAAACAAAAAATGTCTAATATACCAAAAGACCCCGTAATATTGCTGAGCTATATCAACACTCAGTTAAGAGATTATTATCCCTCTCTGGAAGAATGCTGCTTAAGTCTTGGAATTGAGGCTGGGGACTTGTCCAGTACACTGGCAGCCATTGATTACCATTATAACAGAGAGAGAAACCAGTTTATATGATAAATTTTAGAGGGTCGTCGCTGAAGCGGTGGCTTTTTTGCAATAGAACCCGTAAACCGACCGCCACGACAGGAGGAATTTATAATGGGAGCAATTTGGAGACAGACGGCAGATATGTGGAACTGGTCCATGGATCATTTGATTTACATTAACCTGGTTCTTTCTGTTATCATTGTGTTTTTTCAGAGGCGCGATCCTAAGACAGTCTGGACCTGGCTCCTGGCTCTTTATTTTGTCCCGGTATTCGGAATTCTCGTTTACCTGCTTTTCGGACAGGATATGAGAAAGGATAAGCTGTTCCGGGTCAAAGAGGTGGAAGACCGGATGCGTTATTCCATAAAAAGCCAGGAAGAATTTTTGAAAAAGAATGACATCAGACTCATGTCATCTTTATCCAAAGATTACGAAGATCTGGTAGTCTATAATCTGGAGACTTCCGGGTCTGTGCTGACAGTTGACAACAGCATTGAGATATTTACAGATGGAGAAGAAAAATTTGAAGATTTGCGGACGGCGCTTTCAAAAGCAGTCCATTTCATTCATATGCAGTATTATATCATCAAGGATGACGAGGTATTTGACTCCATCATCCCTGTTTTAATTGAGCGTGCCAAAACTGGAGTAGAGGTGAGAATCCTCTGTGACGGAATGGGAGGGCGCTTTATGGCAAAAGAGAAGTGGAGAAGGCTGAAAGAAAACGGTGTAAAGGTGGGAATATTCTTCCCGCCCATACTGGGAAGACTTCAGCTTCGGGTTAATTACCGAAACCACAGAAAGATCGTAGTTATTGACAACCAGATCGGATATGTGGGCGGCTTTAATATCGGCAGGGAGTATATTTCCAAGGACCCTAAATTTGGCTACTGGCGGGATACCCATTTAAAGATACAGGGGGGATCCGTGCTGAGTTTGCAGATCCGCTTCGCTTTGGACTGGAATTATGCCACAGGAGAAAATCTGTTTAAAAATATGAAGTATTTCTGTGAAGAAGAGGATGGAAGCTGTCTGGAGTGCTATGGAATTGATGAAAACTGGGAGGTGGAGAAAAGGCTTGGCATACAGATCATTGCCAGCGGTCCTGATGCCAGAAGCCGTCAGATCCGGGATAATTATATCCGGCTTTTTTCCAAGGCAAAGGATCATATTTATATTCAGACTCCGTATTTCGTACCTGATGATGCGGTGCTGTCCACCCTTAAGATTGCAGCCCGGTCCGGTGTTGATGTGAGACTTATGATTCCCTGCAAGCCCGACCACCCCTTTGTCTACTGGGCAACTTACTCCTATGTGGGGGATCTGCTGTTTGCAGGAGCCAGATGTTATACCTATGAAAATGGTTTCCTTCACTCTAAGGGTGTTATGACCGATGGAAAGGTCAGTTCTTACGGCACTGCCAACATGGATATCCGGAGCTTTGAACTGAATTTTGAAGTCAATGCGGTGATCTATGATGAGGAAACTACCAGGAAGCTGGAAGATTTGTTTTTAGAAGATTTGAAGTCGTGTAAGGAGATTACACCTGAGATATACGGAGAGCGGAGCCTTTTAATCCGGCTTAAGGAACAGGGAAGCAGACTGCTGTCTCCTCTCCTGTAGAATTCTTTTACAGTGTAACATATTTTCTCCTTAACTGGCGCATAATGAAAGTTATGAAGACATTAATACAAAACTTAAAACAACTGCCCCTTGATTTCTGCAAATGCGGAATCACAGGCTGGTGTCTGGAGGTTATTTTCACCTCTACCGATTCTATTCTTCGCCAGGATTGGCGGCTGATGGGCCATACCTCCCTCCTCATGTTTCCCATTTACGGCTGCGGCGCTCTCTTAGGTCCCATTGGAGATAGCATTGACCAGTGGGTTAATCCAGGGCTGGGACTGGCGGTGAAGCGGGTGGATACGGCTATCCGCCATGGGTTCCTCTTCATGGTTTTGATTTTTGTAGCGGAATACCTTGCGGGAACCCTGTTAAGGGGACAGGGGATGTGTCCCTGGGATTATACCGGACGCAGTACCAACATCGACGGATTGATCCGTCTGGACTTTGCACCTTTGTGGTTTGCCACAGGACTGTTGTTTGAACAAATTACAAAAAAGAAAGGCGGGTAGTATTGTAATTACAGATTCCATTCTATATAATAAATGGAATGGAGGACTAGACTAATGATACGTTTTATTCTTGTAGCAGCAACAGTAATAGGTTTTTTAGTATTCGGCATTCCCCTGCTGTTGGTGGAGTGGCTGATTGGAAAAAAGAACCGGCATCTGAGGGATGTACAGAGTCTGAAAACAGTTCAGGCAGTATTTCGGATGTGTCTCTGGCTTTCCGGGGTAAAACTCACGGTAAAAGGGCAGGAACACATTCCGACGGACCGTGCTGTCTTATATGTGGGAAACCACAGAAGCTATTTTGATATTCTGGTGGGATATGTTACAGTTCCTGGTCTTACAGGATTTGTGGCAAAAAAGGAAATGGAAAAAATCCCCCTCCTTTCCAACTGGATGAGGTATTTAAATTGTCTGTTTCTGGACAGGCATAATATAAAAGAAGGCTTAAAGACCATACTGGAAGGCATTGATCAGGTGAAAAAAGGTGTGTCCGTGTGGATTTTCCCGGAAGGAACCCGGGGAGGACAGGAAAACCTTCTGGATATCCTTCCTTTTAAGGAAGGCAGTTTAAAGATTGCGGAAAAAGGAGGCTGCCCGGTGGTTCCGGTGGCCATTACAGGAACGGCCGAGGTTTTTGAAAAGCATTTACCCTTTATCAGGCCCTCTCATGTGACCATTGAATTTGGAACTCCTTTTTTCATCAGGGAACTGGAGCCTGAGCTTAAGAAGTTTCCAGGGGCTTATGTGGAAAAACAGATCAAGGCCCTGTTGAGAGAAGAACTTGCTTCTCAGGGAAAGCTTCCCCCGGAAGAGGCTTATATACAAACAGATAAGACAAAGGAATACGAAGACCTATGAAAACATTAGATTTGCAGGAAATAAGAGAAAAACTTGACCGGCTTGACCATGAGATTGTGTCCCTGTTTGAAGAACGGATGAAGGTGGTATGTGATGTGGCTGAATTTAAGATCACCACAGGCAAGCAGGTTTATGATGGGGAAAGAGAACAGCAGAAGATTGAAGATGTGACTGGAATGGTGGAAGATGAGTTCCGCAAGCAGGCAGTCAGGGAGCTGTTTACTCAGATGATGACTATCAGCCGCCGCCAGCAGTACAGGCTTTTGGCAGAACATGGACTTACTGTGCAAAGTGATTTTCAGCCGGTAAAAAGTCTGCCCATGGATCAGGTGCGGGTGGTGTATCAGGGGGCCGAGGGAGCCTATACTCATGAAGCAACCCTTCAGTACTTTGGTACAGTTGGGAAGATATATCACGTTCAGTCCTGGGAGGACGTGATGAAGGCAGTGGCAGAGGGGGACGCTGATTACGGAGTTCTTCCTATTGAAAACTCTTCTGCAGGTGCAGTCATAGACAATTACGATCTTTTGATTAAATACCGGAATTATATTGTGGCAGAGATTTTTCTTACTGTAAACCACGCCCTGCTGGGTCTTCCCGGAGCTTCAACCGAGGATATCAAGACAGTATTTTCCCATCCCCAGGCTCTTATGCAGTGCTCTGAATATTTAAATTCCAACAGGCAGTGGAAGCAGATCAGTCTGGAGAATACGGCCGTAGCGGCCAAAAAGGTGGTTGACGAAGGGGATTTATCACAAGCAGCAGTTGCCAGTGAGATTGCAGGAAAAATTTACGGTCTGCATGTCTTAAAATCCTCCATTAACCACAATAAGAACAACACTACCCGCTTTATCATTCTGTCCAGGAATCCGTTATACCGGGAGGACGCCGGGAAGGTCAGCATAAGCTTTGAACTTCCTCATAAAAGCGGCACCTTATATAACATGCTGAGCAATTTCATTTATAACGGGGTCAACATGAGGATGATTGAATCCAGGCCCATACCGGGAAGGAACTGGGAATACCGGTTCTTCGTGGATATTGAAGGGAATTTAAGCGACAGCGCCGTTCAGAATGCTTTAAAGGGCATATCGGAAGAAGGCCTTAACATGAGGGTGCTGGGAAATTATTAAGAATACTTCAGGGTCCGGCTTAAGGTTTAAGCCGGGCCTGAATTTTATACAAGGGAGAGATAACATGAAGTCTCAGGAATTGATTTTATATAGAAATATGAAACACAAGGAGTTATTTGACAAGGTAGCAGGTCTTTTGAGCCTGGAACAGGCAGATGCAGCAGAAGCGGCCCCAATTCTGCGGGCTTGTGCGGGAGAGTTGATTGAGTTGGCTTCCTATTATGGCTTTGAGGGCAATTTATGGCATTGCTTTATGGCACTGTGCCTGGCGGGCGATGAGAATGCCTACAGCACATCCTGCGAGATAACAGGGGTTTCCCACGGAACCTTAAATGAACTGGCTGCTCATGATTTCCGGGTTTTAAAAGAACTGTTTGATTATGATATCTGTAATTTGGACAATTTGGATCAGGGGCCGGGAATCTGGTCTGCTTTATCTTGCTATCAGGCGCCAAAGATTGGCAGCAAGGTTTATAACAAGCACGTCAGAGATCAGATACTTGCCCTGGCCTCTTCTTTGGAAAAGGCGGCTGACGAAAAGGAATTTGCGGCAGAGGTGACGGAATTTTACCGCAGGCTTGGAGTGGGGAAATTTGGTTTAAACAGAGCCTTTCGCATTGAAGAAGGGCAAGAACTCCGGATTCTGCCCATTCCCAACATTGAAGACATCCGTTTGGATGATATAATTGGATATCATCTTCAAAAGCAGAAGCTGATTGAAAATACGGAAGCTTTTTTAAAGGGTCAGCCAGCCAATAACGTCCTGCTTTTCGGAGACAGCGGAACAGGAAAATCCTCCAGCATCAAGGCTGTTCTTAATGAATACTATGGCAGAGGATTGAGGATCATTGAGGTCTATAAGCACCAGTTTAAATCTCTTGCAAATATTCAGGAGCAGATCAAGGACCGGAAATATAAATTTATCATTTATATGGATGATCTGTCTTTTGAGGATTCCGAGCTGGAATACAAATATTTAAAGGCAATTATTGAAGGCGGAATGGGTATAAAGCCGGATAATGTGCTGATCTACGCCACTTCTAACCGCCGCCATCTTATACGGGAGAAATTCAGTGATAAGAGAGAACTGGATGATGATTTACATAATAATGACACAGTCCAGGAAAAACTCTCTCTAGTAGCACGTTTTGGCGTGACCATTTATTATGGTTCTCCTGACAGGGCCGAGTTTAAGGAAATTGTAAAGGGGCTTGCTGAGCGTTATGAGCTGGAAATCCCCCTTGAGGAACTGTATGCTAAAGCCAATATATGGGAACTGCGCCATGGGGGATTATCGGGCAGAACAGCCAGCCAGTTTATCACTCATCTTCTGGGAAAAGAAGCTGAAGGAAACGGATAAAATTTTACAGGGAATTGACACAAAGGCTGTAAGAATGTGGTAAAATAATAAAAAATCTGCCCCCGCTGGGTACAAAGGAGGACAATTATGGCCATAAAATTATTTGCAGCCATTGATGTGGGGTCTTTGGAGGTAGAGCTTGGAATTTATGAGGTTTCTGCCAAATTTGGAATCAGAAAAGTAGACCACTTGCGCCATGTCATTGCCCTTGGAAGAGATACCTACAATAGTGGAAAAATCAGCTACCGTCTGGTAGATGAACTGTGCGGCGTCATCAAAGAGTTTTCTGAGATTATGAAAGCCTACGGAGTGGAAGCTTGCCGGGCCTATGCCACCAGTGCCTTGAGAGAGGCCAAGAATAACCAGATTATCTTGGACCAGATCCGGGTCAGGACGGGAATTGAAGTCCAGATCATGAGTAATTCGGAGCTGCGTTTTATCAGTTACAAGGCCATTGCTTCAAAAGCAGGAGAATTTAACCGGATTATAGAAAAAGGGACTGCTATTGTGGATGCGGGCTTTGGAAGCATGCAGGTGTCCTTATTTGATAAAGACGCTTTGGTGTCCACCCAGAATCTGATGCTTGGAGTCTTGAGGGTCAGGGAGTTGATTGGATCCGTCCAGGCTGATCTTCGGATGCAAAAGGCTCTGATTGAAGAGATGGTGGACAATGAACTTCATACCTTCCGGAAGCTGTATTTAAAGGAAAGGGAAATTAAAAACCTTATTGGGATTGGGGAAAGCCTTCTCTATCTTTCCCAGGCCATTCACGGAGGACTGCCTGCAGAAAATATCACTGCGGAGGAATTTGTCAAGTTCTACGGCACCATAGAAACTTTACCCTTAGACCAGCTTGAAGACCGGTTTCACCTCAATGCCGAGTACGCTTCCCTTCTGATTCCTACTGCTATTATATTTAAACGGATATTGGAGCTGACGGGAGCAGAGGTATTCTGGATTCCGGAAATCCGACTCTGTGACAGCATGGCGGCTGAATATGCGGAAGAGATTAAGGCAGTGAAATTCGATCATGACTTTTCCCAGGATATTCTGGCGGCTTCCCGGAACATGGCGAAGCGCTACAAATGTCATGGAGTCCACATGGCTATGATGGAGAAGCATGCCCTTGAAATCTTTGACGCCATGAAAAAATATCACGGCATGGGAAAAAGAGAACGTCTTCTTCTCCAGATTGCTGCTCTTCTTCACGGCTGCGGAAAGTTTGTCAGCATGAAGGCGCCAAGTGAATCGGCTTATCATATCATCATGTCAACGGAGATCATCGGTTTATCCCACATGGAACGGGAACTGGTCGCTAATGTGGTCAGGTACAATGAATCAGAATTTGACTATAACAGGATCAGTTTAAACAAAGGAATCCTTCATGGTACCAGAAGCACCATATCCGGCGAGGGAATCACCATTCTGACTGCAAAGCTGACTGCCATATTACGGCTGTCCGATGCCATGGACAGAAGCCACAAAGGTAAGCTGTCTGACTGCCGGATTACTGTCAGGGAGGGTCAGCTTGTGGTGAATGCGCCATATGAAGGAGATATGACTCTGGAAATCGTGACGTTTGAACAAAAAACTGATTTTTTTGAAGAAATATTTGGAATCAGACCGGTACTAAGGCAAAAAAGGAGGTTATCCTGATGGCAGATATCAATGAACGATTTTACAGTCATGAAAATTACGTCAACCGGGAACTGAGCTGGCTGGAGTTTAACTGGCGTGTTCTCGGTGAAGCCAGGGATAAATCAATTCCCCTTTTTGAACGCCTGAAGTTTTTAAGCATTACTGCCTCCAATTTAGATGAATTCTACATGGTACGTGTAGCCTCTTTAAAAGATCTGGTTCATGCAAAATACACCAAGCCTGATATTGCGGGCTTAAAGCCTTTCGAACAGCTTGAACGGATCGGTGAGCGGACTCATGAACTTGCGGCTGTTCAGTATTCCACCTATAACCGTTCCCTGATTCCTGTCCTTAAACAGAACGGTTTAAAGATAGTTTCTTATCATGAGGACTTAAATGAAGAGGAAGCGGCTTATGCAGACATGTATTTTGAACAGAATGTATACCCGGTTCTGACTCCTATGGCAGTGGACTCCTCCAGGCCTTTTCCCCTCATCCGCAACAAGTCCTTGAACATTGCAGCCCTGCTTCGTAAAAAGAGCGGGGAAGAGGAACTGGAATTTGCAATGGTTCAGGTGCCCAGTGTCCTGTCCAGAATCGTGGAGTTGCCTCAAGGAACTGACGGGGAGCGGACCGTTATCTTGCTGGAACAAATCATAGAACGTAATATCGGAAGCTTGTTTTTAAATTACAATGTGCTTACTGCCCATCCGTTCCGCATTATGAGAAATGCGGATCTTACCATTGACGAAGAGGAAGCGGTAGACCTTTTGGAGGAGATACAGAAGCAGCTTAAAAAACGCCAGTGGGGAGAAGCCATACGTCTGGAAATAGAGGAAAAGATGGATAAGCAGTTATTAAAAATCTTAAAGAGAGAACTGCGCATCAGCTCCGGCGACATTTTTGAGATTCCTGGGCCTCTGGACCTGACCTTCCTTATGAAGATGTATGGAATGCAAGGCTTTGACCACTTAAAGGAAGCACCTCATATTCCCCAGCCGGTTTGTTCCCTTATGAATGACCAGGACATTTTTTCCAATATACGAAATGAGGACATCCTGCTCCATCATCCTTACGAAACCTTTGAGCCGGTGGTGAACTTTGTCCGGTCCGCAGCCAGGGATCCGGATGTTCTGGCCATTAAACAGACTCTTTACCGTGTCAGTGGAAATTCCCCCATCATTGCCGCTCTGGCAGAGGCCGCTGACAACGGAAAGCAGGTGTCGGTACTGGTGGAATTAAAGGCACGGTTTGATGAGGAGAACAACATTAACTGGGCAAAACAGTTGGAAAAGGCGGGCTGTCATGTTATCTATGGTCTGGTGGGCCTAAAAACCCACAGCAAGATCACTTTGGTGGTGCGCAGGGAGGAGGACGGCATCCGCCGCTATGTCCACCTTGGAACCGGCAATTATAATGATTCCACGGCAAAGCTTTATACAGACCTGGGACTTATGACCTGCAATCCTCTTATTGGAGAGGATGCGACTGCTGTATTTAATATGCTTTCCGGTTATTCCGAACCCCTTCATTGGAATAAGCTGGTGGTGGCTCCTATCTGGATGAGGGCCAGATTCTTAAAAATGATCTTCAGGGAGGCCCAAAATGCCCTGGCAGGAAAACCTGCGGGCATCATGGCAAAGATGAACTCCCTGTGCGATAAGGAGATCATAGCAGCCCTTTACGAAGCCTCCTGTGCAGGCGTGAATATCCGTCTATTGGTCCGTGGCATATGCAGCTTAAAGGCCGGTATACCGGGATTGAGTGAGAATATAGAGATTCATTCTATTGTAGGGAACTTTCTGGAGCATGCCCGGATCTTTTACTTTAAAAATGACGGAGCTCCGGAACTTTACATGGGAAGTGCCGACTGGATGCCGAGAAACCTGGATAAGCGGGTGGAAGTCATGTTTCCGGTGGAAGATGAAGGGCTGAAGGAACGGGTCAGGGAAATTCTGGAGATTCAGTTGGAGGATAACGTAAAAACTCACATTATGCAGCCTGACGGAACCTATGAAAAGCCGGATAAAAGAGGGAAGGTGCTGGTTAACAGTCAGGAGTATTTCTGCAGGGAAGCCGTTTCCATGGCAAAGAAAGAACTAGGCCGCCTGGACCCCTTGAGTAACCGGGTATTCTACCCCGTAGAGTCAGAACCATCCTCCTAAAATATAGCTTTTTTGTAAGAAAATAGTAAGGCAAATATACCTTTCTTGTGGTAAAATGGATAAGAGTCTAAGCGGTGCAGAAATATTTGCATGAATGAACCGCTGACCCTCATATACAAAACGACAAGGGAGGTATTTTTTTCATGTCCGAAACAATAAACATACTGGTCGTGGATGATGAAAAGGAAATAGCAGACCTGGTAGAAATCTACTTAGTCAGCGACGGATATAAAGTACATAAAGCCAACAACGCCCAAGAGGGTCTTGAGATCCTGGAAAAGAACCCCATCCACCTGGTTCTGTTAGACATTATGATGCCCGGAATGGATGGCCTGCAAATGTGTAAAAAAATACGTGAAACCAACAACATTCCTATCATTATGCTCAGCGCCAAGTCTGCGGACTTAGACAAAATCCTGGGACTGGGAACAGGAGCCGACGATTATGTGACAAAGCCCTTTAACCCTCTGGAGCTGACCGCAAGGGTAAAATCCCAGCTTCGGCGCTATACCCAGTTAAATCCTAACAGTGCGGCTAATGAGATGGCAAAGAACGAGATCTCCATCAGGGGCCTGACCATTAACAAAGACAATCACAAGGTGACTGTTTACAATGAGGAAATTAAGCTGACTCCTATTGAGTTTGACATCCTCTTCCTTCTTGCCTCTAATCCGGGAAGAGTGTTCAGCACAGACGAAATTTTTGAAAAGGTCTGGAATGAAAAAGTATACGAAGCCAACAACACAGTTATGGTACATATCAGGCGTTTACGGGGCAAGATGAAGGAAGATACCAGGCAGAACAAAATTATCACCACTGTCTGGGGGGTAGGTTACAAAATTGAAAAGTGATATGAACCGCCGTTTCCATACCCGTGTTATTACCAATATTTTTTACAGCACGGTCGTTACGGTTTTAATCGAAACATTTCTCGTCACCAATGTTTCACTGATCGCTTCCTATATGAGAAATACCCAGAGGGACAATGTGTTTTTAGAGATGCTCACCTCCTTTGATGTGGTGGTCATCCTGATTTACGTTCTTCTGGGCATCGCCGTGTTCACGGTCACCTTTCTCATCCTTCAGGAAAATTCCATGAATTACATAGCAAGGATTTCCAATGCCATGCAGAGCATTTCCGAAGGGGATTTAAATGTTACGGTGGACATTGAGGGAGATGACGAATTTTCGGTCATGGCTGCCAGCTTAAACAAGATGGTGGGAGATTTAAGAGAATTGATGGATAAGGAGAGAGAGGCTGAGAGGACGAAAAATGAGCTGATTACCAACATTGCCCATGATTTAAGAACCCCTCTTACCTCCATCATCGGCTATCTGGAGCTTTTGTCCGGAGACAGCCACCTAGATCCGGAGATGCGCAAAAAGTACACCGGCATTGCTTATGTAAAGACGAAGAGGCTGGAAAAGTTGATTGAAGACTTGTTCGGCTTTACCAAACTGAACTATGGAAAGATTTCCATGAACGTATCCAGAGTGGATGTGGTAAAGCTTTTAAGCCAGCTTTTAGAGGAGTTTTACCCCAGCTTTGTGGATAAGAATTTATCCTATGAGCTTCAAAGCAATGTTCCGGCTCAGGTTATTACAGCCGACGGAAATTTACTGGCCCGTCTGTTTGACAATCTGATCAATAATGCCATCAAGTACGGAGCGGATGGAAAGCGGATTCTGGTGAAGATTCACGGAGGGGAAGAACTGGTAACGTTCCAGGTGGTCAATTATGGCTATGTGATTCCGGAGGAGGAGCTTCCTCTGATCTTTAATAAATTCTACCGGGTGGAGCAATCCCGTTCCACCAATACAGGTGGAACAGGACTTGGGCTTGCCATTGCCAAAAACATTGTGGATATGCACGGCGGAACCATTGATGTGGCCAGTGACCTATCCGGAACTGTTTTTACGGTAAAGCTGCAGGTTAATTTTGATGTAAATAAAGAGAACTTTGGAAAGATAGGGTGACAGAGGATGAGATTCAGACAGATATCCCTGATCTGGGCCGCGGTCCTTGCTCTCGCAGGCAGTTCAGTGCAGCCTGCTTACGGGATGGCAGGGTCTTATGAAACAGAGACGGGGAATACCTATACAGAACAGTACCAGGGAGATATACACTCTCCGGTCTCCATGGAGGTTTCCTATGGCTACGAGGAAAATGCAAAAAGCGGACGTTATGTGCCGGTAAGTGTTATCTTAAACAGCCAGTCAGAGGATTTCTTTGAGGGGACGCTGCGGATTATGGCAATGGAATCAGATTATGATATTTATGAATATGATTATCCTGTTTCCCTTGCTCCCTCCGGTTCTTCAGAGGAATCCTTAGATATTCCTGTAGGCAGAGCGGATGTTCTTTATGTGAAGCTTTTGGACTCCCAGGGCAGGGAACTTCTGCGTAAGCGCTTAAAGATGAACGTGAGCCTGGATACGGCAGAGCTTTTTGTGGGAATTCTTTCCGACAAGCCTCAGGAGCTTGACTACATGGAGGGTGTGGGTGTGAATTACAGCTCAGTCCGGATCAAGACCTTTGAGATGGACACAGAAAAGATGCCGGATAACGCCATTGGTCTGGATCTTTTGGATGTGCTGGTCATTACGGATTATGACACCAGAAGACTTTCCGGGGATCAGGTTTCTTCTGTATGGGAATGGGTGAAGGGAGGAGGAACTCTCCTCATTGGAACCGGAGCAAGGGCCGATGATACCCTTTACGCCTTCCGTTCCTCTCTTTTGGAAGAACCTTACGCTCCGCCTGCCCAAAAGGCAGTGGACATGGGAGTGGAATATGCAGCCAATGGCCCCGGAGATTCTTTTATGAATCTGATATGCACCAATGTCACTTTAAGCGGAGGCACCGAAGTGCTGTCCAACGACGAGTTTCCTGTCCTGACTTCCGTGGTAAAAGGAAAGGGAAGCGTAGGGGTAGCTGCTTATGACTTTATCGATATCGCCGAATTCTGCCGGGTTCAGCGCTCCTATGTGGATAAGCTTTTTACTGCATTTTTAGGAGAGAACCGGTTGAATAATCTTTCCTCTTATCTCTACAGCGGCAATTCCAGCCAGTACTGGTCAGTTCAGAACATACTCAATACAGGAGATACGGAGAAGCTGCCCAATCTGCCCTTATACGGGGTGGTGATTATGGGCTATTTAGTGATTGCAGGCCCAGGCATATATCTCTTTTTAAAGAGACGGGAGCAGAGAACCTTTTACCGTGTGGCAGTGGTAGGAATTTCTCTGACATTTACTGTAGTGGTGTATTTAATGGGAGCTAAAACCAGGTTTAAAGATACCTTTTTTAATTACGCCACCATTTTGGATACGACAGAGGACTATGTGGATGAGTATACCTCCATCAACATAAGGACGCCCTATAATAAGGCATATACTATTTCCCTGGACCCGTCTTATGACCTTTTACCCATCACCAGAAGCAATACATATGAAGGAACTCCGGTGCCTAAGTTTACAGGAAATGAAGATTACAAGGTCAGAGTTTTCTATGAAGAAAATGAGACCAAAATTTCAGTCCAGAATGCCTCAGCTTTTGATCCCAAGTACTATTCCCTGAGAAAACGGACGCCTAACACAGATAAGAAGGGGCTGGCCGGAGACATTACCTTATTTGAGGGAAAAGTATACGGTACCATAACAAACGAATATCCGTTTCCGGTGGAGAGGGTGGGAATCCTCATGTACGGGAAGCTTGTGGCCATTGATGAACTGGAACCTGGAGAGACCATGGAATTAGAAGGATTTCCCGTTGTTAATTATCCCATAAACAGTCCGTTTCTGGTGTCTGCCAGGGTGACAGGAAGCTATCAGTATCCCAAGGCGGATATTGAAGACCCGGCCTATATGCTGGCCCTTTCCAGAACCAATATACTGAGTTTTTATCTGGACCGTTTTTCCTCTTTTTACAATCAGGAGGCCAGAGTAGTGGCTTTTAGCAAGGATAAGACGGAAAACAGTTTTCTTGCAGCAGGAGATTATGAAACCTATGGCATGTCCATGTATACCTCTACCATTGATGTGAAGACTGCAAAGAATGGGAAAGTTTCCCGCTCCGCTCTCATGAAACCGCCGGTGGCAGTAAACGGGCAGTATTATGCGGATTCCAATGCTATTTACGGAATTGATCCGGTGTCCTTAGAGTATTCCCTTGGAAATGATTTAGAAGTGGAAGAACTGTTCTTTGAAAATCCTTCTGAGGAGTTTTTAAACAACGAAGGTCTGTATTTTACCAACATTTTTAAAGGAAGCATTTATTTCTATAACCACGATACGGGAAACTTCGATACTATGGTTCCGGATAAAAAGGTTTACCATGAAAGGGAGCTGACTCCATATCTGTCGCCGGGTAACACGCTGACTGTAAAATACGTCTGCGACACCACGTCGGAAAATAACTGGTATGTAACTCTGCCCATGCTGAGTGTCACAGGAAGGGATAAATAATGCTGGAAATAAAGGATTTAAGAAAAAACTTTGGCAAATTCCATGCTTTAAACGGCCTGGATATTCATATTTCCCAGGGGGCTCTTTACGGCTTTGTAGGGCCTAATGGGGCGGGCAAGACCACCACCATCAAGATCATGACAGGACTTCTGGTTGCAGATGGAGGAAAGGTGATTATTGACGGTACGGCTGTGTCCGGCGGCTCCCATGAATTAAAGCTTAAAATCGGATATGTGCCGGATTTCTTCGGAGTCTATGACAATTTAAAAGTTTATGAATATATGGAGTTTTTTGCCTCCTGCTACGGGATCTGCGGCTTAAAGGCCAGAACCCGGTATATGTCTCTTTTAGAACAGGTAGGGCTGGAGGATAAGATGAATTTTTATGTGGACAGTCTTTCAAGAGGCATGAAACAGCGTCTCTGTCTGGCAAGAGCTCTTATCCATGACCCTCTTCTTCTGGTTTTAGATGAACCGGCTTCTGGATTAGACCCCAGAACCCGGTTTGAATTCAAAGAGATTTTAAAGGAACTGCGGGAGCAGGGAAAAACTATTTTTATCAGCTCCCACGTGTTATCTGAACTTTCTGAGATGTGTACGGACATTGGTATCATTGATCAGGGGAAGATGGTCTTAAGCGGAAGTATGGACGACATTCTGCGCCGGGTCAATGCTTCCAACCCGCTTATTATTTCTGTTCTGGGGAATAAGGAACGGGCTCTGACTATTTTAAAGAGCAGGCCCTGTGTTCAGACCATTGCGGTGAAGGAAGGAGATATCCGGGTAAACTTCATTGGTGATGAACAGGAGGAAGCACTTCTCCTGCAAAGCCTGGTGGATGCGGAGGTACCGGTACACGGATTTTACAGGGAACCGGGAAGCCTGGAATCCCTGTTCATGCAGATTACGGATCACGATAAAGAAAAGGCGGTGCTTGTTCATGAAAATGAATCCGGTATATAAACGGGAAACAACGGTCAGTGCCAGAAGCCTCCGCCTGGCTCTGATCCTCATGCTTTTTAACGGAGTCCTGGCCTTGGTGGTCATGCTCAATATGTATTCGGTTTTGGAACGGGTGAAGCTGACTGCTGAGATCCAGTATTCCTCCTTTACTGATTTATATGTGTTTGTGGCAGTGGTGGAATTCGTCATGCTGATGTTTATTATGCCTGCCCTGACCTCCGGAAGCATCAGTGGGGAACGGGAGCGCCAGACTCTGGATCTTCTCCTCACAACTGTCATGAAGCCATGGGAGATCATATGGGGGAAGCTTATCTCCTCTTTTACCACCATGTTTTTACTCATTCTCTCCAGTTTTCCCCTTCTGGCAGTGTCCTTTGTATACGGAGGGGTGATGTTTTATGACGTATTTCTTTTACTTTTGTGTTATCTGGCAGTGGCCCTTTTGTGCGGAAGCATGGGGATCTGCTTTTCCTCTCTGTTTAAGCGTTCCACCATTGCAACTGTGGTAAGCTATGGAGTGCTGATCCTCATTGCAGCAGGTACCTATGCTGTCAATGTGTTTGTCTTATCTATAGCCAGAATGAACATGACCAACACCTATGCGTTATCTGCCAGTGGAATGGGTGACCAGGCCAATACCGGAGGTTTTTTATACCTGCTTCTTATTAATCCTGTGACTACCTTTTATGTTATGATAAACAAGCAGACACAAGATAGTCAGGTTCTGAAAAACTTAAATACTGTATTCGGTCCCCATCCCGACAGCTTTGTTTTAGACAATTGGGTGGTACTTAGCATCTTTATCCAGCTGGTGCTTGCATCTATCTTCCTTTTTGCTGCAATAAAAGCTATCAGTCCGGGAAAGATAAAAGGAAAAATAAAATAATAAGGGAGATTTTTATGCTTACAATCGGCTGTCATCTGTCTTCATCAAAAGGCTACCTGGCTATGGGCAAGGAGGCAGTGAAGATCGATGCCAATACATTTCAGTTTTTTACAAGAAATCCCAGGGGAACTAAGGCAAAGGCCATGAATCCGGAAGACGTGAAACGCTATCTGGAATTTGCCAGGGACAATGGAATAAGCCGGATTCTGGCTCATGCCCCTTATACCTTAAATGCCTGCTCGGCTGATGAAGGACTGAGAAAACTGGCAGGAGAAACCATGAGAGATGATTTAGAACGCATGGAATATACGCCTGGAAACTGTTATAATTTCCACCCGGGAAGCCATGTGGGACAGGGAGCTGAAACAGGAATCCGTTACATTGCAGATATGCTGAACCAGATACTGACGCCGGAGTTTCATACTACCGTTTTGCTGGAAACTATGTCGGGAAAGGGCAGTGAGGTAGGAAGGGAATTTGAGGAACTGAGAGAGATTCTTGACAGGGTGGAAAGAAGTGACCAGATGGGAGTCTGCCTGGATACCTGCCATGTGTGGGATGGGGGATATGATATTGCCGGGGATTTAGATGGAGTACTAAGCCTGTTTGACCGGGTAATCGGCCTTTCCCGGTTAAAAGCGATTCATTTAAATGACAGCCAGAATCCTTTGGGCGCCCATAAGGACCGTCATGCAAAAATCGGGGAAGGTTTCATTGGTTTTGAGGCTTTAAAGCGGATGGTGTCCCATCCTGCCTTAAAGGAACTTCCCTTTTATCTGGAGACACCCAATGAGCTAGACGGGTATGCCAGGGAGATTGCAATGATGAGGGAAGGCTTGTTTTGAAAAAAACCTTCTGTGAGACCGTATAGTCAAGGGCTTTATTATATAGTATAATAGAGAAAAATAAAATCGATGAAGGAGGAAGTAACATGGGAATTATAAAAGCGATTACCAGTGCTGTAGGCGGTTCACTGGCGGACCAGTGGCTGGAAGTCATAGAAGCCGGGAGTATGGGAGATCAGACAGTGTTTACCAGCGGGGTGAAAATCCGCAAGGGGTCCAATACAAAGGGAACAGATAATACGGTATCGGACGGCTCTGTTATCCATGTTTATCCCAATCAGTTCATGATTCTGGTGGATGGAGGAAGGGTAATCGACTATACGGGAGAACCGGGATATTTTACAGTGAAAAATTCTTCCGTACCTTCTCTTTTTAACGGTCAGTTTGAAGAGGCTTTGAGGGAATCCTTTGACCGTATCCGCTATGGCGGACAGACTCCCACATCTCAGAAGGTGTATTTTATCAATCTTCAGGAAATCAAGGGGATTAAGTTCGGAACTCCCAATCCCGTTAATTATTTTGACCAGTTCTACAATGCGGAGCTGTTTTTGCGTGCTCATGGAACGTATTCCATTAAGGTGACTGATCCTCTTTTGTTTTATGGGGAAGTGATTCCTAAAAATGCTTCCAGGGTGGAAGTGGATGATATTAATGCCCAGTATTTGTCCGAGTTCCTGGGAGCCCTTCAGTCTTCCGTAAATCAGATGTCTGCCGACGGTATAAGGATTTCCCATGTATCCTCCAAGGGAAGAGAACTGGGACAGTATATGTCTGATGTTCTGGATGATCAGTGGAAGGCGGTCCGGGGCATGGAGATTCAGTCTGTAGGAATTGCCAGTATTTCCTACGATGAGGAATCCCAAAAACTGATTAACATGAGAAACCAGGGTGCCATGCTGGGCGATCCGGGAGTCCGGGAAGGTTATGTCCAGGGAGCCATTGCCAGAGGATTAGAGGCAGCAGGAAGCAATTCAGGCGGTTCCATGGCAGGATTTATGGGAATGAACATGGGGATGAATGCAGGCGGCGGATTTATGAGTGCAGCTTCAAGCGCCAACCAGCAGCAGATGAATTCACAATCCAAGGCCGTCCAGAGCAATACAGGAGGCCGGGGAGAAGATACCTGGACCTGTGGATGCGGAAACGTAAACAAAGGGAAATTCTGTGCTGAATGCGGAAATCCAAAGCCATCAGATACCTGGATCTGTGGCTGCGGCAATGAAAACAAAGGAAAGTTCTGTGCTGAATGCGGAAAGCCAAGAGTATGAGTGGCGTTTTAACTTATAAATGTTCAAACTGCGGAGGTCCTCTCAAGTTTGATCCGGAAAAACAGAAGTATACCTGTGAATACTGTTTATCCCAATTCACCCAGGAACAGGTGGTTTCAGGGGAAAAGGAGAAAACGAAGACAGAAGAAGCAAGCGGTGAACCGTTTCTTTACAACTGTTCAAGCTGCGGAGCAGAAATCGTCACAGACGGAACCACTGCGGCCACCTTCTGCTATTATTGTCACAATCCGGTCATCTTGTCAGGCAGACTTTCCGGGGAATATAATCCTGATTATGTAGTTCCCTTTGCCATTGAAAAGGAAAAGGCAGTGGACATCTTCCGCCAGTGGATGAAAAAGAAACGTTTTGTCCCAAAGGCTTTTTACAGTGAAGATCAGATTGAAAAGATCTCCGGCGTCTATTTTCCCTACATGCTCTACAGCTGCCGGGCGGAAGGCCACTTAAATGCCAGTGGGGACCGGGTACGGGTTTGGGTCAGCGGAAATCACCGGTATACGGAAACTCAGACTTTTCAGGTCAGGAGAGAAGGCTCTATGCCCGTGAAGTTCGTGCCACGCAATGCTTTGAAAAAGGCCAACAGGGAGCTGGTGGAAGGTGTTTTGCCCTATGAGACGGAAAAATTGAAACGTTTTTCCATGGCATACCTTTCCGGCTTTCTGGCAGAGCGCAGGGACATGGGAGAACAGGAGTTTGAAAGCGATGTAAAGGCAGAGGTGAGATCCTTTGCCCAGGATTCCTTAAGAAACAGCATTACCTCCTATGATTCTGTGAGGGTTGAAAACAATGATATCCGCCTGGAGGATGAAGCATGGGAGTATGCTCTTTTGCCTGTCTGGGCTCTTACTTACCGGGCTGAAAGCAGAGAAGAGATGTATTATTTTACCGTAAACGGACAGACCGGAAAGATCTGCGGAAAGCTGCCGGTAGATAAATTCAAACTGTCCCTGTTTTTTGCGGAAATATTTGTTCCTGTATTGATTGCCATGCTGATTGTGGGGTATCTGATATGATGAAGATAAAACGGAGGTGGCTGGTTTTTCTTCTGCTTTTGTCAGTTTTTAGCTGGAATATTCAGTCCCTTGCCGGAAACCAGAAGCCGGAAACCGGCTCCGGTGAGAAGAGAGTATTTGATGGAGCCGGTCTGTTTTCTGAGGAAAAAACAGAGTCGTTGGAGTCCCGGATACAGGCCATGATCAAAGAGATGAATATGGATGTGGTGCTTGTGACCACTGATGATTCAGGCGGGAAGTCTGCGGAGCAGTATGCAGAGGACTTTTATATTGACGGCATGTTCGGAGTGGGAAAGGACTACAATGGAGCGCTGTTTCTCCTGGATATGGATAACCGGGAACTGTATATTCTTCCGGTAGGAGTGATGAACCGCTTTTTGACGGATAAACGCTGGAATACCATTTTGGATGATGCCTACGACAGGATCATAAATCAGGAGTATGATGCTTGTGCAGATAGCTTTCTGGACGGAGTTGCCAAGTATTATAAGGCCGGAATCCCCGGAGGACAGTATAATTATGACAGAGACACGGGGAAAATAAGTATTTACCGCAGTATCAGGTGGTATGAAGCCGGGCTGGCTGTTCTTGTGGCCCTGTTTGCAGCAGGGATTACCTGCAGTGGAGTGGTCCGCCGGTATTCTATGAAAAAAGAGAGAGGCATGGCCAGAAGCTCTCTCATGGCCTATCGTGCAGACTCCCGGTTCCAGTATCACAACAATGCTGACCATCTGATCAACAAAAGGGTGACCCATATTCCCATACCCAGAAACAACGGCGGGGGCGGAGGGGGAGGCGGAGGCTTTTCTTCAGGTGGCCGGAGTACCACCCATTCTTCATCAGGCAGAACCATGGGAGGCGGAGGCCGGAAGTTTTAATAATAGCAGAAAGTTAAATGCAGGCTTTTGATAAAAATAAGGTCTGCATTTAACTTTCTGCTTTTTCAGGAATTAGAAAACAAAGATATGATATCGCAAATAATTCTAGGTTTACGGTACAATTTAAATATTATATGAAATTCAAAAAAGAGGAGAATATGAATATGATTATTACGCAGGCAACCATGGAGGATGTCGGGGGAATCCTTTCTTTACTTAAAGCCAACCATATCAATAACATGAGTGAAGAAGATAAACCAGACGGTTTTGTCACAACTAATTTTACAGAAGCGCAGCTTGAAGCACTGATTATTAAGGAACGGGGCGTCACGGTTGCAAAAGAAAATGGAAAGGTCCTCTCTTTTGCAATGGCAGCTTCGTGGGAGTTTTGGGAGGAGTGGCCGTTTTTTGCCAGTATGATTGAAAAGCTGCCTGAATTTTTGCTTGAAGGTCAGGTATTGACCAGGGAAAATTCTTATCAGTACGGGCCGGTCTGCGTTGATAAGTCTGCAAGAGGAACAGGATTATTTGAGCAGGTATTTTACGCTTCCTTAGCCTCTATGAAAGAGCGGTATCCAATTATGGCAACATTTGTTAATTTAGTTAACCAGCGCTCCTATGCAGCACATACCAAAAAGGTATCCCTGTCTACATTGGGAAGTTTTAAGTTCAATGAAAATAACTACTATCTGATGGCTTGTTCAACCGCTATGACACAAAGCTGCAAGAATATTTGACCATAAGAAGATTCTAAGGCAAAAAGAATTGTATATGCCCAAGTTATCTATAGCAGAACAGGAACTGGCTGATGGATGGAAAGAGAATGTTCCGTGACAATGCAGTCATAGGCCAGAATGTGAACTCCTGCCTCAGCAGCAGCCTGAAGCGCATCTCCAAATTGAGGATGGGTTTTTATATTAGGAGTAAAGGCTTTCATTTCCTTCATTTGGATGACAAATAATATGTAAGCTTCATACCCTTCCTGATGTGCACGAATCAGCTCAGCTACGTGTTTGATTCCCCGTTCCGTAGGAGCGTCGGGAAACATGGCAAGCCCATGTTCTTCCAGGGTGACTCCCTTCACCTCCATAAATGCAGGAATTCGTTCAGCCTCTTGGCCCTCTTTTCCTGGAAAAGAAAGCTGAAAAGCCAGATCAAACCGTGACTGGCCGTAAGTGACTTCCCGCCGGAGACACTTCAGAGCCGGTCTGGATAATTTTTCTTCGGCTGCACCAGAGTGGACGGGCAAAGTCAGATTTTCCTCCATGGACTTAAGCCATTCATAAGCCGCCTGGTTTGGGACCTGGGAATCCATGTTAATAAGGAGAGGGGGCAGTCCATGTTCCCTCTCTTTCCATACGCCGATCAGGGAGTATTCCGTTTTTCTTCCAAGGGACCTGGCTTCCGGATGGAACTGAACCAGTACTGTGACTCCTGAAATAAGAAGCTCCCGGCACCGACCGGTATTTTTTACATGACAAACAACTGTTTCATCTCCGCCTTCTATCCGTGCAATCCGTACATGTGCAATAAACCGGTTAGGCCGGCTTAAAAAGGTTGCTTTTAACATATTCTGGTATTCCATGTTTTTAAAATCCTTTCATAAATATCTTAATTAATAAATGATTTTTCTATGAATGTCAAGGCCGGTTTCCCCGAAGGTGCGTGGGAAAGTCTGTTTCCCAAATAAAATGTCCTTGTTGTAAAAACATATGTACGCTATATGAAAACTTTTTCCTCTTTTTTCTTGCACCATCTGATAAAGTGTGCTACAATTCTGGCAAGGTTTTTGAACTATTGAATAATAAGAGAGGAATCATATACCATGGAAATATCCTATCAGAGTACAAGGGGAGGAGAGGCTGGTGTAACGGCTTCCCAGGCAATTTTAAAGGGGTTGGCAGAGGATGGGGGACTGTTTATGCCGGCCTTTATTCCAAGACTTGACAAGAGCCTAAAAGAGCTTTCAGAGATGACGTATCAGGAAACCGCTTATGAGGTGATGAAGCTGTTTCTTACAGATTATACAGAGGAAGAACTGAAAAGCTGTATTGAACGGGCTTATGACAGCAAGTTTGATACAGAAGAGATTGCGCCCTTGTCAAAGGTGGGCGGCTCTTATTACTTAGAGCTGTACCATGGAAACACCATTGCATTTAAAGATATGGCACTTTCCATACTTCCCCATTTAATGACAACGGCTGCCAGAAAGAATCAGGTAAAGAATAAAATTGTCATTCTGACTGCTACTTCCGGAGATACGGGAAAGGCCGCTATGGCAGGCTTTGCTGATGTAGAGGGCACAGAGATCATTGTATTTTATCCAAAGAACGGGGTGAGCCGGGTTCAGGAACTTCAGATGGTGACTCAGAAGGGAAATAATACTCATGTGGCTGCTATTTACGGAAACTTTGATGATGCCCAGACAGGGGTAAAAAGAATTTTCGGAGATAAGGAATTTGCCAAAAAGCTGGATGAAAAGGGCTTTCAGTTGTCTTCAGCCAATTCCATCAATATCGGAAGACTGGTGCCTCAGGTGGTTTACTACGTTTACGCCTATGCAAAACTTCTGGAAAATGGAGAGATTTCTCAGGGAGAGGAGATCAACGTAACAGTGCCAACAGGAAATTTTGGCAACATTCTGGCTGCTTATCTGGCAAAGCAGATGGGGCTTCCCATTAAAAATTTAATCTGTGCGTCCAATGAAAATAAGGTACTTTACGATTTCTTTCAGACAGGAATCTATGACAGGAACAGAGACTTTATTCTCACCAGTTCTCCCTCCATGGACATTCTGATTTCCAGCAACTTAGAGCGTCTGATTTATTTAAGTACCGGTTCTGATGGGAAGGCAAATGCAGAACTGATGGAGTCACTGGGTGAAAAGGGCAGCTATGAGGTCACCGGTGAAATGAAGAAATTCATGGAAGATTTTAAAGGCGGCTATAGCCAGGAAGAGCCGACTATGAATGTGATTAAGAGAATTTTTGAGGAAACGGGGTATTTAATTGACACCCATACCGGAGTGGCTGCTGCCGTATATGAACAGTACAAAGCAGAGACAAAGGACGAGACTAAGAATGTCATTGCTTCCACTGCAAGCCCTTATAAGTTTTCCAGAAATGTTCTGGAGGCAATTGAAGGAAAGAAGGAAAGCTGCGATGAGTTCCAGGTTATCGACCGTCTGGCTGGAATCTGCGGCGTACCCATTCCCCAGGCAGTAGAAGAAATCCGCACAGCCCCTGTATGTCACAATACAGAATGCCATGCGGATCAGATGAAGGAAGCCGTTGAAAAATTTTTAGGTTAACCGAGGTTGCGGTAAGCGTAGCGGCACCACTTTCCATTTAAGACTCTGGTGACGAAGAAGATAGCCCGAACCAGCCAGTCAATGGTCATGGCAATCCAGATTCCCATAAGGCCTAGGCCTGCGTAGAGGCTTAAGACATAAGCCAGCACAATGCGGCAGATCCACATGGAGCAGACAGAAACCGTCATGGTGAAGCGGACGTCATTGGCAGCTCTTAAGCCGTTAGCCAGGCAAAAGGCCATGGGGTGGATAAGCATACAGCAGATGCTGTGGTAGAGCATTAACTTCACCGCCAGGGCACTGGTTTCTCCTGATAAACGGAACAGGCTGCTGATAGGGTTTAAAAGAGGGATGATGATGATGTTTATAGCCAGCACCCAGATATAAGCTGTCTTCAGCATCTTTCCCATATAGCGGCGGGCCTGTCCCAATTCCCTGGCACCCACACACTGTCCAACCACTGTTACCATGGCAATTCCGATGGCTGTGGCAGGTAAGGTTTCTAAGTTGGCAACGGTACTGGCAACCGCGTTTGCGGCAATGGCTGTGGTTCCAAAACTGGCTGTCAAGCTGGAGAGAAGCAGCTTTCCAAGCTGGAAGATGCTGTTTTCCAGGCCGTTTGGTATGCCTATGTAAAGAATGCGGTGAAGCATGATTTTATCCGGTTTTAAGCTGAACTTTACAGGAATCTGGTTCTGTCTCTTCAGCAGATAGAGGATAATGACAGCGGATAAAGCTCTGGAAACCAGGGTGGAAATTCCCGCACCTGTTACTCCCATATGAAGCACATAGATCAGCAGCGCATTTAAGGCGATGTGAAATAAGTTGGCAAACAGGGAAATATTCATGGACACCCTGGAATTTCCAACAGACCGGAACAGGGCTGCCGAGCTGTTATAATAAGCCAGAAAAGGGTAGGACAGGGCTGATAAATAAAAATAAATCTTTGCATTGCCCATAACCTCCGGGTCAATATTTCCGTATATAAGTCTTAAGATAGACTGGTTAAAGAAGAGGGTTATGAACATAAGCGCAATGGAGAGCCCCCCGATTGCCAGAAAAAGCTGGCCTGAGGCTCTGGCTACGTTCTCCTCTTCCTTGCGTCCTATGTATTGAGCCGCAACAATGGAACCGCCTGCGGCCATGGCTCCGAACAAACCGATTAGGAGAAGGCTGATGGTGTCTACAATGGAGATGCCGGATACGGCTGCTTCTCCGCTGGAGGATACCATGATGGTATCGGCCATTCCCATGAAAACAGCCAGAATCTGTTCAATGACCAGAGGAAAGATGAGCCCGCGCAAGTCCTTGGTTGAGAACAGGTCGGGCTTCTCTTGTTTATTCAGTTTTTTGTCTGTTTCGGGCTTTCCGCCTGAAAGCCTGGCTTTTAGCATTTTGATATTCATAATCCATCCCCCACTGCATATTTGAGAACCTTTTTCTATTATAATACAAAGTCCGGATGAAAGCAAAATGTAACTTTGTTATTAATTAAACAATGTGGGAAAATTATTCTTTCCAAATAGTGCAGGATGGTATATAATGAAGGAATGTAAGATAAAAAAGTAGATGGAGGTTTGTGATATGTTAGTTTCGGCAAAAGACATGCTTGAAAAGGCAAGAGACGGACAGTACGCAGTTGGACAGTTCAACATCAACAACCTTGAGTGGACGAAAGCAGTTTTACTGACTGCAGAAGAATTGAAGTCCCCGGTAATTCTGGGTGTTTCTGAAGGTGCAGGCAAATACATGTCAGGTTATAAGACCGTAGCAGTTATGGTAAAGGCTATGATTGAGGAGCTGAACATTACCGTTCCCGTAGCTCTGCACTTAGATCACGGCTCTTATGACGGCTGTTACAAGTGCATTGACGCAGGATTTTCTTCCATCATGTTTGATGGTTCCCATTATCCCATTGCTGAGAACGTAGAAAAGACTACAGAGCTTGTAAAGGTCTGTGCAGAAAAGGGAATCTCCCTGGAGGCAGAAGTTGGCTCTATCGGCGGTGAGGAAGACGGTGTTGTGGGTATGGGCGAATGCGCAGATCCTGACGAGTGCAAACAGATTGCTGACTTAGGTGTAACTATGCTGGCTGCAGGAATCGGTAATATTCATGGAAAGTATCCGGAAAATTGGGCCGGTTTAAGCTTTGAGACTCTGGCTGCAGTCAAGGATAAAGTTGGTATTATGCCTCTCGTTCTTCATGGCGGGACAGGTATTCCTGAGGATCAGATCAAGAAGGCCATCAGCCTGGGTGTTGCAAAGATCAACGTAAATACGGAGTGCCAGCTTTCCTTTGCAGAGGCTACCCGCAAGTACATTGAGGCAGGCAAGGATTTAGAAGGCAAGGGCTTTGATCCCCGTAAGCTTTTAGCTCCTGGAACCGAGGCAATTAAAGCAACTGTCCGGGAAAAGATGGGATTATTTGGTTCAGTTGGAAAAGCTTAATAACGCTGCTTATAAAATTTTCGAAAAAAAGACTTGATTTTTTCCGAGAAATGATTTATTTTAATTAAGAACGATGGCGTTCTCCTTATCGGGGAGGACGCCTTTTCTGATTTGTGCGCATATTCAGATATTGAGGAGACAAGAAGCAAAAGGTAATCAGTAGGAGAGGATGAGAAATTTATGAGCGAAGCTGTAAACGTAGCCGAATTATTTGGAAAAAATGTATTTAACGAAACCGTCATGAGACAGTACCTGCCAAAGACAGTTTTTAAAAAATTAAAAAAGACTATTGAGGATGGGGCAGAGCTGGACCCTTCCATCGCTGATGCGGTTGCCCATGCTATGAAGGATTGGGCTATTGAACGGGGAGCCACTCATTATACCCACTGGTTCCAACCCCTTACCGGCATTACTGCTGAAAAGCATGATTCTTTTATTTCAGCTCCCACATCAGAGGGAAAAGTAATCATGGAGTTTTCCGGAAAAGAACTGGTAAAAGGAGAGCCTGACGCTTCTTCGTTTCCTTCCGGAGGTTTACGGGCCACCTTTGAAGCAAGAGGCTATACTGCCTGGGACTGCACCTCACCGGCATTTTTAAGAGAAGATGCCATCGGTGTAACTCTCTGCATTCCTACTGCTTTTTGTTCCTACACCGGAGAGGCTCTGGATAAAAAGACTCCTCTTTTACGGTCCATGGAGGCTGTAGATGAGCATGCACTGAGAATTTTGAGATTATTCGGAAATGCCACCGCAAAGAGAGTGACACCTTCCGTGGGACCGGAACAGGAATATTTCCTGGTAGACCATGAGAAATACTTACAGAGAAAAGATTTGATCTATTCCGGAAGGACCTTGTTCGGTGCAGCACCGCCTAAGGGACAGGAGATGGAGGATCATTACTTCGGAGCCATTCGTGAGCGGGTTGCAGCTTACATGAAGGAAGTTAATGAAGAACTCTGGAAGCTGGGCGTTCCTGCCAAAACCCAGCACAACGAGGTTGCTCCGGCACAGCATGAGCTGGCTCCTATATATGAGCAGGCCAACATAGCTGTTGACCACAACCAGCTTGTTATGGAAACCTTAAAGAAGGTAGCCGGACGCCACGGCCTTAATTGTCTGCTTCATGAAAAGCCCTTTGCAGGGGTCAATGGTTCCGGTAAGCACAACAACTGGTCTTTGACTTCAGATGATGGAATCAACCTGTTAAATCCCGGTGAGACTCCTCATGAGAACATTCAGTTTTTACTGGTTCTCTCCTGTATCTTAAAGGCAGTTGACAAACATGCGGATCTGCTCCGCGAATCCGCAGCTGATGTGGGAAATGATCACAGATTAGGCGCTAATGAGGCTCCGCCTGCCATCATATCCATATTTATCGGTGAGCAGTTAGAGGATGTTGTGGATCAGCTTTGCAGCACCGGAGAGGCCACTCATTCCAAGACGGGCGGCACATTAAAGACTGGTGTGAGAACCCTGCCTGATTTATTTAAGGATGCAACCGATAGAAACAGAACATCACCCTTTGCATTTACAGGAAATAAATTTGAGTTCCGTATGGTAGGTTCTTCGGATTCCATTTCTTCACCTAACGTTGTTTTGAATACCATTACAGCCGAGGCGTTTAAGGAAGCAGCCGATATTCTGGAAAAGGCAGAGAATTTTGATGCAGCAGTCCATGATATGATTAAAGAAAACCTGATCGCCCACAGGAGAATCATTTTCAATGGCAACGGATACTCCGATGCCTGGGTGGAAGAGGCAGAAAAAAGAGGCCTTCCTCACCTTAAGACAATGGTAGATGCTATTCCTGCTCTTACCACAGATGATTCTATCAAGATGTTTGAGGAATTCAAGGTATTCACAAGAGCGGAACTGGAATCCAGGGCTGAGATTGAATATGAAGCTTACAGTAAAGCCATTAATATCGAAGCCAGAATCATGATCGATATGGCTGGAAAGCAGATTATTCCCGCAGTGATCCGCTACGCTTCCGTACTGGCTGATTCCCTGGGAAAAGTAAAGACAGCTTGCCCGGCAGCCGATACCAGCGTACAGGAAGAACTTCTCGTAGAGGTCAGCGAATACCTTTCCGATGCCAAGGTGGCTTTAGCAGGCCTCATCGATGCAGCAGAGGGGTGTGCGGCAATGGAAGAGGGAAGGGATCAGGCAATTGCCTGCCGTGACAAGATCGTACCTGTTATGAGTGCTCTTCGGGCTCCGGTGGATAAGCTGGAAATGATCGTAGATAAGGATTTATGGCCTATGCCAAGCTATGGAGATCTGATTTTTGAAGTATAAATAAAAGGATATATGAAAGAAAGCCGTTGCAGAGATTGCAGCGGCTTTCTTTTTATGGTGATGTTTGTTCAGATCATTTCTCTCCTAATACAAATCGTTCAATGGCCCAAGCCACTCCATCTTCCTCGTTGGATTTTGTGTGGTATTTTGCAATATCCCGGATACAGGGCATGGCATTTGCCATGGCAACAGTCCAGCCGAATTCCTGGGTGAACATGGAGGAATCGTTGTCACTGTCTCCAAGTGTCATCACATCGTCCAGGGAAATTCCTTTTAAATCAGCATAAGCTTTTAATGCAATCCCCTTTTGAGCGTTTGCATTTGTCAGCTCAAGGTTTGTGGGAAAGGAAGATGCTGCAGCCAGTTTAGGATAGCAGGAAAATTCTTTCTTCATATCCAATACCGTTTCAGGAAGAATATCATTGCCGCATATCTTAAAGACTGCCGTATGTTCAGGCAGGCTTTTTGTGGACTCAACAAAAGTAACAGAATCCAGGTATTGATTCATGATTTGCTCCAGCTCCACGGAAGAAGAAATCCGCTTGGAAAGGAAGGAACGGGCACTTTTGGTTTTCTGCTCTCTTGAAGCGGTAGTATAACGTCCATGAGAGGTCAGAAGGTCCATATTTATGGAAAAGGATCGAAAAATCCGTTCCACATCTGCGGTGTTTTCCTCAGTCATGGGGATTTTCTTTTGGGCCTTACCTGCTTTGTCATAGACGGTAGCTCCGCTCAGACAGATGTAGCCGCATGTGATGCCTGCTGCTTCCATAAAAGCTTTGGCATCATGGTATTCCCGTCCGGTACAAATCAGAAACTCTGTGCCCATCTGTTCCAGTTTGTGTATTGCCTGGATATTAGCCTCTGATATGCGGGTCTGAGGATTCAGCAGAGTGCCATCCATGTCTGAGGCGATCAGTCGGATGCTCATGTCAGATAATCTCCTTTTAAAACTATATTTTTATAAAGCTTCTGCAGCAAGTTCCCTTTTCTTGTTCTTTCTATAAATAAAATAACCGGCTCCTATACCCAGAAGAATAATGAAAGAACCTGCGAAAGGCATAATACGGATATTGCTTTTTGAAAAAGTATCTATGGCAAAAGGGCCAGGCATATTGTCAATCTCGTCCTCTGTATATCCATATTCCTGCATGTATTCATGATAGTACTCCAGCAGTTTATTGTCCAGGTTATTTACTTGTCCATTTATATAAATCTCCGTTACCGGGGCATCTCCTCCCAGCATATAATTTTGAGTTTCTTCCGCTAATCGATCCATTTTTTCAATCAAAAATTCTGAAGAATTTAATACTATAATCTGATTTCCCTCACTAACTGGAATTGCATAATAGTTCTCGGAAATTTTTGCTTTAGTACGGGAACCAGTTGTTTTATTTTCCTTATAGGTACTTTTCGATGCGATAGGAGAAAGCGCATATACAAGGTTTCCCTCCACATAACTGCCCTTTTTAATTTCTACCCCATCTAATAATTCTTCAAAACTTACAGGCGTCTGAAAGGTGGTAATAAACATTCCAATAGAGAAATAGATAACCGCACCGCCAATAATAAAGCAAAAAATTGAAAAGGTATTAAATAATGCTAATAAAAACTGTTTCATTTTAAAATTCTCCTTATTTTCATACTAAAAATATTTTTTATCATAACATTTATGGAAAAATATGTCAAATTGAGATATTATTTATCAACAAAAAAAAACGAGAATGAGTCCAATGATGCAGCCAAGTTTTTTATACAGCACGTATGTATGCTTGACAAATATATATAATGTATGCTAGACTAACAAGTGGTTAGAATAGACTAACAAACAAACCGTTAACTTTACAGAATAAGGAGGATTTGCATGTATAACATGGAAAATAACCCTGGCCGATATTACAAAATGATAAATAACTATCAGGAAACCCAGCTTCTTTTTTCCGCAATCCGTTTAAATGTTTTTTCCTTGCTGGATCAGCCGATAACAGCCAAATCCATTGCTGATGAGCTGAAATGTGATGAAAAACAGATAGAATTACTGCTTTTGTCATTGCTTTCCTGCAATCTCGTAGGCAGACAGGGAGAGTTTTATGTAAACACGGCAGAAACCAGGGAGTTTTTATCCCGCAACAGCCAGGTGTTTTTGGGCGATGCTTTGCTGTTCCGGGAAAAAATGACCTCTCTGGAGCATTTGGAAAAGATTATAAAGGCTGAGGATGGGGTGCAGAAGCCAACCTATGACTTTTCAGAACTGGCAAAGGTGTCGATACCCGAGATGTATACCGGGCGGGTGCAGGCATTTATCGGGGAGATGGAACAATTATATCCTGACAGGAACCGCCCTTTGCATATCCTGGATTTAGGAGGAGGTACGGGAATCTTATCCATTGAATTCGTCCGGCATTTCCCACACAGCAAGGCCACTGTATTTGAAACTCCGGAGGTGGCGGCCATCACAAAGGAAATTATCTGCGGGCATAATGCGGAAGCAAATATTGATGTAACCGCCGGTGACTTTAATGAGGATTCTCTGGGCGGACCCTATGATTTAATAATTGCTTCCGGTATTTTAAACTTTGTAAAAGGTGAATTATCCATCTTTATGCAAAAGCTGGCAGCAGCGTTAAAAAACGGGGGTCATCTACTGGTGATCGGAAGATTTTCCAGCCAGGACTATAATATTCCCCCCAATATGCTGGGCTGGCTATCAGGTTTTTTAGATGGAGTCCCGCTTCCTCCCAGCGGAAGGGAAATTGCTGAAACAATACAAAAAGCCGGATTAAGTCCAGTGGATACGGTGAAGGACAATTTATTTGAAGGCCTGGTCTACCGCAAAGATAATGCTGATTTTTCTGTATACACCGGCGATGTCATACTTTCTTTTATTGAACTGACGGAACAGATATCCAACAGCAAAACAAATATTCTGGATTTTGGAAGCGAAGATATGACTTTTTACAGAGGAGAAATTCACATGATTAAAATGATTGGTGATTTTCCAGGTCTGCACAGCGCCGAATTAGCCCGGAAATTCGGAATTACCCGTCCCGTTGTTCATAAGACACTGCAGAAATTAAGCGAACGGGGACTGATTTTAAGAGAAGAAGATTCTGAAGATAAAAAGCGCTCCCTTCTTTATTTAACAGAAAAGGGACAGAAGGCTTACCAGCTTCACGCAGCATACCATGCAAAATATGACAAGGCTTTATTTGATTTTCTCGCAGACACTCCGGGCGATCAATTGGCTTCTATAAAGGGATTTTTAGACCACGCCATCAGCCTGATTCAGAACCATGCATAAGGATTGAAGGGCCGGGAGATCACATGGAAAAAAGAGAATGGATAGGGTGCCCCCTATGCGGACACAAAACCCGTGTACAAATCAGGGCGGATACAATGCTTATAAACTTTCCTTTGTTTTGCCCTAAATGCAAGAAGGAAACTTTAATCACTGTTAAAAATCAGAAAATTAATATTATAACAAGGCCAGACGCCAAGACGCAGTGCTGATAAGACATATTATTGTTTTATCAGCACTGCATTTTTTATCATAGAAAATAAGGAGGATTTACATATGAAAAATAAAATTATTACGTCTGTATTAGCTGTTGGCTTATGCTTATCACTGGCAGCCTGCAAAGGAAAACCGGTGGATCAGACCGTACCCGCTGTGCCTCAGCAGTCTTCAGTCCCTGAATCACAAGACAAGAGGATAATCACTGATTTGGGAGGAAATAAAGTTGAGATACCTGATGTTTCAAAAATCCAGCGGGTTGTGGTAATCAGTCCTCCGGTTATGTCATTTGTGGTTAAAACGATTCCGGATACGGAAATGATTGCCGGAATCAATTCACGGGCATTTACCACTTCAAATAAGGAAATTGTAAGTAAAATATTCCCCAATTGGCAATCTGTTGATACGTCCTTTATTGATGCAAGCTTTGCTGTTAATACAGAGTCTTTACTGTCACTTGACCCGGATATAATTTTTTATTACGGAAATGTACAGAAACAGGGGCTTGGAGATATAGACATTCCCAGTGTAGACTTTTTTTCAAAAGGACTGAATGGGCCGGAGGCCGTATCGGTTTCCTGGGATAATCAGCTAAGTGAAATTTTTGGTTTAGATACTTTAAGCAGCTTACAGAAGGAGTGGGACCGGACCAATGAAAAAGTCACCCAATTGCTTCAGAATCAAAATCAGGAAAAAACTGCCCTTTGTGTCTTTTCCAATGCAGCAGGCAGTATAACCGTAAGCGGTACAGATTCCTTTGACGCTTATGCACAAAGCTTTTTTGATATGGCAGGAATACAAAATGCAGCCGCTGAGATTGACGGGACGGCAGAGGTCAGCATGGAGCAGATCTATCAATGGAATCCTGATATGATTATTGTGTTCCATGACGCCCCTGCCCAGGATATTTTAGATAACTCCATTGAGGGGCAGGACTGGTCACTGTTAAAGGCATGGATGGATAAGGCGGTCTATGATGTACCCAGAACCACTTATTCATGGATTACCCCCTGCTCAGATTCCCCCTTGCTTCCGTTATGGCTGGTTTCAAAAGCATATACTGATTTAATCAGTGATTCTGAACTGAATACAGAAATTTCAGAGTATTACCAGAGAAATTATCATATTAATCTGACAGACGATGATGTGGATTCAATTTTAGGATACCGGAAGGCAGCAGGATCATGAGAGAAGAAAGAAATAAGCATTACAGCAAAATCATGATTATCAGTATTTTGCTTTTAGGGGGAGTAGCTGCAGGTTCCGTATTTACAGGACAGTATGTCATCAGTTTTTCTCAATTTGTGGCTATTATCATGTCGAAATTTAACGGGGATTTGGACAAGTCACTTAAAACGGCTGCATTTGTAATTTTTCAGGTGCGGGTTCCGAGAGTTATATTAGCTGCCATGGTAGGGGCCGGATTGTCAATATCCGGTTCCGCTTTGCAGGGAACCTTTCAGAATCCTCTGGTAAGTCCGGACCTGCTGGGCGTTTGTTCCGGTGCTGGTTTTGGTGCGGCCCTGGGGATTTTACTTTCCGGCGGAGTGGGTTTGTTTACGCCTGTTCTTTCCCTTGGGTTTGGTCTGGCAGGAGTATTGCTGGTATTTTTTCTGGCAGGATCTAAAAATAATACGGAAACCTTATCTGTTGTTTTAGGTGGAATCATTGTATCATCCATTTTTTCAGCTCTGATATCCTTGATAAAATACGCTGCCGACTCCTCAGAGACTCTTCCGGCCATCACATTTTGGCAGATGGGCAGCTTTGCAAATGCATCATACAAAGATATATGGATTGCATCTGTTCCTGTTATATTTGGTATAGCAGGGCTATATTTGCTGCGGTGGAAAATTAATTTGCTTTCTCTGGGAGATGAAGACTGTTATACCCTGGGCATCAACCCCAATACAACACGCTGGCTGGTCATCTTGTTTGCAACCCTGACAACTGCTGGCTGTGTGACGGTTTCCGGGGTTATAGGCTGGGTCGGTCTTGTTATTCCCCATATCTGCAGAAAACTGGCAGGTGTAAATCATGGTTATTTACTTCCCAGTTCATGTCTGACAGGGGCCATTTTTATGATATTGGTGGATACTGCTGCAAGAAATTTAACATCAGCAGAGATACCTATTGGAATTTTAACTGCTCTGATTGGGGCCCCTTTTTTTGCGGTTATCTATAACAGGGGGAGGAAGGAACGGTAAGACTATGGCAAATATTTTAGAAGTACATAAGGGCTGTTTTTCTTATTCCGGTAATCGGCCTATCTTAAAGGACATCTCTTTTTCTCTCAAAGGCGGTCAGATCATGGCTGTGATGGGAAGGAATGGAATCGGAAAGACAACTCTGATTAAATGCATTGTGGGCATCTTAAGCTGGGACAGCGGCGGCTCTGCAGTGATGGGAAAAGAGAGCCGGAAAAACAGGCCTGTAAAAGAAATTGGATATGTTCCCCAGGCACATAAGGTATCCTTTTCTTACTCTGTAAGAGATATGGTTGTATTTGGAAAGACCGGACACAACTCCCGCTTTGCAGCACCGGGCAGGCAGGATTATATGCTTGCAGATGAAATGCTGAAAAAGGTTGGAATAGATCATTTGCAGGAACAGCCCTGTAATAAACTGAGCGGAGGGCAGCTTCAATTAGTGTTTATTGCAAGGGCGTTAATGAACTCTCCCAGACTGCTTGTTTTAGATGAACCCGAATCTCATCTGGATTTTTACAATCAGATTCGGCTGTTAAAACTGATTCAAAGTGTTGTGGCTGAAAATAATATAGCTTGTATGATAAATACCCATTATCCTAATCATGCACTCCGCATTGCTGATCAATGTTTTTTGCTGGGTGGCGGGGATTATATTACAGGAAATACAGAGGAAATTATGACGGACAAGAATATTCAAGAGTATTTTGGTGTGTATTCCCATTCTGTAAAATTTCAATATAAGGATGAAATGATTACTTCGTTCGCATTTTTGGATGAAGTGAAGTAAGGACAGTTTGTTTGAAAGAGAGCTTGTCAGGGCTTTGAAATACACCCCTGAATAAGCTTTTTTTATGTTGTCCTTTCAGAGACTGAATTCCGGTGACTCTTAATATTACGAAATCTTTAAAAGTTTGTAAAAACAAAATAATGAATAGGGTGGAATGTTGGCTGGTTTTTATGGTATAATCATAGCCAGGCTATGAAATAATCCCAGAGGATATTAATAAATATGAAACCACATACATTTGCAATCTGCGCATACAAGGATTCTCCTTATCTGGAGACGTGTATACGCTCGCTGAAAAGTCAGAGCGTAAAGTCAGATATCATATTGTGCACATCAACGCCCAGCCCCTACATTGATACGCTGGCAGCAAAATATGACCTCCCCCTGTTTGTAAGGGATGGAGCAAGCGGTATAGGAGAGGACTGGAACTTTGCCTATCACATGGCTGATGCCTCCTTTGTTACCATTGCCCATCAGGACGACATTTATCAGAAGGATTATGTGAAAACACTTCTGGATTGCTATGAGAAATACCCGGATATGACCTTGTTTACAGGAGGGTATACTGTTGTAAAGGGAAATAAGCCGGTTTTCTTTGAAAAGGTGGAATTTATCAAACGATTTCTCCGCCTGCCTCTTCGTTTCCGGAGGCTGAGTCATTTGTCCTGGGTCAAAAAAAGTGTTCTGATGTTTGGAAATTCCATCTGCTGCCCGGCCTGTGCCTATAATAAGGAACAGTTAGGGGAGCCGCTTTTTACGTCTTCTTACCGGTTTGCCCTGGACTGGGACACTCTTTTTAACCTGGCCGCTGGCCCTGGCCGCTTTATCTGCGTAGAGAAACCGGTTCTGTATTACAGGGTTCATGATGGGGCGGCTACAAAAGCCTGTATTAATGACAACAGCCGTGCCAGGGAGGAAGCCCACATGTTTTCAAAGATATGGCCCGGCCCTGTTGTAAGAATTATCATGCATTTTTATCGGAAAGCATATGAAGAATACACTTCTTAACTAAGAGTACATTTGGAGGAAAAATCAATGAAAGTAGTATTGTTAGCAGGAGGGTTTGGTACACGGATCAGCGAAGAGAGCCATTTGAAGCCAAAGCCCATGATTGAAATTGGGGAAAAGCCTATTTTATGGCATATTATGAAATATTATTCCCAGTTTGGTTTTCACGATTTTATTATCTGTCTTGGATATAAGCAGTATGTGGTTAAAGAATTCTTTGCGGATTACTTTCTTCATACCTCAGATGTGACCTTTGATCTGGCAGGTAATCAGATGGAGGTCCATAATAATTATTCTGAGCCATGGAAAGTGACCCTGGTGGATACGGGTTTAAATACCATGACAGGAGGCCGTATTAAGCGGATTAAGCCTTATGTGGGTGACGAGCCCTTTATGCTGACCTATGGCGACGGGGTCAGTGATGTGGACTTGGACTCTCTGTTAAACTTCCATCAAAGCCACGGTAAGATTGCCACCATGACCACTGTAAATATCACCCAGTTAAAAGGGGTTTTAGACATTAATGAGAACAATGTGGTCCGTTCCTTCCGGGAAAAGGATGAAGCCGATGCCAGCCTGATTAACGGAGGATTTATGGTACTGAATCCGGAAATCTTTTCTTATTTAAAAGACGATACCACAATACTGGAGCAGGAGCCCCTGCAGAAGCTGGCAGCAGAGGGACAACTTATGAGCTTCCACCACTCCGGTTTCTGGCAGTGTATGGACACTCAGAGAGAGATGAAAAAGTTGGAGGACTTATGGCAGTCAGGCCAGGCCCCCTGGAAAATATGGGAGAAGTAATATGACCGGTAGGACAAGTGTGAAGTGGAATGAATTTTGTGAATTTTATAAGGAAAAAAAAGTTCTTATAACAGGACATACCGGTTTTAAAGGCTCCTGGCTGAGCCGTATTCTGGTGAAGGCAGGAGCCCAGGTGACGGGCTATTCCCTAAATCCCCCTACAGATCCCAGCCTTTTTTATATTGCAGGGCTTTCTGAAACCATGGATTCCGTCATCGGAGATATCAGGGATATTACCTGTTTAAAAGAAGTGTTTTTAAGGACTCAGCCGGAGGTGGTATTCCATCTGGCGGCTCAGCCCATTGTCCGGGATTCCTACAAGGACCCGGTTTATACTTATGAAACCAATGTGATGGGAACGGTCAACATCCTGGAATGTGTCCGTCTAACCCCTTCTGTCCGGTCTTTTTTAAATGTGACCACAGATAAGGTATATGAAAATAAGGAATGGGAATACGGTTACCGGGAATGTGACCCCCTTGACGGATATGATCCCTACTCCAACAGTAAATCCTGTTCAGAGCTGGTAACCCATAGCTATGCCAAGTCCTTTTTTGGTGATGGGAGGGCAGCAATTTCCACTTCCCGTGCAGGAAATGTGATCGGAGGAGGAGATTTCGCCAATGACCGTATTATTCCGGACTGCATCAGGGCGGCATCGGCCCATGAAGATATTATTATAAGAAACCCTCATTCCACCAGGCCATTTCAGCACGTGCTGGAGCCCCTTTCCGTATACATGACCATTGCCATGAAGCAGTATGAAGATACGAGTTTCCAGGGATACTATAACGTAGGCCCTGACGATAAAGACTGCATTACCACCGGAAGTCTGACTGACTTATTCTGCGAGGCATGGGGCCAGGGAATAAAATGGGTGAATCGGTTTGAAGGAGGCCCTCATGAGGCAAATTTCTTAAAGCTGGATTGCTCCAGGATTAAAAAAGTCTTTGGCTGGACCCCCAGATATGAGGTAAAGGAAGCAGTGGAAAAAACAGTGGAATGGACCAGAGCTTATCTGGACGGAGAAGATATGCTGCAGGTCATGGACGGTCAGATTGAAGAATTTTTTAACGGAAAAGCATGGGCAGAAGAGAGGAAATAAAAAATGTTTGAGCGCAAGACAGAGAAAGAAGCCCGTGAGGAAATCCTTACGCTGGTAAAAGAATATTGCACTACTTATCACAATAAGAAAAAGGTATTTGAAGAAGGAGACCGGATCCCTTATGCTTCCCGTGTATACAATCACGAAGAAATGGTAAATCTGGTGGACAGCTCCCTGGAATTTTGGCTGACTTCCGGGCGATATACTGATGAATTTGAAAAAAAACTGGCTGAATATTTAAACATCCGGTACTGTTCCCTGGTAAACTCCGGGTCCTCTGCCAATTTGCTGGCATTTATGGCTTTGACTTCTCCCCTGTTAAAGGAGCGTCAGATTCAGCGTGGAGATGAAGTCATCACCGTTGCAGCCGGATTTCCGACTACAGTGACTCCCATGATTCAGTATGGAGCAGTACCGGTTTTTGTGGATGTGACCATTCCCCAATATAACATTGATGTAAATGCCCTGGAGGCAGCCCGTTCGGAAAAGACAAAAGCAGTGATGATTGCTCATACCTTGGGAAATCCTTTTGACCTGGGAGCTGTAAAAGCTTTTTGTAAGAAATATGGCTTGTGGCTGGTAGAAGACAACTGCGATGCTCTGGGAACCAGGTATACTATAGATGGTGAAGAGCGTTTTTCCGGTACAATCGGCGACATTGGAACCTCAAGCTTTTATCCTCCTCACCACATGACCATGGGAGAAGGCGGTGCGGTCTACACAAACAGTGCCCTGCTGAATAAAATTATCCGCTCTTTTCGCGATTGGGGAAGAGATTGTGTCTGCCCTTCGGGAGTGGACAATTTGTGCGGACACCGTTTTGACCGTCAGTATGGGGAACTGCCTTTGGGCTATGACCATAAATACGTCTATTCCCATTTCGGATACAATTTAAAGGCAACCGATATGCAGGCTGCTATTGGCTGCGCCCAGATTGATAAATTTCCGTCCTTTGTGGAACGGAGACGCCATAACTTTGACCGGCTTTATCATGGACTGAAAGATGCTTCGGACAAGCTGATTCTTCCTGAGGCATGTCCCGACTCGCGGCCAAGCTGGTTTGGCTTTTTAATCACCTGCAAGGAAGGGGTGGACCGGAATAAAGTGATTCAATATGTGGAATCAAAGGGTATTCAGACCAGAATGCTTTTTGCAGGAAATTTGACCAAGCATCCCTGTTTTGACCAGATGAGAGAAGCGGGCGAGGGCTACCGGGTTGCGGGTGAACTGACCAATACCAACCGGATTATGGAGGATACGTTCTGGGTAGGAGTGTATCCTGGAATGACAGATTCCATGATTGACCATATGTCAGAGACTATAAAGGCTGCATTGAAAGCCCTGTAATCATGACTTGATAGAAGAAATATTTTACGGGCAGGAAAGAGGAAATATGGAAGAATACGACTTAAAAGAAGTGCATCAGGCAAATCTGACCATTTTAAAGGAAATAGACCGGATCTGCCGGAAATATAAGATCAAATATCTTCTGGATGCGGGGACCCTTTTAGGTGCCGTAAGGCACAAGGGATTTATTCCCTGGGATGACGATGCGGATTTGGCATTTACCCGTGCCAATTATGACGCTTTTTTAAAGGTAGTACGTCGGGAACTGCCTCCTGAGATGGAACTGTTGGAGCCTGGAGATTTCAGGGGCGGAAAAGCCTTTTATGACTTTACTGCCAGAGTCCTTTATAAAAAAAGCCGGACTCATGAAGATTCTCCGGAAATGGATTTTTATGAAGGGAAGTTAAACCATCTGTGGGTGGATTTATTTACGATTGATGAGCTTCCGGAAAAAAAAGGGGCATCTACCATTACCTTGCTGCTTCATACCGTAATCTATGGATTATCCATGGGACATCGCTATAAGCTGGACTTTAAAAAGTACAGCCTGGCCAATAAAATTATTGTGGGAATACTGGCTCTTGCAGGTAAGTTGTTTCCTATGAAGATGCTGAGAACATTACAGCATATGGTAGCTGTAAAGGACCGCAGGGGGAAAAGCGGTCTTCGGTACTACAGCAATTACCAGCCCGATTATCTCTATGTAACATTAAAAAAAGAATGGTGCGAGGAGACAGTGGATCTGGAATTTGAAGATACCAGGCTGATGGCTCCTAAAGGCTGGCATGAGGTTCTTACCTGGATTTATGGGGATTATAAGGAACTTCCACCTGAAGAAATGCGGGTTCCCACCCATTCCAGTACCAAAATTAAGATTTATCCTTAAATACCTATGAGAAAGCCTGGCAGCAAGGTTTTGGTTGACCTTACTTCCAGGCTTTTTTCTATTTTTTATCTAAATACTCCTTTGCGTCTTTAAAGAAACTGAAGACGATTAGTAGAATGATGAATCCTATGGGAAAAGCGGCAATAATGGATACAGTCTGCAGGTTGGCCATGGAATTCTTGGAAAAAATCAGTGCGATGGGGAAAAGCATCAGCAGCAGCGACCAGAACAGCTTTACATGCTTGTGAGGCTCTTCATCTTCCTTGAGTTCCTTATAGGAATAGGCTGAGGCTACCAGTGCCAGCGCATCAAAGGTGGTGGCGTAAAAGGTGATCATGGTAACAGCCAGAAGGATCAGTCCCAGCTTTGCAAAAGGCAGGGTATAGAATATTTCTATAATTGTCTGATAAAGATCTCCCGTGGCCTGATAAATTCCCATTACATCCAGCAGCCCTTTTGTCTGCAGGGCAAGGCTGTAATTTCCCAAAATGATAAAGGAAGTAAAGGTGCCGGAAAGTCCGAAGATATATCCGCCCAGTATGGTCTGCTTTACAGTACGGCCCTTACTGATGGAACCGATGAAAAACGGGGTTGCCACACACCATACCATCCAGTATGCCCAGTAAAAGATGGTCCAGTTCTGGGGAAAAGAGGAGGTTCGCAGAGCATCGGTCCAGGTGGACAGACCGATGAAGTTCTGAACTACATTTCCAACGGCTGTGATTCCCGTTTCAATGGTATATCTGGCCTGACCTCCGCCGATCAGCACATAAAGAAGAAGGCCGAAAAATAAGTAGGTGCAGGAGGCAGCCAGTTTGGCAATACCCTTCATACCGAAATAAACCGTTACCGTATAAATAATGCAGATTATGACCAGGATAGCAATCGTTAAAAGCCTGGATTCCGGCAGTCCTGTGGCCCTGCTGATGGCCAGGGAAAGAAGGGGAGTTGCCAGAGAAAAAGTAGTGGCTGTTCCAGCAAGCAGAGCAAATACTGCAATGACGTCAATCAGTTTTCCTGCCGGTCCATCCACATGTTTTCCTAAAAGAGAACGGCAGGCTTCTGAATATTTCTGCTTATTCCGTTTTCTAACATGCAGCATAAAGCCGAATGGAACGGACAGGACTAAATAAAAACTCCACGGAATAGGTCCCCAGTGAAACAGAGGGTAGGTAGAAGCCCAATTCTGGATACTTCCCATTTCTGCTATATGAGGTTCTCCTGCATAGAGAAGCCATTCGCAAAGAGAATAAAACAGAATATCGGCAGCCAGTCCAGCCGTAAACATCATAACTCCCCACTTAAAATGGGAATATTCAGGCTTTTCTATATTGCCCAGCTTAATAGAGCCATACCGGGAAAATGCCATGTAAAGCGTACAGAAAAAAGTGAAAAGTCCTATAAGCAGGAAATAGCTTCCCAATTCATCTCCTATAAAAGATCGGATCGCTGTCAGTGCATTGGCAGATTGGGTGGGCATTATAAGAAAAATAAAGCATAAAAGGACAATTATGATAAAGGGAAGCTGTGTTGTTGTCCAGTCCAGTCTTTTTAGTAAAGGCTCTTTTTTATTAGGGTCCATTGAAATCTCTCCTCCTGATGATGTTCAAAAAAGTTTTTATAATTACGATATTGAACATAATATCATGGATATATAAAAATTGCAAGAATAAAATGGAAAAACTATAAATGGTAAAAGAAATCTTGACTTATTTGTGAAGATTTTATGACTTTTTACGGAAACTACTACAAAAAAAGCTTCACATCCTATATAATGTGGATGTTCAATAATGAGGAGGAATTATAATGAGAAATAAGATATTGATAATATGTGCAATATCAGCATTCATGCTGAGCGGCTGTACCAAGAGTAACATCCTTGCTTCCGGAGGTCCGGCAGAGCCGGTTTTTGAAACCCAGCAGGGAATTGTTCTGGACTGGCCTCAGATTGGAAGTGATCTGGATGAAGAATTTTTAAATAATGAAGAATATCCCATGACATTGGCAGAAGGCAGCATCAATTACAGTGTTGATCAGAAAGAGAAGATCGTTGAATTAAATCTGGTGGTAAAGAGCGGAACCAATCCAGAAGAAGCAGTGAGATTTGCAGATGCTGTAGTTCGGTATTTAAATGATGAGGCAGCCACTCAGGATTTTTCTTTTGAACGGTCAAGTGATACTTCTTACGGCGGATTTTTCAAAGAATACGACCTGCATCTGATTGTTATGCCGGAGTATACTATGGAAAATAAGCAGTATTGGCTGGTGGATATGGACATCCCCAAAGGATCCGATGAAAAGATCGTTCCAAATGAAGGGGCAGTGCTTACAGAGCCTGAGTCAGAGGGATCCCAGGACGAGTCTGATGAGGAAGATGAGACGGAAGAATCAGAATCGACAGAAGCAGCAAAGTAAAATGATCAGAAAAAAGAAACATGTTTGGGAAAGCTGGCAAAGAGCCCTTTTTCCCAAACATGTTTCTTTTTTAATCAGTGTTGACTGCAAGACCGCTGTGATAGGAATAATTTCCAAGTTCTTTTAAAAGCTTGTTGTGATCTAAATTCTTTAAGGGAACCGTCCCGGCCAGTTCTTCATTTAAAAGAAAGAAGGCATCGTTGCACTTTGCCATGGAGAGATAAAATAGTTCTGGGAAGGAGGCTTTGGAAGCAAGGCGCCTGTTCCAGGGATTACACCAGACTTCATGGTTTAGGTTCATTGTAGTAACCGGATCGGGAGGAATGTCTGTGACCAGCTTTCGGGAAGCAATAGTATTTTTGAAAAACAATGATTCTACAAATTCAATGCTGTTTTTCTTACGGCTGGAAGGATCGGCCAGTGTCCGGCATCCTAAGCGCATAGCAAAAATGGAACGGGATACCATTTTGGAAGTCACGCTGAAGTTGTTTTTATAGTTTTGGGGATAATAGGTTTCATTGATGCATGCGGACAAAAATTTGGAAATAAACTGCATTTCCTGCCCGTTCAGGCAGATGGTAGCGGCCTGATTAAACTGAGAGGGCTTTTTCTTTTTGTATTTCATCAGAAGAAGCGCATCAATGTCATTTTCCAAAGTAGCGTGAAGGCCGTGGTGATAATTGCTGGAATTTTTCACATCATACTCGATTCTTCCATATACGTAGGGATGGCAAATGGAATCTCCGATGTAGTGGCAGAAATATCCGCTCAAATAAGAAATTGCCTGCTCTCTCTGCTGTCTGGATTCGATTTGGGACAAGCGGTTTAAGCAGGAAAGGAAAAAGTCATTGACATGATTTTCATGCATGTAGGAGCCCACATTCCGGTAATCCCTATGGCGGAGAATGGGAATATTATAGAAAAACATATCCGGCCCCTGAAGGCCAAGCTGATAAAGCCAGCGGTATTTGGCAATAATGCGCTTCAAAGGATTATTGGGCATATCGTTAAAAACTCGGACACCTAATAAGTAATGGGTGGTAAAACCGGGCATATTGCTCACCTCACATTTTTTAAATATAATACAGATAATTATATTATGAAAATAAAAAGTAACTTCTCATAATTAACATTATAACATAGGATAAATTATTTTGTATAAAAATCATTGGAAATTTTCATACTATCTGGCCTGGGTGAATAAGTGTTAAGGAAAGCGGTAAGGAGCGGATATTATGATACATCGTATCCATGAACTGGTATGGGGACCCTGGCTTTTGGTTTTGTTTCTGGGAATGGGAATCATTTACACCGTGAAATCGGGATTTTTTCAGATCAGAGGGCTGTCCTGCTGGTGGAAGGAAACTATCGGAAGCATAAAAGAGGAAGATGACGGAAAAAGCGGGGAAGTGACCCGGTTTCAGACGGCCTGCACGGCCCTGGCCGCCACCATTGGAACGGGCAATATCGTGGGAGTTGCCACAGCCTTGACAGCAGGCGGACCAGGAGCTATATTTTGGATGTGGGTATCTGCCGTTATCGGAATGATGACAGGCTATGCGGAAACCATGCTGGGAATCCGCTACCGTTATAAGGACAGAAACGGAGCATGGATCTGTGGACCCATGGTATATCTGGAGAGAGGGATGAAACTGCCTGTCCTGGGAATGATATACAGCTTTCTCTGTATCATGGTTTCTCTTGGAATGGGAAGTATGGTTCAGTCCAACTCCATTGCCGAAACATTAGAATATGCCTTTGACGTGAATCCTGTTTCCGTAGGAATTTTGCTGACAGGAGTAGTATTTTTGGTTGTGCTGGGAGGAATTGGAAGGATTGCTTTTGTTTCCGAACGGCTGATTCCGGTGTCAGCAGGACTTTATATGATATTTTCCATGGTCGTAATTATGTCCTGTTGGGATATGATACCCCATATTTTTAAATGTATTTTTGAAGATGCCTTCCGTCCCATGTCCTTTTTTTCCGGAGCAGCAGGATACGGAGTCAGTAAAAGTATGCAGTACGGTATATCCAGAGGGGTGTTTTCCAATGAGGCAGGTCTTGGAAGCCTGGCGGTCCTCCATGGTGCAGCAGAAGATACTACTCCGGAGCAGCAGGGAATGTGGGCCATGTTTGAAATATTTTTTGATACGATTTTAATCTGCACTATGACAGCGTTTGTGATTCTTTGCATGACTGACGGCAATCCGGCTGCCTCGGGCTACGACGGAGCCGCCCTCACTGCCTACTCCTTTTCCAAAAGACTGGGAGGACTTGGACAATATGTGGTTTCAGGCGCCATGCTGGTCTTTGCTTTTGCCACCATCATAGCCTGGTATTATCTGGGACGCCAGGCAGCCGTGTATCTGGCAGAAAGCCTGAAGAAAAGGCACATTCTGTATTTTCTCCAGAGGATATTAAGGGGAAAGATATATACTCTTTTGTACTTAGGAGCCGTATTTGCAGGGTGCATTGCAAAGTTGGAAACTGTGTGGGAGTTTTCTGATATATGGAACGGGCTGATGGCACTTCCCAATTTACTGGCTTTGGTGGTTTTAATGAAAGAAGTTACATATCCAAAGTAGGCCATATTCTTTCAAACAAGCTCTTCTTTCCTCTAAAAAAGCCTGTTTTTATAGAAATTAGTAAAAAATTTTCTAAGGCTCATAAAGATAGATAATGTGATATATGAGTTAGTATCTGATGCGAATAGAAAATATGTGATAAAATCCAAGGTGTTTGCCTTAGACGTAAATTGATTTGACTGTCAAGCTTTAAAGGTGCCGCAGTGCGTAAGTTTCGCAAAGATGGATACAATAATTACAAACTTTAAATCAGAAAGAAGGTGATCCTATGTCTGTTTCACATAAAGCTTCCAATCAATTGATCAATGAAATGTCCCCATATCTTCTCCAACATGCCTACAACCCCGTTTCCTGGTACCCATGGGGAAAGAAGGCTTTTGAAAAGGCAAAAGCAGAAGATAAACTGGTCTTTCTCTCCATCGGGTATTCCACCTGTCACTGGTGTCATGTCATGGCTCATGAGTCATTTGAGAATGAAGATGTAGCAGAAGTTTTGAACCGGGATTTCGTTGCTGTAAAAGTGGACCGGGAGGAGAGACCGGATATTGATTCTGTATACATGTCAGTGTGTCAGGCTTTAACCGGCTCTGGCGGCTGGCCTCTTACCATCATTATGACGCCGGAGCAAAAGCCTTTTTATGCTGCAACTTATCTGCCTAAATCTTCCAGGTGGGGATCTGCAGGGCTGATGGATATTTTAGATTCAATTCAAAGGATGTGGAAAAATGATAGAACTAGGGTTTTGGAAGCAGGAGAAGAAATAACAGGTTTATTAAATAAGGAAAACCATTTCCAGCCGGAAACCGATGAAGCTCCTTCCAGAGAGTTATTACAAACCGCCTCAAATACCCTTTTAAGGTCTTTTGATAAGCATTGGGGAGGTTTTCATAGAGCACCTAAGTTTCCCATGGCCCACAACCTGATTTTCCTTTTCAGGCATTATCTGCTGGAGGGAGATGGCACCTCTCTTTTTATGGCGGAAAAAACTTTGAAGCAAATGTACCAGGGAGGAATATACGATCACATCGGAGGGGGATTTTCCCGCTATTCCACAGATGAAAGGTGGCTGGTTCCCCATTTTGAAAAGATGCTGTATGATAATGCCCTTTTACTCTATGCTTATACGGAAGGATTCCAGATCACAGGAAACCGCTTTTACGCCATGGTTTCAAAAGGTATTTTGGATTATGTCCTTTCCGTTCTTACTGATGAGAACGGTGGCTTTTATTGCGGACAGGATGCGGACAGCGAAGGCGTGGAAGGAAAGTTTTATGTTTTTGAAAAAAAAGAAATCACTGATATTCTGGGAGAAGAGCAGGGAGAGATTTTGTGCAAGTGGTTCAGCATAACGGAAACGGGCAACTTTGAAGGAAAGAACATTCCGAACCTGATTAATAATGAAGAGTTTGAAACAGAAAATCAGGAAATAAAAACATTGTGCCAAAAGCTTTACCAATATCGCTTAAAAAGGACTGTCCTCCATACTGACGATAAAATACTGACTTCCTGGAACGGCCTTATGATTGGTGGATTAGCAAAAGCGTATAAGGTTATTGGTGACAGCCGGTATTTAGAAGCTGCCCAAAAAGCCGGAGCCTTCATAGAAAACAAATTGAAAACTGTGGACAACAGACTGTTTATCCGGTACCGTGAAGGAGAAGTAGCTCATGACGGACAGCTTGATGATTACGCATTTTATGCTTTTGGCCTTTTAGAACTGTACGAAGCATCCCTTTCCGTCACATATTTAAAACAGGCAGCAGATATTTGCCAAAAAATGGTGGACTTATTTTTTGATGAATCCCAGGGCGGTTTTTTTATGTATGCTCATGACAGGGACAGGCTCATCACCCGTCCCATGGAGTTTTACGACGGTGCTATGCCATCGGGAAATTCTGCAGCAGCCTATGTAATAAGCAGACTTTATCACCTGACAGGGGAAGTGAGATGGCAGGAGATTTTGGAAAAGCAAATATCCCTCATGGCCGGATATGTTGTCCAAAGTCCTGCAAATCACTGCTTTTCCCTTATGGCCTTTCAGACTCTGCTTTATCCTTCCGTTGAAATTGTAGCGGTTTCAGCCGGGGAGCCGGGGAGTGAGGAAGTAAAAGAACTCCAAAAAGAAACCACGGGAAATATAAGTCTTTTATGGAAAACAGCGGGAAATCAAAAAGAGCTTTCAGAGACAGCACCCTTTACAGCGGATTATCCGATCCCGGATTCCAAAACGAAGTATTATGTCTGCAGTGGAGGAGCCTGTCTTCAGCCGGTGGATAACTTAGAGGAAGTAAGGCATTTAATAAAAACACTGCCTTCTGAACAATTCTGATTTAGGTTTTGCGGGAAACAAAAAGGTGCAGCCAGTTCAAGGCTCCACCTTTTATATATCTGGGTTTATTCCAATCAGGCTTTTGCTGATTGTGTTTTCTTGTATTTATCATACTCCTGCTCCGTCATTACCTTGTTATCACAAGTGTCAATTGCAGGATATTTTTGTAAAAGCAACTCCACAAGGGCATTTGCAGCGTCCGGAGAAATTTCTGCAAAAGCTTCGGCACCATTTTTTGAAAGTAATTTCAGGGTTAAATAATGTAACGGCTTGCGTTGCTGCTGGCTGCCGACATAAATAACAGTGTCAACTAAGCAAGTACTTACAAGATCTTTACAACGTATTACGGTCAGGTTTATATCGGCCAGATAAATAAAATCTCTCGTTAAAATTCCGTCTTTTCCGCCTGACATGGCTTTGTTTGCGCTGTCAAGTAATTTCAGGATATAACTGTCGGAGGCCATCGCCTGCCGTTCAAATTCCTGAATCTCCGATTCGCTGAGCAAACTGTTTTTGGCACTTGTCTGCAGCCAATTCTCAGCACCTTTTTTACCTCTCATAAATGTTATTCCTAAAGTCAGTGCAGAGATAATGGCCAGTACGGCGAAAAAAATACAAATCACCATTCCGACATCGGCCATATCAGTTTCACCGCTTAGTTTATATGTATTCATTGCGTTAACTGACCATACAAGACCGGCAATGCTTCCTGCAAACACGATTCCAAAGAAAATGTAAACCCCGATACCAACCTTTTTTGTGGTTTTGACAATAGCTTCAAATACAGAGCGATTAGGATAATTCTTTTCAATGTAAGCTTCATTCATATTCTGTAAATATTGACTCATTGTTTCAAACACCATCCTTTTTGTTTTTTTATTACAGTAAACATTATGATATCCTTCTCACACTTCCTTTTTTCTGAATTTTGTATAAAATTAAGTTGTGGAGAAACATTTCTTTCATAATGTATCCATATTATACCGACAATTGCACATTGTCAATGTTATCATCCATTTTATGGAAATTTCAAGTGAGGCCGCGAGTACTGAAATTTTGCCATAATTTAAAAAAACAATGCTGTTAATCATCATTCTATTTTTACAGACTGTAAAGCTACTGCCTTTATTTTATCATATAAATAATCTGTCCTCTATATAAATAAATAAGCATTGATAGAAATGGGAGGTAGATTTTATGTGTACGGCTATTACTCTGCAGAATCGGCAGGGAGAAACATTTTTTGGAAGGACCATGGATTTTTCTTACGATATTGACCCTCACCTGTTTATTGTCCCAAAGAATTATGAATGGACCAACCGTGTAAATATGACAGTCCTGTCCAATACCTACGGCTTTATCGGCATTGGACAGGAACTGGATGGAGAATTGTTCATTTTTGACGGAGTAAATGAAATGGGTTTTGCAGCAGCAGTTCTCTATTTTGCAGGCTATGCAAAGTATGACGCCTGCTCTGAGAATGGGATTGCAGCTTATGATTTTCTTAATTATATGCTGGGAAACTGCTCTTCGGTAGAGGAATTAAAAACATTGACAAAGGGCATTTCCATCGTAGGAGTGAAGGATCCGGTTACCGGAACTGCTGCTCCTCTTCACTGGATTGCAGTTGACAGAAGCGGGGCTTGTGCTGTGGTGGAGATTACGGAAGAGGGAATGTCAGTTATGGAAAATCCTATGGGTGTTTTGACCAATAGTCCTGAGTTTCCCTGGCATATGACAAATCTGAGAAATTATATGACTGCTTCTCCCCGGCAGACAGAAGAGGCTTGTTGGGGGCAAGTGGAACTGTCTCCATTTGGACAGGGAGGAGGAACCATACCCCTGCCGGGAGGATTTACTTCACCCGAACGCTTTGTCCGGGTTTCCTATTTAAAATCCCATGTTCCTTTACCGGAAAATGGGCAAGAAGCGGTGAATTCCTGCTTTCACATCATGGAAAGCGTTTCCATTCCCAAGGGAGCTGTTATTACGGCCCGGAATGAATATGATTACACCAAATATACGGCATTTATAAATGTCAATACCTGCGAATATTTTTTCAGAACTTATGATGATTTTCAAATTGGTACCACCAGGTTCTTCGAATACAATTTTCCGGTTCCGAGGCTTGTGAATCTTGGGGGATTGTAATGAACAGAAAGGTTCAGAAAAGGGAGGAGGAGCTGATGACAAATCATCAGCTCCTGTATTATGAAAAAAAGTCTTTCAGCAATTCTTTGCTATGTTTACAGTATATCCATGAAACATGAAGAAATCATATTATTTCTGTAAAAGATTTTTAAATAAAATTTGAACAAAATATGAACATGTGGACAAATGCCCGGGTATTTGATAAAATATTGCTAGATGAGAAATCTGACTCAGAAGGGAGAACAACATGAAGAATCCGGTAGTAACAATTACAATGGAAAACGGCGACGTAATGAAAGCAGAGCTGTATCCGGATATTGCACCAAACACAGTTAATAATTTTATCAGTCTTGTAGAAAAAGGTTTTTATGACGGACTGGTTTTTCACAGAGTAATCAGCGGCTTTATGATTCAGGGAGGTTGTCCGGAGGGAACAGGAACAGGCGGCCCCGGCTACTCCATCAATGGAGAATTCAGCCAGAATGGATTTACTAACGATTTAAAACATGACGAAGGTGTTTTGTCCATGGCAAGAGCCATGCATCCTGACTCAGCCGGTTCCCAGTTCTTTGTTATGCACAAGGCATCTCCTCATTTAGACGGAGCTTATGCTGGATTTGGCAAGATTACAGAAGGAATGGACATTGTCAATAAGATTGCTGCTGTAAAGACTGATTACAGTGACCGTCCCATGGAGGAGCAGAAGATCCGCTCCATGACAGTGGATACCTTTGGAGAAGCTTATTCACAGCCAAAAGAGAGCTGATACAATGACCTTGGAGAGGCAGATTACCATAGAGGGAACCGCTTTCCAGGTCACTATATCCGATGACTGCAAAGCCCTGCAATCTGCTTATGCGGAAGGCAGGGCTGTTATTGGTTTATGGGACCCTCAAAAAAAAGATCAGTGCCTTACCCCGGCAGTTTATGCAATAAGAGATCCGGAGGACATTGACCCGTTTTTTTTGGAAAAGGTAGTGAGAAGAAGGCTGGGGCTTCCCTGGATTATTTGCCGGACCAGCCGTCTGACTGTCCGGGAAATGGTTCCGGGAGATTGTCTGCTGATTCCTGATGAGCCTGAGGCGGGAGAGGAAGAGGGCAATTTTTTAAAAAAAGAGTATTTAAAAGATTACATCAGATGCCAGTACGGCTTTTACGAATACGGAATCTGGGCTTTAGAGGAATCTGACAGCGGAAGACTGGTGGGTAAGGCCGGCCTTTCCAACTTCGATCTATCCGGTTATCCGGAGTTTTCCTCTGCTATAAAAAATAAGGTGAATTTGCCCCGTGGACAAAGAGAGATCCCCCAGGAGGGGAATGATACCCCGTTGGAGCTGGGATATCATATTTTCGCTCCATACAGGAATCAGGGATATGCAAAGGAAGCTTGCCAAGCCATTCTACAATATGGGGACAGAGAGATTTCCGGGCAGATTTATGCCAGAATAGACAGGACAAATCTTCCTTCCATAAAGCTGGCAAAGAGTCTGGGCTTTCGGCTTATAGCCCAAGGACATAGAGAACCAGCTTTAAGCTTATGTCTGTACGGGTGGAATTGCTGACAACAGAAAGAACCGGTTCTTCCATGGAAAGACCAGTCCGCTGGCAGAAGTCAGTTTCACCGATGAGAACTCCCGTTGCCGTGGTTTCGCCTGTTTCTTCATTGGTGGTCATATAAAGGCGATCCTTTACTTTTTCGTATACCTCAGCCGGAAGAAATTCTTTCAAGTCAATAAAGCCGCCCAGAGAGCCGTAATGGTTGGCGGTTTCGGGATTTCCAATCATAATATCCAGATCCTTGGAAGAGATCACTGCTGTTATTTTTGCAAGAGAAGCATAGGTGAGCTCGCTCATAGCAGCCTCGTCAAAGGTCAGGGATATGGAGGAATCCACATCAATTTTCACATCTTCTGCAAGTCCTGCGTACTGGCGGAAATCCTGGTCAAAGTAAGAGGACAGGCGGTCAGTGTCACTGCCTGGTCTGCTATTTAAGATAAAGCAGGAAAGGGCTGTTTCAAACCGGTTTTGGTACATGGCGGAGCCAATAGAGCCTATGAGGGTCAGGGCTATCAGAATGCCTAAAATGGGAATCTTATAATATTCCCAGATATACCAAAGCCTGTCCTTTAGGTTCATGTTCTTCAGCTTTCGCTTTTCCTCCTGCAGGGAATCTTTTAAGGTTTTGTCTTCATAAGGTGTCATGGTCTGCGCCTCTTTCTTCATTTATTTCCGCAAGCAATGAGCCATCTGACTGCGGGAACTTTTTTGATTATACCATATGAGAGACTGCTTTCCTTAAAAAAATTATGAAATTTTGATGAAATAAGGGAGAAGATTTGATTTTCACGGACACATAGGCTATAATATGTTCCAACTATACATTTGGAGGGGAACAACATATGTTTTCTAATTTTTTTAATTATGACAATCCGGTCTGGCGGTTTATCGGCAAATTCGGAGACCTGATTATTTTAAACATCCTATGGGTTGTGTGCAGTCTTCCGATTTTTACCATAGGAGCTTCTACTACGGCAGTTTATTATGTAACCTTAAAGCTGGCCAGAGATGACGATGGATATACCATCCGTTCGTTTTTTAAGTCCTTTAAGGAGAACTTTAAACAGGCCACAGCCATCTGGCTGATTCTGCTGGCAGCAGGCATAATTCTTGGAATCGATTTATATTTCTTTACCCGAATGTTTACGGGCGGAGAGCGCTTTAGAACTGTAATGCTTACCATATTTATTGCCATGGTTTTAATCTATGGAGCAATCTTCACTTACATCTTTCCTTTGCAGGCCAGATTTTTCAATACGATCAGGCGTACCTTTTTCAATGCTTTTTTCATGTCCCTGCGCCATTTATTCCGTACGATCGGAATCCTGGCTATTGACGGAGCTCTGGTTTTTGCCGGATTTGTACTTTTGATTCCCCCTGTTATGATGATATTGATGCTCTTTGGCTTTCCTCTTATTGCGTTTATCAATTCCTACATCCTTTCCCCTGTATTCCAGCGGTATACACCGGAAGAAAAGAGGGATGGTGAGGAATTAAGACCTTTATTTGCCGATGAAGACCGAGAAAAAAGTTCAGGCAACTAATTTAGAACGGCAGAAGATTAACCAGCACTGCTTCGGAAATCGAGACTGATTACCGGACCAGTGCTATTTTCGTATAAAGGGCTTGTGCTTTTCTTTATTTTAGTATATACTAAACACAGTATACAAAAAAATACAAAAATACAATCCATAAACCAAAAGTGAGGATACCTGCCTATGATAAGATATCTGGGGTTAAAAGCCTATGGTAAGATAAATCTGGGACTTGATGTTTTGAGAAAAAGGGAAGACGGGTATCATGATGTGCGTATGATCATGCAGACCGTAGGCCTTTATGATAAGATTGATATTTATTTAAAAGAGACACCGGGAATTGAGATTGTGACCAATCTTTTTTATCTGCCTGTCAATGAGAACAACCTGGTTTACAAAGCGGCCAGTCTTCTTATGGATGAGTTTCAAATTACCCAGGGTGTCCGCATTCATTTAAAGAAGTTCATCCCTGTTTCTGCCGGTATGGCAGGTGGAAGCAGTGATGCGGCCTCTGTGCTCTTTGGGATCAACAAAATGTTCAGGCTGGGACTGACCAGACAGGATCTGATGGAGCGTGGGGTTAAAATAGGAGCAGATGTGCCCTACTGCATTATGAGGGGGACTGCTTTAAGTGAAGGAATTGGTGAAGTCTTAACTCCTCTTCAGGATATGCCCCAGTGTCAGGTGCTGATTGCAAAGCCGGGAGTCAGCGTTTCCACCAAGTTTGTCTATGACAACCTGGATGCAGCAGGACTGAAGGAATCGGATCATCCTGATATTGACGGAATGATCAGTGCCATTAAGAGCCGGGATATCTATCAGGTGTCGGCCCGTCTGGGAAATGTGTTGGAAACAGTTACCATACCGGAATATCCGGTAATTGCCCAGATTAAAGACCGGATGAAGGAAGCAGGTGCAGTCAATGCCCTTATGAGCGGGAGCGGCCCTACTGTGTTCGGGATATTTACCAGTCCACAGGCTGCTGAGAAGGCTTATGAAGATATGAGGTACGGAGAGGGAAAGAATCTTGCGAAACAGGTTTTTCTGACGAATTTTTACAATACCAGGGAGGTTGCTAATGAGCAGTGAATTAAAGGTAAACATGAATGAATATCTGCCTTTGCGGGATGTTGTATTTAATACCTTAAGGCAGGCTATTTTAAAGGGAGAACTGGCGCCGGGAGAGAGGCTGATGGAGATTCAGCTGGCAGACCGCCTGGGAGTCAGCCGGACTCCTATCCGGGAAGCCATCAGAAAGCTGGAACTGGAGGGCCTTGTTTTGATGATACCCAGAAAGGGAGCCGAGGTAGCCAGAATTTCTGAGAAAAGCTTAAGGGATGTATTGGAGGTCCGCAGATCTTTGGAAGAGCTTGCTATTGAGCTTGCCTGCCAGAGAATGGATACTGAGGCCGTGGAGGAACTTGAAAAGAAACAGGAAGAGTTTAGGAATGCTGTTTTAAATGGCAATGCTATGGAGATCGCAGAAACCGACGAAGCCTATCATGATGTAATCTTTAAGGGAACCTGCAACGACAGGCTGGTCCAGATGATCAACAATTTAAGGGAACAAATGTACCGTTACCGTCTGGAATATATTAAGGATAAGGACAAACGTCAGGCGCTTGTGACAGAGCATGAAAGTATTTTAGAGGCGGTGCGCAAGGGTCATATCATGGATGCCAAGGAAGCTATGAGAGAACATATCGATAACCAGGAGATTACAGTTTCGAAGAATATAAAAGAACGGGATTCTTAAGGAGAGCGGCTTATGACATTTAAGGAGAAGTATCTGGCTGGAGAAGTAGAATTTGAAGCCATTGATGATTATGTAGATGAGTGGAACAATAGCAATACAGACCAGACTCTGGCAAAGTTTTTGGGCTTTGACGCAGAGGAAGAGGATTTATGGATTGAGGAAAGCGATGAAGCTTTAAAGGAACTTTTAGATAAGCTGAAGTTGTCCTAACGCCAAAGGAAGATTCTTAGGGCTGTAAAAATAAACATAATGGTAAAAATTATTAAATAAGTATAACATTGTTGACAGGGTGACAATGTGTCATTATAATAAGTGACATGTTGTCACCCTGTGTTTGTTCTTTCACAGGGCAAAATACAGAGAGAGGTGAGAAAATGCCGACGGAGCGGTTTTATAATCTTCCAGCGGGAAAAAGGAAAACGATTTGCGAAGCTGCAATGGAAGAATTTATCCGTGTACCCTTTGAAAAGGTATCAATTAATAAGATGATTCAAAGGGCAGGAATATCCAGGGGCAGCTTTTATACTTATTTTCAGGATAAGATTGATGTACTGGCCTGCATTTTCGAGGATGCTGCAGAAACGGTGCTGGAAAGCTGGAAAGCGTGTTCGGAAAAAAATAGCGGGAATCTTTGGAAAACTGCAGAATCTTTCTTTGATTACAGCATTACCAACACAAAGGAGCATATGTTAATGTTGAAAAACCTTTCGGAAAGTGAAAAAATGTTTGGTGAGATCCATAAAATGCGTCAAAACTATGACACTGGCTTATATGCCTTTTTAGAAAGGATGTATGAACCCATAGACAAAAGTGATTTTAAGGATCAGACCATGGAAACCTTTGAAAATCTCATAGCTATGATATTTTTGGAGCTGATTCACTGTATGGGCTGGCATTACCATCATCCGGAAGATGAAGAAAAGATTAAGAAAGTGTTCCGAAAGAAATTAGAAATTCTTCAGTATGGAATTTGTAAATGTCAACTATAATGCGATTAAATGAAGGAGTTTGTCATGACAAAGAAAAAAATATTTATCATTGCGGGCGCAGTTGTGGTAACCGCTGCCCTGGCAGGCTTAATTCTTCCCAATGTTTTGGGAGGAAATAAGGAGGAATTTGTTGCTGAAGCGCCTCCTGCCGTAAGTGTAGAGAAGCCTCAGGTCCGGTCTCTCCAGTTGTCCAGTGAACTGATCGGTACCATAGAGCCTTCCAGTATTGTCTATATCACCCCGCTTGGTGCAGGGGAAATTACCGGGGTAAACGTCCAGACAGGAGATATGGTTTCTGTAGGACAGCTCCTTTGTGTCATTGATACAAAGCAGGTAGAAAGCTCCAGGATCATGGTGGAAACCGCCAGAATTACATATGAGGACGCAAAAAAGAACTTGGACCGTATGGCTATTCTCCACGCAGCAGGTGATGTGGCTGATGCTGATTACCAGTCTCTTGCAGATAAGGTGGAAATGGCAAGGCTCCAGTATGAAAGTGCCAAGATCGGATACAACCTTCAGATGGAAAGCAGCCAGGTAACGGCTCCCATAGCAGGACGGGTGGAAAGCTTTAACGTGAAGGTTCACGACATGGTATCTCCTCAGACCGTTATCGGTGTCATATCAGGAGAAGGCGGAACTGGCGTAACTTTTTACGCTTCTGAGCGCATTGTAAGCGGCTTAAAAACAGGAGACACCATTCAGGTGGAGAAAAACGGAGCTGGTTATGATGCTTCGATCACAGAGGTCAGCACCATGGTGGATGCGGCAAGCGGTTTGTTCAAAGTTAAGGCTGCCATTCCCGGAGGGGATGGGCTAGCTACAGGCACTTCTGTAAAACTTTCCGTAGTTTCCCAGAAAGCGGAAAATGTTGTTACAGTTCCTGTGGACAGTGTTTATTATGAAGGCGGAGAATCCTTTATTTATACATATGTGGATGGTGTTTTAAAGAGAAATTCTGTAACCATAGGGCTGGCAGACGATGATTATGCAGAGGTCAAAGAAGGGATCACAACAGAAGACCAGGTAATTAACACATGGACCAGCGAATTGTACGAAGGATCAAAGGTCACTCTGGCAGACGGAAATGGAGAGGAATCCCAGGCAGCAGACAGCACAGCAGAAACAGAAGAAACCGGGGCACAAACTTCTGGTTCCGGACAATAAGGGGGCGGTAGAATGGGAATTATAAAAGGCATTTTAAAGCGGCCTGTCACCCTTGTTTTAGCCATCCTGTGTCTGCTGGTATTCGGTCTCTCCTCTGTTTTTACAGCTAAGATGGAGCTGACCCCGGAAATGAATTTTCCTATGTTTTTAATTACCAGCACATACCCCGGTGCAAGCCCGGAGGATGTCAATGACCTGGTTACAAAGCCTCTGGAAGAGTCGGTAGGAACCTTGTCCGGCGTCAAAAATATTCAGTCCATTTCACAGGAAAATGTTTCTATCGTGGTCCTGGAATATGAATATGGAACCAACATGGATAAATCCTATTCTGAACTGAAGAAAAAGATGGACAGTGTCAGCTTGCCTGATGACGTGGATGTACCCACTATCATGGAATTTAACATGAATGAGATGCCCTCCGTCACACTGGCAGTTAAAGACTCCACCCAATCCAATTTATATAATTATGTAAATGACAAGATTGTGCCGGAATTTGAAAAGATTACTTCCGTAGCCAGAGTGGATGTCAGCGGCGGCGAGGAAAACTATGTCAGCGTCCGTTTGATTCCGGAAAAGATGGCCCAGTACCGCCTGACCATGGAATCCATCAGTCAAGCCATTGCTGCAGCGGACTTTACCTATCCCGCAGGAACTACGGGAGTTGGAAAAAGAAATTTATCTGTCAGTACGGCTGTTGAGATAAAGAATATTGAAAGCTTGAAAAAGGTTCCCCTGGTGGCGGGCAACGGAAAAACCATATATTTGGAAGATGTATCTGACATTTCCGAAGCTTATAAAGATAAAAAAGCCATTGGACGGTACAATGGAGAGGATACTATTACCCTTTCCATTAATAAGCAGCAGAAAAACAGTGCGGTAGATGTTTCAAGAGGCGTAAAGAAAACAATTGATACCTTAAAAAAGGAATATCCAAATGTAGACTTTATCACCATTGACGATGCCAGCGATCAGATTTTATCAGCATTAGGCAGCGTAAGAGATGCGATGATAGCGGCTGTTGTGATTTCCATGGTCATCATCTTCCTGTTTTTCGGAGATTTAAAGGCTTCCCTTATTGTAGGAAGTTCTATCCCGGTATCCATGTTGATTTCCCTGATCATGATGTCGCTTATGGGCTTCTCCCTGAACCTGATTACTATGAGCAGTATTGTTTTAGCAGTAGGAAATATGGTGGATGACTCTATCGTTGTATTGGATAACTGTTTTAGGGCCCAGAAAGGAAAAGGCTTCAAAGCCTATATGGATGCGGCCATAAGCGGAACAGGAGAAGTGTTTGCGGCTATCTTAGGCGGTGCCCTTACAAACTGCGTTGTGTTTGTACCTCTTGCAACTCTGGAGGGATTATCAGGCCAGTTGTTCATGCCATTGGGCTTTACCCTGATCTTTGCTTCTCTGGCTTCCGCTATCTCAGGACTGACAATTGTACCCATGTGCTATACCAAGCTTCGCCCTGTTGAAAAGCATAATTCCCCAGTGGGAGGAATTATAAGAGTTCTTCAAAATGGATACAGCCGCCTGATTTCTAAGCTATTGGAAAAAAGGGCTATGGTTATGATAATATCTGTTCTCCTTCTGGTATTTTCCTTTATTCTGGCAGGAAGGCTTGGATTTGAGCTTATGCCTGAGACGGATGAGGGAACGATTTCTGTTTCCGTTGAGGTAAAACCTGGGCTTAAAGTAGAGGAAGCGGATCAGATCCTTCAGAAGGTGGAAGGGATTATGACCAGAGAAGAAGACTTAGAATCCTACATGACCACTTACGGAGGAGGGGGATTGAGCCTGAATGGCAGCAATGTGGCTACCCTGACTGGATATTTAAAATCTGACAGAAAGCTTTCCACCAAGGAAATTGTAAATAAGTGGAAGAAAGAAATGAACCAGCTTGCGGACGGTAATATTACCGTAAGGTCTACCTCCAGCATGACTATGACAACGGGCGTTCAGGATTTTGAAGTAATTCTCCAAAGTGCCCAGCTTGATAAGCTGAAAGAGGTTTCAGATAAGATGGTGGCAGAACTTTCCGGTCATCCGGGACTCATTAAGGTTCATTCGGACCTTGAAAACGCAGCTCCCGTCCTGAAGGTTCGTGTTGATCCAATTAAAGCGGCGGCGGAAGGTGTAGCTCCGGCCAGCGTAGGTGCAGTATTAAACGGCATACTCAGCGGCAAGGAGGCTGCAAAGCTAGATGTTGCGGGAGAGGAAATCACCGTAAGGGTGGAATACCCTAAGGATCTTTATGATAGCCTCAATAAGGTTCAGGGAGTTGTCATTCCTAATGCATACGGCGGTTCAGCGGCTCTGATGGATATTGCTGACATCAGATATGAAGACAGCCCTTCTGCCATTAACAGAAAGAATAAACAGTATCTTGCTACCATAACAGGTTCCTTTACAGAAGAGGTTTCTTCGGAAAAGGAAAAAGAAGCAATGAAAAAGACCATTGACCAGGACATTGTCAACTCATATCTGGATACAACGGTCACAAGAGCAAAAAACAGCCAGGATGAATCGATGATTGAAGAGTTTACCAATCTGGCTATGGCTATTGTTACAGCTATTTTCCTGCTTTTTGTAGTTATGGCGGCTCAGTTTGAGTCCCCCAAACTATCCCTCATGGTCATGACAGCGATTCCCTTCAGTCTGATCGGTGCTTTTGGGCTTATGGTGATAGCTGGAATCAAGATTAACATGCCCTCTCTTCTGGGCTTCCTTATGCTGGTTGGTACGGTAGTAAAGTCCGGAATCCTTTATGTGGAAACCGTAAGCCAGTACCGTCTGACCATGGAGAAACGGGAAGCATTAATTCAGGCAGGGGTAAGCCGTTTCCGTTCCATTTCCATGACGACTTTAATTGCAATTGTTTCTATTGTACCTCTGGCATTAGGGCAGGGAGATGGAGGAGAAACCATGCAGGGACTTTCTCTGGTTAACGTAGGAGGTCTTACTGCCTCTACCGTTCTGACTCTTCTCCTCCTTCCGGTATACTACTCCATTATGACCGGAAAGTCAGATAAGAACACAGACCCGGATTAAAAATCCGGGTTCTGCCCAAATGTATGGAAGAAAGTGGATTTTGTAAATTTGATAAAATATGGTAAAATGAAATTCAAACAAGGAGGATTCAGGATGAGAAAATGGAAACAGATTTGTGCATGTTGTCTGGCAGCCGTGCTGACTGTTTCCGGACCGGCGGCAACAGCATGGGCCGGAAGTCCGGAATTTGCCAGAACTCCCGAGGAGTGGGCAAAGCTTAGGGACAATGTGATGGAATATGATGAGCTGGCCGGTCTGATCCGCGAATACAACGTGACCGTACAAAAAAACCAGCTTGATATCGGTGATAAGAAAAAAGACGATTTAATTACCAGAGACCAGTTTGCCCAGTCTTACCGGGATGCTGCTAATGATATGCGGGATGCAATAGATGGTGAGAATGCCATTGCGGATGCAGGCAGTGAGATGGCTGCCAGGAATGCAGAGGCCAGTGCGGACAGGAACGTGGAGGATTTGCAGGTATACCAGCTCACCTACGATCAGCAGGAAGCAAACCTGGTAGCTTCCGCCCAGTCCTCTATGATCGCATTCTTCCAGCAAAATCATGAGCTGGAAAGCGCAAAAGACAGCCTGGAACTGTTAAAGGCAGTTTACGATTCCACTGTTTTAAGGCAGAGTGCGGGAATGGCAACACAGGTAGATGTGCTGACAGCCCTGGAAAATGTCCAGAATTCCCAGACAGCCATTGATAAGCTGACTGCTACCGTTGACCAGACCAGACAGAATCTTTGTGTCATGTTGGGCTGGAAGTACAATGACATGCCGGAAATCCGCCAGATTCCTTCCGTCAATATGGAACAGATTGCTTCTATAAACTTAGAACAGGATAAGGCAGCCGCTCTTGAAAATAACTACACCTTAAAGATCAACAAAAGAAAACAGGGAAATGCAACTGCAAATGTGACCAGTGAGAGCTTAAAACGGACGATTGAAAGCAATGTACAGAGTATCAATGCCGATATGGTGAAAAGTTATCAGGCTGTTCTGCAGGCAAGGGCCGCTTATGAGCAGGCGGCTGCAGAGTTTGAGCTGGAAAGCAAAAACATGGAAACTGCCCAGAGAAAGTTTGATATCGGCATGATGAGCAGACTGGAATATTTAAAGCAGAAAAGTACATATAACTCCAAGAGTACAGTAATAAAAACAGCAGAACTGGCACTGTTTCAGGCTGTTCAGACTTATGAAAACGGAGTGAAGGGCCTGGCTTCGGCAGGAGGAATGTAATATGAAGAAAAACAGACTTCTTTCTATCTGCTTAGCTGGAGTTCTGACGGCTTCTCCGGTCCTGACTTCCTATGGAGCCTTGGGACCGGGAGATGCTCTGCGCACCATTCCGGAGGGAGTGTCTGAGGAGACGTGGGGCAGGTTAAATGATCAGACAATAGAATTTGATGAGCTTTATGATCTGGTAAGGTATTTTAATCCGGATTTACTTTCCAATACGGAACTTAATGTAGGAAACGATAGCCTGGATGGGGTTCAAACTATGTATACCGAAATGAGACTTAAGATACCAGAGTTAAACAAACAAATTCGCGATTTAAAAGATGCTGGCATAGAGAGTCTACCAAAAGATAATGAAGATTATTTAGAATACGTTGAATTAGTAATGTCTGCAAAAGGGCTTGAAGAGTCGGCCAAAGTAAAGAAGAAAGATATAAAAGGTATCAAAAAGGGTGTAAATATTGGAATTGAACAGATGGCAAAAAACTATGCGGCTATGGTCAGCCAGATGATGATAGGCTATGATAGTGTTCAATCCAGCCGGAATCTTCTTAAAAAGATGGTGGAGTCCAGCCAAGCTGCCTATGAAGCTCAGAATCTTCGGTTCCAACAGGGAATGGCAACAGAGGCAGAGGTGTTGGCAGCCAATAAAGAGGTATTGGCTGCCAGTTCCGCTCTCCAGCAGCTTGACCATACAGGAGAAAGCTTAAAAAATTCCCTGGCCCTAATGACCGGATATCCTGCGGACGGCCTTCCTCAGATCGGCAGTATCCCCCAAGTCGATGCGGCATCTCTAATTGCTCTTGACCTGGAAGGGGATATGCAAAAAGCTATTAACAATAATTACGGACTTATCGGCCAGAGGCAAGCCAAATCAGGCGGTACCACCACCGGAGTAAATACAAAAGAGGCTCAGCTTTCTCAGGCAACCCAGGAGGTCTCTGTCCAGATGCAGTCTTTATATCAAGCAGTAATGCAGGCCAAAGCAGCTTACGACGCCTCCTGTACCTCCTATGAAAAAGCAGTTCTCATAAACGGAAAATCAGACAGAGCCTTTCAGCTTGGTATGATGAGCCGTGTTGCCTACCTCCAGTCTCAGATGGCCCTGCTTCAGGCAGAGGGTGGAAAGCAGAGCGCCTATAACAGTCTGTATCAGGCTTACGATACTTATCAGTGGGCAGTGAAGGGGATTATTATTCCATCTGATCGGTAGATGGTGACTTTTTTAAAAACAGTTCAGCTGTTTTAAGGCGAAGGTGGATTTTTACTCCTTCCCGATTGATTTTCTGATAATCGGTTTCCCCCATGGACTCCCGGAGTATTTCTTTTGACTCATCAGGAACAACCGCATAGGAGGAGTCTACAAAGCAGAGCGGAGGATAGAGGACGCACCACCAGTTGCGTCCTTTTCCTTTGCCAATTTTTACCCGGACAGCCTGGTACTTTCCCTGGGGAAATACCATGTCACCGTAGGTCTTGGTGGGAAAATAGGCATCAGTCAGTTCCATATGTGCAGGATAATCATATCCCAGGTTTTTCATGTAATCAGCAGCTTCTTCCTCCAGGTTTTTCCGGTGAGAGAGAACATAATCCTTTGTATCATCTAAAGACGCCTCTTCTCCCAAATCCTCATATATGGAATTGAGAAGCATGGTGCGGACCTTTAATTTAAGAGCCTGGTCTTCAGTACTGTTGCTGTTTGCCAGCACATGAAAACGCAGAATTTCCGGGGCAATGCGGGCAGCTAAGGCTTCGTCTTCCCTTCGCTCTTTTGACAGACTGAGCAAAAGGGCAAGCAATAAGCATATAATGCATAAAAACAGATTGCGTTTTTCTTTCATAATTAATTTCTCCTTTTTCCTTTTCTATTTCTAATTGTAGCCATGTGTGATATAATATAAACACTGAAAGATTAAGAATTTGGTGAGGAGATAAGAAATGAATAAAAAAACTGCGGTTGTTTTATTTGGAGGCCGGTCTTCGGAGCACATTGTATCCTGTATGTCGGTCATCAATGTCATTAACCATATCGATAGAGAAAAGTATGATTTAATACTGATTGGAATTACAGAAGAAGGCCGCTGGGTGAAAACAGATTCCGTCCAAGAGATCGAAACAGGGTCCTGGAGAGACGGAAGAGTTTCTGCTATCCTTTCCCCGGATTCCACCATGGAAGGAGTCGTTCTCATGGATGGTACCAAAACAGAAATTATAAAGGTGGATGTGGTATTCCCTGTGCTTCACGGATTATTTGGAGAGGACGGTACTGTGCAGGGCTTATTGGATCTGGCAGGAATTCCTTATGTGGGATGCGGTGTACTGGCTTCTGCGGTTTCCATGGATAAATTATACACAAAAGTCATTGTAGACCGGCTTTCCGTAAAGCAGGCAGATTATGTGGCGGTGATGCGCCAGGATTTAGAATATATGGGATCTGTTGTGAAAAAGGTAGAAGAGAAGCTTGACTACCCCGTATTTGTAAAACCGTCCAATGCAGGCTCCTCCAAAGGCGTCAGCCGGGCTGGCAGCAGGAAGGAGCTGGAATCAGCCCTGACTGAGGCCGCAAACCATGACAGGAAAATCCTGGTGGAAGAGATGATTGTAGGACGTGAGATCGAATGCGCCGTATTGGGGGGAGGAAGATCCGCTATAGAGGCCTCTGGAGTAGGAGAAATCCTTGCAGCAGCCGAATTCTATGATTTTGATGCCAAGTATTATAACTCAGAGTCCAAGACGATTGCCAATCCGGACCTGCCGGCAGGCGCCGCAGAAAAAGTGAGAGAGGCTGCTAAGGCTATTTTTCAGGCAGTGGATGGATTCGGTCTTGCCCGGGTGGATTTCTTTGTTAAAGAGGACGGAACCGTTGTTTTTAATGAGATTAATACCATGCCCGGATTCACCGCCATCAGTATGTATCCCATGCTTTGGGAAGCAGCCGGCATTACCAAGGATCAGTTGGTGGATCGTCTGATGAGTCATGCTTTGGAGCGGAACTGACAGTAAGGAGAGACATCATGGCAGATAAAAATTCACCTATTGGAGTTTTTGATTCCGGCGTAGGCGGCCTTACGGTTGCGAGAGAGATCATGAGGCAGATGCCAGAGGAAAAGATTGTATACTTCGGTGATACGGCCCGTGTTCCTTACGGAAATAAGTCCCGCAGCACCGTCATTCGTTTTACCAGACAGATCATTCGCTTTCTTATGACTCAGGATGTGAAGGCCATTGTCATTGCCTGTAACACTGCCACAGCCTATGCGTTGGAGGAGGTGGAAAAAGATATGAATATTCCTATTATCGGTGTCATCCATGCAGGAGCTAAGACAGCTGTGGAGTCCACCCAAAATGGAAAGATCGGCATCATTGGAACGGAAGGTACCATAAACAGCGGAGAATATACTAAAGTGATGAAGAAAATGAGAGAAGATGTCCAGGTCACCGGAAAGTCCTGTCCTCTTTTTGTTCCTTTGGTGGAGGAAGGCCTTCTTCACGATTCTGTCACTGATGAGATTGCTTCCAGGTATTTAAGCGAATTAAAAGGCAAGTATATAGATACACTTATTTTAGGCTGCACCCATTATCCTCTTTTACGCTCTACAGTAGGAAGGCTTATGGGACCGGAAGTCACTCTTGTGAATCCGGCCTATGAAACTGCTCTGGAGTTAAAGCAGGAGTTGGAAGAGCAGGAATTGCTGTGTGAGTCCTGCGGCAGTGACGAGGAAAAATACAGTTTTTATGTCAGTGACCTGGCAGAAAAATTTACCAATTTTGCGGCGTCTATTCTTCCGGGAAGAGTGACGGAGACGAAGCAAATTAATATTGAGGAGTTTTAGAGGAGCTACTATATGACGAGAGACGTTCTGATCAGTATCAGCGGAATGCAGGTTGCAGAAGAGGACAAAAGTGGAGTGGAGTTGATAACAGCCGGGGATTATTTTATAAAAAACGGAAACCACTACATTTTGTACGAAGAGATTCAAGAGGATGGAGAAGGGGTAACCAAAAACACCATTAAGATTCGTCCTTCCGGCCTGGATATTATTAAGAGGGGAAGCTTCAGCACCCACATGATATTTGAAAAAGACAAGAAAAATATGTCTTGTTATGCCACTCCTATTGGAGAACTTATGGTTGGAATCAATACCAATGACATTCACATTCAGGAGGATGAGGACCATTTGAACGTACGGGTAGAGTATTCCCTGGATATTAATTACCAGCATGTATCACAGTGCAGTATTGTCCTTGATATTCATTCTAAGGCAACGGCAGATATACGCCTTGTAAATTAAGGTTTCATACTAAAACCGCCTTGCAGCCAGATCTTTGCTGCAAGGCGGTACTTTTTATCTATTTATAACTTATTCCATGTAAGAATTCAGCATCCACATCAGCTTCTGATACTCGGTCAGATAGCCATTAAACTGATCGGCAGTGGCCCCATCGTTGTTTTCCTCTGCCAGTTTCACAATTTCTTTCGTATCCCGAATCCAGTAATCCACATCAGAAATCAGACTTTTAATGGTTTCATCTGAGGAAATGGGAGTATCTTCCCGTTCCTTTACGGAAGTGAGTTCCAGTGCCTTCTTTAAGTTGGCTACCGGAAAGCTGCCCAGGGACAGGAGCCTTTCGGCTACGTCGTCAATAATCTGAGCAGTCTGGTCATAAAGCTCTTCCAGCTTTGCATGGAGTGTAAAGAAACCGCGGCCCTTTACATACCAGTGCAGATTGTGAAGCTTTATGTACATAACCTGCTGATTTGCAAGATATTCATTAAGCTTGTCGGTTAAATTTTTGCTCATAAATCTTTTAGTCCTCTCTTTCTTTTTTATCTGTTTAATGCTTTTTCATAATTATCAGTAACTGCCTTCCAGTCAACAACATGGAAGAAAGCCTTAATATAATCTGCTCTCAGATTTTTATATTTCAGATAATAAGCATGTTCCCATACGTCAATGCCCAAGATTGGAATATTTCCCTTTCCTTCCATAAAAGGATTATCCTGGTTTGCACTGGCAGAAAGAACCAGTTTTCCCTCCTTGCTGACGGAGAGCCAGCCCCAACCTGAGCCAAATTGTCCAGCGGCCAAGCCACTTAGCTGATCTTGAAAAGCGGAAAAACTTCCAAAGGTTTTATCCAGCTCCGCCTTAAGACCACCGGAAGGTTCTCCTCCTCCGTCAGGACTCATAGTAGAAAAATAGAGGTTGTGGTTATAGAAACCGCCGCCGTTATTGCGAATGGCTTTTCTTATGGCATCATCGGAAATACTGTCCAAAGAAGAGAGAAGGGAAGTGATTTCCCTGCCTTCAAGACCTGCCTTTTGGGCGGCATCATTTAAATTTTTTGTATAAGCAGCGTGATGCTTGGAATAATGAGTCTCCATGGTAAGAGCATCGATGTGAGGTTCTAAAGCGTTATATGCATAGGGTAATTTAATTTGTTCAAACATGGTGGTTCTCCTTTCGCTTCTATATATAATGTTATAGTTGTTTTAATGTGGGTTAGTTTTGACTAACGACCTTGTAGCTTGATTATATATTATGAATAAGGCAATGTCAAGAGTATTTTCAATCTTTTTAAACAAAAATTGATTAATGATTACGTTTTGTGGATATATAATTAAATGTTGAGATTAATTACATGGTTGGGTTCAATAAAAGAAAAATAAAAATGCCGGAATACGATTGCCAATCGCATTCCGGCATTCAGAGCGGTTTTATTTTTTGTCTTTTTTAAACCTGTCCATAAATTTCTTCTTTTTTGGTGCAGACGGAATTGCTTTTCCCCGAAGGCTCTTGATCTCGGTTATGTAGATCCCGCTAATAACCACTTTAGCCTCTGTCTTAACCGGTAGCACTTCAAAAACTTTGGCATCTGCAATCAGCGTCATGACCTTTGGTCCGATTTTTGCTTTTACGATGGGAAGGCTTGTACGGCGCATATACCAGGGAGTCTGCTCATATACGACCTTGGGAAGCCCAGCGTCCTTAATCTTCATTTTTTTCTTGTCAATTACCAGCATGGATACGGTCTGCGCCGCAGCCTCCAATGCCTGCTGCTGTTCTACCTGACGCTTTTCCAGCCTTCTTCCGAAGAAATAAAGGGCTGCCATAGCCGCCACTGCAATGAGAAGAATTACTATCATTACGTTAAAAAATGTGCTCACCGGGAATACCTCCAATAGTTCGTTTTATATAATTAAGGAAGTTCGATTCGCCTGACGGCGAACGAACGACTATTTTTCTAAATTCAGGCGCGCTTCGTTTGCCTTCATTAAGAAAAATATGTCTATCCATAATAGTATAACACATATATCTGGAAAATTCAAGCAAAAAATGCTTGACACCTTGACGGAGCTATGATATTATGGAATGTGCACTATTGTGGCTTTGTGTGCCTTAAAGGCACATTTATGCCCAAAAACAGAAACGATTAGAAAGAAAACAGGGGTGAAACGTCAATGGAGAAAAGCAGAATGCGTCCGGTCCCGGCCGGTAAGAGCCTGAGAATGAGTTTCTCAAGACAAAAAGAAGTGCTTGAGATGCCGAACCTGATTGAAATTCAGAAGAATTCCTATCAGTGGTTCCTTGATGAAGGATTGAAGGAAGTTTTTGAAGACATCTCTCCCATCGCAGACTTTGCTGGTCACTTGAGTCTTGAGTTTGTCGACTTTGCATTATGTAAAGATGATATCAAGTACACAATAGAAGAATGCAAAGAAAGAGATGCCACCTACGCAGCTCCTTTAAAGGTAAAGGTAAGGCTTTGCAATAAAGATAAAGATGAAATTAATGAACATGAGATCTTCATGGGTGATCTTCCGCTTATGACGGATACCGGTTCCTTCGTGATAAACGGCGCCGAACGAGTTATTGTAAGCCAGTTGGTACGTTCCCCAGGTATTTATTATGGTATTGAACACGATAAGGTAGGAAAAGAACTTTATGCTTGTACAGTAATTCCAAACCGTGGTGCGTGGCTGGAGTATGAAACGGACTCCAACGATATTTTCTATGTGCGAGTGGACAGAACCAGAAAGGTTCCTGTGTCCGTACTAATTCGTGCTCTTGGTCTTGGTACCAATGCAGAGATCATTGATCTTTTTGGTGAAGAACCCAAGCTGCTGGCCAGCTTCGGCAAGGATACTTCTGACAATTATCAGGATGGTTTGCTGGAATTGTATAAGAAGATACGCCCAGGTGAACCCTTATCTGTTGATAGTGCTGAAAGTCTGTTAAATAGTATGTTCTTTGACTCCAGAAGATACGATCTTGCAAAGGTCGGAAGATATAAATTCAATAAAAAGCTTCATTTTAAAAACCGCATCACAGGCCACGTGCTGGCTGAGGAAGTGGTTGATACCAGAACTGGTGAAATCCTGGCAGAGGCTGGAACAACTGTAGACAAGCAGCTTGCAACTGACATTCAGAATGCGGCTGTTCCTTTCGTGTGGCTTGAGGGAGTAGAACGCAAGCAGAAGGTTCTTTCCAATTTGATGGTAGACTTATCTTCCTTTGTAACTTTTGATCCTAAGAGCGCAGGAATTACAGAGTTAGTATTCTTCCCGGTTCTTGAAAAAATTCTGACAGAAGCTGGAAACGATGAAGATGAGCTGAAGGCTGCTATTCGTAAAAATGTCAACGAGTTGATTCCTAAGCATATTACAAAGCAGGATATTCTGGCTTCTATTAATTACAATATGCATCTGGAAGAAGAAGTGGGAAATGCCGATGACATCGACCACCTTGGAAACAGAAGAATCCGTGCAGTGGGTGAACTTTTGCAGAACCAGTACCGTATCGGTCTTTCCAGAATGGAGCGTGTGGTACGGGAAAGAATGACCACGCAGGACATGGACGGCATTACACCCCAGTCTCTGATTAATATTAAGCCGGTTACTGCGGCAGTAAAGGAATTCTTCGGAAGCTCCCAGCTTTCCCAGTTCATGGATCAGAATAATCCTCTGGCAGAGCTGACTCATAAGCGCCGTCTTTCCGCATTGGGACCTGGTGGTCTTTCCAGAGACCGTGCCGGATTTGAGGTTCGTGACGTTCATTATACCCATTACGGCCGTATGTGCCCTATTGAGACTCCGGAAGGTCCTAACATTGGTCTGATCAACTCTCTTGCCACCTATGCGAGAGTGAACCAGTATGGTTTTGTAGAGGCTCCGTACCGGGTGGTGGATAAAACTGATATCCAGAATCCCGTCGTTACTGAAGAAGTGGTTTATTTAACTGCTGATGAAGAAGATAACTATGTGGTTGCCCAGGCTAATGAGCCGTTGGACGACGTAGGCCATTTTATTCATAAGAATATTTCCGGACGTTTCCGGGAGGAGACTTCTGAATTCCAGAGAAAGAATATCGATCTCATGGACGTATCCCCCAAGATGGTGTTTTCCGTTGCAACGGCAATGATTCCCTTCCTGGAAAATGACGATGCAAACCGTGCCCTTATGGGTTCCAACATGCAGCGTCAGGCAGTTCCCCTGCTGACCACAGAGGCTGCGGCTGTAGGAACCGGTATGGAAGCCAAGGCGGCGGTGGACTCCGGTGTATGTATGGTCGCAAAAGAACCAGGCGTGGTAGAACGCTCTGCTTCCAACGAGATCATTGTTAAGAGAGACTCCGACGGCAGAAGAGATGTTTACCGTCTTACTAAGTTTAAGAGAAGCAACCAGTCCAACTGCTACAACCAGAAGCCAGTGGTATATAAAGGCGACCATGTGGAAAAGGGAGAAGTTATTGCAGATGGTCCTTCCACTCAAAATGGCGAGATTGCCCTTGGAAAGAATCCCCTGATCGGTTTTATGACCTGGGAAGGATATAACTACGAGGATGCAGTTCTTCTGAGCGAACGTCTTGTTCAGGAGGATGTTTACACCTCTGTCCACATCGAGGAATATGAAGCAGAAGCCCGTGACACCAAGTTAGGGCCGGAAGAAATCACCAGAGACGTTCCGGGTGTAGGTGAGGACGCTTTAAAGGATCTTGACGAAAGAGGAATTATCCGAATCGGTGCAGAAGTACGTGCCGGAGATATTCTGGTTGGAAAAGTGACTCCAAAGGGAGAGACTGAGCTGACTGCAGAAGAAAGATTGCTTCGCGCTATTTTTGGCGAGAAGGCCAGAGAGGTTCGTGATACTTCTTTAAAAGTACCTCACGGTGCTTACGGAATTATTGTGGATGCGAAGGTATTTACAAGAGAAAACGGCGATGAGCTTTCACCGGGTGTGAACCAGACTGTCCGCATTTACATTGCCCAGAAGAGAAAAATCTCTGTAGGCGATAAGATGGCGGGACGTCACGGCAACAAGGGTGTTGTTTCCCGCGTGCTTCCGGTAGAGGATATGCCATTCCTTCCAAACGGCCGTCCCCTTGACATCGTGTTGAACCCATTGGGTGTTCCATCCCGTATGAATATTGGTCAGGTGCTTGAGATTCATTTGAGCCTTGCTGCAAGAGCCCTTGGATTTAACGTGTCAACACCGGTATTTGACGGAGCTAACGAAATTGATATTATGGATACCTTGGATGTAGCCAACGATTATGTAAATATGGATTGGGATGACTTCCAGGAAAAATATACAGGAACTTTGACACCGGGAGTAATTGAATACCTTAGTGATCATTTAGACCACAGAGAGCTGTGGAAAGGTGTTCCTGTTAACAGGGACGGAAAGGTCCGCCTCCGTGACGGACGTACCGGCGAATACTTTGACAGTGCGGTTACCATTGGACACATGCATTATCTGAAGCTTCACCATCTGGTTGATGATAAGATCCATGCCCGCTCCACCGGACCATATTCTCTGGTTACCCAGCAGCCTTTGGGCGGTAAAGCCCAGTTTGGCGGTCAGCGATTCGGAGAGATGGAGGTTTGGGCTCTGGAGGCTTATGGCGCTTCCTATACACTTCAGGAAATCATGACAGTGAAATCTGATGACGTGGTAGGACGTGTGAAGACTTATGAGGCTATTATCAAGGGTGAGAATATTCCCGAGCCGGGAATTCCTGAATCCTTTAAGGTGCTGTTAAAGGAGCTTCAGTCCCTGGCATTGGATGTAAGGGTACTGCGCGACGATAACACCGAGGTTCAGATCGCTGAAAGCACTGACTATGAAGAAACGGATTTAAGATCCATTATCGAAGGTGATAAACATTACCGTGATGAGGAAGCCTTTAACAATTACGGCTACCAGAAACAGGAGTTCCAGGATCAGGAACTGGTAAGTGTAGAGGCAGAGGTAGAGGTAGAGGATGCAGACGATTCTCCAGGTGCTTCCGACGATATGGATTTTGATGACTCAGACGAAGAATAATAGAAGGGAGAACCGCTCATGCCTGAAAACAATGAAACTTATCACCCAATGACATTTGATGCCATCAAGATTGGTCTGGCATCTCCGGAGAAAATTCTGGAATGGTCCCACGGTGAGGTAAAAAAGCCTGAGACAATCAACTACAGGACATTGAAACCGGAAAAAGACGGCCTGTTCTGTGAAAAGATATTTGGGCCGAGTAAGGATTGGGAATGCCATTGCGGGAAATATAAGAAGATCCGTTACAAAGGCGTTATCTGCGACCGGTGCGGAGTGGAAGTAACCAAGGCCAGTGTCCGCAGGGAACGTATGGGACATATCCAGCTTGCTGCACCAGTTTCCCATATCTGGTATTTTAAGGGAATCCCCAGCCGTATGGGCCTGATTCTGGACATTTCTCCCAGAACACTGGAAAAAGTTCTGTATTTTGCATCTTATGTTGTGCTTGATACAGGAAATACGGGCTTGCAGTATAAGCAGGTATTATCAGAAAAAGAATTCCGGGAGGAAGTGGATAAATATGGCCACGGATCGTTCCGGGTAGGAATGGGAGCAGAAGCTATCTTAGAGCTTCTGCACTCCATAAATCTGGAAAAGGACTCTGAGGAACTGAAGAAGGGGTTAAAGGAAGCTACCGGACAGAAACGTGCCAGAATCATCAAGAGACTGGAAGTGGTAGAGGCGTTCCGCAGCTCCGGCAATCTTCCTGAGTGGATGATCATGAAAGTAGTTCCGGTTATTCCTCCGGACATCCGTCCCATGGTACAGCTTGACGGCGGCCGTTTCGCCACCTCAGATTTAAATGACCTTTACAGAAGAATCATAAACCGTAATAACCGTCTCGCCCGCCTGTTAGAGCTTGGCGCTCCTGATATTATTGTCCGTAACGAAAAACGTATGCTTCAGGAAGCTGTCGATGCCCTCATTGATAACGGCAGACGTGGAAGACCTGTAACCGGACCTGGAAACCGTGCTTTGAAGTCTCTTTCCGATATGTTAAAGGGAAAACAGGGACGTTTCCGTCAGAACCTGTTAGGAAAGCGTGTGGATTACTCCGGACGTTCTGTTATCGTAGTAGGACCGGAACTTAAGATTTACCAGTGCGGTCTTCCGAAAGAAATGGCCATTGAGCTGTTTAAACCCTTTGTTATGAAGGAGTTGGTATCCAACGGAACTGCACATAATATAAAGAATGCTAAAAAGATGGTTGAGCGCCTTCAGACTGAGGTTTGGGATGTGCTTGAGGATGTAATTAAAGAGCATCCGGTTATGTTAAACCGTGCTCCAACCCTCCATAGACTGGGAATCCAGGCATTTGAGCCTATTTTGGTAGAGGGTAAAGCTATTAAGCTGCATCCTCTGGTTTGTACTGCTTTTAACGCTGACTTTGACGGAGATCAGATGGCTGTTCATCTGCCCCTTTCCGTAGAAGCTCAGGCAGAATGCCGTTTCCTTTTGCTGTCACCTAATAACTTGCTGAAGCCTTCAGATGGTGGCCCGGTGGCTGTTCCTTCACAGGATATGGTCCTTGGTATTTACTACCTGACTCAGGAGCGTCCGGGCGCAAAGGGAGAAGGTATGGTATTTAAGAGCGTGAATGAAGCAATTCTCGCTTATGAGAACCAGGCAGTTACCCTTCATTCCAGAATTAAAGCCAGAGTAAGCAAGAGAATGCCAGATGGTACCTTGAAGAGCGGTGTTGTGGAATCGACCGTTGGCCGTTTCATTTTCAATGAGATCGTTCCTCAGGATCTGGGGTTTGTAGACCGCTCAATTGCAGGTAATGAACTTATGATGGAGGTTGATTTCCATGTAGGTAAAAAGCAGTGTAAGCAGATCCTTGAAAAAGTTATTAACGTTCACGGTGCCGTTCAGACTGCAGAAACCTTAGATGATATTAAGGCCATTGGCTATAAATACTCTACCAGAGCTGCCATGACCGTATCCATTTCCGACATGACAGTGCCGGAGAGCAAGCCCAAGCTGATTGCAGATGCAGAAGCAACGGTTGACCAGATTGCAAAGAACTTCCGCCGTGGTCTGATTACGGAGGAAGAGCGTTATAAAGAAGTAATTGATACATGGAAGGCAACCGATGACCAGTTGACCCATGACCTGCTGACAGGACTTGATAAGTACAACAACATCTATATGATGGCTGACTCAGGAGCCCGTGGTTCCGATAAGCAGATCAAGCAGCTTGCCGGTATGCGTGGACTTATGGCAGATACAACCGGTCATACTATCGAACTTCCTATCAAGTCCAACTTCCGTGAAGGTCTTGATGTATTGGAATACTTTATCTCCGCTCACGGTGCCCGTAAAGGACTTTCCGATACAGCTCTTCGTACGGCTGACTCCGGTTATCTGACCAGACGTCTGGTAGACGTTTCTCAGGATATGATTATCCGGGATATTGACTGCGGAGAAGGAAAAGAAATTCCTTTTATGGAAATCAAGGCGTTTACAGATGGTCAGGAAACCATTGAAGGCCTGGAAGAGCGTATAACAGGAAGATTTATAGCGGAAAACATTATTGATCCGGATACTGGTGAAGTGATTGTAAAAGCAAACCATATGTGTACCCCCAAGCGTGCGACTGCAGTTATGAAGGTTCTTGCAAAGACCGGACGTGATTCTATAAAGATCCGTAACGTTCTGACCTGCAAATCCCATATGGGTGTTTGTGCAAAATGTTATGGTGCCAATATGGCGACTGGCCAGCCGGTTCAGGTAGGCGAAGCAGTTGGTATTATCGCTGCTCAGTCCATCGGTGAGCCAGGAACCCAGCTGACTATGCGTACCTTCCATACCGGCGGTGTTGCCGGTGGTGATATTACACAAGGTCTTCCCCGTGTTGAGGAGCTTTTTGAGGCACGTAAGCCAAAGGGTCTTGCCATTATCGCGGAATTTGGCGGAGTGGTAGCCATTAAAGATACTAAGAAAAAACGTGAAATCATTATTACTGAAAATGAAACCGGCAATTCCAAAACCTATTTGATTCCTTACGGATCCAGAATCAAGGTTCAGGATGGTCAGGTACTTGAAGCTGGTGATGAGCTGACAGAGGGTAGTGTGAACCCACACGACATCTTAAAGATCAAGGGCGTTCGTGCTGTTCAGGATTATATGATCCAGGAAGTACAGCGCGTATACCGCTTACAGGGTGTAGAAATCAATGATAAGCATGTTGAGATGATTGTAAGACAGATGCTTAAGAAAATCAAAATTGAAGAAGGCGGAGACAGTGAAGTCCTTCCTGGAACCTCCATGGATGTTCTTGATTATAATGATTTAAACGAGGCACTTCTTGCAGAAGGCAAAGAGCCTGCAGTAGGAAATCAGGTTATGCTTGGTATCACCAAGGCATCCCTGGCGACAGATTCCTTCTTATCCGCGGCCTCTTTCCAGGAGACCACCAAGGTTCTGACTGAAGCCGCTATTAACGGCAAGGTGGATCACCTGATCGGTCTGAAGGAAAATGTTATTATTGGTAAACCTATTCCGGCAGGTACCGGCATGAAACGTTACCGCACCATTCGTCTGAATACAGATGCCGCTTTTGAGGAAGAGGAGGAGATTATCCTTTCAGGAGATGATGAAATTATTCTGACAGAGGATTCCTTTGAAGAGGCGGAAGAAGTTCTGGATATTGATGAAATAGAGATAGAAGAATAAGCAGAAGAAATATTCCCGGAAGGCTTAGGCCTTCCGGGAATTCCTTTTCCTTTGCTGTATTATTTATAATTAAAAAAAACCTTGACAGAAAAAAACAATATGTATATAATAATTAGGCGTGCATTAACGCGTCATGTTTTTGTGCGTAAATTAGCTGAAGAAGACAGCAACCACAGACAATATCACAGGAGGTGAATGGAATGCCAACATTTAACCAGTTAGTAAGAAAGGGAAGACAGACAAGCGCAAAGAAATCAGGCTCACCAGCTCTGCAGAAGGGTTATAACTCTTTACAGAAAAAGGCGACTGATATTTCTGCTCCTCAGAAGAGAGGCGTTTGTACCGCAGTTAAGACTGCTACACCTAAAAAACCTAACTCAGCTCTTAGAAAGATCGCCAGAGTTCGACTTTCTAACGGCATCGAAGTAACAAGCTACATCCCAGGAGAGGGACACAACCTTCAGGAGCATAGCGTTGTTTTAATCCGCGGCGGCAGGGTAAAAGATTTACCAGGTACCAGATATCATATCGTAAGAGGTACTCTTGATACTGCAGGCGTTGCCAACAGAAAACAGGCTCGTTCCAAGTATGGTGCTAAGAGGCCCAAAGCAGCAAAGAAATAATTAGAACCACACATTTGAATTTCTAGTGCCGGACTTTAGATATTGAACCTGTAGGTTGCAGGATTATATATAGAAACCCAGTGCGAACGCAACTTCAATGTTTGTGAGTACCTAAGATCTAATGAATAGCTGAGCAATTTTAGAAATTGACAGCGGTATTAAGGAGGGAAGTAACGTGCCACGTAAAGGACATACTCAAAAAAGAGACGTATTAGCAGATCCGCTTTACAACAACAAGGTTGTTACAAAGCTGATTAACAACATTATGCTGGATGGTAAAAAGGGTGTTGCTCAGAAGATTGTATACGGTGCATTTAATCGTATAGAAGCAAAGATGGGCAAGCCTGCAGTTGAAGTATTTGAAGAAGCAATGAATAATATTATGCCTGTACTGGAAGTAAAGGCAAAACGTATCGGTGGAGCTACGTATCAGGTGCCTATCGAGGTAAGAACGGAAAGAAGGCAGGCATTAGCTCTGAGATGGCTCACTCTTTACTCTCGTAAGAGAGGCGAGAAGACTCAGGAAGAAAGACTTGCCAATGAGCTTATGGATGCTGCAAACAGCACCGGTGCTGCAGTAAAAAAGAAAGAAGATATGCACAAGATGGCTGAGGCAAACAAAGCATTTGCTCATTACAGATTTTAATTAGGAGGAAAAAGCTTTGGCTGGAAGAGAATATTCATTGGAAAGAACCAGAAATATTGGTATCATGGCCCATATCGATGCTGGTAAGACCACATTGACTGAGCGTATCCTCTATTATACTGGTGTAAATTACAAAATAGGTGATACTCATGAAGGTACTGCCACCATGGATTGGATGGAGCAGGAGCAGGAAAGAGGAATCACTATCACTTCAGCAGCAACAACCTGTCATTGGACCATGCATGAGAACAACAAGGTAAAGGCAGGCGCTCCGGAGCATCGTATCAACATCATTGATACTCCAGGACACGTTGACTTTACTGTAGAGGTTGAGCGTTCCCTGCGTGTACTGGACGGCGCCGTAGGCGTGTTCTGTGCAAAGGGCGGCGTAGAGCCTCAGTCTGAAAACGTATGGCGTCAGGCAGACACCTATAATGTACCCCGTATGGCATTCGTCAACAAGATGGATATTATGGGTGCAAACTTCTATGGTGCTGTTGACCAGATCAAGAGCCGTCTGGGTAAGAATGCAATCTGCATTCAGCTTCCTATCGGCGCAGAAGATGAATTTAAAGGAATTATTGATCTGTTTGAAATGAAGGCATATATTTACAATGACGACAAGGGCGATGATGTAACGATCACCGAGGACCTTGGAGACATGAAGGATGATGCCGAACTTTACCGCTCTGAGCTGGTAGAGAAGATCTGCGAGTTAGATGATGATTTAATGATGCAGTATCTGGAAGGGGAAGAGCCTTCTACAGAGGAATTAAAGAAAGCATTGAGAACAGCAACCTGCGATTGCAGAGCCATTCCTGTATGCTGCGGAAGCGCATACAGAAATAAGGGAGTTCAGAAGCTCCTTGATGCCGTTCTTGAATTTATGCCATCTCCTGTTGATATTCCTTCTATCAAGGGTGTTGATATGGATGGAAATGAGATCGAGAGACACTCTTCTGACGAAGAACCATTCTCCGCTCTTGCATTTAAGATTATGACAGACCCCTTCGTTGGTAAGCTGGCATTCTTCCGCGTTTACTCCGGTATTATGAATTCCGGTTCTTATGTGCTGAATGCAACCAAAGGCAAAAAAGAGCGCGTTGGCCGTATCCTTCAGATGCATGCCAACAAGAGATCAGAGCTGGATAAGGTATATTCCGGTGATATCGCTGCAGCCGTTGGTTTTAAGCTGACAACAACAGGCGATACTATCTGTGACGAGCAGCATCCGGTAATTCTGGAGTCCATGGAATTCCCAGAGCCTGTTATCGATATCGCTATCGAGCCTAAGACCAAAGCAGGTCAGGGTAAGATGGGCGAGGCTCTTGCAAAGCTCGCAGAAGAAGATCCTACCTTCCGTGCCAAGACCAACCAGGAAACTGGCCAGGTTATTATTTCCGGTATGGGTGAGCTTCATCTGGAGATCATTGTAGACCGTCTGCTTCGTGAGTTTAATGTAGAAGCTAACGTAGGTGCTCCTCAGGTTGCTTACAAGGAGACCTTTACAAGAACTGTTGAGGTTGACAGCAAGTATGCAAAGCAGTCCGGCGGACGTGGTCAGTACGGACATTGTAAGGTTCGCTTTGAGCCCATGGAGGCCAATGGCGAAGAATTATTTAAATTTGAGTCTAGTGTTGTAGGTGGTGCTATTCCTAAGGAATATATTCCAGCAGTTGGTGCGGGTATTCAGGAAGCTACAAAATCCGGTATTCTGGGCGGTTTCCCTGTACTTGGCGTAAAAGCAACTGTATACGACGGTTCCTATCATGAGGTTGACTCCAGTGAAATGGCATTCCACATTGCTGGTTCCATGGCGTTTAAAGATGCCATGAACAAGGGCGGTGCCATTCTTCTTGAGCCGATCATGAAAGTGGAAGTAACCATGCCGGAAGATTATATGGGCGACGTTATCGGTGATATTAACTCCCGACGCGGCCGTATCGAAGGTATGGAGGATATCGGCGGCGGAAAGATGGTTAAAGCATTTGTACCGTTGTCAGAGATGTTCGGCTACTCCACTGACTTACGTTCCAGAACACAGGGACGCGGCAACTACTCTATGTTCTTTGAGAAATATGAGTCAGTGCCAAAGAGTGTACAGGAAAAAGTTCTTGCTGAAAAGAAGGGCAAATAATCCTAACTGGTTTTCCATGGATTCCGTGCACACAAGTCTGCTCGGAATCCATCAAATAGGCTTGAAAATAGTGCACAAATAGCATATAATAAAAAACAGCCTAACATATAAACAAAGCTCGGAAAAGAGCTTAAATTAAGGAGGACGTTATAAAATGGCTAAAGCTAAGTTTGAAAGAAACAAAACACATTGTAACATCGGCACCATCGGTCACGTTGACCATGGTAAAACAACTTTAACAGCCGCTATCACAAAGACTCTTCATGAAAGATTAGGTACTGGACAGGCAGTAGCTTTCGAGAATATCGATAAGGCTCCGGAAGAGAGAGAGCGTGGTATCACAATCTCCACTTCTCACGTTGAGTACGAGACAGCCAACAGACACTATGCACACGTTGACTGCCCAGGACATGCTGACTACGTTAAGAACATGATTACTGGTGCTGCTCAGATGGACGGCGCTATTCTGGTTGTAGCTGCTACAGATGGTGTTATGGCTCAGACAAGAGAGCACATCCTTCTTTCCCGTCAGGTAGGCGTTCCTTACATCGTTGTATTCATGAACAAGTGTGATATGGTTGACGATGCAGAGCTGCTTGAGCTTGTAGACATGGAAATCCGTGAGCTGTTAGATGAGTATGAATTCCCAGGTGATGACACACCAATCATCCAGGGTTCTGCATTAAAGGCTCTTGAAGATCCCAGCAGTTCTTGGGGCGATAAGGTTCTTGAATTAATGGAAGCAGTAGATACTTGGATTCCAGATCCTTTACGTGAAACAGATAAGCCATTCTTAATGCCTATCGAGGACGTATTCTCCATCACAGGCCGTGGTACTGTTGCTACTGGTAGAGTAGAGCGTGGTACATTACACGTTTCTGACGAAGTTGAAATCGTTGGTATTCAGGAAGAAACACGTAAGGTTGTAGTAACTGGTATTGAAATGTTCCGTAAGCTGCTTGACGAGGCTCAGGCTGGTGATAACATCGGCGCACTTCTTCGTGGTGTTCAGAGAACTGACATCGAAAGAGGACAGTGTCTGGTTAAGCCAGGTTCTGTAAAGTGCCATAAGAAGTTTACCGCTCAGGTTTACGTTTTAACAAAAGATGAAGGTGGACGTCATACTCCTTTCTTCAACAACTACAGACCTCAGTTCTATTTCAGAACAACTGACGTAACAGGCGTTTGCGATCTTCCAGAAGGCGTAGAGATGTGTATGCCTGGTGATAACGTAGAAATGTCCGTAGAGCTGATTCACCCAATCGCTATGGAGCAGGGTCTTCGTTTCGCTATCCGTGAAGGCGGCCGTACAGTAGGTTCAGGTAGAGTTGCTACTATCGTTGAGTAATTAAAATCAAAGCCGAATCCTTTGTTTTCAAGGGATTCGGCTTTTTTACCGTTAGGAGGAGTGTTTATGAAATTATTTATAAGTGCCGATATCGAAGGTTGCGCAGGGGTCAGTTTTGCAGAAGAAACTCATAAAAATGAAGAGTGCTACAAAAAATATGCAGATCAGATGACAAAGGAAGTTCTTGCAGTCTGTGAGGCTGCTTATAAGGCGGGAGCAAAAGAAATAGTAGTAAAAGACGGACACGGAGATGCCTCCAACATTAATCCCCTGTCTATGCCCTCTTATGTGACCCTGATCCGGGGGAAAAGCGGACACCCATACAATATGATGTTTGGTCTGGATTCCAGTTTCGACGCAGTTCTATATATCGGCTATCACGCTGCTGCAGGAAATCCTGAATTCACCTTAAGCCATACATCCACAGGCAACAGCAGACAGATATTGTTAAACGGCAAAATTATGAGTGAGTTTCTCCTTAACAGCTATACAGCAGCTTCTTTAGGAGTGCCTGTTATATTCATATCCGGTGACGAAGCTATCTGCAGCTCTGCAAAGAAAATGGTTCCTGGTCTTTCTGCTGTGATTACCAAGAAAGGAACGGGAGGTTCCACCTATTGCCTTTCTTCGGAAAAGGTCATAGAGGAATTAAAGACAAAGACAAAGGAGGCCCTGCAAAATATTGGCCGGTGTAATATGAATCTGCCGGAATCCTTTGAATACACAGTGTCCTACAAGGATTGGAAAAAAGCATATCAGATGTCATTTTTTCCGGGAATGGAATCTGTAGATACTTTTACAAATCGTTTAAGAACAGAGAACTGGTTCGATGTTGTGACTGCCCACTGCTTTGTAGTATATTGAATAATACAGCCTATTTTTGAATGTCATAAATTGTCTATTGATGGCGCCGCTGCTTTGTGGTACCATTAAATTATTCTGATATAGAAAAAGAGGATATTTTACGTGATGAGAGAACGGCTGTTAAAGTGGTGTAAAAACGCAGGAGTTTTTATAACCACTGTCATTATGCTTTTGATTCCCTGCGCATCTTATATTCTGTTTGAGTATGTAACCGGCAATTTATCTGCAATTCCCCCCTTTATGGCTGTTTTGAATATAGGCTGGATCTATCTGCTGTATCTTACTGTATTTGCAGTCAGCGGAAGTACCGGAACCGGAATTTCCTTGACTGCAGTGTTTCTCTATCTTGTTTCTGCGGCGGAATACCTGGTTACCAGCTTTCGGGGAAGGCCTATCATGATCTGGGATGTACTGGCCCTGCGGACTGCATTGAGTGTGGCGGGAAATTATGAATTTGTTCTGACAAAGGAAATGTATATTGCCTTTCTGGGGGTACAGGCAATTTGCCTCTTTGGTTTTTTGTCCTCCAGACGGGTGAAGGGCAGAAAAAGGCGGCTGATTCTTGCAGGAGGAAGTGCAGGTGTGCTGGTCAGCTTCAGCATGTGGTTTTATACCGCTCTTATTCCTGCCAAGGGCCTCGAAATCAACATGTGGGAAGTTAATGAAACTTATGAGGAGTATGGATATGTGCTTTCAACAGCGGTTTCCTTCAATTACATGGTACAAAAAAAACCCAAAGGTTATAATTTTTCAAAGGTAAAGCAGATTTACGATAACGTAAGGGAAGAGAACCAGGTTCTTCTGGCCCAGGCAGGAGAAAGTGATGTGGAAACGGAAGAAAACACAACTCCGGTTAACATTATATGTATTATGAATGAAAGTCTGTCCGAACTGAAAACTGCAGGCAGCTTTGAGACCAATCAGGAATACTTTCCCTTCATGAACAGCTTAAAAGAAGATACTGTCAAGGGCAGTCTCGCTGTTCCGGTATTTGGTTCCCTGACCAGTAACTCAGAATATGAGTTTTTAACCGGAAATTCTATTGCTCTGCTTCAAGCCAACAGCATTGCTTATCAGTTCAACGTGAAGCCTAATACATATAGTCTTGTGAGCACCTTAAAGAGCCAGGGTTATGAGACTGTTGCCATGCACCCATACCCAAGAGAAAACTGGAACCGGCAGGAAAGCTACCGCAACCTGGGAATGGATGAATTTTGGGCTATAGAAGATTATGAAGGCAGCGAGGAGCTGAGAAACTACATCAGTGATAAAGCGGATTACCAGAAACTGATCGAACGGGTGGAATTTAAAGAAAATCCGGAGGATAAGCTGTTTATATTTAATGTGACCATGCAAAATCACGGAGGCTATGAGACGGCTTATGATAACTTCGATCAGGAAGTGTGGCTGACCGGAAGCCTGAAAGGTAAATATCCTAAGACTGATCAGTATTTATCACTTATGAAACGGTCAGATGAGGCCTTGGAATACCTGATTTCTTATTTTAAACAAAGTGATGAGCCTACTATGATTGTCCTCTTTGGTGATCATCAGCCCAGTGTGGAGGATGAATTTTTTGATGATATTGCAGGAACGACAAGCAGCCTTGTATCCAATGAAGACCGCCTCATGTGGTATCAGACTCCATTTTTTATATGGACCAATTATGAGAGCCAGGCAGAAGAAAAAGGAAAATTAGGGGCCATATACTTAGGTTCGGAATTGTTAAAAAGAGCTAATGTCCAGATGACACCTTACCAGCAGTTTCTTCTGTCCATGGAAGAGATTTTTCCGGTGGTTCATCCCATTGGCTGCTATGACAAGGAAGGCACCTATTATTCATGGGAAGCATTAAGGGCACTGGAAAATCCTTATCGGGATCTGATTGCCAGATATGAGTATCTGGTGTATAATCACACCTTTGACGGAAAGAAATACAAAGAAATGTTTTCCCTGGATGCAGGTAAATAAAAAGACAGTGAGAAGAATTCCTTTTTCTCACTGTCTTTTTATTTACTGCCAGGTAAGGGCAGCGTGAGCATCCAAAAGACCTCCGCTTACCATCTTTCCAGTAAGGCTGTCCATTTTTCTGCTGGAATTTAAGAGAATCTTTTTAACATCCCCCAGTGAAATATCCTGCCTGTAAGAATAGATCATAGCAGCTACACCGGTTACCATAGGCGCAGCCATGGAGGTTCCGCTCATGAAGCCGTAAGTATCTCCCGGAATGGTACTCAGGATAAAACTGCCCGGTGCTGCGATATCCACACTGAGGGCGCCGAAGTTGGAGTCCTTGCTCAAACTTCCGTCAAATAGAATGTTGGCTACGGAAATTATGTTGTCATAGGGGAGAGAGGCCGGATAAACCGGATAAATATCTGTATCGTATCCAAGACCTGACACCCCGCCGTTCCCGCAGGAAACCACAAAAAGCATGGAAGAATCCCTGATTGTCTGATCCAGTTCCGGGCTGTATGAGGTAGTTCCCATACTCAAGTTGCAGATGGAAGCCCCCATTGCCTCTGCATAGCGTATGGCCTGGACCACCGCTTCAGGTGAACCGGCCCCATCTTCACCGCCTAAGGCTTTTAAGGACATAAGCTTTACATAGTTGTTGTCGGTGATTCCAGCTATGCCGTAAGAACCTCTGTCAGCGCCGATAGTACCTGCCGCATGAGTTCCATGGCTGTCCTCATTGCCAATGAAAACCTGATTGTTTCCTGAATAAAAGTTCCAGCCGTAAATGTCATCCACATATCCGTTGCCGTCATTATCAATGCCGTCGCCGTCGATCTCTCCGGGATTGGTCCACAATGCATTTTTAAGTTCCTGATGATGAATATCAATACCGGTGTCAATAATGGCGACAGTAACAGATCGCTTTGATTCAGCCTGGTCATACAGCTTCCAGGCGGGTTGTATGGCAATGTCTATGCCTGAAACAGCCCGGGTAACAATAGATTTGTAATCGTCCGGTCCTGGCTTTGGGATTCCGATGCCCACTCCAGATCTTCTCTGGCTGTAGTTCTGGTCTACGGTCCGGAATTTGTTCTGCAGTTCTATGAGACGGAACTCACCGTCATTTTTGAGCCCCCACTGATAGGTGGAAAACTCATCGGTTGGAGATAAGTTTACAAGGCCCGGGCCAATAGCCGTTGCCTGAAGGGCCTGTCCTTTGTATGAGGAAAACACTTGAAGCGCCCTGGCCGGATTTTCCGGGCTGTTTTTTTCAAAAACAGAACTGCTTGAAAAGGATAGGCCTGCAATCAGAACTGCTAGAGAAAGACAGGCGGCGCGGGTTACTTTTTTCATGGTTATTTTCTCCTTAATTGGAAATCAATGGTCAATATTGCTCCTATTATACCATAAACTGTACAAGACATAATGAAAAAATATGTGAAAAATATTTTAATTTTTACGGTATTTTGCTGAAAATTCCTGTTTCATCAAAAAGACCGGGAAAACAATTTGATAAAGACTCTTTCTCTGTGATAAAATATATGAAGAGTAAGGAGGCCCCTATGGAAGAAAAGCAATTTCGTAATAAAGTTATCTGGTTTACATTTTTTTACAGTCTTTTGGTCATATGGGTTCATTCCTACAATGCGGTGCTTTTTTTGGGCAGCACAAGATCCGGATATCAGATGGACTGGCTGGAACGACTTTTGGGAAATACTGCGTCCCAAATTGCTGTGCCTGGCTTTTTCCTGATTTCCTCTTATCTCTTTTTTAGGGGATTTACGCTGGAAAGGCTTTTGGAGAAATGGAAATCCAGAACGAAAAGTGTATTGATTCCCTATGTGGTGTGGAATCTCCTTTACTACCTGGGATATGTGGTGGGAAGCCGGATTCCCTATTTGTCCGAGGTGATCGGAAAGGGTAAGGTGCCTTTTTCTTTTTCAGGAGCCTGGGATGCTGTTCTTAATTATACTTATAATTATGTGTTCTGGTATTTGCATCAATTGATTTTGCTTATTTTTCTGGCTCCCCTGATTTATATGATGATGAAAACCTGGCAGCTTGGCTGCTTGTTTTTAGGAGGGATTTTTGCGGCTATCTATATGGGAGGGTATTTGCCGTTTTTAAACCTGGATGCTCTTTTTTATTATTCCTTTGGAGCCTTTGCCTCCATTCATGGAAAACAGGTGGCAGAAGGAAAATGGAACAGAGGCCGGTTTGGGGTGGGTTGTGTTCTTCTTGCAGCAGCAATTTTTCTATACAGGTTTGATTTTCCAGGAAACTTAAAAGGAGAAATGGCAGCATCTGCGGTGTGCTTTCGCATTTTAACTCCTGGAGGTCTGTGGCTTCTTGCTCCGGAAGGAGTTCTTACAGAAGCCAAGGACTGGATGAAACAGAATTTTTTTCTGTATGCAGCTCACTTTGCTATTGTAAGACTGGTTAACAAAACGGGAGCATTGCTGCTCCCGTCTGTTCCGATTATTCCTTTTTTGTTGTATCTCTTTATGCCGGTCTTATGTGTGGTTTTAAGTTACCAGACAGGGCGGCTGTTACGGTGGCTTTTGCCGCCCTTATGGCAGGTGGTAAACGGAGGCAGATAAAACCTTAAGACTCAGCCCACCATCTGCCCGATGCCCCGCAGGGGAGGAGGAGGCCTGGGTTTGTGACGGGAAGGCCTACTTCCTGGGCCTGAACAGTGCCGCCGAATTTCTTTCCTACTTCAAGAGAAATCATGTAGGACAACACGGAGGGAGCCAGGCCCGTGGTATAGGAATTTATGAGGAAAAACAAAGGTTCAGGGGACAGAAGCTGGGCACATAAGCTGACAAAGGGGTGAATCGAATCTTCGATCTTCCAGATCTCACCCTTTGGACCTCTGCCATAAGAAGGCGGGTCCATGATAATAGCATCATAGCGGGTGCCCCTGCGGATTTCCCTTTCCACAAATTTTAAGCAGTCATCCACAATCCAGCGGATAGGAGAAGATTCCAGGTTAGAGGAACGGGCATTTTCTTTAGCCCAACCTACCATTCCCTTGGAGGCATCTACATGAGTGACTGAAGCTCCTGCCTTTGCTGCAGCCAATGTGGCTCCTCCGGTGTAGGCAAAGAGGTTAAGAACCTTGATGGGTCTTCCTGCCTGTTTTATCTTTTCGCTGAACCAGTCCCAGTTTGCAGCCTGCTCCGGAAATATTCCGGTATGCTTAAAGCTGAAGGGCTTTAATTGAAAGGTCAGTTCCTTATAGCTGATACTCCATTGTTCAGGAAGGTTGAAAAATTCCCATTCTCCCCCTCCTTTGGCACTTCGGTGATAATGGCCGTTCATCTTTTTCCAGCCAGCCTCTGTTTTTGGAGTGGACCAGATGACCTGAGGATCAGGACGCACAAGGATATATTTCCCCCAGCGCTCCAGTTTTTCTCCTTCTGAACAATCTATTACTTCATAATCTTTCCAGCCGTCAGCAATCCACATGTTGTGTTGTCCTTTCTTGTACTTCCTGTTAGCCTGTCCTTTTTATAGGCAGAGCCAATTGAACTTCCTCAATTATACTGGATGGAGGGGAGAGCGTCAAGAAATTGCTTATAAACAATTCCTCTTCTGTTTTCAAAAATCACCCCTTGTCTATGTGTCCTATATAATATAGTATAATTCTAAATGATGAGGTGTGAAGATATGTGTTGTTTTCGTATAGGATTCTCTGCCGGTACCTGCGGCTGTAATTATTGGTGTAACTGGGGAATTAACGGAGGAGGCTGCTGCAGGCAGTGGAACCAGGGGTGCTGCCGGTGCAGAAGAAATTGCTGCTGCCGTCGTTGTAACTGGTAAACATGAGTAAAAGCGGGGGTGATAAATCACGCCCGCTTTTATATAAAATAGAAAAAACTGTATTTATGGCAGGAAAAAAAATTCGTAATAGAATTGAAAGATTAAAATAGTTGTATAATTGGAAAATACTTGCTAAAATATAAGCAAGACAAAATTGAAATCCCTGTAAGGAGTGAAGGAATGAAAAGAAAAGGTCTCATTGTGCTTGCTGTCTCCGCCATGCTGGCATTTAGTGCTTCATCCATGGAAGCCTGGGCCGCGGGCTGGGAACAGTCTGGTTCGGGAAACACATGGATTTATAAGGATGATGACGGAAACAGAGTCACCAATACCTGGAAAAAAGGTGCGGACAACCTTTGGCGCTATTTAAACAGCTATGGTGAGATGGCAGTAAACAGTTGGATAGAAAATACATATTATACAGACTCCAACGGTATTCTGGTTAATGACAAATGGATGAAATTCCAGGATTCGGGAAATGGCCAGCTCAAATGGTATTACTTTGGAAGCAGCGGCAAGGCGGTTATGGATAACTGGTCCAAGATCAACAACAAGTGGTATTATTTTGATTCCAACGGCGAGATGCAGACGGGTTGGGTACTGGAGGATATGTATTACTGCAGTACTGACGGTGCTATGCGTACAGGTTGGCAAAAGCTTTTTTCGCCGGACAGCGATTATGATCCGGAAAAGATAACTCCCGGGGACAGCGATGATGGAAAGTTCTGGTATTACTTTGGCGAAACCGGAAAAAAATACGTTCCAAAGAACATTTCCGGCGAATTTGCAACCTATAAAATTGACGGAATCTCTTATTGTTTTGATTCAGAAGGTGCTCTTCAGGTTGGATGGAAAAACGTAGGCATTGACAATGCGGACTTTGAGATTCAAAATTACAAGTATTATGACGGCAACGGAAAGCTGAGAGTGGGCTGGTATTCTGTAGAACCTCCCCATGACTTATCAGGATATGAAGAGAATGTCGAATGGTTTTATTTTTCCAACTCAGGTGTTCCAAAGACCGGAGCCAAAGAGGGAGAAACCAGCACCCAGCATCTGACAAAGATTAATGATAAGACATATTTATTTAATGATCTTGGAAATCCTGCATATGGACTCCAGAAGATAAGGATCGGAAACGGCTCTGAATTTACGGCTTATTATTTCGGTGACAAGAAGACCAGCTCCATGCAAAAGGGCAAGATTAAGGTGATTGAAGGAGACGGCAGCGAAGAAACTTATTATTTCAGCGACAGCGGACGAGGCTATACAGGCGTTAAAGATGGTTCCCTTTATTATATGGGTAAGCTTCAGAGGGCTGATGATGGAAGCAAATATGAAGTTATTGCCATTCCCACAGGAAGCACCACTACTGACTATGTGGTGAACTCCTCTGGAAAGGTGGCAAAGGGAACTACGGTAAAAAACTCAGATGGTGTGAAATATAAAACCGGAAGCAATGGAAACCTGTTAAAGGTGGATGATGAAACTCCTTCGGGGGAAGGCAGATCTCCAGTGGAACCTGTCTGGGAATAAAAAAAGACTGATGGCGTGAGATTTGAGAAAATCAAATTTTACGCCATTTTTTTTGAAAAAAATACTTGCAATATAAAAAAAAGTGTGATATTATATGAAGGCTGTGGCATGATAGCTGTGAAGCGTGAGGTTGCTGCTTGTAAAAGCAGGTTTTCCGCGGAGCGAATGTCAAGTTAGGAAACTGGCGACAAGTCACTGTACAACTTAAAGTTCTGTTTATGTAAACGGATGGTCAGTGTGAGGTTCTTTAGGACACACACGGGAATGTGTACAGTCACCGCTTGTCGTACTTCTATTATAAGTGCGAAAAGGAGGCGACTTTTTTTATGGCAAGTCAAGTAATGAGAATCACATTAAAAGCGTATGATCATCAGCTGATCGATCAGTCAGCAGGCAAGATCATCGACACTGTAAAAAAGACAGGATCTAAAGTGAGCGGACCGGTGCCGTTACCAACCAAAAAGGAAGTGGTAACCATCTTAAGAGCTGTTCATAAGTACAAGGATTCCAGAGAGCAGTTTGAGCAGAGAACTCATAAGAGGCTCATCGATATCATTACACCAAGTCAGAAGACAGTTGATGCATTATCCAGACTGGAAATGCCGGCAGGTGTGTACATCGATATCAAGATGAAGAATAAATAATCTTCATCACCAATGAATTAAGGTAATATCCTGAAGGGTTTTAATATAGAAGCAACACGTTTCCTGTAAGGAATCAACATCTCCGTGAGAAGAAAGTGTTTATACTTTCTGCCAATGGTGACCATGGTTGTGTTACAATCATGAGACTGAGAAGCGGAGTTATAGTGTTCCACATATATTGGGCTGTTCTAGGATGATTGCGAGAGCAATCCGCTGTAGAATTTACAAACAGGAGGTAAAAACATGAAGAAGGGTATATTAGCTACCAAAATCGGAATGACACAGATTTTCGATGAAAATGGAGTACTGATTCCGGTAACAGTTCTTCAGGCAGGTCCCTGTGTAGTAACACAGATCAAGACTGTTGAGAATGATGGTTACAGTGCAGTACAGGTGGGTTTTGTGGATAAGAGAGAAAAACTTGTCAGCAAGCCAATCAAAGGCCACTTTAATAAGGCCGGTGTATCTTACAAAAGATACGTTAGAGAGTTTAAGCTTGAGAATGCTGATCAGTATTCTGTAAAAGATGAAATTAAAGCAGAGATCTTCGCTGCAGGCGATAAGATCGACGCAACCGCAATCTCCAAAGGTAAAGGTTTCCAGGGTGCTATTAAGAGACACGGACAGTCCAGAGGACCTATGGCTCACGGTTCCAAGTTCCACCGCCATGCAGGATCCAACGGTGCCGCTTCTGATCCCAGCAAGGTATTCAAGGGCAAGAAGATGCCTGGACATATGGGCAATAAGAGGATTACAATCCAGAATCTTGAAATCGTAAGGGTTGATTCTGAAAATAATCTGCTTCTGGTTAAGGGTGCTATACCGGGACCGAAAAAGTCTTTAGTAACAATCAAGGATACAGTAAAAGCAGCTAATTAATGCTTTTATAAGAAAGGAGGATCATACAGATGGCAAACGTATCTGTTTACAATATTGAAGGTAAAGAAGTTGGCACATTGGAGTTGAGCGATGCAGTGTTCGGCGTAGATGTTAATGAGCATCTCGTACACATGGCAGTCGTAAGCCAGCTTGCAAACAAGCGTCAGGGCACACAGAAGGCTAAGACCCGTGCTGAAGTATCTGGCGGCGGAAGAAAACCGTGGAAGCAGAAAGGAACCGGTCATGCAAGACAGGGTTCAACCAGATCTCCACAGTGGACAGGCGGCGGAGTTGTATTCGCTCCCGCACCAAGAGATTATACAATCAGACTCAACAAGAAGGAGAGAAGACTTGCTCTTAAATCCGCTCTTACCAGCAGGGTTAATGAGAATAAGTTCATCGTTGTTGATGAGTTAAAGTTTAATGAGATCAAGACAAAGGAATTCCAGACTGTATTAAATAACTTAAAGGTATCCAAAGCTCTTGTGGTTGTTGGTGACGACAGCACAAACGCAGTGATGAGCGCAAGAAATATCGCTTCCGTAAAGACTGCATTTGTTAACACAATTAACGTATACGATATCTTAAAGTACAACACAGTTGTTGCTACCAAGACTGCTGTTGCAGCAATCGAGGAGGTGTACGCATAATGGCAGATATTAAATATTACGACGTAATCCAGAAGCCAGTAGTAACTGAAAAGAGCATGAATGCTATGGCAACTAAGAAGTACACATTCATTGTTCATACAGACGCTAACAAGGCTATGATCAAAGAAGCTGTTGAGAAGATGTTCCCGGGCACAAAGGTTGCCAACGTGAACACTATGAACTTAGAAGGAAAGACCAAGAGAAGGGGAAAAACCTTTGGCAAGACTTCCAAGACTAAGAAGGCTATCGTTCAGTTAACCGAAGGCAGCAAAGAAATCGAAATTTTCGAAGGACTGTAGAATTCAGTCCAACCTATGTGATGAACATTATATCACGATAATAAGATACGCCAGGCGGCGTTGAAAGGAGTTATAATAATGGGAATTAAAAAGTATAACCCATATACCCCTTCCAGGAGACATATGACCGGTTCTGATTTCACTGAAATCACAAAGTCAGCACCTGAGAAGTCCTTAATCAGCAAAACTATTAAGAAGACAGCCGGCCGTAATAACCAGGGTAAGATTACCGTAAGACATCGCGGCGGCGGCGTTAAGAGAAAATATAGAATCATCGACTTTAAGAGAAACAGCAGAGACGGTATTCCGGCAACTGTTGTAGGTATCGAATATGATCCTAACAGAACTGCTAACATCGCACTGATCTGCTACGCAGACGGAACAAAAACTTATATCCTTGCTCCTGCTGGTTTAACAGACGGCATGACAGTTATGAGCGGTGAGACTGCAGAAGCAAAAGTAGGAAACTGCTTACCTTTAAGCCATATTCCAGTTGGTACTCAGGTTCACAACGTTGAACTTTACCCAGGAAAAGGCGGCCAGCTGGTTCGTTCCGCAGGAAACGGCGCACAGTTAATGGCTAAGGAAGGCAAGTATGCTACCCTTCGTTTACCTTCCGGTGAAATGAGAATGGTTCCTATCAACTGCAGAGCAACCATTGGTGTTGTTGGAAACGGTGATCACAACCTGATCAATATCGGTAAAGCAGGAAGAAAGCGTCATATGGGCTTCCGTCCAACTGTACGTGGTTCTGTTATGAACCCTAACGACCATCCACACGGTGGTGGTGAAGGTAAGACTGGTATCGGACGTCCAGGTCCAAGTACACCATGGGGTAAACCGGCACTTGGCTTAAAGACCAGAAAGAAACACAAGCAGTCTAACAGATTGATCGTTAGAAGAAGAGATGGAAAGACCGTTAAATAATTGAAGGAGGTTAGAATCTATGGCTCGCTCACTTAAAAAAGGACCATTTGCAGATGCTCATTTACTGAAAAAAGTAGATGCTATGAACGCAGCAGGACAGAAGCAGGTAATTAAGACCTGGTCTCGCCGTTCTACTATCTTCCCGCAGATGGTTGGACATACAATTGCAGTTCATGATGGCAGGAAGCACGTTCCGGTATATGTTACAGAAGATATGGTTGGACATAAACTGGGTGAATTCGTTGCTACAAGAACTTACAGAGGACACGGCAAGGACGAGAAAAAGTCAGGCCGTAAGTAATAGATAAACAGACTCCCTTGGGTATTCTAAAGAATTCCCCTGGGGCGTTAAAGTTGAAAGGAGGATTCACCAATGGCTAAGGGACATAGAAGCCAGATCAAGAGAGAGAGAAATGCCCAGAAGGACACCAGACCATCAGCAAAGTTATCCTATGCTAGGGTTTCAGTTCAGAAGGCATGCTTCGTATTAGATGCCATCAGAGGCAAAGACATCCAGACAGCGCTTGGTATTGTGATTTACAATCCCAGATATGCTTCTTCTTTAATAGAGAAGTTATTAAAATCAGCAATTGCTAATGCTGAGAATAACAACGGTATGGACCCTGCAAAACTTTATGTAGAAGAATGCTTTGCAGACAAAGGACCGACAATGAAGAGAGTAAAACCGAGAGCACAGGGCCGCGCTTATAGAATCGAAAAGAGAATGAGCCACATCACCATCGTGCTTAATGAAAGATAAGGAGGCAAATAATGGGACAGAAAGTTAATCCACACGGCTTAAGAGTCGGTGTTATTAAAGACTGGGACTCAAAGTGGTATGCTGAAGCTGATTTTGCAGACAACTTAGTAGAAGATTATGCGATCAGAAAATTTATCAAAAAGAAATTATATAGTGCCGGTATTTCTGGCATTGAAATTGAAAGAGCATCTGACCGTGTTAAAATTATCATTCACACAGCTAAGCCAGGTGTTGTGATTGGTAAGGGCGGATCTGAGATTGAGAAATTAAAAGTTGAAGTTCAGAAGCTTACAAATAAGAAGTTGTTTGTTGATATCAAGGAAATTAAGAGACCTGACAAGGATGCTCAGTTAGTAGCTGAATCCATTGCGCAGCAGTTACAGAACCGTGTATCTTTCCGTCGTGCTATGAAGTCCACCATGGGCCGTTCCATGAAGTCTGGTATAAAGGGTATCAAAACTGCAGTTGCAGGCCGTCTTGGCGGAGCTGATATGGCTCGTACCGAGTTCTACAGCGAAGGAACCATTCCGTTACAGACATTGAGAGCAGATATTGACTATGGTTTCGCTGAAGCAGATACAACCTTCGGCAAGATTGGCGTTAAGGTATGGATCTATAATGGCGAAATTCTTCCAACTAAAGGAAACAGGGAAGGGAGCGATAAATAATGTTAATGCCTAAAAGAGTTAAACGTCGTAAACAGTTCCGTGGATCCATGGCTGGTAAGGCTTTAAGAGGCAATACAATCAGCAACGGTGAATTCGGTTTGGTTTCTACAGAACCATGCTGGATCAGATCCAACCAGATTGAGGCAGCCCGTGTTGCCATGACCCGTTACATCAAGCGTGGCGGTAAAGTCTGGATTAAGATCTTCCCGGATAAACCCGTAACAGCAAAGCCAGCAGAAACCCGAATGGGTTCCGGTAAGGGCGCTCTGGAATACTGGGTAGCAGTAGTTAAACCAGGCCGTGTATTATTTGAAATCGCTGGAGTACCTGAAGAAACAGCACGTGAAGCTTTACGCCTTGCTATGCATAAGTTACCGTGCAAGTGTAAGATTGCTGCTAAAGCAGATTTAGAAGGCGGTGAATGACAGTGAAAATGAATAAATATGTTGAAGAATTAAAAGGAAAATCAGTTACTGAGCTGAACGAAGAATTAGTAGCTGCAAAGAAAGAACTTTTCAACTTAAGATTCCAGAATGCAACCAACCAGCTTGACAACACAAGCCGGATCAAAGAGGTTCGCAAGAACATTGCCAGAATTCAGACTGTTATAACTGAAAGGGCTAAACTGGCTTAAGCTGCGGTTTTTTATAAAAGTATGACACACACGACCGTGTGTGAACTTATAGAGAGGGCCGTCCGGGCCAGAACATCGAAAGGAGAATACCGAACGTGGAAAGAAATCTTAGAAAAACCCGTACAGGTAAGGTTATGAGCAACAAGATGGATAAGACCATCGTTGTAGCTATTGAAGACCATGTAGAACATCCTTTATACGGTAAGATCGTAAAGAGAACGTATAAATTAAAAGCTCATGATGAGAATAACGACTGCAATATGGGCGACACAGTAAAAGTAATGGAAACAAGACCGCTGTCCAAAGACAAGAGATGGAGACTTGTTGAGATTATCGAGAAAGCGAAATAATTAATTTCCAGGAAGGAGTAACAGGCATGATTCAGCAGGAAACCAGGTTAAAGGTTGCCGACAATACCGGTGCAAAAGAATTACTTTGTATCCGTGTAATGGGCGGATCTACAAGAAGATATGCTAGTATTGGTGATATTATAGTTGCCACCGTAAAGGATGCAACACCTGGCGGTGTTGTTAAGAAGGGCGATGTTGTAAAGGCCGTTGTGGTACGTACTGTTAAAGGTGCACGCCGCAAAGACGGTTCTTATATCAAGTTCGATGAGAATGCTGCCGTAATTATCAAAGATGACAAGACTCCAAAGGGAACTCGTATCTTTGGACCGGTTGCCAGAGAGTTAAGAGAGAAACACTTCATGAAGATTGTTTCCTTAGCTCCGGAAGTATTATAAGGAGGTATCGGACTGTGCATAAAATTAAAAGAGACGACCTGATAAAGGTTATCGCAGGAAAAGATAAAGACAAACAGGGCAAGGTTCTTCTGGTAGATACGAAGAACAGCAAAGTAGTAGTAGAAGGTATTAACATGATTACAAAGCATGTTAAACCAGGAGCAGGAAATCCACAGGGCGGCATCGTACAGAAGGAAGCAGCACTTGACATTTCCAACGTAATGCTCGTTGTTGACGGAAAAGCAACCAGAGTGGGCTTTGAAGTAAAAGACGGCAAGAAAGTCCGCGTTGCCAAGTCAACCGGTAAGGCAATTGACTAATTCGGAGAGGAGGAATAAAAATTGGCTAGATTAAAAGAAGTATACCAGACAGAAATCGCAGAAGCGATGACCAAGAAATTTGGATATAAAAACATCATGGAAGTACCAAAGCTGGAGAAGATTATCATCAATATGGGTATTGGTGAAGCAAAGGAAAATGCCAAAATTTTAGACTCTGCTGTAAGAGATATGGAAATCATCTCCGGACAGAAAGCAGTTCTTACCAAGGCTAAAAAATCAATTGCTAACTTCAAACTCAGAGAAGGTATGGCAATCGGCTGTAAAGTTACACTTCGCGGCAAGAGAATGTATGAATTTGCTGATCGTCTGATCAACCTGGCACTTCCCCGTGTACGTGACTTCAGAGGTGTGAATCCTAACGCATTTGATGGCAGAGGAAACTTCGCTCTCGGCATCAAAGAGCAGCTTATTTTCCCTGAAATTGAGTACGATAAAGTTGACAAGGTTAGAGGTATGGACGTAATTTTTGTTACTACCGCTAAGACTGACGAAGAAGCTCGTGAACTTTTGACATTATTCAATATGCCATTTGCAAAATAGTAGGAGGAATTATTCATGGCTAAGACTTCAATGAAGATCAAACAGCAGAGACCGGCAAAATTCTCCACAAGAGAATATAACCGCTGCAGAATCTGCGGTCGTCCACATGCTTATTTGAGAAAATACGGAATCTGCAGAATCTGCTTCCGTGAATTAGCATATAAGGGTCAGATCCCAGGCGTTAGAAAAGCAAGCTGGTAAAATAAGGAAGGAGGCAATTTCAAAATGACTATGAGCGATCCAATCGCAGATATGCTTACAAGAATCCGTAATGCAAATACTGCAAAACATGATACAGTAGATGTACCTTCATCTAAGATGAAATTAGCTATTGCTGATATCCTTGTAAAAGAGGGATACATTAAAAAATATGATCTCGTAGAAGACGGTGCATTCCAGACAATCCGGATCACCTTAAAATACGGCAAAGATAAAAACGAAAAAATTATTACAGGCATCAAGAGAATTTCCAAGCCAGGTTTACGTGTATACGCAAACAAGGAAGAACTTCCAAAAGTACTTGGCGGTTTAGGAATAGCTGTTATTTCTACTAATCAGGGCGTTATTACTGATAAGGAAGCACGCACACAGGGCGTAGGCGGAGAAGTATTGGCGTTTGTTTGGTAATAAGTACTGCAGAATATCTGAAAACAGAGGGAGTGCACAAATTCCCTCCGAAAATTTAAGGAGGTAAACGGCATGTCACGTATAGGAAGAATGCCTATCGCGATTCCGGCAGAAGTCACTGTCACAATCGCAGAAAATAATAAAGTGACTGTAAAAGGTCCTAAGGGTACTCTTGAAAGAGTATTACCGGTTGAAATGACAATCAAAGAAGAAGATGGTCATATCTCCGTTACAAGACCAAACGATTTAAAGAGAATGAAATCTTTACATGGTCTTACCAGAACATTAATAAACAACATGATCGTCGGCGTAACAGCCGGTTATGAAAAGAAGCTGGAAATCAACGGTGTTGGTTACAGAGCTCAGAAACAGGGCAAGAAGCTTGTTCTTTCCCTGGGTTACTCCCACCCGGTTGAGATGGAAGATCCAGATGGCATCGAATCCACCATGGAAGGGCAGAACATCATCTTCATTAGAGGAATTGATAAAGAAAAAGTTGGCCAGTTCGCTGCTGAAATCAGAGACAAGAGAAGACCTGAACCATATAAGGGCAAGGGAATCAAGTATGCTGATGAAGTGATCAGACGTAAAGTTGGTAAGACTGGTAAGAAATAATTAAGGAGAGTGTAAAGATGATTAGCAAGAAATCAAGAAGCGAAGTTCGCGTTAAAAAGCACAACAGATTACGTAACCGTTTTGCAGGCACTGCAGAAAGACCACGTTTGGCTGTGTTTAGAAGTAATAATCATATGTATGCTCAAATTATTGACGATACAGTTGGTAAGACTTTAGTCTCTGCTTCTACAGTAGAAAAAGAAGTAAAGGCAGAATTAGAGAAAACTGACGACGTCGATGCTGCAGCATATGTAGGTGCCGTAGTTGCCAAAAGAGCAATTGAAAAGGGAATTAAGGAAGTTGTTTTTGACAGAGGCGGTTTTATATATCACGGTAAGGTTCAGGCATTAGCAGACGCAGCCAGAGAAGCTGGTCTGGAATTCTAGTAGAGAGGAGAAGACACAGGTGAAACGTACAAATATTGATGCAAATCAGACAGAGTTAAACGATAGAGTAGTTGCCATCAAGCGTGTTTCCAAGACCGTTAAGGGCGGACGCACCATGAGATTCTCTGCTTTAGTAGTCGTAGGCGACGGCAATGGCCACGTAGGTGCTGGTCTTGGCAAAGCTGGTGAAGTTCCAGAAGCAATCCGCAAAGGAAAAGAGGCTGCTGTTAAGAATATGGTTTCTATTCCGCTTGATGAGAATAACAGTATTCCTCATGACTTAATTGGTAAGTTCGGAAGCGCTTCCGTACTTCTTAAGAGAGCCAGCGAAGGTACTGGAGTTATTGCAGGAGGCCCTGCTCGTGCGGTTTTAGAGCTTGCAGGAATTAAGAATATTCATTCCAAGTCTTTAGGTTCCAATAATAAGACTAATGTAGTTATGGCTACCATTGATGGATTGACTAAATTAAAAACTCCTGAGGAAGTTGCAAGACTTCGCGGCAAATCTGTAGAAGAGATTTTAGGCTAAGGAGGATAAGAAGATGGCAGATAAGTTAAAAATCACATTGGTGAAATCCCCGATTGGTGCAATTCCGAAGCATAAAGCAACTGTTAAAGCATTAGGCTTGAAAAAGCTTAATAAGACAGTTGAAATGCCGGATAACGGTGCAGTCAGAGGCATGATTGCCAATGTGCGTCATTTAGTAAAAGTTGAAGAGATCTAAAAGAAAACAGTAAGGAGGTGCAAGGGATGGATTTATCAAATTTACAGCCTGCATTAGGTTCCAAACACAGCGATAACTTCAGAAAAGGACGCGGTCACGGTTCAGGAAACGGTAAGACTGCAGGTAAAGGCCATAAAGGTCAGAAAGCCCGTTCTGGTGCTACAAGACCAGGTTTTGAAGGCGGTCAGATGCCTTTATACAGACGTATTCCCAAGAGAGGTTTTACTAACAGAAATTCTAAGACCATCATCGGAATCAATGTAAAGGCCTTAGAAATATTTGACAACGATACAGTTGTTACGGTTGAGACTTTATTAGAGAGCGGTATTGTTAAGAATCCGCGCGACGGCGTTAAGATCCTTGGAAATGGAGAATTAACCAAAAAGCTTGTAGTAAAGGTAGATGCTTTCAGTGAAGGCGCAAAAACCAAAATTGAGGCTTTAGGTGGAACCTGCGAGGTGATCTAATATGTTTAAAACACTCCGTAATGCATTCAAGGTCAAGGAAGTAAGAAAGAAACTGATCTATACTTTCATGATGCTGGTGGTTATCAGAATTGGTTCTCAATTGCCGATTCCAGGAGTTAATACAGAGTTTTTCAAAGAGTTCTTTGCTCAGCAGAATAACGATGCCATGGGATTTTTTAATGCCATGACCGGAAGTTCCTTTTCCAATATGTCGGTGTTCGCTCTGAGCATCAGCCCTTATATCACATCTTCCATCATCATGCAGCTTTTGACCATTGCAATCCCTAAGCTGGAGGAAATGCAAAAAGATGGTGAAGACGGAAGAAAGAAGATTGCAGAATACACCCGTTATGTAACAGTAGGTCTGGCGTTAATCGAGTCCGTTGCTATGGCAATTGGATTCGGCGGCCAGGGACTGTTAAGACAGTTTAATACCTTAAGCATTCTTATTGCTGTCGTTACCATGACAGCGGGAAGTGCCCTGCTGATGTGGATTGGTGAGAGGATTACAGAAAAAGGTGTGGGAAATGGTATTTCCATTGTATTGATGGTGAATATTATATCCAGTTTTCCATCAGATGTAATGACCTTATACAATCGTTTCATGTCAGGAAAATCGGTTGCTGTAACAGCTATAGCAGCCATTATCATCATAGCTGTTATATTAGCTATCGTTGTATTTGTCATCGTCCTTCAGGATGGTGAAAGAAGAATTCCTGTTCAGTATTCCAAAAAAATGCAGGGACGGAAGATGGTGGGCGGACAGGCCTCCAGCATTCCGTTGAAAGTGAACACAGCCGGTGTTATTCCGGTTATCTTCGCTTCCTCTCTTATGTCGTTCCCGGTCGTGATTGGCCAGTTCTTTGGTGATAAGATCGATTATAACAGCATTGGAGGCCACATTTTAACAGGACTTAATTCTTCCAGCTGGTTCAAACTGGACAGACCAGTGTATTCCATTGGACTGATCCTCTACGTGGCTCTTATTATTGTGTTCGCTTACTTTTATACTTCAATCACATTTAATCCTCTTGAGGTGGCGAACAACATGAAGAAGTCCGGCGGTTTTATTCCGGGTATCCGTCCGGGAAAACCTACCAGCGATTATCTCAATTCTATTTTGAACTATATCGTGTTTATTGGTGCATGCAGTTTGACGATTGTCTGTGTTATTCCCATCATGGTATCAGGCCTGTTTAATGTAAGCCGTCTTTCATTCGGCGGTACATCCTTAATCATTATCGTCAGCGTTGTACTTGAGACAATTAAAGCAATTGAATCTCAAATGCTTGTGCGTTATTACAAAGGCTTTTTAAACGATTAGAGGAAAAACCAAGGGAAACACGCCATGCGTGTTTTTCTTGGGATTTATGTTATTTAATCCAATGCAAGGGAGGGACTGCTTATGAAGATTATCATGTTAGGTGCCCCAGGAGCTGGTAAAGGTACCCAGGCAAAGAAGATCGCTGAAAAATATGGAATTCCCCACGTTTCCACCGGAGATATTTTCCGTTCCAACATAAAAGAAGGAACAGACCTGGGCAGGAAGGCTAAGGAGTACATAGATCAAGGAGCTTTGGTGCCGGATGAACTGACCATCGGTATGCTGATGGACCGGATTCAGAATGAAGACTGCAAAAATGGATATGTACTGGATGGATTCCCAAGAACTATTTCCCAGGCAGAAAGCCTGAAGGAAGCTCTTTCCGAAAGAGGACAGAAAATTGATTTTGCCATTGACGTAGATGTGGCGGATGAGAACATTATAAAAAGAATGGCCGGTCGCCGTGCCTGCATTTCCTGTGGAGCTACCTATCACTTGGTATATAATCCAACCAAGGTCCCAGGAATATGCGATGTATGCGGTGCAGAGCTGATTTTAAGAAATGATGATAAGCCGGAAACCGTTCAAAAGCGTCTGTCGGTCTACCATGACCAGACAAAGCCTTTAATTGAGTATTACGGGAAAGCCGGTGTGTTGGTAAGTGTTGACGGAACACAGGATTTAAATAAAGTGTTCACTGATATTACCGGCACTTTAGGAGCATAGTTTATGTCAGTTACCATTAAATCTGCAAGAGAGATAGAACTTATGAGAGAGGCAGGAAGAATTCTTTGCAAGACCCATGAAGAACTTTCTAAAGCCTTAAAACCGGGTATGACGACCTGGGATATTGACCATCTGGGAGAAGAGATCATAAGGAGCTACGGATGCACGCCTTCGTTCTTAAATTATAACGGATATCCCGCTTCCATCTGCGTTTCAGTTAATGATGAGGTGGTCCATGGGATACCGGATAAGAAACGTTTTTTACAGGAAGGCGATATTGTTAGTCTGGATGCCGGTGTGATTTACAAGGGCTATCATTCCGATGCCGCAAGGACTTATGGAATCGGAGAAATCACTCCTGAAGCGGGACAGCTCATAGAAGTGACAAGACAATGTTTTTTTGAAGGGATTAAATTTGCAAAATCTGGCAATCATTTAGGTGATATATCCGCTGCAATCCAGAAGTATGCAGAAAAATTCGGCTATGGAGTGGTCCGGGACTTAGTTGGCCATGGAATCGGTTCACAGCTTCACGAGGAGCCTGAGGTGCCCAACTTTGCCAGAAAGAGAAGAGGAATCAAGCTGAGGCCGGGAATGACACTTGCCATTGAACCTATGATCAATGAGGGAAGTCTGGAGGTTGTCTGGCTTGATGATGACTGGACCGTAGTGACGGAGGATGGAAGCCTTTCTGCCCATTATGAAAATACTGTGCTGATTACTGAAGGAGAGCCGGAGCTGCTGAGTCTGGTTTCCCATGAAAACTGATGCAGCTTATGAAAGCAGAGGCAGGAACCCTGGTAAAATCAGTAGCAGGGCATGACAAAGGCAGCTATTTCTTCATATTAAAAGAAGAAGGCGAATATATATATCTGGTGGACGGAAAATACAAACGTCTGGACTGCCCAAAAAAGAAAAAGAAAAAGCATGTAGAACCCCTTTTATGGGAGAAACATTTCCCGATTGATATGATACGGGAAAATAAAAAAGTCACCGATGAAGAGATCAAACATTTTATCAGATGTTTCAAAAGAGAAGAACAGGTTGTTAGGAGGTAAGCTGTATGTCAAAAGCAGATGTTATCGAAATTGAAGGAATTGTTGTGGAAAAGCTTCCCAATGCCATGTTCCAGGTAGAACTGGAAAATGGTCATCAGGTATTGGCCCACATCAGCGGAAAACTCCGCATGCATTACATTCGTATTTTACCGGGCGATAAAGTGACTATAGAAATGTCACCTTACGATTTAAGCAAGGGAAGAATTATCTGGAGAGATAAATAAGGAAAAAACTGCTTGCATTTAAATGCAATTAGTGTTATAATGTTGTGGCGACTTTGTTGAAATACGCTGTGTTATGTCCACAGGGACAGCACTGGTTTTATGATAAAACACACTGCGGGTATACTCAGCAAGCTCTTTCTCATGTAAGCGTCTGGAGACAGATGCCGGGCGTTCAGATGAAAAGGGCGCATAAAGGAAAGGAGAATTGCTGTGAAGGTTAGATCATCAGTCAAACCGATTTGCGAAAAATGCAAAATCATCAAGAGAAAAGGCAGTATCAGAGTAATCTGTGAAAATCCTAAGCATAAGCAAAAACAAGGTTAAAAATTATTAATGGAGGTGTACTACACAAATGGCTCGTATTTCAGGTGTTGATTTACCAAGAGAAAAACGTGTTGAGATCGGTTTGACTTACATCTACGGTATTGGTAGAGTAAGCGCAAGCCGCATTCTTACAGAAGCTGGCGTTAGTCCTGACACTCGTGTTAAGGACTTAACAGATGACGAAGTTAAGAGAATCGCAGCAGTAATTACAGAATCTCAGACTGTTGAAGGTGATTTAAGAAGAGAAATCGCTATGAACATTAAGAGACTTCAGGAAATTGGATGCTATCGCGGAATTCGTCATAGAAAGAGCCTTCCGGTTCGCGGTCAGAAGACAAAGACCAATGCAAGAACTCGTAAGGGTCCAAGAAAGACTGTAGCAAATAAGAAGAAATAACAATTAACAGCGAATCACGTTACATGTTTTAAAAACAGGAATAACAAGATTCAGATGCAAGTAAAAAGAAAGTAGGTTAGTTTAAAATGGCTAAAAAAGTGTCCACTACTAAAAAAGTGACAAAAAAGCGTGTAAAGAAAAACGTTGAACGCGGACAAGCACATATCCAGTCATCTTTTAATAACACGATCGTGACATTAACAGATACGCAGGGAAATGCATTATCCTGGGCAAGCGCTGGTGGTCTTGGTTTCAGAGGTTCAAGGAAATCTACTCCATATGCAGCTCAGATGGCGGCAGAAACTGCTACTAAGGCAGCTCTAATACATGGTTTAAAATCAGTAGACGTTATGGTAAAAGGTCCTGGTTCCGGCCGTGAAGCAGCTATTCGCGCACTTCAGGCATGCGGATTAGAGGTAACCAGCATTAAGGATGTAACCCCGGTTCCACATAACGGTTGTCGTCCACCAAAACGTAGAAGAGTTTAATTTAGGAGGTAATTACAGTGGCAGTTGATAGAGTTCCTGTTCTTAAAAGATGTAGATCCCTTGGTCTTGATCCGATCTACTTAGGAATAGATAAAAAATCCAATAGAGAATTAAAAAGAGCGAACAGAAAGATGAGTGAGTACGGCATTCAGCTTAGAGAAAAGCAGAAAGCTAAATTCATCTACGGCGTTCTTGAGAAACCTTTCCGTAACTACTATGCAAAGGCTTCCAGAATGAAGGGTACAGTAGGTGAAAACCTGATGACTCTTCTGGAGAGAAGACTTGACAACGTAGTATTCCGTATGGGATTCGGAAGAACAAGAAGAGAGACCAGACAGATGGTTGACCATAAGAGCATCCTTGTAAATGGTAAATGCGTAAACATTCCTTCCTATTTAATTAAGGTAGGCGATGTGATCGAAGTAAAAGAGAAATGCAAAACCAATGCAAGATTCAAAGGTGTTCAGGAGACAACAGCAGGACGTATGGTTCCGGCCTGGCTTGATGTTGACCATGAGAATTTACGTGGTGCTGTAAAAGAGTTACCAACAAGAGATGAGATTGATGTTCCAGTAAATGAAATGCTTATCGTCGAGTTGTACTCCAAATAATTGAAGGCTGGCTGAATGGCCGCTTTCGCCCGGGGGTTTCGGCCTCCGGGCAAGATTTGAGTATAAGACCCTCGATACAAAATACCCAAAAGGAGGGGCTATTAGTGTTCGATTTTGAAAAACCAAACATTGAGATTGCTGAAATCTCAGAAGACAAAAAATATGGCAAATTTGTAGTTGAACCGCTTGAAAGAGGTTATGGCACGACTTTAGGTAATTCCTTAAGAAGGATCATGCTTTCTTCCTTACCGGGCGCTGCAGTCAGTCAGGTAAAAATCGACGGCGTTTTGCATGAATTCAGTTCCATCCCAGGCGTTAAAGAAGATGTAACTGAGATTATTATGAACATCAAGAGCTTATCTATTAAGAATAACAGTGATACCAATGAAGCAAAGGTTGCATACATCGAGTTTGAAGGCGAAGGTGTTGTAACTGCTGCAGATATCCAGGCAGATCCCGACATTGAGATCATGAACCCGGAACAGCTTATTGCTACGCTCAGCGGAGGCACTGACAGCAAGTTCTATATGGAACTTACTATCACAAGGGGCCGCGGCTATGTAAGCGCAGATAAGAACAAGAGTGAAGATTTACCTATTGGCGTAATTGCCGTTGACTCCATTTACACACCAGTAGAGCGGGTCAATATGATGGTAGAGAACACCCGGGTAGGTCAGGTTACTGATTACGATAAGCTGACATTAGATGTATTTACAAATGGCACACTGGCACCTGACGAGACCGTCAGTCTGGCCGCAAAGGTGTTAAGTGAGCACTTGAACTTATTTATTGATTTATCTGAAAATGCCAAGACCGCTGAGGTTATGGTAGAAAAAGAGGATAATGAGAAAGAAAAAGTTCTGGAGATGAATATTGACGAACTGGAGCTTTCTGTCCGTTCCTATAATTGTCTTAAGAGAGCCGGTATCAACACTGTAGAAGAGTTGTGCAACCGTACTTCAGAAGATATGATGAAGGTCCGTAACTTAGGCCGCAAATCTTTGGAAGAGGTGCTGGCTAAATTAAAGGAGTTAGGCTTACAGCTTAACCCCAGCGATGATGCAAACGCATAATTGCAAACGATGTATGGAGATTAAGCACTGATACAGTAAGACCGAAGAAGCATGTATCCGTGTTCCACAGATGGAGGAATATTGAAATGGCAGGATATAGAAAACTGGGAAGAACTTCCAGTCAGAGAAAAGCATTAATCAGAAGCCAGGTAACTGCATTGTTACACAATGGAAAGATCGTTACAACAGAAGCAAGGGCTAAAGAAATCCGCAAGGTAGCTGAAGGCCTGATTGCTCTGGCAGTAAAGGAAAAAGACAACTTTGAGACTGTTAAGGTAACTGCAAAGGTTGCCCGTAAGGACAAAGACGGCAAGAGAGTAAAAGAAGTTGTAAACGGCAAGAAAGTTACCGTATATGACGAAGTGGAGAAAGAGATCAAGAAAGATCTCCCTTCCAGACTTCATGCCAGAAGACAGATGTTAAAGGTTCTTTACGATGTAACTGAGGTTCCTGCAGAGGCAGCCGGAAGAAAGAAGAACACAAAATCTGTTGATATTCCAAAGAAGCTGTTCGAAGATGTTGCACCAAAATATGTATCCCGCAACGGTGGTTATACACGTATCGTAAAGATCGGCCAGCGTAAGGGTGACGGCGCAATGGCTGTTTTACTTGAATTAGTATAAGGTGTATTTAGAATTCCCGGTATGAATGCAATCTATTCATACCGGGAATTTTTGAATTCTGCCTTTTCCTGGGAAATAAAAGCAAGAATAAAGAAAGAATATCGTAAGTTGACTGATTCTTACTTTAGAGGCTATAATATCCATATAAGCAATGAGCAGTGCGAAACAGGCTGGTAATGGAATTTTTCGTTGTGCTCGCACATAAGAAAAATTTTATTGCCGGTCTGTTTCATAGGGCGAAGCCCGTGAGCCTGGAAATCCAAAGGATTTCCAGGCTTGCACAGCGGACGAAAGGTCTGCACAGCGGACGAAAGGCTTGCACAGCAGACGAAAGGTTTGCACAGCGGACGAAAGTCTTGCATCAGGTTTTTTTAACCATACCAAGCCGTCCACTACACACCTGCATAAAAAAATCGGATTATTAAAAAGGAGAACGGAGGGATCTTATGAAGCTTTTAAAACGATTGGCAGCCTTAACTTCCATGGTAACCATGTTAGGAATGAGTTTTTCCCTGGAGGCCCTGGCAGCCGCAAAAACAATATCATCAGTGACCATTAGCGTGGGACTGGAGGACATCAACACCGGAGATACACTGCCCGGAGAAGATTCTTTTGATAGATCAGGAACAAGCGGAAATTACGTTTCCACCAGCAATGACAGATATGTTGTGGATGAGCTGAACTGGATTACATCAGACAGTAAAGAAATGAAGATTGGTTCTGAACCTAAGATGAAGGTAACCTTAAAGGCAGTCGACTCTGACGAATACGCATTCAAAGGTGGCTACCAATCCAGTAATGTGAACGTTAAAGGAGGAACTTACGTTTCATCCAGCCGTTCCGGGTCAGAAACCCTGTATGTCACTTTTACATTCAAATCTATAAAAGGAACCTACGAAGCCCCGGAAGAAGCCGACTGGAAAGATTCCGGATACGGCAATGCAAAATGGAACTCCGTAGACAACAGCTCCGGTGCCTATGATGTCTACTTGTACCGTGGCAGTACCGTTATAAAGAAGGTTGAGAGTTTAAAGGCCACTAACTACAACTTTTACCCCTACATGACAAAAGCAGGCACCTACAGTTTTCGGGTACGCACTGTACCTTATACAGAAACAGAACAAAAATATGCCAAAAGAAGTGACTGGACCGAATCCGGTGAAACCTATGTTCCAGAAGAAAAGGTCTCAGACGGAAGAGGACAGGATGACGGGACTCCTGCCAGCGGAGAGGTTGGCTGGATTAAAAATGGAAGTACCTGGTATTACCGCTATCCAGACGGAAGCTACCATAAAAATAACTGGGCAAAGATCAATAACAAATGGTATTTGTTTGACGGCAACGGTGCTATGCTGACGGGCTGGAACCAGAGAGGCAGCTTATGGTACTATCTGAATAACGATGGAACTATGGTAACCGGCTGGGTAGTTTCCAATAATAAATGGTATTATTTAAATCCTTCCGCCACTAACGGAGTAGAGGGTTCTATGGCAACAGGCTGGATTAATTACAACAATAAACAGTACTATACCGATGCCAGCGGAGTTATGCAGGAAGGCTGGAAGCAGGTAGACGGAAACTGGTATTACTTCTATCCGGGTGAAGGGTCTAAGGCGGTAAATACCACCATCAGCGGATTCCAGGTAGACGGCAACGGAGTATGGCGTAAGTAATCAGGGCGAAAGGAGATGGCAGGATGAAAGGAAAGAGAAAATGGCTTGTTCTATTTTGTACAGTCATGGTTCTTGGAACAGGGATGACTGCTTCTGCTTTGGGAAGCGTAAAGATCCGTCTGGATCAGGGAAGCAAAAGCAACTGGACGGAAGAAATCCAGATTCCTGCCGTCACAGTTAATTATTCAGAGGAAAGTCCTAAGTGGAGCAAGCCTATTGAGGAGTGGGAGCCAGGGGAAAAGGTAACAGGTACTCTACGCCTTCCAGGCTCTTATTCTGAAACAGACTGTACCGTATATGGAGGAAGTCTTGTCTCTGTAAAAGTCGACTCAGGTGAAACGGTCATTAAAGTTTCCTACACTCCTGGTGCCAAGCTGGGAAAAACAGAAGAAGCAGGATGGGGCGATGCAGCCAGAACAAAGGCTGTATGGAGAAAGGTCCCCTTTGCTTCCGGATACCAGGTAATGCTGTATCATGCGGACGGAACCTGGGTCAAAAGCCTGACCACTTCCTCCGTATCCATTGATCTTCTTCCTCACATGGAAGGAAAAAACCGGTATTACTACACCGTAAAGGCCATTTCAATGAGTTCTTCAGAGGAAGAGTATTTGGCAGAAGGAACTTCTGTCACATCCGGAAACTCGATCCTTCAGGATCAGGACGACAGGTTCGGAACCTGGGAAGAGGACGGGAAGAGAAAGAAGTACCGCATGGGCGATGGAAGCTGGGTGACCGGAAGATGGCAGATGATCCGTGGAGAGTGGTACTGTTTTGACGAAGAAGGCTATGCATCAGTTGGATGGCATAATTCTGATGGAAAGTGGTATTACTTAAGAGAGGATGGCCGTATGATGACCGGCTGGCAGCAGATAAAAGGAAAGTGGTATTATCTGAAGGAAGACGGCTCCATGTCTATCGGATGGATTCAGAAGCAGCCTGGGGAATGGTATTATTTCTACGAGGATGGAAGCATGGCCTCCGACACCAAAGTGGAAGGAACATACCGGATTAACAGCGCAGGACTTTGGATACAATAATATAATGAAAGCAAAATGGCACAGATAACAGGTCTGTGCTATTTTTTATGGGAAATTATAAAAGATTTGTGACGATGCTTGACTGTTATGGAATATTCATCTAAAATTATGTGACATATAAATGTTTGAGTCTACTACAGAAAGGTATGCCATGGGAATCATTAAAACTTCTAAACTGATATTCGATTACATCAGGAAAGATGAAGAAGAAAATATTGAAGAAATTAAACGGGCTATTGACGGAGTTAACGTAGATATTGAAGCAGGAAAGTTTGTAGCCGTTCTGGGGCACAATGGTTCAGGCAAGTCTACCTTCGCAAAGCACTTAGATGCTATTTTGCTGCCCACTGAAGGAACCGTGTGGATTCAGGGGCTGGATACCTCCATAGAAGAAAACTTATGGGAGGTTCGAAAGAGAACGGGAATGGTATTTCAGAATCCGGATAATCAGATCATCGGAAATGTTGTAGAAGAAGATGTGGGATTTGGTCCTGAGAATCTGGGTGTTCCTACGGAAGAAATATGGAAACGGGTTGAGGAAAGCTTACAAGGAGTAGGAATGGCAGCTTACCGCTTAAAATCCCCCAACAAGCTTTCCGGAGGCCAGAAGCAGAGGGTTGCTATTGCCGGGGTCATGGCTATGAGACCCCAGTGTATTGTTTTAGACGAGCCTACGGCTATGCTGGACCCTAACGGCAGATCAGAAGTGGTGAGGACTGTCCGGGAGTTAAATAAAAAAGAAGGCATTACTGTAATCCTCATCACACACTATATGGAAGAAGTCATTCATGCGGACCGGGTCATTGTCATGGATGAGGGAAAAATAGTCATGGATGGAACTCCCAGAGAAATATTCTCCAAAGTGGAAGAATTAAAATCCTACCGTTTAGACGTTCCCCAGGTAACAGAGCTGGCTTATGAGCTTCAGAAAAACGGGGTGGACCTGCCTGACGGGATATTGACATTAGAGGAACTGATGGAAAAGCTGCTTCCTTTGTTTGCAGAGCGTTTTCCAGGAAAAGTGACTCTGGGAAATGGAGTAAACAATGGCGATTAAAACAGAGCATTTAAATTATATTTACGGTCAGGGGACTGCCTTTGAACAGCATGCCTTAAAAGATGTGAACTTAGAAATCAAAGATGGGGAGTTTGTAGGCTTGATCGGCCATACAGGCTCCGGAAAGTCTACTCTGATTCAGCATCTAAACGGGCTTTTAAAGGCAACCAGCGGGGCAATATATTATAATGGAAAGAATATTTACCAGGAAGGGTATGATCTTCGGGCTTTAAGAAGCCGTGTGGGACTTGTATTCCAGTACCCAGAACATCAGCTTTTTGAAATTGATGTGTTTTCGGATGTGTGTTTTGGGCCAAAAAACCAGGGACTTTCAAAGGAAGAAGTGGAAGTCAGGGCCAGGCAGGCTCTTTCCATGACAGGACTTGATGAAAGCTTTTACAAGCGTTCTCCCTTTGAACTTTCCGGCGGTCAAAAACGCCGGGTTGCCATTGCCGGGGTGCTTGCCATGAATCCGGAGGTGTTGATTTTAGACGAACCCACTGCAGGATTAGACCCTAAGGGACGGGATGAGATTCTGGATCAAATTGAGCGGCTTCATAAGGAAAGAAACATGACCATTATACTGGTTTCCCACAGCATGGAGGACATTGCTAAGTATGTGGACCGGATTCTGGTTATGAATCATGGGGAAAAGGTATTTGACGATTCCCCTAAAGAAGTGTTCAAGCATTATAAGGAGCTGGAAGCCATGGGGCTGGCGGCTCCCAAAATCACTTACATTGTCCATACCTTACGGGAACATGGAGTTCCCATTGATGACAACATTACTACCATAGAAGAAGCCAGAGAGGGCATACTGAGACTTCTGAGAGGTGACCGCTGACCTGCCTTAGGCGGGGCGGACTTCTTAAAAACAGGATCGGAGATATTATGCTGAAAGATATTACATTAGGACAATATTATCCGGTGGATTCAATCCTTCACAGACTGGATCCCCGGACAAAGCTGTTTGGGACTATGATATATATTATATCCCTTTTTATTGCGGACAACATATGGGCCTATGTGGCAGCCACTATTTTTCTGGCGGTCACCATACGGCTGAGCCAGGTTCCCTTTCGGTTTATGGTCCAGGGGCTGAGGGCCATTATGTTCCTGCTTTTACTCAGCGTCAGCTTTAACCTGTTTCTGACTACAGGAGAAGCAATATTCCAGCTGGGATTTTTGAAAATTACAAAAGAAGGAATCAGGGTAGCGGCCTTTATGGGAATACGGCTGATTTATCTGGTGGTAGGTTCTTCCATTATGACTCTTACGACCACTCCCAACCAGCTGACAGATGGATTGGAAAAAAGCCTTGGATTTTTAAAAAAGATCAAGGTTCCGGTACATGAACTATCCATGATGATGTCCATTGCGCTACGCTTCATCCCCATTCTGGTGGAGGAAACGGACAAGATTATGAAGGCTCAGATGGCCAGAGGAGCTAATTTTGAAACAGGCAATTTAATTCAGAAGGCAAAGAACATGATTCCTCTTCTGGTGCCGCTGTTCATTTCTGCATTTCGCCGTGCCACAGATCTGGCCATGGCGATGGAAGCCAGATGCTACCGGGGTGGAGAAGGAAGGACCAAAATGAAGCCTCTTCGGTATGGACGGCGTGATGGGGCAGCTTACATGCTCTGCCTGGTCTATTTGACAGCTATTGCCCTGATTCGGATAAAGGGATAAGGAGAGCATATGAAACGGGTTAAGATGATTGTGGCCTATGACGGCACCAATTACTGCGGCTGGCAGATCCAAAAAAACGGAATAACCATTGAAGAAGTTTTAAATAAGGCTTTGACAAATTTGCTGAAGGAGCCGGTGACGGTCATCGGGGCCAGCAGGACGGATTCAGGAGTTCATTCAGAGGGAAATGTGGCAGTCTTTGATACAGAAAACAGAATGCCGGCGGATAAGATCTGTTTTGCTTTAAACCACAGGCTTCCGGAAGATATCCGGGTTCTGCATTCGGAAGAGGTGTTCCCTGGCTATCATCCCAGAAAACAAAATTGTATAAAAACTTATGAATACAGGATTATGAACCGAAAAATAGAAATTCCCACCTTAAGATTATACAGCTACTTTTGTTACGTTCTCTTAGATGTGGATTTGATGAAAAAAGGAGCCGCTTATCTGGTGGGAGAGCATGATTTTAAAAGTTTCTCCACCGCAAGAAGACAGGCAGAGGAAACGGTAAGGACTATTTACAGCCTGGAGGTGGAAAAGTCGGGAGATTTAATCACCCTGCGGATAAAGGGAAGCGGATTTTTGTATAATATGGTGCGTATTATTGCGGGAACCCTGATAAAGGTGGGAATGGGTGTTTATCAACCGGAACATGTGGAAAAAATCCTGGATGCAAGGGACCGAAACGAAGCTGGTCCCAAGGCTGCTGCCCAAGGTCTTACTCTGGTGAATCTTGAATATGAAAAAGAACTGGAACAGGAAATAAAGGGACAAAACAAGGAATGGAGTTACACACTTTCTCAGGAGAACATTGTTTCAAAAGGAGAAGCCCGTCTTATAATCCACCGGTGCAGGGAGGAGGACTATGGAAGACTTCTCACCCGGGTAGTTCATCAGGCGGTTCGCAATGGGGCAGAAACCGTTTATGTAATGGATGAAGAGGATGGGGAAAGAATTATTTCTGGAAAATCTTATGGATTTTATATCTTTCAACCTTCTGATGAAAAACAGGGCTGGTATGTGACACAAAAACATAGTTAAAAACCTTTACTTTTCAAGGAAAAGAGGTTGACACATCCGGCTGAGTGTAATATAATGTATAACTGTGACGTTAGGCAAAAATGTTTAAGCCAATGCCCCGGAGTGAACATTTTGAATATAACTTAGATCCAGTTATGATGAATAAAACCAGAATTTACAGGAGGTTATCCCATGAAGACTTTTATGGCTAGTCCAGCAACGATTGATAGAAAATGGTATGTAGTTGATGCTGCAGGACTTACATTAGGACGTTTGGCTTCAGAAGTAGCTAAAGTATTAAGAGGAAAAAATAAACCGATCTATACCCCGCATATGGATTGCGGCGATTATGTGATCGTTGTTAACGCAGACAAGATTTCTGTAACCGGCAAGAAGCTGGATCAGAAAATTTACTATCATCACTCTGATTATGTGGGCGGTATGAAAGAAACCACATTAAGAGAGATGCTGGCTAAAAAGCCTGAAAGAGTAATGGAATTAGCAGTTAAGGGTATGCTTCCAAAGGGACCTTTAGGAAGAAGCATGATTACAAAACTTCACGTATACGCAGGCCCAGAGCATGTAAATGCTGCTCAGAAGCCAGAAGTTTTAGAAATCAAATTTTAATTAGAGGTGCTGAAAGGAGGAAGTTATCATGGCTAATGCAAAATTTTACGGAACAGGCAGAAGAAAAAAATCTATCGCCAGAGTATATTTAGTGCCGGGTACAGGCAAAATCACCATCAATAAGAGAGATATTGACCAGTATTTAGGCCTTGAAACATTAAAGGTTGTTGTTCGTCAGCCGCTGGTTGCTACAGAAAACGTTGATAAGTTTGATGTTTTAGTAAACGTTCACGGTGGTGGATTCACTGGACAGGCCGGTGCAATCAGACACGGTATTTCAAGAGCTCTGCTTCAGGCAGATGCGGACTATCGTCCAACTCTTAAGAAAGCCGGTTATTTAACAAGAGACCCAAGAGCAAAAGAAAGAAAGAAGTACGGCTTAAAGTCAGCCCGTCGTGCTCCTCAGTTTTCAAAGAGATAAGCAGTTATCTGCGAACAAAAATATATATAAAAATTCCCTGGAATGCTCGCATTTCAGGGAATTTTTATATATATTTTTGTTCATTGGAATGCAAGAAATGGCCGAGATGGAGCAAAGCGCAATCGAGGCTATTTTCTGCATTAACAGATAACAGAAACCACCCAAAATCAGAATTTCGCTCTCCACCCATAAATACAGCACTCACAATATTGTATAGAAAAACTAAATTCCATTTTTCGGTATAGCATGGATGAAGAAAAGGTATTATAATAATAATTGTAATATTTCCTGATTAATCCCCATTTTTAAATGACCCCAAGATTAAAGCCTATTTGCGGGAGGTGTTTCATGCAAACATTTAAAGAACTATATGAAAGCACAGTCAGAGCAGCACTGGATAACAGGGATGATCTGATACCGGAAAATGAACACTCTTACGACCCACATCACCTGGACTGCCTTTTAAATCCAAAGAAGCATCCTATCGTAATTCGGACAGGAACATGCGACTGTTCCAAGGAGGAGAGTGAAGAATGCTTAAAGCGATGCCCCTTTGAAGCTTTGACTATGGGAGCACATGGAGTTGAAGTGGATCCAGAGCTTTGCCTGGGCTGCGAAAACTGTATTAAAGGCTGCGCCAGTGAAAAACTCACAGCGACCACCGATATCATTCCCGCATTAAAAGCCATTAAGGGTTCTAAAAATCTGGTATATGCTATGATAGCGCCTGCATTTTTAGGCCAGTTTTCCAGCGAAGTCACGCCGGGTAAGCTGAGAAGTGCATTAAAAGAGGTAGGATTCGACGGAATGCTGGAGGTTGCCCTATTTGCGGACATCCTCACACTAAAAGAAGCACTTGAATTTGATAAGAATATTAACGATATTAATGATTTTCAGCTGACAAGCTGCTGCTGTCCGATGTGGATCGGCATGATCCGAAAGGTTTACAATCAGCTGCTTCCCCATGTTCCAGGCTCTGTTTCCCCCATGATTGCCTGTGCAAGGGTGGTAAAGGCACTTCATCCCGATGCTATGACCGTATTTATCGGTCCATGTCTTGCTAAGAAGGCGGAGGCCAGGGAAAAGGATCTGGCAGGAGATGTTGATTTTGTGCTTACCTTTCAGGAAACAAAGAACATCTTTGATGCCCTGGGAATTGACCCAGCCGTGATGGAGGAGAGCGAGAAGGACCATTCTTCCAAGGCGGGAAGAATTTACGCCAGAAAGGGCGGAGTCAGCGAAGCAGTGGAATATACAGTCAGAGCCATCAATCCCAGCAAAGAGACAAAAATCCGTACCAAACAGGCGGATGGAGTGCCTGCCTGCAGAAAGATGATTCAGGACATTATGAATGGGAAAATTGAAGCCAATTTCTATGAAGGAATGGGCTGTGTGGGAGGCTGCGTAGGAGGCCCCAGATCCATCTTGGGAATGGAACAGGGAACCGAGCTGGTCAATGAATACGGAGAGAAGGCAACTTATCAGCATCCGGCTGAGAATCCATATGTAATTGAGCTGCTGCACCGCCTTGGAATGGACACCATTGAAAGCCTGTTAGAAGAAACAGACTTTTTCAGCAGAACAATATAAAAAAGAAAGGCTGGCTTAAAAAGTGTTTGATAAATTAACAGAAAATGATATTAAGAAAATGCAGGAAGAAATCAATCACAGAAAGCTGGTGGTCCGCAAGGAAGCCCTGGAGGCTGTTAAGGAAGCCAGGGCTCATGGGGACTTAAGCGAGAACTTTGAATACCATGCCGCTAAAAAGGATAAGAACCAGAATGAAAGCAGAATCCGGTATTTAGAGAAGATGATACGTACGGCCCAGATTGTATCCGATAGCTCCAGGGAGGATGAAGTTGGCCTCTACAATACGGTTGATTTATATTTTGAAGACGATGATGAAACAGAAACTTATAAGCTGGTCACTACAGTCCGGGGTAATTCCATGAAAGGACTGATTACCCCGGAGTCTCCTTTGGGAAGGTCCATTATGGGCCGTAAGATGGGAGACCGGGTTTATGTAAGAATCAGTGATAAAGCCGGTTACTATGTAGTGATAAAAAAGCTGGAGAATACAAAAGATGACGGAAGCGATAAGCTGAGAGGCTTTTGATCTGCCATAAGTGTTGGTTTGAACATGAAAGATTATTTCAGCTTACATAATATGAAAGTTTTCTTTTTTCATCTTAAAAGAGAGGAGTTTTTGGCTGACTCTGCAGAGGCATGAAAAAACATCAATTATTACAGGAGAAATGAAATGATTAAACATATAGTATTTGACATGGGAAAAGTATTGTTAAATTATGATGGAAATAAGGTGTGCCGGCATTTTATTGAGGATGAGGCGGAGAGAAAGGCGGTATCTACCGCAGTGTTTGATTCTCAGGAGTGGGTTTTGCTGGATATGGGTGTGATGCCGGAAGAGACTGCCCTTAAGAAAATGCAGGCCCGCCTGGAAACAGACCATGCAAAGGAAATGGCCGCCCAGTGTCTGATGCATTGGCATGAACACAATCTATGGCCCATTGAGGGAATGGAGGAGCTGGTGGCAGAACTTAAGGAAAAGGGTTATGGAATCTATTTGTGCTCCAATGCCTCTCTGCGGCTTTTGGAATGCAGCCATATGATTCCTGGAATCAGTTCCTTTGACGGTGTCTTATTTTCTGCAGAGGTAAAGTGCATAAAACCTCAAAAGGAAATATACGGTCATCTGTTTGACCGATTTAACTTAAAGCCTGAGGAATGCTTTTTTATCGATGATCTTCTTATGAATATTGAGGGGGCCAGGGAATGCGGAATGGATGGTTACTGTTTTGCAGACGGAGATGTAAAGAAACTTAAGGAAGTGTTGTCACGTTTAGCTGAAAGACAGCCTGTTTTGTAATGGCTGATAGAATGGAGAGATCGTTGTTATGTACCGAATTTCAATAAAGGATATGGATTTAGAACAGATTGCCAGATCAGGCCAGTGCTTCCGGATCAAGAGGACAGAAGACAGCAATGAAGTATGGTCCATTGCCGCAGACGGGAATTATGTGGAGGCAGTGATGGAAGAGGACTGCTTTCTCTTTTCTTGCGGAGAAAAGGAGTTTCAGGAAATATGGTCCGGTTACTTTGACTTACAGACGGATTACAGCAGATATAAAAAAAATGTGGAGCCGGAGGATGCCTATCTGAAGGAGGCCATAAAACTGGGCTGGGGTGTAAGGATTTTGAATCAGGACCTTTGGGAAATGATTGTGACTTTTCTGATTTCACAAAATAACAACATCACCCGTATTACAGGAAGTGTTGAGGCCATGTGCAGCAGGTTAGGAGTAAAAAGAACAGGGGTTGGTCTGTCTGTTTCAGCAGACGGGGTCTGGAGAGAAGAGGAAAGGAACTACTACACTTTTCCGGGACCTGAGGCCATCGCTTGCGCAGGACTTTCCGGACTTTCGGGCCTGGGCCTTGGATACAGAGATAAATACATATGGTCCATAGCTGAAAAATGCAGCGGAGAGACTGGAAAAATCTGGATTGGAGATTTAAAGGAACAGGACTATGAAAAGGCCCATTCCATGCTGACAGAACAGTATGGCATAGGAAAGAAAGTGGCGGACTGTATCTGTCTGTTCGGGCTTCACCATATTGGGGCTTTTCCGGTGGATACCCATGTAAAACAGATATTGGAACACCATTATCCCCAGGGCTTTCCTCTTAAGAAATATCAGGGGTATGCAGGAATCCTCCAACAGTATATGTTCTATTATAAAGTAAATAAACTGGCATTAAAGTGATTGCAGAAATGTCTTTCATAACCCCAGCTTATAGTTTCAATTCCAATCTTATATACTGTTTTCCAGCAAAATTATATGATTTTAGTTGAAATATCCCGATAAATGTTCTATTATGATAACAAGTTTTCATAATCGGAGGAATGATGCTAAAGGGAGTGTCTTTTATGAGAAGCTGAAAAGCAGCTTCTCATAATCTATATTATGAAGCCAAATACTTTAACACAGTAACATATCATAGGCTACAGTCAGGTTATGCTGCCAAGTTTTTTGCATAGCTGGACTGTAACTCAATATAGAGGGAGAATGAAAGATGAATTACAGCATTGCAGTTATCCCCGGTGATGGGATTGGACCTGAAATCATTGGAGAGGCAAAGAAAATCCTTGAAAAAGTGGGAAGCGTATTCGGTCATGAGTTTTTATATACAGAGGTTTTAATGGGTGGTGTTTCCATTGATGCCCATGGCGTTCCCCTGACAGAGGAAGCTCTGGAAACCGCAAAAAACAGTGATTCTGTTCTCCTTGGAGCAGTAGGCGGGGATGTAGGGAACTCCAGATGGTACGACGTGGCTCCTCATTTAAGACCTGAAGCAGGGCTTTTGGCAATCCGCAAGGGACTTAATCTATTTGCCAATATCCGACCTGCTTATCTTTATAAAGAATTGTCTGAAGCCTGCCCCTTAAAGAAAGAGATTATCGGAGACGGCTTTGACATGGTTATTATGAGGGAGCTGACAGGCGGCCTTTACTTTGGAGACCGGTTTACAAGGGAAATAGACGGTGTCAGAACTGCAGTTGACACACTTACTTACAATGAAAATGAAATCAGAAGAATCGCCATTAAGGCTTTCGATATTGCCATGAAGCGCAGGAAGCAGGTAATCAGCGTGGACAAGGCAAATGTGCTGGATTCCTCCAGACTATGGAGGAATGTGGTGGAAGAGGTGGCAAAGGATTACCCTGAGGTCACCTTAACCCACATGCTGGTTGACAACTGTGCCATGCAGCTTGTTATGAATCCAGGCCAGTTTGATGTGATCCTGACGGAAAACATGTTCGGAGATATTTTATCCGACGAAGCCAGCATGATCACAGGTTCCATTGGAATGCTGTCTTCGGCCAGCATGAATGAAAGCAAATTCGGAATGTATGAGCCAAGTCACGGCTCTGCACCTGATATTGCAGGAAAGAACATTGCAAATCCCATAGCCACCATCCTTTCCGCAGCCATGATGCTGCGCTACTCCTTTGACTTAGATCAAGAAGCAGATGCAGTGGAAGGGGCAGTAGAAAAAGTTTTATCAGAAGGCTGGCGGACCGGGGACATTATGTCTAAGGGCTGCAGGCAGGTCTCTACCACTGAGATGGGAGATTTGATTGCAGGGAAAATTTTATAAAAAAGAAAAGGAGTGTACAGCATATGAAGAGTGATTCAGTAAAAAAAGGAATGCAGCAGGCACCTCACCGTTCCTTATTTAATGCACTGGGAATGACTGAGGAAGAGATGGAAAGACCTCTGATCGGAATTGTCAGTTCTTATAATGAGATCGTGCCAGGCCATACCAACCTGGATAAAATAGTCAATGCCGTTAAAATGGGAGTTGCCATGGCTGGCGGTACACCGGTCATGGTTCCGGCCATTGCAGTCTGTGATGGAATTGCCATGGGACATATTGGAATGAAGTATTCCCTGGTGACCAGAGATCTGGTTGCTGACTCCACAGAATGCCTTGCAAGGGCTCATGCCTTTGATGCATTGGTTATGGTACCCAACTGTGATAAGAATGTGCCGGGACTCTTGATGGCGGCAGCACGGGTCAATGTTCCAACCGTATTCGTCAGCGGCGGTCCTATGATGGCTGGCCGTGTAAAAGGAAATAAAACCAGTTTATCCAGCGTATTTGAGGCAGTAGGGGCTTATGCCGCTGAAACCATGACAGAAGAAGATGTAAGAGAATATGAAGAAAAGGCATGTCCTACCTGCGGCTCCTGTTCCGGCATGTATACGGCCAACAGCATGAACTGCTTAACCGAGGTTTTAGGAATGGGCCTTCGGGGCAACGGAACCATACCTGCTGTCTACTCCGAGCGTTTAAAGCTGGCAAAACATGCGGGAATGGCAGTCATGGATATGCTGAAAAAGAATATTTGTCCTCGTGACATTATGACCGAAAAGGCTTTTCATAACGCACTCACCATGGATATGGCTCTGGGCTGCAGTACCAACAGCATGCTTCACCTTCCGGCCATTGCCCATGAAGCAGGGGTGGACTTGAATCTGGGAATTGCCAACGAGATCAGCTCCAAGACTCCAAACCTCTGTCACTTAGCACCGGCAGGCCATACTTATATGGAAGATTTAAATGAAGCCGGCGGTATTTACGCTGTTATGAATGAGATCAGCAAGCTGGGCCTTTTAGAACTGGACTGCATGACAGTGACGGGAAAGACTGTAGGAGAAAATATAAAGGGCTATGTCAATAAAGATCATTCCGTCATCCGTTCAGCAGAGGAGCCTTACAGCAAGACTGGCGGAATTGCCGTTTTAACAGGAAATTTAGCACCTGACTGCTCTGTTGTAAAACGTTCTGCTGTAGATCCTGAGATGCTAAAGCATGAAGGCCCGGCAAGAGTGTTTGACTGTGAAGAGGATGCCATTGAAGCCATTAAGAGCGGAAAGATCGTGGCAGGTGATGTGGTGGTTATCCGCTACGAAGGTCCAAAGGGTGGACCAGGCATGAGAGAGATGTTAAATCCCACCTCAGCTATTGCTGGCATGGGACTTGGTTCTACTGTGGCCCTCATTACAGACGGACGTTTCAGCGGCGCTTCCAGAGGCGCTTCCATCGGACATGTGTGCCCGGAGGCAGCAGTGGGAGGCCCTATTGCTCTTGTAAAAGAAGGAGATATTATTTCCATTGATATAGACAACTGCCGATTAGACATAAAGGTATCGGATGAAGAGATGGCTGCGAGAAAGGCTGAATGGAAGCCCAGAAAGCCGCAGGTAACCTCCGGCTATCTGGCCCGTTATGCGGCCATGGCAGCTCCGGCAAGCAAGGGAGCCATTCTGGAGATATAAAGAAAGGGGAAAGCAGATTTATGAAAACATTATCAGGAGCAGAAATTGTAATTGAATGCCTGAAGGAACAGGGTGTGGACACTGTTTTTGGATATCCGGGCGGCACCATCCTCAATATATACGATGCCCTTTATAAACACCAGGATGAAATCAATCACATCCTCACATCCCATGAGCAGGGTGCTTCCCATGCGGCTGACGGATATTCAAGGGCAACAGGAAAAGTCGGTGTCTGTCTGGCAACTTCAGGTCCGGGAGCCACCAATCTGGTAACAGGAATTGCAACTGCCTTTATGGACTCCATCCCGGTGGTAGCCATTACCTGCAATGTGGGAGTCAGTCTGCTTGGGCGTGATAGCTTCCAGGAAATTGACATTGCCGGTGTGACCATGCCTATTACGAAATATAGCTTTATTGTTAAGGATATATCCAAGCTGGCAGACACCATTCGCCGGGCGTTCACTATCGCACAGACCGGCAGGCCCGGCCCGGTGCTGGTGGATATTACCAAGGATGTAACAGGCAATAACTATGATTATGAATACAAGGCTCCGGATCCTATTGAGCGTCAGGTGGACACTATCACAGAGGAGGATTTAGAAACTGCTCTGCAGATGATCCGCAATGCTGAAAAACCTTATATTTTCGCAGGAGGCGGTATCATTGCTTCTGATGCGGCAGAGGAGCTTCGTGCCTTCGCACACAGAATCCAGTCTCCAGTGGCAGACAGCCTTATGGGAAAGGGGGCTATTGACGGAAGAGATGAGCTGTATACCGGAATGGTGGGAATGCACGGAACCAAAACCTCTAATCTGGGAATCACAGAATGTGATCTTCTGATTGTAGCCGGTGCCAGATTCAGCGACAGAGTGACGGGAAACGCTTCTAAATTTGCCAGAAAGGCCAAGATTCTTCAGTTTGATGTAGATCCTGCTGAAATCAGCAAAAATGTAAAGGCCCATGCCAGTGTTATTGGTGATGTAAAGGTAATTTTAAAAAAGCTAAATGCCCGGTTAGACCCAATAAACCATGACGAGTGGCTGGCTCACATTGACCGTAAAAGCCAGATGCATCCGCTGCGCTATGACAAGAGCATCTTAAGCGGACCCTATATCATTGAAAAGATTTACGAAGTGACAGGGGGGGATGCCATCATTACTACAGAAGTAGGCCAGCATCAGATGTGGGCGGCTCAGTATTTTAAGTATAACAGACCCAGAAGCTTTATCACCTCCGGCGGCCTGGGAACCATGGGCTATGGCCTGGGAGCTTGCCTGGGAGCTAAGATGGGCTGTCCGGATAAGCTGGTAATTAATGTGGCAGGCGATGGATGCTTCCGCATGAATATGAATGAGATTGCCACTGCAGTCCGCTATAACATTCCCATCATTCAGGTGGTTGTCAACAATCATGTATTGGGCATGGTTCGCCAGTGGCAGACCCTGTTCTATGGAAAACGCTATTCACATACATTGCTTAATGACAAGGTAGATTTTGTAAAGATATCGGAAGGAATGGGAGCCACCGCTTACCGTGTAACCAGAAAAGAGGAATTTGAGTCTGTTCTGAAAGAGGCCATTGAGCTAAATTCCCCTGTTGTGATTGACTGCCAGATTCACTGCGATGACAAGGTCTTCCCTATGGTTTCGCCGGGATCACCTATTGCAGATGCCTTTGATGCAGATGATTTAAAAATTAAACGTAAGTAATTCAGGGAAGTTCCCTGGTAAGAGGAGGAAGAGATATGAGCAGAGTGTACAATTTTTCTGCAGGTCCGGCGGTACTTCCGGAAGAGGTATTAAGAGAAGCGGCCGAGGAGATGATGGATTATAAGGGCAGCGGCATGTCTGTAATGGAAATGAGCCACAGATCCAAGGTTTATGACACCATTATCAAAGAGGCAGAAGCAGATCTTCGGGAGCTGATGGAGATACCGGATAATTATAAAGTTCTGTTTTTGCAGGGCGGAGCCTCACAGCAGTTTGCCATGATTCCTATGAACTTATTTAAGAATCGTGTGGGAGACTACGTTGTTACAGGACAGTGGGCGAAGAAGGCGTATCAGGAAGCAAAGCTTTACGGAACAGCCAATGCGGTAGCTTCCAGTGCGGATAAGACTTTTAGTTACATTCCTGATGTTTCTGATCTGCCCATCTCAGATGATGCGGATTATGTCTATATTTGCGAAAACAATACCATATACGGTACAAAGTTTAAAAATCTGCCGAATACAAAGGGAAAAAACCTGGTGGCAGATCTTTCTTCCTGCTTTTTATCGGAACCTGTTGATGTTTCCAAATACGGCCTGATATTTGCCGGAGCCCAGAAAAATGTAGGCCCTGCTGGAGTGGTTATCGTTATCATCCGTGAGGATCTTATAACAGAAGACGTGCTTCCGGAAACACCAACCATGCTTCGGTACAAGATCCATGATGATGCGGAATCTCTTTACAATACGCCTCCTGCTTATGGCATCTATATATGCGGAAAGGTGTTTAAGTGGTTGAAGAAGCGGGGCGGACTTTCAGCTATGAAGGAATTTAATGAAAAGAAAGCTGCCATTCTTTACGATTTCCTGGACCAGAGCAAGATGTTTTCAGGCACAGTAGCAAAGGAAGACCGCTCCCTTATGAATGCTCCCTTTGTAACGGGAAATGATGAGCTGGATGCCCTGTTTGTAAAAGAGGCCAGGGCAGCAGGCTTTGAAAATTTAAAAGGACATAGAAGTGTGGGTGGTATGAGAGCCAGCATTTATAATGCCATGCCTATGGAAGGTGTGGAAGCCCTGGTGGCATTTATGAAGGATTTTGAAGCAAAGAATACAAAATAAATAAATGGTTCAGCCATGCAAATACTTCTGCATGGCTGAAAGTACATGAAGACAGGTGTGCAGGAAAGGATTGGACCATGAAAAAAATTCATTGCCTTAATGCGATTTCTGATTGCGGAACCGCATTGCTGACAGAAGAGTATATATTAACAGACAATATAAAGGAAGCGGACGGAGTGCTGGTGCGCAGTGCTTCCATGCATGAGCAGGAGCTGCCTGAAGGACTTCTTGCCGTTGCAAGAGCCGGAGCAGGAGTCAACAATATTCCTCTTGATGCATGTGCAGAAAAAGGAGTTGTAGTTTTTAACACGCCGGGTGCCAATGCCAACGGCGTAAAGGAACTGGTTATTGCCGGGCTTATGCTGGCCTCCAGAGATATTATTGGAGGGGTACAGTGGTGTCAGACTAACCAGGACGATGAAAATATCGCAAAAAATGCAGAAAAAGAGAAAAAGGCATTTGGAGGATGTGAGATCAAGGGAAAGAAGCTGGGGGTAATCGGTCTTGGTGCTATTGGTGCGGAGGTTGCCAATGCCTGCTCTTATCTGGGGATGGAGGTCTATGGATATGATCCTTTTATTTCCGTGAATTCTGCCTGGGGGCTTTCCAGGAATATAAAGCATATTACCTCTGTGGATACTATTTATGAGGAGTGTGATTACATTACCCTTCATGTTCCTCTGATTGATGATACAAAGGGAATGATCAAGAAGGATGTTATTAATTCCATGAAGGATGGCGTGGTGATTTTAAACTTTTCCAGGGACATTCTTGTCAATGAAGGCGATATGGCGGAGGCTTTAAAATCCGGAAAGGTAAAACGGTATGTGACGGATTTCCCAAATCCCAAATCCGTGCATTTGGAGAATACCATTGTCATCCCTCACCTGGGAGCTTCTACGGAAGAGTCTGAGGACAACTGTGCAAGGATGGCAGTAAAGGAAATCATGGATTATATAGACAACGGAAATATCAGAAACTCTGTTAACTTTCCTTCCTGTGACATGGGAGAGTGCAAGGCTGCCAGCCGTATTGCTGTGCTGCATTTGAACATTCCCAACATGATCGGACAGATTACAGGGGCTTTGGCAGCAGGGAATGTGAACATTTCAGATATGACCAACAAGAGCCGTGAGAAATACGCTTATACCATGCTTGACTTAGAAAGCCCGGCAGACGGGGAATGCATACAGAAATTAAAGGACATCAAGGGAGCACTTCGGGTGCGGGTGATCAGATAAAGGAGAAAGTATGGCTATAGTTAAACCATTTAAGAGCGTCAGCCCCGATGAGCAGTATGCACATCTGGTGGCGGCACTTCCTTACGATGTATATAACCGCAGGGAAGCCTGCCAGATTACGGCGGAAAATCCCAAGTCATTTCTAAATATTGACAGGCCGGAGACACAGTTTTCTGAGGATGTGGATATTTACGATGACAGGGTCTATGAAAAGGCCGGAGAAATGTTGAAAAGCTGGATGGCAGATGGGACCTTTAAGGAGGACAGCAGAGAGGCTTATTATATTTATGAGCTGATTATGGATGGACGGAGTCAGACCGGAATTGCAGCCTGCTCCTCCATTGATGATTATGTCAATGGTGTGATTAAGAAGCATGAAAACACCAGGGAAGAAAAGGAAGTGGACCGGATACGTCATGTGGATACCACAAATGCCCAGACAGGGCCTATTTTCCTGGCATACCGTTCCAGTGAAGCGATCAATAAGATTGTGAAAATAAAAATGTCAGATGCCCCACTCTATGATTTTGTTTCAGATGATGGGATCAGCCATAAAGTGTGGCGGATTGATGACAAGGCCATGATTCAGGACGTTGAAGATGCATTTCAGAATATTTCTGCCACTTATATAGCCGACGGGCACCACAGGGCAGCTTCTGCTGTAAAGGTTGGTCTTAAGAGGCGGGAGGAGAATCCGGAATATACGGGAGAAGAGCCTTTTAATTATTTTCTCTCCGTGCTGTTTCCTGATGACCAGTTGATGATTTTGCCTTATAACCGGGTTGTAAAGGATTTAAACGGACTTAGTCCGGAGGCGTTTCTTGAAAAGGCGGGGGAATTCTTTAAGGTATCTAAGGTAGGAGATGGTGCTTATTCTCCAGAGCAGAAAGGAACCTTTGGAATGTATCTTGGGGGAACCTGGTATTGCCTGAAAGCGAAAGATATTCTCTATACAGAAGACCCGGTAAAAGGGCTTGATGTGTCCATTCTTCAGGATTATATTTTAGGGCCAATCCTTGGGATTCAGGATCCAAGAACAGATAAGAGGATTGATTTTATCGGCGGGATCAGAGGGCTTGGAGAGCTGGAGAAGAGGTGTAAGGAAGATATGGAAGCAGCAATTTCCATGTATCCGACCTCTATTGAGGAACTGCTGAATGTAGCCGATGCAGGTCTCTTGATGCCTCCTAAGTCTACCTGGTTTGAACCTAAATTGAGAAGCGGGCTGTTTATTCATCTGCTGAAATAAGAAACAGCACTTTAAGAAAGCTAATAAAAAAGAGGCATTTGACCAGATTATGGGACGATGCCTCTTTGTTGTTTAAATTTAATAGTTAACCGTTTCAACAGGCTCCGGAGGCACAAAATTCTCCTGGATTGCCGGATCTTTCATATCGTAAATACGATCATATTCCTTTGTTTCCTGGTCTTTCAAGGTTTCAGACCGGTTCATGGCAAGGAATTTCACCAGTTCATAACAGTTGACCCAGATTTCATTATTCCCTTCCTTTTGAGATTCATCAAAAATAAGCTGTAGCCCAAAGTGAAGATGAGGTTCATTAATGTTGTTAGTATTTTCTGTTCTGCTGTACCCTGTGCGTCCCAGATAGCCAATCACATCTCCGGCAGTGACGATGCTTCCCTGTTCCAGGGATTTGTGATAAGGATAGTTCTTTCTCAGGTGTGCATAATAATAATATCGTTTCCCATCAAAACTCCGTATCCCCAGTCTCCAGCCGCCGTACTGGTTCCAGCCGATCGCTTCCACATAACCGCTCTCTACTGCAATAACAGGAGTTCCTACCTGACCCATCATATCATGGCCTAAATGCTGCCGTTTATAGCCGTAAGACCGGGACACACCGAAATCATCGAATTCGCTGTATGGAAATCCTTTTGCGATGGGGGAAAATCCTTTGAGTCCATATTTTGTAACCCAGACCTTATCCGGATCAATGCTGTCGTCAGGAAGTCGGGCGGGAGCAGCGTAAAGAGGTGCATTTTCAGCAGGAATCTGTATTTCATATTGGCCGGTCAGGCCGTCAAGTACAGCGCCATAGGCTTCCCTGTAAAAAGAATAATATTTCATTTTAGCAGTCAGTTCTTCCATGGTTTTGCCGGAAAGAAGCTGTTCTGCTAGATTGTCTAAATCCTTAGTGGAGTATTTGGAGAAATCTCCCCCGTATTTAGCTCCCAGGAAGGCCAGCAAATCCACCCAGTTTAAATGAATCTCTGACTGGCAGGTGTCTACATCATACCGGAATGCTTCCTTCATGGCCTTGGCATTTACGTCAAAATCCACCCATTTAATATACTTTTTTGCTTCTGAGGAACTGGCATTTTCGTTTTGACTGATAACAGGAAATGAGAACCTTCCGCCGGTGGGAAGAAAAAAAAGAGAGACCAGAAGAAAGGTCAGAACGATGACTTCTATGTATATAATGTAGTGATGCCTGGAGGTCTGAGAATGTTGCGTATCTTTTTTAAATAATTTCATAAGCGTTCTCCTTGCCGTTCCTGTAAATGCACATGTCAAAAGAAAGCAGGTTTTTAAGGCTTTACTTTATAAGATATGCAAAAAAACCAGAGAATATGATATAATTCTAATATGGTAAAACAGAAGAAGCACAGCCATCGGAAGGAGATAGGAAAATGAATAACTTTGAATATTATGTACCTACAAGGATGATTTTTGGACGTGACACTCAGAAACAGGTTGGAACTGTAATTGGAGAATATGGTTTTAAAAAGGTTATGATCCACTATGGGGGAGGAAGCGTAAAGAAAACAGGCTTACTGGATCAGGTGACAGATTCCTTAAAGGAGCAGGGAATTGATTATGTGCTCTTTGGAGGAGTTCAGCCAAATCCAACCTTATCCCTGGCAAAAGAGGGGATTGACCTTTGTATTAAAGAGAACGTAGACTTCATCCTGGCGGTAGGAGGAGGAAGTGCTATTGACTCCGCCAAATGCATTGCTGATGGATCCATGAATCCTGATACTGACCCATGGAAGTTTTTTGCCAGGGAAGCAGTTCCCCATAAGGCACTTCCTCATGGATGCATTCTCACCCTTTCTGCTTCAGGAAGCGAAAGCAGCGCTTCCTGTGTTATCACCAATGAAGAATCTGGTTTAAAGAGGGGATTTAACAGCCCTACCCACCGTCCATTATTTGCAATCTGCAATCCGGAACTGACTTTTACAGTTAATAAATTTCAGACCGGTTGCGGAACCGTGGACATTATGATGCACACTCTGGAACGGTATCTGGGCGGAAAAACCAGGGATACAGATCTGACAGACCGGCTGGCAGAGAGTATTTTGATTTCTGTTATGGGAGCAGGAACTGTTGCCGACAGGAACCCGGAGGATTACGAAGCGAGAGCCACTCTCATGTGGGCAGGAAGTCTTTCCCACAATGACTTAACAGGCCTTGGAAGGGAATTCATGATGCAGGTTCACCAACTGGAGCATGAATTATCCGGTATGTATCCTTCCGTTGCTCATGGCGCCGGACTGTCAGCCCTGTTCTGTTCCTGGGCCAGATATGTATGTGAGGAAGATCCTATGAGATTTACCCAGCTTGCAGTGAGGGTATTAAAGGAAGAGATGAATTTTGAAGATCCCCTAAAAACAGCTTTAAAGGGTATTGACAGCCTGGAGAAGTATTTTAAGAGCCTGGGAATGCCTGTTGCCTTAAGAGAACTGGAAGCAGGGATAAAGGAAGACGACTTTGAGACAATGGCAGAGAAATGCTCTGCAGGAGGCACAAAGGTTCTGCCTGGAATTAAGGCTTTGGGAAAATCGGAAATGATTGAAGTTTATAAAATGGCATTTTAACGCCAATATCCCCTCAATAATTAAAGCAGGCTGCCCCTTTAAATAGTTGCAGCCTGTTTGTTTTATTGGGCATAAGCCTTAATCCCTAAAGCATTCCATCCGGCAGATACCGGTTACAACCGCCCTGGACTTCTCTTTTTCATTATCCTTGCAGAAGGGTTTGAAAATGGAGACCCTGGTTATGGCGTTTTGAGGAGGCCGGGTCATAATAGTTGAATTGCAAACAAAACGGAAATGGATTCCTCTGGACTCGCAAATGGATACCAGATAGGGTTTGTAGGTAGTGCCGCGCAGATCCTTGGTAGCTTCATGAAAGATGGCCAGATCCTTGCAGTTTACATCCCGGTAGGGACAAAATTTGCCTGGGCAGCACATATCAGAGACTCCTTTATTTTCTATTGTTATATGATATGCAGCTGCGGGGACGAGCGTGAGTCTTTTCCTCAATTCACATCTTGTCTGGCTCATCCATAGAATATAGTATAATAAGGGGTGAAAGGATGAGAAATCAATGAGTTGTTATAATTGCAGGTGCAGTTGCCGGTGTGAAAATAGCTGCCGCGAACAGCAATGTGAACGAAGACGTAAAGAACAGGAGTTAAAAGACGCCTATTGTGCTGGTTTTAAAGATGGCTGCAGAAATGCTCCCTGTGGACGGGATGGCCGCAGTGAGGATGATTGTGGATGTGAATAAAGGATGTTTCCAGTTTCAAGAAAAGCCGTGGGATTTTAGAATCCTGCGGCTTTTCTCCTGCCTTACATATCATCTTTAAAAATGTCTGGTTTTCACTTACTTTAACTCTTTCCGGAATCAGGATTTTTAGAAAAATTCGTTTTAAATAAAAGACAATATATTTTAAACTGGCATGTTTTATGTTATGATGTTCTTATATATATCATTGTGTTTCATGAGTATAGGAGGATTTCATCATGAGAGAACTGTCGTATCTGAAGCTGCTGGCCAGAGAGTATCCTACTATTAAGGCTGCTTCCAGCGAAATCATTAATCTGACCGCTATTCAGGGGCTTCCAAAAGGAACGGAGTATTTTTTCAGTGACCTGCATGGCGAATACGAAGCATTTGTACATCTTTTGAAAAGTGCTTCCGGTATCATCCGGGAGAAAATTACAGAAACATTCAGCCACATCATACCGGAAAAAGAAGAGGTGGAATTAGCAAACCTGATTTACTATCCGGAGCGCATCATAAATCAGCTGGGAATGGAGGGCCAGGCAAATGATGACTGGCAGAGAGTAACCATTTACCGGCTGGTGCAGATCTGCAAGATGGTGTCCTCCAAGTACACCAGATCCAAGGTCAGGAAAAAAATGCCCAAGGAGTTTGCATATATTATTGATGAGCTTCTTCATGTGGACTATAATGATGACAATAAACGTGTATACTATAGTGAAATCATCCGGTCTGTTATCGACATCAAGGTTGGAGATAAGTTTATCATAGCTTTATGTGAGCTGATCCAGAATCTGACTATTGATAATCTGCATATTATCGGTGATATATTTGACAGAGGCCCCAGAGCCGACATCATCATGAATGAGCTGCTTCAATTTCACGATGTGGACATCCAATGGGGAAATCACGACATATCCTGGATGGGAGCAGCCACAGGAAATCCGGCATGTATCTGCAATGTGCTGCGGATTGCAATCAGCTATAACAGCTTTGATGTGCTGGAAGAGGGCTATGGTATTAATCTGCGTCCTCTGTCCATGTTTGCAGCAAAGGTTTACCGGGATGACCCCTGTGTGCAGTTTGCCCCAAAGATTCTCGACGAGAACATTTACGACGCCGTGGACCCCGGACTGGCTGCCAAGATGCACAAGGCCATTGCTATCATTCAGTTTAAAGTGGAGGGGCAGATCATCAAACGCCGCCCGGAATACGGCATGGATGACAGAATTCTCATGGAATCTATTGACTTTAACCGGGGTGCAGTGACAGCAGAAGGGAAGGAATACCCTATGCTGGATATGTTTCTCCCTACAGTTGATCCGGCTGATCCTTTGAAACTGAATCCTGAGGAGGAAGAACTTCTCCATACCCTGCAGCTATCCTTTAAGCACAATGAACTTCTTCATAAGCATGTCCGTTTTCTGTATTCTCACGGCAGCATGTATAAATGCTATAATTCAAACCTCCTTTATCATGGCTGTATTCCCATGAAAGAGGATGGAACCTTTGATGAAATCATGATGGGCACCCGGTCATATTCCGGAAAGGCCCTTATGGACTATGTAGACCAAATGGTTCAAAATGCATACTTTTTGTCGGAGGGTTCTAAGGAGAAGCAGGAAGCCATTGATTTTATGTGGTATTTATGGTGCGGAGCCAAGTCTCCGGTATTTGGAAAAGGAAAGATGACGACCTTTGAACATTACTTTATAGAAAGCCCTGCAGCTCACAAAGAGCCTATGAACCCTTATTACAAGCTGAGTGTGAAGGAAGAGTACTGTGATAAGATTCTGGAGGAGTTCGGACTTTCCAGGGAAGGCTCCCATATAATTAACGGTCATGTTCCGGTGAAGATCAAAGAAGGGGAGTCTCCGGTCAAGTCAGGAGGCAAGCTGTTTATCATTGATGGAGGCTTATCAAAGGCATATCAGTCAAAGACAGGTATTGCAGGCTACACCCTGATTTATAATTCCAATCATCTGGCCCTTGCAGAGCATAAGCCATTTGACCCTAATAAAGAAAGCACTCCCCGGGTTTCAGTAGTTGAAAATATGAAAAAGAGAGTCATGGTGGCTGATACGGATAAAGGAGCAGAGCTGGCTGTGCACATTGAAGATTTAAAGGAACTGGTGGCAGCCTACCGGGAAGGAATTCTGAAGGAAAAGGTGGAGTAGTCTGTCACATTATGAAATTTTAAGATTTTTTTCAGAGAAGATTTCTTTACCATATCCCTGCCGGATGGTACAATGATGAAAGTTATTTACTTAATTGAAGGAGGCTCGGATGAGCAGACAGGAATTTTTACAGCGGCTGAGAGCAGCTTTGACAGGGGAAATATCCAGCAGCGTGATTGAAGAAAATATCAGGTATTATGATGAATATATCAGTACGGAAGTGAGAATGGGCTCCGGAGAGGAAGAGGTAATTGGCTCCATCGGAGATCCCAGGCTCATTGCCAAGACGATTATTGAAGCAGGCGGCAATACAGGAAGCAATGGGGAAAAAGAATTTTATTACGATTCTTATTCAGGGCAGAGCAAAAACGTGTATGAGGAGCAAGATAGCTCCCGCAACCGAGGCGTCCATTATATTAACCTGAATAAATGGTATTGGAAGTTGCTTGGGGTAGCGGCGTTTATCCTTTTCTTCTTTTTAGTAGCCAGCATTGTGACCGGGATTTTCAGCATTTTAATGCCTCTTATGGGGCCTCTGCTTCTGGTTCTGCTCATCTTCTGGTTTATAAGGGGAATGAGACGGTAAATGTTACAAAAATGTAAAGGCAGTTATGGCATAAAAAAGCCATAGCCGCCTTTTTTTATAGCTGGATTTTCTTTGAGAACGTTGGGAGATTAAGTCATGAATTCAGTAAATCAGCCATTTTATAAGAAAAACACAGCAAACTTTCTTGACAAAGCCGGTGAAAACGTGTATACTTTGAAATGTAACATTTACGTAACATTTGGAATAAATGTTTACAGATTTGAAAGAGAAACGTAAAAACAGGAGATTTTTATATATGATAAATAGAATGTGGAAGGCTATGGGAATCATGGGGATTTGTACCTGTCTGACCCTGGGAATTCCGGCAGAGGCAGATGCTGCGGAAATCGCAGTGGAAACCAGCACAACCCTTTACGCCAGAATAAATTCTTCAGTGGTTGTAAAGGACATGCCTCTTGCAGGAGGACAAGTTTTAGCCCAGATACCTGAGGGACAGTCTTATGAGGTGGCGGAAACCTCTGAGGATGGTTGGTTAAAGATCAGAACTTCTCAGGGAGAAGGATACATACCCGGCAGCAGTGCAACCCTTATTGAAAAGACCCAGGAAAAGGTGGATCAGTCAGTCAAGCAGCGCCGGGAAGTTGTGGATTATGCCCTTCAATTTGTGGGCGGCCGCTATGTATACGGCGGTGTGAATCCCAAAACAGGAGTGGACTGTTCCGGATTTACCAGATATGTGCTGAATTACGCAGGTATCAGTTTAAGCCATAGCTCCAGAGCCCAGTCAGGAGAGGGACGGATTGTAAGTTATGAAGAGGCCCGTCCGGGAGATTTGGTATTTTATGGAAAAAATGGTTCTATCAATCATGTGGCACTTTACATGGGAGAAGGCAGGGTGGTTCATGCTTCCACAGAAAAGACAGGAATTATCGTTACTAATGTTATGTACCGTAAGCCTGTGAAATTTGTCAGCGTATTAAATTAATTTCTTGCGATTGGTGCAAATTTAAATAATACTTGACGAAAAGATAAAATAAATGTATAATAACTGTAATGAATTTAACATTTGCGTAATATTTCGAAAAGTGAAAATAGGAGTAAATTCCCGATGATAAACAATACATGGAAAACTTTAGGTCTTATGGCTTTTTGCGGAATAATGGTACTTGCAGACCCTTCTAATGTGAGAGCAGATGAAATATCAGGTCCGGGTCTGGGTTATGGGAACTATATGGTGACAGTTGACGCAGACAACGTTACCATCAGCAAGGATGAAGAAGGTCAGGAAGCTTTGATGACAGCCTCCAAGGGCTCTTCCTTTGAAGTTGTAGAGGATATGGGAGATGGTTTCATAAAAGTTAAAGTGAGTGATACATATGGCTATATTCCTGTAGAAGGCAATGCAACAGTATCCTCCACGGACGAAGCCACCTTAGCTGCTTTAGAGGTAGAGATCCAGACAGATGCAGCAGTTGATTTCAGACAAAGTATTGTTAATTATGCCTTGCAGTTTGTAGGCGGACGTTATGCCGCCGGCGGAAATAACCCTAATACAGGTTTTGACTGCTCTGGGTTTACTAAATATGTAATGCTTAACGGTGGGGGGATTAATTTAAACCGTTCTTCTACTGCCCAGTCTTCCCAGGGAATATCCATCAGCGCAGATCAGATGCGACCTGGCGATCTGATTTTTTATGGAAGCGGAAGATCTATCAATCATGTGGCAATGTACATCGGGGACGGACAGGTCGTGCATTCTTCCACTTATCGGACAGGCATTAAGACTTCTCCCTGGAATTACAGAGGGCCTGTAAAGATTGTCAATGTAATTGGCGATTAATGACTCAGCGGATAACCGGATTTTGAAAAAGGACATAAGCTCCCCGGCATGGGATTGCCGGGGAGCTTTTGATTGTTTTAACAATAAAAGAAACAGCCATGATAGGGGAGATATCAGGCTGTCTCTAAGGGGAGTATAAAAATTAATAAGGATGAGGAATTTGCATTCCTCAATTCTATTATAGTATGAACATGAAAAAATTGCAAAGTTATTTTTTACAAATCCTGACAGGAAATTCTTTTTCATTAATAGCTGAAAAAAAGTATAAATCCCCTCAAATTTGCCATACTACTTCATGTAACAAGAAAATCTTACAGGAGGTATTTAAGATGTCCAAGAACAATTACAATGATATGGATAACTCTTCCAGAAATTCTCACAGCACAAGCCAGAACAGCAACCAGAATAACAACCAGAACAACAGCCAGAACAATAATCAGAACAGCAGCCAGAACAATAATCAGAACAGCAGCCGTAATTCCAGCCGCGACAGCAGCCGTAATTCCAGCCGTGACAGCAGCCGCAACAACAGCCAAAACAAATCCAACTAAATAGCGGACCAGAAAAGCAATGATAAAGGCGTGGGAAAGAGACGAAAAGTTCTTTCCTGCGCTTTTCCCATTTCCGGAGATGGAGAATATATTATTATTAGAAAGGACAGGTGATAATATGTTCAGAACTATACCCATTTGGGAAATCGACAATTATATAGAGAGTAATAACAATGCAATGATCATTGATTTGCGCCGGGAGGAATCCTACCGCAAAAACCATATTAAAGGGGCGGTGAATCTTCCCTATGAAAACAGAGATGAGTGGATGAGTGGTCTGCCTTTAAACCAATTGCTGATATTTTACTGTTCCAGAGGAGGGCAAAGTATGTCCGTATGCAGGGAACTGGAGCCTTATGGCTTCCGTCTGGTCAATATAGCCAATGGAATTGAATATTACAGGGGAAAATATATGGTCCGGAGATAGGTAATTTCATTGACAGAAGCACCTTCAAGGTCTTAAAATATAGCTTATACACATGAATGACTGCAAAGGAGAAAAACCTATGAAATATATGATTGCTTCCGATATCCACGGCTCTGCCTATTATTGCAGGGAGCTTTTGCATGCATATCAACGCGACCAGGCCTCCAGACTGATTCTGCTGGGAGACCTTCTTTACCATGGTCCTAGAAATGATCTTCCAAGGGACTATGCGCCCAAAGAAGTGATTGCTATGCTTAATGGTCTTAAAGATCAGATTTACAGCGTGCGGGGAAATTGTGATACAGAAGTGGACCAGATGGTGCTGGAATTTCCCATCTTGGGGGATTATGCTCTTCTGTCTGTAGACGGCCTGACCATTTATGCAACTCATGGCCATATTTATAACCAGAATCATTTACCTCCTGTCCAGAAGGGGGATATTCTGCTTCACGGTCATACCCACATCCTGGCAGCGGAACATGACCAGGGAATTACTGTTTTAAATCCGGGATCTGTGTCCATTCCCAAGGGCGGCAATCCGCCTACCTATGGAATTTTAGAGAACCGGGTATTCCAGATTCTGGATTTTGACGGGAATGTAATAAAAGAAATTAACTTAGGAGAATAAAGTGAAAAAAACATTTGAACTCATTGCACCCTGCCATTTCGGCATGGAGGCGGTATTGAAGAGAGAAATTACGGATTTAGGATATGATATTACCACAGTGGAAGACGGAAGAGTCACCTTTATAGGTGATGACGAGGCCATCTGCCGCGCCAATGTATTTCTCCGGACGGCAGAACGGGTGCTTTTAAAGGTGGGAAGTTTTCATGCGGAATCCTTTGAAGAACTGTTTCAGGGAACCAGATCCATTGCCTGGGAAGATTACATTCCAGAGGATGGAAAGTTCTGGGTGGCAAAGGCTTCTTCAATTAAAAGCAAACTGTTCAGCCCTTCTGATATCCAGTCTATTATGAAGAAGGCAATGGTGGAGCAGCTGAAAAAGTCTTATAAGGTGGAATGGTTTTCGGAAAACGGAAGCAGCTATCCTCTCCGGGTGTTTCTTTATAAGGATGAGGTAACTGTTGGCATAGATACCACAGGTGACTCTCTCCATAAGAGAGGTTACCGCACCTTGAACAGCAAGGCACCTATTACAGAAACCCTTGCGGCAGCCCTTATTATGCTGACTCCCTGGAACAAAGACCGGATTCTTGTGGATCCTTTCTGCGGAGGCGGCACCTTTCTCATTGAAGCAGCTATGATGGCTTCCAATCGTGCGCCAGGTATGAACCGTTCCTTTTTGTCTGAAGACTGGAAAAACCTGATTCCAAGAAAATGCTGGTATGACACCTTGGATGAGGCCAATGAGCTTGTGGATGACAGTGTCAAAGTGGATCTTCAGGGCTATGATATTGATGGGGATATCATCAAGGCGGCTAAATCTAATGCGGAGCAGGCAGGAGTAGGCCATATGATTCACTTCCAGGAAAGGCCCTTAAGTGTATTAAGCCATCCCAAAAAATATGGTTTTATTATCACCAATCCTCCTTATGGAGAACGTCTGGAGGAAAAAGAAAATCTGCCAGCACTGTACCGGATGCTCGGAGAGCGGTATAAAGCTCTGGATTCCTGGTCATTGTATATGATCACCGCTTATGAAGACGCGGAAAAACATATAGGGAAAAAAGCGGATAAAAACCGTAAAATATATAATGGAATGATGAAGACTTATTTTTATCAGTTCATGGGGCCGAAGCCGCCAAGGCATAACAATTCTGCCGGTGAAGGCAGGCTAAGCGCTGACTGACAGCCTCCCTTTGAGCTAAAGGAGATGTAGTTGAAGATTAGAAAATGGTTTTTTCTCCTGCTCCTGGCGGTATCTTGCTTTGGAGCAGGCTTTTGGTACTGGAAAGAAGATATGGAACCTCTGGAAAGAGAGCTTCCTGCTTTTTATGACGGGAGGCAGGAAGGCCGTGTCCCGTCCGTGAAAAATCAGGGATCTTTCGGAACCTGCTGGGCATTTGCCTCTCTTCAGGCTTTGGAAGCCAGTCTGCTTCCTGAGGAGGTGTGGGATTTTTCAGAGGATCATATGTCACTGAACAATGGATTTTTTATTCCTCAGGAGGCTGGTGGGGAGTATACCATGTCCATGGCTTATCTGCTGTCCTGGAAAGGCCCTGTAGCTGAGGAAAAGGACCCTTACGGCGACGGCATTTCTCCTCAGGGACTGAAAGCGGAAAAGTATGTAAAGGAAATCCAGATCATACCGGAAAAGGATTACGAGAAGATTAAGAGGGCTGTCCTGTTATACGGCGGAGTTCAAAGTTCCCTTTACACCTCTATGGTTGATGAACAAAGCAGGTCTGCTTTTTATAATAAAGAAAAGTTCTCTTACTGCTATATAGGTACTATGCCGCCTAACCATGATTCGGTGATTATTGGCTGGGATGACGATTATCCAAAAGAAAACTTCAGCGTCCAGGCTCCGGGAGACGGGGCTTTTATCTGCATAAACAGTTGGGGAAACGGATTTGGAGATCAGGGCTTTTTTTATGTTTCCTATTATGATTCCAACATTGGAGTGAATAACCTTGTTTATACAGATACAGGAGATGCTGATGATACTGCCCATATCTATCAGACGGACTTGAGGGGCTGGGTAGGACAGCTGGGATATGGGGAAGAAACGGTTTGGTTTTCTAATGTATATGAGGCGGATGGAGAGGAACGGCTTGAAGCGGCAGGTTTTTATGCCACAGGCCCAGGATCCTCTTATGAAGTTTATATCCTACGCCATCCGGGAACTGAAGAGGAAATTACAGATGGCAGTTCTTTTGAAAAAAAGATATTAGCGGCTCAGGGAAGCTTTGTGTACGGGGGGTTTTATACGGTTCCCTTTTCAGAAATTGCTCAAAAGGAGCTAAATCTTTCTCCTGGAGAGCGCTTTGCTGTAATTGTTAAGCTCACCACACCGGAGACTATTCATCCAGCGGCCATTGAATTTGATTCCGGAGACGGACGTACGGTTGTGGATATCTCTGACGGGGAGGGATATATCAGTCCCGATGGAATGGCTTGGGAACGGGTTGAAAAAGGAAAAAACTGCAATCTTTGCTTAAAGGCATATACAAAGGACCGGTAGAGAGTGCTTAGAGACGAAAGGAGAGGCAAATGAGAGGAGATAAAATCGTATTTGCCACAGGAAACCAAGGAAAGCTGGATGAGATCCGGGAAATTTTAAAGGATCTGGGACTGTTAATCGTGTCCATGAAGGAAGCGGGAGCTAACCCTGAGATCGTGGAAAACGGAAATACATTTGGGGAAAACGCTGAGATTAAGGCTAGGGCAGTGTGGAAGGAGACCGGAGGAATCGTCCTTGCAGATGATTCGGGGCTGGTGGTAGACTGCTTAAACGGAGAGCCGGGTATTTATTCAGCCAGATATATGGGAGAGGACACTTCCTATGATATAAAAAATCAAAATTTACTGGACAGGGCCGCAGGGGTAACCGGATGTGATAGAAGTGCCAGGTTTATCTGCAATATTGCGGCAGTCCTGCCTGACGGACAGGTGGTTCATACAGAAGCAGCTATGGAAGGACTGTTGGCAGACAGGCCTGCCGGCAATGAGGGATTCGGCTATGATCCCATCCTCTATATTCCGGAGTTTGAGAAAACCAGTGCAGAGCTTACCATGGAAGAGAAAAACAGGATCAGCCACCGGGGGAAGGCCCTGGAGGAGATGAAGAAGATGCTTATGGAAGTGAACTGGGAGGGAAAGAAATGAAGATACTGATCGTCAGTGATACACATAGAAGGGATGAAAATTTACAGAAGGTTATGGAAGAGCAGAAACCCTTTGATATGCTGATCCACCTGGGAGACTCCGAGGGCAGTGAAGAAAAGATTGGAGAGTGGGCAGGAAAGGACTGCGTATTGCATATGATTCTGGGAAATAATGATTTCTTCTCCGATCTGGACCGGGAGAAAGAGGTGCAGATTGGAAGGTACCGGGCTCTTTTGACTCACGGTCATTATTACAATGTATCCCTTGGAACGGAGCGGCTGGAGCGGGAGGCTGAGGAGCGTAACTTCGATGTCGTCATGTATGGGCACACCCACAGGCCTCTTTACGAGGTACATAACGGAATTACCATTTTAAATCCCGGAAGTCTTTCTTATCCCAGGCAGGAGGGAAGAAAGCCGTCTTACATGATTATGGAATTAAATGAGCAGGGAGATGCACATTATACTTTGAATTTTTTGGGAAGATAAGGCTAAAAATAAGAGAGTTGGGATTAAATATCATAACGAGGACGAAGGCAGAGAGTGCTTTCGTCCTCGTTATTGTATATCGTAGAATGCGTTCAGCTTCCGGGTGTATATAGAACGGTTTATTTCCAGCCTTCCGGCAGATAAGATAAGGTGGCAGCAATCATATCCTCAGCCAGTTTTATGACCTCCTCTTTAGCAGCACGGCCCTTTACCAGGGGATCATTAAAAAAGGCTTCATATACCAGGGACCGGTCATAAGTGAGAGCCGCCTTTAAAATCAGCTGATGATTTTGGATATGAGGCAAGATCAGCTCCAGAATATTTTCCGGGATGGCTCCGGCAGCCACCGGCTTGATACAATCTCTGCTGAAGACTGCATTGGTTTCTACAACAGCGTTTGCAGGCAGGTTTGGAATCTGCAAAAATGTGTTTGGAATGTTGACATTGCTCACGGTCCGCTTTAAGCCGCATAAGGATTTAATTAAGAGAATCCCTTCCTCCCCCGAGGGTTTCTGCTCTATTTCTATTTCTCCGCTTACCAGCTTACTGCTTTTTTCCAAGCGTCTTTGCAAATCTTCTTTTCTCCACGTTACAGTTGTCAGGCTGAATTTCCAATCCTTGACAGTCTCAGGATCTTTTAAATATTCTTCCCCCGGCATAAATTCTGCCAGATGGCGGTCTCCTGCGGCGGCAATAAGACCATAACGGCGGAATAAGTCAAATTTTAGTTTGTGGGCGCAATGAAAGGAGCTGTTTGCCCAGTTCTTGTCAGGTTCATTGTAGCCTTCTTCGGAGTGTGAATTTACATAATCACGGTAAACAGGAAATAAATCAATACCTTTATAGGAAGCCTGGTCAAACCAGGTGAAATGGTTGATTCCTAACACATTGACATGGATGTCAGAACGCTCAACATGCTCCAGACCAAGACTTTCCTCGCAGATTCCTTTTAACACCTTTTGGGTTCCAAATACCTCATGGCAGCAGCCAAATGCCCTGATCTCAGGAAATACATGGTAAAGGGTCTTGATGCATAGAGACATGGGATTGGTATAGTTGATGACCCAGGCTTTGGGAGCATATTTTTTAATAGCTTCTCCAATGGTCACAAACATGGGAATGGTCCGCAGAGCCCGGATGGCTCCTCCCGGGCCTGCAGTGTCCCCTACGGACTGGTAAATGCCAAGCCTTTCCGGCAAATGGACATCAGAATTCATTTCTCCGAATGTTCCCGGCAGGATGGAGATGACTGCAAAGTCACAGCCTGTCAGGGCTTCTTCTAAAGAGCCGGAGGTGACATAATTCCATTTTCCCACGGTGTCATCTCTTGCTGTCAGCTTGTTTCCAATGATTTCATTGCTTTTTGCGGCGGCTCCATCAATGTCATACAAGCGGATGGTTCCGCTTATGGAGCTGTCCATGGAAAGGTCTGTCATAAAAGTCCAGGCCCAGCCTCTGGAGCCTCCGCCTATGTAGGCAATGGTAATATCCCTTACTTTGTTGTTCTCATATTTCATAAGATGCCCTCCTGATCAATGATTTGCTCTGTCATTTATATTGATAAGTATAATAGATTATAGTATTATAATGCTTATATAATCGAGTATTTTTTTGAGAAAATCGTACTTTTGGCTTGTAATTGGAGGGTGAAATGGAAAAAATATTAATTTTGCAAAGTATGGAAGGAATGATTATTGACCGGGTGGTCCGTGATCAGGAGTATTCCATGGCAATTAAACATTTTCACGACACATATGAACTTTATTTCCTTTTGGAGGGGGAGCGTTACTATTTTATAGAGAAGGAAACCTATTATGTTAAGACAGGGGACGTGGTCCTCATAAACCGCCAGCAGGTCCATAAGACCAGCCAGGCTGGAAGCAAAAGCCATGACCGGATTCTGCTTCAGTTAAACGGAAAGGTGCTGGAGCCCTGGCTAAAAAGCACAGGGCTTCCTTCTCTTGAAAAAATATTTGAAGATTTTTACGGGGTATCCAGGCTTTCAGAACAGGAGTGGGAAGAGATGAAAGGTCTGTTATTGGGAATCACAGAAGAATTGGAGAATAAGAGTGAGGGCTTTGAAATCATGGCAAAGCTGAAGCTTTCTCAGATCCTTATTATGATTTCCCGCAGCAGGAAAAGGGATATGATGATAGAAATGCCTTCAAGAGTAGAGACTCCAAAGCACGGAAGGGTACACGATGTGGCGGAATATCTGACCTTTCATTGTGAGACGGGAGAGACTTTGGAGGAGTTGGCGGAACGTTTTTTTGTCAGTAAATCTTATTTAAGTAAAATTTTCAGAGAGGTGACGGGGCTTTCTGTCAACGAGTACCGGAATCTGGCCAGGATGAGAAAGGCCCAGAAGCTTTTAAAAAACAGCCGGTATTCCATTACGGAAATATCGGAACTTCTGGGATTTGAAAGCGTCACCTATTTTGAACGGGTATTTAAAAAGCATTGTGCAGTCACGCCCCTGAAATTCAGGAAGGGAAAGTAGAATACAAAATAAAAAGTATAAAATAAGGATAAATTTTTTGGTTAATATATATAAAATAATAATTGGTTTTTCGGTTAAATTAACAATGGACATCCAGTTATATGCTGATATACTAATGTGTGTAATATATTAGTTGCGCACATGTTTTTGTTTACAAAACGAGGATGTAAAAGAAAGGAATAGAAAAAATGGCAGAACATAGAGCGGTCCGTATGGGAATTGACGTAGGCGGTACTTATACCAAATGCGTTGCTATGGATAACGAATCTCATGAAATTATTGGGAAAAAGCAGGTAAAGACAACTCATGATCATAAAGACGGCGTTGCTGCCGGTGTTGTACAGAGCTTTCAGTACTGTATGCAGGA
>CABJBA010000007.1 GCA_902363735.1 Clostridiaceae bacterium
CTTAATTATAGCAGGAATCTTAGAACTGTGTGCAAAAACCTCTACCATTTATGACAACTTTTAAAGGGCAGTGGAATTTAGTCCTGCACTGGAGTTTACTTTTTCAAGTCAGCAATCCCTTTTGTTTTTTTGCACAAAAAAGGAGACACTGCTATTAACAGAGTCTCACCTTTTCATAAACTTACTTCTGCTGTTCATCCAGCCACAAATACTCCTCTGACACACACCGGTCCGTCTGAAGCCATGGCTTGTCATCAAAGTGGCGGATCATCCAACAGGTATACATCACATATCCGGGAGCTGCTGCCTGGGGATGGGTATTTCCTCCCGGTATGGCAGCAAAGCTCCTGTTTTTAATTTTATAGACATTGTCCCCGGAAAAGCTGGCTCCAAAGCCGGTTTCATGGTCAAACATAAAGTAATACAGTTCCGGCTGAGGATGTCTGTGCGGAAGGAAACCAGACCAGTTGCCCCGGTCATTTAAGATTTCCCCTAATACGAAATTAGAATCCGGATTAATCTCCTTATCTACAATAGTGCTTACCCGGCGGTTTGCCACATCCCCGTATTTTCCTTTGCTGAAATACTTAAGTTCTGCATCTTCAGGCCTGTACATCCGGCTTGAAAATCTCCTGTCATTATGAGTGCACTGTACCAGGATTTCCGTCTCCTGCTCTGCTGTTACGGACACTTCCACTCCTCTGCATACATGCAGGCACCAGGCGCCTTCTGTAAATACATCTTTTCGGGAAACAGTCTGCTTCTCTCCCTGCCATTGATAGATGGCCCTGCCCCGAAGCAGCAGCACTGCCGTTTCCTCAGACTCTTTTAAAAAGGTTCTGGTCATTCCGCCAGATATCTGATAAATCCGCACGTCCATCATCATGTGGCTGTAATCCCCGTCATAACCGGTGAGAATCATTTCTCCCTGACTGTCGAATTCAGGATAGCCAAATTCCTTGCACATCTTATTTTATCTCCTTCCTTCTAATTGAAAGTCATTGAAAAGCCGGATAGGGTTATGCATCCAAAGCAATATCATAAAAGTCATCGGCATTTTCCGGAAGAGCGATGGGAACTTCATCAATAATTTCCCTGGGTCCGTCATATTTCTTTCCGTTTTCAAAGTACTCGATTAACACATCCACCGCACTCTGAACTGAAGTAGGATAGAGGCAGGTTCCCGTGATTTTCCCTTCATTAATCATATCCAACGTGGAACGATAGCCGTCTACACCGTAAATAAGAACTCCTTCTTTTCCGGCAGACTCGCAAGCCAGATACGCACCCTGAGCCATCTCGTCATTGCCGCAGGCAACTCCGTCTAAATCCGGATTCTTGATCAGGATATCTTCCATCACAGCCATTCCCTTATCTTTTACAAAGTCAGCGGCCACGTCAGCTACCACCTCAATGTCCGGATATTTTGCTATGGTCTCTAAAAATCCCTTTGCCCTGTCTGTTGCATCAGTTGCTCCCAGGGTTCCTTCCATTAAAGCAACCTTGCCTTTTCCGTCAAGTCTCTTTGCCATATCCTCTGCCTGAAGCTGGCCGATCTGATAATTGGAACCAGTGATAGCGCAGGTCCATGCATCAGGATTTTTCACTTTTCTATTAACCAGAACCAGGGGAACGCCTGCTTCCATGACAGATTCTGCGGCAGTGGTCATAGTGTCCTCTGTAACCGGGCACATAATCATGGCATCTACACCCTGACTCAATAAGTCTTCTACATTGGCTGTCTGAGTATTAGCATCATTTTTACCATCCGTTACGATTACCTCCCAGTTTAACCCTTTTTCCTCAATATATTTTTTTAACTGGTCCACACCTGCCACGCGGTAGGCAACAGACAGCTTGTTCTGAGAAAATCCGATTTTTAAAGGAGTTGCCGCCTCACTTCCGGCAGTGCTGGAAGCTGCAGCCGTTGTATCCTCTTTCTTTTGCGTCTGAGATGTTCCTCCTCCATCTGTAGTACAGCCTGTCAGTGCGGTCAGCGCCACAAGGGCTGCCATTGCAGTTGCTATCATTTTCTTTTTCATTAATACATCCTCCTGAATATTATATAGTTTTTAGGTTTTAATTAACCTTTACTCTCCGAAGCACGTCAGAGGAAACAGCCAGAACAATGATTCCTCCTTTAAATACATACTGCCAGTAAGGGCTTACTCCCAGCAGGTTCAGCATGTTGTTCAATACCCCCAGAATCAACACTCCTGCAATGGTTTTTATCTGGCTTCCTTCTCCTCCGCTCATTATGGTTCCGCCGATTACCGTTGCCGCAATGGCATCAGAATGATAGTCCTGTCCCAGAGTGGGCTCGCAGGAACCAAGCCTGGCCGTACCAATGACTGCTGCCACTGCTGCCAGAATTCCGCTGATGATGTAAACTGCAATTCTGATCTTTTTAATATTAATTCCAGACAATCTGGCTACCTCGGGATTACCTCCAAGGGCAAAGACGGAACGTCCAAATCTGGTTCTTGACATAACAAAAGCAGCAGCTAAGGCAATTAGAAGATAGGTATATACCTGGATAGGCACTCCCAAAAGGTATCCCTGCCCAATGGCATTGTATGTATCTGATACGCTCCTGATGGGAGAACCGTTGCTGACCATGTTGGCAAGTCCCCTTAAGACAATAGAGACAGCGAGGGTCATGATAAATGCAGGAAGCCCTCTGTAGATCATGTAACCATTGACGCAGCCGATTACTGCTCCAAGCGCAAGTCCGATAATGACAGCTCCCACCCATCCGGTAATGGGCATCAGATACATAATTACCATGCCTGTAAAGCAGAACGTGGAGCCCACGGACAAATCTATGGCACCGCTGATAATGACAAAGGTCATTCCCACCGCAAGAATTCCGTTGATTGCCGTCTGCCTTAAAACATTTGTTATATTCTTGGGCTGCAAAAACAGTGGCTGCAGCACGGCAGCTGCCATAATCAGCACAGCCAGCATAATTACTATTCCATACTTTTTTGAAAAAGCCGTTAACCTTGCCTTGCTATTATTTTCCATTACCCCTACCTCCAATTGCCGTCTGCATAATGATCTGCTCGCTTACTTCATCGTAAGAATATTCTCCCTTTATTTCTCCATCGTGCATAACTATCACTCTGTCGCTGACACCAATTACCTCAGGCAGTTCTGAAGAAATCATGATAACAGCCTTTCCTTCCCCTGCAATTTTCCTCATAAGCTTGTAAATTTCAGCCTTGGCCCCCACGTCAATCCCCTTGGAAGGTTCGTCAAAAATCACCACCTTTGCATCAGTGAAAAGCCATTTACCTACAATCACCTTCTGCTGGTTTCCCCCTGAAAGCTCTCCCACAATCTTGTCCACGTCAGGAGTCTTAATATTCAAAAGCTCTCTGTATTCTTCAGAGATCTTTCTCTCCTTTTTCAAATCCAGAAGTTTGGACTTATTATAAATTCCAGTTAAGTTGGCAAGGGATGTATTAGTGTTAACCGAAAAAATCTGGACCAGTCCCTGATGTTTCCTGTCCTCAGGCGCATATGCAATTCCTGCTGCAATGGCATCTCCAGGGTTTTTGAAGTTCTTTTTCTTTCCTTCTAGGTAAATGTCTCCAGTCACCCCGGGCATTGCCCCGAAAACGGACATCATCGTTTCAGAACGGCCTGCCCCAATTAAGCCTGCAAAGCCCAGAATTTCTCCCCCATATGCAGTAAAACTCACATTCCTGACCGTTTTTCCCTGAGAAAGATTCTCTACCCGCAGCACTTCTTTTCCCCGGACTCCTTCGTGAGGCGGATAATAATTCTGCAGCTCCCGTCCCACCATGGCTTTCACTACATCGTCCTTATCCACATCCTTTGTAATCAGTGTGGCGCTGTTTTCTCCATCCTTAAATACCTCCATCCGGTCTGTTATGCGGAACAACTCTTCCAGCTTGTGAGAAATGTAGATGATGGCAATTTTCTTCTCCTTTAGCTGAGCCATGATCTCAAACATGTATTCAATTTCACGGTTTACTAAAGAACTGGTAGGCTCATCCATGATCAGCACCTTGGCTTTGTTGATAATGGCTGCCCGGCATATTTCAATCATCTGGCACTGTGCGATATTTAAGTCACGAACCAGCATATCCGGATTAATATCCAGGCCCATTTCTTCCAGAGCTTTTTTCGTCCGTCTGCTCATCTCGGACCAGTCCACAACGCCTCTTTTTTTTGTGATCAAATTCCCCAAAAACATATTCTCCGTAACAGTCAGAGTAGGCAGCACCGACAGTTCCTGATAGATAATGCTGATCCCCAATTCTCTTCCCTTTGCTGTGGAATCAATATTTACGGTCTGTCCTTCAATTTTGATCTCTCCGCTGTCCTTTGTGTAGGCTCCTGTCATAATTTTCATTAAGGTGGATTTACCGGCGCCGTTTTCTCCTACCAGGCCTAGTATCTCTCCCGGGTATATTTCCAGATGAACATCATTAAGTGCCCTGACTCCTGGAAATGATTTACTAATCCCCCTTGCTTCCAATACGGGAACATTGGAATCCCCCATGTACATACCTCCTTAATTTGCCGGTCACCCGCCCATATTTCCCTTTTTCTCCTTAATAAACTGCTCAACCGCTTCCAATACAGGCATATCTGCAGAACAGCCATGACTTGCCACCAGCATGGAGGCAGATGCAGAGCCGTGCTCCAGGCAGTCCATAATATCCCACCCCTCAAACAGGCCGTTAATAAAGCTGCTGCCATATCCATCTCCTCCGCCAAAGGACTTTAAAGCCTTTACAGGAAATGGTTTAATGGTATAGGATTTTCCGTCTGCGGTGTAAGCGGTAGACCCCTTCTTACCATGCTTAATGACTACAATTTTCGCCTTTTGCTCCAGCCAATACCCGGCTGAAGCTTCATCAGTTCCATCCAGCCCTATAAACTGCTCCGTCAGGTCAAACTCCTCTCTGGAGCCCATAATAATATCAGAGTCCCTGGCAACAGCAGAATAATAGATGGCAATCTCGTCCTTATTCTTCCAGTTGTACTCTCTGTAATCAATATCAAAAATAATTTTTACCCCTTGCTTTCTGGCAAGAGCTACTGTCTTTAACGCTGCCTCCCTGGAAGGACTTTCTGCCAGGGCTGTTCCGGAAATCAGCACTGCCTTTGCAGAGGATATGTAATCCTCGTCAACATCGGCAGGCTCCAGCGCCAGATCGGCCGCCTTATTTCGGTACATTAAGATGCTGCTGGTATCTTCATCGAGAATTTCCGTAAAAGTCAGGCCCAGCTTCTCTCCGTTCTGGCATCTTCTGATGTGAGAGGTATCAATCCCTTCTCTGTCAAAATACTGGACCACAAAATCACCGAATCGGTCATCGGAAACTCTCGAAAGAAATCCGCATTTTTTATTTAACCTGGCCAGACCAACGGCTATGTTGGCCGGAGATCCGCCCACATACTTTTTAAAAGTCTCGCTTTCCCCCAGTGTTTTATAATAGTCCATCGGGTTGAAATCAATGGCAACCCGTCCCAGTAAAATCAAATCATAAGGTTTATTTTCATCAAATTCAATATACTTCATGGCAGCTCCGTTTCTTAAATTTAAATAGTTCCATCCCACGTGGTTACTTTTGTAACCTTTTCTTCCTCTTCATCAAACCATCTGGTGGTTACCACCTTTGTCTCTGTATAGAACCGGAAACCATCTTTGCCCAGGCAGTGTAAGTCCCCCAGAAAAGAAAGCTTGTGTCCGGAGAATGGGAATGCACCTACAGGAACCGGAATTCCCACATTAACTCCTACCATACCGCCGTCTGTATGCCTGGCAAACTCTCTGGCATAATATCCGTTTTGAGTGAAGATTACAGAACCATTGGCAAATGAGTTCCGGTTCATTTCCTCCAGGCCCTCTTCAAAGGTTTTGACCCTCTTAATGCACAGCACCGGTCCAAAGATTTCCCGGTCGCCTACCGTCATATCGGAAGTTACATGATCAAGAATTGTGGGGCCCATATAAAAGCCGTTCTCATATTCCGGGACAACTACATCTCTTCCATCCAGAACCATCCTGGCTCCTTCGTCAATTCCCTTCTGAATCCATTCCAGTACAGAAGCCTTATGTGCTGCATTGACCAGCGGTCCAATACCTGTGGTCTTATCATAGGCAGGTCCGATTTTCAACTTCTTAGCCTGTTCCGTAATTTCCGCAACCAGAGCATCTGCAATATCTTCCTGAGCCACCACAACCGGCAGTGCCATACATCTCTCTCCTGCGCAGCCAAAAGAGGAATTAATGATACCGGCTGCTGCCCGCTTTACAGCTGCATCATTTAACACCAATGCATGATTCTTCGCTTCACAAAGTGCCTGAACCCGCTTTCCTGCCGCCGCTGCAACAGAATAAATATGTTTGCCAACACCGGTGGAACCTACAAAGGTAATTCCCTTTACATCCGGGTGCTCCAAAAGAATCTCAGCTTCATTTCTGGAGCAGGTTACGATATTGATTACTCCGTCAGGAAGACCTGCCTCCTTGTAAAGTTCTGCAATTCTCATGCTTGTCTGAGGTGTAAAGGTCGCCGCTTTCAATACAATGGTATTTCCGCAGGCAATGCAAACGGGAGTCATCCAGCCCATAGGAATCATAGCCGGGAAATTAAAAGGGACGATGCCTGCAAATACTCCTAAAGGCTCCCGGTAAAGCACTGTATCAAATCCCTTGGAAGCGTCCATCAGGCTTTCTCCCATGATCAGGGAAGGAGCTGCAATAGCCTGTTCTGTTCCCTCCTTTGCCTTTAACACATCACCCTGGGCCTCTTCCCAGGCTTTTCCGTTTTCTTTTGCAACCAGATAAGTCAGTTCATCCATGTGTTCAATCAGCAGAGAGCGCAGCTTATAAAGAATCTGTACCCGTTTCATCACCGGAGTGGAGGACCAGCCCGGATAGGCGGCCTTAGCAGCGGCCACCGCCTCAGAAACCTCATCTGCCGTACAGTTGGGAACCTTTGCGATTACCTGACCTGTGCTGGGGTCGTAAGCATCGCTGTATTTGTCTGTTTTGGATTCCTTAAACTCACCATTGACATAATATCCTAATTTTTTTATATCTCCCACTTCATTTTCTCCTTTATCTTTTTATTTCATATTGAAAACTTCTATGTGATGCCGTACGGTCCGGCAGGCCCCCTCTGCCATCTGTCTGTTTAAGCCGTAATAATCCGGGGACGCCTCTTTCTTTAAATAGTTTTCTGCTTCTTTTATCATCTCATTGACTATTGCTGTAGCAATGTTAATTTTGCAAATTCCTTCCCTGATACATTTTTTAAAGTCCTCGTCACTGATACCGCTTCCTCCGTGGAGTACAAGAGGAAGGTCAGGAATCTTTGCATGTATATCCCTTAAAATGTCAAACCGCAGTCTGGGTGCCACCGGGTAATTTCCATGCTGGTTGCCGATTGCAATAGCCAGTGCCTCAACTTCTGTCCGCCGGGCAAACTCCATGGCATTGTCCGGGTCCGTACAGAATATCCCGTAATCCATTTCTCCGCCTTCACTGCGCCCCACCAGCCCCAGCTCCGCTTCCACATCAGCACCGTAAGCCTTTGCCATCTGCTTTACAATCAGGGTGTTTTTTATATTCTCTTCAAATGGTTTGGACGAGCCGTCATACATGACAGAAGTAAACCCCATTTTAAGAGCTTGTTCAATAACTGCAAGGCTGTTTCCATGGTCCAAATGCACTGCAATATCCACCTTTGCATTACGGGCTGCACTCATCATCAAAGGGCCCATCAGTTCCAAAGGTGCCGTCTTAAACCGGGCCTCTGCCAACTGAAGAATAACCGGAGTATTCAGCTCCTCAGCCGCTCTGACAGCACCCATGGCGGCTTCCATGCTATAGACACTGAATGAACCGCAGCCAACCCCCAGCTTTCCGGCTCTTTCAAAAAGTGCGCTCATTTTAACTAATCCCATTTATCACACCTCTCCCTTTTGGATACTTTTGTTTTATTTGTGATTAAAACTTAGCATATTATGGTGATGTTGTCAATATTAATTTGCGCATTTTTGATATTATTGGTTATATATTGGTTAACTTTTCACAAAACCTTTATAATACACGCTCTAAAACTCCTCAAAAATGTCAGATGTCACCTGTTGAAACCGCCGTACTGCCCCTGCAATTCCATCAGCCTGCTGAAAAACAGCATAGTTCCCGGTTATAATAACATCGGCTCCACCCCTGATGCATTCCTCGATAATCCCATAAGACATGCCGCCATCCAGGAAGATTTTAAAATCCAGCCCCTGTTCTTTCCGGTATGTACTGAGATAGCGCACCCGTTCAATAGTTCCCGGCAAACATGTCTGGCCGGAGATTCCCGGCTCTACGGCCATAATTGTGGCATAATCCAAATATTCTGCATAAGGCTCTATGACAGACACCGGCTGAGATGGATTAATTACAACTCCTGCCTTCACATTTTTTCCCCTGATGCGGGTTAAAAGCCTGCGCACAAACCTGGTTCCGTCTGCGTGAAAGCTGATGTAATCCACCCCATCCTCTGCCAGCCTGTCCACATAATCCATGGGATTTTCCACCATAAGGTGCACATCAAGCTCCACATCTTTATAATCACGGCGTAGGTCTTTCACTACCTCCAGGGGGAAACACAGATTAGGTACATAATGACCATCCATAATGTCAATATGGAACAGGGTAACGCCTGCTTTCTTTAGTTCTCTCATCTGATCTCCTAAATCCAAAAGGTTAATATTTGCCAGTGACGGGGCTTGAACTGCCATGTTTTTTCCTCCCTTTATAGACATATTAATGAACTTTTTATTATATTTTGATTATATTTTGGATATATTATATATGAATACCGTTCAACTTTCAAGATGTTTTAAGTACATTTTATGTTTTTTAATTTAAAAGTGGTGTTTTAAACGCTTAAAATCACTTTTTCATGGTTTTTTTATATATTAGGCCAAACACATTGTTGATGTTTTTGTATAGTGTGATATAATATACTCAAAAAAAGCAAAGGGATTATGATTATGAAAAACCAGCGAATGAAAGATATAAAAGATTATATTACCAAACATGAGTCTGTAACTTTAAAGGAACTGTGTGAAGTCTTTAATATTTCTTTAAATACTGTACGCAGATATGTTGATGAAATCACAAAAAATTCCAATATTAAAAAAGTATATGGGGGAGTGTGCATCCAGACTCCGGTTTCCCCCCTGCCTACATTTACAGAGCGCAATATGACTCAGCACCAGGTTAAAGAAAAAATTGCAAAAAGAGCTGCTGAATTTATCAGAGAAAACGATATAATCTATGTGGACTCAGGCACCACCACCATGCATCTGCTTGATTATATTCCCAGTCAAATGCCGGTTACAGTTATTACAAACAGCTATCATATTGTTCACGCAGCAATAAACCGGCCTGAAATTGCTTTGATCGTTGTTCCGGGGATGTTAGACCGGAGAACCTTATCCTTTACCGGAGAAAACTTTCAGTTTCTGGACTCATTGAACATACACAAATCATTTATGGCCTGTACCGGAATCAGCGTACCTGACGGCGCCACTAACTCTTTTTCCGCCGAATACGGCAACAAGAAAATTGCTGTTCGGAAAGCAGACCAGATATTTTTAATGGCAGACAGCAGTAAGTTCGGTGTTTCTACATTAATGACCTACTGCCCTCTTTCAGATATTGACTACATAATTACAGATAAAATGCCGGACCACCAGTTTGTCCAGGCTATTTCAGAATATGATCATTCCATTATTTTATGTGAAGACGAAATGTAAGGATATGGGTAAAAATGAAAAGGCGGAGACAATTGTCTCCACCCTGAATTATTTTGCAGCAGTTTCTGATTCTCCAGCTGGGGATTCCCCTGTCTTTTCAGTTGCTCCTGAAACAGCGTCGGCTGTGGTTTCTGCGGTTGTCGCTGCCGCAGGCTCAGGCGAACTGCCGCCGCATGCAGAAATAATTGTCATAGTTAATATGGCGGTGCTTGTAAGTACAAGTTTTTTTGCTGTTAATTTCACAATAATTCTCCTCCTTATTGCTGCACGGATTAATAGGCTTTCTGTGTCTTTGAGGCCCCATATCAAGTCTAGCATTATAAATAGTTAAAGTCAATTGATGCAGCCTGATTTCAAACCATTGTCCATTGTTAATTTCCTATATTCCTGCTATAATTTTATTTAAGAATAAAATAAAAATTTAAACTGCCAGGAGGAATTGTATATGCTGAAAGACCTAGTTACCAAATCCCGTACCTACCGCCGTTTTTATGAGGAAGAAGCCATTTCACTGGAAGATTTAAGAGATCTGGCTGACTTAGCCAGACTGGCTCCCTCTTCCGCCAACTCTCAGGCTCTAAAGTTCCGGCTGTGCAATACACCGGAAGAAAATGCCAAGGTATTCAATACTCTGTCCTGGGCAGGTGCTCTGTCCCAGTGGAAGGGGCCGGAGGAAGGGGAGCGTCCCTCCGCTTATATCGTTATCCTGTGTGATCTTTCCCTTGGAAAGAACAAGCTTTATGACGACGGAATTACCGCTCAGACCATGATGCTGGGTGCAGTGGAAAAAGGGTATGGCGGCTGTATCCTTGCCAGTGTACAAAGGGAAAAGCTGGCAAGAGCCCTGGGCATTGATATCTCCCGTTATTCCGTTGATCTGGTTCTTGCACTTGGAAAGCCTAAGGAAGAGGTAGTCCTGGTTCCCATAAAGGACGACGGAAGCGTCCGTTATTACAGGGATGATAATCAGGTGCACTACGTTCCCAAGAGAGAGCTTGATGATATTATTATCTAAGCCTGGCAGGAGTTTTTAAAACAGCCGGTTTCCTGATTCTTCAGAGCCGGCTGTTTTTTATTGTCTATTTAAAAACGCTGTCCGCATTTAGGGCAGTATTCGAAGTTCTCAGCTGTTTCATACCCGCAGCCTGAACACTTCTTTTGGTTCCATTCTGCCGCCCTGTGCCCGGACTGCACCAGAGTTAAATCCTGCTCGCCGATATCTGCAGACTCCCTCCGGCTGATCTGCTTCCCCTTTTCAGGGTTCAGTTCATAAATAGTATTGCAGCATGACATCTGAACGTAATAACGCCGGTTCCATCTTATGATGGGGATGAAGAATATGCTGAAATAGCTATAGGTCATGAATACCTGGTATCTTCCATAGCCTTCGCACTGGCCGCAAATAATTGTTTTTGTATAATCCAGTATTTTCTTTCCCTGGCTCATCCCGAATATAAATAGCATCGCTTCCTCCTGAAATTGGAATTTAAACTTTTTTGTTTTTTCTGTCTTCTATCATACAACAACTATTTTCAAAAGAAAATACCATTTTCAAATGTCAAAGCTTGCTTGCTGTCATCTGCTACGTTAAATTCCACATTGAAAAAGAGACATTGTTTTCACAATGCCTCCATTTCCATACCAATCACTATCTCTCTGTACTTACTTCGGAACGACCATAAAAGGTGAACAGGTACAATCCGCAAATTCCCACCAGAGCATACAGGATTCTGGAAATCCATGTCATGCTGCCAAAAATAAATGACACCAGGTTGAAATCGAAGAAACCTACCAGCCCCCAATTCACTGCGCCCACAATGGCTATAGTAAGGGCTGTGTAGTCCAATGCTTTATTTCTCATGGCACTACCTCCTTTTCATCAGTTATTATGAGATAGAGGCCTGATTTTTATACATTATTATCCCAAGCCGTTGATCCTTGTTCTTATTTCATCCTCACGGTTGTTAAATAAAAGACGTTTATTGTACTGGTAATACCTTTCACAGTCGTATTCTTTTAAAAATTGAACGCTGTAATAACCTGTATTCAGCTCTGTTACAAATATGACCATTTCCTGCCCGTCTCCAAAAGCTGCCTCCATAAAATCAAAAACGTGTTCCAGAGCTTTACCCGACTCTGACAGTGCCTCATGATACCCGATACTTTCCTCTTCAAACATCTGACCGATCCGTTCCCAGGCTGTTTTTATATCCTCAATATCTTCTCTTTTAAGAACTTCTTCATACTTGAGGAGAAGTCCTTCCACATCACGCCGCAGATAATCTTCCCTTCTGCTTAAAAGACCGGCTTCCCTTTTTCCATTCCAATCCTGTTTCCATTTGTCCCGCAAAGAGGTCAAACGGCCTGTCATGGAACCTGAAACATTTTCTTCTGTTTCCGGATTGATTTCTTTTAATGCCTCCATCAAAAGTTCAGTCCTGTCTCCCTGGTCAGAAACCTTACGAAAGCCCTGACCCAGCCTGGACAAAAGCAGGCCTATAACATTTATTTTTTCATCAAAAGCAGCCCGCTTCAGCTTATCGCATAATCTTTCACGAATGACCCCTGATAAAATCTCATCAACCTGATAATCTTCCTGATACTTATAGTATAGCTCCAGGTAGTTTGCAAAATCCTTAGAAATTTTTGGAAATTGAATGTATTCTCCCACCACATCCCGATCCGGCTTTCTGCCCAGCCGCTCGCTGATCTGGATAAAACGGGATAAGTCCTCCCAGCCTCTGGGAGTGGCTAAAAGCTTGCCGTCCACTGTAGTTTCAATGCGGCAGAAATTTTCAGTTCTGGCATTTAAATAAGATATGACCGCGGGATGAAGTCCATTTTCATAAGCATAAGCCTTCCACACTTCATAATCCGGCTCCACATGAATCAGCTTGATTCTGTCCAGAGTCACAACATCAAAATCCCGGACCGACTTGTTATATTCCGGGGGATTTCCTGCGGTAACAATGATCCAGCCTTGGGGAATGCTGTGATTTCCAAAGGTTTTATACTGAAGAAATTGAAGCATGGTAGGTGCCAATGTCTCAGAAACGCAGTTAATTTCATCAATAAAAAGGATTCCCTGGCTCAGCCCTGTACTTTCTATTTTATCATAAATGGAAGCCACAATTTCACTCATGGTATATTTTGTTACGCTATAATGGTTGCCTCCGTATTCCTTTTCCGTAATAAAAGGCAGACCCACTGCACTCTGGCGGGTATGGTGGGTGATGGTATAGGCAACCAGTCCAACCTGACACTCCCTTGCCACCTGCTCCATGATCTGAGTTTTCCCGATACCGGGAGGCCCCATGAGGAAAATAGGCCTCTGCCGCATGGACGGTATTTCATAGGAACCATAGGAATCCTTGAGGAGATAGGCTTCAATGGTATTTTTAATTTCTTCTTTTGCTCGTTTTATATTCATAGTTAAGTCTCCTGTTATTTAATTTCCATATCCTCAGGCGTCAATATCACCTTCATGGCCCAGCCGGGGACGGAAATATCTTCATACTGGTCCTTCATAAAAACAAAAGCAGTATCATAAGGAGGCATTTTCACCGGATAAATTCCCTTTCCATCGGTAAAATAAATCAATCCCCGAAGTTTTTTAAAGGCCCCTTTATTCATAAGGCTGGTTGCATATTCAAAGGCTGGACGAAAATCCGTACCTCCAAAGCCGGACAGAGAAAAATGCTCCATATAGTCCTCCATCTCCTCTCTGCTGGTGATGGTTACGTCAGAACGAATTTCCTCATCACACTGGATGATGTGAATGTTAATCTTTCTGAAATAACTTTCCGACTCCCCAAGAACCCCATAGGTTTCCTGAAGAAACTGGCTCACCAAATTTCCCGATACAGACATGGATGTATCAATGACAATAACAAAATCTTCTATTTTAAAAACCTCTTTTGTTTCCAAAGGTTCAATTAAAGGCATATTTTTATAAAGAGACAGGCCGTAGGTATAAAAAACATAATCAAAAGAATCCGGATCAACTTCCGCCTCTTCCTTCAGGACTGCAAACTTTCTTAAAAACTTTTTATAGTCATACTGTTCCCTGTTTTCAACTTTAATCTGTTCCAAAAGATTCTTAGAGGATTTCTCATCCTTTTCTCCAAAGGACTCCATCTCCGTTTCCATCTTCTCCCGGATGTTCTGCCACTGGTTCTGTCGCTCTATCGGAAGCCTTGGGTCCTGTTCCCTGTCCCAAAGACTGTGGCTGTCCACGTAGAACTCTCCTGCCATTTTCTGAAGCTGTTCTGTTTGGAAGTTCTTTTCCATTAGAAACTGATAGATTCCTTCTGCAGTAAAGACTTTTAGTTGTTCTCCAATCCGCCCGTACACATCTCTGCGGTACCCGGACTGATGACGGTAAACCGATTTTATATAAAAATTGTCTAATATTGACTCTATGGCAATGTCACAGGCTAAGTCCCAGACCCACTTTTCCCGGTTCTTTCTGGAATATAAATGGCAAAACAGGCAGTGAAACAGCATGTGCAAATAAGCCCGGTTCACCGGGACCCGGTTGCTTTTATACATAGCAAACAAATGCTCCGGCTGATAATAAATTACGGCACCATCTGTTGCAAATCCTGCCCCGGACCAGTCTGCTTCAAAAATGAAGCTGCTAAGGGCAATATCCAGATACCGAAAATTTAAATACAGCTCATTGCGGGCATTCGTTAAAATGTCACTGCCTATTTCCACTATTTTCAGCTCATCAAGCTGTTTTTGCCTTACCGGATCAATCATTGCTTCACCTTCCTTCCCTTTCATTGGGTCTGTTGATTCAGCTATACAAATTATTTCAGAGAGAACTTCCGCTTTACGGCAGGAAAACGCCTGCGGCGTATTTCCATCAGTTCACTCAAAACCTCTGTGCGGTCTGACTCCACTGCCAGGTCAACCAAGCTGTCAAAGGTCTTTCTGTCCCGTCCGTACTCCCTTGCCAGCCAGAGAAAAAACTCAGGATCCTTCTCCGCAACAGCCACCTTCCCGGCCGATGTCATATGACCTTCCAAATAGTCTTCATAAATTTTCCGGGCCTGATCATATAGGTCAACAGGAGTATAAAGCCTGCCAAGGACCATGGCTGCTGTCACCGATTCCCTTTCCTGCACCAGTGCATGGGGAAAAAGAGCATCGTATTTGTGAAACTGAAATTCCGTATGTTCAAAGCAGTAGCGGTACAGATGGCCGCATCCATGCATTTCCCGGATGGTAATCCGGGCCGGAGTGTGTTCTACCGACTCCTCAAACATCTCAGGAAAGACCAGTCGGGCAGTTCCTTTTTTGCTATAATAGTTTATATATAGTTCCTGACGCAGTTCTGCAAGAATTTCCTCCATGCAGGAACGTTTTCCCGCCACAACATGAATATCCAGAGACCGGATTCCTGTGCAGCCGGTAAACAGCCCGGAACCTAAATCTTCTATGGAACTATAGCAATGGAGATGAGACAGTTCATAACAATTATAAAATGCATAATTGCCTATTTTTCTGATAGTATCCGGCAGATACAGGGACGTCAGCTTTTCACAGTTGATTTCCGGAGGCAGGTCCGTTTCTTCTGTAACAGGATTTCCCTCTTCATCACAAATCAATATTTCACTTCCCGTACGGGCAAGCATTGCATCTCTGCCCCAACCGCAGGAAAAAGCATAGGCGGACAGTTCGTTCACCGTTCTGTTTCCAATTTTCTCGGGTACCCGTACAATGCCATCATATCCCCGGTATCCGAGGATTTTTATATGATTATCCACAATCTGATACAAAAACATTTCAATATCCTTTCCTCTAATGGCTTAACACATTAGTTTACCAGAAAAAATGAGTATACGCAATAAATTTTAATAAAAAAGGCTTTTGCCCTGCAGATGGTTGCACATCAAAAGGACAAAAGCCAATTTACTTTTATTTAAGGTAACACAAAAGCGGTTCTCACGCCTCCGGCAAAGTCAAGTTCATGCTTCCAGTCCGGTAGCCATCTAAATCCAGAGTCACATAGGAAAAGCCCAGACCGTGAAATGCATCTACAATCTCCTGCCTCTTCAGCCCCTCCACCAACTGCATCAGCTGGGAAGGAAGAACTTCAATTCTTGCTATGGTTCCATGGATTCTGACCCGAACCTGTTTCAATCCCATATCCAGAAGAATCTGCTCTGCCCGGTCCACCATGGACAGCTTTTCTTTTGTAATGGTTTCACCGTATACGAAGCGGCTGGATAAACAGGCGAATGACTGCTTATCCCAGGTGGGTAAACTCAATTCTCTGGAAAGTTCACGGATTTCCTCCTTGGTGAGCTTTACATGGCGCAAAGGGCTGCGAACATTTAACTCTGCTACGGCCTGCAAGCCAGGACGGTAATCTCCATTGTCATCCTCATTGGAGCCTTCCACAATTTCACTTATACCATGTTCAGCGGCTATAACTGCAATCTTTTCAAATAACTCATGCTTGCATAAATAGCAGCGGTTTTTTGGATTGCTGCTGAAACCATCTATATCCAGTTCTTCACTGTCCACAATAAAATGCCGGATTCCTTCTGCTTTACAAAATTCCACCGCCTCATTCAACTCTCTTTCAGGAAAGGAACAGGAACGGGCTGTAACAGCAATCACACGGTCCCCCAGTACGTCATAGGCTGTTTTCAGCAGAAATGTGGAATCAACACCTGATGAAAAAGCAACAGCAACACTCCCAAGCTGGGAAAGATAGGTTTTAAGTTCTTTATTTTTTTCTTGTAAAGTCATATGCACTCCTTAAGCAGGTCTTTTAACCATTTATCCTGTAACAGACCATATATGTATGTTTTATAAAAATTATAACAATATATGATTTGTGTGTCAATGGTTTTAAGATTTCCTGTGTATCAGTTAAGCAGACAGACCTTTTTCTATCCTTTATTCTTACTTTTATTGCTTCATTTTTAATAGTAAAGTTATAAAGCTAAAGAAGTATTTTATATGGTATTTCCTGATTTAATGTAACTCTTGATAAAGATGATTACTTATGAACAGAACAGTTTGCTTTATAAAAACATAACCATTACAAACGGGCGCTGTCTCCTACCTTTTGACAGCACCCGTTTTAGTATTCTCAAATTCTATCAATTAAAAACATATCATCCAGCAGCAGCCAGTTATTGCGGAAGAACTGCATTAACTGCCAGTAACCTGCTCCTGTCAGCCCAAATTCCTTGATTAAATCAAACTTGGCCTTATAGCTTCTCACATCTTCAAACCATACTTCATGCTCAATACCGTACTGCCAGTAGCGGAAGTAGGGACTCATAGCCAACTCATCAAACTGAATCTCAGCACCATGATCAATTGCAAGACGAACAGCCTCTAAATTACTTATGGTTCGGGCCACTGTCGTTCCTCTTTCATAGGGTAAAGGCCAGTCGTAGCCATAGTTGGGAATGCCAAGGCTGATTTTTTCTCTTGGGATTTCAGTCAGGGCATATTCTACCACTCTTCTGACCATGTTGATTGGGGCTACGGCCATGGGGGGGCCGTATGTATATGGGCCGGGAGGGGGTGGGTAATAACAGGAGGGGATACCAGATACCAACCTATAATTTATTCTGCCTTTATTAGTGTAACCACTTATGACTGATGTCAATTCTAACTCCAATTCATAAGTGTACGTAATCATTCTTCAATCATCTTTATAAAATGTTCGCCTAAAATAGCTATATTGGCACAGCGTAAATTATATTCCCTATACATAAAAACAAATCCAGCAGAGTTATGCTCTTCATTTACTATATCACTATCAGACAATACCTCATACCTAATGAGTTTTTCCGAGGATAATGGCTTGTTGGTTGAAACAATTCCAGCCTCATCCCAATAATACATTTTATCTATATAAGACATTTGTTCTTCACGGGTAAAAAGGTTACAGAAATCATATAATATTTTCACGTTTTCATTCTCGGAATCAGAAAACTCTGAAACGAAAGCTGCTGCTTCTTTACTACCCAAATCATAACCCTCTGTAATTACATTTGGTATATCATCAAGACAATATTTTAAATACATACTTAGTTTATTGTTATATGCATCAATGCTACCACTTTCTATAGCTTCATTATAATATCTTTCTGCAACCTTAAAATCCTGTTCAACATAATACCCGTTTGCATACATATATCCCAAATTGTTTAATACTATCACATTGTCTCTCAGTCTTTCATCCGAGTAAACTTTAAGCACCTCTTCATATCGCTTGCTATCATAAAAGACTTCAGCCTCATTTAATAATGATATTACGGATTTCTCGTATTCATAGATATATGTACTGTTCCACTCTTGATTCATATCTCCCTTTATATTAAAAATTTGAGAATTTAGATTTGTGACGGTCGTGTTTAGCTCTTGCACCATTATTTTGTATGTATTCACATCATTCTTTGCATCAAGACTAAAAATTATTGCACATATGGATATTACTATATTTATGATATGAAAAAATGCATCAAACTTTTGACTATCGGTTAATTTTATTTTCATCTCACTTCTCCCCCCTATTATATAAATAAAGTATACACCGTAATTATAACAAATACGGTCAAAAATAAAAAGTACTTTCATGCGAGTATTAACGTGATACCTGCCTTATTTTTTATTCCGCAAACCCGGGCCACTGCAGCACTCCATCATGATCCGATATGAGAGTCACCGGTTCCATGGATAGCTTATCAAATTATGCTTCGATCTTTTGATAATTGGGCAAAAGAAAAAGAGACACCGGATGGGTGCCTCTCATAATAGTCATTATATTTTTATGCCCATTTATAACGAATTTTGAATTCTGAGTACTTAGAATAATCAATTACGCCCTCTTTTTGCAGGCGCCCAATAATTATAAATAAGGGGATATCTTCTTTAGCTGCCAAAAGCTTTATTGCCTCTAAACTGAAATCCGACTTTTTCAGAAATCTTTCAATTGTTGCCTTACTTATTAATACATTACTTGCGAATTCATCCGCTCTCTTTTCAATCTCATCTTTTTTAAAATCGAAATCAAAGAAAAAGCTTTTTACGTCACCATTTAAGATATGTCCAATTTCATGAAAAAGTGTAAACCAAAAAATATCTGCAAACGATTGCCTTATCGTCAGGCAAAGAAGCATTTTCCCTTCATCAGTTTTTTTAATAAAACCTTGTACAGGGGCTCCTTTAAAGTGCCGTACAATATTAAATGCTATCCCACAATCTGCAAAGATTTTTTTTAGTTCTTCTCTCATTGAATTAGGTTCTTTAAATATCAAGCGTTTTATCTGAGGTATGTATGATTTTAGCATATCAGTATCTAAAGTTTTTTCAACATTCATATTATGCAATTTTAATTCACATATCTTTTGCCAGGCACACATCACATAGGGATCAACGGCATTTGATGCTGAAGCTCTGAAAGCTCCTTGCATTGACAATTGAGGTATGTTTGCAAGATTGCTTATTCCTAATATCTTTCTTAATTTCATTACGATAGCAGAACGATTATCATCTTCAGTAAGCATGCTTTTTTCTATAAAATATTCAATTATTTGCTTTAAATTTGTGAGAATTCCTATTTCTTCTTTTGATATATTATTTAATTCATTAAATCTGATAACTTCTTGGTCATACTCGGATTGTAAGTTACACCAAAAAGAAGCCTCTATATCAAATACATATCCCAGATTTTTAGCAAAGTTATTAGAAATTCCTTTATTTCCATGAATTACTGTTGAAATATGCTTTTCAGTAAAGCCAGTTCTTATTGATAATTCTTTCTGGCTCATACCCTTATCTTCTAGTAATTCTTTCAATGTTTCTCCGGGATGTATTAACAGGTCAAGGCAATATCCAGTTGTATTTTCCACCATGATAATCTACTACTCCTTTCACCAAAACGGTATCACACTTGGATAAAGTTTCAACATCATATGCATCAGTAATTGGTTCTACAACTAGCCGGAAGTTTCCAGTGATTGATATTCCGTAAGAGCCGCTTAAATTACCGTCTAATGGATGCGGTCTCCCTAAGCCTGTTTTAAAATATATCATAAAATTATTCGAAGCTTTAATTTGTAAAATACGTTTTTTAAAGGACTTTGTCATTTGCATTCCAATCTTTTTTATTATCCAAGCATAATCATCTTCTTCTATTGTATTTCGCAATTCATTATCTTCATAAGTAAACTGCAACGCCTCACCCTCTAACTTACCCATTTGGTTAATTTTTATACTTATAGTATATCATTTTTTTTCAAAAATGCAACAATTATTTAAAACCAATAGAAAATACCAGTCATGGCTTAATCAAAACAAACATAAAAAATAGAAACCATTAAAACAATCGGCCACCAAGCGCTTACACCCGGTAGCCGTATAGAATTGTCTTAAAACTCTCCGGTGTGCTGAGCTCCGGTATTGTCTGTCACGTACATAGCGCATTCCAGCTCATGTCCGGCCCTTGGCTCAAAGTAGAAGTCTTTACCATCAATCACCTGCCAACCTGTCAGAGCATATCCGTCCGGATTAAATCGGTACTTGTGCCTGTTGATGATCTGCCAGCAGGATTTATAGTATGTAGCCTTGGTATCTGCAAACCACCAGCCATTGTTATCATGGTTCCAACCAAGGGTATATTCAACTGAAGTTACTAAAGCTGCCTTAAACGCCTCCCAGGTGTGCCCTGTATGATTGTAAACATAAGGATTGGGGCAAATCTTCCCGGTCACATCATAATGCCGGATTACACGGTCAGCAGGTACGTTATACTTTGCCATCAGCTCTCTGGTCAAAGCAATCGCAGCCTTTACAGTGGCCTCCTCAAAGTACCAATCCTTAGAATCTGATGCCTGGCTGCCTTTATTCCGGACGCACATCTCAATGCCCAAGCTATTATCATTTCTACACTCTGGGTGCCTGTATGCCTTTGCTCCGCAATGCCAGGCGATATCCTTATCTACCACGGACTGCCATATCTCACCGTCAAATCCATCGAAGTAGTGAGCACTGGCTCCACGGTTGCCACCGGCGTAATATTTGCAGTTTGCTTCTGCTCCTCCCAGGGCTCCAACGTAATGGATCACGATGTATTTGATGCGGCCCGTGGTGCTGACATTATGGTTATAAGGGGTGAGTAATTTTTTAATCTCCATGGTTAATCCTCCAATCAAAAAGAAAAAGGCCCAGGATTGTCCCAGGCCTAAAAGTTGTGATGTTACGATGGGTAATTTAATAATATAGGTGAAAAACAACGTATTTATAAGGTTTCTAGCCTTTATGAATACTATCTCTTCTATATAAATATACCTACCTTATACCTACCCACAAAAAAACAAGAACCGCAGTCCTTAAAAGGTTGCAGTTCTATGAATGATATATCTGGTTTTAGGATAGTAAAATCAGCAAAGGATTTTAGCTATTTTTATCATTTGTTTTTGATAGTTTCATCATGGAATCCGTCTTGGCATCTGGCAGCACATGAGTATAAATGTCTGCTGTCATGCTTATTGTGGAATGTCCCAGTATCTCTTGCATGATTTTCAGTGGAATTCCCTGTTCCAAACCTCTAGTGGCAAATGAGTGCCTTAATGTATGGGGATGAACTCCTAATATTTTAGCTTTTTCACATGCGTGTTTCAGCACTCCGTAGGCATCACTTCTGTCTATAAATCTTCCTCTCGCACTGCAGAATACCAAGTTGTTAATATTTTCAAATCCTGAAACCATAAGTTTTTGCTTCTGTTTTTCCTCTGCATTTTTCAGGAGTACTATTGCCTCAGGAATGAGGGGAATTTTCCTAAATCCTGACTTTGATTTAGGAGTTCCAAATCCCTTCTGTAATTTTCGGCTCCCATCTGGCAAGATAATCCACTTGGATAATGATTTATTTACACTTAGTATTTTCTCCTCAAAGTCTATATCGTCCCAAGTCAGAGCCAGTATTTCACCAATTCTCATACCAGTATACAGAATCAGTTCAAGATAATCCCCACTGGTGCTTTCTCTTAACTTCTCTATTACTTTTTCCTGTTCTTCTACAGTAAGAACTCTTGCCTCCTGTTTTTTCTTTGGGGGAAGTTTCAGTCTTTCCGCTGGACTTTTAGCTATAAGTCCATTATCTACCGCCACATTAAGTGCCATGTGCAATACAAGATATACATCACTGATTCTTGAATGACCATACCCTTCTGCCACCATATCTGTGATAATCTTCTGCGTCATATCTCTCCGTATATCCTTTAAAGCAACCTTTCCTAAAGCAGGAATAATATGTTTCCTTATGCAAGACTCATTATTCACATAGGTTTCAGGCTTCACATACTGCGCCCTGTAATCACGCATCCAAATGGTAAGCCACTGCTCCAAAGTCATTTTGCTCGGGTCGATATAATTATCGGTATTGATATCATTTAAGGCTGCTGTAAGCTTCTCCTGCACCTCCTTCCTGGTCTTGCCGTAGAAAGCCTTACGCTTCTGCTTCCCATCTGGTGTACGGCCTACGGTGATCCTGGCCCACCACGTCCCATCAGGACGCTTTGAAATGGTTCCTTCGCCTTGTCCTCTCTTTGCCATTGTAAAAATCCTCCTACTTGATTTTTAATGGCTTCCAGGCTATAATAAGTTTGCGAGGACTATTATAGTCTGGAAAGCCTTTGATTTGCCTATTTACTGGGTGATTGAGGGCTTTTCTCTTTGTCCTCTGGTTCTTTCATCTGCTCCTGGGCTTTAACAGCTTCAAAGGCACTGTATGATAACCTCCGGGCATCTTCAATCAGCTTTTTCATTTCAAAAATGTAATCAAGTGAAATGCTGTTCATTACCCCGGCATGATCGTGATAATACTGAATTTTGTATCCATCCGCTAAATCAAAGTATTCTTGGGATAAATCACCAGATACCACATGCGCTTTTTCTTGGGCGATTTCCATAGCTGTTACCACGTTGGTTAATTCCAGTAAAGTTCTTCCAATTGTCATATTTATAAATCCTCCTTGTTTTTAAGCTCATTTACCGCCTTTTCAATGTCGACTATCTCTTTTTCATGAATCAACCTAGAAGCCTGAAAACGCTTGATTAGGTCGGTTCTGGCCCGTTTTGATACAACAATGTACTGACCAATTCCCTGTTTTACCATTACTGCTCCGGGGAACTCTACTAGGACGTAAGGAAACATTTCATCCGCTACTTCTTCATTAGCCAGACAGAACGGCTTCCCTTTCTGCTTGCGTAAATCTCTCATGTTACATTCCAGATGATCTCTATCCATTGATTTCTCCTCCATTTTCCATGTCCGATCTCACCCAGTTTATGTAATGGGCGTTTAACTCCATAGGGGAGTTGTAGAGCATGGACAGAATATACTGCTTCTTCTTCCTGATCCGCTGGCCTTGCTCCCTGAACTGCATTAGAACGTGTTCCATGTTTGCATAGGTCAATTTCATGAGATTGCTCTTTACAAGGTCTCTACGCTTGTTCTCACCATCTATGCGGACTGTTTCACCCTCTGACAGAAGAACGTCCAGTATGATGGCTATGAACTCGTCTACAAGCTCCATATCGTCCTTGTGGGCCGTTTGTAAGTCATGATAGCTTACATTCTCCCGTATCAGACTTAAAACGCTTTCAACGGCTTGTCCGTCCGTCTGACTGACAGACTGATAATTATAAGAACTGTTAATTTTAGAATCTGTTATTTTTATTACGTCCTGTTTATCGGTATCCGGTAAAACAGGACACGGTAAATCAGGACACGGAACGGTGTCCGGTATTTTAGGACACGGGATAGATTCAATCAGGGTGTAGATATTTCTGTCAAAGAATCCGTCCTTGTCTTTCTCCTGGGTGACTTCGATGTATCTGCACTCTTTCAGGAGATTAAAATGCTTGTAATAGCTGTCTTTACTGATGTTCAGGTCATACATTATCTTTGACCGCTTAGGGAAAGCTGTCTTTCCTGCCCCGGCATAGCTACAGAAATAGCCGTATATGGCTTTCGCCTGAATGGTAAGCCGTTTATCCTGCATGACCATCTTAGGAATGATTCCGTAGCCCTGGGAGTTGATTCCCTGAACCTGGATAATGTCCTTTGATTGCTTTACCATAGGCTTTTCCCTCTGTGATTTAAGAAGAATGTCCAGAAGTCATCACGGGGTACTACCATTCGTTTTCCCATCTTGATTGTGGGACAGTCTGCATGATGCATGACCTGATATGCTACAGCTTCACACACATTTAAAAGCTCCTGAATGTGTCTAGCCTGCAAGATGGGGGGATAATCCTCCATTTCTTTTTGTCTGGTACTCTCAATTCTTGCCATTGCTTAGACCTCCTATTTTCGTTTTTAAGGTTGATAAACGGTGAAGGTCGGCCACGCTATGACAGGGAAGGCAAAAGCCCTTTAAATGATTTTGTGAGCGTCCAGGCTCTCTTAAAAGCGTCTGACAAGCTATAATTCAGCTTACGGAGCTTGTTTGCCAGTGTAGCTACTGCTCTGCGAACTGCCTTTGCCTTGTTTGCAACGGTAACGATGGCTGCCAGAACTGCTACAGTCTCAGCTACTACTTCGGCTGCAGCCTGCTCTGTAAGAACTTCAATTACTGCCTGGAAGTATTCAATCTCTGCCTTAGCGTTAGCAATTGCATTCTTACAGGAAGGTCCCTGTTTCCAAGCTGGCTGGTTATTCCAGAACTCTACAACTCTTTCTTTCTGTGCGATAGCTTCCTTACAAAATTCAACGGTTAATGCTCCGTTAGCTTCTTTGATGTTTGCCATTACTCTTTCTCTCATTTTCTCTGTCATTGCCGTGTCCTCCTTGATTTGTTGTATCAACCTTATGGACTTATTATAGCACTAAATTTAGGGATATTCTATTGGCAATATCACTAAATTTGGAGATATGGGATTGTGCATATTGTCACTATTTTTAGGGACTTTGTGGTTTTTATAAATTGTCTCTTGTATTAGTGATATTCTTGTGCTAGAATCACTAAAAAAGGAGGCGTGATATAATGGCAATTCGATATGATAAACTGATTCAAAAATTAACAGAGGGGAATTATACCTCTTACACAATGAAAAAAACAGGATTGATGGGTCAAAGCACTTATCAGGCTGTCATGGAAGGCAAGGGACGTTTGAGCCAAGAAACAATTGACCGCCTATGCAAAGAATTTAACTGTCAGCCTGGTGATCTCATGGAATGGGTGCCAGATGAAGAAGAGTAAAGAACCGTGACCTTTTAGGGGCTACGGTTCTTTTAATTTATACCTACATGTATACCTAAGACATTAAAAAACAATAAAAAATGCAGGAAAACATTGGGTATAATGAGATTTAGGTATAGGATAATTTGGCTTATTTACTGCATTTTAAAACCCTATAAAGATAATTAGGTGTTGATTTTTGTAATGTGATGTTACAACTTGTTGCGATATCGCAACGGATTATCCAGTTGCTTCTGCCTTTTTCTTTAGCACGTCAATGGCTTTCACCAAGATGGCCGGAAGCGGCAGACCCATAAGCCCGGCATTTTCCACGATGGATATAAGCTCATTTGCCATGAATCCAATAATCACCGCATCTCTTATGTAACTCGTTCCAATGGACAGATCCAACCGGTGCGCCACTAGGACAAACAGGAGGGTCATGCACTTACGACAGAGCCCCTTAAAGCCGGCTTTTGATTCCAGAGCACCAGTTTCAGTCTTGGTACTTCTTTTGAATATTCCAGCCACTGCTAATCCGGAAAGAAAATCAATACACATAAAAAGAACCAGGGTACCCAATCCGGTATCCCAGCCCCCAAATAATGCTGCTACAAAACTGCCACCTACTCCAACAGCTGTACATAATATACTTTTCACTTTCATTTTCCTCACTCTTTCTTTTATTATAATAGCGTATAACGTGGCCGCTCCTCACCGAACAGCCGGTGCCTCAGCCAATCATCAAGTATAATCCCTGCTGCACTGATCCAAAACCATATCAAGCTAAATAGGGGGCAGATCTGACCCAAGAAATTACCGGGCATGTGGCTATAGTCCCATATCCCCCAGCCAAGCCATATATTTACTATGCAGCCGGTCAGCAGCTCAAAGTATGTAATCAGGATCGTTCCGATAAGCATCTGCTTGAAAAGAGACATCTGCCAGGGAATCCATTCATTGATCAGGCCCAGAGCCACGAAGCAGACCCCACCCAGTATAAACATGGTCCAGTGAGAACGGCCACGAAAAATCAGTTCCATACCTATGTAAATAATTCCTCCCACCAACCATAAGAATAAATATTTAAGTATCTGCTTCATCCTTCTCTCCTCCGGCCATGGCGGCGATCTGCACCAGGTAATTCTTTAATACCTCAGATTGATGTTCCTCCGGAATATCTGTGCCATAGTAGATCTCCTGAAGCTTCTCTGCGGTTTCTAAGCTGTCAATCCACGACCTTAAGCTATTCGCATAAGTGGTGTGATATGAAGCGTGGAACATTGCTTTTTCAATCAGTAGTGCTATGTCAGAGGCCGGATAGAACCGGCAGGGCTGTCCGTCTGCATGGTAGATGATCTGCGTCACTCCGGAAGCAATCTGCGCCTGTAAGCCGAATAGGTTTAGCTGGTCGGTCTGGGAAAGGCTGAAATGCTCAACGCCAGCGGACAGCTCCACGGTGATTCCTTTGCAAATGGTCTGGCCGCAGGCTACGTTTACCTCTGCTCTCTTTGCTTCCTTTAACTCCTCCAGGGTTGGCTGCCCGGAGGTTTGCATCTCCATCCCTACTCCGGTAATTTTTGATAGATGTGAGATATTACCGTTTAAGCCCGTCATTTGTGCTCTCTGAGCCATTATCTCATCCTGCATGGTTGGTGTTCGGTACTCCACAATCACAACAGCGTCCATTACTTCACTGCACGTTACAGCGTCAATTCTAACCGGGAACTCTGAATCAATTCTCATCTTACCAGTATAAATCAGGCCGCTTGATTTCCATTCTTCCACACCGTCTGCGGAAAATTTGATGATTGTGGGATTTTCGGAGAGATTTCTATGTATATCCTCAATACTGTTCTGGCCGATGATTATTGCAACCGTGGCATTGTAACCACTCCGATCGTTTAGGCTACAGCTACCATTTGCAATGCTATAGATTTTATCTCCGACCTTAATACTTTCATTTTTCATTATTGATTCCCTCCTTAAGAATTACTGTTTGTCATATATGTAGCATTAAAAATAATCTGATTATTAGATGCTAAAGTTTGACTAGGAATAAATTGTACGCCGCCATTAGTAGATAAATAACTTGCCGCAGTCTGCCTATTAGTTGCTATTGCGACAGTATTAACATTTGCCATAATGGGAACCGGAAGTCCAGATATGCCATATTGAACACCGGCGTTTAAAGTGGTATTTGTTATAACACTTAATTGTATAGTTACCATAGCAACGCCATGTATATTTCCGTATCTAACATATCCACCGGAGATTGTTCCCCAAGTACAAGACATACCGGAGGTAATTAGGTGTGAAATTTGAGTTCCATTTTCATTAATAATTACACCACCAGTCAAATTATATTCATCTAATACTCCACGAGGTTGACTACCATATTTATGAATTACTCCTCCATTGTTTGTCAATAATCCATAATTATTATTCATAGAATTTGGCGTATCCCACCCACTGGATATTACTTTAGAATTTAATGATCGTAGTGCCGCATATCTATTTGCAACCCTACACGCTATTACCCTCCCCAAAGATTCACCAAAATATATTCCGGCCGCACTGTCTGCAGATGGAGTGGTTACCTGACTCGATTGTATTAATACATGCTGACAACCCCAGATTTTAAATGCGAAATCTGTAGTAATAGTACAATTAAACCCATTTAGTGATACATAAGCACTACAATACCTTACAGATATCGCACTTAACTTACATGTACCTGCAAGTGTGTCAGCAGAATCACTCAATAACATTAGATGTCCATTATGATATCCTACAATCTCCACACTCTCATTATAAGTTCCTTCTGATATATATATAGACGCATTAAAACCTCCCAGATCTTTAGGTAATGAATTGATGGCCCTCTGAATAGTTTTAAATGGCTTCGCCTGGCTTCCATCACTAATTGAATTATTTCCTGTTGTGGCAACATATAAATTAATCGCACCATTCAAAGTACCAATATTTGCACCATAATGGCTTACTACAACCCCACCATGGTCCCGTGACCCTATACTATCCGCAACACCCGGTACTGAATTATCCTTAAATACCGTTTGACCATTTCGGCATTCATAATATTTGAAATTGCCAGTTCCATACGCTCTGCTCACTGATACCAAGCTTGGAGTGTTAACGCTGTTGGTCATATCATTATCTCCGCCACCAACATACCAGCAGATATTACAGTTATTATATGTAATGCCGCTCAGTTCCACGTTTGAACTATGGATACGTACACCATTACACTCCTGACTGTTGCCATCTATGGAACAATTCTCAATTGTCAATGCCTTGCAGTTGTATACACTAACGACATCATAACCGCCCGATATTAATCCACAGAAAAATGCCATATCCCTAATAACAACACGAGCAGTACAATCACTTACAGTATTAATTTTCGTACCATTTATTGATACGCCACCGCCAGCTTTTCCGACTATAAATAACTGTCCGGAATGAAATCCACCGATATCAAGATTTTCATTATATTCACCACTTTCAATTACTAGTCCAGCGAAGTAATTGTTCAAATCTCTTGGTATCCTTGATAATGCATAGCTGATTGTCTTAAATGGTTTATTCTGAGTTCCATCACCAGTGATGTCGGACCCGATAGTGGCAACAAATAGCTGTACATTAGAATCAAGAGGTTTTACATTACGCAAGAACGTAAGAACCTTTCCAAGGAATGTCTTGACCCTCTCTCCTGCCACCGGGATTGGAAATTTACCCTCTGTCGTCTCTAAAGTATCAATGGCTGTTTCAGAGATATCCCCGCCAGTGGCGTCCACCCTTTCCAGTACATCCTGAATCGTAGCAGTACCAGAAGGATTTACTGTTACATGAATCTCTGCCGCATCCTGAACCACATTTTGAATATTATAAATATAGGACGTCGCAGCCACTCCATTATACATAGGCATTTCATCGGGTGTTTCTGCTGTCACAATACAAAAAAGGACCTCCTGGGCCCCGTCCATTGCGTATAATCCAATATTCTGAATGTAATATGTGTCCTGTATTTCTTCATTACTAAAAAGCGTCCTTGTCTGAATCAAATCATGTTCTAAAACCCTTGTTTCTGGGGAACCCATGATCTGCTTGATTCCCTGCAAATCAATTAAGGCCTTAAAGTTTGTGTCGCCAGGATACTTATGATCTGAAGTCTTGGCCTTGGTTATTTCCAATTGGATCGCTCCCACAATTGCCCTGGCAATCAGACTTTCACCCGCAGTCGTTATAAATGCTTTATTATACTGTCCCATTATGCCTCCTTAAATTGTTATTATCTTTGTGCTGCTCATGGTGGTTTCAACATACAAGGCCCCTCTAATGCTCTTTTGTGCTTCCTGACTTGCTATGATCTGGATATGAGCCGGAATGATATCCCATAAAAGATCATACAGGAGGTTTAAAGCACCGTACCGATCGGAAGCAACCTTGATGGTCAGCAAGCAGGTTTTACTGCTAACCGTTAAGGCATAACCATCAGCACCATAAAGCTCTGCCAGACGATTCTTAAGGAATTCAATCGAAAAGGGAACAACAGTATTATATCTCTGCAGGATGCGGCTCTTTCGGTATTCCAGGGTTTCTCCAAGTTGATAGGATATTCCAAATCGTTTCTCATAAAGCAAGATTGTATTTTCATCTGCAGTCTGTATAAAACAGTTATTCCTGACAGATTGTATGCTGCTTTCTACTTCTTCTAGTTCCACTTCCTCTGCTTCCATAAGCTGGTTAAATTCCAAAATCCCCTTAAACCAATCAGGAAGCAGCATTTTTAAATCAACCGCCATTAATCATCACCGTCCCCAGCACTGGCACCTGTTGTACTGCCGAAGTCTCTATGCAGACCACATCGGATGCAGACCCGTTTATAGTTACATCTGTTACATTAACAATTTCCGGAATTGCAAGAATGGCATAGATAACCCTGGAGACATATACCGTCACCGCATATTCTATCTTTTGGCTTTTGAGCATAACTCCCCAGGACTGACGAACCGATTCCAGGTACTCCTCTATCTTTTCCTCAATCTGGCTTTTATAGGTTATCTCCCCATTTGGTACACTGGAAAGGAACTGCACGGTAAGGGAAAAATCAAGCTGTAATTCCTCACCGGTTTTAATCGTGACAGCTGCTCCGATCGGGGCCAGACCGTACCCATTGGCTGAAGGTGATATCTCTCCATCTTCCGGAGGACAGATTGCATTTTGTACCAGGTCCACGAGCGAACTGCCTGCAGGCTTATAGTTTCCATCAAGAATGCTGCATAACACGGTCCCTCCGCCCTGCCATGAAGGACATATTTGAACAGCACCCACACCCTCGATAGCAAGAATAGCGTTTCTATATGAAGCAATATTTCCGCCAAAAGTGGCAACATCAAAGGTTGCAAAGTACCGTTCTCGCAAGAAATCATCGGATTCCTCCTCTGTACCCGCCGAAAGAGTATCTGTAAGCTGAGCTGACGTTAGCCCGGTTATATAATCAACAGGGACTACTGAGCCAGAATAGTGGTTTCCAATCTCTCCTGCTATTTCGCATTCCATTTTATATGAATATCCGATATCTGTATGCTCAATAAATTCTGTTGCCTTATATACCAAATAACCACTACTGGTGTGTGCGGAAAAGCGGGAATTTACTGGAACCTGCATATTAAAAACACCCTTTTTCACTGCCTTGGTAGCTGCTTTTCTTTCAATTCCTCTCTCAGCTACTCGCATATCCAACCAGTCACTTCCTGCCGTTTCCGCATAAGCTTCTTTTAAAACAGTATCCAGTTCTATATACATAATGGCAAGTTGAGTGGCTGCCGGAGCAATAGCGGTATAAATGATAGATCCTTCTCTTTTATCAAATTCCTTTGGTACCAGGTTTAGAAGTTTTTTTATAATAACTTCATATGTCATATTTTCATACACGTTAAACACTCACCTCCTTCTCAGCGCTGATATCTCCTATAGAAGTATGAACTATAAACTTCACCAGAAGTTTCCGACCGGATACATCAAAAGAAAAAGCATCAACGCTTAAAATTCTGTCATCCTGCATTAACGCTTCTTTGATCCGCTTTTTTAATTTGGATTTCACTAGTCCCATGGGCTGACCAAATAACTGATCCAGCTCCACTCCATAATTCCAGCTGTAGATCAGCCATTCAAAACGCTCTGTATGAAGAGCACAGCTTATAGCCTGCCTTACCGCCTCCAATCCATCCACTGTTCCTGCAATCCGCCGATTTTCTATATCAAGACGAAAGGTCTTTGACGGTTGCTGCAAGATATTAAAATCCTGCTTTAAAATACTTCCTGACTCCGGGAGCATAAGCTTTCCTCCATTCTACCACCGGCCTATTATGGTGTACTGTTGTCCGCCGCGTTTTTGCAGCATGAGGACTCTCTGGCCAGGCTTCAAGCTGCCTTTTACTATCACTGAAACCTCACCTATTCCCGGAATAGACATCTCCTCTGCATGATCGGTCAAATGTTCCGGCACAAGGATCTGATCACCGGAAAGGGTGGTCTTTTGATCCATCTGTACTGACAGGGGAGAAATCTTTGTTACCGTCCCTGGAACAATATCACAGGGATCCCCTTCCTCCATGGCCCTTAAAACAATTTGTTTCATATTCTCTATCCAGGGCGCATCAGACATTGATACCCACTCCTCTCAGCGTCAAATCCATGGTGTGAATCCCCTCTTCTATCTTGTGGTTTACAGATTCAACCAGCAAATAATTTTTAAGTTCCATTTCTTTTATATCTAAAAATACCGGAATCAAACATCCTGCTCTTACCCGTATATCTCCAAACGCTCCTTTGATGCTTAAGCTTCTGGAAGGGCGGTTATAAAAGCTTAAATACCGTTCCGCTACAGCCTGGCCATTCACACCCTTTTCAATAGATTCGTCCTTTTGAAGGATTCCCCATTTATTGATTGTTTCGGTGGCTTTTGCCATGTAAACCTCTCGTTTCTTTGATTCATTGTTATCGTAATACAGCTTAATCTGGTTATAAGTATTACTGTCAATACTGATTTTATAATCATAATCCTGAGCAGTGCTTCCATCAACCATGATATCAAGCTTCATATTTTCCACATCATTTAACGTCAGCTTTCCAACATCGTCATACAGGACATACATTTTACCTGTATAAATCAAAGTTAAATCCATAGAGTCCAGAATAATATCAAATAAGACCTTATCAGACCGGTTCCTGGACAGTTTATGGCCGGTATCAACAAGAGTTCCAGTCTGTAAATTATAATCCCGGGCGATCATGAGAATCACTTCCCCGGTGGACAGATTGGAATAATTGTAACTGTCTGAATTCTTTAAATACCGAAGCTGATCATACACGGAAACTTTCATTTGTCCGTCACTATTCCAGCTCCGTTCAAAAATGAAGCCATAAAATATAGATTTTCCATTTACATCAAGACGGACAGCATTTCCTTCCTCTATCTGAAGTTTGTTATCTGGAATAATTGTAAAGGAACATTTTCCCGGCTGTCCTTTTCTCTGCGTTTCCCAGGTGATGCTTCCCTGAACTACCGGTTCATAAACTGTCTGTCCGTTCTGTATATATAAATGTACTTCCAAATTTTCACCGCCTTTCGCTACGTATAAATACGTATTTTTATTGACATACGTATTTATACGTGTTATAATAAATTCATGATAAGGAAAGGAGCTACAAAAGATGCCTATGACACCACGGGAGATGATAAAACATCTCAAGAAAAATGGTTTTGAAGAAATCAGTCAAAATGGTTCTCATGTAAAGCTAAAGAATCCTGAAACTGATAAGCAAACCATTGTTCCTTATCATTCTAAGCCTTTAAAAAAAGGTCTGGAACAGGCAATATTAAAACAGGCGGGGCTGAAATAAGCCCCACCCCACCTTGTTAAACTGGAGGTATTTCTTATGAAAAAACTTTTTTATCCCGCACTTTTCCATAAAGCAGAAGACGGCGGATTCTGGGTCTCCTTTCCCGACCTGCCGGAATGCCTGACAGATGGCGACAATATGGATCAGGCATATGAAATGGCGGTAGACGCCCTGGGCCTTGCGCTTACCAGTAGAGAAGGAGAAAAAGATCTAATTCCCACTCCATCAGCTCCTGATGCCATACTTGTAGAACCAGACAGCTTTCTTGTAATTATTGAATTTGATATGGCTGCTTACAAAAAGAAGACCAACTCAAGAGCCGTAAAAAAGACTTTAAGCATTCCGGAGTGGCTAAATGAGGAAGCTACCGCCATGGGAGTGAATTTTTCCCAAGTCCTTCAGGAAGCCTTAATTGAAAAGCTCCAAGCGAGACCATAAACACTTATGGCAGGTTTAATACTTGTCCTGAATGAATAAGGTTAGGATTACTTATCTTGTCCTTATTGAGGCTGTATATTTCCTGCCATCGGCTTCCGTTTCCCAGCTGTTTTTTTGCGATTGCCCAAAGGCTATCCCCTTTCTTAACTGTATAAGATTTAATTGCAGGTGGCTCCCCCTTACGTTCTGGTTCTGGTTCCGAAGCCGCGGGAACCGCCTGTTCTTCAACAATGACAAAGTTCATGATCTTGGTTCCGTAGCTTTTATACTCTTTCAGTGAAAGGGACACCACAAGGTCCAATCCTTCTTTTACATCATCAGAAACTTTAAAGTCCTCCAAGGTCACATCCATGTTGGTATCAAAAAAATTATTTCTTCCAGGGCCATCACGGATCACAATGAACTCAAAGGAACTTCCGTCCTCTTTCAGCTCTTTTAATCTCTCCAGAAAGTCTTCTGCACTTTCAATACTCCCCTCCCATACTGCGCAAGGGTAATCCATCTGGGGAATCACCACATCAAGGCTAATTTCTGCCAGACCGGGCGGGCGGATCATGTTGATCTCTTCTCCATTAATCAAAGTAATTGTTTTATTCTGTCCGGCATATTTGATTGGTATTTTTTCCGGAGGCAGCGGAAGGAGCATATCGTCAATGTAAACTTCATAAGCCATTATAAGTGCCCCCCTTCTGCTGCTGTAGATAAAATCTCATCCGTTAAATCATTTAACATGCCATTCATCCGATCAAAATCAGTTTCGGTTTTCAGGGTGTTATTATTGGTTAAATCAATTTTAAGTTCTGCCAGGGTGAAACGGTTAATAGCCTCCTGCTCTGCTGCGTCTCTCATATATTTGAGTTCTTCATCCAACGCGTCCATAGAGTCAGCCATCGCAGCTGTATTTCCAGCAGTCTGCCCTGTGTTACTGGCAATCGCTTCTGAAGCACTGTCATTTTCTGCGGCTCGACTTGCTGCGTCTGCTTTGGCGCCCTCAATGGCTGCCTGTCTTTGCATTCGGGCATCATCTGCCGCTCTTACTGCTCTTTCATAATCATTCCGTCTACTCTCTCTTGCTACGGTATTTGCATCTTTCTTGGCCATTAATTCCGCGGCTCTTTGACTCTGCTCGATCTGCTCTTCCAGCGCAGCAGACGCTGCAAATTCAAAATGCTCAAATAATGGAATTGATACCCCCCCTACGCTGTTGGCAACATCTATTAATTTATTAATTCGATCAATGGCACCGTTTACCAATGACTGTAACGTATTGAGCGCCTTTACTTTCATATTCCCAAGAGAATTTAGAACGCCTACCCTTAGGACCTCGAATCCATAACGCACATAGTCATTGTTACCAGCAATAATGTTTCCCCATGCCTGGGCTCCCAGTTTCATTTCATCCCATTTTGTCAATACCGCATTGGCACAGATCAGCCAAGCAACTTTTAATCCGCCTACAGACTGCACCCATTTGTAAATGGCCGCTACAACAACCCCAATAGCTAAGGCAACCCAAAAAAGTGGATTTGCCATGAGAGTGACAAAGAATGCCTTAGCGGCCCCATCTGCAACCCATGTTGCCGCTGCCTGAATACCCAAAGCAATCGCATAACCAAGTACAGCAGCAGCCAGGCCATAAAAGATAGGCGCAATAGTTGACCAATTATCGTTAATAAATGTGGCACCTTGCCCAATCGCCTGTATTACGGGGAAAAATGCTTGTAAAAGCGTCGTCTGTATACTAGTCATCACCTGGCTAAATGTCATAGGCATGGAGCTAAACTTTTCATTTGTTTCTTCTGCCATATTAAGAAGCGATGCCTTGACCACCTGAGCAGAAACGGCTCCCTTTTCAGCATATTTCTTAATAGATCCTTCTGCCCAGCCCATATTCTTTTCTATGGTCCTGGCAATTCCTGGTGCGGCATCAAGTATAGAATTTAATTCCTCACCTCTTAAGGCGCCGGCAGCCATTGCCTGAGATAACTGCACCATGGCATTGGATTGCTCCTGAGCAGTTGCTCCACCAATTACAAACTGTTTGTTTACCTGCTCCATGAAAGCGATTAACTCTTTGTTGCTATTGAAAGCATTTCCCGCATTTAATCCCATTTTAGCAATGGCGCTGGCTGTATCCATGTAGGGAGCCCTTGCTCTTTGTGCTGAAGCAAATATCATCTGATTTAACTGTTCCGTAGTTTGTAGACCATCATTCATTAGATTAAGCCTAGCAGTCGTCTGAGTTACACTATCAGACATTTCTATGACTTTCTGGGCACTAAAAGCAAGTCCAGTACTCATTGCCAACCCTTTCAGTTTTGACCACAACCCGGAAGCTGCACTGGTTCCATCTCTGATGGAATTATTAAACTGGTTCTGGGCATTTAAATTATCCCGAATATTTCTCTCAGCAGAATCCATTACGGAATTAAGCTGTTGATAAGCGGTATTGGCTGCGCTGATATCCATCTGTCCCATCGCATGATTTAAGGATTGTTGAATTGTTGTTACCTGGCTGAGTTTTCCACGAAGGGATTCCAATTCATTATTAGTCCTCTCCGTTCGCAAATCCACTGGTATGCTGTTGAGCTGTTTAACCCTAAGGGATAAAGCCTGCATCCGGTTTTCTGTAGCAGCCACATCATTCAGCATTCCTGCAGGCGTCACCCTCATGTTCCTTGCTTGAGCAGAAATAACCTTCTGGCTTTCATATAACTGCTTGGCCATCTGATCAGCTGCCTGGTATTCCGCTTGAAATCGGTTTGCACCTGAATCCATAAAAACAGCTGGTGCCGCCATGGTGTTCCAGGTTGGCTCCGGTGGAGCAGGTGGCGGAGTTGCTGCAGCTCTTTCCATTTCTTCCCGATACCGCATCATTTCAGCCGACGCTTCTGCAATCCCCTGCTTGGCCGCATCCATAGAAGCTGCATTAAGCCCCGCATCAGTTGCCGCCTGTGCCTGTTCAAAGGTTGAGAGCATGATGGACATTGATGAGGTAATATTATTTAATACTGCTGACATTCGGTCTTGTAACTGTATAGAAGTTTGTAATCCAGCCAATATTTTCTACCCCCTTTTCCTTCTGGCTCTGGCGGCCTCTTTCTTATCGTTTTTTAGCTTCATCTGGACCGCTGCTATAACAACAGCTTTCTCATATCGGGGAAGTGCCAGGTACTCATGGGGCCACTTATGAAATTTATGGAGGCAATAGTAAGCAATATTAGCTTCCATATCGCCCCCCTCCATTAGTTTTTTGCGTCTTCCACCAGATCTTCCAAGGCAATATCAAATCCATTTATCTCCTGCACCTTCGATAAATAATCCTGATACTCTCCAGGGGTAAACATCTTTTTCAGCAAGGATTCTGCCCCCATTACCTGATAGGAATCCTGAAGCTCCTTATTATTTAGATCCGGAAATACCGTACAGGCCACTGCAAGTTTACCCACATACTGATTGTAATCAGTTTCCGGCATATAGGCTCCTCTTTTTCCAGGAATGGGCTTCCGTTTTGTGCATTCCTTTTTGATCAGCTCATCCTGCTCGGGAGTGATGCATTTAATCTCCCATTCCATCGGCTTCTTATCCTTATCCATGAACCTCTTTGATGCCGCATACTTCGTGTTCTCCACGGTCACCGCATTCTGGCTTAAAAAACAACTTAAATCTCCCATAGGTTCTTATCCTCTCTTTCTTTTACTGCATTCCTGCAAGGTTGCTAAACTTCTCCGGCATTTCCCAGCTTTCAAAGGTAAAGTCAAACTCGTCTTCCAGATAATCTGCATCTGCATCGAATTTAGCAATAGTGCCTCCGTCAAGGTTACAGTCTTTTAAAATGATCGTCTGACGTCCCACGCTGGAGGTCGGGTCTTCATTAGTCACCTGAATATCAAAATATACATCTTTTCCCGTTTCCTGAAACTGATATAGCATTTCTCGGAAAATGCTGGTATTGTAATGAAAGGTTGCAGAACCACTTCCTTTGGAGCCTGTGGTCTTATTTCCCTTCATGGTTCTTCCTAAAATCGGTACTTCCGTTTTGGTCTTTTCAATCTTAGCTTCCAGGTTAAGGGCCTGCATGAAGTTGTAACGGTTGCTTCCAATTGTAATATAACACTCTGCAAGGGAAGCACTAATTGCCTCCCAGGCATTCATGGTGTTCTGGTTCATATTCTTTTCCTCCCTTTTATGATACAACTACAGTCATGTAAAGCTGACTCATGCAGTTAATGGGTTCTACCGGAAAATTTACCACAACAGACCTTTTACTGGATCCTTTATCCACCGTAACGGAGTCTGCGCTTACGGCTTCAATCGCCCGTAGCATGGTCAGTTGTTTCCCGTAGGTCACAATATCATTCCAAAGGCTTACTCGCCCCGCAGCATCGTTGGGCATCTTTCCAAGGTATCGGGTGTTAAACAATGATGCAATATCATTTCCGATCTGATCCAGGACCCGGATTGTCTGGTTGCTGGAAAAATCCTCTCCTTTTTCTTCTGTGTAAGTTACCAGAGTATTGATATCCATCAGCACCCGGATTTCACTCCCTACTTTATGAAATAAGAATTTTCCTGACTGTACTCCCTCTTTCAACTGTATTTGAGTGAAATCAGCCTTGACAGAATATTCTCCATCATAGACCTTATTTTCCGTGGTCTTATTGACCGCACAGGCAGCCTCTACTCCGGTAGTCCAATAAACCAAGCCTGTCTCCAATTCTTCCGTTTCGTTCTCTACTGAGATGATCCCTTCATAATCGGCTTTCACATACCGGTATAAAACGGTCTGAAACTTGATCCCGTTCTCATCCCTCATTCGCTTGGTAAATGCCGCAAAGAGTGCCTTTACATTCTCGTCAGCCGAAGGACAGCAAAGAACTTGGAAAGAATAATTCTCCATTTTGGCAAGAAAAGCTACGTAGTCCTCACCAGTTACTGCTTCTCCGCTGGTTCCTCCGGTAAATGGTATTCCGGCGGTTTCTGCAAGTGTCGCAGTTGACTTAAAAGTTATGTAAGTATTGTCCTTTAAACCGTTGGCACCAGCCACTGTCTGGGAGTCAACCTCTTTTCCTGCAAAAAAGGTTTTTACATCAAACTTTGATTCATCATCGATATTTTTAGTAATTAAAGTTTTCAGGCTGTTTCCCCTGACGCCGCTGTAAATAGCAGTACCATAATCATTAGCCGCCTTTGTGCCGGCATTTAATCGGTAAAAGATTCCCTTTGTCAGGTTTTTGAACAATTCTCTGACCTGGATCATAGCTGCATCATCATAAGAATATCCGAAAATCTCCCGGCTCTTCTCCTGAAACTCTTCTGCTTTCACCTCAAATACCGCGTTTTCCGGTCCCCAGTCAAGTACCATGGGAATAGCAGCAACTCCGCGTTCTCCCATAGTCGCTCTTGCAGAAGCAGCGCTTACAAAATTGATATAGGCGCCTGGAAGCACCTTGTTATGTGTTGTAAAGCTTCCACCACCTAACATATACTCACCTTTCCTTTCATGAATTTCTCAAGCAGTTCGTCTGCTTCTGCCATCGTGTAGGCCTCTCCCGGTTCCAAGAGAGCATTAATCAGATCCTTTTTCTCTCGGTATCGCTTTGCATCTACTAGCTGCTCTTTGGAATAGCGAACTGTTTCTTCTGATTCCGTCTGCTTGCTTGTTTTTCCTGCCATATCTTCACTCCTTTCACTTTACTGTAATATTTTCCATTGGATCTTCCGTATTGCCAGTCCTCATCCCAAACCGGTCATAATCAACAAAGAAGTTTAAAACTCCGTCCCTCGGTTCCCCGCTTCTCTTGGTTCCCCTCATCAGGGAACCGTCAGCCAAGGATAAATATTCCATGGATTCTATCAATATATCAAGTGCCCGGTTCAACTCCCTTGCCGGTTGCTCCACCTCGCCCGGCAGATACTGAATACTCACTCCTGTGCTGCGGAAATATCGGTGGCCAAGAAGAGGTTTCTCCGACGGTTCTAAAAGTCCAACAAAAAAACAGGGTTCAATTAGTCCCTGTTCTACTCCATTGGTATAGACCGTGATTTCCGGAAATAGTGCATCAAGCTTTCTGGTCACCGCATCCATAATATCGTTATACATGAAATACCCCCTTTAAATAATCGGATATTCTCTTTTCAAGCATCTTGGGAGCCTGTGCTTCCAGCTCCCGTTCTGAAATAGTCAGCATGAACTTTCCAGGCACCCAGCCTTTATGACTCGCTGTCCGGTGACCATATTCCACATAAGAGGCATACTCAACAGGATTTATAATTTCAATTAGGTAGGTATCTCCAAAATGATTGACCTTTAGGGTATCCACATACTGAGAAGCCCCTCTGGTCTTTAATCCCTCCGCCCCTGATCCGCTTCCCTGTGTGGTCCACCCCCGCCTTAGATTACCACTATCACTTGGAGTCCGCTTAATAACCTTAGCAAGCAATCGGGCGGCTAAATATTTTGCACATTGTTCACAAAACTTATCCCGATCTTTATCAAGTTGAGCAATTTGTTTTTGAAGCTGTTTCACTTCCTTAAAGTCAAATTTACCACCAGCCATTATGCTTTCTCCTTCCACAATTCCAGAGAAATTTCTTGATGGCTGCCGTATACTGCCGACTGACCACTCCTGGAATAAAATTCAGTCCGGCCAGCCTGAGTAACTTCTATTTTACTTCCTGGTTTAACCACAATCTCCGGCGCCAAAAACAGGGTGGTCACCTGGCGAAGTTTAGAAACAGTCTCTGTATCATCCGCAGCGGAGATATTGGAAAAGGATAGGTGGCAGGGCTGATCTTCTACCGCCTTCACCAGTTTCTGACTGGTTACTTTTGTTTCAGGGTCTTTGTAGGGCTGTTTCTCATAGATATTGCAGGTCCCGTCATAGGTGGATTCAATGGCCGCCCGATGCATCTTTCTTGCCTGCTTTATCGCGTTTGCTATCACCTGTAATCACCCTGTCTTTCTGTATCGGTTCAACTGGACTTTGTAGTTCTTTAAAATGCTTCCCTGCAGAACACCGGAGGCACTGGAAAAGCTGGTTTTGGTATCTCCTTCAGAAATAGATGTAACCATAACTGGTGCCTCTCCTTCTCCCAGCCTTTCATGACGGTATAAATCTACCGCCATGCGGTAACAGGTGTTTATCAACCCTTCCGGAACGCTTTTGATGTGACAGTAATTCTTTACCGTCTCCTCCACATCCGCCATGCTAAAGGCAAGCTGGATATCCCGGGAGATATCTTCTTTAGATATCCCCAGTAAATCCTTTAATTTCTCCAGTTCCATAAGCTCCTCCTTATGAAATGGTAGCCACAAATACCTGATCTGCATAAGGGAAGGAAGGCAGTGCTGTTGCTACAGCTTTGATCCATTTGGCCACCGGATCAATGGTATTGTACTGGCAGACAATGATTTTTCCCACCTCTGAAATCTCAACATCGGCATTTCTTCTAAGTTCTAATTCTTCTGCAGTCACACCATAGAAGGTGTCTCCCATCTTGCCCTCAGGCATCATGACAAAAGCATTCTCTGGAAGGAATCGTTTTGCTGTATATTTTCCTTTCGAATCCTGAACACGGTATTTCTTATCATAGATCGCAATCTGAGGAAGCTTCTGCTGTGCGAGGAAGGCGTTTAACTCTGCCACGGTCAAAAGCTTGGCACTGTTTACACCAAATACTGCCGCCCGGATTCTTTCATCACGCAGAATGGCGCTTAAGTTTTTCTTAGATGTCAAGGCTCTCACGGGAGTAAATCCGGTGTCATCCACAATGGTTTCCACCATCTGCTCCATATCCTCCAAAATTGTAGGACTTCCGGAAAGCCAGATCTTACTTGATTTATGCTCTGTTGGCATTCCATAATCAATAGAGGCCTTCACGCCATTTTCATTAATTACAATTTTGCCAGTCGAAAGGGCTTCCATTCTCATGCATTCCACACGGGTACGGACGGAAGCAACCAGGTTGTCAACATCACGGAAGATGTTCTTGATCATATCCTCCTCTTCCCGATCATTTCTGGGACTTTCCAGAGCAATGATGGTTTTCTCAGGAATCTTAATCTTCTTCTTGATCAGAGCCAAGTCCTGTGTAGCCACTTCAACACCTTCTCTGGATCCGATCTCCGCCTCTGTGTCAAATGCGTGAACCTTTGCCGATACTGGTAAATTACTGGCGCCCTTCACCATGTCAATTTCCAGAGCTTCTTTTTTATCTTCCGGGAATAAATATTCTCCCATATAAGGTTCCTGGGAACGTTCCCTAGTGTAATCCACCAAATCTCTTGGGGTTAATAATTCTTCTACTCTAGGCATGTCTTAGCCCTCCTTAATCTGTAATTGTCCGTCAACAAAGAATTTGATGAACGGCATTTTTGCAATGAGCTGCGGTATAGCTTCGGTATTATAGTCTCCCTGAAGACGTTCTGTGTTAACGGATCCGTCAATCGTAAGGGCTCCCGGCTGCGGGCCGTGAGTCACCTCTACGGTATCAAAAAGGACGCCTGCAGGTGTTGCTGATAAGGTATAAGTATAAGAGCCGGAAGAACCGCTTCTTGTCACCTTTACCGCCTTTCCGTCCTTATCCAGAAGAGTGCCTGCAGGGACAAATTTCTTTCCATGCTCATCAGCCGTGATACCGGTATCGCTTACCGTACAGCTGATGTTTTGATACTTCTCGCTTTTCAAAAATTCCGGGGTATTTCCATAGATTTTCTTTGATAAAAACATTTCATTTCCTCACTTTCATTTTTATTAGCTCCATGCTTTTGCATAAGGGTTCTCCGATGCTTCAGTTGCCTTGTTTAAAACTTCTGCAATTCCTTTTCCAAAACCGGTCTCATTGGTGCTTCCGGCTCTGGGCTTATAGCCACCTGTACCTGTTCCATTACCCCCACCACCTTTACCCGGATCGCCTTCCTTAAAAAGAAATGCTTTGGATTCCTTAATGGACTTAATCTGCTCGTCCAAACCGGATACTTTTCCATCTTCGGTTAAAATCATTTTTGTTTTATCCACAAGACCGGTAACAATATCAACATCATGGACGGTACCGGCAAGAGCTACCTTGATGGCAGTGGAAAGCTTTAGTTCTTTCATGTCAGCTTCATTTTTTTCCTTAGTAGCTTTGTTTTCTGCCTGCAGGGTTCCAATCTGCTTTTGCAACTCTGCATTGTCTCCACTGTTCTTTTTTAAGTCCTCCAGTTGTTTGTCTCGGTCCTTAATATCCTTTTCTAACTGCCCCTTAGCCTGACTGGCAGCATCATAGTCTGCTTTAGGGGCATAGGATTCAAGTTCCTTTTTGGAAGCCTCGGCCGCTTTGGCAGCCTGTTCCTCACTGATTCCAAGTGCAACAAATTCTTCTTTTTTCATGATCTCATCCTTTCTTTGCAATAAAATAACACCCAGGGGATCCTGCGTGCTCGTATTAACTATATTTTTCAGTAGGAGGCTTCACCCCGCCGCCCAGAGGGAGATGTTGGATCACCTCCTAAAAAACAATTGCAATTTGAAGTGTAATAGTAAGAAATGCGTACCATAAAAACCTTAATTTATCTTTTTTAAGTACTCTATAACCTGCCATTGATACAAAGTAAATAATGGGCATACATTGAAAGCCTGTCACGCCTTACACCCCCTCTCTCATTGCGACCGTCGCAACGGTAAAATGAACACAAAAATACCACCGGCCATTTTACTGACTGATGGTACCTATTACTTTCTCATGAAATTCTCCGCTTCTTCTTCGCTTATCTCCTCCACCAAGTCCATGATAGATAAATTTCCTATCTTATACGGAGAATCTGAAGGTTCTGATTCATCATAGCCTATAATCCTATCCATTAAGATGCTCTTATCATCTTTAACCCACCCTTTTTCTGCCTTATATAAAAAACAAATATGCCCTTCTATTTTTCCCAGACTATTCAAGTCCTTGATATAGTAGTACGCAACGTCCATTTATTCAACCCTTTGTTTCTCTAACAGAATTAAATCATATTCTTTCTTCACATTAAATATAAATTCCTCTTCATTTGCTCCTCGTTCAAAATCAGCGCATATTTCAGGGAAGTTTTCATTGAGAAGGTCAGTCATCTTTCTATCTTCATTTAACATCTCTTCATAATTTTCCACTAGATAATCGGGAAACTCATATGAAAAATCCAAAGGATCGAATTGGCCTGATATCAAATTTTTAATCATATTAATCGCTTCACTCATGACTACTCCTCCACTTCTTACTAATGGTTTTCCTATTAATAATTGTTATTATCTCGTGAGAATCTGGAGATGAAATAACCGCTCTTTCATTATAAAAACGAATTTCGTTTCCATCATTTTGTACATAATTTACTGGCATTTCAAATTGTTTCACAATGTCTTCAATCGTATACGGAATCTTACTTTTGCTCCGATCTAAGAAACGGGCAAGTCCGTGATCTGATATCTCGATACCGGTTCTTTTGAACTGATAATATGTTCCTATTGCTTTTTTCTTAAAATCATTGCTCCATTGTTTCTGCGCAACTTTTGAAATAGTGGCATACTCCCGTCTTTTGGAGCTCCATGCCTCACCATCAGTATACTTCAACTTCTGGAAAGAATCCAGTGACTTTGGACTTTCTTTTCCAAGAATTTCTTTGTACTCTTCATATTGTTTTCTGTCAGTGGCCTTATTCTTGTTCATCTTCTCCACCAAAGCAGCCTCAGGATTATTTTCCACAAACGCTTCGTGCCATTGCTTATAGTTCATGCTGACTGGTACCTCAATAGACTTTCCTGTCACCGGGTCCCGGGCTGACCTCATCTCCACAGCGGAAAATTCATCATCAAAATTAGGAACTGTTGTTGTCCTGCAACGTGGGTGAAACGGAGGCGCCGTTACTCCGACCCCATAATCCTTCATATCAAAAACTTTTCCATCCATATCCCGACAAATCTCTGATGTACGGGTGTCAAGTGTAGCAAGGATCTCATACTGCTCCACTCCAAGCTCATAAAAACAATCTTTCTGAGCAGTAGAAGCTATGGCTGCAGATTCGGTTATGATTAAGCGCCCTGCCTGGCTTTGGCTTACGTCCATCACCTGTGCAAGATTACGGATGGCTTTCTTTGGATCTGACCCTCGTATCATACTCTGTGACAACTCCGTATGCAGCTTATTAACCAACTTCTCTTTATTGCCCCAAATACGATCTGAGAAGTTAGATCCGTCTTGCGCCCAGGGCTTGCGAATAACTGTATCTATTTTCTTGGAAGTCAAGCGGGTTAAGTTACTTCCCACTCCTGTTCCCTTGGCTATTTCAAAGGTGGTATGATAATAGGTGTCAGAATAGGTTTGTTGGAGAAACTCTGTCATACCACCCTCATAAGCTGTAAATAGGACCTCAGCGTGCTGCCGGATTTGCAGCTTCATGGTCTCCAAGTAGGAAATATGATATTTGGCAGAGGCATTTTCTAATTCCTTTATCCAGCGTTGATCAACCGTATTTTCTTTTCCGACCTTTATGTACTTTTGAACTGTCCACTTAAATTCCTCCAGTTCATTAGCTTTAAGCATCTTCTGGGCCTTGGCATAGCTAATCCCATTGTTGTCTGCAAGTCGGTTATACCAGTGCTCAATGTCCAGCTGTATGCTATTGGAAGCCTCTCGGAATTGTTTTTCCAGATCCCTGTAGTACGTCGTGCCTTTAGTGTACTGCTCATCTTCCAGCGCTGCCATGCGCTCCTTCCAGTAAAAATCATTCTTCTTTGCCATCTATTTCACCGCCCGGGTTTTCCTCTGCCTGCTTCTGGAAAGCCTTACGATATTCGTCGGCTTCCTCTGTAGCCTTTGCCCTTTCTTTTTCTAACTGCTTCTCTTCCTCGTCAGCATTTTCTACGAATGGGTGATTCTTAAGAATTGTCTTATTAGAAATTACTCCTACGCTCTTTTCACAGATATCGGCAAGTTCTGAATCACTTCGGATAGCAGAACGGGTCCAGGTCTGTATGATCTGTCCACATTCAGCCCCCAGATATTTGCAAATAGCACGAACCAGACGGCCAAATCCTTGTTTGAATTCTGTTTCCATAAGACCTGCTTTCAGCTCCAGGAGGGAATATAGATATTTTAGTGCTTCTCCCGACGCATTTCCGAACTTCTGAGGATCCGGATCAACACCCTGCCCCTGCTCAAAGATTGCTTTTCTGGTCATCTCTAAAAACTTCTCCCTTGCCTCAATCGGGATGCTGATTGTAAGAGTCTCCACACCTGTTTTCCCTCCATCGTCCCCATCATCATCAAGCTTGATCATTTTATACTTTTTCAAATCATCAATAAACTCCTTTTTATCCTCACCTCCATAATTGGTAAGAATAAAAATTACTTCCTGAATGTCCTCCAGATCATTTAAAAAACCGGTAAATACCTTGTCATAGGCATCTACCAGCGGTTTTATATTTACCAGATCGTTGGTGAAAATGTTATTGTTATAAAAGGGGATAAAAGGAACTTCTTCCCAGCCATGAATAAAAACATTGCTTTTTTCAGCTATTCCATCTTCTGGCACACCTTTAAAAACGTTATATTCTGAAAGGCCTGTAGTGGAGATTGTATTGCTAGTCCGAAAATAGCTGTAGCATTTTTCCCTGTCCCAATATTCCCAGACGGTGATTTCTTTCCCCACTGAAAAGTCAATATCCTTATAGGTCCTTAGTACAGCAATCAGCTCCTTATCCAGATCATTGCTGTAAACGGGAATGATCTGCTCCGAACTTACAATTCCATAGCAGAAACTCCCTTTATCATCTCGCCAGTAATGGACCCAGGAGCATTCATGATTAGAAGCATTAACACATAAATCCTTACAGTGCTTTGCATATGAGTCCCCCAATATATCTGCAATCTGCTTATTTGCTTCCTCTTTTCCGATATCAAACAGCGGAGGAGCCGCAAACATATAGGCTGCTTTCTGATTCACCAGAAGACCATGGAAGTTTCGGGGTATCCTGTTATCTGCATTTCTCAGCGGACCGTAATCCTGTCCCCTAACTCCTTGTTTTAAAATATCATTCTCATTCCTGTAATACCGATCCGCATCTTGACAGCGCTTCACATGTCGTCTATGCCAGCTGCCCCGGCTCTTTATCAAATCTTTTACTACATCAATGTTGGGCTTCTCTTCATTCACTTTTCTCACCTGCCTTATTTAAAAATAGATATTCCAGATTTCTTACCACAATTTTCTGCGATTCCCGTTGTAGCATCAGGACCATCATCATGCTTATTCTGTCCTTCTCTTTGATATCGGTTCATAGCATTATAATATTCCGGCCAGCGATTACGCCAATCTTCCGGGTAATAAATATGCTGCATGACCCAGGCTGAATTGGAGTAGATTCTGGCCTGCTTATTCTTGCTTTGATGGAACCACTTTATTGTTGTATGATTGCTATCGTATTTCTCCTGAAGGATCCTTTCCACGTTACGGGCAAAGCTACGGCCACCGTTATTAGACTCTATCTTAGAAACGTCTACACCATCTTCATAGAACATCTTTGCCGTTGCCGGCTCTGTGATTTCCATTGGCTCCTTGGTATAAAGAACATTAAGAATATAGGCCTCGTTGGCAAATGTAACTCCATAATCGATGCTACAAAGATAATCTTCTCCGGTATCGGCCGTATCGGTGTAGTTTCGGATCTCCTTAAACTCTGGCAGTTCTCCGCTGTAAGTCTTAAAGCTGGTGTACAGTTTTCCTTTCAAGTCAATTGGTTCCTGCTGATAGTTGGCAGAAGCAATGTCTGCACCCATGGCTTTTATTTTGGCCTGATAGGATTTGTAGGATAATACCTCAGGGCAAAGCATTTCATGCGTTTCTGGATTCAGCAGCGCTTTCATACAGATATGACGTATCTTCGCCCCAGCATCTTTAAAGTGCTGCAGTGCGCGGCCTGCCAGATCATCACTTGCCCACCTAGTCATGATGATAATAATTTTACCCCCCTCTTCTAAACGGGAGAGCATGGTATCGGTAAACCAAGACCAGTGTTTTTCCTTTGTCAGCTCATTGTTGGCTTCCTCGGCATTCTTAATCAGATCGTCAATGATCAGGAGAGAGGCTCCGAAACCGGTAGCTGTGCCAGTTGGAGAAGTGGCCAGATAGTTGTTATATCCACCTTCTAGGCTCCATAAGTTCATGGCTCCATCACCTTGCTTAATCCGAACACCTGGGAACACATCGGAAAAAACCACTTTATTCTGATCTGCTTTTACTTCCTGAATATCATTGCGGACGTTCTTGGAAAACATAGTGGAAAGTGTTTCATTGTAAGAACCCGTCATAATCTTCTGCGTTTGGTCATTTCCTAATACCCACTCTACCAGAAGGCCTGCTGTTCGGCTCTTGCCGTGACGGGGTGGTTCATTTACAATCATAACCTCATCGTCTGACTGGATAAAGTCCTGGAAGCCGTTACAGAGCTCGTGGAGATACTGACGATCTTCTTTGTAAAAGTCCGGTGCTTTCAGATTGCAATAAAAAAAGAACTTACGTTTAGCAAGTTCTATCTTTGCACCTCTGATTATATTTTCTCTATCCATCTCGTATCAACTTCTTTAATTCGTCTGTAGTCAGACCAGCATACGGGTTGGCACCTTTAACCTCTCCAGATAATTCTACATTTTGTTTATCCCTCCATATATGGGGTTTACGATTCTTTAGCCAAAATATTTGGGCCGTAGTATCTGGAGCGACATCCTTCACTTTTCTTTCAACCAACACAGTCTTGGTTTTGGGAAACTGCTCCCTCACCAGCATCAGTTCAGAATCTGTCGCATCCGGGTGTTCGAACTTGTACTTATTCATATATTCATCAAGCTTCTCAAAATACTCTGCCTGATCCAGAGGAACTGTTACATACTTGTCTTCATTAAATGAATAGCCAAGGGCCCTTTTTAAAAGAGCATTCTCCACAAGAATGTCAACAACTTCCTTCCCTCTTTTTATGGCCTCCGAAATCTCCAGATACTTCCTTTTCCATTCATAATAAGTGGATGGTGTAATATTAAGATTATGGGCTATCTGTTCGTCCGTTAATCCATCTCTCGCCCAAGCTTCCAGTAGCAGCAAGCCATCAGGCGTCAACCAATATTCATATTTTCCTCTTGCCATCAGTCTCATCCCACCTTCCTATCTGGCTTTTTTGTATTAAAAAAGACATCAATCACAACTGACGAATGCCTATAATCAGTGGTAAAACCTATATATTCCCCTTGACTAGCACTATAGTATGTGCTATAATTAAATCATAGAAAGGAGGTAAGCAAATGAATGAATCCATAAGCGAAATAATCAAAGACCTTTCGGAAGCATTCCTCGCAATCGTCACTGCAATCTGCCTGATCGTTCGGACGAGAAAAGAGAAAAAATCCAAAAGGCCTAAGAAAAGGAAATAGAGCAAGGGGCTAAGGCCCCTTCTTTCCTTCACCTATAGTATACCACATTCATTTGCAAATATAAATATGAAACTGTACCGCATAATATTGACAGTACTTACCGTTATTCTTCTGTATGATGGCTTTAATGGTGAGTTTTCAAACCCTACAGCTTTTGACTGGATAAAATGGGCTGCATGGCTACTGTGCTCCATTGTATATGTTACTTGCTCCAGAAGGAGGAAACAATGCGATTAAAAGAAATTCGGACTGAACGGGGATTGTCCGTTCCCCGGCTCGTAGAAATATCCGGAGTACCACGTAGAACAATCCAGGAGGTTGAAAACAGAAACGACTGCAGGGTATCTACAGCTATTCTCCTAGCTGATGCCCTGGGTATTACCCTTGATGAATTATGTAGAGATAAGGTGGCCAAGTAGGCTGCCTTATCTCATTCGTCTGTTTTGGGTAAAAGAAAAGAGACACCGGGTGGGTGCCTCTGTGTTCTATTTAATTTAAAGAAAAATACTAATTCCCATCACAATAATAATCATTGCAACTACACCAATTATTATTCTTACACCCTTGCTTCCCCATTTATTCTCAATCCATTCGTACATACCAATTGACTTTTTCCTTCGATGCCCCGATAACCAATTCCATTTGAATATATCCAGATACAGTAACACACATGCATAAAACACTGCAACCAATATAAGCCAATCCATACGTGATTTCACCTTCTCATTTTTCTTTATCATATCATCACAATGCAGAAAAGAAAACACCCATCGACTAAAAATCGACAGGCGTTTTCAAAAAGGAGAGAGAGACATTGCATGAGCGCCCCTACATTTTTAAATCCTTATCTATAACTTTATAAACTCTTTTTAAAATCATGAGCATGTTCATTAACATTACAAATGCAAGATAATATATAAGTATACTACTATAGAGATCGTAGCTTTGAGCAAATAATTCTATGAAACACATAATCAAGATTGCGACACTGATTAAAATTTCAAACATGATAGAATAATAGGTTTCTTCAAGTACTCTAGTAGATACTAATGCTTCAGATGCCGTATAACTTTTATCATATTTAACTTTTTTGTGCATATCGAGAATAAAAATTAATAACGTAAAAAACATAGAAGTCAGTATAGAAACTATGATAGTTAAAATGTTTACTACTGTATCATCTAATTTTCTAATCTGCACCAATGACAATGAAATTAGAAAAGGAACAATGAAATATAGAAATATCGATATCTTTGAGATTTTGCCATTCGAACCTTTAAAGCATTTGAAATGATTACTAATGATATCAAAACAATTAAGGTATTTCTTTTTAAACACAAATCTCCCAATAGCTAACACTATTATCGAAATTACTAGCAGTCCATATGGACTTATGGCTATTTTTACAATTTCCATTATCCCCATCTCTCTTTCACCACTACTCTAATAGCAACAACCCTTTAGCTCTCAAATAAAACTCTGCAGTTTCCTTCATAATTTCTGTCAAACTTTCAAAAATAGGATTTCCATTATCAACAGCTACTTCATCTGTTATATCTTCAGCAGCAATAATATTGTCCAAATTTCTCATACTAATTGTTTTTGATCTTTTCCCAAGTTTAAAATCTAATTTAAGATCGTCAATCTCAAAGTTTTCAATACTAACTATTTCATCAAATCGTTTAGTTCCTGACATACATTCCCTGATAGCGTCTATCTTATGTCGTATAAAACCTCTTGGTTTCTTAATTACTCTCTCTTCAATCGTCCCCTTAACACCAGTATCAACACCTAATCTTTCGGCCATCTCATCAGGTATGCCATATCTTATTAAGCGTAAAGACTGGAGTATTCCATCATTTAAGTATCGATCCATATAAACTTTGGGGACGATGGCCCCCATCACAACTCTGAGATTTGTATTTATAGATTTTAGATAACTATCAATCTTTTTTTTCATAAGTGTTGTAATTCCATTTCGGCCAAGTGATTGAAACGAAATTACACCTCCAGTAAATGATCCACAAGGTACCATTATGCAACAGCCAAAGGGCAATACGTCTGCTTGGCTCACTCCACGATGGTATGTGGTCTTTCCAGTTTTACTTTCAACAATTTCTGATTCCGTACCATACTCTCCAGTCTTTATTCTGAGAAATAATGCATCGTAAATATCTTGGCCTTGAGAATTTTTTACTTTTTCTTTTCTAATTTCGTCATACGTAAACACAGATTCATCTGATGAATCATCTTCGTATATTCTATAATTATTTCTTGCAAATTCCTCTATAATATCGATAAGCGACTTACCATATATGTTATGCAACTCATATTCTAAGCTTGCATTATCCCTAACATTTATTCCATACGTAGTCAAACCTATACTTTTCATCACAAATTCCCCCATTTCGACATTTTTCTTTAATTATATCACATGTCTACAGGGAAAATATTCCAAAAAATAATAGCCTGCTATGTACAATTAGCATAGAACATATGTTCTTTTTTGTAAAATACATATTAGTTATGGCTACCATTCCTTGGTATAAATAAAAGACACCCTATCTCTAGGATGTCTTTATGTGCCCGGAAAAGTCTGGGGGAGAGTATAAACCGGGCCAATCAGCCGCCAAGTTGTTACACTTGGCAGCCGTCAAAGTTATGCCGTTGCTTTAATGTCTTATTCATACTTAATACAATAAAGGACAGCTGTATTAGTTGGCCTACTCGTAAAACCCTCATCATGAGGCCAATTTGCGGCTAAGTCACCTGAAATACTCGCCCTTGATGTATATCCATTACTTACACTTATGGCTTTGTCTACATTATTTGGAGTATTAATTCCGTCCAGTTGTTTTCTATATATCCAAAATTTATTTGTATTATCTCCTCCAAAAAATGGAATGTTTGTAGCACCTTGATGTACACCTACAGCTTCACCTGTTCCGGAATCTCTTGTTCCAGTTCCAGTTCCTCTTAAAAATTCACCTCTCAAATCTGGTAAGGCAAAGGTTGTAATTCCGTCACCTCCGAAAAAATTCACTGCTCCAAATTCACTCCCGATTTGCTGGGCTAGCTGAAGATAATCAGCTATATTGAATTCTGCTCCATCGCATACCATGTAATGATCGGGCGCCTTGGTTCCCATATATGAGATTACAGTTCCAACGGGTGTGCTATCACCGTCCTTACCATTGCCACAACACCCACAGTTGATGGTAATACAACTTTTTTTATCTTTACACATATAATTTACCTCTTTTTTGTTTTTAATAATTTTCTGATCAAGATTCAGACAAATGCTAAATTTATAGGGGCTGCACACCGCCATACTTGTGTATAGCAGCCGTTCGAGTATCACTGTTTTGTGTATTCGATAACTACATAGGCTGTAGCTCCCGCATAGCTGGCTTGAGTACCTAACAAATGATATCCTATATCCCCTGTTACATTACTATAAGCCATGTTTACTGCAGAGCTTAAGCCATCGGTTTTATTGTACGATGTCTGTAGCGTAATTTGAATATCGTTATTATTGTCACTCATATTTCCGTACAAATTGACCATACGATCAATCTTAAGACCAGAAACATTTGCAAATTTTAATCCATTTCCGCTTTGGTTAGCAAGTTTTCCAGAAATCACCTTTCTATAAATCGGTTTGCCATCAATCCATGTGCCGCATACTGTCTCCTCCGTGGAATACACATTTTCTGTACCGCACTTATCACAACTTACCAGCTGTAAACAAAATCTATCTGACATAACTTTTCCTCCTCAGTTCTATATATTTTCCAGATTTATCTAGTTCTGGATAATAATAAAATATCATATTGACTTGTCCCGTGAGTACCGCACTTGTTGAAATTATTTCTTTTGACTTAATAGCCAGTAGAACTTTTTACGTCGTTCGTAGTACATGGTGCGCCCACATGGTATATCCATTACCATTTTTAGATAATAATATGTTACATCTTCCTGCGTCACTGCTTTAAGCAAATACTGATAAATATCTGGATCAGCTTCAATGGCTGTCTGCTCTATCAACCGGCAATTCTGTTCCAACATAACCCGCCTGATTGCCAGCTGCTGGGTAGCGTCCCTGCCGTTATGGCTGGTAGGCATGTCGGTAATTTCCATGGCCCCCACTGTATCTGTCTTATATTTCAGTTCATCCTTCCACTCTCCATACTGCAGACACCAGTAATATAATTCCCAGAAACGATTTTTACTGATTCCATATTTGCTATGGTTCAATGGTCTTACATTTCCCACTCCGTCACCTCCCTGCTGTCAATATCCTCACTCTAACCTTGTCCCACTCCTTAAGCAGAGGTTCCTTCCTGGTCTTCCCGGCTCCCTCACACACCACCTCAAATACGTACCGACCTTTATACAGCAAGCCGGTATCTGCATAATTCGTAACGGAATTCTGAGGAATCTTTAAGAGGTCCGCTATCTCTCTGGAACTATACTCGCCGATCTTTGTTCCTTCTGCGTACATCGCATACAGTTTCTTAGCTGCCATTAAACTCGGCCTCCCTTCACCTTCGGCTGGTACAAATCTTCTACAGAAAGCAACCACCCTCCACGCTCACAAGTACATCTTTCCTGATCTGTTTTAGGAGGATATAACTTTCCGCAGCATGGGCATTTCTTATTGCGAAACATTGTTTCTGTCTTTTTCATCTTTCTCCCGCTCCTTCCTTACCCTGATATACGCCGCCGTACAGGCCGGAGAGGTCCGCAGATTCGGATCAGGGCATAAACTTGTATATGCATAAGGCGGCATTGTCGCTGAGAAGGTCTGAGGCCTTGGCCCCTTTATCGACTTGGCAGCTTCCGCCATGGTAATTCTATGTATCTGCGCCTGTTCCTGTCGGCGCTCTTTTGATGATTTTCTCAATCTTTCCCTCCTTTTGGCAATAAAAAACCAACTACCGAATGTTGATAGTTGGTTTTTTTCTCATGCATGTGTTCTGTATTGCTCATCACTTATATTTCTTTGCTGAAAAGCCTTCGTTCTCCATTAAGCACATCAATCATGATTGCTTTTGATATTGTATTACCCTCAATCTTTACTTCTTCATTTGATATTATAATATCATACGTATATCTTATGGCATTAATTTTTAGAGGTTTTTGTCCCGGAATGTATACAAATGATTCCTTAAAAGCAAATTCTTGAGTTATGCCAGTCTCAGCTTTTTTACTTAATAATTCGAGTTGCTTTTCAAGTTCAAACAAGTTCGTATTTACTTCACCTTTTTCATCTTTAATTAAAACATCGCTTGTTAATGCAGATAATTCTATAGATATTTTCTGATCACCATATTTATTTTTATACCAATCCAAATCACAAACAAATTCTCTATTCGTAATTTTTTTACTATGAAACTGAATGTTTAATACGATTTCTCTTATTCTTCCCGTCCAATCAGAAGCTTTAGGATAGCGCAGTTCCTTTAAGGTTATATTGTAAAATCTGGCAAAATCAATAGCCCCTTTTTGAAATCCATTCTTTGAAATAAATATTCCCTTAACATCTCCAATATCCGAAAGCACTCCATAAAAATCGCGAAGTTTTCCTATGGAAACTGGATTTGAATAGTTTTTACACTCAATAACTACTTTATGTATTTCTCCCATAAATGAAAATTCATAATAGACATCAATTTGATGTTTCTGTCCTGATCTACCAACCATTTTTACGTCATGTTTAACTTTTATGGTATTAGAATCGTTATCATTTGCCAATGTTTGGAATATATCCTGAACCAGAAATTCATATTCTAAATTTTCATTCATAAGACTGTCCTCCAATAACTAATCTTTTTATATTTTATCACATTAGAAAGAAAAACTATATATGCCTTACTTGAAAATTGAAGTAATCTTTAAGAAGAAAGTTGACTGGTTTACCAACTATCATATTCGATTGTCAATGTACTATTTATCTATCTTGTAAATTCTAATTTTCTGGAACTACTCCGGGATAATCAGCAAGTGTAAATTGTCCTGGTATTCGTTCGTTATTCTCTGGAACCTCGTTCCATTTATTTTCCCAACCAACTCCTATGTAATCCAGCACCTTGCCCCAGCCGAATCTCTCACCGGTTTCTTTATCTACACAACATCTGTACATCCAGAACTCCCATTCCTTTAGATTCCGTTCTCTCAGCTTATCAAACCTATGAGGACGCTTTTCCAGGTGGATACCAAAACCACACATGCTACAGCCAGTACGCTGAGCCCCGGTAGTATAAAGCAATCCCTTCTCATTCTTCTCTATAGAGCCGTAAATTTCTGGTATGATTGATTCAGGGAAAGAGTCTCCTTCCTTAAGCCGGCCTTCTTTTCTTGCCTGTTCTTCTGCCTTTTCTCTTACGCCGTTCTTCCATTCCTTATCCATTTCTAAGCCAAGCCGCAGGATGTCATCTCTCAAAAATGGTGCAAATGGTGCGCTGCGGATCACTGTCTTTCCAAAGTAGTTACACCCATGATCTATAAGGGCCTCTTCCCTCTGACCTCCCTCACTTGCCATCAGGCCAAGGAAAGGACGGCTTTTATGCTCTCTGGCCCATTTATCGCAAGGCTGTTCCTTCATGAATAGACAGCACTTGTTTGAAACAAGGAAATCCGGTATCTGGTAATTTACACCCTCGTTCTCATTTTCATATCCTCCAAACTTGTTTAACCACTTTTGCGGCAACTTCATGCGGCTGTTCTTCGCAAAATGTCCTTGCGCTCCGCATTCCCCTGTAATGATTGCGTGGCGAACAGTCTTATTCTTCTCTGTAGGGTGTTGGAGCGTATCAATGCGTCCGGCTATCTTTTTTGATATGACCGGAAACCCTACCTCATTTAAAACTTCTACCTTTGATTTCCCCGGCGCAATAGATATAATTCCTAAGGCCTTATGTATTCTTCTAATACTGCCATCTTCCAAAGAAGATACCGACACGGCCGGAACATCTATCCCTATGCTCTTAAGCCACAAATACAAGATTATACTGTCAAGGCCTCCTACGCTTACATGGGCATTTAATTCCCGTTGATCCAATTCTGCTATAAACTCATGGGCTCTCTGCTCTGCCCGTTTAATCTTCACCTCATAGAGGAGATTCTGCATTGCAGTAAACTGTGCCCTCTTTTTCTTTTTTTCTGCTTTCCACTCTTCTGTGGTCAATTCTTTCTTTTCCATTTTTTTGAAAGGAGCCAGGATATCCTGTTACGGTGGCCACCGCTCCGCCTCCTTTCCTGTTATTCAGTTAAATCCTAATTCTCAGGCATTATAAATTCATTTATTCCACTTGAACTGGCCAAATAAATTTCTGCCATAACTTCCGCAGCTCTATGCGTACTTTCATATTGCCCCAGCTCCTCGCGCTTTCTACGATTTGAATCCGGGGTACATTTTACTACAGTCGCGGATAATCCCACCTCATGAGTAAAATGTTCTTTGCCTTGCTGATCTATAATTTTCATTCATTCCTCCACATTCTCTGTCCCAACTCCGCTACCATTTCAGCAATCACCTGCTTCATGAAGGGATACTTCTTCATCAGGACCACTGCCCAGGTATTCATGCGTTCCCATTCGTTCGACTGCTTCGGGACAACCTTCCCACGGTAATTGAGCCAGAACTTGTTATAAACTTCCTCAAACCCTTTCTGTACCTCCTGATCTGTCATAGGCTTTCCACTCTCACATATATCCCAGGAGGATCCGCCCAAAACTTTTCTATCACCTCAGAAGCCACCTGCGCATCATCGTTCCAGAAATGCAGCTCTGTCATGACGTCCTTAAGGAGCTTAACCAGATTGTCTGTATCTGGCTTGCTGGTCTTGTATTCCCCATTCTTGTGTTTGCCAGTGACAGGGAAGCACCACTTTGTTATCAGCCTCACCGGACCAGTAAACTTCTCCTTCGGGACGCGCTGTCCCAGATGAGCCTGAAACTTCGCCCTCGCTGCTTTTAGATCGTCCGGCTCATAAAAGACCGGCTTACCATTTACCACATGTACCTGCTTCTGCTGGTGCGTCACGGTGGGGACCTTTTTCATTGGCATAAAGAATTCAGTCTTGTTTACCATCTTCTGATCCTTCATAGATCTTCACCTCAATTCCGCTCTTTACCATGAGCCTCACAAAATCTACGACTTGCATTGAGATTAAATGATATTCATCCTTGCCACCGATTCTCTTGCAAGGGATACTGTTAATGTATTGCCGATACTTTGAACCCCTGGGCAGTTTAAAGACTATTGGAAGTTCAGGCATACCCCCTTGTGCATGCTGCTTAAAAATATCTATCAGTTTTTGTTGTTCTGGAAGATAACCTTTTTCAATTATCTCAATCACCTTCAATCACTTCACCTCTCTAATGTGTAAAATCATTCTTGCTTTTGAAATTCGCCTTGTCATGGGGAAGGGGAAGGGACAGGGCGGGCAGTGCTTAAGCCCGTCCTTTCCTACCCCCGTGACCACGCTTGCGGGGGAAAAATATATATATTTATATATAGTGTTTTTTTCCGCAACGGCAAATAACATTAATTTCTGTTTTTTTCCGCACTATTTATCGTTGTTGCAGAAAACGTCTTATTCCGTTTTTTTCCGTACAACTCCTTCAACAATTTCATAGCCTCCATGTTCTTTTATTCGATCTCTTACAGAGCGTTCTGATATTCCCATAGACTGCGCAAGGTCTGGAAGCGTTGGAGGATCACCAAAATTACAACTATCAACTGAGGTTTCTAAAGCTGCTTTTCTCTCTTCCTTTTTTTGCTCTTTTGGCTTACGGCTATTCATTGCTCGTTTCCAGGGAGCCTGCTCTGCCTCTGGCTGAATGTCTCCCAATACTCCGGAATGATCTAATTCATGAACCGGATAATTAAACCAAAGATTCTGCGGATCAAACTTGGAAAACTCCCTGAGAGTCCCTTCAATGCGCCATGCGGTCATTGTTTTTACTCTGGCCTTAGCAGCTTCCACTAATACCTTTAAAGCTTCAAATTGCCCTCCTGGAAGCCTGTTTTCGCAGTAATTCATGAGCTGGAAGCTACTGCATAAATCATCCTGAGATACATCATCTTCCAACTGAACGTGCTTATCAAGGTACTGTCTGCAGGCATCACATACCGCCTTGTTTTCCTGTTGCTTCATCAGCTCTTCGGTTGTTTCCAATTCTATGAGATCAATGAGCGCATCCGGATCCCTGGCAAACACGCCAGATCCGCTGGCCCGGTCCATGGACTTTTTCCCGCCCTGGCTTCCCTTGCTGTGATGATGACAGTAGATTACCGCCACACCAAGCTCCGTACACACTTTATCAAACTGATTACAGAAGTTAGACATCTGATCTGCGCTGTTTTCGTCTCCAGTAATGACCTTATAAATCGGGTCAATCACAATGGCTATGTAATTCTTTTTGGCGGCCCTGCGGATCAGCATGGGGGCCAGCTTGTCCATAGGTCGGGACTTTCCTCTTAAGTTCCATATATCTATATTTTTTAGGTTCCTAGGTTCCCAGCCAAGCGCCTGATACACATCCTTAAAACGATGAAGGCAGCTCGCCCGGTCAAGCTCCAGATTTACATACAGGATCTTCCCTTGGGCACAATTCCAGTTAAGCCACTTCTTACCCTCTGCTATAGCAATACACATTTCTATCTGTAAAAACGATTTCCCCGCCTTTGAAGGACCGGCAATCAACATCTTATGCCCTTGACGGAGCATACCGTCAATCAGGGTCGGGGCCAGTTCCGGAAGATTCTCCCATACATCTTCCAGGCTTTCCGGATCCGGCAGATCATCATTAATGGACTCGATCCATTCTTTCCATTCGGCCCAGCTCTCTTTTCCGATATTTGTATCAACGATAAACTGTTTCTGACCACCTCGCATGACTCCGGGCATTCTGGACAGCCTAGAGGGATTGCGGTTTTGGGTGTCGATAGCCAGGCCGTTCTTTTTACAAATCTCATAAAGATAGTCTACCCGCTTCCGATACTCTGGGTAGTCCACAGCGTCAACTCTTACAATGGCGTGGAGACTCTTTCCTCCACTATGTACCAGGCAGGCAACCGGTAATTCTAGTTCCCGGATAATAGAGTGCTGCTTTTCAATCTCCATAGAGTCCGATTCCACAAGAGCATATTTAAAGTCGGTCACATTATCATTTTTAGCGTCTTTTCCGTCCATGGGGTTAAAGCGGATCCAAGCCCCGCCCTCAGAATCATAATCACCTAATACGCTACCGATATCCCCATTGCACTGCGTCAAAAGTTCAATGAGCTGTCCAGCGGTTCGATCGTAAGACCCTTTATCTGCCGGGAGATGCTTCTCGTCTTTCTTCCAGCTTTTCATTACATAGCCGACATTCTCCCCAGCTTCAAAGAGTGTTTCCAGATATTTTATAAGTTCCCTGGCTGGATCCCACTGTCTGGGTTCGGCAACTTCTCGCCCTTCTACCCAGTTTTTATCAACCACAACTCCCTCCACAGAAATCGTGTCGTTCCAGTCAAGGGCGGTACCTGGATCATAAGGAGGCGTCCACCCCTGATCTCTGGCATACTGGACAATGGTTCCACCTGTCACTGGAGTACCGGCCCCGTGAAAGCCCCGCCATTTCTTTTCACATTCTCCTGCATGATAGCGCCGGTCATTCATACTCCAGCGATCCCACACCTCAACGGAACACCCTTCATGCTGCAGAGCCATGCCGACATTGACCCAGCCTTGATAATCAAGCTCTGATGGGGCTATATGATTTAGGACCTCCATGAGGTCGTATGTACTCTCCATGTATCAAGTCTCCTTATTCCGGTCTGTATTCTTGCGGATTGACACCTGCAGGGGCACCCCGCCACCCCGCCGCAGCAATGCGGTCTACCATGTTCTTGGCTGAATCAAAATTCCATATTCCAACATGCTGGAATCCGTACTTTTCCAGGCAGCGGATCTGCTTTGGTGTACTTAATCCATCTTCCTGACGTTTATGCAAACGGTCCAGGATTAAACTGGCCTTTCCTGCATTGTCTATCTCATCAGGCAAAATGCCCCGTTTTTCCAGTTCTTTCTTTTGGCTGTCAGAAGGAGGTGCTATTTCCCAACCAAATGCTGGTACATAGCCGGATAAATCTTCCGCCTGAATGCTCATTTCAAATTGCAGCGGATCCACCAGCTTTTTCTTTCGTTTTCTCATTTCTGCCAGCTTCTTTGCCAGTGCTTCTTCCCTTTGAGCAACAACATCTTCGGCTGCTTGTTTCTCCGCTTCCTCAATATCAACGGGACAACCGGCATTTTCGATATTCTCGGTCATCTTCCGGGCTACTTCCTCATCCTGACAGATCAGACTGGCCGGGTGGCAAAGCTCATGCCGTTCCGTGTGCCAGAGAAAGTCTAATAAAAGCAAGTGGTCTTTCCCTGGAAATAAACGGGTACCGCGCCCTACCATCTGGCTGTAAAGGCTGCGCACCTTTGTAGGCCGCAGGACCACGATGCAGTCCACACTTGGACAGTCCCAACCTTCCGTAAGGAGCATAGAATTGCATAGGACGTTATAATTTCCCCGGTCATAGGCCTCTAAGACCTCTGCCCGGTCTTTACTGTCCCCGTTTACCTCTGCAGCCTTAAATCCCTTTTCATTTAAAATATCCCGAAACTTCTGGCTTGTCTTTACTAAAGGAAGGAACACAACCGTTTTTCGCTCTTTGCAGTATTTTTCCATCTCCTCTGCAATCTGATAGAGGTATGGATCCAGGGCCGTTGCAATATCCCCGGATTTAAAATCTCCTGACTGCATACCCACACCCGATAAGTCAAGCTGCAGGGGAAGAGTCAAGGCTTTAATCGGGGATAAAAAGCCGGCCTTGATCGCCTTTGGGAGCGTATACTCATAGGCCAAGCTGTCAAAACACTCCCCCAGGTTTCGCATGTCTCCACGATCTGGAGTTGCTGTCACGCCCAGGATATTGGCTCCTTTGAAATAATCTAAGATCTTTTGATAACTGTCAGATAAACAATGATGAGCTTCGTCAATAATAATGGTATCAAAGTAGTCCACCGGAAACTGCCTTAACCTCTTTTCTCTAGTTAGGCTCTGGACGGATCCGACAACGATCCGGAACCAGCTCCCCAGACAGGTTTCTTCTGCTTTTTCTGTGGCACACCCCAGGCCCGTGGCTTTCCCGATCTTGTCAGCTGCCTGTTCCAAAAGCTCCCCACGGTGAGCCATGATCAGCACCCGATTCCCACGGCGCACGCAATCCTCTGCCACTTTAGCAAATACGATTGTTTTACCACACCCCGTAGGGAGGACTAGGAGCGTCCTTCTGACGCCCTTGTCCCATTCTTCAAAGATGGCAGCCTTTGCTTCTGACTGATAATTTCTAAGTTCCATAGTTAAAACTTCCCTGCTGTAAAGCCTTTCGGCTCATATGGAAGATACCGCTTCACATGGTTAAACTTTTTGCTTGGATCGTCTCTGCCCGGCGTGATCTCAATGGTTGCTTTACCTTTGGCTCCCGGCGCTGCAGGCCAGTTCATTCTTACTTTGCCTTCTACTTCCTTTTCGCCGATGCAAAGAAAGAATTCTGCAATCTTCCACTGCATTTTATCGTAAAGAAGCAGGCTTTCTGTGATCAGCGTTGTTCCCTCCACACTATCAATCCTCAGCTTTAATACAGCTTTGTGACAAGCCGGAGATTTTTCTCCGCCCGGATGTCTTGCACGCTCAAAAGATTCCACGGTAAACTCATAGTCTCCAGGAGGGAGGAGGACAAAATTCCCACCCCCTTCTCCTTTTTCTACTTCATCGTCCCAGCCTAATTCTTTTGCTTCATAATCTGCCATTTATATATTCCTCCTCTTAATTAAATACCAAGCTGTCTTTTTCTTTCATTTCTTTAATCATGCCATGAACCTGATCCCAGGCCCCCACCAACACTCCAGAGATAAAGTCAGACGGATAATCGGCAACCTTCATATCTACCGGGAAGTATCCTTTTGCAGCAACAACATTCTGGATGTCCCATTCATCAATCTGATTATGGATCATCAGATCACGAAGGGCTTTCGGGATCCTTTCATCTACCTTGACATCCGGAGGATTTACAGGTTCTGACTTTGCCTCCACCGGTGGAGCTGCTTTCTCTTCCTTTTTAGGCTCTTCTCGGCTCTGATTGACAAAACTCCCGGAGTCTTCCTGTTTCGGCTGAGTAGGTGGAGTGACCTTCTTTTCTTCCGTGGTCGGAATTCCGACCGGCGAACTTTCTATGATGTGGCGAATTGCTCCATATTCAAACGGAACTTCATCAGGAAGGCCGTACCGGTTCTTGGCATCCCAACAGGAGTGATGGGTGGTGTACATGACACGCCTGCCTCCCTGAGCTTTGTTCTTTCCTTTCTGAGCACCCTGTCCATCTACATTGACCACCATAGTCTTGTAGTTACAGAACAGGACCATATCCGCCCATTCCTTCACCATAGGGGCTACACCCTTGCTTAATTTCATTTCCCAACGGTCATATGCCCCCAACTCATCCGGCTGCTCAAACTTCCTCATTTTTGCATGGGCTGTAAGAATCACATTGATTCTAGCCTTTACCACATCGGTAAGGAGATTTAAAAGCTTTCCAAACTCTTCCTGAATGTATGTATAGCCTTTTCCGTAACCAAACTCCTCAATGCTGCTTTTCTGATTCTTGTTGCAAACACTGGTAATGCAGAGCATTTCTGCCCAGTCCGCAGTATCAATAATTAATGTCTTGCAGACATTTGGCGTCTTAATTACCTCTGCAACTTGCTCTAAAATCATGGTCCAACTGCTGGGCTCAGGAAATCTTGCGACATCCATATCTTTAGTACTTCCCTCGGTATCAATAAATACCGGATCCGGGAATTGTGCAGCAAATGTTGATTTGCCGATTCCCTCGGGGCCATACGCAACAATCTTTTTCGCCCCCGGTAATTTCCCTCTGACTATCTGCATTAAAATACTCCTTTCTGCCAGCCTGTTTTCTTATCTTCTATAAGCGGATGCTCTTGGCCTGCCACATATCCGTCTTCTATGACGATTGAGCACTCCTTTCCAGTACTGACCCTGGTGGCAATGGCCTGCAGACCCTCAGATTCCAACCAATCCCCAAACTCCTTAAGCACTTCCATATCCATCTGCTCCAACTTATCAAGAAGAACAAAACCGCACTCCGGATTCAACTTCCGGACAATGGCAGTGGATACTTTCAGCCGATCAGAGCCGGACATGTTGTCCCATTGCTGGCCCTTGTAAACCAGTTCCCCATCTTTTATAGAAAGGTCTGGAAGGGGAAGCTTTGCTGTTTTAAGTAATTCACTCTTTGCATTACGGGCATCATCAAGCTGCTTTGAGAGTTGGTCACACTGCCTGCGGTACTCCCTGGCATCGTCTTCGGCCTTTTCTTTATCAAGATTAGCCCGAACCTTCCGATTGATCTCTTCAATATCAGAAATGTTCCGTTCCAGTTCTGCTGTGGAGCGATCTTCCAAGTCCTTGGCGTTCATTCTGGCAATGGAAAGATCAGCCCGGACAGCTTCCTGCTTCTTTAACAAATCCTGAATCTGCTCCATAAGTCTCTGGTCTTCCTGTTCCAGTTGGTGGAGTCGTTCCCGTTTTCTCTGATTCTCCCCATTCTGTGCCAGAATGTCCTGCTGTCTCTTAATGAGCTCCGAAGCAGATACTAAATCCACTGGCGCATCATTATAAATTGGCTGCTCTTTGGCATATTTCTCTTTCTGATCGGCAATACGCCCAATGGTAAGCCGCTCGTTATACTTCTCCTGCTCCTCCCGTTCCAGAGTCAGGAGCTTGTCCCCTACCCCAATGATCTTAAGCAGGATCTGAGCCTTTTCCTTGGAACCGGACTCCATGAACTTGGGAAGGTTCAGGGCAAACTGCTCCACAAAGTCATTAAGAAGCTGCTGGCCTCCCTTCTCTCCGTTCGGATCAGTGACCTTCAGGGCGCTGTTCTTACCCTTTCTCTCAACCACAAGACCATTGCTCATAGTTATCTTAAGGTTTGGGGGAATGACGGACTGCTTTCTCTGAGCCTGTGATGGGCGGTACTTGTCCCCGCCCAGTACCCAGGCAATGGAATCCAGTACAGAGGTTTTCCCCTGATTATTGCGCCCTCCGATGATGGTCAGGCCGTTGGCTGATGGTTCAAGTTTCACGGCCTTAATGCGTTTTACATTCTCAATTTCAAGCTGATTGATTTTCATAGACATTACTGCTTTTCTCCCTTCTTTTTTTATTCCAGAATCAGTTCAATTTTAGAAACAGAAACCTCGTAAGCGATCCGGGACTCCAATGTTTCATCTTTCAGGCGCTTTAAGTATTCACGGCTCTGTATTCGGCCAGCAATTTCAACGGCATCGCTTACTACACAATCTGCAGCATACCTGGCGTTACGTCCCCAGACAATGCACGGTATGTAATCTGACTTATTATAAGGACGGTTCACGGCAATAAGCAGGTCCGCTATTTCCCTTCCTAAAGGAGTCTCCCGGAACACAGGAGCCTTGCATACAAATCCTTTTAAAGCAACACTGTTTGAGTTCCTGGCGTCAACCAGATCGGATCTTAAGAAAAGAATTTCTCCAGCAAATACATATAAAGCTAAGCGATTTCTTCCGCTCTCTGATTTGTTGAAAGAACGATACTGACCATTAACCTGGATAGTACGGCCGTTGTAGTTCCGGCTTACATCAAGCAACCGATCTGATACCATTACCGGAATGGTGTCCACCTGATCGCTGAGCCTTTTAACAGCCAGATCAATCATATAAAACCCTTCGCCAAAAGCCTCATGGTTAAAAGTAAAATCGGATACCACTTCCCCGACTAACGCAACTGTATTATTGACAATTCTTGTATTCATCTTGATTTCCTCCTACGAATCCCTTATACTAAGGGTGAATATATTTTCGTGTTACCTTGATTCCCTGGGAGTTGCTGCTCCTGGGGTTTCTTCATCCTCATCATCCTCAATCCAATCCCAGAATTCGCATTCGTCGGCGGGATAAATGTTGTCTGTACTGTTTAGACCGGACGTAGCAACATTTTCTGATCCAAAGATATCCATCAGCAGTACCGCTATATCATCAGAGCTGCGATTTTCACCAATCCGATCAAGGGCATCGCTTACTTGATCTTCGCTTTCGCACTCTATTTCAAACTCAACATCTGCATATAGCTTTTCACGCATACTAAATTTTACTTTCATGATTCCTTCACCTCCTCACGGTTAGAATGATTACCCAATAAATTGCCCAAACTGAAATGGCTGCAAACCAGTCCTTTCGCCAGATCAAGGCTATCGGAATTGCCATCATTAGATGCAGATGCATGTGTATCTCCTCTCACAAAATTACTGCCAGAGCTGACAATAAGGCTACAATGACTACACCTTCAGCAATTGCAATGACTTTATAACGCTTGTAATCGTCATAGGCAATACGAAAACATATCCGCCACAACCTTCCTCTATCCATATTTCTTTCTCCTCTCTCAAAGTTTAGGCTTGTCCAACATTCCCGGCCTCAGCCGGTTTCCTCTTTGCGGAAATGTGCCGCCCTTAACGCAGGGTAAGCTATCTCTCCAAGTCTCTTTTTGCTGGCCTCAATCTCTTCAGGTGTTGTATCTTTACAGTAATCATCGTGAAAAATAAAAGTAGTTTCTCCTCGTTTTATTTCCTTTACTACAGCCACGATACCACCCCTTTCTAACTGATTTTATGTAACACGGTTTGTACACCTTTACTGATTTTTAACTTATAGTCTTTACAACGGGTAACGCCGGCTACGATCAGGACAGCAAGGTCGGCTTTGACAGGACTTACATGATCGTCCCGTAACCATATCAAGCTTTATATCTACTGCATATTTCATATATATCCTAAATCCTTTCTTGTAATATTTCCCAATTCTCCTTATACTGTAAGTACCAGACCACCACCTGGAATACATATGAGAGAAGGTTTTACTATTGTCATCGCTTCGCTCCTTTCTATATCCTAACTCGCCCCCAAGCATATCAAGAATCAAAATTACTCCGGATGAAGTGAAAATGTTTCAAGAGGCTTGCGTAAGTGACGCTGCTCAAATCAATAGGCATTTGGATACAAAATTTGACGATTTATCCGAAAATTTTGAACATCAAATATCTGCTATAGAAGACATTGCCCAAAATACCCAAAAACAAGCTGAATCAATTTCTTAACAAGTAGATGTGCTGCGTGAACAGTTAGCCTTTGCAAAGTCCGAAGCTGAATCAGCAAAAAGAGATGCTTTATTCGCAAAAGTCACTTCAATCATTGCAATAATTATAAGTATTGTTACTATTATGAATTAAGCATTATTCGAACGATCAATGCTATAATACTTAAAATCAAAGCCGCCACTGAAAGCCACTTGGATTGACGGCATTTTTTTCGTGCAATCGAATAGTTTCTTTTCATTTCTTCTAAGTCTCTTTTGTCTTGCTCTAATTTCTTTTCCCAGCCCTTCACCTCTCTCACCTCCCATCTGATTTGCCACCTGCCACTAAAGCGCTTTTGTTTAGTTTTCTAAACTTTTTCAGCAAAAAAATATATAGGTATGTCACTTTTGTTGAGGCCAAGTACATCACATGCGGAATTAATTTCATTTTGCGTAAAATCCAATTTCCCAGTTAACCTCTGGCTCAAAGAAACCCTTCCTATGTTGATGGCTTCTGCAAAAGCGTCCTGTGTTCCAAACACTTCTTTTATCTTGCCTCTAAGCTTGCTATAATCACATGCCATTTACACTCCTCCTCTCTTGTTTAGTTTTCTAAACTTTATAATCTTATAATACTATGCACGCGTACCTTTGTCAAGTGTTTTGTTTAGTTTTCAAAACCAAATTATGATTTAATCAATTATAATGTTGCGTTTTCTGAACAATCATGGTATTATATGAATAGCAAAGGAGGGTTCTATGAAGTCTATATCTGAAAGAATTGTTGAGGGGTTGTCTATTAGGAATATGAAGCAAGTTGATATAATAGAAGCGACCGGAATAAACAAAGGAGCTTTAAGTTCTTATATCTCTGGAAAATACGAACCAAAGCAAACCAATATTTACAAAATTGCAAAAGCTTTAGATGTCAATGAAGCCTGGCTAATGGGGCATGATGTGCCGATGGAACGTAAAACAAAGGATTGCGGCCACCAATCCTCTGCAGCTAGTGCAGCCCCTAGTCTCTCTCTGTCAGAACAAACCCTCCTACATAAATACCGATTAATAGATAATAAAGGTAAACATACTGTAGATACAGTTCTTGAGATGGAGTATAATCGCTGTAAGACCGCCGACTCCCCTAAAGTAGTTGAGCTAAATTCAGAAAGAGATAAGTCACACCTGATTCCCGATGCTGCCCATAGACGCACGGATGTTGAGGTGACTGATGAAATGCGAAAGCACGATGATGATTTAATGAAAAATGATGATTTATGGAAGTAGGGGATAACTATTGAGTTATGAAGAGTTACTGATGGAGGCCGACAGCCAAGGGTTGTTGGTAAGGGAATTAAATTTACAATATGCTGATGGCCGTTCATATGGAAAGAGAATTGCAATCCGCCGGGATATCCCAACACTTAGACAAAAGGCTGATGTTTTAGCCGAAGAAATGGGCCACTACTACACTTCCGTAGGCCGCATCGTTGAGCAAGACACTGTTGAAAGTATAAAGCAGGAACGGGCTGCCCGCTTATGGGGATACAATAAGAGAATAGGCCTTATAGGCATAATAGAAGCATTTAAAGCTCATTGTGAAAACCTGTATGATATAGCAGAGTATTTAGATGTATCTGAAGATTCTTTAGCCGAAGCCCTTGAATATTATCGTCAGATTCATGGAGTTGGAGTTATGGTACAAAATTACTTTTTGCAATTTGAGCCACACCTACGAGTACATACAATGATTTCAGTGGAGTATTAAGTTTAAAATAGCCTATGGCTTTTTAATAAAAAACCAAAGAGAAAGAGGGAATGAGATGAAAAAGACAAAATTAATAATCGCAACTATTGCTTTGACTGCATTAATGAGTTCAGCAGCTCTAGCCGCTGAGTGGAAACAAGATACAAAAGGCTGGTGGTATCAAAATGATAATGGTAGTTTTACCACAAGTGATTGGCAGATTATCGACGGAAAAACCTATCTATTTGATGCTAGTGGATATATGCGCACCGGGTGGATACACACGATCAACGGAAAGTGGTATTATCTTAACCCCACCGGAGAAATGAGATACGCAGACTTAATAGATAATGGCATAACCTATCATTTCGATTCAAGCGGTTTTTGTACAAATCCCAATGGGGATAATGGTTTCAGTAGTGACTACCAGTCCATTTTAGATCAGGAGAGACTTGAGGCAGAAAAACGACTTTTGGATCAGGCGCCTTCTGACAAAAATAGTTATGAAGAAACTACAGTTTATGAACGTGATATAAGTCCCCAGCCCATTAAAGACAGATACTCACTTTCAGATATGCAATTTTAATTTTACTCCATAAATACATGAATAGTTCTATATGATGAGAAAAAGAAAATAATATCTTCATTACGACAAATGAAAAGAGGAAATGAGTATGGGGAAAGAAAAGCCAACAACCAAAACATGTAAGTATTGCAGGACGGAAATACCTCGTAGCGCAAAGGTGTGTCCACAGTGCCGGAAAAAGCAAGCATCAGGGGGATGCCTCACAGTTATTATTATGTTTATCGTATTTATCTTGCTTGGCTCTTGTTTTGCTGAAAAAGACAGTAGGACCGCCAATTCTAGTCCAAAGAGTGCAAATGCGGAATCTAAAAAAGAAGTTGTCGAAACAACCATGGCAGAGATTAGTACAGAAGATACCTCTATACCTGCTGAGTATAAATCTGCATTGAAAAAAGCTAAGACTTATGGCGACACAATGTATATGTCTAAGGTGGGAATCTATGATCAATTAACATCAGAGTATGGAGAAAAATTTTCTCCAGAAGCTGCTCAGTACGCAATCGATAACGTTGAGATGGATTGGAATTTAAATGCGCTGAATAAAGCAAAAACATACAGTGATACAATGAGTATGTCAAAAGCAGGAGTATATGATCAGCTAATATCGGAATATGGTGAGAAATTCACACCAGAAGAGGCCCAATATGCAATTGATCACGTCCAAGCTGACTGGAATGCAAACGCATTAGAGAAAGCTAAGACCTACCAAGACACCATGAGTATGTCACCTGCTGCCATTCATGACCAACTTATCTCTGAATATGGAGAAAAGTTCACGCAGGAAGAAGCAGACTATGCCATCGCAAACCTAAACTAAATTATTGTGCATGAAATAGAAAAACCGCCCCGGCGCCAACCGGAACGGCCTTACATAGATTTTCTCTCACCGGACAATCCGAAAAGATATATCCATATCATCAATGGAAGTATATCATTTCTCAGACGTCCTGGCAAGAGGGCGTTATTTTTATACCTTAAATCAGAATTAAGCCCCTATTATCCCCATAAAATAAAACAGACCAAGAAAGGAGCCTCCTCATGCCATACCTCATGTATCTCCGTAAAAGCCGGGCTGACAAAGAAGCTGAAGCCCGTGGCGAAGGTGAAACCCTCGCCCGCCACGAACAGTTATTATCTGAACTCTCCATAAAGATGGGGCTCGAAGTCGGCGCCACATATAAAGAACTGGTATCCGGAGAAACCATATCCTCCCGGCCTAAAATGCAGCAGTTGCTTTTGGAGGTCATGCAGGGCATGTGGGAGGGCGTCCTTGTCATGGAGGTGGAACGTCTTGCCAGAGGTGACACGAAGGACCAGGGGACCGTATCTGAAGCCTTCAAATTTAGTAACACTAAGATCATCACCCCGATGAAAACCTATGACCCCTCGGACGAATTTGACGAAGAATACTTTGAATTCAATCTCTTCATGTCCCGCCGTGAATATAAAACCATTAACCGAAGAATTCAAAGAGGCCGTATTGCTGCTTTCCGTGACGGCTGGTACATAGCAGGAACGGCTCCCTACGGTTATGAAAAAGTAAAACACAAAGGAGACAAAGGCTACACCTTGGATATTGCTCCTGAACAGGCAAAGATTGTGGAATACATATATGAACTCTACACCACCGGTGAGCTGCAGGAAGGCGGTAGTTACACTCCCTTCGGATCCTACCAGATCCGGGACCGGCTAAATGAATTAAATGTCCCTTCCCGAAGCGGAAGACCCTGGTCAGCTTCCTCTATTATAGACATATTAAGCAACCCCACCTACTGCGGATACCAACGCTGGCAATGGCGCAAGGTACACAAACAACTGGTAAACGGTCAGATCGTGGAAACCAGGCCAAAGGATGCAGACTGCGAAAAGGTCAAGGGACGTTTCCCTGCAATCATACCAGAAGAAAAATATAATCTGGTACAAAAGATCAGAGCGGGTAAGCCTCTTCCCCTTAACACAAACACGGCCTTGCAGAATCCTCTTTCCGGACTGGTTTACTGCTCCAAATGCGGCACTTTAATGACAAGGCAGCCCAGTAACACCAGACTCCGCTACGCCGTCCTGCGCTGCCCGAACAGCAAGTGCAGCAACATCTCCTCCCCTCTCACCTTGATCGAAGAGCAAGTTATTGAAGGTTTGAAGGAATGGATACCAGACCATAATATAGACTGGCCGGAGAAAGAGAGAAAAGAAGGGGAAACCACACTGGCCGTTTTAGAATCCTCCCTTCGCAACCTGGAGGAAAAGTACAATCAAACAGTAAAACAGCTAAATAAAACCTTCGACTTATTAGAGCAAGGCATCTACTCCCTTGACACCTTTCGTGAACGTCACAAAACCTTGGAAGCCCAGAAATCCGATCTCACAAAAGAACTGGAACACATCAAAAACGAACTGGACCGCACCGCAGCCAGAGAACTGGCCAAGAGAGAATTTATCCCCTCCATTAAACACCTGATTGACGTGTACTGGGAAGTGGATGACATCATGGTGAGAAACACCATGCTAAGAAATGTTATAGACCACGTAGACTACTTAAAAACCGAAAGAAATAAAAAAGGCGCCGGAAATACGGCGAACTTCACACTGCAATTTTACCCAAGGCTCCCGGAAAACCCCTGAAACACTGGGTTTTAGCAGGATCAATTATTACCTATAACTTATCGGCTCATATGTATAACCCCACTCATAAGCCATAAGCAGTACCCTGTTAGCCGCCTCCCCCAAAAGCCCATAATCAATCCCCTCATACAAAAGCCCTGCCTGGGTAGCTGAGGTCTTGGGGGCCAGGGCCACGGAAACCTGATAACCGAACTGGTTCATGACCTCAGTGGTTCGTTTTACAAATTCAACATAAGCCAACCGATCTTCTGCCATAATATATTCAAAGTCAATATCCAGCCCTCCATATCCCTTCTCTGCCATTTCAAGGCCCAGATTCCAGATAAGCCGCTGCTGGACTTCCATATTATGGACTACCGTTGTAACCAGATTGTTATTAAAGTGCCCGTCAGGTCCCAGAGGCGTCAGTGTCAGAATCGGCCTGACCCCATACTCCAGGGCCCGCTGTACCATCCATTCCGGCGGGCTTTCAGGAGGAACCAGGTCTCCCTCCTGGGTAAATCCGTAGGAGAAAACATAAATACCCGTCAGAAATGGAAGGGTGTTGTTAAGATTTTCTGATGTTATAAATGGATAAGCATAGCCGAAAACATAGAGGGGACTTCTATCCTCTGCAAAAGTTCCATCGTCAATATAAAGAGCCTGACCAACTGCCAGGCGGTACGGAGGTGCAATTTGATTATCAAATACAAGCGTTCCCACTGGAATTCCCTGAGATCGGGCAATGGAATCCACATTATCCCCCTGCTTTACCACATAAATTTTCATAACAGCATCCTTTTTCCGGAATTGGTAAAACATATGTAAGAAAAGCCCAAAATATTCAAGCACTATTTTGTCTCTCCCTAAAAAAGTAATATGCTATTTCGCTTAGAGGGCAAGTAATTCCTTTAATATCATAGTTTTTGGCTTAAATCCACGGGATAATATGTTTTCGGTTTCACCAACTGTCACTCCCAATGCAGTCATAGCCAAGTACAAGACAGTCAAAAGAAATGATATAATTCTACTATAAAAGCGGGTCCGGAATACCGGATACCCGCCTATAAAAATACTATTAGCAACCATCTTCATTACGCTGGCGGCAGGGAGCATTGTTACAGCCCTCACGATAACCTTCGCGATAGCCCTCACAATAGCATCGTCTCTTTTCTGCTGCACAAGAGTCATTATTGCAATTGTTATTATTATTGCTGCAATTATTCCAACCTCTGCAACAATTTCCGTTGTTACCCCAGTTAAAGCAACCCATATTATAATACCTCTTTTATTTTTAATTTATATTATATATTATGGAACGTCTAGACAAGATGTGAATTTCTGCACAACTGGGAATGTACAAAAAAATGGACCCACTAAAATGGAACTGAAAATAAGGAGAATATAAGTAAAAAAATGCAAATTATATGTTTTTGCAATATTACTATCACTATGCCCAGGACAAAGATAATCTTTCCTTCAAAAACGATATGAGGAAGCTTGTAATTTTTATCTCGGGTAGCGTAACACTCAGTCCTTGGATGAATTAGTATCCAGGATTCCATTATCCTGTCGGATTACGTTTTACTCAGCGGTACAGGTTCTTTTTGATGTAAAGATGTTCAGCTCCTTATTACTCCTACTCACCATTTGCATCTCTGGCTGTTTTGTATAATTTGATGCTTGCATCAATCTCATTTTTTGTTTCACCATGTACCCCTTAGAAAATGTTGAGCAGTCAATAAAACTATGATATGATATTACTTGCAGAGGGGGAGACACCCATAATAAAAAACGAACTGCACGGGGAGACACCCATAACAAAAAACATATAAAGAGGTGATTTTATATCAAATCAATTAATGTGGTTGATTATAGAGATATATCTTTGGAACCAACTTATCTGAAACGTGCCCGGCAACTTGTTAAGAATCAACGGGCAGAGTGGATCTCTGAAGATACTATTCGCATGAAACTACAATATGTGGAGGAAAATTTAATGACTACAGAAAGTATGGTACAAAGTGTTAATTCTTCAATAAATGTTGACTCTGATGGCAGCCTGAACATTCAAACTCCTGACGACAATACTATCCTGGAACTTGCAAAACGCAGACTGGCTATTAAGAACAATCTATTATCCCAAGTCCTGGATTATATCCTTATCCTATTGTGCTTTGCGTTATTCGGAGTAATATGGGATTATGGTACAAAAGTACTCATTTGTATCATCTTTTCTTTATTCTGGGGAATACGCTTACTGTACCGAATCTTTAAATTTGCCAAGCCGTCTTTTAAGGATGGTATTGTTGAATACATAAGAAAAAGAAATGATTACCGATTAGAATCGGAATTTAACCGTTTAAAGAAAGAATATATGAATAATCACTAATAAACCGCCCCCTTGTCAAGGACAATAAAAAAGAGAGTGTCGATCCAGCCCATAGTTGGATCGGCCTTTTTAATAGGGTTTTTCCCCAGTATTTTTGTAATGATAGTATTCATTGGAAGACATTTGATTCAGCCCCCTTTGGTAGCCAAAGCAATTATAATACTCTATATAAGCATCAATTTTCTCCTTTAACGGGACAAATGTTTCGCATCTTTCAAGATGTAGCTCATCCTTCATATGGCCACAACAACAACCAACATAGTCTTGGTTTTGGAAAACTGCTCCCTCGCCAGCATTAGTTCAGAAACTGTCGCATTTAGGTGTTCGAGCTTGTACTTATTCATATATTCATCAAGCTTCTCAAAATACTCTGTCTGATCCAGAGGAATTGTTACATACTTGTCTTCATTAAATGAATAGCCAAAGGCCCTTTTTAAAGCATTCTCCACAAGAATGTCAACAACTTCCTTCCCTCTTTTTATGGCCTCCAGTAGTAGCAAGCCATCAGGCTCACCTCACCTTTCTATCTGTGAATAATAACGACTATAATCCCTGTAATAATTTGTATATTTATGTCATATTTTCAGACACTAACAATCAATCCACAATTGTTTCCACAACATTGTGGATAAGTGTCGTTTTAGGCAAAAGTTTTAACTCCATCGCCGCCATCATGTGTTCCGCACCCCAGTGTTGCATTTTGCGCTCAACACACTGACTTTTATACGCCGCTTTCTATCCGACTTGAAAAGCCATGAAGAAAGCGTAAGAACGTCGGCTTTCGTCAGCCGCCAAACTGTTATACCTGGCAGACGTATGTAAAAACCGTTCTTGTCAGTTCTGCATAATGGCACTCTAACATATTTCTTCCGGTAATATTCCGGCGTGGGGCACCCGGTAATCTTTATACTGCCATAGGTCCATCAGATCTTGTCCCTTTTACAGAGTCCGAAACAATACCCAGGCCCTTGATCTCCTTTTCCAGCTTCGCCTTGCGCCGCCGAATATTCTTGATTTCCTCCTTCATCTCACCATATTGGGGGTGCCCCGGACATGGCAGAGTAAACATTCCAATATCTCTTACAACGCAGCTGCCCCCTCCCATGCCTTTCTTTTCGGACGCTTCCGCCCCTGAATCAAAATCATATACTTCGGCCTTAAGCAACTTTTCTGTATTAATAATCACTCTGCACTTTCCCTTCCTCCTCCGGCCTCGATCAGGCCGGAAGGTTATGTAATGCTGAACACACTGGACGCATTACTCCATTTTTCTACTCAGTGTAATAATTACAATCTCGAGTGCATCCAACATACCCCATTGAGCATGAATCAAGAATTAATATCCAAAGGGCTTCTTTCTACTTCATATGCGCAAAACTTTGCACTATCAGACAAGCAATAAACTTCAACTCCTTTTTGTATCATATCTAATAGTATTGATTCTTCAATCGTTTCTTTATTTATTGACTTTGGTCTTTAAGATAAGTATAATAAATTTAATTTGTCAGTAAATTTATGGTAAAGGATGGCTCTTTATGAAAAAATTATTTTTAGTACTCTCTGTTCTTGGAACAATCATTCCATTTACTATTTTTGTGCCGTGGTTACTTGTAAATGGGCTTAATTTATCACTTTTTGTTGGCGAATGGTTCTCCACACCAATTTCAAAATTTTTTGCTGCTGATTTTATTATTACATGGTTATCTTGGTTAGCGTTTATTTTTATTGACCGCAAGAGAAAAGACATTAAATTATGGTGGATACCTTTCGTGGGCAACTTTTTCATAGGTTTATCATTTTCTGTACCATTCTATCTATTCTTGCGCGAGAATAAGAGACGATAAATGCACTGTTCTCCTATTCTAGCTAGCTATAAATTCTAATTTTCCAACTTCATCTGCTCCACCGGCTGATAAGGAGTTGGAACTGCATATTTCTCCAGCTCGCACTCATGACAAATCCAGCTCATTTCTTCCTGATCGGTGATCTCCCAGGGCCACCGGCACAACTTATCGCATACATTCTCCAACATGGGAGCAACGATCTTTTCCATTTCATTCTGATTTACCATCTTAATCTCCTCTCTTTTGACAATAAAAAACTACCAGCTCGAATACTGATAGTTAGTAGTTTACAATTGCCTTTATTAAACTGAAATTTACCCAAAGACTGACTAAGATGCGTTTAAAATAATCCATGATTATATTTTATTTGCCCGTATAACATCATAAGAATACCAATTGCAAAGAAGCCGCCAAACACAATACCGCTTTTTGCACCGCCGATAAACAGGCTTGCCACGCCAGATAATAAACAACCAACACCTATCACTATCACTGCAATTCCCATAATTTGTGTATATGCTTTTTTATCGGCTTCATTAACTTTTGTATAATGGTAATCATGCATAATATTTATTTTCTCTTTTACACATAGAAGAAATCCCCAATACATAAATAACAAACCAATTACACCCATAAATATTAGGATTAGTATATCTTCCAAATCAAACCACCCTTTTCTTTTATAAATTCCGATTTTATAAATCAATGATACTCCTATCACTACCAACTATCAATATTAAGTTTTCAATGTACGCTGCTTTGTCAGATCCTAATTTTGTAAACAATCTTAATAAATGGCCTACTATCTTTTTAAAATTTGTTATAATATAATTGTATTAAAGAAAATTTCAGGAGGCCTCCCATGTTCAGTTTTTTAGCTTTGATTGTTCCAATACTTGAAATATTTAAGTATGTTGTATATGTCATGGTTTTCCTATGTTGTATTAAGTATCTAAAAGAATAATATCCTCTCTCCCTCCAGCCCCCCACTGCCAGTCAGGCCGGAAGGTTATGTAATGCTGGACTTATCAAAATAAACTTATCGCTTTCTTGCTATCATCAAAATCCATGTCGGTGATGTCTGCCGTAACCACACTGCAATCTGGTTCCTGTTCATCAATTTGTGAATCTGTTACCCCTGCGCAAAACCTCACCGTTGCTCCTGCTGGAAACATCTCAAGCAATGCAATTAATTCATAGTTTTTCATATTATTTCCTTCCTCCGTCAAATCCTAATTATCTGTACGTAACGAGATTGTTAATTCGATACGGAACAAATCCGCCTCAATAATACATTTCTTTGACTGTATCCTTTTCTGGCTTGCCAAACACGAATGTTCCTTTGTGATTGTCCGGAAACACATGCCTCAATCTTGCCAGCAAATACAATATCTCAAATTTCATAACGTACCTTCTTTTTTCTGAAATTCTAATTTGTAAAAGACTCTTAATACTCAACCTGCTATTATTTTTAAGCAATCTGTTATATACTTTAAAAAAGGAGATTTTAAAATGTATAGTCTGCTTGATATAGCCATAGATATAATTGATTTTCTTTTTGATCTTTGGATAATATTTGTCCCTCCAAAGAAAAAATAAATAGCATTATTTAGTCTTCCTCATCTGCTCCGCCGGCTCAAAATTCATCCGCAACGTCTCCACTTTCGGAAGGCCGTTCTGCGCCCTGGCCGGGATCTGCAATTTCCTCCAATCCTTCAAATACCTCTTAGGACACGATGGTATAAAACAACTTTGGTTACATACACACATTTCGGATACGCAGATGGAAAAGTGGATAAACTGGAATCATATTACAATGCAGTCAAAATGCAGTCAAATGATAATATCATACCTCTCAAACACGCATAAACATAGGATTTAGAAAAGTCATAAAAAAGTAATATGCTTTTTGACTGCCTTCGTTGTATAATGTTGAAAAAGGAGGTTTTGATATGCAGAATATTTTAGTATGTGACGATGATAAGCAAATTGTAGAAGCAATTGATATATACCTGACAGGAGAAGGTTTTCATGTAATCAAGGCTTATGACGGTTTTGAGGCCCTGGGACTTTTAGAGGATAACGAAGTAGACTTAATGATTCTGGATGTAATGATGCCTGGGCTTGACGGTATCCGTACCACATTAAAGGTCCGTGAAACCAGCAGCATTCCCATTATTATCCTTTCCGCAAAGTCTGAGGATACGGATAAGATTCTGGGATTAAACATCGGGGCAGACGATTATATCACCAAACCTTTTAATCCTTTAGAACTGGTAGCCAGAGTAAAATCCCAGCTTCGCCGCTACACTCAGCTTGGAAATATGAACCAGCAGCCTTCCGGGCAGGTTTACAAATGCGGAGGCCTGGCGATTAATGACGACAATAAAGAAGTTTATGTGGACGGGGAACTGATCAAGCTGACTCCCATTGAATATAACATCCTTCTTCTTCTGGTGAAAAATACCGGAAAGGTATTTTCCATTGATGAAATATATGAGCAGATCTGGAATGAGGAAGCAATTGGAGCGGACAATACTGTGGCTGTTCACATCCGCCATATCAGAGAAAAAATTGAAATCAACCCCAGAGAGCCCCGCTATTTAAAGGTGGTGTGGGGAGTTGGCTACAAGATCGAAAAACAATAGGAGTTCCCATGAAAAAGAAAAAAGAAGCTGCGGTCATCCTGCATGTACTTTTCTCCCTTTTTATCGTTATCGGTGTTACCATCATGTACAACAATGTGCATTATGGAGAGGGTATCCGCTGGATCACCCAGGAGACTTATGAAGATACTCCTGCCTTTACACGGCAGTTTAAAGCTGATATCGATGAGATTTTCAACTATGTAAAATATAAGGAAGTGTTCGAAACCGACGGAAAACTGGATTACACAAAGCCCATTATTCAGGTCACCGAAGGGCCTGGAATAGTGAAACAGTATACGGTGGACGAAATGATCCGGCGGGCCAAATCTCTTGGCCTTTATCTTAATGAGCAGTTTAAGGTGAGCGGAAACCGCCCTGCCTCCAGTGAGGGGAATTTAGACGTAAGAGTAGATTACAGAGCCTACGAACCTGATTTTCAGGCTGCAGAGCCCGGAGATTCTTTTCTCTCTCTGGACCAGCTTTCCTATGAAGTTCTTTCCCATCTGGGCAATTACTATTCCTTTTATTACCGCTTTATCCAAAATCCCAGTAATTTAAAATTTGAAGTCCGCTATCAGAACACAGATCAGGATTTTAAGCTTTACGCAAATGTGTCCGGGAAATCCTTAGAAGACTTTAAGCTCATGGGAAAATATATTTACGTCACTGGAGAAGCACTCTATGTAGATTCCAACCTGACCATTGTTCCCAAGAATATTTCTTCCCAGCTGGAAAACAGGAACCCCTATAATAACAGTAATTACCACATGCTCGCCGCTGTGGATACTTCATATCCTTATACAGATACTTACACCCAGGCTGCTGCTAACTATGAACACATGCGCCTGCTGTTTATTATAGGGATCATAAGTCTATGTCTGGGAATACTGGGCTGTATGGCTACCTTGTATCTTATGGTGAGCCTGACCATTCATCAGGTCCATAATCAGGGCCCGGGCCAGCTTGGCCCTATGGACCGGCTTCCCGGAGAAGGTTTTCTCCTTCTCCTTTTGGCCGCTGCCGCCCTCGCCGTATTGATCTCCCGGTTTCTGGCGTATAAAGTCATTCATCTGTTTCTTCCAGATGAGCAGTGGCACTACGGAGAGCTGGTTCTGCAGGTCCTGATTTATTACACGTCAGGCCTGATGGGGGCTTTAAACCTTTTGAAAAGATATCAGGCAGGTACTCTCTGGAACGGAAGCCTGACCTTCAGAATCCTTAGAAATATATCTCTCTACGTGAAGGACCGGCGCTTTACCTCCCGGATTATGCTTTTTTACAGCCTGTTTACAGGCTTTAATACTGTAATGGTCCTGGCCTTTTCCTTCCTGTTGTTTACTTATGACAATCTGGCCTCCCGAATTCTCATGGGCGCCTTAGTCCTGGTGTTTCTTTCTCTGAATTTTCTTGTTTTCCATCAGATGTATAAAAATGCCTGGGAAACAGACCAGATCAATGATGCCTTATTAAATATCTCACAGGGCCAGACTGCTTACAAAATCGATACAGAAAAATTCAACGGAAAAGAACGGGAGCTGGCGGAAAATATTAACCACGTCAGTTTTGGACTGGAAACAGCCCTTCAGGAAAAGGTGCGGAGCGAGCGGTTAAAGGCAGATCTTATCACCAATGTATCCCATGATATCAAAACCCCTCTCACCTCCATTATCAACTATGTGGATCTTATCAAGCGGGAACAGATTCAAGAACCCAGAATTCAGGGGTATTTAGAAGTATTAGAGCAGAAGACTCAGAGGTTAAAGACTCTGACCGAAGATCTGGTAGAAGCTTCCAAGGCCAGTTCCGGCAACTTAAAGCTGGAAATCACCAGCATTGACTTTGTGGAACTGATCTATCAGACCAACGGGGAGTTTGAAGAAAAGTTCGCTCTCCGCCATCTGGAGCTGGTGTCTTCCCTGCCCGATGAATCTATGCTGATCGAAGCCGACGGGCGATATTTATGGAGAGTCCTTGAAAATCTCTATAACAATGCATTCAAATATGCTATGGAACGAAGCCGGGTATATGTAGATATGAAAAGAGAGGCAGACATGGCTGTTTTCACCATGAAGAATATTTCTGAAAATCCTTTAAACATTCAGGCGGACGAACTGACCGAACGTTTCGTCCGCGGTGATGTTGCCAGGACCACCGAAGGAAGCGGCCTGGGAATTTCCATTGCCAAAAGCCTGACTGAGCTCCAGGATGGAAGCTTTAACCTTTATATCGACGGGGATTTATTTAAGGCAGAGGTGGCATTTCCTATTAAGAAATAAGCCGTATCCTCTCCCACTTTCCTGTAATATACCTGAAAAATGAAATGAGGTAATTAGCCAGCCAGCCTATAGGAACTGCAAACCAGACAGCCCGGACACCTATGACAGGAGCAAAAACTGCTGCAAAGGACACACGTATGGCCAGATTTACCAGATTAGCAACAGTAAATACGGCAACATCTCCCGCCCCTCTTAAGAGTCCGTCTGTAACCGACTTTAGCCCTATAAGTGCATAGAAAAATGAAATAAACCGAATATAATCCATCCCTATTCCAAAGGCTTCCTCTCCGCTGCCTTCCTTTAAAAAGCTTCGGACCAGAATGTCTCCCCAGAAATACATGAGCAGACAGATCACCACTGCAAAAAAGCCTATAAAGACATAGCAGTACCGGTATCCTTTTTTTACACGATCCGTTCTCCCTGCTCCCATGTTTTGGGCTGTATAAGTGGACATAGCACTTCCTAATGCCAGCATGGGCACAATGCAGGTGGACTCAATGCGGGTACCTGCAGCAAAGCCTGCCATGACTGCAGACCCGAATACATTGACTATTGACTGTACCAAAAGCATTCCCACATGGACAATGGACTGCTGGAGGGTGGAAGGAACGGCAACCCGCATCATTTGAAGGGTAATATTCCAGTCATAAAGCCGGAAAGGTTCTTCCGTCTCATAGGACTTTAAACGTTTTCTTAAAACAACAAAAGAAAGCACGGCAGATAGTCCCTGTGCAATAAGGGTGGCAATGGCAACCCCCGGAACACCCATGAAAAACCTGATTACAAAAACCAGGTCCAAAACCACGTTCAAAGCCGAGGAGAAAATCAGCAGGTACAAGGGTGTTCTGGAATCTCCCATCGCCTGAAAAACCGATGCCTGCACATTGTAGAGGAACAAAAAAGGCAGCCCCATAAAGTAAATACCCAGATACATAGCCGCATCATGAAGAACATTTTCAGGAGTGTTCATCCACCTTAAAATCTGAGTATTAAAAAGAAGCCCAAGACCGCCCAGCACGACTCCCACTACCAGAAAGTTGATGAGAGTCGTGGATATGGCGGTCTTCATGTTTCCCACCTGTCCTGCCCCCAAAAACTGGGAGATAACCACGGCGCTTCCTATACCTCCCCCTACTGCAATGGCAATAAAAACATTGGTAATGGAATAAGATGCCCCGACAGAGGCCAAGGCCTCTTCCCCTATAAAGCGCCCCACTACCACAGAGTCTATAATATTATAAAGCTGCTGAAATAAATTTCCCAGAATCATGGGAAGGGCGAAGATGAGCAGAGCCTTTCCCGGAGAATCTGTTATCATATTAATTGTTTTTTTCTGCATTTTCATACCCCTTATTCTTAGCCGTTCTTAACCGAATATACGCCATCCGCAGATAAAGTTGTTTTTCCACCATGAACTAAGAGAGCGCTCCACCACCTTTCCGTGACTGGATGAAGCATCAATAACGGTTCCCCCTCCTGATACAATCCCCACATGGCCGCTGACCACAATAATATCTCCTGCCTTTAAGCTTCCAAAGCTGGTGATCTTCGTATATTTTCCTACATTTCTCCAGCCGGAAGAGGTTAAATAGCTTTGCCGCACTCCCGCCTGATTTAAAGCCCAGTACACAAACCCGGAACAGTCAAAGGAGCCGGGGCCTTTTGATCCCCATACATAGGGGCGTCCTACTTTGGATCTTGCTATGGATAAAAGACCACTCACCCCTGAACCGCCCTTAACAGTTCCGTTCTTTTCTGAGCCACCTGATGAGCCCGATGAACCTGCTGACTTGGCACCGCTTCCCGTAAGTTTTGCCATAGTCTGCTGCCCAACAGAACCGTCTGCTCCAAGTCCATTTGCCGACTGGAAATTCTTTACGGCTTTTTCCGTTACTTCGCCGTAATAGCCAGTTACATTGGCCGAAGCAAGATAACCGTATTTATTTAAAAGCTGCTGTATCCTGGTGACAGAATCCCCCTGCTCTCCCAAAGACATGCCGTTTGGCTGGGCCTGGGCACTGGTTAAAGTGATTCTGGTAGAAGGCCCCAGATAACCGTCTACCACCAGGTCATTTCGGGACTGAAACTGCTTAACCGCCGTCACTGTATCAGCTCCATATGCGCCGTCCGGTTCTGTCGTAAGATATCCCAGCTCCATAAGCCGCTTCTGGGAAGATAAGACCACCTCACTCTTTTCCCCGTAGGCCAGGAAATTGGGCTTTATATCATCGCTGTAAAGCAGGTATGTAGTCTGACGTCCCACCTTGCCGTCTATTGTCAGGCCATTGATTTCCTGAAGCTTCTTAACGGCACCTTCCGTTTCATCTCCAAAGCTTCCGTTTACCTGAGCAGAAGCGGCCAGATACCCCAGTTCATAGAGACGGGTCTGGATTCTTAAGATGTCATCCCCCTCTACGCCCTTTGATACTGCGTAGTATTTGGCAGAAGGGGACATAATGGCACTTAAGGTTTCAGGTCCCACAATTCCGTCCTGAACCAGGCCATTCTGGCGCTGGAAAGTCCGGATAGACGCATCCGTCACATTTCCAAAGTAATGGGTGGGTTCATCATTGTCCATGAAACCCAGGGCCATCAGACGCTCCTGAAGGCTTGCCACAATAGGGTGCTCCACTCCGTTTCGCAGATACTCAGGAATGGGATTTTCCTTTAATTCCGGGACATCTTCTATTTCCGGCAGCAATCCTCCGCTCTGGTCCAGAATGCGGACCAGCTGTTCCTTTTTTTCTTCTGTTATAGTCACAATGGAGGGTGTAGCTTCCCGGCCCGAAACTGCTGCTTTATCCGTCTTTTCACATCCCGACAACAGTGTCATAGCCACTGCCGCCAATAAGGCGGAGTGGGAAAAACGCCTTTTCCATAATATATTAATATGCATTTAACCGATTCCTTTCCTATGTAAAATCAGGTCTATTCTACCACAAATGTGTCGAAAAAGGAAAGAGAATTTATATCATTGTACTATATGGAAGATTGTGCTATATTAAAAAAAGATAGCTCTCAAATGAAAATAGATTGAGTAAATACAAAAAGGAGGATTTATATGACACCAATTTTATGGGCTGCCGGAGGCACCGGCTTCACATTTCTTATGACAACCTTAGGGGCTGCACTGGTATTTTTCTTTCGAAATGAGGTCAGTCAGTCTATCCAGAAGATTTTTCTGGGCTTTGCTGCAGGAGTTATGATTGCAGCTTCCGTCTGGTCTCTTCTCATTCCGGCAATCGAAGAAGCAGAAGCCATGGGGCAGATTGGCTGGATCCCTGCTGCAGGAGGCTTTATTCTGGGAGTGGCATTCCTTATTATTTTAGATTCTCTTCTGCCTCATCTCCATCCGGATATGAGCCAGACAAGGAACAATGAAGCGGAGGGAATCTCTTCCACCTGGAAGCGGACTACCCTTCTTGTCATGGCAGTTACCCTTCACAACATTCCCGAAGGTATGGCAGTAGGTCTGGCCTTTGCTCTTGCCGCTCAGCAGGGAGGTGATTCTTCCAGCCTTTCTGCTGCCATTGCTCTTGCAATTGGAATCGGCATACAAAACTTTCCGGAAGGCGCCGCCATCTCCCTTCCCTTAAGACAGGAAGGCCTCTCTTCCGGAAAAGCATTTTTCCGGGGAAGCATGTCCGGTCTCGTAGAGCCGGTATTTGGCATTCTTACGGTAATTATTGCAGGAAGTGTGGCTCCCCTTATGCCCTGGCTGCTTTCCTTTGCTGCCGGAGCTATGATATATGTGGTTGTAGAAGAACTGATTCCCGAAGCCCACTTAGGGGAACATTCCAATGCGGGAACCCTGGGAGTGATGGCTGGATTTTTGATTATGATGATTTTAGACGTAGCTCTTGGGTGAGACGGAATAAAACAGTTAAAACACGGAGGTTTGGCAGTACAAAAAGCTGCTGGGCCTCCTTTTGTTTATAAAAAGCGAAAGATTTCTATAACAAAATCAAAATTTTTATTATTCCTGTTGACAAATGATTTAAAAAATCATATCATTGTATTAACCACTTAATACAATAGTACAAAAGGAGGCGGCACTATGATTTGGAAACTGACCGATGACCGGCCAATCTGGATACAGCTTACAGAGCAGCTTACCCTGCATATCGTATCCGGAATATACGCTCCCGGCGCAGCTGTACCGACGGTACGGGCTTTGGCTGCTGAAGCAGGGGTTAACCCCAATACCATGCAGCGTGCTCTGGCGGACCTAGAAAGCAGAGGACTGGTGGATACCCGGCGTACAGCGGGACGGATGGTGACCGAAGACCTGTCCCTCATCCATGACGTGCGTCAGAAACTGGCCTATTCTCGAATGGAAGATTTTCTTGCTTCTATGCGTGCTCTGGGCTACACAGACCAACAGACTTATGAATTACTTGCAGAGCAGAATAAAAAGGAGGAATATGTATGAATCAGGAACTCATTCTTGCTCAGAGCCTGACCAAGACTTACGGGGTAAAATCTGCCCTTAACCATATTGATCTGACTGTGGGAAGAGGCCGGATTGTAGGCCTTCTGGGACCAAACGGCTCCGGAAAGACCACCTTTATCAAGCTTTTATGCGGGCTTTTACAGCCCAGTTCCGGCACTTTAGTGATCGGCGGGAACACACCTGGTGTGGAAACCAAGTCAATTATCTCTTATCTGCCGGACCGTATGTACTTTGCTGATTGGATGAAAGCCAGTGATCTGACGGATTTTTTTGCAGATTTTTATGCAGACTTTGACCGGCCAAAAGCCATGGAGATGTTTAAGGCCCTGGGAATAGGGTCTAAGGACCGCCTTAAGACCATGTCTAAAGGTACCAAGGAAAAGGTGCAGCTCGCCCTTATTATGAGCCGCAAGGCTCAGCTTTATCTCCTTGATGAACCGATCGGCGGAGTTGACCCGGCGGCGCGGGACTTCATATTGAATACCATTTTAACCAACTACAACGAAGACGGCACTGTCATGCTGTCCACACATTTGATTTCCGACATTGAGCGGGTTCTGGATGAAGTTATTTTTCTCAAAAACGGGCAGGTTGTACGCCATGATACCGTAGACAATATCCGCGAGCAGGAAGGTACGTCTGTGGACCAGCTCTTCCGTGAGATTTTTGCCTACAGCAATTGAGAAAAGGAGGAAATAACATGTTTGGAAAACTTTGTAAATACGAATTTAAATCTATTGTGCGCACTCTCGTGCCCATTTACCTGGCAGTGATCGCAGTGTCCATACTTAACGCATTTATGGGCTTCGGCTCTCTGTTCACCGATTACCTTGACAACCTGGGGTTCCTTAACAGCCTTCTGAGCCTGATCCAGGGAATTTCCCTATTCGTCTACTTCGGTGTTTTGGTTGCCTTAAGCGTTCTGACCCTTATTGTTATTATTCAGAGATTTTATAAAGGGCTTTTGTGCGATGAAGGCTACTTAATGTTTACTCTTCCCGTAAAGCCCTGGCAGCTAATTGCCGCAAAGGGTACGGCGGCATTTGTGATGTCACTGGCCAGCGGATTGACGGCCATTATATCTATTATTATTCTGATACTGGGCTCCATTGGTCCCGCAGAATTTTTTGAAGCAATTACCTCTCCTTATGTATGGTCTTCCATTGGTCAGGTACTTTCTGAAGTACCCTCCTGGCCCCTGATTTTGCTGGAGGCGGTTATTTTACTCATTGTCAGCGGTCTGCTCAAGCTTTTCCATATGTACTTTTCCATGGCTCTGGGCCATTTATCAAACAGTCACCGGATCATGATGTCTGTTGTGGCTTTTATCGCTATATCTATGGCTGTCAGCTTTATCAGCGGTCTTTTCATGATCATTGCAAGTATCAACCCTGCTACAAAATCGTTTTTTGATATCATTGATGCCATGCCCGGTGTCCAAAGCATGACTTATGTATTTCACTTTGCATTTATCTTTTCTATAATCTTCAATGGAATTCAGTTAGCTATATTTTTCTTCGGGACCGAGCGTATTCTGTCAAAGAAACTTAATCTGGAGTAATGAAAAAAGGCGGTGAAGGAAATTTTCATATTTCCTTCACCGCCTCTTTTCATGTATTAATTAAATTCAAAATCCTATATAGAAAAATTCAAACTCTCCACATAGTTATTACCACATAAACACTTCATCTTCCCTTAACTTATACATTGCTTCAATAAAAAAGTAATCTGCATAAACAAGAGGAATATGGCGCCCATTATCATGATAAGCAACACTGCAGTTCTGAACAATAGCATCGCTTTCCTCAGACCAGTCAGCCCTCGTCTGGCTGATTGTCCTTAAAATTTTCACAGCAGCGTTCCGGTATAATTCTCGCTCTGTTTCAGAAACATGGCTGGAAACCTCCAGTAAACCGCCGGCAATGATACATGCCCCGCAGGAATCCTCCAGTTTTACATCAGCAGGCTGTCTGAAATCAATAGGAATCAGTCCGTCTTCATTTATACCTGCTATGCAATAGTGGGATATTTTCTTAGCTTCTTCAAGATATTCCTGTTTTCCTGTATGAAGATAGCTGATTACAAATCCGTATATGGCCCAGCCCTGTCCTCTTGTCCATGAGGAACCGTGTTTATATCCCTGACCGCCATGAGAACACTTATATTCACCGCTATTTGGATCAAATTCAATAATATGCTTTACAGAACCATCATTGCGGACAAAATATTTCATTGCCATATCCGCATGCTTCATGGCTATTTCCTTAAATCTGGGATCACCGGATTCTTTAGACGCCCAGTATAGCAGAGACAGATTCATCAAACAGTCAATAATTGCCCAGCCCTCAAGGGGCGCTTTCTCTGCATATTCATTCCAGGCTCTTATATATTTTCCTGCCGGATTAAAACGCCCTGCCAATATCCCGGCAGCATGCATTCCATCTCTTAAGGACTCTTTATTTCCGGTGAAGCGGTAATCAGCAACAGCCGTCAGCATGTACATAAAACCCACATCATGGTTTAATCCGGAATAACTCATCAGACAGCCCTGAAGCTTCTTCTCTAAAACCTCAGCAGCATCTTTATAACAGCAATCCTTTGTATCGTGATACAGAAGCCATAAGATTCCGCCCCAGAAGCCATTGGTCCACCAGTCAATATCTCCTCCCTTATCTTTTGAAAGGGACATATCATTATAACTTCCATCTGCATTTGTTGTATACGGAACCTTATCTTTATTTTTCTCGCATACCCATGCCATTTTGTTTTTAATTTTATTAATGGTTTCGTCAATCCATACTTTTTCATTCAATTCAGTCATCTTTATCTCTGTATCCTTTTACTCTATTTTTCTTTCCTTCCTCTGCTTACCAGAGTAAGGTTTCTCCGGTTTTATTATTTTCTCCTTCTTTCCAGACAATCACATTTCCCATTCCCTGGCACCCACCTGCCGTTATCATATCCGCAGGTGACATTACCTCTTTATGGCATACCCCAACAATATAACTTTGGTTATCTCCTTTAATTCTGATTGCTTCTGCCATATCTTCAGAAAATAACCGGTCCGTAATCACTGATTTTACAGGAAGCTGTTCCACCTGGATTTTCTGCTTACTGATAACAGTAAAAAATGAGACAAACCCATTTCCTTTTTTTGTAATCTTTATACAGGGATTGGGTACCTTTCTATTGTAATGTCTGGATATAAAGGACTCTGCATATTCTATTGCAGACTCTCCGGATGTGCTGCAGATGAATACTTCCCCTGCTTTGTCCCGATATATAACTTCATCTCCAGCTTTTTCAATAATTCCATTTTCACTGAAATGGTAAAAAGCTTCACATTTCATTTCATCACATCCATATATTTCATCTGCAATTACATAAATGTCAGGCTTGATATAGATAATTTTACGGTTTGCAAAGACTCCCATATGCATATATCCTAAATGGCCGCCATATACCAGTTCATAATCCTTGCGGAATTCAAAGCCTCTGTTCAAAGGCAAACCAAGCCGTTCATATTCCCAGGAATCCTTGCATTTCCCCAGATCAGTGTCGTTAACTATGATTGTATTATGAGCGCGTCCGCCTTTAAATTCAACTCTGCCTTTTGAAAATACATAGCTGAATCTTCCCGAATCAACCAGCACGTCCCTTCCATCCATGACAAGGTCAAAATGAAGCTTATCAAAATGCCCATGTGATGCCCCCATTGTTCCGCAATGAAAATGAAGAACATTTCCGTCTCTTTCATAACCGGAACGCAAATAAAAATTACCGCTGTCACTTAAGGCTGTGGACAGGCAGCCCTGGGGAGGCTGGACACTCATTTGTTCATATGCAACAGCCGCCTCGACCCCTAATTCCCATACAAGCTCGTAATCAAAGGTATCACCTGCAAAATACTTTAACCTTGAATCATTTAAAAGCCAGGCCGCTTGGGCAAGGGCGGGACGCATATCCATATCATCACTATCTCCGTGGAGAAAGCATTTACCATCAGGCTTCATAAAAGCCGCCTGGGCATAAGCCAGCCTTGCTGCTGCCTGGGTGATCCCCTCCGGAACCGTCAGTCCAAGGCGCTTTGATTGAGCCATAACATCTAAAAAGCAATGCAGCACTTCATTATGATATAGCGGCGACTGTTCCCACTGAGAGCCGTCCTTCATAACCTGAAGCTTTGCTGCCAGGTTCAATCTTTCGTAGGCTGTATTTATTACATCCATGGCTTCACTGACAGAATACTCCGGGTTTAACCGGGTTTTCAAAACTGCAAAGCCAAAGAGTCCGCATGCTTCGATAACGCCCCAGTTTAATATTTGCTTTTTTGGTGTGTAGTCAGCCAGTAAATAAGAAATATGTTCATCCACACTCTTTCGAATCAGTGACCAGGTTTCTTCTTTCATTGTTTTTGAGTCAATAAAACTCCCAATGGCCTTTGGCAGATAATCTCCTCTAAAACCGGCTTCCAGACTCCGGTATCCCTTGGATTTATTTTCTTCATTCAAAGGGACCTTGCGAATCCAGTCTAAAATAATGTCTTCAAAAGCAGAAGCGTAAGATTCATCTTTCGTCAATACATAAACCTGGCCAAGGGCCATAAGATTCCTGTGCCGGTTCATCTGCCATACAAATTCCGGATCATCATTGGGAGTCTCACCCCATAAAATTTCTTTGCCAAAATCCATTGGTTCCGGGTAAGCTTCCAAATCCCACGGATTATCAAATACAAAGATTCTTTGTTTCAGTAAATCTGCAACTTTTACTCCATGTTCTATATCATTTGCATATCTTTCTTTAGAAAGATATGCAATAACCGCATTTCTTTGAATTTCATTCATATCTCTTCCTCCATATCCGTCCCTGCAAGATATACTTATTCCAGATTCAGCGCCATCATTTCTTCATACAATTCCCTGGCAAATGCCGGGCAATATGCATAAGTCAAAAGCAAGTCTATGATATATGGAGCATAAGACAGATGATTGATTTTCTGTGAAAATGCCATAGCGGCAACTTCTCCCAGAGCCATTATTCCGGAATCATTATGCACCGGTCCTATAGACCACAAACGTATCTTTTGGGTTTTTGTAAAGATATCCTGATTATATCTGTATTCCAGGAAATGAAATATTTCATGTGCCAGCAGGATACTTCTTATTTCGGATTTTAAAACCATTGTTTCTGGTATACTTTCGGTTTCACATAGTTCCTGCCCTTTTTGCACCGCATCCTGGTATATGTTAATCCTGTCAGGCTCCCAATACTCTGCAAACAGCAGCCTTCCATCTTGCTGCTGAAACTCAAAGCAGGATATCGTTAAGCCGAAGTGCCTGCAAATCATATCCGGATTCCTGCTGCCGCATTCATGAATTACTTTTTGTGCATATTCCACTCCGCATGCGATGGCTTTCCTGGTCCAATCACGCCTTTGCCCGGAAGTTACCTTTGCATTGACCGGATCCCGGGAAAAGGCATAGGATCCCCATGCCTCAAGCGGTATGCCTGCCAGGCTGTAAAGCATATCCGTAATTGTTTTCTGCCCTGCTTCCATTCCTTATCCCCAGATCTATAATCGCTATTTATTTAGTATCCACAATAGACGCTACAATAATAATTTCTTCCTCTGCGCCTCTGTCACTTAAATCCAGATCCATAAGCAGCAAAATCTGATTCAACTCGTTTGAAGCATAATCACTGACTCTTGGCCCATAGCAGACAAAGTAATCCGGCCTTAAAACAGAATCGGTCTTAAAGGTTGCCTGTTCATTCCACATGGACGTTACAACGGACTCATATTCTGATGCCTTGCATTTTATTGCCTTTGCATTGGAGCACTGAACTTTAACAAACCCCTTTTTATCAACAATACGAATTGGCGTAAAATCACCTAAGGTTCCGCTGAACACATAAAACTTTTCAATTTTCTTCTCAAGCATTATATTGCTGACTTTTGATCCCATATCCCCTTTTGCAAGTGCTAAGGCTTCCTCTTCATCACATTCCTTCAGCAAATCGGTTGTTTTAACCTCAGTTGAGCCTGTAGCAATTGCCGTAACCTTTCCCGTCTGATTATCAATTTCCACATGAACCTCTACAGTTTCAGGATCAGCACCAGAGCCGATTGCCATATCAGCTGCTTCCTTCTTAATCCTGGAAATATCATCTTTCGTCGGACTTGGAATAACACGCTCCACCACATCTCTTACCATGGCAAGCGCCACACCGATTGAAGATATAACCTCAGCATTTTCTGGTATACTGTAGGGAAGATCCATCTTCTTTGCACAATAGGGAACCAGGGAGGCCGCACCTCCCCCGCAGCCCACCAGCCTCATGCTTTCTTTATCCAGCTGGTATTTCTCTGCCAGAGCATTGATGCAGCTGCTGACTTTTTCATAGTCCTTTTCCAGAATCTGTGTCGCCAGGGCTTCAACTGTAATTCCCATTTTATCTGCTACCGGCTGCATTGCTTTACGGGCAGATTCCGCACTTCCGTGAGCAAAATATTGATCCTCCACCAGACCCAGAACGTTAGCGGCACAGGTATTGGTAAAGCATATTCTCTTGCCATTTTTCAACAAGATAATTACATAGTCATCTGGATCACCTTTCTTCGGACTTACAAGCTGAATCTTTGGATCAACAATTTCCTCTTCCGGTGTAAAGCAGGCATACTCACAACCGGCAATGTGGGCGGATCGGGGACCTACATCCACGACCTCTTTATCGCTGATCCGAACCATAGAACCGCCTGCACATCCCAGTATACTGACATCAAGAGAGCTGACATATGTATCGTGACCTCCAATTTTTGCATAGTCAACACCAGGACGGCCGTTTTTAATGACTCCGATATTTGTTGTGGTTCCCCCAACTTCAAAATAAATGGCGTTAGAGGCACGCAGATACATTAAAGAGCCCATAACTGAGGCGGCAGGCCCTGAAAGAGCCGTAAGGATCGGTCTTTTTCTCATTTCACTGATTTCCATAACACCGCCGTCACCCCGCATAACCATAAGGGGGACGTTAACGCCCGCATTTCTGACTGATGACTCGGTAGCATTGGCAGTTGCCATCATTTTGGGCAGGATTGAGGCATTGATTGCCGCAGTACGGGTTCTCCGTGTCAGACCGTATAGCTTGGTAATATCGGAAGCCATGGTAACAGGCATGTTTCTCTTCTCAACCTGTTCATGAATCATTTCCTCTTCACCCATGCCGTCCACTCCAAATGCCATAGAAGCAACAATTACTTCAGCACCTTCGCCTAACAGTTCATCGATTCCCTTATTAATGGTTTCGGCCGTAAGCATTTTTTTCTTTATAAAGGTATTATACACCTTAATCAGACGGCCTACCTTTTCATCTAAAATAATATCTTTCAGCTGAAGCTGGCGTTTCGACAGGAAACCCTCCAGTCCCCCTCCCGCAACACCAATGACTCCTACACTGGCCACGTCTCCTTCAATAAAGGCATTGGTGGCCTGGGTTGTTGAATGGGCCACAAAAATTATATCCTCAGGTTTAATATTATTTTCCTGCATACACAGCTGAAAGCTTTCCACTACTCCCCGGGCAACTCCTGACTGATCATCATGAGTAGTCTTAACCTGTTTTTTTCCAATGATCTCATGGGTGGTATTATCCATTGCCACACATTTTGTATAAGTTCCGCCTACATCAATACCCATTCTGATTTTTCTATCGCACATAGTTCTTTCCTTTTATCTCTGAATTTTACATTAAATGCCCATAAAGAACATATACAACGACGCAGCTCAAGATTCCCACGGCCCATCCTGTAGGTATTGACATCTTCATATAATCTTTTGTTGAAACCTTGGTATATCCAAGTCCCCATGCAACCCATGACTGGGTAATATCCAAGCACTGAGGAGCTAAGGTTGTAATGGCAAAAAGAGGATACAAAAATGCTACCGGAGCATTTGGCAATGTTGCCACTACCACTGCTAAAATTGCGGTACCGCTTCCCACCAGATTCATGGGGCCGCGGAAAAAGCCAAGGGGTGTCAAAACTGCAAAAACAATACATAATACAAGAGCTGTTCTGGGAACTGCTCCGCTTAATATAGCGGTAAAGTATGGAGCCGCAAAGGTGGCTGCATTGCTGAACATGGAAAGTGCCAGCAAAAATCCAATCATCGGTGCCACATCAGCTGCTCCGTCTGCAAATAATTTGGCAATCATACCGCATATTTTAGAATAGGAACCTTTAAGCTTTCCTGTAGTAACCAGAGCATACAGACCTGAAATAATAAATCCAAGAATAATGGGAACCTTAAATGCAACACTGAGCACTACCGGCATAACAATTGCAAGCCAGGAAATTGCCGGGGCATTTTCCTGGGAATGCTGACCGCTGACTGCCCATGAACGTTTTTTACTCAGACTGACGTTGGCAACAACCAAAACGATTGCCAGTTCAATGATCATAAAAATAATACCCACTTTAAAATAATCACCGGAAAAAGTATAATCTGCTGCTGCCTTGTTAAATCCTTCATAAATAGCCCGGTACTGATTAAACTGCACCTCATTTACAAACATACCTGCTGCAATGGAACCCATAAAGCTGAACATAGCAACCGGAGAAGGAATTCCGATGGAGAGAAGAATCGGCAAAACAATGACTGCAACGGAAATTACAGGACCAATTCCTGTCATTGACATGAAAATAATTGAAGTAACAATACAAAGCAGTGAGGTGGTAAGTCTTGTTTTGTCACCGCTTAACTCCACCACCTTACGGATTAATGTAGCCGCAATTCCTGTTTCTGTTAACACCCTGCCAAAAAACGCACCAAAATAGATGTTTACCAGAATGGCCTTGGCGTATCCTGCAGGCCCGTCCGCATATACAAAGGTAAGTACGTCAATCAACGATTTGCCTTCCATAGTTGCCGTTGGGGAAATGCTGTTTCCCACAAAAGCGAGAGCCAGCCAAAAGGTTCCCATCAGCACAAAGCCAACCATCAGATTCAATCCCTTTACACAATAAATAACCATTCCAACAAAAGAAATAATCATTAAAATCCCTATAATAATGTTTACCATAACGCACCTTCTCCTTAGTCCCTGTCGTTTTCCTTTGCATAAAAGTCTGGAATTTTATGCCATCGATCTTTAAAATAATGAGCCGCCTGTTTAGGCCTTCTCTCTCTTGTAAACAGTCCCTTTTTATTGCCATCTACCCGGTTAAATCCCTGTTCTGTCTGAAAGTCAGAAAAGTTCCATACCTGCTCACCAATAAAAAACGAATATTTATCCAGTATTTCATGATTGGCCTCATAATATGCCACCTGATATTCTTCACTGAACATCACCGGAACCGCACTGGTTACCCCAATCATGGTGTCCGCACCATACTCCGTAAACATAACCGGTTTACCTGTTGTTTCCCAATATTGCATTTCCAGCTCAAGAGCTTTCTTTGCCAGATCCAGTTCTCCTCCATATAAGTACCAGCCGTAATACCGGTTTAAGCATACGACGTCGGCTAAAAGAAGAGCCTTTTCTGTTTTATAATCCGAACCCATAAGTCCTACCAGTGTGACCGGACGCTTCTGCGGATCACATTCTCTTGCCAGGTTAATAAGAGGGCCGTAATACTCACAGGCACTGTCTGGGAATGTGGCCGTATCCGATTCATTTCCCACTGACCACATAACCACACATGCATAGTTTTTATCACGTTCTATCAAATCACAGATTACCTGATTATGATGTTCGTGGGTCTTTAACACTTTAAAAGTATCTACGGGTTCCTTTCCCTTTGCACTTCCAAAGTTTAAGTTGACCCCAACTCCCGGTACCTCGTCAATGACTACAATTCCCTCACGGTCACACAGACGCATCATTTCTTCTGAATAAGGATAATGGCTGGTTCTGAAGGAATTGGCTCCCTGCCACTTCATTAATGCAATATCCTTGACATTAATCACCTGGTCCAGGCCACGCCCTCTGAATTCAGAGTCCTCATGCTTTCCATAACCCTTAAAGTAAAACGGCTTATTGTTAATTAAAAATGAAGTGCCGTCTACCTTTACCGTCCGTATTCCAACCGGCAGGCTGTAGCTGTCCTTTCCTGCACTTACAACCACATCGTAAAGATATGCATGAAGAGGCTCCCAAAGATGTACATGTTCAATTTCAATCTCAGCCCGGATTCCTTCCCCTTTTCCTGAAACAGATTTAGATTCATCCATGACCGTAACAATAATGTCATCATCTCCAATATAATCTGTCTCTACGGTCAGCAGGGCTTTGGTTCCGTTTACTTTATAAGTAACCGTAATATCGTTTATATACTGCTCAGGTGTTGTGTAAAGTACAACCGGTCTCATAATTCCGGCATAATTGAAAAAATCAAAATTAGGATAATTTCTTTCTTTATGCCCTATATCCACTGCTGAAGGGAACATTCCGCTAAAAATCCCCCCCGGCGCATTTCCGCCTACGGGCAAAGTAGAATAATCAACCCGGTTATCCACTGCTACAGTCAGGATGTTTGATTCTCTCAGTTCCTCCTCACAAATTTCAAACTCAAACGGCAAAAAACCGCCTTTATGCACCCCCAGTTCATAACCATTTAAATATACAATTGCGTGATGGGTAACGCTGCCAAAACGCAGTACCAGACGTTCCGAAGTCAAAGCAGACGGGACAGTAATTTCTCTTTGATACAGCACATAGCCGTAATGATCCCGAATCCTTTCCTCTACCTTCTGGTCATTGTAAGCTGCCGGAACAGCCAAAAGTTCATAATCATTCTGCCAGGCTTTGGTTTGGCTCTTATCTACTTCCATTTCAGAAATACATCTAAACTTCCAGATTCCTGAAAACTCTAATGTTGTTCTTGATAAATTCATCACAGGATACAGCATAATAAACCTCCTTTCTCTTTTTGAGTGATTATAGAATAGCAAAATCTTTTCAAATGTAATAGTTTAATTCCGATATTAATTGTATATTTCTGATATTTAGATAATTATTTCTTGATTATTTTTTATCATATTGCTAGAATAAGGGCTATGAAGGAGGATTTTATTATGACCTTTGATAAAGAATTATCTTTTTCTCAAAAATACGTGGAAGCTTTACTGGGCATAAATTTTTCATATGGGGCCCTTAATTCCCAGGACTTAGAAAAAGTGCTTAGAGAAATCATTCCTGAATTTTATAATTTTACAGACCTGTTTTTTAACAAATTTCATGATGTTCCCTTTAATCAAATGTATCACATTACTGATTACTTCCAAACTGAATATATTTTTCTTAAGTGGAAATCTCTGGATATTTTTATTCTGATCGGCCCTTTCAGAACAGAATATTACTTAGAACAGCAAATAGAAAAGGTTCTTTATGATAACCGTATTCCCATACGGATTACCGATAATCTTAAAAACGTTTTATTTCAAATTCCGGTATGTGCACTGAATAAAGCGCTTGATTCTATTGTAATATTAAATGAGCAGATTGGTGTGGGTGAGTCCTTCGACTACCTTCATGAAACCTGGAAAAATAATTCTTTTGAAGGCATAGAGAATATGTTTTCCAATGACAAGGAGGCAGAGTTACTGCAAATTAAGCTGGTGGAAAACCGTTACCGGTTAGAAAATATTTTAATGATTGAGGTTGCTTCCGGAAACATTGAAGGTGCATTAAAATATTTCCGAAACTACACGGAAGCAATCAAAGGTGTTAAAAGAGATCCCCATCCGGTTAAAAACCGCCGTGCCGTTTTTAAACTGGTCAATACTGTTCTGCGCAAAAGTGCTGAACGGGCCCATGTTCATCCGTTTTATTTAGATACCTTTTCTGCCAACTTTACCTTTTATCTGGATCATTCTGAAACTGTGGAAGCCTGCGACCAGGTGGGTACCGACATGATTATTAAATACTGCAAACTTGTCCAAAAACACGCTTTAAATGGTTTTTCCCCTCATCTGAGAAAGGTGCTTAACTACATTCATATACATTTATATCAAAAAATAACTCTTTCTGAGCTTGCTGAAGAAGCAGGCATCCATAAAGACTATCTGGCGTCTATTTTTAAAAAAGAAACAGGGAAAACAATTGTTGAATATATAAGAGAAGAAAGAATTAAAAATGGATGTGAACTATTAAAAAAGACTGATCTTTCCCTTCAGGATGTGGCCTTTCATCTGGGATATGAAGATTACAGCCATTTCAGCAAAGTTTTTAAGAAACAGATGGGAATATCCCCTCATAAATACAAAGGAGCTGAATAAAACGGCCGGAAAGAGCACGCTCTTTTCCAGCCGTTTTTATATGATACTATTTACTTTTTAAATATGATATTTCTCCTTCGTCCGCAGTCTTGCCAAAGATCTTGCCAGGGACGCTTCAAAATGAGAATGCTCCTGAATGCTCTTCCCCTGCCTTAGCTGCTCCTGTGCTCTCTCTCTTGCTTCCTGAGCACGCCGTTCATTGATTTCTTCAGGATGCTCGGCAGTGTCCACGATCATGGTCACACGGTTGTTTACAATCTGTACAAAACCGCTTCCCACAACTCCGTAAATCCACTGGTCATTTTCATTAAGCAGACGTATTTCTCCTGGGGACAGAGCAATTACCATGTCCTCATGGCGGGGAAGGATACCCTTTTCCCCGTCTTCCAGCGGCATAACCAGATTCTGGCAGTGACCGCTGTAAAATATCTTATTACTGGCAATCACATGAAGATAAAATGTTTTTGTACTCACAAAGCCACCTCCGGCCTAAGCCTCTGAATTTCCGGCTTTTTCAATGACCTCATCAATAGTTCCCACATTAAAGAATGACCCTTCCGGATACCGGTCCATCTCACCATCCACAATGGCTTTAAATCCCCGGATGGTTTCCTTAAGAGGAACATACTTCCCCTTTACTCCTGTAAAGTTTTCGGCTACCGTGAAAGGCTGGGATAAAAACCTCTGAATCTTTCTGGCCCGGTAAACCGTAGTCTTGTCATCATCCCCCAGCTCCTCCATTCCCAAAATGGCAATAATATCCTGAAGCTCCTTATATTTCTGAAGGATTTCCTGCACTCTGCGGGCTACCTCATAATGCTCTTCTCCCACCACATCCGGTTCCAGAATACGGGAATTGGATTCTAATGGGTCGACAGCCGGATAAATACCCTGCTCCACAATCTTTCTGGATAATACTGTTGTCGCATCCAGATGGGCGAATGTAGTGGCAGGAGCTGGGTCAGTCAAGTCATCGGCAGGCACATAAACCGCCTGTACAGACGTAACGGAACCATTTTTTGTAGAAGTGATCCGCTCCTGCAATTCTCCCATTTCTGTTGCCAGGGTTGGTTGATAGCCTACGGCAGAGGGCATCCGGCCAAGAAGGGCAGAAACCTCAGAACCAGCCTGGGTAAAACGGAAAATATTATCAATAAACAGCAGCACGTTTTTATGCTCTTCGTCACGGAAATACTCCGCCATGGTAAGCCCTGTTTCAGCTACCCGCATACGGGCGCCAGGCGGCTCGTTCATCTGCCCGAACACCAGAGCCGTCTTTTCAATAACGCCTGACTCCCTCATCTCGGTCCAGAGGTCGTTTCCTTCACGGGAACGCTCACCAACCCCGGTAAAGATGGAATATCCGCCGTGTTCTGTAGCGATATTGTGAATCAGTTCCTGAATAAGAACCGTTTTACCCACACCGGCGCCGCCGAACAGTCCAATCTTACCACCCTTTGCGTACGGAGCAAGAAGATCAATAACCTTAATTCCTGTTTCCAGAATCTCAGCAACCGGACTCTGTTCCTCAAAAGAAGGCGGCTCTCTGTGAATCACCCATTGAGGTCCCCCCTCCAGTTTTTCTCCATTGTCAATGGTCTCTCCAAGGACATTAAAAAGGCGTCCCAGGGTCTGGGCTCCTACAGGTACCTTGATTCCGTCTCCCGTAGCAGTCACTTCCATATCCCTGCACAAGCCTTCGCTGGAAGCCAGCATAATACAGCGGACTGTATTATTACCCATGTGCTGGGCTACTTCCATCACGCAGCGCTTTCCCCCGTTATCCACTTCAAGGGCGTCCTTCAAGCGGGGAAGTTCACTGCCTTCTAAAAATTCTACATCTACAACAGGTCCCAGGACCTGAACGATCTTTCCCTTATTCATAGTTGATTACGCCTTCTTCCTTTTCTTCTTCTGAGCCTTTGCCCCGCTGATCACCTCAGTGATCTCCTGAGTAATAGCCGCCTGCCGGACCCGGTTATAGGTAATCGCCAGCTCATCAAGCATATCCTGGGCACTTTTTGTAGCCGCCTGCATTGCCATCATTCTGGAGTTCTGCTCACTGGAATAGGATTCCACCAGACCACCGTAAATAAATCCGGCGATGTAGTTGGGCACAATGGAATTGATGACAGCCTGGGGAGATGGTTTCATGGCAATCTCCTCCAGATGTACGTCAATGGGGATAGTCTGAGTCACCCGCTGTCTGGGGATGGGGAGAAGCTGAATGATTTCAGCCTCCATTTTCATGGCATTGATCATTCTGGTGTAGATTAAATGCACCTCGTCAAGCTTTCCTGACAGAAAGTAATCTTCCACCTCTTCCTCAATAATCCTTGCCCTGCTCATGTTGGGTTTCTGTACCGTGTATCGGAAATTCTGCTCCATGGGTATTCCTTTTTTAGTGAAATACTGCCTTCCCAGATCACCAACTACAAACAGAAAAGGGTTCCCTCCCTTATCAATCTGTTCCTGAGCCAGCTTGAAAATATTGTGATTATAAGCCCCTGCCATCCCTTTATCTGCAGTTACCACAATGTATCCGATTTTCCTGTCTTCTTTTTTAATATCCTGCCTGGTATCCAGATAAGGATCCTCAATATCAGGAGTATGCCTGATAATCCGGTCAATAGTTCTGTGAAGCGCGTAGAAATAAGGCTCCGTGTCCGTCAGAGCCTTTCTTGCCTTTTTTAGCTTTGACGAGGAAATGGTATACATGGCATTGGTTATTTTCATAGTGCTTTTAATGCTGTTCATCCTGCTTTGTATTTCTCTCGCATTTGCCATATCCTACACCTGCTTCTCTTTAAATTCAGTTACTGCCTTAAGAATCCTTTGCTTCAACTCATCAGACAGGACTTTACTCTCTTCAATTTCCTTTCCGATTTCCGGATGGAACTCCTCAAAGAAATCTAACATCTCCCTTTGAAACGCCTTGATCTTTGGAATCTCCACATCAAGAAGCAGCCGGCCTCCTGCTGCCACCAGACTGATGACCTTCTCCCTCAGACTTAAAGGATGGTACAATGGCTGCTTTAATAGCTCTGTAAGGCCTCTTCCATATAAGATCTGCTCTCTGGTAGCCCCATCCAGATCAGAACTGAACTGGGTGAATACCTCCATCTCACGGCACTGGGCCAGATCGATACGAAGGCTTCCTGACGCCCTTTTCATGGCCTTGGTCTGAGCCGCTCCGCCTACACGGGATACAGAAAGTCCCACATTAACCGCTGGTCTCATACCGGAGAAAAACAGATCACTTTCCAAAAATATCTGTCCGTCTGTAATGGATATTACATTAGTAGGGATATAAGCAGAAACATCTCCTGCCTGGGTTTCAATAATGGGAAGAGCAGTCAAGGAACCGCCTCCCAGTTCCTCCTTAAGCCTGCTGGATCGCTCCAAAAGCCTGGAATGCAGGTAGAATACGTCACCCGGATAAGCCTCACGGCCCGGAGAACGCTCTAAAAGCAGGGAAAGAGCACGGTAAGCCACCGCATGTTTTGACAGATCATCGTAAACAATGAGCACATCCTTTCCCTTATGCATGAAATACTCTGCCAAAGCCGTTCCTGAGTACGGCGCAATGTACTGCATGGGAGCGGGTTCGCTGGCTCCAGAGGATAAGACAATGGTATAATCCATGGCTCCATGGTGGTTTAAGGTATTCACCAGCTTTGCCACTGTGGAAGCCTTCTGTCCAATTGCCACATAAACGCAGATCACATCTTTTCCCTTCTGGTTTAATATGGCATCCACTGCTATGGAAGTCTTTCCTGTCTGCCTGTCTCCGATAATCAGTTCTCTCTGTCCCCTTCCGATGGGAAACATGGAGTCAATGGCAAGTATTCCCGTTTCCATGGGAACCGACACGCTTTTCCGGTCAACGATGCCTGGAGCTTCATGTTCAATGGGACGGAAATCGTCAGAAATTATATCTCCCTTTCCATCCACCGGAGCTCCCAAAGCATTGACTACCCTTCCGAGAAAGCCTTCTCCCACGGGAATTCCCGCCCGTCTCTTGGTTCTTGTCACCTTGCTGCCTTCCCTTACCTCCCGGTCCGGTCCGAACAGAATGCAGCCGATATCCTCTCTTCTGATATCCTGCACCATACCTTTTAATCCATTTTCAAAAATAACGATTTCTCCGTACATCGCATGATCAATTCCATAGACCTCTGCAATACCATCGCCGACGCTGATGACAGTTCCCACTTCCTGGTCCCTGGTATGAGTGTCATAGTCTTCAATTTCACTTCTTAATATAGAAATAATTTCATCTGAACTGATGGAAGCCACGTTTTTCACCTCCGCATAATTTTCTGCTCCAACTGCCTGAAACGTCCTTTTAAGCTCCAGTCCGTTTCCAAATCTCCAACCTGGAGAATGAATCCGCCGATTAAGCTTAAATCCTCTATCAGGCAAAGCCTGACATCTTTTTTTCCGTATTTTTTACACAGCATAGTCTTGATTTCCCGAAGCTGCTCCTCTTCCGGCTCTGTCACATAGAAAAGAGAAGCTTCCAGAATCCCCTTCTGTTCATTAACCCGAAACCGCCACGCTTTAAAAATATCCTCTGCCAAATCCATATTCTGATGGTCTGCCAGGACCCTTAAAAAGTTTCTGATCTCCGCCGGGAAAACCCGGTCAATAATCCGGTGCTTGCTGCTTTTTCTTACCACCGGGCTGCAAAGGACCGACTTAAGCTGAGGAACCAGCTTGAAGGCCTGGGCCGCTTCTTCTACAACATCCTCCGGTATAGAAAGCTCATAAAGCACCTGGCTGTAATTAATGGCTGCCTGCGTCATAAGAATCACCTGCTTCTGCTAAAAATGAGTCATAGAGAGCTTGATTTGTCTTTGCGCTCACTTCCTGGTTTACCACCCTGGCTGTTGCCGCAAGAACCAATCCGGCAATCTGGGTCTTTGCTTCTCTTAAGGCTCTATCCTGATCAGCTTCCGCCTTTTTACGGGCATCTTCTATGAGGCGCCCTGCGTCTTCCTGGGCATCCTTTAATATCCGGTCATACTGTACTCCTGCCTGGGCCCTGGCGTCTTCAACCAGTCTCCGGCCTTCCTCTGAGGAAGCTGCCAGCTTTTCTTCATATTGTTTCTTAATAGCCTCTGCCTGCCCCTCTGATGCTCTGGCATTTGAAATATTCTGCTCAATCATCGCCTGCCGTTTGTTTATCACATCCATGACCGGCTTCAGCAGAAAATGTTTCAGCAAAAGATACAGGACTATGAGATTTATGATGTTAAATACCAGATTTATATCCAGTCTAAGCATCCCTGCCACCTGCCTTTCTTTCTAAGTTCATTCACCTGTCTCCCGTTACTTATTATTTCAGGAATAAGATAATAAGAAGGGCGATAACAAAACCATAGATGGCGGTTGCCTCTGCAAGGGCACATCCCAAAAGCAATGCCTTGCTGATTTTACTTTCTGCCTCCGGCTGCCTTGCAATGGCATCCACTGCCTTAGAAGTTGCCATACCGATTCCAATTCCTGCTCCAATGCCTGTAAATACTGCGATTCCTGCTCCAATTGCTATTAACATAATAATCTCTCCTTTTAATATACGTTTTGGTTACTCCACTGACTCTTTTATAAAAAGAGCGGTTAAAAATACAAATACATACGCTTGGATCAATCCGTCAAAAATATCAAAATAAATAGAAAACGGAATTGGTACAAGGGGCGCTGCCAACTGCTTAAGCAGTTCCATCACAACGAAGGACGCTAACACATTTCCAAACAACCGCATACATAAAGAAAGCGGTTTAACAAATAACTCCAGGATGTTGATAGGAGTTATAATGACTGCAGGTTCTGCAAAACTCTTAATAAACCCCTTTGTTCCCTTCTTGTGAAACCCCGCATATTCAATCAAAACAATGCTCATAACAGCAAGCGCTGCCGTGGCATTTAAATCCTTGGTAGGCGGCTTAAAACCCACCAGACCAATTAAATTTGCTACTCCCAGGTAAATTGCCACTGAGATCAGATAAGGGATATATCGCTTGCCTTCTTCTCCTACCAGGTCCTCAAAAAAACCATACATTCCGCTGACCGCCGTTTCCAGGGCCATCTGCTTCTTTCCAGGGTTTTCAACTTTTAAATTTCTTACCAGAACCGCGGAGAGGAGAGTCAGGGCAGCCATGATAATCCATGTTACCACTACGGACTCAGAAATAGGAATGCCGCCGAATATGGGAATCGTAAACACTGTTTCGCAATTCAGCTCTTCCATCAGCCTTTCTGCCAAATCCTCCGTAACGCTCACTTCCTTCCTTATTATAAAATGGTCTTTCTTTAGGTATATCATGCCAGCTTTTCTAAATTGTACTCGTAATAATACAATTGTGCTGTACAGAGTGTATCATACGTGCATCTTTTTTAAATGTCAACTTTTTAAGAAAACAGCGGCATGATTTAAAAAAGCTCAATTGTTTGAATATTTGGAACAATTTGCATGCCAAATTTTTGAATTTCCTGTTCAATATTTAATCCTTATCATGGCTCAATCCGATGAACCTCCTTTTTAAGAGGTATTTTTTCAGGTTTTTGATTTAAAAAAAAATTAAAATTTGGCATTTTGCACATGGCTTTTCTTTGGGTTTTTTTATTTCCTTGTAATTACTGACTAATAGGCAGAAAATTATTGCAGAATTACTGAAAAAAAGGAACCCATCCTCACCTTGTTTGTGTGCTTATATTGACAAATTTTACAAAACGTTTGATACCGCTTACTGATTTTGTACTTTTTTAAGACCAGTATTGAAAAAGGGGAAAACTTTGTTGATTTATATATGACTTTAGGTTTATACTTTAATAGTATAAACATCATTTAAATAACGGAGGAAAAAACATGTTTGAACATATGATATCCAAACTGAAAGAGCAGGAAAGAAGAATCGTCTTCACAGAAGGAACCGATTCAAGAATCCTGGAAGCAGCAAGCAGACTGCACAAAGACGGCATTATGGCCCCCATTCTCCTGGGCAACTCCGAAGAAATAGATGCGGCAGCCAAAGCATGCGGCTGGTCCATTGACGGAATTGAAAAAATAGATCCCCTTCAGTATGAAGGAATGGACGATCTGGCAACCAAAATGGTAGAACTGAGAAAAGGAAAGATGGACAAGGCCGCCTGCATGGAAGCCCTGAAAAAAGCCAACTATTTCGGAACCATGCTGGTTAAAATGGGTCTGGCAGACTGCCTGTTAGGAGGCGCTACCTATTCTACAGCAGATACCGTAAGACCGGCTTTACAGCTGATTAAAACAAAGCCAGGAAGCAAAATCGTTTCCAGCTGCTTTATTCTCTCCCGCCCATCAGAAACCGGAAACGAACTGTATGCTATGGGTGACTGCGCCATTAACTTAGATCCAACCGAGGACGAACTGGTTGAAATCACTCTTGAAACAGCCAGAACAGCCAAGACATTCTCCATCGATCCAAAGGTAGCTCTGCTTTCCTATAGCACTCTTGGTTCCGGAAAAGGCGAGTCTGTCGATAAAGTAAGAAATGCAGCTGAACGCTTAAAGGTTATGAACCTGGATTTCCCGGTAGAGGGAGAGCTTCAGTTTGACTCTGCCATATCTCTTGAAACAGCAAAGACAAAAGCTCCCGGTTCTTTGGTTGCCGGACATGCCAACACGTTTATTTTCCCAAATATCAACGCAGGAAATATCGGTTATAAAATCGCACAGCGTCTAGGAAATTTTGAAGCTTTCGGTCCTATTTTACAGGGTCTGAACGCTCCTATTAACGACCTTTCCAGAGGCTGCAATGCGGAAGAAGTTTATAAAATGGCAATTATTACGGCAGCTCTCATCTAAGACTGCTGGGTTTCTATGGAAGGGGAAAACTATTTTTATATCAGGGAGGGTTATATATGGGCGAAATGATTTCTTCATTTGACGGAACAAAATTATTTTTAAACAAAGAAGTACCGGATGGGGCCCGTGCTGCTGCCGTTTTAGTACATGGCTTATGTGAGCATCAGGGACGGTACGACTTTGTTGCAGAAATGCTTCACAAAGCCAAAATTGGAACTTATCGCTTTGACCACAGAGGTCACGGGCGTTCTGAAGGGGAAAGGACTCATTACGATGACTTTAACCAGCTTCTTGACGATACAAACGTGGTGGTTGACATGGCTTTGGAAGAAAATCCAGGCAGCCCTGTATTCCTCATCGGCCACAGCATGGGAGGCTTTACGGTATCCTTATACGGGGCTAAATATCCAGGTAAAAAGCTTAGAGGCATCATCACCAGCGGAGCTTTGACAAAGGATACCGCAGGCCTGATCACCGGTGTCCCCAAGGGCCTGGACCCACACATGATGCTTCCTAACGAACTGGGTGCAGGCGTGTGTTCTGTCCCAGAGGTGGTGGAATGGTACGGAAACGATCCTCATAATTCAAAAACCTTTACTGCAGGCTTATGCTATTCTATCTGCAGCGGCCTCACCTGGTTTGAAGAAAAGGTAAAGGAATTTCAATTTCCTGTTCTCATGCTTCATGGCGAAAAAGACGGCCTGGTAGGCGTCCAGGACACCTATGACTTTTTTTCCTGTGCCCCGTCTGCAGATAAGCAGATGAAAATTTACGGCGGGCTGTTTCATGAGATATTTAACGAATATTGCAGGGATGAAGTGATTAAAGATGTGGTTTTGTGGATGGAAATGCGGATTTCCTGATGTGTTTTAAAGGATCAAGCCGTCTGCTGCGACTTATAAAAGTCGAAGCAGACGGCTCTCTTTTTATTTCTGCTCCTCACCACAGAGAGAAAGAAACAGATCATATAATTCCGGAAGAGCCTTCTTCAAAGAAACCGGACGCTTTTTATTGCCATCAAAATAGCAGTGTCTGCTTTCCCCGGTCGCTCGCAGCTTCCCGCTTTCCCCATCGGTAATCAGGTACTTAACGGTCATTTTTGCAGGTGTCAGAGAGGTTATGGACACCTGGATGTTTACGGTGTCATGAAAGCGGACCATGGACTTGTATTCACAGGAAATTCCAAGCAGTGCAAAGTCAATTCCAGAGCTTACGGCACGGTCATAACCAAAGCCCATCTGCTCCATAAAATCAACTCTGGCTTCTTCAAGCCAGTGAATATAATTGGCATGATGGATAATGCCCATCTGATCAGTTTCATAAAAATGTGCTTTTCTGGAGTATGGTTTAAGATTCATAAGTATTCCTCCTGCATAAATTAAAATTCTTTTATTTATAATATCACATTTATATAGTCAGGATATTGTTTTTTATTTATAACTTTTAAAATAAACCCATAACCCATTTACTTTTTATTGTAATTTATTTATTTTTGTTATACACTAAGCTGATTACATATAGATATTTTTAATAATTCTATGATTTTTTGCTATTACGAGAGAACAACCATTAATCACGGATTTCAGGAGACATGAACATGAATGCATTGAAAGAAGTAAACACGAAAAGTATTATCCAGGTTTTAACATGTTATATTCATTGGGGAGTGCTTCCGGTTTTCTGGAAAACCCTCACTGTACTTGCACCATTTTATATACTTGCTTCCAGGATTGTGTGGTCGGCTATCTTCTGTTTCATTATAATCCTCTGCCTGAATAAAACCGGAGAACTCAAAAAAACTTTATTAAATAAAAAACAGATGATACTTTTAATATGTTCGGGTACTATGATAGCAATTAATTGGGGAACTTATATCTATGCCATTAACTCAGGGCATATACTTGATTCCAGTCTCGCCTACTACATGAATCCACTCCTGTCCATAGCATTGGGGTTTGCAGTATTCAAAGAAAAACTCCATAAGTTTCAATGGATAGCGATTGGCATTGCTGCCTCCGGAATTATGATTGCAATCATAGCCTATGGAACTTTTCCATATTTTGCTTTGATGATCGGGGGTTCTTTTGCAATCTACAGTGCTATTAAAAAAAATGTCACCTGCGATGGGCTCACATCCACATTAATTGAGGCACTGCTTCTGCTTCCCTTCGCTGTCTTGTACATTGTAATGTCCGAACGAGGAAACTCCGGTGCTGCCGGAACTCTCCATGGTCTGCAACTTTTACTTTTACCGGCTGCGGGAATTTTGACCTCCCTCCCTCTCCTTGCTTTTTCAAATGGAATAACCAACATTCCCATGTCCCTATCAGGAATACTTATGTATGTTAATCCCACCTTACAGCTTCTTATTGGGGTCATCTTATATCATGAAACCTTTGACCTGGCAAAAGGAATCATGTTTATATCTGTTTGGGCAGCGCTTATACTATTCCTTCATTCAGGAAAAAGTGAATCAGAAAAAATTGATTTACCCGTTGAACAGCAGAAGAAGTGTGTGTAATAAAAATACTGGCGGGAAAAAGCTTCTGCAGTGAAGTTGTTTATTTTGAATCTATGGATATTTTTCCATGAATTTATCCAACTGCCTCTGCTTCTCTACGATCACCCGATCAATTCCCGCCGCCTCCAGTTCCTGATTAAAAGATTCAATTCCAGATTTTGTCCATAGTTCACCACAAAGAAGTGCATTCTCATATTTATCAATAATGTATTGGCAGGCATCCACTTCCACCCTTACTTCAGATACGTCAAACAAAAAACCCAGCGCAGGAGAATCCTTAACCGGTTCATCCCAGAACACCACATGATCCAGCAACCCATCCTCTTCCTGCCATTGTTCAATTTCAACGCCCACCGGCCAACTCCAGACCTTGGAGGTCCACTGCTCAACAGGGGCATAATCTGGGTTATTTGCTGGTTTTACATATCCATCACTGGCAACTTCATAATCGATGCCTTCCTGACCATACGCCAGTAAGCGGGATATTTCTACATCTGTATACATCAGATTCAACACCTTCATTGCCAGTTCCGGATTCTTACTGTCCCGGCTGATACACCAGATCATATTACAACTATCTGAGTCAGCTATCCGAGGAGCCAGCTGAACAGCAGCCATGGGATATTCCACATATCTGGCTATATTAAAAATTGAAATCTCTGAAAGATTTAAAAAACTGCCAAAAGAATCTCCCTGAGCGAGATAACTCTGTCTGTCTTCCTTTCCCATATAGGCCTTTTCCATGAACAGTCCCTGTTGATTCCATTCCCGCATCTGAATACACAGATTATAAAAATATTCCGACTTATAAAAGTTTTCAACTACGCTGCTGTCTTTGTCTTTATCCACCAATACGCCAATGTTATTGCCCAGCCGGTCCTGGATCATACGAGGGATAATTCTGCCTCCATGAGGTACAATCATATTCATATCGGGATAATATTCTTTGACTAAAAGCAGCATTTCATGAAGCTGATCCATGGTTTTAATTGAGCGCCAGTCAATTCCCAGTTTCTCGGCAATATCACGGCGAAATACAAATCCCATACATTTGCTGTCAGAAGTACAGGAGGGAATCCCGTAAATTTTGTCATTTAAATATGCGATCAGCCACTCCTTGTCGCGGATATAGGAACTAAGATTGTTTTTATAAGGTTTTAGAAGATTATCAATCCCGACCACGGCTCCCATACTAATCCAACGCTCATAAGAATCTAACTCAAAAGCTGCAAACACATCCGGCAATTGTCCTGAATGATATAGGACCGACAATTCTTCCTCATAGTCATTCATCTTATAGCCGATAACCTTAACATTACATCCTGCCTTTTCTCTGGTAATCCGGCTGATTTCTTCTGAAATACGCTGATTGGCCTCTGCAGATGCCGTATGGACGGAACAGATTGTTATGGTTGGATATTCTCCGGCATCCATTACCTTTTCTCCCCGGCCGACCGCCAGACCTGCGAGAATTAATAAAACAACAGCCAACATTACTCCTGCTTTTTTACCCATTACTCCTCCTCGGCTTCGCCCCGCCGTTTTTCCTGCGGTGTTACCCCCATAATTTTCTTATAGCTATAAGAAAAATGAGAAAAATTGCTGTACCCCACTTTAGCCGCAATCAGACTGATTGGCAGTCTTGTTGATTGAATTAATGTCTGTGCTTCTTTCATTTTTGTTTTAATTATAAATTCTTTTAAGGTCATTCCTGTTTCCCTCTTAAAGATGCGGGTCAAATAATCAGGATTTAAGTGAATATAGTGGGCAATATCGTCCCGCATAATCTGCTCCTCCATATGGTCAGTAATATAATTTACTACTTTCTCAATTAGTTCCTCTGGTACCGTCTCCTCCAGGTTTCCATCAAAGCGTCTGATTACATAACTAATCAGGGCTTTCATCTGATCAACGCTTCTCATTCCGTCCAGATAAAGCTGGAACTCCTCCTGTGTAGAAAACAGTTTCTTAAAAAAACCATCTCCATTCTGGGAGGCATAATAAACAGACTGTAAAAAATCCTGATAAAATTCCCGAAGTGTATTACGGTTCATAACTTCACTTTCAACCAGACGATCCAGACACCTACTGGCATCCTCTGCAACCGCCTGGGTATGTCCTTCTTTTAATAACTCTGACCATCTACGTACTTCCGGCACCCGGTAAGAAATCCCTTTATTGGTTTTCCGCGGTCCGGAATAAACACCATTGGATAAAGAAACATTATCATCACGATAATTAATTAATTTTTTCCAGGTTTTTTCCATATCCTGAAACGGAGATGGCGTTACCATATAAATAGCGGTTTCACACTTAAAAAACTGCTGGTAAAAGCTGTTGATAAATTGCAGCCGGCAATCCATTGTATCCTCATCCGGCAGTTTATCCCCCCATATCACCATACCAAAGCATGGATAATCTGCAACAAAAACAATGACCTGCAGCCAATTTTGTTCAAATGTTTCAGCTGCAATATTTTCCATTGTATCTGACAGCAGCCTTGGCTGCCATACCTCCGGACTGTTCCAGCGGATAATTTGTATCAATAATAAGTATACCGTCTGCTCCATTACCGGAACTTTCCCTTTTTCCTGAAGCTTAAAAAACTGCCTTGCGCTCACTACACCAGTCAAATAATTTCTCAGACTATTGCGAATCAGGTTTTTTTCCTGCTTTTTATACTCATCTCCCATTTGCTCCAATTCTTTTTTCTTAGCTGTTGCACATAATTCCTGAACTGCACGCCGGACGCTCTCTTCAATCACTGGATAAGAAGCCGGCTGTAAAATATAATCTGCACATGCCAATTTCAATGCTTCCTGAGCGTAAGTAAAGTCAGCATGAGCAGTAAGAACAATGCAGGAAATATGCTGGTAACACCTCTTTACCCAGCGGATCAGCTCAATTCCATTTTCCCCAGGCATTTCAATATCACAAAGTATGATTTTAATATCTTCCTGGTGAATAATATCTTTAGCCTGATATGCACTAAGAGCAGTATAAACCTGATTAACACCAATACTGCGCCAGTTAATCCCCCATTGCAGCCCCTCTGCTACACGATATTGATCATCAACAATCAATAATTTCATTATTCTTCCCCTTCCGTATATGGAAAAAACAGTTCAACCAGCGCCCCTTCCCGGTTTCGGAATGCGGCTGCAAAATCATCTCCGTAGCGGAGCCGGAAACGTCTCAGCACATTATAAATTCCAACATGTTTTTTCCCTTTCCCATCAACCATTACCTCTTCTTTATTAATACATTTTATTACCGACCTGTCAAATCCCGGTCCGTTGTCTGCAGCCATTATGTGTACCAGAACCTTCTCAGTTGTGACAATACGGTTTACTTTAAGCACCAGCTTCAGCTTTTGACCAGGTACAAAACCATAATTAATACTATTTTCTATAAAGGTTAACAGGCTGATTGGTGGAATCAGAATATTGGTGAGCATAGCATCATAAGTAATGGAAAATTCAATACTTTGATGTTGGTTTAATGAAAATAAGTCTACATAATTTTTGCACACCTCCAATTCTTTTTGAAGGGGAACACAATCTTTACTAATTGTAAAAATATAACGCAGGTAATTTGATAAATGTAAAATTGTCTGCTGAATTTCTTTATTTTGACCGGACTCTGCCATACCATATATGTTCTTTAAGCAGTTAAGATAGAAATGAGGGCGTATCTGAGATTGCAGTAATTGGTATTCTGTATTCTGCTTTTCCAACTCCTTTTCATAAGAAGCAATTTTCAATTCAGAAATCTCATCAATCATCTGGTTAAACATATCATTTACCTGACAAAATTCCTCCACTGCATAGGTATCCACATGAGCAGATAAATCACCGCTGCGGATGGCTTCAATTGTTCTGGTAAGATGAGAAATGGGATTGACTACCAGTTTCCACATCCAAATTGAAACAAAAGGAACTGCCACAACCGCCATTGCTGCACAGATAAGAACAATAACGTGGAACAAATTCATCTCATTTAATATCCCGTCATAAGGTCTTGCATATATCAGTGTAATGTAACCGGACTGCTCAGAAATCACAAGATACTTCTTAGTCGTCCCGGTAATCAGATAACTGTCACTGGCTTTAAGAAACTCATCAGGCTTAAGTCCAAGTTTTAAATCCGGATAAATCATTACTTTTCCATTGCCAAATATCAAAGATCCATTCATACGGTAATCCTGAACTGCAATAGTATTCAGCCGCTCTAAATCAATTACAGCAATGCAGTAAACAGTGCGGTACTTCATTCCCCGCATGAGGTAATCTCTCCCGCCAATAGAATAGAAAAACCACTTGGACAAATCAAAATCCCCCTGGTTAATCAGCCGCTTAATCTCCGGTTCCAGATTTTTCTGAGCTTGGATCCGCTGGGCAGCCGTAATCTCGTAATAAGCATTATACTCTCCAGTATACCAGTTGTTTACCGGACTGTAGAAAGCCATTGTATATAGATTCTGATTGGCGGTCAGATTAGACTTTAAAACCTGCTGGACCTGATAAGACTTATTGTACATCTCATTAAGCATCAGTTCCACAGAAAAACTTTGAAACTGGACGTTTCCTGCTACCACCCCAGACATTACCCGCTCCGTTGCTTTCATAGTACTTTCCAGATGGCTTTTAAATATTTCCAGCTGGCTCCTGGAAGACTGACTGGAAGAAATCTCCACACTGCGGGCAATATAACTGGAATAAAAGACCAGTATAATTGCTAAAGGAATCATAATCCCTAAAAATAAACCCGGAATCATATTTTTTAAAGACACGCGATGGATTTTCTTCATACTCTGTCTATCTATCAATTTTGTAATGCTAAAAACATTCATACACGTTTCCGTCCTCACTTTACAGCACTTATTAAATACATGACAAAAAGGGCCAAACGATAAATCAATCCGGTTTGCCCTCTTTATACATACAGTTTCTTTCTCCAAACTGAAGTCATTCTTTATGATAATACCAACTTAGTTTTGCTTCAGATCAGGTATTTCTTTTCGATATTGCAATACGATCTCATCCTTGGTATTCTCCATATATTTCAGCATTTTTTGACGGTAATAATACACAGTTTCCTGATATTCAGGCTTGTTAATTAAGTTCTCCAGGGCATCCGGATCTCTCCTCAAATCATATAATTCTTCCTTAACCCGATAATCATACATTTGAACACGGACAGCTACGGTTTCATCGGTTTTTGATTCTTCCACCATTGCCTGATAAGTTCGCCCGAATTTTGATTCATTCATGAACTGATAACTTCCATCTGACCAGTCATTAAATATGTAAGCATACTTCGCATCTAAAATTGCACGCATGGGATATAAATCATGTCTTGCTGTTGATGTGATCTGAGTATAAACATCTTCCCAGCCAGACTCCTTTTGTCCCTTTAATATCCCGGCATAAGAACGGCCATCCATGTCTTCCGGAACAGGAAGTTCCAGTAACTCAAGCATTGTTGGCATGAAGTCGATTCCTGAGACATAGTGAACCCCATCCTTTTCTCCTGCTTTTGTTACGCCCGGTGCCTTGATAATCATCGGAGTACGATTACTATTCAAATAGCAGTTTGTTTTAGCAAATGGAAACGCCATCCCGTTATCACTTAGAAATACAATAATTGTATCGTCATACAGCCCCGATTCCATTAATGCTGTAAGCACCATTCCCATAGTTTCATCGCAGCGGTGTACACTGGAAAAATACTCAGCTGCCTCTTTTCTGATCTCAGGAATATCAGGCAGAAAACCAGGTACTGCCACTTCTTCTGGCAAATAATAGCGGGAGGCATATGTATGATACCCATACTTTCTCAACTCCTGGTCACTGCCTGCAAAGGGCCGGTGCGGATCGTGAGAATTGGCCATAAAGAAAAACGGCGAATTCTCTGTTTTTGCTTTATTAAAAAACTCTTTTGCCTTTTGGTAATAAATATAGGGGGCCCTGCCAAATAGATGTTTTGCATTAAAAACATCTCCCATGTAATCCCACTCAAATTTTTCAACCGGTTTGCAATGCTCTTCTTTACCACAAATACCATTAATATAGCCATACTTATGAAGATATTCGGTTAAGGTAGTGACATCTGCAGCAATGGGGTGAAATCCTGGCGCACCATTTCGATGAGGATATTTTCCTGTTAAAAGACACTCTCTCGATGGCATACAGATTGCGGCTGTTACATGTGCCCGTTCCATCTGCAGCCCTTCTGCAGCAAGCTTGTCCAGATTAGGAGTGATGTCCTCCACCGGACAGCCAAAAGCACCAAGAGAATTATAATTCATATCATCCGCCAATAAAAATAAAATATTTTTTTTATTCATAAATATCCAGCTCCTATCTTACTTCCGGCAAATCTCTGGCAGTGGCCGGGTTTTTACTCCAGCGTTCTCCGTCATTCATACCCGTCTCTCTTTCCCATGCCATCATCCACTTATACATCTGCCAATGCTCCATAGAAGACTTCTCTTCCTGCCTTGGATCTGCAATCGACAATGCAATATTCTTTAACTTACCGGACAGCTCAGAATACTTATGATTTAAGTTAGTCTTTTCCTTGGAATCTTTATCAAGATCAAACAGCATGTCTTCACTCTCATAGCCATGATAAGAAATATATTTATAATGCCCCTTTCTTACCATAATCCCATAACATCTGCTCTCATTAAAATTACCTGACATAAACTGACTGATAACTGCCCGTTCATAATCCGGCTCTTCAACTTTATTTAATACTTTTGCAAGACTGACACCATCGGTTTCGACAGAAAAATCTACCCCAGCCAGTTCACACATTGTTGGGCCTAAATCCATAATGCTAACGGGAGCAGACACATTCCTTGCGGATCCAATGCCATCTCCGGCAAACAGGAAAGGAATCTTTGCCGACTTTTCAAAAAATGTCTGCTTTCCATATAAACGATTCTCTCCAACCTGATCACCATGATCTGACAGATAGCAAAATATAGATGAGTGATCAGAACGTTTGCAATAAGCACTAAATGCGGCTCTTATCCTGCCAATCTGTCCATCCATATGTTCAATCATCCCGCAATAAGCCGCAATCGCCTGCCTGGCTCCCACGGCATCAAAGGAACGGTCTTTTTTCTTTTCTTCCAGAAGGCGGTTCATTGGCATATCCGTTTCAAAGCTTTCAGGAACGGTTACACGATCTAAATATTTCAGATACAGTTCTTTTGGCGCTACATATGGATAATGAGGACCATAGGTTCCGACCACAATTAATTGGGGCTTTTCATGTTCCTGAGAAAGATACTCAAAAGCTGCCTCCACAACCGCCTCATCATAATGAAGTACCGGAGATTCTCCGCCTCCCATTACATCCGTACAGCACGTATCCATAAAACAGTCCTTAAATACCCCCCGCTCCTCAGCTAATGCCTCACCTGGCCGGTTCCAGGTGACTGGAGTGATGTCTCCCACCAGGCGCTTTGTAAATCCATGCCTTTGATCCTGACCAATAAAATGCATCCGTCCAATTAACACCGTCTCATACCCGGCTGCTGCAAAGGGGTGAAGAAAGGTGGGGGTCGTATCCGCCAGGGTGTCAAAATTAGAATAGACACCTGTTTTAGAGGGCAGTTTTGCTGACAGCATTGACATTCTGGCTGGTACACACAGCGGACAGGAGGTGTAGCTTTCTGTAAAATTAGTCCCCTCCTCCCTTAATTTGTCCAAATTGGGGGTTTCAACCGGCACAGCACCCCATCCGGAAAAGATGGGGCTGTGCTGATCGCTCAAGTATATTAATATATGGGGTTTTTTCATGATATTCTCCTATTGAGCTGTCATTTTTATTCTGATTCGTTTTGCTTGGGCTATTCTTAATTTCTTCTTTTTCCATGCCCAGATATCATTTTCATTCATACGATAGATCATCAGGATCAGAAAGAGAAAATAAATGATTATGGTCTGTGTACTATTGTCTAAAGCCTGTTTGGACAGACCAAGCGTAAAAATTTTAATTGACAGTACAGCCATCATAATGCCTACTACAGAATTGCTGAAGCGTGCCAGAGTTATTCCCAGCATAACTGCAAACATATTGCCCATAACGGTAGAACGGGAAGCCATTCCTAAAACCGGTGCCAGGTTTCCTTTAAAAACTGTGTCAAAGACTCCTGCGATAGCAACCAGGCCTCCTGCGATAGTATAACATATCACACAATTAGAAAAAATGTTAATTCCTGAATTCATGGCAATTCTCTGATTTCCCTGAATCGCTTTACGATTATAGCCAAATGGTGACATCAGAAATAAGTATCCCATTACCAAAGTTACCAGAAGCACTACGATGCAAATAAAAGTTACATCCGACAAAATTGTCAGTTTACTGATTCCAAATGTCTGAAGCCCTTTTGAGCCAAATGCTGAGAATGAAATACATTCATAGATCAGCGCCATTCCCATACCAAGAATCATGGGAATAATTCTGGTTTTCACAAATACCAATCCAACTATAAAACCGGAAACCACACCAAAAAAGATGCTGAGAATTAATGTCCCGATTCCGCCTAAACCCAGACTTAAAGCAATGTTACCGCCAAAGATCACCGCCAGAATCATCTGGGAACCAAGTGAAAAATCCATTCTTCCAGCCGGCAGATTACAGCTGAGAGCCAGTGCGATACAAAACAAAGAGGCAAAGGTTCGAGCCAGATTCTTCATATCTGCCATGTTATTAATAACTCCTGCTCCAGTAACCACCCGGCATATAATTTCCATAATCAGATATATCCCCACAGGTACACCAAAAGAACAGATGGCATTTTTAATATTCAATCTAAGAGCACTCTTATTCATGGCAGTCTCCTTTATTGGGTAAACCCTAACATTCTTAAACAATTATACAGAGTCAAATCACCTAATATAGCGTGCATATCCTCATTAGTAAGATCAGGATTGCTCTTTTTAATCATCTTATCAATCATTGCATAATTAAATACATAAGTGGACTCATCCTGATCCAGCTGTTCAATTTCCGCCAATTGTTCCGGTCCTTCACACCCCCAGTTCAGTGCCTCAAACTTCATTGCCTTACCATCTGGTTTGAGAACATCAGAATCACCTAACAGACCATTCATCAAAATCGTAAATCCTTCACCAGCAATTACGGTTGTAGATTTTACTACTGCAAAATCCAATGCTTTGTTTCCCGTGCAGTCGTCAGTATTCATTGCTGTGTGTAAAGATTCGGACAATTCACCAACAGATGCCACCATAATGTTTTTATTAAATGCACGTTCTGCTTCGTCAATAATCTGGGATAGCTGTGTATACGTATTACCGGCACCCATTACCACATCATATTTTCCAGTTAATAATGCTGCTGAAATACCCGTGATTACATCTTCATTATTCATCTGCCCCGGGTACAGGTAAACATCAATCCCTTTATCATTTTCTGCCATTGCAGGTTCACCCGCAATTACCAGTTCATCAATCGGCTTGGTGAATTTTAGACCATATGCTTCCTCAACTGCTTCCATAATTGCGGTTGCATTAAGGCGATGAGCCACATTGTTCTTGCAAGCCAGCAGGGTCGGAATCAAAATGCCATGTTTTTCACCATCAGCAAGGAATTTTTCAGCCGCAATTTTCATCTGTTCCGCTGTTGATGACTGCTGAGAACCAAAACCACCGCAAAAATATTCCAGTCCATCAATGCTTGAGGTGTCAGCCGTCCTTTGCACTGCATAATAGATGCCCAGCTCCTGGCATTTGTTTCCTGCCTGCTCCCAGTAAGTGGGGGCAAAGCTGAGAATTCCTTTGGCTCCGGAAATTTGAGCATTTTCAATAAAATTCAGTTCTGCCTCAGCCGATTCCAGTGCCTCGGAAACAATGAATTCCACGTTGTACTTTGGAGCTACATAATTTTTAAGATAATCAATCCGTTCCAGGTTTTCATTGGACATATCCGCGAAAGCCAAGCCAATTTTAAAGGTTTCATGGTCAGCAGCATGGTCATAGTCCCCAGACTGAGCTGATTTAGAAGCTGGACTTTCACCCTTTGCTGTGCTGTCTGCTGCCACAGTGGTTGGATCAGCCACTACCTGTTCTGATGTGCTTTTACAGCCTGCCAGTCCTGCAGCCATCATAGTAAATGCCATTACAATCGCCAATACTTTTCTTTTCATTTTCTACTCCTCCTAAAATTGTTTTCTGGTTGGTAACACATCAGGTTTTTCACTGTTTAAATACACTAACAAAAGGAATAAAACACCTCGGATGCCCTGCACCACAGAATTATCCACTCCCATCATTAAAAATCCCTTGTTTAACACTACTACCGTAATTGCTCCCAATACACCTGCATAACATTTGGAACGGTCTCCACCAAAGATTGACATTCCACCCAGTACGGTCGCCAGCATCACATCCATTCCCATACTGCCGGCCGTAGATGTGGTGATGGTTCCTACACGGATAATTGTGTAAACAGCTGACAAACCAACTCCGACTCCTGCAATCAGAAAACTTAAGCGGATATAAGTTGACTTCCTTAAGCCGCTTTGTGTCGCACAGTTTTCATTTCCGCCAATAAAGCGAATTGCTCTGCCAAATGGTGTGAAATTATAAATCAGAATTGCCAGAACCAGATATAACAGCAGCGTCACCATTCGGAACATACTCTTTTCCAATGCCGAACATACGGCAAAGGGAACGGTTAAATCCACAGCACCTACCAAAGATTCCTGAATTGCTTTATAAATCTGCATCATAACAATTGCAGCGGTGGTTGTTTTTATATGTAAGCTGACTGACAAAGTGGAATTCCATGCCATCAGTACCAGACAGATCAGGAGTGTTACCATAATCATTATTGCCACATTTTCTGTTGCCAGATAGATTTTTCCGCCTACCGTTGCTGCCAGAGCTATGACTGCTCCAATAGAAATATCCAGATTGCCGGTAGTATAGATAAATGCAATACCAATGGTTGCAGTTGCAGTTATGAGTGCCTGATTGAAAATTCCGGTCAAATTTGCTTTTGCTAAGAAACGTCCTCCGGTACCAAACCCAAATATAAGCAAAAGAAGAAATAAAATAGCAAAGGGAAACGCTTCCAGAAAATAACGGTTTTCCTTTATTTTGGATAATTGCTTCATTTAATCTTCCTCCCTTAAATCATGTAATTAATCAGGTTATGCTCATTTAAGCCATCTCTGCGATAAAATTCGCCGCTAACTGCACCATCACGCATAATCAGCAATCGGTCACTCATGCCAATCAGTTCAGGTAATTCTTCACTAATCATAATAATTGCTTTTCCCTGTTTCTTCATTTCATACATCAACTGATACATTGCAGCTTTTACGCCTACATCTACACCTCTCGTAGGGCAATCAAGAATCAGTATACTGGCATCAGCGGCAATCCACTTTCCAAATACTACCTTTTGCTTATTGCCACCCGATAGAAAACGGACCGGCTGATGGATATCCCGGCATTTTATGGATAGATTTTCCACCTGATCTGATACATACTTCTTTTCTTTCTTAAAGTCAATAAAAGGCTTTTTCCAGATATTTTTCCAATAGCCAGTGCTCTGAATGTTTTCCTTGACCGGTGCCATTAACTCCAGGGACTCTGAATCCCGGTTTTTGGAAACATAGCCCATGCCATGCTGAAATGCAATAATACTGTCTTTTACAACAGTGTTGGCTTCAGTAAGAAGCACTTCACCGTCAATCACCTCATCCAGACCATAAAGGGCACGTCCCAAAGCATGCATTCCGCAATCTGACAAACCGCCGATACCAAGAATTTCACCTTTATGTAACTCCAGGTTAAAACACATCAAGTCATTTAAGGTAGTAATATAGTTTGCTTTTAAAACAACTTCATCGCCACAGGAATCATTGTCAGTCCGATAGTAATTGCCCTGAATATCACGGCCAACCATTAATTTCTTGATTTTACTGTCTTCAAAATCTTCTTTTTCTAGATTCTCAATAATCTCTCCATCACGTAAAATTGTCAAAACATCACACTGGGTCATCATTTCTTCCATATCATGAGAAATAATCATTACCGACTTTCCCTCATCTGCCAGTTTGTGCATAATGTTATACAAAATGTTTCGGCCCCTCTGGGATAGGGCAGTTGTGGTTTCATCTACGATTAATACCTCCGGATCCAAGGACATTACCTTTGCAATCTCAACCAGTTTACGCTCTTGCATATCCAGCAATCTGGTGGGATAGGAGGCATTAATATGTTCAATTCCACAATCTCCCAATGCTTTTGCCGCCGCCTTTGTCATCGCCTTCTTGTCAACAAATGGCCCCTTTAAAAAATCAGCTGCATTTCCCAGAAAAATATTTTCAGCTACTGTAATGTTGTCGATTGTCCCCGCTTCCTGAACGATCATACCGATTCCCGCTTTTGCCGCTTCTAACATTGTCTTTGGTTTCCATGGCTTTCCATGATAAAACATTTCTCCCTCAGTAGCCGGCTGCATTCCTGCAATAATTGATGAAACGGTTGATTTCCCGCTTCCATTTTCCCCTATTAACCCCCGTATCTCTCCTTTCCTGATTTGAAAATCCACATGGCTAAGGGCTATGGTTGCTCCGAAGTTTTTACACACATTTCTGACTTCTAATACAACTTCACCTTTCTCTCTCATCGTGCTGACCTCTCTCCATTTGATATAAACACATTCTAATTGATTTTTAATAACACTTCTCTCAAATAACCGAACATTATTTTAGAATTTCAGGCCAAAAATAAAAAAGCCATAATTTCTTATCGAAATTACAACTTCTTATTTTGCTTTTTTCGAACAATTTGCAAAGAATTAGTAAAAAACCAAGAACAAAACTTACATATAGAATTATCACGTCCACTAAGACAATGATTTAAATATAATTATCTGCCCTCTTAGGTAGAGGGCAGACTCTGCATGATTTTAGGCCGTCAAACTATCATAGCACATAAGTGCTTTAGGCTCTCAGCTTTGCGTACTCGGCTTTAACCGAGTTTACCTGCGCTTTGAGCGTCAAACCATATTTTCGGCGTCCGCCGCCCGTTCCAGCATAAAGTCATGCCAAACGTTTTTATCCACAAACGCACTAAAGTCGGTTGGGTCCTCAGGATTTACCCCGCTCAAAAGATTAGTCATATTATGATGGCTAGTAAGGCATATGTCAATATCCCACTTTGCCATTTCACGGCAATCATCGATAAATCTCTGTTTGTAGGACAGGGGATAACCGTACTCCACCAAAAATTTCGTCATAAGAAAAGGCGTCCCCGCACCTCCGTGCATTCCGCAGCGATAAACTGTGCCATCCTCGTCCACATCATCGAAGAAAAACGAGGTCGTGCCCGGCGTGTGACCGGGACAGAGCTTGGTCTTAATCGTAAACCGGCCAAGTGTAATGGGCTTTTCATCGTTAAAAAAAACATCTGGTTCAAAGTCTGGTGCATAATGAAACAATACACGATCTGGATGCTCCTGCTTGACTACATAGTCCTCATGCGACATGTACACCTTTGCTCTGGTCATTTCCTGAAGCGCACGAAGCCCGCCGCAGTGATCCTGGTGACCGTGACTGAGCAAAATCATTTTAATATCTTTCGGGCTGTATCCCGCGTCACGGATTGCCTCAGTCAAAAGATACAATGCTCTGATTTCAAATGTATCAATTAGAATCAGACCGTCTCCGGTATCCAGCAGATAACAGCCGACATAACTGTTGCCACTGACGTACCAGACATGGGGGGCAATGCGAAATGGTCGCTGAGCGAGATCCCAAGGGTGATTATCAATATAATCATAAGGATCCTTGATTGGGGGTACTCTCATAAAATTAGACATTTTTCTTCCTCCTAATATATATTATTTTATCTTCCATAAATAGGGTATAGCAGGTTAGCTGAAATTGCGCAGGATAATATTGCAAGAATCACATATGGAAGGGTAAATTTTAATACTTTCACAGGGTTATATCCTCCAGCAGCAAAAGCAACAGCCGCTTCGCCAGAGCCAGAGGGAAACCCAATTGCAAACATATTACTTATACCTGCAATTAATACAATACCACGCGGATCCCAGCCGCCCACCAGAGAGAGCGATGCCGCAATCGGAATAAGTATCGCTTGGGTTGCCGCATTAGAGAGAAAGTTTGTCATGACTATAGTGACTACAGAGAACAGCAACATTACCGTAAACGAACCGGGGTTTTCTCCCAACACGCGGAGCAGTACATTGCCAATGAGTTCTCCTGCACCGGATTTGCCAAGTGCATCAGCTACAGTGAGTACACCGGCAATCATCCAGATCATGTCAATCGTCATGCCCCGAACAGCTTCGGGCACTGTAATGATGCCTGTGTAAATTAGAATCAAAACAGCAACTGCAGGAGCAAGATACATAAGATTTCCTGTCCACTTGTTCAAAATCATGACCAGCATGGCTGCAGCAAAGACAACATAGACAATAGTTTCCTGTTTGTGGGTCAAAGCAGATTTCTTCACCTCTTCTTTTACGGCACTTTGGTCAACTTTACTGTCCGATGGCATCAAACGCCAGCCGAATAGGCAAAACAGCGTAAGTACTATAATTGGGAGAATGGAAAAAATGAACGGATCAAACATCGTCAGCTGATAGTTTACGTCCGGCACAATGCCTTCGTACAGCGCATTCATGCCGGCAAACATGGTCGCACCCGAACCAATGGGCAAACGAAATTTCCAGGCCTCGGCAACTCCAAGCAAAGGCAGAATCATCCGATTTGGTGTAATTTCTCCCGAATCACCCAGCGTCGTGAGGAACACCACCATAATTGCAATAATAGCAGTTGATGGAAGGAACTGCGAAAACAAAATTGTAATGGAAAATAAAGCCATCACAAGCAAAATACCATGACCACTTTTTAAGCGCATCATCACGTTATGTATTTTAAAAACCAAATTTGTCTTTGTCAGAACTGCACTAAGTGCCATCATAGGTGCAAGCATAATGATAATTTTATTACTGAATCCGCTGAAAGCGCTCTGTATGTCCATCACGCCAGTAATAACCAAAATTGCACAGCACGTCATGGTCGTAACGCCAAACGGAACCTTATGCCACACAAACATGATCATCATGAACGCTGTAACTGCCAGTACAATATACAATTGAATATTCATCGTTAATATCCCCTTATCCCCTTAAAATTTTTTATATTTTCTTTCTATGCTGTGAAGCATTCCTTTCATATACCCCAATAAATAGGCCTCTGAAACAGGTGAAATGCCCTTTCCTCCTGGAAGAAAAAATGGATGATCAATGTTAATCTGTCCATCATATCCGCAATGAACCAGTTGTTCCAAGATTTCATACATGTCTGCATATCCATCCTCCAAAAGTGTTTCTTCAAAATATGGGAGGGTTCCGCTTACATTCCGGAAATGAACCACCAATATTTTCTTCTGTTCAGTATATTTCTTAATGTCCTCCAGCACATTTCCAAATGCCTCGTTTTCCAGCCAACAGCCAACACACATTTTCATTCCCAGGTATTCACTGTTTCCAGCTGCTTTAAAGGCTCTGTCATAGCATTCTGCATTCCATATTAAGCTGTGTACTCCTCCTAAACTGGATACTGGCGGATCATTGGGATGAAGCGCCAGACGAACATCTGCTTCTTCGCATACCGGGAGGGCCTTGGAAATAAAATATTCAAAATTATACCAAATTTCCTTCTCTGAATATTCCCTGTCATTGGCAGCCGGACGAGCCTGAATCTCATCCATATCGCAGATCATGGAGTACTCCCCTCGCGTGTGTTTCCCCACACCGATCCGGCTTCTGAAAATACCATTTGGCTGCCATGCAATATAATTGACCCTTACCCCAGCTTTTCCCAATGCTCTCGTAAAATCATTGTACTTATCAATCCAGATATCCCTATCCTTTTTTCCCAAGTGAATCTGAGGACATTTCTGCAGTGACGGACAGCCTGCATCTGCAATCTCCAAATCATAATGATGCGCCCGTTCCAGAAACTTCATAATTGAATCATAATTTGCATCCTCTGCAAAAAAATTCACTGCAAGATTTTGAATTCCCATCCCCCTGACAGCCTGCATTTCGACATCTGTCATTTTGCCGGAACAATTCACCTGTACCTTTATCATGTCATCTCCCATGTTGTATAATATGCAACAGTATTTTTCATAACTTTCGAAAGTTTTGTTACTTTTAATTATAAATACTCTTGAAAAAAAGTACACTATATATTATAAATGTAGATATAGCCATAGACTATACCATTGGAGGACCTACTTTATGAATTTATATCATCTGGAATATATTGCAGAAGTTGCAAAGACATTGAATATAACGGAGGCAGCCAAAAATCTTAACATTTCACAGCCCACCCTAAGCATTTATATGAAGAAACTGGAAAATGATCTGGGACTTTCTCTGTTTCAGCGTTCCAATAATACGCTGATAATCACGGAAGCCGGAAAAAAATATGCAGATGCCTGTGCACAGATACTGGAAATCCGCGATCACCTCTATAAGGAATTATTTGGCTCAAATACTGCTCACATTCGTTTGGGGACTTTAAGTTCAAGCTTTTCCGTGTTCACTAACGTATTATGTAGATTTAAGCAGTTGTACCCTCAGACAATGCTTCAACCAGCCATCTTTTCCTCAGAAGGTGTATATAAAGAATTAGTAATCGGTTCCATTGATATTGGTTTTGTAACCTCTTATTCTCACGACTTCTCTAACCTTTATAAAAATACCAGGTATATTATTGCTCAAGAATATGAAATGATGGTGCTAATACATAAAAAAAATTCTGTTTATAAGAAATTAAACTTAGAAAACGGAGAACTAAGCAATTCTGATTACAAAAAGCTAGAAAAGCTGACATTATTTTCTGGAACCAACAATATGGTGAAATCATGGTATCATGAATATCTGCTGCCCAAGCTTCAGATAATTCCAGCAAAGGAATTGGCAATTAATGATGTCTCCTTTGCTTCCCGGTCTCTCGCGTTGGAAGACAGCTTTATGATCCTTCCCTATAGCAGAATTGATTCAAACGAGCTCGCTCAAATTCCATTTTCATTTCATCCAAAAATATACAAACTTTTTATCTATCTCAAAAATCACGTACTGTCAGAACCGGAAAATATATTGATTAAAATAGCTCTAGAGGAATTTCAACAGGATCCTTATTACTATCATATTCCTCCAACATCATTCCAGTAAACTTTTATAAGCCCCGGAAGAAAGTCCTCCTGGATTTGACATATAAACCTCATCTGATAGTAATAGATAAACATGTATTTGAAGATGGGGGCTTTGACCTCATTATGTTTTGTAAATATTATCATTGGTATAATCCAGTAAATACATCAGTTCTAATGCACGATTAAGGTCATATATGATGTCAATCATGGGACAGCTTATGTGACTAATTCTTTTGACTTAACTGTTGCTTTGTCCTAATTGGTGAGAAGAGTCTTTCCTCTGTAACAATCAGAATTTTGCAACAAATTTGTGTATTGATAATGTAAGAAAAACGGAAATTCCCATATCTACGATTTAAATATTTTGATGGGACATGAAAGTATAGAAACAACTAAAAATTTGAACATTTCGCCCATGAAATTATAGCTGCTGAGAATAGTATTTCACACTTGGACAATGTCTTTAAAACTTGATAGAACGGGGACTCGGGAATATTTTTACGCAAAATAAAAGCCCCAACCCCACAGCTCTCTGTCTGCAAAACCGGAACTTTTGATGCGCCTTCAGGGACTCGAACCCTGGACAAATAGATTAAGAGTCTACTGCTCTACCAACTGAGCTAAAGGCGCTTGTTTATCTTTTGTTGTGCCATGTCTCAGGCACGTGTGTAATTATATATCCGTATCCGTCAAAAGTCAACACCTTTTTTACAAAAATTTCACAAGTATTTTAATTTTATTTATTATTCTTATTTTTCTTTAAGCTTCCACCCAGAGCTTTGTTCACTTCCGTAAAGGATTTGTTTAAAATGAGCATTTGCCGGTTCAGTTCTGCCTTACCGCTGGTGGCCTGGCTAAGTTTCCCTGTAATCTTATTTTTCATTCCCATAAAGGCTGCTCCGTTCCCTTTTTTCTTATTATATGCGAAACCGGCGTCCAGGTTTAAGACCTTGGCGCCGGTTTCGCATATAATCAAGCCCTGACTGCTGCAAGCTTGTAGATGGGATTTCCCTTTGAAGAAAATTTCTCTTCATATTCTGTCATCACATTTCCATCTCCCATTTCGCTATGATGCAGATCAAACGTATGATCCTTTATCTTCCAGCCTGCCCGTGGGATGGATTCCAGGGAATATTCAAATAGTCCTCTATTGTCGGTTTTAAACTCAACAGCACCTTCCGGCGCTAAAATGGTGTCGTAAACTGCCATAAATTCCTCAGATGTCAGCCTGCGCTTTGCGTGGCGGTCCTTGGGCCAGGGATCAGAAAAGTTCAGATATATCTTCTGTACCTCCCCTTTTTCATAAATATCTCCCAGGTTCCTGGCATCCACACACATAAAATAGATATTGTCAAGTTCCAGACCGGCCCGCTTTTGAAGTCCTCTCAAAAGCACACTGGGGTAACGTTCAATTCCTACATAATTAATTTCCGGGTGAAGGGAGGCCAGCTCCATAATAAAACGTCCCTTTCCCATGCCCACTTCTATTTCTATGGGATTTTCATTTCCAAACACTTCCCTCCAGTTCCCCTTTTTTTCAGAGGGGTTCTGGACCACATATGGGCTGCCTGCTATTTCTTCCTCTGAGCCTGGTATGTGACGTAACCTCATAATTGTAATTCCTCTTTTCGTTTCGTCTTTTAAAACTGCCTTGGCATTTTCAATTGATTGTATCACACAAGGCAGATTTATGGCAAGACGGCTATTTTTTACTTTTTTCTTTCAAATCAAATTTCGACAAAATAACAGGTGCGCAATTTGCAATAATCTAGTATAATGTCTGTATATATGGCATATAACCGTTTTGCAAAGGAGGAAATATATATGGGAACCACAGATAACAGTTTCTGGGCCAGAGTCCAACAGGGCTTAAGGGAGACAGAAACACTTTTGAGCCAGAAACAGCATAATATGTCCATGATCAAAGCCCGACAAACCCTGGAATACATTGTAAACTTTTTAGGCGAAAGGGCTTTGATCGTGGAAGGCGACTTAGCCGACAGCATTGATCAGTTATTTGAAGGACGTTTTATTTCCCAGACCACCAAGGATCACTACCATCGAATTCGTATGTTGGGAAACAAAGCCGTTCATGAAGGCGACGACAGCCCCTATGATGCCAATGAAGCATGTCAGCTTCTGGTTCAGGAGGTTCAGGCGCTTGGCGGTATTCTGGGAGCTGGCAGGCAAAATACACCTTCCAGGATTTCTCAGCCTGGCGCTGTTACTACAGTGCCCATTACCTCCCGCAGTACCGCTTCTCCAAGAAGCGAGGCTACCCGGTCCGGAACCACAAGAAGCGCCGGCACAAAGCCTGCCTCTCAAAGAACAGGAGAACGGCAATCAGGAGCCAGGCCCTCCAGGGCAAGACAGACCGGAGCCAGATCTTCCCAACGGCCTTCTCAGAGAACCGTTTCCCGTAACGGCCAGAGGATTTCCTCTCAAAGCAGGAGCAGAAGGCGTTCCAGAAACCGGGGCTTTGATCCATACGACTTATTAAAACCTGCACTGATTTTTTTGGCTCTTTTAGTGATTGTAATGATCTTTGTAAAGCTTGTGCCTGGAAAAGGCGATAAAAAGGAAACCACTGCCTCTCTGCCTCCCACAGAGGTGTCAACAGAAGCCATGCTGCCCACGGAGACACCGCCGGAGACTGCTCCGCCAACAGAGGCTCCCAAGATTTACACCACAACAAGCAGACTGAATGTGCGCTCAGAGCCTTCCACAGAAAGCACCAGGCTGGGAAGTCTGGCAAGCGGCACTGTGGTGGACTATGTGGAAACTTATGATGACAAATGGACGGTCATCATGTTTGAGGGAAAGCAAGCATACATATCCACTGAATTTTTAACTGCATCAGAAGCTAAACCCAAGGAAACAGGAGAAACCTCTCCTGTCCCTGAAAGTGAAAGTTCTTCAAGAAGCACCCCCTGACATACCTTGTAGCTAAAAGCAGAGGCGCCGGAGGATACTCCTCCTGCCCCTGCTTTTTTTTATATTTCTATAGCTTTTTTTTAAAATAGTAGTATTATGAGAGTTATGAGTCAATGATATATTTAACCAACAGGAAGGGAGAGCATGATATGGATGCTGTAATTGACAAAATATCAGAGATCGAATCGGCTGCAACCTCTATTATGGAAGCTGCTGCCCAACGAAAAAAGACATATTTTATAGAAATGGAGGAACGCACTGCTGCATTTGACTCTCAGCTCGAACAGGAAACAGAAAAAGAGCTGGAGGAACTGAGAGCCGGCATGGAAGTTTCTATGAATGAGCGATTAATAAAGCAAAGAAGTGATTCTCAAAAACTTTTGGAAACCATGGAGAAACGATATGAAGAACACCATACCCAATATGCAGAGGAATTATTTCATACTATAACAAAGGAGTGATCCCATGGGAGACCTGCTATCCTACAGCGGCATTACCACTAAGATACGTGCCATGGAAAGCCGCTTAATTACGGAAAACCATTTTCGGGACATGGCGTCCCTTGAAACAGTTTCCGACGCAGTGGAATATTTGCGGCGCCTTCCCGCTTATGAAGGAGTGTTCCACAATCTGGAGGGGGAGCTTCACCGGGGAGCCATTGAACAGCGCCTGATATTGTCCCTTTACCAGGATTTTGCAAAGCTCTACCGATTTGCCAATTTGGATCAGCGTAAATTTCTTGACCTGTATTTTATGCATTTTGAAATTCGTATTTTAAAAAAATGCTTTCGCAATGCCATGGGCCATAGCAGCCCGGACATCGACCTTTTGGCATTCAGGGAGTTTTTTGACAAGCATTCTCACCTGGATTTGATGAAACTTTCCGCCTCCTCCGATATTTCTTCCTTTATTGCAAATCTGGAAGGATCGGTCTACTACAACCTTTTGGCTGAGCTGGACCAGGGCAAACAGCCCGCCTTATTCGATTACGAGGTCCGTTTAGACCTGCTGTATTTTAAGAGTACATGGAAGGTCATGGGCAGGCATTTAACCCGGAAAGAAAGAAAAATCCTCTCCCGCTGCTTTGGAAGCCGGATGGATTTACTGAATATCCAGTGGATTTACCGTTCAAAAAAGTATTATCATCTGCAGCCTGCTGACATATACTCTCTCCTGATCCCCATCCATTACCAACTGACCAGGGAACAGGTTACAAAGATGGCGGAGGCTGCTTCAGATGATGAGTTTTACGGTGTTTTAAGGTCCACTTATTATGGCCGTCTCACTGACTTAGAGGCCAGGGACCGGCCGGATTTGGAAAGCCTTACCCAAAAGGCTTTAAACAAAATTTACCGTTTAGCCAGCCAGCAAAATCCTTACTCCATTGCTGTGCTGAACTCTTATCTCTATTTTAAAGAAGAGGAAATTCAAAAAATCATCACACTCATAGAGAGCATCCGGTACAGGGTAAAACCGGAAGAAATTCTCTCCTATGTAGTCGCACAGTAAAGGAGGCTGCTATTTCGTGATAGAGAAGATGAAATTTTTAAGCATCACCGGACCGAAAGAAGACATTGACCGGGTTATAGACACCTATTTATCAAAATATGAGATCCATCTGGAAAACGCCCTTTCGGAATTAAAAACGGTGAAAAACTTAAGGCCTTACATTGAAACAAACCCTTACCGGGACGCTTACCAAAAATCTATGGAGCTGGCAAAGCTGCTTCCGGCCATGACCCCCTCCCGCAGAGAGACTTCGGTCCAGCAGGCCGCTGACATGGTGGAGGAAATTGACCGGCAGGTACAGGACTTTACAAAGGATGAACAGGACCTCTTGGCCCGGCAGCATTCCCTACAGGAATCTTTAGACCGCATCCTTCCTTTTGTAGGACTTAATTATGATTTAAGCTCCATTCTTCATTTCAAGTATATTAAATTCCGCTTTGGAAGAATTTCCCATGAATACTACAGGAAATTCCAGGATTACGTCTATGATACCATTGATACAGTCCTTTACAAATGCCGGGAAGATCAGGATTATGTGTGGTTGGTTTACTTTGCACCGGAAACCATATCAAACCAGATTGACGCCATTTATGCTTCTATGCATTTTGAAAGATTCTTTCTGCCGGATGAATACAAGGGGACTCCTACGGATGCCATCCACTCCCTTCAGGAGGACATCGATGCTCTCCAGTCAGATATCGACCGGCTCCGGGGGCAAAGAGCCCTGATGCTTGCAGAACGAAAGGAAGATTTATCTGCAGCTTTGCACAGGCTTGAGACTTTCTCTGAGAATTTCAACGTCCGCAAGCTGGCCGCCTGCACGAAAAAAGATGTCAACACTTTTTACATCCTCTGTGGATGGATGAGCCGGCGGGATGCAGCTGCATTTCAGAAAGAAATTGCTGATGACAAAAAAACCTTCTTCTTTGCAGAGGATGACCATAATAACATTTTAAGCAAGCCGCCTACCAAGCTGAAAAACCCGGGACTATTCCGGCCCTTTGAAATGTTTATAGGCATGTACGGCCTTCCCGCCTACAACGAAATCGACCCAACAATTTTAATCGGGATCGTCTATTCTTTCCTGTTCGGATTTATGTTCGGGGATGTGGGCCAGGGACTTTGCCTGCTGCTGGGAGGCTTTTTCCTCTTCCGGAAAAAGAAGCTGAACTTAGGTGCTATCATCTCCTGCTGCGGCTTTTTCTCAACCATATTCGGCTTTCTGTTTGGCAGCATATTCGGCTTCGAACACATGATAGAACCGGTCTGGCTTCGCCCTATGGAGCACATGACCAGTCTGCCCTTTATCGGAAAACTGAACACAGTGTTCATCACTGCAGTTTCCCTTGGCATGGGAATTATCCTCATGACCATGGTTTTAAATATCATAAACAGCGTCCGCTCCCATGATACAGAAAAAATCTGGTTTGACACCAACGGAGCGGCGGGCCTTGCATTTTATGCCAGTCTTGTGCTGACCATAGCTCTTTACATGACGGGAAGACCCCTTCCAGCCACCTTGCTTTTAATTATTCTATTTGTGATTCCTCTGGGACTTATGTTCTTTAAAGAGCCATTGACCAATATGGTGGAGAAAAAGAAGCATACAGCCAAAGGGGGCAAAGGCATGTTTGTGGTCCAAGGCTTTTTTGAGCTGTTTGAAGTCCTTTTAAGCTATTTTTCCAACACCCTTTCCTTTGTCCGTGTAGGCGCATTTGCAATCAGCCATGCGGCCATGATGGAGGTGGTACTTATGCTGTCCGGTGCAGAGGCAGGAAACCCCAACTGGCTGGTTGTGGTTCTTGGAAATTTATTTGTCTGCGGCATGGAAGGACTGATTGTGGGAATTCAGGTCCTTCGTCTGGAATATTACGAATTATTCAGCCGCTTCTACCGTGGAACCGGCCGTGAATTTAAACCTTACGGAAAGAAAAATTAAAAACCATATTGGAGGTAAATCCTATGTCTACTTTAGTAAAAATTATATTTGCAGCTGCATTAACCCTTAGTATTGTCCTTCCTCTCGGTGCATTTGCCGCAGGAGAAAAAACCAAGGGCCGCTATAAGACCGCCCTTGGTGTTAATGCATTCCTATTCTTCGGAACTCTCATGGTCTCCAGTATCTTCATGTTCAGCGGCAGCGCTTCCGCTGAAGAAACTGCAACAGCCGTAACCGGAACAGTTGCCGGCATGGGATATCTGGCAGCCGCCCTTTCCACCGGCCTTGCCTGCATCGGAGGCGGAATTGCCGTTTCTGCCGCTGCCAGCGCCGCCCTGGGAGCCATCAGTGAGGATGGTTCTATTCTTGGTAAATCACTGATCTTCGTTGGTCTTGCCGAAGGTGTGTGTCTCTATGGACTGATCATCTCTTTTATGATCTTAGGTAAACTGTAATTATGAAGATGTATCTGATCAGTGACAATGTGGATACCTGGACCGGCATGAGGCTGGCCGGGGTCGAAGGCGCAGTTGTTCACGAAAAAGCTGAACTGAAAGATGAACTGGATAAAGTCCTGGCCGACAGGGATATCGGAATTGTTCTTTTAACGGAAAAATTTGGAAGAGAGTTTCCGGACATCATCAATGATGTAAAGCTGAACCGGAGACTTCCGCTGATTGTGGAAATTCCGGACCGCCATGGAACCGGCCGCAAGCCGGACTTTATCACGGATTATGTAAACGAAGCCATCGGATTAAAACTATAGAAAGAGGTGGTCAACTTGACAACTGAGGAAAAACTGCAGCATTTCCTGAGCTTCTGTATGGAGGATGCCAGAGCCCGCAGCGCAAAGATGCTTGACGAATATACGGCTGCCCTGGAAGAAAGCTTTGCGGAACATCAAAAGGACGCAAAAGCACGGGCCAGACAGCAGGTCGCCATGAAACAGGAACAGATGGAACGGGAAATTAACAAACGGCTTTCTCTGGAGCAGATCGGCATGAAACGGGAGTTCGGAAAAAAACAGGATGAACTGAAGGAAAAGCTATTTGCAGACTTAAAGGAACAGCTGATAGAATTTATGAAAACGACCGAATATGGCCGTCTCTTGGAAAAACAGGTACTGGAGGCAACGGAGCTGGCCGGTAAGGAGTTTATGACCATTTATTTAACTCCTGAGGATGAAGAAAGGGCCAGAAGCCTTAAGTTTCCTGCCAGTGCTGATATACGGATCAGTGAATACTCATTTATGGGAGGAATCCGGGCAGTGATCCCCTCCAGACATATTTTGATTGATAACTCTTTTGAGTCCAGGCTGGAGGAAGAAAAGCACGACTTCCGGTTTGATATCAGGGAGATGATAGGAGGTGAGGAAAATGGCTGATACAGGAGTAATTTCCGGAATAAACGGCCCTATTATATACTTGAAGGGAAACCCCGGTTTCCGAATGAATGAAATGGTTTACGTTGGAAATGACCGTCTTGTAGGGGAGGTAATCGGACTTACAGACCGCCGCACTACAATTCAGGTCTATGAGGAAACCAGCGGTTTAAGGCCAGGAGAAACAGTAACAGCCACCGGCTTTCCCGTGTCTGTCACACTGGCTCCAGGTATTTTAAGTAATATCTTTGACGGTATTGAGCGTCCCTTAAAAGAAATCTCAAAAACAGGCGGCGCCTACATTGACAGAGGCATCCAGGTGGATTCTCTTGACAAGTCAAAACTATGGAAGACCCACATAACCGTAAAAAAAGGAGAGCACCTGTTTCCAGGCGCCATCATTGCCGAAGTTCCTGAGACTCCCGCTGTGATTCACAAGGTGATGATTCCTCCGGATATGGAAGGACATGTGGTGGACGCGGCAGAGGACGGGGAGTATACCATATCCGACCCATTACTGACCCTGCGCCTGTCAGACGGCTCAGAAAAACAGATTACCATGACCCAGAAGTGGCCTATCCGTATTCCACGGCCGGTTTTAAAACGCTATCCTGCCACCAAACCCCTTATTACGGGACAAAGGATCATTGACACTTTATTCCCTCTGGCAAAGGGCGGAACTGCTTGTATTCCAGGAGGCTTCGGAACAGGAAAGACCATGACCCAGCATCAGGTTGCCAAATGGTCTGATGCTGATATTATTATTTATATTGGCTGCGGAGAGCGCGGAAATGAAATGACCCAGGTTCTTGAGGAATTTTCCGAACTGATTGATCCCCGCTCCGGCAATCCTCTTATGGACCGGACAACATTGATTGCAAACACCTCCAATATGCCGGTAGCTGCCCGTGAGGCCAGCCTTTACTCCGGACTTACCCTGGCAGAATATTACCGTGATATGGGGTACCATGTGGCAATCATGGCAGATTCCACCTCCCGCTGGGCGGAAGCCTTAAGGGAATTATCAGGCCGTCTGGAGGAAATGCCCGCAGAAGAAGGTTTTCCAGCTTATCTGGCCTCCCGCTTATCTGCATTTTACGAAAGAGCAGGAATGATGCAGAATATGAACGGAACCGAAGGCTCTGTCACCATTATCGGAGCTGTATCTCCTCAGGGCGGTGACTTTTCAGAGCCTGTGACCCAGAACACAAGGCGTTTTGTCCGCTGCTTCTGGGGACTGGACCGGAACCTGGCAAATGAACGCCATTTCCCGGCTATCCACTGGCTCAGCAGTTATTCGGAATATTTGACGGATTTAGCTCCATGGTATGTGGAGCATGTGGATAAGAAATTCGGAGATTACAGAAACCGTTTAGTTTATCTGCTTACCCAGGAAAGCAGCCTGATGGAGATTGTGAAGCTGATCGGAGGGGATATGCTTCCCGATGACCAGAAGCTGATTTTAGAGATTTCAAAGGTCATCCGCATTGGATTTTTACAGCAGAATGCTTTTCATAAGGAAGACACCTGCGTACCTATGGAAAAGCAGTTTTTAATGATGGATTTGATTCTTTATTTATACAAAAAATCCCGTTCCCTTATATCCATGGGAATGCCCATGTCCGTATTAAAAGAGGACCCGATTTTTGACAGAATCATTTCCATTAAATACGACATTCCCAATGACAGACTGGAAATGTTTGAGGATTACAAAAAACAGGTAGATGCATTTTACGATTCCGTCATTGAACGAAACGCATAAGAAGGAGGCAGACTATGGCAATCGAATATTTAGGATTAAGCGCAATCAACGGACCCATGGTGGTTTTAGAAGGCGTCCAGAATGCTTCTTTTGATGAGATCGTGGAAATGACCGTGGACAGAAAGACAAAAAAACTGGGACGCATCATTGAAGTTTATGAAAACAAAGCTATTATTCAGGTATTTGAAGGAACCGACGGGCTGGCATTAAGAAATGTCCACACCAGGCTGACCGGCCGCCCTATGGAGCTGGCTGTATCAGAAGATATGCTGGGGCGGACCTTTAACGGCATCGGAGAACCCATTGACGGACTGGGAGATATCAATTCCAGCCTCAGGCTGGATGTCAATGGAAAACCCTTAAATCCTGTGACCCGGGAATATCCCAGAGATTATATCAGAACCGGAATTTCAGCCATTGACGGACTTTTGACCTTGATCAGGGGACAGAAACTGCCGATTTTTTCAGGAAACGGTCTTCCCCACGACGAGCTGGCTGCCCAGATTGTTCAACAGGCATCCCTTGGAGATGACGGAGAATCCGGCGAAAAGTTTGCTGTTGTATTTGCTGCTATGGGAGTTAAATATGACGTGGCAGAGTTCTTCCGCCGTACCTTTGAGGAGAGCGGTGTTTCCGACCATGTGGCTACTTTCATCAATCTGGCAAATGACCCTGTTGTAGAAAGGCTGATTACTCCAAAGGTGGCCCTGACTCTGGCGGAGTACCTGGCCTTTGAAAAGGGAATGCACATCCTGGTTATTCTGACGGATATGACCGCTTATGCGGAGGCCCTCCGTGAGGTTTCCTCTTCTAAGGGGGAGATTCCTTCCAGAAAGGGTTATCCCGGATATTTATACAGTGACCTGGCTTCCATCTATGAGAGAGCCGGAATTGTAAAGGGCAAGAATGGCTCTGTCACCCAGATTCCCATTTTGACCATGCCAAATGATGATATTACCCACCCCATCCCGGACCTTACAGGGTATATTACGGAAGGCCAGATTGTTCTGGACCGGAGCCTTCACGGCCAGTCTGTTTATCCGCCTATTAATGTGCTTCCTTCTTTAAGCCGTCTGATGAAGGATGGAATTGGAGAAGGCTTTACAAGAGCAGACCATCAGGGCGTGGCAAACCAGCTTTTCTCCTGCTATGCCAAGGTAGGGGATGCACGGGCTTTAGCCTCAGTTATAGGTGAGGATGAGTTGTCTCCTCTGGATAAAAAATATCTGGTTTTTGGCAGGGAGTTTGAGGACCGCTTTGTGGGGCAGGGAAACCATGCAAACAGAAATATTATAGAAACCCTATCAATTGGCTGGGAGCTTTTAGGACTTCTTCCAAAAGGCGAGCTGGATCGTGTCGACACCAAGGTTTTAGATCAATATTATAAAGTAACTGACCCGGATCATAAGGAAGAATAGGAGGGGTATTTATGAATCCTAATTCATTTCCCACAAAGGGGAATTTAATCCTTGCAAAGAATTCCCTGGCCTTAGCCAGCCAGGGATATCAGTTGATGGATAAAAAGCGGAATATCTTAATCAAGGAGCTTATGGGCTTAATTGAAGAGGCCAAGGACATCCAGTCTGAAATTGACGTGACCTTCACCTCCGCTTACAAGGCTCTGCAACGGGCCAATATTGAGCTGGGCATTAACTATGTTCAGGACATTGCCATGGCCGTTCCTGTAGACAATACGGTTCGGATTAAAACCCGCAGCATTATGGGAACAGAAATTCCTTTGGCTGAGTACGGGGAAATGCCGTTAAACCTGACTTATGCCTATTACAGCACCAGAGAGTCCCTAGATGAGGCCAGAGAACAGTTTGAAAAGGTGAAAAAGCTGACTGTCAGGCTTTCCACAGTGGAAAACTCTGCCTACCGCCTGGCAAACAGCATTAAAAAGACCCAAAAACGGGCCAATGCATTAAAAAACATCACCATTCCCCGGTATGAAGCTCTGACAAGGAATATCAACAACTCCTTAGAGGAAAAAGACAGAGAGGAATTTACAAGACTTAAGGTAATTAAAAGAAATAAAGGCAAAATTTAAAAAATAGCAGAGCGACGGTATTCAGGAATGACCTGATGCTGTTGCTCTGCTATTTTAATTACTGCCCAGAAAGCAGTGAAGCTTATGACGTTCATACTATTTATGAATTCTCTTCACTATTTTCCTTAATGAAAGCATCATGTGATGAAAATAAGTTTCATAAATCTATATATATGTTGAAAATATAATACAAGAAGAATAGAATAGTAATTAGATAAAAGATACATAAAATTTCTTCTGGCTTTACAGAAAGGAGAAAAAACACATGAAAGGTTTACTGGTAAGGATAGACAGTTATATGCAAAATGCCGGGGAGGCGGAAAAGGAGCTGATGAAAAGGCTGCACAAAAACCCTGAATCCGTTCTCCGAAAAAGCATCAAAGAAATTGCCAGAGAAACATATACCTCCCCGGCTACCGTGGTAAGACTTTGCAAAAAGCTGGGCTGCGGAGGGTATAAAGACTTTCAGAACACTCTGGCTTACGAGGTAGCCTTATTCCGGGAAAGCAGGGACATTGCTTTTCAGAAAATCACACAAAAAGATTCTATAGAAGACATTATTTATAAGGTAACAAAGAAAAATACTGAATCTCTGGAAACTACTATGAAGCTTATTGAACCAAAAGTGGTAACAGAGTGCGTAAAGCTTCTGGAAAACTGCAGAACTGTCACCCTATTCGGACTGGGAACTTCTCTCCTGGCAGCAAGAGACTTGTATTTGAAGCTTCTCAGAGCAGACGTGATATGCAATGTCTGTGATGACTGGCACACTCAGTTACTGGCCGCCAGGAACTTAAAAAAGAATGACCTGGCCATTGCCATCAGTTATTCAGGGCTTACAGAAGAAGTTCTTCAATGTGTAAAAGAAGCAAAAAGCAATGGGGCAAAGGTAATCGCCATAACAAGAGCAGTGGAATCTGAACTGGCAGAAGAAGCTGATTTTGTCCTTCCCGTAGCGGCAACTGAGCTGATATACCGCAGCGGTGCCATGTCCTCCCGAATCTCTCAGTTAAATGTAATAGATATCTTTTTTACTGCTTATGTAAACAGAAACTATGAGCTGTGCATAAATCAGTTTTCAAAAAACCAAATACAGAAGAAAGGAAAAAAAGAGCATGATTGACTTGTCAACTCTGACAACAGAAGCCCGTAATCTAAACACCATGAATCTGGATGAAATGACTCCTCTTGAAATTGCGTCCGTCATGAACCTGGAAGATGCAAATGCCGTGAAAGCCGTGAAAGAAGTGCTTCCCCAAGTGGCAACGGCCATTAAATGGGCAACAGAAAGTTTGAGAGACGGAGGCCGGATTATATACATAGGTGCTGGCACCTCCGGACGACTGGGAGTGCTGGATGCAGTGGAATGTCCGCCCACCTTCGGTGTTCCCAGAGAAATGGTGGTAGGCTTAATTGCAGGAGGAGAAAATGCCTTTGTCGAAGCGGCTGAAGGAGCTGAAGACAGTGAAATCTTATGCGAAGAAGAATTAAGGGCAATCAGCCTTACTTCAAATGACATTGTCATCGGCCTGGCCGCATCAGGCAGAACCCCTTATGTAATCCATGGGCTGGACTATGCAAACAGAACAGGCTGTCATACCGTAGCTATTGCATGCAATAAGGGATCTGACATCGGAAAAACAGCAAAGCTTGCCATTGAGCCTGTAACCGGACCTGAGGTGCTGACCGGTTCCACCCGTCTTAAGGCAGGAACAGCACAAAAGATGGTTCTCAACATGATTTCTACCGGAAGTATGGTGGGAATCGGCAAGGCATATGAAAACCTTATGGTAGATGTAAAACAGAGCAATGAAAAGCTGGTGGTAAGGTCCCAGAATATTTTAATGACAGCCACAGACTGCAGCCGGGAAGAGGCAAAAGCGGCATTAAGTCAGGCCGAGGGCCATGTTAAAACTGCGGTCATTATGATTTTATCAGGCTGCGGTTCTGAAGAGGCAAGGAAAAAGCTGTCACAGACCGGTGGGAAAATCCGGGAAGCTTTAAAATTCTTTTAAACTAATAAAATATAAATATAAAGGAGGACTATCATGAATTACAAACAAATCAGTGAACAGTTATTAGCACTGCTTGGAGGAAAAGCCAATATAACCTCCAATGCCGCCTGCATGACAAGGCTTCGTGTCGGCTTAAGGGATACATCCAAAGCTGATATAGAAGGCGTAAAAAAGGTAGAAGGTGTTCTGGGAGTGGTGGAAAGCGATACACTTCAGATTGTCTTTGGACCGGGCAAGGTAAACAAGGTTCTGGACGAATTTTATAAGCTTACGGGACTGGCAAAAGGCCAGGCTGAAAACGGATCAGAATCAGATATTAATGAGGTTGCAAAGGAAAATAAAAATCTTCAAAAAACAAAATATGATAAACCCCTGCAACGATTTTTAAAGAAAATTTCCAATATTTTCGTGGCTTTGCTTCCAGGTATTATTGCGGCAGGTATGATTAACGGTATCTGTAATGTAATTAACTTTTCCACTGACGGAGCCCTTTTAGGTGTATGGTGGTATCAATGCATCCGGACTATGGGCTGGGCAATGTTTGCCTTTCTGCCTGTTTTAGTGGGCTTTAATGCAGCAAAAGAATTCGGCGGTTCAGGAGTCCTTGGAGCCATTGCAGGAGCTATGTTCATTGCAAACCCGGCTATGCCTCTGCTGACTAAAATAAATGACGCCCCTATTCTTCTCCCAATTACAAATGCCGCATTTAATCCGGCGGCCGGCGGTCTTTTAGCTGCTTTAATTGCAGGTGCATTTTTTGCTTTTCTTGAGAAAAACATCAGAAAGCATATGCCGGATTTAATTGATACATTCATCAGCCCTCTTTTAGTCCTGATCATCGGAGGTCTGGTAGCATTGCTGGTGATTCAGCCTGTAGGTGCAGGCCTGACGAAAGTAATTTTTGCCGTTTTAAGCTTCGCATATGAAAAAATGGGTGTTGTAGGCGGATATATTTTATCCGCAGGCTTCCTTCCACTTGTAGCAGTGGGACTGCATCAGGCACTGACCCCCATTCATTCCTTATTAAATGACCCGGAAGGCGCAACAAAGGGAATTAACTACCTTCTTCCCATTCTTATGATGGCAGGCGGCGGCCAGGTTGGCGCAGGCATTGCATTGTATGTAAAAACAAAAAATGCAAAGCTGAAAAGATATATCCGGGACTCCATTCCAGTAGGTATCCTTGGAATCGGAGAGCCTATGATGTATGCAGTAACCCTTCCTCTTGGCAAATCCTTTATTACCGCCTGCATTGGCGCAGGGTTTGGAGGCACTGTTGCCGCCCTTCTGCGTCTGGGAACCGTATCCCAGGGAGTATCCGGTTTATTCGGTTTATTAATCGTTCAGCCCGGCCAGCAGTTAGGTTACATAATTGCTATGCTGGCAGCTTACGCAGGCGGCTTTGTAGTAACCTACTTCTTTGGAGTAGATGAAGACAGAATCAATGAGGTGTATGGAAAATAAATGAATACCGGAATTTCACTATATTTTTCAAATGGAATAGAAAAAAACATAAGGCTTATTAAAAAAGCAGTGGAAAACGGAGTGAAGTATGCATTTACTTCACTCCATATTCCCGAAGAAACAGGTGTTGATTATTGTGACCATATACAAAAGCTGCTGGGCGTATGCAAGGAAGCCAACTTAAACCTTATTGTAGATGTGGGGCCGGAAACCCTGGAAAAGCTTGGGATAAAACACCTGGGGGATTTAAAAGACCTTGGTATCACCCATGTACGCCTTGACTATGGTTTTGATGCAGAGGAAACAGTTCAGATTTCCAAAACCTTTCATGTTGTGTTCAATGCTTCTACCATTACAGAAGAAGAGCTTTGGAAATGGAAAACCTGTGGGGCTGATTTTACAAGATTTGCAGCATGCCATAACTTTTACCCAAAGCAGTTTACAGGACTGTCCCTTAGGCAGACAAGGGAAATCAATCAGCGGCTGAAATATCTGGGCTTTGCCACCATGGCCTTTGTGCCAGGAAATCGGGAGCTGAGAGGTCCTTTGTTTGAGGGACTTCCCACCATAGAGGAACATCGGGAACGGAAACATGAGGTGCTTTTAAATATGCTGGAACTTTACTATGATGGCCTTTGTGATGTGGTGTTAACCGGTGATGTGGATGCGGAAGAAAAGGACTGGAAGGATATAAACTGCTTAAGCCATGATTATGTAGAGCTTAAGGCAGAGGTACTTCCTTCCTATGAATTTATCAGAGACATTATCCATCACGACAGGCCCGATTCCAGCGTATATGTCATTAGGTCACAGGAGTCAAGACAATATAAGCTGGAAATCAAGCCAGGGGAAGAAAGTAACGCACAAATAAGGAAGCAGGGAAGCATCTGCATTTCCAATGAAAACTATTTAAGATACATGGGGGAGCTTGAAATTGCCAGAATTGATTTGCCAGAGGAAGACAGGGTGAACATTATAGGGCAGGTTCATGATACCCATATAAAATATTTACCCTATATTCAAAAAGGTCTTGGAGTGAAGCTGATATAGGCTTAATCAGCCTGGGACGAAACATCCGCTTGGTTTTCTGTTTTTAGGGTTTTGACTCCGAAGGCAAAGAAGGCAATGTGAAACAGCCAAACAAAAGCCAGAATGATTCGGCCAACCGGAAACTGACCCATAAAGTAAAATCCTATGGCCATGGTAATGGTTAAACTTGTGGCCAGAGTAAATTTTGTTTTCACTGTCATCGCACGATTCTGCACATAGCTTTCCAGATTATTTTTATACAGACCGGTACTTAAAAACCATTTGTGAAACTTTTCACTGCTCTTTGCAAAGCAGATCATTGCACCCAATAAAAAGGGAAATGCAGGGAGCAGGGGTACTACTACTCCGACCGCTCCAAGCCCTGTTAATAAAATTCCTGCTGCGCATAAGATTTTCTTTTTTATCTTCATATCACTGCTTTCCTGCCTTTTTTGTCTCAATCATATGACGGGCGACCATAACTGGATGTTTGAAAAACAACCGCATTCCGGAAAAACGCATGACTTCCCGAATTCTTTCACGCATATCTGCCCCATAGCAATGAACTTTACACTGGGAGCAGAAAGTCTTCGTCGCTGTAAAAGGACAGCAGGCCGTACGGCTGCGGGCATAAGCCTCCAGTTCTTTGCATTCATCGCACATCCCATTCCTTGTTCCATGCTTTTTCCGGCAATATAAATCAATCATATGGTATGTAATCTGCATCTCACTTTCTTTTTTTTCTTGAACATTCATGTATCAGCTCACGTTTCCTTTTCTCTCAGAATTTTCTGCTTCAGAAAGATGCCAAAATAATACCAGGCAATTACTATTCTGTAAACAGGCCTTCGAAAACCAGTCTTTCCTTGATTTTTTTCAGGCTTTCATCGCTTATGACATGCTCAATTCCGCAGGCCTCCACCTCCGCCTTTTTTTCTTCGACTCCACACTTTATCAACAGGCGGGTGAAAAAGCTGTGTTTTTCTAACAATTGCCTTGACAATTCTTCCCCACGGGCTGTCAGATTTAAATAATTCCCTTCTTTTTCAAGAAAATCATTTTGTTTAAGTATTCCCACTGCATGGCTGACGCTGGCTTTTGAATATCCCATATATTTTGCCAGATCAATGCATCGGATCTCTCCCTGCATCTGCTTTAAAATCAGGATTGCCTTTAAATAATTTTCCCTGGATTCCCGAAAACTCAATTTCATCACTCCTTTATCTCTCAGGCCACTCCAAAGTTCCCAAAGAATCTGCCACTCTTCCATCTGGGGCTTTGCCATCTGTTATCATCTGTCCATTTCCATCCATATAATAGGTATGCTTTCCCCATTTTACATAATCCGCTTTTACAAGATAGCCTTTTTCATCAAAGAAATACCACCATCCATTTTCAGACAGCCAGTTTTTCTGCAGATAAGCTCCATCCTTCTCCCGGTACCACCAAAACCCATCTGATGTGCTCTGCCAGCCAGCATTAAGAGATGTTGACAGATAAGCAGGATTATCACTTTCCAGCCGGTTCTGCCTTGCTGCTTCCTCCGAAACCTGGAATTCATCTGATTCCCTCCATTGCACCTGCTTACTGACAGCAGATACCGGACGGACAGAAAAACGGTAGCTCCCGGCTTTTTTCATCATTGGTCTGAAGTCATAGGAATTTCCGCCAGACATTTTTTTGCTTCCTGCCATTTTTCCCTGATAGAGAAGCCTTATTTCATATTTCACGGAATTCTGTGCATGGCTCCAGGTCCCTCGTCCCCCGCCATCCCATGAAGCAGTTTCCACTTCTCCTACCATATCATCAAGCTCTGGGAACTTCACGTATACTGCCAGAATGGTTCTGCTTTCCTTTCTTTCTGATTTCACACAGGCAGCCCCTGCTCCGGACAGCTTTATTTTATTATTTCCAGAAAAGTGGTATCCCTGTGAAGCTTCCAGCTCCACCACATATACCATCTGGGATAATGCCTTTTTCTCCAAATTCAACTGACTGCTTTCTGACACATCTTCCTCATCCTCTTCGTACTCTATAAGAGTCACAATATCTCCTGCAGAATATTTACTTCCAGCTGTTTCTGCAGAAAGAACCGGTATTCCATCGCTGTCAAATCCATCTATTTCAAAGTGAACACTGACACTTTTAATATTCTCCGCTGCCAGTGAAATTCCAGGACTAGGATAGTATGGGGCAACAAGCGCTGCCACTAAAAATCCCATCCCTGCAATATTTATGAGTTTATTCTTAATCAATTCCATTCTCTCCTGTTTTCTGCCTGATCCATCAGGAAATCCGCGCTCCATCCATTTCCCATATTTCTTCTGCAAGACTCATGGTAGACTGTCTGTGAGATACCAAAATCACGGTACGTTCCCGCCTTTCTTCCTGCAAAGATTTTAATATAATTCCCTCATTTAAACTGTCCAGATTACTGGTGGGCTCATCAAGCAACAGCAGAGGGGCATTATGGAGAAACGCTCTGGCAATCCCGATTCGCTGACGTTCTCCTCCGGATAAACGGTCTCCAAGTTCTCCAACGCTGGTATCATATCCGTCGGGAAGGGTATTTATAAAATCATGGAGGGAGGCTTTCTTTGCCGCATTCACAATCTCTTCTCGTGCGGCATTTAGCTTTCCCACTGCAATATTATTGGCAATGGTATCATGAAACAACACCGTATCCTGGGTGACATAACCTTCCATATCCCGCAGATCACTGGTATTGATATCTTCTACCTTACGGTCAGATATAAGAATCTGGCCCTGTTTTGCATCCCAGAACCGCATTAAAAGTTTTAAAAGCGTTGATTTACCGGACCCACTCTTGCCGAAGATTCCAATAATTTTTTTTTCTGGGATCTCCAGAGAAATATCCTTTAATATAATTTCTTCCCTGTAAGCAAAGTTTACATGGTTTACCGATGCACCGGTAAAAAAGGTCTTTTGCTTTCCTGCTACTTCCCTGACCTGAGGTATTTCCTCAAGAACAGATAATACCCTTTCTCCACAGGCAAGGGTCTGGTTTAAATTGTTGGACAGGCTGGAAAGAGCTGTCACCGGTCCAAAGGAGCTCATCATCGCCACTGTGGAAAGAACTACGGCCTCAAATCCTATCATCTCACTTTGATGGAGCAAAAGAGTGAAAAACAGCATGAAAAAGGAAAACCCTGTGATACACGTTCCTGTAACTGCCGATGAACTGCCCTCCAACTTCTTTAAATTCCCCTGGCACTCTGATAACCGGCAGGAACCTTCCTCCAGCTTTAACATACTTTTTTGTTCCTGCCCGTACTGAATGGTTTCACGAAGTCCTCTTAGGCTGTCCAGAATAAAACTGTTAAGGTTACCAAACTGGCTGCGATATTCCATGCCGGCCTCAGATCCTCTTTTGGAGTTCCATACCGGCAGAATAATTCCTATGGACACATAGCCTGTCAGTGCCAAAAGACCGCAGACCACTGAAAAGCTTCCTATGAAAATGACCATAATTAAACTAGTAACAACGGCAATACAGACTGGTGAAATGGTGTGGGCATAAAATACCTCTAAAAGTTCAATGTCACTGGTTATAATTGAGATTAAATTCCCCTTATCCTTTCCCTCCAGCTTTGCAGGGCATAGATTTCTTAACGCTTTAAAAACTTTGCTGCGAATATCCGCCAGAAGTTTAAAGGCAATGTAATGGTTACAGTCCTGCTCTCCGTAATGCAGGATTCCCCTGAATGCTGACAAAACCGCCATCATTATAAAGATTTCTTTTATGGATGCTGGAAACATTGGAGGAAGGGAAAATCCCATGACCATAAGAATTCCTGCAGCTGCAGATACCGTAAGAAATATGGCACATAAATACCCTGAAACTCCCAGCGTAACCGCAAGAAACATGATTGGCAAAAGAGGCTTTATCAGCCGAATCAACTGGCTCATGATCCGAATCCCTGTTCTTCTCCTATGCATACTTTACCCCCTCTTCCTTTTTATGTATGGTTGCCTTTGTGAATTTGCCTGTACCCGCTGCATAGGCTTCCAGCTTTTTTTGTTCCAGATAAAGTTTCGCATACAATCCACTTTTCACAAGCAGTTCCTTATGGCTTCCTTCTTCTAAAATTCTTCCTTCCTGTAACGTGTAAATCCGTATTGAATCCACCACATTAGCCAGACGGTGGGATATGAGAAGGACTGACCTCTCCTTTGACAGCTTTTTAATTACAGTCATAATTCTGCTTTCACTCTCTGCATCAATATTGGAGGTTGCCTCATCAAAAATATATACCGGAGTATCGTGAAGCAGAGCTCTGGCAATCGCCAGCCGCTGGCGCTGCCCACCGGATAGATTGAGCCCCTGCTCTGCCACTTCCGTATGAATTCCGTTCTGCTCCATTAGAAAACCATAGAGATCCACTTCCTTTAATACTTCCAAAAGCTGTTCTTCCTTTGCATCCGGCGCCGCCATCCTTAGGTTGTCCTCTACGGTTCCTTTAAATAGATAGCTGTTATGACTGACAAGTGTCACATGGGACATCAGACTGTTCTCTGAGATTTCAGAAAGCTCCAGTCCGCCCAGTCGGATCTCTCCTGTGTATTCACTCTGGCTGCCTGAAAGCAAGCGGGCAATGGTGCTTTTACCGCATCCAGAGATGCCTACCAGGGAAACCAGTCCCTGCCTGGGAAGTTCCATGGATACCTCTTTCAGTATCTTTCGGGACGGTTCATAGGAAAATTCCACCGAACCCAGTTTAATTTCCATTTGCCCCTCTCCCAGCTGCTTTTCTCCCTTTTTCTCTTCTGGAATATCCAGAATTTCAAACAGCTTGTCGGAAGCTGCCATTCCGTTCATGGCAATATGAAAGAAGGATCCCAACAGTCTCATAGGAATAAAAAATTCAGCAGACAGAAGAAGAATGGTCAGAGCACCTCCTAAACCAGTACTTCCTGACAAATATGCCTTTACCGCTTCAATCATGCCGATTGCCGCCCCGCCATAAGCCACAACATCCATTACGATAATAGAATTAAGCTGCATCATCAGCACCTTCATGGTAATCTTCCTGAAATGTTCTGCCTCTTCCTCCATTCTAACCGCCTTTTCATCATCTGCCTGATAGATTTTAAGAGTCGTAAGCCCCTGAAGGTTTTCTAAAAAACTGTCTCCCAGCTCTGTATATATCCCCCAGTATCTGTTTAACAATTTTTTTGCAGCCTTTTGTACCGCCATGATTGTAAGCGGAATGAGGGGAACGCAGACAAGAAGAATGAGACTTGCTCTAAGACTGATAAAGGAGAGCACCCCAAACAGGGTAAAAGGTGCTAACAGGCTGTAAAAAAGCTGGGGAAGATATTTGCCGTAATAAATCTCCAACTGCTCTACTCCTTCTACCGCAACCTGTACAGCCTCAGCCGTGGGGATTTTTTCGTGATAGGTTGATCCAAAACCAGTCAATTTCAAATAAAGCCTTTTCCTCAACTCTATTTTCACGTTGCTTCCGGCTAAATCAGAAGCCAAAGTGGCCTTTCTGGTACAAAAAAAACGAAAAACTGTGCACAAAATTATTCCTGTTGCAGACATTATCATATTCACCCCGGTCAGCTGAGCCTCGTACCCCGCCTCCAAAAGCCGCCCTGCTGTGATCATAATAATAATGGAGGCACAAAGGGCCAGCCACTGCCACAGAACATTTTGGACAATGTACTTTTGAGAATCCGCCATCAGGCGAATCAGACGTTTTTTTATCATGATTTCTCCTTTTCTATGGTACTGCTTTGCCAAGATCCCAGGGCCTTTCAGACGGCAGCCCCCACTGCCGCCTGCTATTGTTATCTTTTATTTACCCCTCAGACTGTTTTCCTTTCGGTTTCCTTCCCATAAAGCTTATTCCCAGACAAATCAGTACTGCCAGAGTACCGGCACTCATTAATTCTTTCACTGGGGTATTATCTCCTGTATAGGGAATAACCCTGCCGGCTATTACCTGTTCTGATGATGAACCATTGTTTCCGGCTTTCGAACTGCTCTTTTCCGTAGACTTTGTATTTTTACTGCTGCCGAGGCTGTCTTTTGATGCGCCGGCTGTTTTCTTATCTGCCAGCACACTGTCTGCTTTAGAAGCTGCTGCAACCACATGGTCACTTTCTGCCAGTGCATACAGACTGAAGTGATCTATATTGGCCTCATAATAGCTCCCATTCATTTTTCCGATTATTTCTTCTTTTTCACCATTATCATTAATTCGGTAAAGAATCAGCTTTTTAGTATCATATCCTGTGGGAACCGGAATTTTAAGTGTTACGGATTCATTGGGCTGTATGTATCCGATGCCGGATTTTAACTTAATATCATAAAGCACAAACTGATTGACCACATTGTTTAGAGCAGCGCTTGCCTGGTCATACTCTGTACCACTGGTCTTTTTGCTGGCTTCGACAGTAACCCCCGGGCCTCCTGCATTGCCTTTGATCCTGATACCCGTTTCAGAGCTGACCAATTCTACTCCACTGCTGCCGGAAGTTTTATTTGTAGAAGAGCTGCTGTTCTTACTCTCATCTACATCCCCTGATAATTTATTCCAGTCATCTTCCTTTGACTTGCTGAGAGAGCTCCAATCTACTTTTAGTCTTGCCTTTACCGGATCTGTTCCCATGACATCAACCTGAGGGTCAACCTTGCACTTATAGTATTTACTGTCGTCATCAGGCAATTTAAATTCAAAGATCCATTTATTATCTTCTGTAGAAATCAGCTCCGTTGTCTCATAATCATCGCCATTATAGATATAGAAATCATGCAGATGAGCCGTAATGCCTGTAAGTGTCATATTTTTGGTTGGCAGACGCATGGTAACCTCATCATCCTCAATCTGCACATAGGCAGTAGACATAATTGCCGATGCACCTGCGGAAGCTTTGTCCATCGTGGCATGCCACAGACGAACCTTCACCTTATAATACCCCTCCTTACGGCTGCTTTTACTGCCGCCACTGCCGCCACTGTCGTCTTTGTTTCCGTCATTACTGTTATTGGAAGAACCAGATACCAGAGCCAGTGAATTAATAGCCGTACGGAGATTTTCCTTTTGTTCATCTACATCCTCTTGTTCAACAGAATCATCCTCCAGCATCAGCACTGCAGCATCATACTCTATCATAAGCCTTCGAATGGATTCATCCGTATATTTTGAGGTAAGCGCCAAAAATTCTTTGGATCTGCTGATTAAGGCTTTTAAATATTTAAAATTTACTTCTCCTGTTTCTGTTTTCTGAACCTTTTTAAGACTGTTATAGGCATTGGCAAGATGTTCCTTCTGATCGTCAATATCAGCCTGGGTGCACTGGCTCTTTTTTGCTTTTTGCAGAATTTCTCTTGCATCTTCTAATGCCCATTGCAGGCTTTTCCAGCTCTCTGCGGTATAGTTTCCTTCAATCTCTTTCTCTGAAAGCTTAATCAAGTTTTCGAGGCCGGAAAATCTCAAACTGTCTCCAGCTTCACTTCCCCCTCCGGTCCGCTTTAGCGCCGTATCAAGATCGGCGGTTGCCTGACTTACCATTCCCTCTGTGACATCGTTCCCACTCTGAAGGATCTCTGCAAAGTCCCTGACCCTCTTAAGTTCTCTCCACGCATTGGCGCTGTAATCCGACTCTTCTGCCAGATAGGCTTCCATAAGGGAACTGCTCAGTTTGGATATGGCACTGTCATCGGCTATTTTAACCAGAGCATTTATACTGGCTTCAATAGCCTTTGCCTGAGTGTCAGCTAATTCCTGAGTGGTCTGACTGGAAGACTTTATCTCTTTTCCTGCCTTTATGCTCTCCGCCAGCACCTTCCAGGTAAATGAAGTATAGGAGGATTCCTTTGACTTTAATTTTTCTGCTTTTTGGATGGCAGCCTGCAGCTCTTTTAAATCCAGTGCTGAATCAATATCGGTGGAACCATTAATGTATTCCAGACTGTCCCAATCCACTCTTAACCTTGCAATCTGGAACGGCAGTGAAGGCATACTTGGTACTTCCACCTCTACCTTAACAGGAAGATAAGTATAGCGCTTTTCGCTTTCCGGCTTAACCACAAAGCCTAAAATCGACGGATAATCGGAAATCACACTTGGGTAGTCCGCAGCCTGAGTGTCAGGGCCTCCTGATTTTTCAACGTTGCCCGTTATTTTTCTCATGCTTCTTACTCTTCCTTCAAAATCACCGACCTTTATATTATTGAAATTGGCATAAACAGTCCACTTTCCATCTTTTAAAATGATTTTTCCTGGTTCTGTTCCATAATCCAACGCCCCATTTCCCATGGAAGGTTTTTCTTCATCCCAGTACCACAAATCATAATCAACAGAATAGGTCCCATTCTCTTTTGTATCAGACGAATAAGAGGAACCAAGAAGAGACGTATTATTACGGGATATTGATGCAATTGGTACAAATTTGTCTTCTTCGTTTGCTGCATCCGTACCAACTTTCTGTGATTCAAATCCAGTTTGTTCCGTAGCTGTCTTGCCACTTTCTGCCTCAGATTCCGTCTCAGCTGTTGTTTCTGCTGTTATTGTTTCTTCTGTCTCAGCCGTTGTTTCTGCTTCTTCCTCAGCTGTTGTTTCTGCTTCTGTCTCAGCCGTTGTTTCCGCTTCTGTTTCAGCTGTTGTCTCTGCTATTGTTTCTGCTTTTGTCTCAGCCTTTGTTTCCGCCTCTGGCAGCAACTCCATATCTGGCACAACCTCTTTTGTAACCGCATCAGTGGTCTTCTTTCCCGTTAACTGTTCCAGTTCCTCCAGCTCCAATTCAGGAATATCCATTTGCCTGCCTAACAGACTTTCGAATTCCTCCGGTCCATTGGCTTCTGTTTCACAGGCCTTATCATGGGCATCCAAGGACTTTTCCAACTGGGTTATTTCCTGTCCTGTCAGATAGTATCTTCCTTCCACAGCCAGTTTTGCTGCCTCCATAGAAGCTTCGAGTTCCTGATAAGTCAGAAGACCTGCATATTCACTGGAACGGTCTTCTATCTCTTCCAGCTTTTCAGAAAGAGTAGCAATGCGGCTGTCTAAACCGGTGTTGGCTATCAACTGACTGCGGGCTTCTAAAAGCTTTCCAATGGCTTCTTCTTCCTCAGCTTTTGTAATGTTTCCTTGGGAAAGAAGACTTTCTGCCTCACCTTTCACTTCGGCAAATTCTTCCCATGATTCTTTCGTAAAATCAGACTCCTTTACCCAGGAATTATAATCCTCCAGGAAGGACTTTAAGCTTCCATCTTCTTCGTTATTATCATCCCCGTCTGAATCATCTTTTTCCGTCAGAGCCGCCATTTCTTCCTCCAACTGATTCCTGTAATTTTCTGCATTGGCTTTGCTGACTTCATCTTCATCCTGAATCTGCTTTTTAATATCATTAATCACTGCCAACAGACGATTCCTGCTTTTTTCAGTATAAACTTTATTTTGAGAAGCTTTTACTGCTGTAACCAGATCCTTTTTCAACTGGATTAAGTTCCCCTTTTCCGTCAAACCGTCAATGGCTGATTGAAGGGCTGCCTCCTGTGAATCGATTATTGTCTGCTGGGTATCAAACTGTTTTAAAAGGGTTTCTGTGTTTTGAATTTCATCAGACAGTTTCTTATTGGTGCCGGCTGTATATTCGATTTCATCAGCCGCTATTTTCTTAGCCTTTTCTAAAAGAAGCTTTAAGGTGGAAAGATCTGCGCTGTTTAGCTTGGCATGTTCAAAATCCAGAGTCAATGTTTTTTCTATACCGCCAACTTTTACAAAAACCGGAGCTTCTGTGTAAGGTAGCGTTATGCTTACAGCATTGCCGTTATCAGATACTTCTGAATCCGCCAGATAATCGCCGTAATCTCCACGATATTCAACTGCAGAAATGGAAGTCCCATCTGTTTTTTCCAGCTGCAGAGTCATATTACCGTCTTTAATGACTGTATTAATTGGGATTCTAAAGCTTTCCCAGTCATCTTCATTTACAATAGGTATCTGATAGATTCCCGTTTCCAGCCCCAGAGAATCAGAGGCGGTCTTTATTATATTCAAAGCACGGAGAACCGATTCCTGATCTTCTGTTGCAACAGTTCCCTTCTCCACCTGCTCCTCAGATTCCTGGCTGATTCGTTTTGCATAAGCGGCCTTTTCCTCGGACCAGCCTGAGTTTTCCGCCAGTAAGCCCAGATATAAAGCCTTAGCTGAAATAATGCTCTGATCATATTCATGAAGGGGATTTACTCCGCTTTCTACCTTTTCTATCCCGGTCAGTCTCAGCTGGGCTGGCTGTTCCCCCTTTCCGCTACCCGGCGAACCTCCTGAAACTGCATCCATTGCCGGAACAAAAAAGCTGACCCAGTAGGTATTATCTTCCGTGGGATTGTTAAGAGGCAGTGAAACACGCTTAACGTCAAAGGTCATATACTGTTTATTATCAGTTGATGCCTGTACCTTTCCATTATCATCTGTTCCATAATTTAAATAATCAGCTTCATTCCTGTTTTCATTATTCTCACCGTCCAGCCAGAACATATGGCTGATATAACCTTTCTGAACACCAAAAGAAGCACTTCCCGCATTCAGATACAGGGTAGGATTCCCATCCTTTACTTCGATATAGGCTTCCTGACCGGCAAATGCCGCATTGGACAGAGAGACCTGCATGGCATCATTCTTATGGCCCATACCGACCTTAGTTTTATATACACCGTCCGATAAACCTTCGGCACTTTCCGCCTCTCCTGCATTATAGATCAGCAATGTACAGTTATTATTGATTTGTTCAATGCTGGAAAAAACAAGGGCCGTTTTATCTTCATTCAGAAAAAACCTGGCCGATAGTTCCGCTGACGATCCATCTCCTTTAAAGTAAAATATTCGCACATAATCAACATTCCATTCCACAGGTATGGGAATGGTCTTTTCAACCGGATTAACTGTATCTGTCATGTTTCCCTTATGATCCAGAACACTAAATGTATAGGTTCTGTAATCAGAGGAAAACGATGTATAACTATTTAAAACTGATTCTGGTATCCTTTCCGCCAAAAGATCTACCTTAATCTGAGGCGTACCGGATAGAAAATCGCTTTTATAATATGAAACTGTAATCCCGGTATCTGTGTCTGTATAAGTTAATTTTTGATCTGTTTCTCCTGGCCAGATATGTAAAAAACCATAATAATATTCTTCTTTATTCGTCTCCTGCTGTTTTTTCGTTGTAACCCGGATCCCCTGACCATATATTAAATCACGCACAGGTACCGTTACCTGCCCGGCCTTGATTTCCAATTCGTCGTAATCTGCATAATACTCTGTCAACAACAGCACTGCATCATTTTCTTCAAGGTTATCCCGATCAGAAGTATCTCTGCTTACCGCTCTCTCTATCTTGACAATTTCATCATCTGCCCCTGCATCAAGCTGGTTTATGTTTAGAGTTGCCTGGATCCTTCCATTTGCATCCACACTCACCACTGCTGCATCTGAAAAAGCTTTGGCCCAAAAGGTGTCTGCTCCTGCCTGAGCAAAACGTTCCTGAAGATTCTTTGAAATATTTTTACTCCACGTAAAACCCATCCATTTAATTGCCATAGCGCTCTCCCCTTCCAGAGCCGGATAATCAATTGCCTTTTCCGGATTGAGTACTACGACCTGATTCATGATACCTGCATCCTCTTTCTTTCCATAAAAATCAGAATAAGTCTTTATTAAAATAGGAGTATTTAAGTCTTTCACCTTAATGGTGACGGTTCCTGCATCCATGTCAGGGTCAGCAACAGAATTTATTGTTACCTGATCCTTAGCATAGTAATACTCATTATACACCTCATCTACTTCTCCTTCGTCTATCCATGTCTGGTATTGTTCCTCCTCGCCATTCCGGCAAGTGAAATTCCCGGCAGGAAGCCACCAAAACTGCCCTCCCTGGGTAACTTCATTATTTTCATCGATTACCCAACCAACCTTTTCTTCCTTAACAATCTGAATCATATCAAGCATCTTAAAGGAACCAATCCGAAGTGTAACTTTATAACCATCAGATACCTTTTCTGCTAAAGCAACTTCGTTGATTTGATTTCTAGGACTACTCAATTCACCTTTTTCTTTAAAAACTCCTCCATCAAAAACTTCCAGAGGAACTAACTGTTTACTGCTTATTGATGATGCTTCATTATTACCAGAATCATCAGAAGTAACAGCCCATGCGGTTGCCGGAAGAAGAAACAGGGCTGCCATAAAAACAATTCCTAAAAATTTACTTTTCATCTTTCACCTCTATCCAGTACTGTTTGCCACAGCTGATTATCACTTTTAACATTAACCTTCGGCAGGGAATTCCTGCCGGAGGCCGAATGCAAATGCCTTATTAATTCAGATCCGGAACATAGACACTGAAGGTCTTAGTGGCATAGGAAGGAATATCTACTGTAATGCTGAAATTCGTATAGCCATCACTGTTAGCGTTCTTGCTATATACAATTTTATTTGTTTTTCCCTTTTCAAACAAAATGGCATCTCCACTGTCATAAATTCCGTTCCCATTTTTATCAATATAAGCATTGGATATGCTGCCAGTGTATGTCTGATCGCCAACGGTGTATTCAGCTTTCTGTAAATTAAGAGTCACCTTCTTACCAGAAACCGTGTAATTTTTAACACAATCCTGTCCCATGGGGGCCGCTGCATAGCTTCCGCCTCTAAGTAAATAGAAATATGTACCCGCCTGATTGGCCGCCATAGCGGTCATGGCTCCACCCACCATCATAACTGCTGCTGTTAATCCTACTGCAAGTTTCTTCATACGGTTCATAAAAATACCTCCTTGTATGTTCCCTTTCCGGGATATTAATAGTGATTTTTGTCCATTTTGGACTGCCGATGTTGCACTGCCCCTCTTCTCACAGAATCAAGGCAGTTTTTATATGTTGAAAAACTTCTTAATTTCCATACCCGTTTTCCTTACTTCAAAATCCTCGTCCCTATCTGTCTCAGACTGTCAGAACAAACTTCCGGTTGTCTACCTCTGCAACCGGCAAACGGATTCCATAAAGCTTATACAAAACCTCTGTATCGATTATCTCCTTGGGATTTCCCTCTGCTATAATTTTCCCTTCCTTCATTCCCACAAAGATATCTCCGTACTCCATAGCTTGATTAATATCGTGAAGCACCATGATAATTGTGATTCCATATTTTCGGTTGAGCTTTCGCACCAGCTTCATAATTTCAATCTGATATCGGACATCCAGATATGTGGTGGGTTCATCAAGAAAAAGTACATCGGTCATCTGGGCAAGAGCCATGGCAATCCATACTCTCTGTCTCTGACCTCCCGAAAGCTCAGATACGCTTTTATATCTTATAGACCATAAATCCGTTACCTCCATAGCCCAGCGGACTGCTTTTTCATCTTCTTCTGATCCCCCAGTCTGAAACACATTCAAGTAGGGCGTTCTCCCGTATCCCACAAGCTTGTCAACCGTCAAGTCAGGCGGGGCTTCGTTATTCTGGTGAACGATGGCAACATGTCTTGCAAATTCTTTTCGCTTCATATCTTCAATGTCCATATCTTCAAGACAAACCTTTCCTTCATCAGGTATCAGATTCTTGGTCAGGAGATGAAACAGGGTGCTCTTTCCGCAGCCGTTGGCCCCCATAAGTACCGTGATCTTTCCTTTCTGTATGCAAAGGTCCAGTTGCTGTATGATGTTATTTACCCCGTCATAGGAGAACGTTAAGCCACTGGCTCTTACCAGCTTTTCTTCACTGCATACCATAGGTTTTATCACTCCTTCTGATCAGGACAATTAACATGGGACCTCCCACAATGGATAGGAGAACAGAAGCTGATACTTCATAAGGTGCGGCAATGGTTCGCCCTAATGTATCTGCAAGCAGCATAAGAAACGCTCCGCCTATCATGGAAAATGGAATCAACACCTTATGACTGGAACCCACCAGCAGTTTTGCAATATGAGGAACAATTAGCCCGATAAAGGAAACCACGCCTACCTCTGCCGTAGATATGCTGGCTAATACCACAGCAATGAGGGATATAAAAATTCTTGTAATGGTTACATTGATTCCCAGTCCTTTGGCAGTCTGGTCACTTAAGGATAAAAGATCACATTTATAAAATGCCATACAAGCCAGAACCAGTCCAAGGACCACATATCCGGAGATTATATAGACATCCTCCCAGGTTTTTTGAGAAATATTGGAATTGGCAATCGAAGCAACTCCAGTTAAATTCCCACCTGTCATGGAGTTAAACGCCTGGGTTAGTCCTGTAAATACTGCGTTAACCGCGACACCCACCAAAATTACCCTTAATGGGTTCAACCCATTTTTAAAAGCCAGCAAATACACAAATCCACAAGCTGATACCCCTCCGACAAAGGCCAGAAGAGGTGTTAAAAAATAGAGGGAAGGAAACAAACCCGCTACAAGCACCGCCACAAAACTGGCTCCTGAACTGACCCCGATGATTCCCGGATCTGCGATAGGGTTCTTCATGCATGCCTGAAAAAGAACTCCTGATACGGAGAGCGCTGCTCCTCCCAGTGAGGCGATAAAAATTCTGGGAAAGCGCAAATCCCATATGGTGGCCACATCCGGATCATATTCCACAAACAGACCGTTAAACAGCCGCTCCATGGAAACTTTAAGACTTCCGGTGTTTACCGATATGTAGACTGTAACTCCAAACAGGATTAACACCGTCAGAAAACATATCCCTGCATAGCTGTTTTTCTTTGCCGCCTGTGCTGCTTCCGGGGCTTGTGTTGTAATTTCGGTCATTCCTACTCCCCTCCGTAAATCATCGGCTGCAATGTCTTCAGTGCCTCCGGAAAATTAAACTTGGCACTCATGCCAAACTGGCCGTAAGGAAGATCATAAACTGTCCCAGCCTGTACTGCCCGGAAATGCTTCCAGATATCATTGGTCTTAAATTCCTCATGAAACATCTCTACCACATCCTCCGGCATAGCATGAGCAGCTCTCACTATGATATCCGGATCCTTGGACTGAAGTTCCTCCGTATTGACCGTTATAAAATTCTTCTCTTCGTTCTCATACACATTGGAACCCCCTGCCAGTCTTACCAGACTCCCAACATAGCTTTTGCCTGTTGCTACCACATAGGAGCCGGGAAGCCCCATAAGAACAAGAACCGTAGGGCTTTTCTTTTCCTTGTTCACCTTGCTGTACTCATAATAAAATGATGAAAATTCATCTGTCATTTCCTGTGCTTCCTTCTGCTTTCCAAATAATTCGCCCAACTCATCCACGCTTTTATAAAGCCCTTCTACACTTTCCAGATTGATAAATACTCCCTTAAGTCCTGCTGCTTTCAGCTTTGGTTCCAGATCTGACTGCAAGGCTGCAGGCCCTACCACATAATCCGGATTCATGGTTTTTATCACCTCTATGTCAGGATTCATGGCCAGTCCGATTCTCGTAACATCATCATAGCGGGGAGGGATTTGGGAAAGGGTAGATTCAGGCACTCCTATGAGATCAATATCAAGTCTTGCCATAATGTCCGCAACAGCAGGAGATGTTGCCACGATCTTAAGGTCATCTGCATCCGCCTTCAGGGCTCCCTGTCCGCTCTGGTCTACGCAGCCAGTAAGCACAAGAACTGCTGATATAATCATTCCGATGAATACATTTGCGTTTCTTTTCATTGTCTGTCTCCCTGTTCCTGCCCGTCTTCTTTCCCGTCCTGACTTATTTGGCTCTCAGCCACTTTTAAAATCTTCCCCCGCCTCAGAACGCCTGCTCCCAGACAAGCTACTAAAATTACAGATATTGAAAGCAACACCAGCATGATTTTTTTGTTACCGCTATTTTTTTCTTCTTCTGCGAAAACCTCTGAATTTTTCTCAAATTCCTGTCCTGTAATTTTGACAATTCCAACTGCTTTTTTTATCATTGGTTTAGTTAATTTCCTGGCCTCATCTATATTCACCTGCGACAGGTCGTAAGGTGTATCCAAATGGTACGTGTAAAAACCCGTCTCCTGGCTTTCAGCATTTTTCTCAACTGCACTTCCAGATGACGGTTTCTTTGGAATTCCGGTTACCGGATCATCTGCTTTTCCGCTTCCATTTATGGAACTCCCCTCTTCTATTTCTGAAGATAGATTACCAGTGCTCTCATTAATATCATCATCCGGCAGCCAGCCTTCTTCTTTATTGGCCGTTGTTCCATCTGGTAAACCCTGTTCCTTTACTTTTGAACTGGTGACAGTGCTTGTAACGAAATCTCCGCTTCCTGGCACCGGTGTACTGGCGGTGAAGAAGAATACCACATTTCTGCCAGCTGCAGTAATAAACGCTTTTCCCCGGTATACGGAATCCAGGCTGCTGATCTTCATGCGGTAGTCGGTGTAACCGTATTTATCAGCGATGTCTGACGCGCCTTCCACCGCTTCCTTTGTCTGTGTCTCTTTATAAGACAACTCATGAAAGGAACCTCCGTATCTTTCTTCAAACGTAACGTCCTCTATAAACTGGGACAGAAAATATCTTACCGTAAGATACATGGTTCCAGAGCTGTCTACCTCTAAAAGTGCGGTGGAACCGCACATTCGCTCGGTCATTCCCTGTCCGATGGCCTCATTATTTCCAGGATCTTCTATGTTGCCGGTCTCAGGGTCTTTGTAGCTTGGGACAACTGTGACTAGATAAGTGCCTTCTTCCGCTGCCTGAACCGTACCCTCTCCGGTATAGGTAAGCAGTATTCCAAAAGTCCATGCCAGCACTCCTGCTTTCAGGCGGCGGAATAAGCCTTTCTTTTTCAAACTTGTTCTCTTAAGGTTCATCTCACTTAGTCCTCCTGGCCATTACCACCAGTCTTCCATTTTTCTCGCTGTAATCGCAGGTAGAAAGTGTCAGGAAATCATCTCCATAACTTACATTAACGCCTGTATCATATATGGAATTATTTATCATTGTCTCAATGACCTCCTCTGCCTCCAGATCCGCAATACTTGTAAATGCATAGGGAAGCTGATCTAAATCATTACCGGCAGCCACACAGGCAATCTCATAAATCCTTGTCTCATAAAGTGTATCAAGCTGAATCGAAGGGTGAGCTTCATAATAGCTCCTATCCTTATATTTCATAATATCAGCCAACATGGAACCATTTTTCATGTTATGACCGTATATGATGATATTTCCGCCTTCTTCTGACATGTCACTGGCTTCATCCATAAACAGAAGCCCGTTTTTACTTTCCTGCTTATCAAAGCCTCTGTGGCTGTAATATTCAGGATCCTCGGGAGTCCACATAACCGGATAATCGACCTTTGTCCCTTTTATGGTCAGCCAGCCCTTCAAATCCGGATTTTCAGAATATAATTCCTGATACTCTGCCATAACATTGTCATCACCAATCATCAGGTCCGAATCATTTCCGGTCTCTTTTGCGGCTTCCTTTACTACCCGGAGCTGTTCAACCGCTTCCTCTGCCCTGCTTGTCTCCATGTAATACCTTCCAAGAAGCACTGCACAGACAACTGCCGTTCCTATGCCGAATTTCTGAATTAAAGCCTTATATGTACCCCGCTTCAGATTCTTCTGAAATCGCCCGAATTCCTTTTCAAAGTTCATGATTATTTTTCCTTTCCGAAACAGTTAGCTTTAGCTAACCAATTGGTAAAAAAAGAGAAGCCATTAGTGTTCCCTAATCAGCCTCCCAGATAATATCCACCTTCTATGCATAGAGTCCGGTGGCTTCTGCCTAAAAGGAACCTGTGATTTCCTCTGCACACCTGCATTATATACATACGAAAAAATACTGTCAACTTTAATTTTTTTATGAATTGTGTACCTATTGTCATACGATTTCCCTGGTTTAAGAGGGATAAATTTAGATTATTTTATCATTATGACGCATATATCATATAATTTATTTCAATAGTACTGTGTACCTATTGTCATACGGTTTTTTATGCAAAAGGTATTTTGACACCAATTGGAACCTCTGGATTATGGCTGAATCTTATTCTCATAATCGCAGGACTTTTAGGCATATGAATGACTCCAGCTGTACAAGTGGCAAAAACTCTCAGTTCCCCCTCCAGCTCCAGTTCATTTTTAGAACAGGACCAATGGATATGAGATGCCTTGATTCTGACATAGTTTCCGTCTACTTCGGCCAGCCTTTTCTTTCCTTCCACCGAATACTCCATTGCTTTCAACATTCCACTGACAAGATTTCCCTTTATTTTGGAGAATTGTACCATTCGGAGGCGCTTCATCTCTATGACGCTGTTTCCCTTGGAAATGATCAGACGGGCTGGCTTTTCAAAAGCTCCGTCTGCCATGGAAGGCTCCAGGGCATTGCGGCTATCTTTGACAAATTCCACCTCAATATCATATTCTCCTTCCGGAAGGTACTCTGATAAATCAACATCCAAATTCTCTTTTTTTGCTTCTCCGTCCGATATTTTTTTGCAGATACTGCAGATGAGGCAGTTTTTAAGCATCATATCAATCACCGGGTCCTCCGTAACCGCCAGCCACGCATGAGCTGTAGAATCTGCCAGCCGGCTGTCGATGTCGTGAAGACAAAGCCAGCCGACCAAAGAACGGTGACGGGGCAAATACCAGTCCACATACCGTTTCCCCTCATCCGTTAAGTCGTAATGTTTATTTAAAAATCCCCGACTCACCAAAACATTCATGGTCCTTTGTACCGTTGATTTTGAAACGCTGTTAATAATTGCAAGATGATAAAATGATCTTTTTTCTTTTTTTTCTCTGATCCAGGAGAGAAGATACTGCATCTGCGTTTTTGTTAGTTTTTCCAAGGGAATCCTCCACCTTTCTATTTTTGTTCGAAACAGACTCTGCAATCTATTTCGCAATTCGCCTTTAGTTAGTTATGACTAATCAATCAAGGAAAGAAACGGCACGAATGCTCGCACCTCAATGCCTTATATTTTTCCTTTTTCACTGAATTGTCCAGCCTATTATAACAAAAAAAAACAAAAATGTCTCAAAAAACAAAACTTTTTAATTCTGAAGCTTTTAAATGCTCATTTTTATAAATTTTTCTTCTCCATAAATGTTCAGCTACGTTCCCCTTATGATACCGCATTGTCTGCCAGATTATTGAAAATATTTCCACGGTTTTTCCTTTATGGCTCCCGGATGGTTTTTAATTATTTCCTCAATAATTAAGAAGACAATATAAGCAGGAAATCTTGACAAACTCCCCTTCAAAACTTATACTTTCTTTAATTTCCTCAAGAAAATAAACCGGAGGTTTGGAATGAAGATAGATCTTTCCTTATTTTTCTTTGTAGAAGCAATCGGAACCATTGCCTTTGCCTCTTCCGGGGCCATGGTCGCTATAAAAAAACATCTTGATCTTCTGGGAGTTGTGGTCTTAGGTGTGACGACTGCGGTAGGCGGCGGAATGCTGCGGGACATTATCATTGGAAATGTGCCCCCAGCCCTTTTTAAAGACCCTGTGTATGTGCTGCTGGCTTTTGCAACTGTTCTGCTTTTATTTGCTGTTGTGAGAGTGAACCGGAAATTCATAAACAGCCGCTCCATAGAGTCCTATGAGAAAGTTATGAACATCTTTGATGCCATAGGCCTTGGGGCTTTTACCGTGGTGGGAATCGACACGGCAGTACTCTCCGGCTACGGGGACTATGATTTTCTCGTTATCTTTTTAGGTGTCATTACAGGAGTGGGAGGCGGCATCTTAAGGGATATTATGGCTGGACAAACTCCTTATGTGCTGAGAAAGCACATTTATGCCTGCGCCTCCATTGCCGGAGCCCTTCTTTACGTTGGACTGATGGAAAGAATAAACGGAAATTTAGCTATGCTTACAGGAGCCTGCACAGTTATTCTCATCCGCCTTTTAGCCACTCATTTTTGCTGGAACCTGCCTACTGCAACCGGACATTAGTCCATAGAAGGAGAAGTCTTATGAAACGAGTTCTGCAATACACACTTGGAATCATTTTTTCAATCTGCCTTATGATCGTTCTTTTATTTACTTCCATTGAAGCGGCTGTTTACTGGATTCCCGGATACTTTGAAAAGGAATATGCCAAGTATAACGTAACCCAGGATGTTTCCATGACAATGGAGGACTTATTGGAAGTTACAGATGAGATGATGGCATTTCTTCGCGGAGACAGAGAGGACCTGCATGTAGAAACCGTTATGGGCGGAGTAAAACGAGAATTCTTTAATGAACGGGAAATTGCCCATATGGAGGATGTAAAGGGATTATTCTTAGGTGCCATCGCCATACGGCGGGGCTGTCTCATCGCCATGGCTTTCTGCCTGGCCGGGCTATTTCTTTTAAAGGCTCATGTGAGAAAAATCCTTCCCCGGTCCGTATTGACTGGAACAGGGGTGTTTTTTGCCGCTTCCGCTGCTGTGGCTGGGATTATTTCCACCGACTTTACCAGATATTTCATCCTGTTTCACCACATGTTTTTTAACAACGATTTATGGGTTTTAGACCCAACAACCGACATGCTGATCAACATTGTTCCTGAAGGCTTTTTTCAGGACACGGTGATTCTTATTGGAACCATTTATTTTTTCTGCGTTCTGCTCATCCTGATTCTCAGCCTGTTTCTTATGCGCAAATACAGGAAAAATCATAAATAAACTTTACTTGTAAAGACAAATAACCTATACTGTAGATTGGACAACTATCTGAAGCTGAATCAATTTTATGGAGAGATTATTCAATATGACTCAATTTGCAAAAAGGATTTTTTTATACTTCCTGTGCGTTTCCTTTTCTATGTTTTCTCTTTCCACTGCCTGGGCAGCTCCAGCCTGGCCAGCCGATGCGTCGGCTCAGGCTGAGGGAGCCATACTGATGGATGCAGATACAGGAACAGTGCTGTGGGGACAGAATATTCATCAGCAGTATTATCCGGCCAGCATCACCAAGGTCATGACCGCACTTTTGGCTATTGAAAATTGTGACTTAGATGAAATGGTGACATTTTCCCACAATGCCGTCTTTAACGTGGAAGCCGGAAGCAGCAATGCCGGAATCAATGAAGGAGATGTCTTATCCGTTAAGGACTGCCTCTATGCCCTTTTACTTAAGTCGGCCAATGAATCAGCTAATGCCTTAGCAGAGCATATTGCAGGAAGCACCGAGGCATTTGCCGATATGATGAATGCCCGGGCAAAGGAACTTGGATGCACCAACACCCACTTTGCCAATCCAAGCGGCCTTAACGACCCCGAACACTATACGTCTGCCTACGACATGGCCCTTATTTCCAGAGCTGCCTTTAATAACCCTGTATTTGAGGAAATTGACTCTGCAACCTATTATAAGCTTCCTCCCAATTCCATCAACAAGGAAGGACTTTCCATCTACCCGGGCCATCGGATGATGAGAAAGAGCACCCCTTACTTCTATCCCGGAATTGTCGGCGGAAAGACAGGCTATACCACCCTGGCGGGCAACACGTTAGTGACCTGTGCAGAAAAAAATAACTTGAAACTGATTTCTGTCATTTTAAAAGGGTCCACCCCGCAGTACTGGGCAGATACCAAGGGACTTTTGGATTTTGGTTTTGAAAATTTCATTTCCTTAAAGGCTGCAGATTATGAAAAAACCTACAGCTTTATTACAAGTGACTTAAATTTCAGTGGTCTCTCTATCACTAAGCCGGAAGCTCTGATTTTAGATCCTGACAGCCGGATTATTCTGCCTAAAACAGCAGTTTTTTCTGATGCCGTACCGGAGCTGAGTTACGATATCTCCTCAGGAGATCCGGAAGGAGCAATTGCAAAGATCAACTACCGTTACAATGACCGTGTAGTGGGTTGTACCTTCTTAGAGGTGAATCAGGCACTTTTTCAAGCCACCGTGGAGGAAACGGACGCCCAGGATCCATTGCCCTTAGGGGAACCGGCATCTCCTTCTGCTTCAGATGACTACCGTGAAAGAGCTTTGCGGCCTTTTGAAATCCCGATGACTGCCTGGTTTGTTTTAGGAAGCGTAGTCCTTATCGCAGCATTGGCCGGCATCATTTCCTTTCTCATCTACCGTAAGCACCAGGAAAAGCAGGAATTTTTGATTCGCAGGGAGCAGCGCATGAGGCGGCTTCAGGACTCTGGCATTTCGGCTGATGAATTCAATTCCATTATAGAGCAGAGGCGCAGTACCTCTTCCACAAAACACCGAGGCCGCCGAGGGCGGTAAAACAAGTTCTGAAAAACAAAGGGAATTTTATGATAAGCTACTGGAAAACCTCAAAAATAGATTTGCTTCGTAATATTTTTATTACGCTTACCTGTCTGCTGCTTGCAACTATTATGTCTTATATGATGCTTTTGTTGGGAGGCTTTTCCAACAATGTGGGAATTGTTTATGTAATGGCGGTGGTTCTTATATCCCGCTATTCCTGCGGCTATATACCAGGAGTTATCGCCTCCTTTATCAGTGTACTTTGCGTAAACTTTGCATTTACCTACCCTTTCATGGCTTTTAATTTCACCCTGGAAGGGTATCCCATTACCTTTATTGCCATGCTGGCTATTTCCATCTTCACAAGCACCACTACCACTCATTTAAAGGAAAAAAGCCGCATCTTAAGCGAACAGGAAAAGCTTTTGATGGAAGCAGAAAAAGAGACTATGAGAGCCAACCTGCTAAGGGCTGTTTCCCATGATCTGCGCACTCCTTTAACCGGCATCATCGGCGCCAGCAGCATTTATCTTGAAAACGCCAGCGGACTGTCAGATGGGGAAAAAACAAACCTGGTGGCAAACATACAAGAGGATGCTAACTGGCTTTTAAACATGGTGGAAAATCTTCTGAGCGTCACTAAAATCCGAAATACAGGGGCACAGGTATCCAAATGCCCGGAGCCTCTGGAGGAAGTGGTGGCAGAAGCTCTCCAGCGCTTCCATAAACGGCTTCCCAATTCTCCTGTCCAGGCAACCGTACCTGAGGAATTAGTCATGGTTCCCATGGATGCCATCCTCATTGAACAGGTCATCATTAATCTACTGGAAAATGCCGCCTGTCATTCCAATTCCTCCAAACCCATCACCCTGTCTGTTGAGGTAAACAGCGGATACGTTTGGTTTCATGTACGTGACTACGGAATAGGAATTGAGCCGGAGCGGCTGAATACTTTGTTTGACGGCTACAGCTTGTCACAAAATAGCAGCGGTGATTCCCGGAAAGGCATGGGCATCGGTCTGTCTATCTGTAAGACCATTGTAACAGCCCACCACGGAGATATTTCGGCTGCCAACGAAGAGGAAGGTGCCGTTTTTACGTTTACATTACCACTGGAGGAAAAGAGTTATGAGTAAAATTACAGTCATAATCATAGAAGATGAAAAGAATATCTGCAATTTCATTGAAAGTGCATTGGAAAGACATGATTATAAGGTGATTACTGCCAACACCGGACGTGATGGCCTTTCCCTCATCAACTCCCTCTGCCCGGATGTGATTCTTCTGGATTTAGGACTTCCTGACTTGGATGGAATGGATATTATAAAAGGCGTCAGGAGCTGGACTTCAACTCCCATCATCGTCATATCGGCCAGGACCCAGGAACAGGAAAAGGTGGCTGCTCTCGATTACGGCGCTGACGATTATATTACAAAGCCCTTTGGAACCAGTGAGCTGTTAGCAAGAATCCGCACTGCCCTGCGCCATGGAAAGCCTACTACCAGCACCGCACTGGGAGCCCTGGTACAGATTCCTTACAGAAGTGAGAACCTGTGCATTGATTTCAGTAAGCGGCTTGTATCTTTAGACGGTCAAAAGATACATTTAACCCAGATTGAGTACAAGCTGGTATGCCTTCTGGCAGAAAGTTCTGGAAAGGTTTTGACCTATGACCACATTATCAACCACATATGGGGGCCTTATGCTGACAGCAACAATCAAACCCTCAGGGTCAATATGGCCCACATCCGCCGAAAGATAGAAAATAATCCGGCTGAACCAAAGTATATCTTTACAGAAATCGGAGTTGGCTACCGGATGAGGGAAAGTGAAATCTGAGAAATGGGAAGTTCTCCACGGTTTTATAGGGATGTTTTCTAACCGTGGTGAATCGGAGAGGTATGTATCGATTACGAAAAAAGGAGGATTTTGATGTGTTAAATTTACTTTTGTTTGCAATCTGCGTTAGTAATGGGGTTATCATTTTTAAGTTAGTGAAATCGTTACTACTCGGTGCCTTAGGTGATAGCAAAGTATTTAGAACACTTAATCTTTTTGTTGCCTTTCCTTGTGGTGCTGCATACACAATATTTGCACTGAATACAGGCTTAGTGGCGACAAATGTTAGCTTCTTATTTGGCCTGGCTGCTATCTTTGGGCCGATTTCAGCAATTGGTGTTATTGCCATTTTAAGGTATATTGGCAATGGCAAATAGCTATTATGGAGTATGGCATATCCTATTTAATATCTCTGCAAATATTTTTAGAAATTAAAATTCCCCAAGCTGCCCAAATAACATATTCTCCTTTTTAAGCAAGTTGATGATCACTTGTTTATTATAATAAGTATTTTTTGCCTTTCGCACCTGATATGTATCCGCACTTTCTATCAATAGACTCTTTGTAAATCCATTGTTCTTTGTCGTAATTAAGGTTTTTATCCTTAAATGCGATGCAATCACAAACATACTTTTTCAATATGCCTTGCTAACATCATTATATTACGAAACTCATACCAAAAACAGTATAAGTTTCGTCGTGCATAGAAAAAAGTTCAATTTTCCTTTATTAGGACAATAGAACTTTTTTTCGAATTCATTTTACATTTTTTAATTTGTCTCTATGAGCCCGTGGCATTACCCTTTCTTTTTTTTATTCCTGACCCGGGTTTTTTCCACTCGTTTCTTTCTGGCTACTTCCCTTTTCTCGTATATTCCTTTAATATCCTCTTCACCCATCAGCCTCATTGTCTTCACAACATAGACATTTCCGGCCTCACTGCGCCTCATACGGATCTTTCCCTTCACATTTCCATGAACAGGACAGCAGCCTAAGGCAGTATAGAATTTCTGGTTTGCAGAAAACCATTTAATTTTTTTTCTCAGCATCCTGCCGCATTTACAGCATATCAGATCTGTTACGGTTTTATCCTCAATGGCATCCTGCTTTGATTCAAAGGGTCTTGAGATATACTTGGAATAATCGGGAAAGTTTAAATACACCTCTTCTTCCTTCTTCTCAGGCAGACGGTAATAATCCGTAGACCAGTATGGCCGCACCTTATCAAAATCCATTTCTCCCATAATACGCCCCGTATAGTGGGCATCATCCAGGGCACGGTGAAATGGCCTTGATTCTGTCAGCTTTCGCTCTGCCACGGCAAAGTCAAGAGACTGGCGTTCCTTTCCATCACTATAGAAAATGCTGTAAAGCTTTTGGATATCAAAGTACAGAAAAGGCTTTGGAAATGGAATCTGAATTCCGTAATAAGTCATATTCCTCTGCAGTTCCGTCAAGTCCATGGAACCCCATGTACAAAACAGGCTATCTTCTCCGCACCATAAGAGAAACTCCCTGATGGCATCTTCAAAGTCTACACCTTCCTTCATAAGAGTTATCTCATCCATGTGTGTCACTTCCAGGATCTTTTCATGAAGCCGTGTGTAGACCCTGGGCCTGATAAGCCGCCTGAACTCTCCAGCTTCTTCCATATCCTCATTGAGCTTAACGGCCCCAATCTCTATGATCTCGAAGGGAAAATGCTCAATTGTTTCTTCTGTTCCTCCGGCGCTCTGGTTCCATTCCAGATCCAGTACAATATAATTTTTCATTAATTTAAATCCTTCATTCTATCAGACTTTCCAACTTTCTTCTCACTCTGTCCCGGCGCCTTTCGGATTTTTCCCGGTCCACTGTCCATCCTTCTGGTTCCCATGTAAGGACATCTCCTTCTCTGGCCCCAATTGGAAGCTCTGCAGCCCTTACCTTTACTATGCTGCCGTCTTCAGCTTCGCAGACAGCAATTTCCAACCCCAGCCGGTCAATGATATATTCCATAAACAGTTCCCCTCTCCTTTATTTTCCGCCGAGCTTAAGGGTTGCAGATCTGGCACGGTTCATATCCCATCTTTATCATATCTTCCCTGGCTCCTGCATATGTCTTTTTGTTTTCCTTTTTCATGGAAGCAGCCGACTTACAGTCAGGGAAATGGAACTTTCCGGTATTGGTGTTGATCACATACTCCTGAGCTTCCGGCTTCCCTTCTTTTTCCGTCACACCCCCTGGGTCCTGCCCTGGAAAAGTAACTGTTTTTCCATCACTGACCGCCACAATAGTTCCCAGCTCATCTGTGCGGAAGCTTTTGATATTCCGCTCCTTCAGCATGGCCCTGATCTCTTTATGAGGATGTCCGTAATCATTATTCTTCCCGCAGGAAATGATTCCATAATCCGGATCCACCAGATCCACAAAACGGCCGGAGGAGGAAGTACTGCTTCCATGGTGGGAAACTTTCAGCACGTCTGCTTTCAAATCCAATCCGTTGCTGATCATATCCTCTTCTGCTTCTTTTTCTGCATCTCCGCAAAAGACAAATCTGTTTTCCCCATAAGTTAACCGGATTCCCACAGACCAGTTATTTAAATTATCACCATAATCCCGGACCGGAGCAATGATCTGAAAAGAAGAATCTCCCAGTTCATAGGTATTTCCCACCTTAGGGAGGGTAATTTTTAAATTTTGCCCCGCAATCTCATCCAGGAGATTTTCATAAGTTTTGGTTGTATGCTCCTTTGCAGGCATAATCACCCGTCCAACATCAAAGGCCCTTAAAACCTCTGCCAGTCCTCCAATGTGATCAGAATGAGGATGAGTGCCCACTACGTAATCCAGCTTTTTGACCCCCTGTTTTTTTAAATAGGAAACCACTCCTTCTCCCTGATCCCGTTCCCCCGCATCAATTAACATGAAATGTCCGTTCTGCTCAATAAGGGTGCTGTCTCCCTGTCCTACATCAATAAAATGAACCTTTAAATTTCCTTCTGCTTTCCCTTCTGTTAAGGGAGATGAAACCTTTATTTCAACACCGCAGCCTGCCAGCAGAAGGACCAGAAAAACAGCCGCCACTGCCGCCAAACGCTTACAAAATTTTCCTGTCATCTTTACCGCCGATCTATCCTGCTTTTACAATCTTAAGGAAGCCTGGCTCCGTCAGATCCTACTGCTGCCCCGTCAGGAGTCTGTGTGTTTACAATCATGTGGCCTCCCGCAGTATCGCAGTAATACTGCTTTCCATTCCAGTCAACCCAGCCTGTAGCCATATAGCCTGATTCGTTAAAGTAATACCACTGATTGTCAATATACTGCCAGTTGCTCACTGTATAGCTTCCATCTCCATTCTTATACCACCAGCCCATATGATCCTGTTTCCATCCTGCATCAGAGACTGTGCTGCGGTTTTTAGCTGCCTCTCCCTCATCAACGTTTTTAGGTCCGGATTCCGTCCAGTTTCCCTTGTTCTCTGCCTTTACCTTATTGATGGGGCGCACCCGGACGGTATAAATTCCAGGCCTTGTCAGAGACGTTCCAAAATCCATACTTGTCTGCCCTGTAGTCTTAACGGTTCCCACGGTTTTTCCATCCCGGTACAGCTTCACCTCATAGGTTCCGGCACCAATGGCCTCACTCCAGCCTGCCATTGTAGGAGAAATCCATTCCACCTTTTCCACATTCTGTATGGATTCGCCGGCTCTTGGAAGATCAATGGTCAGAATCAGGCTGGAATCTTCTGTCTTCTGAGACACAAGGGTCCCTCCCTGAATCTTAACTCCGGAACGGGGTACGGAAAAAGAATACTCATCTTCGGCATGCAAAGTCACTTCCATTCTGGGAATATCCTGTTCAGACCACTCAAACCCCTTGTTGGTAAATTCATATCCACCCACCGTAATATTGGTATTCTTTACCACTAATTCTACTTCCTGTTCAAAAACAGAACCTCCCGGTATTACTTCTGCCTCCACCGTTAAATTTATTGTTGTTATCCTCTTTTTCGCTGCTGCCAATGCAGGAGTGGTGACGGCTCCTGCAGCAAGTATTACAGCAATCATCATTGATAATACTTTTTTACCGCTCATAATTGATTCCTCCCTTCTGATTTTTTAATTTATTATAACCCATTTTCGGCCGTTTGTGAATGAGTATCCGTTTCAAAGGGTAAAAACGCCAAAACATGCTGATTTTTAGGGGTTTTTGCAGAAAAAATTTTGCTGATTCTTATTATTATAGAAATATTTCCGATATAGTATATATCGATTATGGCCCAGGTTTTATAAAATCCCAGGCATCATAAATCACCGGAAAGGAAAACAAAAGAATGAAACACAATGCATCTTCTGCAGACACTTCAAGAGAACAATCCTCATTTATTAAAAACTTATCCATTTACAAAAAGCTGGTTCTCGGTTTTGGCCTCATGCTGGTAATTCTTCTTACAGTCTCCATCTTGTCGGCACTCAATGCAAAGAATATCGGATTTCAGGCGGAGCGCTATTACCGCTATACGGTTCCAAACACCAACAGCACCTGGACCATGAGATCTAACCTTATTTCCACCCAGAGATACTTACTTCAGGCAATTCTGGTCAGCGACAGCAAGGAAATTCAGGACAACTTAACTCTGGCACAGACAGAATCGGAAAATGTCACCAGCGCGCTGGATGCTTTTGCAGGAAACCAGTCCTCAAATGCCAGAGCCAATGATATTGCCCAGCTGCGGGATTTGCTGGCTAAGGCCAAAAGCAGCCAGGATGAAATCGGAAACCTGTTGGCAAGTTCTTCAAAAGACAGTTCTAAAAAAGCCCACGACATATATAACACACAGTACAGGCCAATTGTCGAGCAGGCAGAAAGCATTTTTTCCAGCTTTTCTGACATCCAGCGCAACTTTGCTGAAGCGCAAAAGCTGGAAGCCCAATCCCTTATGAGCAGGTCATGGGTGATTCTGATTATATCCTCACTGATTTCCGTACTGCTGACCTTCCTTATTGCAAGGATAATCTGCAAATCCATCCTGACGCCTGTAAATGAAATTGACCACGTTTACAAGGAAATAGCAAAAGGAAACTTAAGCACCAAAATCAATTATGAAAGCAATGACGAAATGGGCATTTTAGCGGAAAATATCAGAAAAACCAATGCCTTAATCAACTCATACATTCACGATATGATCCAAAAGCTCAATTATATCGCAAACGGGGATTTATGCTTTACCATGGATTTAGATTACATCGGAGACTTTGGAGCTATTAAGACAGCCTTTGTAAAGACTACCTCTACCTTAAGCCACACTCTTTCCATGATCGAAAGCGCTGCCGGACAGGTAAATACAGGCACAGATCAGGTTTCCTCAGGAGCGCAGGCGCTGGCTGCCGGATCTACAGAACAGGCATCTTCTGTAGAAGAATTGTCCGCCTCCATCACCACTATTTCCGCACAGGCTGCTGAAAACTCGGAAAATGCAAAAAAAGCCGCCCAGTACGTGGAACAGACCAGCCAGAACGTGGAAAATGGCGGCAACCATATGCAGCAGCTTACCGTGGCCATGGACAACATCGGCTCTGCCTCTGATCAGATTACCAATATTACAAAGGTTATTGAAGACATTGCCTTCCAGACCAATATTCTCTCCCTCAATGCCGCCATTGAAGCCGCAAGAGCCGGAACCGCCGGAAAAGGATTTTCCGTAGTTGCCGACGAGGTACGTAATCTGGCTGCCAAATCAGCAGAAGCAGCCAAGAAGACCGCAGACTTAATTCAGCATTCTGTAAACGCAGTTCACGACGGTACCCAGATTACCCGAAAGACCGCTGAGATTCTGAAGGAAATCAGCCAAACCACTGATATAATCCACGATATTGTTGATAAAATCAACTTCTCTACCTCAGATCAGGCTTCTTCCATTGATCAGATCCGTTTAGGGCTGGAACAAGTGTCAGCCGTTGTCCAGACCAATGCCGCCACTGCCGAAGAAAACTCGGCTGCCAGCGAAGAAATGAGCGCTCAGGCCAACATGCTGCGTGATGAAGTCGGTAAGTTCCGGCTGAATACTGAATCAGGAGAAAAACTTTACCAAAGCATTCCAGAAAGTCCCTCCTATTCAGATGAAGCGGAAGATACTTTCTTTTCAACAAAATACTGATCCAGGAAACCGGAGACTTCCTGAATATGAGGGTGCCCTCCAACAGCAATTTCCTGACTGTTGAAGGGCACTTTTTTTATTTAAATAATTATTAAAAAACATACGAATTGGAGGTGTATATTATGAAATCTATGAAAACAAAACTGATACTTGTATTTACCGCACTTATACTGGTACTTACCAGCGCACTGGGCTTCATATCCGTCAGCCTGATGACCCAAAAGCTGATGCAGGGCGCTCACGAAGATCTGATTCAGATTGCAAAGGAAGAAGCAAAGTATATTCATGCAAGAACTCTGGTGGAGAAGAGATACGTGGATTCCCTGGCACAGCTTCCCATGCTCTCAGATGACAGTGTATCTCTGGAAGAAAAAATTGATTTCTATGAAAAAGAAGCCAAGAGGACCGGTTACCTGGCCTTTGCCTTTGCCGACAAAAATGGGGACAGCACAGTTTTTAATTCCCAAAAAGAAACCACCAATATTGCCAGCCGGGCTTATTTTCAGACGGCTTTAAAAGGAGAATCAGCCGTTTCAGACGTTCTTATCAGCAGTGTTACAGGAACACCCGTAGTTTTATATGCAGCTCCGGTTTATAAAAACGGTCAGATCATCGGCGTACTTTACGGCAGAAAAGACGGCCAGACTATGAGTGATATTGTAAGTGAAGTCAGCTATAAAAAAACAGGTTATGCCTATGCCGTCAACACGGAAGGAACGGCCGTGGGAGACAAAAACCGTGATCTGGTTACCAGCCAGACCAATTATTTAAAGGCAGCGGAAACAACCCCCTCCATGAAGGAAATGGCCCAGTTTATGGAAAGTAAAATGCTTACCGGAGCTGTGGGGAGCGGAAATTACCACTATGAGGGCAAAGATTACATCACTGCCTTTTCTCCCGTGCAAGACACAGCCTGGATTATGGCCGTCAGTATGGAAAAAGAAGAAATTTCAGAAGAAGTTGAGGGCATGAGAAATCTTCTGATTGGAGTCTGCGCCATTGCTGTTTTATCAGGCTCTGCTATTATTTACTTTGTCAGCCATAAGATGACAAAACCCATTAAATCTGTAACCGCTGCTGCAAAGGAGATTGCAGACGGCAGTTTTGATGTTCAGCTCTCTGTCACCTCTAAGGATGAGGTAGGCCAGCTTTCACAGGCCTTTAATCTCACGATTGACAGACTGGTCAATTATCAGGGATATATTGACGAAATATCCGATGCCTTAAACCAAGTCTCCCATGGCAATCTTCTGGTGGAGTTAAAAAGAGATTACATAGGCCAGTTTAAAAAATTAAAAGAAAATATGACCGCTTTGATGCAAAGTTTAAACTCTACTCTGCAGCAGATCAGCCGGGCTGCCGACCAGGTGGCCGACGGCTCCGACCAGGTTTCAAACAGTGCTCAGACCCTTTCCCAGGGGGCTACTCAGCAGGCCAGTTCCGTTGAAGAGCTATCAGCTTCCATTTTTGAAATAGCAGGCCAGATCAAACAGAATGCTGCTAATTCGGAGCTTGTCAGCCAAAAGGCTGCATCAGCAGGAATGGAGCTGAAAAACAGTGATCAGCAAATGAAAGAAATGATTGGTGCCATGGAGCGGATCACCATGAAATCCTCTGAAATCTCTAAAATTATCAAGGCAATTGATGACATTGCCTTTCAAACAAATATTCTGGCCTTAAACGCTGCTGTAGAAGCTGCAAGAGCCGGAGAATCCGGAAAAGGCTTTGCTGTTGTTGCAGATGAAGTCCGCAATCTGGCAGGCAAGTCCGCGGAAGCGGCAAAAAATACGACTATGCTGATTGAGGAAACCCTGGAGGCTGTGGGAAAAGGTTCTGATATAGCAGAAAAAACAGCCAAATCCCTATCTGAAAGCGCTGACACCACAAGTGAAGTCGTGATTTTAATTGATAAAATTGCAAAAGCCACCGGCGATCAGGCCATTGCTATTGAACAGGTTAACCAGGGCGTTGAGCAAATTTCCGCAGTAGTTCAGAATAACGCAGCCACCGCAGAAGAAAGTGCTGCTGCCAGCGAAGAACTGTCTGGGCAGTCAAGCCTGTTAAAGGAACTGATCTCCAAATTTAAGCTAAAGGAAGAAACCCAGTAAGGTCACTTTTGGCAGTGAACAATCCTGATTTAATTCATTTTCAATACCTCCGGCTGCAGTCAATGCGGCCGGAGGTATTAAAATATAACAATAAAATTAATACGCTTACGCAGAAACTTGCACCTTTTTTTCTTGCGTTCTTTTAATTTCTGTTTTTCATAAAATCATTCTTTACTTCCTATACCGCTTTATTATTGAGAAAGAGTTTCATTTAATTCATTATATTTACTTGTGCCTTTTAATTTTTAGGTATATAATATAATTATATTTAGGCATACCTAAATATTGTTTTTTAAAAAAACGTATTCCAATATATAAAATTCGTAACACATTAAAACTATGTTCATAAGTTAGTTTAAGGAAACTTTTTATACACCCGAATATCAGGAGGATATCGTATGACACCAAATAAAGAAGATTACTTAAAAGCGATCTACAAGCTTGGAGGTATGGAGATACTTGTCAGCAATAAGCATATCGCAGAAGAACTGCAAATCGCACCTGCATCGGTTACAGAAATGCTTGGAAAGCTAAAACGTGAAGAGCTTATCCATTATGAACCTTATAAAGGCTCCTGTCTAACTCAAAAGGGAGTGGAGGTTGCCATCTCCATGGTACGAGGTCATCGGCTATGGGAAGTATTTTTAATGCGACATCTGGGCTATTCCTGGAGTGAAGCCCACGAAGATGCAGAACTTCTGGAGCATATTACTCCCTCCCGGCTGGCTTCAAGACTGGATAAATTTCTAAATTATCCGGCTTATTGTCCTCATGGCAGCGCCATTCCCCAGCCTGACGGTCAAGTCAGCCATTCTCAATTGCAGCCTTTGACCTTGCTTCCCGTCAATACGATTTCACATATCCGGCGTGTAACAGAGGAAAAGGCACTGTTGGACTATCTGCAAAAATCCGGTATTTCCATCGGAAGCCAGATCCGCATTATAGAAGCAGGGGCCTACGAAGGACCTCTGACACTTGACCTTAACGGCAAACAGTTGCAAATCAGTTACAAGGCCGCCGCCCAGATCTATGTAGATGAAATATTGCGGCCATAACCATTCATGAGATTTTATAGGAGGTATTTATGAAAAACAAAATAAAACAAATTTTTGGTGCTGCTTTAAGTGCAGTCCTGCTGCTTTCGGCCTGCACCGCTCCTGCAGCCAATACCAATTCCTCAGAACATAAGCTGAATATTGTAGCGACAACCACCATGCTGGCCGATTTATCCAGAACTATCGGAGGAGACCGTGTTACGGTAAACGGGCTGATGGGCCCCGGCATTGATCCCCATCTCTATCAGGCCAGCGCAGGTGATGTTTCTCTGATGCAAAAAGCCGATGCAGTAGTCTATAATGGCTTACATCTGGAAGGTAAAATGGGAGAAATCTTTGAAAACCTGACAGGGTCCTCCCCTGCGGTAATTTGTATTGAAAACGGACTGGAAAAATCCACCCTCCTTAACGTAGAAGAAGGCAGTTCCACATATGATCCCCATATCTGGTTTGACGTTTCCCTTTGGAAATCTGCTGCCAAAACCGTGGCACAAGGCTTATCTGAGGCAGATCCTGATGGAAAAACCGACTATGAAAGAAATCTGGACACTTATTTGCAGGAACTGGAGGAAGCAGACCAATACATCCGCAGCCGGACTGCTGAACTGCCGGAAGAACAGCGGGTGCTCATTACCGCTCATGATGCTTTTCAATACTTTGGCAGGGCATACGGCTTTGAGGTACACGGTCTTCAGGGTATCAGCACCGACGCAGAAGCCGGCACATCCGATGTGAGCAGTCTGGCAGATTTTATAGCAGAACGCCGGATCAAAGCTATATTTGTAGAATCTTCTGTCCCACCCAAGACGATTGAAGCCTTACAGGCTGCAGTAAAGGCCAGAAACTTTGATGTGTCCATAGGAGGAGAGCTTTTCTCCGATTCTCTGGGTGATGAAAAGTCAGGAGCGGATACCTATATCCTCACAGTTAAAGCGAATATTGATACCATTACAGACGCCTTAAAAGAAGGAGGGGACCAATAATGGAAACAGTACAAAAATATGCAGTGGAAATACAGGATCTCACTGTTGCTTATGATACAAAACCTGTTCTTTGGGATATTGACTTAAAAATTCCAAAAGGAACGCTTATGGCAGTGGTAGGGCCCAATGGAGCCGGAAAAACAACATTAATCAAAGCTTTGCTGGGACTTTTAAAGCCTGTTACAGGTGCTGTCCGTTTCATGGAAGGAGACGACGGCTTAAAGACACTGAAGAAGAGAATCGGCTATGTGCCCCAAAGCGGCAGCGTTGACTGGGATTTTCCGGCCACGGTCCAGGATGTGGTGCTTATGGGCTGTTACGGCAAACTGGGGTGGATCCGCCGCCCCCGGAAAGAGGATATGGAGCTTGCAAAACAAATGCTGGCAAAGGTTGGCATGGAAGAATATGCTTCCCGGCAGATCAGCCAGCTCTCAGGCGGCCAGCAGCAACGAGTATTTCTTGCCCGGGCTCTGGCTCAGGAAGCTGATGTTTACTTTATGGATGAACCATTTAAAGGCGTGGATGCTCAAACAGAACGGGCAATTGTGACTTTGCTAAAGGAGCTTAAGGACCAGGGAAAAACTGTTGTTGTAGTCCATCATGATCTTCAGACAGTTCCCGACTACTTTGATTGGGTAACTCTGATTAATCTGCGTGTGGTGGCCAGCGGGCCTGTAAAGGAGGTTTTCCACGAAGAGAATTTGAAAAAAACCTACCACAGCTCCGCCACCCTTTTAAGGAGCGTGGGATAATATGGAAGGAATCTTTACTTTATTTCGGGATTATACATTTCAGACCGTTGCCCTTGGTTCCGCTCTGTTGGGTATGATCAGCGGGGTCTTGGGAAGCTTTGCCGTTCTTCGCAAACAGAGTCTTCTGGGGGACGGAGTATCCCACTCCGCCCTGCCCGGAGTTGTTATGGCTTTTATTCTCCTGGGAAGCAAAAACAGTGAAATGCTTCTTCTTGGAGCTCTTGTTTCCGGCCTTTTAGCAACACTGTTCATCGTCACCATTGTACGGCACAGCCGCATTAAGTTTGACAGCGCCCTGGCTCTTGTGATGTCCGTATTTTTTGGATTTGGCCTTGTGCTTCTCACTTACGTGCAAAAAATTCCAAACGCCAATCAGGCAGGTCTGAAACGTTTTATCTTTGGTCAGGCATCTACGCTTCTGCAAAGGGATATAATTCTCATGGGAATCTGCGGAGCAATCCTTATGGCCCTGGTTCTGTTATTCTGGAAAGAATTTAAGCTTTTTACGTTTGACAGTGACTTTGCACACAGCCTTGGTTTCTCTCCTAAGAAGCTGAATCTGCTGCTGTCCTTTATGATTGTTTTAGCCATTATTATCGGGCTTCAGACAGTAGGTGTCATTTTGATGAGTGCCATGCTGGTCACTCCGGCTGTGGCGGCCCGCCAGTGGACCAACAAGCTATGGGTAATGGTAGTTCTTTCTGCTTTTTTAGGGGCAATATCAGGCGCCGCAGGAACGGCCGCCAGTTCTCTCGTTCCCAAATTGCCTACAGGCCCTGCAATTGTTGTATGCATCAGCATAGTTTTAATTATCAGCGTATTATTTGCACCGGGAAGGGGAGTTCTGCACCGGTTATACCAACGAAGAAAAAACAGGATTTTATATAAACTGGAAGGAGGGTTGCCCAATGACCCCGCAAATTGAAATTCAAATCATTGCTGTGATTGTTGCTGCCGCCTGTGCTCTTCCCGGAACTTTTCTGGTTCTGCGCAAGATGTCCATGATGTCTGACTCCATCACTCATACCATTCTTCTGGGAATTGTGCTGGCCTTCTTTGTCACCCATGATCTTTCTTCTCCACTGCTGATTGTAGGAGCGGCTTTAATGGGGGTAGTAACTGTCTGGCTGACAGAATTACTCAGCCGGACACGGCTGCTGGCTGAGGATGCCGCCATCGGAGTAGTATTTCCTCTTCTATTTTCTATTGCCATTATTCTGATCACCCGCTACGCGGGATCCGTCCATCTGGATACGGATTCCGTTCTTTTAGGGGAACTCGCTTTTGCTCCCTTTGAGCGCATGGTGGTTGGAGGAGTGGATATTGGAGCAAAGGCCATTTATACAACAGGAATTCTGCTGGTTATCAACCTGACGGCCATTACCTTCTTATTTAAGGAATTGAAAATTTCAGCCTTTGATCCCATGCTTGCTGCAGTTCTGGGTTTTTCTCCTGCTCTGGTCCATTACGGGCTTATGACTCTGGTGTCCCTTACCGCAGTAGGAGCCTTTCAAGCAGTGGGATCCGTACTTGTAGTTGCATTTATGATCGGGCCTCCTGTAACTGCCTATCTGCTTACTGACGACCTAAAAAACATGCTGATTATAAGCGGTGTTACTGGAGCTGTTAACGGCATTCTGGGATATCAGGCCGCAGCATTTTTTGATGTATCCATTGCAGGAAGTATGGCAGTGGTAACCGGAATTGTATTTCTGGGCGTGTTCACCTTTTCTCCTGGCAGGGGCTTAATCAGCTCTCTTTTAAAACGCAGAAATCAGAAAATTGAATTTGCCAAAGCTGCAATGCTTTTTCACCTTCTTAATCATGAAGACAGCCCGGAAGAGCCGTCGGAAGCAGGTGTTGACACAGTACAGACTCATCTTCACTGGTCCTGTGAATTCACCGGGAAAATCATCAAGCTGCTGGCTCGTGACGGATATATTGAGATTTTAAACGGCCTGATAAAACTAACAGACCGAGGACGTACTAATGGCATAAACCACTACAATGCGCTTTTTTCAAGATAAGTGTTTCTCAGGAAAGTCTTACTATCCATTAATAAAAAATAATTTCTATAAAAAACAGATGCCATGAAGTATTTACATCTCATGACATCTGTTTTCATATTAAGCATTAAATTCCACTGTGGCCTTTCAGGGTGAACTGCCCCGCCAGATTGCTCAGCAGCTTTGCCTGAGCAGACAGCTCTTCACTTGCAGCTGCACTCTCCTGGGCGGTTGCTGAGTTAGACTGTATGACGGAAGATATCTGATCAACATTTGTGGTGATATTTATAATAGAAAAGCTCTGTTCCTGGGAAGCCGTTTGAATGTCCCCGATTCCCAGTGCAATCTCCCGGGCATCCTTTAATACATCGCTCATTGTCTGTGCCATAGAATCAGTTAATTCTTTGCCTGACTCCACGGAGCGGACGGAAATATCAATAAGTTTTGATGTATTGCTTGCTGCCAGTGCACTTTTTGCCGCCAGATTGCGGACCTCGTCGGCCACCACCGCAAAACCCTTTCCGGCTTCTCCGGCTCTGGCCGCCTCAACAGCCGCATTCAGCGCTAATATATTGGTTTGGAATGCAATATCTTCAATGGTTTTATTAATTTTAATAATCTCTTCAGAATTGCTGCGAATGTCATTCATGGCCTTAAGCAGAAGCAGCATCTTCCTTTCACTCTCATCAAGGCTGACTCCCATCTCCTGTGCCTTGCTATTAAAAATCCCTGCATTTTCAGTAGTATAGTCTATCTTTTCCATGATTTCTCCAACTGCCTGGGAAAGCTGTTCAATGGCTGCACTTTGCTCCGCAGCACCCTCTGCCAATAACTGTGAGCTTAAAGCAACGTGGTCGGAGCCTGCAGATACCTGCTCAGACGTCATGTTAAGCTGCATCAGTATTTCAGAAATCTGAGTGGAAAATTTCTCAATGGAAAGTCCGATCTTCGTAAAGTCTCCGATATACTGCTGAAGCGGCAGGTCGAAGTTCCCCTGCTCCATCTGTTCCATAGAGCTTCCGATGCGGGAAACATAGTCGGAAAGTGTTTGAATGGAGATTCTCATGCTGTTGGCAAGCATTCCAAGTTCATTAGAAGAAGAGTATGCTATTTCAGTCTGAAGATCTCCCTGGGAAAGGTCTTCCATCCCCTTTTCCAGAGCCTTAATGGGCAGCAATATCTTGCTTCGGATAATCATAAAAATAAATGCAAGAAAAATCAGGTTCACAATCAGGGTAATCACGCTTACTGCCTTAAGCATAAGAATTCCCTGAGCGGAATACCTCTCAGCCTGGGACACCGCATTATTGCTTTTATTAAACAGTTCTTCGCTGTTTTCCAACAGCTTCTGGTCTGGATCCTCAGCCAGCAACGGCAGTACCTGATCCTTCCAGTATGTACGGATTTCCTGCATCTGAGCCACCAGCTTCTCATCTCCCGGAACGGGAAGTCCAAGCTCCTGGCTGCCGGATATGAGCCCATCCATTGCTTTTTCCACCTTTGCAACAGCTTCATCCACAGGCTGCTCCAGCAGATGAAGCTTTATGACACGCTGGCTGGCTCCTCTCACAACTCCGCAGTAATTCACGATCTTACCGTTACTCTGGTTCTGGTCAAGAAGTGAAAACATCAGACCTGTGCTTAACACGCTTAACAATGCCAGGCAAACCATGGCACTATAAATAATTTTTTTAATGCTCAAATTTACTCCTCCTTTAAGGATCTTTAATAAAAAACTTCTTATTATTTGATTTTCATGAAAAACAAAATAATAAGAACAATTTTCGACATATATCGACACAAATATTCTACAGTTAAAGATATCAGAAGTCAATCAAAATACTTCAAATCTTTTAATAAATATTCTCAAATATATCCGTGATTTTAAAACAAAAAAACCGGAGTTAAATCTGAAAAATAAGATTTAACTTCGGTTTTTTTTATTCTCTTTTTTCAATTCCCGAAAGTATATTTGTTATGCAGAAGCTTTGCCTTCACTTTCTTCCCCTTTTGAAACTGAGACAAATCCCCGGTCACTGAGACTGAGGCAGAAGCCGTAATGAGATTTTCCACTGTTTCCCCCATATTACCTACCAAGCGGGCCGTATAACCCCTGGGGCTCTCTATCAGATGAACCCGTGGCTCCCAGATATTTGTACCACCTCCGCGGGAGGGAAAATCATGCTCCAGTACCACATCCACCACGGTGCGTCGGTACACCGTACACTGTAAGTGCCATTGGAGGATAGGAGGAATAAAATATTCTGTCATGGTGAGGGCCGCATGTGGAGGGCCTGGAATACCCAGCACAGGCTTTCCATCAATCTGCCCTAAGAGCATATTCTTTCCGCCAGGCCCCAACTGGACGCCATGGCAGGCGATACTTCCCATCTCCCGCACAGTCTTTAAGGTATGATCTCCATAATTCATCTCACCTTTTCCCACACCTCCGATCACCACCAGAACATCACAGTTGGGCAGGGCCTCTCTAATTGCCTGACTAATCCTGCCGCTGTCATCGGGTACAATAGGAAAAACAGTTGCTTCTCCCCCGTATTGTGAGGTAATGGCACTGATATAAATGCTGTCACATTCAATGTATTGTCCGGCAGAAGGTATTTGCCCGGGCATCATTAAATCATCTCCCACCGGAATAACAGAAACCTTTGTTTTACGCTTTACCAAAGCTTCTGTGTGACCCGTATACTGCATCAGGGCCAGGTGTGAGGGGGAGAGAACCTCGTTGACATCAGCCAGCTTTTCTCCCTTTCCCACGTAAGTCCCTTTTATTTTAACACTCTGGTACTGTACCGGCATTTCCAGTAAGGTTGCAGTGCCATCAGGATTGAGTTTGCACTGCTCAGCATGAGCAATGGAATTAAATGTCTGCGGAATAGCTGTCCCCATAGGGCAGTGAAAAAACTCTTCAGGCTGAAGGATACAGGGCTGGAATTCAAATTTGTCCCTGACCGACTCAAAGTTAATGGCAATCCCGTCATGAGTGGCGCAATTATCCACCGGAACATCAATCTTGGCCAAAACAGCCTCCGCCAGTACCCTGCCGGCAGCCTCAGGCAATGGAACCGTTTCTGTCTCCGAATTCACTTGCGGAAGATTACCGATCCATAAATCCAAAGCCTGATCCACAGTAGGAACCTGCGCGATCTTCTTTTCACATTGGTAAGAACAGTCCTTACACTGGTCACTGCAGGTCTTTGGGGGAATAATCACACTTTTTTTCATAAGGCCCCTCCTATGAGCTGGATAAGCCATTGTCCTTGGCTCCATTAAATTGAGGTGCAATCAAGGCCCAATCCTCTTCATTTAGATCGTAGCCCAAATATTCCATGTAAAAATCCTGAGCATAAGCTTTTACGTCCACATCCTCAAAGCGGTCCGGATACATGATTTTAGCCATCCATAGAACACATAGAGGCGCTTCAATTGCAGCGTTCCAATAGTCAATGCCTTTAGGAACCAAATAAACATCGCCGCTTTCAAGAGCAGACATTCCGGCATACTGAGGGTCCTTTGCCCAGTTATGATAGATTTCTGCTACTTCATCAGTGAATTCTCCGTTAAAATTGATCTGGAACATCATGTCAGGATTCCATTTAGTAAGCTGTTCCGCGTCCACATCAGCAAAAAACTTGCCTGTATCTGCTGTTGCATTACCAGATAAACTAATTCCTCCGGCCATTTCCACCACATAGCCCCATATACAGTTATTACCGAAAACCTGAGTGATATCAGAACGGATAGGAAGTACCTTGACCCGGTCCTCTTCCGGAATATCTTCCACCCGCTCTGCTACAAAATCAAAGAGTTCATCAGCCCATTCATGATACTTCTTTGCCTTATCGGTTGTGCCTGTCAACCGGGCAATCAAATCAATTTCATCATAAGACTGGATAAAAACATCACCGGAATCTTCCACGTCAATTCCGTCTATCATAACAGGAAGACCCACTTCTTTCATTTTTCCGTAAGCTGTTGCAGAGGCAGAGGGGGAAATAATCACGTCCGGCTTGTCCTGCAAAAGTTCTTCCAGATTCACATCATCAAAGGAACCGTAATTTTTCACCTCGACAGCCTGGGGAAATGCATGGCGCAGCCATATAAATTTGCTGTTATCAGCCATGCCTGTCACCTTATCAATCTGCCCCAGCAAAACGGCGGAACCATAAGCCCCCTTAAAGGAGGTAATAACAATTTTATTTAAATTCTCCGGTGACGGAACCTGCACCATATTTCCTGCAAGATCAGCTGCCTCTACAAGCTCATGAGAACTGCTTACTGCAACACTTTCAGCAGTTTCTGATGGCTGGGAAGCTGTCGGTTCGGAGGGTCTGGCTCCACAGCCTGTCAACAGGGTAAAGGATATAGCCAAAGATAGAAGCAGAAAGGCTTTTATTTTACTTTTTTTCATTATTATTTATTCCTTCTTTTTATTTCTTATTTGGTCATTGAATGGGTATACAGGTTTGTATTTCTGTGCCCATTCTCCGGGATAAAAGACCTGTGCTTATGATCCTGGTGTTTACTCCGTACAAATCATTCAGGCTTTTTTCCGTAATTACTTGTTTCGGTTCTCCAAAAGCATACACGCTTCCGTTTTTCAGCATCAGTGCTTTATCGGCATATAAAAAAGCATGGTCTGGAAAATGAGAGGACATGATTACCGCCAGTCCCTGCTTTGCCAGTAAATGAATCTGTTCCAGTACCAATTGTTGGTTTCCAAAATCCAGGCCAGTGGTGGGCTCATCCATGATGAGAATCTGAGGAACCTGAGTCAATGCTCTGGCAATCAGTGCCAGCTGCTTCTCTCCGCCTGAAAGCTCCAGATACGGCCTGTTGATCAAATGGCTGATACCCAGCCGTTCAATGGCTGCTCCCGCAATTTCTTCATCCTCTTCTTTCGGAGACTGGTACGGCTTCAAATAAGCTGTCCTTCCCATTAAAACCACATCCATAACTGTATAGGAAAAGGGCGGGCTGCTTATCTGGGGAACATAGCCGATGGCCTGGGCAACTTTTACCCTGGACCAGTCACTGATGTTTTCTCCCTTCACCCGTACGTTCCCCTCCTGCATAGGAATCAACCCCAGGATAGATTTAAATAAGGTGGATTTTCCCGCACCGTTTGCACCCAAAATACAAAGTACCTCACCAGAATTTATAGAAAAATGAATGTTTTCTAAAATTTTCTTATGAAAATATCCGCAGCCGCCATCTTTTAGCTCAAACAATGTACTCATTTTTCTCCCGCCCTTTCGTTTAAAATCAAAAAAATAAAGAAAGGCGCACCAATGATCGCCGTGAGAACCCCCAAGGGAACTTCTGTGACCGTCACAGAACGGGCAAAATCATCTACCAGAAGCAGGAACACGCCGCCCGAAATCGCAGACGCCGGAAGCAAGTAGATGTTATTTGGGCCAATAGCCATGCGCATCAGATGAGGAATCACAAGCCCAACCCAGCCGATAAGCCCACTGATGGAAATGGCGGAAGCCGTTAAAATAGTAGAACAGACAATAACAATAGCACGAAATCTTTTTGTTTCCACACCCAGGGCTTTTGCCTCATCTTCTCCCAGAGATAGAACATTTAACCGCCAGCGAAAAAGCAAAAGCGGTATGCTGCTGGCCAAGATGGGTATGAATGCCCAGCCAATATCTCCGATCTTGATATTTGCCAAACTTCCCATAAGCCAATATGTAATAGCAGGCAGCTTATCATTGGGGTCAGCCAAAAACTTAATTAAAGAAACCACCGCATTGGCAAAGGAAGAAACAAAAACTCCAGCCAATACCAGAGCAAGAGTTGGGTCCCGCTTCACCCGGCTTCCCACAAAATTAGCTCCCCATACTGCTACAAGAGAAAACACGAAAGCAAAAAACTGAATAAAAGGAGCGTGAAGCCCTGCAAAAATCGCAGTTGCCGCCCCCAGGGAAGCCCCTGCCGAAGCGCCTAAAATATCCGGGGACACCAGAGGGTTTTTAAAAACAGTTTGGTAAGACGCACCGGAAAGGGCTAAGGCCCCTCCCACTACGACAGCAGAAAAAATACGGGGAAATCGGATGTATAAAATAACCTTTTCAAACTCTGCCGGCCAGCTTCCTTTTATGGGCAAAATATGGGAAAGCATAATGGAAGCCGCATCAAAAAGAGAAATCCCCTTATATCTGCCAATGTTAAAAGACAAGATAAATATAGACGCCAATACCAGAAGAAGGATCAATATTTTATATCTGGCTGCCTTCTTTCCCTGCTTCCATCTATTTTTTTGAGAAAGTCCGTTCAAAAAAACACCTCCTCAATCAACAGTCCGTATACAAAAGCTCTACGTCAATTTCACTTCCTGCCTCCCATTTGCTCCTGCCGATAGGAGCAATGAATAATCCGTTCCACCGCTCTGCGGCCTGGGCAAAGCGGACCTCCATAGGCATAGGAGCTGCAGTGAATCCCTTTTCTCCATCCTTCTGCAGCTCTATTCTTACATACATTTCATGAGGCTCCGGCTTTTGAATCGGCTGTTCCAATACAGCTTTCACCCTTCGCCTTTGGGGAAGAGGCTGCCCGTACCAGTGGTAAACTAATGCTCTGGCACACCAGTCCAGGGCGCAGAATGCTGCATAGGGAGGGCCCGGCAAATTAATAACAGGCTTTCCATCCACCACTGCCACTGCCACCGGTATTCCGGGAATACAGCGTACTCCATGCTGAAAATAATCCGCCCGGTTTTCCAGCAAGGTGGAGGTATAATCTTCTGTTCCCATAGAACTTCCTCCGTTTAAAAGAACAATATCAGCCGTTTCCAGCGCCTTATTAAGAGCAGTTTCCAACCAGGCCTTTTGATCCGCCACAATAGGCATACATACTGCTTCAGCTCCCCATCTTCTGCAAAAAGCAGATATCATCAAACCGTTGCTTTCAATATTCTGTCCCCTGGCCGGTATCTGCCCCGGAGAGATCAGCTCGCTTCCGGTGGGAATATAGGCGATCTTAGGCTGTCTGACAACCTTCACTTCCTGAATTCCGGCTGCAGCCAGAAGCCCCAGCCGGAAAGGGGTAATCATATCTCCCTTTTTTAAGACCTGTTCTTCTTTTTTAAGAGTTGCCCCCTGCGGTCTGACCAATTGGCCCTTTTTTACCGGTTCTTCCGGTTCAATAGCCAAAATTTTTCCGTTTTCATCAAAAGTAAACTCTTCTATCCAAAGCACAGTGTCAAAGGTATCATCAAAATCATCCCCCATATCGGCGGGCGCATAGTCTACATTTTCTTTCCAGTCTGAAAAATCAGGCACTCCCTTTTCAAAGTCGGCAAAGCGAACAGCAACACCATCCCCGCCTGCTGCCCGGCAGACGGGCAGTGTATTGCAGGAATATACATCCTCTGCACTGACTCTTCCCTCTGCATGGTTTAAGGGCAGCAATTCTGTATCCGGTGTAAGATTCCACCGTTCAAGCAATGCATTTATAGTCTCCGCCCGTGTGGCGTATTGATCTCGTTGAAGATAATGTCCAGGCTTTTGTGAAAGTCTTGCCATGTTATCACCGTCCGATCATTTCATCTATTTGCTCATCATTTACATCATATAAGAAGAACTCGCTGTAAAAATACTTGATTTCTTCTTCCAATGACTCTCTTGACATTAATTGAGGATACAAATGGTGCATAGTCCAGAAAACGGTCAGCGGCTGTTCTACGGTACGGTTGCCCCACACATGAGCAACGGTGGGGATCACATGGAAAGCATCATTTTTTACAGCAGTGATACCACTGTAGTTATTGTTAGCCTTTACTTCATCAATAAGCCCTGCATTTGAAACAATCATTACATCAGGGTTCCATTTGAGAAGGTCTTCCATGGTGTATTCCAAGCTGTTGTCAGTACGTCCGTCATTGGTAACACTCATACCTCCAGCCTGTGTAATCCACCATTCAGCAATGACATGAGGCTGGGAAAAAGTAACCGGATTTCCGTACAGTACGGTTACCTTGTCCTCTTCTTTTAAGTCCTTGGTCAATTCCTGGGCCTTTGCCATCTTCTCATCAAAGTAAGCAATATATTTTTCAGCCATATCCTCTTTGTTCAGCACTTCTCCCATTAAAGCCACAGCAGTTTTTACATCTTCCACACCCTTCCACTCCAGATAGATACATGGAATGTTGTTTCTCTCTAACAGTTCAGCCGTGTCCTTGGTCATAGTAAAGCACACGTCAGGATTTGCCTGAATAATATTTTCAATGAGAACCTCCCGGTTATCGCTTTCAAAGAGCGGTCCGTCTGCGATCTGAGGTGCAAACTCATACTGCATTTTCCAGCTGTCGTTTTTGGTAAAGCTGGCAGGCATCTGATTATAGATTTTGTCTCCTGATCCCATTAGTTCTACAAAAGCATTAAGAACACCTACAGAGCCAAGGGTGCCGATCCGGTCAATTTTATCAGACAGCTCTACCTTTCTGCCTGCCATATCAGTCACAGTACGGGTGCCTGTTTCCTTAAGCGTTTCACTGGCAGATTCTGAAACCGCAGCAGAAGTCGTCTCAGTGGCTGGGGCAGGTGAAGCCTGTCCTCCGCAGCCTGACAGCATAACCAAAGTCAGGGCAATGGGAATCATTTTAATAAATGTCTTTTTCATGTTTTTTTCCTCCAATAAACTTTTTTTAATTTTTTGCTATTCCCCAATAATGGGAATGCATACTTTAGCGAGTTTTCCGGCAGAAGTCACGGAAGTCTCAAATACTGCAGCCTGTGTTTCATAAAGCCGGGAAAGACTTTCTCCCGTGATTACATCCTCCGGAGGGCCGCACCGCAAAACAGTCCCCTCCTTCATCAGTGCCACCTGATTAGAAGTGAGAAATGCATGGTCCGGGAAATGAGAGGTCATTAAGACAGTGAACTCCTGATTGGAAAGATCCCGGATCATCTGAAGAGCTCTTACCTGATTGGAAAAATCCAGACTGGCCGTAGGTTCGTCAAGAACCAGAAGCCGGGCCTGCTGGGCCAGGGCCCTTGCCATAAGAACCATTTGTTTTTCGCCTCCCGATAAATACTGGAACACTTGATGGGCCAGATGGGAAATATGCATTTTCTCCATGGCCTCCCAAGCTAAGTTACGGTCTTCTTTACCGGGAGAGCTTCCGGCTTTCAGATGGGCGATTCGGCCCATAAGTACTACTTCCTGGACTTCATAAGGAAAGGTAAGGGCCGAAGCCTGAGGAACATAGGCCATGAGCCTGGCCCTTTTGCGCACAGATAAAGGTCCCATGTCTTCTCCATTCCAGAAGAACTTTCCTCCCCCTGGTTTTGCCAGCCCCAGAAGGCACCGTAAAAGGGTGGTCTTTCCAGTACCGTTGGGACCCAGAAGACAGAGAACATCTCCTTGCTTCAGTTCAAAAGACACATCCTGAAGCACTGGTTTTCCGGTTTTATACTGAAAGCGGATATTTTGTGCCTTTAACATCACAGCCACCCCTTTCGAACCCGGGAAAGCAAAACCACAAAGATGGGGGTACCGGCCAAGGCCGTAAGAACACCCAATGGAAGTTCTACCCCAGGTATTCCCCGTACAAGGTTATCAATAATCAGCAAAAACAATGCGCCCACTCCAAATGATGTGGAAATAAGTTTGGGATAATTGGCCCCTACCAGCATACGGGAAATATGAGGGACTACCATTCCCACCCATCCAATAATGCCGCATATACTAACTGAGGTCACTGTCATAAGAGTGGAGGAAATCACCACTACCACCTTTACCAACATCACGTTGACTCCAAGAGTAACCGCTTCATCTTCCCCGGCTGATAATGCATTAATCTGATAACGGAATATAAAAAGCAGCAAAAGAGAAAGAAGCAAAGCTGGGAGCATGATCAGTACATCCCGATTGGACCCCCTGCCCAGGCTTCCCATGAGCCAGAATGTAATGGATGGCAAAGCATTTTCAGTATCTGCCAGGGTTTTTACAATGGACAAAAGAGCCTGGAACAAGCTGGATACAACCACACCTCCCAGTACCATAACCGTAACTTCCTGCCGGGCAAATGCATAACCGATCAGGCTTGCCGCCAGCACAGCCATAAGACCGAATACCAGCGCAGAAATCTGAATCTGCCACCACATGGCATTGTGGATCATGGCGAGAGCAGCACCAAAACCAGCACCTGCAGAAACTCCCAGAATATCCGGGGATACCATTGGGTTTTTAAACAGGGTCTGATAGGAAGCTCCTGACACGGATAATGCGCCCCCTACCAGCATGGCAAGAAGGATACGGGGCAGACGCACATTTAAGACTACAGTTTCCAGGGTCTCTTCCCAGTAAGGCGTTACAAGACCAAGTCTGGACAGCAAAATATCAATCACGATTTTTGGAGAAAGAGCGTACCTTCCTACCCAGAAAGAGAGAATCGCACATATTAGTAGCACTCCATATAAAATCCCCATTTTCATACCAAAGAGAGACCGGCTGTTCTTAGCTGCCGGGTCAATATTACGTTTGCTCATTTTTAATAATCAGCCTTTCCGCACTTTTTCCAAAGAAATGATATCCCGAACCACCCTCGCTGATAATGTCCAGAACTTCATCCGGCTTTGTCACAAGAACACCCCCCATAACGGTTACCTTTTGCTTGAAAAATGCGTCCGGCAGCATGCTGGCTGTAGGGCCTGTGACAATGACCTGGGCTCCGGGCTTTACCATCTCCAACAGTCCGGGAAGTGTATCATTGAGCACAGTGACCCCTGTTATAACCAAAAGATCGGCATCCGGAACATACTTCCATGCATCCTCAGGGGGAGCGTAATGCTCCAGTTCCTTTCCCTTTAAAGTCCGGTTATCCATCTCCAGCACCTTAAAATCAGCATCAGCTGCAATCAGTTTTTTCAAAATAGGCACCAATGCCCCTACAACCACACTTTTGCCGTCTTGGGGAATCCTTACATGATCAAAGGCATCCTCTCCCGTCTGTATCTGATATCCCTTTGCCGCACCCCTTTGCCAGCAGATGGCAGACAGGGCATTTAAGGTGGCAATAGCCAGAGTCTTCCGAAGAATGTTATCATGATCTAAATCAGCCAGATAGTCCGCTGCACTGCGCCCCTTCAGCCTTCCGGATAAAGGCATGGCTTTGGCTGAGCTGGGGCAGCATACTGCCTGAGGCATGTCCTTTACCGGAGTAAAACACAGACCGCCCTGACCGTCACTTAACTTTACCCCGGAAAAAAATAGGCCGAACACGGCCCGTTCAATAGTGATTGTGTCAAGGTAATCCCCAAGTATCTCCCGCACCCGGACAGCAGTTTCCTGCAATAGAATATTTCCCATAAATTTACCGACCCCTTACTTTCGATGTGTTTTTAAAAATATATCGATATATGGATTATAATGTCATTTTTGTAAAATGTCAACAAAGGGTATAAAAATTAAATCTTTCTTATATTCATATGTTCTATATAAAAATTCTTATATATATTGTTGTTTTGACGGGTTATGGGGTTTATAATAATAAACTGATAAAGAAATAAAAATCTCTCATATTTGTGCATGAATAGCGAGGACAGGCTCTCTTTTGGCCTGTATACTTGTGTCAGGAAAGGATGAGGCTTATGGATTGGATTGATCGGCTCAATGCCGCAATAGAGTATATTGAGGAACACATCACGGAGGAACCGTCGTTTGAGCAGATAGCAAAGATAGCATGCTGCTCTGTGTATCATTTTCAGAGAATGTTTGCTTACATGGCGGATGCTCCGCTCTCCGAATACATCCGGCGCAGGCGCATGTCTCTTGCAGCTGCAGATTTACAAAACGGCGAAAAGGTCGTTGACGTAGCGTTCAAATACGGCTACGCGTCCCCAACTGCATTTAACCGCGCATTTCAGAGCATCCATAGCGTTGCCCCCTCCCTTGCCAGGGAAACCGGGGTAACACTTAAATCCTTTCCGGCAATCAGCTTCAAAATAACGATTAAAGGAGTGGAAGAAATGGATTACAGAATCGAGAAAAAGGAAGCATTCCGCATTGTAGGTATTTCCATGCCGATGCACAGGGAGTTGGAAAAAAACTTTGAGGTTGTACCGCAGATGTGGGGCAAGGCTGCCGTTGACGGAACCCTCACCACACTTGCCGCACTGATGGAAGGTCCGCCTATGGGAATGCTGGGTGTAAGCAATAGCTGTGACCCCGCAGGGCCATGGAAATATTTTATTGCAGTGGCAAGTAGTAAGGAGATTGACAGTACACTGGAGGAGTTTCTCATTCCCGCGGCAACATGGGCCGTCTTTAACGGCAGCGGTACAAACATGAGCATACAAGAGCTGGAAAAGCGAATCCTTACGGAATGGCTTCCATCCTCTGGCTATGAATACGGCAGTGCTCCCGATGTGGAGGTCTACTTAAACGCAGATCCGCAGAACGCAAAATATGAGGTGTGGCTGCCGGTTGTAAAAAAGCAGGCTTAAAAGTCTTCCTGATGCAAAAAACCACCGCTCTTTATATCAGGGGCGGCGGTTTTCTTTGAATTTTATTTGAATTACATAATAATTTGTGGTATTGTTAGATATGACTAACTATATGCATTTTGGAACAAACACACAGTGTTTAATCTCTCAAAATGACACAACAATAGGAGAGGCAATATGGAAGATAAGGTTAGAAGTGCTTACCGGCAATCCAGGAATATTTATGATGATGTTTTAACACAGAGTAAATGGTGGTCACGTCTTTATATCCGTTTCTTTTGGGCGGTAGACGATGTGCTCATTTCACAAAAGCTTTTTGCAATGATTCCCGATGATTTTTCTGGAAATTTGCTGGATGTGCCCTGCGGAACTTTGAACCTGACTTCCGATAAGTACAGGAAGATGAAGAGAGCGAACATCACCTGCCTTGATTATTCCGAAGATATGCTCTCCACCGCACGGGATCGGATTGCACATCAGGGAATTCCTAATTTAAAACTTATGCAGGGTGATGTGGGCAATCTGCCTTTTGGCAGAGAAACCTTTGACACGGTTCTTTCCATGAATGGTTTTCATGTGTTCCCTGACAAAACCAGAGCTTATGCCGAAACCGCCCGCGTACTCAAACCGGGTGGCTTATTCTGTGGCTGTTTTTATGTCCAGGGCGAAAGGCGCCGCAGCGATTTTGTGGTAAACCGTGTCCTTGCAAAAAAAGGCTGGTTTACACCCCCATTCCAGACAAAAGACCAGGTGTTGTCCACACTGAAGAGCTACTATTCCACAGTAGATCTATACGGCGATCAGGCAATGGTCTGGTTTCGGTGCATCAAATAGCGACATAAAATCAGCTTATCCGGCGGTCCCGGCTAGGAGCATGACTCTTTGGCGATGCGGATAAACAACTGATCGGCTTTGGAAAGAAAGCTGTTTTTTAAGGAGGCAATACACCGATCCCAACAGGCATCATATTTCTTGTCAATAGAGCAGAATACCGGTTGTTTTTGATCAGCAGAACGGCTGCTGTATTGCCTTGGAACCAAGGTGACACCAAGTCCTTGTGCAGCCAGTAGCTGTGCTGTTTCAAAACTTTTTAAGGTCAGGAAAATATTGGGCTGGTGAATTCCGGCTCTTCCTAGAATCACGTCTGTTACCTGACGGATTCGTTGTTTACTATGAAGCATAAGAAGCGGCTCGTCTTTTAATAAAGCAATGTCTAAAACCGGGAATTCGTACCCGGCTTTTTTTATTGCATACTTTAAAAGTTTATGATCGGATGATAATGCAATTACAAATGGATCCCTGGTAAGCAGCTCATAGTTGAGCTGAGGATGGTGTTGATCTTTAGGAGCATGCATAATAGTAAAATCCAGCCGTCCGTCAAGCAGACCCTGTTCCAGTTCTGCTGAGTTTGCTTCTGTTATGGTAAGATCTATATAAGGGCATATATCCCGGAATCTGGGAAGAATAGACGGAAGTATCAGAGTGCCCAGATAATCCGTTGTGCCCAAATGAACCCGTCCGGTTTTTAAGTTATTAATATCGCTGATTTCAATCTCAAAGTCCTCATACATCTTTAGGATTTGTGAGGCCGTATGATAATAACGCTCCCCTGCAAAAGTCAAGGTTAAACCACCGGTGATCCGGTTAAAGAGAGCAGTTCCCAGGTTTTCTTCAATTCGCTGAATGGACTGGCTTAAGGACGGCTGAGAAATAAAAAGCTGTCTGGCAGCTTTTGATATACTTTTTGTGTCTGAAACTGTTTTTACATAAAGTAATTCTCTTTGTGTCATAAGACTCCTTTCTCCTTTGTTATAGGGGTATAGGTTAAACATTATAAGTCTTATTATAATCATAGTATTTGCCTATTATATAATCGTATTATACAATAAAACCAAGTGAAAATAAAGAGTGTTTCAAGGAGGATTTTACATGGTTACATTGTATGAAGGCGGCGCTTATCTGATCAAAGGTACACACATTATTCCAGAAAATGATGTAACTCAAGTTACAGCCATGACAGGGAAAGAGGTAACCCGGGAAGACGCAAAGAAGGGGACGATTGCATACTCGATTTTAAAGGTACACAATACCACGGATAATATGGAAAACTTAAAAATTCGCTTTGATGCAATGACATCTCACGATATCACCTTTGTTGGAATTGTTCAGACCGCTAAAGCTTCCGGAATGGAACATTTTCCGGTTCCATATGTCCTGACAAACTGCCACAATTCCCTGTGTGCAGTAGGTGGAACAATCAATGAAGATGATCATATATTTGGTCTGTCAGCATGTAAGAAATATGGGGGAATTTTCGTACCTCCCCATATTGCAGTTATTCACCAGTACATGAGAGAGATGATGGCCGGATGCGGTAAGATGATTCTTGGTTCAGACAGCCATACCCGCTATGGTGCTTTAGGAACTATGGCCATTGGAGAAGGCGGAGGCGAATTAGTAAAGCAGTTACTTTGTGACACCTATGATGTCTCTTATCCGGGCGTGGTTGCAGTATATATAGATGGCAAACCCGGACCAAGTGTAGGACCCCAGGATATTGCTTTGGCGATCATTGGTGCTGTATTTCAGTGTGGTTATGTAAAAAATAAGGTGATGGAATTTGTGGGTCCCGGAATTTCATCCATGACAACCGATTACCGGAATGGTATTGACGTTATGACCACTGAAACCACCTGTCTGTCATCCATTTGGAAAACAGATGAGGATACCAGAGAATACCTGGCTCTTCATGGGAGAGCTGGAGATTATAAAGAACTAAACCCAGCGGATGTTGCATATTATGATGGTCTTGTGTATGTGGATCTAAGTACTATAAAGCCGATGATTGCATTGCCATTCCATCCGAGTAATGTATATGAGATTGATGAATTAAATGCAAATCTTGGCGATATATTAAGAACCATAGAAGTGGAAGCAGCAAAAATTAAGGGTAACTCTGCAGAACCGTTTTTATTAACGGATAAAATTGTAAACGGGGGACTAAAGGTTACTCAGGGAATTATTGCCGGATGTGCAGGTGGTAATTATACTAATGTAATGGAGGCAGCCCACATTTTAAAAAATAAGTCTTGCGGGGCTGAAGAGTTTTCTCTTTCGGTATATCCTTCTTCACAGCCGGTTTATATTGACTTGGTTAAAAAAGGCACAATAGCAGATTTGATGGCTGCCGGAGCCGTTTTGAAAACTGCGTTTTGCGGACCTTGTTTCGGGGCCGGAGATACACCAGCTAACAATGGTTTCAGTATCCGTCATACCACCAGAAACTTCCCTAACCGGGAAGGCTCAAAACCGGGAGTTGGACAAATGGCTGCTGTAGCTCTTATGGATGCCCGTTCAATTGCAGCAACTGCGGCTAATGGCGGAATCCTTGCATCGGCAGAAGCCTTCACAGATGACTATAAAGTTCCGGATTATGAGTTTGATAATACAGTGTATAATAATCGTGTTTACCAGGGATATCAGACCAGAGATGAGCAGACTAAGCTGATTTATGGACCAAATATCAAGGACTGGCCAAAGATGAGCTCTTTGACAGATAATATTCTTCTGAAGGTTTGTTCCAAGATCATGGATCCTGTTACCACCACTGATGAGCTGATTCCTTCCGGTGAAACTTCTTCCTATCGTTCCAATCCACTGGGACTTGCAGAGTTTACTCTTTCCCGCAGAGATCCTCAGTATGTTGGAAACAGCAAAGCAGCAGATAAGATTGAAAAGGCGAGAGTCTCAGGAATCTCTCCTGTGGAGACTGAACCAGAATTGAAGAAGATATTTGATAAAATCAGAACCATTCCCGGAAACGAAGAGGTTAAGTCTTTGGAGACAGAAATTGGAAGTGTGATTTATGCTGTAAAACCAGGAGATGGATCTGCCAGAGAACAGGCTGCCAGCTGCCAGCGTGTTCTGGGCGGACTTGCAAATATATGTAGGGAATATGCTACCAAGCGCTATCGTTCCAACGTAATGAACTGGGGCATGATTCCGTTTCAGATGGCAGAAGATGCAACGTTTGAAGTGGGTGATTACATCTATGTACCAGAAGTCCGGGCTTCTTTTGACGGAGATATGAAAGCAATTAAAGCCTATGTTATTGGTGGCCAAATGAAAGAAATCACTCTTTCAATTGCAGATATGACTTCAGAAGAGAAGGAAATAGTTAAGGCAGGATGCCTGATTAACTACAATCGAAACAGATAACCAGAGCTGGAGCTGATAAAGCGATATTATGTTTCTTCAGGTTGTCAAAACATTTTAATCATGAAAGGAGGGCAGGCAAAGTACTATTCTGAATTTGTTTCAATTTTATGTTATTGTATTTCTAAAGAACTAAAAAATTATTTTTATTGGAAATGTTAAAAGGAGGGTTACTAATGATTACTTTTATGGCTTATTTCTTAATTGCCGTCTTCATGACTCTGATCATGACAAAAAAAATGACACCGTTTGCCGCCTTACTGGTTATTCCTGCTATATTTGCAGTAATTGGAAATCTCATTGGCCTCTGGAGTGGTGATATCGGCAAATTTGCACTGGATGGGTTAAAAACCACCTCAACCACTGCCATCATGCTTCTCTTTGCCGTATTGTTCTTTACGTTGATGATTGATGCCGGTCTGTTTGATCCTCTCTCTAATGCAATGATTCGTTTTGCAAAGGGCGACCCGCTTAAGGTCATGCTGGCTACCGTACTTTTATCTGCCGGTGTTTCTTTAAACGGCGATGGAACCACAACCATGATCATCGTGTGTTCTGCATTTGTTCCAATTTACAAAAAACTAAAGATGAAGCTTTTAGATCTGGCCGTACTTACCATTCTTTCCCATTCCGTCTTAAACCTGCTGCCCTGGGGAGGCCCCACGGCCCGTGTGATCACCGTACTGGATCTGGATGAATCCGCTGTACTGCGGGGATTGGTTCCTATGATGATCTTTGCTACCATTTATATGATTATAGTATCCATCATCATGGGTTTAGGAGAGAGGAAACGTCTGGGTGTGGTTAATTTTACAGATGAGCAGTTAAAGGAAATGACCACTATCGTAGATCCAGAACTTCTGGCTATCCGCCGCCCTAAAAACCTCTGGATTAACTTTATACTCACCGCAATAGCTATTGTCATGTTAATTCTCGGAACCCTTCCTTCTGCCATCATCTTTATGGGAGGCACCGCTCTTGCACTTTTAATCAACTATCCAAAGATTGCTGACCAGAGAGCCCGTATCGAGGCAAATGCTCCTGATGGCGCTCAAGTAAGTATGGTTGTTATGTCTGCCGGTGTTTTTATGGGTATTTTAGAAGGAACTGGTATGGGAGCCGCCATCGCCACTAGTATGACCACAATTATCCCGGAAAGCTGGGGAAAATTCTGGTGCCTGATTATTGCATTTATTTCCGCTCCGGGAACTGTTTTCCTTTCCAATGATGCTTTTTACTTTGGCGTTCTGCCTCTTCTGGCTGAAACAGGTAAGGTTTACGGATTTACCCCTATCCAGATTGGTTTTGCTTCCCTTATGGGCCAGGCATTCCATCTGCTGAGCCCTCTGGTTCCTTTTATCTACGTCCTTCTCCGTCTGACTGATGTGGATATGGGCCAGTGGCAAAGAAAAAGTGCTCTTTGGGCTATTGGAATCTTTGTCATCTATATCGCAGTCGGAGGAATATTCGGTCTAATGCCCTTGGTTTTGGCTTAAATGCGAAAAGGCTGAAACAGCGTGTTCCCGCTGTTTCAGCCTTAAAGCTTTCAAAAAAAGCAGGAAGCCTGTGAGCGATCTAACTGGATCATTCCTGCTTTTATATTAACATAACTCCGTATATATATCACATTTCTGCTGTTTTATCTATCCGCCTCAGGCGGATATTCTTTTTTTCCATTGCCATAATCCGCAAATCTGCCTTCATGCTTATCATGAACAGGAGCATCATTGTTCCAGGGCCAGCCCCCAAAACGGGTTGCCCGATAGTCAGAATAAGCCTTCATAACCTCTTCCTGCGTATTCATGACAAAAGGCCCATAGGCAGTAACGGGCTCATTGATCCGTTCTCCCTCCAGCAGTAAAAACCGGCTTTCACCTTTAATGCTGTTGATCTCGATTTCTTCATCAGCCTTTAAATCTAAGTAATACCTCTGGTCCAGAGTCTGCCCCTCAACTTCAACCGAATCCCCTTCATAATGATACAAGGTTCTGCTCATCGTAGACGTTCCTTTTGGAATGGTCAGCTTTGCATTGCCATTCAGCTTTATAAGCCATATTCCCACGTGATTTTCTTCAGCCGCAGCCCAGGATTCCGGTGTTGGATCAAGAGCCTTAGTCCCTTTATACTCCCCGGCAATCACCTTGATCTCAAGGCTTCCATTCTCCTGACTTTCCCTGACTACCGGAATTTCCTCCGCCCAAAGCATCTTATAATGGGGAGGAACAAACTTACTCTTTTTAGGAAGGTTCAACCAGACCTGGAACAATTCCATGGTGTTTACTTTATCCTCATGGATCAGCGGGAACATTTCACTATGCTGGATTCCTTCTCCTGCTGTCATCCACTGGACATCCCCTTCTCCGTACCGTCCAAAAGCACCCTGGCTGTCCGAATGGTCTGCAACTCCCTGGGTAACTATAGTCACTGTTTCAAACCCTCTGTGGGGGTGAACCGGAAACCCGGGGATAATGTCCCCGTGGTACATACGCCATGGCGCTTTGAGATCAAAGTCGTTGCCACGTTCTCTGTCCGGAATATAAGATACCGGTGCCATCTGTCCATTACCTTTTGGAAAAAAATCCTTGTGATGCATCGTGATAATGAAGGGATTTTGAGTCTTCAATTGAAAATCACACCTATGCTTTTCCAGTATTTTCATAAAAACGCTCCTTTCGTTTATCCATTAAAGTTGAATTTATTTTGCAAAATCTTATAAAGTAAACAAAACATAATTAACGCTAAGTATAATTATATCAGAGTACAAGAGATAATAAAAGAAAAATCACAAAGAGCAAACTTGTTATCCAGTCAGCAAGACTGCTCTTCTTATTTTATACTTTCAAGACAACATGCTGAAAAAGGATTTGTTCTGCTTTTTTAACAGGGGTTTTGTCTTTCCCAATTTATCAAAATCTTCAATAGAAGAAATCCGGTTTTCACCGTATCAGCACTTTATTCATATGGTGCTTTAATCCTGTCCTCATAGGAATATTTATCTATCCCCCACTGAGTTATTATATTAGTTTGAGAGTCTAAGAAAAATCGTAAATATCCAATCAATGTTTTATATTCACAGATTATGTATTTATCAGTATTATAGTTTATATACTTCTTCCCATATGCTGTCTCAATATCCTCAATACTGTCCCCACACTGAATCCCTCTTTCACTTGTAACATGGTGTGAGCCGGAGAATGCACTACACAGCAATTTTGAATTTTCCTCTTCTATAAAAGTCAGCGTATGCTGTTCGTTAGGTTCTATCAATGTTTGCATAACAGAAGAAAATTCCACATAATCATCAGCATTCTTAATGGCTGGCCATACTTCTTTTTTATTAAGAACAGTATAGTTTGTGTATTCTTCCCAGGTTCCATGTTCCCCTTCATCTATCCACTTTTTAATTGTCTCGTAGGCGTCATTATATGATACCCGGTAGTCAGCTGTCTCAACGTCTGAATAAATAGTAAGCGGAAATGAGCTGTCGCTGTCAATGAAAGATAGATCTTTATCTGGAGTATTACCCTGTGGCTTCGTTCTTTGAAGGATTATTTTTTTATTCGGAAATGTAAAATCTCCGTTTATGCTAGTCTCATCAGTAATAACTTCCATTTGAATTATATTGTTTTCTAAAGTTAAATATACAGTACCAGCATGTCCTCTTCCATCGTCATCATAATGAAATTCGCCGGAATTACCTTGAAAATCTCCAGACAGTTCTGCATCTGCCAAACGGTTGTAATTAGGGGACCACGCAGAGATATTAGCCTTCAAATTCTGTTTATAAATGGTTAAATTCAAAGCTATTCCGCCATCTGACTCCTTGTTCGGATTATTCCAATAAGACCAATCACCAGAATAACTATTCAAATTTATATCAGAGTTCTTCTCTTTTATGGTGGTTTCATCATCAACTATTTCTTGTGCTTTAACTGCTTCTGATGCCTTACTGGTGCTTTCATTTTGTGTATATGTATCTGGAGTGGTTACTGTATTCTTCACTTCAATGTTATTGGGGGTACATCCTGCTAAAAGTAAACACAAAGTAATGCCAATATATTTTTTCGTCATATTTATCTCCATCTTTAAAGTTATAATTTTACAAAAACCAATTAAACATCATTTTACTTATTATAGCATTTTAAACAGAGTATACTATATTTACATTTCTTAAAAAAGAGGATAAAATAAAAGTTAGAAATTTTAATATCTTTAGAAAGGATTTGATTTTATGGAATTGATGGATGCAATACGCATGAGAAAAAGCTATAGAAAGACATTTAAACCAACGCCTGTACCAGAAGCTGATTTAAAAGAAATTCTGGAGGCCGCCGTCGCCGCTCCCTCTGGCTGCAACACCCAGACTACCCGTTTTATTGCTGTCAGCGATCCTGAACTGGCCCATAAGCTGGCTTCTATCTATAATAAACCATGGGCACTGACCGCACCTGCTGCTATCCTGCTGTTGTCTAAAGAAACCCCCTCCTATCACGGTAACTCCTATCACCTTCAGGATTATTCTGCTGCTGCACAGAACATCCTGCTGGCTGTTACAGATAAGGGGTATGGAACGGCCTGGATCGAAGGGCAGATTGAAGGAGAAAAAGCAGAGCAGATGGGCGGTCTTTTAGGTGTTCCTGAAGATCTGACTGTAGTCATCTACATGCCGCTGGGAATTCCAGAAGAAGAAGCCACCGGAGTTCAAAAAATGCCGATGGAAGAAAGAGCTTGGTTAAACGGATATGGCAAAACATTTTAATAAAAAACTTCCACTGCAATCCATGTCATTTTAATAAAGCCGGGTGAAATTCTTAGCAGAAAACTACCCGGCTTTTAGCAAAATATTTAATATATCTGTGCAGATTCTGCCCGTTGTGAATTTGATCATATCCAGTGACTCTGTGGGCTCATACCATATTCCACTATAGAAAAAGACATACCAATTCCTTGACGGAACAGTATGTCTTTTAGATGTTCCTGAGCGGATTCGAACCGCTGGCCTTCCGCTTAGGAGGCGGACGCTCTATCCTACTGAGCTACAGAAACACATATATAAATCTGCATTTTTAACGGACTGTACGGCAGCATCTGCTGCACAGTCCGTTTACTATTATATTCACTATTTCCTTTTTCGTCAAGACAAATCTTATATTTCTTCCAGAGACTCCTTAAAATTTACGGTCCCCTGCATCCATATATGTCCCTTAAACCGACGTCCCACTTCAGGAGTTCCGACCAGATCTTTTTTTGCAATTCCCACATGAAAAATCAAGTCACTGCACTCCACTGTAAAGTCGTAAACCTCTTCTTCCGTAATCTGGTTCTTTTTTACATCAATATTAATGATTTCACCGATAATGGAATACTGATCACATTCCACACCACAAGGCATAAAACAGGAATCAATGATAGAGTATAAATCCTCCTTCATCACTCTTCTGGACGCCTGAGAATATAAATCAATATCTTCAATGGTCAGAGTTTCCATAGCATCCTCATCTCCATTTTTGGCGGCCTCCAAAAGATTATTACGGTCCTTTGCCGCTACCTTAGCTCTCTCCTTCTGCTTTTCCGTCTTCTGGATTGGCAAAAGAATCTTTCCGTTTACAGCAAGGCCAGTCATACAAATATCCTTTGTATCCATGGGATGGTGGTCAATGATCCTTTCCCTGCATTCAAAAGAATTATCTATATAAAAAATCAAAGAAATTCCCACCTTATATTCATCCAGAAGACCGGCATATGTTTCCTTCTCCGTATGGCGCTGAATGGAACAGGATACATCTGATGTCATGTCAGCACTTTTCAAATAAGGGTAGTAATATTGTCTTTGAAAGTTTCCATCCTGGTCCATTTCCCCCATAATAGCAATCCCCATACCAGGAGCCACTTCCTTCCGGAGTTCGCAAAGATTGGATTCCTCATCAATCTGCATTCGTTTTATTTCGGACAAATCTTCACAGAGCTTATCCAGTAATTTTTCTATATCTCTGTCTTTCTGATAAAGGCTGAAGCCAACAGTTCTCAGGAATTTATGCATGAAATCATCACCTGCTTTCTAAATAATGTTAAGAAAAACAAAAAAACACAATAAGGCGAAGAACACTCCGCCTCAAGTCTTAACGATTATTATATACTATATATGATGAGAATTCCAGTGAAATTTTTATATTTTCAAAATTGGAAAAAACACCCAAAATAAGCCATCACCCAAAGGCAATGGCTCATACACACAATTATTTCTTAATTTTATTAGTTTTCAAATGCAGATGGTGCCGGAGGTTTTCCCATGGAAGATTCCACCTTAGTTACAAGGAAGAAAGAAACAACTCCCCAGAAACAACCAAATACAATAGGAAGGATTCCCGTATTTCCGCCCCATATCTGCCATATAACAACCGCAACAGATCCTATTATAATAGATACAATCCCCGCATTTCTTGTCGCCTTTGGAATCACCATTCCAAGACCATAAGCAGCAAAAGGCCCTGCAGAACGTAATGCAAATGCAAACAGATTTAAGGTAATCAGATTAATATTAAATAACGCAATTCCCATTGAAATCAAACAGATAAATACATTACTGACTCTGGTGAAAGTAATCAGCCGCCTATCCGTTACTTCCGGATTAATGAAACGCTGATAAATATCTTTAATTAATATGGTAGAGGCGCACAAAAGGTTGGAGTCTGCACTGGACATAGTTGCTGCAACAATAGCCGCTGCAACCAGCCCCGTTACAACAGGGGGGGCATACATGGAAGATGCATACATAAGCGCAGTCGTTCCCTGACCTCCGTCTAAGCCTGGGTTCTCAGCCAACGCAACCAGACCGATGAGCGTTGGCATAAAGGCCAGAAGCCCCATTAAAACTGCTGACAAAACCGATGCCTTTACTGCTGCTTTTTCATTTTCTGCACTGGAAAAGCGGCTTACCATTTCAGGACCTGAAAGGAATGTACAAAAATAATTAAAAATAAGTCCCAGGATGGTTGGAATTCCTATTTTAAACATATCAAGTTCAACTTCAGGGAGAAGACTGGATACGGTCTGCCAGCCGCCTGCTCCACGTATTATCATTGGAACTGATATTAAAAGACCGAAGAAAATAATAAAAAACTGCATAATATCTGCAATCGCATCTGCCAACATTCCTCCCATTGTAGTATACAAAATAATAATTCCTCCTGCCACGACAACCGCTGCATTTAGGGGAATCCCAGTAATAGCGCTTAAAACAGAAGCAGATGCCAAAATCTGGGAAGCTGTTAGGCAAAACAAAGAAAGAACATTTAAAACCGCTGTAAAAACACCTGCAAAGCTTCCAAACCGTCGGTTTACCACTTCCGGAATGGTTACAGCCATTGTCTTTCGTACTCTGGGCGCAAAAAATGACAGTGGAATCATAGCAACCGCTGCTGCAAGAACATACCATGCAGCACTCATTCCCCAACCGTTAAAAGCCTTGGCGGCCACTCCTGTGGTGCTTCCTCCCCCAATATTGTTGGCTGAAAGAGAACATGCAATCATTAAAACTCCCATTCGTCTCCCTGCAAGCATGTAATCAGTGCTTGTTTTAATGGTCAGCCTGTTTACAAAAAAACCAATGGAGAGCATAACTCCTATGTAAATAATTAAAATTATAACTGGTACAACTTGAATATTTCCCATATTTGTTCCTCCTTATAATAGTTTTGATCAGCTAGGGGACACCTCTATCTACTTTTGTAAGAGTATTATGATTTTTCTGAAAGTTTTTAATAGCATAGCATTTTTTTATTCTTTAAGGTATTTACGTTTTTGCTTTCAACTAATTAGTGCTTTACTTTCACTTTATGCATTAAATCAAACAAATAAAACCTCAAAATCTTTAGATTTGAGGTTTTATTTGTTATGATTTTTTCACCTGACCACTCTCCACTGCTTTCAATTATCCATTGATAAATTTCAAAACCTTTTTCCTGTCTGCCTCCTGGTTTAACTTGTAAACCTGCTCAGTGATCTTTTCAACCGCATTAGCTTTTATGATCTTACTGGATTCATTAAAAACTTCTGCTCCCCAATACCTTTCTGTAGTGCAAAACACCGTGGAGGACCAGCCATATTCCTCCCCCTTACTGGAAACCTTTTGCTTTCTTCCACACATAGTCAGAAACATCTTCATCTGCAGTTCAGTCAATGCCCGGTCAAACTGGCTCTTCTCCTCTTTCTCAAACCCTCCAAGTTCTTTTATGGCATGAAGAGGGAGTATTTCATATTCCGACACAACATTATATATCCGCTTGGCATAATTGCTGACTAAACCTTCTTCATAGGCTTCTTCAAAAAGCATATTCTCTCGCCGTACTGTAAGAAAATAAGGAATCCATTCCTTGGTAATGTATCCGCTTTTCTTAAAAAAAAACTTTGAATAGCCTATATCGTTTCTCTCATCCAAAACTCTCATACGCCATTCCCATGGATCTGTTTCAGGATCTCCTGTATGCCATTTTACCGGAGTATCAAAGGGCGGCTGTTCATTCCAGTTCCAGTCAATCAAGGAAAAAATCCCCTCATTGTTTCCACCCCCCATGGAAAATCCGGCCTCTAGCAGCGCATTTACAAAATCCTCATAACACATTATAATCTTTTGATTCAATCCAAGTCCTCCTTTATATAAAGATATCTTTTCTTTGCCTTTTCACTTTTGTACTGCATATTACAAACTTTAGAACAATTATATCACATCAGCAGAATATTCATATGGCCTTCAACCAATAAAAAAAGACCCAGTCCTCTGTTTTTACAAAAGACTGAATCTGTTTTCTTTATAAATATTACACAATTCCCTGTGCAGTCATGGCATCCACAACCTTTTCAAATCCGGCAATGTTAGCTCCTGCCACATAATTTCCTTTTACTCCGTAACGCTCTGCTGCAGAAGCTGCCTTTTCATAGATCTGAACCATAATGTTATGAAGTCTTTCATCCACTTCATCAAAAGTCCAGGAAAGTCTCTGGCTGTTCTGGCTCATTTCCAGTGCGGAAGTAGCCACGCCACCGGCGTTAGCTGCTTTACCCGGCATAAACAGGATTCCATTTTCCAAATAGAAATCTGTAGCCTCTCTGGTGGAAGGCATGTTGGCGCCCTCTGCAACTGCAAGGCAGCCGTTGGCCTTTAAAGTCTTGGCATCCTCTAAATTCAACTCATTCTGGGTTGCACATGGAAGAGCTACATCACAAGGAATACTCCAGATTCCTGTTCCTTCTGTGTAAACTGCCGTTGGAACCTCGTCCACATAGTCCTTAATACGTCCTCTGCGTACTTCTTTAATTTCTTTCACAAGATCAAGCTTAATTCCATCTTTATCATAGATATATCCGGAGGAATCACTTAATGCAACTACTTTTGCACCTAACTGCTGTGCTTTTTCGGTTGCATAGATTGCTACGTTTCCGGAACCGGATATTACTACGGTTTTTCCTGCCATCTCTTTGCCGTTATCCTTTAGCATCTCATCGAGAATGTAGACAAGTCCATAGCCTGTAGCCTGTGTACGAACAAGAGAACCGCCGTATGTGAGGCCTTTTCCAGTGAGAACGCCTTCGTATAAACCGGTCAGTCTTTTATACTGTCCATACATAAAACCGATTTCCCTTGCGCCGACGCCAATATCACCGGCTGGAACATCCTGGTCTGCTCCAATGTATTTAGACAATTCTGTCATAAAGCTCTGGCAAAATGCCATAACCTCTCTATCTGATTTTCCTTTGGGATCAAAATTAGAACCTCCCTTTCCGCCACCAATGGGAAGGCCTGTCAGAGAGTTTTTGAATACCTGCTCAAAGCCTAAAAACTTCAGAATTCCCTGGTTTACAGAAGGGTGAAGACGCAGACCTCCTTTATAGGGACCAATAGCGCTGTTAAACTGAACACGGAATCCTTTATTAACCTGGACCTGACCGTGGTCATCCACCCAGGGTACACGGAAGGAAATGATTCTCTCCGGCTCAACAAGGCGTTCCAAAAGCCCCATCTTCCGATAGTTTTCTTCATTTGCATCAATGACTAGCTTTAAAGAGTCAAGCACTTCTTTGACTGCCTGATGAAATTCCACCTCTCCTGGGTTCTGTTTTACAACTTTGTCATAAACCTCGTCTACATATGACATAATTTTTATCCTCCTTGGACTATTGTATATAAATTTACACAATACAAAGTTATTTAAAAAAGGGCAAAAAGAGGCCAGAACTTATCAAGTTCCAGCCCCTTTGCCTTCGCATAACCTGAAAAAAATTATAACAAGTTAATTTAATAAAGTCAAGAAGCTGTGATTCTTTATTTAATAAATGTTAAAAATAAAATTCACACAATTTTTTCTTTATATTTTTTCTCTGATTAATATAAATACTTCCCTGATTTTAATCAAAATAAATAACAAAACAAAATTATTAGTAAAAAATCACTTTTAGGGAATGCACAGATGCATACTTTTCTTTATTTTGTAAGCTTCCTCAATTTATCTTTATCAATGATACAGATGGCGCCTCTGGTCTGATTTATAATCCCTTCTTCCTTAAATATTTTCAGCATACGGGAAACCACCTCCCTGGCGCTTCCAATATATCTGGCAATCTGCTCCTGAGTAATGTACAATCTGGTGGAATTTGTCTTTGACATTTCATCCAACAGAAAAACTGCAAGTCTTTTATCAAAGCTCATGAAAAGAATCTGTTCCATGGCCCACATTACATCAGAAAACCGTTCAACAACATTTTTATATGCAAAGTTCTCTACATATATATTTTCATCGCTCAGCTTGCTGAAAGCACTGATATGAATCAAATAGGCTTCTGTATCCTGTTCCGCATCAATATGAACATCAAATGTAATATGGCTTAAAATACAGGAAGCAGAAAATACACAGATCTCTCCGGGAGAAACCCGGTACAAAGTGACCTCACGGCCATCCTCAGACAGAATATAAACCCTAAGTCCTCCGCTTCTAATTATAAGAAAGCCCTGACACTGGCTGTCCGCGTTGTGAAGGTTATAATCCTTTTTATAAGAAACTGCTGAAATATTACGTTCCAGAAAAGCAGCTTCCCCGTCACTTAACTTATTCCAAAAACCAAGACGGGACTGTATAAATTCCAACTCCTCTTTTTTTACCATCATATACTCCTTATGTCGAAATCACATTCTTCATCAGGCTTAAATTCCCTATTTTTTTCTTATAACTATTATATATCCTCTTTTTCAAAATTGTCAATCTGACCCGTCTTCTAAGGATTTTACTCAGAATCTCTTATTAACATAAAAACTGCCTTTGAAGAGGGAAATTACAATTCCTCAAAAGCAGTTTCTAACAAAATTATTCTATTGTACTATTTGAAACTTTTTCGTCCTCCGATTCCTCTGGCTCATCTTCTTCCTGATCAGGAACCTTTGCTTCATCTGAATCAATCTCTTCTTCCTGATTATCTTCAGATGGAATTTCCTCAGGCAGAACTTCCTCAGGCAGAACTTCTTCAGATGGTACCTCTTCAGGTAAAACTTCCTCAGATGGTACTTCTTCAGGCACGCTCTCTTCAGATGAATTTTTTCCATCTGTTTTTTCTACGACTGTTTCTATCTCCGGCTTTTCCAGAATCAACTCCATTTCCAAAGAGTTTATCATGCTTCTTCCACCCAAATCCGTTAATGTTATTTCATAAGGTGCATATTGGGAATTAAGGATCTTTACCACATGTTCATCTGATTTAAAGTTTTTTGCATAAATAGTCAGATTGTATGCTGGCCAACTGGAACTTAACGTGTAGTCCTGATTATATACCAGTTTTACGCCATCCAGATAAACAGCGCTAGAAGTACTGCTGAAATAACCATATGACTCAGTGGATAATTGCAAATCTCCATTTTCCAGCCAATTCTCTACTAATTCAGGAACTTCCTGATAAGGATTGAAGGTAACACTGCAGGAGCGGTATCCAGGCACTGATATCGTTATGATATAGCTGTAATAATATGACAATTCTTTCTCCAACTCAATTGTCAGCTGATCCTCAGAGTCTTGGATATAGTCTGAGACGGTCTGATCCAGAGAACGTTTTACAGATATATAGGACTTATTTAAAGAATCCCACCATTCCTGGTCTCCATTCTTCACATCCAGAACAATCTTATTTTCTCCGGCCATGGAGCTTTCCATTTTCACTTCCAGTTTCGGAGGGGTTTTAGCAGCAATATACCGATCAAAGGCCATTTCAACCTTTTGATACTCCTCATTATTTAAAACAAGACGATTCTCTTCTTCCTTAAGTAATGCTCCAGGAATATATAGTTTTTTTCCGCTTACTGTGTATTCTGTGTTTTTCTTCAGTTGGGTTCCATTTAACACAACTATTGCCTTATCGTAAAAATAGGAGTCTCCAGCCTCCAGCTCAAGACGCTCTTCATCATAATTAATGACCGACTTAACTGTAACTGTATTTAAGATCTTCACCGTTGTCTGAACCGTCCTGTAGCCAACTGCTTTTACTGTAATGGTATAAACCCCAGAAGAGAAAAAGTTGCTGGAATTTAAAATCAGTCCATTCTCTGTTTTTGTATAAGCGGCAGCGGTTCCAGAACTGCTGTAAGAATTTGCTACAGTTACTGAGCTGATCTTATCCAGCCATTCTGAAGCTTCTCCCCCTGCCGTTACTGTTACTTCACTTCCTTTTGAAACAGGTTCTGCATGAAGCTCCGCCCCAGCCAAAGGCGCCGTCAGTTCAGCAGGTGCTGTTCCTTCCAAATTTTTCACAGTATAAGAAGATGCATGAAGCTGGATGGTATAAGGTTCTCCTGCGGTAAAATTATGGGCAAATAATTCAATTCCCTCATAAGAAGACGTATAATCACCGCCTTCCCCTTTAATCAATTCTCTTCCGTTTAAAAATACTTTTGTCACGTAGGAGCTTAAGTAGGAGCTGGAAGTGCTTGTAAGCTTCAGATTATAGTTTTCTAAATTCCAGTTTTGTGTGACAGCAGGCGCTCCATTTACGGGAGTAAATGCAATGGTTACAATATCATATCCCGGTATTGTAATCTGCATAGTATAACTCCTTACAGATATAGCATTTTTTGAAGTAACCGTGAAGCTGTTTTCCCCTTTTGAAAGAGAAAGGATTGTTTCGGCTCCATATGAGTATGACAGCTTCAAGTGATCTGCCTCTAAGGCCTGGAACCACTCCAATTCCTGACTTCCTTCTGGATAGGAGCTGATATTAAATACTACAGAGGTCGAACCTCCAGTCACCTCATTAACCGTAACTTCCGCCGCCTTTCTTGGAGTGACAAATGATGCCGGAGATTCAATTTCAAAGGATGTGTCTTCATACCCTTCTGCCTGAATTTCAAATGTGTTTTTCCCGTTTACCAAATAGCCGTATGGAATATAAACACTGTTAATATCTCTGGAGAAAAGTCCTAAATCCAGCTGGATTCCGTTTACAGTAACAGAGTTTACCCGATCTGAATAATAACTGAAATTAGCTCTTAGTTTCAGACGCCCATTGTTATCCTCCCAGGTAGGAGTAAATTCCGGAGCCTGGTCTACTACCGTAAGAGTTCCCTTTACATCTTCAAAACCAAAGGAAGTAATAATTATCTCGTAAGTCCCGGTTTGATTCATAGGTCCACCAAGCTTGTCTACTCCCAAGGTTATGGTTTTTCCATCCTTTGACAGGGTATTGTTTTCCTGATAGTAATAGGTATGCATGTCGCTGTAAGGAATTGATATTTCCGTAATGGAACGGTACCAGGATTCATTTACATCACTAAGCCTTATAAGGGCATCCTTACCCTTCAAAGAAGGAGAAGAAAATAGCTGAGGCGGAATAGTATTATCGGTTTTTCCTGTTAAAAGCTCAACCTTTGTTCCATAACCTGCCTTGTCCGTTAAATATTTTACATATGTAGGCAATTCAGAGGCTTTCTTCCAGTTTCTGTTTTTAAGGTCCTTAGCTTCTGTACTTAGGGTTAAAGTATCATTTAAAGCAATTTTCTTATTCAAAGCGTTCCATTTGGCCAAAAAAACCTCTCCTGACGCAGTTTCAATTCCCAGCTCATCTGTAATTACATGATTGGCTGCAAGATCGAATAATACGGCAATAGAAGCTGTTTCTTCTTTGCCTTCCATACTGGCCGGAGGTGCTTCAGTGGCGCTTGCAACCGCATCCAGACCCATGCTCATAAGAGATGCTCTTTTTTGAATCTGCAGGGCATCTGCCGTCGTTTTGTCAGACTTTACAAAAATCGAATCGCCCTGACGAATAAACTTCACATATTGAGTCAGAGGAATGGTTTCCTCTGCAATAACCACCCAGGGAATGTCAGATGGAAGTGAAATGTTTGCCTCTGCCGTCTCCTTTTCTACCACCGAGCTTTTCCCCGGCTTATTTAATAAGATTACAGACACAGTCCACTTTCCGGAGGTTATTGCAACGGTATGTTCATTTTCATCTGGCAAAGGAATTTTGACCACATTTCCCGAAGATGTCACTGGAGTGACCAGGGATGTAGCATCCTTTCCAGCTACAGAATAGCGGAATTCTTCCACTCCCTCTGCCTGATTGGAAAAGGATATTACTGCATAGGGAAGGCCCATAACAGATACAATACCGCTTTGTTCCACCATCACTGGGGTCTTATTTTCCCATGGATTTGTTTCCCCAGGTTGCTCTCCTCCAGGCTGATTTCCTCCATTTTCTCCTGGAATACTTCTCCAATCATCATCAGAACTATCATCGTCATAAGAGTTCTGGGAGGAACTGCCGTTCCACGCCCCGGTGCCATCTACATAAAAGCCATCAGGTGTGTAACCATTTAAAATTGCTTCACCTGACTGCTTGTCCAGATAATACCATTTTCCATCAATCTGCTTCCAACCAGAGGCCATAAAACCGCCTTCCTCCAGATAATACCATTTCTGATCCTTATCCTGATACCATCCTGTTCTCATTAATCCATTTTCGTCAAAATGATACCATTTGCCGTCATCTGTTTTCAGCCACGAATCCTTCTGTATCTGGCCATTTTCCAGAATATACTGCCATTGGTTTCCGTTCTGCCTCCATTCTCCTGCCAATGACTGGATTGGAAAGGAGATGGTTACGGCAGTCAGAACCGCCAATAATTTAATTCCGTTTCTGTTTCTCATACAATTCTCCTTGCATATAATTAAAGTTAGTTACATCTAACCAATGCATTATATAATGTTTTGTAACAATTCAGCAAGCGGCTAAACGAGAAAAATCTTCAACAGAAGGTGAGTGATAAATTATGATCATTAATTTCAAATTGTTAACCTTAATAATCTTTAAGTTGACAATTGTTTTTCTCTATGATACCATTTCCACTAGAAAATGATATTACTACAAAGGAGTATACCATCATGAGTACAGCACAGCCTCCTGGTTCAAATGCTTCATCCCCTGTTAAATCCGCTCTTTCCACCAAAGAACTTGCTTTAACAGGGATGTCTGCGGCTATCCTTGCCGTAATTTCCCAGATATCCCTACCCATGCCCACGGGAGTTCCCATTACCATCCAGATATTCGGCGTAGTTTTGATTAGCACCGTCTTAGGCTGGAGACTTGGCTCTCTGGCCGCTCTGGCTTACGTACTTCTAGGTGCTGTAGGTCTCCCTATCTTTGCCAACTTCCAAGGCGGACTTAAGTCCATTGCAGGTCTTACGGGCGGCTATATCTGGTCCTGGCCTCTTATGGCTCTTATCTGTGGAATCAGGTTCAGAACAGGCAGCAAGACATTAAACACCTTTTTCACTTTTTTCTTTCCCATTATAGGAACCCTGGTCAACGAGACCATCGGAGGCCTTCAGTGGGCGGCACTGGCAGAAAATATGTCGGTGGTGGGCGTATTTACTTATTCCATCGCTATGTTCGTTCCCAAGGATATCATTCTCACCATAATTGCGGTTATTGTGGGACTTCCTATCCGAAAGATACTTTCCAGGCAGTTGTAATCATCTGGAAATACATATGTAATCATGAAACGGCTCTTTGAAAGCGCCGTTTTTTCTATCTCTGGATACTTTTTCGACTCAGCTTGACAGAACGCTCTTTGAAACTTAAAATATCCTAATGAAGCAGATAATTCTAAAGAAAGGATATTCATATGATTCAGGATATTTTTCCCCATGTATTTCACAATGAATTTGACATAAAAACTCCGGAGGAGAACAGCTATTTTCTCTATTTCCATTCCGGACGCATTTTACTGAAAAAAGAAAACACACCCGAAATCCCCATGTTTAAAGAATTAGAAGATTTAACTCATGAGGCCATGTCCCACTGCGATTATCTTTTTTCCATTGACCAAATGGATTATTTTCTAGTGGACGAAACAAAGGTCTTATTAGAAGAAATTCCTTCTCTTGGCTTTTATGAAACCAGTATCATACGAAATTTAAATCCTATGTGGATCTCTTTTGCGGCTGTAAACGGACAACACCTTTACCGTTTTTACGCAACAAACCGTTTCTGCGGCTGCTGTGGCTCTCCCACCATGAAGAGCAAAAAAGAGCGTTCCATAGTCTGTACCTCCTGCGGCAATACAATTTATCCCAAAATTTCTCCTGCCGTTATTGTAGGTATTACTTATGAAGGAAAACTTTTGTTAACTAAATATGCCGGAAGAGAATATACCCGGTACGCTCTCATAGCCGGATATACAGAATTCGGGGAAACCCTGGAGGATACCGTAAAGCGTGAGGTAATGGAGGAAGTAGGTCTTGAAGTAAAAAATATTCGTTATTACAAAAATCAGCCCTGGGGATTCAGTGACTCCATCCTGGTGGGCTATTGGGCTGAGGTTTCAGGTTCTCCACAAATCCGTTTGGATGAAACAGAGTTATCCACTGCAGTCTTTATGACTCCACAGGAGATCCCTGATGAATTTACTAATTTAAGCCTTACTCACGAAATGATCATGCTTTTTAAAAACGAAAATAGTAAGTAAATTAAAAACAAAGGCCCTGCCAAAAATCTGGCAGGGCCTTTTGAAGCCTATTTCTAACTTATTTACCGTAGTAAGCCTTTAAATACATTTCCTTGATCTCGCTCAAAAGAGGATATCTTGGGTTTGCGCCTGTACACTGGTCATCAAATGCATTTTCAACCATCTCATCCAGAGTATCAAGGAAGTACTTCTCCTCCACTCCGTATTCTTTAATAGAAGTCTTAATTCCTACAGATGCTTTTAATTCTTCTATTTTCTTGATAAAGTTTTTAAAGATTTCTCCATCATTTTTACCCTGTACTCCGCAGAAGCGCGCACACTCCACATACCGCTCAAAGGTGTGAGGATACTGATACTGGGAGAACGTTCCCATTTTTGCGGGAGCGTCGCATGCATTAAACTCCATAACAAGAGAAATCAACAGTGCATTTGCCACACCATGAGGAAGATGATGGTAAGCGCCTAATTTATGAGCCATCGAGTGGCATACCCCTAAGAATGCATTATTAAAGGCCAAACCTGCCATACAGGAAGCATCTGCCATCTTGCATCTGGCTTCTACATGGTCTCCGTGATTATAAGCTGTGGGCAGATATTCAAACACATTCTTCATGGACTTTAATGCCAGGCCATCTGTATAATCAGAAGCCATAACAGAAGCATAAGCCTCTAAAGCATGAGTCAGTACATCTATACCGGAAGCACTGGTTAAGCCTTTTGGCTGACTCATCATATTGTCAGCATCTACAATCGCCATATTAGGCATTAACTCATAATCAGCAATAGGATACTTCACTCCTGTTTCCTGATCAGTAATAACTGCAAAAGAAGTCACCTCAGAGCCGGTACCGGAAGAAGTTGGAATGGCCACAAAATAAGCTTTTTCTCCCATCTTCGGGAAGGTGTAAACTCTTTTACGGATATCCATAAAGCGCATAGCCATATCCTTAAAATCCACTTCTGGATGCTCATACATGACCCACATAATCTTGGCAGCATCCATAGCAGAGCCTCCTCCTAATGCGATAATGGTATCAGGCTTAAAGGAGTTCATTGCTGCTGCACCGGCCTGAGCATTTGCCAGAGTTGGGTCAGGCTGAACATCGGAAAATACTGTGTAAACAATCCCCATTTCATCTAATTTATCTGTCACGGGTTTGGTGTATCCATTCATGTGAAGGAAAGAGTCTGTTACCACAAATGCTCTCTTCTTATCATAAACATCCTTTAACTCACTAAGTGCCACCGGCATACAGCCTTTTTTAAAGTACACCTTATCCGGATTTCTGAACCACAGCATGTTCTCTCTCCTCTCAGCAACGGTCTTAATATTCAGCAAATGCTTCACTCCCACATTATCGGATACAGAGTTTCCTCCCCAGGAACCGCAACCCAAGGTTAGGGATGGAGTCAGCTTAAAGTTATAAATATCACCGATACCTCCATGAGAAGATGGTGTATTAACCAGGATACGGCAGGTTTTCATAGCTGCCGCATGCTTTGCCAGCTTTTCTTTTTCATTTACATTGGCATAGATGGAAGCCGTATGTCCGTAGCCGCCGTCAGCTACCAATTGTTCCGCTTTTTCAATGGCTTCATCAAAGGTTTTTGCTTTATACATAGCCAGTACAGGAGAAAGCTTTTCATGAGCAAATTCCTCTTCAATGTGAACACTTTCCACTTCACCGATAAGAATTTTTGCAGATTCCGGAACTTCGATTCCTGCCAGTTTTGCTATAGTTGCAGCCTTTTGCCCTACAATTTTGGCATTTAAGGCGCCATTAATGATAATAGTCTTACGTACCTTATCCAGTTCATCACCTTTTAAGAAGTAGCATCCTCTGTCTGCAAATTCTTTTTTCACAGTATCGTAAACAGATTCCAGAACTGTCACAGACTGCTCAGAAGCACAGATCATACCGTTATCAAAGGTCTTTGAATGGATGATAGAGCTTACTGTCATCTTAATATCTGCTGTATCATCAATAATAACAGGGGTATTTCCGGCACCAACTCCAAGAGCCGGTTTTCCGGAAGAATATGCTGCCTTTACCATGCCAGGACCACCTGTAGCCAGAATAATGTCGGCACTCTTCATTACTTCATTGGTAAGTTCCAGAGAAGGAACGTCAATCCAGCTTATAATCCCTTCCGGTGCCCCAGCCTTAACAGCGGCATCAAGAACTACCTTGGCTGCTGCAATAGTGGAATTCTTTGCACGGGGATGAGGAGAAATGATGATGGCATTTCTTGTCTTCAAGCTGATCAATGTTTTAAAAATAGCAGTTGATGTAGGGTTTGTGGTCGGAATAACGGCTGCAACAAGACCAATTGGCTCTGCTATTTTCTTAATTCCATAGGCCTTGTCTTCCTCAATCAATCCACATGTTTTTGTATCTTTATAGGCATTGTAAATATATTCAGCCGCATAGTTATTTTTGATGACCTTGTCTTCCACAACACCCATGCCTGTTTCTTCCACAGCCATCTTTGCAAGTGGAATTCTCATCTTATTGGCAGCACTGGCAGCCTCATAAAAGATTTTATCCACCTGTTCCTGTGTATAGGAAGCAAATATTTTCTGCGCTTCCCGCATAGCATTCATTCTGGCGATCAAAGCTTCTATGCTGTCAATGATTTGGGGAACCATCACCTGTTCTTCTTTCTTTGCCATTTTAACTTTCCTCCGTTTTTATAAGCTAAATAGTTTTTTGTTATTATTTTAACAATTGGTGTAGTTATATTATATGCCATTGTTATTTTTTTGTCAATATTCTTCTTTAAATTTTTTTTCTATAAAATTCTTGCATATATATAAGAACTTGGCAATCTGCTATATATATGCTATAGTAACCTCAGAATCTTAAAATTCTTTTCTCATTATGTAAACAAGGAAATTTAATATATGAAAATAACAATTGGAATTGATATCGGAGGAAGCACTACAAAGATTGTTGGATTTCAGAATAATGAACTGAAGATCCCTACCTTCGTAAAAGCTGATAACCCCATTGCCTCCCTCTTTGGTGCTCTGGGAAAATTTATTTATGACAACAGTATTCAATTAAGTGAAATTGAAAAAATTATGATTACAGGCGTGGGAAGCGCTTATGTGGAACAACCTTTATATGGAATACCCACTTATAAGGTAGGAGAATTTACCTGTAACGGGCTGGGAGGACAGTATTTTACCGAACTCCAGGACTTAATTGTTGTAAGTATGGGAACAGGAACCTCCATGGTTCAGGTCAATGGAGATAAAATTACCCATATGGGCGGAATTGGAATCGGCGGAGGAACCATTATGGGACTTTCCAGCCTGCTTCTGAAAACTACTGACATTTCTCAGATCATAGATCTGGCCAGCAGAGGGAATTTAAGCAATATTGACCTGCAGATTCAGGATATTTCAAAAACTCCTCTTCCAGGACTTCCTTTGACGGCTACTGCTTCCAATTTTGGAAAGGTCCGAAGCTCCATTTCAGAAGAAGATATTGCCATTGGAATCATTAATATGGTTATTCAGGCCATTGGAAAATCTGCCATATTATCCTCTTTAAACAGCAACATCCATAATTTTGTCATGACCGGAAATATAGCCAAACTTCCACAATGCCCTCAAATTCTTCGTTCTCTGGAAGAACTTTTTGATGTTCACTTTATCATCCCGGACCAGGCCGAATACGGAACTGCCATCGGAGCTGCCCTCACTGAAGAACATCATGTAGAAATGAAACAGATTTTATTATAATTGATTATAAAAAACCAGGTGAAGCAAGTACAGCTCCACCTGGTTTTTTATGAATGATATCCTAATGCCTGTTCCAAAGCATCTTTTTCTTCACTTCCTAAGAGAACATCAGTTTCTCCTCTGTCCACCTCTTTAATGTAAACATAGCAGCCTTCCCTGCTGTGAACGGAGTTTAATACAAATCCGGAATTGGTATAATCCAGCATTGCCATAGTAAAGCTTAAATTTCCTCCCATTCCTTTAAATGCATTATACTTTATAAGACCAAATTTCTGAAAAGCGCTCCTGTAATTTTTATTGGTATTACGCAGGGAATCCTTATTGGCTCTGTCCTCTGCCTTCAATTCTGCAATATCCTCCATCTGTTCCATGATAATTTCTTCCAGAGTTTCTGCATCCTTGCCTCTCATAAAATAATCATACCTGCGATATAGCTTTCTCATCTGAATAAGACATATAATTACAATCACTAACAATATTAAAGTGACTGCAGCTAATCCAAGTATTAAAAAAGCAGGATCAATCGGAAACTGATTCAATCTGCTGTTATCCATTTTTTCGTCCTCGCTTTCATAAATATTATCTTATGGATTCTATTAACTCTACTATTCTTTCCAATTCTGACTCAGAATAATACTCTATTTCCACTCTTCCCTTATTTTTATCCTTCCGGTTGATACTTACCTTTGTACCCATGGCAGTCTTCATCCGTTCTTCCAGCTCTCGGAAAATAATGGAAAGAGTTTCCTCTTCTTTGGGTTTTTCCTTCTCTGTTTTCTTTCTGGATAAGGATTTTACCAGTCGTTCCACCTCGCGAACGCTTAAATTCTCTGCAGCGATCTTTTCTGCAAGCTGAAACTGCAGCTCTCCATCTTCTACTGCTAACAAAGCCCTGGCATGTCCACCTGAAATCCGACTCTGGATCAGCATATCCTGAACTCTCTCATCCAGTTTTAACAGCCTCATGCTGTTAGTAATAGTCACTCTGTTTTTAGACACTCTGGCCGCAATTTCTTCCTGTTTCAAACCAAATTCCAGCATCAGTCTTTGGTAAGCCTTTGCCTCTTCAATGGCATTTAAATCCTCTCTCTGAACGTTTTCGATCAAGGCAATTTCCATAGTTTGTTGCTTGGTATACTCCCTGATTACAACAGGAACTTCCTTCAGGCCTGCAAGCTTTGCAGCACGCCATCTTCGTTCTCCAGCAATAATTTCATAAAGATCCCCTTTTTTCTGTACCAAAAGAGGCTGTAAAACTCCATATACCTTCATGGATTCTGCCAGTTCAACCAAAGCTTCCTCTTTAAATTCCATTCGGGGCTGATTCTGGTTTGGCTCTATAGAAGAAAGTTTTAAAAACAGTTCTTTACCCGTTTCCAAATCAGCGTCTTTTTGATTTGTTTTTTTACTTCCCCCTTCTGATAAGGGAGATTTTTCTGAAGATGAAATAGAGGATCCTCTGGGGATTCTGGAATTATGTTTCATTTCTTGTTCTTCTGCCGCAGATTCCATTACTTCATCTCCAAAAATTGCCCCAAGGCCTTTTCCTAAACCTGTTCTCTTTCCCATATTTAGACTTCTTCTCCTCTGCTTATCACTTCTGCAGCCAGCAAACGATAGCTTTCTGCTCCTGCCGACCTGGAATCATATAAATTAATGGGCATCCCGTGGCTGGGAGCTTCAGCCAGCCTTACATTCCTGGGAATTATGGTCTTGTAAATATTCTGGTTTAAATTGTTCTTTACGCTCTCCACAACTTCCAGAGAAAGGTTTGTCCTTGCATCATACATAGTAAAAACTACACCTTCCATTTCAAGTGACGGATTTAATTTCTTTTTTACAAGGTTTACAGTTTTCAAGACCTGGCTCAATCCCTCCAGAGCATAATATTCACATTGAATTGGAACCAATACAGTATTGGCTGCTGTTAAAGCGTTGATTGTCAGCAGGTTCAATGAAGGAGGACAATCTATAATAATAAAATCATAATTTTTACTGATTTTTTCAAGATATGTTTTAAGTAATCTTTCCTTATTTTCAAATTCCAGTAATTCAATTTCAGCACCTGCTAAGTCCACATCAGACGGAAGCAAATCCAGATTTTCCTGAACATTTGTAATCAGGCAATCCTCAATTTCACATTCTCCTACAAGCAGATCATAGACGGTTCGTTCCATAGTGGATTTATCCACTCCCAGGCCGCTGGTCTCATTTCCCTGTGGGTCAAAGTCCACAGCCAATACCTTCTGTCCCGATTCTGCAAGACAAGCGGATAAATTTATGGCGGTGGTAGTCTTTCCCACTCCGCCTTTCTGATTTGCAATTGCAATGATTCTTCCCATTTTGCCTCCATATCCTGTTGGTTCACAAACTCTAGTTGAAATAATATTTTATTTCAACCTTTAAATTTTTCCTGTTATAACATAGGAAATTGCAGTACAGACTAGAGTATAGCATATTTTATTTTTTTTTCCTATGGTTTTTATGTAAAAAATACATAAATTATCAAAAAATGTTTCACGTGAAACATTTTTCCATTAAATAGCCATGTATTTCCAAGTTTTAAGAATAAATTAATATGTTTCCCGTTGTAAGTATATATTGATTATATTATAATAAGGGGTAGAGATTATTCCCTTCAGGAGGTAACTTATGAAAACAAAGAACAAATTACTGACTATGCTTATTCTATCAGCTAGTTCCGTTGCTGCCACAGCTGTTATAAATAAGTTTGTTAAGATTTCTGCTCTATCTAAAAACTTGCTGGCAGATTCAAAATCTCTCTGCTACAAATGGCGTTTTGGTAATATCCATTATACAAAGACAGGTTCTGGGAAACCTTTGTTATTAATTCACGATTTAAATGTATGTTCCAGCGGATATGAATGGAATCAGATGATTCATTATTTAAAAGATCATTATACCGTATACACCTTGGATCTTCTTGGTTGCGGACGCTCTGAAAAACCTGATTTGACTTACACTAATTATCTTTATGTTCAAATGATATCAGATTTTGTTAAATCAGAAATAGGACACAGAACCAATGTAATTGCATCTGGCGCCTCTTCTTCACTGGCTATTATGACCTGTAACAATGCACCTGAGCTTTTTGATCAGGTTATGCTCATTAACCCAGAATCGCTTCTGGCCTGCAGCCAGATTCCTAATAAGCACGGAAAAATATATAAGTTTATTTTAGATTTACCTGTTTTAGGAACTTTGCTTTACCATATTGCTGCCAGCAAACAATCCATTACAGAAGAGCTTACATCTAATTACTCCAACCCATATTCTGTAAAGCCTTCTCTCATTGATACTTATTACGAGTCCGCTCACCTGGGAGAATCACCAAAGGCCTTATATGCCAGCATCAGGTGCAACTATACTAAATGCAATATTTCCAATGGTTTAAAAAAGATCAACAACAGCATTTATCTTGTGGGAGGATGTTCTATGGATAATATAGAAGAAATAATACAAGAATATCATAGCCTTAATCCAGCCATTGAAAGTTCTATTATAGATAATTCCAAATATCTTCCACAATTGGAAAATCCTTCTGAATTATTTAATATCATTCAAATGTTTTTCGTTTAAAAAAATGTTTCACGTGAAACATCCTTTTATAACAGGTATTCCTGTGTATGGATGTTTCACGTGAAACATTTACTTTATTTCTTAAAGATTTTATCAACTGTCATGTAGTTACTTTACTTTATAAATAAACTTATCTTAATGGCTCTTTGGAAGGAAGCCCTGCTTTTCTGGGATACTTCTTTGATATTCCATTATTCTTAACAATCTTTACCAGTGACCGCTCTGCATCAGTTCCAGGCAACAAAAACGTCTCCACTTTTTCTATCTTTCCGCCTAATAAAAATATAGCATGTTTTGCGGCATTCATTTCTTCTTCAATCTTCCCTGATTTATAAGGAATAAAAAATCCATCTACTTTTACAAAGGGAATACAATATTCAGATAGGGTGCTAAGATTAGCAACCGCTCTTGAAACACACAAATCATACTGTTCTCTATAAAGGGGATCTCTCCCCATATCTTCTGCTCTGCTATGGATGGCCTCTATCCCTTTAAGATCTAATTTCTCTATAACCTCATTTAAAAACTTAACTTTTTTATTTAAAGAATCCATTAAAGTTATTTTTAAATCAGGAAATGCAATTTTCAAGGCAATTCCTGGAAAACCAGCTCCTGTTCCCACATCAATAACTTTATACTGTTTTACTCCGACATCTTTCACTGCTTTAATCAAAGACAAACTATCAGTAAAATGTTTGGTAATCACCTCGTCCATTTCTATAATAGTAGTCAGGTTCATAACTTTATTCCATTCTACAAGTAATTGGAAATATTTATAAAATTTATTTAATTGATTTTCTTCTAATTTTATAGATAATAAATTCAATTCCTCTTCCAGCTGATTTTTAAAAATCTCTGTCATACAATACTCCTCATTCCTTTTTTTCTGAACTCTTCTGATGGCGAAGTTGTTCTAAGTGAACCATCAAAACCGCAATATCCGCCGGTGAAACTCCTGAAATTCTGGAAGCCTGGCCAATGGATAAGGGCTTGTACAAATTTAGTTTCTGAGTTGCCTCATTCCTAAGACTTTTTACCTGTGAGTAATCAAAGTCAACATCCAGTCTTTTATTTTCCAGCTTCTTATACTGAACCACCTGCTGCTTCTGCCTGCGAATATACCCGTCATACTTAATATTAATCTGAACCTGTTCAGCTGCATCTTCAGAAAGTTCTGGTCTGTTTTTATCGATTTCAGTTAACATAACATATCCAAGTTCTGGTCTGCGCACCAACTCAGCCAAAGTAGTACCTGTTTTTAAAGCCGTACTTCCGTTTCTTTCCAAAAACTCCTGAACCTCTTTTGATGCTCCGATATTAGTAGTTTCCAGACGCTTCATTTCTTCCTCAATAACATTTCTCTTCCAAAGAAGCTTGTCATACTGCTCCTGGCTGATCAAGCCTATATTATACCCTGTCTCCATAAGACGAAGGTCTGCATTATCCTGACGCAGCAAAAGTCTGTATTCTGCTCTGGAGGTCATCATCCGATAAGGCTCAAAGTTCTCCTTAGTCACCAGATCATCAATCAACACCCCAATATAAGCCTGAGAACGATCCAAAACCTCAGGCTCCCGCCCCAAAACTTTCATGGCTGCATTGACTCCAGCCATAAAGCCCTGGACAGCCGCTTCTTCATAACCAGAACTTCCATTAAACTGACCTCCGCTGAATAATCCTCTGACAGACTTAAACTCCAGGCTGGCATCAAGCTGGATGGAATTGATACAGTCATATTCAATGGCATAAGCATTTTTGATTATCTTCACCTGCTCAAGACCCGGCACAGTCCGGTACATGGCATGCTGAACATCCTCAGGAAGCGAACTCGACATTCCGGCTAAGTACATTTCAGTGGTAGAAAGGCCCTCAGGCTCCACAAAAACCTGATGACGGTTCTTATCCGGAAACTTCACTACCTTATCCTCTATAGATGGGCAATACCTTGCTCCTGTGCCCTCAATAGCCCCGGAATACATTGGTGAACGATCCAGGTTATTTCGGATAATCTCATGAGTCTTCTCATTGGTATACGTCAGCCAGCAGGAAATCTGATCCTTCTGAACCTCTGCCGGATCCGTGGAAAAGGAAAATGGAACTATCTTTTCATCACCAAACTGTTCCTCCATCTTAGTAAAATCAATGCTTCTTTTATCCACTCTGGCCGGAGTTCCGGTCTTAAAGCGAAACATTTCAATCCCATTGGCTTTCAAAGAGTCCGTCAGATGGTTGGCTGCCTGAAGGCCGTTAGGACCTGTATAATTGCTCACATCTCCATAGATACATCTGGCCTTTAAATAAGTTCCCGTGGCCAATACTGCTGCCTGACATCGGTATGTCGCTCCAGAAAACGTCTTAATACCTCTTAAAATACCATCCTCAACAATAATCTCCGATACTTCTGCCTGACGGATGGTCAGATGATCCGTGTGTTCCAAGGTCATTCTCATGGTCTTAGAATACTCTGCTTTATCTGCCTGAGCCCTCAGAGAATGGACTGCGGGTCCCTTGGACTGATTCAGCATTTTAGACTGAATAAATGTTTTGTCAATCACCTTTCCCATTTCTCCGCCAAGAGCATCCAGTTCCCGAACCAAATGCCCCTTGGAACTTCCTCCGATATTGGGGTTGCAGGGCATCAGTGCAATACTGTCCACGCTGATTGTAAAAACAATAGTTTCAAGCCCCAGTCTGGCGCAGGCCAGAGCGGCCTCACACCCTGCATGACCCGCTCCCACTACTACAACGTCATAAAACTCCTCTATATGCTGCATCCTATTATTCCTTTCTGAATCCATATCTTTCTACTTTCCCATACAGAATTTACTGAATATTTCATTAACTAAATCTTCTTCCACCGACTCTCCCAGGATGGTTCCAAGAGCTTCATAGCCATCCATTAAATCAATAGAATAAAAGTCTTCCGGCACTCCATTTTCTATACTCTGCTCCACCATAAAAAGACTTTTTAAAGCTGAAATAAGAGCATTCTTATGGCGTACATTAGTAATATAAACCTGATCGTTAAAGTCTATTTCACCCTGATAAAACATAGATTTAATTTCATGCTCCAAAGCTTCTATTCCCACCCTTTCCCTGGCAGAAACAGAAACTATCTTATGGTCTGTTTTACATTTCAAATCCTCCTCTGTAACAGCTGCTTTCAGATCGGTCTTATTTAAAAGTACAACAGCCTTCCTGTCTTTAATAAACTCTATAATCTCTTCATCATTCTCATCCAAAGGACATGAACCATCCACCACATAAATAATTAAATCAGCTTCTTTGGCAGCATTTCGTGCCTTTTCCACCCCTATTTTTTCCACTACATCTCTTGTATTTCGAATCCCTGCCGTATCCACCACATGAAGGCTTAAATCCTCCAGCCTGATCTGCTCCTTCAAGGTGTCCCTGGTGGTTCCTGCAATTTCCGTTACAATAGCCCTCTCCTCTCCTACCAAAACATTTAAAAGAGAGGATTTTCCTGCATTTGGTTTTCCTAAAATAACAGTTTCAATTCCTTCTGAAAGAACTCTTCCATTATCTGCAGTCTTAATAAGACTCTCCAGTTCTTCCTTTAATGGACTGACTATCTCTGATAATTTTTCAGGATACCCATCCAGAGAAATATGCTCAGGATCATCAAGAGCTGATTCCAGAAAAGCTATTTCATAAAGAATCTTTTTTCTCATCTCTCTGATTCTTTTTGAAACAGCTCCTTCCAATTGGCTGACAGAAGACTTTAATGCATAATCATTTTTAGCATGAATCACATCAATGACAGCCTCCGCCTGAGATAAATCAAGCCTTCCATTTAAAAAAGCCCTCTTTGTAAACTCTCCCGGCTCTGCCGGTCTGGCTCCATACTTTAATACAGTTTCCAATATCTTTTTTGTCACCAGAACTCCCCCGTGACAATCAATTTCAATGGTATCCTCTGCCGTATAGCTTTTAGGACCCATCATCATCATGACCAGAACCTCGTCAATCACCTCTTCTCCATCACAAATATATCCGTAATGGATGGTATGGGATGGCTCTCCGGAAAGTTTTTTTTCCTTCTTTCCTTTTGTTTTAAATATTTTATCTATAATTTGAAATGCCTCTTCGCCGCTTATTCTCACAATCCCTATTCCCGAACTGGACATGGCTGTGGCGATGGCTGCTATTGTATTCGTTTTCATATTTAATCACCTGAGTTGATAAAGAAAAGGGGTGAGGGTGCCTTGCGACAGCCCCAACCCCTCATTGTTGTGTAACCTATTTATCTTTTTCATAATACCTGTCTTTTTTTAAATGATCCCTTTTTAAAGAAATAACAACGTGACGGAAAGGATCCTCTCCTTCACTTCTGGTAATGACTGATTTGTCATTCTGAAGAGCGGAATGGATAATCCTTCTTTCATAAGGATTCATAGGTTCCAAAGAAACAGAACGCCTCGTCCTTTTCACCTTGTAAGCAATGTTCTTAGCCAGGTTTTCCAGAGTTTCTTTTCTCCGCTCCCTGTAATTTTCCGTGTCCAGCTTGACCCGGATATAATCTTCACTTTCCTTATTAACAACAAGACTTACCAGATACTGAAGGGAATCCAGAGTCTGACCTCTTTTTCCTATCAGGATACCCATATCCTGGCTGGACATATCAATCGAAAGCTCTCTCTCCTCTTTTTGAAAGGAAATATCCAGTTTTACATTTAAATCCATAGCACCAAATATTTCGTAAAGAAAAGCTGCCGCCTTTTCCTCCAGGGTTTCTTCCTGCTTCTTTTTCTTTCCTGCCCGGATGACAACCGGCTTTGCACCTATAATTCCCAGAATACCATTACTGCCCTTTTCAATAACCTCATACTCAAGCTGGTCACTGGTTGTACCCAATTCGATCAATGCCTTTGTAATCGCTTCGTCAACGGTTTTTGCTGAAACTGTAATCATATCCATAGGTCACCCCTCCTATTTACTGTTCTTTTCATTATACTTCTGAACCATACGGGCCTTGGCCGAAATGCTGTTAGGGTCTGAAGATCCGTTGTTATAATAATCTTTAGAAGCCTGAGCCTGCTCCATTGCCTTTTCTTTTCTGGCATTTTTTTCAGACTCTGTCTTTTCATTGGTTGCCTGAAGATTCTTTAAGGTTGCTGTAGCGTTCTGGGAAACCTGCTGAGGAGGAAGTCCCTTCTTTGCCCTTTTTGCATTTGCCTTTTCCATATTTTTCCTGATCATTTCATCCATATCAATCTTATTGAAATAGCTGTTTACAGCAAGCTGCTGGAGGATCTGGAACGCACTGGAAGCAATCCAGTAAATACCAATACCGGAAGCAAAGGTGAAGCAGAAGAATACAGACATCAAGGGCATCACTGTATTCATGCTCTTCATGGACTGGGCCATAGCATTATTTTCAGTATTTTCATTCTGAGGCTGGTTAGCGGTCATTAGCTTTGCACTGAACCACTGGCTTAAACCTGCCAGAATGGGAATGAGAATTGCAAGGCTTAAACGGAAGCCGCCTCCCGGAGGAAACATAACACTGGAAGGAGTAGAAGCCAAATTAATTCCCAAAAAAGAATTCATGTGCTCAATCTGAGATGCACTCTGGGAAATAACCTCCTGAACGCTGGGAAAAAGTACTTCAAGGGATTTCCACTGGCTCGGATTCAACTGATATAAAAAGTCAACCATACCGTCGCTGGTTGCTAAATCTCCAATCCGGCTGGTATTTATTTTGTTTTCACTGGCAAACTGATTAAAAATTCCTACATGGTCCATTCCAAGGGAACTAATTTTTACAACCACATTTTCAAATACTACTTTTACGCTCTGTACGTAAGCCGGAATATGGTAAATAACCTGATACAAGGCAAATAGAATGGGCATCTGAATGACAAGCTGCAAACAGCCTCCAGTCATGGAAGTGCCGTATTTTTCATAAACTGCCTGAACTTCCACATTCTGCCTTCTCATGGACTCCTGGTCTGTCTTTCCCTTATATTTAGCCTGGACTGCAGAAATTTCCGGCTGCATGACGCTCATCAGCTTAGAAGATCTTTGCTGTTTTAACGTAAGGGGAAACATAAGAAGTTTTGTCACAAGAGTAAATAAGATAATACACAAACCAATATTCTGGATTCCGAATGTGCTGGTCAGCTTAAAAAGCCAATCCATAATAACACCCAGAACGGTTGCAAAGGGCCCCAAAATGCCTCCCACCTTAGTGAGTACTAAGAATTCCAATGAACTACCTCCTCATCTGTTACGGAACTGGATCATAACCGCCTTTTGCAAAAGGATTACACCGAAGTATTCTCTTGCAAGCCAAAAATGTACCTTTCACCACGCCATACTTTTTTAGTGCTTCAATGGCGTATTGAGAACACGTAGGCGTGTAAATGCAGTGAGTTCTTATTTTCAGTGGAGACAGATATTTCTGATATCCTCTGATCAACAAAATCATAATGTTTTTTACCATAAGATCACTTCGATTCTTCTTTTAAAATGTTATGAAGTCCGCACAAGTGCAGATATGCACTTTCGATTTTTTCGTAATTTTCTTCTTTGGCCGCCGGTCTCACAACGACCACAATGTCTAATCCTGTCTCCACCTGATTCACATGAAGCCTGAAGCTCTCTCTGATTAATCTGGTTATGTGATGCCTTACCACGCTGTTTCCCACTTTTTTACTGACGGATATACCTATTCTGCTTTCAGGCCTGTCCGTGCTCTTTACATACATGACCAACAGCTTGTTGGCAAGAGATTTTCCGTTTTCATAAACTGCTTGAAAATCCCTGTTTTTCTTAATTGAATTAAAATGTTTCATGAAACCCTTTCCTATATTTGGGAAAAGAAAAGGCCACAATTAATTGCGGCCTGGTCCATTAAGCTGATAATTTTGCTCTTCCTTTTGCTCTTCTGGCAGCTAAAACTTTTCTTCCGCCTGGAGTGCTCATTCTGGCTCTGAAACCATGAACTTTAGATCTCTGTCTCTTTTTTGGCTGAAACGTCATCTTCATAATCTACGGACACCTCCTCTTGTTACAATCGCTTTATCATAGGCAATATGATGAAACACATTGAGACTTTTTTAATTAAACATCGTTTCAATTATATAGAACAAAAGTTAGTTCGTCAAGGGAAAATTTATTTTTATCATGCTTTCATAACCTTAAAAAGAGCCTGTGTAACAGCAGTCGTCAGAATTGCCGAGAAAATAGCCTCCGGTACTCCCTGGACTAAGATAATTCCCATGATTGCTCCATAAACGCCATCTGTCATTCCCTTTGCAGCCATCCCATACTCTTTTCCGAAAAATAAGTAAATCAGATTCATTACCAGTAACGTATTGGTTAATGCTCCTGCCGCTCCTGCCGCTGCCAGGGCCGCCTTTACTTTTCCTTTCCAAATCTTTAAAACTGCCCGGAATACATAATAAGCTACGATTCCAATTAAAAATCTGGGAACCATACAGATTATAAGGCTTCCCAGATTACCTCCGTATTCTCCCACCTTTATAAAAGGAGAAAACACAAAAGACGTTGGATTAGGCATATAAGTGTTTTTCCATAAGCTGGCCAAACCAAATATTCCGCCCAGGACTCCGCCATATCTTGGTCCTAGAACAATGGATCCAATTATGACCGGTACATGGATAATGGTGGCGTTCATAAAACCCAAAGGGATAAGTCCAAAGGGAGTCAGCGCCATAATGACGATAATGGCTGCAAATACAGCCGCCAGTACCATACTGCGGGTTTTGTTTAAATTGTTCATATTTACCTCCTGTGCTACTGTTCTTTAAAAAGATACAATGCAGTTAGTTACACCAGCATTATACATGAAATAAGTAATCCAGGTCAAGAACGTTCAATATACCGTCGAGGTTTGTTGATTTACATAAAGTTATCAACAAAGTGGGGATAACTTGTGGAAAACTCTCTGGATATTATCTTGATAACCTTTTGTTTATTCACAAGCATGTCCTCCATCCCCACATAAATCCAATATTTCCAGAATGTGAATAAAGTAAGTTTACAAAATTCCCTTTTTTGTGGAAAAATATCTCTGAGGATGGTTATCAACAAGCCGTTCACATAGAATAAACAAGGTTTTCACACACTTATCCACAATATTTTACTAATCTCATTGAAAATTATCTTAAAATAGTATAGAATGAAGTTTAGATTGGGCTAATGCGCACATTTGCATTTTTATGATGTAGGAGACTTACAATGCTAGAAAAGTTAAAAGAAAAATGGGACGATATCTTATTGAATTTAAAAGAAGAGCACGATATTACAGACGTGTCTTTCAAAACATGGCTTCTTCCCTTAAAAGTTCATGCCGTCAACGGCGAAAAAGTGATTGTTACGGTTCCGGATGTGGAATTTTTAGGATACATCCGCAAAAAATACGGATTTCTTATAAAAATCACTATTGAAGAAGTGACCGATTTTGAATGCACTATTGATTTTGTGGTGGAAAATCAGATTCAAAAAGAAAAAGCCCCGGCTCATGCAGGTAATATGCTTATTACAAACGCAGCCGGTTCCGTCAGCCAGTCAGCCAGCCAAACAGCCAACCTAAGCCCAAAATATATATTTGACACCTTTGTGGTAGGTGCCAACAACAATTTGGCTCATGCGGCTTCCTTAGCTGTAGCGGAATCTCCCGGTGAGATTTATAACCCTCTTTTCATTTACGGAGGAGTTGGACTGGGAAAGACCCACTTGATGCATTCCATCGGACACTTTATATTAAAAAACAATCCATCAGCAAAGGTTCTGTATGTGACCAGTGAAAAGTTCACTAATGAGCTGATCGATGCCATCCGAAACAAAAATAATTTTTCTCCTACAGAATTCCGGGAAAAATACCGCAATAACGACGTTTTGCTGATTGATGATATTCAGTTCATCATAGGAAAAGAAAGTACTCAGGAGGAATTTTTCCACACCTTCAACACCCTCTACGAAGCCAAAAAGCAGATTATCATTTCCTCAGATAAACCTCCAAAGGATATTGAAACCCTGGAGGAACGCCTTCGTTCCCGGTTTGAATGGGGCCTGACTGTGGACATCCAGTCTCCCGATTACGAGACCAGGATGGCTATTCTCCGCAAAAAAGAAGATATGGAAGGCTACAATATCGACAACGAAGTGATTAAATACATAGCCACCAACGTCAAATCCAACATCCGGGAGCTGGAAGGAGCCTTAACAAAAATTGTTGCCCTCTCCCGCCTTGATAATAAGGATATTACCGTAGAACTGGCAGAGGAAGCATTAAAGGACATCATTTCTCCTAACGATAAACGGGAAGTCACTCCTGAATTGGTCATCCAGGTGGTTGCCGACCATTACGGGATCACCCCCCTTGATATTTCTTCCCAGAAGCGAAACAAAGAAATCGTCTATCCCCGTCAGATCGTCATGTATCTCTGCCGGGAAATGGTGGGAACACCCTTGCAGATGATAGGAAAATTCCTGGGAGGACGGGATCATACCACCATTATCCATGGAATAGATAAGATCACGGCAGAGATCAATAAAAACGAATCCTTAACCAATACATTAGAAATATTAAAAAAGAAAATTAATCCACAGTAACCTGTGTATGAGCTGTTAATTTCCTGTGGATAAAAAAGGGTTAAGAATGGGTTCTCATCAGCTTGTGGATAACCCTCCAGTTTAAAGGGACTTTTGTGGACGTTATTCACATTCTTATATACAGAGAAAAACCAGCCCTTACAACGGTTATCAGGGCTTTTACACAAACCCACAGCCCCTACTACTAATACTACGGAATTTAACTATATCATTCATTCATTTATTGCCATTTTCAAAGCAAAGGAGTTATCAACAATCATGAAACTGACATTCCAGCAAGATGCCCTTTTAAACGGTATTAATATTGTATTAAAGGCGGTTTCCAGTAAGACCACTATGACCATCCTAGAATGTATCTTTATCGATGCCAGCAGCTCTGAAATCAAACTGACTGCCAATGACATGGAACTGGGTATTGAAACAAAAGTAGAAGGAACCATCCTGGAGCGGGGAAAAATAGCTCTTGAAGCCAAGCTTTTTTCTGAGATCGTCAGAAAGCTCTCTTCTGAAGGAAACTCCCTCATTACCATTGAAAGCGACGAAAAGTTCACAACCACCATTTCCTGTGAAAAATCAGTATTTGACATTCAGGGACGGGATGGAGAAGAATTTGCCTATCTTCCATACATTGAACGAGACAACTATATTTGTCTGTCCCAGTTTTCCTTAAAAGAAGTCATCCGTCAAACTATCTTTTCCATTGCTCCTAATGACAGCAATAAGATGATGACCGGAGAGCTTTTTCAGGTAACAGGAAACCAATTAAAAGTAGTTTCTCTGGATGGTCACCGCATATCCATCCGTAATATTGAATTAAAAGATACCTACCATGATATAAAAGTCATCGTTCCTGGCAAGACTCTAAACGAAATCAGTAAAATTCTGGATGGCGACAATGAAAAAGAAGTGCTTATATTCTTCAGCCCTAACCACATTTTATTTGAGTTTGGAGATACCATTGTCGTATCACGCCTTATTGAAGGAGATTACTTCCGCATTGACCAAATGCTTTCCAGCGATTATGAGACAAAGATTCTTGTAAACCGGAAAGAACTTTTAAGCTGCCTGGACCGGGCAACCATCCTGGTAAGGGAAAATGATAAAAAACCTCTTATCATAAATGTTGAGGATCAGGAGATGCAGCTAAAGATCAATTCCAGTTTTGGTTCTATGAATGCAGAGATGTCCATTCATAAAACAGGAAGGGACATCATGATCGGCTTTAATCCAAAGTTCCTGATTGATGCTCTGAGGATTATTGACGATGAAGAAGTGGCTCTTTACATGCTCAATGCTAAAACCCCTTGCTTTATCCGGGATGAGGAAGGAAAATACATTTACCTGATTCTTCCTGTTAATTTTAATGCAGCATCCGTTTAAAGGTGCAGAGAAGAGGATCAATGGAAACTATAAAATTAAGAGATGAATACATCAAACTGGGCCAGGCATTAAAAGCTGCCGGTCTGGTTGGTTCCGGAGTTGACGCCAAGTTTGTGATTGAAGATGGACTTGTATCAGTCAACGGACAGATAGAATATCAGAGGGGAAAGAAATTAAGAGAAGGGGATACGGTCACTTTTGAAGGCAATACCATTAAAATTGAGGCTGGCCCTGGCGGGCATACCTGAATTCCCTGAAAATATGGGCAGGAAAGAGGGAATAAAACTCCATGATGATTGAATCTATAGAGCTGAAAAATTACCGAAACTATGATGAATTACATATGGATTTTAGTCAGGGGACCAATATACTCTATGGTGACAATGCCCAGGGGAAAACAAATGTCTTGGAGGCAATTTATGTATGTGCTACCACCAAATCCCACCGAGGAAGCAAGGACAGGGAAATTATACAGTTTGACAGGGAAGAATCTCACATCAAGCTGAACATCAGAAAAAATGATGTTCCATACCGGATTGATATGCACTTAAAAAAGAATAAGGCAAAGGGTGTGGCTGTCAACGGAATACCCATTAAGAGGGCCAGTGAGCTGTTTGGAATCGTCAATGTGGTGTTTTTTTCTCCTGAGGATTTAAATCTTATAAAAAATGGGCCTGCAGAAAGGCGCAGATTCGTTGATTTGGAATTATGCCAGTTAAATAAACTTTACGTTTATTCCCTGGTCCAGTACAACAGGATCGTAACCCAGCGAAATAAGCTGTTAAAGGACCTTGCTTTCCGTCCGGAATATGAAGAAACTCTTGATGTATGGGATATGCAGTTGGTCCAGTATGGAAAAGAAGTTATTGGCTGCCGGAAAGAATTTGTGGATCAGCTTAAAGAAACCATTGAAGCTATTCACTGGAAGATTTCGGGAGAAAAGGAAACTCTTACTATTTCTTATGAGCCTGATGTGGAGGCGGAAGACTTTGAGCAAGCATTAAAAAGAAGCAGACAGCAGGATCTGAGACAGAAAACCACTCTGACAGGTCCTCACAGAGATGATTTAAACTTTATGGTCAATGGCATTGATATCCGGCGGTTCGGTTCCCAGGGACAGCAAAGGACAGCAGCTTTATCCCTAAAACTTGCGGAAATAGAACTGGTGAAAAAAAAAGTTAATGATTATCCTATACTTTTGTTAGATGACGTGCTGTCAGAGCTTGACAGCAGCAGACAGAATCAATTGCTGGCAGGGATTGATCATGTGCAGACTATTATTACCTGCACTGGACTTGAAGATTTTGTCAGCAACCGTTTTCCCATTGATAAGATATTCCGGGTAATGAGCGGTATGGTAAACAGTGAAAATTAACGATTCAGGAAGGAAGCGTATAAATATGAGTCAAGAATATGGAGCAGATCAGATCCAGATATTAGAGGGGCTTGAAGCAGTGAGAAAGAGGCCTGGTATGTATATCGGCAGTACCTCCAGCAGAGGACTTCACCATCTGGTATATGAAATCGTGGACAATGCAGTGGATGAGGCATTGGCAGGCTACTGTGGATGTGTGGAGGTCACCATCCATCCCGACAACTCCATAACCGTTACAGATGACGGACGTGGAATCCCCGTAGGAATCCAGAAAAAAGCCGGAATTCCGGCGGTAGAAGTTGCCTTTACCATCCTTCATGCCGGAGGAAAGTTCGGCGGCGGAGGATATAAGGTTTCCGGCGGACTTCACGGTGTAGGAGCTTCTGTAGTAAATGCCTTGTCACATTGGCTTGAAGTGGAAATCCGTCAGGATGGAAGCGTTTACAAGCAGCGCTACGAAAGAGGAAAGACCATATATCCCTTAAAAGTCATCGGCCAGTGTGGTCCTGATGAACATGGAACTACAGTTACATTTCTTCCTGATAAAGAAATTTTTGAAGAAACTGTTTATGATTACAATATATTAAAGGTCCGTCTCAGGGAAACCGCCTTTCTGACCAAGAATTTAAAAATTGTTCTTCAGGATGAAAGAGAAGAAAAGCATAATCATGTATTTCACTATGAAGGCGGCATTAAGGAATTTGTGAATTATTTAAACAAGGGAAAAACTTCTCTTTATGATCATGTATTTTACTGCGAAGGCACAAAGGATGGAGTTTATGTTGAAATTGCCATGCAGCATAATGATTCCTATACAGAAAACATTTACAGCTTTGTCAACAATATTAATACTCCTGAAGGCGGAACTCATTTGGCGGGTTTTAAAAATGCCCTTACCACCACCTTAAATGACTATGCCAGAAAAAATAAGCTATTGAAGGAAAGTGAGGCCAACTTATCCGGAGAAGATATCAGAGAAGGTTTAATAGCTATAATAAGTATCAAGATTGAAGAGCCTCAGTTTGAGGGACAGACAAAGCAGAAACTGGGAAACAGTGAAGCCAGAGGAGCAGTAGACAGCTTGTTAAGAGAGCAGTTAACCTATTACCTGGAACAGAGCCCCGGTATTGCAAAAACTATTTGTGATAAGTCCATTCTGGCGCAAAGAGCAAGAGATGCAGCCAGAAAGGCCAGGGATTTAACCAGAAGAAAGACAGCTCTGGAAAATATGACTCTTCCCGGAAAGCTGGCAGACTGTTCTGACAGAAATCCGGAAAACTGTGAGATTTACATCGTAGAGGGAGACAGTGCCGGCGGTTCCGCTAAGACTGCCCGTTCCAGAAATACCCAGGCCATCCTTCCTCTCCGGGGAAAGATATTAAACGTGGAAAAGGCAAGGCTTGACAAAATCTATGCCAATGCCGAGATCAGAGCCATGATCACCGCCTTTGGAACAGGAATCCATGAAGATTTCGAAATCAGCAAACTGCGTTACCATAAAATTATCATTATGACCGATGCCGACGTGGATGGAGCCCACATCAGTACCCTGCTTCTCACCTTCCTTTACCGATTTATGCCGGAACTCATTCGCCAGGGCTATGTATATCTGGCTCAGCCGCCCTTATACAAGGTGGAAAAGAGCAAACGGGTATGGTATGCTTACAGCGATGATGAGTTAAATTCTATCCTGAAAGAGATTGGCCGGGATACGAATAATAAGATTCAGCGTTATAAAGGTCTGGGAGAGATGGATGCAGAACAGCTTTGGGAGACCACTATGGACCCGGAGAGAAGAATTCTTCTGCGGGTCAGCATTAATGACGATACCTCTTCAGAAGCTGAGGTAGACTTGACCTTCACCACCCTTATGGGCGACCAGGTAGAGCCAAGACGTGAATTTATCGAAGCAAATGCCAAATATGTGCAGAATCTCGATGTTTAATTAAAAAAGGTTTTGAAGTACAAAGTCGATTTTTCGCATCTGGAAAGATGCGTGAATTGAAATAATTGGAGGAAATAAAATGGAACCAAATATCTTTGATAAAGTTCATGACGTGGACCTAAAAAAGACCATGGAAAAATCATACATTGATTATGCCATGAGTGTCATTGTTTCCAGAGCCCTGCCTGATGTAAGAGATGGTTTAAAGCCTGTACAGCGCAGAGTTTTGTATTCTATGATTGAGTTGAATAACGGTCCTGATAAACCCCACCGTAAATGTGCCCGTATCGTCGGAGATACCATGGGTAAGTACCATCCCCACGGCGACAGCTCTATCTACGGAGCATTGGTCAATATGGCCCAGGAATGGTCTACCAGATACCCACTGGTGGATGGTCATGGAAACTTCGGTTCTGTGGATGGAGACGGCGCCGCAGCCATGAGGTATACGGAAGCCCGCCTGAGCAAAATATCCATGGAAATGCTGGCGGATATTAATAAGAACACCGTTGATTTCAGTCCTAACTTTGATGAAACGGAAAGGGAGCCTGACGTGCTGCCTTCCCGCTACCCTAACCTTCTGATAAACGGTACCTCCGGAATAGCCGTTGGTATGGCTACCAACATTCCTCCCCACAATTTAAGAGAGGTTATCAGTGCAGTTATAAAGATCGTTGATAACCAGGTGGAAGAAAACAGAGAAACCTCCCTGGAGGAAGTTCTGGAAATCATAAAAGGTCCTGATTTTCCAACAGGAGCAACCATCCTGGGAAAAAGAGGAATTGAAGAGGCATACCGTACTGGAAGAGGAAAGATAAGGGTCCGTGCTGTCAGTGATATTGAAACCATGCCGAATGGAAAAAGCAGGATTATTGTGACCGAGCTTCCATACATGGTAAACAAGGCCCGTCTGATTGAAAAAATAGCAGAACTGGTAAAAGATAAAAAGGTGGATGGAATCACCGATTTAAGGGATGAATCCGACCGTACCGGCATGAGAATCTGCATTGAGCTCCGCCGTGATGTCAATGCCAATGTATTGTTAAATCAGCTTCTTAAACACACTCAGCTTCAGGATACCTTCGGTGTCATTATGCTGGCCCTGGTTAAAAATTCTTCCGGAGTTCTGGAACCAAAGGTTTTGAACATCCTTCAGATGTTATACTACTATTTGGATCACCAAAAGGAAGTTGTAACCAGAAGGATTCAGTATGATTTAAATAAAGCAGAGGAAAGAGCCCATATCTTAAAAGGTCTGCTTATTGCTCTGGATAACATCGATGAAGTAATCCGGATCATCCGCGCCGCTGAAAATGTTCAGGCAGCAAAAGCAGAGCTTATGGCACGCTTTGAGCTGAGTGATCCTCAGTCACAGGCTATTGTAGATATGCGTCTGAGAGCTCTGACTGGTTTGGAAAGGGAGAAACTTGAAAATGAATTTAAGGAGCTGGAAGCTAAAATTGCAGAGCTAAAGGCAATTCTTGCAGACGAAAAAAAGCTTCTGGCAGTGATCAAGGAAGAAATATCCATTATCCAGGCAAAGTACGGAGATGACAGAAGAACATCCATTGGATTTGATGAATACGACATGTCTATGGAAGACCTGATTCCGGATGAGAGCACCATTGTAGCCATGACAAAGCTGGGATACATCAAGAGAATGTCCGTGGACAACTTTAAAAACCAGAACAGGGGAGGAAAGGGAATCAAGGGAATGCAGACCATTGATCAGGATTACATTGAAGACCTGATGATGACCACTACCCACCACTACCTTATGTTCTTTACCAATACTGGCCGTGTTTACCGGTTAAAGACCTATATGATTCCTGAGGGAAGCCGAACAGCCAGAGGTACCGCCATTGTAAACCTTCTTCAGATGCTTCCGGGAGAAAATATTACGTCTATCATCCCCATGAAGGAATATGATGATGACAAGTATCTCTTCATGGCAACCAGAAATGGTATGGTAAAGAAGACACCTATGAAGGATTACGCCAATGTCCGCAAAAACGGTCTTCAGGCCATTGTTCTCAGAGACAATGACGAGCTCATTGAAGTAAAAGCTACTGATGATACAAAAGATATTTTCCTGGTTACCCGAAAAGGGCAGTGTATCCGGTTCCATGAAAAAGATGTTCGTGTGACAGGGCGTGTATCCATCGGTGTTATAGGCATGAAGCTTAATGAGGATGATCAGGTTGTAGGAATGCAGATGGATTCCCAGGGACCCAAGCTTTTAATTGTATCAGAAAATGGTATGGGAAAAAGAACTCCTATTGAAGAATTTACTCCTCAGAACAGAGGCGGAAAGGGAGTTCTCTGCTATAGAATTACAGAAAAGACAGGAGATATTGTTGGAGCTAAGCTGGTTCACGATGATCATGATCTTCTTCTCATTACAACCGAAGGTATTGTCATCAGAATTGCTGTCAATGATATTTCCGTAATTGGAAGGAACACTTCTGGTGTAAGGCTGATGAATATTAATCAGGATTCCGATATTAAAGTGGCCAGCATTGCAAAGGTACGGGATGACGGCAGCAAATCGGAAGGCGAAGGATTGGAAAATCTGGAACTGGAAGAGGAAGAATAATCATTAAAAAAAATGGTATTGTAATATTAGATTTTTTATATTATAATAATAGCTATCAATAAAAAGCAGTGAAGGACTTTGAACGCAGCCATGTAAATTTTACTGCAGTCAAAGTTCTTTCCATTTATTGAAATTATGCAGGAAAGTTCTGCGAGGACAATAAGTCCGAAAAAAAGGAGGAATACCAGCTTGGACAGTGACCCAGGCGCGGCGCAGATAGCCGCACAGATTTTATTATTAATTGGTTTGACCTTGATGAATGCATTTTTTGCAGGGTCGGAAATGGCCGTTGTATCGGTCAACAAAAACAGAATTCGAATGTTAGCTGACGGAGGAAATAAAAAGGCAGCTCTGATTCAGAAGCTTTCAGAGGATTCCACAGGCTTTCTTTCCACCATTCAGGTGGCTATTACATTTGCCGGCTTCTTTTCCAGTGCATCGGCAGCCACCGGAATTTCACAGATTTTAGGAGGAAAGTTGGAGTCTCTTGGCATTCCTTACAGCCAGAGCCTTGCTATGATTTCTGTAACCTTTATTCTGTCTTATTTTAATCTGGTTTTTGGAGAATTGGTTCCAAAACGAATCGCTTTGCAAAAGGCAGAATGGTTCAGCTTATTTGCTGTAGGTCCTATTTATTTTCTTTCAAGAGTTTTGGCCCCATTCATAAAGTTTCTTTCTTTATCAACCAACGGAGTTTTAAAACTTCTTGGTATGAAGACAGCTAATTTAGAAGAAGAAGTCTCTGAGGAAGAAATCCGTTCCATGCTTCAGACAGGACGGGAAAGCGGTGTTTTCAACCAGATTGAAGAAGATATGATTACGTCAATTTTTCTATTTGACGATAAAAGGGCCAGAGAAATCATGACACCCAGACAGGATATGGTAGCAGTTGATATCAATAAACCCGTTGACTTGGTTCTCAACGAAATCCTGGACAGTCGTCATTCCAGAATTCCTGTTTATGAAGATGAAATTGATAATATAATCGGTATTTTATTCATGAAGGACTTTATTATAGAAATGAATAAAAAGGATCAGTCGGAAATAGAAATTCAGACCATCATGCAGAAGCCTTACTTCATACCGGAAAATAAAAAGACAGATGATTTATTTCTGGATATGCAGAAGAATAAGACCAAGATGGCTATCCTGGTGGATGAATACGGCGGAGTGGCCGGTCTGATCACTATGGAAGATCTGATCGAAGAAATCGTAGGAGATATCCACGATGAATACGATGATGAAGAACCTGAATTAGTTGAAATAGAGCCTTATATATATAAAGCAGCAGGAAGTGTCTCTCTGTATGACCTTGACGAGGTACTTCACGACGAGATAGAAAGCTCCTGCGATACCTTATCGGGATACTTAATAGAACTTTTAGGATTTATTCCAAAAGATTCCCAGATGCCATTAGAACTTGATGATGAAAAAAATCATTATACTATTCTGGAAATGGAAGATAAGGTAATAAAAGAAGCTATAGTAAAGATAAAGGAAAAGGCAGTTTAATATTATTTGTAAAGCTAAAAGGTTTGGTTTCCAAAAGGAACCAGACCTTTTTTCCCTATATGTCCCTTGACAATTCCTTTAAAAATTTGATAAGATACAAACTGAAACTATAATAATTACAGATAAATGGGGTTATTTGATATTTGTAAGAATGGGAGATTTCTATGACAAGTGAATTCGCAGTGGCTGTTCATGGACTGGTCTATTTAAATAAAAAGAAAACTACGATTTCCAGTGAAGAACTGGCTTCTAATGTATGCACCAATCCTGCCCGAATAAGAAAAGTTATGGCAAAATTAAAAAAGGCGGGGATTATAGCAACAAAGGAGGGCTTGGAAGGCGGGTATCATTTTATTAAAGATCCTGTCCAGGTGAATTTGAAACAAGTGTGCGATGCACTTGAAGTAACATTTGTATCATCATCCTGGAAATCAGGAAATGAAAATATGCCATGTATGATCTCTTCAGGAATGTCAGGTGTTATGGACGAAATTTACGGAGATCTAAATGAGCTATGCAGAAACAGAATGGAAAAGATAACTATAATGGATATTCAGGAAAAACTGTTAAAAAGCAGGCCAGGTTCCTAAACAATAGCAGGGAGTGATGTAATCATTCATTCCCTGCTATATTTGTGCTTGATTTCAGGAATTTAATGATTTATGATAAAAAAGACAGAATTTGCGGCTCCGGCCTGGAGGAGGAAAACATAATGAGAACCGTTAGAATCGAAGAAATAACAAAGAATATAAAAGAAATGTGCATAGAATCAAACCATGTGCTGTCAAAAGATATGGAAGAAGTATTTTTTAAGTCAATTGAACTGGAAAAATCTGATTTAGGCAGACAAATCCTTTTTCAGTTAAAAGAAAATTTAGAAATTGCCAGTGAGGATATGATTCCTATTTGCCAGGATACGGGCATGGCAGTGATTTTTATAAAAATAGGACAGGATGTGCATTTTGAAGGAGGAAGCCTTACAGATGCCATCAATCAGGGAGTTAGAGAAGGATATATAGAAGGGTATTTAAGAAAATCAGTGGTAGAGCCGGTAGAAAGAATTAATACAAGAGACAATACTCCTGCTGTTATTCATTATGAAGTGGTGGATGGAGAACAAATTGATATTACGGTGGCTCCAAAGGGATTTGGAAGTGAAAACATGAGCCGTGTATTTATGTTAAAGCCTGCAGATGGAATAGAAGGAATCAAGGATGCCATCCTGACTGCAGTAAAAGATGCAGGTCCCAATGCCTGTCCGCCTATGGTTGTGGGAGTGGGAATAGGAGGAACCTTTGAAAAATGTACGCAGATGGCAAAACATGCACTAACCAGAGATGTGAATGAAAAGCCTTCTATTCCATATGTAAGAGAATTGGAATCAGAAATGCTTGAAAAAATTAACAAGCTTGGAATTGGCCCCGCAGGATTGGGAGGAAGCGTTACTGCCTTAGCTATAAATATAGAAACTTATCCCACTCATATAGCTGGTTTGCCGGTAGCAGTAAATATATGCTGTCATGTAAACAGACATGCACACCGGATCATATAATAATTGAAGTAAAAAAGGAGGACACCATGGATCATTACATAAAAGCACCGATCAGCAAAGAAGATGCAAAAAGGCTCACTGCTGGAGATTATGTTTATCTTACAGGAGTCATTTACACTGCCCGGGATGCTGCTCATAAAAGAATGATAGAAACCTTGGACAGAGGAGAAGAACTTCCCTTTCATATAAAAGGAAATATGATTTATTACATGGGCCCCTCTCCAGCCAGAGAAGAAAGGCCTATTGGTTCTGCAGGCCCCACTACCTCAAGCCGTATGGATAAATATACTCCTCTTCTTTTGGATATGGGAATGGGAGGAATGATTGGCAAAGGAAAAAGAAGTAAAGAAGTAATGGAAGCCATTGTCAGAAATGAATCCATTTACTTCGCAGCAGTAGGAGGTGCCGGGGCACTTCTCTCGAAATGTATAAAAAGTTCGGAAATTATTGCTTATGAAGATTTGGAAACAGAGGCCATCCGGCGTCTGGAAGTAGAAACTTTCCCAATGATTGTTGTTATAGACAGCAAAGGGAATAATCTATATGAGACAGCAATCCAACATTACAGAGAGGAATAACATAAAATATGAACCGCATTTTTTACATGGTAGCCAGGAATTTTTTTCGTGTTCCCTTATGGTTTCTCCGCATTTGGAAGATGGGACTTCCGGGAGATACCCACACCCTTGAGCAGCATTATGAGTATATTAGAAATGTGGTAAAGTCAGTAAATAAAACAGGACGTGTTAAAGTTGAAGTCCATGGAATTGAAAATCTGCCTTCTGAAAATGGATTTATTCTGTTTCCCAACCATCAGGGACTCTTTGATGTACTGGCTCTTATGGAGGCAAGTCCAATGCCTCTTAGTGTAGTGGTAAAGAAAGAAGCCGCCAGATTGATTTTAGTAAAGCAGGTAATCAAAGCACTGGAAGGCTTTTCTATAGACCGCCAGGATGTAAGAGCATCCATGGATATTATTTATAAAATGACGGATAACGTAAAAGCCGGAAAGAATTATGTGATATTCCCTGAGGGAACCCGTAGTAAGCAGGGGAATACATTACTGTCTTTTAAAGGAGGAACATTCAAAAGCGCGGTAAATGCAAAATGTCCTATTGTACCGGTTGCCCTCATTGACTGTTTCAGACCATTTGATGAAAACTCTTCTAAGAAGATAGAAGTGCAGGTTTCTTTTCTGAAACCTCTCTATGCGGAAGATTATCAGAATCTAAAAACCATTCAAATAGCGGAAATTGTAAAAGATAAAATACAGGAAGAAATAAATCAAAAAATGGGTTGACAAGTCGAAATATATTATGTATAATTGTCAATGCGTCTGGAGAAGATTTGTTTTGAAAGACTGCTCATATGGAAATTAAAAACTACGGAGAAATACTCAAGAGGCCGAAGAGGCGCCCCTGCTAAGGGTGTAGGTCGGGTAACCGGCGCGAGGGTTCAAATCCCTCTTTCTCCGCTCATTTCCAAAAGAATGATTTTTACTTTTGACGGTTTGAAAAATATGATTGACATACCTGGAAAGATATGGTAACATATATAAGTTGTCGAAAAGCAGTAAAAAAGAAAATAAAAAAAGTGTTGACAAAACAAAAACGTTGTGATAGACTTAACAAGTTGCCTTTGAGAGAAAACAACACGAAGTACATTGAAAACTGAAGATTGAACAGTATGTAAAACCCTGAAAATTCTAATAAAACAAGTCATGTTTGATGGCTTTGAATGAGAAATTTCAGAACGAATACAAGTAATTGTATACGAACCAAACAACAAGTAAAACGGGAATAAATTAGCTAGTTAGTTGATTTTGACCCAGATTGAACAACCATTTAAT
>CABJBA010000008.1 GCA_902363735.1 Clostridiaceae bacterium
GTATACAATTACTTGTATTCGTTCTGAAATTTTCTCATTCAAAGCCATCAAACATGACTTGTTTTATTAGAATTTTCAGGGTTTTACATACTGTTCAATCTTCAGTTTTCAAAGTGCTTTTTGTGTGTTACTGTCTCAGCAGCAACTTTCATAGTCTATCATGGTCAGCAGTTTCTGTCAACCACTTTTTTACTTTTCTTCCAATCTTTTTCATCAGTCACCGATGTGCTTGAAAGAAGTTTTTGCCGCCTGTTTCAGCGGCGAGTTATATCATAACAAAGGTTGCGACAAATGTCAACATAAATTTTACATTATTTTTACATTATTTCAAAACATCATAATTCATAGATGGAAAACATCGAAACCTTTAATGATTTATCACGGTTTTATTTAAATTCCAGATCTTTGGTAACCTATTTTAACATCTGTAATCTTTTTATTAAATTTAGTAACCAAAAAAAGCTTTTATATTATATTTTCCCTCTTCTATGTCGATATAATAATAAGAAGAATTAAAATCAAGTATTACATATAGAACAATGTACCACTAAAACAGGAGCATGAATTCAGTATGCCACCTTCACCAAATTATTCAAGTGAAAAGCAGACATTATACTATGTTAGGGGAGAAAATAATGAAAGAAAAAAACAGAAAAGGATTATTCGGCCTTTTTCAAAACAAAAGGCATTCCTCCCAATATTCGGAGGAAGTCAAAAATTTTTCTGCCGTTTCACCAGAGGAAGCTGTAAAAGAACCCCTCGAAGAGTCTCTCACTAGTGAGACCGATCAGATAAGTTCCTCAGCAGAGCCTCTTAAAGACGATGAGCCGTCGGTCTCCCCTTCTATATGGGAACCTTCCGATGATCCGCTGCTTATCCGCATTAACGAAGATATATTACACATCGAATGCCATCAGTTCACGACAAAGAGCAGTTCCCTGTCAAATGTTTTCAAGCGCACCACTTCTGTTTCTCAGGAAGGAGAAGTATCTGATCCAATACCCAAAGATGCTCAGCCTCAGCTCTATATTTCAAAAGATGGCATGGCTGCATGGATATACGTTATACCTCCCTTTAACAACGGACGGGACATAAGCGAAAAAGATTTAAGAGCAATAATCTCACAAAACCGCGTGAAAACTGGAATTTTGGAAGACGCCCTTAAATCAATTTCAAATGACCTTATTTATGACCAATCTGTACTTGTTGCCAAGGGTACACTAGCCCGTAACGGAGTTGACGGTTCCATCAAAGACTATTATAAGCGAGTTCTTCATCTTGAGTTTGAAGAGGATGAAAAGGGATCTGTAGATTATAAACATTTAAATAATATACAATCCGTAAAAGAGAATGGGACAATTTGTGAAATCACCAGAGCTGTACCAGGCCAAAACGGAATCACGGTAACAGGAGGTCAATATCCCTGTACCATCAAAGGATCTGAAATCCCTGTACCTGCCGGACGCAATACAGTTCTCAATAAGGAGGGAACTCTACTAATTTCCCAGAAGACAGGTCATGTCACATTTGTAAACGGCAAGTTCCATGTAGATCCAATCCTTAAAATCAATGGAAACATTGATAACAGCACCGGAAACCTGGATTATGACGGAGATATTTTTATCACTGGTGATGTGAGAAACGGCTTTTCCATAAAAGCTACAGGAAGTATTAATATCCGGGGGTCTGTAGAGGGTGCCGTTATTACAGCCAGCGGCCCTATTACCATTGCCAGCGGCATGTCAGGAAATGGCAAAGGAGTTCTGACCTCTGATTCTCACATAAAGTGCCGGTATCTGGAGCACTGCACTGTGTCAGCCGGTGGCAATGTATATGCTGAAAGCATTATTAACTCCAAGGTGGAAAGCGGACAGGATATTGTGGTGACCTCAGGTATTGGAGCCATCATAGGCGGAACCCTTCTGGCCAGCAATAGCATAAATGCCCGTATAATTGGTTCCAAGGTGCGAAGACAGCTGACCGAGCTGACCATTGCCAGCACTCCAAAATTTGTGGAAGAAACAGAAAAGCTGACCAGAGAGCTGGAGCAGCTTCACTACAATATATCCGAAGTAAAGAAAAACATCAATTACCTGGAAACCTCTCAGCGTACGGACAGGGAGCAATTGCTGGAACGTCTGAGACAGGCTGAGGAATATTTAAGTATGAGAAACCAAGGAATTAACAACCGGTTGGAAGAAATCGCTGCAGATACTGCTACTCAGTCAGGATTAATCCAATGCCAGCTGCTTCTTCCAGTGGTTCGCATTCGAATAGGTGCTTCCGTCCTTTTAGTCCAGGAGGAGTATTCCAAAAGCATGATTTACAAAAATAGTGAGGGTGAGATTGTTATTGGAAATAATTAGAGGAGGAACGTTTTATGAAAAGAAGAATTATGATCGTTGATGATTCATTCGTAACGCGTAATGAAATCCAACAGTTATTGGAAGGAACAGATTTTGATGTGATCGGCCAGTGCAGAAGCGGTGAAGAGGCTTTGGAAGCTTATGAAAAAGAAAAACCTGATATTGTGACCATGGATATCATCATGCCGGGTATTGACGGAATCGAAACCTCCCGGCGCCTGCTGGAACGCCATCCAGGGGCCGGAATCATTATAATCAGTTCTCTGGTCTATGACCAGACACTTGAAATGGTAAAATCCCTGGGACCCTCTGTTCCTTTTGTGTTTAAACCAATTAAAAAATCTTATTTTATATCTGCTTTATTGAAGGTATGTGATTCTCTTCCAAAACAGTAAAACTGTTTACATAAAACAAAAAATAGCTGCTGCAAAATAAATTCTTATTTTGCAGCAGCTATTTTTTGTTTCTTATAAAAACATGGACTGGTTAGTCATATCTTCTTCCTCAGACTGTGACCCGATTCCGGCAGAGGCCAGCTGCATCCGCATCTTCATCAGTTCTATAAAATAGAGGTAATCTGATTTATCCAATGTCTGATCGCCGATCAACCCTTCTGAAAGATCACTTGAAAAAGCGTTCATATAATTAATCTGTCCTGATGAACGGTAAGCAGAAGAACTTAACGATTCTTCACTTTCTCCCATGTAATTCTTAATTTTCGCAACATATTCTTGGGTTTCCTTAAAAGGAGGAACTCCACCGTATTTCTTTACATTGTTTGGACCGGCGTTATATGCTGCCAGGGCGAACTCAACATTCCCGTTATAACGGTCCAGATTTTCCCTTAAATATTTGGCGCCTCCCATAATATTGCTCCGGGCGTCATAAGGATCCGACACTCCTAAAGATCTGGCAGTGGAGGGCATTAACTGCATCACTCCTGCTGCCCCTGCTTTTGAGGTGGCAGAAGGATTAAAATTTGACTCTGCCTTGGCAACTGCCTTTAAAAGTTTTTCGGAAACCCCGTGTTTCTTTGAAGCTTCTGAAAACATCTCATTTAAGTTTTCCGGAGCTTTTAAGGCTGACTTCAGCACCTGCTTAAAGCTGCCGTTGGATGCCGTCAGCGTACGCTCTTTCTTCAATGCATTAACCTTTGCAAAAGCAGACAAATTTAACTGGTCTATGGTTGTCAAAGCATAATCCTCCTAAATTCAGTAATTCCCATTTTATGAAATCCATTTGCCGGCGGCATCGACCCAATTACCTCCTACGTTGGTGTTGCTGGCCATGCTTCCGTCTTCATACATGTAATACCAGACACCAGGCTGGGGCTGTATCCATCCTGTCATCATTTCTCCGCCTGCCGGATTTAAATAATACCATTTTTCATTTATAAACTGCCAGCCTGTAGTCAGCTTTCCATCGCTGGGATTTAAGTAATACCACCTCTGGCCTGATAAAAGCCAGCCCGTCTGGCGAATTCCATTTCCATCAAAATAATACCAGTCATTTAAAATCAGCTTCCAGCTATTTGTGGGTACTCCTCCGTCTTCCTGCTTGTAGGTATCTCCCTTCCAGGCGCCTGCAGTATCCCCGTCATACTCCAGGATTACATCACTTGAGGTGATATAACTTCCCTCCTTCATATACTTGCGATCATCGGCACTAAAGCCAAAAGCTTTGACTTCATAGTAATAAACTGCATTTTTATCCATATACTCAGAAAGGTCTGCCATATTGGTTGATACAGAAATCTTCTTTTTCAGCTTGTCGTCACCATAAAGAGACACCTGGTAACCAGTGGCAAACTCAACCTTCTTCCAGACAGCCTTCGTCTTATTGCTGTCACTCCAACCTGCACTGGCAGTATCTCCAAGCTTTACCACCGGAACATAATCCACTTTTATCTCAAGAGTGTTGTTGTCCACCGCCTTTGCAGAGACAAACTTAGCGCCTGTGATTTTGCATTCTGAACGGTTGTAGGAATCGGCAAATACCATATGATCCGATGTCAGGAATACACTGACCCTTTCATTCTTGCCTGCCTTCCACTTTTCCAGATCCCGTTTCCAGACCACTTCACTGATAGAAGCACCGGATACCGTTGTCTTGATTTCCGGCATCAGAATTTCCTGATCTCCGAATTCACTGCTAAATGTAAGGTTTACACTGCGTATTACCACTGATTCGGCACCATAGGCCCTGAACGGTACAAGGATTGCCAGAACCAGGACTGATGCTAATAAAAAGATATTCAGTTTTCTCATTTCAATTTTTTTCATTGTACCCATACTCCATCTTCATTGACAGGGAATCCGTCAATTACCTGGTTGACAGCCATGGTTCCATCCTGATTGAAATAGCGCCAAAGTCCATCAATCCTCTGCCAGCCTGTCATCATCGCTCCGTCTTCATCTGTATAATAAGTCTGTCCGTTACGGATAATCCACCCCTTTAACATGGCGCCCTCTAAGTTGGCTTCCAGCGTATTGAGATAATACCACCTTCCGGCTTCATTGAGCCAGCCCTTTTGCATAGCCCCCTGACCTGTAAAGCAGTAATAATAGCCGTCAATCGCCTGCCAGCCTGTGGCTGCTGCCCCCATGGGAGCCGCATACCCGTTGTCCGGATAAAAATAATACCATGTACCGCTGATTTTATTCCAGCCCTTAACCATAGCCCCCTGGGAATTCATGTAATAGATGTCTCCGCCTGATAAGAACCAACCGGTAATCATCTTTCCTTCCTGGTCAAACCGGTACCAGACTCCGTCAAGAACCAGCCAGGAATCAGCATGAACAGTTCCGTCTCCATACCGGTAATGCCAGACGCCTGACTGCTGCTCCCAGCCTTCCTTTGCCTGTGCATCTGCCGGCACTCCCGGAAGTTTATCGGCCTCTTTTCCTGATCCATCCGACACATCTCTGTCTCTGATAACCAGTTCATCAGACTCTACCCAACCGCTTTTCTTTCCGTTTTTTAACTCATCCTGTTTATATGGCACAGACCTGATTTTAAAGTGATAAGTGCCCTCTTCTGTCATATATGGATAAAAGTTAAATGTTGTTGCCTTTACCTGCTCTTTTTTCAAAATAACAGATTTCCCCCGGTACAGCCACAGCTCATAGGCCCCCGAAGTGTTATCTCCCTTTTCCCAGACAGCCTGTCCAAGTCTTGTATCCTTCCAGCCCACATCATCAGGTTCCGCATACAGACCCTTAACGGCTTTAGCTCTTAAGGTCACCACCAGATCACTTCCATTTCGTCTGGCACTGACATAGGAACCGCCGTTGACCTTGATCTTGGAAGCCTCATAAGAGGACTTGAAGTAAGCATCGTATTCGTCGGAAGGAGTGAGTGTGACACTCATCCGCGGTTCCTCTCCGATGGTCATATTTTTTGAAGTGGAGGTGACCCATTCAGCATCAATAACCTTATACTGTTTTCCGCCTGATGTCACATAGGCTTCCCCATCTGTTTTATCAATCTGGATATCCGGCAAACGATCTCCTGCCTCAATATTCAGTCCCACCTTAATGCTGACTGAATTAATGGCCTCGGAAGCAATTGCCTTACCCGGAATGAGGGTCAGGCAGACAGCCAAAATCAGCGTTACGGCCGAAACTCTCTTTTTGGATTCCATGTAATCACTCCTTTATATAGTGTTGTAATTACTATTTTACCATAAAAAACCAGTTCACAATCTTACAGTTTTCTTTCCATGCTTACAAAATATTAACATTAAAATTTTAATTAGTCAAATTTGTAACATTGCAATATGTAAAATATAATGAAGAAAAGAAGTATTACAGAGTTTTTCTTCTTTTAAGCTGCTCCTGAAAGGTAAATTTCCGAACCAAAGATTCCTGATAGGTGGTCATATCAAAAAAACGGCTTCCATACCGGAAGTATGGCTCTTCTTCTTCTTTTGACAGCCTTTCAGCCCACAGTATCTGACCCTTGAGTCTGGTACAGCCCGTATCCGTATCAAAAAGAAATGAATAGATCTGATCCGCCATCAATTGATGTTTTGACTCAAATCCGATTCCTCCCGCACTGACATCCTTTATTTTTGCAGTCACCTGGATTACCTTTCCATCTGCATCTGCAAGTTCCATAGTAATAGGAAGAGAAGCCTTAATCTTTAAGTCCCGCCTTCTCTGTTCTGTTCCCATCATTTCGTCAATACGACAGGGAACCTTATAAATAGCCCTGCCGATTTCTCCTATTTCTTCTCCAGTAATCTTCACCCTTGCAGACAAGCTGCATTTGCATGTGACAAGACCCTGTATTCCGTCATAGAACACGACTACACTCTCCGTGTTCACCTTATCCATGTCCTCTTCCTCAAATATGAGGCCAATGCTGTCGCTATGGGCATCCACCACGCTCACTTCTGCAAGAAAAATTCCATTTAAAGAATAAACACACGCTTTTTCACATTCATCAAACATCATTCTGCTCCACCATTTCCTCTTTTACTAATTCTTCTCCAGTATCTTTCTCTTCTTCCTCTGAGATGACTTCTTTCGGCTCTGCCGGAGCACCTGGCATATAATTCAAAAAGTAAACATAGATATCCACAATTGCCTGATACAGTTCATCTGGTATCTGGCTTCCTAATTCAAGCTGGGTCAAAAGAGTTGCCAGAGAGTTGTCTTCGTAAACCGGGACACCATTTTCATTGGCTGTTTCAATGATTTTCTCTGCCATGTATCCCATTCCGGAAGCTACAATTACAGGAGCCGAACTCTTCGCCTCATCATATTTTAAAGCTACCGCTTTTTTATTCAATGTGTTTTTAAATTCTGACATCGACTGAATTCATCCTTTCCTGGATTTTAGGAAACACCTCCAAAGGAGAAGAAGGGCCGCCTCCCGCCTGGAGATAAACATTCTCTGCCCGGAAATGATGCCGTTCAAGAATAGCCTTTATTCCCTTTTGTATCCCTGCTTCCGATTTCTGCAGCTTTTCCGGATAAAAAAGCTGCAGAGAAGCTGCATTGTCCCCGTATAGCAGAACCAGCTTAAACTTCCCCAAATCCCTGATATCAAACTTCACAAATATCCGGGCCGTATGCCTTACACCTGACTGGGTACTGCTGCCTGACTCATCCGGATCAATCCACATTTCCGAAAACATTTTCCGCCCATCTATCTCTACCGGAAACGCCAGATGTAAAAGGGGCATGTAGACGCTTTCATTTAAAACCAGGGACTGGAGCATATTCTGAAATGCCTGTTTGTTCTCAAGTCCTGTTCCTCCGCTTACACCAGTCCTTAAAAAGTCCACAAACTTATCTGCCCACTGGTTTTTTCCTGCTGCCTTATCCATGTCCACCTGATCCAGCATCTGATCAAACTGGTCTGTCGTCATGTCGCCGAAAAATTTCCGGAAACCCTGATAGCCTGCAAGTCTGGAAAAAGACTGTAAAACCTCCTGCCTGCTGCCATTCTCATATCTGGCCATAAGAATCGTCAGTAGGGATATCTTGTCCCTTATGGTTCCCATGTCGTGGCTATTTGCCACATAGCGTGCGAGAAACGGAAGAATCCTTTCCTTTAAAAGAGAGCTGTTTCCCTCAGTTTCTCCCTGAGGTGCAGCCAAATCCAGCTCCCCTAGCAGAGCGTCGATATCTTCCCTGGTCTGCTTGAAAACATACCCTTCCATATCCTTTATTGTATTAAATATATCATGAAGAATATGCTTTCCGGAAGACATATCGTTAAATTTCTTGATAAAATCTAAAATTTCTGCTTTTAAGTCCACAGAATTGGTCTCTGCCATGACAGTCCGAAGACGGTCAAAGATGCCTCCGCTGAAACGGACTGCCGATTCCGCCTGCTCCTTTAGAAAAGGAAATATCTCCTCTCCATCCATTTGCGCCGCCTGAAAAAAAGAAGCGATCTGCTGTGCGGCATCTTCTCCCATGACTCCGCCTGTAAGTATCTCTTCTCCCTGAAAAAAAACATCGGTAAAGACCGCTGATAAATCCGGCATGTTCTTTACCATATTGAGAAACGAACCAAAATTGGAACCATACCGGAAGGCAAGCTGCTGCTCCCCGTTTCTGCCGGAATCAGTCCGGTTGTCTCCCCGCATAACCCTGGTGGGATCAACGGGATTCTGGATCTGGGTCCCCTGACCAGCCTGGGATGGGTTCTTAATCGTTGTATTATCGTAACCGGAAAGCGGTGTGGTTACTTTTAAAATATCTGCCATAATATGCCTCCATTTAACTGCTGATTCATATATTTTTCAAAAGGATACTGAATTTACTATTATCTTTTAGTCAGCCATACCGATAAACATATATATACTAAACTAGACAAGGCGGTGTAGATATTATGGATAACGGCATGGATAATATGCTTGATATGTATCTCTTTGAAACCAATTCCCTACTGGAGCAATTAGATGAACTCCTGATAGAAGCCGAAAAAGCGGGCGATTTTACAGTGGATGACGTAAACGAAATCTTTCGAATTATGCACACTGTAAAGGGTTCTTCTGCAATGATGGAATTCTCTTCTTTAATGCATATTGCGCATCACATTGAAGATTTATTCTTTTTTATCCGCGAAAACGGTCTGGACTCTCTTGACAATTCTCACAAAAGCATTCTTTTTGACCTGATGTTCCGTTCCACGGATATGCTTCGTGCTGAGGTTTCAAAGGTTGAAAATAACAAGCCGCTTAGTGATAATGTCGACAATCTGACTCTGGAAATTAATAGCTTTCTTAAAAAAATCAGCAAAGAAGTGCCTCCTGCTGCGAAAGAAGCAAAACCTTCCGAAACGGTTAAGGCTCAGGAAGCTTCTCCTGAAACATCTGCCTCAGCCTCACCTGCATCTTCTGCAACCTTGGAAGATATCCGAATCGAGCTGGCAGAATGCCCCGATGATCCGGCTGCCTTCTTTCTTCGCATCTTCTTTGATGAGGGGTGTGGGATGGAAAATCTGCGGGCATTTATGCTGATCAGCTCCTTAAAAGAATCTGGGTTGGAATTTAACTCTTATCCCAGTGACGTGGAGACAAACAGCTTAAGCGCCGGCACTATTATTGAAAAAGGGTTCTTCCTGGCTCTGCCTTCACGGGCAGAAGCGGATTCAGCTATATCACAGATTAACAATTTAAACAACATCCGCTCCTATGAGCTGATTGAAAATCCACGGACCAAAATGGCTCCTGTTTCAGAAAAGAAGTCTGCTGCTGCCTCTGCTCCTGCTGCCAGGGAAAGTTCTGCCGCGGCAGTTTCACCTGCTGCAAACAACGGGCACCAGATGCCCAGCAAGCAGAACTTAATCAGCGTAAACTTGGCAAAGCTGGATAATCTGGTTGCTATCGTAGGCGAGATTGTTATTACAGAATCTATGGTGACTTCCTCTCCTGATATTCAGAACTTAAAGAATCTTGACAGCTTTTTAAAGGCTACCAGACAGCTTCGCAAGCTGACCGATGATCTTCAGGACATTGTTATGTCCCTGCGCATGGTGCCTGTTTCCGGCGTATTTCAGAAGATGAACCGAATTGTCCGCGATATGAAGCAGAAACTTAAAAAGGACGTGCGTCTGACCATTATTGGTGAAAGTACAGAAGTGGACAAGTCCATCGTGGACAGCATAGGCGATCCGATCATGCACATTGTCCGCAACTCCATGGACCACGGAATTGAAGAAACAGCCGAGGAGCGTATTGCCGCAGGAAAAGATCCTCAGGGAGAACTGATCCTCTCTGCAAGCCATACAACCAATGAAGTAATTATCTCCATCAGCGATGACGGACGGGGAGCCGATCCTGCCGGAATCCTTGCAAAAGCAAAAAGAAACGGCATTCTCACCAAGTCGGAAAGCGAATACACCCAGAAAGAAATTCTGGCACTTCTCCTGGCTCCAGGTTTTTCCACCAACGAAGTAGTGACTGAATTTTCCGGACGGGGAGTTGGCATGGATGTAGTTAAGAAAAATGTGGAAAACATCGGAGGCACCATAAGCATTACCAGTGAACTGGGCAAGGGAATGCGCACTACTTTAAAAATCCCTCTCACCATGGCCATTGTGGATGGTATGGAGATTTCTGTTGGAAAGTCAGTCTTTACTATTCCGATTGCAAATATCCGCCAGTCCTTTAAGGTGAAGAATGAGGACGTGATTTACGATACAGAAGGCAATGAAATAGTCAAATGTATGAACCAGTTCTATCCCATCGTCCGCATCCACAGACTCTACAATATTGAGACAGAAATCACAAGCATTGAAGACGGTATTCTGGTTTGGGTGGAATCCGGGGACAAATCTTACTGCCTCTTTGTAGATGACCTTTTAGGCGAACAGCAGGTTGTTGTAAAGCCCCTTCCTGTATTCTTAAACAGCTTTAATATTAAGGATTCGGGCATCAGCGGCTGTACCATTCTGGGTGACGGCAATATCAGTATCATATTAGATGTTCTAAACTTGTATGCCGCATCACACAACCGGTATTATTAATTAAAATTGGAGGAATTCAAATGCCAGCAGAAAATACAGCTACAACCGACGAGTTTACATCAAACCGGACAGAGACCACAGAGCGTTATTTAACCTTCCGCACCGATAACTTGACATTTGGCGTAAGCACCAATTATATTATTGAAATCATTACCAACCATACCATCACCGCTATGCCTATGGTACCGGCCTATGTAAAGGGAATCATTAACTTAAGGGGACAGATTGTTCCTATTATGGATATCCGTTCAAGACTTGGCAAACCAGATATCGAATATACCAGTTCAAGCTGTGTCATCGTGCTGAACGTAGATTCTGTATTTTTAGGAATCATTGTGGACTCCGTGGAACAGGTTCTTGACATCGACTATTCCAGAATCTCTCCAGTTCCGGCCAATAACCGGGAGGAACTGGTCAGCGGCATGATTTCCATGCCGGATAACCTTGTTGTCCTTCTCCTGGATTGTGAAACCTTAGTCAATAACTCATAAAGGATGGCTATCTTATGTTAACAATTTCGCAGCAGGATTTTATACGGCTGGTAGATTTCGTTAAAAAAAATTATGGAATCGACCTCTCAAAAAAGATGCAGCTTATTATGGGAAGATTGTCAAATACCATTACAGCCATGGGATTTACTTCCTTTACCGACTATGTGGATCATATTCTTTCATTAAAGAATCCGGCTGATCTGGAAATAATGCTTAACAAGCTTACCACAAACTACACTTATTTCATGCGGGAGGAAGCACATTTTAAGTTTTTTCGTGATACTATCCTTCCTAATTTAATGAACGCTAAAAAGGACAAGGTCTTAAGTATCTGGAGCGCAGGCTGTTCTTCCGGCGAAGAACCTTATACTATTTCCATGATCATCAAGGAGGCCCTGGGGGCGCAAGCCGCCCTCTGGGATACCAGGGTACTGGCTACAGATATTTCCCAGAACGCATTAAAGGCTGCAAAGGAAGCAGTATATGATGAGGATTCCTTAAAAAACCTTTCTCCTGATTGGAGATCCAAATATTTTGTCAAGTCCAGGGAACAGAACTTGTACTCCGTATCTCCTGCAATCAAATCAAATGTTATCTTTCAGACCTTTAACCTGATGGATCCTATCCGGTTCCGGCTGAAATTTGATGTGATTTTCTGCAGAAATGTTATGATATATTTTGACCAGAACACCAAGGATGGTTTAATTCAGCGTTTTTATGATGCAACCGCTCCGGGAGGATACTTACTCATCGGGCATTCAGAAACAATCAACAAAGAAAAGACTGCTTACCGGTATCTGATGCCGGCCACTTATAGAAAAGAATGATCTGCGTAATATAAAATCTATTTACTGTCGTCAAAGCTATATACTTCAGTAAATGGATTTTATATTACACGGATTGCTGAATGGCATTTAGATTCGCCTTCAGCTAAATAACAGGAGGAATAAATTATGACGAATAAAATCCGGGTTTTCATAGTAGATGATTCCCTGCTGTTTCGTAAAGTATTAATAGATAATCTCTCTAAAAACCCCAATATAGAAGTGATCGGATATGCAGTTGACGCTTTCGATGCTGAGCGCAAGATTCCTGCGCTGAAACCTGATGTAGTTACTCTGGATGTAGAAATGCCCAGGGTCAATGGCATTGAATTCGTAAAAAAACTTCTTCCAAAATATCCGGTTCCGGTTATTTTGGTTTCATCTGTCAATTTAAACGTGTTTGAGGCCCTCTCTGCAGGCGCCGTGGACTTTGTCAGAAAGCCTGATATGTCCAGCAGCAATTCTGCCGGCACATTTTTAAATACTTTAACCAGTAAGATCTTTATTGCCTCCCGGGCAGCTATAAAAGTTCCTGCGTCTTCTACGGCTTCCAAAGAAACCATAAGGGTTCCAATTGGGAAAACGGTTTTCAGCCTGAACGCCTCTAATACCATCATTGCCATAGGCGCTTCAACCGGCGGAACAGAAGCCACATTGCAGGTCCTTAAGGAGCTTCCTGCTGATACTCCTGGAATTGTGGTGACCCAGCACATGCCGGAAGGCTTTACCAAGATGTATGCAGACCGTTTAAACCGCCTCTGTGCCATGAGCGTAAAAGAAGCCAAGAGCGGAGATGTTATCGAAAGAGGACAAGTGCTTATTGCCCCAGGAGATCTTCAGATGAAGGTGATTAAAACAGGAAGCCGCTATACCGTAAGCTGCTATTCCGGAGAAAAGGTAAGCGGACACCGCCCCTCTGTGGATGTGTTGTTTCAGTCGGTGGCGGAAACAGCGGGGCCCTCTTCTGTTGGAATCATCATGACTGGAATGGGAAAGGATGGAGCAAGCGGACTTTTGAGCATGAAAAAAAAGGGTGCATTTACCATCGGACAAGATGCTGAAAGCTGTGTTGTTTACGGAATGCCTATGGTAGCCTACAACATAGGAGCTGTGACAAGGCAGGTTTCCTGTTCAGGCATTGCAGGAGTATTGATGAAGCATTTAAGTTCACTTTAATTTATTAAATTCTATTGTTGAAAGTTAATATTTCGTTGAAATTGACGATATTATAAATGTAATGAAAAAATAGCAGCATGTTCAAGTCTCTTAGAAAGGAGTAAAAAATGCGTATTTCTACGAACTATCTCAGTACGCTGTATAATACCTCCATGATACGACAAAATCAGAATGAAATCAGCCCTTCTGAATCGGGAAAAAACAATTATGATGAAATCACTATCCGCTTTACTTCTCCGGAAGCAAGGGATTCCAAATTTGCCTCAACCCTCAAGAATGTCCTTATGAACGAAATCAGACAGACCCCTTCTGAGGAAAAACTGGACCTTTTAAAGCAGCGGATTGAAAACGGAACCTATCAGGTAGATGCAAACAAGATCGCTGAAAGGATTCTTTTATACAAAGGAGTAGATTCCAATGAATGATTTTATTGCTGTAATTGAAGAATTGATCCGGTTATTCCAAAATCTGATCGAGATCGAACAGGTAAAATTGGAAGCAGCTAAAAAAAACCGTGTCACTTATGTGGAAGACTGCATGAATCAGGAGCAGGCCGCCATATTAAAACTGAGAGGCCTTGACAAGAAGAGGGAACAATGTCAGGAACGGCTTGGTTTTAAAGGATATACATTCCAGCAGATTCTTACGGAGGTGCCGGAAAGTGAACATATCCATTTGAAAGAACTATTTGACCGGCTTTCCTATCAGGTCAGGATGTTCCAGGAAACAAGCGACAGCGCACGTACTATGATTGAAATAAATCTTCACATGATAAATAAGGCCATTCAAAATTCCCAAACTGAAATGGCTCCAGATAAAGCAAAGTGGGAGGGACTACTATGACACGTTCTACTTTTTCCGGTTTTACCACTGCACACTTGGCCATGGCAGCCAGCCAGCGGGCTATTGATGTAACCGGACAGAATATCGCAAATATTAATACAAAAGGCTATACAAGACAGCGAGTGGATTTAGTAAGCTTTAATACAAGGGGCGGTGACTCCATGAGCACAGCTCCTAGTTCCAAAATCGGTTATGGTGTCGAGATTACAGGAATTTCACAGATAAGAGACCCATTTCTTGATGTTCAGTTTCGTAACCAAATTGCCAAAGTGGGAACTGCTGATGCTAAACAAGCTGTTTTGGATCAGTTAGCTGATATCTTTGATGAAACAGATAAAGCGGCTTTGAAACAGGCTCTCAGTGATTTAAGCAGCAGCCTGGACAAACTTTCTTCCAACGCAAACAGCAGGGAGTTTGACAGCATTGTCCGTTCCAGATTCCAGGTAATTACAGACTATATACATCAGAAATCAGCCGATTTAAAAACTGTCAGGGAAGAAACAATTAACGGACTGGAAAATACAGATATTCCTGTTGTCAATAATCTCCTTTCTGACATCGGCAAATTAAATGACGCTATTTGGAAAAGCCAGGTACAGGGAAATCCTTCCTTGGAGCTTCTTGATGAAAGAAATAATAAACTTGACGAATTGGCCGGCTACCTTCCCATATCTGTCACATATAAAGATGTTCATGTATCTAAAAATGTGAAATTTGAATACCCGGAAGTAAAGTTCAGAGCAGAAAACGGAATGACCTATAATCTCACTGGTGGTGAGCACGGCGAGAACTATGCCTCCATCAGTTTGGAGAGAAATAAAGAGCCGGAGGGAACGATTTCAATCTTTCTGACTCCAGCCAGCGACTTTCCTATGGGGTCAGATGTAAGTGCATTAAAATCCGAAGATCTTTCCGCTTATTTAAGAGAGGGGTCCTTAAAAGGAACCGTGGATGCCTTAAACAAATCCGGAGAATTAGATAGTCCTTCTACAGATTTCAGAGGGCTTGGTTATTACGAAAAATCTTTTGAAACCTTTGTTCAGGTATTTGCTAAAACCTTTAATGATTTAAATGCAGGGAAATATACCGGAGGTATGAGGCCTTATACAGGAGCTATGCTGTCCAGTTCAAATACTGTATCAAAGAGTTCTGCACCTGAACAAAAATTAACCTTCGCCATGGATCTCTCCAAATCCACCGGAAACTTTTTAAGCGGAGAAACGATCACCATCAATAATAAAACTGTTATATTTGGAGACGGCACCGGCGGTACGGTAAAGATTGAAGCAACTTTGGAAGCCAGTATGAAAAATCTGGCAAATAGCTTGAACGATCCACCTTCTGCTTCTGATCTCTATATTGACGGTGATTCAGTTTCCTCACCTGGTACATGGTCATATAAAGATGGGAAATTATTGTGGGTAAGTAATAATTCAATAATGACAGATGGAAAAAAGGTCGCAGTTGATGATACAGGTACTGCTGTCTCCCTTCAATATAATCCAGCTCCTGATAACAAAAGAGACTTTAACTTGTTTCGAACCTCTGACGGAAGCACAACTTTTACGGCTTCCAACATTAAAATTTCTGATGACTGGATGAATAATACCATCTATATTATCTCTTCTGATAATGAAAATGCAGGAACTACTGCCAACGATAATATTCTTAAAATGTTGAAGGCTTTGACTGATGAGCGGAGTTTTGAGTACAAGCCTGAAACAGGATACAATATTCCTTTCTATAAAGGAAGCTTCTTCCAGTGCTATTCCAACCTGGAGAACGCTCAGGGTATTGACAGTGCTTCAAATAGTACGGTTCTCACTCATCACATGAGTGTGCTTGCGCAAACAGCTGACAACAAAGACTCTGTATCCGGTGTTTCCTTAGATGAAGAAGGCATCAGCCTGATGCAGTACCAGAGATCGTTCTCCGCCGCTGCTCGTTTGATGACAACCCTTGATGAAGCATTAAATATACTAATTAACAGTACGGGCCTTGTAGGACGATAAGATAAAAGACAGGAGGTTTGCAATGAGAATTACAACAACTGCGCTGATGAGGAATTATAAAAGCAATTTAGGCAGATCCGTGGATAATTTAAATCAATCCAGAAATCGTGTTATGACTCAGAGAAGCTTTAATAAGGTTTCTGAAGACCCTGCTTCTGCTGCCCGCGCTTCTCAGCTTCATCGGAAATACTATAAGAATCAAGATAACTTAGAAACCTTGCTGGATGTTCAGTCCCGGCAGGATGGTCAGGAAGATGCTTTGATACAAATATCCAATGCTATAAAAACCATTAGTGCAGATTATAATATACAGGTTTTAAGCGGCGACAAGCAGGGCCAGGATGAACGGCAGACCTTTTCCACTGCCATCCGCCAGTTTCAAAAGTCTATGACCTTAAGCCTTAATTCTACCTACGAGGATACGTTCTTATTTGCTGGTTCCGATGGGAAGAATCCTCCCTTTGAGCTGTCTGCCGACGGAAGTTCCCTTACTTATCGGGGAATAGATGTAAATTTAGATTCCACTCATCCGGATTATACGAATAAGCTTCTTCCTTTATCCCAGGAGTCTCTTTATGTGGATCTGGGCATGGGACTTTCTCTTGATGGAATTGACCGAGTTGTCCCCTCCAGTGCATTTGACATTTCCCTTCCCGGAATCAAAGCAATTGGATTCGGCAAAGATGCTGATGGTCTTAGCGATAATGTGATCGTACTGGCCGGCCAACTGGCTGATGAACTGGAGAAGACTGACTTTGATGCAGAAAAATATGGCAAAATAGCAGATAAATTTAAATCCTTAAGAACTAATGTATTAAATGAAATCACTAATCTGGGAGTTAAATCAGAGTTTTTAAGCACTACAAAAAATCGTCTGGAAAATAATGATATTTCTCTCCAGGAACAGATGTTAAAGGTAGAAGGCGTAGATACAGCTGAGGCGATCACTGATTATATGTGGAATCAATACGCGTACAATGCTGCACTCAAAGTTGGAACCAGTATCTTATCCCCATCATTTATTGACTTCATGAAATAACATTGATTGGAGGCGTGTTATATGGAAGCATTGCTTAAAATTACAACCATACCCATGGAATATGAAATGAAAATCCAAAAAGCAAGACTGGAATACTCAAGTACTAAATCCGGCCTTGTAATTAACAGAAGCAAGGGTGGACTGACCATGGAAAACCGCCCTATCAATTTGAGTCTTGATACATTTCAAGCACGTAATTCAGTTTGTCCCACAACAATGGAAAGTGTGCGGCAGTCTGCTGAAAAAGGTACGGCAGCTGCTTTGGAAGCCACAGCTGCATACGCAAAGGAGAGTGCCATGTTGTTAAAAATCCCCAATGCCCTGGATCAGATATTCAGCCAACGGGCTCAACAGCCTACAGGAGAATTCGGCTTACGCTTTATTCCCACTACAGGCCCTGATATTGAATGGTCCGATCCAGACCTTTCAATGCAATACCAGACGGACAAATTAAGTTTTGATATAAAGGTGGCGAATGGAAACTTTGAATTCATACCAGGAAATATTGAGATGTCTATTACTCAAATGCCTGATGTTAATATAGAATATATTGGAAGCCCCCTTTATGTTCCTCCAAGTGCAGCCAGCCATTTTAATCATACTTCAATGGATGTTCTCGCTTAATCCTATACCCTGGAGGTACCCACAATGGAAATCAACACCCAGTATTTTGGCAAAATTTCCTGTTCAGAAGAAGAATTTATTCATTTTTCTGATGGGATGTTCGGCTTTAATGATTTAAAAGATTATGTTCCTTTAGCATTTCTGGAAAACAGTGATGCTTTGATTTGTCTGCAGTCTTTAGAAGACTCAAGTGTTTCTTTTATTCTTATGAATCCTTTTCAGTTTTTTGAAAAATATGAACCAGTATTATCTTCTGAAGACCAAAGACTTTTAAAAGCTGATAGCGGTGACGCTGATATTTCCTATTACGTTATTAGTGTCATTCATGAACCCATGGAAAATAGTACGGTAAACTTAAAAGCACCTATTGTGGTAAATACTAAAACCCGCGAAGCCAGACAAGTAATTCTAGATAATCCTCTTTACCGTTTCCGTCATCCCCTCAGGGACTTTATTAAAAAGGGAGATTAGTATGCTGATTCTTCAAAGAAAAAAAGACCAATCTCTTACCATTGGAAATAATATTTCTGTTACCATTGTTGATATAGGAAATGATTGGGTAAAATTGGCCATTGATGCACCGAAGGAAGTTTCCATCCTACGTACAGAACTGTTGGAAGCTGTCTCAGCTAATCAAGAGGCTGCTTCCACACCTCTAAGCGAAGGATCTCTTTCCACTATCAAAGATTTAATAAACAAAAAAAACAACGGAGATACCTAACGTTACTTGGGTATATCCGTTGTTTTTTCTCCAAGACCTAATTCTTCCGGGTTTTCGTGTTTCTTTGGTTGTACATCATCTTTTGGTTTCTGTTTATGTCTCCTGAAAAGTTGGCTCATCCTTTTCTTAAAGTTTAAAGTCCCCTTCTCCATTCCATTAACGACCACCCTTAGCCCATACCTCCCAAGGCGAAGTATCCAAAAGAAGAATAGGAATATACCAGTTTTCTCCAACATCGGATATATGGTTTCCATGTATGAACGATCTGGAAACATCCAGGCTACCAGGCGTTTTAACTCTTCTGCTCTCCGGTCCCTGGCATAACAATCTGCAACCTTTGTAATCAAGGGGAGTAACTGTGCACTAATTTCCCTGCCTTCTGCCCCTTTACTAAATATGTAAGACTCCATTGCATCATATATTTCCATATTTTCAATTCCTGCTCCGGTACCAAGCCAGCGAAGAGTGAGATATTCCAAATGCTCTGCAAACTCTGCTATTTTAAGTTTTTTTAATTGCTCATAAATATAGGGCCATGCAAAAACTTCTCCATAGGTTTTATAAAACACCCAAAAATCTACAATCTGGTTCAGACTAATATCTCCCCTGGCGTATGAATCTGTCAGCCGGCAAATGAAAAACAAATACATTTCAGTGGGATTCATCTCTCTGATATAATTGAATCCATTCTTTTTGGGCAAAGCACGAAATAAATTTATATATAATTTCTGCATAGGCTTACTGAAAAACATAATATGACTAAAGCATAAAACTTTATTTCCAGGAATTTTGTAATACAATTCTCCATAGACTTCCGTATACCGTTCTTCAAAATCCGCTTCTAAAAAGATAGTTTTAACCGACACAGTATCTTTTTTTTTCAAACCGATCTCAACAGATTCTCTGCAGCACATTTCTTCAATAGGATAACATTTGACTATATCGGCATAGTTAAGAAAGAAACAATTTATCTCTCTCTTTTCAAAAATAGTCTGGATCTGCCTTTCTGCAGAATGCAAACGTTCAATCCGATGAACAGATTCTAAATATTTATCAAAAAATCGCTGACGGACCGGCTGCGGAATCTCTTCGTCTAATCCCATAATTCCGTAATGAACAATATGAGCCACTCGATGATAATCAGCAATACGGAACAGCTTTTCCCAATTCAAGTACCGTAAGGGCGCCGGTGTTTCCTTCTGATTCATGACCGATGACAGCAATGTCATTAAATATCTCTCTTCATATCCTTTACTCATTCATTATTCCACCCTTAATCTATAAGAAACTTACCGTTATCAGCAGACTATTTACTGTAACATAAATTCCCTTTCATATTATATATCGGTTTTTTTTAGGCAATCTTAACTTTAACATGTAACTGTTCGATAAATAATATGTAAATGAAACCAATATCACGATTACTGGAAAGGTGAATGCATTGAACTCCATCCATTTTATTTTTCTCCGGACTCTGTTTTTAACCGGAATTCCGTTTATATCCTCTCCTGCCCTTGGACATACCATCCCTGAAGAAGTTGTCATTAGTTCAGATTTTGCTCAAGAGGAGAGTCCGGTATCTCTGGCGGCTGATTTTCCTCAGGAAGGCCGATATGATCTTATGCTGGATAGCGCATGCGGCCCTCTTACTTATTACAATCAGTCTGATATAAGATGGGAAAGCTTTCTGTACGGAGGAAAAGACCCTCTCTCCACTTACGGCTGCGGGCCTACTGTTATGGCCATGGTGGTCACAAGTCTTACGGGAAATCAGATACTGCCTCCTGACATGGCTCAGTGGGCAGTGGAAAATAAATCCTGGGCTCCCGGACAGGGCTCTTATCACCGCCTGATTCTGGACAGTTCCCTTGCATATGGCCTGAATGCTGCTCCCTTTAAAGATTACACGGTACAGGGGCTGGAAAATGCATTAAAATCCGGACATTTGATTGTGGCACTTATGAAAAAAGGGCACTTTACTCAAAACGGACACTTTATCGTCCTTACCCGCTTTACGGAAAATGGAATGATCAAAATCGCTGATGTAAATGAATATAAAAATTCTCAAATAGAATGGGATCCCTCTTTAATATTAAAAGAACTAAATTATCAGGCTTCAAACGGAGGTCCTCTTTGGATGATAGGCCCTGCTGATTAATGATAGTAAGAGTCTTTTCCTGACAGCCGCAGGCTTATGTGCCGGTCCAACTCAATGGTTCGTTTTAATATCAGATGAATGCTCTTTCCTTTTTCTAACAGCATTAGGGCCTCAGGGGTGTCAGGTATTACATCATTATTTCCTTTTAACCAGCCCTTTACCTTACAGCCTTCTTCCGGTAGCAGCGCAGATAACAGGCAGTCCACATTTCGAGTGCATACATCTGCTTTTTCCATCTCTTCCTGGCGCATTCCTAACAGTATTTGAACCGATTCTCTGTCATTTCGTGACAGAGAATCTCCCATTTCCCGGGTAATACGTTCAATTTCAGATATATAATTATATTTCTTCTGCATTTCTTTTAGAATTTCAATCAACATAGCATTTTCCATATTTATCCTCCTCACTTTTAGGTCTGAGTTTTAAACAGCCGGAGGAAAATTATTCCCTCCGGCCCTATTTTTTAACTGCTTAATCTTTGTGCTTCTTTAAAGGAATCTCTTAACTCCACGATCAAAGGTCTGACTTCCAAAATAACCTTTACGTTTCTTCCTGCACTAATCCGGCTAAATTCATATAGAAAAAAATCATACATTCGATTCAGTTCATTACTTATTTCATAATCATAATTCAATGTATTTTTTAAATAATGAACAATATTGACAGAACGTTTCATAGACTGATCAAAAAGCTCATAATCTTTTTTTTCCAAGGCAAGTTCGGCTCTGGTCAGACGTTTTAAAAGTTCATCATAGAGAAGACCTAACATCTCCCCGGGAGTCATAGTATTTACTGCCTGCGTTTTATAATTCTGATAACCATAAGCATTCATATTGTGTACACCGCCATCCTTTATTAACCACCAAATGAACTCAGCCAACTGCTTTGAGAGTTCATTTGAGAAACTACTGTCTCCAAGGAGGTAAACTGCTTTACATACCGGTCCGTCTCAACCTTAAGCTGGGCCTGAAGACGTTCAATATACTTATCAACTTCATCCATGGACTTCTTTAAAACATTGGAGAGAACACTGCTGGGTGCATATATAGAACCTGCTTTTTCAATCAAGCTTCCCTTTACCGAACCTGTAGTAGAGGCATATTGATCCATAACTGATGTCAGACGGCTTGCAAGTCCACCTTTGTCTCCCGCAGCAGTATCCGCTTTCTTTGTAAATAAATCCCGTATCTTTTCTCCAGAAGTTTCAAGACCTGCCCGGAATTTAGACTCATCAAATGCCAGCGCTCCATTATCTGAATAATCGGTACTTTTTGTAATGCCAATTGATTCCATAAGTGCTGAATCATCACCATAGACCTGAAAAACAGAACGCAGACTGTCAGAGAGACTCCTTAACTCAGAGTCGCCAAACATCATTCCCTTTTTGGCCTCTTCTTCCCATTTTTCAATCTGGCTTTCTTTCATATCTTCTTTCTGTTCATCTGTCAAAGGATAATATTTCCGGTTTGGCTTAGTAGATACCTCATCATTGACCAGCTTAACGATTGCATTATAATCCTTAATCATTTCAGAAACTGCTTTCACAATCTTATCAGAATCTGTTTTTGTATTGAAGGTAACGGCTCCGTCCTTATTATCTACAATCTTTCCATCTGTATCATAAGTTCCGAAGATTCCATTTACAGTAACAGTCAATCCATCCAGGTTAAAGGAGTTACTTCCCCTGGTTAACTCGGTAACGGCAGAGGAATCGCTGTATTTTACATGGAGTACGGCATCCTCTCCTTGTATTTTAGTTCCTGCCAGGGAACCAAATAAAAGCGCATTGGCGCCGCCGGCCTGAATATCAACTTCTCCAGATGCGCCTTCTTCCTTGGCTATAATGGAAAAACGATCCGCACTTCTCATATAAGCCACAGTTACTCCTGCATCAGAGTCATTGATCGCTTTAATAATTTCACTCATTGTGCTTCCATATGTAAGTCCCTGGATATCTTTCCCGTTGATTTTAAGGTTTAGGGAGTCTCCGGCACCAGGCTCTGGATCTGGCATAGTTCCCTGCTTTTCCAAAAATTCTTTAAAGGTTGCATCCAGCCTCAGGCGGTTAGATTCACCTGCAACTACATCTATAGCACCATTCTTACCGATTACACCTGTATCAGCACGGGAAATAATCAAATCAGAGGATGAATCAGAACTTCCATCAGGCTTTGTAGTGGAGAACTGCAGTTTGTTACCTGCTCCAACACCTACTTTAATTCTTCCTGACCCAAATTCCTTCCCCAGCTTTTCCTCAATATCTTTTCTCATGTTTTCTAAGGTCGCTTCTGGCGTTGCTCCGGCTTCATAAGACAACTTGATGGACCTTGTAGTGCCATTGTAAATAAAGGTCATGCTTTTTCCATCTATTTTGTCCTCAAAGGTTTCTTTTCTATAAAGTTCTTGGGGACCCAGCTTGGAGGCTATTCCATCAGCTTTAATTAAACCGTATTGTGATTCTTTATCTTCCAATTGTTTAATATCAGCGCCAAGGGCCTTTAATGCCTTTTCACTTCCTCCTACCAACCGGAGTCCATTTTCTTCTCCCAGAGTTGTAGCATTAAAGTCCAGTGTATAACCAGGAGAATCGAAGTTACCTGAAGAAACTGCTGTGGTCTTATCTCCTGTAACGTTTGCCTGAACATAATCCGAAAGTTTTTTATTACCTATAGAAACTGCATTCAATGCCTCATTAATGGCTTTCTCCACTTCCTCTCCAGTAGAATAGTCACCACCACTCATTCGAATACTAAATGTTCTATTTCCCAATTGGAATGTCAGGCTCTCTTCTTCCAAATTATTTACCGCCCACTCTTCAGTTACATCAATAGAGCCTGTATCCAATACCCTTTTGGAGACATCGCCGGTTGAAACCATAGACGCCTTCTTGGCAAGCTTTTCTACTCCTACAATAGAAACATTGGAAGCACTGGCAGAGCTTCCTGTCACCTGAACATATTTGCTGTTGGTTCCGACCGCTGTAGCACTGCTGCTGTTCCAGAAGGCAGCACTGGAAATATTGGTTTCCGGGGTTGTATAAGAAGTATATTTTCTTGAAAACTCAACCAGCTTGGAACTAACAGAACGGTAAGCATCCTGTCTCCACTGAAAAGTTTGTTTGCTCTTTTGCTGTTTTGCTATTTTTGCCCTTGTTGCCGCTGTCATTCCTTCAATCAGGCTGTCCCTGTCCAGGCCGCTGGCAAGGCCGCCGTAGCCTTTAATGGAAGAGGATAAACTGCCGCTGGTCACACTATTATATACTGATGCCATATATAAAACTCCTTTCTAAACATACAGACGATTTAATTCTTCAAAATTCGCTTTTTTTCTTGTTTTTGCTATACTTATTTATCGACATATTGTATACTAAAGATAATAGTATTATCTCAATTTACGAATGGAGGAATAGAAGTTGTCAACTGTAATTGCAATTACAAATCAAAAAGGCGGCGTAGGTAAAACCACTACTTCCTGCTCCCTTGCCTGTGGCCTGGCTATGAATAATAAAAGAGTTCTGGCTGTAGATTTGGACCCCCAGGGGAATTTAGGGTTCAGCCTCGGACTGCAGATTGAATCAGGAGCAACCATTTATGAGGTCTTAAAGGGAACTTCCACCTTGCAAGAGGCCATCCGCTCTGTAAATCGCTGTGATGTGATTTCCTCCAACATCCTCTTAAGCGGTGCGGAATTGGAATTTACAGGGAAGCAGAGGGAATGCCTGCTGAAAAACCTTCTTTCCACAGTGGCAGGATATTACGACTATATTATTATCGACACTCCTCCCGCACTGAACATCCTCACCATAAATGCATATGCCGCCTCCGATTACTTAATTATTCCCATGGTACCGGAAATTTTAAGTCTGATGGGAGTTGCCCAGATTAAAGATACAATCAACACCGTCCGTTCCTCATTTAATCCGGAGCTGGTGGTTCTTGGTATACTGCTTAATAAATACAACCCCAGAACCCTCCTTTCCCGAGAGGTAAAGGAAATGGCTCAAAAGATTGCTTCCCAGATTGATTCTACAGTGTTTAATGCCCATATCCGGTCTAGTGTCAGTGTGGCGGAGGCTCCTGCTCAAGGAGAAAATCTTCTGGATTATGCTCCCCGGTCTAATCCCGCACGGGATTACAGGGAATTAGTTGATGAAGTGCTGGAATTGATTAGGCAGAGAAAAAACTGATAATAAAAGGAGATTTAAATTAATGGCCAGAAAAAGCAGTAAAACAGCTCATGTTATGAATCTGTTAGCCGGGGATGATTCTGAGTCTCCAAAGGAGGAGGCCGCCAAAGAAAATCTGGCTGCCAAACAAACCTCTGATTCCGCAGAGGCCATCAAAGAGCTTACCAGCATGAATCAGCCCTCATCTTCACCAACACCTATTTCCATCATTGATATGTCTTCTTCAGCACCTGATCCTGTGGCAGAGCTGATTAAGGAACAGCTGGAGGCAGCTGAGACGGCTGACATCTCCTTGGATGCATCTGTAATAGAACCTGAGAAAAACGTCTCAAAAGAGATTGCTGCTGAGAACGAAATACCCCAAAAGGTGATTGCCAAAGAGGAAATTATTATTGAACCGCCGATTCCTTCTTTCCAGTATTTAAATGTCATGGAATACATTATAAAAAATGCTGCACCACAATACATGGAAAGCTTTGAGGTGTGCTCCTGTGATCACTGCACCGCCGATGTGACAGCATTAGCTCTATCTCACCTTCCTCCCAAATACATTGTTGTGGACCGTGATTCGGTTTCCCCTCTTTTAAACTTTTATTCCACCCGCTTTACCCAGCAAGTTGTGGTGGAAATGACCAAAGCATGTGCTGTTGTAAAAGAAAACCCACACCATTAGGTGTGGGTTTCCTGCATTGCTGGATCCGTTTCCTGATATGCACTGCTGCTTATAATTCCATTCCAAATTTCATTTACAGTTTCAACACAATCCATATAGGTCTGTGCCAGCAAACCGGAGGGAATTCCCAATTCATTGGAAAGATGCTTTACTTCCTTCCAGTCCGCATTCTCATAGCTGAGAATGAGCCTGTAAAGTTCTCCACAGATCCCCTCACGGCTGATTAAGGCATCCTTGATTTCCTGGGCTACCGGAACCTCCCCGAGTATTTCTTCCAATGGCGCGTCAATCATATACTGCAAGGTAGAAAACATTCCCATCATATATACTTCTGAACGGATGATAGGTAAATTTTTTATATGTTCGGAAAGAGCCATGCCATAATTTGCTCTGAGGAAAGACAGCTTCATCATGGCCTCACGGGCCTCATCCTTCTCAAAATCATTGTTAAAACTCAGGAGATATACCCACTGCTTTAACTGACTGATACCCATAGTCACCAAAGCCTGACGAATAGAGGATACTCGTCTGCGAAGAGCAAAATAAGCGGAATTTACGATTTTAAGAAGAGCATAACTTAAGGCCGCATCATGACCTACAATTTCTTCTATCAGTTCAATATCCGGCTCATCTTTAGACACCTCTACAACAAGCTGGAAAAAGTTTCCTTCCAGAAATTCCATTCGCTTTACCTTATTGGCCATTGCCTCTGCCACGTAGCTGCCTTCTGCAAAATCTGCACCTACTTCTACGGCCAGTTCGTAATCTTCCTTCGTATTGACCCCGGTTGCGATGCACTTTTTATCAAAACCTCTCATGGTATTGATAAGATTGCTTAAAGAAACTCGCTCCCTTCCATCATGCTTATTGCTGATGTCCACCTTTATGTACGTGACAAAGTCCAGCATGGTGAAGTATTTAGGAGAAAACTGAAAGTCATTAATAGCAAAAATGTATCCTTCTGCACAATATCTCTTAATGATCGCAGGTGATAACGGATGAATCATCACATGATCTTCGATCTGGATAATCAGCTTATCCTTATCAAAAATTTTCGGCGTGTTTCTAAACAGCAGAGAGGGTGTAAATGTTACAAATGTAAGTTTATCCTGAAAAATTTTCTCTGTATTCTGCATCAGAAAACCTGCAATAGTATCTGCTGCTGCCACATCAGAGCTGCTGTAGAGGGAATCATAATCCTTCTGAAATAGCACCTCATAGCCGATAATCTTGTCCTCCTTCAGTGCCTTAATAGGCTGTCGGGTGACATATCTGTCCATTTTTTACCTCCTTTCAAGCAGGTGATCAATCACTTCTACCAGATGCTTGATTTCTGGTTTGGACAACTGTTCGTCTGCGCCCAGCTTCTTACCCTTAATCATCAATTCCTGATTAATCATAGAAGAGAAGATAATAAGCGGAATATGCTTTAATTCCCTATCCTCCTTCACCAACTTTGTCAGATGGTGTCCATCCATTTCGGGCATCTCAATATCCGTAATAATCAAACTCACCTTATCAGCAAAATCCGAATCATTTTTGATTTCATTTAAATAATCCCAGGCTTCCTGGCCATTATTCTTAAAAGTCAGGTTTTCATAGCCTGCCTTTCTAAGAGAGGCTTCAATCATCTTTGTCAAAAGAATGGAGTCTTCTGCAATCAGAATAGGGCTGTCAATCTGCCCCCGGTGACCAAGCCTGGATATTTCATCTAACTGGATTCCTGTTTCAGGTGCTATTTCTGCAACAATCTTCTCAAAATCCAGAATAGTCACTAAATCCTTTCCGCATTGAGCAATACCTGTTGCCACCCCTTCCTCTCCCCGGCTGATGGTATCGTCTGGCTTCTGGATATCCTTCCAGGAAATTCGGCTGATGCCCACAACGCTGTGTACCCGGAATGCAATGTGGAGCTTATTAAAATTGGTAACAATGAATAAGTCCTTTGGCTGCTGCTCTGTTGAACTTCCAGTTAAATAATGAGGAAGGTCAATGACCGTAAGGAGGATATCTCTGGGTTTAAAAATCCCCTCTACAGAAGGATGTGCGTGAGGGATGGGCTTCACCTTATCTGACATCATGATTTCCCGGACCTTTGCCACATTAATACCGTATAATTCACCATAAATGGTAAATTGCATTATTTCAATCTCATTGGTTCCTGATTCTAACAAAATATCTGTTTCTGCCATAGTTCTTCTCCTTTGTCCCAATATAATCAGCAAAAACATCTGCTTACTGAAATATCGGCATATTTCTTGCGGTTCATAATGCTTATAAGTCAATTTCCGCTCTGCCATAGGTTCTGATTCTGACTCTTCCAGTACTCACATCGAAGGACATGGTCCTGGCATAATTTTCTCCTACATCAGAAGCAGCAAGGCGGATTCCCTGCGAATGAAGGATGTGTCTTACACTGACAATATTACGGGCTCCGATGTTGCCCAGGGTACTGTTTCCCTGCAGTTCAAACATCTTTGCTCCACCGGCAATCTTTGCAATCAGTCTGGGTTTTCTGGCTCCCATAATTTCTATTTTTCGAAATGTCTCGGCCAGTCCGGTATCAGCATATTTAAATACATTTCCATCACCTGTGCCATAGACCTCCGGAAGCATAATATGAACCAGGGCTCCCAGCTTAATCATGGGATCGTACAAGCTGATCCCAATGCAGGAGCCGAGGGCGTAGGTAATCAGGACTCCCTCCTGTCTCGCAAACTTCATATCAGCAATTCCAACTGTCAGATTTTTATCCATTGCTTATCCCCAGCTTTTCCATTAAAAAGTTCAGCGACTGAATTTCCGGCATCATCAGAAGATCACTATGAAGCACATTTCCGCCTATTATAAACTGACCGCTGATCATCATCATCTTATCCGTCTGATAACCGAATTCCACCATAGGCACACTTAAGATTCCACCCAGCATATTTACAGCTATATCCGGTACAGATAAGTTGATGGTTACATCGCTGAGAGTGGACATTGCGTTGACATAAGAAGATATGATAATATTTCCAACCTCCTCCAGTGCAGAGGTTTCCAGAACATTTAACTGATAATAGTCCTCAATATTTTGCTGCATCAGGCTGGATAAAACTTCATTAATAAAATCCAGCTTGAGAATAAAGAGCATCAGCCCATTGATTTCTCCCGACATCTTTACCAGTATGGCAGCCACAATTTCCTCCGGATCTCCGAGAAACTTAATGGCATCATTATAACCGAGAATCTGTACATCAGGAAGTGTCATTCTTACGGCCTTTCCCAACATGGAAGATAAAGCTGTAGCTGAATTTCCAGTTCCTATACTGCCTATCTCACGGATTAAGTCTAATCCCAATCCACTCATTTCATCATAGCGTGTTATCTTCATGATACCGCTCTCCTTCCTAGTGGTCACTTTATCCCTGACGAAGCGTATTGATGGTTGCCTCCACCTCTTCGGAGGTCTGCACCATTCTGAGGGAGTAAGAATAGGCTCTCTGGGCTTCCATCATTTTAGTCATTTCTTTTGCAAAATCTGTGCCTGATACTTCCATGGCGCCTTTTATAACCTTTGCCTGTTCAAGCAGAATGGGGGCTCCGTTTTTTCCAGTCACTGAAAATTCATTATTTCCTGAGCTTTCGATTCCATCCCTTCTTATAAAAGTATATATGCCTATAGCCTTGGGATCATGAGCCCCTTCTTCAAGCTCCTCATCCTCTATATCGTCCTCTTCCTCTTCTTGTCCGGGATAAACGGAAGGCTTAACATCATAGGATATCTCCTCCTGATCCATGTTCAGAACCCTTTTTCCAGAGGTATTTACCAGATAAAACTTATCCTCTAACTGGGAAAGCTGGAAACGTCCGTCTCTCGAATATGTAATAGCACCTGTCGCCGGATCTTTCAGCATGAAAAAACCTTCCCCTGCTATGGCATGATCATATTCAAGTCCGGTTTCCCGGTAGGGCATGTCAGTCATGTCGGTTTTTGTATAATCCATTCTGACTCCATTTCCTGTTTTGGCCGCATTTCCACCCTCCGCACTCCTTGCCTGAGAATAAATCAAATCAGAAAAAACGCTGTACTGAGGCTTAAAGCCTGATGTATTTACATTGGCAATGTTGCTGGACACCACATTTAACTTTGCCTGATTGCTTAAGGCGCCTAAAGCGCCGATATAAAAAGACTGATTCATCTTGTTCTTCCCCTCTATAATCTGCCTATATCATTGGAAACTTTACTCATAAGCTGGTCGTATATCCGAAGCACCTGAGCCGCACTCTGGGAGGCTTTCTGACTGGTAATCATCTGGGTCATCTCTTCTATAGGATCAATATTAGACCGTTCCAAGGCATTCCATACAATTCCACCGTCTGCTGCATTTCCTTCGGCTCCAGAGGTAAAAGAGCCGTTATCTCCCTTTACAAGCTGGCTGTAATCAGCAAAATCCACAACCCTGATTTTGCCCAAAAGAACCGGCTCCTGCTCCTCAATGTTTTCCCCATCTTCCCCAGTTCCAAGACCTTTTATAGGAACCTCGTAGATATTGCCGTCTTTGTCCACATTAATATGATCGGAAGGAATTTCAATGGGATTTCCATCTTCTCCCAGGACCCTTCCCAGAGAGGGAATTGCAAGATATCCTTCATCATCAATCGTAAAAGAACCGTTTCTGGTGTAAATCTGGTTTCCTGCAAAATTCCGGGCAGCAAAGAACCCTGGTTTTGTCAGAGCAAAATCCAAGTTTCCTCCCGTCTCCTCCACTGCTCCCTGATCATAGCTAGTCTCTGTACTTCTGGAAGCACGTATCATGGATACGGACCCTAACTGGGCTGCATTACTTTTATCACGATTTCCGGTGCGGTAAAGCATCTCATCACGGAAGGTGGTGCTGACCATGCGGTCAGGCTTATAGCCTGCTGTCCCACTGTTGACCATATTGTTTCCAATCACATTTAAGTTCCTGGTCTGATACAGAATTCCTGATGCCAGATTGTAAAATCCATGAAACATCTCTTTTCTCCCTTCCTATTTCCCATCTATGAAATTAGTCAGATACAGCCTGAGCTTTTGAATCGCATTGGAGTGAATCTGTGAAATTCTAGGCTCGCTGACGCTCATGACATGTGCAATCTCCTTCATATTTAATTCGTCCATATAGTACAGTGAAATAACCTTTTGTTCATTTTCTTTTAAATTATTTATTGCAGAAACCAAAACCTGTTTAAATTCTTCCTGCAGATAGTGATCTTCAGGCTGGTCATCTTCGTTTATAGAAGGGAGCTGCACTACCTTTTTGTTATCACTTCCTGCCTCCAGGACCATATCCAGGGAAAGAACACTATAAACATTGGACTTTCCAAGGGTCTCCTGGTACTTTTCCAGACTCACGTTCATATGGTCAGCAGTCTCCTGGGGGGTAGGAAAGCGGCCCAGACGGTTACATAATTCTGTGACAGCATTATCCATCTCTTTGGCGTTTTTTCTTACGCTTCTGGGGATCCAATCCTGCTTTCTCGCCATATCAATGATCATTCCGCGAATCCGCTTGGAGATGTATGTTTCAAACTTTACGTTCAAGTCAGGATCGAACTTTTCAATGCCGCTCATAATGGTCAGCACTCCTTCATTGACGATATCCTCTACCTGGGCAAAGCTTAAGTACACATCACGCATCTGAATGGATATACTTCTCACCATGTTCATATACCGCATCACCAGTTCATGTTTAATCGTGATATCTTTCGTATGCTTATATTTAATTAATAATTCTTCATTAGTATATTGGCTTAAATCCTGTTCCATTTCGACTAACACTGCCTTTCTGACACAAAGAACGGTCAAAGGGTAATATTTCCGATTGCCTGGATCTGAATATTATTGGCAATCTCATTAAAGGAAAGGACATATACATTGGGATAGAACTGTTCCACCAAACGGTAGAAATACAGCCTTACTACCTGGCTGGTAAGAATCACCGGCTTTTGTTCCAAATCCGCAAATTTTTTCATCTGTTCCCCCATCTGCCCGATCACAGACTGCATCACTTCCGGACTTAGAGCCAGATAGATGCCTTGTTCTCCTTTTGCCATACTCCCGATAATATTTTTTTCCAGGTCCCCATCCAGAGTAAGAACCTTCATCTGTCCGCCTTCGCAGAACATTCTGGTTATAGTTCTCTTTAAGGCGATCCGGATATTCTCTGTAATCATATCCATATCCCTGGTAGCAGGAATTGAATCTGCTATGGTTCCCAGAATCGTTTCCATATCCTTAATGGGAACACCTTCCTTCAGAAGATTAATAAGAATCTTTTGAAGGCCCCCGTAAGTAAGCTGTCCCGGCATCAGTTCATCGACCAGCTCCGGTGTATTCTTCCTTACATTTTCCAGAAGCTGCATCACCTCCTGGCGTCCTAACAGTTCAAAAGCATGCCGCCTGATTGTCTCCGATAAATGGGTCAGCATAACAGAAAGAGGATCAATAACGGTATACCCGTAAATTTCCGCCATCTCTTTGTTCTCAGGCCTGATCCATTTACTTGGAATTCCGTAAGCCGGCTCCACGGTTTCAATTCCATCTACTTCGCCGGAAAGGCCCGGAGGCTCCAGTGCCAGATAATAATCCACCAAAATTTCACCTCTGGCTACCTCTTCCCCTCTGATCTTTATAATATACTGGTTGGTATTTAAACTGGAACTGTCTCTCAGTCTGACGGAAGGAATGACAAGTCCCATGTCCTGGGCATATTGTCTTCTGAAAATGACAATCCGGTTGATCATCTTACCTCCGCTGTTCTCATCAATCAGAGGTATCAGACTGTAACCGAATTCCATCTCAATGGGTTCTACATTGATAAGGGCATAGACGTTGTTCACATCCCGGTAGTATGCTTCTTCATTGGCAGACGTCTCCGGTGCCTCTTCAGCCATTGTCATGGTTGCAGCCAGCTCAGATGGACCGATGGCAGCTGTACGAACCTTATGACTTAGTTGATATCCTGCTGCAATAAGGCCTGCCGCCATAATTGCAAGTTGCACCTTGGGCATTCCAGGCACCAGCATCAGCACGATCATAACAGCGCCGGTAAGCATAATCGCTCTCGGCTGAGCCATGAACTGACCCGATACATCTTCATTCAGGGTGCCTTCTGATACAGCTCTGGTCACAACCATACCGGTGGCAGTTGCAATTAAAAGAGCGGGAACCTGTGAAACAAGTCCGTCACCTACTGTTGCAATGGAATAAATAGACATTACTTCGCCAAATTCCAGGTTTGACTGCACCATACCGATAATTGCACCACCGATAAAATTAATGGCAGTAGTGATCAGGGACATAATAGCATCTCCCTTTACAAACTTGGTGGCACCATCCATGGCTCCGTAAAAATCCGCTTCCTTCTGGACTTTATACCTTCTTGTCTTTGCTTCCTGCTCATTGATCAGACCGGAGCTTAAATCCGCATCAATAGCCATCTGTTTGCCAGGCATAGCATCCAGGGTAAATCTGGCCGCAACCTCGGATACACGCTCCGTTCCTTTTGTAATAACCAAAAAGTTTACTAAAACAATAATTAGAAATATTATAAAACCGACAACCACATTTCCCTGCAGAACAAAGTCACCAAAAGCCTTAATCACCTGGCCGGAGGACCCCTGGTTTGATAAAATGTTTCTTGTAGAGGATACATTTAATCCCAGTCGAAATAAAGTCGTCACTAAAAGCAGGGCAGGAAAGATGGAAAATTCCAAAGGCTCCTTTATGTTCATGGTTATCAGCAGGATAATCATGGAAATGGCAATATTTATAATAATCATCACATCCATAAAAAACGGAGGCAATGGAATAATCAATAGAAGTACAATCATCATGACAAATACTACTACAGAATTTTTCAGTAATGTCTTCATTCTTTTACACCGCTTCTTTCAGTTTCTCTGGCATGATTTCCTCATTCTATGATCTTGTTATTCAACCGGTATACATATACCAGAATCTCAGCGACCACACCGTAATATTCTGAAGGAATCGCAGCTCCCACCTGGGTGCCGGCATATATCCCCCTTGCCAAAGGTTTATTTTCAATTACATGTACTCCATGTTTTTCACCCAGAGCCACAATCCTTAATGCCAGTTCATCCTGGCCTTTGGCTACCAGAACAGGGGCAACATCTTTTTCTATATCATAGCGAAGAGCAACTGCATAATGAGTAGGATTACGAATAATAACATCTGCCTCAGGGACTGACTGCATCATTCTGGAGCGGGCTCTTTCTCTTTGGAGACTACGGATACGTCCCTTAATTTCAGGATTTCCTTCTGTCTGTTTAAATTCTTCCTTTATCTCCTGCTTTGACATTTTAATCTGGCGGTCATAATCCCACCGTGTATAAAAGAAGTCAAATCCGGCAACAGCCAGAAATACCATAGAAACCCGGAAGATCATATCCATAATCGCACTCAGCACATATACTGCCGAGTTTTTTAAATCCATATCAATAGTTCTTGACAGTGGTCTTAAGTCTCCTTTTATAATCTGATAAAGAATCACTGCTAAAAGAGTAATCTTTACCATATTCTTTAAAAGTTCTATGACATTTTTTAAAGACAGCATCTTCTTAATTCCCTCAATGGGATTCAAATTGCTGAGTTTAGGAGTCAGCTTGCTTTTGGTAAACAAAAACCTTGTCTGCACTCCGGTTCCCACCACCCCCAATGCAACGCTTGTCAAAAGAATAGGAAGAGCCCCCTTTACAACAGCCCACATGGTATCCTGGAAAACTCCGGTAGTATAATCAGACAGATTTTCAGCCACTGGAGCCAGACTCAAATATTTTATCATATAATCCCGCATGGTTTTGTACATAAAGGGAAACAGCATTTTCAACATGATAAAGCTTCCAAGAAGAGAAGCTATCATAACCACATCCTTGCTGAGCGGAACGTTTCCTTTTTTTCGTTCATCTGTCCGCTTTTTCGGCGTGGCTTTTTCGGTTTTTGAAGAATCCGGCATTTCCTTTCATCACATCCTTTACGCTATAAAAGTCTGATTATATCCTCAATGTTTATAAGCATCTGACTGATCAGACCGCTTACATAACCTGTCATAGGAGAAAACAGGAAAATCAGCATAAAAAAACCCAGCACCAGTTTTAACTGTATATTCACCACAAACACATTGATCTGGGGAATTATCTTCATCAGTACCCCTACTGCAATTTCAGTCAGAAATTCAACGGCAATCAGGGGAAATGCAAATTTAACCGCCATGACCGTGCATTGAATAAAAATTTCTACCATGGCCCATGCCGCCTGAGATCCCAATGCAGCTTGTCCGTAAGGAATTGCCTCAGCTGCCGTTATAAAAATCTTCAGCAGAGCAAGATGGCCATCCACTGCAAAGAATAAAAGCATGAAATAAGTTTGGAAAATGGTTCCTGTAAGGGCAATCTGAGCATTGGTCTGAGGATCGTAAATCATTGCCATGGACAATCCCATTTGATAGTCAATGATGCTTCCTGCAAAAACGATAACCATAATAAATAATTCTATGACAAAACCAATGGCAAATCCAACGGCAAACTCCTTTAGAAGAAGCACCGCAAATTCAATGGAATTCACAGGCTCCGGCACTTGAGCCGAAGAAAAAGAGTAAATGAGCAAGGTAAATACCATAATCATGCCACCCTTTACCTGTGCCGGAATATTTCTTCTGCCCCATATGGGATTCAGCAAAATAAAACCTGACATCCTCATAAAAACAAGGGAAAACATCATCATCTGTCCTATTTCCGGCATCTGAATCTTCCTTTCCTTTTATCTCAGCATGGAATTAAAAATGTTCACTGTAAAATCACTGAGAGTTGTCATCATATGGTCTCCCATCATCAAAAGCATCAGACCTATGACGATAAGCTTGGGAACGAAGGTAATGGTCTGTTCATGGATCTGGGTAGCTGCCTGAATAATGGAAATAACAATGCCGACTATCATACTGACAATGAGCACAGGTCCGGCCAGTTTAACCACGGCTCCAAATAATTCAAAAAGCAAACCGTTTACTGCAGTTTCTGCCATATTTCAATCCTCCTGTCAGTAATGAAAGCTGTTTACCAGATTGGTAAACAAAAGTTCCCAGCCATTGACTGTCACAAATAGCAGCAGCTTAAATGGCAGAGAAATCATGGCCGGCGGAAGCATAACCATACCCATGGACATCAAAGTCGTGGATACAATGATATCCACCAGCAAAAACGGTAAAAAGATCATAAACCCTGCCGTAAATGCCCGTTTTAACTCCGAGGTCATAAAAGACGGAATCACAACTGTCATAGGGAGATCTTCCACGTTCTCAGGACTGTCGGTATTGGATAACTCAACAAATAAATTTAAAGTGGAAGTCTCCGTCTGCTTCAGCATAAACTTCTTCATGGGAACTGCTGCCCGGTCCAGGGCCTCTCTCTGGGTTATTTCTTCCCTGATATAAGGCTGATAAGCATTGATATTCACATCCTTAATTACAGGATCCATAATAAATAGTGTTAAAAACAATGCAATTCCAAGCAACACCATATTGGGAGGGCTCTGCTGAACGCCCAAAGCGTTTCTGGTAAAAGACAGGACAATGATGATCCTCGTAAAGGAGGTCATCATCACCAGAATGGAGGGCAGCAGAGAAATGATGGTCATAATAAGGAGAACTTCCAGAGTTGGCACCCGGCCTCCATTAATATTAATCAAGGCATCTGTATTCATTTTGTTCCTCCTTATACATCATCCCTGTTTCTGTCTGTATATTTCTTTAATATCTTTTTAAAACTCTCATACCCCTCTGCTCCGGGAAATGGAGCAACTTCAAGGGCTTCCTTGGGGATATCCTCCTCTGAAAGCTCAGCCAGAAGGGTTATCTGAGAAGATGCAATACCAATCATATAATAGCGGCTTCCTGCACGGACAATTGCAACTGCCTTATCCTGACCAAGAGGGAGCCTGTCCAGCATCTGCATACTGGTTCCTCCCCGTTTCATCCCTAGCCCTTTCCCAAGGCTTCTGGTAAATATATAACTCAGATACAGGATCAAAACCGTAAGAATCAGCGCTGAAATCAGACTAATCACACTGTTCAAATGCAGCCACTTCCTCTCTATTCCGCACTTTTCCTGATAATCTCTGTAATACGGATACCAAAGTTATCGTCAACTACTACCACATCACCCTTGGCAATGCAACGGCCATTTACAAATAAATCAACTTGTTCTCCAGCCAGCTTATCCAGAATTACAAGAGAGCCCTTGGTAAATTCAAGTATTTCCTTTACCAGTTTTCTGGTTCTTCCAATTTCCACAGATACCTCAAGAGGAACTCCCATGATCAGCTCACGGTTTTCTTCCTGTTCCTCAAAATCGGTATTTCCCTCTTTTAAGCTGTTCTGAGGAATAGGCTTCACGTTTATGGTCTTAGGCTCCTGGGGCGCCGGGGATTTTTCAGGCTCTTTCTGCATCTGAGATATCATCTGCTGCATCTGACTTATCATCTGCTGCTGCATCTGGATCTGATTCATCATCTGCTGCATAGCCATCTGATCGCCTCCAGTCATCTGTGGCACTTCTGCCTGGGTTGCTGCCGCCTGTCTGGTTCCGCCCATGTTTGGTTCTTCCTTCTGACTGCTTTCAGCCATAGGGGGAGCGGTAATCGGCTCTGGGGCCGGCTCCTCATTTACAGCTTCTTCTGTTCCAAAGTTTCCTGCCAACAGCCTTTCAATTTCTTCCTGGGACAGTATGCCACCGGAAGAAGCAGCTGGATGTTCTGGTTCTGCTGGTTTCTGCACTGCTATTGGCTCAGGCTTTGAAACCGTTTCATCTTCCGCTATCAATTCTTCAGGCAGAAATCCCCTGACAAGCTCTTTTGCAAGGCTTGGTGTCATCACGTTAATAAATTCACTTTCCAGCTGGTCTGCAATCTTTAACGTAAAACCTACCACGACCATGAATTCTCCGTTGTCATAATACTTATCTTTGAAATCATCCACATTAGCAATTTCAAAGGAACTTGGAGTTGAAATATTAACCGTCTTACTTAAAAACTCAGACAGTGCCGTAGCAGATGCCCCCATCATCTGGTTCATCACTTCGCAGATTGCACTGATGTTCAGTTCGTTTAATTCAAATTCTTCCTCAGGCGTTTCCATTCCCATCAGCATATCCACAATCACTTTTACATCATGCCTTTTCAAAAGCATGATATTGCTTCCGCTGAGTCCTGCAATATATGTAATTTCCACTCCGACTGCCGGTTCCAGGTTTGAAATTTCAAATTCTTCCTTTGACAACACCCTAACCACCGGTGTGGTAATATCAACTCTGGCATTGAGCATGGTAGATACTGCAGTTGCCGAGGCACCAAGGCTTATATTCAGTATTTCGCCTATGGCATCAATTTCAAATGCGCTAAAATTCTTTGAATCCATACAACTTTTCTCCCTTTATACTCATTTAGCCCTCTATGCCAAGCCATGCCTTATTTCCCAATTTCCAATGCCTTGGAGGCCATTGTCTTTATGGCATTAAACGCTGTTATATTGGCCTCGTAGGACCGGTATGCAGACATACTGTCTACTGTTTCCTTTATCAAATCCACATTAGGCATCTGCACATAGCCGTTTTCATCCGCATCCGGATGTTCCGGATTATAAACGGGTTTAAAGGGACTGGGGTCTTGTACAATCTGTGAAACCCTGACGCCGCCTACACTCTGCTGTCTGCTTACACCGGCTGAATTCATCAAAATTCTCCGGAAATTATTCTCATTTTGGGATTGCAGCACCACCATTTTTCTCTGATAAGGTCCGCCCGCTTCCGTTCTGGTTGTATCAATGTTGGAAATATTCTCCGATGCAATATCCAGCCGAAGACGCTGTGCAGTCATTCCTGACGCACTTATGTTCATGGAACTTAAAAATGACATTTGTCCCCTCCTCTTCGGTAAGTCAACCGATAATACCTGTAACTGTTTTAAGAATCCTGTCAGGTTTAAACGGTTTAACAATAAAGTCTTTTGCACCGGACTTGATGGCTTCAATTACCATGCTTTCCTGGCCCATAGCAGAACACATAACAACTGCGGCGCCCGGAGCTTTTGCCTTAATAGCCTTCAAGGCTTCCAACCCATCCATATTGGGCATGGTTATATCCATAATTACCAGATCCGGATTGATTTCAGAAAACATTTGTACAGCCTGCACTCCGTCAGACGCCTCGTATAAATCGGTATATCCATTTTTAGACAGAGTGTCCTTGATCATCATTCTCATAAATGCGGCATCATCTACTAATAATATTTTCGCCATTTTCATACATCTCCTTTTATTATCCTTAATTCTTTATATAATCCCTGGCTCAATTTTCACTGGCCTGGTAATTTCCTTTTTCAACAAGGTCTTCCACCCGGACTGCCACATTCCGTTTATGAACGCCTAACTGCCCCTTAAACCATGGCTGATCCCCCACATACAGCTTGATATCGGAATCCTTAGGTGTTCCGAGATCAATAACATCTCCTACTTGAAGGTTGTAAACATCGTCAAGTGTAATGACAGAGTCTCCCATCTGGGCACGAACCAACAGGTCAGAGGATTTGATATTATTTAATATCTCCATCTTAATATCCTGGCTGTTTCGCTCTTCACCCATGGCGCTGGCTCTCCGCTTATCCATGATGTTGTATATGTTCATAAGAAGGTTTCCGGGAATACAGAGACTAAGCCTTCCGGAGCAGCCCTCCATTTCCACATCAATAACAACGATTACAATCGTCTCATCCACACCGATTTCCTGAAACATGCCGGGATTTCCTTCCAGTCTTTCCAGTTCAAAGTCCAGATTAATATAGTTTGACCAGGAATCTTTTAAAGGACCGACGATATATTGAATCACTCTGCGATATAAGGCCATCTCGATTTCCGTATAGGTATAAGCCATATCCACATTGCTTTCCACCCCCAAGCCTCCCAGCATACGGTCAATCAGGCTCAGCATCAGCGACATACTTGCATTGATCAGAAGAGGAGGATTTTTGGAATTATCCGGCAGTCTCACATTTACAAGAGTGAGAACATCATTATCGCTGAGAGCATTGCTGAACTCATAATACCTCTGTTCCTCTACCGTCGTAACAGACAACTCGCTGGAAGTCCTGAACAGGCTGTTGATCTGAGAACCCGCGATTCTGGAATAATTATCAAATATACTGTTTAAAACTTTAAGCCGATCTTTTGTAAATTTCTTCGGGCTGTAAAAATCATATTTTCTATATTTTACTTCATTTTCCTTTTTGTCAATATCCTGACTTTGCTCATCTCCTACCTGAAAGGAATTGAGCAGCGCATCGATTTGACTTTGGGATAATACTTCAGCCATTTGTTTCACTCCGCTTCATTTTTTAATTGCCTAATGCGTCCTGATAATTCTGATATATCTGGTCATAATACTCTTCCAGAGATTTTTCTACCGCATCACTCTTTGTTATCAGTATCTCCACACGGCGGTTTCGTGCCCTCCCCTCCTCAGTATCAAAAGGAGCAATCGGCCGGAACTGGCCATAGCTGGTTCCCACCAGTTTGTCCGGTGAAACAGCACTTCTGCTCTGAAGATAAATGACTACCTCTGCAGCACGCTGAGCTGAAAGCATTCTGTCGTTGCGGATATTATTAGGTCTGCTGGGATCTCCCTGGGAAGTGTGTCCCAGTACCTGCACCTCTTTAATGGTTGACTCCACCTGCTGCATAGAGACTGCAAATTGTTCCAGAACATCTTTTCCCTCCTGCCGAAGAACGGAGCTGTCTCCGTCAAAAAACACTTTATCACGAAATGAAATAAAAGTGAAGCCATCTCCACGGGTAATTTCCACCGAATCCTGCATATCTCGTTCTGTGACCACCTGCTTCAGAGATAAATACAACTCATCAAAGTCCTGAATTTCCTGCTGTTCAGCAGTTTCAGAGGCTTCATCAATCTGTTCCTCCAGCTTTTCCAAAGCTTCTGGGTTAAAACTCTGTACCAGGTTCTTCCACTTGGTCTGGTCCATGGAAGACATGGAATACAAGAGAACGAAGAAACACAGCAGTAATGTAACCATATCTCCATATGTATCCATCCAGCTTCCGGATTCCTCCGGCTGCTTATTTTTCTTTATCATACAACCACCTGTTTTCCTATTTTCCGTGAGCATAACAGCAGGCTCGCAGACCCCCTTCTTTTTTGCTCTGGTTAAGCGTCATTTCCGTTTACTTCTTTGGCAGAATTTTTCTTTGCAATTTTCCCCTGCTGTTTCTGTGACAGATAGGATAACAGCTTTTCTTCCAGATATTTTGGGTTGTCCCCTGCCTGAATGGACAAAACACCTTCAATAATTATCTGTTTATATAAAACTTCTTCATCATTTCGGATACGAAGCTTCTTCGCCATGGGAGCAAAAAACAAATGAGCCATAACGCAGCCGTAAAAGGTGGTAATCAAAGCCACAGACATGTCTGCTCCCAGGCTGTTTGCCCCATTTCCTGACATATCCATGTTTTTTAACATATTAACCAATCCCACCAGAGTACCGATCATACCAAAGCCAGGAGCCACTCCCGATCCTTTGTCATAAATACTGACATCATGTTCATGGCGGTCCATCATGACTGATACTTCACTTTCCAGCATCTCTCTGATTTTCTCTGCATCCATGGCATCCACGATCAGCATAACGCTTTGTTTCAGAAAAGGATCCTTGATGCCGCTTGCCTGCTCCTCCAAAACCAGAAGGCCTTTCTTTCTGGCAGTCTTAGCCATATCCACAAGGATATCAATGACAGCCGCAGAATTATACCGCTTCGCACTGATCATAATTCCAATGTGTTTTGGAATCTGCGCCAGTGTTTTTAATGGAAAGCTGGCAACCAGTGCCGCTATTGTACCACCTCCGGTAATAAGAACACTGGGTATGTCCGCAAAGTTTGTCAGCTTATCCATACCGATTCCATAAATAATCAGGGCAAGTCCCGCTACCCAGCCAATGACCAATGATAGATCCATAAATAACCTCCTGTATTTCAAATAAAACTTGAACTAACTGTTTTTTTTCTGTACACGAATTTGTATTTCAGCATGAAATTCCATTACCCGGTCGATGATTTCATCTACACTTTCCCTTACCACATAATGCTTCCCGCTGGCCAGAACAATATTGGACTCGGGTATGGATTCGATTCGTTCAATCTGATTGCAGTTAATCACAAATTCTTCATTATTCAACCTTGTAAGATGAATCATACAATGCCTCCTCTTATCATAGAGACGGTTTCAACCGCCTCTATGAATCATAAAATATTATCTTTTAATATTAACCAGTTCTTCCAGCATCTGGTCTGTAACTGTAATAATTTTTGAGTTGGCCTGGAAACCTCTTTGAGTGGTAATCATATCTGTCATCTCTGTGGCAAGATCTACTTTAGCCATTTCTAAGTAATTTGCCATAACCTCACCCTGGGCACCTCCAGCCTCATAAACACCAATGTTTCCTGCATTGGCTCCCGGAGTATAGTAATAACCCGTGGTTTTTTCCAGACCGCTGGTATTCTGTACACCTGCCAGAGCAATTTTACCGATTACTACTGTTGAACTGCCGTCTTCCGAGGTTCCGACCACAGTTCCGTCCTTTTGTATCTGATAATTTGTCATTTTTGCCGGAGAGTCACTGCTAGCCTGGGAATTGTTCTCCGTCTTGCTTCCTGCCGCATCTCTGGCCGCCTGTAATGCTTTTTTATCATTTGCCACGGTTGTTTCAGCCAGTGTTACTTTAGCTGCTGCTTTGTCCCTTTCTAATTTCTTAGATTCATGCTGTCCCTGTATGGAATTTGGCTCAACCTTCAATAAAGCTGCTTCTACAGCTTCCAGTGCCGCTTTTTTTTCTTCAAACGTTTTTTTAAGGTCAGAATAGGTTGTACTTGTAGGATCTGCAGCTACATAAGCATCATAAGCTGTTTTATAATCAGTCCAGATATCACCTAATGTAGCGGCGTTTTTAGCAAGAGCATCTGGAGCATTTAATTCTGCTTTTTTCTTGATAACTTCATAATTCATCTCATCATAGTACAAATTTGCAGCATCATAAATAGCTTTTTTAGCAGAAGATGGATCAGCCACCCATTCCTTATAGGCATCATCCATGGCCTTTTTCACATCACCCTTCAGCCATCCATCCAATCCAGAAACCGATCCGCTGTAAGAAATAGGAGCAGTTCCCATGGTGACAGGGAGATCAAGTTTCTCCTGATAAGCCTGCGCTGCAGCCATGTATTCCTGTTTTGCTACTCCAAGAGACGCATTCAAAGAATTGAGAGCTGCCAGAGATTCATCTAACTTTTTCTGTGCTGCGGTGATACCATCAGTCACCTTTCCCTTGTTTATATCATCCATCTGAGCATTGGTAGGAAGTCTCAAAGGAGCCAAGGCGCTGGTATTAAAGGTTCCGTCGTTTTCATTTGACGTAAAGCCATAAACATAATTACCTGAATCATCAACCAGATACCCCTGATTGTCCACATCAAATTTTCCTACTCTGGAAAGGAACAAGCCGCTTTCCCCAACCGTGGTTTCTCCTTCCAACGGAAGCGTTTCCCCGTTAATCATAGGACCAACGATGAAAAATCCGCTTCCATCAATCATACAGTCCAGACTTCTGGAAGAAGGAGACGGGCTTCCCATAGAAAAATCATAGGAGATGCTTCCTGTTGTTACACCGTATCCTACCTGATTCGCATTGCTGCCGCCGTAGCTGCCCGCTGTAGTACTTCCCTTGGAGCCTGAGGATGTGTTCTGGTACATGGTATCCTTAAAAGACATGCTTCCTGATTTGAATCCCCATGTATTAACATTAGCTATATTATTACCGATAACATCCATTTTTGACTGGTGTGTTCTAAGACCTGCTACACCGGCAAACATTGATTTGACCATAATTTTACTTCCCTTCTTTTTTAACTGCCGCTATCCTGCTGTCAGTCGGACATACAGGAAAAGCCTCCATAAATGGTCCAGCTATAATAAAACGGCACTGTCGATATTGGTAAATATATTTTCTTTCATTTCATTGCCGGACATGGTTGTTACCACCGTATTATTGGGTACATTGACAATGAACGCACCTCTGTCGCTGATAATCACTACATCCTTCGCTCCTTTGGAACGGGCCTTTTCCACAGCTGACTGGAGATCATTCAGAAAAGAATCTGACATCTCAATTCCGCGCTGACCTGCCCGCTCTGCTGCATGACGGGAAAACTGTAATCCTTCCTTTTCTCCGATCCTGCGCTGAAACACTTCATTAAAGCTGGCGGCTGGTTTTGACACTGCCCCGGCACTTCGCAGCTTAAGCTGCATTAATTCCTCATGCTGGTTTATTTTACCTAGCATTAATCATCACCTACACTGTCCTTATCTGTATCAGTTTCTGGGGTCTTCTCAGTATCTTCCGGATCTTTCACTCCGTCCACTTTATCTTTATCCTTTGAGTCACCTAAATCAGCCGGCGGTGTATGCCCTTTTTCATAGACAGACATAATATTAGCAACCGGATAACCCGTCTTATCATCATCATTGATATAAAGAGTTGGATTTCCTCCGAAAATATCCACTCTGGTTACAGTTCCAGTAATCTTTTTAACTGTTCCGTTTTTATCCTGAACTGCCAGCATAACTTCTTTTCCCATCATGGAAGTTCCGTAATTAATGGTATTGACCTGGGCAAAATCATTCATTGCAGTAGAAAAATTACTCATGGCCTGCATCATGGCAATCTGGGTCATCTGGGTCATCATCTCAGAGTTATCCATGGGGTTTGACATGTCCTGATTCTGTAACTGCGCTGCCAGAAGCTTGAAAAAACCTTCCGTTGTCAGATCACTGTTGCTGGCTGTCGTAGTACTGCTTGCAAGGGCTCCCAAAGAATTATAGTAACTTAATCCATTTACATTTGCCACTGTCTCTCTCCTTATCTGTAACCAACGCCATCTTCATCAGCGCCATTCATTTCAAAAATCCCAAGCCTCATTTTCTGGATAAAGTCCTCGCGGCTTCCTTCCTGATGCCTTCCCTGATGCTGTTCCGGCTGTCCCTGTCTTGGATTCTGGTCCTGCTGCTGGTTTAAATAATCAATCTCCTGCTTGTCCACCTGGATTTGGAAAGGACGTTCCAGATTGGCTTCCAGAATTGCCCCCAAATCACCTGCTGTCTGCGATAAAAGCTTTAAAGTTTTGCTCTCTGTACACAGCAAGGATACGCTGATCTGATTATCCTCATAAAAAATCTTAATCCGGATTTTCCCCAGGTTATGAGGCTCCAACTGAATATCCAGTTCACTTTTTCCTCCGCGTACCTGTTTCAAAATCTGTTCCGACAGCTTTGATTCCAGCTCTTCCACATGTTCCGTATCTGCAGATAAATGAACCTCTTCCATCTTTTCAGACCCATGTTCCACCGGAACCGCAGACTGGTACGGCCTTTGCCCCAGTACCTCCAGAGCATTTTGGGGGGTCTCATCTTCCTCAGCAGCATTCTTTTCAGGAATCTTTGTCTGCTCTTTTTCTGCCGGTTTTAGAACATTCTCTTCTGTCCCTGTTAAAGGCTTATTCTGAAAAATTCCTTTTTCCTCTTTGGCAGGTTCTGAGATCTCAGAATTCTGTATGGGAGAATTCCACAGCTGCACTTCCTTTTCCCCTGTTTTCTCAGACTGATTATTCTGCTCTGCAAAAAGGGACTGAGGTACGTTCGCCGATTCTTCCGGAAGCGGTATCTGATTTTCTTTTTCTAATCCATTCAGTCCCACACTGCTTTCCGTCAGTTTCTGAAGGCGGAAATGGTCTAAAGCAAGGAAAGAATCCATTGAACGGATATTTTGATCTTCTCTAAGTACAGTTACAGGAACTTCTTCTGTTCCAACAGCTTCTGCAAACCCGGTCATCAGCTCTTCTCCGGTTTTCAAGGTACCTCTGTCCAGAGTCTGAACCTCTGCCATTCTGGCTGCGGCAAGTTCTGCTGCTTCTGAAGAAACTTTAACATCTTCCAAATCTTCCTTTGCCTTCGGACTTTTGCGGTCCTTCTTCTGATTGCTTCCTTTCAGCATGGCCTTAAAGTCTGAAAAACTGTCAACCGCCTTTTCATCCGCCTTTTTTGTACCACTGCTCATCTGTCTGGACAATAAGTCCACACTGCTGTTTTTTACTTCTGTCATTTTCTCACTCCTTTCTTTCATGCCATGAGGCACTTGATTTCTATGGCAACTGCCGGAAGCATGTTCCGGCATGATTACCTGCTGGCCTGAACCGAGGTGGTGTTGGAAACAAATTCTTCAATGAACAGTTCCTCACTGCGCAGCACCTCTTTGTTATACTGCAAAAGCTTTTTTTCTTTTAATTTTTCAATGGAAACCACTTCTTTTCTGGCTTCCACCACTTCACTGCGCTTTTGCTCCTCTTTTTTCTTCAGCCGCTGAAGAACTCCCTGTTCCGTAAGTATCTTCTGCTGCATAAAAGTTATATAGGTTTCGTATTCCCGCATCACGTTAATCGTGATGCCGTGCTGTGTCTCTTCCTGAAAGCGGATACAAGCACTTCTTCTCAGGTCAGATAGTTCCTGGATCCTTTTTTCCTGGCTGGCTACTTCAGCCACAATCCGGGCGTGTTCATTTTTTAAATTATCCAAAACCTGATCCTTATAATTCAATACCGTATCAAGTGGGAAATTGAATTTTTTCATGTTCCGCTCTCCGTTTCAACTCTATGCTAAAATCTTTTTCAGTTTTTCCATTACCACTTCATAACTGTCGCTTTCCTGAATTCCCTGGCATAGAAACTGATTGATCTTGTCTATTTTAGCTATTGCCATATCAAGCCTGGGATTGGTGCCGCTTTTATATGCGCCTATGGAAATAAGATCTTCATTTTTCTCATAAAGGCTTAAAATATCCCTGACCTCAGATGCCATTTTCCGGTGTTCATCAGAAACAATGTTGGTCATCAGACGGGAAATACTGGCGCTTATATCAATGGCCGGAAAATGGTTTGCATTAGCAAGCTTTCTGCTTAAGACAATGTGGCCATCCACAATACCTCTCACCGTATCGGCAATTGGTTCATTGGTGTCGTCACCTTCTACCAGAACCGTATAGATTCCGGTAATAGAGCCTTCTCCAAAGTTACCGCTTCTCTCCAGCAGCTTAGGGAACTCAGCGTAAATGGAGGGCGTATAGCCTCTGGCAACCGGAGGTTCTCCAATTGCCAGCCCGATCTCTCTTTGGGCCATGGCAAAACGGGTCAGAGAATCCATCATAAGCAATACATCTTTACCCTGGTTTTTAAAATATTCAGCTATGGTAGTTGCTACCAGAGGACATTTCATACGAAGCATGGCCGGCTGGTCGGAAGTTGCAACCACAAGCACAGATCGTTTCATTCCTTCCGGGCCCAAGTCCTTTTCTATGAACTCACGTACCTCACGTCCCCGCTCTCCTACCAGAGCCACAACATTGATATCTGCTTTTACATTCCTGGCAATCATTCCCAGCAAGGTACTCTTTCCAACACCGCTGCCTGCAAAGATTCCTATACGCTGGCCTTTACCGATGGTGTTTAGACCGTCAATCGCCTTAACTCCGAATTCCAGCTTATCTGTAATGGGGGGGCGGGTCATGGGATTAATGTAAGGATTCTCCACATAGTAATACCGGGGAGATTCAAATGCGCCTTTCCCATCCATGGGTTCTCCCTTAGCATCAATAATACGGCCTCTTAAAAAATCCCCCACCGGTATCTTCAGGCGGCGCTTGGTATTGCGGACAAAGCTGCCTGCAGCAATCCCATTCATATTTTCATAAGCCATGAGCTGTATTTTATCATCTTTAAAGCCCACTACCTCCACCGGAATCTGCTCCTGCCTGTCCTCATTATAAATGTAGGCAATATCTCCGATGCTGGCTCTGCCTCCGGAGGCTTCCATGGACATTCCCACAATGTTTTCAATTTTTCCGATATGATCGATAGTCTCAGTTTTCATGATGAGATCCGTCAATTTTTTAAACATGCAGGCTCCTCCTGTTACAATCTTGCGTTATTGAGTATTCCCTTAATATTTTCCAACTGGGTATTGACGCTGACGTCAATGATTTCTCCTGGAAGTTCAATGATACAAGTGCCGTTCTCCGCATTGTCCATAGCGATGATCTTAATATTTCCAGAAATATGGGACAGTTCGCTAAGTAATCCCACATCTCCTTGTATGATCATCCCTGCATCTTCCTGGGACACATAAATCTTTGCCCATTGTGTTTTCTTCAGCTTACCTGCAGCAGCCACAATCATTCGTTTAATGACTTCTCCGCTGGATTTTAAGCTGGTCTGGATCACCTTTTCGGCAATAGTCAGAGTGACCTTTTTCAGATCATCAATATATTTATCCAGGATCTTTTCCTTTTCTTCCATAACGCTTTCAATGCTTTCCTTCATAGCTTCCACAAATTCATCCTGGCGGAATTTAAGCGCTTCCTGATGCATCTCATAAGCCTTCCGGAAGCCTTCATCATATCCGGCATCATATCCGGTCTGTCGTCCTTCTTCTGCGGCCTGTTCACGAATTTCTTCTGCATCCTTCATTGCCTGGTCTAAAATAACCTGTACTTTTTGCAAAGCCTCTTCATATAACTCATCAGTCTGAAAATATCCGCCTGACGGCTGGACTTTCACTTCCTCCTGATCTTCCTCCGTCTGTTCCTTTTCCTTTAAAACAATATCTTTAAATTCTCTGGAATACCCGGATTCCAAAATATGGTCTTCAAGGCGGGGGCCCTTAATAATATTAGACAATAACATCATCCTTTCCGCCCTTGCTGATGATCAGCTCGCCTTCCTCCTCGAGACGTCTGATAATACTAACAATTCTCTGCTGAGCTTCTTCCACATCTTTCAGACGTACATTAATTGTAACTTCCATATCGGACTGAATACTGTCCTTCATACGGGCTGACATGTTGGAGAAAATAACGCTTGTAATCTGTTCGTTGGCATTTTTAAGAGCATAAACCATATCCCGCATATCGCACTCCCTGATGAAGCGCTGAATGGAGCGGTCGTCCATGGTGATAATATCCTCGAACACGAACATCTTTTTGCGGATCGTATCTGCGAGTTCCGCATCCTTTCTGCCCAATTCGTCGAAGATAAGCTTTTCGTTGCTTCTGTCTATATGGTTCATTACGTTTGCTATGTAATCGATACCGCCCACGTTGGTATAATCAGTTGTGAGAATACCGGAGAATCTCTTCTTAATTTCATCTTCTACAATCTTGATCGCTTCTGGAGAAGCACTTTCCATTCTGGCAATAGACTCCACCACCTGCATGCGTTTTTCAGGAGCAAGCTCTGAAATGATCTGAGCAGTCATCTCTTCATTGGTATAGGATAGCACCAGAGCAATGATCTGGGATCTTTCATGCTGCAGAACAGAAAGCAGGTTTTTTACATCACTTTTCCGTATAAATCCAAAAGACCTGGATTTCAAGGACTGGGTAACCTTTTGAAGAAGGCTGTTGGCCGTACTCTCTCCAAAAGCCTTTTCCAGAACCGTTCTGGCGTATTCCAGACCACCATCAGTAACAACCTTCTGGGTCAGACAGGTCTTGTAGAATTCATCCAAGGTGCTTTCCGTCTGCTCAGATTCCACATGGCCAAGCTTTGCCACTTCCAGTGTTAATTTTTCAATTTCATCCTCAGTCAGGTATTTATACACCTTGGAAGCTTTATCCACTCCCAGGGAAACAATCACCGTCGCCGCTTTTTGTTCAGGGCTAAGACTAGTCGCCATTATTACCGCCTCCATTCAGCCATGTTTTCAGAAGCTGAGCCGATATCTCAGGATTCTGCTCTGCAAATTCACGTACACTGTGGCGCAGCTCTGCCCCTCTGTCTTCTTCCGGTTCCAGAACCGCGGTTTCTCTATCCTTAGCAGAAATCAATTCCGGAACATCTTCCTGGCTTATCTCCATTGCCTTCCTGCGGGCTCGTCTCTTTCTTCTGATCCTTATAATCAGAATGACAATCAGAAGAAGAAGGATTACTCCAGCCAATGCTCCAATTAGAATCCAACGATTAATCATCAAACCGCCTGCACTGGTTTCTACCGGAGCTTCCGGTTCCTGTGGTACTTCTATGACATAGAAAGGAGCCGCTACGGCAGTTATTTTTTCCGCCCGTGCCTCCAGTGCAATTCCTGCTGCATTTCCAGCCAAATCCCGTATATCATCAATGGTCAGACTTCCAAATCCGTTTCCGTTTACTAATACAGATACAGTCAGGTTCTCCAAGGTGCCTGGATTAACCTGCCCCTGTTCCTTAATTTGATTCAAAAGATACTTTCTGGTCAGGCTGCTGGAGCCATAGGCACTATCTCCATCTGCTCCGCCTGCATTGTATTGGGGGATATCTGCATTAACTTCAGAACCGGCTACACCGGAAGCATTCTCTCCGCTTCCGGAATACTCTCTGAATATGGATTCCTCAGAAGTGAGTCCAGTTTTATCATTTTCATCAATCTTTTCCGGGGTATTGTAAACAATGCTCTCCCGGATCAGTTTTTCCATATTGACCGTGCCTTTTACAGATACACGCACATTGCCGTTTCCGTATACTGGTCCCAGAACATTCATGACCTTTGCAGATATCTGGTCTTCAATCATCTTGGTGATCTCTTCTCCGGCTTTTCCGCTTGCTATGTCTTCATTTTCGGAAGTGACTGAGACTTCACGCCCATTTCCGTCAAATACAGAAACATTGTCAATAACCATTCCAGGTATACTTTTGGATATTAAAAGCTGGATGGATTTGGCCTGCTCTTCTGTCGGAGACCCTCCATCCTTCATAACCACAACAGCCTGGGCGCTGGCTTCCTGCTTCGTCTCATCAGACAACGCATACTTGGAAGTCTCTCCCAGGGCTATAGTAACATATGCCTCTTTAACACCATCAAGGATCTTGATGGTAGAACCGATTCTGGTTTCCAGATCATAAAGCTTAAAGGTTCTGCGATCAGAATCAGTAGTCATCAGGTTTACATTATCTCTGAATACATCGTATGTAAAACCGCTTTTAGGATACCCTTCCGAAACCATTTTGGCTTTGGTAGTATCCATCTCCGCTGCAGGCACCAAAATATCGCCCTCCTTATACTGATAGGCGATTCCGTCTTCCTGCAATTTTCCAATAATCTGCTTAGCTTCTTCGCTGCCAACTCCAGTAAACATCACCTCGTAAGGCTTCTCCTTCATTGACAGCGCTATAACAATAGCTCCGGCCACAACTGCCACACCTACGATGCCGGCAATAATAATTTTCTTTACTTTACTGCTTAGTTTTCCTAAAAATTCCTTGATTTTTCCCATCACATCTGTCCGCCCCGTTATCTATGGTTAAATACCAATTCTTATAATCTCATTGTAGGCTTCCAGTGCCTTTGTCCGAAGAGATGCCAGAAATTCTACAGATAACTGGGCTTTTGCTGCGGCTGCAGGAACCGTATGGGGATCGTCAATCTGCCCCGTTGACAGCAAATATTCCTGTACCATCAGATCCTCATCTGTACTCTTCACATTCTGTATGGCTTCTTTAAATATATCACGAAAATCCGGACTTCCATTCTGTCCGGGTGTCACCTTATTTTCATTTCCTATGGAACCAATACGATCCATGGGAATAATCGGTGTTATAAACATCTGTGCCATCTTATCTACCTCCCGTCTTAACTTTTAATCACTGCGCGAAGTCTGGTCACTTCGCTGTTTAAGGCATTCAATTGATATTGATACTGAAGAGTTGTTCTAACCAGTTCCACTTGCTCCACGTCCTGATTAACATTGTTTCCATCCATTCTGGCTGATTGATCCTTTGTATCGTGGGTGAAGTATCTGGAACTGCTTATGATGCTACCCATGTCATCTGACGTACCCTGTTTGCCAGCCTGCAGACGTTTGCGGAATTCGTCTTCAAATGTTACGTAACGAGCCTTATATCCGGGAGTTTCTACATTTGCAATATTATTTAAGGTTACCTGCTGCCTTGACCACAGATTACCTAACGCTTTCTCTGCCATGGAAATGCTGTTTCCAAATATTCCATTCATAGCCGTTGATCCTCACTTTCATTTCTCTTGTAAAAATTGGGGACTTGTATTTTTCTGTCGAATTTTGTTGAATACCAGTTAAATTTTAACAGCCTTTTACCATTTTTTAATTTTTCTGTAATTTTTCTTACTATATTCTACATTTTATTACAGATATTGTCAAGAAAGAATGAGGGGGTGAGTCGAATTTTGTCAGATTTTCTTTAAAAAATACATAGAGAGGGAGAGATTATGTGAAAAATAAGATGTAGCAAAGGGAAGTGTTCAGAAAAATATCCTGATTCCAGAAAAATCCGGAACCAGAATTGGGGGCAATTTCACCGATTTTTAAGTATGGGGTAAACGTCCGTAAAGTTATTTATATTACAAGTACAATAGAAAACCTGAATGCAATCTACCGAAAGTTGAATCGCCAAAGGAGTCTATTTCCTGGTGATTAAAAATCAAGGGCTGAATGCTTATCAAGAAGCTTTCAGCCCTGCCATTTATCATAGAAGCTCTGTTTTTACAGAGATTTCTTCCCACTCACCATAACCTTAACATAATCCTCATTTTTATCGTGCATCAGGTCAAATCCCTCCTGCAGTTGTTCCAACAAAAACTTATGGGTTATCATTTTTTCTGGCTCAATCCGCCCATTTTCTAATCGTTCCAACACATAATGCCAATCATCGGTTTTTTCATGAGTATAGGAAGAATTCCATGTTCCTAAAACCGTCAGCTGTTTACGCAGTATCTTCCAATAGACCTCTTTTTTCAGCTCCATGTCTCCCATAGGATTACCTATAATCTGTACTTTACCGCCAGAGGATGCGCACTCCAGAGCCTGCGTAAGTGTTTCATTTTTTCCCACACACTCAAAAAAAACGTCGGCGCCCTTGCTATTATCCAAGATCCACTTGGCCACATTCTCTTTTGTCCCATCACAATAGTGGCTTGCAGATATTCCAAATTGCTCCGCAAGTTTTTTCTGAAGCTCTTTAGTTCCTATACAAAAAATATTTTGACAGCCCATTTCCTTCAAAAACATTATTACGAATAATCCAATTGTACCCAAACCGCATACTACAATTGTATCGGAAATACACACTTTGGCTCTGCGAATAGCATGCACTGCAACTGCCATAGGTTCCATCATTGCAGCCTGCTCCATAGATACCGAATCCGGCAGTTCGATCAAATTCCAAACCGGGACACGCACATATTCGGCAAATCCTCCATCTGTACGAGAGCCCAAATAACTGTATTTTTCACACATCTCATACTTCTTATTTTGACATGAAGTACAGTTATTACATGGAATGAGAGGAAATACACCCACCCGTTTCCCAATCCAGGATTCATCTACGCCATCACCGGTTTCTTTTACCACTCCTGCAAATTCGTGTCCAAGGACTAATGGATAGGAGTATGTACCTGTACGAAATACTCTTGGAATATCTGAACCGCAAATACCCGCGGCCTTAACTGATACAAGCACTGTTCCTTTATATAAATCAGGCTTTGATATTTCCTCATATCTAAAATCATTTATGTTATGTAAGGCATATCCCTTCAAGATATATTCCCTCCTTTCACCATCTGCTCAAACTTCTCCATATCTGCCCGTGTGGTTATCTTAAAATTCCCTTCATCACCAGGAATATATACCATATCCATACCAGCCAAAATTGCCGGTTCTGAAGAGCCATTGATTTCCAATATTTTATCTGGTAACAGAGCCATATTAGCCTCATAGTATTTTCCTATTACAAATCCCTCCGGCGCCTGACCTGCTACTATTCTATTTCTATTTAACAAAGAAACAATTCTTCCGTCTGCGCCCTCATATACGGTATCTTTCATAGGCAGAGCCGGAAGAACCCCCTCATGCTGCTCTAATTCTTTCAAGCACTCTGTAATTGTCTGCTCCTGTACAAATGGTCTTACGGCATCATGTATAATCACATGATCATTGTCAGACGCATATTCCAAAATATCACGTAAGCCATTAAGTATGGAAATCTGGCGATTATCCCCTGGCTTAGAAAAGCCAAAAAACTTTTCTTCCGTCCATGGCATAATTGTGTCATGCCATGAAATATCTGCCACAATCTGTATTCTGTCAATTTCCGGATGGTGTTCAAACACTGCAATGGTATAAGCAATTACAGGCTTGCCTTCCACATCTATATACTGCTTAGGTTTTAAAAGCCCCAGCCTTGTACCTATTCCTCCCGATAATATCAATCCAATATTCATCAGAACTTCAACTCCCTGACATCCTTTAAAATATCTCCATAAGACTTATTCTTGCCAAATAAAAGGGTTGTGCCTAATACAAAGCCATCCACACCTCTTGGTGCAAATTCCAAAATTTTATCAGAGCTGCAGGCTCCATCCCAATGCAGCTCAAAATGCATATCTTCTTTTAGTGATATAAGTTTTGTGATTTTCTTTCCAACATATGGAAGATACATTTGTCCTGCATTTCCAGGATTAACAGACATAACAAGGACCTTTTTTACAATACGCAGCATCTCCATTACGTTTTCTACACTGGTTCCGGGATTAATTGCAATTCCCGGTATCATCCCAGAATCAATAATCTTTTGCAGCGTAGTAGCAGGATGATATTCTGCCTCGGGATGAATATATATTGTATCTCCTTTTCGCAGGGATTTAGTAAAAAGTTCAATGGTATTATTGGGATTTTCTACCATAAGATGTACATCCAAAGGCTTACTTGCCACAGATGCTATGTAGCGCAAGTCATTCAAAGACATGGCATAATTGGGCACAAATCGTCCATCCATTATATCTATATGAAAGGAATCTATTCCACCCTCTTCCAAATCGTTCACTTCTTTTTCCAGATTCCCATAATTAGCACACATCATTGATGCCGTTAACTCAAAATTCATCAGTATCTCCTTACATATCAATTTTATCCAAGTCCACTTATCCAACCGTATTTTTATTTGCTAAAGCAAAAACCTTTTCAAATTCCTCTGTGGCTTTCTTATTTGCCTGTTTCATCTTGGGTTCCAGCCAGCCACCATTAAAGTGATGAATTCCATATGTATGTTTTGTCACATCTGTCTTTCCAGACATATAATCATATGGATGAAAATATTCGTAGGGATATATATTTAAATCCATAACTTTCTGAACCTTGCCATTCAGTTCATAACCGGCTTCTTTTAAAGCAAGTGTATCATAATATCCACATGTGTTCTTATTGAAATTTCCATTTTCATCAATAAATTTTAAATTTTCACGAGATTTTATCATTTCATATATGGCTTTGTTTCCTTTTACAGCTCCGCTTCCACCGCCAAAATTGATTGTCTGCCATTTTTCCACACAACAAAAACCATCTTGATATAGCATATCATCAAGATTTCTTATCAATTCCACATCTGTATCCATATATATACCACCATACGTATACAGAATGTCCAATCTGGCATAATCAGGAACAAAACCATACAGGCCCTTCTTATAGGCTTCTTTCATATAAACATTTTTATTTATATCATAGTTTGATTCATCCCAACAGCAAATTTCATAATCAGAACAGTGTTTCTTCCAACTATTAATACAATATTGAAGCGCATCTGGCAGGGGGCGTTTCCCCAGCCACATATAATGAATAATTTTAGGAATCCTGGCTTGTAAGTGATCTCTCCTTGTACCGTCCTCTTCTAAAGGCTTAAAATTTGATATGCACATCATTGGAATTATGTAACATACGGCATTCTTTAGATTTTCAAAGCTCTCCAACTGATGCAGGCTCTCGGAAAAACGACTTGTTGTCAATAATATAATGCTTCTTTTTACATCTATGCTCCTAAGACAATCCGCCGAAAAAACATTCACCTCACGGTCTGACAGTGAGATAAACTTCCCCCATTTATTCTCATCATTATCAACGTAAAAGCCCACTTTACTCTCAATATGATGCTCTTTTAATAACGCAGGTGTCGTCACGGTTCCAATCACACCCGCTCCAAAAATAATAATGGAATAATCTTTTTGAATTATCTCCGTAGCTAGTTTGTCAAAAGTCCCATTTTTTAATATCATAATCCGTCTCGTTCTCCATCCAATCCTTCATCTCCAAAACAGTCTCCTGGAAACTATGTCGAGGAACATATCCCGTATCTTTTTGCAGTGCAGAAATATCAAGCCAATTATCTTCCATTGGTAACTGCACCTCTTTTATACATCCATACTGTAAAATCCCACCAGGATTTATTATCTTTTTTAATTCTTCCAGGTATTCAGATAGTTTTCTCGGTGTTCCACTGCCTATAAAGCATTTATCAGACGACAATTCACACGCTCCTGCCAGATAAAAACCCATTGCTAAATCTTCCACAGATATAGCATCAAACAGCGTCTGTGCCAGTCCGAACTTCATTGGTTCATTATGCAGCAATTTCATAATCGTATTGGCAATCAGCTGTTCTTTCTTATTAAATACTCCTATCGGATGGTGAAACTGACACCAGGCCAGGGAAATACCTTGATTCAGGCTTTGGTTTCTTACCAATTCATATGCAGTTTTTTTTGCCTGCAGATAATATGAAGAATTAATAAACTGTTTTTCCTTGACAATTGCATCACATTGATTTTCACATACAGTACCAGAAACAATAAACTTTTTGCATCCCAATGCCTTTGCTGCTTCCATTGCATCACATGTCCATTTTATATTATCAATTTGAACAGCACAATCAGTTCTCAAGGGACCTGATGCACCTTTCCATGCAAGGTGATAAAATGCATCAAACTCTCTCTCCCTGCAGATGGAAGGCAGTTCTAAAATATGTTCCATATCTCCGCGAATCACATGAAGTCCTGCAATAGTCTCTATTTTAGAAATATCACACGAATCCTCCCTAATTAAAACAAAAACTTCAACACCATGCCTAAGGAGTTCTTTCGTCAAATGATAACCGATAAATCCAGTTGCCCCTGTTATAAATACCCGTTTCATCAGAATACTTCCGTTTCAGGTATGAATATAATCATCTTACAGCCCCATTCTCTTGTGTATGATAAAATTTCAGAAAATTCATCCTTTAAATTCCATGCCAGCAGCACAATATAATCCGGCTTTTCTTCCTTTATTCTGTCTGGACTGACAATCGGTATTCTGGTTCCAGGAAGATACAATCCCTGCTTGACAACGCTTGAGTCGGCTACAAAATCAATGTATTCTTTGCCTATACCGCAATAGTTTAAAAAAGTATTTCCTTTTGCTGCTGCGCCAAAAGCTACAATCTTTTTTCCTTGTCTTTTTAAATCAATCAAAAGCTTACAGCTCTCATATTTTATGTTTTTAACCTTTTCAGAAAAGATCTCGTATGTTTTCATATCTTCAAATCCATATGCGCTCTCTTCTTCAATTACCTTCATAACGTTTGGAGCAATATCGTATTTACTATTTTCCATATAGGCAGCATAGATTCTCAGAGAACCTCCATGGGTTGGCAATTCCTCAACATCATATATCTTCATTCCATGCTTCTCAAATATCTTTCGAACAGTCAGCAATGAAAAGTAAGAAAAATGTTCCTGATAAATCGTATCGAACTGGTTCAACTGCACAAGCCTAAGTAAATGGGGGAACTCCATAGTCACAGTTCCTGTTGGTTTTAATGCAATATGTATGCCTTCAACAAAACTGTTAATATCAGGAACATGAGCAAGTACATTATTACCAATGATGAGATCTGCCTTTCCATGTTTATCAGATATTTTTTTTGAGGTACTGTTGCCCCAAAATTCTACCTCAACATCAATTCCTTTTTTCTTTGCCTCTTGGGCAACGTTTTCAGCTGGTTCTATACCACATATAGGAATATTGTATGGACTAAAATATTGTAATAAATATCCATCATTACATGCAATCTCATATACCATACTATTTTCATTTAAATCCAATCTTTGAACAATCATATTCACATAATCTTTGCAATGCTCAAGCCAGCTTTTTGAAAAAGAGCTGAAATACTTATAGTCAGTGAAAATTTGCTCCGGGTCCTTATATTCCATTGCTTGTGCTAAATAACAGTCCTCGCAAACCATAACATGCAAGGGATAATAATATTGCCCTAAATCTAAATTTTCCTGTGTAACATACTCGTTGGAAATAGGTGATAGTCCTAAATCCACCAATGTATGATTCAATTCATTTCCACAAAACCTGCAACGTTTATTATCCATAACCTTAACTACTCCTTTGTATTTTAATTTATAAATGGTAATTTCTGATCTTTATCTGAAATGGTCAGTTTTCCGTACTCAGGCCATTTTATGTCAAATGCCGGATCGTCATAACGATAACCATACGAATATCCAGGTTCATAAAATTCTGACATAAGATAAAGCAACTGGCAGTCATCTTCCAATGTAACATAACCATGAGCACATCCCTTAGGAATATAGAGCATAGCTCCATTTTCCTCAGACAATTCATACCCGCAATATTTTTTAAATGTCTTTGAATCAGGCCTGATATCAACAAACACATCAAAAATCCTGCCTCTGGTACATGCTACAACTTTATCTTCTGCATGCGTCCCCATTTGATAATGCAATCCTCTCAAAGTCCATCTATTTCGATTTTCACACAAATTCATTTGCTTGAAGCTGGCATCTATGCCCATTTCCTGAAACTCTCTCTCGCAATATAACCTTGAAAAGTATCCTCTCTCGTCTCTATTAGGTATCCTTTCGATCAAAAAAGAGCCTTCAATATCTAATGTCTGAATTTTCATGCATTCTTTACCTTCCATGCCATACCACCCATGGAGCTTTATTCTCTTCCAGTATCTTTTCCAAGTATTGTTTATCACGCAAAGTATCCATGCATTGCCAAAAACCATTATATCTATAAGCAACAAGATTATTCAGAGAAGCGGCATATTCTAATGGCTCACGTTCCAAAACAACCGTATCTCCATCTATCGTGTCCAATATCTCTGGTTCCATGACCATGAAGCCGCCATTAATCCACCCCCCGTCTTCCACTTTTTTTTCAACGAAAGTTTCTACTAAATCGCTGTCTCCAATTTCTAATGCACCAAATCTGCCTCCCGGCTGGATCGCTGTAAGAGTCACCATTTTCTTGTGCATCTTATGATAATTATAAAGGTCTCTTAAATTTATATCGCACACACCGTCACCATAAGTAAGCATAAAAGTTTCATTCCCGATATATTCTTTTACTCGTTTTAATCTTCCACCTGTCATGGTGTTTAATCCTGTATCAACAACTGTGACAGTCCATGGTTCTGCGAAATTATTATGTATAGTGATCTTATTCTCATTCTTAAATTCAAAAGTCATATCAGAATGATGCCAATAATAGTTTGCAAAATATTCCTTGATAACATTGGCCTTATATCCACAACATATTACAAACTCATTAAATCCGTAGTACGAGTAAGATTTCATAATATGCCATAAGATCGGTTGTCCACCAATTTCAATCATTGGTTTCGATTTCAAGTGACTTTCTTCAGAAATTCTCGTCCCAAACCCACCTGCTAATATTACTACCTTCACTAATTACCCTCCCTCTGCTGTACAGCTATCCAAGCAAAACGTATTCTTTTAACTTTAATTTCTTTAAAATATTCTCCACAGTCTTGTTGTTCTTTCTCCCAACAGCCACAACAATTCCTATATTCTTGTTAACGTTTTCCAATTCAGCTATATTTTTCACAGGATAACCACATATTTTTTCTGAATTTCCATTTTTATCACTTACAACCACCGCTTCAATATCAGCAAATTCCTTTATAATATGTATGGCTCGATAGGCCAGTTGCCCTGCTCCATACACATATATTGCTTGCTTATTCTTACAAAAACACATTAACGTTTTCTTATAAATTTCATTTTTCATCCCGTCAATATCCGCATCTTCGCAGCTGACAGTTCCTTCCGTCCCCCATATATCACGAAGCAAGCTTTGCATGTTAGTAAGAATACTCGGAAAGTACTTTTCATTTATCAGCACTTCTGTATAATATCCTGCTTCTTGTGCCACCAGAGGCATCATTTGCATCATTGTGCCACTAAAATCATGATTTAACTCAGAAATGATTTTTTCATTCAGCAAATTACTCCTGCACCAAAAGGCATCTATTTTATGCACCGGTGCATACTCTACTTTAATAGGCACATGCAAATTCAATTTGTCATATATCAGTTTTGCTTTGTTCGTATCTCCCCATCTTTTTTCAATGGAATTTTTAACATCCCCAAAGGTTTTCATAGGAGGAATCAACACTCCAAGTCTTGATGAAGTTTGGAACAATCTCAATAAATTCCTAATATATCCTTGTCCTGCAATCATATTTTCAATTACGCATCTGATCTTTGCCTGTTTTAATACATCCGGCTGCTCATGATCCACCTCTACCTTGATTACCAAAGTATATTTTGAATCAAAGTTATTGTTTGCCGCCGCTCCAAATAATTTAGGATTCAAAATATCAGCATGATCTTGCGACAGATTCAAAATATTTATCTTCTCAAATTCTTCCTCATTCTCTTCATTAAAATCACCAATAATGTGATTTAAATGCAAACTTTCCATAATATCCCCAATGCTATATACACGGAGAATATGTGACCATATTAATTCTATATCATAGTCCGTATATCGGTCTATATAATCAAATGCCCTTTGCAGGTCCATTTTATCAGAATACTTTCCCTCAATAAAGTCACCGGTAAAAAGCTTACGTTTCATTAAGGGACATTTTTTATCCTTTATAAGTTCGTAGGTGCTATAGTGATAGGGACTGAGGTTTAATTTAGGATCTGCCGTATCATATTTTTCTATATTACAGTAAACATCCCACAAATATCCGCTATCCTGAAAATGTTTTGTAAATGCAAATTCATAATTAATAATGGCACTTCTAAAGTCTGTTACCTGTTCGGTAATACACTTCCAATAATCCATAAATTCCTGACTATGCAGCATTTGTTCTCTTATAACATAAAAATACAACTGTATATGCTCCGGATATATTTCCTCACCGCCGTCAAAGTCAGATATTCCCCGTTTAGTAATTCCCCAGAAATCTAATTCTGGTCTCTGATCCATTTTTTCAAACATATCTGAAAATGGATAAAATGGTCCAAAGACAGAATCATTCATAAGAACCAACTCGTCATATTCTTTTAATTTATCTCTGGCTATCAGATTATTTATTACATGTGCAAAACCACCCATATCAAATCCCTGATCAGAACGTTCATATATGTGCTTTGCCATTGCTAATTTATGTTTTTCTTTTTTGCCATTTAAGGTTTCGTTACTTACCACAATCAAGCAATCAGTAACAGCAGATAACTGATTTAAGCAGTATTCAATATACCCCTCAACATATCCCTCTTTATCATAAGTAGCATAGATGCCAAGTCTCTTTTTCACTCTATTTACACCTCATAAAAAATATAATTGCTAATCCCCTTTTTTTCCAACGTATGTTTAACTGCATTAGCATTATTTTTATTCAAAGCAACTACAATCCCCGTGTCAAGAGAACACTCTATCTCCGACAATTCATACACTTCTTCCTGTGTTTGATTAATAGCCCTCTTTCCATCGGAAACAATATATCCTAATACATCCACACCTCTATCCTTTAGATAGCTTCTGCAACTATGTCCACATTCTCCTGCACCGTATATATATAATTTCTCATATTGCCTGCAAAAAACTATTAAATCTGAATTTATCTTGTTTACGTTCCTAAATTCATAAATTCCTTGCTCCAATAAAATGTTTTTAATAATTCCATTCAACATATATTGGTAATTACATGAATATATCGATGCGTATTCCTCGGTCATCATAATACCGCTATAGTATCCCTGGCTTTGAGCCACATAAGGGAATACTCTTTCAACTGCATGTGAAATTGTGCCATCCGTTCTCATAGGTTCCGGTTCAAAGTCTTCGTATGACCACTCATAGTTAAACAAAGGGAGAAGTGCATCTGTTTTACACCAAAATGTAGTCCCCAGCATAAACGGACGAACGTCCTCACTGATGGTACAGGAAAGATGGAGACGTTCACAAAGCTCCTTTGTCTTTTGAAAACAATTAGACCATGACATTGCAGCAACCATAAAATATTTTGACACAAAGGGGGCTGGCGGTCCCAAAACACCTAATCTGGGATTTGTCTCTAATTGCTCCAGCACATTTTCGATATATACAGTATTAGAGATTGTATTTTCCCATAATATATCCATAAAAGACTGTCCAACAGTATGATAAGGCGTCCCGCTGTTGCTTTGTTTGTCATGTACAAAACAAAGATAATCGTATTTTAAAATATCATTCCGACACGCCACCAACAATGAGCTTATCTCTCTTCCCCTGTTCTGCGGAACAACTATTTTTATGTTTTTCCGATTTAATTTCGAAATATATTGCGAAATGATTTCTATATTTTCATCACCTTTGGTGGATATGATAATATCAATATAAAGAGGCACCTTTTTTATGTATTCAAAACATTTCTCTATAAGATTTTTATACGAAATGTGTGCTACCAGTAAAGCCTTCTTTTTTCCTGTCGCCTCTCCCAGTAACTGATTCGATGATATGCAGTAATCTAAATGCATGGCGGCCCGTAAATCTCCTGGGTTACACTTTCTTATTAGGTGCTGCCAGATTAAAGACGAATCATATTCCGTACAATTTGCAATATAATCTAATGTCCTCTGTGCGGTTTCACCTGAATTTGCTGAAAGCACCAATGGATGAGGAAACAGAAAAACTTTCTTTTTTATTAATGGACAACGATGTTCCGATACCAATTTATAACTGTCAAAGAAAACATATGCTTGTGATACATCTGTGGACCGGCAAAATGCCGCACAATCCACATAAGCGCCTGATGTATAACCCAAGTCATTGAAATATTGGGTGAATTTCAGTTCAAAGAATGCAACCGTTTCATTATAATCATTTGATACATGTAATCCCTTCCAAAACTCCCTGAATGCTTTATTTTGCAACATCCCCTTTCGGATAACGATAAAATAGGACTGGATATGATAAGGCAGTAAATTAGTATCATAGTGACTGCCTCTAATAGGGGTCTGTTCCGTAATCCCCCAGAAGTCCAATGATTTACCATCCATTTCATCATAGACCTCATAGAGCGGGTAAACCGGCCCATAGCAGGAATCATTGACAAGGAGTAATTCTTCATAGTTTTCCAGCCGTTCCCACCCAAGATACTTTTCAAGAGTATCTTTATAAGCACCACAATCAAAACCCACATTATCCCTGACATATATTTCGTCAGAAATACGGTGCAGTCTTTCCATATCCTCACTATCCGGCACTCCATTTATGGTTATTATCAATGTCTCCAGTATCTCACCAAGTTTTTCAGCAAGAAAAAAAACATACTCATCAATAATACCCTGGTCTGCAAAAACAACAAATACACCTATACTTTTTTTTCTCATAACTGCTAACCCCTTAACATCAAATATGGTTAGATGGAATCTGTTCTGCTACTGGTATATGATTAATTTCAACACCTTCAAATATACCATTACAGTATGCACATGCCGAAAGATATCCCACATCATTATAGCCAAGCAAAAATTCAATAATTTCTAAAGGATTGGCTGTTGCAAACTCCAAACTGTCAGACTCATACTCTTCAATCAATCCCAGATATTCATTAATTGTCTGAAATACACAGGAATACATTCTCGTACTGCCTTCTTTATATCCAATATAGGGAAATCCCTTTGCATGGCATACACAATTGCTCAATTTTTGACCTAATTTTTCTGGATCTTCTTCTATAACGTTATCGCCGAAACACGATACATCCCAATGGTCTCTTTTTAAACTCGAATAATTAACGTCATTTTCCTCTAACATTTTAATCACTTTTAAATATTGTTCTTCAGCTAACTTCACGTTCTCTCTGTAATCGTCCACAACAATCCTGATCTTTTTATTTTTAATAACTTCCAAGAGAGACTGAGAAGGGATAATCGTTCCATTTGTAACAATTTCAACAGTCATAAAACGATCAGAGTAATGATCTGTTATATATCTTAAAGCGAATTCCAGTTCTTTGCCTCCCAGAAATCCCTCAGCAATTCCAAAGAAAACAATGCCTACATAATCACATTTATTAAATACAACATCTATATTTCTTTTTATAGCATCAATCGTTATCTTTCTGTGTACTCCTCTATAGGTCTGAACAAAACAGTATTCACAATTCAAATTGCAATAGGTATGTAAAAACAGATCTACAGCATGTAAATACATCTTATTATATCTATAGAGTAAAAACAGGCTTAAATATCGATAAAACTCATACACGCTAAATGCATGAAATTTTCTATGTATTCCACATTCCTTCATCTGTTCCCATATCTCAGCAGCTCTATTTTCACCGACACACATAACAACCAGACCATTTTCTTCAGAAAAATTTTCATAAAATTCCTCTGGGGAAATCACTTTTTTCCCTAAAAATAACCCACTTTGTTTTTCTTGATTTCTATCAACAAAAACAACATTTAAATCCATCTCATTGTTGTTTGCCTTATAAATTGCTTTTTCAAATAACTCTATTAACGATTCTGCACTTTGAACGGCCCCATACAAATAAATCGTTTTTGTTTTTTTTAAATATTCTCCCAGCTCATCAAACTCATGTCCCCTATTTTGCCACTTCATAGTGAATCCTCCAAATACTTTCCTATATTTACGAATCCTCTGCCATTCAGCTCATGCATTACCTCACTCATATTGCTGCGATTCAAAGCTACCATAATTCCTTCTGTCTGCTGGGGCTTAATTTCGGATAATTCATAGACAGGAAAACCATATAAGTTATTCTGATTTTTATGCCCATCGGATACTATAAATCCCAATACATTTACACCTTCATGTTTTAATACGTGTGACAAACACGCTTTTCCGCATACACCTGCTCCGTAAATATAAAAATTTTTATATTTATTACAAAAATCCGCTATCATTTGTTTCATATTATGAATGTCAAAATATTGCTCTATCCCCTCATTATATAGCATCTTACCTAAAACACCATATAACATATATTGGAAATTACTTGTATATATTGAAATATATTCATCTGTCATCATGACACCGCTGTAATACCCCTTGCTTTGCGCTACATATGGAAGTATTCTTTCAATCACCGGATTAACCGTTCCTGTCATCGGTATAGACTTTTTATCAAATATTCCGCTCTCAAAAAGAGGCTGTAATGCATCCGTCCTGCACCAAAAGGCTCTTCCCAATATAGAGGAAGTATTTTCCTTATCCATGCAGCAGTTTAAGTTCAAACGGTTGACAAGATCTCTCATTCCTTCATAATATGTTATCCAATCATTTACGCCTGAAGTAAGGGACATAGCCATATAAGGAGCTGGAGGAACCAAAAGTCCAAGACGGGGTTCCTTTTCAAATTGATTAAGAACATTTTCAATATAAATATTATTTTTCACTGTATTTTCCCATAAAATATCCAGGGAAGATTGTCTGACCGTTTGATGGGACTGATCTGCATCATTTTCTTTATCATGGACAAAACATAAATATTTGTAATCAGCCAAGATATCTTTACATGTTGTTAGTAAAGTTCCGATTTCACTCTCGCAATCTTTCGAAGCTACGATTTTGACATTTGTTTTTTTCATGTTTTCAATTTTTCTCATTATAATCTCAATGTTCTTTTCACCCTTCGAAACGATGAACACATCAATATAATCAGATACCCTTGCAACATAAGAAAGACAATAATCTATTAATTCTGTATAATTAATGTGGACCACAATTGCTGCTTCTCTAATGATACTTTTATCTGATGGCTTTCCCTTTGTTTGAAAAATATAATCAAGATGAAGAGCAGTCCTTATCTTTCCCACATCATTATTATGAATCAAATCAAACCATATCAATTTTTCGTCGTATGACGTATTTTGAGTGATATAATTCAAGGTTCGCTTTGCAGTTTCACCTGAATTAGTCTTTAAAACATTCTCATGCTTATTTATAATAGAACCTTTTTTTATAAATGGACAGTTATATTCACTAATCATTCTGTAGCTATCAAATTCTAAATTATCAGAGATATCACCCTCATCTAAATCAACCGCTTCATCATTGATGTAAACATTCCCCTTAAATCCACACTCCGCAAAATACCAATGAAAACTTTTTTCAATGTATTCCATTGCCTCATCAATGTTTTTCTGAGCTTTAACTTTATCTATGAAACAGCTAAATTCATCTGAACAATACAATCTTTTTGAAATAGCCATAAAATAAGAATGAATATATAAAAGCTCTCCGCTGACACGAGGGCCATTATTTACTTGTCCCGTGATTCCCCAGTAGTCAAGGTCCTGCGATTCCATCGTCTTCCATACTTCATCAAGAGGATAAAAAGGGCCATAGCAAGAATCATTCATTAAGATAATTTCATCTGCCCTTTTTAAAAGATCATGCAACTTCCCTCTGTCATTTTTTGTATCCCAACTCAAATCATCATTTAGTACACAGATCAGGTGGTCACTGTATTGGCTCACTTTAGCAATATCTTCTTTTTTCATACCTTCTTTTAAAACTATTATTAACTCTGAAACATCTTTTTTGATTCTGTCTAAAAGGAAAAATACATACTTTTCTATTGTCTCATTGGCCGAAACAATAAAAAACACGCCCAATCTATTCACCATAGTTCACTCCTAAATTATCACATGTTCGTAAATGCTCCTACCTGTATCAAAAGGATTATCATCTTTTCTATCATCTGAACCGGATCCATCCAATACAAAATTCAGATAATTTTGTAAATGAATATCTTTTGATTCTTCTATAATTGTCCCTGCATTTATTTTTTTCAAAAGAGAATTATATATCTCCTCAAAAAGATGTTTTATATTCTGATTTTCTTCAACACACATTTGAACATGTGCACTTCTTACAGTCTGGTTTTTACCTGAATATTCTATCAGCATTCTGGAAATCTGATCGAATGCATATATTTTTTCTCCATCTGAGTGGCAATGAATATAATTACTGTCATTAAATACGTCTTTACCGTAAGCATTTATATCAAAAGAATTATTTGCACTTATTTTTGCATCATCACCATCAGCTTCAATCGTCAGAACATCCCGATATTTATTAGGGAACACGTATAAGTTATCTGCTGTTGCTGCCATTCCCCAAAATTGAATATCATTATTTACATCTTTGTCATATACGTGTGTTTTATATGTTTCCAATGCTTCATCCAGTTCAATTATCTCATTTCCTTCTAAGGGACACAGCCAGAACTTACTATCGAAAAAGCATATATCCCCATATGTGTTTCTAGGATCTCCCAATTGATATATCTGTGTCTCTTTCGTCTCAACATTGATTACTTCTAAAATATTGCTTCCAGAAATAGGCATATATATCTTTTCATTCTGCATCATACTTCTAAATGAAAGGCGTGGTGCCGTCAATTCATATTTATCTGTAATGTTCGTTATCCACTCTGAAATAGAAGACAGCTGCCCACTACGAATATCATACTTAATCACTGCAGTTCTCTGGTGAGGCAGGAAGTAAATACAGTCCTTATATAAATGTGCCGAATAATAATTCCATCCGGAATATCCTTTCAAGCAGCCAATATTTAAACATTCAAATGATACTTTCGTAATTTCTCCGCTTTGCTTATCAAATATTGCCATCTCATTTGCACGCAGCGGTGTAAAGTACAATTTAGTTCCATGTCCCACTATTGTCCCATAGAGCCGGAACCCATCCGGTTCTTCATCAGGAAAAGAGGTAACGTATTCCGCCTGCCATGTTGACTTGTCCATTTTAAATAAAGCATTAAAGTTCCAACTGGTGAACCAATAACACGTTCCATCATCATACAAATTTTCAAATTGCAAACACGTTTTTTCAAATTGAAGCGGCGGATTATTTAATTGAGGCTGATTTACAATTATCGGATTCTCAACCATAATTCCTTTATGAAGCTGCTGGCAAACCCGTATCAGTGAACTTGTATCTCCATAATACGCATCACACAATACTATGGTTCTATCCACATCCGCAGTATCATCGTATATTCCCCAGCCTTCACTTATATACTTTTCTACAATTGAATGATACCCCTCCCACATAGCAGGACGCATAGACTTTATGGTATTAGATATCAGCGGATGGGGCCTCCAAAGCAAAGCCACTTCATATTGATTTTCCTTGAATATTCTGAATACATCTTCCATTTTCTCCAGCATCTTTTCACTATACATCAGCAATGTTGCAATGCTGGTGTTGTAAAATACTATTTTCTTCCTGCTGCCGTCAGGCTTTTCAATGATATTCCTCCAATTCTCTGGTATCTGCAAATCTTCTTTCTTCAGCCTGGAGCTTTTATCTAACTTAGGCGAACCTAGTCCTAAAATTTTTTGTTCTAACTGTTTCCTGTTAACAGGTAAATCGTTAACTTTTGCTTCTTTCAGAAATTCATTGATATATATTTGTCTCATATTTTCTGATTGCACAATTACCTGATCCCCGTAGATGGTTCCTGGCAAAAAGCAAAAATGTTTTATTCCGTCAATTACGGCCTGATTATCCGGCTCCATTTCCTGTAAAACAAAATAAGGAACATAAACCAGCTTATCCGTATATCTTGTTAAATTTTTTGCAAAATAATCCGGATGCACACTCGTAACAAGATTCCATTCATCATATGGATTATGAATAAAAATAATATCTGGCCTGTGTTGTTCTAAATCATATTGTTCCCATGAAGTAACCGGCACATAATCAGGATATTTTTCTCCTTCATAATGCATTTCACCAAAGCTGCCGTCTCCCTTTTTATCGAAATAGGGAATGGGTACAACATAAGCATCACAATCCGCATCATCCCTGGCTGCCATCCATATACTTTCTAAAGAATCCCACATAGATGCATTATAAGGAAAAAATGCGACTTCTAATTTTTCTTTAATATCATTTTTTATACTATTCTCAATCTGTATAACCCTTTTACGAAAGCTTTTATATATATTTCCAATTTTTTCCTGGTTATTTTCAATTTCATTATATGTACAATAGATAAATTCACAGTATTCTTCTAAAAAACCAACTGTAACGGAATCTTCACCTTCAGACTTTTCTATCAAGTTTCCTAATTGGATTGCCCCTTGCTGACATTGCGCGAGCAAATCCAGCGCTTGGGCTGGATTATTTTTATCTAGTAGTTCCTTTATCTGCTCATGTGCCTGATAAAGTGTCTCCACAAACTCTAATGCCAATTTTTTCTGTGCTTTCCTCATCCCGTATCTCCTGTCATACTTTTAACATATCATACACTTTTATAAGGTACATTTAAACCAATGACTTAAATTTCCGTTCACCATATATGCATGATTTTTTATATTGCATTTTAATGTTTTTCTGGCTTAGTATGTAAGAAGTTCAATCAAGCTGGCTCTTAAATCAATTAGCTGGATTTTAACATCTGTATTTCTCTCTCTCTGGGCTATTTCAAGGTACTCCTGAATTTTATCCAAAGAATCTTCTATTATAATTGTTCTATGTTCAACAACGGATTTTTTTATTTGATTTATATAACTGTATATCTCTTCTATCTGATCTGGCTTGTCTCTTTTATCAAATGACTTGGCAATTACAATATTTTCACTTTCTGAAATTGGATATTCCACTGTTTGTGAAAAAAAAGCCTTAAAATCTTTTTTCAAACAAAGCGAACCAACCGAATAGCAGATAATAGTTCCATCTTTCTTTATAAGTCTTTCCGCCTCACGAATAACGTCCTGAGGGTTCTCATAATTTACGCTTCCATTGATTACAATTAAATCAAATTCACTTTCCTGAAGATGGGTATCATCATAATCTCCAGCTAAAAGCGAAAGTTTGGGAGGTTCATTCACTAAAACGATATGGTCAAGCCATCTGTTTTCACTTTCACTTCCAATTGAGTCACTGACACAGCACAAAAAAGATTCCGGCTGAAATTTTCCCAGTAAAGTTGCCAAATGATAGCTCACAACACCACCAGCTGCACCAAACTCCAGAACTTTAACAGGGAATGCTGTTTTGATTAATTCAGATGTAACTAATATATCCAAAAGAAGATTAGCCATTGCAAAAGGATCTTGATTATCAATTAACAGCAAAATCAATTCTGGAACAGTCCTGTCTCCAACAAGGCTATGCATTGGAATCCTGCTCTTATTAGACAAAAAATTGTTACAATCCAAAAGAACTGTATGTTTCTCTTTTCCGTTATAAATAAAAGTGTCATTTTCAAGATCAATGGTATTCATTTATTTTTCTCCTGCAAAAATCATGTAATATAACTTTGCAACTATTTTCTCCATATGAAAATGGTTTTGTCCATATTGATAGGCATATTTTAAAAGATCAAAAAGATTCTCATTTGTGCATAAAGCCAACAATGCATGGGCAAATCCTGGCATATCATTTATTCCTGCAGAAATTCCACACCGTCCATAATCAATAGCCTCAGCATATGCATCTATTTCAGTTACCGCTATAACACACCCTGCATTCAAAGCTTCTGAAATCACATTAGGAGTTCCGCCTTCAAATGTAGAAGGAAGGGCAAAAACCTTTGCTTTTCTATATTGTTCCGCCAACGCTTCCCGTTCTTCTATGGGTCCTGTAAAAATAATCCGTTCTTTTAAATGAGGGTACAAATCAAAATATGAATCTATAAAACTGTGAAAATCGTTTTCAATGCTTCCCACCAGCTTCAAATTCCAATCCGGTATCCTTTCTGCGATCAATGCAAAAGAATCCAACAATACCTCAGTAGCTTTTTGACTGGTCCCTAATCTTCCCACCGTAACAATGACATTTTCTTTAACATTGAAATCAGGAGGTGTGTTACTTGAGCCAAAGTTATAATAGCCATTAGGTATATGCTCTATAATCCAGGGCCACTTTTCATTCAAATGTCTCTGCATCGCAATGCAGGAAGTTGCAATAACATCACAATGATCCATAAATTCTATAAAATCAGCATCAGTCCATATAATCCGGTCCATCCAGTGACTGTTTGCATCTAATCCCACATAAATATGTCCGGCAGGATTTAGCTGCTTATACAGACGGGCAGGAATGAAGTTAGAGGAATAGCACCCTCTCAAAATAAGAGCATCAATTTGTTTCGCATTCTCAATAATATAGTCTGCTTTTGCCTCTACGCTTCCATTGGGCAAAAAATCCATTTCCAACCCTTTAACATATTTATCAAGATAACTATAGTCATCTCCCCGGGCACCTACCATGCTTACTGTACAACCATGATTTTTATATAACAGATAAGGAATTAATCCACAATCTTTTATAAGTTCCACATTGCTCCAGCCTCGTTCATAAGGAGCCAGCGCAACAACACGCTTGCTTTTTCCCTCCATAGACGAACCCCCTTTATTTTAACCTTTATCAGAAAATATCCCCTGATCCAGCAACAAATTCCCGTTCCTCATCCGACAACAATGGCTCAATTTTCTTTTCCAGAGCAGAAAAAAAGGCTTGTCTTGAAACTTTAATCAGGAAAATCTTATTCTTAAAACTTGAAAGATCATAAAGCTTTGACAAAAATCCAAAGGTCGCAGCACCGGACTCATTCTCTCCCGGCTCTTTTTTTAACAGAATCAGGATGTCTTTTAAAACAGAAGGCTGATAAGGTTCTATCCGAAGAGAAAGCACTCCATATTTCACCATCTCAGGATGACGTTTTTCTTTTGCATAGGAAGTGAAAAGTTTATGGTATACAGAAGCAAGGCTGGCCGATATGTCAAGTGTATCATTTCCCTTATATACATCCAGCAACTGAAGTGCCTGCTCAAAATACTGTCTCGCTTTCACTTCATCTCCCTTATTGTAAAACCACTGTCCTGTCAGATAATCCACATCCGGAGTATTGCAGTTACAGTCCTTCGCCCTTTGATAAACAGCCATGAATTCCTCATCACTATCCATTTTTCTTATGCACTTTGCCCTGAGCCAATTGGCAAAACAATAATTTTTCCTGTCTATCTCTACAGCAGCATCAGGATTCTTTGTCGCCCGGTCATAAGCATCCTCTGCCTCCTCCAGTCTTTTAGCAGCAAGAAGAGAATCTCCAAGGTATGCCCACATCATATAGTTCTCCGGGTCTTCCTCCAACTCCTTTTGTATCATGGTAAGGTTACGGACATCCTTTTTCTTCTCAGCAAATTCCTCACCGGCATAACCCGTGTGAAATATGGCAAGAGTATCTACCGCATCACAGGAATACAACTGACTTCCATCGTCCAGGTCCAGATATTCATGAATCCTGCTGCGGTAGCGAAGTTTGGAATAATTCCGAAAAATACGATACTGGACTCCCACTCCCATCTGATTTCCAGAATCATCAAGGTGTATCCAGGCAGACTTAATAACATGAGGGAGAACAGGTGAGTCTGTAGTCTTTTCCACATGCAGCAGAGAGGGAATCAATTTTTTTGCATCTTCCGGTGAAAAATATTCATCCGCATCAAGAAATGCAATCCAGTTTCCCTTTGCCTGTTCAATAGCAAAGTTTTTCGCAGCGGAAAAGTCGTTTATCCACTGAAAATGATAAACCCTGGCTCCCATCTCTTCTGCTATCTCCACTGTTCTGTCTGTAGATCCGGTATCTACAACAATCTGTTCAAAGACAATCCCTTTTCCCCAGCTAAGTGCCTGGCGAATATTCTTCTCTTCATTTTTCACAATCATGCACTGGGACAGCCGTATGAAAGGTTTCATACAAAATTCCTCCTCTGTGATAAAAATAATCCCCCGGAAATCACCGTTCCGGGGGATAGAATTTTGAAATCCGGCGTAATTACTGCAGTAACTGCAATACACCCTGTGGAAGCTGATTTGCCTGAGCAAGCATAGCCTGAGATGACTGAACAAGAATGTTGTTCTTGGTGTAAGCCATCATCTCTTTTGCCATATCAACGTCACGGATACGGCTTTCAGCAGCAGTCATATTCTCAGCAGTTGTTCCTAAGTTGTTAACTGTATGCTCCAGACGGTTCTGCTGTGCACCCAGCTTACCACGAACAGAAGAAACATAGTTAATAGCAGTTTTAACAGCTGATACAGCTGAACTTGCTTTGGTCTGACTGCTAACATCAACGCTGGAAAGACTCATTCCTGTGGAAGATGTCTTAACACTGGTAAGAGCTACTTTCAGCTTATTGGTTACATCAGATGTATCACCAATCTGAAGAGTAACTGTCTGTGTACCATCTAAAAGCTTTGTTCCGTTAAATGTTGTGGTATCACCGATACGATCAATTTCATTTTTCAGTGCAGTGAATTCTTCATTCAGGTTCGCACGGTCAACTGTGTTCTCGTAAATTCCATTAGCAGACTGCTGAGCCAGCTCCACCATACGGTTTAACATAGAGTGAACTTCTGTCATAGCACCTTCTGCTGTCTGAATCAAAGAAATACCATCATTAGCATTCTTCTCAGCAGTCTCAAGGCTTGTGATCTGTGCTCTCATCTTCTCAGAAATAGCAAGGCCTGCAGCGTCATCGCCTGCACGGTTGATTCTGAAACCAGATGATAACTTCTCCAGGTTCTTACCTACTGCATTGTTGTTGCTTCCTAACTGTCTGTGTGAATTTAAAGCTGCGATATTGTGTTGAATTCTCATAGATATTTCCTCCTTGAATGTGTTTCAGGGAAATCCTTTTCCCCGTGTAGTATGTTTTCCTTATTCAGGAAAATAAGTAAATCTTTTTGGCGGAACCCTGCGGGGTACCAGCCGCATTCATGATTCCAAAGTTTTGACACTTGTGTCTTAGGAAGTACAACTTCCTTTCAAGTATATTATCGTATTATAAGGAATAAAAGATAAGGCCTTTTTTCAATATTTTAAAATATTTTTAATTTCAGCCTCTTACATCCAAAATCTGCCCAATTCCATCTGCAGGCACCGGCTCCGAAACCGCCCCTTCCGCCATTTTAAGCAGACCTTCAGCAGCAATTTCCTGAGAATTCATAGCTTTTTTTGCCACACTAAGACCTGCACTTTGCTGAACTTTTGCAAGGCTCATACCTATACTCATTGCGCCAATATCCATAATTCCACCCCTTTCCCGGAATATATCTGTTCAAAATTCCCGATTTATTTACATATTAATATATCGGCTGCCTCAACCAATAAAATAATCCCTTACCCCATTTTCTTATAACAATCCAGAGTAAACCAAAACTCCACTCCCCCCTGAACATTCCTGACACCGCAGGCTTTGTGGTGAGAATCCATAATAGCCTTCACAATAGAAAGCCCAATACCGCTCCCTCCATACTCTCTCGTATGAGCCTTATCCACCTTAAAAAATTTGGACCAAAGTTTAGGCAAGTCCTCTTCCGGTATGTTCTGCCCGGTATTAAATACAGTTATCAGGGCTTCCTCTCCATTTTCCTCTGCAGTTATAACGATCTTGCCCTCTCCATCCAGATGATTCAGAGCATTGTTCAAATAATTAGTGACCACTTCTTCTATTTTAAACTCATCCGCATAAACTTCAATCGTTCCGCTGTTTGCAAACACCACATCTGCTTCTCTCTGCTGAATAAGTATCTTCAACGAATTCACCACACCCTGAATTAATTCCGTCAAGTCAAAACCCTCAGCCTGAAAAGTATCATTTCCAAACTCAAGCGCCGTAAGATTCAAAAGCTGCCGGACCATCTGATTCATTTTTCCAGCTTCATCCATAATCACTTCACAATAGTAATCCCTGCTTTCCGGATCCTCGGCCATGCCTTCAGTCAATCCTTCCGCATATCCCTGAATCAACGCAATAGGGGTTTTTAACTCATGAGAAACATTGGCAATAAAATCTCTCCTCATCTCATCAATTTTATTTTTCTCTTCTATATCCTTCTTTAACTGCCCAATCGTTTCCTTCAAGGTATCTGACAGCTTATTCATGCTGTTTCCCAGCACTCCGATCTCATCTTCTTCCTGCCCTGTATACTTGGCATCAAAATCCAAAGAAGACATCTTTTCAGACAAATTTGCCAGCTGAAGTATGGGAGAGGTAATCCTTCTTGTGACCAGATAAATGAAAAAACTGCCCACAACTAATGCTGCCACTCCCACATAAGCCAAAAACCGGTTAGAAAGATTTACACTTTCCCGTATACTGGCAAGAGGGATGGACAGCAGAAATATGGTTTTATTATCAGAAAAATATCCCCAGCTTTCCAGATAATAGGAATCGGAACGTTTGTCATACGTCTTCTGTACAATATAATTGTCGTACTTTTTCATAATGTTGGCATCAGGCATGTTTCTTCCAAAAATATATGCCTCCACCCTGTTTTTCAAAAACTGCCTGTCCCCGTTTGCGGGAATGAGAACTTCGTCAGTGGTACTGTCAATCAGTACCATCATTAAATTGTATTTTTCTCCTAAAGCACGGAACATTTTTTGGGGAGCACCTTCATTTTTCATATCCGGGTCATAGGAGTCCATGTAATATGATATAATATTTTTCCCGCCGTCATTTGCCTCTCCTACCAGTTTATCAATGGAGGAATATGCCTTTCCCATAATTCTCACCTTGTCGCTGGTGTAAAAACTTTCCAGAAACCAGGTGTTAATGCACCAGGTGGAAATAAGGACGAATGCCATAAGGCAGACAAAAATCACGGCCAAACGTGCTTTAATGGAACGTTTCATTCCTTCACCTCAAATTTATACCCCATGCCCCAGATCGTTTTGATGTAATCTCCTTTACCTTCCATTTTGCTTCTCAGCTTCTTCACATGGGTGTCAATGGTCCGGGCATCTCCGAAATAATCGTAATTCCAGACATGGTTTAAAATCTTCTCCCTGGATAAGGCAATTCCCTGATTTTCCAGAAAGTAAGCCAGAAGTTCAAATTCTTTATAACTTAAATCAATATTTTTTTCATCAATAGTGACCTGATGGGCCGCTCTGTCCATGCGGATTCCTCCCACCTCCAAATCATCGGAAGACGCTGCCTTGCTGCGCCTTAATATGGCATCCACCCGGGCCGTCAGAATCTTAGGACTGAAAGGCTTTGTAATGTATTCATCTACCCCAAGTTCAAAGCCCTGAAGCTCATCCCGTTCTTCTCCCCTGGCCGTCAGCATGATAATAGGAACCTGAGAGTATTGACGGATGGTTTTACAGGTCTCCCAGCCATCCATTTTAGGCATCATAACATCCAAAATAATCAAAACAATATCTTTTTGCTCAAAGAATATATCCACTGCTTCCTCTCCATTGGATGCTTCTATTACTGAAAATCCTTTTACGCTTAAAAAATCCTTTACCAGCTTCCTCATTCTGGCTTCATCATCTACTACTAATATTTTTAATGTTTCCATAATAACCTCCTGAAATCATACCCTGTTTTTACTAAACGCCTCAGGGAGTTCTCTCTTTTCCCTAGGGAGAAATTCATCTTATCTTTATGGATTCTATTTTACCAAATTGTAATGCAGATATCCATATTTTCACAGAGATTTCACATAAGCCCATGAATTAGGATATTGCCCTGAAATACGAAATTAATAAATACTCAGACCATTATACCTGTTTTATAAATGGAAAATACCATATAAAAAAGAACATTGATTCATTAGAAATCAACGCCCTCTTTCATATATTCTTCACACCGGATATGCCCATGCACTATTCTATTGTGGTAATCTGTCCAAAAGGTGAGGTATCTTATACCTGATTTAATCTCCTGTTGTTTGCTTACTGTAATCTGTTTTTAATTCTATGCACCGACTTTTTTTCCATACAACACATTATGTACGCTTAATATTTACCCAACCCGGCAGCCATGAGTAACGTCTCTGATTCCTTATTATCTGGTACTTTAACATAGCTGCTTGCTGCCTGAAATGTGTCGTAGTTCCGGTTTTCTTTCAGTTTAAATTTTGCCACCTCTTCCTTTAGGGTCTGTGCCTGTGCCTCCAATTCTTCACTGGACGCAGAGCTTTCCTCCGCTGTTGCAGCATTAGTCTGTACTACCGAGGAGACCTGTGAAAGTCCCTCATTGATTTGTCCGATTGCCAGAGCCTGCTCTGAAGTGGCAGATTCGATCTCTTTAATAGCCTGATCTACCATCTGTGCTCTTTCTGAGACGTTTCCCAGAAGTTTCAGCGTTTCAACCGCTAACTGTTCTCCCTCAGATACACTGGTAACGGCTTTTTGAATTAATTCTGCTGTTTGTTTTGCAGCCTCTGCAGACTTTGCCGCAAGATTTCGCACCTCATCCGCTACAACGGCAAAGCCTTTTCCTGCATCTCCAGCCCGTGCCGCTTCCACAGCAGCATTCAGTGCTAAGATGTTTGTCTGAAAGGCAATATCTTCTACCAGTTTCGTAATTTTCGAAATTTCCTGAGAGGTATCACCGATCCCCTTCATAGCGGTATTCAGTCTGTGCATATACTGATTGCTCTGCTCAACGCCTGCACCTGCCTGCTGTACAAATTCCGTAGCCTTACGTACACTGATTAGGTTCTGCTCCGACTGCTGCGTCACTCCAACAATGGAAGCATTCAATTCCTCTACTGTTGCGGCTTGCTCTGTCGCTCCAGAGGCCAGCGCCTGAGCTGCCGAGGACACCTGACCCGCGCCGCTATTTACCTGTTCGGCAGCCACACTAATGACAGACAGGGTTCTGTTTAAATCCTGTTCAATTTTCTGGAGCGCGAATCCCAGCACATCTTCATTGGAGCGCAGGGGAACAGAATGTGCGAAATTGCCATTACTAATAAGTTCTGCTGCTGAAACCTGCTTGCGAATTCCCTCCAGCATTTCGGTAAATGCATTTGCAAGCTGACCAGTTTCATCCTTTGAATCCAAATTGTCTAAATCCACGTCAATCTGACCAAGGGCAATCTGCCCCGCCGCCTCTACCACACGGCTAATTGGCTTGCCAATCATTTGAGAAATACGTCTTGCCAGATAAATGCCGCTTGTCACACTTATAATAGAAAAAACAGATAATGCGGCTATGGAAAGCATAGCGGTTCTGTGATTGTTTTGGCTGGTTTCTTTGGCGTGCCCCATGCGGTTGTCCACCATTTTATTCAAGTTTCCATAAACAGCTTCAACTTCATCTGCAATTTTGGTCAAGACGGACCTTGCATTATTTAAATCCCCTTTCTTTAGATATGAAAAAATCTCTTCAATTCCGGGATAATATACTTCCTGGAGTATCTTATCAGCTTCTGCATATAGCGCAAGAGAATCTGAGTCCCTTACTGTTTTAATATAGTTTGGTATTGTAGCCTCATACTCTTTCCTGTTTGCCAGATAGTTCTGGTAATATTGTTCTATTTTTTGGTCATCGCCTTCATAAGCGATTGCACCACGTACATCAGACCGAATCAGCAGCAAAAACCTGGTAGCGTCATAAATCTCTTCAATAGGTCTTGTCTGCTGCTCGTAAAGGTAAATGTCTCTCTCAGAAATACTCCACATCCCAACAGCACCGAACAAACTCACAATAAGAGTTAAAACAATCATTGCTGCAAAGCCTGTTGTTAGTTTTTTCCGGATACTAAAATCTTTAAATTTATTCATGTGAATTCTCCTTTTCCTTCTCTGCAGTAATTCAATAACTATAATTTAATTTATATAAAAAGTCAGTTCTCTGACAAATAAGTTCTCAATTTAGACTTTGTTTCAAAATATTTCGAAACAAACATTCCAGTTCTGATTCGTGCTCAAGAAATATTTTCACCAGTTCAGGATCAAACTGTGTTCCCAAACCTTTTCTTATTTCCTCACAGGCATACGAATGAGAATATGCTTTCCTATAGACACGGTTGCTTATCATTGCTTCGTAAGCATCACAGATGGCTGTTACCCTTGCAACATAAGGAATTTCTTTTCCGCAAAGTCCTGATGGATACCCCTTTCCATTCCACCATTCGTGATGATAGAATGCTGCATCTATTAACAAATTGAACCAGGCCTTTTCTGCACTTCCCATAATAGACTTACTTTTTTGTGTAAGCAATTCTTTTGCAAATACCGTATGGCATTTAATCATATCGTATTCTTCCTGAGTTAGCAGTCCTGCCTTATCAATAATGTCAGATGAAATAAATACTTTACCAATATCATGGTAATATGCGCTTTTACTGAAATACAGATAATGGCCGGATTTAGAATTTGGCAGCCAATGAACTAATTTTTCCACAAGCAGCTCCACATGGCGGCAATGATTGATTTGCTCTTCAGGCAGTATGTTCATAATCTCGTCTATCGTTAAGTATTCTAGTGAAATCACCTTTCTCCCCCTTTAATTATTCCAAAAATCTTTTCTTCCTGTTCTGTTCAGCCGTAAAAGAATGTTAATGTAACTCTTGGAAAAGAGCATAACCCGTAACTCTTTTGGCAACAATCATTCATATAGGCGTTTTGCAGCAGTTTCGCAGTATGTTTAATACTGTGAAATACCCTATAAAATATGTGCGTCTGCAACAATCTTACATAAAAACACAACAACTTAGACGGCGAATTTCGATGCATCCACAGATGACAAGTACATTGAATTAAATTTTTCAATGGCAGCTTTTTTGTGCTCAATAAGAGAATGTGCATAAATATTAAGAGTCGTAGAAACATTAGAATGTCCTAATAATTCACTGAGTGTTTTAATATCTATACCAAGTTCCAGGCCCCGGGTGGCAAACGTATGACGAATGGCATGAAATTTTCGCTTTGGCAAGTTGACTCTGACCAAAAGATTGTTATATGCATTTTGAAAGCTTCTAGGATCAATTGGTTTACTGTTTCCGCTTAGTATAAAAGTCTTTTCCTGTTCGGTATAAAGATGGTGACGTTCTATTTCCTTCAGTAAAAAACCAGGGACAGGAACTACGCGTTTTGAATTTCGGCTTTTAGGCGTACCAATCACTAATGCTGTTTTATTGAATTCTTCATGAAAAGTCTTTGTCCGGGAGATGGTTTTCGTAATAGAAAGCATTCCGGTTTCCATATCTAAATCTTTCCATGTGAGAGCGCAGAGTTCCCCCAAGCGTATACCAGTATAAAGGCAAAGAGCGATTCCTAATGCACTGCGGTTTTGTGAGTTGAACAATGCCGCCTCCAAAATACGCTGCTCTTTTAAGGAGAAAATCTCTACTTCTTTTGACTCTACATGGGGCATTTTAACAAATTCTACAATAGATAGTACATCAGCATCGTCCTTCATAATGGCTCTTAGAGAACTTTTAAATATAGTAATTATTTTTTTCTTTGTTGTATCCGCTATTTCGCAATTGTCCCGAAGTAACCCCGTAAAATTCATCACAATTTCCTTTGTAATAGGGGCGTAGTTATGCTCCTTGAAAAAAGGAAAAATATAGCTGTGCATGCATTGATAGTAGCTTTCATATGTTGAAGGCTTTACACGCTGATAAATATCATTTTCCAACCATAATTCCATTTTTTCTATAATACCGACTTTTTTCTGAAAATGTCGCTGAGAAAGAACCTTTTTATTTTCCTGAAATAATCTCATTTTTTCTTTTGCTTCTTTGTACGACTTGCCGTAAAAGTATCTATATTTACCTTTTTCAAACAATAATCGTGCTTCCCAACGGCCATCTTTGCGCTTATAAATGTTTTCTCCTCTTCGTGCCATACCTTACACTCCTTTATCTTGATATATAATTCATTGACAACCCTTTTGACGGCTAATGAAATAAAAACATACAAAATTCTTGTTTTTTTCTTTAGCCTCAAAGGTTAATTGTACAATACTATAGCTTAAACAATTTAATTTTCTGCAGATTGACAATATTAATATTGCGAAGTATAATTAATTTTGTCGAAATATATCGTTTTTTGGTTTCACAGTATTAAACATACTGCGAAATTAATAGCTGAAAATTGGAGTAAATAAATAAAAAATATACCCTGGCAGTAAGACACTGAAAAAGAAACAGTGTCAAACTATCAGGGTATATTTATTAGATAAGGTATAAAGGAAAACATCATATTAAAGGCGTTGATGCATTACCTCAGTTCCGTAGTCGGAATGGTATCCATATCATCAAAGGCCTGGTTCTCTCCGCCCATGGCCCAGATAAAGGTATAACTGCTGGTACCTGCGCCTGAATGGATGCTCCAGGATGGGCTGATAACAGCCTGCTCATTCTGCATAACAATATGTCTCGTTTCCTTTCCCTCGCCCATCATGTGGAATACCACATTGTTCTCAGGAACTTCAAAGTACATATAGATTTCCATACGTCTCTCATGGGTGTGTGAAGGCATGGTGTTCCATACACTGCCTGGATCCAGAACAGTTAAGCCCATGGAAAGCTGGCAGGTCTCCAGCACGTCCGGATGGATGAACTGGTTGATCACTCGCTTATTGGAGGTTTCCATAGCACCCAGAGGCTTTTTAGCGGCCTTTTCAATAGGAATAAAGGTTGTTTTACATGACTTATGAGCCGGAGCGCTGACCATGTAAAACTTGGCCGGATTGGCGGAATCGTCACTGGAGAATAAAACTTCCTTTGTGCCCTTGGTAATATACAAGCAATCCTTATAGCCTATCTTAAATTCTTCTCCGTCAGCTACAATCTTTCCTGATCCGCCGATGTTGAAAATTCCAACCTCTCTTCTCTCAAGAAAATAGCTTGTCCCAAAATTCTTCCATATATCAATTCCCTTGTCAATAGAAACAGTTTCTGTGGTGGGCATACAGCCTAATGTAACCATACGGTCCACGTGAGAATAAACAGCGACTACCTCATTGGCAATATATAAGTTTTCAATCAAAAATTCATTTCTTGTCTCTTCTGTTGTATATCTTCTGAAATCTTTCTGATTTGCAGAATATCGAATATCCATGAATAAAAACCTCCTTCTTTTACTTTTGAAATAGCTGACCATCTTCATCCTACCACAAGGCAGTTTTTAATTCAATACCTTCTTTTACCTCTGAGGAATTATTCCCCAGAGGCTGCGATTAAATTCAGATTTTTTTTCAGACGCTCATTGTCCGGTTCGTATTCAAGCGCCTTTTTTGCATGATTTAAGGCTTCTTCTTTCATGCCCAGATAATAAGAGGAAATAGCGCAAAGATCATTTAATGTATAATCCCAGGAATATCCCATATTAACAAAGGTTCTGGATTTTTCTTTGATCTTTAAGGCTTCCATTCCCATAAAATACGTCATGGACCAGTCCTTTAATTCGTGGCATATATTTGAAAATTCCACATAAGAATCACGAAGCTCCGGCATTTCTGCAATAGCTTTATAATACCAGCCATAAGCTTTCTCTATTTTTCCAAGGTGATAACAGGAAGTTGCGATCCAGCGCATAGCGGCGCACCGCTCATCACGCCACTGGGCAGAAGGCAGGTTTAAATATTCTTCCAGAGCAGCAATGCATTGATCCCACTGCTTTTTATACATATATTCTCTCCCCAGATAATACCGCATCCGCTCATTATCCGGGTCCTCTTCTACTGCCAGCTTTAAAAGAGGCAGATAGGAGCCTCTGGATTTTGAAAAATCAGGATAATGGTTGAGAACCATTCCTTCGATGTAGACAATCTCAAGAGGCAGGCTGCCTATATATTGAACATGCTCATGAATGGGGCATTTCCAGCGAAACCCTTTCCGGTCATGGGCTTTAAAATAATAAAATTGAACATCTGGGCTTCCGTCCGGCTTTAAGCTCCAGTTATAAAGATATCTTCCGTTTTTTGCCGTAGGTCCTTTTATATCTGATTTATGATTCAGCCAGGCCTCCTCAAGAGACTTTCTCCATCCCGGTTCAAACCGCTCATCTAAGTCCGTGGACACGCAAATATCTGCCTCCTCAGGAACATGGTCCAGAGAAACGTTCCGGGCCACGTCAAATCTCCACGGTTTAATCACATCTACACAGACAATGGCTCCCCGTTCCCTCAGACGCTCTACAGTCCCGTCATCAGAGCCTGTATCTGTGACCACAATCATATCCGCTTCGCTCATGGAATCCATCCACTGGTCTACAAAGTGAACCTCATTTTTGCAAATAGCGTAAACGCAGACCTTTAAGCGACTCATGAGTCTTCCTCCCTGACCCTCTGGCTGACTTTCGCTTCAATAAACTTCAAATTGTCCTGAAGCCTTTTATTATCCGGCTCCAGCTTTAAAGCCTCTTTGGCATAATCCCTTGCTTTTTCATAAAGACCAAGTTCATAGGTACTGAGAGCGCCGTAATCATAAAAAGAATATCCCCAGCTTTCCGGTTCTGCCAGATAGCTTCCTGTGTTATGACTGATGGAAAGTCCTTTTTCCACCATAGCATAGACCATAGGCCAGTTTTTTTCCTTATATCCTGCCTTTACCAAAGCAAGGTAAGGCTCCCTTATATTCTGGCACTCCGCAAGAGCCCGGTAGCGCCATGCTCTCGCTTCTTTGAGATTTCCTTTTTCTTCATGGCACTGGGCCAGAAAACGCATGGAAGCACTTCTTTCTTCATCCCATTTTGCAGTGGAAAGAGATAAATGCTTTTTCAAGGTTTGGATCGCTTCGTCAAATTTTCTGTAGTACATATATTCTCTTCCAAGCCAGAACACTGCTCTGTCATCCAGGGGATTTTCCTCTACGGATAATTCCAGAAGAGGCAGGTACTGGCTTCTGGGTTTTGACAAATCGGGATAGTGATTCAGCCTGAGTCCTTCTACCCATACTTTTTTTTCAGGAACTTCTCCTGTGTATTCCAAAACCTCATGAACAGGATGAACCCAACGGTATCCGCGGCGCAAATGAATTTTTTCCATTGAAAACTGTTTCTTTGGTGTCCCGTCAGGATTGCAGGTAAAAGCAAATAAATAGCTTGCACGGGTATGCTCCGGCTTCCAGGCAGCCTCCAGCTTTTCTCTCCAGCCAGGCTCAAATACTTCGTCCAAATCGTTGGAAACACAGATGTCAGCATCATCAGGCACATGACTTAAGGCCACATTTCTGGCTGTATCAAACCGCCAGGGAGATATGGTTTCCTCATAAACAATGGCTCCTCTTTCCCGTAATTTTTCAACGGTCCGATCCGTTGAACCCGTATCTGTTACAATAACGGCATCGGCAGCTGACACGGCGTCCATCCAGCGGTCCACAAACTGCTCTTCATTTTTGCTGATGGCATACACACAAGTTTTATATCGGCTCACTTTATTAGCTCCTTTTTCTCATTTTACTCAACCAAATTTACGTCATGCCCTTGGGGTATTCCGCTACTCTCAATATATGCAGTCTGTGGCTTGTTCCGTGAGAATACGGTTATATGAACCAGCAAAAAAGACATAAGAGTTTACTCTATCTGCCCATTCACACCATATACAACCTCATAGATCTCCTTCTTATACACCTCAAATTCCTCCTCTGCCACCGCCTTTCCAAAACTCATAATCTGCAGCGGAATTGGCATGTCGCCAGATTTTAAAGGCATTTGTTCATAGTAAAAGGAATTCAGATGAAATCCTATTCTTTCATAAAATACTGCCCGGCGTCCTGTTATAGGATTTTCTTCTGTAACAGGTTCTATTTCCAGATACACCGGCTTTGTACTTTCTCCTATGACCTCTTCCACCAATTGTTTTCCATGTCCCTTCCCTCTGCATCTTTCAGCAGTGGCCAGATGCTCCAGGAAAACGCAAGTCGAAAGCTCCCAGTATCCCAGGAAAGCCAGAACCTCTCCCTCATCCTCTACAACCCGGATTCTATAACAGGGATTACTAAAAACCTGTTTTTGTCCTTCTTTGGTCCTGCGCTCAGCTGGAGGGAAGGATTTCTCATAAATCCGGTATATTTCTTCAAAACAGGTTTCAGGGGCTATTAACAGCATAATATCAATCTCCTAATCTTTTATTTCTGACTATTTCTTCTTTTCAGTATACCACCTTTGGCTATAGGAAGCCACAAAAACAGCCTGCCCCTTACGGAACAGACTGTTTTTACTTTTTATTAATTTATTTAAGGGTAATTCTTCCCTGACCTGCCGGGTTGGCATAATCAGAGCCTACATTACCGCCTAAATTGCTGCGAATATAAGCGGAAAGAACATCAACGTCAGTCATAACCTCGTCCCGGATCACTTTACTTCCTTTAAACATGGTCATGCCATCTCCGGCGGATTTTAACATGTAGTTATGTGAGGCTACCGTATAAACCTTATTTACATCAAGGGGGGTGCCGCCTATTATGATATCAGTTACCCGGTATGCTCCGTTTACTTTTACAAAATTTCCTTTTTCGTCTACCTGAACATTAGAGGTCTTGGAACCGTCAATGGTGTAGGTAAGACCGGATACCTGTAAAAAGCCTCCGCTTTCTTTGGGGTAATTGGAAGAAGCCATTTCCAGGGCATCTTTGATCTGCTGTCCTGTTGCTTCCACCACACACCCCATATTTCCAAATGGGAATACCGTAAGAGTATCGTTATAAGTGATATTTCCAGCCTTTATACTGGCTCTGACACCGCCGCCGTTGGTAAGGCCGATATCTGCGCCAAGGACATAACGGTATGCATCTGCACACAGGTCACCAAGATTTGTCTCTGCGCTTCTGACAGCCCGGTTTCCGGTGGCCTGGTCATTGACAGTCAGTTCAACATCCGAATGTCCGATTACAACCTTTAAGGTTTCATTATACTGGGCCTGAATTGCCTTTATGAACCTGTCCGTATCATAATCAATGGCTTTTCCATCAGCATTAACAGCACTCTTTCCCGGAATTACAAGCTGAGTACCCACTGCCAGCATATCCGGAGTTCTGATCTTGTCCCTGTTTGCTGCATAAATTTCTTCCCACCGGTTATAAGAGCCTAATTCTCTCTTTGCAATCCGGCTTAAGGTATCTCCGCTTTTCACCGTGTAAACACTGGTTCCGGCTCCTTGAGGAACCTGGGAAACCAGTTCGCTGGTAATTGTTCCGTCTGTCCGGAGAGTCAGTTTTCCTATGTTCTTTAACTTTGTACCGGACTGAGTGAGAAGCACATCCCGTCCATCCTTATCTTTCATATACTTTTCATATTCTTCATGGGAGTGGCCGTCAATGAGTATATCAATTCCTGCGGTGTTTTTGATTACGCTGTCAGAAGTCCAGCGGTCCGTTGTTCCATTTTCACCCAAATGACCTACTAAAATTACATAGTCAGCGCCCTCTGCCCTTGCATTGTTTACAGATTCCTGAATCCGTGTGTAAAGCTTCTGCCCGCTTTCATCTTCACAGAAACCGTAAATGTAATTTCCGTTTTTATCCTGAAAATAGGCCGGTGTGGATTTGGTAAAGCTTTCGGGAGTGGTGGCTCCTACAAATGCAACTTTCGTATCGCCGTATGTAAATATCTTATAATCTTTAAATACAGGAGCGCCTGTCCTTAAATCCATAAAGTTGCTGGAATAATAGCCGCAGTTTAACTTTCCTGCCAATTCCAGAAAGCGGGGCATTCCATAGTCATACTCATGATTTCCCGGAACTGCAAAATCATAACCCACCTGATTCATAATATCGATTAAATACCCTCCATCCGAAAGGGTTCCAATTGGCGCACCCTGGATGGCATCGCCTGCATCAATCAGGGCCACATAAGGGGTCTGAGCCTGCATCTCTTTTTTATAGAGGGACAGCCCGGCATAACCTATGTTTGTATCAACTCCGCAGTGGACATCGTTGGTATAGAGAACCACAATATCCTGATCGGCCGCCAGAGAAGAAAAAGACATGCCTGCAGTCAGGGACATGACCATGAGCAGTGCCAGCCATAGTGACAGAAACCTTTTGTTCAAGCTTTTGTTCATTTTTTAAAACCTCCTTTTGATAAAATATATTTTTTCTTTATTATATCAGATAATTTTACAGATTAATATATCATCTTTTAATATTTGAAAGTTAACATTCGCTTTACTTTGACATTTTTCGACACTTCAATCCCATAATCACAAAAAATGCCCCTCTGCCTAAAGCTATGCTTTTGGCAGAGGGGCATCCCTCACTGATTCATTATTGCTGGCGGTTCACTTCTTCACTGATTTCTATTCTCAGATCCACAAGCTGCTGGGGATCAACGGGTGACGGTGCCTCTGACATCAGACAGGAGGCATCCTTTACCTTCGGAAATGCCATAACCTCCCGGATGCTGTCAGCGCCTACCATCAGCATCACAATACGGTCCAGACCGTAAGCAAGACCTGCATGAGGCGGAACTCCGAAACGGAAGGCATCTAACAGGAAACCGAACTGCTCCTGAGCCTGTTCCCTGGTAAATCCAAGAATATCAAACATTCTGGACTGAATGTCACTCTGGTGGATACGCACTGAACCGCCTCCAAGCTCGGTACCGTTCAATACCATATCGTATGCCTTGGCTCTGATTGCGCCCGGATCGCTGTCTATTAAAGCCCAGTCCTCGTCCATAGGCATGGTAAATGGATGATGAACGGCAGTGAAACGGCCATGTTCTTCAGAATACTCCAGCAGAGGGAATTCTGTCACCCACAGGAATTTATACTCATCCTTTTTCAAAAGATCAAGCTGTCTTGCCAGTTCCAGCCTCAAGTTACCCAGAACATCAAAGACTACGCTATCCTTATCTGCCGCAAACAAAAGAAGATCTCCGGCTGTTCCTTCCATGGCATCTGCCAGCTTGTGAAGCTCTTCTTCTGACATGAATTTTGAGAAAGAGCATTTATAGGTTCCGTCTTCATTGATCGCCAGATAAGCAAGGCCCTTTGCTCCAAAGCCTTTTGCATATTCCACAAGGGCGTCAATTTTCTTACGGGGCATAGCACCCTGTCCCTTGGCGTTGATACCCCGGACAGAGCCGCCATGTTCCAGCGCACCCTTGAATACAGCAAATTCTGTATCCTTCACAATACCGGAAACATTTTTAAGCTCCATTCCAAAACGCAGGTCAGGCTTATCGGAACCAAAACGGTCCATAGCCTCTCTCCAGGTCATTCTCTGGATAGGAAGCTGTATATCGAAATTGCAGATTTCCTTAAACAGCTTTTGCAGGAGTCTTTCATTGACCTCCAAAACGTCTTCTACGTCCACAAAGGACAGCTCCATGTCGATCTGAGTAAATTCCGGCTGTCTGTCGGCCCTTAAGTCCTCATCACGATAACATCTGGCAAGCTGGAAATAGCGGTCATAACCAGAGCACATAAGAAGCTGCTTAAAAAGCTGGGGAGACTGGGGAAGTGCATAAAAGGAACCGGGATGAACGCGGCTGGGAACCAGATAATCCCTGGCACCTTCCGGAGTACTCTTGATCAAAGTAGGCGTTTCGATTTCTAAAAAGCCTTCTTCTGCCAAAAATGCCCTGGTCAGAATAGCAACCTGGCTTCTCACCATGATATTTTTCTGAATATCCGGTCTCCTTAAATCCAGGTAGCGGTATTTTAATCTCAGCTCTTCCTTTGTCTTGCTGTTTTCCTCAATAGGAAATGGAGGGGTTTCTGATTCAGAAAGAACCCTTAAGTCTTTAGCACGTACTTCAATGGATCCTGTTGCCAGGTTTTCATTGGCACTGCCTGCCCGGTTTTCCACGGTTCCCGTTACTGCGATGACAAATTCACTTCTCAGCTTTTCTGCCTTTGCAAAGCTCTCTGCTCCGCAGTCGCTTTCTTCAAATATGATCTGAAGGATTCCGGACCGGTCCCTTAAATCTACAAAAATGATGCCTCCCTTATTTCGGCTCTTTTGCACCCAGCCCATAACCGTGACTTCTCCGCCTGCATTAGCCGCGGTAACTTCCGTACATCTATGAGATCTTTTTAATCCCAACATTGACTCTGCCATAACTTCCTCCTCATATCTCTTTTTTAAGCATTAATCTTTATAAAAATCTTTAAACTGGGTATAGCCTTCCTGTTGAAGGCTTTCCTTCTGGAACTTCTTGTTTTTATTCATCTGAGAAACTAAAATAACTTCTCCTTGGGACCGTCGTTCCATGGCCTCCTTAACGGCCTGGTTCATCACCTGGTCGCTTGCCCCCTTTTCGATCAGGAAGGCCGTCTTTTCTTCCTTTCCCGGAACAGTAAAACCTTCATCCATAAGAATGGTGATAAGCCGTTCAAATCCCAGAGAAAAGCCGCAGGCCGGAGTATCCATGCCTGTAAACTTACCAATCATCTTATCATAACGGCCTCCGCCGCCAACAGACCCTGGAAAGCCTTCTACCTGGATTTCAAAAATAGTTCCTGTGTAGTAAGACATGCCTCTTACCAAAGTGGGATCAAAGACGATATGAAACTGGCTGGTAGAAATCTCAGTGACACTGTCCATAATTGAGGCCAGGTTTTCAGCCTGAGACTGGTCCATGGCATCCTTTAACAATTCACCAAGGCTGCGCACTCCCCCTGCATCAGAAGCTGCATTTTCAAAGAGATTTAAATATTTACTGATTTTTTCCTCATCATAGCCCGCTTCCGCCAGTTCCTTTGCAACACCATCAGCGCCGATCTTATCCATTTTATCCAGAATAATAAATACCTGATCATAGGATTCCTCAGAAAAGCCGCAATAAGCCGCCATTCCTTTTAGAATATTCCTGTCATTAATCCTTATGGAATAGCCCTTAAAACCGATTTTGCCAAGCAGTGTAGTGGTTGCCAGAATCAGTTCAATTTCCGCAAGCCTGGCAGAATCCCCCAGAATATCAATATCACACTGTACAAACTGGCGGAAACGGCCCTTCTGGGGACGGTCTGCCCGCCATACACTTCCCATTTGCAAAGCTTTAAAGGGAGCCGTCAGAGCTGCCGCGTTGTTGGAGTAATATCTGGACAAGGGAACCGTCAAATCGTAGCGTAAACCGCTGTCAGTCAAATCACTTTCTGACTGAGCAGCCTCCAGATTCAACTTTTCTCCCCGCTTCATAATCTTAAAAATCAGCTTTTCATTATCCCCGCCCTGCTTACTGGACAAATTTTCAATATGCTCCACACAGGGAGTTTCAATGGAATGAAATCCAAAACTTCCGTAAGTTTCCCGTATCTGCTCCATCACATATTCCCGTATCTGCATTTCTGCAGGAAGAATATCCTTCATTCCCGTAACCGGTTTCTTTTTTAACGCCATTTCATTTTCTCCATTTCTATTTCTATTTCTATATAATTAACAGACTACCATAAACTAACTATCCAGCAATCGTTCTTTTCTCTCCAGCATTTCATCAATTCTAGCCATATACTGTTCTACATCCTTGACATTTTCCACCCGTTCCAGACGGTTTTCCGCAGGATACACCACTTTGGTAGTGGTCCCTGCCCCACAGGCGATAATGGTCTGCTTTTCTTCCATAATTAAAATATTATAGATACATGCCTTGCCAGGGCGGGAATAACCTACATTCTCAAAATTTCCGGCCATGTTTTTCTGGCGGTAAAGATAGTAAGGCTCCTGCCCCATTTTTCTGGCATAATCGGCTGTCACCTCAATCATTTCGGGAGTATTGGTAATCTTTAAATCCCCATACCGCTCTTTAAACATGTTTAGGCGGGCAGCCCTCTTAATCGCAAGGGAATGGACTGTAATACCGTCAGGATTTAATGCCTGTATCTCCTCCATGGTGCGGATCACATCCTCTACGTCCTCTTCCGGCAGTCCAACAATCAAGTCCATATTAATATTGTCAAAGCCCATGGACCGGGCCATTAAAAAACAGTCCTTTACCATGTCCACCGTGTGCCTCCGGCCAATTATGTCCAGGGTTTCCTGTTTCATGGTCTGGGGATTAATGGATATCCGGGTCACCCCATAATCCTTTAATACCCTAAGTTTATCCTCTGTAATGCTGTCCGGCCTTCCGGCCTCCACCGTAAATTCCTTTACTCCGGAAAAATCAAAAGTCTTCTTCAGCCTGGTTATGAGCTGTTCTAAATGGAAGGCAGAAAGGGAGGTGGGAGTTCCCCCTCCAATGTAGACAGTATCCAGATTTCTTCCCGCCATTTTTCCCGCCACATAATCCATTTCTGTAAAAAGGGCTTCCAAATACTGATTCATCCGTTTTTCCCAATGCCCGATGGGAAAGGAGGTAAAGGAGCAGTATAAGCAGGTAGTCGGGCAGAAAGGAATCCCCACATACAGACTGTAGCCATTTTCATAGTCAATGGAAGACAGAATATCTATCTCCCGTTTTGCAATTTCAAGGCTCAAATCAATCTTTTGGCTGCCGGTGTAATAAGTATCCTTCATATAGCTGCGGACTTTTTCATCCTCCCAGCCCTCCAAAAGCTTTGTCATGGCTATTTTGGTGGGTCGGATTCCCGTTAAGGTTCCCCATGGAAGCGAGATGCCTGTAAGCTCCCGAAGTATTTTGTAAAGCATTCGCTTAATCCTGTTTTTCGTTTCAAAACGGTCAGAAAAATCAGCTTCCGTCACAGAGGATTTCACAATTCCTTTTTCAAGGTCCTCAACGGTCAGTTCAAAGGATGCTTCACTGGTCCTGCTGCGGATCAAAAGACTTTGCTCTCCCCCTGGCATTTCTTCACGGGTAAAACTTTCTCCGGGGTAAAATGCCATTAGCAGTTCTCTGATATCTTGTTCAAAGGATTGGTCATCCAGTATTATTCCTATCATCTTGTTCTTCCTATCCCCTGTTGTATGATGCCACCGGATTATACACCTTTTCGTGCCCAATCGTGGTTTTATCTCCATGGCCCGGATATACAAGAGTATCCTCCGGCAGAGTAAACAGCCTTTCTCTTATGGATTTTACAATCTGATTCTGGTTTCCCATAGGAAAATCCGTTCTGCCCAAAGATTCCAGAAACAGGGTATCTCCGCTTATAAGAACCTCTTCCTCCCCGATCAGATAGCAAACTGAACCAGGCGTATGTCCCGGGGTAAACAGCACTTCAAAGGATATCCCCCCAAGAGATAACAGTTCTCCATCCCCCACATGTTCCACATCCGGGACCACGCAGGCCGAGCCAAAACCTGAGGATAAATTCAGGGAGGCGTTTGTGAAAAGTTCCTTTTCTTCCTCTCCTCCGTATACCTTTATCCCGGGAAATGCCCTCCTGATATCTTCCACCCCAAGGATGTGGTCAAAATGGCCGTGAGTCAGCAAAATCGCCTCAGGAATCAGGGAAAGTTCCCGGCACATATTCAGGATATATGCTCCATTGTCGCCCGGATCGGCAATTACTGCTTTTCTCATCCCTTCCCGGTATAAAACATAACAGTTGGTTCCGATCTGTCCCACGGGGTAAGTCTTGATTCTGAAATCGCTCATATTCCTGCCTTTCTCATGCAAGAGAACTGCGTTATCCCGCAGTCCTCTCAATGTCTATGACGCCTTCAATCTGTCTCAGTTTATCGATCAGCTTGCCAAGTTCTTCCACTCCGTGAATATCAAAGGTCATGGTAATGGTGGCATTGCCCTGTTTATTGGTTCTGGAATTCATGGAGGTGATATCGATTTGTCTCTCTGAAAACACCTTGGAAATATCCACAAACATGCCGATCCTGTTCTTCGCAAATATATTGATTTCCGTAGAATACCGCTCCTTGGTATTATCTCCCTCAGGCTCCTGCCACTCCGCATCAATCATACGGTTTCGCTCTTCTTCCGGAAGAGCCAGAACATTGACGCAATCGGTCCTGTGGATGGAAATACCCCGGCCTCTCGTTACAAATCCTATAATCTCATCTCCCGGCACCGGGCTGCAGCACCTGGAAAAACGGACGGCCAGATCGTGAATTCCTTTTACCACAATTCCGCTGCTGGAACGCTTCTTCACCGGAAGCTTGCTGCTCATGTCTCCGATATCATTTAAAATGCTGGTGTCGGTCACTTCTTTTTTAAGCTTTTTATTCCGCTCATCCACCATCTTATTGATGACCTGGCCCTCTTTTAAACCGCCGTGTCCAAGGGAGGCAAGGACAGATTCCCAGTCCCGGAAAGCATAGCGCTTCATAACCTTTTCCTGGTATTCCGGTTTATTGATATCGGAAAAAATGATTCCCTTGGTTTTACAGTAGCGCTCCACCATTTCCCGGCCTCTGAGTATGTTATCCTCTTTCAGCTCGGTCTTAAACCACTGGCCGATCTTTGTTTTTGCCTGAGTGCTCTTTACAATATTCAGCCAGTCCCTGCTGGGGCCCCGGCTGTTTTGAGAGGTGATGATTTCCACCTGGTCGCCGTTTTGGATCACATAATTAATGGTCACAAGCTGTCCGTTTACCCTGGAGCCTACCATCTTATTTCCCACCGCACTGTGAATGGAATAGGCAAAGTCAATGGGAGTAGAGCCGCTGGGCAGGTTTTTTACATCCCCGGAAGGAGTAAAACAGTAAACGCTGTCAGAGAACATATCAAGATCGCCCTTAACCACGTTTAGGAATTCCTTGTTATCGGACATGTCCTTCTGCCATTCCAGAATCTGGCGCAGCCAGCTTAACTTCTCTTCTTCCTTGCCCTCTGCCACCTGCCCGCTTCCGCTTTCCTTGTACTTCCAGTGGGCGGCAATTCCATATTCCGCAGTCCGGTGCATCTCGTAGGTGCGGATCTGAATTTCAAAGGGCTGTCCGTTGCTGCCGATTAAGGTTGTGTGAAGGGACTGGTACATGTTGGGTTTTGGCATGGCGATATAATCTTTAAAGCGGCCCGGAATAGGCTTATACATCTCATGGATCACTCCAAGAGCTCCATAGCAGTCCTTTACCCCATCCACAATAATCCTCACCGCAAATAAATCGTATATCTGGTCCAGAGTCTTATTCTGGTTTACCATCTTTTTATAAATGCTGAAAAAATGCTTGACCCGGCCATCTACCCTGGCTTCGATTCCAACTGTCTTTAAATGGTCATGAACCTCATCTACTATGCTTTTTACAAAGATTTCCCTGGCGTCCTTTTTTAAAGATATCTTTTCCGCCAGGTCAAAATAGACATCGGGCTCCAGATATTTTAAGGACAAGTCATCCAGTTCAATCTTGATTTTAGAAATACCCAGACGGTTGGCAATAGGAGCATAGATTTCCATGGTCTCCCTGGCCTTTTCCTTCTGTTTTTCCGGTTTCATATACTGCAAAGTCCGCATGTTGTGAAGCCGGTCAGACAGTTTGATGATAATGACCCGTATGTCCTTTGCCATGGCCAAAAACATCTTTCTTAAGTTTTCAGCCTGAATTTCCATCTTATCCATGGACCAGGATATCTGGGTCAGTTTGGTAACGCCGTCCACTAAGAGAGCTACCTCTCCTCCGAATTCTGCTTTCAGCTCATCAAGGGACATAATAGTATCTTCCACCACATCGTGAAGGATTCCAGCGGCAATGGTTTCCTTATCCATCTCTAAATCAGCCAGAATAATGGCAACACAAAGAGGATGAATAATATAAGGCTCTCCTGACTTACGCATTTGATCCTTATGTGCTTCATCCGCAATACGGTACGCTTTTTCTATCATGGAAATATCATCCGAAGGATGATATTTTCTTATGGTTTCTACCAGTTCCTGATAAAGTGCCTCAGGGCCGGTGAAATCGGCCGGGCCCTCCCGGTCTATTCCTATCATCTTCTCCAGATTCTCTCCTCCGAAATCTTCCGGGTTATTTTTTTCCATCATTGGATACTCTGCCATATGCCGCCACCTTTTTAGTAACACTCCTCGTCATCGCCTGTTTTTAAACGTAGTTATGTTTCATTATAATTATTTTTGTCGAAAAATGCAATTATTTTTTCTTTTTCTGCATTTTCCAGAAAAGCCCCTTCCAAAGCATACCGGTTCATCTGAACCAAATCCTCTGGTAAAAAGCCCATATGCCTTCGAATCAGCTCTGCTTCTTTTTCCAAAGAAGTGTCTGAAACTGTCATGTTATCCGTGTTGTATGTGACCCGGATTCCCCTGTCGTAAAAGGCCTTTAAGGGATGTTCCTTTATAGAGGGAACTGCCCTGGTCTGGAGGTTGCTGACCACGCACATCTCTAAGGTAATCTTTTCCTTTTTTAGAAGGTCCATACACACCTCTGATTGGATGGCCGCACATCCGTGTCCGATTCTTCTGGCTCCATAGTGAACTGCTTTTATAATATTTTCAAAATTCCCGGTCTCTCCGGCATGTATTGTAAAAGGAATTCCATTTTTGTAAGCACCTTTAAAAAGCGGTTCAAAGTGGGACATGGGAACCAGTCCTTCCGGCCCTGCGATGTCCACTCCCACTACCCCTTTTCCAAGATAGGAGGCTGCCAGCTCAAAGGTTTCCTCATTCTCCCGGTCCGGTCCGTTTACCATGGCACAGAGGAGCAGTCCGGCCTTCATGGAGGAACTGCCAAGTCCACGGTTCATTCCTCTTATGACTGCCTCCACTACCTGCTGCCCTGTCAGCCCTTTTTTCATATGTAGCTGCGGTGCAAAGCGGATCTCAGCCAAAAGAAGTCCCTGGGCTGCCAGCCGCTGTGTCAGATCCATGGCTGCAAGTTCCAAAGCCTCGGCTGTCTGCAAAAGCCGTCCAGGTAAGTCAAAGCACTTTAAGTAATCAATCAGGCTTTCACAGTTTTCTCCTACAGAGATCAGCTTCCTGATATCCTGTCCTTCCAGATCATATCCGATCTGACCGGCAAGCTGCCTTACCACTTTGGCAGACAAGGAACCGTCCAAATGCAGATGAAGGTCTGTTTCCAATGGTTTCATAGTTGTTCCTCCCCTTTACAAATATGATATAAAATAATACCTTATAAACTTTCTGAAAGTATTTTACCATATTATAAGAAGGAAAGAAACAAAAACAGCATCCTGTGCCTTTAAAAGACGGGAATGCTGTTTTTTGTATAATTTTTGTTTTTAAAGAACCAGACACCACAAGGGGATGGTCACCAGGGATAAAAGGGTGGTCACTACCACACACTTTGTGGCAAATATGTAATCCCCATCGTATTTTGCCGCCAGTATAGCGGTGGTACTCCCTGCAGGCATTCCGGTCAGCAGAACGGAAACTCCGGAAAGAAGAGGGTCCACATGGAACAGACGGCTGAAGAAATAAACCAGAAGGGGAATTAAAAACAGACGAAAAAGCGTATATCTGACGATTCCCCAGTCTAGAAAACTACCTGGAGCAACCTCGGCCAGTATCGTTCCGATTAACACCATGGACATCGTGGTGGTACAGCTTCCGATGCTGCGGATGGTGTTTTCTAAAAAACCTGGCAGCGGAAGCTGGGTGACCATAAGCACCACTCCGATGTAAACTGCTACAATGCAGGGATGGACCAGAACTTTTTTCACCACTGTCTTCCGGTCCGGGCTTTCGGTAAAATAGGACACACCGGCAGACCACATGACGATTCTCTGGGGCACCAGGAAAATAGAAGCATACATAAGCCCCTCAGGCCCATAGACACCTTCTGCTATGGGGTTTCCCATAAATCCTGCATTGGAGCAGACGGTTCCGTATTGAAGCACCTTTTTTCTCCGGGCCGGTTCCCCGTTGTAGAGAATCTTTGCAAGCACAAGGCAGGCAACCTGGATTAAGGATGCCATCACAAGAATTACAGCAAATCCTTTTAAAATATCCATATTAAATTCAATCAAAAAGGAACTGATGATATTACAGGGAAGAATTAAGTAAATGACCAGATCTGTAAGAATGGCCTTTGCTCCCTCCGGCAAAATCTCTTTTTTCCTGAGAATAACACCTGCTGCCACCAGGAGAAATAACATCCCCTGGAGATTTATGAGGTTACCATTGTTCATTTTATCTCCTAATAAATTAATTAGATATACAAACATATCCAATTAATTCACAAACGCTTATTACTCTTCCAATGATTTCATATAGTTATCCATGGCATCAGCCACTTTTTTGGAGTAAGCAACTGCTTCAACCACAGTTCTGGCTCCTAACACCACATCCCCAGAAGCAAAAACACCGGGAATGGTAGTCTGTCCACTTTCATCAGTCACCAAAAGACCGCTGCTTCCGGCTTTTAATCCCTCAGTCGTATTTACCAGTTTACTCTTGGGGCCCTGACTGATGGAAATGATGGTAGAGTCAGCGTGAACCTGCTCCATCTCGTCTTCACTTCCAGTATGATTTTCTTCGTCATCATAGATCAGGTTCTCAAACACAGGGCCATCATCCGTAATTTCAATGATCTGCTTTGCAAACTGGAATTCAGCTCCGTCAATCTTCGCATAATTGGTTTCATGGTCGCTTGCATTGCTGTGGAGTCCTCTGGCATAAAGTGTTACCTTCCTTGCTCCGTGCCGGATCGCAGTCCTTGCCACATCCATGGCGGAATTTCCCATTCCAATAATGGCTACGGTCTCTCCAAGATCATAGGCATCGGGATTTGCCAGATAGTCGATGGCATAGTGAACATTTCCCAGAGACTCTCCCTTAACCCCCAAAGTCTTTGGCCTCCAGACACCAGTCCCTATAAATATGCTCTTATAGCCGTCACGAATCAAATCCTTGATTTCCAGGGCAGTTCCGATGGCGGTATTGGGGCGGATTTTTACTCCGATCTCCAAAAGCTTCTTTTTATATCTGTCTAAGATTGTTTTAGGCAGGCGGAATTCCGGTATTCCATACTGCAGAACACCTCCCAGCTTGTCCTTGGAATCAAAAATGGTCACGCTGTAGCCTTCCTTTGTGAGAAGAAAGGCAATAGTGATTCCCGCAGGCCCTGCACCGATTACTGCCACTTTCTTTCCATTTTTAGGCTTGCATTCGATTTTCATCTTATCAAAAATAGTATCAGAAATATAATTTTCAATGCTGCTGATGTGAACCGGCTGTCCCTTTTTACCCAGAATACAATGACCTTCACACTGCTTTTCATGATTGCAGACGAGGGAACAGACAATTGACAGTGGATTGTTTTCAAATACCATATCTCCTGCTGCGTTTAAATCCCCTCCTTTAAACGCCTGAATCATCTGGGGAATGGGGGTATTGATGGGGCAGCCCTGACGGCATAAAGGCTTTTTGCAGTTTAAACATCTGTTTGCTTCATCGATTACATGAACTCCCATAATTTATTTACCTCTCTTTTTCTATATTGGCCTCCGGATATTATCTCCGTAAGGCGGCTATTTCAACCGAATATTGTATACAATAAGTTTACATATTTCACATCATATCATACTCAAAATGATAAAATCAATAGCCTTCACCAATGTATAAAAAAAAATAAATTATGACAAAAATATATCGAACAAACCACCTATTTACCTTGTTTTTCCGCCTTTTTCAGATTATTTTCCCTCGTAGACAATCAGGGATTCCACATCATATTTTTCCAGTTTATCCACTCCTTTTAACCCTGACAGCTCCATAATAAAGCAGATTTTCACCACTACTCCACCAAGCTCTTCCACCAGCTTGATAATGGCTTCTATGGTTCCTCCTGTAGCGATCAGGTCATCGATAATAACCACCTTCTGTCCAGGTTTAATGGAATCCCTGTGAAGCTCAATAGTGGCCGTTCCATACTCCAGTTCGTAGTCCGCAGATACCACTTCCCTAGGAAGCTTCCCCTTTTTCCTGACAGGGATAAAGCTTTTATGCTCTGCATAAGCTACCGGCACACCAAAGATAAAACCTCTTGATTCCGGACCCACAACGGTATCATACTCCACTCCCTCAAGCATGTCCCTGAGCCCATTCACTGCCAGAGCAAGTCCGTCTGCATCCTCAAGTATGGTGGTTACATCCCGAAAGACAATTCCCTCCTCTGGAAAATCAGGAATACTTGTAACATAGTCTTCTAATCGCTTCATTTCTTTATACCTCGTATTGTTTTATTTTTAACCAACTTAAATTTTCTCAACCCCTCTATTATAACTCAAAGATTTCTTCCAGGCAAATGTTGTTTTTTAATATTGCCGTTTTTTAAGCAAAAATAAAAGCCCTCCGCATCTTCAATCCGGAAGGCTCTTGTACAGTCTCTAAATTATCTCCTGGGATGTGCTCCCGTATAAGCACGGCGCACTGATTCTCCCCAGGTACAGTTCATATACAACTGGGTGGAGGACATATCGGAATGTCCCATCATGGCTTGTACCGCACGGATATCGGCTCCGCCATGGAGCAAATGTGCTGCAAAGGAATGACGCAGAGTATGAGGTGTAATATCCGCTTCAATCCCTGCTTTATCTCCGTAAAACTTAATAATCTTCCAAAAGCCCTGACGGCTCATAGGCATTCCGTTACAGTTGGTGAAAAGCCACTGGGAATCCATATCCCGGAGCAGGCACTCCCTTCCCCGCTCTATATAAGCGGAAAGTGCCAGCTTGGCCACCTTTCCAAAAGGAACCATACGTTCCTTCTGCTCATCCTTGCAGGTAATATAACCTACGGTCAGATTTACATTCTCTTTTTTCAAATGAATGATTTCTGATACCCGTATGCCTGTGGCATAAAGAAGCTCCAGCATGGCCCTGTCCCGAAGCTCCTTTGGAGAGTCTCCGCTGGGCTGGCTCAGCAAACAGTTTACTTCCTCAACAGTTAAAATGATAGGTGCTTTCTTTTCAACCTTAGGAGCCTTTAAAAGCTCGGCCGGATCTTTTAATATATTCCCTTCTCCCCACTCATAGTGGAAAAAAGCTTTCATAGAGGCCAGACACCGTGAAATAGTGGTGGAAGCTTTTCCTCCTTTTTCCAGGTAAAGGATATAGGAAATCAGACTGGTCTTCGTCACCTTGTCCACAGTCTGGATTCCCTGCTGTCTTAAAAAGGAGGACATCTGCATCAAATCTCTTTGATAAGATACCTCCGTATTCTTGGATGTTTTTTTGATCTCTCTCAAATACACAATAAAATGATCTATCTCTCCTAACATTGCCCTATCCCCTAACCTGACTGTTTAAAAATGCCCTAAAACAAGGCTTCTTCCTAACATTATATATACTATTTTCGATAAAATCAAACACATTTTTTTACAATGAAACCACTTTCAAGCTATTTTTTGCAGCCAGTACAAGATGTAGGAAAGAATTTATTTTTTTCCGCAATATGTGGTAAAGAAAAGGGAATAATTTTAAAGTATTAATTTTAAAAAAAACGGATTCAACCAGGCTTCGCAGGCACTTCCCAGGGCAGCCAGGAGCAAAAGCAGTAAAAAGGCCGGTATACGAAACCGCCTGCCTCTTTGCATTCCCCAAAAGAGAAGTATCCCCCAAAGCGGAAGGTAAAGAAGACCCTGAGGCATCAGAGACATGAGAAAAACAGGAAGCCCCATGAGCCCCTTTTGAATGGTTATGACGGAAAGAATAACTCCCATGGAAAAGCCCATTCCCGCCGTCAGAAGGCAGAAGAGAAACGTGCCGTAAACGGTCAGTCCCATAAGCCAGGCAATCCAGACCTCCGCAGCTCTTTGCTTTAAAACCTGTCCAAACAATCCAAGACGCTCCTCCTGATTTAAGTTTACCTGCCCCTCCAAAAGTGCCAGATAATACCCTGCCTCCTCCATAAAGGTAGGATACCAGAAGTTTGCCGCTGCTGTCCCGGCCACAAGCCCGGCTAAAAAACAGAGGATATAACGGTCCCAGGCCCGGCTATCCCCTGGTCCCACAGTCCCCTCCGGGCGAAATTTCAATTGATCCAATACCTCAGCCATACAAAAATCCCCTTATAGGTTCTCTCATCACAGGCCGTTTCAAATACGCCTGTCTGATTATGAAAACAGCCTTTGTTTCCATAAATATATGTCCGTAAGGAGACATTTATTCTGCTGAGGAGCCGGATTTCCGCCCTTCTTATTTCACGCCGTACTTACGTGCATAAGCGAGGACAGATGCAATGGTCTTTCCGTCCGTAATCGTTCCCCGGTATATCATTTCCTCTAAATCCTTTACCTCCCACTCTTCGACTTCAATATATTCGTCCTCATCCAGATTCTGTTTGGATGGCTCCAGCTCCCTTGCTACAAATACATCGATGACTTCATCACAAAAGGCTACCGTCGTGTTGATCGTAATTAAATATTCCAGCTTTTCCTTATCCGTCCTGTATCCCGTCTCCTCTTCCAGCTCCCTGTGGGCGCAATCGATTTTCGGCTCATCGGGATGATCCAGAGCTCCGGCCGGAATCTCCAGGGTATAGCAGTCCAGGGCATTGCGGTACTGGCGCACCATCAGAAGTTTTCCGTCTTTTGTAACCGGAACCACGGCTGCAGCTCCGTTGTGGTGAATAAAATCCCAGTGAGCCAGATGTCCATTGGCATCCACCGTATCTTCATATATTTTTAAAATTGATCCCTGATATTTTAAAGTTCTTTCCAGACGTTTTACAGGCTGCTGTTCCATTTTTTCTTACCTCCGTTGTAAGGGATTATATTTTTTCACATTTTGAAAAACAGGCGTCAGCCGCCTTTATGACCGCATTGCGAAAACCGTATTCCTCCAGGGCAGATACTGCCGCAATGGTAGTTCCTCCCGGAGAGCATACCTGGTCCTTTAAAGCTCCTGGATGAATTCCTGTTTCAAGAACCATTTTTGCACTGCCAAGAACGGTCTGGGCAGCCATCTCATAAGCGGCATCCCTTGGAAGTCCGTATTTTACGGCGCTGTCTGCCAGTGCCTCAATAAACATATAAACATAGGCAGGTGAGCTTCCGCTGACGCAGACTACTGCATTCATCAGACGCTCCTCTACAATACGCACCTTCCCAAGGGACCGGAAAATATTCTCAATGGATTTCTTTTCCTCGGGAGAAAATTCCTTTTCTAAAAAGCAGACTCCTGTCATTCCCTCTCCAAGAAGAGCCGGAGTATTGGGCATGGCCCGGACCACCCGGATTTCCTCTCCCAATTGTTCTCTCAGCTGGTCTGTGGTGATTCCGGGGGCAATGGAAATGACCACCTGCTCCTTTGTCACTACGCCCCGGATACCCGCCAGCACTGGGGGGAAATATTGAGGTTTTACAGCCAGCACAACGTATTTTACCTGCTTTACGCATTCCGCGTTGTTTTCCCCATGAGACACTCCGGTCTCCTCTGTAACCTGTCTGCACTTGTCCAAATTGACATCGGTAAAGATTAAGTCTTCTTTTTTATATTCCTTAAGCAGCCCTTTTAATATGGCCCCTCCCATATTTCCAATTCCTATGATTCCTATTTCTGCCATGGTTTTATTCTCCTGCTTTATTATTTTTGATCTTGCAAAGACCGTTTATCATCATTTTAGCACTATCTTTTTATGAATGTCAATTTAAGACTATCTTTCTCCGGAAGAATTAATCAGGACTGCCTCTTATCTTTAAAAAAATAAAAAGCGCCAACTCCGGTTATTGGGGATTTGGCGCCTTTAGAAAAGCTTTATACAACTCTCTCTATTTGCAGAAATCTTTTATACGTTCTTCCGTGATTCCATTATAACATTTCTCTATCATCTGACCATCTTTAATCCAGACCATGCAGGGAGTCTTATCCACCTTAAGACGCTTTGCAATTCCATCTGATTTATATATATCAACACAGGTCACACAAAGGCTGGAATGCTCTTGTTCAAATTCTTTAAAAACCGGCAGCAGCTCTCTTGACAAAGGATCAACTGCATTATAAATATACACCAGGGATGGTTTTCCTTCATTCATAATCTGTTTTTCGAAAACTTCACTTTCGGATATATACTTTTCCGCACCGTATCCTGCAATGGCGCCGTCTCCTACTGCTGTCGCAACCTGCTTTAAGTATTTATCCCGAACATCTCCCACTGCAAATACTCCAGGTATATTAGTCTCCATCCTCTCATTTGTCTCAAGATAACCGCCCTTATTCATATCCAGAACTTGACGGAATATTTCCGTATTTGGCAGATAGCCGATAAACAGGAAACAGCTATCCACTGAAACAGCTATCTTTTCTTCTGTTTTCAAATTTTTCAACACGACTTTTTTCAGTCTTTCTTCCCCTTCAAAACTATCCGCCACGGTATTCCATATAAATTCCATTTTCGGATTGGCAAGCGCCTGGGCCTTTGCAATCTCGTTGCAGTCCATTTTGCCATTTTCATGCATTACAGATACAATAACCTTATCAGCAAACTTTGTTAAAAATATTCCTTCTTCAATCGCTGCATCTCCGCTCCCGATTACCATGACCGTCTTTCCGGTATTTGCCGCTGCATCACAGGTCGCGCAGAAGGAAATGCCTTTATCATAAAGATATAATTCCTCATTTTTTGCGCCTGTAAGACGGGGCTTTCCACCGCTTCCGATAATAACTGTCTTTGCCTGGTAAGTAGTCCGGAATGTCTCTACCTGCTTTACATCTCCCTCCAGGGATACGGATTTTACATCTGTCAGCTTAAATTCCACACCGAACTTTTTAGCCTGTTTATGAAATAATTCCATCAGCCCAAGCCCCGTCTCTCCATCAGGAAAACCAGGATAATTCTCTATTTCATTGGTATATGTGGCAAGTCCTCCTACGAGAGTTTTTTCTATAATTAGAGTTTTAAGCTTTGCTCTGCCGCAGTAGATTCCTGCTGTCAGCCCCGCAGCTCCTCCCCCTATAATCACCACATCATATGATTCTGTTTTTTTAGCCATTTCAGCCTGTCCCTTTCTGAGTACCCTACCCATTCCCAAATTTCTTATTGCTGTAATGGAAGGGTGCTCATATTATACAGGGGCAATCAAATATGATTGCCCCTCCTCATAAATTACATAAAATATTTAGCTAATAATTTGCTTCCCAAGAAAGCTCCCACCAGCAGAAACGCCCCAAACACCCAGCCGGATAAGGAAAACGCTGAAATTGCAGTAAAAAGAGCACCTATATTACAGCCATTGGCAAGTCTTGCTCCATATCCCATGAATAAGCCTCCAAGAACTGCCGCTGCCACCTGCCGGAACGATTTGATCTTCTTGATCTTAAACTGCGAAGCAAATAACGTTGCTGCAAGAGCTCCCAGCACAATACCCAGATTACGGACCGAACCGCCGTCTGCCAGAAAACTGCCGTTAAGTTCCTTCTGCATTTTTTCAGAGGCATAATATACCCAGCCGCTTGCATCACCTCCAAGAGACTTGTATATCCAGGCACCCCAATTAGCAAATGCACTTGTCACTCCCCAGCCACTGCCAAGAGCTGAGAAATGGGCTATTTGAAAAACTGCAAGCAAAACAGCACCTGCCACGTATGTCAAAGGTTCTTTTAACAGTTTTTTGTAAATTGGATGATCACCAAGTTTAATAAAAAATTGTTTCAATTTTTTCACCTGCTTCCACAGTAGTTATTTACTTTGTTTTTTCAATGATGATTTCCCACTCTCCATCATCCACTTCTTCAATTTCCACGTTATGTCCCTGTTTTCTCGCCCACTCAGGAATATTTTTCATTGCACAGCTATGGTCGATGGATACAGCCAAAACATCTCCTACTGATAACTCATTTATTTTCTTTTCCGTTTTCATAAGGGGGACCGGACAAGCCTCTCCCAGACAATCCAATGTAAATTCAGCCATGTGATATCTCCTCTAATTTAAAATTTTATTCTGCACTTCCCATTTTCTTCTCCTGCCACTTAACAGCCGCTATGTATAACAGTACAATAATCAATCCCTGTACCACAATTGCACCAAACCAGCCAAACACATCCGGCAAAAAGATCTTGGGAGCATTTTTATTAAACCTGCTCCAAAAGTTCATATCGTGTGCACCCCAGAGAGAACCTGCTATGAAAAACACCAAAGAAAGCATTTGCATGGTGAATCCCTCTCCAACGCGCATTAAAGTTCCGGAGGCACAACCACCGGCTATGACCATTCCAATTCCAAATAAAACTGCACCGATCATTAATGGCAATCCGATGGGCGCAACGCCGCTCATGCTCAAATTTGATTCTGCATTTGACATAACACTGGCATACTTAATTGCCCATAAACCCACACTGCCAACTGCAACTGCCACCAGTACGGCTCTTGTTACAGATGTGCTTCCCGTAATACAGGGATCGCGGAACGCCGCTGTAAAGCAAAACCGAGAACGCTGCAGAATATACCCGAACGCAATACCAAATCCCCAATAAACAGGTAGTTTGCTGCTGTTCCCCGCCAGATAAAACCCAAATGCAATAATCAGCGCTGTAACCAAAATTGCATATGGAATCTGGCTTTTTTTAGGCTTTCTCTGTTTACGTACTCTTTCCCCACTTATACTCTTATTAACCTCTGACACGTAAATCCCCCTTTCTTAAAATATTTTGTTATTTTAATAACGAAATCACAATTCAAATTATATCACATTTATCTAAATCCGGTTAATCAAGAATGTGATATGTTATAAGATTTACTTATATCCCATTACTTTATCCCACTAGTCACCGTGAAATTTATTTGCTATAATAAAAAGGAACTGTTAAGAATTTAACAGTTCCTGCAACCGATTTGTGATTATATTTTAAGAAAGGCGAGTTAACATGAACATTCATAACCTGAACATGTTTATCAAAATCGTGGAGTCCGGCAGTATCTCAAAAACTGCGGAACAAATGAATATCAGCCAGTCCGCATTAAGCCAGCAGCTGCGCGTCATGGAACAGGAATTCGGCGCACGGCTTTTTGAACGAAGCTATCAGGGTGTGATTCCCACTAACACGGGTATGATTGTCTACAACCGCGCTCTTGAGATATTATCCTCTTATGACAGAATGCTGGCTGAGATCTCTGATGTGCAGAACCAAAATAAAATCATACATATCCTTGCTTCCCCCTGTGTATACTCCTATGCCTTGCCATGCACATTTTATCATGTAAAAAACAAATATCCGGAATATACACTAAATGTGGAAATGATGTCCAGCAAACTGATAGAAGAAAAGATATCAAAAGGCTTTGCCGACATGGGAATTATTATAGATCGGCCGGAAGATAAAAACCTGTCTGCCAAAAAGGTGTTTTCCGACCGGGTTTTTCTTGTTGCAGGAAAAAAAATGAAGGCCCCCTCACTGTTAGACTGTCAGGAGTTATATCACTATCCCCTGCTGATGCTGGCAAAAACCCAAAAGACAAGACAAGTACTGGATAAAACGCTGAACAAAAACGGAATCCACATCAGCCAACTTCATATTCCTTACAGTCTTGAATCCACCGAATCTATTAAACTGTCCGCAATTAATGGCTTTGGTCTTGCATTTCTTCCCTACATGGCAATCAAGAAGGAGATCTACAACCAGCAGCTCCGCATCATTGACTGCCCATGCCTGGAATTTGATAATGAATATTACTCCGTAAAAAATGCCGCCACCATTCCCCTTAATTACGAATCGTCAAAACTTATCAAATATATTGAAACCATACTAAAGGAGACTATTTGTTAACCGATATGGTAATTTCCCATATTCCGTTAATAACTTCGTCAATATCACAACTTAAGTTATTTGCCTTGCAGAAAGCTTCAATGTTAAAAATCGTGCAGCTATGATCCGTTACCAGCATGTATTCCTCACCTTTTCTTAAAGAATCCATGACATTTTTTAATCTTAAAACGGGTACCGGGCACATATCTCCCAGACAGTCAATTTTAACCATAAGCACCCCCTCCATGCATATGAAACCTGTTACTTATTCCGCCCCAAGCGCCGCCATTGTAAAGTAATTATAAGGCTTGTTAAAATGAGGCAGGAATAAAATATCCGTCAATTTCAGCCTGTCAATGGTAACCTGTTCCTGGATTGCAAGGGAGAACAGGTGAATTGCCATGGAGATATCATATTCAGAGCACATCTGGGCACCCAGAATGATACGGGTTGTTTTGTCATAAACAATTCTGATTTTAACTTTGTAATTATCATGCTCAATAAAGGCCGGTTTCTGGGTATCCTCATAATCGGTCACAGCCGCATCATAGCCCAGGGCTTTGGCCTTGGTGTAGGTAATTCCTGTGGAAACCATCTTTAAGTTCCAGATGCAGATTCCGTTTGAGCCCTGAACGCCGACGGATTCTATGGGCGTGCCGCAGACATTGTGGGCAGCTACGATTCCGGAACGGACCGCATTGGTTGCCAGGGCAATGTAACTGGTCTTTTGAATAGAATTGTCAAATACGGTTGCACAGTCTCCAATGGCATATACGTCGGAGTGACTGGTCTGCTGCCGCTTATCCACCAGATAAGCTCCGTTTTCAAAAAGCTTCAGCTGGTCTTTTCCCAGACAGCTATTAGGTTTAAACCCCACTCCCATGATTACCATATCAGCCTTATACTCATGCTGACCGGTAACCACCTTTTCCAGCTTAACATTTCCTTCCAGCTTTGTTACCGTTTCTCCATAAGCCAGGCGGATACCGTGATCTTCCAGATTTTTCGACATAATATCGGAAAATTCCTGATCATAATAGCTTGATAAACAGGTACCCATGTTGTCAATTAATGTTACATTCTTTCCCAGACGGCGGAAGGCTTCCGCCAGCTCCACACCGATATAACCTGCTCCCACAACTGTCACATCCTGAATGGAATCCTGATGAAGCTTGTCAATGACATCCTTTGCGTTCTGGTACAGCTTTACAAACTGAACATTTTCCAGCTCTTTTCCTTCAATATTGGGGGAAATCGGCAGGGAGCCTGTTGCAAGAATCAGCTTGTCATATTCCTGCTCATAGGTCTGACCGTTTTTTCCTTTTGCCCGGACAATTTTGTTGTCATAGTCAATGGATTCCACCTTTGTTTCCATATAAACTCTTGCGCCCTTTTGCTCAAATATTTCCTTGCTGCAGTAAAATAATCCGTCGGCAGATGGAATCTGGTTTCCTATCCACAGAGCCATTCCGCAGCCTAAGAAACTGATGTTGTTGTTGGAATCAAATATAATTACTTCTTTATCTTTATAATTATCTAAAATCGTATTAATTGCTGCTGTTCCGGCATGATTTGCGCCGATTACCACAATACGTTCCATAAGAGACCTCCTTTTTAATACGAGTCCGCAGAGCAGCTTATATAGCCTGTCACTTCACTGGATCAGAAGCGCCTCCCTGCTTTTTGCTTACATAGAAATTATAGCACATTGTTAAAATAAAAACAATTACTATTATTAAAATAATGCTCTATTCCATCAATATCCCCTTGCAGAGCCCACAGGCCGTAGGCGTGGCTGCCGCTCCCCCCAATGCTGTTTCCCGAAGTTCCATAGGCATCCGCAGTCCGACCTTATAAGATGCCTCTAAAATCTCATCAAACGGAACCACTGCCTTAGTGCCGCTTAACACAATCTCCGCACACACCAGCGCATTGGCCGCCCCAACGGCATTGCGGTTCTGACAGGGCGCTTCCACAAGTCCTGCTATGGGGTCACAGACCAGTCCCATAAGGTTGGTAATGGCAATGGAAGCAGCTCCCAGGCACTGCTCCGGAGCAGCCCCCATTAATTCTGCCACTGCCGAGGCAGCCATGGCAGCAGAAGACCCCACCTCTGCCTGACAGCCTCCCTGTGCCCCTGCAACCGTGGCGTTCCGCATAATTAAATATCCCACCGCTGCCGTATGAAACAGGGCCTGTACCATCTCTTCATCAGAAAAACCAAACTCCTCCTGAAGGGCAGTAAAAACTCCCGGAATAATTCCTGAAGACCCCGCTGTGGGAGCCGCCACAATCAGTCCCATGGAAGCATTTACTTCTAAAACCCCCATAGCGTAGGCAATGGCCCTGGAAGTAACGCTGCCGCATATGGAATGTCCTGCAAGACGTCTGGCATTCATCCTGGCTGCCTCTCCTCCGATCAGCCCGCCCATAGACTTTCCTGGCTCTTCTATAGCTTTTCTCACAGCCCGTTTCATAATATTCCAGGAATTTGTCATGCGGGCCATGGCTTCCTCCCGTTTCACTCCCAGCTCCTCTTCCTCCCGGCGGAGCATGATTTCAGATATAGGAAGCTCCTGTTCCCGGCAAAGCTTAAGCAGTTCATTTCCCGAACGAAAATCCATAAAAATATCCTCCCTTATTCAATCAGAATGGCGCTGAAAATAGATGGATGCTCTTCGATCTGATGGACAACGCTTTCTGAAATGGTTTCATCTGCCTCAATAATGGTATAGGCATTACTGCCTTTTTCTTCCCTGTATAAATGCATAAAAGCAATGTTAATACTATTTTCGCTTAAGCAGCCTGCAATGTGAGTAATCACTCCCTGCGTATCCAGCTGTTTTACGAGAATGGTACTGTAATCTCCCGAAAGCCTGATGCTGACCCCGTCAATAGCGCTTAATTCAGCCCTGCCGCCGCCGGTGGAAATTCCCCGGATCACCATATGCTCATCCTTATCTGTGGTTACATCAATATCAACGGTATTGGGATGAACATCGGCTTCTACTGTGTTGGTTTCAAAAGAGATTTCCACTCCTTTTTCCTTTGCAATCTTAAGAGAATCAGGAATCCGTTCATCGTCAGCCTGAAATCCCATAATTCCTCCAGCCAACGCCCTGTCCGTACCATGTCCTTTGTAGGTATGGGCAAAGGAACCGTAAAGGATGAAACGGGCGGAAATAGGTTCTCCTTTTAACAGCTTCCGGGCCAGCTCTGCAATGCGCAGGGCACCGGCCGTATGAGAACTGGAAGGCCCGATCATGTTGGGGCCGATCACATCAAATGCACTGATTAATTTCATAGGCATAAGCCTCCTTCTAATAGTAGAATGTTCGTAATAACCTACAATATTCACTTAAGCTGACAGTACATGACTGACCAGAGCTGATTAAAGATAAGTGAATGATGGCAAGTTATGGGGACAGCAATACTTCCCCCCTGTGAAGCAGCAGTTATTTGCTGTCATAGCCCATATCATACCACGAAATGCAGATATTTTTCTATGTTCTAACAAAAATTTACAAATGAAAAACCATAAAAATAAAAGATATATTCCTCAGTATATAAAGTACATTGCAAAAAATACACAGCAAATTTAAATTTCCTATTGACATTTATTTTCTCATCTCCTATACTATAGCAAATAATAAACTGTTGAGCAGGAGTAAGTAAGATTTTTTCATCATGCCCAGAGAGCTTCCGGTCGGTGGGAGGAAGCGTTGATGATTCATCTGAATGGACCTGCGAGGGCGGCTTGAAACCGGCTGAAAAGCCAGGAGTAGGTGTCGACGGGTTTCCTATCCGTTATCAAGGGGAGGCACATGTCAGTGTGTTACAAAGTGGGAGAAGGTTACCTTCTTCAATCAGGGTGGTACCGCGGAATGCGATTTATAGGCTTCCGTCCCTCAGTCATATTAATATGGCTGAGGGACGGAAGCCTTTTTTAATTTAAAACGGCCTTGCAGGCGTACCAATATGCCAAAAACCGGCCAATAATAAGGAAAGGAGCGTTTTAACTATGAACATCACACCGGATTGCAGGGAAATTGAAGCTCTTGCTGCTTCCTATCCCGTCATACCGGTCTGCAGGGAAATCTTTGCAGACATTGTCACACCAATTACCCTGCTGCGAAAGATCGCAGCCTTAGACAGCCGTTATTATCTGCTTGAAAGCATTGAGGGAGGCGAAAATTGGGGCCGCTATTCTTTCCTTGGCTACGATCCGGTCTTAAAGGTTTCCTGCAAGGATCACCAGGTGACGGTTCACCACTACCACGGCAGCAAAGCAGATCAGGTGACTGAAACCAGCCGGCCTTATGACGTGCTCCGAAACATCTTAAAGGATTACCACTCTCCAAAGCTGCCCGGTCTTCCTCCCTTTACCGGAGGCTTTGTAGGCTATTTTGCTTACAGCATGATTGGTTATGCAGAGCCGGTCTTATCCATAAAAAAGGGGGATTGCAATGATTTTGACTTAATGCTTTTTGATACAGTTATCGCCTATGACCACCTAAAGCAGAAAATCAGCCTTGTGGTCAACATGAAAACAGACCAGGTTATGGAAAATTACGGAAAGGCCTGTGCAAGACTGGAAAGTATTGCAGCCATGATTGCGGAAAATACTCCGTTAAAAAAATCCGCTGTTACCAGCAGACCTCAGTTTTTATGCAATGTGACAAAAGAAGAATTCTGCACCATGGTGGACCGGGCAAAGGAATACATTGTGGACGGAGATATTTTCCAGGCAGTGCTTTCCAGGCAGTTTACAAGCAGCTATCATGACAGCCTGTTAAATGCCTACCGGGTCTTAAGAACTACCAATCCCTCTCCTTACATGGTGTACCTCCATATGGATGATATGGAGATTATGAGCACCTCTCCGGAAACCCTGGTACGCTTAAAAGGCGGGCGGCTCACCACCTTCCCGGTGGCAGGTTCCAGGCCCAGAGGAAGAAGCGAGGAGGAAGACAAACGGCTGGAAGAAGAGCTTCTTGCCGATGAAAAGGAACTGGCAGAGCACAATATGCTGGTGGATTTGGGAAGAAATGATTTAGGAAGAATTGCAGCATTTTCCACAGTAGAGGTGACAGGCTATCAGATGATCCACCGCTATTCCCGGATTATGCACATCTGCTCTCAGGTAGAAGCTGATATCACACCTGACAGGGATTCCTTCCATGCCATGGAAGCAGTGCTTCCGGCGGGCACTCTTTCCGGTGCTCCCAAAATCCGTGCCTGTGAAATCATTGAGGAGCTGGAAGCAGAGCCAAGAGGCATTTACGGAGGAGCTCTTGGATATATCGATTTTACAGGAAACATGGATACCTGCATCGCCATACGGATGGCAGTAAAAGTTAAGGATAAGGTCTATGTCCAGGCCGGAGGAGGCATTGTGGCTGACAGTATACCGGAGCGGGAATATGAAGAATCGGCAAACAAGGCAAAGGCCGTGATCAGGGCCATTGAAACCGCAGGGGAGGTGAATGACTGATGATTCTCCTAATCGATAACTACGACAGTTTTTCTTATAATCTGGTTCAGATGTCTGGAAGCATTAACCCGGATATCAGAGTCATTCGAAATGATGAAATGACTGCGGATGAAATCAAAGACCTTTCTCCCAGCCATATTATCCTCTCTCCCGGCCCCGGCTACCCAAAGGATGCAGGCATATGCGAGGACGTCGTAAGAAAGCTTGCAGGAACAGTTCCCATTCTGGGTGTATGTCTGGGGCATCAGGGAATCTGCGAGGTATACGGGGCAGAAATCACCCATGCAAGAAAGCTGATGCACGGAAAGCAGAGCCTCCTCACCATTGATACCGGTTCCCCTCTGTTCAAAGGTCTGAAGGAACGTCTTCCTGCGGCCAGGTACCACTCCCTCATTGCCAAAAAGGAATCTCTTCCTGATTGTCTGTCCGTCATTGCCACTGATGACATGGGAGAGATTATGGCAGTAAAACACAAAGACTATAACCTTTACGGCGTTCAGTTTCATCCGGAATCCATTCTGACACCGGATGGAAAGACCATACTTGAAAATTTCTTATCCATTGCATAAAGGAGGCAAACGAAATGATTCAGCAGGCTATTCACGAAATAATCACAGGACAGGATTTAAGCTTTGAAGCAGCCAGAGAAGTAATGAATGAAATCATGAGCGGCGAGACAACTCCTGCCCAGATGGCGGCCTTTTTAACCGGACTGAGGATGAAGGGGGAAACCATTGACGAGATTACCGCATGTGCCACGGTTATGAGGGAAAAAGCCCTGAAGCTGGAACCGGACTTCCCGGTTATCGACATCGTGGGCACTGGTGGAGACGAGGCAGGAACCTTTAATATTTCCACCACCAGTGCCTTTGTAGTCGCTTCAGGAGGCGTCCCTGTGGCAAAGCACGGAAACCGCAGCGTTTCCAGCAAAAGCGGAGCCGCCGATGTGCTGGAACACCTTGGTGTCAACTTAAATCTCACCTCAGAACAGTCGGGCAAGATATTAAAGGAAACCGGCATGTGCTTCCTCTTTGCTCAGGCTTACCACTCCTCCATGAAGTATGCAGGCCCGGTCCGCAAAGAAATGGGAGTAAGGACTATATTTAACATCTTAGGCCCCCTTTCCAACCCTGCAGGAGCCACCATGCAGCTCTTAGGGGTTTATGATCAAAAGCTTGTAGATCCCCTGGCCCAGGTATTAAGCAATCTTGGAGTGAAGCGGGGAATGGTAGTATGCGGAGATGACGGGCTTGACGAGGCCACGGTTACAGGCCCTACCCACGTATGCGAAATCCGTTTCGGTGAACTGACCCGCTATGTGATTACACCGGAAGATTTTTTCTTAAAGAGAGCTTCTCTTTCTGAGCTGGTAGGCGGCACGCCGGCTGAAAACGCAGAAATTACCAAAGCGATCCTACAAGGAAAGCTTCATGGGCCAAAACGGGATATCGTTATTTTAAACTCCGCCTTAAGCCTGTACTTAGGAATTGATGACTGTACCATTGCAGAGTGCATTGAAAAAGCTGGTGAATTAATCGATTCCGGAAAAGCTGCCGCCAAGATGGAGGCATTTGTAAAGGCAACCCAGGAGGTGACTTCATGATTCTGGACACTTTGGCCGCTGCTTCTAAAAAACGGGCAGAGACTGCAAAAGAGAACATTTCTATGAGCGAAATGGAAAAACGGGCATATCAGATTTTTGAGGAAACAAAAGGCAGAATGCCCTCTTTTGAACAGGCCCTTTCATCTCCCGGTATTTCATTTATCTGTGAAGTAAAACGGGCTTCTCCCTCAAAAGGACTTATTGCTCCTGACTTTCCCTATGTGGAAATTGCAATGGATTATGAAGCCGCAGGAGCCGACGCTATTTCCATTCTTACGGAACCGGACTATTTCCTGGGGAGCAATGATTATCTGTCAGAAATCAGGCAAAACGTATCCATTCCACTGCTGAGAAAGGATTTTACTGTAGATCCATATCAGATTTATGAAGCAAAGGTCATAGGAGCTTCGGCGGTTCTCCTGATCTGCTCTCTTTTGGATACAACAGCTTTAAAAGAAGGAGTTGAACTTTGCAGCAAACTTGGCTTAAGCGCCTTGGTGGAAGCCCATGACGAAGAGGAAATCCATTCCGCCCTGGCCGCAGGAGCCAGAATCATCGGCGTAAACAACCGGAACTTAAAAACCTTTGAAGTGGATTTTAACACTTCCCTCCGTTTAAGGTCCCTGATCCCCTCTGATGTGCTCTTTGTAGCGGAAAGTGGTATCAAGACAGAGGATGATATCAGACGTTTGTCCGAGGCAGGAGTCAATGCAGTCCTAATCGGGGAGAGCCTGATGCGCTCTGCTGATAAAAAAGAAATCATAGGCGGTTTTAAGAGGGCTGCACAATGAGTTTTAAAGAAAATCGGATTAAGATATGCGGTCTGACCCGAAAAGAAGACATTCAGGCCGTCAACATATGGAAGCCGGACTATATCGGTTTTGTATTTGCCCCCGGAAAGCGGCAGCTTACAGCTTCAAAAGCAAAGAACTTAAAGGAGTTGCTGCTTCCAAAGATTCGGGCAGTGGGAGTTTTTGTAAACAGCCCTATGGAAGACATTCTGGCTTTGGCAGAGCAGAAAACCATTGACTTCATACAGCTTCATGGGGATGAAAACTGCAATTATATCCTGGAATTAAAGAAACATCTGGCATCAGACTTTCCAATTATAAAAGCGGTACGGGTTCAGGCAGAGACGGATATCAGGCAGGCGGAGAGCCTTCCCGCAGACTTTCTGCTTTTTGACACCTATACGAAAGGAGTTTACGGAGGAAGCGGGAAAACCTTTGACTGGTCTATGATTCCGGCCATCAAAAAGCCATGGTTCCTGGCAGGAGGCATTGATGCCGCAAACATAAGACTTGCCATGGAAACCGATGCATTCTGCCTGGATTTAAGCAGTTCTCTGGAAACAGAGGGAAAAAAGGACTCTGAAAAAATCAAAGAAATCATACAAATTATAAGGAGTGAACATTAATGTCAAAAGGAAGATTTGGACAGCACGGAGGACAATTTGTCCCTGAAACGCTGATGAACGCAGTCAATGAGCTGGAAGCAGCTTACGAAACATACAGCCATGATCCGGAATTTCTGGCTGAGCTTCAGGAGCTTAATGAAAAGTACACTGGAAGACCCTCTCTTCTCTACTATGCAAAGAGAATGACAGAAGATTTAGGCGGCGCAAAAATCTATCTGAAAAGGGAAGATTTAAACCACACCGGTTCCCACAAGATCAACAACGCCTTAGGCCAGGTTTTGTTAGCCAAGAGAATGGGTAAGACCCGTGTTATCGCTGAAACAGGGGCCGGGCAGCACGGCGTTGCTACCGCTACTGCCGCTGCCCTTATGGGAATGGAGTGCGAAGTCTACATGGGAAAAGAAGATACAGACCGTCAGGCCTTAAATGTATTCCGTATGGAGCTTTTAGGCACAAAGGTTCACTCTGTTACCAGCGGAACACAGACCTTAAAGGATGCAGTTAATGAAACTATGAGAGAATGGACCAACCGGGTAGATGACACTCACTACGTTTTAGGCTCTGTTATGGGCCCTCACCCCTTTCCCACCATTGTAAGGGACTTCCAGAGTATCATTGGCAGTGAGGTTCGCTCCCAGCTTATAGAAGCAGAAGGAAAGCTTCCTGATATGGTCATTGCCTGCGTGGGAGGCGGCAGCAATGCCATGGGAATCTTCCACGAATTTGTAAATGAGCCTTCTGTAAAGCTGGTGGGCTGTGAAGCAGCAGGCCACGGCATTGAAACAGGAAAACACGCTGCTACTCTTACCACCGGCTCCCTGGGAATTTTCCACGGTATGAAATCTTATTTCTGCCAGGATGAATACGGCCAGATTGCCCCTGTTTTCTCCATTTCTGCAGGACTTGATTACCCCGGAATCGGGCCGGAGCACTCAGCATTATATGACTCCAAAAGGGCCAGCTATGTGCCTATTACCGACCAGGAATCCGTAGAAGCATTTGAATACTTATCCCGTTTGGAAGGTGTTATTCCGGCCATTGAAAGTGCCCATGCAGTGGCTTACGCAAAAAAAGTGGCTCCTTCCATGGGGAAGGATGAAATTATTGTAATTAATTTATCAGGACGGGGCGACAAGGATGTGGCAGCCATTGCCCGTTACAAGGGGGTTGATATCTATGAGTAGAGTAAGAGATGTATTTTCAAAGGGAAAAGCATTTATCCCATTTATTACAGCAGGTGACCCGGATCTGGCTACCACGGAAAAGCTGGTTCCCGCCATGGCAAAGGCAGGAGCTGATTTAATTGAACTGGGAATCCCTTTTTCCGACCCGATTGCAGAAGGAATAATCATCCAGGAGGCCGATATGAGGGCCCTGGAGGCAGGAACTACCACAGATAAGCTTTTTGATTCCGTAAAAAGAATCAGAAAAGAAACTGACGTGCCTTTGGCATTCATGACCTACATCAATCCGATTTTTGTATATGGCAGTGAACGTTTTATTAAAAATGCGGCAGAATGCGGCATTGATGCTCTGATTGTGCCGGATATGCCTTTTGAGGAGCGGGAGGAACTTCTTCCTATCTGCAAAAGGTTTGGAGTGGAGCTGATTTCTCTCATCGCCCCCACCTCCAAGGACCGGATACAGACCATCGCCTCTGAATCAGAAGGCTTTATCTACTGCGTTTCCTCCATGGGTGTGACGGGCGTAAGAAAAGAAATCAACACCAACATTGCAGAAATGGTTTCCCTTGTAAAAGAAGTCAGGGACATTCCATGTGCAATAGGTTTTGGAATTTCCACACCGGAGCAGGCAAAGGAAATGAGCAAGCATGCAGACGGAGTAATCGTGGGCAGTGCCATTGTAAAAATTGCTGCCAAGTTCGGGAAGGACTGTGTGGATCCCATCTGTGAATATGTAAGAGAAATGAAGGCCGCCATCAGCGGCTGAACCAGCAAGGACCGGTGCATATTGATGACCGGTCCTTTCGATGTTAACAGCTTATTCTTCTCCCAAAATGTGCTGATTAATAAATTTCCAGATTCCGTCATGATTGTTATCATCCGTTATGTAATCAGCTACGCTCTTTGTCTTTTCACTTCCATTGCCCATCACAACACCCAAACCTGCATGTAAAGTCATGTCATAATCATTGTCGGCATCTCCAATGGTACATAATTCTTCCATGGAAAACCCATGGAGCTCTGCTATTTGATTCAGTCCACGTGTTTTATTAACTCTCGGATCCATATATTCAAATAAAATGCTGGCCGTTTTTAATGCGGCTGATTTGTATTTCCCATTTTGAAAGGTTTGGCTTCGTTCAATAACTGCCTCCATCAAGGAAGGCTGGCACACAATCATGACTTTGGGCCTTGGCTCTGTTAAGAATTTATCAAAATCAACCACCTGATACGGTATCTGATCGTCCCGGGAAAGCATTTGAATGAGCCCGTCATCTTTGGGGACATACAGAATACCGTCATATGGAACGGCAAAATTCACATCCATATCCTGATAATGGCTTATAATCTCATGAATGAGCTCTCCCTCCAAAGGATAACTTTCCTTTTCCACGCCTAAAACAAAATCACTGATTTCGGCTCCGCCTGTTCCGACGATGGAATCAATCAGCCCGTCAAGCCCCCATTCCTTTAGCAGCGCCTTAACGCTTTTGACATCACGGCCTGTTGCCAAACCAAACAGTATTCCCTTTTCCCTGACTTTTTTAATAGCTTCCACTGTCAGCGGCGAAACAACGTGCTCATCCGTAAGCAGAGTACCATCCACATCACACATAATTGCTTTTACCTGTCTCATCCTATCTACCCCTTCTGTAGTTAACTTTTACCCTTTCGCAGAACTAACCGGCAATATACCTGCTGTCTTAATTCCAATCTCTCAAAAACACAACCGGGTTCTGATAGAATGATTCTACCAGAACCCGGTGGAAAAGACAAATCCGTCAGAAAATGACATCGTCTGCAGAAAATCTGATTTATAATCGTTTATCTGCTTTCCAGCCTCTTGTAAAGGTCGATCATTTCCTCAGCCATAACCTTAAACACTTCTGCGCTCATCATCTGGTCTTCCGCATGAGCCAGGATAAGTCCCATGATTACCGTTTCTCCCCCAGCTTCCTTTTGAATCAGGTCCACATGGGGCAAATGCCCCTGCTTCATCATCTCATCCCCCTGGGCGATCTTGCTTTCCGCCTCTTCATACTTTCCTTCCTTTGCCAGTTGTACTGCTTCAATATAGCTGGACTTTGCTCCTCCGGCTGCAGTAATCAGCTGGAAACAGATGAGTTCCATTTCCTGCATTTTTTTACCTTCTCTTTCCCAGCTCCTAAGTCATGACTCTTGTATGCTGTTTTCCTGATTATAGTACATTTTGTCAACGATCCTGATAAACGGCAGATACACAAAAAATGATAATGCAATAACCACTGCCTGGAGCAGCGCCGTTCTCCAGCCTCCGATCAGGAAGCCTGATATAATCGGAGGAGTGGTCCAGGGAACCAGTATTCCACTGTACAGAGGACAAAGTCCCGTGTACAGAGCCAGATATTCTATGACACCGGCTAAGACCGGCATCAGAATAAACGGAATGGCCATAATGGGATTTAATACAACAGGTGTGCCAAAGGTCACCGGCTCATTAATATTAAAGCAGCCAGGACCAAGACCCAGCTTCCCGATCTGTTTGCACTGGGTAGATTTGGCCAGAAATGTCATGTAAAGCACCATACCAACAGTAACTCCAGCTCCTGTGACAATGATAAACTGATCTACAAACTGCTTAGTAACAATGTGGCCTCCATTGGCAATGGTAAGTGCCTGCCCGCTGTCAACAATCGCCTGATTAGCGGCAGTATTGGCCACCAGAATTCCGTCCATAATTCCTGTTATAAGATTACTTCCATGAATTCCAAAAAACCAGAAAAACGGAATCAGAAAGCTGATTGCGATCACGCCCCCAAAGGAATCTGTAAGCCCCTGCAGCGGAATCTGAAATGTATTATAGATCCATTCCATGGGGCTGATATTAAGTCCCCCTTTTGTAAATGCATAAATAACAGCTGCTCCGGTAATCATCACGGCACCGGGGATGAGGGCGGTAAAAGAAACTGCTACTCCCTCCGGCACTCCTGCCGGCATCTTAATGGTAATGCGTTTTTTCAAAAAGAAACTGTAAACACACCCTACAATAATTCCAATAAGGAGTGCTCCTATCATCCCCTTGCCTCCGGTCCACTCCTTTAATATAACCCCCACCGAAGAACCTGACTTTGTTTCAATTGAAGAGGGCTGGAATAACAGATATATACAAAGGGAAATCACTCCTGCCGGAAGTCCGTTGTACCCCTCATTTTTCACATAGGTATAGGCTATGCCAACAGAGGCAATGAGCGCCATTACGCCAAAGGTACTGTCATTGACCTGTAAAAGCACCGGAGTAATCCCCCTGGCACTAAACCAGTCAGCAACAGGTGTATAGGGGAAAAAAGCTAAAAGCAGGAATACAGAACCAATAATCATCATTGGCATGGAATAAAGCATACCATCTTTTAAGGCTTGGATGGGCTTGGTATTCATGAATTTCATCATTGTAGGAACCACTTTTTCATTTAAAAAATTCTTCATTTTAAAGACCCCCTTATTTTCCTGCCAGCCTCCGGGCAAATTCCAGTACATTTTTTCCGTTACACATTCCATAATCCATCATCGGAATTACATCAAGGGGAACCCCCCTCTCCTGGCATATCTTGGAAACCTTTCCTTTGAGATATCCTACCTGAGGCCCCAGCAGTGCACAATCCACGCCTTTTAAATTTTCCTCCACCTCATTAACCGGATATGCCATAATATCTACCTTCAATGCGGCTTTTTCAGCTTCTTCCCTCATTTTACTTACTAAAAGGCTTGTGCTCATTCCCTGATTACAAAATAACCGTATTACCACCATACTTTTATCCTCCTCTTACCATGTTCTTATCCAAACTTTTGCTCTAGTTGTCTGTCAGATCTGTTCCGTTAGAAGCAATTACCTTTTTGTACCAGTAGAAGGAGTCTTTTCTGTAACGGTCCAAGGTCTTTAAATCAAATTCATCCCTGTCAACATAAATGAAGCCATAGCGCTTCACTATTCCCTCGTGAGTAGAAATCAAATCAATGGCAGACCATGGACAATAGCCCATCATTTCACAGCCGTCAGAGACCGCCAGACGGATCTGTTCAATGTGTTTTCTTAAATATTCAATGCGGTAGCTGTCATGGACTCTGCCGTCTTCCGTCAGCTTGTCATAGGCACCTAAACCATTTTCCGTAACAATCATAGGAAGATGATATCTGGAATACATTTCACGTATGGTGGCCCTGAAACCAGTGGGGTCTATTTCCCAGCCAAATTCAGTGGCTGGCAAATGAGGATTTTTAACGCCTTTAAATAAGCCTGCCTCCCCTTTGTTCTCCTGCTGGCTGAAGGCCCCCGTCTCTGCCGTCTTTGCCGCATCTTCATCGTCTGACTTACAGGTTGCCGTATTATAGTAATTAAATCCGATAAAGTCCGGATGTCCGCTCTTTAATGCTTCGGCATCACCTTCCGCAAAGTCCGGAGCAGCATCATGTTCTTCCAGCCAGGACCATACGATGTTGTTGTAGATTCCATAGACAGCCATATCCAAATACAGCCAGTTTCTTATGGCATTAAAGTTCTGTGCTGCAATCACATCCTCAGGTTTGCAGCTTTCCGGATATACCAATGAAATATTGGGCGCAGGGCCGATTTTGGCATCAGGAAGCATCTCATGGCACAATGCCATAGCTTTGGCCTGGGCAACCAGCATGTGATGGTTTTGCTGGTAAATCTCTTTCAACTCATTTTCAGTTCCCTCGGGAATTGTCAGGGTGCCGATCACCGGACCCACCAGTGTCAGTATATTCTGTTCATTAATCGTCAGCCAGGACTTCACTCTGTCACCAAAGTTTTCAAACATCACCTTTGCAAAATTCAAAAACCAGTCCACGGATTCCCGATTGGACCAGGAACCCCGTTTGTCCAGGGCGGCAGGCATATCAAAGTGGAACATGGTCACCAGCGGCTCAATATTATGCTTTAAGCATTCGTCAATGAGATTGCTGTAAAATTCGATCCCTTTGAGATTTACTTCACCAGTTCCTCCCGGAATAATCCTGGACCAGGAGATAGAAAAACGGTAAACTTTAAATCCCATTTCAGCCATCAATGCGATATCTTCTTTATATCTGTGATAATGATCCACACAAACCGTCAAGTCGGAAGTGTCCCGGGGAACTTCTTTTACGTCCTGGCAGGACGGGCCTTTTCCGTCTTCTAAATTAGCGCCTTCCACCTGATAGGCAGATGTGCTGGCTCCCCAAAGAAAATCCCGGGGAAATAGTTTTAATGTTTTGTGCAGCATAGTGTTTGCCCTCCTTCATAATCTTGACATCATGGTATCACCATCTCCTGCAAAACTCCAACCATTAAAATACCACATTCAATCTGGTAAAAGGATTCCAGCCTGAATGCGGCAATTTTACTGTCCCAGCAATTCGATCAAAACCTCATACTCCGGTTCCTCAATCAGGCGCCTCACTGCCGTTTTATCAAGTGCAAACCGTGCGGTGCCTTCATAAAAGATCTGGCGGTTTCTGTCCTCTCCTCTCCCTATAGAAATCAGCAGAACGACCTGGACCGGAAGCTTATTCCAGATAACAGGCGCCTTAAGAACCGCCACGTATGCAAACGTTTCCTCCGAAGCGATCTGGTTTGGATGAGGGAGGGTGATATAATTTCCATAATCCATCTGGGCCAGGGACTCACGCTCAATCACCAATTCATAAAAATTTTCATCCACCTTCTCCTGCTTCTGTATTACGCCACACAAAAATCTCAATATCTCTTCTTTTGTCTTCTCTTCCACCCGGGTAAGCAGCCGTTTGGGCGTGTAATACCGCGCTATGATCCCCCGGCTGTTGCCCCTTCTGAGAGTCCGGGTGATTTTCTGGATATCGTCTTCTTCCAGAAACGCCCCCACCTCCACGATCGGCACTGGTACCTCCATGGTAATGGGCACAGTAGAAAAAACATAATCAATAGTCTCAAAATCAAAGTGTTCCAGCTCAAGCAGATCGCAGACATAGATATTCCTTAAATACCCGGAGAATTCACTTTCATATTTATATTTCAGCAGCCGGGAGCTCCCCTTTCCTGTGCTGCATACCACAAGAATATCTGAGGAAGGGTCCATCTTATCCTTTTCCAATGCCAGTTGGAAGATCAAAGCAAAGTATCCTATCTCATCCTCGGAAATATCCTTTTTATAATGCTTTTGCAGCACTCCAACCGCTTCATAGGAGATCTGGTAAGCCAGACAATACTTTTGTTTAATTTCCTTAAGAATGGGATTTTTCAGAGGAATATCATACCGGATCCGAATATCAAAAGGAACCAGATGCTGGTTCAGCGTCATCCGGATCTCAAAATTATTATGCATTTCCAGTCCAAACTGCCTTCTCACCAGCTCCATCATGGCCAAAGCCAGGCGGTCGGTCTGCTCCCTGATAACAAAATTAGAGTCGTTTTCCAACATGCTCCCGATCATTCTCTTTCCTGCCACATACAGCATGAGATAGCTTTCCTCATCAGCCGTATATGTGATCAGCTCCTGGGCTTCTAATACGGAAATCAGTTCCCGGATAAAAGCAGCTTCTTTCCCTCCTATTTCCGGCAGACTTCCCTTGTCCAGCCGGAGATAAAAGCCTGACTTCATTCGCTTTCGCGCCACATATGCATACTCCACAAAATGTTCAAAAGCAATTTCAGACAGACGGATTCCATACTTTTTCAAAAGTCCTTTTACAACCTCAGCCAAGTGAACCAGTTCGCTTTTCTGGTGACTGATGTCCACTCCTGTAAGGCCCTGGCGTTTGATAAAGAAGTCGCACATCAGCCTGCGGATATCAAATTCCTGGCCGCCGATCCTGATCCCATAATTAGGTCTCCGTTCAAGGAAAAGGCAGTAGCGTTTTAAAATCACTTCCACTGATTTAAGAGAGTTAGACAGGGTGGACTTTGAAACATAGAGGAAATCACAAAGTTCTTCTATTTTTATATAATCCATTCTGGCTATCAGGTATGCCAGTAAATATTCGCTTCTTTCTTTTTCCCTCTCCGGAAAATATCCGGTCTCCTCCGATTCTTTCTTTATGTACTCGTCAAACTTCTTTTTGTCATCAATCTGCAATATGTATCCAAATCTTGCCTTTGAACTGATCTGCGCCCCATGGTCTGCCAGCAGACTACCTAAATCTTTCAATCTCAGCCTTACTGTCTTCTCACTGACCCCTAACCGTTCTGCCAATGCCAATGCCGTTCTGTATTCTTCCTGACTCAAGAGCACTAGCAATTCCTCCAACTGTTTCCAAAGCATAGCCGTCTCCTTAGCACGTTTTATCCTACAAAACCTTATTTTTAGTAGCATAACATGATACATATAATTTTTCCATGTAGATTTTTACCACATTAATTCTGGTAATTATGGCAAATGCAAAAACCAAGAGATGTGCTCCTTGTCCTGCCGCTTTTGGTGTCCTTTATTTATCTGGAAACTTTTCCTTGACACTATATACACAAAATGCTACACTGATAGCCGTAAGAGGGAGCTCGTAAGCGGGCTGAGAGGAAGTAATCAAACTTCGACCTTTAAACCTGATTTGGATAATGCCAACGTAGGGATTCACACGAGCTTATTGATACGATCTGAGCCTATACCTGTTGGTATGGGCTCTTTTTTATTTTCAAAAATCCTCGTAATCCCCACCTCAAACACAAGGAGGAACACAGATGAATTACACCACACAAATGGAGGCCGCAAGGAAAGGGATTCTGACAAAAGAACTGATGGCAGAAGGAAAGGTTGCTATCCCCGCCAACAAAAAGCACATCTGTTTAAAACCCAGCGGGATAGGTTCCATGCTGAGGACCAAAATCAATGTAAACCTTGGAACCTCAAGAGATTTAATTGATCGGAATTATATCTTGCCAGCGTCAAAAATATTTAAATCGAATTAAAAAAATTACATATTATAGGAGAAATCTTTATGAATAGTCAAATACCATCATCAGCATTTAACAAAAACCAGTCTAAATCCAGAATGCAAATAAAAAAACTGGCAGTCAGCGGAATGCTGACAGCTCTCACTGTAGCTCTTTCCGGTTTTTCTATTCCAGTGGGAGCCTCCAGGTGCTTTCCCATGCAGCATCTGATCAATGTTCTGGCAGGTGTGTTCTTAGGGCCTGTTTATGGCGTTTCCATGGCCTTTTGTACCTCTCTTATCAGAAATATTATGGGAACAGGAAGTCTGCTTGCATTTCCCGGAAGCATGGTGGGGGCTTTTTTAAGCGCAGTTCTGTTTCATAAAACCGGGAAGCTTTGGACTGCCTGTCTTGGAGAAATAACCGGAACCGGACTGATTGGAGGAATTCTCTGTTACCCCATAGCTGTTTTCATCATGGGAAAAGAAGCAACTGTGTTTTTCTTTGTGGTCCCATTTCTTATCAGTACCTTAGCCGGAACCATAATGGCTGCATTTTTACTGGCGCTTTTGCGCCGTTTGGGCCTGCTTACCTATTTTTCCAGGCTGATAGAAGAATAGGGCAGAGAATATGAATCTACAGCTCAATTGCTCTCTGGCCGGACTGGTCAGAGAAAAACGGCCATTATGGTGCGGCTGTAATAATATGCAGCAGAACAAAAAAATACACAATTTTCTTATTTAAATTTACAAATGTTTGTTAACATTTTCAGCCGAAAATAGGGTATATTATTAATTGTAACCCCCCAATACATTATATAGTTTTTGCTACACCCCATAAGAAACGAAATACCTTCTCCGAAAAAGACCGGCTTCCCCAGCCGGTCTTTTTCACGTCTCTTTTTATTATTTTTTCTTTATATTTCGACGCTCATTGAGAATTTTTTCAAAAGCCTCCGAATTTCCTTCTTCCCTCAGACGCCTTCTTCTCTCTTCTCTCCGAAGAGCGTATTCTCTGGCCTCTGTTTTTTTCCGGTACATAAAGAGAACGGTCCCACCTGCTGCCAGAACCAGCACAATTCCCACCACTGCAATTACTCCTAGAAATCCTTTGCCCCGGGCTGTCTTTGTCTTTTCAGAATCAGAATTTGTTTCCGGCTCTTTGGTGCTTTCCTCCAAAGACTCCTTATCTGATTCCTCCACAGATGGCAAAACCTTTCCTTCTGCAATGAGATAAGCCTGTCCCACATTCCTCTCATTGTAGGAATACTGAATCAGGGCCACTGCACCTGCCGGGCTTTGGGAAGGAAGCTCTGTTACCAGGGTTTTATCTGCATGGGAAAACTCTGACCCCTTAGGAAGAGTGATGACCCGGTCCTTCTCCAGACTCAATTCAGAAGGACTATAATCAGTACCATTAATATTAATGGACTCTTCTCCAGATATGTAGCTGGTTTCATTCCCTGTAACAGGGATATTTTCAAAACTGCTATAGCCAAATTGAAGAAGATTTTTTCCATCCACAAAATACTGCCTGGGACTTCCCTTTAATATAACAGAAACCAAACGTCTTCCATCCTGCTCCGCATAAGTGACAAGGGTGTTTCCGGCTTTTATAAGATATCCTGTCTTTCCCGCCACTGCAGAAGGAAAATAAAACTCGCTGTCCGGGTCTGTAGTCTTCACCAGCCGGTGTTCGTTATAGATGGTAAGTCCTTCCGGGTTGTTGATCATAGGGGAAACCGTATGGCTGAGGGCTGAACTGATTTCCACTAGCTTTTTATTGCTGTAAGCTTCTCTGGCGATCAATGCCATATCATATGCAGATACATACTGGGTATCGCCATTAAGCCCTGACGGGTTATCAAAATGGCTTTCCTGGCAGCCCAGTTCTTCTGTTTTTTTATTCATCATGGCGACAAACTCTTCCATGGTTCCTGCCACATGCTCCGCAAGGGCATTTCCCGCCTGATTGCAGGAATTAAGCAGAAGGGAATAAAGGCACTCCTCTACGGAAAGCTGGTCCCCTTCTGTCACATTTAATTTATTTCCGCTGTCCGACTCCACATTATAAACAGCATTCTTTGAAAATGTGACCATTTCCTCCGGACTGCTGTTTTCCAGAACTACCAGGGCAGTCAAAATCTTGGTAATGCTGGCGGGAGGATACGTGGAATGAATATTCTGGCCGAATAAAACAGCCCCGGAATCCACATCCATTACAATGCCCGCTTCCGCCTGGATCCCCGTATCAGAAGGCCAGTCTGGCTTTGCATATACAGTCATAATTAACATCTGGCTGGCCAGCAGAAAGCTTACCAATGCCTTTAATCGGCCTCTCATCTATCAATCCTCCTGACATGAAATATGCCCCAAAACTGTATGAATGTCAGATACCCCGCAGTGAACTGCAGGGTATCTGACCCCGTGGACAGCCGCCAAGGTCAATCAAACTTGACTTTGACTCATTGCCTTCACGAGAGTTATACTGTTTTAGGGCACTATTTACTTTACTTAGCGTAATCTGTAACTCTGGATTCCCGGATCACGTTGACCTTAATCTGTCCCGGATATTCCAAGGATTCTTCAATCTTCTTGGAAACCTCGCGAGCCAGCAAAATCATATCATCATCACTGATCTGGTCCGGAACTACCATAACCCGAACTTCACGTCCTGCCTGAATGGCAAAGGACTTGTCAACTCCCTTAAAGGAGTTGGTAATATCTTCTAACTGCTTTAATCTGTTTGTATATGTCTCCAGAGTTTCTCTTCTGGCACCAGGTCTTGCTGCAGAAATGGTATCTGCGGCCTGAACAATACATGCAATGAGGCTCTGTGGCTCAACGTCGCCATGATGAGATTCTACTGTATTCAGCACAATAGGTGATTCCTTGTACTTCCTACACAAATCCACACCTAACTGAATGTGAGAACCTTCCATTTCATGGTCAACGGCTTTTCCAATGTCGTGTAATAAACCGGCCCGTTTGGCCATGCGGATATCAAGGCCAATCTCTCCGGCTAACAGCCCGGATAACTGAGCGACCTCAATGGAATGCTTTAATGCATTCTGTCCATAGCTAGTCCTATACTTCAGCTTTCCAAGAAGTCGGACAAGTTCCGGATGAAGTCCATGAATGCCCACTTCAAGAGCAGCGGATTCGCCTTCTTCCCTCATATTGGTTTCCACTTCTTTTTGCGCCTTCTCCACCATCTCCTCGATCCGGGCCGGATGAATACGTCCGTCAACAATAAGACGCTCCAGAGCAATTCTGGCTACTTCCCTGCGAACCGGATCAAATCCGGATAATACCACTGCCTCAGGAGTATCGTCAATAATCAGTTCTACTCCTGTAAGGGTTTCCAAAGTACGAATGTTCCGTCCTTCCCTTCCGATGATTCTGCCTTTCATCTCATCATTAGGGAGCTGCACAACGGAAACTGTAGTTTCCGCCACATGATCGGCAGCACATCTTTGAATGGCTGTCACCACATATTCCTTCGCCTTTTTATCGGCTTCTTCTTTTGCTTTGTTATCAAGTTCCTTAATTAATTTCGCAGTGTCATGTTTCACATCATCTTCAACAGATTTTAAAAGATATTCTTTTGCTTGTTCGGAGGTAAGTCCGGAAATCTTTTCCAACTCCTGAATGCCTTTTTCATAGAGAGATTCCACTTCGGCATTTCTCTTGTTTAAGGCATCCTCTCTGGCAGCCAGACTTGCCTCCCGTTTTTCCATAGTTTCGGACTTCTTGTCCAAATTTTCTTCTTTACTTAATACTCGTCTTTCATAACGTTGAAGCTCGGCTCTTCTTTCTCTGGTTTCCTTTTCAAGCTCATTCTTAGTCTTTAAAGACTCTTCTTTTGCCTCAAGGAGAGCTTCACGCTTCTTTGTCTCAGCGGTCTTTAATGCTTCATCTATTATTTCCCGGGATTTTTCTTCTGCAGTACCAATTTTGCCTTCGTAGGTTTTCTTACGATAAGCTATGGCAGCAGACCAGGTGATAAAAGCAACTACTACTGATGCGGCTAACGCAATCAATGCAGTCGTTAATAATGGTACTGACACAGGAGCACCTCCTTATTCGTTTTTCATTGTACGACAATACAACACTACAATTTTAAACTGTTTTATACATTATGTCAAGCATTTCGCCCTTGTTTCCAGCATACTTATACATATTTGTAATGAAGTCAGTCCATATCCCAGCCACCGCTTAAAACCTTGCTTATTGCATCGTAAGAAAAACCCCTTCTGCCCAGAGATGCCATGACCTTTCCCTTTTCTTTGAACTCCATATTTTCAGGATTTAAGCCCTTTTTCCGGACATATTCCCGGATGCGCCCTTCCTCGTCCACCGGCTGTTCCTCCAGTATATCCCGGATCATCTCCTTGTCCAGTCCCTTTCGCTGCAGTTCGTACCGGATCTGCCTTTCACTTTTTTGCCTTGAATGATACTCCACATACCTGCGTCCATAGTCCTGATCATCGATAAAGCGGTGATCCTTTAAATAACCTATGGCATAATCAATGGCTTCCTGGGGGTAGCTTCCTTCTTTTAACTTTTTCCTCAGTTCCTGCTCCGTCTTGTCTGATGCCTTTAAAAGAAAAAGCACACGCTCCCTGGCCCGTTTCATCAAAACGTCTTTAAGAATCTCCTGATAAACTTCTTGAGAAAGAGGCTCTCCTTCTTCAATTCTGAATTTTTTAATTTCCCCTCTGTAAAGAACAAGAGTAAGGTCTTCGTCAAGGAAGACTTTACTCCTGCGCTTATCCACGGGCACAATCTCTGTCACTGTCATAAATGCCTCTTAATTATAAATATTCTTTCAGCAAGCCGGCTTAAGGATTATTCACCTGCCTTTGTCCCACTGCCTTCCCCTGTTTTGATTTTCTTGCTCTCCTTGGTCACGGTCTCACCGGACTCCTGAGGCTGCCCAGAGGATCCGCTGACTCCGTACTTGGATCGTACCTTGGCTTCGATTTCCTGGCATATCGCTGGGTTATCCTGAAGATAGATCTTCGCATTTTCCCGTCCCTGGCCGACCTTCGTCCCGCCGTAGGCAAACCATGAACCGCTCTTTTCCACAATGTTTTCCTTTACAGCAAGATCCAAAACATCTCCTTCTGTAGAGATTCCTTTTCCAAACATAATATCAAATTCAGCCTCTTTAAAGGGCGGTGCAATCTTGTTCTTTACAACCTTCACCCGGACCCGGTTTCCCACCATGTCTCCGCCCTGCTTTAAGGTCTCGATCTTTCGGATGTCCAAACGAACCGAAGCATAGAACTTAAGGGCACGTCCTCCTGTGGTTGTCTCAGGGCTTCCGAACATGACTCCCACCTTTTCACGGAGCTGATTGATAAAAAGGACAATACAATTGGATTTGCTGATAATGGCTGTCAGCTTTCTGAGAGCCTGAGACATGAGGCGGGCCTGGAGACCAACGTGAGTATCTCCCATCTCTCCCTCAATCTCGGCCTTGGGCACAAGGGCTGCAACCGAGTCCACAATCACAATGTCTACGGCTCCTGACCGGACCATAGTCTCTGTAATCTCTAAAGCCTGCTCGCCGCTGTCCGGCTGGGAAATATAGAGGTTGTCAATATCCACTCCAATGCTCTTGGCATAAACCGGGTCAAGGGCGTGCTCGGCATCAATAAAGCCTGCAATTCCTCCCCGCTTCTGCACCTCTGCAACCATATGGAGAGCCACAGTAGTCTTACCGCTGGACTCAGGTCCGTAAATCTCCACAACTCTTCCCCTGGGGATTCCTCCCAGTCCAAGGGCAATATCAAGGCTTAATGCTCCTGTAGGGATTGTCTCCACATTCATATTCTTACCTGAATCACCGAGTCTCATGATGGAACCTTTTCCATAGGCTTTTTCTATGTTGGTAATAGCCCCGTCAAGAGCCTTCATCTTCTCATCTCTATTCATATTATCCTCCAGCACGAACAAATGTTCTTTTTCTACTTATCATAATAGTATACTTCCACGAAAATGTCAACCATAATTTTATCTTCTTAGAGCCAATGCACATCACACTCCCTGCCTGTTGGGCCAAAATAATTTTTCTGGAAAAACCCGGCGAAACGCCTGAAAAACGAATGAAAAAAAGGCAGACCGCCTTTTGATTTCTAAAACTACTATAGCACATCTGCCGGAAGGCTGCAAGAAATTTTAAAGGCATCCCAAAATTATAATATTTTGGGATGCCTTAAGTCCTGTAACTGTTTAATCAGCTAAAAGCCTTTCCACATCCAACAGTCCCCACCCCTGCTGATTAATAGGGAGACCTAAGTCCGCTGACCGTTCCCTCAGCATCAGCTTTACATCCCGGTTTGTCATATAAGGATACTTTTCCAGTAAAAGTGCAATGGCCCCTGACACCAGGGGCGTTGACATGGAAGTACCGCTTTTAACCTGGTACTGCCCGGCTTCATTGGCACAGCTCATGATCCCTGCACCGGGAGCAATAATTTCCGGCTTGCATATGCAAGCTCCTGTAGGGCCTCTGCCTGAATAATCAACCATCCGGTTTCCCATGACATTAACTTCCTTATGATCGTCGGAGCACCCCACAGTAATCACCTTCCGGCTGATTCCCGGTGTTGTAATAGTATTCATGCCCGGCCCCATATTTCCTGCCGCCACACAGACCACCAGACCGTCATCCCAGGCTGCATTGACGCCCCTCACAAGAACGGAGCTTTCCGTCATCCCCTTTTTTGAGAAAGAGCCGACAGAGATGTTCACAATCCGGATTCCGTACCGTTCTCTGTTGTCCCTGACCCACTTAAGTCCGGCCAATACATCAGAAGCATATCCGTTCCCCTTCTTATCCAGCACTTTCAGCATGATAATATGACACTCCGGAGCAACTCCCATATATTTTCCTCCGGAAGCACTTCCCCCTCCTCCGATTATTCCGGAAATATGAGTTCCGTGCCCGTTATCGTCATACGGGTCTCTTTTCCTGTGTACGATATCTATAAATCCTGCAACTCTATGTTTAAAATCTTCATGGAGATAAATTCCTGTATCAAGCACCGCAACACCGATTCCCCGCCCAGTCAGACCCATGCGGTAAGCGGTTTCACAATGTATTTCTTCTCTTACATGATCCACAATCCATTACCTTATCCCTTTTTTATTAGGATATTCCAGTCCGAGCCCCTTGGTTTCTTTTGGCAGGAAAATGGATGAAGAAGATTTTTTGTTTAAAATGCCATTTACATTCCTCCTCCCTCTTTCTATAATAAAAATAAAAAGATAAGGAGATTTTTGTTATGCATGACCAATCATCCGACGCTATTTCGCTGACACAGGCCCTGATCCGCATTGACAGCACGGACCCCGGCGCATACGAAACAAAGATAGGAGAATTTATTTTTGACCGCCTTTCCTCCCTTTCTGTTCCTGTTACCAAAAAAGAGGTCCTGCCGGGCCGTTTTAATATTATGGCTGAAATAGAAGGGGAGATCCGTGATCCGGCACTGGTTTATATCTGCCACATGGACACCGTCACCGTAGGAGAGGGATGGACCGCTGACCCCTTTGGTGCAGAAATCCGGGACGGACGGATCTATGGACGTGGCGCCTGTGACATGAAATCCGGACTGGCCTGCGCCCTTTCCGCTTTTGAGGCCATGGCAAAAGAGACCGCTTCAGGAAAGAAACCCAGGTATTCCTTTCTCTTTATAGGAACCGTAGACGAAGAAGATTTTATGAGAGGATCAGAGGATGCGATAAAAGAAAACTGGGTCACGAATAACAGCCTTGTTCTGGACACTGAGCCTACCAACGGACTGATCCAGGTGGCTCACAAGGGGCGCACCTGGTTTGAGATCACGGTAAACGGCACCACTGCCCATGCCAGTACCCCATGGAAAGGAGCAGACGCCATTGCGGGAGCTGCTGAGATTATTTCCTTTATCCGCCGGAAAATAGGAGAATGCCCGGCTCATGAAGACTTGGGCATTTCCACCGTCACCTTTGGCCAGATCGAAGGCGGATACCGCCCTTATGTTGTTCCTGACCATTGCAAAATGTGGATTGACATGCGCCTCGTTCCCCCTGCCGATACCCAGGCCGCCGTCGGAATTGTCATACAGGCTATTGAGAAGGCAGAAAAAGAAATTCCGGGCATATCCGCATCTTATGTTATTACAGGTGACAGGCCGTATATTGAAAAGAATGAAAACTCGGTCTTGTTAAAAGCGTTAAAGACTGCTGCAGAGGAAATTACAGGAGAGCCTGTCCCTGTCACTTACTTTCCAGGATATACGGACACCGCTGTTATCGCCGGAAAGCTGGGCAATCCTAACTGCATGTCTTACGGCCCCGGCGATCTGGAGAGGGCCCATAAGCCTGATGAATTTGTTCCCTGCGAGGATATTTTAAGATGTGAAAAAGTCCTGACCGGACTAGCCCGGTCCATTCTCTTTGAGAATTTTCCTGTGGAGTGAGATATTAAGAAAATCTTCACATGAAAGTGAGGACTTGCGGAAATTTCTGGAGGGTGCGTCACTAATTTGTCACTGGTTTATTTATTTAAGGTTGCTTTCTTTTCACTATAAAAGGCGGGCCCGAAAGGATACCCGCCTTAAAAATATAATTAGCAATTATCATCATTATTCTGGCGACATGGAGCATTGTCACATCCCGCGCGAAAACCTTCGCGATAGCCCTCACAATAGCAGCGTCTCTTTTCTGCTGCGCAAGGATCATTATTGCAGTTATTGTTATTGTTGCAATTATTATTACAATTGTTCCAGCCGTTGCAGCATCTGCCACAATTCCAGTTATTACCCCAGTTAAAGCACCCCATATTATAATACCTCTCTTATTTTTAATTTGTATTATATCTTATGGGACGAATAGATGAGACGTGAATCCTTATGTTGGCAGGTGGTATGCAGGTTCTAAGTCATTTTTTACACTGGTTCGGGTTCATGTCTGAATAATGGGATCATTCTTAATCGGAATATTCTGCAATTGGCAAACACAACGGATAAAACGCCCGAATCCTAGTTTAAACTCTGTTTCCTGCAAGCTTGCTTTTAATTCCAGGAGAGAGTACAGGAAGTTAAGTGCTAACCCCGAACTATTCCCAAAATTCTGCGGATCTGGGTCTATCCCCTGGCCCTGCTCAAAGATGCATTTTCGTGTCGTTGCAAGTAACTTCTCCCTGACTTCCACCGTCAACTCAATGGTAAGGGTGGATACTCCAGACTGGTGACTCTTAATCATTCTTTATCACTTTTTTTATTGGATCGTATCTTTCTGATACATGAGTTAATCATAAATGCTGCCAAACCATAAAACAACAAATAAATGCCCAAAGAAAAAAAGAACTGTATCAATCAGCTACCAAGCTGTTACACCTGGCAGCCGTAAACCTCAGCAATGCTGTCATAGGCCATTTCGTCCAGATAAAGGTATTTAAAATGCCAGGTACTTCTCAGGAGTGTTCTTCCAGTATTCCTCTCCTTTTAGAAGCTTCAGGCACTTATCAATGTGTGCCAACATAAAAAGGCTTCGTAGTTTGTTTTTTACAATACTGTTTATGTAAATCTCCTCTTCTGAGAACTCTTCCAGCTCACCAGCGCAATCCATATCCGATATTTTAGAAACACCCTCCTGAACACTCTGGCAAAACCGGTTATAATTCTCCAAATGCGTTTTCAGCCTGTGCTATTTGCAGGTTGTATGTGTGACCTTAGGCCAAGTATTCCATTGTATCCCCCCATCCTCCTTTAGTCAAATATGAAATATCCGTCATTCCTCTATTCTCATAAACTTCCAGTATACTTCCCTTGACGTTTGATGTAAAATATTCTAAAACATATCAGGAGAATATATCATGTTAAATTCAAATAACAATACTTACAATCAAAACGGTTTGGCTATCGGCGTATGCCTGGGTTTAATACTTGCTTCCCTGTTAAATAATCTGGGAATAGGTTTAATATTTGGCTTGTTAATAGGTTTGTTATTAGAAAAAGGATATTTTAATAAAAATAATTGATACATATTAAATACCAGTTTGGCTGCATAAAAAAACTACTAACTTCATATTTCAATAGTTAGCAGTTCAATTATTCACTTATCATATAAAATTGAAATTCAGCAAATCAAAAAACTATTTAAATGATGTTGTATGTAATGCCTCCGAACTAAATTCTTTAATTGAATTAATTGTTCCGTTTTCTGTAAATTCAATAATTGAAACGCCATCAAATCCACTTATATTATCTTGCACTTTATCTCTGAAATACCATTCTACAACAACTGTATTGCCTTGATGAATAAATCGTTTAATAATCCATTCAATTACTTCTTGCTCTTTTAACATTTTATCAATCCATTGATGTATTTCAGAAATACCCTGATACTCTGGCCCATAACATTCGCTATAATAGATTTCACAATCAAAAATATTACAAACATTTTTAAAGTCACGTAATACCCACATATCAAAATATTCCTTAATAACAGCTTCTTTTTCATTCATACTCATAGTCACCTCCATACCTCATATGCTAAGAAAAATTTTAATTTTTTAAATTAAAAATTCACCAATCACTGCTGACTATCAATATTAAGTTTTCAATGTGCAATAATACGTTAATTACATTAAATACTAGTTCGCTAAAAAAACCTCCCCATATGGTTTACAGAAATATAATACCATAAGGAAGGCTATTTTTATTACTTTGTCGACAGGTCCAACATGAAACTCTCTCGATTTATAAGGAACGTCATTTAGTAGAATGCTTTTTTAATAAAATCAATTAGTTTCGCAGAGTTGCAACCCGGTGTGAAAAGCTTCCCGCTTATTTTCAGCTGACTTCTGGTAAATTAATTTATTTAAAATATACGTCTCACAACGGTTTTAATATCCTACTCTACATATTTACGCCTTAGTTTTTCTATTATGGAAGGCGATACCATCAGACCGTTTTTTATATAATTTTCAAACGTACCATACTTATCATAAATTGCTGTATACATACTATGCAAAAAACTCTCCTTCACAGTATATAGCGTTTCCAGCCCCGCTAACTGTTGCTCACTAAGCCCATCTCTTCTCGCTTCTTGGATCAGTTTAACATTAAACGTCTTCCGCATAGCATTGGTAAGTAAATAGTCCTCAAATATATCATTTTTATTTACACCGAGAATCGTCAGCAAAATAGCAGCACCTATACCCGTACGATCTTTACCTGCAAAACAATGAAATAAGGCGGCCCCCTTTTCATGCTCTACAAGTTTATGAATAAAACGATTGTAACCTAAGCGGGCATATTTGTCCAAGGTAATCTTTGTATAAATATCCTTCATACCTTCCTCAGCTATAATCATATTGAAATCCTTAGTTATTTTTTCAAGGTTCGTAGTAGTTTCTTCAATATTTTCCATAATATCGATATTACAGTATTCAATACATTCCATAATAACATCTGGTCGTTTACTGATTTCACTTTCATCCCTAAAGTCAATGATTAGCCGAAGCTCAAATTCATCTATTAATTTTGCCCTGTCCGGCTTACTGATTTCTACCAATTCTCCAGAACGAAGAAGTTGTTTTTTCTTTATGCAGCCTTCAGCTGTACGAATTCCACCTAAATCACGAAAATTTGCAATACTGTCCAATGTGTATTACCTCCTGGTCATATGATACAAATGCTTCTGCACGTTTTACATAATCGTTTGCATTTCCCATTACTGCAAAATGTGTAACAACTTCAAACATACTAATATCATTGTCGCAATCACTAAAAGCATATATCTTGCTTAAATCAGCCAATCTCTAGTGCTCAAGCAATTCAACCATTGCTGTTTTTTTAGCTGTTTTTATTTACTATAGCCATTGAAAACGACCTACCCTTATAAAATGTAAGTGTATCTTTAACTTTATCTCTTAGAATACACTAAATAAATACATCATTTTGATTCCAGACGTTGTGTAATAATTTAGATAAATTTAAAAGGTTGTCCTTGATTCTGCATTCTCTCTTGCTACTGGCCGGCTAACTTTATGAACTGCTCCATGCTATAATAAAGTATTTCGCCTTTTGCTCCGAAATCATGACAGAATAAAATTCTTTATGTATTATGCAGACTCTATATAGCTACCGTCTTTTTCGTGTATATATAGAATAGCTTTCATTATTACTTCTCCTATAAATCACGATTACTTTACTCAATTATACAATGAAATTTTCTTACTATCAATATTTAGTTTTAATGTACGTTAATCTATTAAATCCTTGTATTCGATTAAATTTATTCTTTTACACATTCCCATGTTATTTTTTCCATTAAATAACTCATTATCTGTAAGCTTATTATTCTTATGTAATCGTCTACAGATCGGACACATATATCTTACTTTTTTATAGCGTTCTTTATCTATAACGCATCCACACATAGTAGTTTTTAAGACATTAATTAGTATTCTTCTTACTCTAAATTTTTTCACTTTCAAATATCGCAAATTCTATACATACGCATCTCCTTATCCACTAAATCTCAGTTTTGTCGAGTAATTTACTGCATAAAAAAACCACTAACTTAGTTACTGATAGTTAGTAGTCTTTATAATTACAAATTGGTGTATGTCAGTTTTGTATTTTGTTTATTTTCTACACAAGCAATGTAGTACGACTCCATCTTCTGTCTTATGTATTTTTCCGCGTTCGCAAAACACCACAGAAAATCCAGCATTTTCACCGTAACTTAAAAGCTCTTGGGGTAAAAATGTTTCCCAATAAATTTCAGTATTGGCATATGGATAAAACTTTCTGCCGCTTAGATATTGCTTATGGTGTTCCATTAAATAATCATAATCATGACCGGAGAAACTTAGTAAGCCATCTTTTTTAAGAACGCGCTTACACTCATTTAGGAAGTTACTCTTATACGTATCCCCATACAATAAGCCAAATGTTTGCGCCCATATAATGATTACTTCAAATGAAGCATCATCAAATGGTAATGTATACCCATCATATACCAAGAAATCAATATCATAACAGTTTTTTAAGGCTAATTTTGCAACTTGTTTTATAACTTCTTCTGAAATGTCAATGCCTATAATAGAAAATCCCAAATCGAAAAGCGCAAATGCCTCTCTCCCCATTCCACATCCAATATCAAGAATTTTTGCTTCTTTCAGAAAAAAGTCAGCGACTGCCCGTTCCCATTTTTTAAGTTCTCCTTTGTTCCAATAGACCATTTCATCTACATTTTTCTTATCCTCATACCACTTGTGCACGATATCACTCATGACATATTCACCTCACTTATTACCAATAATTTTCTTACTTTATATTACTGGAAAAGCTACTAACTATCAATATTAAGTTTTCAAAGTACTGTAATCCATCAAATCCTAATTTTACGGTCCATTTTTATTCCCGCCATCTTAATCTCCTCTCTTTCTGACAATAAAAAAACTATCAGCTCAATACTGATAGTTAGTGTTTTTCTTCATATATTCACTTTTATTCACCTAAATTATGCTCATAATTGGTATTACCAATCCAAGTGCCTAATTACTAATACTGAATTTCTATGTACGAAATGTAAGCTTTTTATGAGCTTTACTTTTCAAATAAATAAAAACTACAAACAGAAACGATATCGTCTGGGCAATTGAAATACGGATTACTTGTAATTCATCTGCACCAGAAATTGTAGTAACATGTAAAAGATTTATGATGGTATTGTTAAAAAAGTGATCGACCATGGGCATCCAAAGCGTACCGGTGATTTTGGTCAGCAAGCAGAATTTTGCTCCAGTGACCCCTGTTGTAAAAAAAAGCATGAGAACAGACATTGCAAATCCTGCCGCACTTATATCTCCTTCCAACAGACTACGTACAGGGGCAACGATATGCCATATACCAAAGAGAACAGAGGAAAAAATGACTGCTTTAATAAATTCATACCTAGTTTCCAATAGTTTAATGAATAGCCCTCGGAAGATACCTTCTTCCATAACCACATTGATGATGTTCCCTACCAAACAAAAAACAAAAAACAATAGACCGGTTTGCATACCTTGATTACCATCAATTGCATAGCTGGTCACATAGACTTGTAGTGATGGATTGTTGCTTCTTGCCAGTTGAAGAAAAACTTCTGTTCCATAGGCAACTAAAAACACAGTTACACCGAGCAGCAAGCCGTAAAAGGAATTTCTTATTGCACTTTTACACGAAAATCCCACTTCTGACCACTTTAATATAAAATACCGTAGTGCTAATGCGAGTACCAGTATTCCTGTCAGTTTATGTATAAACGCCTCTCCAAAGATGCTTCGATCTGTACGGATAATCATATATTCTATTGCTCTAAACAAGAAGCATACCAAATAAATGATAATGACAGACTTGACAGGATTATAATGTCTATTTTTATTCAAACTATATCCCCCTAACATATAAATAACTTTCATTAAGTAGAATACCACCAAACCTATTAACTATCAATATTAAGTTTTCAACGAATAACGAAAATAGGTTCTTGGTGCCACTACTTTTTTGAACTTGATATTGCTTTATAAATCTCCTGCCACTTTACGAAAGGAGCTCTGCCTTATGAAAAATTTATTGGAAATTTGCTGTGGACTTGATGTTCACAAAGACAAAATGTGAGCAGACGCAACTTTCCAGATACATCAGAGAGCTGGAAAAGCATGGCTGCCACGTAGAAAGCACTTGTTGTCAATGTGCAATTGCGCTACGAGTTTTTACTTTTGTAGTAATGTACAAAACTGGAATGAAATACGAGGCATGGACAGCATCCTAATCCATTGCTATTCCGACTGGCGCATTAACGAATTTCTCAAGATGCCACTGAAAATGGAAAGCCTATGGGATACAGGAAATACTCCGCAACGTTTGCAGACGCCCTTATACAAATTGGAATCCACGGACATGCTGCATAAGATGCTCACAAACGCGACATCCACAAATCAACGGAGGACCTGCGAGAGGCTGTTTGTACAATTCCTTAATGTTACTATTGTGTCATCCACATGTCACTAGCTGTAAAAAATCTGATGTTTTCCAAAATTTCTAGATTTCTTAAAACGCTGATGCTTCCAAGGCTTCAACCATATCCGATTTTTCCGCAAATCTCCAAAGTTAAGAAAATCTTCATAATCTATTCAAACAATATACAAACTTTTTCTGAAGTCTTATGATATACTAATGACATAAGAAATGCACAAGAATTAATTATCCTTACATCCTTTTTGAAATCCGAAAATCCTAAGAAAAATCTCCCTGTGTCATGTGGCACAGGGATTTTTCTATTTAATCCCCAAAATTATATGCATAAAAGCCGCTGTAAAAAGGCAGTCAAATGCCTTTTTACAACAGCTTTTTTTCATTCACAGGGATTTTTCAGTTTAAAGGTCTGTACCATATCTTTCAATGTTTCTGCCTGCTGGTACAGATGGGAGGTGGCTGCGGTGCTTTCCTCGGACGCAGCGGAATTTGCCTGAACCACCGAGGAAACCTGATTCAGCTCGTCATTAATCCGGGAGATGCCGGAGGCCTGTTCTGACGACGCTCCAGCGATTTTCTCCGCCAGATCTGCAACTTCCTCAATCCCACCCACAATTTCATTAAAAGCATCCGCAGTGGTCTTCGCAATTCTGGTTCCATATTCAGCTCTCTGTATAGAACTTCCTATCATCTCTGTACTTTCCTTTGCCGCCTTTGCTGAACGGGCCGCCAGGCTGCGAACCTCGTCTGCAACAACTGCAAAGCCCATTCCGTACTTGCCGGCCCTTGCAGCTTCTACCGAAGCGTTTAAGGACAGCATATTGGTTTGGAAGGCAATGTCTTCAATGACCTTTATAACCTTTGAGATATTAGCAGAGGATACATTAATTTCATCCATGGCGCGGAGCATTTCCTCCATGTGCTTGTTGCCTTCCACAGCACCTTGCCTGACCGCATTGGCACATGTCCGGGCCGCTGACGCATGGTCGGCGCTTAAGCGGATCTGGTTTCTTACTTCCTCAGCCGCTGCGGCCAGCTCCTCAAGGGAGGCCGCCTGACGGCTTGCGCCTTCTGAAAGGCGTACGCTGGCTTCTGATATCTGTCCTGCACCGCCTACTACCTGACCTGATGCACCGCATATCTGGGACATAATACGGTTATTTTTCTCCACAATCCGGCTTAAAGCAATGCCCAGAACATCCTGCTCCGAATTGACTTTCACATGGACGGTTAAATCTCCATTGGCAATTGCTTCGGCTGTCTGAGCCTGGTTTCTGGTGTTTTCCACCATGATCTTGAAGGACTGCATCAGTTCCCCCACCTCATCATTTGTAAGAACCAGTACATTTGCGCTGGCATCCCCCACTGACAGCTGCCGGGCTATGTTGCTGAGTATCTTAAGAGGGCGGACAATGCTTTTGTTTAAATTTCTGCTGACGACTGTGCTTATAACAAAAGATATTACAGTTAAAAGCAGAATTCCAACCGAAAAAAGTACAAAAAAACCCGATGATACATTACCTTTAGAATATAACCCGTAAATAGCCAAAAGGCTGGCCAGAGAAATAACGGCCGTGGTGATATTCACTATTCTGAATCCTCTTGCCAGCCTTCTGCCCAGCGCAATTGAATTCTGTCTTTCCTGTTCTCCCATTTGAACTGTACCCCTTGTTTAGTTTTATAATGTATATATCGACAGTTTCTAAAATAATTTTAGCAAAACAGAAAAACTTTTTTCAAAATTGCGCCTTACTTTCAGTAGTTTATAATATATCGCAAAAATCAAAGGTAGCAAAATAGTCCTTTGGAGTTTCTGCCCTTCGGATCATTTGAACGGAGCCGTCTTCCTCTAACAGCAGTTCTGCTGATTTTAATTTTCCATTATAATTATATCCCATGGCATATCCGTGTGCTCCTGTATCGTGGATGAACAGCAAATCTCCCTTGGAAATTTCAGGCAGCATCCGGTCAACTGCAAATTTATCGTTGTTCTCACAAAGAGATCCAACCACATCATATTTATGGTCACAGGCAGCCTCTTCTTTCCCCATGACTGTAATGTGATGGTAAGCTCCATACATGGCTGGTCTCATCAGATTCACAGCGCAGGCGTCTACACCGATATACTCTTTATGAGTATGTTTTTCATGAACTGCGGTTGTTACCAGACCGCCGTATGGCCCAAGCATGAAACGCCCAAGCTCCGTATAGATAGCCACATCTCCCATACCTGCAGGCACCAGAACTTCCTCATAAACCTTACGGACACCCTCACCGATCACATAAATGTCATTAGGTTCCTGATCCGGATGATAAGGAATTCCGATACCTCCTGACAAGTTGATAAATGCGATATCAGCTCCTGTCTCTTTCTCCAGCTTCACAGCCAGTTCAAACAGCACCTTGGCAAGAAAAGGGTAATATTCGTTGGTCACCGTATTACTTGCCAAAAAAGCATGGATGCCAAACTTTTTTGCACCCTTGTTCTTTAATATCTTGTATGCTTCAAAAATCTGCTCTGTGGTCATTCCGTATTTTGCATCACCGGGATTGTCCATAATATCTGTGCTGATTTTAAATAATCCCCCTGGATTGTAACGGCAGCTTATAGTTTCCGGAATATAGCCGATGGACTCCTCCAGAAAATCAATATGGGTGATATCATCCAGATTAATGATAGCTCCCAGCTTTTCCGCATAGCGGTACTCGTCAGCAGGAGTGTTGTTGGAAGAAAACATGATATCCGGACCGGAAAATCCTGTTGACTCAGACATCATAAGCTCTGTCAGGGAAGAACAGTCCATTCCGCAGCCATAATCCTTTAAAAGCTTTAAAATAAAGGGATTAGGAGTGGCCTTTACTGCAAAATATTCACGAAATCCCTTGTTCCAGGCAAATGCCTCTTTAAGCTTTACCGCATTTTCCCTGATTCCTTTTTCATCATATAAATGAAAGGGCGTTGGATATTCCCTTACTATTTCCTCTAATTTTTCCTTTGCTACAAATGGTCTTTTTTCCATATTTTTCTCCTTTCGCAACTTTGTAACAGCAGAAGGAGCCTCTCTCCGGCACATCTGCTTTCCAGCTTATTGTACCGGGGATAGACTCCTTTGTCTACATTTATTGTATAAATATTCAAATTACCTGCAACTTAATCAATCCACAGTTACCACACGCATAATATTGGTATGTGCAGCTGGTTCATGCTTTCTCACTGGGCTAACCACTCCGGCAGTTACTACAACGATGTCATCTTCTTTTACAATATCCTTGGCCTTTAACAGCTCCATAGAGGAATAGATGAGAACGTCGGTGGATTCTGCACGCTTTGCATGAAGAGGCTTTACACCCCAGTAAAGCTGCATCTGACGGAGAGCAGAAGAGCTTGGGGACAAACCGATAATTTGGCTTTCCGGTCTCCACTTGGATAAAAGCCTTGTGGTAAATCCTGTAATACTGGGAGCTACAATTACCTTTGCTCCAAGGTCATGAGCCGTCGACACGGAAGAATAACATACGGCATTGGACACATTATGGGTGTTAACAGCTGAAACCTTGCGCTTGCGGTAGCCGCTGTAATCCAGATGCTTTTCTGTCTCTTCTACAATAGATGCCATCATAGAAAGAGCTTCCACCGGATACTTGCCCATTGCAGTTTCTCCGGAAAGCATAACAGCATCTGTTCCGTCATAAACAGCATTTGCCACATCGGTCACCTCTGCTCTGGTTGGACGGGGATTCCGGATCATAGAATCCAGCATCTGAGTTGCGGTAATAACCGGCTTACATGCCTCGTTACACTTCTCAATAATACGTTTCTGAATAAAAGGAACTTCCTGAGCCGGAATTTCCACACCCATATCACCGCGGGCAACCATGATGCCGTCGCTGGCCTCAATGATCTCATCCAGGTTTTCAATTCCCTCAGCATTTTCAATCTTAGCAATAACGCTGATATTGGAATTGCTTACTTCCAGAATTTCCTTGATTTCATAAATAGCTGCTGCAGTACGCACAAAAGAAGCGGCGATAAAATCAAAGCCCTGTTCAATACCGAACTGAATATCCTGCTTATCCTTATCTGTCAGAGCCGGAAGCTTTACCTTCACGTTTGGCACGTTAACGCCTTTTCTCTCTCCCAGTTCCCCGCCATTAATGATTCTGCAGACGATATCCCTGCCCTTTACTTCAATCACTTCCAGTTCAATGAGTCCGTCGTCAATGAGAATGCGGTTTCCAGCCTTTACATCCTGATTGAGTCCGTCATAATTAATATGTCCTCTTGAGGAATTTCCTAGGATCTCTTCTGTTGTCAGGATATAAGTATCTCCATCTTTTAAAACCACTTTCTTTCCATCCTCCAAAAGTCCGGTTCTAATTTCCGGTCCCTTGGTGTCAAGAAGGGAGGCAATGGGGAGATCCAGTTCCTCACGGATGCTTTTCAGGGCATCAAGGCGGTCCCGCTGCTCTTCATAATCACCATGGGAAAAATTGAATCTGGCAACGTCCATTCCGTGCTCAGCCAGCGCTTTCATCAGTTGGCGGTCATTGGTATTGGGTCCCATGGTGCAAATAATCTTGGTCTTCTTCATGAATTGTCCTCCGTAGCTAGTTAATCGTGTCTCCGGATATAGGTTGATCCGGTGTAATGTGTTTATGTGTATATAAATGCTCAGAACAGTATTCATAGCTGCCCTGGCACTTTGAGCAATAACGGAATTCCAGCTCAGGAGCATCTTTTTCCGTCCGTCCGCACACTGCGCACCGGTGATGGGCTCCTCCCTGGGGTGTAATTTTCATCTGTCTGCGGAATGCTTGCTTTCTCTTGATCTCCTTCGGATTAAAACGGCTTATATTGCGGGTCATAAGGAAAAAGATAATGCAGTTAAGCAATGACATGACAATGGTGATTCTGGTTGCCATTCCTCCCACTAAGAATCCGTAAATAAAGTAAATTCCATTAAAAAGGGCCATCCACTTAGCTTTGACAGGAATAGCAAAAAACAGCAGAAATTCCAGATCCGGAAAGGTAACGGCAAAAGCAAAAAACAGGGAATAATTGAGAAATTGCGTGGTCATAAGCGCACTCATCCCTGTGAGGGCATAAACTACCAGAGCAGCAGCCACATGTCCAACCACCCCCATAAAGAAGTAGACATTAAAGCGGAATGAGCCCCATACCCTCTCTAAATTGGTTCCCAGCATATAGTATAAATACAGGCTGAGAACAGCAAAAAACGGGTCGCTTCCAGGAGGATAAATCATAAATGTTACCACCCTCCACACCTGACCCTGAAGGATTTTTCCTGCATCAAGAGATAAATACTGCAGATAAAAGCCGGGGGCAAACCAGGTGATCAAAAGTCCCACACCGTACATGCCGATGATATAATACATCAGATTTGGAATCGCATATTTTCTGAATCTGCGCTCCAGGTTGTAAAAAAATTTCATGCTTTCCTCTTTTCAAAACATATCCTTTTTGGAAAAAATCCATGCCACAATCAGGGTCAGAACCACAGTCAGGCCCAAAACAACGGAAAAACCGTAAGGGCTGTCTGCAAAGGGTATTCCTCTGGTATTCACATTCATTCCATAAAAGCTGGCTACCATGGTGGGAATGGACATTACGATGGTGATGGTTGCTAAAAACTTCATTACAATGTTCTGGTTGTTGGAAATAACAGATGCAAAGGCATCCATGGTTCCGCTTAAAATGCCGCTGTAGATATTAGCCATCTCAATGGCCTGCTTATTTTCAACGATAACATCTTCCAAAAGTTCCGTATCCTCCGGGTACTTTTTGATCTTTTCGTTCCTCATAAGCTTTTCCAATACCACTTCATTAGAGCGCAAAGATGTGGTGAAATATACCAGACTCTTTTCCAGTTCCAGAAGCTCGATCAGTTCCCGGTTTCTGGTGGATCTGTGAAGCTGTTCTTCAACCTCTCCGCTCTTTTTGTCGATAACCCTCAGATATTGCAGGTAAAGAGATGCATTCTTATACAGAATCTGAAGAATAAAACGGGTTTTCATATAAGTGTGAAAATCCCGGACTCTTCCATCCATAAAAGTGTTGAGTACTGTAGTGTCCTCCAGACAGACTGTAATAATGGCATCCTCTGTGGTGATAATACCCACTGGAATAGTCACATACCAGTCCTTTCCGCCTCTTTCCTCTACAGTGGGGACATCCACCAAAATCAGGGTGTAGTGATCTTCCACCTGAATACGGGAACGCTCTTCCTCATCCAGAGGAGCCCTTAAATCGTCGGGATCGATGTGATACGTATCAGCAATTTCCAGAATTTCCGTTGCAGTAGGGTTCGTAAGAGCCACCCAGCAGCCTGGTAAAAGTTCATCCTTTTGCTGGATCAGGCCGTTCACTGTTTTATATATCTGAATCATGGCTTTCTCCCCTTTCTACTTAAAAATTTTTGCATACTTCGACTTATACATTATAGTTTCCAGAAGTCCTTTTGTCAAACAAAATGAAGGCATATTTAGTGAACTTAAACAAATTTTGCTAGTTTTAACATATATTTATCACTGTAACGGAATTGTATTATTTCTTATTTTATGGTAAACTGATGTCCGGTGAGCTATAAACTTACTTTTACACAAAAGGAGGCAAGGGATTATCCCGCGCATATGATTACATATAACACATTAGGAATCGATATCGGTTCCACAACCGTAAAAATCGCTATATTAAATGACAGCCGCGAAATCTTATTTGCTGATTATGAGCGGCATTATGCTAACATACAGGAAACTTTGGCCGGTCTTTTAAAGAAGGCCTACGATAAACTGGGACCCATGGATCTCCAGCCTGCCATTACAGGCTCAGGAGGCTTAACTCTGTCCAAGCACTTAAAAGTTCCCTTTGTTCAGGAGGTGGTTTCTGTAGCCTCCGCTCTTAAAGATTATGCCCCGCAGACCGACGTGGCAATCGAACTAGGGGGAGAAGATGCGAAAATAATTTATTTTACCGGTGGAATAGACCAGAGAATGAACGGAATCTGCGCCGGAGGAACCGGATCCTTTATTGACCAGATGGCCGCTCTTTTGCAGACCGATGCATCCGGGCTGAACGAATATGCCGCCAATTACAGGGCTATTTACCCCATCGCTGCCCGCTGCGGAGTATTTGCAAAAACAGATATCCAGCCTCTCATCAATGAAGGGGCTACCAGGGAGGATTTATCGGCTTCTATTTTCCAGGCTGTGGTAAATCAGACCATCAGCGGATTGGCCTGCGGAAAGCCAATAAGGGGCAATGTGGCCTTTTTAGGGGGGCCTCTCCATTTTCTTCCTGAATTACGGAAGGCTTTTATCCGCACCTTAAACTTATCCGGGGACGCTGTTATCGCTCCGGATCACTCTCACTTATTCGCTGCTGTGGGAGCTGCAATAAATGCGGAAGAAGACCGGAGTCATATGGTCTCTTTAGAAGAGATGATCGGCCGTCTGTCCACCGGAATTAAGATGGATTTTGAAGTAAAGCGCATGGCACCTTTGTTTGCCGGTCAGTCAGAATATGATGAATTCCAGGCAAGACATAGTGACCACTGTGTAAAAAAAGGAGAATTGTCTTCTTATCATGGCAAATGTTTTTTAGGAATTGATGCCGGCTCCACCACCACAAAGGTGGCAGTAGTAGGGGAAGACGGCACCCTGTTATACAGCTTTTACAGCAGCAATAATGGAAATCCTCTGGCAACTGCAATCCGGGCTATGAAAGAAATTAAAGAACGGATGACAAAGGACAGTGAGATTGTATGGTCCTGCTCTACCGGATACGGGGAGGCCTTATTAAAGGCTGCCTTTCTACTTGACGAAGGGGAAGTGGAAACCATTTCCCACTACTATGCTGCTGCCTTTTTTGAGCCAGAGGTGGACTGCATTCTCGATATCGGCGGACAGGATATGAAGTGTATCCGTATAAAAAACAACACTGTGGACAGCGTCCAGCTCAACGAGGCCTGTTCCGCAGGCTGCGGTTCCTTCATCGAAACCTTTGCTAACTCTTTAAACTATACTGTGGAGAACTTTGCCAAAGAAGCACTGTTTGCAAAGAATCCCACTGATTTAGGAACCAGATGCACCGTATTTATGAACTCCAACGTAAAGCAGGCCCAAAAAGAAGGCGCTGAGGTTTCCGATATCTCCGCAGGTCTTGCTTATTCCGTTATTAAAAATGCCTTGTTTAAGGTGATTAAAATTACAAACGCCTCTGATTTAGGACACCACGTTGTGGTTCAGGGCGGAACATTTTACAACGATGCTGTTTTAAGGAGTTTTGAGAAAATATCAGAATGCCAAGCCATCCGTCCGGACATTGCAGGCATTATGGGGGCCTTCGGAGCCGCCCTTATTGCCAGGGAACGGTTCGAAGCGTCCAGAACCACTACGATGCTGAGTCTTGACAAAATCCTGGGGCTTCACTACGAAACCTCTATGGGCCGGTGTAAGGCCTGCACCAACAGCTGCGTGCTGACCATCAACCGGTTTGACGGAGGACGCCAGTTTGTCAGCGGAAACCGCTGTGAGCGGGGTCTTGGAAAAGCAAAAGCCAAACGGGAGGTACCAAACCTGTTTGACTACAAACTCCACCGTATGTTCGATTACGAACCACTGGCAGAGGACCTGGCTGAAAGAGGAACCGTAGGCATTCCCAGGGTTTTGAACATGTATGAAAACTATCCCTTCTGGGCCGTTTTCTTCAAAGAATTAAAGTTCCGCACCGTGCTTTCTCCTCAATCAAGCAGAAAGATTTATGAACTGGGCATTGAGTCCATTCCCAGCGAGTCGGAGTGCTATCCGGCCAAAATCGCCCACGGTCATGTGGAATGGCTGATCCGCCAGGGAATCGAGACCATTTTTTATCCCTGTATCCCCTATGAACGGAACGAGACCCCTGATGCCGGAAATCATTTTAACTGTCCCATTGTCACCTCTTATGCTGAAAACATAAAAAACAATGTGGAAGGGCTTCAGGCAGAAAACATCCGTTTCTTAAATCCGTTTATGGCTTTCACCAATGAAGAAATACTGACAAAACGTCTGACAGAAGTATTTGCTGAAGATTTTGGAATTCCGGTTTCAGAGACCGCCGAGGCCGCTCACAAGGCCTGGGAAGAACTTTTATTATCCCGTTCCGATATGGAGAAAAAGGGAGAAGAGACCATTTTGTGGCTAAAGGAACATGACAAGAGGGGCATTGTGCTGGCCGGCCGCCCCTACCATGTGGATCCGGAGATCAACCACGGAATTCCGGAGCTGATCACCTCCTATGGTTTTGCAGTCCTGACCGAAGATGCCATTTCCCATCTGGCTGAAATTGAGCGTCCCATGGTGGTGACAGACCAGTGGATGTACCACACCCGTCTTTACCGGGCCGCCAGCCTTGTGAAGCACGAAAGCTGTCTGGACTTAATCCAGCTCAACTCCTTTGGCTGCGGCCTGGATGCAGTCACCACGGACCAGGTCAGTGACATTCTGACCGGTTCAGGAAAGATTTATACCGTTTTAAAAATTGATGAGGTCAATAACTTAGGGGCTGCAAGAATCCGTATCCGTTCCCTTATTGCCGCATTAAAGGTCAGGGACAAGAGTCATTATGAGCAGAAGGTGGTTTCCAGTGCTTATCAAAGAGTCACATTTACCAAGGAAATGAAAAAGGATTACACCATTCTCTGCCCGCAGATGTCACCCATTCACTTTGACCTGGTAGAGCCCGCCATACGTTCCTTCGGTTACCGGATTGAGATACTTCAAAATCACAACCGCTCTGCCGTTGATACCGGACTGAAATATGTAAACAACGACGCTTGTTACCCCTCCCTCATTGTGGTGGGACAGATCATGGATGCTCTTCTTTCCGGCAAATATGATTTAGACCGCACGGCCATTTTCATGAGCCAGACCGGAGGAGGCTGCCGGGCCTCCAATTATATCGGCTTTATCCGAAGGGCCTTAGACAAGTCGGGTATGAGCCAGGTTCCAGTTATCTCCGTCAATGCCGGAAACATGGAGAGTAATCCGGGCTTTTCCATCACCCTGCCCCTCCTGACAAAAGCCATGCAGGCTGTCGTATATGGGGACGTCTTTATGAGGGTATTATATGCCACCCGGCCCTACGAAAAGATTCCAGGATCCGCCAACGCTCTTCACGACAGATGGAGACAGCGCTGCATTGAAGCTTTATCAGCAAAGACACCGGGCATGATGACATTTTCCCGTAATTTAAAAGGAATTATAAGAGACTTTGACAACCTGCCCAGAAATGAGGTCAAAAAGCCTAAGGTGGGCATCGTAGGAGAAATCCTGGTCAAATTCTCACCTCTGGCTAACAATAACATTGTAGAGCTTCTGGAGGCAGAAGGAGCCGAGGCTGTTATGCCGGATTTGATGGATTTTCTTCTGTACTGCTTCTACAACAACAATTTTAAAGCGGAAAATCTGGGAGGTAAGAAAAAAACTGCTGCCCTTTCCAACATGGGGATTTCCCTGCTGGAATACTTCCGTAAGACTGCAAAAAAAGAGCTTGTAAAAAGCAGACATTTTACCGCTCCGGCCCACATCGGAAGTCTGGCAGACATGGCAAAGGAATTTGTTTCCATCGGAAACCAGACCGGAGAAGGCTGGTTCCTGACCGGAGAAATGCTGGAACTGATACACACCGGAACCAACAACATTGTCTGCGCCCAACCCTTTGGCTGCCTTCCCAACCATATTGTTGGAAAGGGCGTGATCAAGGAGCTGAGAAAGGCATACCCCGATTCCAACATCATTGCCGTGGACTATGACCCCGGCGCCAGTGAGGTGAATCAGTTAAACCGAATTAAGCTGATGCTTTCTACAGCTCAGAAAAACCTGAACAAAGAAAATTCCGCTGATATGGAGCGGGAAATGAGTTAACATGCTGATGGGGAGGAACGATGTTCCTCCCCATTTCTTATTCTATATGGCAATAATCCGGTCCAGGCACCGGTTTTTAATTCCTTGTTTCAGTTCAAAGGCATAGTCATGGACATCTTTTTTTAAATACGTTCCCAATTCCTCATTGCTTCCGTATCCAATATCCATAAGTTCATCAATCAGCTCTTTCAGGTAACATTTCAGTTCTTCGGTAGTATTCTGACTTATACAGCTTTCCAACCGCTTCACTTCCTCCCCCGTATACCGCCTTGTATGAATCCCCTTTCCTGCCATCCTGCACCCTAAAACATTGCGAAGCACAATAGAAGCCATATTAATTAAAAGGCCCTTATAATCAGCAGAATAGACTTTCAGCACATGGAAGATATATTCATCCGGGATCTTCTCAAAGAAAGTCTGTTCCAGACCAATGCTCTTTACATAAGCATAAATGGCATCAATCCCCTGCAAAGAATCCATAGGCCGCAAAACAGGATAATCCAAAGTGAGAAGGTGATCCTGAGGAGCAAAGCGGGGATCATAATACAAAAAGAAAGAAGGAAGTCCCTTGGCAACGGTATCATAACAGCACCTGTTTTTATAGGAGTTAAAATCCCCTATGATGCGGTTATACAGGATCTGGGCTTCCTTCACCTTCTCAAGGACTTTTTTATAACCCAACAGGTAAGCTGTCTTTGCCTCCACCCGGTTCTCAGTAGAAATAAGTCCTTCTTCCAGCCCCGCCTCATATTCCCGGATGCAGTACAGGATCGCTCCCATAAGCTGTCTGGCTTTTTCATAAGTGATAGAAGTGCTCTCCTTACCCGTATATTTTTCAGCCAGCTCCCCTATAAGGGGAAGCAGTTCTTCCATGTTATCCTTCTTCATCTTCCTCCTCATAAAGTCCCTGCCCAAAGCGCGCACTTCTTGCAAAAGTCTCCAGCCGGGTGTCCTCAAGATAATCAAGGGAACCCTGGCAAGGCCCGTCAAACTGTTCCTTCATGAACTCAATCAGTTCATCATCCGTATATTCATCCAGGGATTCATTTTTATAAAAGTAAAAAATATCCTGAAGCCGTCCTATTGTTTCCACGTAATTGTCCTGATAAATATAAGGAGAATCGCAGAAGGCATAAATCAGCTTGGGCAGAATTCCTTCTCCAAACTCCACCCGCTCCTGATTCCTTAAAACCTCTTTTCGTTCCCTTAAAAGCAGGACCCCTTCCTCCTCTGTCAGGGACAGGCCAAACCTTTTTGTATAGTCATTGGCCTTCCTGATTCTTTCAAGCTGCGTACTGTCATTTGCTGCCTCAAGCCATTTTTTATCTTCCATAAAAACGCCCCTTTCCTTTGATAAATACCAAGTCTACGCTCAAAGGAGAGAAATTACAAGACTTGAAAAAAAGTCATTTTTGTGGTATGATATAGACATAAAAAGAGAGAGATTATAAATTGTTTTGTTTCAAGAAAAATTTAAATGTTATGAAAAATATTATTAAAAAAAGGTGCTGCAAAATCACTGAATCAGAGTGATTAGCAGCACCTTCTTTGATTATAAGCAAGCATAAACATAAAAGAACCAGTCAAACTGGTATGTATAAATTTTATCAAATTGGATATTTTAAAAATGCCAGTTTCCTTATATCATAAATTTAACTAAAATATACATGGTCTATGAGAAAGGGAAAGATATGAATAGCAACAAAACAAAAAAAATTGTTTTCAGCGCCTTAATGGCGTCACTCACTGCAGCCGCCACCATGATCATACACATCCCTTCCCCATTCAGCGGTTATATTCACCTTGGGGATGGATTAATTTTATTAAGCGGCATACTTCTGGGTCCCATAGCCGGGGCGGCAGCCGGAGGGGTTGGATCTATGATGGCAGACTTACTGTCCGGCTATGCATTTTATGCACCTGCTACCCTGATTATCAAAGGGCTGGCCGCATGTTCAGCCGGGTATCTGTATAAACGCCTTCGTCCCCTGCCTTTTCTGGCCGCCGGAGCAGTATGCAGCACCATCGTCACAGGCGGCTATTTTGCTTTCGAGCTAGCCGCCTACGGGTGGGCTGCCGCCGCTTCCAACGTCCCCTTTAATCTGGTGCAGAATCTATTCAGCTTGATTTCTGCCGGATTTCTGCTTCCCGTTCTTTTGCGTATCCGTGAAATCAGGGAGTTCAGTAACTCTTTATAACCTCATCCCTCATGGGAATCGAAGGCGCCGCACCTGCTCTGGATACTGCAATGGAAGCCGCCTTTGCTGCATGATCCAAAGCCTGTTCAGGGGCTTCCCCCAAAGCAAGCCCTCCTATAAAATAGCCTGTAAAGGTATCCCCGGCTCCGGTGGTATCCACCACCGCTACAGGATAGATCGCCTGCTTAACGACCAGGCTGCCGTCCTTGTATAGAGAGCCGTCCTGTCCCAGGGTTAAAAGAATCTTTGCTTTGGGGAATTTTTCGGCAAGCAGGTTCAGCAGTTCTTCTCCACTTCCGGACTTCTGGCAAATATCCTCGGCTTCAATCTCATTTAATATAAAAAATTCCACGAAATGAAGAGGATAAATCCATATTCTGCTGTTCATGGGAGAGGGGTTTAATACGATCCTCAGTCCTTTCCCATACGCCTGCTCCATAATATATCCCACTTCATTGATCTCATTTTGAAGAATAAGAAAATCCCCTTTACCGAACTCACTTAAAACATGGTCCACCTGATCTCTTGTGATATCCTGATTGGCTCCCCCAAACAATAAAATGCCGTTTTGCCCCTTGGGACTTTTCTGTATAATGGCATGTCCTGTCTTATTTTTCAGTCGTTTAATATTCCTTGTATCCACACCGAACCGTTCCAGCTCTTCGGTCAATATCTCTCCGTCCTGAGCTCCCACGGCTCCTGCATGCCAGACCTTGACACCGCTCTTACTCAGGGCCAGGGACTGGTTTAAGCCTTTTCCTCCGCAAAATGTTTCCAGAGAATCAGAGGATATCGTCTCTCCCTCTCTGACGAAATGATCCACCTGATAAACATAATCAATATTCAGAGAACCAAAATTCAATATTTTCATACACTCCACTCCTGTCCGACTCCCACGGTACTGCTTCTTATAATCAATTCAGGCTTAAATACCGAATGACTTTTTTCCCTTTTTTCCCCCTTGATCTGGGAAATCAGTTGTTTTACAGACTCCACTCCCATTTCATATACAGGCTGTCTGACTGTTGTCAGGGGAACTGCCATCATATCCGCATAAAGAGCGTCATCATATCCTACCACTGATATATCCCCCGGAACCCTCTTACCATACGCCGCCAGCTGTCTGCATACTCCAAAGGCAGAAAGATCATTGCAGGCAAAGATAGCCGTAAATTCACGCTCCATCAGCACCGTGACTGCACGGACTCCGCATTCCATAGTATAATCACCTTCATAGACTAAATCTTCATCAAAAGGAATTTGAAATTCCTGCAGGGCACGGGCATATCCTTTTAATCTTCTGGCCGAATCTGCCAGATTTCCAGGCCCTGTGACACAAGCGATCCGCTTATGTCCAAGCTCTGCCAAATGTCTGGCTGCCAGATAACCGCCCATTTCATGATCCAGAATCACTTCAAGGCAGTCTGTCTCCGCAAGAAAACGATCCAGAAGCACAAAAGGCATCTGAAGCTCCTTCAGAAGGCTGACTGACTCTTTGCCTGCTGCTTCATCGCATTCCCTGGACATAACATAGATGATTCCTCCCACCCCCTGATCGGCCAGAAGGTGGATGTATTCCATGTCTCTTTCATGAAGATCATTGGTATTGCAGAGGATCAGGGTTTTTCCGTACTGCCTGCAGCACTCCTCAATCCCCTTTACCATATGGGCGTAAAAGACATTTCCAATGTCAGGAATAATCAGACCTATGGTTTTGCTTCTCTTTTTAACCAGACTGACCGCCAACTGATTGGGTCTGTAGTTCAGCCTGCTGGCAGATTCCATAATCCGCTTTTTTGTATCATCCGGTATTTTATAGGCTTTCCCGTTTAATACCAGAGATACCGTAGTCACTGAAAGACCCGTGTCATTGGCAATATCCTTAATCGTCGCTCTCATCCTCAATCCTCACTGCTGTCATATTTGCCAATACCCGTACTGCCCTTAGGTAATCCTCAATCCGAACCCGTTCATTGGGCTTATGTGCCATATCTGCAGAGCCAGGGCCGAATAAGACAGTAGTAAGTCCCTCTTTTCCTTCCGCCAGTATGGACGCATCCGTAAAATAGGATATCCCGGAATAAGCTTCCCCTATTCCCACCGCTTCCATGCTCCTGACCAATCGGGAAACTCCTGGGGAAGTGTGATCTGCCTCTATGCTGATTCTGTGATTTTTAATCCGGGTTGTCAGGCTGGGAATTCCTCCCTGTCTTTCGCTGATATCCTGAAATATTGTCTGCAATTGGCTGAGAATTTCTTCACTGGCAAGTCCCGGAACCGTCCGGATATCCATTAGCACAGTACACAGATCCGGGGTCATGTTTGGCTGTATTCCGCCCTGTATTTCTGTAATCTGAGCGGTGGCTTTTCCCAATACCGGATGTTCATGGCGGCAGGCCCAGTCTCCCAGACTCTTTGCAGCCTGGTAAGCGCAGGTAATTGCATTACAGCCTTCCTCTGGATAAGCTCCATGGCTGGTTTTTCCTCTTACCTCCAGCTCCAGCCAGATACAGCCCTTTTGTGCAATGCCCACTGTACAGCCTGTAGGCTCTCCGATCAGCAGGGTTTGGGCATCTATCATATGTCCGCCGGAAATGACAGCTCTTGCCCCGGCTCCTCCCCGCTCTTCGTCACAGGTTGCCAGGAATTGAAGGGAGACTTCCGGTTTTTTTCCGGATACTCCCAGCTTTCCCAGAACATATACCATGGCCGCCAGACCGCTTTTCATATCACTGGCTCCCCGTCCATAGAGAAATCCATCTTCTATAACCGGTATCCATGGGTCAGTGTTCCAGCTATCCAGTTCTCCGTAATCCACCGTATCCAGATGCCCGTTCCAGATCATTCCCCTTTGGGTATCTTCTCCCGGAATCAGGGCCAAAAGGTTTCCCCTTCCTTCTCCTATGTCCTGGACAAAAGCATTGATTCCCCGGCTGCTCAAGTACCGGAAAATATATTCTGCAGCCGGCTTTTCTCCGTCTTTTCCATTGACAGTCCTGATTTCCATTAAATCCTGTAAAAGCTGTACCGCTTCCTGTTCCCAGATCTTTTTTTCCATACCAAATCCTCTATTTTTCCGTCAGCCAGTCAAGAATTCCCTTCCAAAGCTGATCGTAATATTCCCACTGGCAAAATTCCGGAGGAGCCCAATGAGGTGCACAGTCTGTGGTAAATGCCCCGCTTCTTCCCTTTCCATAGGAAGCTAAAGCAAGGAAGGGATCACTTTCTACAGTAACAGGTACAATGGCTTCCGGCTTTGCCACTGTTTTATTGTATCCCAGCACCTCCGGCCAGTCCGTCGGAATTCCCGCTATGGACCCATGACTTTCTTTTACCACAGGCTTTACTCCGTCGCAGTGCTCCATTCTGTCATCCACAGTTAAAACCTCAACCGGAAGAACCTCCTGAACAGCGGTATCATGCCATTTTCCTTTTGCATCCACACCGGAAAATGTCAGATACCCTCCTATCATCAAAAGTGCACCTCCATCCAGAACATAATCCCGGATCAGTTTGCAGCGGTCCGGCATCTTCTTGCTGTAAGTAAAGGTAGCACTGGGCAGCAGCAAAGTATTTGCTCCAATATCAGATAAAATGACTCCGTCATACTGCTTTAATTCTTCCATGGTAAAAGGAAATTCTTCCCCGGCCAGATGGTTAGGAAGAAATGTCACCTCGTAGCCGGCCTTTTCCAGAGCCTTTTTCAGCCATTTTTCCCCGGTCTCATAAGTAGAGGTATAAAAAGAATCGAACCCCTTTACATGTGTAGTATAACTCATCCAGGATTCTCCTGCCAGTAATATTTTCTTATTCATCTGTGTTGTCTTCCTTTCCCCACTCTAAAATTAATTGTGCATAAATATAAATTGCTTTAAGATAATCCTCAATTGGAATATATTCATTTATGGAGTGACACTGCTCCAGGTTACCAGGGCCAAACTGAATGGTCGGGCAGCCTGCTATATTTCTCCAAATCCGGGAATCGCAGCCAGCCGGGGAGCCCTTTATAACCACCGGTTCTCCCTCTGCCTTTTCATAGGCACGTTTAAAACTGTCCACAAAGGGATTTCCCTCCATCTCAAAGGGGCCTCCTGCCTGGTAAATGCTGATTTCCGGCATATGATCTCTCAGCCACAGATCGCTTTCCGCAAAACGTCTGATCTCATCTGTAACCTCAGACACCACCTGATCGTGACTCATCTGACCCGGCAGATAGTGAATGCACATTTCGAATTCACAGTCTCCTGCAACGGTAGACCCTGCACTTCCTCCACGGATGGTCCCTACATTTAAATTCGGGGCAGGAAGAAGGGAGTGCTTATAGGTAAGCAGCCATCTGTGCTCCAGCTCGTTCAGCCGTTCTATGATTTTTACAGCCTTTTCAATGGCACTGACACCCAGCCATTTTGCGCCGGAGTGATTGGATTTTCCGGCTATTTTCACCTGTATAAATACAAATCCCATATGGGCCAGGATCAGTTCTCTTGAGGTAGGCTCGCAGACCACTACTCCGTCTGCCCTCTTTCCCCTCATAGCCGCCTGAACAGATCCGTTTCCTCCGCCTTCTTCATCGCATACCGAACAGATATGAATATCAAGAGGAATCGGAATTCCCCCATCCTTTAGAAGCTTAACAGCCATAACGGAAGCCATGAGCCCGCCTTTCATATCCGCAGCTCCCAGGCCGTAGAGCTTTCCATCTTCGATTCTGGGAGTATGGGGAGAAGCCAGCCATAAGGATTCATCTCCCGGAGGCATGGTATCCATATGCCCGTTAAACATCAGGCTCTTGCACATCTTGCCCTTAAAAACACCATATACATTATAACGGTCCTCATAGTTATGCCCCGGGTTGCCTTCCCTATATTTTTCTATGGACTCTGCAATGGTTTCTTCTGTCATGGGATCTTTTTCAATCTCATCTGCCCCCATCTCCTCCAGCAGGCGGACAAGGTAATCCTGTCCCTCCTTTTCTCTTCCTCCGGCAATACCATGACCCAGATCCTGGGTATCTATGGCAATCAATTCTGATAAATGCTTAATATATTCGTCTTTGTTTCTTTCCAGCACTTCCTTTAACTTTTCCATTATTCACCTCATGAACCGTAAGCCCGGATTCCCTCTTCCACCATATCCCAGAAACGTTCCACATCAATATCAATTGCCACATCGGCATTGGGTTCTCTGTGGCTGTAGCCGAAAAAGTCGCAGTTGGTTCTTCCGTAGCTCTGCACGCTCCTGATATCCACTTCCGTATGCATAGGCTTTGTCACCAGAAGCTTTGGATCCAGAATGGAGGCAATGGTCACCGGATCATGGAGAGGTCCTCCCTCCCAGCCAAACACCTCTTTCTGGCTCTTGTTAAAATGCCCCATAAGATCCGTAAACAGCCGGGCGGCGGGAGTTCCGACGGATTCCATCCTCTTTACGATCTGAGGATAACAGAGCACCTTCCGGGTCACATCAAGCCCCACCATGGTAATGGGACAGCCGCTGGTAAAGACCACATGGGCGGCATCTGCATCGGCTATAATATTAAACTCAGCCGCCGGAGTCACATTTCCCAGCTGGTAACAGCCTCCCATAAGAACAATTCTCTTTATCTTGGGTATGATGCCGGGCTCCAGTCTCATAGCCATGGCGATATTGGTCAGGGGGCCTGTGGGTACCAGAATAATATCCCCTTCCGATTCCATCAGAGTACGGACAATAAACTGTACTCCATGCTCCTTCTCTTCCCTTCTCTTTAAAGGCTCAAATACAGGTCCGTCAAGACCGCTTTCTCCATGAATATCCCCTGCCAGCATTTGTTTATCCCGGATCATGGGCTGTCCGCAGCCTGCATAGACCGGGATATCAAGCCTCAGATACTGGCAGACATGCAAAGCATTTCTTGTGGTTTTTTCAAGAGACTGGTTTCCTGCCACCACCGTGATGCCCAGCACCTCTATCCCGCTGTTTTTTCCTGCCAGCAATATATTTACTGCATCATCATGTCCCGGATCACAGTCCAGGATGACCTTTTGTCTTTCCATTGATCTCTCTCCTTTTCAGACTTTTGTCAATGCACTCTTTTTCTTCTTTTCCCTTGCCAGCTTGGAGGCCATGGAAACGGCCAGTGTGGCTATGGTCACCACATAAGGCATCAAAAGCACCAATTGAGAGGGCACTCCATATGCCTGAAGCCTGGCTCCTACAGAATCCGTAAAACCGAACACCAGACAGCCTGCGGCAGTTAAAATAGGATGGGCGCCTCCGAAATACATGGCTGCCACTCCCATAAATCCTCTGGCATTGGTCATATTCTCCACAAACATTTTACTGTAGCCCAGGGATAAATGAGCTCCTGCCAGACCTCCGATCAGACCCGATATGGCAATGGCCCGGTATTTCATGGAATTTACATTGATTCCTGCCGTCTGTGCAGCCATGGGAAACTGACCCACCGCCCTCAAACGAAGTCCCCAGACTGTTTTATAAAATACAAACCAGATTAAAACAATCAGCACAATAACAAACCACTCAGTAATGCACCAGTTGTCAAATATTTCTTTTAAAAACGGGACTTTGGCCAGGAAAGGGAGGCTGACTCTTGGGATTGCAATAATCCCAGGTTCTGAAAATGTTCCGCTCTTTCCCAAAACACTGTTTAATAAAAATTTGGTAATTGCCAGTGCAAACAAATTGATTCCCATTCCAATGGCACATATCTCCGCTTTATAACGGATATGGCCCACTGCCATAATCATGGCCATAATAAGCCCCGCAATCATGGCAACTGCAACTCCCAGAACCCAGCTTCCGGTCAGATAGCTGACCGCCACCGCTGCAAACGCACCGGTCAGCATAATACCTTCTGTTCCGATATTTAAAATGTCCGCCTGCTGGGTAATAGCCGCACACAACGCCGCATAAATAATAGGCGTGGCAGAACGAAAGGTTGCATATATCAAGGATACACTGAAAACTTTGCTGAAATCCATAGTCCTGCCTCCTCCTATTTGCTCTTTTCCTTTTTACTTTTCTTATCCTTAAACTGAAACAAAAGTTCCATGGTAGCTACAATAATAAAAACTGCGGTTATGGTATCTACAATGGATCTGGGTACGCCGGTACTCTGCTGCATCCCCAAGGCTCCCGATCTTAATACTGCCAGGAAAAAAGACACAAAGGGAGCAAAAATCATATTGTTCTTAACAATCAGAGAAGCCAGCATTCCATTGGAACCAAGGCCTGCGGCAAAATTATTGAGAAAATATCCGTGAACTCCCAAAACTTCAATACAGCCGGCCATTCCGCCCAAGGCTCCGCTGAGCATCATGGACTGGATAAAGATCTTTTTGGGACTGATTCCCGCATATTCCGCATGGGCCGGATTTGTTCCCACGGTTTTTATCTTGTATCCAAAGGTAGTCTTATTTAGGACCCAGATCATCAGTGCCACAGTCATAATGGCAATAAAAAGTCCTGCATTGGCACTACTTGGCTTCATAAACTGGGGCAGATTTACCGTTACCGGCAGAGACTGTGCATTGGCTACACCTGCGCTCATGGGTCCGCTGACCAGATAAGAGGTTATGTAAAGCGCAACGCTGTTCATAAGAATGGTCACACAGACCTCGCTCACCCGATAATATGCTTTCAAAACAGCAGGAATCAGAGCCCACAAAGCGGCTACCACCATGGCTCCCAAAAAGCAGACCAGCATGAGGACAGGCTTGGGAAGAAAGGTCCAGTTGATCCCGATATAAGCAGCAGTAATTCCTCCCAGAAATACTTCTCCCTCTACACCTACGTTGAACGCTCCCGCCTTTGCCGCTACCGCAAAAGCGCAGGAGGTGAGAAGAAGAGGGGTAAAGCTGGCTAAGGTGGCGCCTACCTTCAGCTTTCCGTTAAATGCCCCCTTCAGCAGGGCACCATAGGCTTCTATGGGATTTTCTCCGATAAAAAGGATGAACAAAGCCCCGATGGCCAGCGCAAAAACCATGGTGAGCAAAATTTTCTGTATACTCTTTACCGCTGCGTTCATGTTGTGCCTCCCATCTCCTCATCCGGCTCAGTTCCGCCCATCATCAGCAGTCCCAGGTTATCTTCATTTGCTTCCTCCGCTTTCAGCCTTCCTGTTATCCTGCCTTCATGCATAACCACAATCCGGTCTGAAAGGGACAGTATTTCCTCCAAATCCGCAGAGACCAGCAAAACTCCCAGTCCTTTGGATTTGACTTCCTGGAGAATCTTCCGTATGGATTCAATTGCTCCGATATCAACACCTCTGGTAGGCTGGGATGCGACCAGAAGCTTACCTCCGATAGAAACCTCCCTTGCTACCACTACCTTTTGCGCATTTCCTCCAGACAAAGACTGGGTGGATATTTCCGGGTCACGAGGGCGGATGTCAAAGATCTCAGACAACTCTTTAGCATAGGCCAGACTTTCTTTGTCATCGCATACCATACCCCGGCAGAAGGGAGGGTCCCCTACCTGAACGGCGATAATATTTTCTTTGATGCTCATGGATCGGTTCAATCCTCTTGTATTGCGGTCCTCCGGTATGTGGGACAGGCCGGCTTTCCTGATCTTCCTGGGAGTTAAGCCTGTGATATCTTTTCCGCCTAAAAGCACGGTTCCTTTCTCAACCCGGCGCAGTCCTGTGACAGCTTCAATCAGCTCACTCTGCCCGTTTCCGTCAATTCCGGCAATACCTACAATTTCTCCTTCCCGGACATCTAGCGATACGCCCCGAATCTTGGAAATCTCCTTTTCTCCTGAAACCCATACATCTTTTACTTCCAGAACATTTTCCCCCGGCTTTGCCTGGGCTTTCTCCATATTTAAAAACACTTCTCTTCCAATCATCATTTTTGCCAGCTCAGCCGGAGAAGTTTCTTCTTTATTTACACTTCCGATATAATTTCCCTGGCGCATAACACTGATTCGGTCCGATATCTCCATGACCTCATTTAATTTATGGGATATGAATACCAGTGATTTTCCATCTTTTCTCAAGTTCTCCAGAATCACAAAAAGCTGTCTGGCCTCCTGAGGCGTCAAAACTGCCGTAGGCTCATCCAGAATAATTACACTGGCTCCTCTGGTCAAGGTCTTGATGATTTCCACTCTCTGGGCCTCACCCACAGAAATCTGGTTAATCTTTTTTCCAAGCTGGATATCCATTCCGTACTGGGTGACATAATGCTCCACCATGTTTCTGGCCTTGTCAAAGTCAATGGTAATTCCCCGGCTGGGTTCGAATCCTAAAATAATATTTTCCAGAACCGTCAGTTCATTGACCAGCATAAATTCCTGATGTACCATTCCAATTCCCTTTTCAATGGCAACTTTGGGAGTGATGACCGGAACATGTTCTCCAGCAATCCGGATCGTTCCGTCATCAACGGGATACATGCCGTAAAGCAGCTTCATCATGGTTGACTTTCCGGCTCCGTTTTCTCCGATCAGGGAATGAATTTCACCCTTCTTTAAAGTGAACTGCCCGTTCTTTACTGCCTGGACATTTCCGAATGACTTTACAATGTCCTTCATTTCAATCACATATTCGCTCAAACTTTCACCCTCTTTCTTATGGCAGAAGCCCTTTCACGTACTTCTGATTGTAAAATGGTTTGGAAACCCCATGGGCATCAGGAGCTCCAAACCATTTTCACTTCTTTTCAGGCCTTGTTATTTATTTGAACCAAAGCCGGCATAATTTTCTACAACGATTTCTCCTGAAGTAACCTTTTCTTCCAGTTCTTTTACTTTTTCTACGATGTCTTCAGGGAACTTATCTCCTAAGTGCTCTCTCATAACGCTGAAATCCGTCAGACCCACACCCTGTTCCTTAATAGTCAGATAGGAAGTGGTATTTCCCTTAAATGAATCTTCAACCACTGACTGGATTGCCAGATAGCAAGCTGTGTCTACACGCTTTAACATGGAGGTCAGTATACTTCCAGGCTGGTCATTATCCTGGTTTAAATCCACGCCGATGGCATATTTTCCAGCTTCTTTGGCTCCTTCTAAGATTCCAGGGCCTGTACCGGAAGCTACGTTCATGACAATATCTGCACCCTGATCAAATTGTGCCAAAGTCAGTTCCTTACCCTTTAACGGATCATTCCATGTTCCTGCAAAGGACTGAAGAACCTTTATATCCGGGTCAATGTATTTTGCACCCTGCTCATATCCAATGTAGAAATCATGAAGAACCGGAATGTCCATTCCGCCTACCCAGCCAATGATCTTGTCCTCGTTGATGCCTTCAATCTCTGTCTTCTGGGTAAACATAGCTGCTGCTGCACCTGCCAGGAAAGATCCCTGATTCTGTGCAAAGCTGATGGATACAATATTATCTCCTTCCACTGTGGTGTCAATGATGGCAAACTTCACATCAGGATAGTTGGCGCAGTGTTCTTTCATGTACTCTTCAAAATTGGAAGAAGAACAGATAACAAGATCATAGCCTTCTTCACAGGCAGACAAGAAATTGGATTCCCATTCCTCAGCTGTTGTTCCTTCCAGGTTCTTGATCTCCACTCCAAAATCTGCAGCCGCCTTCTTTGCTCCTTCATTACAGGAATCATTGTAGGACTTGTCACCTAAATTTCCCGAATAAACGATGCATACTCTTTTTCCGTCACCAGCCTTTTCTCCTGCCGCCCCATTCTCTGATACTGCCTGTGTTGTGTTACCTGCCGCCTTCTCTGTCTCCTTGGCAGTGCCTGCCCCGCCTGCGCAGCCGGTCATGGATACAACCAAAGCCGCTGCCATCAGAATGCTTAAAAACCTCTTTTTCATGAAAAAACCTCCTTTAAAAATAATATTGAAAAAGGATATCATCTTACCTTTCCTTTGGTAAAACGTTTTTCCTTTTTGTTTAAAAATAAAACAGCTTCATGATCTGCGTTTCTTCTAAGCACATGCTACCATCCACGGAATGAGATGTCAAGAATTTTTGCATAAAAAAATACTTTATTAAATTATTTTTCTTACTAGTTTTACCTTTGTTTTTTATGTCATTTGTTGACAAAAACATGTTTTTGCTTCATAATCAACTTAATATCATTATTTTTTTGTTAAAACTTTTATATCAGGGGGAGAAAATCACATGACTATTAAAGAAATTGCCCGGCTGGCTGATGTTTCAATATCCACTGTGTCAAAAATAGTAAACAACAAAGACAGCAATATAAGTCCCGAAACCAGAAACCGGGTTCTTAAAATTGTAAAAGACTATCACTACACTCCCTACAGCGGAATCAAAAGTAATCCTGAATCAAAAACCTTCATCTTCGGTCTTCTTCTTAAATCGCTTCGGAAAACCGGGAAGTTTATAGACGGAGCCTTGGCGGCTGCCCAGAAAAGCGGCTACAGCATTTTAATCTATGAAAGCATGGAAAATACTGAAAATGAATTAAAAAACATTGCTTCTCTCTGCAAGAATCACGTAGACGGAGTCATTTGGGAACCGGTAAACGAAGAAAGCCTGGAAAACAGACATTATTTTGAAGAACAGGGAATAGAGGTCTGCTGTTTTAACAGCAGGGAGGATCCTTATTCCTGTTTCATTGATTTTGCATCCATGGGGTATTATGCGGCAGAAACCTTAATTCAGTACGGACACACAAAGCTGGGCTGTCTCACAAAGCATGGCAGCTTCCGTTCTGAAATGGTGCTTGATGGGTTTAAAAGATGTCTGTTCGACCACAGCATCCCTTACAGCAGCTCCATGAATCTTTCTGTTGAAACAGAAGACTGGTACAGCTGCATATTGACCCGCACCCACACCGGAATCGTCAGCACTCATTATGCGTCAGCGCTCAATCTCCTGGAACATTTATCAAAACTCAGATTCCATGTTCCATCGGATTTGTCCCTTATAAGCTTAAGAGATGATGCACGTGAAAATATTGATTTTCCCGGCATATCCAGCCTTCGGATTCCCTATTATGAGTTTGGTTCCTTTATATGCAGCCGTCTGATAAAAAAATGTGAAAAGCAGGAAGAGGAACCTTCTGCCTTTCACATGAACTTTTCTTTGGAAAATACCGAAAGCCTTGACCTGCCATTTACCGCTCATACAAAAAAGATTGTGGTGGTAGGAAGTATTAACATTGACGTAACCTTAAACGTAGATGAGCTTCCCCAGCCGGGACGAACCGTAAGCACCAGCAGACACTCCGTTATTCCGGGAGGAAAAGGAGCTAATCAGGCTGTGGGAGCTGCAAAGCTGGGAAATGAAGTTTCCCTTATAGGCAGAGTGGGAAGTGATTACGATTCCAGCCTCATTTATACCTGTATGGAGGAAAACCAGGTTAATGCTCATGGGGTGAAAAGGGAGGCCAATGCAGAAACAGGCAAAGCTTACATCCACGTCCAGAACGATGGGGAAAGCATGATTACCATTCTGACCGGAGCCAACAAAAAACTAAGGCCAGAGGATGTCATCTCCTGTCAAAAGGTTTTTGAACACTCCAGCTACTGCCTTCTTCAAACAGAGGTTCCTGAATCCGCTGTAGAAACGGCTGCCGCACTGGCAAAAAAGCACGGAGCGGAAAACATATTAAAGCCTGCTGCCATGAAAGCCATAAGCCCCTCTCTCATGAAACTGATTGATATATTTATTCCCAACCGGAAAGAAGCTGAACTGCTGTGCCCGGATATTCCGGATGTGGAAGGAAAAGCTGATGAGTTTATAAAACAGGGGGCAAAAGCCGTAATCATCACTCTGGGGCATTGCGGCTGTTATGTAAAATCTCCCTCTTTCCAGGGATACTTACCTGCTTCTCCCTTTCCTTCTGTAGATACCACCGGGGCAGCGGATGCATTTATCGCAGCACTGGCCGCCTATTTATCCTCCGGGTATTCCATGGAAGCATCAGCCCGAATTGCAGCATATGCCGCAGGCTTCTGTGTGTCCAGACAAGGAGTGATTCCAGCTCTCATTGACCGGAACTCTCTGGAAACCTATATCAGCAGAACCGAACCGGAGCTTTTGAATCTTCGGCAATAGCATGATCAGCGGCAGCAGATAAATTTTTTTCTTGTTATTTACCGCACTTTCATTTGAATTATTATTTGAGTCTTCCTCTTAATTATAGGCTAAAACAGCTTTTTATATATTAGAACAGGTAATTCCTTTTCAAAATGTGAAAGCTGTTCCACTAAAGTGGTAAAATGCGGTGTCTGGGTATGGCGCCGCAAAGCTTCCATATCCTCCCATTCCTCAATTAAAGTCAGGTTATCAGGGTTATTTAGTTCTTGAAATAATTCATAGGTTATGCACCCGGATTCCTTTATTGTTTCATCAACCAGCAGCTTATAGATTTGTAAAGCATCAGATAAATGATTTTCTTTTATGACACTTCTTGCAATTACTTTAATCATATTTTTCTCCTAACAGAACTTATTTTCTTTAAGCTTAGCATAAAAGGTAAATATAATATACTCAATTTTAATTATACTTACATTCTTCCAGGATTACTTGATAAACTTAATGACTCTGCTTTTAAGGGGAGCATATTCCATTTCTTCCAGCCCTATCCTGCCCTTCCAAATCTATACAATATCATGACAATTTCCTTAAATTCCTTCCCATTTCTTACGCATTCTTACGCCTTTTTTACATCCCTTGACCCTGGACTAAGTCCATGGTTTATGATCATTCCATCAGCAAAAAACAGCTGAACAATCAAACGGGATTTTCTTAAACCGAAAGGAGAACAAGAATGAAAAAACAGAAACTGAAATGGCTGATTCCATGTGCTGCTGCTGTTTTTACAATAGGTGCTTCCATGACATCATTCGCGGCACAGGGCTGGACTCAGGAGAACAATTCCTGGGTATTCTATGATTCCAATGGAGATATGACAACCGATGCCTGGCGCAAATCAGGAAACCACTGGTTTTATCTGGACGATGACGGACAGATCGTCACCAGCAGCCTGGTGGAATCTGACGGAGATTACTATTATGTAAACTCAGAAGGTGCCATGGTAACCAATGAGTGGAGAGAAATTTCTTCTGATTATGAGGAAGAGGATGCCCCTGATTCCTATTGGTATTACCTGGGAAATAATGGTAAGGCCTATAAGGCTTCCTCCTCTGGAAAGACCAACTTTAAATCCATTAAAGTTGCCAGCGGAGAAACAAAAAATTACTCTTTTGACGCGGAAGGAAGAATGCTGTTTGGATGGGTTACAGAAGAGTCTACAAGGCTTTCTGAGGATGATGCATGGAAAGAAGGCATTTATTACTGCGGAGATGCTACGGACGGAGCCCAGATCAATGGTGGCTGGAAATTAATAGAAGCAGAAGATGACAATAATACAAAAGACAACTTTGACGGAGCTTACTGGTTCTATTTTGGAACAAACGGCAAAAAGCTGAAGGACACCACCAAGACCATTAACGGCTTAAAGTACCTCTTTGATGAAAATGGTGCTGCTCAGTCAGAATGGCAGGAAAACACGGCTTCTACCTCCTCTTCTGCTAAATACTACAACCTTCCTGAGCAGACATGGCTCGCAAAAGGCTGGTTCAAGACCATTCCAAGCGAAGACATTGATGCAGAGGCTCATGAAGATGGTACAGAATACTGGTTCTACGCCGTCAACAGCGGAGAATTGACCAAAAACCAGATTAAATCCATTAATGGATTGCGTTATGGCTTCAACGAAAAGGGCGAAATGCTTCACGGACTTTACAAGATGACCTTTGAAGATGGCAGAAAGATCGCTTCCATCGAGGAAATCGAGACTGAAAGTGACCTGCCGGGAGCTGATGACGCAGCAGAGGTTTACTACTTCGGCAACTCTCCAAAGGAAGGCGCAATGGTTACGGGCAAGACCAACCTTGAAATCGACGGCGAAACCTATACTTACAACTTCCGCAAAGCCGGAAGCAACAGGGGCGCTGGTTACAACGCCATCTACGACGATAGCATTTATGTTCAGGGCCGGCTGTTAAAAGCTGACAAGGACGAGAAATACAAAGTAGTGGAATACAATGGAAAAGAATACTTAGTCGCAACCTCAGGAAAGCTTGCTAAGAATAAGAAGAACATCAAAGACGGGGATGAGAAGTATTATGTAACCAACAGCGACGGATCTATTAAAGAATCCGGCTATGAAAAATTCAAATAGGAATTGATTCAGATGAAAAAACAGCGGCATATCATGGAATGCGCCGCTGTTTTTTCTGTATTTTTATAATAACTCAGTTTATTTATTGGCTGCTTTACATCAGCAGCATAGAATGAAATATCAAGAAAACTCCAATAATCCCTACAACCGCGGGAGCTAAAATACCGGCCCATTTTGTGATTTGAGATTTAATAATTAAATAAAGAGTATCAAATCTATCTTGAGCTTTTACATAGACAAAGTATAAAATGATTAAAGGTAATGTATAGATCGTATTGTAAATCACAAGAATAAACGTCAGCTGCAGGAGTGAAAGCTGATAATTCAGAAGAATAGCCAAAAAGGCAAAGTAAGGTAATGCGGTTGTCAACTCCGAAAGGGTTGCTCCTACTCCCAAAGTAATTAGCGCAATGGGGGATACAGACTTTATTTTATTCACTACTTTCTCTTCATCATCTTTTTCATCGTCAGTTTCGCCACCAGATTTTATTGATTGAATTTGTTTTTTTAATATTTCGATTTTGCTGTTCTGTATTAAAAATCCGGCTCCAATGCAAAAGGAAATTCCAAGTATCAACTCAGTAATAAACAAATAATGTCCATATCTTTCTACAAAACTATTAAAAAAACTCCCAATAAAAGCAACAAGTCCGAAATATGCCAAAAATCCACCGATAAGATTTGTAATGCCTGTTGGTAAAATAAAATACCATATATGCTTCGGCTTTTTGACCATACCTTGCAAAACAAATTGCTGGGTTATGGCAAACGGGTTAAGGCTATCCGCTGCACTGGTTAAAATTGTTGAAAGTAATAATGCCCACATTTTTCTTTATCCTCCTTATTTTAAGAAAAAAATAAGCCCAGGAGTATTGTTAAATAACTCCTAGGCTTTTATCCCACCGTGTACACAATCATATGATTATGCGTTTTCTCTCGGACCAGACCAACAACTTATGCTGCGGAACCCTAGAAAACTAAATAGTATTAAATTATGAATTAATTATACCAAATCATTCAACTAATGTCAATATCCTGTCAGGAAGCCTGTTTTCTTCCAGGATAACTGTCATTCCCCTAAAAGCTTTATATCAAAAGAACTGGAACCAGTGATAAAGAAACCCCATTTTTTAACTAATGAATCTCAAAATAATTTCCCGGATGCTGCTTGCACTTCTTTTTAATCTGAGCTATATCTTTGGAGAAATCATCTATAGCATGATAATCCCGTTTCTTATTTGATATTCCCGCAACCGACAAACTGGCAATGGGGAAATTTTCCGTTACCCCGTTTCTGTTTTTAGAGACAATGTAGCCATTTTGAAGATCATCACTGCAATAAAGGGATGTAACCCGGGTAACAAATTCATCGATAACAGATTTGCAGTAAGCCTCTCCTTCGTGGTAATCGCATACAACAATAAAATCATCTCCCCCGATATGTCCGATAAACTCATCTCTGACAGCACATCTTTTCAAAATGTCAGCCACAAGCATAAGCATCATATCTCCGTTTTGAAAACCGTAAGCGTCATTGTATGCTTTAAAATTATCTATATCATAGTAAGTAATACAAAATGGCAGAGTCCCGCAGACCCGGTTTACAATTTCTTTTTCAATCAAAAGATTTCCCGGAAGACCTGTCAAAGGATTGGAATGTGCGGCAACGTCCAATTCAACTCTGGAACTGGTATCAAGCAAATCCTTTACTGTTACTATTCCAAAATACTTCCCCTCCCGTTCCACCACGATAGGATTATAGAGTTCCTCAAAGGTCCGCTGCATGGCAAGCCTGGACACCTGGTTTACAGGGGTGTTGTAATCCACCTGCAAAAATCCGGTATTAATTATCTGGCGTATACTCTTTCTGATATTGAGATTAAACCCATATCTTCCCCCAAGGATTTCATGTAAGCTTGTCCTGGTCATAAATCCCACAGAAAGTTCTTTTTCCACAACAGTAAATTCGGTAATGCCGGGATTTAAGCGCAGTATTTCATAAACCGTCTCAACCTTTTCATCAGGAGAAAAAACACAGCCCGGCTTTGCCAGATGACCTATAATGGGATAAACAGAGTTCCTCACATGATTAATATACTTCTTTGCATAACACTGTTTAATCATTCTGACTTTTTCCGGCCCAATATCTACAAAGGCTTTCTGGGGAATTTCCAGAAAAAAACCTTGTCCAAGGTCAACCCCCAGCGTAATGAGGGCTTCCAGTTCTTCTTGAGTTTCAATCCCTTCCCCAATTAATTTAATGCCTGCGCCCTTTCCAAAGTCCACCAGAGCCTTACACAATAATTGTTTTATTCTGTCTTTGTCAATATTGCGGACAAGTGACTTATCAAGCTTGATCAGCCCCGGCTTCACCTCTGATATGACATTTAACGCAGAATAGCCTGCCCCCACATCGTCTATGGCAATTCCGTAATTTTGATTTTTATAATGGCTGACTGAACCTAAAAACGCGTTGCTGTCCATAATAGCAACACGCTCTGTAATTTCAAATATTACATTGCGAAAATCCAGTCCGTACTCCTCCAGGCGGCTTTTGGTAAACCCGTTTTTAAAACTTTCGTCATGAATTATATTGGGATTTACATTGAGAAAAAGCTTCTTTTCCCTGTTCATACCCGCAGCTCCCTTTAAGGCTTTGATTCTGCACAATGTTTCAAGTTCCCATGCGCGATTGGTTCTATCTGCAGTCTTGAACATTTCTTCAATATTCATTTTCAAATTGTCTTTTGATATCCTGCTGAGAGCCTCATATCCAAAAATTTCTCCATTGGTTAATGATATAATGGGCTGATATACAGGCATGATGTATCCGCCTTCTATAATTTCATCAAGTTTCTGAGCATTAGTCCGCTCGGCAAGACGTTCATAAACCGACATAGCCTCCATAACAGCACACTCCTCCATACTTAGTTAGTCTCTTTTAGTTTATTTCCTTCTCTCAGGGGGAACAAGTAAATTTATGTAAATTCTATGTATCTCTTTTGTAAAGTACAAAAATAAAAATGAACCCTGCTCCTGCATCATGCAGGCTCAGAGTTCCGTTTCTTTTATTTTGTCCAGGACGCAAGTTCCTCCGGTGTTGCCAGAACATAATGCTGTCCTCCGATGTGCTGCTGTACTCCCTTTCCATAATCAATTCCGCTGGTTTTATAATCGTAGCTGATGGCCGTCCGGCTCCTCTCCTCAATGGGATTGGGCTGCGGTATAGCCGAAAGCAGGGACTTGGTATAGGGATGAACCGGATGATCAAAAATCTCATCCTTTGTTCCCGTTTCCACCAGATGTCCCAAATGGAGCACACCAATCCGGTCAGAAATATACTTTACCATGGATAAATCATGGGCGATAAATAAATAGGCCGTATTGGTCCTGATCTGAATGTCCTTCATTAAGTTCACCACCTGGGCCTGAATGGACACATCAAGGGCACTGATTGCCTCATCGGCAATAATCAGATCCGGGTTCATGATCAGCGCCCTGGCAATGCCGATTCTCTGTCTCTGTCCACCGGAAAACTGATGCGGAAAACGGTCGGCATGCTCACTTGCAAGCCCCACCATATCCAGAATCTGATACACCTTATTCCTGCGTTCCTCCTGGCTATTACACAAATGGTGGATATCCAGCCCCTGGGCAATAATATCCATAACCTTCTTCCTTGGATTTAAACATGCCATTGGGTCCTGGAAAATCATCTGCATCTTGGTACGAAGAAGCTTTGTATCTTTAGCAGAAAGCTTACCGGAAATATTCTGTCCGTTAAAAACAACCTCACCTGCTGTAGGCTCATACAGACGGATGATGGAACGCCCTATGGTGGACTTTCCGCTTCCTGATTCTCCAACCAGGCCATAAGTCTCTCCAGGATAAATTTCAAAGGAAACTCCATCCACCGCCCGGACTGTAAATTTACGGCTCATTTTAAAATACTGCTTTAAATCATTTACCTTTAACAGAGGCTCTCTCTTTTCCATACCTATCTCGCCTCCTTTTCTGTAACCAGTCCATCTTTTAACATCGTATCAATTCTCTTTTTCAGTTCTTCCGGCATAGAAACCTGAGGAGCCTTCTCATGAAGGAGCCAGGTCGCCGCATAATGAGTATCCGATATTTTAAACATAGGCGGTTCTTTCTTAAAATCGATGTTTAAAGCATAAATATTCCTAGGCGCAAAAGAATCTCCGTCTACACGTCCAAGAAGATTGGGAGGGCTTCCGGGAATGGTATAAAGCTTGTCATCTGTGCTGTTCAAGTCCGGCATAGCCGATAACAGCCCCCATGTGTAAGGATGTCTGGGCTGATAAAAAATCTCCTCAGTTGTACCCATTTCCACAACCTTGCCCGCATACATCACTTCAACATAATCCGCAACCTTAGCCACCACTCCTAAATCGTGGGTGATATATATAACTGAAATTCCTGTTTTTGCCTGAATATCCTTTATAAGCTCCAGAATTTTAGCCTGAATGGTCACATCCAAGGCCGTAGTCGGCTCATCGCAAATCAGCAGCTCAGGATCACAGGACAAGGCAATGGCAATAACCACTCTCTGTCTCATACCGCCGGAAAGCTGATGGGGATAGTTCTTCATCCTTTTCTCCGGGTCTGTAATGCCTACCAGGTCTAACAGCTTGATTGCCTTTTCATAGGCTTCTTTCTTTGGAGTATGGTAATGGTAGATCATTCCCTCCATAATCTGTGCGCCTATGGTCATGGTGGGGTTTAAGGAGGTCATAGGATCCTGGAATACCATGGCAATCCTCTTGCCGTTGATCCGGCTTCTCATTTCCTTTTTTGAAAGAGTGAGCAGGTCCGTTACCACTTCTTCATCTCCCCGGTTATATGTGAACTCGATGTTTCCGCTGTTGATCTTTCCGTTACTGCTTAAGATGCCCATAATTGCCTTTACCGTTACCGATTTACCGCTGCCGCTTTCTCCTACGATAGCAAGAGTTTCCCCCTTATACAGAGAAAGGTTCATACCCCTGATTACATTTACTTCACCAGCTGAGGTTTTAAAGGATATGGACAAATCCTTGATTGATAAAATCTTTTTCTTTTCCATCTTCCGCCTCCTACATTTCCTTCATCTTGGGATCAAACGCATCCCTGAGCCCGTCTGCCATCATGTTAAAACTCAGCATAATAACTGCCAGCACAATTACCGGGAAGATAATCATATAAGGATGAGTTGTAAACGACTTAAATGCATCACTGATCAGGGAACCTAAGGATGCAAGAGGCTGAGGTACTCCAAGACCGATAAATGCCAGGAATGCTTCGGTAAATATGGCGTTGGGAATAGAAAACATGGACATAATAATCAACTGTCCGAAAATGTTAGGCAGTATTTCTTTAAAAATAATGAATAAATCCTTAGCCCCCAGTGTCTTGGAAGCCAGAATAAATTCCTGCTCCTTCAGCTTCAGCACCTGGGCTCTTGCAATTCTGCTCATTCCAATCCATCCGGTAATCGCCAGGGCAAGGGTAATGGTAACCAGACCCGGTTTAAATACCAGAATCAGGAGAGTGACAATTACAAGTGTAGGGATACCGTTCAGCACTTCGGAAATACGCTGTAAAACCATATCCACCTTGCCTCCGAAGTACCCTGAGACCAGGCCGTATATCATTCCAAAGCACATGTCGACAATAACAGCCACCAGGGCAATGTAAAGTGAGATTCTGGTTCCTGTCCAGGTTCTGGTAAAAATATCTCTTCCCAGAACATCGGTTCCAAACCAGTAATAAATATCTTCCAGCCCGGTAGTTGTACCATCCTTTGAAACGTATTTATTTTGGACAATGGTGCCTGTAGATGTGCTCATCTGTTCAGAACCATCAAAAATTCCCATTTTTTCCATTCCAGGGATTCTGGGAGCCAGGTTCTGATGGGCAATAATCTGAGAATTATAAGTGTGCTCCGTCATATGGGGGCCGATCACAGCCATGAGGATTACAAGCAGAATGAGAATGGTTCCCACAACTGCCCCTTTGTTCTTTGTAAACCTTGCCAGAATATCCTTCCACATGGGTTTGCTTGGAAAGGTTTCATCCACACGGGAGATTTTTTCCGCACCGACCAGTAAAAAGTCATCCGGTGCAAATTCAAATTCTGTTTTATTCATGATCATCCCCCTTTGCCAGTCTGATTCTCGGATCAATAACACCGTAGAGAATATCCACCACGAGCATAATTCCAATATACATAATACTGTAAATAAAAGTCAGCGCCACAACCACGTTATAATCATTGGATTGAATTGCTGATACCAGAAGACTTCCGATTCCGGGTATGGAGAACAGTTTCTCAATTACCAGGCTTCCTGTCATCAGTCCCACCACCAGAGGAGCTAATACCGTGATAATAGGGATCAGGGCATTTCTCAAGGCGTGCTTGAAAATCAGGCGGAAGCTGTTTAATCCCTTGCTTTCTGCCAAAAGCATGTAATCAGAACCCAGTACCTCTAACATCTCTGTTCTGGTAAAACGAGCCACTGTCGCTATGGTGAACATACAAAGAGATATGGTGGGCATAACAGAAGAATAAACAGGGGCCTGCATCTGATAAAGCAGAGGGAACCACTTTAACCGGAATCCCAGGAAATAAATCAAAGCCATAGCAAATACATAGGATGGCAGGCTGACACCTAATACGGAAATAACAGTAGTAATGGTATCATAAATGGTATTATGCTTGATTGCTGCTATAATGCCCAGAATCAAACCGATAATTGTGCCGATTAAAATTGCCTGTCCTCCGATTCTTAAGGAAATAGGCAGTCTTGTTTCAAGCAGGGCTGTAATGGGCGTATTCTTGGATATGGTATAGGAAACCCCAAAATCTCCGCTCAGCATTGCTCTGATGTAATTGAAGAAACGTACCATCAAGGGCTGATCCAGCCCATACTTCGCATTGAGGATGGCCCGCTGGGTCTCCGTCAGCTTTTCGTCGTTAAATGGTGATCCGGGCATAAACTCCAGCATTAAAAACAATATCATCAGGATCACCAGCAGGGTCACGACGGATATTGCAACCCGCTTCATTATATATTTTTTCACAAATACACACTCCTTGTCTGCAGTAAGCCAAAAATAGTGACGCCGTCTTCTGTGGCAGGCACACTCGACAGCGTCACTACAATGCATTCCTGATAAAGCGGAACAGTCTGCTTCTACCGATTAGTTCTTAACCGCATTTTTATAAATTCGATTGATGCCTACGGAGTGGAATTCAACTCCTTCAACACCGGTCTTAATCATTACTGCATCGCCCTTCTGATATACAGGGAAAATAACAGCTTCGCTCATTGCAATCTCTTCTGCTTTCTTTAACGCTTCCCATCTTGCATCTACGTCAACAGCCAGTTCGCCTTTTGTAGCTGATTCGATGATTGCATCGTATTCTGCGTTAGACCAGAAACCGTAGTTGTTAGGGCTGCCGGTTTTCCACATGCTCAGATAGGTCATTGGATCTGCATAGTCCGGTCCCCAACGGGTTAAACCAATTTCAAAGTCACCCTGCTGCATTCTTTCCACACGGTTTTTCTTTGGCATGGTCTGGAGCTCAATGGTGATACCCGGTAAGGTAGTCTGGATTTCAGACTGGATAAACTGTGCAACATTGATAGCAGATTCTGTATCCTCTACAATCATGGTATACTTCAGTTCGCTTACCCCTAACTCAGCTTTTGCAGTCTCCCAATATTCAAGAGCCTTAGCCTTGTCAGTTTCAAAATAAGTTCCTGTAGTTTCACGGAAATCCTTTCCGTCAGGTCCGGTAGCCAGTAAAGTAGGAACTGCAAAGTCAGCTACAATGGAACCGTCCTTAAGGACATTCTTTGCCAAAGCTTCCTTATCATAGGATAAAGCAAAGGCCTTACGAAGGTTTACGTTCTCCAGTCCCTTTATCGTCTGGTTGGGAGACATATACCATAAGTATCCTGCCATAATGTTATGGAATTCAGGATCTGCCTGGAACTGCTCTACCTGTTCTCCCGAAAGAGCAGCCACGTCTAAATCACCGTTCTGATAGGACAGCATAGTCTGCTGGGAATCCTTAATGATCTGATACTGAATGCCGTCTAAAGAAACCTTAGAAGCGTCCCAGTAAGTAGGGCTTTTAGCCAGTGTGACAGAGGTTGCAGCCGGCTCATAGGAAGTCATTATAAACGGTCCGTTTCCTAAAATGGTGGTCGGTGAGGTTCCGAAGCTGTCACCTGCAGTAGTAAAGAATTCTTCATTTACCGGCAGGAAGGAAGGAAATGACATCAGGGACTCAAAAAATGGAACCGGAACATCTAAGGAAACCACAAGAGTCTTATCATCCTGGGCTGTTACACCAAGCTGGTCAGGAGCTACCTCGCCTGCCGTGATTGCCTCTGCGTTCTTAATACCGGCAATTCCGGCGATAAATGCATATTCACTGGCTACAGCAGGATCTACCAGACGTCTCCATGCAAATACAAAATCATTTGCAGTTACGGGAGTACCGTTGCTCCATTGAGCATCTCTCAGCTTAAAGGTATAAGTTAAGCCATCATCGCTTTTCTCCTCGGATTCAGCCATTGCCAAAATCGGATTTCCTGCTTCATCAACAGAGTACAAACCCTCTGTGATTGCTGCAATTGCCTCAAAGGAAGTTCCGTCTGTGGCGATCTGGGGATCCATGGAAGCTATCTCCACATCAAAATGTACATTTAATATCTTGCCTGACCCAGCGTCTGTGCTGCCGCCCGCTTCGCTTCCGCTCTTTGTTGTCTCTGTACCAGTACCGGGCTTGCTGCCGCAGCCGGCCATCGAAAAGACTAACAGAGATCCGAGCATGAGTGCAGCCAACTTACTAACTCTCTTCATAATGTCCTCCTCTATATTGCATAAGTACCGGATATTGTGAAAGAAACCCTTTAATATGTAACAAAAAATGCAGTCAAAAAAATCAGGAGAATTTTTAGACTACATTGTCCGATACCTTATGCTTAAATTATCGTTGTTATTATACACAATAATAATGTATTTTGTCAATATAATTTTGGAAACCTTTATTTCCTTTATATCCCTCTTCCATAAGTTCTAAGGTGTGGTTCCATATATTTATAGAAGAAACCACACCTAAATCACATCCGTTTATACCTTTTTATATGACTTTCCGCTACATCACGTCAGCAGCAATCCACATAAAGCGCCCCGGAGGGGTTGTCCACACCTCTCTGTAAGTAGCAATGTTGGCAGGGGGCCAGTATGGAAGGTCTTCATTTCTCCTAGTCTGAACACCTACAGGCATTTCTCCTACAGTTTCTCCCAGCAAAGCTGTGTACTCCTGTCCATAGTGATTCCCTTCCCCGTAAATCAGGGACTGGCCAAAGGGATTTTTTCCTAAGGTCCAGTAAAGCTGCTCTCTTCCGATTTCAATTAACTCTGCATCTTTAAAATACGTTCCTATAATAGAAGCGGCCTTTCCCATGGACAACTGAATGGCCGAATTCCCCCGGTAGGAAAACCAAATAGGAAAGGTTCTGATATAATATCCGTCTCCTAAGTCCACGCCCTGCTTGAGCTGTTTGATGTAATTGATTCGTTCTCTTTCATAATCCACCTTGGGATGGACTACATGGAAGGCCTCTCTGTCGTCAGCCTCAGTGATGTGATGGATTCCCGCAGAAATCATTCCATAGGGGGCAGTATAAGTCTGAAGCCCCTTCAAATACTCTCCATGAAGTCTCATGCTCTCTTCCCACAGCGGTTTGTTTTTATGCTCCTTTAAAGCATGGCACACCTCTGACAGACCCATGACAAAGATCTGATCCCTGGCCTGATGAGAAAAATGCACGATATGGCTTTTGCTTTCATCCCGGTAGAAAAAGCCCTTCATAGGAAGTTCGTCACCAGTCTCCTGGCAGGAAATTATCTGATCCGCATATTGGGCAGCACAATCACCAAAATAAGTGTTTCCAGTGATCTTATAAATCCTGGCAGCCGCCCAGGCCGCTGCTGCATAATATTGGGAACGGCTGGAGCCTGCCGTATGCTCCAGCAGATGGTCAGGTCCTTCTACTCCCACCTTCTGGAAACGCTCATGGGCAAACTTGAAATCATCCTTAGCCGCATCCACACACTTCCATGCCAGTTCCTTATCCTGCTCTTCAAAGGCTTCTCCTGCCCCTGCTTCCACAGCAGCAAACACGAAGTTTTCAAAGGAACGGTTGTGAACATCCGCTTTGCAGTCATCCATATTTCCAATGAGATTGTCGGTCCATCTGCGAATGGCTGAATTAGTAGCCCGGTAGCCGTCGCCGAATCTCATTCTCAGGACAAAATCCAGCCCCCAGTTAGCCTCCTCCATCATTCTGAGGTAAAGCATCCGGTCGGATTTTTTTATCTTTTGGGCAGATGCGATAACCGAATCCAGAATTTCTGCCGTCTGCATGGTTTGCTGGGAAACATCCGCCGCATCATGCCAGCCTCCCGCATACACCAGCTTCACCCCGTTGTGCTCTGCAACCACATCCTGATGACAGGTTCCATGGCGGTTAGGAACAGGATAGCCGCACCTCTCACAGTAGAGGAAGTTGATCAGCTTCCACAGGGAACCTTCCAGAATTTCATCTCCTATGGCAAACGGCTCGCTTACCGTGTTCCCAAACCTTATTTTATAAGTTCCCGGAACTTTTAAATCAGAAAAGTCTAAAACCTTAAACTTTCCCAGGTGATTTTCCACCAGCTTCACCGGTCCCCTGTATGCGATTACTTCCAGACCGTTTTCTTCTTTAACAATCTCAAACCCTTCAGCTGAGGTATTGGCAATTGCAGTCTTCTTCCCATTGATAAAATAGCCTGTAGTGGAAAATACAACTTCCTCTTCTTCGCACTGCCAGCCATGGACAACTTCCGGCTTTACTTCCTGAAGCTGGATATCACAAAGTTCAAAGTACATATCGTCTCCGGTGCTCAATTCTTTGCCATAGCGGTGAATATTAAATGAAATTTCTTCAATTGTATCATGGGCAATGGTCTCGATCTCCCAGGTACATGTATTCCACTCATTGTTCTTCAAATTAATGGCATTAAAACCTTCTCTGGAATAGACATCAGGGATTTTGATTTCCCCGTTGTTGACAAAGCCCACCCGTACAATGGGGCTGTGAAGGCCGGGGCATATGGGACGTATCTTAAACCATATCCTGTTTGCCTTTTTTAAGTCCAGCCTTTTTACATTCAGCTTTGCAATATAGCTTCCAAAAGTAGCATAAAGCCCTGCTGACGCATCATTTGCCCGAACTTCATTATCCGGCCAGTGATCTGCCCGGGACTTAGTCTCCAGGCACAGTATACCCTCTTCCCTTACTTGGGCCTCTCCCTCTCCCTCAAAGCTCCACGGCTCCAGGCTGGTTCCATCCCACAAACTTACAGAAGACATAACCGGCTTTTTTAAATTATAGGTTTCCATGCTTTTATTGTGCTCCGGCTTTAAGGGGTAATGTATATATAGTGATTCTATTAGATTATCCTTCAATTGACTATCCATGTTTGTCCCTCACCTGACATTATTTTTGGATCTCAAAAATAGCTTCTGTTTCAACAGGAATGTTGCCGGGCAGCACATTGACGCCTATGGCAGAACGGGCCGGGAGGCATTCCTGCCCGAAAAGCTCTGCCAGCAGCTCGCTTCCGCCGTTTGCCACTGAAGGCTGCTCGTAAAAATCTTCGGTGCTTGCCACAAAGGTGAGGATTTTAACACCCTTTTTTACCTTGTTCAAATCTCCGATCTTATCCTGCAATACCGCCAGCACATTGAGCATGGCATTTCTGGAAAGCGTCTTTCCTTCCTCGGTTGTGAAGTCCTTTCCCAGCTTTCCGGAAATTTTCCCTTCTCCGACTACAGGGCCGCAGCCGGATATATACACCATGTTATCTCCAAACTCCTGACAGGGGGAGTATGCTCCTCCTTTAGGTGGCGCTGCCGGGATCTCTAAATTCAGTTCCTTTAATTTTTCATATACATTCATGTTTGTTTCCTTCTTTCCTTTTGATTATTATAAGCTCTTTCTTAAGAGTTTTCCTCTTCTGCCATCTATAAGGACCCCATTTTCAAAGGCCGTTTCTCCTCCTATGAGAACCAGCTCCATCCCCGTACAAAGATCATGCTTTCCCATATAATCCGCATGATCCAGGAAGGTTTCCTGCTTAAAAACCAGAACATCGGCCTGATATCCTTCTTTTAAAAACCCCCGGTCTTTCATTCCCATCCGGCTGGCCGGCAGACCGGTCATCTTGTAGATGGCCTGTTCAAAGGGCAGTACACGGCGTTTTAAAACAAAATCATTTAAAAACCTGGCTGTCGTTCCAAGGAGGCGGGGATGGGCATTTTTTCCGTCACCTCCGTAAAGGGAATCTGAAATCAGCATGGTAAAGGGAAGCCGGGCCACAGTATCCACATCCTCCTGAGACATGCTCAGTACAATAATTCCCACCTTTCCCTTTTCTTCTGCAATTAAATCTGCAGCCAGGTCCGAAGGTTCTTCATAGCCCAGCGTTTCTGCCAGTGCGCCGATTGTCTGTCCCTGCATGAACCCGTTTTTCTCCAGATTAACAGAGCTGACTAAAATCCTGTTCCAGCCAATACTTTGAGCCATATTATCCCAGCCCTGGTGGGCCTTGTTAAGTTCTGACCGCAGATATTCCTTTCCCTCCGGCTTTGACAGGCTATTTACCAACGCCTCTATGGAATCCTCCATTACAGTAGGCGGAAGAAGGGACTGCAGGGTGGTGGAACCTCCGTCATAGGGATAAAAGTCTGCTGTCACATCCTGGCCTTTTTTTCTTGCCTTTTCAATTTTGTCAATAGCTTCAAAAATTTTCTGGTTCCAGTTTCTGATTCCCGTAGCTTTTAAATGGCTGATATTTAAGGAAACTCCGCCTCTGGCCGCCACGTCAATGACTTCCTCCACTGATTCCACCAGACTGTCTCCTTCTCCTCTGATATGGGTGCAGACCAGTCCTCCTTTGCCGGAAGCAGCTCTTACCACTGCTGCAAGTTCTTCCTTATTAGAGTAGCATTCCGGCTGGTACATGATTCCCAGGGTGACTCCAAAGGCTCCCTGTTCCAGCCCGCTTTTTACATATTCCTGAGCCTTAGCCAGCTCATCTTCTGTATATGCCTTGTTTCCAAAACCTTTTAAAGCCACCTTAATGCTGTCCGACGCAGCAAAGAACCCCATATTAATGGGAAGATCCGCCCCATCCAGCGCATTACAGTAATCCTCATAAGTTTCAAAAACCAGATCCTCAGGCACCTTTCCAATAACAGGCTCCAGATAATCATACAAATCCTTTCGCCACTCTGGTACCGAGGGCACAGGTGCAAGACCGCAATTTCCCACAAATGTGGTAGTGATGCCCTGGGCCAGCTCAATTTCCCCAAAATGGGGGTGGATAAAGGGAGCGATGTCACAATGGCGGTGAATGTCCACAAAGCCCGGTGTCACTGCCTTTCCTGACGCATCAATTTCCCGGGCGCCTTTCTTCTCAATGCCAGAGGCAATTTTTGTGATTTTTCCATCCTCTATGAGAATATCCCCTTCAAATCCGGCTGCTCCGCTTCCGTCATATATCTTCCCATGTTTGATCAGAGTACAGGTCATACAAGCATCCCCCTTGCATCTACTTTTTGTTTTCTGAGAGAACCATGTTCCAGGAGATAAACCGTGTTCTGCATATTCACAGCTGTACACACATGGATGGGAATCAGGGACAGCACTTCTCCCGCCTTGAGCCCGTGGCTGCCATTTGAAGCAGTGACAATGCCGTGTTCTTCGTTCATCCGTGACAGTTTAAGGTTGTCATCCCCCTCCACCACCGCGTATCCGGGATAGTAAAAGGGCGGCTGTCCCGGAGCCACATCCGTTGGAAAGCACTTGGTTCCTCCGTCTATCACCGCATATTCCTCATGCTGGCAGCTGACTACAGTTGCATAAAACCGGACTGCGATTTCACTGATTTCAGCCACCTTTTCCTTAGTCAGCATAAAGTCATCAAAAATATAGGTTCCCGGCCTGATTTCATTTACCATTCCTGTCCTGGCCACCTGGAGGCCTGTTGGGGAGGAACCGGCACTGATGTCCTGTATTTCCACTCCCGCCGCCTTTAAAAGTCCGGCTGTTTCAGCCATCATCTTTCCCTCTTCCTCCGCAGCAAGCTGATTATCCTCCGTAGGCTTTCCCGATAGAATCAGGCTTTTAAAGGTGAAAATGCCGGTCAGGTTCAAGTGCTTCATTTCTTTCACTGCAAGAGCCAGCTCTGCGGCCCTGTCCATAGGCACTCCTGTGCGCCCGGCTCCGGTGTCGATTTCCATGCGGACTTCCAGCATTATATCATGGACAGAGGCTGCCTGTTCCAGCACCTCTGCTCCTTCTAAGCTGTCAATAGCCAGAATCAGCCGTTTGATTTTTTTTGCCAGGGCAATGGCCCTTTGAATCCGGAAATCTCCGATCATAGGGTATGCGATAAAAATATCATCCATGCCGCCCTCAGCCATTACCTGGGCCTCGCTTACCTTGGCGCAGGTGATTCCCGCGGCTCCTTCTTCTGTCTGCATTTTGGCAAACAGCGGCATTTTATGGGTTTTAATATGGGGACGAAGACGGCAGCCCGCCTTATCCGCCCCTTCCTGCATCCGCCTTATATTTTCCTTTGCCAAATCCACGTCAATGACAAGACAGGGCGTTTCCAACTGTTTTATCTGTTCCTGAGTCAGTTTCATGTTTTATCTCTTCCTTTCTCATCTGCTGTAACTGTCAGCTACGCTGCGGATTACCAGGTTTTCCCTTAATAAGTCCACTGAAACAGGGTTTTTGAACTCATTTTTATTAATGCAGACCGTAATCCCCGACCGTGATGTGATATCAAAAAAGTTGTCAGAAAACACAACATCATAATTCTTTAAATATAGTTCCGCATACTGACAGAAGCTGGAGGACTTTACTGTAATACAGAAGCTTTCCTCTGTTTCTGAAATATCAGTATCATAAGCCAGGGCTTTAAAATCAAAATGCTTTGGCTTTACAAACAAAACCGTCCGTTCCTGAACCAGTTCCCCTCCCTGGTATAAGCGGAATGCGGAAAAGATGGAAGAACGGATTTCCTCCCGGTCCGTCCACTGGGAAAAATCAGCTTCTGCAGCTTTGAATACGGACAGTGGGGGGATAATTCCTTCTGCTGTTTCCTTCTTTAACACATGAAAATCATGATCCTGGAGCAGAATTTCCATCCTCCACTCCTGCTGTTCTCTTGTATCGTTATGAACGTAATAGGACACACGCGGAGACATCTCCTCTTCTTCCCCAATGGAAATGGTAAGGGGGCTGTAAAATCGTTTTGCCCCGTAATGGAGAGCCTTCCAGCGGCCATAGTAATCAATACTGGCCCAGGATGCTACAGGCCAGCAGTCATTAAGCTGCCAGTAAAGCGAGCCCATGCACTGTCCCCGTTTCCTTCTCCAATGTCCCACGCCGTACTCAATGGCCTTTAGCTGGAGAATCTGGGATATGTATGCCAGGGAATCCGTATCTTTGGGATAAAGGAAGTAATCAGCGATATAATTTAATATTTTTCCGTTTGCGGCAGGGTTTTTCTGGTGAGATTCCATTACCCTGCTGAAAATATTCCGGTCTTCCTTCAGGGTAAAGGACGCTATGGTTTTGCTGTGGGGAAAGGACTGAAATCCATACTCTGAACAAAAGCTGAAATCTCCATATTCGGTAAAGGGCTTTCCTGAATGCCATACTTCCCAGTAATGCTGATCCCCTCTGTTCATTGCATTGGGGCTGTCAAAGGCTCCCCCTGAAGATGGGGAGGAAGGCCAGAAAAAGGTCACGTCATCACAGGACTTTATAACCTTGGGAAGAATATATTCAAATATCTTAATATAATCTGCCTTATATCTGGGATGGTGGCCTTTGATTCTGGCCCACTCATCTCCCCAGCCCCATTCCATTTCATTGTTTCCGCACCATAGGGCCAGACAGGGATGGTTTCTTAAACGGCGGACATTGTCCTTGGTTTCTTCCACAATATTTTCTTCAAAATGGTCATTTAGAGCATAGACATTACACCCAAACATCAAATCCTGCCAGACTAAAATTCCTTTTTCATCGCATTTATCATAGAAATAATCATCCGGGTAATAGCCTCCGCCCCAGACCCGTAAACAGTTAAAATTAGCAGCAGCACAGTCCTCGATCAGGCGCTCCGTCCGCTCTTTTGTCACTCTGGTAAAAATACTGTCCTCCGGAATATAATTGGCTCCCATGGCAAAAATCTTTACCCCGTTGACCGTAATGGCAAATTCATTTCCATATTCATTTTCATCTGTGCTTACGGTTACGGTCCTCAGGCCAATTCTGTATTCACAGCTGTCATAGGTGACTTCTGCATGATCAAGCAGAAATACACTCACCTTATACAAAGGCTGGTCTCCCAAGCCGTTGGGCCACCACAGGCGGGGATTATGGATAATTTCCTCCGTTTGTACCTCTTTACTGTCTTGAATCTTTTCTGAAATAAGAACGCCTTCCGGGTCCCTGATTTCCACTTTTGTAAACCACTTCTGCCCTGTTTTCACTTTATCAGACAGTGTCTTTATCTTTATCTCAAAATGCAGCATTACCCTTCCGGCCTCTTCATGATTCTGGCGAATGCGCACGTCCTCCAGCTTTGCACCGCTGGAATATTCCAGGGCAATGTTACGAAAAATCCCCATATCAGGAAGTTGGGGGCCCCAGTCCCAGCCAAACATATAATGAGCTTTGCGTAGAGCCCCATTTCCCCGGATGCAGCCGGTTGAAGCATAAAAGATATCATTTTGGGCATTTTCTTTTCTCACAAAATCCAGTGGGGAATGAAAGAAGACCTCAATTTTGTTTTCTCCCGGATGCAGGTACTCCTTAACTGGAAAACGGTATGTTCTGTGCATATCATCCGTCTCTGCCACCAGCCTGTCATTGATGCAGACAGAAGCAATGGTATCAATTCCATGACATACAAGTTCCACCAAATCTGACTGCAAATCCTCCCCTGACACCCGGAAACTTCTCTTATATGTATAATTATTTCCCATCAACTCCCGGACACCGTACTCATTGCATCTCCAGTAAGGGTCTTCTATCAGCTTCTGCTCCAGCATGTGACTGATCACAGTTCCCGGAACCAGCCCTTTATAAACAAAGCCGAAACCGTCACCCTCCCGCCTCCACTGCCAAATGCCATTTAAAGACTGTATGTTACCCATGCGTTTTGCCTCCTGTTATGCCTTTAATCCGCTGGTTGCAATTCCTTCAACAAAGTTTCTCTGAAAAATGGCAAAGCAGATAATCACCGGAAGTACAAATACAACCGCTGCTGCCATAAGCCTTGACCAGTCTATGGAATACTCACTCATATACTGCTGCAATCCCAGGGAAAGTGTATACATATTAGGTTTTGTAATGAAAATCAGGGGATAGAGATAATCACTCCATGCGTCCAAAAATGCATAGATTCCGATTGTGGTCAGCACCGGCTTGCAAAGAGGCAGCGAAATCTTATAATAACGCTGAAACTCCGTAGCCCCGTCAATTTCTCCCGCCTCAATTAAGCTGTTTGGAATTCCAGCAAAAAACTGCCGGACAATGACGATATAATATGCCTTTCCAAAAAATGCAGGCAGAATCAGAGGGATATAAGTGCTGGTCAGCCCAAGTCTGGAATAAATTTTATACATAGGAACCATGGTTACTGTAATGGGAATCATCATGGTCGCCATGACCAGACCGGAAATAATATCTGCTCCTTTCCACTTGATCTTTGCCAGAGAATAAGCAATCAGGGGAGTGACCAAAAGCTGTCCCACAAGAGAAATGGCTGTTATAAACACCGTATTGCCCATATACCGGAAATATGGAATTGCTGCAAATGCTGCCGGATAGTTGTCTGTCACCCACTGCCGCGGAAATACTTTTACAGGAATGGTAAAGGCATCGCTGTTGGTTTTAAAAGAAGTGAGCACCATTACCATAAAGGGGGATATGAAAATCAAAGCCAGTACAGCAACCAGGGCAAAAAACAAAATCCTGCCTAAACTCTTCTTCATGGTTATTCACCTCCTGCATCTTCTGTTGCTTTTTTAGTTACCTTGGTCATAATAACAGTTAAAATTGCAACAAGAACAAATAAAACCCATGCCATTGCCGTAGCCTTACCCATTTTTAAATATGTAAACGCATTGTGAAACACGTACAAAGGATACATGAGAATGGAGTTCTCAGGGCCGCCTGCCGCACTTCCGCCCTTTACCCCTGCATTTGCACTGATAATAATGTAAGCCTGCTGGAAATACTGGAACGCATTAATCAGGCTTAAGATGGCCTGATAGACCAAAACGTGGGCAATGCATGGAATCGTAATATGTAAAAACCTCTGGATTTTGCCGGCACCATCAATTTCCGCCGATTCATAATAGCTTCTGGGAACAGACTGGAGAGCGGACATGCATACCAGCATCATGGTTCCTGTGTTCCAGGTTCCCATGAGCACCAAAGCCCACTTTGTATAGCGGGCATCCATCAGCCAGGTCGGGCCGCTGATACCAAACCAGCTTAATACATTGTTGATATAGCCGTATGTGGGGTCAAACATCCAGATCCATACCATTGTGGCCGCAACCATAGGAATGACGGAAGGGAGGAAAAACGCCGTCCTGACAAATCCCCTTCCTTTAAATTTCCCGCATACAATGCTGGCCAGAAGAAGGGCCACTGTTAAATTAACAGGCATGGATACAAAGGCCATAAATAAAGTATTCCCCAGGCTTTTCCACACCAGAGGATCGGCAAAAATGTCTTTAAAGTTATCAAGCCCCACCCATCGGGGCGCCGTTACCGCATTAAATTTTGTAAAGCTGTAATACAGGGAGCTTACTAACGGATATACGCTAAAAGCCAAGAACCCCAGAATCCACGGGGAAGAAAACAACAGCCCGTTGATAAAGTTCCGCTGTGCCTTATTTCGTCCTTTCATTCCTTTGTCCCCTCTCCAATATTAAGATAGAGGCACTGCAAGATGCAGATTTCTGCTTACAGCGCCCCCGTTTTATGAATTTTCCAGTTGTTATTTTAAGTTTGCGCTCTGTCCGGAAAGGGCCTTCAGTGCTTCTTCAGGAGTCTGTGTTCCTGCGTAAACCGTGTCCAGGGTGGCATTTACCATAGATATGTACTCGCCGTAATCTGCCATAGCCGGATACTGGATTCCCTTTTCCAGCTTCAGTGCATCAATAAACTCTGCAAATCCCGGGACTGCAATAATATCAGCATCGTCATATAAAGCCTTTACTGCCGGAAGATTTCCGGTTCCAAGGTCGATGATCTTGGCGCCTTCCTGGCTGCAGAGCCACTTGGTGAAATCCCAGGCTCCTTCTTTGTTCTTAGCCATAACCGGAACGGCTACGGAGTCAGTCTCAAAACGGCTGGTTCCTCTCAGTTCAGGATTGGCTTCTGTTCCTGGAATCAGGGTAATGCCCCAGTTAACGGTTGATTTAAAATTCTTCATCATGGTCGGCAGCCAGGAACCGTCAAGACGGAACAACTGCTTTCCCTGGAAAAACATATCCTGCTCCGTATAACGGTTTGTATTAGCCGTTCCGATAAAGCCGTCAAGAGCCTTTCCTCCAAACTGATCCCTGAACTTCACATTCATGTTTAAGCTGGCTAAATTACCTGGATTTTCCGGGGTTGGCTTTCCTTCTTCACTCCACCATCTTCCCCCAAAGCCGTAAATCAGCTCCTGTCTGGCAGAGGCATATGGGAATAAGGGATAACCCAGAACTTCTATATTTCCGCTGCCATCCACCTTGGTAGCTGCCACTGCCATCTCATACATTTCTTCCATGGTCTTTGGAGGCTCGGTAAAGCCCGCTGCTTCCAATAAATCCTTGTTGTAGAACATCTGGATTGTATACGCATCTAAAGGAAGGGCATAGATATCTCCGTCAATGGTATTAGCTGTAATAGCCTGTTCAGAATAAATGGAGGCATCAAAGGATTCCCCATCTGCAAATGGCTGCAGGTTTTCCAGAAGTTCGTTCTTCTGATACTGCATTACGGTCTGGTTGCTGATCTTGATTACGTCAGGTGATTCATTGCTGCTCATGGCAACGATTACCTTCTGATCGTCGGTAACGCTTAAGCCCTCTACCTTATACTTACTCTGGGAAGCATTGTACTCACTGATTGCTTTCTCATAAACAAGAGCCTCATCACCTGTGTTGTTGTACCAGAAGGTGACAGCCTGTGCCTCTGCATTTCCTGCTGCAGCTGCCCCTCCGTTTGCTGTGGTCTGGGCAGCTGTTGTCTGACCTGTTGACCCGCCGCCGCAGCCTGAAACCGCCAATGCTGCCATGCCTGCTGCCATGATAATACTGATTGCTCTTTTCATAAATTACCTCCTTACAGAATTTTGTTTTGAACTTTTTGTTGACTACATTTCAACTTTTTGTTTAATTTATATTTTATATATACTATGCTTTTTATATTTTGTCAACAATAATATCATTATTTATTTTATTTTTTTGTTTGTTTTTAATAGTTATTTTTTTATCTTAAACAAATACTTTATTAATACTGGACTTTGCTTTATATTTCATTTATAATTCTTTTATACATTTTGTTGAAAGGAAAACATTATTATGGGATATGTTTCTGATAACTTAAACCTGCTGTCTGATATTGCCAAATGTATTGCCATGCAGTTTGGAGAAAACTGTGAGGTAGTTCTCCACGACCTCACATTACCATATGACAAAACTATCGTCGCAATCTGGAACGGTCATGTGACCGGAAGAAAAACTGGAGACGGAGGAACCAACGCAGGACTGGAAATACTAAAGGGCTCTGCGTCACCGGACGACCAGTACAGCTATATCAATGCCACCCATACCGGGCGGATTCTGCGCTCTTCCAGCAAATATTTCAGGGACGAGTATGGAAAAGTGAATGGAAGCATGTGCATCAATCTGGATATTACAGATATGATCAAATGCGAAAATGCACTTCGTTCACTCACAAGCTCCGGCAGCACCTCCAGCCTCCAGACTCCGGAACTCTTTGTGGGAAACGTGGATGAGCTGTTGGAAATCATGATGAAAGAGGCGGTCAATATGACCGGAAAATCTGTGGGAAATCTGACAAAAGAAGAAAAGGTGGCCATTGTACACGGTCTGGAGGATAAGGGGTTTTTTCTCATAAAAAAAGCAGCCGAAAAGCTGGCTGATTTTTTAGGACTGTCCCGGTACAGTATTTATAATTACTTAAATGAAACAACCACTCATTAAATCATTACAGGAAAAGAAGCGGAAGCATTGATTCCATGCTGCCGCCTCTTTTATACAAAATCAGGTCCCCATTTCTGCTGACTATGAGCCGCTATATACCTTTGCCCCCTCATAAAGCCCTTCCGAATCCACATAGTCAATCACTCTCTGACCTTCCAAAATCCCCTCTCTGATCACAGTCTGGGTGATAGTCTTGTACTCCACTTCCACGGGCATTTGGGCTGCCCTTCCCTTTTGAATAACATAGACATAATTCTGGGCATCAGTTTCAAACACTGCGCTGGAGGGAACCACCAGTTTATTCTCCCCCTGATACAATGTAAAGCGGATGTTGACTCCATACCCTTCTTTTTCCTCTAATTCTTCCGGCTGGTCCATGTCAATTTTTACATGAACCCGGTATTCATCCATTCCCAGAGCCGAAATCCCCTTGGCCGCATAATCATAGATCTGGCTGATGGTTCCGCTGTATATCTCTTCCTGATTCCTCAGCTGAAACACCACTGTAACCGGGTCTCCCGGTGCCAGATAAGGCGCAATACTGGTAAGCACATCAGACTCCGCCTGAATATTTCCCAGACTGCTTATCATTGCAGCTGTTTCTCCTGCCTGGATATAGGACATATCCTTAACCGGAAGAGAAGTCACAATTCCCTCCCTGTCTGCGGATACCACACACTTTTGAAGTCTGTTTTCCAACTGCTCCAAGGTGGTTTCCTGGGACTTGATCTGAGACTTTAATTGTTCCTCCACGCTCTCATAGAACCTTCCGTTAATGGTAGTCTCATCAATTCCCTGTGTCCTCAGACTTTCCAGAAACCGTCTGCTCTCCTCATACCGTCCTTTAACCTGTTCCCAAGCCAAGGCAGAGTATTCATAAGAAGCCCGGTTCTGCTCCCATTCTACCTTAGAAATACTTCCTGCCTCATACAAGGTCTGAGAGGCATCATAAACGGTCTTTGCCGCCTGGTAATCCGCCTCTTTGGCAGCCACTTCCTGTCTGATGGAATCTAAGTACTCCTGAGGCGAGGAAGTCATCACCTGTCCGATCCGGCTCTGCTCCAGCTTGGCTCTGTAGCCGGATAAAGCGCTTTCACAAAGGGATTTTTCACTCAAAAGATCGGAATCGTCAATAGTAAACAGGGTATCCCCTTCCTTTACCCTGTCATTTTCCCGTACCAAAACCTCTTTTACCGGACCCGGCACCTCTGAAACCAGACGGAATACCCCTCCTGAAGTAATAATTCCCTCTTCCGTATAACGGTCTTCCACCGTCTGTAAGGAAGCCTCCGTTATTTCCACCTTCATCCCCCTTAAGCCCTTTATCGCCATCCCTCCCACAAATAGAAAGGCAGCAGCTCCTGCTGCTAAAAGACAGATTTTCTTTTTTCTTCCTTCCAATCGGATTTTCATAAGCCTATTCCCTTTCCTTTAAAATATCCGTAAGCCTGATCTTCTTTACAAACCGGGTCTGTGCCAGCAAAGAAACCCCTGCCATTCCCAGACAGGTAAGAAATGCCGTCAGATAGCTGGAAGAACTGATAGCCAGATCAATGGTATAGGCATCGGATACCACCAGATTCTCAATGAGATATTTCACTCCCCTGCTTCCCAATACTCCCATAAAGATTCCAAATATAAAGTAAACCGACTGTTCAAACAAAAGAATCCTCCCGATTTCACGGTCTGTTCCTCCCATAATGATCAGAGTCCCAAACTCAGTCATTCTTTCCCTGATATTGATCATGGATATATTGTAAATGAGAATTCCTCCTGCCGCCACCGACATAAAGGCAAACATCTGCATCATTGTCATCATGCTGCCCATCATATCCTGGTAGCCGCCTCTGATGCGGTCCGTATCCACCATCCAGGTCACCCGGCTGGTTTTTAAAAGCTGATTCCGGACTTCTTCCATTTTTCCGTTTTCCACCCTTAAAAGAACAGTTCCCGCCATAGGGTCAGAATTAAAAAACCGGTAAAAGGCTCCTGTTGACAAATAACAGCCGCTTCCCAGACTTTCCTCAATTACAGATTTAACCGGAATTTTAACCCGTTCCGCAGTCACGCCGGGAACAGATATCTCCATCTGGTCTCCTTCTTTTAAATGAAGCTTCCCCGCAATCAGGCTGTTTATGATCAGCCCGTCCTCAGGCGGTTCATAAAACTGTCCGTGTAAATCCATAATCCGCCACATATCAGATTCCCGGTTCAAGCCATAAATCATGGCAAATTCCGACAAATTTTCATGCTTTATTTCCGCTGCCATTTGAATAACTGCTTCGCTTTTCGCCACACCTTTCAGCCCTTCTCCCGCTGCTTCTCCGCGCAGAGCGGACACGTAACGATCCAGGGATATCTGTAAATCATAGGTCTGCACCTTGCTGAACTGGTCAAAGAACATCTGATTGGCTACCCCTTCAAAAGAAAAAAGGACAGATGACATAGAAAATGGAAATCCAATGGCTAAAACAATTAAAAATCCTCTGAATGGATTTCTTACAATAGAGCGTACCCCCATCTTTCCCATGGAATCCAGCCTGTCAGACAGGAATCTGGGAAGGCGCAATATGGCTGCAGATTCAGGAGCCTTAGCTCTCATGGCCTGGGCCGGATTGATCTTTAATATTCCCCGTACACCCAGATATACTGCGAAAAAACCCGTTGCCAAAGCGATTGCCGTACTGCTGAGCCTTGTGCTCCAATAGCTTTGATACACAGTACTCGGCAGGTTAAAAAATCCCACATAAATCTGAAACATGTACTGCCCAAAGGGCACCGCCAGAATATTTCCAAATACAGCTCCTAAAAGCCCCACCTCTGCCCCCTGATATAAGTAGGCCGCAATCAGTTCCCCGTCACTCATTCCAAAGGCTTTCATTGTCCCGATCAGACTCTGATCTTTGTCAATCATCTTCCTTAAAACCACATAAAGCATGAAAACGGAAATAGACATAAACAGAATAGGCAGGACCGTACCCATGGAATACAGTTCATTGATTTCCCCTTCCACCATCTGATAACTGGCCTGGTTTTCTCTTGAGGAAAGGGAAACCAGACCATATCCCTGAAGGCGGTCTGTCAGTTGGTAGCGGACATCTTCGTACCGGTACCCTTTTTCCAGCTTAAACCCCAGCTCATTCATAGAGTCCCTTTTTCCTGTCAGTTCCTCCATCCGGCTCTTTTCCACACATGCAATATCGTATATTCTGCCATCCGGTATCATGGCTCCTCCAGGAGGAATGGCATATATGTATTCCGGTCCATAACAAGTCCCTGCCAGATCCAGCTTAACACTTTTTCCCTCAACCAAAAGCGTCAGAGGGGTTCCGGTTTCGTATTCATAAATTCCCGCCATTCTGGTTCCTAAGTAAATGCCGTCCTTCCCGGCTTCCACCCCTTTAAAAAGCAATTGATTTAAATCATCAGAAGAATCATAGGACAGCAGGTGAACCGTTACAATGTCCGTCTGGGATGGAGCCAGCAGCCTTACATCAGCCCCCATTTTTCCCGAAACTTCTGATATTCCTGGAATTTCCTTTAACCGCTCCAGCTCTGCTTCGCTTATTCCCGACACCTGGGCAAATACGTCGGCCATAGAACTGTTTTCATAATAACGTTCCACCTGGTCCCTTAAATTTCTCAGTGTATTCATCATTGCCGCATATACAAATATCCCGATGGCAATAATGAAGACTGCTCCTAAAAAAGAACCCGGATTCTTCATGGCACACCGGAATACATTTTTGCGGAAGCTTTTCACTACCAGGCCACCTCCTCCGGCTTCAGAGGCATTTCATTGGCCCTGATCCGCTCCAGATACCCATCTTTAAAATAAAAAACCCGGTCTGCTATCTCCGCAATATTCTCATTATGGGTAATTAAAAGAATTGTCTTCTTATATTTCCTGTTAAAATCAGATAAAAGCTTTAAAATCTGGCTTCCGGTGCCGCTGTCCAAGGCTCCTGTGGGCTCATCGCAGAGAAGGATATCCGGATTCTTGCATAAAGCCCTGGCAATAGCTACCCTCTGCTGCTGCCCTCCCGACAGCCTGCTGGGAAAATGGCCTGCCCGGTCCAGAAGACCTACCTGTCCAAGTAGTGTTTCCGGATCCAGAGGGTCTTTGGACAGTTCTGCCGCCAACTGGACATTTTCCAGTGCGGTAAGTCCCGGCATCAGGTTATAAAACTGGAAGATAAATCCTGCATGGGCTCTGCGGTAGGCTGTAAGGCTTTTTAAATCCTCCCAGGAAAAAGGACTTCCCTCGTAGTAAACTGCACCTTTTGTAACCGTCTCAATACCGCCCAGGATATTTAAAAGTGTGCTTTTTCCAGACCCGCTGGGGCCTAATATGACGATGAACTCTCCACGGTAAATTTCAAAAGACACATTTTTCAAGGCTTCCACCTTAACTTCACCCAGGACATAATCTTTGAAAACCTGCTCCGCCTTTATGAGAACTTCCATAGTTCCTCCTTTCTCCCCTTTTATCCATGTATATAACAATGTTACTATATGATATATGCATACGTCAATAAACCTTGTCGATTGTTTTTATCGGTTATGTGCAAAATAGTGAAGCAGATTAAAAAAGCAGATGCTCCAAAATAGCAGACAGCAAAATTGGCTATTAAAACAGCTTCAAATGCAGAGATGCAAAATGAGAAGGGTATTATTCAAAAAAATAATACTCCTTCTCATCTTTCTGAAACCGCAGGCAAGTTACATCAAAAGCCCTCTCTACCATTCCATTTTCAATGCATTCCCCAGGTGTTCCCTGGGCAACGATCTGCATGTCTTTCATTAGAATAATATGATCCGATACTTCCATTGCCTGATGAATATCGTGTAATACCATCACCACCGTTTTCCCCTGCTCCTTTAATCCACCTATCAGTTTCAAGAAATCACGCTGTCCTTTAATATCCAAAAAGGTAGTCGGTTCATCCAGAACAATATACTGACTATCCTGAGCTAAGACCATAGCAAAAAACACACGCTGTCTTATTCCACCCGACAGTTTATCTACCTGCTGGTCTGCGTACTGCAAAACATTGGCATATTCCATAGCCTGCCGTACCTTTTCCCTGTCCTTCAACGACTGTTTTCTGGAAAAACCCATATATGGAAATCTGCCATGCTCTACCAACACCTGAACAGAAAGAGCCGGTATTGTAGTTCGTACCTGGGGAAGAAAGGCTATCTGCCTCGCCCTTTCTTTGGGAGATAAGGAGAATAAGTCAGAATCATTCACCCAAATCTTCCCCGATGTTACTCTGCAGCTTCCATTTAAAGCTTGTAAGAGTGTAGTTTTTCCGCATCCATTGGGACCAATCAGAGAAGTAATCTTCCCTTCCGGAAACTCAGCTGTTATATTGTCCAGAACTTTATAATTTCTATACCCTATACTAACCCGTTCAAATTTAAGCATTAATCCTTCTCCCCCCGTTCTTACGCCGAAGAAGATATAAGAAAAACGGTCCGCCAAGAAAAGACATAATAATTCCCACCGGCAGTTCATATGGCGCAAACAATGTTCTTCCTATTATATCGCTGATCAGCACAAAACTTCCTCCAAGCAACGCACTGCACGGAAGAAGCAAGCGGTTGTCATTTCCAAATAAGCGTCTGCACATATGAGGCACAATTAATCCTACAAAACTGAGCAATCCTGCATAACTTACTACCACTCCGGCTAATACACTTGCGATGACAAGCAGCACAAACCTCATCAGATTCACACGTAAGCCCAGTGACCTTGCAATATCATCTCCCAAGCCCAGAATATTCAGTGCTTTTGCCAGCATACATGCCAGAAACACCCCAATAATCACCCCATATCCTGGCAGAATCAGCTTTTTAAAGGTTATACCCGATAATGATCCAATCATAAACGAAGTCATATTTACCGTAATATCCGTATCCATCAGTTTAACGGTATTAATTCCTGCACTTAAAAAACTGGAAACCGTGACACCTGCAAGTATGATGGTGGTTCTGGAACTGTCTGCAAGATATGCCAACAGAAAAATCAAAAGTGTAGTAATTAATGCACCCAAAAAAGCCATTAACGCAGTAGCTGTAAGATTACCCGGGAAAAATGCCATGGAAAGCATTACCGCAAATCCTGCGCCAGAGTTCACACCTATGGTATTGGGACTTGCAAGAGCATTATTCATAACTCCCTGGAGAATTACCCCGGCAGTTGCCAGCCCCAAACCTGCCACCAATCCGCCAAATACCCTTGGAATACGGACAGCCGTAACCAATATATAATTGGTTGAATCCGTATCCTTTCCTGTCAGACACGCTAAAACATCCTGTACTGAAATAGATACACTTCCCAGTAAAATCCCTGCCAGAACCGACACGCATAGCAATGCAGCCAACAAAACAATAATTAATACTTTATGTTTCCTCATTTCGGCTAAACCATAACTATTCCTCACTGTATAAAATATCCGCCAATCGCTCATAGGCCTCTCCCCATCTTGCATTTGGTTTAGAATTGTACAGACTTTTATCTAATACATAATAATTTCCATTTTTAACTGCCGTCAGAGAATTCCAGGCCGGATTTGTCAGTAATATATCCTCCACAACCTTTATTGCCTGTTCTGTATTCTCTCCCTGTGTAGTCACAAAGATATAATCCGGATCGTTTGTGACAATTACTTCCATATTAAGTTCTTCCAGCATACTCTCATGGGAATCCGCAATGTTCAGACAGCCAAGTTCTCTGAGAATTTCAGAACCGACGTTTCCTTCACTTCCTTTTACTTTTACATTATCAGAAGACGCCCTTAAATACAGGACTGTCGGCGCACTTCCATCCACCTTGGCAACTGCTGCATCCACCTGCTTCTGCACTTCAGTTCCATATGTATTATACCGCTCTGTTTTACCCGTGATCCGGGTACAGATATCCAGCATGTGAAGGTAGTCCTCAAAATTATTCACATCGAAATATGCAACTGTAATTCCTGCCTGAGTGAGAGTATCCTCCAATGCTATTTGTGCATCAAGATTGGCACTGGCAATAACAAAATCCGGCCGGGCCGCAATCAACTGTTCCATATCAGGCTCCAGCAAGTTCCCCGTATTCACTACCTCTTCAGATAAACCCAAATCAAAAGAAGTCCAGGTGTCTCTGGAAGAAGCAACTATATTCCCACCTGCTAAAAGCCAGATATCAGCAAAGCTTCCCATCAGTGTTGCAACACGCTCATGACTTTTTACCGTTACTGTTCTTCCTAAATCGTCCTGAAATGTAAATTCTTCTGCCTCCTCTGTCATGATTTTTTCAGTTGCTTCCACTGCTGAAGCAGCCACTTCCATTTCGGCTGTCTTTTCATTATTTCCGCAACCGGGCAATACGAGTGCAAGCGTAAAGGTAATTATGGTTAATCCTAAAAATCTTTTTATCATATATCATTCTCTCTTTCAAAACAGTCTTGTCAATCTATATTTTCTAACCCTAACATTGTAAACCTATTAAGTCAACATTTTTTAGGATTTATTATATAACAACTGCTATAAAAATAGCATGAGACCATCTGGTCTGGTTAAAAACCAGAGGCCCATGCTATGAATAAAATTACAATACAAGCAGCGTCAAAGGATAAGCTATCCCCTCAACTGTCTATAAATCTTTTCTGCCGTAACAGGCAGCTCCCTCACTCTTGCACCCACAGCATTTGCCACCGCATCTGCAATAGCCGGAGAAGGAGTATTAATTACAATCTCCCCAATGGATTTAGCCCCAAAAGGCCCTGTAGGCTCATAGCTGCTTTCAAATTCCACCCGGATATTTCCCACATCCAACCTGGTGGGAATCTTATACTGCATAAAGGAATTCTGAAGCATCTGCCCCTTATCCGTATAGGTCACGTCCTCATACATTGCCATACCAATGCCCTGAGCAATGCCGCCCTCGGTCTGAATTCTGGCAAGGTTTGGATTAATAGGAGTTCCGCAGTCCACAACTGCCACATAATCCACTAATTCCATCTCGCCGGTTTCCCGATCCACTTCCACCTCTGCCATTCCCACCATAAAAGGCGGCGGTGATACAGGAGAAGTATGGGTGGCGCCTGCGGACAGCATGTCCGAGTTGGAGCACATGACTCTGTTTCCGATTTCTTTCAAGGAAATTTCCAGCTTCTCATCCGGCTGGTATACCCTCTTTCCGTCAAACTCCAAAGATTCCTTATGGCAGGAAAGATACTTGGCTGCCTTGCTTATAATCTTTTCCCTCATCTCCGTACACGCCTTTACAACTGCCATTCCTGTCAGATAGGTGGTACTGGATGCATAAGAACCGGAATCATAAGGAGATACATCCGTATCTGTACCATGAACCACAATATTTTCCACATCACATTCCAGACAATCTGCTCCCACCTGAGCCAGAATTGTATCACATCCTGTTCCCATATCAGAAGCACCGATCATCAATGTATAAAATCCATCATCATTCAGCCGCAGTTCCACGGAAGCAACATCCAAACCGGAAATGGCAGATCCCTGCATGGACATGGCAACCCCTATGCCCCGGACTTTTCCATTTCCCATGTCTACAGACGGATACTTTTGATCCCAGCCAATCATTTCCTTTGCCTTGGCCATACAACGGTCAAGAGCACAGCTATTCAAGGTTTCTCCATGATAAGCAGGAAGATAATCGCCTTCCTTTACCATGTTCAATTCCCTCAGTTTTACGGAATCCATTCCCATTTTTTTTGCCAGTTCATTGACCGCAGATTCCACTGCAAATATGCCCTGGGTAGCCCCGTAGCCCCGGTAAGCACCGGAAGACATTACATTGGTGTAAACCACATCATATTCAAACCGAAATGCTTTAGGAGTCCGGTACAAAGGTATGGTTTTTTCTCCGGAAAGTCCTACGGTAGTGGGCCCATGTTCTCCGAAGGCACCTGTATTTGATAACGTATACACATCAATAGCCTGGAGAATTCCATCTTTATTTGCTCCGATTCTGACACGGACTTCCATTTCATGACGGGGAGATGATGCAATCTGGGATTCATACCTGCTGAAAATCATTTTAGCAGGTCTTCCGGTTTTCATGGTGACAATGGCAGGATAAACCTCAGCCACAACGGTCTGCTTGGCTCCGAAGCCGCCGCCGATTCTGGGTTTGATCACTCGGATTTTAGACTTGGGAACATCCAGGGCATGAGCCAGAATTCTTCTCACATGAAAGGTGATCTGGGTAGAAGCAACCATATTCAAACGTCCGTATGTATCCAGATAACAGTAAGCCCGGAATGTTTCCATCATAGCCTGCTGGTTTGCCTTTGTATGGTAAACCTGATCCACCACATAATCGCATTGGCTTAAAGCTTCATCCACATCTCCCTGTCCCCGTTTTCCGGAGGCGCACAGGTTTCGCTTATTATCCGCTCCCACCGGAAGAAGGCTCTGCCAATTCTCTTCCGGATGGATCACAACAGCATGATCCTTCGCCTGCCTAAAATCCAGAATCGGCTCCAAAACCTCATACTTCACCTTAATAAGACCCAGAGCCTGATCCACCTCTTCTTCTGTCTCTCCGGCTACAATAGCAACCGCATCTCCCACAAACCGCAGTCTCTCATCCAGAATCAGCCTGTCGTAAGGGCTTGGCTCAGGATAGGACTGGCCTGCCATGGTAAAACGTTTTCCAGGAACATCTTTATAAGTTAACACACAGGCAATTCCAGACAGCTTCTCCGCCCTGGAGCAGTCGATTTCCCGAATCAGCGCATGGGCGTGGGGACTTCTCAGCACCTTTACAATCAGACAATCTTTGGGAACCAGATCATCGGTATAAACAGGCTTTCCGGTCACTAATGCCATAGCGTCCTTTTTCACGACTGAAGTATTGACGCTTTTCATTTTATAGTTCATGCCCGGTCTCCTCCTCTGTTTAAATATTTTTTCACTGCCCTAAGCTGGCCCATATAACCACTGCACCGGCATAGATTTCCGGATAAATACTCCTTTATATCATGATCATCAAGGACACCTTCTTCTTTTTCCATTGCAAGCAGGTTCATAATAAGACCAGGGCTGCAAAATCCGCACTGCTCTGCTCCTTCTGCTGCCAGAAATGTACCGAATTCCTGGGCTTCCTTCTGGGCTCCTTCCAGAGTCACTACATCACATCCATTTACCCGCACTGCCAGCAGAGAACATGAAAGTCTGGACTTTCCATCCACTAAAACCGTGCAGAGTCCGCAGTTTTCTGTCTCACATCCACACTTCACACTATAGCAGCTCTTATTCCTGAGAAGCTGAAATAAGGTGGTGTCAGCCTTTGCTTCTGCATATATCAGCTTTCCGTTTAAGGTGAATTCGATTTTCATTTATTCTTCCTCCTTATTAAGCCCTGCCAAAAGCCTTCTGGTATATACTTCTGTCAGATGCTTCCGGTAATCTGCGCTGCCTCTCATATTTGTACCGTAGCGGAAACTGTCAGATGCCTTTTTTGCAAGCTCTTCCAAACTAATGTCCTTTGTCTTCTTTAAAGCCACAACTTCAGCAAGACCCGGCCTTGCGCCTATGGAAACAAAAACCTGATCTTCCTTTTCTGCCACACAGCAGGCAATCTGGGGAAAGTCTGTTTTTGCGATTCTCTGGGACACATAAGCTGCCTGTCTCCCATCCTTTTTTATCCGAATCCTTACCAGAATATCCCGGTCCCGCTTCATCCGGCAAAATTCCTCCAGAGAAACCAGACCTCCCTGGTAAAGCTCCACGTAAGTATCAAGAGCCAAAAGACAGGTGATGATATCAGAAAAACCAAAGCGTCCGAATACACTTCCTCCTACAGTAGCCCCGTTGCGAAACTGAATTCCTACAATAGAACGGGTACATTCTTTGAAAATGCCTCCAAAATATTGATTCAGCCCTTCATGAATCTCCAACTGACGCAGACTGCACATAGCTCCTATGGAGAACTCTTCCTCTGTTTCTTCTATTCCCTCCAGTCCCAATCCGACTAAATCCACCAGCGTCATCCGCATCCGTTTCTGCATCTTCAACCACATCATCCCACCGCCTATGGCGCTGCTTTTTTTCTGATTCAGTGTGTAAGCCTCTTCCAGACTTCCCGCTTTTACATAATTTTTAAATCGAATCACTGGAACCTCCTATTGACTATCTGACTTATTTTCCTTGTTATTAAATAACTTTGTCTTATATATCAGTAAATCCTTTTTTACTAATTAGTAAAACTAATAAATATGCTTTTATATATTAAAAAACCGATAGAAGTATATCATACTCCTACCGGTCTTTCAATGTTTCTATCAGTTTTTTACAAAGTTTGTCACTTTTCTACACAAGCTGCCTTCTAAGACGTTCTTTTTCTTCACTTTCGTCTTCTGCCTGCCAACAATCTCAGAAAACAGCAAATATTTCTTCGTTCTTTTCAAAAAATGGACCGGCCAGACACCCAAACAGTTCCGCATAGACTCCAGAATATCTTAAGCTTTTTTGTCTGTAATTTTAAGAAAAAATTGGCATAATAATTCATCATTTTTTGTCAACAATAATTGATGTAACAGTCAATTAAGGAGGGCTTAACTATGTTAGTAAACGGGAAAAATGAATGTATTAAATGTTCCATTGACAATTGCGCTTACCACGCAAAAACAGACGACTACTGCACCCTGGAGCAAATCAAAGTGGGAACCCACGAGAAGAATCCAGTAAAAAAAGAGTGCACTGACTGCGAATCCTTTAAGAACCAGGCATAACAGCCAGATTTTGTTTCCTCCTGAAAATACTGCGCAGCACTCAAACTGCGCAGTATTTCATGAATAAATCTGACAGAAAAAAGCGAAAAACCAACTTTTATCCAACAATTCAAAGCTTTTATAAATCAAAAAAAGACTGTAAAAAAATCACTCTTTTTACAGTCTTTCTTTTTATATATTTTTATTCATACAATGGATATTTATCACAGATCTTTGTCACTTCACTTCTGATATAATCAGCCTTGTTCTCAAAATCCGTAGCAGCAAGCCAGATGCATTCTGCAATTGTTTCCATATCCTCTTCCTTTAATCCCCTTGAAGTTATGGCCGGAGTTCCTACCCGGACACCGGAGGTGACAAAAGGACTTCTTGGATCATTGGGAACAGCATTCTTATTCAGGGTGAGATAAACCTCATCACAGCGGTTCTGCAATTCCTTCCCGGTTACTTCCATACCTCTTAAATCAATGAGCATAAGATGATTGTCGGTTCCCCCTGTCAGGATATGGAAGCCCTGCTTCAGCAGAGCGGCTGCCAGAGCCTTTGCATTTTTAACCACCTGTTCCTGGTAGGTTTTAAATTCAGGTTTTAACACCTCGCCAAAGCATACAGCCTTACCTGCAATTACATGCTCCAGAGGACCGCCCTGGATGCCTGGGAATATAGCCTTGTTAAAGTTGAATTTATCTGCCGCCGCCTGATTGGCCAGAATCATTCCGCCTCTGGGACCGCGAAGGGTTTTATGAGTGGTCGTAGTGGTTACATCAGCATATGGAATGGGGCTTGGATGAATGCCTGCTGCCACCAGACCAGCAATATGAGCCATATCTACCATGAGATAAGAGCCTGCTTTGTCAGCAACTTCTCGGAATCTTTTAAAATCAATCTCCCGTCCGTATGCACTTGCTCCGGCTACAATGAGTTTCGGCTTATGCTCCAGTGCCAGACGCTCCATCTCATCGTAATCAAGAAATCCCTGATCATCTACGCCGTAAGGCACAATATTAAAGTACAGACCTGAGAAATTTACCGGACTTCCATGAGTCAAATGTCCGCCATGATTTAAATTCATGCCTAAAACTGTATCTCCCGGCTCCAGCATGGCAACAAAAGCCGCCATATTGGCCTGAGCGCCGGAATGAGGCTGAACGTTGGCATAATCACATCCAAAAATTTCTTTTGCCCGCTCTATAGCAATACTTTCAACAACATCCACGACCTCACATCCGCCATAATAACGCTTTCCTGGATATCCTTCCGCATACTTGTTGGTAAGTACAGTTCCCATTGCCATCATAACAGGTTCAGAAACAATATTTTCCGACGCAATCAGCTCCAGATTTCTTCTCTGACGGGCACACTCTTTTTCAATGGCCTCTCCTACTTCCCTGTCATATCCGGTAATAAACTTCATCACTTCATTTACCACGTTCATTCCCTCACTTTCCCTTTATCTCAGCTCATGTAAAAATTTTCTATAATTTCAACTGATATTACTGTATTTTATTTCTTATCTTTTCTTTTGTCAATGCATTTTAGGTTTTCTTCCTTATACTTCCTCCGGAATTTTATAATTCCTTATTATAATCTGCAAAGTCTTATTTCCGTTATACTCATTCACCCCCGGATAATAAACTACGTCAAGCCTCCGTTTGTTTCCCAATTCCTCCAGAAATAAATCCCCATTGCCAAACAGCATTCCATCCATAGGTGTTCCCTGCTCTGTTGCAAGAGACATCTTCACCGCGTTCCTGTTCTTCCCAAGAACCCTGACACTTCTTATATGAAGCCCCTTCTGAGCAAACAAAGGCTTTTCATTTCCCTGTCCAAAAGGCTCCAATAGCTCCAGCTCATCAATGAAGGGCTCATTTATGTACTCCAAAGGCATGGGAACGTCAATCCAGACCTTCTTCACAAAATCCTCCTCTGTCAGCTCTGCCCGTTCATTTAAACGTCTGCGAAATTCTTCTACATTCTCCTTTGATAAAGATAGTCCTGCTGCCATGGGATGTCCTCCAAACTTAAGCAGAAGCTCTTTTACTTCCACCAGCGCCTCAAACATATGGTAGGATTCAATAGAACGTCCGGACCCCTTTACTGATTCCTCCCCATCTGTGAGAACAAAAGATGGCTTTTGAAAATGCTCCCTCAGCCTTCCGGCAATAATTCCGGCCAGGGATTCATGACACTCCGGTAAATATACCACTAAAACTTTATCATCATTATAAAACTCCTCTACCTGTTTGACAGCCTCTGAAGTTCCCTCCTTGGTCATATCCTTTCTCTGGTCATTAAGTTCTTTTAATTCAAGAGCCAACCCGTCGGCTTCCTCTTCATTCTGACATAAAAGCAGGGACAAAGCCAGCTTTGCAGTCTGCAGCCTTCCTCCCGCATTTAAGCAGGGACCAATGACAAATCCGATCTGATAAGCAGTGATCTGATTTTTATCCAGATTATTTTTCTCCATCAGCTTTAATAGCCCCAGGCTCCTGGTCTGCCCCATCCGTTTTAGGCCTTCTCTTACAATGATCCTGTTTTCATTCTGCAGTTTCATCACATCTCCCACCGTTGCAATGGCAGCAAACTCCAGCATCTCAAGCCATTTCTCCATGGGAACACCAAACGCTTCGTATAAAGCCTGAACCAGCTTGTAAGCAACCAGCCCTCCGCAAATTTCCGGATAGGGATAGGTACAGTCGCTTCTCTTTGGATTCACCACAGCATCAGCAGGCGGCAGAATATCCCTGTCTTCCTCCTTCATAATATCATGATGATCTGTAACCAGAACCGTAAGTCCCAATTCCTTAGCAAGTCCAATCTGCTGAACTGCAGCAATTCCGTTATCACATGTGAGTATGGTATCAATCCCATCCTCTGCCGCAGCTCTGATAATGGATTCATTGATTCCATATCCATCCTTAATTCTGTCAGGAATCTCATAATCCACTACAGCCCCCACCTGGGTCAATGCCCGGTATAAAAGATAGGTTGAGCAAACTCCGTCTATATCATAATCTCCCACAATCCTTACAGGCTTGGACTCCCTGACCTTATCCTTAAGAATTGTCACAGTCAGTTCCATGTCTTTTAACAAATAAGGGCTGTATAATTCTCTCAGCCCTCCTCTTAAATACCGTTCCACAGCTTCCCCTCCAACCACATCCCGGTTACGTATAATCCTTGCCGTTACCGGGGATATGTGATGGTCTCTGGCTATCTCGTCAAAATCAGCCCGTTTTGTTTGAATCATCCATCTTTCTGCTGCCATGTTCCACATCTCCCTGCTTTAATTTATCCAGTTCAGCCATCCCAGGCTAACCATAGTTCCTGTTTCTTAATAATTTCCGTAAATCTCTTCTTCATAACTTTTTAACAGCTTCCGCCTTGATTGGTAATCCGGCAGTCTTCCTTCTACCACTCCCCAAAACTCCCTGGAATGGTTCATATGTATCCGGTGAGCCAGTTCATGAACCACTACATAATCAGCCAGCTCCTCCGGCAAAAGTACCAGCCTCCAGTTAAAATTTAAATTTCCCTTTGTGCTGCAGCTTCCCCACCTGGTTGCCTGATCTCTGACTGCAATATGTCCATATCCTATATTCATTTTTGCCGCCCACCCGGCCGTTTTCTTCTCCAGATACTTTCTGGCCTCCTGACGGTAGAACAGTTTCATTACTTCCTTGATTGTCATTTCCAGTTCAGGCCCTCTTTTTTTCTCCACAGGTCCCGTAAGGTTTAACTCCTCCTCCCTTATGGAAACGCGAAAGCTCTTTCTCCATGAATCAGACACCAAACGGAGAATATAGGTCTTTCCCAAAAAAAGAACTCTTGCCCCTTCTTCCCAATGAAACTCTTCCTTCTTTTTTAAAGAAGCCTGAATTCCTTTCATGTGAGTGTAAACCCAGCTTTTATTTTTCAGCACCAGTTCATGGCCGGAACCAAAAGACAGTCCATTAGGAATCCTCACCATCACTTCACCATTTTTTTTAACCTGAAGGACCATGGTGCGCCTGTCTGATTTTATAATCTCATAAGGAAAACTGCTCCCATCTTCAAATAAAAGAAGCCCTTCTTCCTTTTCTTTTTTATTTACCGGCATGTATTCAATCTCCATTATTTTGCTTCATCTTCAGATACAGTTTTTAGCCCATATCTTCCATTATAGCAAAAAATGCAAAAGAAACAACGGCCTTCTTTGAAACTTCTTCTGGTCATTTCCCTGTTTCTTATGATATCATATTGGTAGAACCCCTTAAACACACCTTCTCTTTGATAAGGAGGAAAAATCATGTATCAGATTTTCTTGCTGGATATTGACAACACTCTTCTTGATTTTGATGCCGCAGAAAAGCATGGATTTGAAAAACTTATAGAATCCTATGGAATAGAATACTGCAGCAGAATGCTGGAAGAATATAAAAAATTAAACCGTGATCTTTGGGATCTGCTTGAACAGGAAAAGATCAGCCGGGATGAACTCTTAAACACCCGGTTCACCCGGCTCTTTCGTTCCTTTGGCTTGGATATAAACGGAGAAGAAGCAGAATCCCGCTACCGCCTCCATTTGGGAGAAGGCGCAGACCTGCTTCCTCACACAAAAGAAACCCTTCTGCATTTAAAACAGAAGGGGAAGAAGCTGTATCCTGCCTCCAACGGTGTTTATAACACCCAGATACAAAGGCTGAAAAAAGCAGAAATCTATGACCTGTTTGACGGAATGTTCATATCTGAACGTATCGGTTATGAAAAACCCTCCCGCTCATTTTTTGAATACTGCTTCAGCAATATTCCTGATTTCTCAAAAGAGAGCACCCTTATGGTAGGAGACAGTCTTTCTTCTGATATCCAGGGAGCTGTCAATTCCGGAATTGATTCCTGTTTCATTTGCTCTCCAGATGCCCCTGCCACCACAAAAGCCACCTACCAGATTACTGATCTTTCAGAATTGATAAACCTGGATCTATAGCTTATTTTCACATTGATTTTATGATTAACGTTATATGGTTTTTGATTGTTTAAAAATAATACAAACCGGACTTTCTGTGTTAATGATACGTCCTGTGTTGATTAACCTCCCGGAAGAGGGCTCCAGTTCAAATTCCTTTATGGTATCGGATAGCTCATTAGCAACCATAATTCGATTATTGCCGCACTCCATTGTTATAAATTGGAGCAAAGCTGGTGAGACCGGAGTTCTATCCCAGCCCCTTCATAAACTTGGAAGGAGACTTTAAAGTATACTTTTTAAACACGGAACAAAAATGCTTATAATCTGTGAAACCAATGGCATCAGACACCTCAAATATCCGGTACTGGCCTGTATTTAATAGAGTAATAGCCTGGGAAACTCTGTACTTATTTAAAAAATCCAGAAAAGTCTGTCCTGTTACCTCCTTAAACTTGCGGCTTAAATAGCTGGTGCTGACCCCCAGTTCTTCAGAAATGGACTCCAGGCTCAGCCTGTCCCCATACCGGGAACGAATTTCCTCCAACGCCTTGTAAACATACTTATTTTCCGAAACATCCAGCTTCATGTAATACTCCAGGTTCATGACTCCTGCCTCTGTATCTGCCTTTTCCATGGCAAATTCCATCTGACGGCTGCTGGCAATCTCCTCCCCCAGCTTTTTCATGAGAACCGCCAGCTTCTCCTCATCCACTGGTTTTAAAAGGTATTGGCTGACCCTGGCCTCGATTGCCCTTCTTGCATATTCAAAATCGGCATAGCTGGTCAGCAGGATGCTTTTAAACTTTACGGTTTTGGATGCTTCCTTTATCATCTCGATCCCATCCATAAAGGGCATGCATATATCCGTAATCACCACATCCGGCTTATGCTCCTGTATCTTTAAAAGCCCATCCTGCCCATTGGACGCTTCCGCCACAATCACGCAGTCCATTCCGATCCAGTCTGTCATATAAACCAGACCTTTTCTTATAATATCTTCATCCTCTGCTATCATTACCCGTAACATTGCGTTCCTCCTTATTCACCGGAAGAGTGACAATCAAAGTGGTCCCAAGTCCTTCCGTACTCCGTATATCCACACCGAAAGGCCTGCCATAAAGAATCCTGCACCGCCTGTGAATATTATAAAGACCTGAATGCCTGCTGTTATTTTCCTCCTGCTCCAAAAGAGCCAGAACTTCCCCAAGTCCCCCCATGGTCATTCCCGCCCCGTCATCCCTGCAAATCAGTATCAGGCGCTCCTGGTGAATATAAACCTTGATCTCCACATTCAAATTTTCCTGTCTGCCGAATCCATACTTGACTGCATTTTCAATCATTGGCTGTAGCACCAGCTTGGGAATCCGGCAGCAAATAGCTTCGGGCTCCACCTGGACAACGCAGGAAAAACGGCGGTTGAACCGGTATTTTAAAATGGTCAGATAATTTTCCAGATGTTCCATGTCTTCTTCCAAAGTCACCTCAGCTTTGGTTCCATCTAGGCTGTAGCGCAAAAGGTTAGACAGGCTGAACACCATTTTTCCAGCTGTCTCCGGCTCAATTTTGCACATATACCGGATATTTTCCAGGGTATTGTACAGAAAATGCGGATTAAACTGAGACTCCAGCTGCTTATTCTGAGCCGCTGCCAAAAGCTCTGCCATCCTTTTATTATTCTCCATCTGAAGCTTTAAGCTGCCCATGGTTTCATTATAAGCATCGGCTATGATCCTGAACTCATTTTCCCGCTCCAACTGTATGGGAGTATCCAGGTTTCCGTTTCTGGTCATTTCCATCACTTCCAGAATCTTATAAAAATCCCTGGTCTTCCTCTCTGTCACTTTTTTCGTACTGACAAATACCCATACCGTCATGAGTACAAGGGCCGTTATAATCAAAGTGCTGCTAAGCCCTAAGGAAATCACAATATTATGAATATCTGCTGCCGAATAAATGAAAAAACGTCCGCCGTATGCAGGCTGTATGGATACAAGAAACAGCTTTTTGTCATAGGACAAATATTTGCCAGACGTTTTAAGCTCCTTTACCACCTGATTGCTGGCATCCTGCAGACCATAATCATTACTTAAATAAACCCATCCAAAACGGTCTGCAATGATGGTTCGGCTCTCAGATCGATCCAGAACTGCCTTAAACTGACTGCTGTTAATGGTAAAAATTATATATCCCGCTTTTTCAGACCCATTCATAACTGCCCGGCCCATGGCAATATCCCGGTCAGACCATTTCCATGGCTCAGTTAAATACACCTTTGTCTTTTCCGGCTCCTCATCCATGGCTCCCATAAGTCCCCATTTGGGGCTCTCTTCAGGCGATAAATACTCCGGTACCTCTCCGCTTGAAAGCAAAAGCCTTCTCTCCCCATCCAGAATAAATACATCTGCCTTATACCCAAGTCCATTGGAAACCTGATAAAACTCCTGAAATATCTCCATCCGCCCGGAAGGCTCCAGACTCTTATCAAAAAGTCTTTCATCCAAAGCCAGCCGCCCCAGATTTTCTTCATATCCTTTTAAAGCCCGTTCCAGTTCCTGAGCCACATACTCATTATGAGACTCATTCCCGCTTTTTTTTCCATATATCAAGGCTCCGAAAAAGACCAGTGTGAATACCAGTGTTAAACCCACTGCGGGAATAATGGCATAGCTCATAAACAGCTGCCGCAGCTCATCTTTAAAGTACCGCTCCCGTTTCATCAGTCCACCACCTTCTAATCCAGGGTACTCTGAAAAATATCTGAAAAGCGGGAGGACCATTTGTCTTTATTTTCCCGCACCACTTCCTCCTGGTCGTGAATTAAGTAAATGTCCTGCTTATCAGGCAGATATCCCGGCTCTTCCACATCAACCCTGACAGAGCGCCGCCCCAGTCGGGAGGATATAACCGTCTGGGCATCCTTTCCCGTTACAAAATCCACAAACCTCTCGGCATCTGCTCTGCGCCCGGTTCCTTTTATGATGCACACCACATCAGGCTTGGATATAACCCCCTCCTTCATATACACAACTTGAACCGGATAACCGGAGGCAATGTAATGGGCTGCCCCCTCTTCAAAGGTCAGTCCCACAGTAAAACGTCCCTCTGCAACTCCCTGATATACTTCCTGGGAGCTTTTAAGAAGAATTCCGTCTAAATTGCGGCAAAACTCCTCCACATAACTCCAACCCGCTTCCGGTTCTCCCTCCCCCATGGCATACAGCATATTGATTACATGCTCATAAGCCGAGGAAGATACAGAAGGGTCACACATGGCAATTTTTCCTTTAAGCTCCGGCTTTAATAAGTCTTCATATCCGTCGATTACAATGTCCCCTGCCAGATTAATATTGACCATAAGGATGCTGGGAAGATCCGTAAACCGGGGCATATTCCCTTCCCTGTTCTTGAAATCCTCCTGAACCATAGACTCATTTTTGCTGATATAAGGCTCAAATAAATGCCCCATAGGCATAGTAGAAGAAAGAGACCCTCCCCATAAAACATCACATTCAGGCTCCTCCCCTTCTTCTATCATCCGCAGCAGCTTCCCAGTCCCTCCCGTATATACCTCTACCCCAATTCCTGTACTTTCCTCAAATTCCGAAACAATGGAATTAATAAATTCCAGGGGGTGGGGACTGTATACCACCAATTCCTTTTCCATATTCAGTTCTGCCGATGGAACAGGCCTAAAAACGCATCCAGTCAAACAGGCCATGAATAAAATCACCCCTGCGTATCCGATCCATTTTTTCATCTGTCTCTTCTCCGCCCCGCCAATGATCCATTTTGTGGGAAGCTGCTTTTTAACTTCTCATAATGGTGCTGTTTTTAGCAACGTTCATTCGATTATGAAAACAATTCTCTGATTTCATAATATAATCTTAGTCTAACAACCCTATTACAGAATGTAAACCCCCTTAGGATCAAAATCCAGATAAGCCCTTTCCCCCACTTCATAAATCCTCCGGTTGACAGGATTATAATCTGTAATCTGAATTTCCATATCCCCTACCATAACCTGATAATATTGATAGGAGCCCATAAAGGTGGAAAGGGTAACATGGCCTTCCAGAACTCCATGTTCTGCCAGGATTGCACCCTCGGGACGAATTACCAAAGTTGCCTCATCTCCGGAATCTGCCTTGGCAAAATTGTTGACTTCAATGGTATTTCCTGCTACCCGGATAATTGCCTTTTCTCCCTTTCCTTCTAAAACTTCTGCCTTTAAGAAGTTGGCCTCTCCGATGAAATCAGCCACAAACCTGGAAGCCGGATGATAATAGATTTCCCTGGGACTTCCCATTTGCTCTACCTCTCCCTTATTCATAATAATGATTTTATCGGATATGCTCATGGCCTCAGACTGGTCATGAGTCACATAAATAGCTGTAATTCCTACCTTCTGCTGTATTTTTCGGATCTCTGTCCTCATGGTTACACGCAGCTTGGCATCTAAGTTACTCAAAGGCTCATCAAAGAGCAGTACTCCAGGCTCAATGACAAGAGCTCTGGCCAAAGCCACTCTCTGCTGCTGCCCGCCGGAAAGCTGGTTGGTCATACGGGATTCCATTCCTTCCATTTCCACCAGCTTTAAGATATTCATAACCCGCTCTCTGATTTCACTCTTTGGCATCTTCCTGATCTGAAGTCCATAAGCCACATTGTCAAAAACATTGTAATGAGGAAGAAGGGCATAGCTTTGAAATACCATAGCCGTATCTCTCTTGTTGGGTGTCAGGCTGTTGATAGCCTCATCTCCCAGATAGATTTCTCCCTGGTCCGGGCTTTCAAAGCCTGCAATCATACGCAGGGTAGTGGTCTTTCCGCAGCCTGACGGTCCCAACAGAGTGACAAATGTTCCGGGTTCAATGTCCAGGGAAGTCGACTTTACCGCATAAAAATCCTTTCCCGTTTTAGGATCCTTATATATTTTTGAGATGTTCTCCAATCGAACACCTTTTTTTTGTTTTTCCATTTTGTTTCCTCCTGTTTAAACCGGTTCCTTATCATCTTTAATCTTCCTGCTGACACCAAAGAACTTCATGGCAGTATTCATAATAAGAACAGCACCATAGGTAATCATGATCAATATGGTCGCATAAGCACAGGCCACACCGTAGTTTCCCTTTTCTGCCTGTTCGTTGATCTGGCAGGTGATCAGCAAAAATTCCGGAGTCACCAGCAGAATAATGGCAGAAATAGCAGTAATACTCCTTACAAAAGCCGTTACCAGACCGCTGAAGAAAGAATCCTTGATCAGCGGAAGGGTTACCGTCATAAATACCTTCGCAGAATTAGCACCCATGTCATAAGCAGATTCCTCTATGGACTTATCAATCTGCCTCAAAGCGGAAATACCGCTTCTTGTTCCTGTAGGAAGACTTCGCACGATGAACACAATAACAAGGATCAGACCCGTTCCGTAAAGACCGCTCATAAAGCCTGACCGGAACAGTCCGTTGGCATATCCACGTATGTATCCGATACCTAAAACTGTTCCCGGAACAGCCATGGCCAGCATGGAAACCGACTCAATAAATCCCTTGGCCTTAAATTGTTTCTTAACCACCAGATAAGAAATAACCATAGAAAGGAAAGCCGTTAAAGGCGCCGCAAACATGGAAAGCATAAAGGAATCCTTAAAAGCCTTTAGACCGCTGGTCTTAAACATATACTGAAACCATTTAAGACTTAAGCTGTAATCCCTTCCCCAAAGGGTAAACATGGCTCCAAAAGGAATCATAATATACATGAGCAGTACAAAAGCTGCCACCAGACCGCAGAACAGAGTGAGAGGAACGGTAACGCTTTTTTCCTCAATCAGCATCCTCATCCGGGAGGCCTTTCCTGTTAAGGTGGCCGCCGTCTTCTTTTCCAGGTAATACTTTTGAATCAAAAACAATACCACTGTAAGCATCAGCAGAACCACAGACATGGCTGCTGCTCCGGTGGAATCGTAAGCGCCTGTTACCTGGAGATAAATGGTGGTAGCCAATGTATCATAAGAACCTCCGATGAGCATGGGATTGGCAAAATCTGCTACAGACTCAATAAAAGTCACCAAAAACGCATTTCCAAGACCGGGAAGAAGAAGGGGAAGGGTAACGCTTGTGAACACTTTCCAGCGGGTCGCTCCCATATCTCTTGCCGCCTCTTCCAGGGAAGGATCAATATTTTTCAAAAGCCCCTTTAACATCAGGTAACATACCGGGAAAAAAGTCAACGTCTGAACAATGGCAATTCCCTTAAGCCCATATACATTAGAATCATAAATTCCTAATAAAGAGCGGGTGATAATGCCGCTTCGTCCAAAAAGCATAATCATAGATAAGGACAAAACAAAGGGCGGCGATACCACCGGAAGCATGGAGACCAGTCCAAACAGCTTTTTCAGAAGCTTTGTGCGAAGCTTTACATACACCTCCACATAAGCAAACAAAAGGCCGATGGCCGTAGAGGAAAGTCCAGTAATAAAGCCCAGAGTAAGAGTATTATTAAATGCACTTCTAAACCTCTGTAAATTGAGTACCCGCTGAAAAACAGACAAGGTAATGGTTCCCTCTGCATAAAAGCTGTCTACCAAAAGCATAAGCAGAGGATAAAGAATAAACAGGGCCAGGAAGATCAACAACACCACGATCATACTGATCAAAAATGGATCTGAAAAAAACTTTTTACGTTCCAAACGAACACTTTGAGAACTGGCCACAAAAGGACCCCCTTTCTTCCGTTTGAGCAGAAACAGTCTGCTCTCCGTCTCCTAATATACAAAAGATGCTGCGTAATGGTTCTTATCCATATTACGCAGCATCCTTTTTTCTCCGGCAGGCAGCTTCCCGCTCTGCCATTTACATTACGGTTCAGCTATGCCGGAGCTTATATACCGCATTACTCTGTCAGGAAACGGCCTCCGTCAGCACTTTCCACGGAGCTTCCAAGTGCCTCAAAGAAGTCTTCCACATACTTTGCACTGTTTGCCTTTGCATCCTCAAAGTCATATTCAATAGTATTGTTCATATCCAGGTTAAACCGAGCAGCCTCTTCCGGCTGAGTTGCATTGCTAAGTACCAGGAACTGGTAAGAGCCGTTTTCCTTGGCAATATCAACAGCATCAGGAGTCAGGGCGTATTCTATCCACAGCTTTGCAGCATTGGGATGAGTTGCACCGTTAAAAATTGCTGTAGCACCTACTTCATAGGAAGTTCCATCCTCAGGAACAATGAGCTGAATGTTATCGTATCCCTGAAGAATCTGGTAAATTCCATCATGAAGAAAACCGATTCCGATTACGCACTCTCCAGGCCCTACCATCTTGGAAGGTCCTGAACCTGATTTTGTATACTGTGCAACATTCTTGTCCAGCCTTTTGAAATACTCCATTGCCTCGTCGTGGCCCTTCATTTGAATCATGGTGTTAATTACCAGCTTTGCCGTACCGGCTGTATTTGGGTTAGACAGCATGATCAATCCCTTGTATTCATCCTTCGTCAAGTCATCCCAGGTCTTTGGAACTTCCAGGCCAAGCCTTTGTAACTCTTCCGTATTGACCATAAAACCTAAGATTCCTTTATAGATACCATACCAGGAATTTGTAGGATCTTTATATTGTTCGCTGATTAAATTCTTTGCATTGATGGCATCATAAGGCGTTAAAAGTCCTGCCGCAACAGCCTCATTGTAAGGATCCGTAGTTCCTCCATACCACACATCTGCAGATGGTTTTCCACTCTCTTCAGAAACCTTGGTATATACCTCAGAGGTGGAAAGTCTCTGGAATTTGGTTTTAATTCCATAGATTTTTTCAAAGTTTCCGCATACTGCTGCCAAATACTCCTCTTCGCAGGAGCCGTATACCGTCAGTTCTCCTTCTGCCTTGGCAGCCTCTATAAGAGCTGACAAATCATCAGTTCCTCCTGACTCTCCCGCAGCCGTTGTTGTCTCTGCATTGGCAGCAGCCGTTGTTGCAGGAGCAGGTGTCTGTCCTCCCTTGGAGCTGCATGCTGCAAGGCTGAGAGCAGCAGCGCAGGCCATTAAAATTGCCATTTTTTTCTTCATAACAGATTCTCCCTCCGTTCTTTTGTTTTTTCATTTTACCAAAAAACGGTTCAGGAAAATACCGAAAAACCAGTAATATTGTCGTAATTTTTGAACTCATTCATATTATATTACAGCATTTTATCTATAAAACCTTCCCTCCAGGGCAAAAAACTGGTCCAAAATCATCCGGCTGACTCTGGCACCGAACATGGTGGCCGGGTGAGACGGATAGTACATGGCATCAGAAAATTCCTTATGAAACATGACGATGGCATAAGGCCCATAAGGAGTAAATACAATTCCCCCATCATTTCTGCAGGCATCCATGCTTCCGCTTTTAGAAGCAACAGAAATGAGAATGTCATCCGTATTGTCGCTGTCCATGTAAACCGCAGGAAAATCCCTGGTAATCATGGTGTTATAATGCTGTTTTTTGAATATTTCCACCATCTTTTCATCCGCTGACCGGCTGATCAGTTCTCCCTTTGCCAGGCGGGTAAATATACTGGCATAATCCCTTGGGGTACTGGTTCCCAACTTGTCATATTTTTCAAAATGAATGGGATTGTGAAGCACCGTATCTCTGCATCCAAGGTCTCTGATGCACTGATTAATAGTATCAAGTCCCAGATAATCAATGATCATGTTGGTGGCAATATTATCGCTCACGATAATCATAAACGTGGCGGCATCCTTAACCCTGAGCATCGCTCCCGGCTCCAGGGCGGGCAGTACGCCGCTTCCATCTACCACGTGCTCCTGTTTATATTCAATCACATCCTCAAAACTTTTATTTCCCTTTTCCACCTGGTCAAATAAACATACCAGAATATAAGTCTTAATGGCACTTGCAGTCTCAAAGGCTTCATCTCCATCAATGGAAATTACGTTTCCATGAAAATCATCCAGATAAATTCCCATTTTTCCGTCATAGCTCATAAGCTCTGCTTCAATTCTTTTTTCTAATGTAAGTCTGGAATCCATATTAGGCCCCTTTCTCTCTTCTTAATTAAAAATACTTCCTGCAGCATACCAGCTTTCTACCAGATCAGCCCTGTAATCCTCTGATTCAGGGTTTAAACTATTTATGACCACGCCGCCGCTTCCCACCTTTCCGGTGGAATGAATATAAGCCCCATTTCCCATATACATGGCAATATGTCCGGGAAAATACATCAAATCTCCAGGCAGCATTTCCTCCTTGGGAATCTGATGCACTGGGAATCCTGGTTCAATCCTGGCATCCCGATAGGTCAAAATTCCATTTTGCATATAGCTTGCTGAAGTCAGTCCTGAACAGTCAATGCCTGCCGTAGACCTTCCTCCCCAGCGGTATTGAACCCCTAAATATTGCTTTGCTGTCTCCACTACTGTCTTCCGGAAAACGGTTTCATCCACAATTTTCTTCTGAACCGGCTCCCCCGTCCACAATCCAGCCTGGGAAAACTCTTTTTTTCTTAAATACTGGTTTCTCATATATCCGGTTCTGCCATCTAAAAGCTCCACCTTAGCCCAGCCTGCTTCTTGGGAATCAAAAGCAAGGACCTTTAAAACAGCCCCTTTGAAAAGGCTGATAAGGCAAACTCCCTGAACCTTTGGAAGAGAAAGAACATCCACGCAGATACCCTCCACAACCATCAGGCAGCTTTCCTCCCAGTTCTTCATTCCAGCCAGATCCGTAACTTCAACATCCTCTTTTCTGATAAATCCGGTGTACTCATAAAAGGTCCGCACCGGATAAAATCCCTGCACCTCTTCCCCGGTAATTGCCAGCCCCATTCCGTACAGACCTTCGTCAGCAATAGCAGAGACCTCTTCCCCAAAACGGTTTTCCTTTGTTTCCTCCGGCACCTCCCAGATCACAGCAACTGGTAATCTTACAATCCCATAGGATTCCATAGCAATCTCCTCCAATCCTCTCTGTTTTATTCCATAAAAATATGCCCCTCCCTGCGGCAGGCAGGCTTTTTATTAAAACCACCTGCAGCAAGGGGAGCATATCGCAATTGTGAAAACCTTATTTTTCATACAACTGTTTATACGCCTCTGCCTCTTTCTGATTGGCCAGAACAAAATGTTCCTTCCTGATTTCCTGCCAGGAAGCCTCATCCTGGGAATAATCATGAACGGAAGGCTCATAGACCAAAAGCTTCTTCTCCTTCTCATGCTTTGGATCAGGCATGGGAATTGCAGAAAGCAGGGCTCTGGTATAGGGGTGAATGGGATGAGTGATCAATTCCTCAGTTTCTCCCATTTCCACAATCTCACCTTTACAGATTACCGCGATCCGGTCTGTAATAAACCGCATAACAGATAAATCATGAGCAATAAACAGATAGGTAATCTGGCGCTTCTTCTGCATATCTGCAAGAAGGTTCAGCACCTGGGCACGAACCGACACATCCAGAGCTGAAATAGGCTCATCGGCAATGATAAACTCCGGGTTCATAATGAGGGACCTTGCGATTCCGATTCTCTGCCTCTGCCCTCCTGAAAATTCGTGAGGAAAACGGCTCGAAAACTCCGGCAGCAGACCAACATCCAAAAGAGCCTGATCCACCCGTTTTTTCCTCTCACTTTCATCTAAGCCCTTTTCTAAGTTCATCAGCCCCTCGCTGATAATGTAATCCACCTTGGCTCTTTCATTTAAAGACGCCTGAGGATCCTGAAAAATCATCTGAATTTCCCTGATTACCTTATGGTCCAGTTCCGCCGTGATTTTCCCGTTTATCTTCTGACCTTTATAAAGTATTTCCCCGCCTGAACTGGGAACAATCCTCATAATAGCCCTGCCAATGGTGGTCTTTCCTGATCCTGACTCTCCCACCAGCCCAAAGGTTTCTCCTTTATATATCTTAAAATTGACCTTTTTCACCGCTTCATACTTTTTCCTGCGCTCTCCAAAGGTCACATCCAAATCCTTTACATCTAATAATACTTCCCGTTCCATCAGTTCAGACCTCCATTCCTGATTTTAGTCACCACTTCCGGCGGGTCCAGCTTTGGAGACCTTGGGTCCAGCAGCCAGGTCTTGGCCTTGTGGGTGGGCGATACCTGAAAATAAGGGGGCTGCTTTACAAAATCAATTTTAAGAGCCCGGGGGTTTCTGGGTGCAAACGCATCTCCCTTCACCTCTGTATAAAGATTGGGCGGTGTTCCTGGAATGGAAAAGAGATCCGTCCCCTTTACTCCCACCTGAGGCAGTGACGAAAGCAAAGCCCAGGTATAAGGATGCCTTGGGTCATAAAAGACCTCCTCACAGGTACCGATCTCCACAATATCACCGGCATACATAACAGCCACCCGGTCGGCAATATTAGCCACAACTCCCAGATCATGGGTAATTAATATAACAGATAATTTATACTTATGGCGCAGCTCCTTAAGGAGGTCTAAAATCTGAGCCTGAATGGTCACATCAAGAGCCGTGGTAGGCTCATCACAAATGAGAACCTGAGGATTGCAGGCAATGGCAATGGCGATTACCACCCTCTGTCTCATTCCTCCTGAAAACTCATGAGGATATTGGGAAAAACGCCGTTCCGGATCCTGAATTCCAACATCCGTCAGATATTTAAGAGTCCTCTTTTTAGCCTCTGCCCGGTTCACCTTCTGATGAATGAGCACAGCCTCCATAATCTGTACCCCAATGGTCTTTAAAGGATTTAAACTGGTCATAGGGTCCTGCATGATCATGGCAATCTCATGACCTCTGATAGAAAGCCAGTCCCTTTCCCTTTTTACATCCGTCAGGGTTATTTCTTTCCCGTCATCAGCTCCGTAATAAATGGCATTTCCTCCAGCCACACATCCGTTTTTCTCTAAAAGCCCCATAAAGGACTTGGTAAATACAGACTTTCCGCTTCCCGATTCCCCTACAATTGCCAGAATTTCTCCCTTATATAAATCCAGGGATATTCCGCGAATGGCATGAAGGGTTTTGCCTCTCAGTTCAAACTTAATATCCAGGTCATTTACTTCTAAAATTTTCTCTTGATTCATTCCGGCCCTCCTTAAACGTGGTTCTTGGGATCAGCGGCATCAGAAAAAGCGTTGCCGATGATATAAAAGGAAATTGTGACAAATGAAAGGATGATGGTAGGGTAAACCAATTGATACCGCAGAGCCGGACTGGTAATCAAAGCTCTTCCCTCATTGATCAGGTTTCCAAGACTGGGGATATTCACCGGAAGTCCCAGACCGATATAAGTAATAAAAACCTCATTTCCAATGGCAGCCGGAATAGTAAGAGCCATTCTCAGCATAATAACCGACACCAGATAAGGCAGCAGATTTTTAATAATAATCCGGCTTACCGGAGTTCCCAGACAGCGGCTTGCAACGTTGTAATCCCTGTCCCGGATAATAAGAATCTGGTTCCGGATAAACCGTGCCATCTGAATCCAGCCTGTGAGGCACATGGCAAACACCAAAGTCCTGATGCTGGGCCTCAAAATATAAGAAATCAAAATTAAAATAATGGTATTTGGAATATTGTCAATGATGTTGTAAATTTCCGTTAAAATAAAATCCGCTTTTCTCACATATCCCCAGATTACCCCTACGGTTATGCCGATAGCTGCCTCTGCAAGAGCCACTGACAGGCCAATCATCAGCGAGGTTCTGGTTCCAGCCCAGATTCTGGCCCATAAGTCCTGTCCAATGGAATTGGTTCCCAGAATAAATTCCGCTCCTGGAGGCATGTTGCGAAGCTGCATCCCCTTTGCATCATTGATGATTTTATTGGGGTCGTACTGTCCCGGCAAATAAGGCTGGATAAAGGTAAACACCAGAAGAAGTGCTAAAAGCACCAAAAGAATAAACGCTCCACGGTTTTTCAAAAAAGCATGAAGGGTGCTGTTCCAGTATGAATAGTTGCTGTATCCTGTCTTCTCCACTTCCATCTCATTAAATTCCTGAAAAGAGAATAACTCGGCTTCCTCCATATTATCCATAAATTCTGCTTCTTTTGTGTGGCGGTATGAAAACTGTTTCATCATCTGTCACCTTCCTTTTTTCCCAGACTGATTCTGGGGTCTAACAGCACCATAAGTAAATCGCCGGCTAAAAGTCCCAGGACACCCACACAGGCATAAAGCAGAACAATTCCCTGAACCATGGTATTATCATGCTTTTTAATGACAGTGACCAGCAAACCGCCCATTCCCGGAATGCTGTAAAGAGATTCAATATAAATAGAGCCGATAACTGTATTTAAAAATGCAGTAGGAATATATTGTGCCAAAGGAACAAAGGCATTGCGGAATATATGTTTAAACATCACGCTTCCCTCAGACATTCCCTTTGCCTTAGCCAGCTTCACATAATCCTTATTGCTCTCATCCACCATATACCTTCTGAGCCACATGCCGTAAAAAGCAATGTTGCCAAGTGACATGGAAATCACCGGAAGCACCCAGTATTTAGGGTTATCCATCTGAAACAACAGTCCCACATTAATCAGACTGGTTCCATAAAGCTGGATATACAGAAAATAAACCGCCGCCGGAACCGCCTGGATGCAGACAATGAAAAGAGTTCCGATCCGGTCAAACCACTGGTATTTATACCGGGCCATCAGGGCTCCCAAAGGAAGTCCCACAAAAAGAGACACAATCATGGACCAGCCCCCCAATTTGAGGGAAACAGGAATCTTATCTGCCAAAACCTCTGATACCGGAACATTGGCCCGGTAAATTCTGGACACACCTAAGTCTCCCTGAAGAAGGCCCTTGAAAAAGCGGAGAATCTGTACCGGAAGAGGATCTGTCAAACCCATTTCCTTTAGACTTACCTGTATTTGCTGGGAGGTCATTTTATCAAAATTTTGAAAATAGCCTTCAATGGGCATAAGACGAAGCAGACAAAAAACCACCGTCAGGATAATGACCAGTGTAAGAAGTGAACGGGCAATTCTTTTTCCTAAATACTTTATCATCAGTTTCACAGCTCCTTTATGTTTTTCCTAAAAATACTCTCTGAAAAAGACGTACCCCGCACCTCTTTTTCAGACGGTATTTTTTGCCGGACCGGGAATTTCCACTCCCGGTCCGGCGGGTATTTTTACAATTTATTTATTATTGGCTTCCTGATTGGCCTTATACTCATCCATGGAAATGTAATGATCATTGATCTTCTGTCCCTTATAACGGAGATTGGACACTCCAAAGGGAGCATACTGGCCTTCAAACACATCAAGCTTGTCTGCAACATATCTGCTGACCGTAATGCTGGAAGGAATCACAAACGCATGGTTGATCAGGCTTGCCTCTGCCTTGGCAAATGCTTCATAGCGGGCATTAATATCCAGCTTAATCTCCTTAGCTTCCTCTACCAGAGTAAAGTATTCCAAAGCCGCCTCTGCTGCAGGAGTTCCCTCCTCAATGGTCTTTGCAATGTTTCCGTACTTATATCCCAGCTCATACCCTGATTCTCCCTTTTTCTGGTAGAATGGGTCTGTCCAGGTTTCCGGATCAGCATAATCTGCTCCCCAGTTACATTTCATAAATGCAAACTTGCCGCTGCGGCGGACTTCTGTTAAGAATCCATCGGCAGGACCTGCCTCAACAATAATGTCAATATAATCGGTTCCAAGAAGCGCTTCTATCTGCTGTTCCACGATCTGGCACTCTTTATCCCAGTTAAGTTCAGAAGGATTATAAGGCATCAGAACCTTTACAGGGAAGGTAACTCCCTCTGCAGCCAGCTCTGTCTTGGCTAAATCCCGGTACTCCTTTGCTTTTGCCTCGTCAAAGGTCTGTCCCAAGGATGCCATATCACCTACAGTCGTGTAATCTGCCCCGTCTGCATTAAAAGTAAAGTCACCGGGTGTAATAGAGTTTATAATAAAATCATCAGGGGTATTGGATTCTGTAACTGCCACCGGATTGGTCTTATTCAGCCCTGCAGATAAGGACTTACGGAAGTTTTCATTATTTATAGCCTTTTTCCAGTTGTCCGGTTCATACTGAGCATCAAACTGAGGATTGAAGTTAAAAGCATAAAAATATGAATAGCTGGTTTTCGGTCTTTCTCTGCTGATTAAGTTCTTGGTATCCTCACTGCTTAACCAGTCATCCAGAATATCTGCAGGAATTTCTGCGTAATCCACTTCTCCACGCTTTATCATCTCTGGTCCAATGGTATTATATTCGGCATTGTAAACTCTCTGCATTTCATCTATGTATACCATATCCGCATCATAATTAAGAAGATTCTTTTTCAATACATGTCTTTCCTGAGGAGAAAACTCTTCCAGATAAAAAGCACCATTATAATACATCTTATCTGCGCCTGTACCAAACTCCTTACCCAGTTCCTCAAGTTGAGGACCATAAGCCGGCATGTATACTACATAAGCCAGAGAAGAAAGGAAATATGGAACCTCTTCTGCCAGCGTATAGACAAGTGTATGTTCACCATCTGCCTTCACACCTACTTCAGAAAAGTCAATGGGCTCCCACACATTACCATCTTCATCGGCACCGCCATTGTAAACAAGACCGTTGTAATACTCTTCTGCATTTGCAATAACACCAAAAAGATTCTGAACATTTGCACTTTCATACTCAGGAGTCAGCTCATATTTCATGGCATCCACAAAATCCTGGGCAGTTACGTCAGCTACTTCGGCTCCAGTATTGTCAACCCACTTGGCCTCTCTCAGCTTGAAGGTCCAGGTCAGGGCTGCTTCATCATGAGTCCATTCCGTAGCAAGTCCTGGCTTAATCTGTCCTTTGTTGTCATATTCAACCAGGGTGTCTATGGTATTGGCAGGTAACCGGTTGTCAACCTCAGATGAGGAAACCAGATAATTCAACGTAGCAGCCTCAGCCCCATACAATCTGGTATACACCGCTGGTTTTCCGCTCTCCGCCCCGCCAGACTCTCCTCCAGTGCTCTGGGTACTGCCGCCTCCTGTTTTTCCTCCACCGCATCCGCTTAAAACTACGGAAGCAGTGAGAACAGCACATAGCATAGAAGCAACTAATCTTCTTTTCTTCATAAATACTCCTCCATTTTCCTAATATTCTAAACCCATTGGGATTAGTATCTCTCTATAAAATCAGTCAAAAAACACGGGAACCCTGGTAATGCCCAGCCCAGGTTCTTCCCCCATACAAATCCTGGGACCTTCAAAAACCGGACCTCCGGTGTAGGGGTCTTCCCTGCAAAGAGAAGGACCATCTAAATCTGCCCTGGTAATAATACCTTTTCCTGCAGCCAGATGAGCCGCAGCACTGACTGCAATCTTGCTCTCCAGCATACATCCAATCATACACTCCACGCCAAAGCTTTCCGCAATAGCACAGATCTTTAAAGCTTCATAGATGCCCCCTGTTTTCATAAGCTTAATATTAATCAGGTCAGCCGCTCGCTCCTGGATAATGCGTATGGCATCCTCTGAAGAAAAAACGCTCTCGTCAGCCAGAATGGGAGTATCCACCTGACCGGTAACAAATTTCATACCGTCAAAATCGTGGGCCTTTACCGGCTGCTCCACCAGATCCATTCCTATTCCCATGTCTTCCATAGTTCTTATAATCCGAACGGCCTCCTTGGGAGACCAGCCCTGGTTTGCATCAATGCGAAGCTTAATATCCGGACCTACTGCCTGTCGAATGGCTCTGATCCGTTCCACATCTCCAGCCCCATCTTTGCCCACCTTGATCTTTAAGATTCCAAAGCCCTGGGACACTGCCTTCAAGCTGTCTTCAACCATTTCCTCCACGCCATTGACGCTGATGGTTAAGTCTGTCTCTATTTCCTTTCTCCGGCCTCCCAGTACCTTGTATAAAGGCTTATTACAGGACTTTGCAAAAAGGTCATAAACAGCCATATCTATGGCTGCCTTTGCAGAAGTATTCTTTAATATGCATCCATGAAGCTTCTCCATGATTCCATCCAGATTCTCAATCTCCATCCCGATCAAGTTTGGAGCAATAAAATCTTCAATAGCACAGAGAATGGACCCTCTGGTATCTCCCGTAATTACTGCTGTAGGAGGAGCCTCCCCAAAACCCACCTGCCCGTCTTCCCCGGTAATTCTGACCACAATATCATTGACACTATCCACTGTTCTGAGAGCGGTTTTAAAAGACGTTACCAAAGGGATGCTGATTTCCGCCGTATCTATCTTTGTAATTTTCATTCTGATTACCTCATTTTCTAAATCATATTCAAGTCTTCGTATAATTCCAGGGAAACCTGAGCCATAACCCGCTCAAAAGCAGGAGTATCCGTTTTATTTCCACAAAAGCAGACCAAAAATGGCTCTTTTCCATAAATAATCCCCACATCATGGGTAATTCCCCGGTCCTCTCCCGTTTTATGGGCAATCTCAGGCTCTTCTGGAAGGGCCTGCAGATAAAAAGGAATCTTGCTGCAAAGCTGCTGGTTCTTCAAAATACCAATCATCTTCTGGCTGGCCTGTCCGCTGACCAGTATTCCTTCATACATCATCTTTAAAAGTCTGCCTGTCTCACCGGCAGTTATGTAATTTTGAATTCCCTGGCTGGATAACTTCAGATCATACATTTTTCTCTGAAGCAGAGTTTTTTCAAATCCCTGGTCCTTAAGAAACCTATTAATCCAATCCATTCCCAGAAGGTCGATCAGCACATTGGCAGCCGTATTATCGCTGAAAATAATCATCAGCGTAATCAGATCCATAACAGTGACCATAATCCCTTCATGAAGGTAAGTCAATGCTCCGCAGGAAGGCACACAATCCTCCAGCCTTATCCCAATCATTTCCGACCCGTCCAAAACCCCTTTTTCTATTTTCTCAAATGCCGCTGCCATAACAAATAACTTAATAACACTGGCCGCCATCATAGGTTCATTCTCTCTATAAGAAACCTTGTCCCCTGTAATCATATTCTCATATAAAAAACTGATACTTCCAGTAAGGTCTTCCAGTTTCTCCACTATACTGTTTTTCATCAATATCCGTTCCTCTTCCAACAGGTGAAATTTAAAACCTTATATAAAAAAAGAGGCACTGCACCCATTATATACAGCTACCTCATCGCACCTGATTCGAACTTTTATAAATTTTAAACTCTATGTATAAGTATAATTAATTTTCCAAAAAAAGCAAGGGATAATTTTGGCAAATAATGGTCTGCCGGATTATTTCCTTCTATTCAATAACGTTTCTGGGCATTTCATTCTGTTCAGCTATCAAATATATTACTGCATAGTGAAAATCTTTTAGCAAAGGGATTTCAGCTATGTGAGTTGATATGATTTGTATATTTATAATAATACATTCCTATTATTACCTATTTAGATACAAGAAACTTAAAAGGAACGATTCTCCAAGAGCCAATTGTATACGTACCCAACCCAATCTGAAGCTTTCCTTTTTGAATCAAATGCCTTATATCCCTTGTGGCTGTAAATATAATCAATCTTCCATTTATCTTTGTTACAAGACTTATGGTCAATCAAATTCTTTAACCCATTGGTGCGGGTGTCGGTCCATAGATTTGCCTTACCTGTAATATACACTAAATCTGTAAGACTTAGCATATATGCCTGCGGAAACATTATGTCCGTAATGTGCGCACTGATAGGCGCGTAATTTGACAACCGCTGATACATATTGTGCCGAAGCATATATTCAGTACCCTTTTCAATCAATACTTCAACTGCCTCATCAGAGTGATTTGTAAATTCGGCATATGTAATCAATGCCCGCACTGTTTTTCCAAGGCCAATATAACAAGGAGTAGCATTCATACAGCCTCCATGCTTACAAATTCCATCATACTTCCATGAGGTTGTCTGGTTACGCTCAAGTACTTGATACTGTTTAATCCAATTCAGGGCACTTTGTGCTTCCTGTGAAGCTGCTTGTCCTAATCGGGTATATGCTTCCAATAGCATAGCATTGTAGCAAGGAACAATATAGTTCACATGACCAGTATAAGAAAATCCCTCTGGCAAAGATAAGCGGCTCATCATTATCAAATTTTATTTTCAATTGAAGTGCTGTATCCATCAATATTCACCGCTTTCTTTATCCCTTATCCCCATTATAATATCAAAAGGTGTTTTACTGCCGGAAACCATTTAAAATAATCTTTCCACCTATATTCACATGGTATTTTTATGTCTTTTCATTATATCACACCTTTCTTCAATTGTAAGAAATTATGTTAATATATGTAAAAAAGAGATGCACCGGATAGCTGCATCTCTCAGAGTATTTATACAAAAAGAAAAATTTACAAAGTAAGCCTGGTTTTGAAAAGAGCCGATTTGACTCTTACATTAAATTCTGCCACCTACAAATACTATAGCGCTCCAGCGTGATCTGATGTAAACAATCATTTATTCTTCTCTGCCATATTTGTTAAATGTCAGCAGCTGATTTTTTCTGTGACAAAAGCATTAAGCATCGAATTTCTGATAGCTGAAGGATTAGTTGTAACCGCAGATGTGATTGTTGCAATAACAGTGTAAGTACAACAACCACAATCACAAAAATCACAATCACAGCTGTTAAAAGTAAAAGTACTGCTGTCTGTACCTGGAGTCAGCGAATTATATGTCCAAATAGTACTAACTGCTACCGGACTTAATTGGTCTTTACATTGTCTGAAAATTTGAAAATTTATTTCTACAAAAGAAATTTGGGAGAACATGTTATTACTGTATTCCAGATTGACGCTTGGGTAGCAAAAGTGCTCCAAGTTCAGACTAAGAGACGCTACAATATATGTTGTTCCCGGAATGGTTCCAACTGGTATGGTCAGATTATTAGGTGAACTGCATTTCATCAAAAAATTATTATATTTTTCATGCGGCTTATGACAATCCTCTGATATGCAGCATTCTATCCTATCCATATCCTTACCCCCGCTTCTATTCAATTAAATGTTAACACAGCATTTACAAATAAATTATGTTGAGTTTTTCGCAATTGTGCATAAAACTGATCGTCAGCAATCTTTCTATAAGCTTTTTATTCACCAGTTTTATTAATTAACAATACTATATACTATTAAAACTATGAATATTCTTTGCTTACGTATGTATGGAGGTTGTTTAAAGATGAGTGAACAATGCAGCTGTTGCAAAGCTGATACTAAGAAAGAAAATAATGATGTCTTCTTGTACTATAGTACGACAGATACTCTGTCAATTCCAGAAACAACAAGCGTAGGAACTTCTTTTCGCATTACTACATTAAGAACAGATGATTTTCACGAACAAGATTTCACCATTCGTTTTAATTTTTCATGCAATCTGGTTACGGAGGCAGCAATTGGAAATATTAACTTTCAAATATTTAAACAGTGCTCTGACCAGCTAACCCCCATACCTGTAGGTTCCGTCTTTAATTATACAAAATTGTTTTTAGGAGGAGACGCTACAGCCTTTTCTTTTAAAGCATGTGATACTAACCATGATAACTGCTGTATTTATTTCGTACTTGTGACAGTTGCTGGCACTCCCACAACAGGGCTGATTTCCATTGCAAATGCAAATTTAAGTGCACTGGTCTCTGTAGATTCTTATTCATCCGATCAGCAGCAGTGCTGTTGCTGCAAACAATGCGGCAGGATTTATACAAAATATGGGGCTTCTTCAAATGTTCCAATTGCTGGAGAAACGCCTGCAGGAGAGTCTTTCACACTGGCATCTCTGTCAATTAACCCCAAAAATTTCAATTGCCCCTGTATTGAGTTGGAATTTACTACTAATGTAATTTTCCCAGAATCTTTTTTAGTTGCCTTTATCCAGATATTTAAACAATGCGAATGCCAAATAGCACCAATCCCGGTTGGCCCAGTATGGTTGTTAGAACATCCGCTGCCGGAATCCAATTATAACACGTTTACATTTCATGTCCATGACTGTATGAAAAAAACAGGAGGATGCTGTACTTATTATGCATTACTGACTGTTCAGCTTACGGTAGGAGAACAAACAACACTATTTAGAAATTCTTTACTTAGAGCAACCATTGCTGATAATGTATGTATGTAATACACTATTTAGAATAGAGTAGGAGGGAGTGATTAGCTCCCGTCCTCTCACAGCACCGGGCGGATTCCGGACTTGCACCGGTTAGAAACGTGCGCCTCCGGGCGCACAACAAGAACAGAGGGGATTCAAAGAATCCTCCTCCAACTATTAACATAGAGCTAAAATAAAGGGGCAAGATTCTCCCCAATCTTACCCCATAAAAATCACATCCATAGCATTGGCTGGCGTGCGGCGATGTTGCGTCTGGCTTCTTCATCCGTAGATTCGGCGGGAAGCCGGTCATAAAGATCCAAAAGCTCTTTTCTGCCTAATGAACACCCTGCCACCATCATAAATCCTGCCCTGGCAGGAAATGCATCAAAATGCATCACATCCGGCGGATAAGGCCAGGATTCCTTATCTAATATATAAGGGGTAATAAAATCCAATGCTTTTATAATGCTTCTTCCATTCTCTGTTTCATATTCCCACAGATCATCATCGGGCTTAGACAGCAGATGACATAATGCAGCCATATTATCCACCACAAAGATGGAGTAATTATAAGGCTTTGTCCGCCCCAGCTCTCTTGGAAAAGAACCATTCTCTGCTGCCTGCTTTAAAAGCTGTTTTTTATAGTAATCCCTGCAAAAATCCGCAATCCGCTCATTTTCGGTAAACAAAGCAAAAGCTGCTGCCTGAACAAAGAAACAAACACCATGATTATTATCCTTGTTCATTTCCTCAATCCCATTACTGTCAGTCAGCATCCAGCCAAGATACTTAGAAAACCATTTTTTTAAACCGGTATATACATCTGTATTCATATCATGGGACATTTTTAACTTCTCTGCGGCAAACACCACATCTACCAAATGCAGGGTATCTATGATTCCGATTCCCCTTCCCGGGCATCTGCCCTGAATCGCCTGAGCATAAGACAGATGAGGCGCCATATATGTTTCTTTGTCAAGAAAAAATTCCTTTAGGTGCTGCACAGCCTTTTGGGCATACTCTTCTTTTCCTGTCAGACAATAGGCTGAAGTAAGAAACACTACATTGGTTCTCATTTGACGCAGGATGATTCTGTGGCTGTTAAAATTACCAGGATTTGTCTGTCCGTCCTTTTGGATAAAAGGCAGTCCATCAGGAGAATTGGGGTCCGGCCACCAGTAATCGCCATTGGAATAGTAATCATGCCTTCCCCCTTCGCTTTTGGGACTGGGTACATCGGTGATATGGAGCACAGGAGCTTTCAAAGCTTCCTGTGCCTTTTCCATCACCCATTCCTTATTGCGCCAATGAGGAACAATCATATATCTTTTCTCATACTGTATCATTAATATTTACCTGCATGGTTTATTTAGTTCTGATGCTGCACATCTTAAAAGGGCTTTCATGTATCCGGTGCTGTAAGCCCAGGAAGAGTTTTCTCCCCCTACCCCCTCTCCCCATACCGGCACATGATCCACATGAATTGCACCATCATAATCACTGCCCGCCAGCTGTTTCATCACTTGGTACATATCCATATATCCGTCTTCTAAAAGAGTCTCCTCAAAATAGGGTATTGTTGCACTGACATTTCTAAAGTGTACCAGAAGTACCTTTTGGTTTTCTACAAAGTATTTGATATCTTCCATCACATTTCCAAACTTGTCTCCGCCTTCCAGCCAGCAGCCCAGGCACATTTTCATGCCCAGATACGGACTGTTTCCTGCCAATTCAAAAGCATGTTTGTAATCTTCTGCCGAAGTAATCAGATTGGAAATTCCAAGGAGGCAGTCCACAGGAGGATCATTGGGATGAAGAGCAATCTTTATATTTGCTTCTTCACACACAGGCAGGACCTTGTCGAGGAAATATTTAAAGTTTTCCCACATCTCCTCTTTCGAATAAAATCTTCCATGGGAGTAAGGCCGTGCTTCCAGCTCCTCAATATCCACAATACGGCCAATGCTGCCTCTTGTATGCTGGCCTACACCAAATCTTGTAGTCAGCACCTGGTTTGGCTCCCAGGTCATATACCCCACCGGGATTCCTGCTTTTCCTAAAATCCGGTTGAAATTATTATACGCTTCAATTGCTTCATCCCGTCCCGGCAGCCCCAAATGAATGGCATCGCTCTTATACAAATGTACATTTCCCCCATCTGTTACAGTTAAGCCGAATTTATGAAGCCGTTCCATAAATGACATAACCGAATCATAATTGGTATGTTCATCCGTAAAAATAACGTATACATGGTTTATGCCCATCTGTTTGATGAATCGTAACTGTTCATCCGTATAATCCGATACAACCTTGGACTGCACTTTTATCTTATCTCCCAGCATGTTGGGTCCTCCTTAAAGTCAAATAATCAGCTATTTGGTCCAGTGAACGGCTTCCGGTGTCCACTGTTCAAGACTTACATTATAAATTCCACTTTCTTTCACTCCCGGAACGGCAAATGATTCATAATAAATAACCGCCATTGGAGTAATCATTACATAATCAGCTACAAGCGCTTTAGCCGCCTTCTGAAGATTTTCTTTCTTTTCTTCTACTGTTACAGCTGCCCGTGCTGCAAATAAAGGCTCTTCAAATTCTGCAGGCCGAAGCATAATACCATGATTCTTAATTCCTTCCGAAGAATACAGACGGATATAATTGTTGGTGAAGTCCATTTTGCTGGCTCCCCTGTTAGCAATAAATCCATCGATGTCATCTTCCTTCTGTATTGCTGCCAGAGCAGAACTGTCCAGTGTTTCTATTGCTGCCTTTATTCCGATCTGAGACAATATTGCCTGAAATGCAGTAGCCGTGTCATTGTCCTGGGATTTGGTATAAATGGTTGTCTCAAATCCATTTGGATATCCTGCATCTGAAAGCATCTGCTTTGCCAGGTCAAGATTATACTCATAAAAATCCACCGGTGAATAAGCCCAGGAATCAGAGGTACAAAACAGCGGTGTCGCCTCACCCAGACCGCCGGATAAGGCTTTGGCTACCTGCTCCCACTCAATGGCATGCATAATCGCCTGCCGGACCTTTAAGTCTCCCATTGGATGCTTGTCGCTTTTGCTGTTCCAGATAATGTGCTTGATATCGGCACAGTTTGCATTCTTCCTTCCAATGCTTTCAAATCCTGCTTGTTTTACAGTATTGATAATTGCATCATTTTCAAACTTCATGGCCACACTGACTTCTTTATTCAGAAGAGCTGACATTAACGTATTGGTATCCATGACCATATCAATTTCCAATTCATCAATATGGGGAAGTCCTCCGATCCGATAGTTATCGTTTTTCACGTATGTAATCTTATTGTCAACAATAAAAGACTTCTGAATAAACGGACCCGTTCCAACTGCATTGGTCTTGCACCACTCTTCTCCATTCTTCTCATAAGACTCTTTCGAGATAATAAAAACATCTCCTATGACATTATCCCAGTCATTTGCCCATTTTTCATACTGAATCTCAATACGCCTGTCATCAACTACTGTAATTTCCTTTGGCGATCCCAGTTCACTGGCCTTACCATTATCTATGTATTTCTGAAGGTTCCAGGCTACCGCTTCCGCATCACAGTCTGATCCGTCATGGAACTTCACGCCTTCCCTCAGCTTAATGCTGAATGTCAGATTATCAGGATCTGCATAAAATTCTTCTGCCAGCCATGGGTAGTAATTTCCTTCCTCATCGGCTCTCCCCAGCGGTTCAATAACAGGCTGTGCACCAAAACGGTCACTTGTGGTCGTAGACTGGGGCATAAAAAATGTATTTTGGACCTGAGGAATGGCAATCACCAGTTTCCCGCCTTCTGCAATATCAGAAGCAGCAGCGTTTTCACCCCCCTTAGATTCTGCCGACGTGATTTCACTGCTTTGAGAAGATGTTTCTGCAGGAGCTTCTGCTTTCCTGCTTCCTCCGCATCCGGCGGTCATCCCTGCGGCAATGACTGCTGCCAGTGTCAGAGACAGAACTCTCTTTGTTAATTTCATAATGTAATCCTCCTTTAATTAAGTCATCAGCTTATATTTAAATAAATCATATAACTACTAATCGTATAAGAAACATGCAACCTCATGATGATCTCCAACATCTCGAAGCTGTGGAATTTCCTTTCGGCACCTCTCCCGTACATGATCGCATCTGTCATGGAAAGGACAGCCAGACGGCCTGTTGGTAAGACTTGGCACCTCTCCCCGTATTGGCACCCGTTCTCTGGATTCCTCAACAGAAGGATCTGCCACCGGAACCGCACTTAACAGTGTTTTCGTGTAAGGATGGAGGGTATTGTTATATAACTCTTCACAATCTGCAACCTCCATGACTCTTCCAAGATACATAACCAGAATCCGGTTGCTGATGTGTTTCACAACCGCCAGATCATGGGCAATAAATAAATAGGTAAGTCCCAGCTTGGACTGCAGTTCTTCCAATAGATTAATAATCTGTGCCTGAATGGAAACATCCAGTGCTGAAATTGGCTCATCACACAGGATCAGATCCGGCTCAGAAGAAAGGGCTCTTGCAATTCCGATTCTCTGTCTCTGTCCACCTGAAAACTCATGGGGCACCCGGTACTTTAAAGCAGGGTCCAGTCCTACAATACGGAATAGCTCATCCACCCTGGAATTATATTCTTCCTTGTTCTTTACCAGCTTATGAAGAAGAAGGGATTCCCCCACAATGGACTCGGCTGTCTGCCTTGGATCCAGAGATGAAAACGGATCTTGAAAAATCATAGATATTTTTCTTCTAAACGGATACATCTGCCTGTCGTTAAAGCCTGCAATATCCGTACCGTTAAAGACAATCTGTCCCTCCTCAGGCTTGTACACCCTCATAATGCATCTGGCCAAAGTTGTTTTGCCGCATCCTGATTCCCCTACAATGCCAAGAGTTTCTCCCTTTCTGATTGAAAATTCAATTTGCTCTATGGCCTTTACCTCTCCCGCCGTCTTCCGGATCATACCTTTGTAGATGGGAAAATATTTTCGTACATTTCTGACTTCCAGACAGATATCCTCTCCTATTTCTATGTCAGGTGCCTTTTTTATTTCCTTGGCAGCAATTTCCTCCGCTTTTACCAGCTTTTCTTTTTCTGAGAGATGACATGCCGCAAAATGTCCTTTTCCGATTTCTTTGAGTGCAGGCTTTGGATTTTCCCTACACTGATCCATACCGTATTCACAGCGCTCATAAAATGGGCAGAAGTCCGGTCTGGCGGCAGGATTAGGCGGAAGTCCGTCAATGGGAATCAGAATACGGTCCTTGGGATCATCAAGCCTTGGTATGGCTCTGAGCAGTGCCCTGGTATAGGGATGCTCCGGCTCTGCAAACAACCGTTTTGCATCTGTCATTTCCACAACGCTGCCCGAATACATGACATAAATCCGTTCTGCAAATCTGGCCACAATCCCTAGATTATGTGTGACAATAATGACCGCAGTATTGGTCTTCTTCGCAATATCCCTGATCATTTCCAGAAGCTGGGCCTGGGTTGTCACATCCAAAGCAGTAGTCGCTTCATCCGCCACCAGTATGGTTGGCTCCGATGACATAGCCATGGCAATCATGATACGCTGGCGCATACCGCCTGAGAATTGCTGAGGGTAATAATTGAAACGTTCCTCTGCATCCGGTATGTTAACCAGCTTCAGCATCTCAATGGTACGCCTTTTGGCTTCTTCTTTATTTAGCTTAAGATGTTCCATGATGTTTTCCCGTATCTGAAAGCCTATGGTCAAAACAGGATTTAAAGAGGTCATGGGCTCCTGGAAAATCATGCTCACTTTTCCTCCCCGCATTTGGCGCATTTCCTCACTGTTTTCACCATACTCCAGCATATTCCGCTCATCTCCCCGGATGTAAACCTCTCCTCCTGTAACTTTTCCGGGAGAGCTGATCAGCTGAAGCATACTCATCATAGTGACTGATTTTCCGCTTCCTGATTCCCCTACAATACCAATGATTTCTCCCGGGTTTAAATACATGGAGACTGCATCTACCGCCTTTACAAGCTGTCCGTCTGTTTTAAAACAGGTCTCAATATTTTTTATTTCCAACAAGTGTTCCATTTTGTCTCCTCCTATCACACCTCACCTCTGAGTCTTGGATCCAAAGCATCCCTTACTCCATCGCCAAACATGTTGAGGCAGATAACCAGCACTGCCACGCAGACACCCGGAGTCAGTGCAAATACAGGGTTTTGGAGAAGAAACAAGCGGCCGTCACTGACCATACCTCCCCAGGAGGCAGTGGGCGCACTGATTCCAAGTCCCAGAAAGCTAAGTCCTGCTTCTGCCAGAATGGTCTGGCCTACCTGCTGAGTCATCATGACAATAATCGGCGAAATGCTGTTGGGCAGAATGTGTTTTAACATCAGCCTGAAATTTTTGTTGCCCTGCAGCTTTCCTGCCATGATATAATCGGCCTGCTTGATTGTGAGAACCTGCCCTCTCATCATTCGGACATAACCTGCCATGGAGGATATCCCCAGAATAATGGCTAAATTTCGGATACCGCTTCCAAATACGGCTGTCAGAGCCATAGCCAGAATGATCTGGGGAATGGCACGGATCGCTTCCATAATCCTAGTGATTGCATCATCCACAATCCCGCCGAAATAACCTGCAACCATTCCCAGAAAGGTGCCGGCAACACAGGCAATCATCACTGCAAATACACCGATAATCAGGCTGACTCTGGTTCCATATATGATCCTGCTTAAAACATCCCGCCCGTAATTATCGGTACCCAGAATATGATCTTTGCCCGGTCCCTGAAGAAAGGAAGCGAAATCCGGGTAATTAGGATCATAAGGTGCGATCAAAGGCGCAAACACAGCCATGAGAACAAAGATTGCAACCACAATAGCGCTGAAAGCAGCAACTTTTCTCGCAAATAATGTTTTAACTGTTTTTTTCCATCTTCCGTTTTTTTTCATGATTCTGCCTCCTTATTCATAGCGGACTCTTGGGTCAACCACTGCATATAAAATATCCGTCATAAGGTTGATGATACAGGATACAAGAGCCGTAACCAGAACACACGCCTGAACAACAGGAATATCTCTTGACTGAATGGCCTTTACAAATAAAGAGCCCATTCCAGGAATATTGAATACAGATTCTACAAACATGGAGCCTGCCAGCATGGAACCAAGACGCATTCCCAAAATGGTAATAACAGGTATCAAAGCATTTTTAAGAGCATGGAGATAAATAACCCTTCGCTGTGAAATCCCCTTGCTTCTGGCGGTTCTGACATAATCCTGTCGGATAACTTCCAGCATACTGGATCGTGTCTGTCTGGTCACCGTTGCAATTCCTCCAAGTGCGAGACAAAACAATGGCATGATTGTTTGCCTGATACCAGCAGCCAGATCCACATGAAACCAAGTAAATCCATAAGAAGGAAGCCAGCCAAGCTTCATGGCAAAGACATACATGACTAATAAAGCAATCCAAAATTGGGGCAAACAGGCCGTTATATTAGCAATGAAGGTCACCGCCGTATCTGCCGGACGGCCTCTGTATACTGCACTGATAACCCCGAAAAATATTCCAAGGGGAATACTTATTATGAATGCAGTGATGGAAAAAAAAAGAGTAATGGGGATTCGCTCATTGATTACTTCCAGCGTGCTTTTATGAAACTGCGTGGATTGTCCCCAATCCCCCTGAAGTGCTCCTCCCAGCCAGCTAAAGTACCTGTTGATTACAGGCTGATCCAATTTTAATTCATGATATACTCTGTCGTATTCTTCCTGTGCTACTTCTGATCCCAGCATGGCATATACGGGATCTCCAGGAATCATGGACACCAGCATGAATGTAAAAATGGATATCAGAAAAATAATCAATATCATCTGCCCTGAGCGCTTTGCTATGTATGATTTCATTTCATTTTTATAGCAGGAACTTATATCCTGCCATATTCCTCCCTCCTTAATAACACTTCTTTTCTTTGTGTTATTTTTGCCATTTTCAATATTTATTTAATTTTATAAACAAAAAAATAGCTTATTTTTAAACAAAAATACTTCACCTCCTTTTTTCAATATATTTTTTATTATTTTTATGTTATAATTATATCTATATTTGTGCACTTTTTCCAATAACCCTTTCCTATTTTTATTATAGCCATTGCTTATAATAAGCTTATTTTTTCGAGAAAACAGGAGTTCTTATGGACATCAGATATTTAGAATATATACTGGCACTGGCCGAGACCGGTAATATGACCAAAGCTGCTAAAAAACTTTACATATCACAGCCTACCCTCAGTCAATTTCTTACCAAACAGGAAGCAGAACTGGGAACCCCTTTATTCCAAAGATCCAGCGGTACCTATACCCTTACACCCGTGGGAAATCTTTATGCAGAATATGCCAGAAAGATAATTTGCTTAACGAAAAACCTGGAAAAAGACATAAAGCGCGTATCCAATACCAGCCGCATTCGAATAGGCACTTCCTCTTCCAGTTCCCTGCAGATGCTCTCCTACATTCTGGCTGATTTTCGCAAGTATTACCCAAGGGTGGAACTTGTTCTGTCGGATGATAATATTCGCTCTACCAGCAGCCTTATATCCAGAGGCGAACTGGATCTGGCTCTTGTTGCAGCCAATTCTCTGGAACAGTTTAAAGGGCAAAGCATTGAATTAAAAAAAGAAGAAGTCATATTTGCAGCTCCCAGCGCTCATCCCTATTGCCAAAAGCTGAGCGGAAGCCGAAATCGGACCTTAAACAATGAACAGCTTCTGGAGCAGTTCTATAAATATCCTTTTATATTGCAGCATAAAGGTTCCTGTATCAGATACCTGGTAGAAGATTTTTTTAATAAACAGGATTTTAACCCAACCATAGCCTGCAGCACTTCCCACGCCCAGTCCATTTGCGATATGGTATCCAATAACATTGGAGTTGGATTTATCCCGTCATGGAATGGAATCTCCACCGATCGGATTACCTTCTTTTCTCTGGAACCTAAGATATACCGAACTCATTCCATTATTTATAGGAAAGATCTGATCATGAATCCTCCCCATAAATTCCTGATTGAGCTGGCAAAAAAATATGTGGACACAAACTGGAATAACTTATTCAAATAACAATTCAAGGCTTATAGCTAAATCTTTTTATTTTATAAAAAAACAAGGCAGGCCCAGAAGGATACCCACCTTATCTTTTTATCATGCCAATGTCTTGGCATTCTTTATGTAATACTTCCTATTAAAAACATAATCAAATATATTCTAAAAGCTTAGTAATGCACGAAAAAGGCACCCTTTACAGGATGCCTTTCTTTTTACAAATCCTTACAAAATAAGGATTTTCCCTACGTGCGTGAGAAGATTCGAACTCCCGACACCTTGGTCCGTAGCCAAGTGCTCTATCCAGCTGAGCTACACACACATAATCTGATTGTTTACCTTTAAAGGCAAGTGCCGGCGACCGGAATCGAACCGGTACGGGCGATTAAGCCCGCAGGATTTTAAGTCCTGTGCGTCTGCCTGTTCCGCCACGCCGGCATTTTTCATGATTTCTCATGAAAATGGGACCTATAGGGCTCGAACCTATGACCCTCTGCTTGTAAGGCAGATGCTCTCCCAGCTGAGCTAAGATCCCAAATAATCTAGTAAGTATTATACAACTTACTTGCTGGTTTGTAAAGCCTGTATTTCTTTAAATAAAACTTTCGACTTGCTTCTGGCTTATCGAATGGCTAATTTTATGTAAAAATTACGCCAACGACCCGGATGGGATTCGAACCCACGACCTCCGCCGTGACAGGGCGGCGCTCTAACCAGCTGAGCCACCAGGCCAGATTATCAAATATTTAGTTTAGTTCAGTGGACCTTCGGGGACTCGAACCCGGGACCGACCGGTTATGAGCCGGTTGCTCTAACCAACTGAGCTAAAGGTCCTAAATATTACTACTGGAAATTTATATGCTTTTCCAAAGCCGATGATCGGACTCGAACCGATAACCTGCTGATTACAAATCAGCTGCTCTGCCAATTGAGCCACATCGGCACTGCTATGAGCACTCAGCAATTATATTTTAATCGCTCATGTGCAATATACGTCATCATATTTAGTGAGCATAAACGCTTACTTAGCAGATGACTTACTGACCCCAACGAGATTCGAACTCGTGTTACCGCCGTGAAAGGGCGATGTCTTAACCGCTTGACCATGGGGCCTAAGCTCCCCGAGTAGGACTTGAACCTACGACCCAACGGTTAACAGCCGTTTGCTCTACCAACTGAGCTATCGAGGATTATTGCTCTTCTTGAGGCATATACCCTCAAAACCACACATTGTTATATATCTATCATCCGTTCTTACTTCCTCTTACCTATACCAACCTGGTTAAGCCCTCGACCTATTAGTGACAGTCAGCTGCACATGTTG
>CABJBA010000009.1 GCA_902363735.1 Clostridiaceae bacterium
ATCGAACTCTCAAATTAAATGGTTGTTCAATCTGGGTCAAAATCAACTAACTAGCTAATTTATTCCCGTTTTACTTGTTGTTTGGTTCGTATACAATTGCTTGTATTCGTTCTGAAATTTCTCATTCAAAGCCATCAAACATGACTTGTTTTATTAGAATTTTCAGGGTTTTACATACTGTTCAATCTTCAGTTTTCAAAGTGCTTTTTGTGTGTTACTGTCTCAGCAGCAACTTTCATAGTCTATCATGGTCAGCAGTTTCTGTCAACCACTTTTTTATTTTTCTTTCAAACTTTTTCATCGTTCGCCGATGTGTTAGAAAGAAGAGTTTGTTGCCTGTTTCAGCAACGAGTTATATCATAACAAAGGAAACAAGAAATGTCAACAACTTTTTTGAATATTTTGTTTATTTCGAAAAACATGATTTTTTTAACAATTACTACATTTAATTGGAGCCTGATCTCCCTGTTACAAAGATCAGGCTCGTTAAAAATCTTAGTTTTTCTTTCCACAGCATTTCTTATGTTTTTTTCCGCTTCCACAGGGACATGGATCGTTGGGATAGACTTTTTCTGCATTTCTTCTTTGGACAGATTTGTCTTCCAAACCCTTCATAACCATTTCATAAGGCTTATGACCTCTGTTGAGTACCATCCGGGTGTGATTCCAGACATCATTGATAATAGAAGAAAAGGCTTTTGTCTGTTCATCGTTTTCAAATATAACTTCTGCCTCTTCCAGGTCGTCAATCACATCCTGAAGCTGTCCGCCTGTGCTGATTTCTGCCTGGACCTGATGCAGAATATATGGAATCCTATCCTCAGGAACATTCATCTCCTCAATCAGGAAACTGCCAAAACGGTCTAATTCTTTAGTCATGATAAAACCTGAGTTGTCTGCCATGGAGCGTATTTCTGACAGGTCGGGAATATAATAGGGAACTTTCTTCTGCATTTTCAGCAGTTCTTTTAAACCGTTCTGTTCGATCAAGGCGCCGTCTGCAAAATTGCCGTCAACGTATTCTACCAGGCAGCGGTATGGCAAAAGAAGCTCGTAGGCCTGAAGCAGCTCGTTGTGAGTAAGCTTGGTGTCTTCATATTTATTAAATGTTTCCAGCACAACAGAGGGAGGGGTAACTGCATACAAGGTATTAGCAGCCAAAAGGCAGTCTGATATTTTACTGAGGCGCCTGCGTGTTTCTTCAAATTCCGGTGTTTTCCATGTTTTATATGCTTTTATCACTTCTGCTGCTGCCATAAAGCTGTCGTCAGCCCCTGCAGTCACATAGCCTCCTGCATAAAGAAAGTCCATTTCTTCTGATTTAGAATCCGGAACTTTATGATTTCCTGCTATTATCTGTTCAAACAGATCTATTTCTGAATCACGGGCGCAGAGGAAGTAGGAGCTCATAGCCTCCTTATCTAAAATGCGATCTATGATTTGATCTACCAGTTCTTCCTTTTTTAGTTTAGATAGCCCGCTCACATGATGCCTTCTGCCGATTTCCAAAAGACTGTTTTTATCATAGCAGTTATAAATGTCTTTCATATAGACTTTTTCCTGCTCCTGTTTATTACTTAGGCATTTATTAATAGAGCCTATATCATAAGGCTTTATCTTGTTTGAGGATTGTTCTAAAAGCACATAATATCCATCTAAGCTTCCGCAATTTTCCGGAATTGAATCTCCTTTGAATTTAACAACCTGGGCAAAGCTCTCCTTATAGTCTGTAATCCGATCTTCTACCTGGATGACATGCTCCCAATTATTACCGCAATCATAGATATAAGTAAATTTACTGGTACCGGATACCAATTGGTCAATGGCCGCACTGGTCGATACATATTCAAACTCTCCAAGTCTGCCTTCTTTATTAAGGGCAACCCGTACTCCTTCGGACCGGAATTCAAATTCATACAGGTGATCATCGGTCCAGCAGAATGCAGTCTGAATAATCCGGTGCAGTTTTTCAAATGTAATGCCTTCCGGTACCAAAACCCTCCTCCAAATCGGCGGCTTGCTCCCTTTGATCGTGATTTTCAGTTGATATGCTCCCATCAAAACGTCCTCCTGTTTCCTTCCGTTCCTATGTGCTTCTAATTTATGGAACGCTTCTTCTTTCTTCCTTTTAAGATCAAGTGTACGTTACAATTTACCACATTTTCGACCATTCTGTCCAGTCAATCCCTGTTTTTTTTACAAATCAGGTCATTTTTTTTATTTTATTTAAAATAGCAGCTTTACACAACCTTTACATTTTCTATACAAAAACATGATATCAAAAGAATTTAGAGGCTGATATACTTCATCATGTAAGCGAAAGCATTTTTTTGAGAAAAGAGGAGAATAATAATGATGAAAAAAAGATATGGCAAAGTATTTGCACTTGCAGGAGCAGCTGCTTTAATTATGGGAAGTTTAGCCGGATGCGCCAGCAGTAATAAAGAGACAGAGACTTCCGCAGCCGCAACAACTGCCGGAACCACCGCTGCTGCTTCCAGTGAAGAAGCCGCCGCTGAGTTAAAGGGTTCCATCAGCATGGTAGGTTCTACCTCCATGGAGAAGTTTGCAACTGCTTTAGGTGAAGTTTTTATGGAAAAATATCCTGATGTTACCGTTCAGGCCGAATTCATCGGTTCTGGCGCAGGGATTGAAGCAGCTGGAAACGGTTCTGCAGATATAGGAAACTCTTCCCGTAACTTAAAGGACGAGGAAAAGGCAAAGGGCATTGCTGAAAACATCGTTGCAATCGATGGAATCGCAGTAGTTACCCACACTGACAATACAGCAGAGAGTCTGACAAAGGATGAGCTGATTAACATTTACAACGGAACAATCACCAACTGGAAAGATGCCGGCGGTACTGACCAGCCAATCGTTGTAATCGGACGTGAATCCGGTTCCGGTACAAGAAGCGCATTTGAAGAACTTTTAAAGCTGGAAGATGCATGTAAGTACAGCAATGAATTAGACAGCACCGGAGCAGTTATGGCCAAGGTCGCTTCTACTCCCGGCTCCATCGGATATGTTTCCTTAGACGTTCTTGATGACTCAGTAAAAGCTCTGAGCCTGGAAGGTACAGCCCCTACTCCGGAAAACATTAAGGCTGGTTCTTACTTCTTAAGCCGCCCATTCGTTATGGCTACCAAAGGAGAAATCTCAGAACAGACAGATGTTGTACAGGCATTGTTCGAGTTTATCCAGTCCGATGAAGGAAAAGAACTGGTTGAATCCGTTGGCCTGATTCCGGCTAACTAATTAAAAAATAAATTTTACAGAGGGATACAGCAGCCAATCCTGTTGTATCCCGTTTTACGAAAGGAGCTTGTTTATGCAACCAAAGTCTTATTCCATATTCGGAGGACAGGGAAGCAAATCAGGTGTAGAAAAAACTGCGGAAGTTATCTTTACTGTCTGCGGTTTCTTTGCCGTTCTGGCTGTTGCTTCCATCAGTCTTTATATGCTTCTAAGTGGCACTCCGGCGCTTTTTAAGGTGGGCATCCTGGATATTTTATTCGGCACTGTCTGGCAGCCCCAGGCAGCTTCGCCCAGCTTTGGCATCCTCTATGTTATTTTGACCTCTATAGCAGGAACAGCCATGGCAATTCTCATAGGCGTTCCCATCGGAGTCATGACCGCTGTTTTTCTGGCGGAAACTGCTCCTCCAAAACTTGCAGGGGTGGTGCGTCCGGCAGTGGAACTTCTGGCAGGTATTCCATCTGTTGTTTACGGACTTCTTGGAATCCTGATTTTAAACCCTCTTATGTATAAGTTGGAATTGAAAATATTTGCAGGTTCCTCAACTCATCAGTTTACAGGAGGTGCAAACTTGATTTCCGCAGTTCTGGTTCTGGCTCTCATGATCCTTCCTACGGTAATCAATATCAGCGAGACAGCTCTCCGCTCTGTACCAGGGCATTTAAGGAGCGCTTCCCTGGCCCTTGGAGCCACCAAGATTCAGACTATTTTTAATGTGGTGATTCCGGCTGCAAAATCAGGTATTATTACTTCTATCGTACTAGGAACAGGGCGGGCCATCGGCGAGGCCATGGCTATCAGTCTGGTTTCAGGAAGTGTGGTAAATATGCCTCTTCCATTTAACTCTGTCCGCTTCCTGACCACTGCCATTGTATCAGAAATGTCCTACTCTTCCGGACTTCACAAACAGGTACTCTTCACAATTGGACTTGTCTTGTTTGCATTTATCATGATTATTAATCTTTCCCTTAGCAGATTGTTAAAAAAGTCTGCAGTAGAAGCAGACCGGCCCATAAAACCCAGAGTAAGCTCAAAGAAAGGAGTGGAACGCCATGACCAATAATTTAGTTATTCCGGCTCAGCAAAATCCTGCTGCTCCATACAGCATTTATAATCGGAAAACCCGTATTTCAGATATGGTTCTGACAGCCCTCATTTATTTATGTGCTTCTATCTCCATTCTGGTTCTGGTCGGAATTATGGGATATGTATTTGCCCGGGGTATTTCTCAGATTAACATAGAATTTTTGACTAGTGTTCCCAGTACAATTAAAGGAACCTTTGGTATTATAGGAAATATTGTTAATACTTTATACATTGTTATCATCACACTGCTCATCGCCACTCCTTTGGGCGTGGGCTCTGCCATTTACTTAAATGAATATGCAAAAGGAGGCAGGGCAGTCCGTGTAATAGAATTTACAACGGAAACCTTATCCGGTATTCCTTCTATTATTTTCGGCCTGTTCGGCTATGTATTTTTCGGAACTACTTTGGGCCTTGGATATTCTATTCTCACCGGCTCCCTGACCTTGGCACTTATGATCCTGCCCCTTATTACCAGAACCACACAGGAAGCTCTGAAAACCGTTCCTGAAAGCTATCGGTCCGGTGCATTGGGCATTGGAGCTACCAAATGGTATATGATAAGGACCATTCTTCTTCCCAGTGCTATGCCCGGTATTGTTACAGGTGTTATTTTATCCATTGGACGAATTGTGGGAGAATCCGCTGCTCTTCTCTTTACTGCCGGAAGCGGCTACCTTCTTCCAAAAGATTTTTTTGGAAAAATATTGGAATCCGGCGGAACCCTTACTATTCAGCTTTACTTATCCATGCAGAAAGCCAAATACGATCAGGCCTTTGGAATCGCAGTTGTCCTTCTGGCCATTGTACTGGCAATCAACGGACTGGCAAAGTTTCTCTCCCATAAATTTAATACGGAGGTCAAAGAATCATGAGTACTAATACAGTAAAAATTTCAACCAGCAATTTAAATCTTCACTACGGCACAAACCACGCGTTGAAAAACATAAACTTAGATCTTTACAAAAATAAAATCACTGCCTTTATAGGGCCTTCCGGATGTGGAAAATCTACTTATTTAAAAACCATAAACAGAATGAATGACTTGGTGCCCGGAGTTGTTATTGAAGGAGATGTCTTACTGGACGGAGAAAATATTTACGATCCAAGAGTGGATACCACCCTGCTGCGTAAAAAAATCGGCATGGTATTCCAGCAGCCTAATCCATTTCCCATGAGCATTTATGACAATGTGGCTTATGGACCCAGAATACACGGCATCAAGAATAAATCAGAGCTTGACACCATTGTGGAAAAAAGCTTAAAGGGCGCTGCGCTTTGGGATGAAGTCTCAGACCGGTTAAAAAAATCAGCCCTGGGTCTTTCCGGAGGCCAGCAGCAACGCCTTTGCATTGCCCGGGCACTTGCTGTTGAACCTGAGGTTCTTCTCATGGATGAGCCAACTTCTGCCTTAGACCCTATTTCCACCTTAAAAATCGAAGATTTAATGGATGAACTGAAGGAAAAATATACAGTCGCAATTGTTACCCACAACATGCAGCAGGCTACCAGAATTGCAGATCACACCGCGTTTTTCCTGGTTGGAGAAATAGTGGAATACGCTCCCACTACTGAGCTGTTCACTGTTCCCAAAGACTCCAGAACCGAGGATTATATTACAGGACGTTTTGGCTGATCCGGCTTTATTTATGGAAGAAAAGGAGATACGAACATGTCAATGAGAGTTAATTATGAACTTGAATTAAATCTTTTAAATAACGATATTAAAGAAATGGGGAGATTGGTTGAAAACTCTATTGAGCAATGCTTTATTGCTTTTGAGGACCAGAATTTTGAAAAAGCAGAGGATATTATTAAAGGGGACCGGACTATTAATGACTTAGAACGTTCCATTGAAGCCCGCTGCCTTTCCCTGATCCTGCGCCAGCAGCCGGTTGCCGGAGACTTGAGAGTGGTTTCCAGCGCTCTTAAGGTAGTTACAGACTTAGAGAGAATTGGGGATCACGCTTCTGACATTGCAGAGCTTGTTCTTCGCTTAAAAGGAGAGCACGTTTACCATGTAATCCGCCACATTCCGGCTATGGCGGCAGCGGCAAAGGAAATGGTCCACTCTTCTATTGAAGCTTTTATCAATCAGGACTTACAGGCTGCAAAGGACCTTCAGAAAAAGGATGATGTGGTGGATGAGTTGTTTGACAAGGTAAAAAATGATGTGGTGGAATTATTAAAACAGTCCAACGCGCACATTGACCAATGCATCGATTTGCTCATGGTGGCAAAATATCTGGAACGCATTGGAGATCATGCTGTCAATGTGTGTGAATGGACGGAGTTTGCTCAAACAGGCGCTTTGAAAAATGTGAGAATATTGTAGGAATCATTGAACTTATATAAGGGTTGAAGGAAAAAAACATTCCTTCAACCCTTATTTTACATAGCTCGATCGTCTTACAGCATGGCCGCTCCCCTGCAATAGGTCTGTACCACATCATAGGAATCTTCCAAAACTACCATATCCGCATCATATCCGGCAACCAGCCGTCCTTTTCTGTTATCAATCCCCAGACATCTGGCAGGGTTAATGGTACAGGAATCAATGGCCCAGTCAAATGGGATCATAGCCTCTTCCACCAGCAGTCTTAAGCCTTTGTTCATTCTTAAGGTACTCCCAGAAATAGTTTCAGTCCCTTTTAAATAAGCCAGTCCGTTTTCTCTGATCTCAATTTCATGGCCTCCTAACTGGTAGTTTCCGCCTGGAGGGCAGTTCTTAGCCCGGAGAGAATCACTGATCATAATTCCATAATACCGTCCTTTGGCAGTGAAGAACGTATTCAGTGCCGCCAGGTGGGAATGACAGCCGTCACATATGATCTCGCCGTAAATATCCCTCACCCGCAGTGCTGTTCCTACCAGCCCCGGATTCCTGTGGTGATAAGGTGTCATTCCATTGTATACATGAGTCATGGAAGTAACCCCATTTGCAATTGCCATCAATGCCTGCTCATAGGTAGCCGCAGAATGACCCATGCTGACCACAACGCCTGTTTCCCTGCAGTATTTTGTCAATGCAAAATTCTCATCATGATCCGGCGCCAGAGTAATGTATTTAATCCAGCCTCTTGCTGCCTCCTGATACATCTGGAACTGGTCTACGGCAGTCTTTGCAATAGCTTCCGGCGGCTGGGCACCCTTGTATTTCATATCCAGATAAGGGCCTTCAAAATGGATTCCAAGAATCTCCGCCCCCTCATATGTGTCTTCCGCTACCGATGCCACACTGGCAACTGCCTTTGTCAGCACATCGGGCATCTGGGTCACCGTGGTGGGAAGAATTCCCGTTACACCTTCCTCCGGAATTCTTCTCATCCATTCCCGCAGCCCTTGAGGTTCTCCATCATTTGTATCGTAATCATAGGCCCCATGAGTGTGAATATCAATAAATCCGGGGACGATCCGCTTTTCCCCATAATCCTGATCTGCCTTCATTTCTTCATAATTCCGGATTGCCTGAATCTTTCCGTCTTCTACCTGAAGCTGTGCCGGAATAAACTGTCCTGCAATCCATACCCGTCTGCTTTGTATTATCATAATAGTACCCTCCGTTTTCATTTTATAAACCTTCTCTCTCCAGTATAAACAGTTATTCTCAGGTTTTCAAGAAGGTTTCTTTTTTTTACTGAGGCATACTTATAAAGTAATGGGCCAACGGATGATAACACGGAACAAATCAGCTTCCACTTCCACCTGAAGTCTGCCGTTCTGAAGCTCCACAAAGCTTTTGGCAATAGCCATTCCAAGTCCCGATCCTTCTGTATTGCGGGACTGATCCCCCCGGGCAAATCGTTCCGTAATCTCCTGGGGGTTGAAGGTCAGTTCGGAGGCGGAAATATTTTTCATAGCAATGGTTACATAACCATCTTCTTTTTTCATATCAATATAGGCCCTGGTGTCCGGCATTCCATATTTAATAATATTTGTTAAAAGATTATCAAATATTCGGTAGGTCTTCTGACTGTCCAGAGGGAGAACTATTTTTTCGTCAGGCAGATTCCATCGGAAATCAATGGCAGATTCCTCAATTTTATCACTGAGTTCATAGCTGACTTCCTTTAAAAGGCTTACAATATCCACTTCCTCTAAATTCAAGGTAACATTATTGCTGTTAGCCTTGCTTATTTCAAACAAATCCTCTATAAGGGATTTTAAACGCATGGACTTTTGTTCCAAAATATCAATATAGGCTTTTCGCTGTTCCGGAGTCACATGCTCTTCTCTTAAAAGGCTTACATAGGTGATAATAGCAGTCAAAGGTGTTTTCAAATCATGAGACATGTTGCTGATTAAATCTGTTTTCAGCTTCTGGCTTTTGACCTCTTCACCTACAGCCACTTTAAACCCGGACTGTATCTTCTGGATTGCCTTTTTAAAAGGTTCAAATACTCCCAGATCCTCTTCAATGGTCACTTCCAGATTTCCTTCTGCAATCTGGTTTGCCGCCTTTAAAAGTGCCCGGTACTTCTGATTTAAGTCCCTGTAATATTTTCTCATAAAAATATACAAGACCACGGAATAGATCAAAAGAGCTCCGATTCCTAAAAACCACAGACTGCAGAGAATAGCCAGAATAATAAAATTTATTCCAATGATACGAAAAATGGTTCTGTCCGATTGATCCTGGAGATCAATTCTCGATAAAAGATCATACACCTTTCTGGAAAGCCATTTCACCCACTTCCAGAAATATCCGAAAAAGGTCCTGTCTATGAGGTATGCCTTAAGACCGATATGAAACACATCCCGCATACATAATACAGCCCAATATACCACTCCAAAGGGAATCGCCCACCAAAGCAGGTTCCATAACTTTGCCATTATTTCGGCGACGGCAGGGAGAAAATTGGCCCGGAGAAGGGCATTTTCCAGTTCTCCCCTGTTGGTCATTGCCACCAGACCCGTAAGATTGGCTCCGAATGCCGCGGCACCGCATCCAGCTGCAAATACTGCTTCAAATGGAGCTTTTAGAATTCGGCTGTCTTCTGCCCATTTTACATCAAAGCAGGAGAAAAGAAGAGCCAGAATTCCCACTGCACACATCAGGCCAATAAAAACTTTGGGGACAATACCTGAAACGTGATAGGAGTTCCAGTCCGTTCCCTGGATTTCCTTAAGAGCGGCAGCCTGCTGGGCCGTCATACCGTAAACGAAGGTCATATTCCTGGGGGGTGTGAACTTCAGTTCCGGCTCATAAAGATATTGCTCCCAATAGCTGCTGTCCATGGGATCTGATTCTCCATATGCCTGGAGCCTGCTGGCAAAACCTGCTGCATTTTCTACGTTTGTCTGTTCAACTTCCATGCGGCCCAGGCTGTCGTAATAAAGAGCCGCCTTAAATACATACTCACTGCTTTGGGAAATGGATTTTCCCTGAGCGTGGTCGGACAGTACTTCCCCGTTTCCAGACAGTATCTGATAATCCATATAATGGCGTAAACTGCCAAACTCCCGGCCCCAGCTTTCATATTTCTGCATAATGCTTTGGCGCAGATTTTTTAAATACTCATTTCTATCATCCTGCCCCTCTTCATATACCTGAACAAAAAATTCCCCATCATACCCTAAAATTTCTTCTGTCACTTCTTCCGCCTGGTTCTCACTTACGCTTTTTTGCTCTTCTGCCAGAGGAAAAAAATACCGGAACGGAGAAATTACCTCGCCTTGTTCCCGCTGTGCCTGCTCCATGGCAAGAACATAATTACCTGATACCAGTTTTCGGAGAAAGTCCCCATCTTCATAGACTTGCTCTTCGTATCTAGCTGATTCATTTTTAAAAAATGGGTAAAGGCCCACCATAATTACTGCGGCGGACAGAACCACAGTTACAGCGAAAACAAGACTGACCCTATGCCTGCTTTTCAATTTTGTATCCAACTCCCCACACCACCTTTAAATATTTTGGCTCTCTGGGATTAATCTCTATTTTTTCCCGGATCTTTCTTACATGAACCATGATTGTATCCGTGTTGACCGCTCTTTCATTCCAAACCCTTTCATAAATCTCTTCTGCAGAAAAAACCCGACCCGGACTTTTCATGAGAAGTGCAAGAATCTTAAATTCCATAGGCGTAAGCCTGGCCGGCTTTTCATCCACCAGAACCTCCACCGTATCCTCATTTAATTCCAAACCTCCTATAACATAGACATTGCTGTTTTCTCTTTCTTCCTTGGCTTCCAGCATATCCATATACTTTCCGTACCGCCTGAGTTGGGAATTAACCCTGGCAAGAAGTTCCATGGGGGTAAAGGGCTTTGACACATAATCGTCAGCGCCTATATTAAGCCCCATAATCTTATCCACTTCCTCTGATTTTGCTGACAGGATAATGACTGGAAAATCATGTGCCTGTCTCAGCTTTACCGTCATAGTAATACCATCCATTCTCGGCATCATCACATCCACAATGGCAAGGTGGATCTCTTCCCGTTCCAATATCTTAAGACCTTCCATACCGTCTGCCGCCTGAAACACCTGGTATCCCTGGCTCCTCAAATAAATCTCTACCCCTTCTCTGATCTCTTTATCATCTTCCACCAGTAAAATGTGGTTTCTTTCCATCTGATTTCTCCTTTCTTCTTTTCTGCCCATGCTTTTGAGCACAATGTTATGTGGTAAGGATACCCAACCATTCTTAAATCCAATAATCGGGAAAACGAAACAATTTCTAAATTTTAAATATAAAAGGTCCAAAGAGAAGTTTTTATTTTCCCTTTGGACCTTTTAAGAAAATCCGTTTCGTCAAAAGGCTTATCGGACGTCATCGGAAGTTTTTCTTATATTGGTATCCATCAGCCTGTTAAAGCCCAGCCAGCCCTTATTATCTCCTGCACCCTTTATCACTTCCAGCATGGTTTCCATCTTTGCATCCGTGTTATCCGCAAAATTTAAGGCAAGTGCTTCAATTAGAGCCGGTTTTTTTGGAGATCCGTATTCCAGTTCTCCGTGATGAGAAATAATGCAGTGTTTAAGCTCGGAAGCCAGCTTTTCCGGAAATCCGGGAATGGTCCGCATCCTCTCCCCCACCATTTCCGTTCCTATGATGATGTGGCCCAGAAGCTGCCCGTCATCGGTGTAATCATTCTCCGGAAAAGTGGAAAGCTCCTTGGTCTTTCCGATGTCATGAAACGCTGCTGCCGTAATCAGCAAATCCCGGTTAATGACAGGGTAGTAACCTGCATAGTAATCACAAAGCTTAACCACACTTAACGTGTGCTCCAGAAGTCCGCCTACAAAGCCGTGGTGAACGCTTTTAGCCGCAGAGTGAAACTGAAACGCCTTGGCAAAAACAGGGTCATCCGCAAAAAAGCTTTCCAGCAGCCGCTTCAAATATGGATTTTTTATGGTTTTAATAAAGCCGAGAAGCTCCTGGTACATCAGTCCGATATCCTTTGAAGATACAGGTAAGTAATCGCCCGGAACATATTCTTCCTCACCGGCTTTTCTGATCCGTTTAATGTTTAATTGATTGGAATTTTGGAACACAGTCACATCTGCATCCACAAACACATAATCCAGTGTCTCAAAATTTCCGATTCCCGGAGAGCCTAAGTCCCAGATTTTGGCATCGACCGTGCCGGTCTTGTCCTGCAGAATCAGGTTTCCGTACTCTTTCCCCGACTTGGTAAGAGCAATCTGCCTGTTTTTACATAAGTACACATCTGAAACATGCATTCCTTCCCGGAATGATTCAATATATCTCATTCTTTTCCTCCATATTCTAGCCACAGGCAACACGGAAGCCAGGAAAATCACCTGGCTCCAATGGTTACCGGATATTGAATCTCTTTATATTCTTCTCTCCCGTTACGGGAAACTGTTACATCTATTAAATCTCCCGGATTTAATTTTTCAAGGGATACCTGAAAATCTTTCATTGTGACAATAGGTTCCTCTCCCATGGCGGTTATAACATCTCCGCTCTGAATTCCGGCATTATAAGCAGGTCCGTCCCCGTTTGCATCTACCACATAAACTCCCAGGGGCATTCCTCTGCTGTTCATGGCAGCACTCACCTCCTGGCCGCTTATTCCAAAGTAAGGGAAGGAAGCACCATTGCTCATCCGCCCCAGAATACTCTTGTAATCGGAAATAGCCATGGCCGCAGTCATATCCCTGCTGCCGTCATTTTTATACTGGTCTGTCACCCAGCCGATGATCTGGCCTGCCGTATTCATAAGAAATGTGCCTGTCACCGCATTGCCCTTTGCATCAGAATAAAGAATGCGGGTAATACCATCGGTAACCTGAACATTTCTGGTGATGTAGGTGATAAATCCATAGCATGAGGAATGAACCATTCCTGCAGGACCTCCTATAGCTATGATTAAATCTCCCTGCTTGACTGAATAGGAATTTCCAAGCTCAATTGCCTTTACTTCCTCTAACAGAGCCTTTCCAAGCCCTTCTGTGGGTACACTGACAATGGCCATGCCCGACGGCTTATCCGTCTGCTTGATGGTTCCCTGTACCTCTGTTCCGTCAAAAAATGCCACCCGGATGGCTTCCGCATCTTCCACTGCCCCCTCTGGGGTCAGAACTAAAAATTCCTGATTGGCAGAAGCGATAACCACGCCTGCAAACAAACTCGAATTTTCCACCGGATTATTAAACCAGTCCTTCTGAGTCCTTACAGAATGAACGGTCACAACCCCTTTGTCCGCTTTTTGAACTACGGTTTTTAAATCCGCATATAAGGTATTTAAATCCTCTACAGAAAAAGAATACTTTTCCATAGCTGATTTTAATATATCTTCAATAGGTTCTGTTTCAGCAGGTGGTTCTGTCTCTGTTTCAGGGATAGAGCCTTCCGGATCATCTTTTGGTATGGTAACGGGAGTGCTTTCTTCCCTGGATTCCCTGGGAAAAAGCTTCTCAGCGGCAGGAAGGGACACAACAAACGTAACCGCAGCAACCATTCCGAAAATAACCCCGGTCATGGAAAGCCCTAAGATTCTCTTTAACATGTCCCGCTTTGACATAGGCTGCTTCACTATTTTTTCATTGATGAACTTGCGGGGTTTTTCCCTGTTATCATCTGATCCGTTATGTTCCGGCATACTTACCCTCCTTTGCAGAAGACTTAAATACTATTATAAGGTTCTTCTTCTTTTTATGCAAGGAAAACCTTTGAACTTTGGCGGGGCTGGAAAAACAACGCCCCTCTGCATTAATTGCACTATGCAGAGGGGCGATATTCATGATTATACTATTGAACGTTCTTAAAAGCGCTTTAACATCAACCTTTAATATCTGATTATTCCAAAAAGAATTGTTGAAATAATAACTGCCATCACTACCAAACCAATTGCCCAAAGCAATAAACCACGATATACTTTATTATAATTTTCTGATTTATCCAAGTTTGCAAGAAGCATGGCTCCGGTATTAGAAAATGGGCTGCAATCAACAACAAATGCGCTAAAAGATATTGATGAAATCAGTGCCAGCATACTGGCTCCTGTCTGCTCTGACAACCCCGGAACCAGAGGCAAAAATGTAATCATGGTTGGTGAAGATGCCGCAAAAGAAGATACAAAACCAGAAGCAAGTGAAACAAATGCATTTGCAGTTACTGAACTGGATTTTTGTGATACAATATTTACAAACAAATCAATACCGCCAAATTCTTCAACTGCCGCAACCAACATAGAAACACCAAACAGCATAAAGATGGTTGTCCAAGGAAGATTTCTCCATATCTCTTTTTCTTCTGCTACTCTGAACACCATAAATACTAATAATATGAAGAAACAAGCAACTGTAATATCTGTTTTAAAAATCATAACGGAAATAACCAGTGCCAAAGTTCCTGCTAAAGTTAGCTTCTGTTTTAAGTTAAATGGTTCAACGGATAAATCCAGCTCTTCCATGGAACCGCTTTTCCACAGTTTTAAACCACCAAACAAAAGATATCCAACCCCTGCAACAAGAACATTGCCAATAAACCCGTTAATAAATAAATCCCAACGCATATCTCCAATCCCAAAATTTACGGTTGCTTCTGCTGCAAGATTACCCGCGACCGCAAATGGTGATAAGCCAGCCGCATTAATACCGGAGCCAACACAGATGATCATTAACAAAGGATTTACCTTTGTTTTAAACGCTACAGACATGGCGATGGGAGCAATTAGCCCGGTTGCATAGCCTCCAGGACCTAAAGCAGCAACAAAAAATGCTATAATAAACATAAGAACCGGAACAATGCCAACCTTCCCCTTTGCCCGGCGTAACAAAATTCTTGTCAGCTTTTCCATTGTCCCATTTACCTGCATGTAAGTGGATACTGCCATAATGGAAAATATCATTAAAAATGTTTTCTGGGGAAATCCAGAAAAATATGTACTAATTGGAGAATCAGAAATCATTTTTAAAATAAAGGTAAACACAATACAAATACTTCCAATGTTAATAGGCAGCAGCATAGTGCAAATTGTAGCTACCAAGAATAATATAAGAGATAGAACACTCAAATCCATAATAAACTCCCCTCCAAGACATTAATTTTTCGTTTATTACATTTCATCTTTAAGTAACAATCATAAAGGAATTACTTTTTTACAACTCGCACGATTCCGTTTGTCGCATCCAAACAGACATGATCACCAGTTTTAATTTCACTGATATCCGCTTGATCAACCATAGGGAGTTCGGCAATAATTGCTCCGATTACTGTCACTGATTCTCCTTGCTCATTAATAATACCAACAGGCCCTGCTCCATTTTTCACTAAATCATAAAGCATATAAGAGCCACCAGTCGAACCTTTACCTCTGGGGTAAACCAGAACCTTTCCTTGTAAACATTCACCTTCAATTTCATGCTTACGTTCAATGATATATCCAGTCTTAGGATTTACTGTTCCCATAAAAGAGATGCCTTCCGTAGTAACAATTGCTTCCCCTTCTACACACCCTTCTACAATACAGCGTACTTTCAGTTCTTTTTCCATATTAAACACCCCATTTCCCATCAATCGCTGCCTGAATACATTCATTGACTTGTAGCATAATCGGCTGTAAATTCCACAACCCAGGTGCATAATGTGCCATTTTTCCCGAATTAGTAGCTACCGTTTTGTATCCCCTGTCTAAGGTAAAGGACAGCACCGGACATGTATCACACACAACTTCGCCGCCAGCTTCAATAATAGTTTGTACATAGCCCATTCGTTCTCCAAGGTCTTTCACCTGCCGTGAGGTACAGACCCAAAGACCAGTTTTAATTTTTTTCCCGGCTAACAAGTCTGCAATTTCTTTCATCTCGTTGATGGATACATGAGGACAGCCAATAACAACAAAATCAATATCACCTTTCATGGCAAACTTTTCAGACACCTTATCATATTCTGCCTGACCAAATACAATGGTTTCTACCTCACCGTTAATTACCGCTTCTTTCACAGGTGCTTCAGGAGTAAAGCCAATTACATGGTATAAGGCAACCGCACCGGAAGATGCCAGGGCTGCTCCCAGAGCTTTGAAACTCTCCAGCCTTGGGCGTTCTTTGATGCCCTCAAATACTGGCACCGCTGAGCCTACTAATCGTCCTACATAGTAGCCCATAACTGCATAATCTTTATCTGTCTTTAATTCCATTTCCACTTTGATCAGATGGGTACCTTTCCTGTTCTCGTCCAGATGTAAGCCATATGCCGGAACTCTTCCCGTAACGGCTGCTGCTAATGCAGTTGGTCCGCCCTCTCTATTTGTTCTGGCTCCCAATACGGAATTGGCAAATACAATGGCTGATGATTCCCCCCAGGCAATATGCTCCCCCTTCATTGGCACATTACCAACTAGGTATGGAGTACAGGTATTAGTGCACAAAGCTCCCATTTTTTCATAGGATTCCGATAACTCGATTTGTTTATGAGCAAATTCTTCGGGATACTCCATTGCTTCCCAGTTTTCATAATCAATACCAATGGTATTTAATGTGGTGGGGATTTTAAATACAGTTCCATCGCTCGCTTCTTTTACATAGTTAAGTCCGGCATCTCCGGTAACACGATAAGATACCCCCGGTGAATGAACATTGTTCACTTCAATCATGTGTTCCGCTCCATAAATATCTCCCAGGGCAACCAGAACTTTCATGCATTTCTGGACTGTTTTTCCATATTCTCCGCCCAGCATTTTCTGTTCTTCGCTTGTTAGCTTCATTAATATCCTCCTCTCCTTATTCTTCAGTAATATTTAACTGATCAATTATATTTTGATAATTATATAGATCAAATAAACTGGCGCCGGTTTTCAACTGTTGCATTATATCAGCTTCTTTTGCATCACGCTGCTTTGCTGCTTTTAATACATCTCTGGCTTCTCCTAAAGGAACAACTACAATGCCGTCATCATCCCCTAAAATAATATCCCCGGGATTTACCACTACATTACCACAAGTAATCGAGTGATTGATTTTACCGGCTGCTGCCTTTGTGGTCCCAATAATACTCAAGCCTGATGCAAATACCCCAAACCCAAGATTTGTAACAGCCTGACTATCTCTGATTGATCCGCTGGTTACCAATCCCGCAACACCCTTTGTCATGCACTCAACTGCTAGAACTTCACCGAAAGGTCCGGAATCCACCACATTCCCATTGTTAATTACAATAATCTGTCCTTTCTTTGCCATACTGACAGCTTTAATCAGCATCAGGTTATCTCCAGCGGGCATATCTACGGTAAGAGCCTGACCGCATATCTTAATCCCCTTTTTTATTGGTTTTATTGAGGAGGTCATAGCCCCCCTTCTTCCCATTGCTTCATGTACTGTTGCAGTTGATTGATCCTTGTATTCATTAATAAGCTCATGTTGTATTTCTGGAATAGTTTTTATAATATGTACCACTATGTTCACTCCTTCTGATATAATTATTCCGTTCCCTTGGTTTGCAGCTTGTGATAACCAGTAAGTTTTCGTGCTTCCTTCAAGGCGACGCCTTTATCAATTTCTGCCAGAATCTGCTTTTCTTTCACTTCAATGCCTTCAGCAACCTCCAACACCTTCTCTATGATGTCCTGAGGAACTACAATGCAGCCAGACGAATCCCCTAAAATGAAGTCTTCCGGGCATACCCTTATTCCGGATACTGCAACCGGTATATTTACTTCATCAACCTCAACCCGGTCTTTGCCTGTAACCATGTAGTAGCCTTTGCTGAAAATCGGGTATTTCACTTTTTTAATCATTGGTAAATCACAGCACACCCCATCAATCAAAGTACCTTCAACGCCTCGCTTTTTAGCAGTATAAGACATGATATCGCCCCATACGGTGCAATAATCTCTACCAGCATTATCAATTACCACTACCTGCCCAGGTTTTACATCGTCTAAAAAATCACCAACGGTTCCTTTCACCTGTCCACAAGGTACATAATGTACTGTAAAGGCAGTTCCGCACATAACTTCACCTTCGTTTAAAATAGGTTTTATTCCATGTAGTCCACAGGGAACTCCTAATTTATCCATGGCATCTGAAACTGATGCTACATCTAATCTTTTTAGCCGCTCTACATAACTGCTCATGATATCTCTCCTTTATTTAAGCATTTTTTCATAAGAAAATTTATTATCTACTTCTAAGACATCATGACCCGCAAGTATTTCCCGAATCATACACTCTTCTTTCTCATAAAGCACTTCTGCCTTGCTTAACACTTCCTCAATCCGTTCTTTGGGGACCACTACAACACCGCTCCGATCACCCATTACAATATCTCCCGGACGAACTTGAACACCGCCGAATTGAATCATTTCGTTTGTGCTTTCTTCCATAATTCGCCCTCTTGCAGTTGCCACTACAGTTCCTCTGGCATAAACAGGAAAATTTATGTCAATACAATCGTCTAAATCCCTGCAGGCTCCATCAATAATTACAGCACCAACGCCCTTTACTTTTGCACTGTTTGCGAGAATTCCTCCCCAGCATGAAGTATCAATTCTGCCGCCATTATCAATAATAATAATGTCCCCATCTTCTGCCAGCGATATGGCTTTCATACCTAAGTGATGTTTACTTTTTGTTTCTCCTGCGGCTGTCATTTTTACAGTTATTGCCGGTCCAACTACCTTTCCCCATTTTTCGATCATGGGACGTATTCCATAGGTGGAACCTCTTATTTCCAGCACATCCATAGCATCAGATACATTAGTTGTTGAAAGTTTTTCAAACCTGACACGATAATCTTTGTTAAAATCGTCCATTATATTCCCTTTCTTTTTTAATTACTTGTGTAATTTATCTCTAATTTTGTTTCAATAATAACATTTCATTTACATAGTGTCCAATATCAGTTATACTATGAAATGTATGCACTCAAAGGAATAATCTTTAAAAAGGAGCTGCCAAAATGAGTTATCGAAACTACGATTATTTTCTTAAAATCGTCCAATATAATAGTATCTCTAAAGCTGCGGAGATTCTTTTTATTTCACAGCCTTCTCTGTCAAAATATTTACAGCGTCTCGAGGCTTCTGTCGGAGCCTCATTAGTGGACCGCACCAAAACACCGCTTAAACTTACTTATGCTGGTGAAATTTTTTATGAATATATAATTAAAATGGGGACAGAAGAACGAAAACTAGAGACAATGATACATGAGATTAATAACCTGGGACGTGATAAGATTACAATTGGTGTACCTCTATGGCGTTCAACCGTGCTGCTTCCTGAATTTCTCCCTTACTTTTATAAGAAGCATCCACTAATCGAAATTAAACTGATAGAAGGATCCGCCCAGTTAATAGAGGGCGCCATCCTGAAAGACGAGGTAGATATTGGTCTTATCAATTTACCGGTTAATTATGCGGATATTTCTTATGAGCCAATTATTGATGAACATATACTACTGGTAGGTTCTCGTAAAAATATGATTGTAAAAGAAATATTGTCACAAGAAACAAGTGGTAAGTACCACACGATTGACATTGAAACGCTTGTAAATGAACCATTTATTATGATGCAGCCTGATCAGCACATCACAAAATTTGTAAACCAAATGCTCAGTGAGCGGAATTTAAAACTTCATTGCCGTTTCCGAACCGCTAATGTTACAAACGCCATTAATTTGGCGGCAGTTGATCTGGGATTTACTTTTGTTCCTGAACTCGGCACCAAAAGCAAACGCTTCCCTCATGATGATGCTGCACTCTTTTATGCAAATACTCCACCACTTTGTTGTGCTCTTATTGCTGCATATAAAAAAAACAGCTATCTTTCACAAGCAAGCAAAATTCTTATCTCTGAATTACAGGTATTTTGTAATGGCTTTTTGTAATTGGCCTCTTTTGCTATCATATCCGGTTTCAGCCAGCTATATATTATTATTGGTTTTCAGTAGATTAATTAATGTTTTTCTCGCCAATAAATATTACGTATATACCTGACACATCAACCATTTCCTTAGATATATGAGGATTGCAGTTTTCCTCCCATCCATGTTATACTGTACCCGATACCAACATTACTAAGACATATATTCTGCCATGGATTTGACATTTGACGGATCTAAATTATTTTGAAAGGTAAACCATGAACCATAAAGCATTAAAAACATTAGAATACCATAAAATCATCACCCAACTTACGGAATACGCTTCCTGTGACTTCGGAAAAGAGCTGTGCCGGAATTTAGTTCCTTCCACCGACTACAGCGAAATCGTTCAATCTCAGAAGGAGACTACCGACGCTGCTACCCGTGTCCGGCAAAAGGGAGGAATCTCCTTTGGAGGAGTGAAAGACATCCGATCATCCTTAAAGCGGTTGGAGGTAGGGAGCTCTTTAAGTATTTCAGAAATACTTGCCATCAGCACTCTTCTGACGATTTCAGCCAGGGCAAAGGCTTATGGCCGCCACGAAGATGACCTGGATTCAGATTCCCTGGAGGAATTTTTCCGGTTGCTGGAGCCCTTGACTCCTGTCAACACGGAAATCAAGCGGTGCATCCTCTCTGAAGAAGAGGTAAGCGACGATGCCAGCCCAGGGCTTCGCCATGTACGGCGTTCTATGAAGACCATCAACGACAAAATCCACACTCAGATGAACTCTCTTTTAAATTCCAGCCGGTCATATCTGCAGGATGCGGTTATTACCATGAGAGACGGGCGCTACTGCCTCCCGGTAAAAGCGGAACACAAATCCCAGGTTTCCGGCATGATCCACGACCAGTCTTCCACTGGTTCCACCCTGTTTATTGAGCCAATGGCAATTGTGAAGCTGAATAATGACTTAAGAACTCTGGAGATTCAGGAGCAAAAAGAAATTGAAATGGTCCTGGCTGATTTAAGCAACCAGCTTGCCCCTTATTTAGAGGAGCTGGGAACTGATTTTAAAACCATCACCCAGCTGGACTTTATATTTGCAAAAGCAGCCCTGTCCAGGCATTACAACGGCAGTGAACCTGGATTTAATACAAATGGAATTATCCATATCAAGGAGGGCCGCCATCCTCTGCTGGACCCTTCGAAAGTGGTTCCCATCACCATCCATCTGGGCCGCAGCTTTGACCTTTTAATCGTCACCGGACCAAATACGGGGGGTAAAACAGTATCCCTAAAAACAGTGGGTTTATTCACTCTTATGGGACAGTCCGGGCTTCACATTCCCGCATTTGACGGCTCTGAGCTGGCTGTATTTGACGAAGTCTTTGCGGATATCGGAGATGAGCAGAGCATTGAGCAAAGCTTAAGTACCTTTTCCTCACATATGACCAACATTGTCCAGATTTTAAATAATGCAGACAGTAACTCTCTTTGCCTGTTTGACGAACTTGGGGCCGGAACAGACCCCACTGAGGGTGCGGCTCTGGCAATAGCTATACTGACCTTCCTGCACAACATGAAGTGCCGTACCATGGCTACCACTCATTACAGTGAGTTGAAAGTATTTGCCCTGACTACACCCGGCGTGGAAAATGCCAGCTGCGAGTTTAATGTGGAGACCCTGCAGCCCACCTACCGGCTTTTGATCGGAGTTCCGGGAAAGAGCAACGCCTTTGCCATTTCAAAGAAACTGGGGCTTCCTGATTATATCATCGAAGACGCAAAGACCCATCTGGAAGCAAAGGATGAGACATTCGAAGACTTGCTGACTCATTTAGAAGAAAACAGGGTCACCATTGAGCGGGAGCGGATTCATGTGGAGTCGTATAAGCTGGAAATTGAGCAGTTGAAGGCCAGACTGACCCAGAAAGAGGAACGGTTTGACGAGCGCAAGGACAAGATGATCCGTGAAGCCAAGGAAGAGGCACAGAGAGTTCTGAGAGAGGCCAAAGACACGGCTGACCAGACCATCCGCCAGATCAATAAACTGGCAGCTGACTCAGGTGTTAATAAGGAGCTGGAGGCCGAACGGAGCAGACTTAGAAATAAATTACAGGAGGTGGATTCCTCCCTTTCGTTGAAAAAAGAGAAGCAGCAATCCGGAAAAGAAATCGATCCCAAAAAACTGATACTGGGAGAAGGAGTCCGGGTCATAAGCATGAATTTAAATGGAACTGTCAGCTCTCTTCCCAATGCTAAGGGAGATTTATACGTACAGATGGGAATTCTGCGCTCTTTGGTCAATATTTCTGACTTAGAGCTTTTGCAGGAAAAATCAACATCTTCCTCATCTGGAGGCAGCTCGAAAAAAACAGGAAGCGGAAGCAGTTCCACCCGTATGTCCAAATCATTTTCCATATCTACTGAGATTAACTTAATCGGGATGACCACGGATGAAGCAATTCCCCAATTGGACAAATATTTAGATGACGCCTATCTGGCTCATCTTCCCCAGGTGCGGGTCGTCCACGGAAGAGGAACAGGGGCGTTAAAAAATGCGGTTCACAAGCATCTAAAGCGCTTAAAATATGTAAAGGAATTCCGGCTGGGCGTTTTCGGCGAAGGAGATTCCGGAGTAACCATTGTTTTCTTTAAATAGACTGATCGGAGGTTTACTATGGCTGAAAAACAGCGGATATTGATCATAGATGACGATAACAACATTGCAGAATTAATTTCCCTATATTTGCTGAAGGAATGTTATGAAACAACAATTGTCAATGACGGAGAAGAAGCCCTCCGTGTATTCCCGGAGTTTAAACCTAATCTTGTCCTTTTAGACTTAATGCTGCCCGGCATGGATGGCTATCAGGTGTGCCGGGAGATGCGTTCTCTTTCCCAGGTTCCTATTATCATGCTGTCAGCCAAAGGAGAGGTATTTGACAAGGTTTTAGGACTGGAACTGGGGGCTGATGACTATATGATCAAGCCATTCGATTCCAAAGAGCTGGTAGCCCGGGTGAAAGCGGTCTTAAGACGCTACCAGACCTCCCAGATCCCGGCATCTTCCAACAGAGATCAGCAGGGAGATTATGTAGAATATTCGGATCTGATTGTAAATCTTACCAATTACTCGGTGCTCTATAAAGGGTATTCTGTTGAAATGCCTCCCAAGGAACTGGAACTTTTATATTTCCTGGCCAACTCTCCAAACCAGGTATTTACCAGGGAGCAGCTTCTGGACCACATCTGGGGTTATGAGTATATCGGTGATACCAGAACCGTGGATGTACACATTAAACGCCTCAGGGAAAAGATCAAGGACCATGCGGGATGGGCATTGACTACAGTTTGGGGGATTGGTTATAAGTTTGAGGTAAAACGCCAGTGACACACTCTCTTTACTACAAATTCATCCTTGGCTATCTGCTGTTCGGCCTTTTGGGGTTTATCTCCATTGCCACTTTTTCCTCGGAAATTACAGACCGCTATCTGCTCCGCCAAAATTCAGAAAGTCTCTATGACGAAGCCAATCAGATTGCCTCCTCTTACAGCGGTATGTACCAGGGAAAAAGCAGATATCTGTCTACTTACCCTGAGATGCTAAAAGAAGTCGGCTACCTCCATACACAGATCTGGATTATGGACCGTCAGGGCAAGGTGGTGGCAGACAGCCGGTCTCCAGGAATTGAGGGGCAGGTCATCGAAGATTTTGATCCCACTTTTATGGGAAACAAATCCTATGTCATCGGAAATTACTATAACCAGTTTCCTGAAGAGGTGCTAAGTGTTCATGCACCCATTACGGGAAATTATACCACCTACGGCTATGTTGTGGTTCACCTTCCCATAACTTATTTAAAGGCAGAGCGGGATGGAATTTTAAATATCATCTATATTTCATCTGCCGTCGTATTCAGTCTTTCCCTGATCATCCTTCTGGTTTTTACAAGGACCGTTTACATTCCTCTCAAAAAGATCACGGCAGGAGCCAACGAATACGCCCAGGGTAATTTAACCCATCACATTGGAGTCAATACCAGGGATGAAATGGGTTATCTGGCCGGTACTCTCAACTACATGTCGGACGAGATGAATAAAATGGACGACTACCAAAAAATCTTTATTGCCAACGTTTCTCATGACTTTCGTTCTCCCTTAACATCCATAAAAGGCTATCTGGAGGCCATTTTAGACGGTACTATTCCACCGGAGCTATATGAGAAATATTTAACCAGGGTCATATCAGAAACAGAGCGGCTCAACAGTCTGACTCATGGCCTTTTAACCCTTAATTCCCTGGACAGCAAGGGATATTTAAACCGCACCAACTTTGATATCAACCGGGTTATCAAGGACACGGCTGCTTCCTTCGAAGGCACCTGTAATGAGAAAAGGATCACCTTTGATCTGATTTTTTCCGACAGTCTCCAGATGGTTTACGGTGACCTTGGAAAGATTCAGCGGGTCCTTTACAATTTAATCGACAATGCGATTAAATTCAGCCATCCTGATTCTACTATTTACATTCAGGCTGCCGGGAAATACGAAAAGATTTTTATTTCTATTAAAGACACTGGAATCGGAATTCCAAAAGCCAGCCTAAAGAAGATCTGGGAACGGTTTTACAAGACAGATTTGTCAAGAGGAAAAGATAAGAAAGGTACCGGACTTGGACTTGCCATTGTCAAAGAAATTATTCAGTCTCACGGAGAAAATATTGACGTGGTCAGTACGGAAGGAGTCGGATCTGAATTTATATTCAGCCTGCCTAAAGCTTCTAATTTATAGCTGGAACCATACGCTCTAATCAAAAACATCAAAGTCCGAGGCATAAGCCCGGACTTTGTTTACAGTAAATTATATTTTATTACCTGGCATTTTCAAGAGCTGCTGCAACTGCCTCTTTGATTCCATTGGCAGAGTTGGTTGCACCAGATACCCCATCTACCTCAACAGTCTGAGTCTTGATAATGGCAGCCGTGACAGTTTTTTCTGCTGTCTCGTAAATTCCTGGTGTTTCATCATGGTCTATGAGTTTTATAGTTATCAAACTACCATCTTCTATCAACACCTCTACTGTAATATCTCCGTTGTTTCCCTTTCCAGTTCCAGTATAAGTTCCATCTTTGTAATTTCCCTTTACTTCGGGCTGCACTGCTTCCTCTTCTTGTTCCAGCTTCATGGTCCGCTCGGTAAATCCACCATTTTCCATGATATAGTCATAAGCCGAACTTCCAGCCAATCGTCCGAAGACCACAATATCTGTTACAGCATTGCCGCCCAGACGGTTTGCTCCATGAACACCTCCAACTACTTCACCTGCTGCAAACAGCCCCGGTATTTCACTTCCATCCTCTTTTAGCACTTGAGTATCCGTATCAATCTTAACGCCTCCCATAGTATGATGAACAGCAGGTGCACACAATCCCGCATAGTAGGGCGGCTGATTTATTGGTACTTCCATACTCTCTCTACCAAATTCCGTATCAGTTCCCTTCGATTGGTAAGCTGCATACTGATCCAGGGTATTCTTTAATTGAATTTCGTCAACTCCTATGGCTTTGGCCAGTTCCTCCGGTGTATTCCCCTGTACAATAATGCCTTGGTCAATATATTTCTCAATAGCGGATAAGCTTTCTCTTACGTTTTGATCAAATACAATAAAGCAGGTTCCTCCCTCCTGGCTTAAAATGGCCTCTGAAACCACATCTCTGGTTTCCAGCTCATCCACAAAACGGTTTCCAGAATTGTTGACTAAAATTGCTCCGTTTCCACGGACTCCTTCCGTGTACATAGTAGTTGTATCCGGATTAACCGTTGGGTGGGTTTGAATCTGATCAATATCCACAAGCCCTGCCTTCAGCTCCTCAGCCATGATTATTCCATCACCGGAAGCACCTGAATGATTGGTGGTGAAAAAGCCCTCCAAATCCTCTCTGTATTTCACTACCATCTCAGAATTTGCTCCAAAGCCTCCCGTTGCCAGAATCACGGCTTTACAAGATATGGTATAAGGTTCCCCTCCCTTTGTTACTGCCTGTACTCCCTCAACGGCACCTGTTCCATCAAGTAAAATATGCACTGCCTCTGTTTCCAGAAATACAGGTATATCCAGTTCCTTCAGCTTTGCATTAAGCGCTTTTACAAGCATGGGGCCTACTGCAGAAGTGTCAGTCGGGCGATGAATTCTCTTGACGCTGGCTCCGCCAAACTGTCCTACTACCGATAAGTCTCCGCCTATTTCATTGACCCATGCAACTGCATCCGCAGATTGTTCTGCCATCACCTGTACAAGCTTGGGATCATTTAAATCCTTTCCTCCCTTCATGGTATCTTCTATAAACAGCTCAATGGAATCTTCAATTCCCTCTGCCTTTTGATAGGGAGTTTCGGCTGCATTTAAGCCACCTGTAGCACGGACAGTATTCCCTCCTGTAATCGGCATTTTTTCCAATACAACAAGATTAGAAGCTCCCCTTTTGGCTGCTTCAATAGCCGCTGTCATACCAGCTCCCCCTGCTCCAATAATAACAATATCTGCCTGCTTCTCTTCTTCCGGCGTACTTTCCACGACCGTTTCCTTCACACTCGATTCTTCTACTGATTTGTTTGATCCGGTATTAACTGAACAACCTGAAAGCGCAATCGCTGCTGCTATGGCAGCAAAACCTATTAATTTTCTTTTTTTCATATCTTCCTCCTTATATTTTCTCTTTCTGTGACAGTATTATCAAAACTTTAACAAAAATTTAACATACATTATGTTATTTAAAAAGTTTTGGAATATAAAAAAAAACTTATGTAAGTAAAAAAAACAAAAGAATAAACCTTTTGAGACAGCCTTTTATTGAGTTTTTATACGTACTGCAGACTGTTTAATAAAAGATCTTTTAAAGTTTCTTATTCAGTAATTTTTGAACCTGCTGCATCTGCAGTGGCACCTTCCCTTAAGATATCATAAAATCCTCCAAAAAGTATTTTTCATAATAATTGTTATTCTAAAAAAGCAATTATTATTTTGAAAAACTCTTTATTGGAGGATCTGGTTATATCCTTTTAACTATATTTAAAATAATAGCTGAGTCAAAATACTGGCCACAATCAGAATGAGTGCACCGCAGATTCTGGTTGCAATCTGCGCAAATGGCAGAAGTTCCATTCTTTTAGCCGCTGAAAGAACCGCAATATCTCCTGTTCCGCCCATATTTGTAGTACAAAGCCCTGCCGTAATTGCAGACTCTACCGGATAAAAACCAACCAGATAGCCACCAATTCCAGCACCTACTGAAACACTTCCAACTACCACAAAAACAAGAAGCAGATACATAGGACTTACGGCTTTGGCTACTGCACCTAAATCAATCATGGAAATTCCAATGCCCACCAAAAGAGCACTGGTCCAGTTCTTCATCACAAACTGGGACCACTGACGGGCGGAATCTTCAAACTTTGCAGGAATAAAGCCAGCTCCCTTACTGACAGCCACCAGAATAATCATCCATGCATAAGAATGTACTGCAGGAACCAATTTATTAATAATAACCCCCATTAAAAAGAAAACCATTGCAGTGAGCATTCCAATTCCCAATTCTTCCAGACTGACAGAAGTGTTGCTTTTTTCGCTCATTTCTGAATTGTGATTCCTCATGAGAAGGCCGTTTCCAGTTAGGCTTGGTTTTATATCTCCCAGTTTTGCAAGCAACCCTGCCCCCACAATTGCCATTACATTTCCCAAAGTAGATGCCGGTATCATTCTTGATATGATGGCGGCTGAATCCGTATGAAGTGCTTCTGCATACATGCCTGATAAAGGAACCACTCCCGCTCCCATTCCACCTCCCATCATAGGGATTGCCACATACATAATCGCATCCACAAACCCATATCCAACCAGATATCCCACTGCGCCAACACTTAAGATTGACACGCTCATGGCACAAAGTGCAACTGGAAGAAACCGTACGGCTGCCTTTAACAGAAGGGACCTGTCCATACCAAGAATACTTCCGGTAATCAAGGCCGCTATGTAGAAATTTAAAAACCCGGTTTTGTTCATAAATTGATCTACGTTTTCTACTATATCTTCCGAAATCAAACCACTATAAACCAAAGCAGCCGAAGCAAAGATACACACAATCGCTCCTCCACCTAAAAAGGTTTTAACAATGGGAAGATTATTTCCAATGATATTAAATAGCCCTCCTAAAATCATCATAACCAGCAATGCCCCGATCATTCCTGAGGGAAGCCACTTCATGGCAATAGAAACCCCGGTAATTACGGTAAAAGCCAGATAAACAGGCAATGGAATTCCAGATATTTTAATACTGATTCCAGGAATACTCCAAGTACTTTTTTTGTTTTCCATCTTACTTTATTACCCCCTGCTCCACAGCTTTTTGTTTCACCGCTTCTGCTACCTCTTTTGCTACACGTTCATCGAAGGCACCTGGTATGATGTATTCCTCTGTCAAATCTTCTTCCTTTATAATTCCTGCAATCGCATAAGCAGCCGCAACTTTCATCTCTTCCGTGATGTCCGTGGCCCTTGCATCAAGTGCTCCACGGAAGATTCCTGGAAATACCAGCACATTGTTAATCTGGTTGGGGAAATCGGACCGTCCTGTTGCAATAATCCTCGCTCCTCCCTCTTTTGCTTCCTCCGGCATGATTTCAGGTGTTGGATTTGCCATCGCAAACACAATCGCATCTTTTGCCATAGAAGCAACCATCTGGGAAGTAACGACTCCGGGAGCCGAAACTCCGATAAAGATATCTCTTCCTTCCATGATATCTTTTAAATTTCCCCGCTTATTTTCCAAGTTTGTAACCTGAGCCATGGTCTTCTGGGCATCGTTCATCCACTCTTCCCCTTCTGCCAGCGCTCCCTTTTTATCAACCAGAATAATATCCTTCATTCCAATGGATAATAAAAGTTTGCATATTGAGATACCGGCAGATCCCGCTCCATTGATAACCGTTTTTACCTCTTCAATTTTCTTCCCGGCTACCTTTAAGGCATTAATAATTCCGGCCGATACCACAATTGCAGTTCCATGCTGATCATCATGAAATACCGGAATATCCAGTTCTTCTTTCAAACGGCGTTCTATTTCAAAACATCTTGGAGCTGAAATATCCTCCAGATTAATCCCTCCAAAACCAGGTGCCAAATAGCGTACGGTTTTGATGATTTCCTCTGTATCTTTTGTATCCAGACAAATAGGGAATGCATCCACTCCGCCAAAAACTTTAAAAAGAATCGATTTTCCTTCCATTACCGGCATTGCTGCTTCGGGGCCAATATCCCCTAACCCCAGCACTGCTGTTCCGTCTGTAACTACAGCCACCAGATTCCCTTTTGCCGTATAGGTGTATACCTGAGATTTATCATCTCTGATTTTTCTGCATGGTTCGGCCACACCCGGTGTATATGCAGTGCTCAAATCCTCTCTGCATTTTACTTCTACCTTTGAGATTACTTCTATTTTTCCTTTGTTTTTTTTGTGCAGCTCCAGTGCAAGCTTGTTATAATCCATAATCTTTCACCTTTCCCTTTCGTTAACTTGTTAATATAGTTTTTATATTATCACTGATTACGGCCCTTTAACATCTTGTGAACATTATTAAAGGCTTATGTAGGTAAAGAAAACAGATTTTAAAATTATCTCGTTGATTTTCCATTCTGCATCTAATACAATAAGGGTATCAGGAGGGGATGGCATGAACGAAAAACCATTGGAATACCAAATATATGTTTCCCAAGTCTTCAGCATCATCCTTGCTATTTTACTGTCCTTGGGTGTGTCTCTGCATTATAATCTGGTGACAAACAGAAATTCTCTGGATATGAATATTAAAAACGCCGGTATCTTTATCTCCAGAATGCCTGGAGTGGCAGATATGTTAAAAAAAGAACAGCCCTCGGAATCCTTTAACAAACACATAGATATGCTGATTGAGGAACTGGATTATATTGATGTTGTTACCATCTGTAATATTGACAGCATCCGTTTTTATCATAATAATAAGGCGCTGATTGGAAAAAGCTTTGTGGGCGGTGATGAAACGCCTATTTTAAATGGTTCTTCTCCATACATCACAAACGGAAAAGGAACTCTTGGAAGTCAGCGCCGTGCATTCTTTTCCATTATGGATGAGCAGGGGCAAATTCTTGGCTTTGTAATGGTCTCTGTACTGACCACTAACATTTCCCAGAGCACAAGAAATATTCTTCTTGTATTTTTCCTTTTAGCTCTGGCACTTCTTTCCATTGGTTTTATTGTCTCCGGTATACTATACAACCGATTGAAAAGGATTCTTTTGGGTTATAGGCCTGAAGAATTGCGCAAGATACATATTGAAAGGAAAGAAGTACTTGACGCCCTGGAAGAAGGAATCTTTGCTATTAACGCCAAAGGAGAATTGAGTCTGATCAATGAATCAGCAAAAAAATTACTGGATCTGGATATCATGCCTGAATATGGAACAATACTTACCGATTTATATCCAGAAACCAGACTTCCTCATGTCCTTCAGACAGGTATACCGGAATATAATATCAGTCTTATGATAAAAGGAAAGCACATCATATCAAATCGGATCCCCATCATAGAAAACGGAAAAACTACAGGTGCTGTATCCATTTTCCGCAATAAAACGGAATACACCCGTCTGGCAGAGGAATTAACGGGAGCACGGTATATGGTGGAAACACTGCGTGTATTAAACCATGAATTTAAAAATAAGCTTCATGTGATCCTGGGTTTTATCGAAATGGGACAGCCGGAGAAAGTGACTGATTATATCATTAACACAAGCATGTCTTCCACTCTGGCTATCAGTGAAGTTACAAAACAAATACAAGTTTCCAGCATAGCCGCCCTTTTAATCGGGAAAATTATCCGTGCCGGTGAGCTGGGCATCAGCCTCACCATCAAGCCGGATAGCTCCTGTACAGAGTCAGAACTTCATCTACCTGTTGATTTATATATTACCATTCTGGGGAATCTGATTGAAAATGCGATTGAAGAATTAAATGATCAAAACAACGCCATTAAAGAAATTAATGTGGGTATCAATATATGGCAATCCGGAAGCATCCTTTCTGTTGATGATACCGGAAGTGGAATCCCTGTTGACATGCAGGATAAAATCTTTGAAAGAGGATTTTCCACAAAGGGCGAGGGACGCGGATCTGGTATGTTCCTGATCAACAAGCTGGTATATCAGCATCATGGAAACATTGATATGATATCCGAAGAAAATACCGGCACTTCATTTACTATCACCTTTGCAGAGGAGGAATATCATGTATCAGGTAATAATTATAGAAGATGATCCCATGGTGGCTTCCATTAACAGACAATATGTGGAATTAAACAAGTATTTAAAGGTGACTGGTCAGTTTTCCAATGGAAAAGAAGCACTTGACTACCTGAAGAATCATCCTGCAGATCTGGCAATTATGGATGTTTATATGCCGGTAATGGGCGGAGTGGAACTTCTTACTGAGATACGAAAGCTTCAAAAACACATAGATGTCATTATGGTAACTGCAGCAACCGATGCCTCCCATGTAAAGCAGCTGCTAGGTCTGGGAGTCATTGATTATCTGGTGAAGCCTTTTGAATACGTTCGTTTTAATCATGCACTGGCACGGTTTATGGAACATCAGGAACTGCTCAGGCAGGAGACATTCTCTCAGCAGCAGCTGGACTCTATTTTTGAACTTTCCACAGGACCTCATTCTCAGCGAGAGGGCCTTAGAAAGGGACTTCAGGAAAAAACTCTGTATACCATTTTGTCCTATATAAAGGAGCATCCTGACAATGCCCTTACCAGTGAAACGATTGCAGAAGAGGTTCATTTATCTCGTGTAACAGTCCGCAGATATATGAACTATCTTCTGGATAAAAAACAGATTGTCAGTGATATTGATTATTCTACTGGTGGACGGCCTTCCATTATATACCGGTATATAAAAGAATAACAGGTGAAAAATTTTCACCTGTTACCTTTACCTTATAAATTCTCAACTTCCTTCCAGTGCAGATGATGAAGCTCTCCCTCCATGGTCATATGCTCAAAACCATTTTGGCGGAAAGCCTCGTACAGAACAATGGAAACGGAGTTTGACAAGTTCAAGGACCTGATATCTCCCCACATGGGAATCCTGACACAGCGGTCCTGATTTTTCAAAAGAATATCCTCTGGAATTCCTGCGCTTTCTTTGCCGAACATAATAAAACAGTCAGGGTCGTAAGATACCTCCGTATACACATGCTGCCCCTTTGTGGTGGCCATGTAGATTTTAGCTTGGGGATTTCGGTCCAGGAAATCCTGATAATCACTGTATATGTTCACATCCAGCTTATCCCAGTAATCCAGTCCTGCCCGTTTAATAAGCTTGTCATTGAGCTTAAATCCCAATGGTTCAATCAGATGCAGCCTTGTATTGGTAGCTACGCAGGTCCGTCCGATATTTCCGGTATTGGCCGGCATTTCCGGCTCTAATAACACCACATTCATATGCATTACGCCTTTCCATCCAGTTTGTTCACAAAGCGGCTGATGCGGCTTAAGGCTTCCTTTAAGTTTTTCAGAGAATAAGCATAGGAAACCCGCAGAAATCCTTCTCCGCAGTCTCCAAATGCAGTGCCTGGCACAACCGCCACTTTCTCCTCCCGCAGCAGCCTGGTGGCAAACTCATCAGAAGTCATACCAAACCGTTTAATGCTGGGGAACATATAAAAGGCTCCGTAAGGCTCAAAGCATTCCAATCCCATCTCCTCAAAGGCATGCTTTAGATAGCGCCGTCTTTGGTCATAGGATTCTCTCATTGCCTGGACATCCTTATCTCCATCTCTGAGAGCCGCTATAGCGGCGTACTGGCTGGTGGTGGGAGCACACATAATGGCAAACTGATGAATTTTCAACATTTGTTCTAAAATCAGCCTGGGAGCTGCTGCATAGCCAAGACGCCAGCCGGTCATTGCGTAGGATTTAGAAAAACCATTAATGAGAACGGTCCGTTCCTTCATGCCCGGAAGGGCTGCAATAGTAGTGTGCTCACCGCCATAAGTAAGCTCAGCATAAATTTCATCGGATATAATAAATAAGTCCTTTTCAACCACAATCTCAGCGATTTTTTCCAGCTCCTCTTTCACCATGACAGCTCCTGTAGGATTGTTGGGAAAGGGCAGTACCAGAACCTTGGTCTTTGGAGTGATCTTTTCCAGCAGCTTCTCCGGCGTCAGCTTAAATTCATCTTTTTCTTCCAATTCAATGATCACCGGAACGCCGTTTGCAAGAATGGTGCAGGGGACATAGGAAACGTAGCTGGGCTGTGGAATCAGCACCTCATCGCCTGGGTCCAGCATGGCTCTTAAAGCCACATCGATAGCCTCACTGCCCCCTACCGTCACCATTACCTCATGATCCGGGTCGTAGAAAACACCAAAGCGCCTGTTTAAATAGCTGCATATCTCAACTTTTAATTCCTTAAGCCCCGCATTGGAAGTGTAAAAGGTCCGTCCTTTTTCCAGGGAATAAATTCCCTCCTCCCGGATATGCCAGGGTGTATCAAAATCAGGCTCTCCTACGCCTAAGGAAATGGCATCTTTCATTTCACTGACAATATCAAAAAACTTCCGTATTCCAGAAGGGGGAATCGTTACGATCCGGTCTGACAATGGATTTCTCATGGAGTAATCAGCATCCTTTCATCGATGGTTTCTTCTGCAAGAACAGTGCCATGGTCTTTATATTTTTTCAGGACGAAATGGGTCGCAGTGCTTAACACCGATTCCATGGGGGAAAGTTTTTCGGAAACAAACTGAGCTACCTGCCTCATAGTTCTTCCTTCAATAAACACGGTAAAGTCAAAGGCTCCTGACATAAGATATACTGCATTTACCTCACTGTACTGGTAGATGCGCTCCGCAATCTTGTCAAATCCCATACCCCTCTGGGGAGTTACCTTAACCTCAATGAGAGCCACCACTTTCTCATCACTGGTATTGTCCCAGTTAATCAGAGTATGGTAGCCGCAGATTATCCTCTCTTTTTCCATTTCCGCAATTTCATTGGCAATGGCAGTCTCGCTTTCCCCTAAAAGAATCGCCAGGTCCTTTAAATCAATTCTGCTGTTTTTTTCAATCACTGCCAGTATCTTTTCCCTCATAATACTTACCTCCTGCTTCATTCTGCCAAAACCTTATAAATCTCATCCCTTGAGGGGCGCTCTAAATAGCCAGTGCTCTCTTCATGAGTGATAATTCTCTTGATTCCGTCCGTTACCTTGCCTATGACGGCCCCCGGAATCCCTTCTTTCTCTAAAGCCAGTACTAAATCTCCTCCGTTGTCAGCCAAAAGAACCAGACAGCCGGTAGAGAAAAGGCGGTACGGATTTAAATCGTACCGCTCACATATCTCAATGGTCTCCTGTTTAACGGGAATTTTCCTCAGGGTAAAGCAGATTCCTGTCATATATGCCCCTGATAAATCCCAAAGGGCCTTTAACACTCCGCCTTCCCCTGCCGCCTCGCATTCTGATGCGCCGGCTTTTTCCCACTGCTTTAAGTTTCCTTCTAAGGCCATACCCTCATTTTCCAGTATACGGTTCATGTACTCCTCAGAGAACCAATGACACAAGTCTCCTTTTTTATGTTTCACAATTTCTACAGTTCCCCAAAGCCCGGCATATCCGGCTATCACAATATCCTGCCCAGGCTTCATGATCCCTGCATTTTCTCTTTCAATCCGTCTCATACCGATTCCTAAACTCCCGGTCCAATGAGCTCTTGGGAAGGTTCCGCTCCCGGCCCTTCCGGTGCTGCTGGGGAAACCGGCTGCTCCGGTGCTGGCTGGGTCTCTGACGGCAGGGTTTCCTCCGGAATTACAGGCTGAACAACCGCAGGCGCCGCAGGACCTACTCTTATAATGGCTTTCGAAGGATTATAGGTGTCCGTATGAACAATCTCCCTGCTCTGCTCCACACCGTCAATATAGATGACCTTCCAAAGCCTGGATCTGATTCCCCGGTGTGCTGACTGAACCTGGTTTCTGCTGCCCGGAGCCATGGCAGGATCCACAATCTCCTTGGGAGCTCCCGGGTCCGTAACTTTTAAGGTTTCGGAAACAAATTCAAAGGTGCGGTTTCCCGGCCTTGTTTCCTTACCGTATATGGTAAAGGTAAGAGTCTTTCCGGAGATACTTCCTTCCACAAAAATAGGCGTGCTGTAATTATTGGTAAATTTCAAGTCTTTGTAGGTGCCTGCAATGGCAGCATCCTCGGAAGGCTTTACATAACTAACGATCATGGAATGATTCTGCCTCTGGACAACGGAAAGTTCTGCCCTGAGCACTGCATTGTAAAGAGTGGTGGAAATCTGGCATACGCCGCCGCCCACACTGTCTATTACCTGGCCATTTTCATAGGCTGCCGCAGTGGCATAGCCGTTAGCAACTGTGAATGGGTGCATACATTCGTAACCGGAAAGGGTTTCTCCCGGCATCAGCACCCGGCCGTTGATCTTGCTTGCTCCAACCTTTAAATTGGTTGACCGGGAAGCGCCGCTGGAGGCAAAACTAGTGGAAAATGCTCCCAGCGGATCCTGAATCGAGGCCAGATCCTCTGTCATGATATCAGGTTTTCTCTCCTCAATTACAGCCACTGCATTGACAGGCTCTTTAAGCCCCTCAGCAAGAGCCGCATCAAGGGCCTGTTTTGTGGCACCGATATCCACTGACTTTCCAATAACCGATGGAGTCACCATAAACCCACCGTCTTGTCTGACAATTGTGGCATTTTTCGCTTCTGTCTCCACAGGTGCACATTTTTCGGCCACAAATGCAGCCACCTTTCCTTCGTCAAGAGCTGTCTCTAAGGGAATGATGACATGATTCTTTTCAATGTCTTTCTTATTTAAATACCGCTTAATTAAATTTCCGCCCTGCCAGGCTGATGCAGCCTGGGATACTGCCTCAGGATTACTCCAATGAAATCCCAGTTCCTTTGCCGTGGTTTCCACTGACTGTCCGTCTACAACCAGAGTGATCTTCTGGCCTTCCATCTCATCTACCAGCCCCTGAATCTTTTGACCGGCCTCCTCTTCTGTCAAACCTCCCAGATTGTATTCTCCTACATAAATTCCATCTGGAAGGGAGTCAGCCATGGCATGGATGGGAGAAAGCACTCCTATTCCTGCCGCCAAAATTACTGCTGCCAGACTCATAGACAATATTTTCTTTTTCATATTCATTCCTCATTGCTTGCTGGGTCAATATGGTATCTCCGGTTCTCCTTCTTTTACAGGACACTCAGCACCACGGGAAGTACCATTGAGACTATCAGCAAAATTACTACCGCAATCATAACTGCAGATAAAACTTTTTTATTCTTTCTATTGTTAAAATTCATCATTTTGTATCACCTCTCTTTTATTCTTCCATACTGTGCTATAATTTTATCCGTAATTCTGGATATTTCATTTCTGGACAAATGATCTGTCTGCACAGATAAAACTATTCTATGATATTTTAATAAATCCTGCAAGTGTTCTTTTTGCCTTTTTGAAGCAGGCTGCTCTTTTTTTACCTTGTAAATCAGGTCCTGAGAAGTAAATTCGGAAGATTCTTCCTCTCCGTGGCGTTTTACCATCTCCTGATACAGCAAATGAGACGCCATGGAGTCTGCCAGTGCCCGGTGGCTTAAATTTATTTCCACTCCAAAATAGGTACAGGCTGCTTTTAAATTTTTCTTTTCTTCTGGAGGCATAAACTTTCTGGCCAGCTTTAAGGTATCTAATCCCCGGCGTTCAAAGCCAAGCCCCTGATTTACCGCCGCCTGTTTTAAAAAGCTGTAATCAAAGATCACATGATGTCCTAAAAGAGGCAGGTTTCCTGCAAACTCCAGCAACTCCTTTATCACTTCTTTTATCTCCGGAGCAGTCTCCACCTGTTCATTGCTGATACCCGTAAGGGATGCCACCTCTTCCCCCAGCTTGCGGTGAGGGTTTACAAAGGTTTCATAAGTCTCCCTTATCTGTCCGTCCAAGACCCTCACCGCTCCGATCTCTATGATCTTATCCTGCTTCGGATCAAGGCCTGTTGTCTCCAAATCTACCGCAATATAAGACGATACCACCTTAATGTTCTCCTTTTCCAGCCTTCTCCAGCATGGCACTTGGGCACAGTTCTCTTAAAAAGCACTCCCTGCACTTGGGACTTCTCGCAACGCAAATAGTTCTTCCAAGAGTGATGATGTGGATATTCCATAATATCCAATGCTCCTTTGGAAGCACCTTCATCAGCTCATATTCAATCTTTTCAGGATCCTCTGCCTTTGCAAATCCCAGCTTTCTGGAAATCCGCTTCACATGGGTATCCACAACAATGCTGGGCTGGTTATAAATATTTCCCCGAATGACATTGGCTGTTTTTCGTCCCACCCCTGCCAGTGAAGTCAGTTCTTCCATGGAGGAAGGAACTTCTCCGCCAAACTTCTCTACCAGATCCTTACAGCAGGATATGATATTTTTTGCCTTCATATGATAAAAGCCCAGGGAGTGAATATCCTTCTCCAGTTCCTTTAAATCCGCTTGGGCAAAGCTTTGGGGAGAAACATATTTTTTAAATAAATCTGCTGTCACCATATTCACCCTGGCATCGGTGCACTGGGCGCTTAATATAACTGCAATTAAAAGCTGCCATGGAGTTTCGTGGTTTAAGTAGCAGATGTATTCTGTTCCATATTCCCTGTCAAGAGCTTCCAGTACCTTTAATACCCTGTCCTTCTGCTCTGCTTTTGTTTCTTTTCTTGCCATTCACTCCTCCATATACCAATCTCGTAATCTGCTGCATTATGGGATAAAGGATCACGCTTCTTATAATCAAAAAGCACGGCCCTTCCGTCCCGGAACACCTCAATGTGGGCCATCTTGACAAGCTGTCTTGCCTCAAAACCCTGATATCCATTTTTTAAATAGCAGAAAGAAAGGGCTTCTTCTGAAAAAAATGCCCTCACCTGCTCCTTAAAAGGTTCCTGATCCATTGAAAAGGAAGGACGGCTCTTTAGATTCTCTCTCAAATACAGATCATAGACCAAAAGGTCACGGTACTTAGGCAGCTTATCCGGCACCATGATTGCAATAAACTGTTCTAATATCTCATACCGTGCCATCCGGCTGTGACTGATTCCAAAAAGTCCCCGGGTTTCATAATATCCGGCCAAAGCTTCAAACAGATCAAAAGGCGTTTCAAATTCCCCGCACAGTTCTTTTATAGTGAGCCGGAACTGGCCGCTGTTTCCATAGACCTCAAGCATTTCTTCCAGAGCTTTTAATTTTAAAACTTCACTGTAATCAAGCCATCTGGTAGACAGCACCTCATAAGGCGGCTTCTGCCTGAATATTAAGCCATATTTCTCTGCCATTTCCGCCATGTAAGAGCCTTTCAGCACTTTTAAGAAACCAAGCTGAAGCTGCTCTGGTTTCATCTCCCATACCTGATTAAAGGAATTGCGGAAGCTTTCATAATCTTCATAAGGAAGTCCTGCAATCAAATCCAGGTGCTGATGAATATTTCCAAAACTGTTGATGCGGGCTACCGCATTTTTTAACAGGGTTAAATCCATCTTCCTCCTGATTTCCTCTATAGTACGGGAATTGGTGCTCTGAACCCCAATCTCAAGCTGGATCAGCCCCGGTCTCATTTGGGACATCAGCTCCAGTTCCTCTTCATTTAAAAGGTCAGCAGAAATCTCAAAGTGGAAATTTGTCACTCCATTGTCGTGTTCCATAATATGCCGCCAGATTTCCCTGGTATGTTTCCTGCTGCAATTAAAGGTCCTGTCCACAAATTTTACCTGGGGAATTCTTTTTTCAAGGAAAAAATCCAGTTCCTTCAGAACCAGTGACGTATCCCTCAAGCGTACCGACTTATCCAGGGAGGAGAGGCAGTAACTGCAGGAAAATGGACAGCCCCGGCTGCTTTCATAGTAAACAATCCGGTTCTCAAAGCCTGACAGGCTTTCATACAAAAAGGGGATGGTGCTCATATCAACCCCGGTCTTTAAAGGAGTTTCAATCACAGACCCGGCTTCATTTCTCAGCGCAACTCCGTCTATGGCGCAGAGAGCTGAAACCTTGTCCTCCTCATGAGCCTGGTTTTTATCAATATAGACCTTCACTACCTTTAAAAAGGTTTCCTCCCCTTCTCCTGTCATTATTCCGTAAACATCAGGCTCCTGTTCCAAAATTCTGCCGGCGTCGTAAGACACCTCAGGACCTCCCAGCCATATCTCCACATGAGGGAGAATCTTAGGAAGGTCCCGGACCAGTTCCAAAACAAATGCAATATTCCAGATGTAACAGGAAAATCCCACTGCATCTGGCTTCCGGCTGTAAATATCCTTTAAAACCTCATCAGGCTGATTGTTTATTGTATATTCCCCGGTTTCAATCTGAAAGCTTCCATCCTCCAGTGCCTGTTCCTTTCCATGGGCTCTGGCATAAGCCTTTAAGCTGTAAATGGCAGGATTAGAGTGGATATACTTGGCATTGACAGCCGCCAATAAAAACTTCATATTAGACCTCGATCTCTATTTTTCTTCCTGTGGCTTCATACTGGTAATGACGGACCCCCGCCGCATTCATCATACGCTTGGAGGCACCGACAGCCGGAGTATCCGCATACTTGTCCGAGCCGTATACAACGGTTTTAATCCCCGCCTGTATAATGGCCTTGGCGCATTCATTGCAGGGAAACAAGGTTACATAAAGCTTGCTGCCTTCCAGGCTTCCTCCCCTGTAATTAAGAATAGCATTTAATTCGCTGTGGGTGGAGTAGAAATATTTGGAATTATAGGGGTCTTCCTGTTCATTTTCCTTGGTCCAGGGAAATTCATCATCACAACAGCCCAGGGGAAATCCGTTGTAGCCCATGGATAAAATCTTATTATCCTGACTTACAATGCAAGCTCCCACCTGAGTGCTGGGGTCCTTGGAACGTTTCCCTGAAAGAAGGGCGACTCCCATAAAATATTCATCCCATGTAATGTAATCTTCTCTTTTTCCAGACATATCTGTTCCTCCTTTTACGTTCCTATTATATGGTATCCAGCCGCTTTCACCAGCCGGTTCATGATGGCCTGTCCCAGGTGATCCCTGGAAAAGCTTTCGGAATAAATATAATCCGCTTCCTGATCGTCAAATTCTCTCAGTACGGAATAAAGGCTGTGAGCTATAGTCTCTTCCTTTGTCCGGGTTCCTAAGCTGCGGACAATTCCCCGGGGATAATTGTCCTTTGTCTCCTCTGTGCATATGATTCCCACTTTGAAGCCTTTGGAAAGCTTTTCTTCTGTCAGATTGTTAATGGTTCTCACAACGTCTTTCCCATCTCCATCTACCAGAGTCAGTTCTGCCTTGGGGGCATAATGCTTATATTTCATTCCAGGAGCCTTTGGCCTGATCCCATCCTTCATAGGGCCTGAGACAATTGCAGGATCTAAGTGGATCTCCTGTCCAAGAACACCGGAAGCCATTTCCTGGGTAACCGCACCAGGCCTTAATATGACAGGTTCCTCTCCCGACACATCAATAATCGTAGATTCCACGCCAATCCCCACAGCGCCTCCATCCAGGATCATGTCAATCTTCCCGTCCATATCCTGCCATACATGATCTGCCGTCGTAGGACTTGGACGCCCGGAGGTGTTGGCGCTGGGTGCAGCAACAGGAACTCCGGCCAGGCGTATGAGAGCATTGGCTATAGGATCAGCGGGCATACGAACTGCCACTGTATCAAGGCCGCCTGTGGTTCCATAGGGAACCAATCCGCTTTTGGGAAAAACAAGAGTCAGCGGACCTGGCCAAAAGGCTTCCATCAGCTTTTTTCCGGCCTCAGGTATCCGGGATACCAATGGATTTAAATCACTAAAATCAGCAATATGTGCAATCAAAGGGTTGTCGGAAGGTCTTCCCTTTGCCTTATATATTTTTCCCGCTGCCTCTTCATTCAAGGCATTGGCACCCAGTCCATAAACGGTCTCCGTGGGAAATGCCACCAGACCTCCGTTTTTTAATATTTCCGCAGGTTTCTTTAATAATTCTTCCTCCGGATATTCTTTATTTTCTATTACAATACGTTCTGTTTTCATATGTCTCAGCTCTTTTCTTTTGGCTTTCCTAATCATATCACAGGGGCAGTGACCATGCAACTTTTTTACCGTGACATAGGGTTTTAAACTTTATGTTGCAGTATTTCCATAATAATGATACCATTAAAAAAACACTTTATTTTGGAGGAATACCACATGGCACTGATTATACCCAACCATTACGACCCCAAGCTCTCCGTCCGTGAGACCCAGGAGGCCATCAAATACATCAGGGATACGTTTCAGAAGGAATTTGGAAAAGAAATGAACCTGGAACGTATTTCAGCCCCATTATTTGTGGAAAAAAGCAGCGGTTTAAATGACAACTTAAACGGTGTTGAGCGCCCCGTAGCCTTTGATCTACTCGGTATACCGGGTGAAACCATTGAAGTGGTTCAGTCTTTGGCTAAATGGAAGCGCATGGCCCTTTATGAATACGGATTCCAGCCCGGAGAAGGGCTTTACACCAATATGAACGCCATCCGCAGAGACGAGGAGATGGACAATCTCCACTCCTGCTACGTGGATCAGTGGGACTGGGAAAAGGTCATTACTAAAGAGGATCGGAAGGAGGAAACCTTAAAGGAAACCGTCCGTACCATCTTTAAAATTATCAAGCACATGGAACATGAGGTATGGTACAAATATCCCCAGGCTGTTAAGAAGCTTCCGGAGAACATCACCTTCATTACTTCCCAGGAATTAGAGGACCGTTTTCCCGATCAGACTCCAAAAGAAAGAGAAAATCTTATCACAAAGGAACTGGGCTGTGTTTTCCTCATGAAAATCGGTGAGAAGTTAAGCAATGGTCAGCCTCATGACGGAAGAGCTCCCGACTATGACGACTGGCAGTTAAACGGAGATATCCTCTTCTGGTTTGAAAATTTAAACTGTGCTCTGGAAATCTCCAGTATGGGAATCCGGGTAGATGAAAAATCTCTGGCTGAACAGCTTGTAAAGACCGGATGTGAAGACCGAAAAAATCTTCCGTACCACAGAATGCTGTTAAACGGTGAACTTCCTTACACCATCGGCGGCGGCATCGGACAATCCCGCCTCTGTATGCTCTTACTGGACCGGGCCCATGTGGGAGAGGTTCAGGCCAGCATCTGGCCCGATGAAATGCGCAAAGAGTGCAAAGAACACAGAATTTTCCTTCTTTAATTAAAAACGGTCATTGCAGCAATATACCTCTGCAATGACCTTCTGTTTTATCTTCCATTTAAATATTCCATAATCCCCATATGAATGGTCCATGCCATCCGGTCCTGGTAGTCTTCTGAATTCAAAAGAGCCGATTCCTTCCAGTTGGTCAGAAAACCGCATTCCACGATGACAATGGGAGTCTTTGCATGCAAAAGCAGGAAATATTTGTCATTTGGCTTTGCCAGTCTGGTGTTTTTCTCCCCCAGCACATAATCAAACCTCTGTTGCAGTATTTCCGCCAGCTTCTTCCCTTTTTCGGAATTTTTATAGTAAAATACCTGTCCTCCATAAACCTCCTCCTGGTGATAGCTGTTCTGATGAATGCTGACTGTAAGGGCAGGTTTTGTCTTATTGATGATTTCGCAGCGCTTATTCATATCAGCCACTTTTTTTCTGCTGTCCTTTTCAGAATAAAGGCCGTTGTCATCTTCCCTGGTCAAAATCACTTCCACATCAGAGGCTTCCAGATACTTTTGAAGCCGTTGGGATATCTGTAAGTTAATATCCTTTTCCAGACTTCCGTCAATCCCGATTTTGCCTGGATCGTTTCCTCCATGCCCCGCATCTATAACCACTACAGGTTTTTCTTTTCCTGTCTTTACACTGATTCCTGCCGCCATTTTTCCGGCACGGCTGGATATTATGTATACCAATACCAGCAAAAGCACTGCCATAAATGGTTCCCATCTTTTTAATTTCACATTTTCTACCTGATATGTTTTCTTAATGAATTATATCTTTCCGCTAATTAAAAAAGAACCGTTCCCATGACTTTCCCTCTATTCTCCTGTCAAAACATTGTAGTCTTTTGTTCCATCTCTGATGATCCATTCCAAATACTGGGACAGGATGCTTTGATACCCCTCATTCATCCAAAGCTTGTATCCGTTTTTCACCATAACCTTATCCCGGATTTCCAGCACCTTTCCGGCAGAGCAGGCCACATTCAGTTCCGCATAGACTTTTGCCATCTGCTCCTTCTGGCCCGTAGTAAGGCCTTTTAATGAATCCAGTCTCTTAAACTCATCCTGAGCCTGGTTGTAAAATACCTTGCTTAAAAACTGTTTTCCAAATTCATTAAATTTCAAAAGTTCTTTGTTGGTGATACCAGACTGCTTTGCCCATTCTTCCATATCCAGAGCCTTTGTAGAATACCGGAAGCTGCCGTCATCTCCATAATCCAGAACACCATACTGGCAGGGCGGCGTGGTTAAAGAGCCGGTGACTATCTCGTAAATTCCCGAATCCTCGCCGGACCTCATATGGTGCTGCACATGAAGATGCCCGCTTAAAAACAGGGGCACATCCCAGCTTTCCAGCTGGTCGATCAACTGCTCACTGTGTTCGATGGTACAGTCCTCCAGATAGACCTCGCTTTCATCGAGAAGATTGTGGTGAGCTACCGGAATCACATTCATTCCCAGATTCCATGCCTCTTCCATCTGCTCTTCAATCCAGTCATATGTATCATCCCTTATCATTCCTCCCACCAGGTTTCTGGGATAGTACTGGCATGAGTCAAGCATCAGCGCTCTGGTGTAATCATTGACCTGATATACATAACTTAAGGAAGCCGGATCACGGCTGACAGCCTCATTATAGCCGAAGTTCTGATAAATATCTTCAAAATCTTCTGCCTCTATGGACTGGATTCCCTCAACGGAATCTTCTTCAAACCGGACTGCATAGGGGTTGTTGATATCATGATTTCCCGGAATAACAATGACCGGAATTCCTGCATTCTCAATCTCTTCCAGCTTTTCAGCAAATTCGATATGGCTTTCCCACTCTCCATTATAGGTTAAGTCTCCGCTTAAGATCACCAGATCCGGCTTCTCCATTTTTACCTCCTGGATAAATGCATCTGTAATCTCCCAGACATACTGCATAATCTTTCCATCCCCGTGCTCCACACGGTACTTAAAACTGCTTTGAAAATCAGTCAGTTCCCGGGCCAGATAATGCGTGTCAGAAGCGATGATGATACGGCTGCCGCCCTCGCTTACTTCCGGCCCGGTGGTCTCATCCGATGTTGTTTCTTCTTCAGAAGACGGCTCTGCAGTAGTTGCCTTTACTGTGGTTTCTTCAGGCAGACTGCTTTCCGCCGTTGTGTTTTCCAATTCCGGTTCTTTAGATGAGCATGCTGCAAGCACACATATTACTGCAAAAACCACTGCCAATGCGATCCTTTTTTTCATAACCTGACCATCCTGTCTCTCCCGTTTAATTCTTATTGGTTCTTATCCAGCCGGACCAGGTCCCACAACCCGGACGGCTCAAACCCAAGTTTCCAGCAAGCCACTCCTGCCAGTTCATATTTTTTAATTAAATCCATCTTCAGCCCGATGGAGCGTTCTTCCTCCATCCACACCTTTTTAAGGCCTTCTTCAGACTGCAATTCTCCGTAATACTGTCCCAGTTCCTCCTGCCAGTAAAGCTCCACCTGATTTTCATCAATCCATTTCTGTGCCATTTCAATTCCAAGAGCAGAAGATGTGGCCTTTCCATCTTCCCCCTCTGTCCATACTCTGGTGTAAAAGGGAATGGCATTGATAACCTTTTCTTTCGGTACCTGATCCAGGGTGTTTTTGATTCCATTTTCCACATAGTCGATGGATGCTACAGAACCGGCATCTCCTCCGGCGTAATGTTCGTCATATCCCATGATAATCACGTAATCAGCCACAATCCCCTGTTCCCTTCTATTATAGAACTGAGTTCCTGCTGTGGGAACATAGTTGTCTACCGATAAAACAATTCCCTTTTCCCTGCACGGAATGGACAGTTCCCGGATAAACTGAACATAATGGACTCCGGCTTCTTCCTTGATTCCTTCGAAGTCCAGGTTAAGTCCATCCAGATTGTACCTTTCCACTTCTGCCATGAGTCCTTCAATCAGTTTTCTTCTGACGGAGGTTTTAGACATGAGAATTTCTGTATTCACGTCTGAGCTGAAATTATTGATAAGGGCCCACACCTTAATACCCTTTTCATGAGCTTTTTCCACATAGTTCCTGTCAGCAAGAGATCGGAAATTCCCTTCATTATCCGTAAGTTCATACCAGGTAGGAGAAATCACATTAACTCCCTTTGTGTTGCCGATAACTTTATCAAAAGAAGCGTTTCCTTCCGGGCTGGTCACCTGATGCCACGCAAGACATACCGGCTCCTCCATAGAAATACTTTTATAAATTGGCGCTTCAAATCTACTTTCTAAAGTCTGGCTGGTCACTGTTCCAAGGCGCCTGCGCTCTATATAACCGATAAAACCATCCTGGGTCCGTATTTTATCCCATTTCTCCATAGACTCTAAAATTGTGACCTGGGAACCAGCAGTTATTTCAGTTATAACAGGGCTTTTTACTCCGCCTTTTATGCGGACGCTGCCCTCTTTGACCACTGCTGCTTTTTCTTCATCTCCCCAGATATTGTTGATGAAGATGCGCTTATGTAGGTCCTGATCGTAGATAGACATTCGAATATCTGTGTAATTGGCTACCAGGCCCATGGACAGGTAAATGCCGTCCTCATTTACCCATATCAAAGGCTTTCCCGAAGACCCCATGGTGGCATGATCCGCATAGACAATAGAATCCGGAAGGGTATATACCAATAGCTTCTCATTTACATCCCAGTAAAAACGTTCGTTCAATGTTTTGTTTACCCAGTCAAGGGGGAGATATGTCTGGCCTTGGAGATAGAGTCCTTTTTCCTCTTCCAGATTTTCATTTAAATAAAGAGCTACTTGGTTTTCTTTTACTCCCAGCAGTTCTGATAGGTCAGCCGGTTCTTTTGAGGGAATGAAACGGTCCAGGAAACGATAACCGAAAAATATTGCAATTATTAGTAAAATCAATCCTAGTGCTGTTATAACCGGCACTGATTTTCTTTTCATCTGATTTCCTCCTGCATGTAACTGTGCTGTAAGTCCGCAGTGCAGATTGTTGGGACTGCGGGGCTGCAGATTTGTTTGCGCTTGGGCATGGATATTGGCTGTGTTTTGGGTGCTGTTTCTATAAGTTCGCAGTGACGCTTACGAATCCCGCAGCTTCGTTGGCTCACTGACATTCGCACTGCTGATTGCTTTCATGGAGATTATACCACATTTCTTTGCTTTTGGAATTTACATTTTCATTACTTTGAATTTTCCCCGTTCCCGCCCTGACGCATCTTATGGCCAGCTTAAGGCTGAAGATGGCATCCCAGATGCGCCCCATTTAAAAGTAAGGCTGATTACTTATTATAAACCCGGTCAAATCTTATTTCTTTCAGCGTTCCTGTTTCCTCATCGGATATGTAGTCAGCCATATAAAAACTATCGTCCTCTCTTACCTCAAAAATTTTGTTCCAGTCCTTTTCCGGCAGTTCCTCTCCATCAACGCTAATGGTGACCCCCCGCTCACGATACCTTTTCAGCCCGGCCAGACACTGTTCCTCTTTTGTGGATTTCTGACCCAAAGCCCGGTTCTGCTCTTTTTCCATTCATTTTCCCCTGAATTTTTCTTTTTGTATTATACAGCCCTTCAGTTTTTATCATATTCGCAAGAAGACCACAAGGAATCTGCAGTGACATATTTCCTCTTCCGTTACTTAAAAAACTGTTGGTAAAAGCATATGACTTCACCAGTGACAGCAAAAGCATCTACTGAAACTGGAACTCTCCGTACAGGGATTTTAAGCCTTTTCTCCATATTTTTTCTGGACTCTTCGCTTCCAAAGGTCACAAGAGTCTCCCAGCTTTTTTTGGTCTTATTCCTTTTTCCTTCAAATTCCAGAAATGCTTCCATCTGCCACTCGCTTAAGCTTCCAAGAACAAACTGCCTGTCACATCTCAAAAATTCTCTCAGACTGCCCTGGGTTACTGTCCCGTAATCCACAATTACCGCCTGATATCCTGACTTTTTACACAATAACAGAGTGTCTATCCCGGCTTCTTCATAATAATCTGTCTCCAGAATCCGCCAGCCCCCATTTAAATCCTTTTCTTTTCCGCACACCCTTCTCATGTTCAGGAAATCCCCATGGCTGTTCCACTCCAGAACGGCACACCGGTTTCTCATGACCCCGCTTAAATACCCGGCTGTCATAACCGCCAGATGAGTCACTCCAACACCCCGGCCGGTTCCTATAATTCCAATAACTTTCTGGTCTTCCGGCATTACATGAGGAATCAGACTTTTCCAAAACGCTTTTATATTTCCTTTCATTGGGCTTTACCCTTTCCAGATGCGGGTATCTTTTCTTAAACCGCAAAAGGCCTTAGGGAGCCTGTTTATGGCTTGTTTCAAAAGTTTCCTTAATCTTCTTGAAAAGTCTGCTTATACTGTTTTTCTTTTTATTTTCATTGCCCCATATTCCCTGCAGAAGCACTTTATAAAAATCCCTGAATAAAGGACCTGCCTCAAAAGGATTGGAATCATAGGGCGCCCGAAAGCAAAGAGAAGAGTTAGTCCCTTCAGGAAGTCTGATCCTGGTTTTGGTGTCTGTGTGGTTGTATACAATTCTATAAGGTACATTTCCTTTGATGATCCGGGCTGTTGCCTCCCAGACTGCCTGTCTGCTCCATAGGCTGGTATCACATACCAGAATCAAAACATCTGGCTTTTTTAACAAGGCCTGTTCCACATCGGTTCCATAGTCCAGAACCCGTATTGCTACAGACGGCTCCTTCAGTTTCACTCCCGGACCGTAATATGGTTTCCAGAGGAAGCCCCGGTACTGCATCAGACCATACTGGTCCCGTTCTGCGCCCGTAAATGCTCCCAGTCCGGTTCCCATGCCGGAGTCTTTCATTTCTGTAAATAGGTTGGGGTATCCGTGATTTTTAAGATAAATAGACAGGCCGATGGCGATATGAGTCACCCCGGCTCCAGACTTGCTCCCTGCAAGAGCAAATATAAGAGATGATGATTGTAGACCGTTTTTTGCAGCCGTTCCTGTGCTGTCAAGTTGTTCAAGCCGTTCCCTAAGCTCCTGTGCCGATGAAAAACGGTCTTCCTGACGGGACTTAACGCATCCGTTTATGACTGCGGCCAGATCAGCATCCATAAAGGGTGCCGGCACATAGGGCAGTTCAGGAAATTTTCCGGAATAAAGATAGTGGAGGACAGCACCAATGGCATAGATATCTGTTCTTTCATCCAGCACTCCATCCTTTAAATACTGTTCCGGAGCCGCACATCCCACGGTTCCATACCGTTCTCCCGCCATATTGGCATCAGCAGGGGATGCGGCAAATCCAAAGTCAATCACCTTCAGGGTATCGTGGCACAGCAACAGGTTTTTCGGCTGTAAATCTAAATGCAGTATGGGGTTCGGTCCTGCGAAATGCAGGTAATTGATGATACGGGATAACTGGATTCCATAATAAATGGTCAGTTCCCGCGAAAGATGGCCCTGTTTTTCTACAAGGTCATATAGAGAATTCCCCTCAAGGAATTCTTCGATCAGATAGCTGTAAGATTCATCTTCTTCTACGTCGTAGATAATTGGGATTCCAGGATGACGAAGTTCTTTGAGGACCAGTGCCTCACGCCTGATGTGTTCATAACTCAGAAAGCTTTTAGGCACCCGCTTGATAGCGCGGTACTCTTCAAGCCCAAGATGAACCGCCAGAAAAACAGTTCCTGCCCGGCCGGTTCCCAGGATTTTACATAATTGATATTTTCCAAACAGTTTTTGGTCAAGAACGCTGCTGACTGCAGCCACCTCCTTTTGCCTGTCCAATATCATCTCTTGTGGTACATTGTAGTATATTTTGTAACTTTTTACAACTGTTTTTTTGTTAAACTTTTAAAAATTTTAAAAAATTCGGTAGTATGTTTACAGGGAAGAATAGTTTCTCCATTCTTCCCCTGATTTCTAAAACTTTTCCCTATGAATTTTTTCAGTCAGTAATTCTCCAAGCTCATGCGCTTTCGCCTCAGCCTCCGGAATGCCCAAAGAAAGGATTGCTTCCAAACGGAAGCTTTCAGGAAATTCCAACCGATCTCTTACATATTCCTCGGTTGTCTTTCCCTCTGCCTCCCGCAACCTTCCCTGAATCCAGCAGCTTCCCACTCCCAGGCTATCCGCCATTAAATGCATCTGAGCCATAGCAATGGAGCAGTCTTCAATCCAGACATCTGTTTTTTCGGGGTCGGCAATTACAATGATGGCGCAGTCCGCTCCCTGCAGCATTTTTGCTGCTCCCATTCTGCATTCTGAAAGATATTGGAGTGTATCCTTATCCTGGACAATAATAAATTCCCATGGGCGTACGGCACGGCCGGAGGCCGACAAAAGCCCCGCCTGTAAAATTGTTTCAAGCTTTTCCTCCGGTACCTTTTCCCCGCTATACCGCCTGATACTGCGGCGTTTTCTCATAGTTTCAAGTAAATCCATTTTTAGCCCCCTCTTTCCTAACTCCAATTTTCTCCTTTTTCTTTGGTCTTGTAAGATCATAACTTTCCTGGATCATGCGTTTCACATCAGGTTCGGGCACTGTACCGTCCAGAATAATGGAATTCCAGTGTTCCTTATTCATATGATAGGCAGGAACTACGGATTGAAATGCATTTCTCCAGAAATCACGCCATTCTGTGCTGCATTTCACATTGATCCATATATAGTCCTGACGCTGGTAGATACAGGAAAAAGTCTTCATATTTTTTTTATGGCGCATTACAGTCCAGTTTGGATCATGAAAGGGATAATCCTCCATCACATCCTCAAGTTTACTGCAAAATGTAATAGCCTCTTTTCTGGTTTTCACACTTTCACCTGCAATCCATATATCTCGTATACGGCCAGCATATCCTTATACAACAGCTTTTTTCCCATCAACTGCCTGTAGGTTGCTGATTTTGTTTTGTCCTCTGCCTTCAGAGCTTCCATCTTTTTTACCGTTTTGCTATATTCGATCTGAATTGCAGACTGCATCTTTTCGTAAGTTTGAAGTTTTTCTTCTCTATCCATAGGCTGTCTTTACCTTTCTCTATATCTGGATGCCAATCCCTTTAGAAAGCATTTGGCATACTTGTCCCCGCATACTCTGTAATTACGTTGTCCTTCTCTTCGTAATACCGCACTTAATTCACTGTTTGACAAGTTAATTCCGGCAGTATTAAAAATGTCAAGCATGTCCTCGCTGGTAAGAGATAATGCAATTTTCACTTTCTTAAGAAAAACATTATTTACGGTCCTGCTGTCTTTTATCATAAAAGCCTGTTTTTCAGATTCACCTGACTTGGACTCCTGCTTTCCTCTTTTAAATATAATAAATCCATTGAGAAAAGACTCCAGCGTGTAGTTATCACATGGATTACTGTTTTCATCAGAAGCAGATTTCTCCTCAACTGAATCAGCAGCCTTATTATCCTTAGACTTTAACAACATTGTTTGCAGTTCTTCCCTGGTTACTGCGATTCCCCCCATTTTAAATATCTTTATCATGTCTGTATCTTTAATATCCAAAGCATATCTCAATCTTATTAATATATCATTATTCTCCATATGACCTCTTCTTAAATGTATTTTTAAATATCCTATCATTATGATCCTGTTTTATCAATGCTTATCTGATGCCCTGATGACTTTTAACTGCTTACCATTGATCTTTGTACTTTTCATGGTCTCCAGAACCATGGAACCCTTGCCGTTTAATATTTCCACATATGTGAGCGTATCCTGAATGGTTATAATTCCGATATCTTCCGCCTCCATACCTTCAATATTGGACAGTACACCCACAAAATTAGCCGCTCTCAGCTTCTTTTTCTTTCCGCCGTTGAAACGCAGCTTCATAATCTCTTTATTTAACTCATCACTCTTTGATTTTCTTATGCGGGCAGTTCTTTTTAATTTTTCATCAAATGGCTGCTTATGAAGGGACACTTCTTCCTGGGAAGGTTTTATTGCCTCTGGGATTTTAAATCCTATCAGCTCTTCAATATTGTGAAGATATCTGACTTGAGTTGGAGTTACAAATGAAGCTGCTTTCCCTTTTTGCCCCGCACGTCCTGTTCTTCCGGTTCGATGAACATAGATTTCTCCTTCCAAAGGAATATCATAATTAATGACCAGGGAAACATTCTCAACATCAATGCCTCTTGCTGCTATGTCTGTGGCAACCAGATAGCGGTACTCTCCCCTTTTAAATCCATTCATGGCAGATAACCTTTGCTTCTGTTCCAACCCTCCATGAATTTTATTACAGGGATAGTCCAGGTCAGCGAGGCAATGGCATACCATATCCACCCGGTCCTTTGTGCTGCAAAAGATAAAACAGCTATCCGGATTTTCCATTACAGTAACATCGGTAAGCAATTTAAATTTATCTTTTTCATCGGTCATATAAAGGGAATGCTCCGTTTCAGCCGCCATAATATCGGACTCACTGATATCTATACGGACCGGGTTTTTCATATAATCTGATGAAATCTTTTCAATCTCTTCGGGCATGGTGGCAGAAAACAGCATTGTCAGCCGCTCTTTGGGCAGCTCTGCAATAATTTCTCTGACCTGTTCAATAAATCCCATATCCAGCATCCGGTCTGCCTCGTCAATTATCAGCCAGCTAATCTTACTTAAAGGCAGGGTGCCTTTCCTGATATGGTCCATAACACGTCCCGGCGTACCTGCAACCACATGTGTCTTCTGTTTCAATTCTGCTTTTTCTATGGAAAATGGATGTCTTCCATAGATTGCGGATGCCTTTATTCTCTTAAACCTTCCTATATTGGTAAAATCCTCTTTTACCTGGACCGCAAGCTCCCTTGTTGGAGTCAGAATAAGGGCCTGAGGCTTATTTTCAAGCCATTCCACTGATTCACATATAGGAATCGCATACGCTCCGGTTTTACCGCTGCCTGTTTTGGCTTTGACAATAAGGTCATTTTTTTCTAAAGCCCTTGGAATGACACTGGCCTGGACCTCAGTGGGATTATGATATCCCAGGCCACTTATAGCCTTTTGAATTTCCTCACTGATTATAAAATCATGAAAACTTGTATTATTCATCTTATGCCTTTCACTCAATATGGCACTTGTATCATTCCAGTAAGGAACTGCCAATTATTTTGATAAATCCCATATCTCTATTAAATTATTATGAATAATTCTCGCTTAATTTATTATAGATCAAGCTGATTAAAAAGCACATTCCTCCTCCTGCAATTAACGCAAGAACTCTGGTAATGGAGTTTTCTCCATTTAAATCCACAACAATAAATTTAGCCACCATAATAATTGTCAGCACAAGTCCATACAGCCTTATGCTTCTGTTTTTCAATTTAAATCCTGCTGATATACTTCCAATGGCTACCATCAGACCTATGATACTGTATGAAACGGAAGTGATGTTTAAATCAAAGAACGACCAGAGCACTGTCCATGTCAGCATCAGATACTTAAAAACAATCCAGATTCCAGTTAACAGACTGTTTCCCCTGCTTCCGGAAAGAATAAATTTGCTTTGTACAAGGGTAATGGCTATCAAAGCCAGAGCTGCTGTCAACTGCCAGTATACTCTGTCTGCTGTTCTCATTTCCAGGAGGCCGTAAAAATATAAGGCGGTTGAGACAGTGTAGACTGCCGCCTGCATTCCTTTGTCTTCTTCCAGACCGTCATTTTTTTCAAAGAAACGAAACTGATCATTTTTCCAGTTCTTAAAATAACCATATCTCAATAAAACAATGGCAGCAGCCACAGCTATGACATAGCCGGTCACACTGCCGGCGTATCCACTGATGCCGGACAAATTCATGCTGCTGATAAGATTGAAAGGGATGCCAAAGCTGTTTGCCATTACAACTATAATTCCAATTATCTTTAAGCCATTGATTTGATTATATTGCCTGGAATTCATGCATCTCCACAGTACATATCCCATAACTCCAAGCTGCATAAGGCCATAAACAGAACAAACCCAAAAATCCGAATAATTTCCCACCAGGAAAACAGAATCCAGTAAGGTGATGACTCCAATTAAATAGAGTCTGCTTTCTCCTTTCCAAATCTTCTCACTTGCAATCAGCAGTAATCCAATTAAAATAATTCCCGTCGGAACTTCATACAATTCTACATTTATAAATAATGAAGCGAAAACCAGAATGACAATATAATATCTGGTTAGTGATTTCTCCATACGTTTATAATATACCTGATTTAATATGAACTGAATCAGATGTATTGCAAAAAACAAAAGATAACAGGTTATTGCCTTTAAATGCAGATAAGTGTAATCTATATAACCAATGAATACAATTGTAAGTATTGTGGTGGCTGCGCTGACAATCAAATAAACAGGAATCATTTTTGTTTTATTAATTTCTTTATAAAGCAGGTTCATAAAAACATAGATCATAATAATCAATGCTATTTGCACTCCATAACCGTTCAGCAGTCTGCCTGAATCAAAAAAGCCATCCACATAACAGCGCAGCAATATGAAGGTGTAACTTACCATTGATAAGATCAGACCTGTTATTAACTCTGCTCTTCCTCTATGGCGGGCTGTATACAGCATAACTCCCGATATACAGGAGACAAATACAAACAGCAAAAACAATTCTCCGTCTCCCTGCATGAGCGCCAGACCCAGTATTAAAGTGATACAACTGCCTATATAAGCTATAATTGTTGTAAAAAATAAATTTGTATATTGGGATGAGACCATAAAAAGCACTGCCCACATTCCGGCCAGAAGTATGGACACGTTATTTCCAATTAAATGAAAGGCCAGATTCGCTGATAAAATCGCAATAAACAGCAAACCGGCTCCCGTACCAAGAATTATGGAAGTAATAGGGTTCTTTTTTGTTCTTATAAGCCAAAATCCTAAAGCTGACAGCACTATACCTGAAAGTGCTATAATAGACAGCTTGATTTCAGGCGTCATCTGGTTCCACACCAATCCGATAAAAGAAATGGCTGCGACAAAAATAAGTACAGTAGCCAAGGTACCTATGAGGTATTTTCCAACCAGCGCTTCCCTATCTTTCGGCTCATCTTTTTGAATGAATACCGGACGTTTTTCTTCCTCCGGCTTCTTTGCAGCCGCCGCAAAAGTTCCTGGCATTACAGGTTTCTTCACCGGATTTTGTATTGGTTTTTCACTTTCTGTTTCAGGGTTTGTTTCAAATGCTTTTACAAGACGTTCCAAATGGGCTACTCTTTGTTCCAGTTGCGCAATTCTCTCTTCTGGTGATTTCATTTTGCACCTCCTTTTCTCCATTTAGTTAAATGGGGCAGTGGGGACTTACTGATAACCGTATTTTACCACCGATGGGTTTTAATTACAACATTCATGATTGTTTTCACACCTCTATATCGTTAGAGTAGTTGTAATATCTTTTTCACAGTATTGGAATTTCTGATGGTAATGCTGTCATATACAGAAGAACCTACAATCTTAGACCACCGTGTTCTTGAAAAGGTCTTTACAGGGGCAGACCAAAAAATCACTCTGCCGTAAGAGTCAACTGCTTCATACTCTGGTTTGGATTCCCCTACTTCTTTAAACACCTCATCTGCAGTTACAGGCGGTATTACAAAAATGGCATTATGCTTTGATTCCTCATCTGCTCCCCACCAGTCCGGAGCATGATCAAGAGCGTCCAGTAATTCAACCGCAGGTATGATTGCAACCGGGACGTTTAACTGGAACTTATTTAAAATCAACGCCTCACATTCTTTCTTTAAGGTTTCCTCATCAGTATTATCACTGGAGAAAATGATATTTCCGCTGTTAATATAAGTAATTACGTCCTGAAATCCATTTACCTCAAATTGCTTTTTTAATTCAGGCATGGACACCTTATTCTTTCCTCCCACATTGATTCCGCGCAGCAAAACAATATATCTTTTCATAGCAGCTTACCTCCTATTTCTTATTTTTCACTTGACAAATGATTGAAAAGGCAGCCTTATGGTAATGGCTGCCTTTTCTCCTTAAATGTCTCAAAGATCACACTCTCAGCGATCCCCGGAAACCTCTGGAACTATAAAAGGAGGGAGCGCTGTTATGATATACAAAAACATGATCATAACGGCAGTCCATAAAAAGGGCGCCTCCAAGTTTCCTGATGTCCGTAGGAGTTTTCACCCAGGCAGAGGTCTTGGTATCAAATTTCTCAAGCTGCTGCAATTCCCGGTATTGTTTCTCGGTCAGAAGCTCAATGCCCATGGAAGCTGCCATACCTATAGCGTTTCCTGCGGGTTCCACTCCCTTTTTCTTTCTCTGTTCCTGTCCCTCAGGATCATAACAGGTATTTCTGCGGCCCTGGGGAGTTTCTGCAGAACAATCATAAAATATATATTCCCCTGTCTTTTCATCCAAGCCCACCACATCAGGTTCTCCTCCGGTTCTTTCCATTTCGCTGAGTGAACTTAGCTTTTCTGCATCAGACTCCAGCCTATTTCTCACATTCTCCCAATCCAGCCCTTTATGCCGGTTCATATGAGTATGGAAACGGTTTTCCAGTACATCCATAAGTTCTGAATATGACATAAATATCCCCCTTTGTTTTGGTTCAAACTGTCTGCTTTCGTTAATACAAAAATAAATAAAGTACAAAATAGCCGCTGATCAGAGGTTTTGAATCAACGGCTGTATTTCCTGGTTATTTTATTACAGAACTCCTTTTGTGGACCACACTCCATCAATCCTTGGCTCATACATGGTACCCATGTCAAGGGCCTTGGCAAAAGCCTTAAAGCTGCCCTCTGCGATATGATGATTATTGAATCCACTGATCTGCTTTAAGTGAAGGTTCATTTCTGCGGAATAGGAAACCGCATAGAAAAAATCCCGTATCATCTCCGTATCCATATCTCCGATCTTCGGCACAGTGAATTTCACATCCCATTCAAAATATGGCCTCCCGGATAAATCAATTGCACACAGCATTAGAGTCTCATCCATGGGAAGAAAAAAATTACCATAGCGTTTAATTCCCTTCTTTTCTCCAAGTGCCTTCTTGACAGCCATTCCAAGGACAATACCCACATCCTCTACCGTATGATGGGAGTCCACATCCAAATCCCCCTTGCATACCAGTTCAATATCAAACAGGCCATGGCGCGCAAATCCGTTTATCATATGGTCAAAGAATCCTATACCTGTACCGGAACTGCAAATGCCTGTCCCATCTAAGTTAAGAGTCATTGCAATATCCGTTTCCTTTGTCGTCCTTTTTATATGCGCAATTCTTGGCTCCATTTTTGTTTCCTCCTCATGCTCCGGATCTTCTGCTCAGCTGTTTCTTGTTACCAAGCATACCATATTATTGAAATCCAGGCAATGATAAACTTGGGAGATATCTAGCCCCAAAGTTCATTGGCATCAGTAGCACTTCTGTTTAATCTGGAGAAATCCGTTTTAACAAATGAGCTGGTGGACAACAGCAGAAACACCAATCCAATGGTCAAAATAATAACTAAAGTCATAAAAGGGGTAACTAAAAATCCATTTATATCAACTACCAGCTCCTCCTTCCTCAGTTCGGCAATGGAAAGATGAGTTTTCTCCAAAACGATCATGCGAAAAAATGCAGTTGCATAGGTCATGGGATTAAGGTAGGCAACAAATCTAAGGGAATCAGGGAGCATGGATAATGGAATGTAGGCACCGGAAAGGAATGTAAAGGGCATTGTTACTGCCGTCTTGACAATCTGAAAAGTCTGACCATTACGAACCTTGGTTGCCAAAAACAGACCAACACCGGAAAAAGCAATTCCAATAAAAATCATTGATAAAAGAATGTATACAGGGGTAATCCAGGAAGTGAACTTAATTCCGATAAATAACCCAATTACTAATATCAGTATTCCCTGTACAGTAGAAACCGTAGCCGCAGATAATAATTGTCCCATTGCGACAGCAATCCTTTTAGCAGGAGAAACCAACACCTCTTTCATAAAACCGCTGACCATATCGTCAACGGTTGTTGAGGCCAGATTCAAGGCACTTTCAAATACCGTAGTTATAATAACGCCGGAGAGCATATAAGAGATGGGATTTTCAATAAAGTCATTTTTAAATATAGCGCCAAATACATAAACAAAGAAAAAGGGGAATATCAGTGAAAAAACAAGCCCTGTTTTATTTCTTACAAAGGCTTTCAATCCTCTCTTCCACAATGCAAGTACAGTATTCATCTTAAGCTTCCTCTCTTATCTTTTTTCCTGTTATCTCCAAAAACACATCATTAAATGTACCTTTTTTTATCTCTATATTACTAATATATTCTTTATGGACACTAAGGACATCCAATAAACGGGCTAGATCTTCAGCCTCCACTCTATAATAGCCATCTTTTTTTATATAACTTAAATCATATTCTGCCAGCAGCCCTTCAAGCTCTGCTTCATTTTTTGTATTGATATATGCCTTGTCCTTTGTGTACTTTTTCTTCAAAGCATAAGGAGTATCATGAGCTACAATAACACCTCCGTCAATGATTGCAACTTTATTGCATATTTCTGCTTCTTCCATATAATGTGTTGTCAGGAAGATTGTAATATTTCTTTCCTTCTGAAGCTTAATAATATACTCCCATATATGGGCCCTGGTCTGGGGATCAAGACCGGTGGTAGGTTCGTCAAGAAATAAAACTTTGGGATAGTGAATTAAACCCCTGGCAATTTCTACACGCCGTTTCATTCCGCCGGACAACGCTCCCACCAGTTTCTTTCTTTCCTTTACCAGATCCACCAGTTTTAAAACAAATTGAATTCGTTCTTCTACTTCCCTGCCAGGGATATTGTAAAAGACACAGTGCATTTTTAAGTTTTCTTCAATAGTCATTTTTGCATCCAGAGTTGAATCCTGAAACACCACCCCTATGGCTGACCTGACTTCGCCTTTTTGCCGGGTGATGTCTTTGCCGTCAATCAAAAGTGTACCGGTTGTTTTTTCAAATATAGTACACAGCGTATTGATTGTCGTACTCTTTCCAGCTCCATTGGGACCCAGAAAGGCAAATATACTGCCTTCTTCCACATCAAAAGATATATCATTTACAGCAACAAAATCACCATACTTTTTGGTGAAGTTTTTAACCTGGATTATTGAACTCATACAACGTTAACTCCTCTATGGTTTATATTATCTTTCATAAGTATCTGCATGTTTCCTCATGGTTATTATTTTATACCAGATACGGCTCTAATAACTCATGAAATTCCTTTGTTTTACAATAGGCTTCATAAGAAATCTCAAGATTCTTTAATTCAGCAGCTAATTCCACAATAAACCGGGGAATATTGTCTTCTGCTATAGCCCCGATTTTTGAGCCTATTCTTGCATTAATTCCCACACCTCCATCTACAAATAAATAAAAGCATGGTGTGGGTTTTCCCTCTATCTTTGTTACAAATCCAGCAAATCCCAGAGGTGCTGCGGGGTGTCTGGAACAGCTGTTCAGACATCCATTAATCTGTATACACGGCAGGCAATCACCAGATATCTGAGCACGTTCCATGGCTTTTACAATATCTTCCGTCAGCCTCTGGCTTTGCTGTATTCCAATTTGACAGGTTGGTGTTCCTACACAGGTAATGGTCTTCCCAATGATATCAGACCGGTTGTAATCCTCTGCCATCTCTATCAAAGTGGTCACTTCTTCTTTTGTCAAATTACGCACCAGTATATCCTGACTCATGGATAAGCGAAGATCAACGTTATCTTTGTCTGAAATAAATTCTAATATTCGTTTTGCTTCTGCAGCAGGCATCTGTCCGCACAATGGATGGATCACCAATGTATACCGGCCCTTCTGCCTTTGAGGTATGACCAAACCAGGAATATCCAATTGGGGATTCCAGTCGTTCCGTTTCACCAATTCAGCTTGTATCCCCTCGAAATTCTGTGTACGCTCTGCTTCCTGCAAATGCCGGTCAAAGCATAATAAAAAGTTTTCTATGCCCATCCGTTTCACAATAAACCGGGAGCGGGCCTTTCCCTTGTTCTCATAATCGCCTTCTTCCTGAAATAAGTTCATCATAGCCTCTATATAATACAGGATTCTTTCCGGCTCCACTAACTCAGGATACAAAACAGCAACAGCTGGCCCCCCGCCCAGGCCCCCGCCCAAATAAAGCTGAAAGTACGGTTTTCCCCCCTTTTCCACTGCAATAAAGCCGATATCATTAATCGTCGCACATCCTGTATCTTCAAATGTTGAGGAAAATGCCGCCTTAAACTTACGGGGAAGCTTATAAGTGGTAATTCTGTTCTGGAAATACTGGCCAACTAAGACAGCAAATGGCGTAACATCAAATACTTCTTCCGGGTCTACGCCTGACATGGGGGACAGTGTAACATTCCGGGGGAAATTTCCGCCGCTACCTCTGGTAAATAACTCATGGTCAATCGCATCACCCATAATATCACAAACAGCATCTATGGACAGTTCATGAAGCTGAACTGCCTGTCTGGTTGTTAACCGAATTTTTTCTAATTTATATTTATCTGCATAGGAAATAATACAGCCAAGATGATCTCTTGTGACTATTCCGGAGGAAGTTCTAAGACGAACCATAAATTTCCCCTTTTCCTTCTGGGCATAAACCCCTCTTCCTCCGGAAATTCCTTTGAAATCACCTCTGGATATCTCATCATTGATAAACTGGTACCCTTTTTCCCTCAGTTCCTCAATTTCTCCTTTTAACTCATCTGCACTTGTCATGTTGCTGCACTCCCTTTCCACTTATTTAAACAGTTCCTAAACCGTTGACTTACGGGATTTTCCATTATACCCTGTTTCAACCTCTGGCATCAGGCAAAGTGAGTATATCTCTGATATTATAGCAAATCCGGCTGAAAAAATCCATTTTATATCTTGAGATATATTTTGCATCAGAGTCTTTGTATTCATTGACATTATACCCAAAACAGAGCCAGCCCTTTTTTTAAAGGCTGGCTCTGTAGTTTTTATATTAATAGAATAACCGGTTCACTGCACTGAAAATACCCCTGAGGGAAGCCCTGGTAATATTAGAGCTGATTCCCACGCCGTAGGTAACCCGGCCGGTCTTTACATCCAGCAAGTGGATATAGGAAGCTGCCTGAGCACCTGAACCGGAAGTGAGCGCATGCTCGCTGTAGTCCAGAACCCGGATCTCAATACCAAGTTCTTTCTCCAGTCCCTTCTGCACCGCATCAATAGGTCCGTTTCCGACGCCTTCAAAGACTTTCTCGACACCGTGATCATTGTAACGCACTTTAACCACTGTTGAGAACTCTGTATCGTCTTCTGCTTCCGTAATCTGCGCTTTGCGGAAATGGATAGGCTCTTTCTTTTCTGTATAATTGTTCTTGAACTCCTGCATAATCTGCTCCGGTGCCACCTCACCCTGCTTTTCGGAAATAGCCTGAATCACATCGGCAAATTCCTTGTGCATGCCCTTTGGAAGCTTGAAACCGTAGAAGGTATCCATAACAAAAGCTACGCCGCCCTTGCCGGACTGGCTGTTTATACGCACAACCGGCTCATACTGTCTGCCGATATCCGCCGGATCGATGGGAAGATAAGGAACCTCCCAAAATTGATTCTCTCTCTCGCTCATAGCCTGAACGCCCTTATTGATAGCGTCCTGATGAGAACCGGAAAATGCAGTAAAAACAAGCTTTCCTGCATATGGATGTCTGGGGCTTACTTCCATCTTGGTACTGCGTTCATAGACATCTACGATCTCACGCACATTCTCAAGGTTAAGCTGCGGATTAATTCCCTGGGAAAACATATTATAGGCAAGAGTCAGCACATCTACGTTGCCGGTTCTCTCTCCATTTCCCAGAAGAGTTCCCTCCACTCTGTCAGCTCCGGCCAGCAATGCCTGCTCTGCGGCTGCAACTCCGGTTCCCCTGTCATTATGAGGATGAACGCTTAAAATAATACTCTCCCTGTTCTTGAAACGGGTATTCATCCATTCAATCTGGTCTGCATAAACATTAGGTGTTGTCATCTCAACAGTGGAAGGGAGATTAATAATAATCTTCTTATCTGCAGTAGCACCCCATGCCTCCTGTACCGCTGTACTGATATCAAGGGCATACTCTAACTCTGTTCCTGTAAAGCTCTCAGGAGAATACTCCAGAACCACGTCTCCTTCAAAGCCCTGCATATACTGCTTCACCCACTCTGCACCCTGGACGGCGATCTCCTTGATCTCATCCATGTTCTTGTTGAAAACAACATCTCTCTGCAAAGTAGAGGTGGAATTGTAAATGTGTACAATTGCCTTCTTAACGCCCTGAAGCGCTTCAAAGGTCCTTTTAATCAAATGCTCCCGGCACTGAACCAGAACCTGAATTACCACGTCATCAGGAATCAGCTTTCTTTCTACAAGCTGCCTTAAGAAATCAAACTCAATCTGAGAAGCCGCCGGAAAACCGACCTCAACTTCCTTAAAGCCCAGCTTCAGCAAAAGGTTGAACATCTCCACCTTTTCCTCCACCACCATAGGCTCTACCAAAGCCTGGTTTCCGTCTCTTAAATCAACGCTGCACCAGATGGGTGCTTTCTCAATCTCTTTATTCGGCCACTGTCTTTCCGGATAATTAATTACCGGTACTCTTCTATATCTCTGATAATTCAGCATGTCTTATCTCCTCCATAATATAAGTCTTCTGTAAATCCGGCTCTCTGCGGTCAGCCTTTTAAATCCTCTTCTAAAAAAACCGTCACAGGCTTTGGAGTCGATAAATCACGCTGTATTTCCAGATAATGAACAACGTAGCTTTTATAGGTCTAACCCCATCTATCATCATTCCTTTTCGTTAAAATCACATACCTAAGCCAAAAACGGGCTCTGGTAAAATGTTAAGTTATTATAGCACGAAAGAAAATGACTTACAACTACAAAATAATTTTTCTTAAGCAAAGCTAAAAACCTTTCACCTCAATCCCCTCTTCCAAAAGACCTTTCCTTATCTTTTTTACAAATTCCAGAGCCTTCACTCCATCTCCATGAACACATACAGAGTCTGCCTTAATAGAAACATCGGTGCCGTCAATCGCTTGCACTGTTCCCTTTTGAGCCATTTGAATCACCCGTTTTACAGCTAATGCTTCATCTTCAATCATTGCCCCCATTTGATTTCTGGAAACCAGGCTTCCATCTCTCTCATATGCCCTGTCGGCAAATACTTCACTTGCAGCAGTTACCCCTGTATCCTTTGCCGCCCGAAGCATCTCACTGTTGCTGAGAGCCAGGAGAACCAAACTTTCATCCACTTCTTTTATTGCCTGGCAGATGGCTTTAGCCAGTTCATAATCCTTTGCCGCCATATTATATAAAGCACCATGAGGCTTTACATGGCAGAGCCTGATTCCGGCGCCTTTGCAAAAAGCACTTAAGGCACCGATCTGGTACATGACACCAGCTTTTACCTCTCCAGGTGACAGGCTCATATTCCTTCTTCCAAACCCTGCAAGATCAGGAAAACCAGGATGAGCACCTGCCCTTACACCATACTTCTTACATAAAGCCACGGTCCGTTCCATCACTACAGGATCACCCCCATGAAAACCACAGGCAATGTTGGCTGATGTCACATGAGGCAATACCTCTTCATCCAATCCCATTTTATACGCTCCGAAACTTTCCCCTAAATCGCAATTCAAATCAATAGCCGGCATTTTCTCACCTCTAATCTTTTAATTGTGCATTTTCAAATCTGTAATAAACATATACCCAGGACAATGGGACTCATACTCACTGCCACATTTTCCGTCTTACAGGAGCTGCCGGTAAACGGTATTCATCAGCCACTTCCTCAGCTTATCCAGCTTTTCAGCTTCCTTCCGGCAAATTGCTACGGATTCACCTGGGGTTACATACTGAAAGGACACCCATTCTCCCGGTTTTAACTGAGCCAGTGCAGGAATATCCGTGCTGATCACTGTGGCAATTTTAGCGTATCCCCCGGTAGTCTGATGATCTGCCATTAAAACCATGGGCAACCCGTTAGACGATATCTGAACCGAGCCTTCTGCAATCCCATCAGATATAATATCTGCGCCGTTCTTCATTTCTATGGGTTCTCCCTCCAGCCTGCAGGCCATGCGGTCACAGTCACTGCTTAACCGGAAAGGATTTCGTACCAGGTTATGAATTCCCAGAGCTGTGAATGCCTCTTCCTGAGGACCTATTACGGCACGCAGCAAAACCATAGGTTCATTTCCATAAAAGCGGTAAGGAGTTGATGAACGGCGCAGCCATGGTTCAATTGCTTCCACTGCCGGTTTATTTCCCCTTAATCTTTTTGCTATTTTCTTTAACCGGCGGCTGTCACTTCCTGATTCCAGACAATCGCCTTCCAGAAGTGCTCTTCCCTCCAGTCCTCCTATCCGGCACTTTAAATTGGTGGAATGGCTTCCCATGACAGAAGGAACTGTAATTCCTCCATAAACAGCCATATAAGTCCGGAGGCCGGAAACAGCAAGCTCCATGGTCAGAATATCCCCTTTATGCACCAAAACAGGAGAAAACATGGAAACCAGGCTTCCGTTTACACTGGGTTTCATATCCCCGCCTGTGAAGGCAATGATCTCATCGGAGGTAAAACGGAGCTCACCCCCTTTTAGCGTAAATTCTATAACTGCCGTTGTGTCCGGTTTTTCTAAGTTTCCCGCCAGGAGGTTGGCCAGCTTCATGGAATACTTATCACAAGCGCCGCTTTCCTGGAAGCCCTGGCTTAAAAATCCTCTTCTTCCTCTATCCTGAACCGTAGATAAGGCCCCCGGACGCAAGATTTCAAATCCCACTCAATCACCCCTTTTCCTGTTTCCTGGTTATGTCTTCAAATTCTTCCTGGCTGATAGGCACAAAACGAATAGAATCACCGGCTTCATAAAGAGGCTTTCCAGCCTCTTCCGGTTTGAAAAGGCGGTAAGGCGTGCGCCCAATCAACTGCCAGCCTCCCGGAGAGTCCATGGGATAGATTCCCGTCTGCTCTCCTCCGATTCCTACGCTTCCGGCTAAGATCCTGGTTCTGGGTGTTTTTAGCCTGGGAGTGAAAATCCGTTCATCCATTCCCCCAAGATAGGGAAAACCGGGAAGAAACCCCAGCATAAAAATGCGGTAATCTCTGCCACTGTGAATGCGGACCACCTCTTCCTGTGTAATGTTTCCATGCTCTGCCACAAAAGAAATATCTGGTCCGAAGCTTCCTCCGTAACAGACCGGAATCTCCACCAGCTTTCCTCCTGCTCCCGCTGTAGCTTCCAGTGATTCTGACAATTGAAAAAGGACCTTTGATACAGCATCATAATCCGTTTTCAAAGGGTCATAGAAAACCAGAACAGAGCAAAATGCCGGCACTGTCTCAAGAATTTCTTCCAATGAAAGCTGATTAATTTTCCGGTTTAATTCCATTACCTTCAAATTTACTGCTTCACTGATTGAATTTCCCAATTCTATCAGGACTCCGCAGTCGCCAACCGGCTTTATTTGAACCATACTCTTTCCCCTTCTTCAAAAAAACCCTTTTCCAGTACAGAACCAAACCAGTGATCGGAATTATGGGAATATCGTACCGCATAAGCCGTGCACTGACGCATCAGGCTGACAATCCCTGTATTCAGCCTGGTGTTAAACCCATCGATTCCAGGAATCAAAGATCCTGTCATATCAATTAACCCTGTTCTGGATGCCACTCTCATCAGCTCTGCCTCCATTTCTTCTCTGTGGAGAATTTCCATATCCCGTTTTAAATAAGCAAGTGCAGCAATTAAACCATAGCATCCCCAGTCAGAACAGGTTGCTGTAATCACATGGTCCGCCCTGCTGGCCGCCAGGATTCCCCCCTCGCAGCCGCATACACATTCTCCGGAACCAGCAAAGGGAATATACTTTTTAATATGGTCTGCAATAGCACCCATACCGATTTCATTACCAAGGTCACCAATGGCAATATTTAAGACTCCCTTTTTCCGCAGCATTTCCCAGAGAACATCTGTCTTGGCTTCCAGTTCTGTTACATCTTTTCCGGATGCGTTGTGATAAACACCCTTTTCATTGGAACCAGGAGCCTCTACAGAAATGACCGCCCCAGGCAGTGCTTCTTTTATCAGCCATTTTGCTTCTATTTCCGCTCTGGCCGGATTTTTTGTAAACGCTGCCACTCCCATGCTGAGGGGAAGTTCTTTTACTGCTTCTATATCCTGGTAAATATGAAGACCTACCACACCCGCACATTTTTTTACAGATTTCACACAATCCTCGGGGCAGATAATGACAGGCTTTGCACCAAAGGCCATGACCAGAGCCCGGGCCAGAAGCATGGAACTGACCATGCCATCCATCTCCGGTTTTTTATGAGGCAGCAGTACAAAACCCGTCAGAATATAAACCAGATCATTTTCTTTTACTGTTTCACAAAGCTTTTCCGCCGCTCTCATCGTAAGAGGTTCTCCCATCTGTTTCCGGCTTCCGGCATAAAGAATCCGGCACACTCCATATCCTCTGGGATCTAAATTCATAAGAGCATCCAGGTTTTCTCCCACATTTCTTTTTTCCAGTTCGCCTCTGTCCATCATTCACTCCTAATCAAATATGCTTTTTCTGCCTGTATACTCTAAGTATTCGTTCAAAACCACATTCTGAATCTTTTTTAAGGTTTCAGGATCTTTTCCTCCTACAGCCTTTCCATCAATGACATCTGCATGAAGACAGAAGTTGGAGGAAGAGGTTACAATGATTTCATCGGCCTCCATCAGCTCTTCCAGAGTAAAAGCTCTCTCCAAAACCTGAATTCCAAGTTCGTAGCAGGCCTGGATCATATGGGTCTTCGCAATCCCACGAAGGATCAGATTGTCATTGGGGTGAGAAATAAAAGTTCCGTTTTTTAAAATAGACACATTGCTGTGTGCACACTCCGTAACGATATCTCCTCTGTGCAAAACTGTTTCCATGGCTCCTGCTTTTAATGCCTCCTGAGAGGCAGTGACAGACGGAAGAAGATTTAAAGTCTTAATATTGCAGTGGAAAAATCTGGTATCTTCCCTGGTGATAAGACGTATGGGCACATCCGGGTCCCTCAGCTTATTGGGTCTTATCATAACCCATAGCTTTCCAACCATTGCCTCGTCATAAACATGGTCCCTGGGAGCTGCTCCTCTCGTCACCTGCCAGTAAACAAAATGAGTATTCCCTTCCACCATGGAAAGAAGCCTGGTCAGAAGATTTCCAAACTCCTCTTTTTCCATTGGAATCTTAATATCCAGAGCTTTTGCACTGGAGTAAAAGCGGTCCAGATGGTCTTTTAAAAGAAATACCTTTTGATTCCCTCCAACAGTGGCATCATATACTCCGTCTCCAAAAAAATGAACCCGGTCCTGAAAGGGGACCATCAGTTCGTCAGGAGTTCCTATCTTCCCGTCATAATAAGCAAGTTCTTTCATAATATCTCCTTCACATCTGGGCTAATTCCAAATTTTAACTCCACATACTTCTTTATTAATTCCACACAATGATCCAGTCCCAGGCTTTCCGTATCCAGACAAAGATCATAATTTTCCGGATTTTTCCACATTCTTCCCGTATGATACACATAGTAGGAACTTCTGTATTGATCCAGTCTGTCTATGTATCTTGCAGCCTCCTGCTCTGATATTCCCTGCCGCTCCATCTCTCTTTTTAAGCGGAATTCCCAGGGAGCATCCAGATATACTGACACCACATTAGGTTCATCTTTTAAGATAAAATCTGCCGCTCTACCGATGCAGACATAGGATTCGTGACAAAGAAGCTCCTGCAGAACCTTTGCCTGATAATTAAAAAGCTTCTGATCCGATGGAAAATTCCCACTTTCCTTTGGAATCGTTTCCCCATTGTAAACCCTTCTTGAGGCGCGGTATAAAAAGGTTTTTTTGGTATTTTCATCTGCATTTGCAAATATGGCTTCATTGATCCCGCTGTCCTCCGAAGCCAGGCGTAAAAGCTTTCTGTCATATACATCAATACCATAATCAGCGGCCAGTTTTTTTCCTATATAGCTTCCGCCTCCGCTCCCGCAGGTACGGGTAATGGCGACGGCAAAATACTTCTTATTCTCCTCCATGGTTCCAGCCTCCTATTGTCCAAGATATGCTTTCTTAACCCTGTCATCCTTTAGCAGATCCTTGGCATTGCCTTCAATGGTAATCTTCCCTGTCTCCATAACATATGCTCTGTTTGATACGGATAAGGCCATTTTTGCATTCTGCTCCACCAATAAAATAGTAATTCCTTTTTTATTTACTTCCTTGATTATTGAAAATATCTCCTTTACCAGCAATGGAGACAATCCCATGGATGGCTCATCCATAAGAATCATTTTAGGTTTTGCCATAAGAGCCCGGCCTACGGCAAGCATCTGCTGTTCTCCGCCGGACAAGGTTCCTGCCAACTGTTTTTTCCGCTCTTTTAACCGGGGAAACCGTTCAAAAACCTCTGCCATATTAGCTGCCATATCTTTTCCATCAGCAAAGGCGCCCATTTCCAGATTTTCCTCTACGGTCATCTGGGCAAAAATATGCCGCCCTTCCGGTACATGGGCCAGCTTTAAATTAATGATCCTGCTGGGTTCTGTTTTTATCAAATCAGAACCGTCAAAGCTTATTTCTCCCTTGTCGGCCTTTTTTAACCCTGAAATAGTTCTTAAGATGGTGGTCTTTCCCGCTCCGTTGGCTCCGATAAGAGAAACAATTTCTCCGTCATGAACTTCCAGAGATACACCGTGGATGGCTTCTATTGCTCCATAAGATACTGCCAGATCCTTTACCTTAAGCATCTTCTTCCACCTCCTCGTCATCTTTACCCAAATAGGCCTCAATGACCTTAGGGTGATTGGCAATCTCCTCAGGAGTCCCGGCTGCAATGGTGGTCCCGAAATCAAGAACCTGAATCCGTTCACAGATCTTCATGACCAGACTCATATCATGTTCGATAAGTAGGACAGAAATTTTAAATTCATCCCGGATATAATTAATGATATCCAAAAGCTCTTCCGTTTCCGTAGGATTCATTCCTGCTGCAGGCTCATCAAGAAGAAGAAGTTTCATATCCGTAGCCAGGGCTCTGGCTATTTCCAGACGCCTCTGCTCCCCATAGGGAAGATTTCCTGCTTCATAATCTTCTTTTCCCTTTAAATGCACAATTTCAAGCAGCTCCTCCGCTCTTTTTGTCAATTCTTTTTCCTGTTTCCAGTAAGCCGGGGTGCGAAAAACAGTATGGAATAAATTATAGGAAACCTTAGTTCCCATGGCGGCCTTTACATTATCTATCACTGTCATTTTCTTAAATAACCGGATATTCTGAAATGTTCTTGCAATTCCTGCATCAACAATCTGATATGTCTTTTTTCCATTCATACGCTGTCCATTTAAGTAAAATGACCCTTCTGTGGGCTTATAAACACCGGTAATCAGATTGAACACAGTGGTTTTTCCAGCACCATTTGGCCCAATGAGTCCTACCAGCTCCGATTCTCCAATTTCCATATTAAAGCTGTCTACCGCTTTTAAACCGCCAAACTGGATTCCCAGATTCTGCGCCTTTAATACCGGCATGGTTCCTTCTGTCCCTGCCATCTTTACACACCTCCTTCTGGTTTTTCCCGGTCCTTTTTCCTGCCGCTTTTTTTATCTGCAAGCCGTTCATAGATACGGATGAGGGAAAATTCCCATGCTCCAAAGATACCGCCCGGTTTAAAGATCATGACCAGTACCAGCACCACGGAGTATGCCAGCATCCGGTACTGGGAGAACTGGCGCATCATCTCAGGAAGAGAGGAAAGAAAAGCCGCACCAATAATGGAGCCGGTAATGGAGCCGATTCCCCCTATGATTACCTCTGAAAGAAGCTCTGCAGAGTACATGAAGTTAAAGTTAGTGGGAATCATGGCCGTCATGTAATGAGCATAAACACCCCCTCCGATTCCTGCAAAAAAGGCGGCTACGGTAAAGGTAAGGACTTTATAATAAGTAACATTGATTCCCGAAGCCGCCGCCGCTATGTAATCCTCCCGAATGGCCTTTACCGTTCTTCCGAAACGGCTGCGCACATACATGTACATGACAGTAATGCATATAACCATCACCCAGAAGCTCCAGTAAAAATTAGAAAGCTTTAATATGCCGCTCATGGTTTTTCCGCCTCCTGTAATCGTGAGGTTGCAGAAAAGAACCCGGATGATCTCTGCAAAGGCAATGGTCACAATGGCAAGATAATCCCCTCTTAAGCGAAGAGCCGGAATTCCCACCAGAACCCCAGTCATACCCGCAGCAATTCCTCCTGCAACAAGAGCAATCAGAAATAAGGCTATATCAGGCAGACCCTTTCCTGTAAGTCCGTTGGACACAATGGCGGAAGCATATGCGCCCACCGATACAAAGCCCGCATGACCGAGAGAAAATTCACCCATACATCCTACCACCAGATTTAAAGAGGCAACCATAATAATTGTATAACAGGCAGTAGTGCTGATTCCCTTAATATACTGAGTGGACTTACCAAAAGCTTGATTTTCAAACAACAGGACAAACAGGAAAAAAACTGCCAAAACACCTAGAAAATTAAAGAAATAGGAAACTTTAAATCTTTTTTCCATGATTCGCCCCTCACACTTTCTCGCCCACATTCTTACCAAGAATGCCGGACGGTTTCACCAAAAGAATCACAATCAGAATGCCATAGGTAATGGCTTCATACCAGCCCGGTGCAAAAAGCTTTACAAAAATTTCAATCAAACCCACAAGGATTCCTCCCAGCATGGCTCCCGGAATGACTCCGATTCCTCCAAGGACAGCAGCAATAAAAGCCTTAAGTCCCATCATGGACCCCATATCGTTGGTAACACGGGGATATTTGGCACAGTACATAAGGGCCGCAACTGCTGCCAGCCCGGAACCAATGGCAAAGGTCATGGTAATCACTTTATCCACATTAATTCCGGCCAGTATGGAAGCATCGCGATCCTGAGGCACGGCGCGCATAGCCTTGCCCATCCTGGTATTCTTGATAAATAATTGAAGCCCTGCCATCATAAGAATTCCTATTCCAATGGTTAAAACAACATTTAAGGGAAGAGCCGCTCCCAGCAGATTGACAGAGGGCAGATCAAATATCTTCTGGACGTTTTGAGGCTTTGCACCAAAGAGGACCATAGCCAGGTTTTCAAGAAACAGGCTCATGGCCAGTGCCGTAATAAGTGCCGACATAGCCCCTGCCTTGCGGACCGGCTTATAGGCTATTACCTCAACCAGAACCCCTACCGCTGCGCAGATGACCACTGCAAGAAATACGGATATCCAAACAGGCATTCCCGCATGAATCATCAAAGGAATCGTATAAAATAATGTATAAGCTCCAATCATGATAAAATCACCATGAGCAAAGTTAATCATGCGGATGATTCCGTATACCATGGTATAGCCAAGTGCGATCAATGCATAGATAGCGCCCTGGTTCAGTCCGTTTATCAGGCTTTGAAAGAATAATGAAAATGTCATAGGATCTTCCTTTCTCAAAAGGAAAATGTGCAACAAAGGCATATTAATCCTTTATGCACATCTCCCTATTATTTTGTATCCTGCAAAAATTATTTCTTTGTTCCTTCCGGTGAAAGAGTCATAAGCCACTTCACCTTGCCGCCTTCAAAAGTATTGATGGCCACGGACTTCTCCGGATCACCGTTCTCATCCATGGTAAAGGTTCCTCCCACACCGGTAAAAGTCATTCCTGTCATTCCTTTTACCAGAGAAGCCGTATCCGATGCGCCGCCGTTCTTGGCTGCGTCCACCAACATGTAAATGGCATCATAGTAAAGAGCGGCGCAGGCATTTAAACTTTCTGTGCCGTACTTTTCCGTATACTTGGATACGAAATTGACTACAGCCGGAGCCGTATCTTCTGAGGAATAGTGGTTGGTAAAATAACAGTTTTCAAATTTATCTTCAAAACCTGCCGTATCGGTTCCATCCCAGCCATCGCCGCCCATAACAGCTCCCTCAAAGCCTGCATCCCTTGCCGCACCGATCAGAAGAGGAACTGTATCAAGAAATGCGGGGTAAAACAGGAAGTCTGCTCCTTTTGCTACTGCCTGGGAGGTCTGGGACGAGAAGTCCGTATCCTTTGTTGTGCATTCTCCCACGTATACAACTTCAATTCCATTGGACTTCGCATTTTCAATAAATGCATCCTTTAAGCCGTTGGAATAATCATCATCCTTGGCATAAATAATGGCAGCTTTTGTCCAGCCCTTTTCCTTTGCAAACTGTGCTGCCATCTTGCCCTGATAGGGGTCGATAAAGCAATTCCGGAAAATGCTGGGACCTTTTAAGGTCACATCTTTATTGGTAGCCCCTGTTGCAAGCAGAAGCATGTTGTCTTTAGAAGCCTGTTCGGCAACGGGAAGCGTAACAGATGAAAAGAAGCTTCCCACTATGGCACCCGGTTCTTCCTTCATCAGGCTGTTGTAAGCATTAATTGCCTGCTTGGCATCACCGCCGTCATCTACGATTTTTCCTCGGTTTACAATTTCAACCTTATAGCCGGAGTCTCCTGCGTTAATTTCTTCCACTGCCATGTCAATTGCATTCTGTGCACCCTCTCCATAAACAGCAGAACCTCCTGTAACAGGACCGAACACACCGATTTTAATGGTTTTTTCGTCTCCTCCCTGTGCAGCTGGTGCTGCGCCCTGAGATGCCGGAGCTGTACTTCCTCCTGCAGCGCTCTGCTGTGCAGACGAGCCGCATCCTGCAAGAAGTGCTGCTGCCATTGCTGCCGTAAAAGCTGCGGATAGTAACCCTTTTTTCATATTCCCTTCCTCCTCAATCTTTTATCATCCAGACAGTTAGAAAATCAAAACGAGAAGGCTTCCCGCAAAATGCAGGGAAACCTCCTCGTTTTCCATGAAATAGAAAAGAAGCCGCAAACGTACTCTGTACGTCTGAGACTTCTTCGTTCTCTCGTCTGATATGTTGGTGGCATTATAGCATCCTCATTTTTTAAATTCAAGTGATTTTGCCACTTTTATGTTTTTCACGGTCACAACTTAATTTTCTTAACTTTACAGCCCTAATTTCCTTTGTTTCTAAACAAAACCAATTTTATGCCACAGACTGTTTTTTAACATTTACCGGCTCATCTGCAGAAGTTTCGCCTTTAACTCGCCTTCCAGCTTGCCCAGCTCGATTTCTGCTTCCCGGCGTCTGGTTCTTCCTTCTTCCTGAATACGCACTACTTCGTCCAGAGTTGTGATCAGGGACTCATTGGTCTTTTTAAGGGTTTCCATATCCACGATTCCCCGTTCTGACTCCCTGGCAGTCTGAATCGTAGAGGTTTTTAATACCTCCGCATTCTTTCTCAGCAGTTCATTGGTCATATCAGAAACCTCACGCTGAGCTCTGGCTGCCTGCTCGGAATGGTTGATGCCGATAGCAAGGACCATCTGGCTTTTCCACAGTGGAATGGTATTAACCAGGGTGGACTGAATCTTCTCCGTCATCAAGGTGTCATTATTCTGAACCAGACGGATCTGGGGAGCCATCTGGATGGATATCATCCGGGTAAGCTCCAAGTCGTGAAGCTTCTTTTCAAACCGTCCGCACATAGAGGCTAAGTCATTGGCTGCCTGGGCATCCTCCGGAAATCCGCTGTTCTGTGCTTTTTCCATCAGCACCGGAAGTTCCTCCCGGCGCACTTTTTCAAGCTTTCTCTTTCCGGCCAAAATATACATGGTAAGCTCTTTAAAATAAACCGTATTCAAATCATACATCTTGTCCAGCAGTGCAACGTCCTTTAAAAGCTGGATCTGATGGTTCTGTAAAACTTTGCATATCTGGTTCACATTGGTTTCCGCCTTGGCGTATTTAGCCTTCATTCCGTCCAGACGGTTTGCACCCTTCTTAAACAGGCCGAAAAAGCCCTTTTCCTCTTCCTGGATCTCAAATCCCTTAAGTTCTGTCACCACCTGGGACAGCATCTGCCCCACTTCTCCCAAGTCCTTTGACTTCACATTATCAAGGGCTGACTCAGAGAAATCAGCAATCTTTTTCTGAGCTCCTGCTCCGTATTGAAGGACCAGATTGGAATCCTTTAAATCTATTTTGGCCGCAAAATCAGCTACCTGCTTTTCTTCCTCAGGAGTAAGCACTTCCTTTGGACCTGTTTCCTTTGCCAGCTCTGTGTTCTCAATGTTCAACTCCGGAACGGCCTCTTCCAAGGGCCCCAGGGTCAGTTCCGGTCCTTCCTTTAACATCGCTTCAATATCCTTACTCATGTTTCTTTCCTCCTGTAAAATCACTTCCTGTCCATCCATCCTGTTTCAGCATTGTCTGCAGGACAGAAGCATCGGTACTGATGTCCAGGGCGGCATCCTGATATAAGTCATCAAGAAGCTGTTCAAAGGCCCTGTTAATCGTATCTAAGGTTCCCTCAATCTCCGCCTTGGCAGATGCAATATTAGCTCCCTGGGAACCGGTCTGGTCAAAATCCCGATATGTGGTCACCAGCTTTGCCGTGGTGGGAAGATAATAATCCATAAACCGCTCCATCTCATCCATCTGCTCCGGATGTTGGGAAACGGTCTCAAAAATCCGGCGTATCACATCCTCCAGCTGGGAAATCTTATTGGAAATCACTTCTCCCGGAATGGCATCGTTGGACTCCCGCAGAATTCTCAAATAATTCTGCCCTTCCGCCATCATCTGTTCCAGCTCTTTGTTCCTTTTCAAGGTTCCGGCCTCTTTCTTTTTAGCCTGTTCCTCCAGGGCTTGTACCCGTTCTCTTTCCTTAAGGGCCTGCCTGGACTCCAGATACTGCCGGTAAGAATCTTCACCGAGAATCAGGCATGTCCGCTGATCGTCCAGATAAGCCTTTCCCAAAGTTCCAATCTTAATCATCTTCTGCAGATCTCTTACCACATATTCCTTAGACTTTCCTGCCGCTACTGCCAGCTCCTCTATCCCGCAGTAAAGCCGTTTTCCTGCCTGTTTCATATAAAGCCTGGCCCTCTTGATCCGTCCGTTCATAGATATACCGGCCCGGAGCATAAGGCCAAATCCCACTGTCATTGCAAGCAAAAAAACGGAAGCGCCGGTCACTGCCCAAAAAACAGGCTTTGCCACCAGCGCCAAAATCCACACAGCTAAAAGCACCAGAAGCATAATTCCCAGACCAATGCTGCCGAACACCGTATAAAGAATTCCTGCAACACGGCCTGTCTGATTGACTGATACCAGCTCTCCCTTTTGGGGAACACGAGGTTCATAGCTTGTCTGAAAAGGCCGGTAGCCTGGCCCTTCCGCCTTTGAAGGCTTTTTGACCATATGATCTCTGGCTTCCTCAAGGGCAAAATTAACTGTGGTGGATATGGTTTTGTTCAATTGCTTAAAATCCATGGAATCAATGGCATCCTGCACCGAATCCCGAATCTGTTCTCCTAAATTTGAAAAATCTTTATTATCCATTGTCCTGGTCTCCCAAAATCAAACATTATGCAGCTTTTATCATATCATGAATCCCTTCTGTTTACAAGAAAGTTTGATTTGCCAAACGCCGCCGGAGCAAAGGAGTGACCCTTTCTTCCGGCGGCGTTTTCATAATTTAAATCTGTCAGGAAAGGATATGGCCTCTCTGCTTCATCACTTCAATAACCTGGCTGACACATGTTTCACAGGTTTCCAGCTCAGATGCCTCCACCATGACCCGTACCACCGGCTCTGTTCCGGACTGGCGCAGCAGAATTCTCCCGTTCTGTCCCAGGCTTTGTGCAACCCTTTTCACTTCTGCCTGAACAGCCTCATCATCCTGGGCTGCAGTCTTGTCGTGAACACGGACGTTTTTCAGAACCTGAGGATAGACTTCAAGCTCAGAAACCAGCTTGGCAAGACTTTCCTTCTTCTCTAAAAGAACCTCCATCACCTTTAAGGAGGTCAGAATGCCGTCTCCTGTGGTGGCGTGTTTACTGAAAATAATATGGCCGGACTGTTCACCGCCCAGGCAGTTCCCGTAAGTGACCATGTTTTCATACACATACTTATCACCAACTGCTGTTTTATCATACTCAATGCCCTCTCTCTCAAAGGCCTTGTATAATCCAAAGTTAGACATGATGGTAGTAACCACCTTATTGTTCTTTAAAGTTCCCTGTTCCTTCATGTATTTGCCGCAGATATATAAAATGGCATCTCCATCCACCACTTCTCCGTTTTCATCCACTGCAATGCACCGGTCCGCATCACCGTCGTAAGCAAAGCCAACATCAGCCTTCACTTCCTTTACAACCTTCTGAAGATGCTCGATGTGTGTGGAACCGCAGTCTGTATTGATATTCAATCCATTGGGAGAATTGCTGATTACATAAGTCTCGGCTCCCAGGGCATCAAATACATTTTTCGCAATGGCAGAAGCGCTGCCGTTTGCACAGTCCAAGGCCACTTTTTTATTTTTAAAGGATCTGGTTGCAGTGGAAATCAGATAGCCGATATAACGGTTTCTTCCTGCGGAAAAATCCACGGTGCGTCCGATTTTATCCCGCTTTGCAAGAGGAATCTCTCCTCTTTCCCCGTCTAAATATGCTTCGATCTCTGCAATCACACTCTCTTCCAGCTTCTCTCCCTTTTCATTAATCACCTTGATTCCATTGTCATAATAGGGATTATGACTGGCGGAAATCATGATTCCGCAGGAAAAACCTTCTGTGCGCACCACATAAGATACACTGGGGGTGGTGGTAACGTGGAGCAGGTAAACATCAGCTCCGGAAGCCGTAAGGCCTGCAACCAGGGAATACTCAAACATGTAGCTGCTGCGCCTTGTGTCCTTTCCGATTACAACCGTGCAGGGCTCCTCCGGGTTTTTCTGTCCATAATACCACCCCAAAAAGCGGCCTACCTCATAGGCCGCTTCAACAGTCAGATCTACATTAGCCTCACCCCGGAAGCCGTCTGTTCCAAAATATTTACCCATCTTTATTCTCCTCTTTATTTATTCTGCTGCTGTTATAAAAATATATGTACTGCAGCTTATCAGAAATTATCTTTTTATACAACAAGTTTGCTTGTCAATTACATTTCCTTAGAGCAAAGTGTGCCACTCCCAAGGAGTTTAATATACCATAGGATGGCCTAATTTTCAACTTCCGGCACTTCAACCGCATAAAGAATCGTCCGTGCATCGTTAAACTCGTAGCTGCAGGTTACAAAGGACCAAAGTCTTGCAGGCGGTTCTGCCGGCATATCCATGACCAGGCCTCCCTTCGTCATATCTTCCACATACTTTTGAAAGTTTTCTTCTGTATCAAACCTGGTCATCCTGCGGATTCCCTCAGGAGCCGTATAAAGAACTGCTATCGGCTTTAAGTGCACTTCCCTATCCGGCAGATAGACTGTAATATTCTCATGTTCTTTAAAATATGCCTCTTCCTTGTACTTTACAATATCCTTAAACATAGTGCCGTTTTTCATATGATGCCCATATAAAATATTATGTCTGCCGGAAAAATCCGGTTCACTTTCAAAATCCAGGAAAATGGCTCCTGCCACGCTTGAATTTCCTTCAAAATCCGTATCCAGATAAGTTTCATTGTTATCGGTATGGACAATAGGGTAGTCAACGGCCGTATTCTCAATCCTGAGCCAGCCCTTTACATCGGGATTGATGGTTTCAAGTTCCTCAAACTGGATAGGAGAAACATAACTTTCTGTCTCCTCCGTTTCAGGAACGGTTTCTGTTGCGGCCTCTGTTTCCGGGGCAGTACTTTCCCTTGCTAAGGCTGCAAGGCTTTCGTATTGACGCTGGGCCTGTTCCCTTCTTAAATACTCAAAGTAAAGTCCTCCCACTCCCACGGCAAAAAAGAGGACACCTAATATAAGAACAACAACAGCTATTTTTTTCTTTTTCATGTCTGCTCCCTTCTTTCTTTATTACTTTGAAGTTACTATAAGTATACATTATTTTTATAACAATCACAATCTTTTCTAAGGCAGCCCTAGACTTTTTCACTATTTTTCTATATACTAGGAGAGAAAATACAAACGCGGAGATGTTTATGAATAATCAAGAATCAATCATTTATGTAAATATGCTGGGGGGCTTCTCCATATCAATTGATGACAAAATAATTATAGATCAAAATAATCAGGCGAAAAAACCATGGAGCCTTCTTGAATATCTCATTATTTTCAGGGAGCGGGATATTCCTGTAGAAGAACTGATGGACTTATTCTGGAAGAACGATGCCAGCAACAATCCGGCCGGGGCGTTAAAAACTCTGATGTTCCGGGTTCGCAAGCTTTTGGAGCCATTGGGGTATCCCACCCACGAACTGGTTGTCCAAAACCGTAAGACCTATGGCTGGACCAAGGATTTTATCACGGTCTGCGATACAGACCGTTTCGAGGAACTGTTTCTCCGTACGGAAAACAGCCCTCTTTCTGAAGACTCCCTTCTATCTGTGTGCATGGAAGCCTTTGGTCTTTATAAAGGTAACTTTCTTCCGAAGTCTGAATGGGAGTCCTGGGTCATTCCTATTCACACCCATTATCACAGCCTTTACCGGAAGCTGGTTCATAAAACTTTGATCCTATTGGAAAAGAGAAAAGACTATCCTACAATCATTGATGTATGTCAGAGGGCCATTTCCATTGACCCTTATGTGGAGGATGCCCATTACTACTTAATCTATGCCTTATTCCAGAGCGGAAACCAGATGAAAGCCATGGAACATTACCAGAGAGTGACGGACATGTTCTACAATGAATTTTCCATCACTCCCTCCGACCAGTTTAAAGAACTTTATAAGGTGATCAGAGATAAAAAACACGGAATTACTATGGACTTAGGCACCATACAGGAAACTCTGCTGGAAGGAAACTCGGACAGAGGCGCCTTTTTCTGTGAACCCTCGGTATTCAGGGACATTTACCAGCTTGAGACAAGAGGCTCTGAAAGGACCGGAGATTCCGTCTTCTTATGCCTTTTGACCATTAGCAATTTAAAGGGAGAACTTTTAAAACCTGCGGTTCAGACCAGAGCTATGGATGAGTTAGGCGAATCCATCCGAAGTTCTCTCCGCCGGGGAGACGTATACACCCGGTACAGTGTAAGCCAGTACTTAATGCTTTTGCCTACCGCCACATATGAAAACGGAGAAATGGTTTTAAAACGTATTGTCCAGACCTTTAAAAAAGAGTATTCCAGAAAAGATCTTGCCATCACCTATTCCCTGCAAAGCATTGCGCCCTTACCAACCGGCCCGAAAACAAAGGAGGATTCCTATGTTACAGAATGAATATCTAACACTTACACTAAAGAAGAAAAAGAACATCGCCCTCATTGCCCATGACAACAAAAAGCAGACCTTAATCAGCTGGTGCACTAAGCACAAGGACATATTAGAAAAACACATTCTCTGCGGCACCGGTACAACAGCCCGGATGATCACCGACCAGACCGGTCTTTCCGTAAAGGGCTATAACAGCGGCCCCCTTGGCGGAGATCAGCAGATCGGCGCAAAGATTGTAGAAGGCAGCATTGATTTGGTAATCTTTTTTTCCGATCCTCTTACTTCCCAGCCCCATGATCCGGATGTAAAGGCACTTCTGCGAATTGCTCAGGTCTATGACATTCCCATGGCCTGCTCCAGATCGGCAGCAGATTTCATCATCTCCTCTCCGCTTATGGAATCCACGTATGAGCATCAGGTTATAAATTTTAACAAAAATGTTGCAGACAGGGCAAAGACTCTGTAGGCTTTATGCCTTTCCTGTACGGTATATTTTTAATAATAATAAGGCAGCTCCCAACGTACCATGGGCTCTGCCTTATTGTTGTTTTTTCTATCAATCTATCCAAAAACCTGCCTGCACAGCATCTTATATTCCTCATAAGCCGGAAGTCCATCCAGCTCTGTCAGGCGCTCTGCAATTCCCTTATAATACCAGGCATGTTCTGACTTGTCCTTTTCGTTAAAACGCTGCCAGACCTCTTCCCCAACCAGTAAAAAATCTCTTGCTGTTGTCCGCAGGTTGCTCAGTTTGTCCGCCAGAACCAGAACCTTGGACTCCTTAGAAGCTGACTCTAAATGAGTCAGGGTTGCACTTTTTCTCTCTTTCCAGCATTTGGTCTTATCTTCTGTTTCAGCCATCACAAATCCTGCCACACGAGGGCCGAATTCTGATTTAAGCTCTTCCTCTGTAACTCCTGCATCCTCCGCTACATCGTGAAGAACGGCTGCACAAATCAGTTCTTCATCTTCTGTCATAAGGGAAACAATCACTGCTGTCTCCAGGGGATGAACAATATAAGGGATCTTTGTCCCTTTTCGAAAAGTTCCCTCATGAGCTTTGGTTGCCAATGCAACGGCCTTTTCCAGCATACTGCATCTCCTCTTTTGTTTCTTTGTCAGATACACGCTTAGTTTCTTATAAATCATCTTATCACAAATTATTAAGATTTAACAGAGCCTATTCAGCACTTTTTTAAATGACCCCATTCAGGGGCTTCTTTCAGCGCGTACCTATCCAAACAGACACCATTTCTAATTAATGTTAAAAAACTCCATAAGCCTACGAACCCCAGAAGGTATCTCATTAAGAGGGAAAGACGAGAAAGACTTCTTTTTCATAGCCTCACCGATTGATAAATCACCGGTCACCGCATAGCATAGACTGTTCTCTCCAAAGCTGCACTCATAGCATCCTACATGGCAATGGTTGATCTCAATCACATTTCTTGCAGCTGTCTGGTTCTGGCTGCAATAGACCCAATCGGAACACAAGTCACTTTTATCTTCCTTAACATTTCCATATAATTTCGTCCCTTCAAAAACAGCAGGTAATTCGGACTGCGACAAAAAACCAGCTGCATTTGAAATTACTTGTATACTCTGGCTCGTCATATAATATCTCTCCTTTATAATTAGACATAACTAACCTTATTTTAAGTATAGAAGTATACCGCAGTAATGTCAAACCATTCCTGCCTGGATAATTCAAGGCAAAGAAAGATATAACATCTCTCAAATACGCATAAAAGCTGCATTTCATAAGATTAAATTAAATTATTACGATTTAGCAGTTAATCTTGTAAGAATCCTGATTTTCTGATATGCTTAGAAACGTAAAAACTATCAGGAGGAACGTAAACTAATATGAACCACTATAACAACCAATCCAGATCCAACCGCAGGAAAACAAATTCCGGCTATAAAAAAAGCGGCGGGCGCAGCAGCTTCCTGACAGTTCTCCTGTTTTATATCCTGCCCTTTCTGGCTGTCAACAGCCTTATCTTTTTGCTTGTAACCTCCAAGCCAAAGGGAGAGGTTTCCATAAGCGAAAGCAAGGACTTTATTTCAACTACTATGGAATTAAAGATCAGCTCTCTGCTGCCCATCTCCTCCATGGAAATGGCTTTGGACGGAACCCCTATTGAGGCAACAAAAACAGGTTCTAAATCCTACTCCGTAATTCTAACCAACAACGGCGTACTTGAAATAAAGCTGACCAGCTTAAACCAGATGAAAACCATTCTTCATGAGCAAGTCAATGTGTTGGATGACACTCCTCCTTCTATGAAGGAAACCCGTTTTGTGGACGGAGTTCTTTCCTTTTACTTGGAGGACACACAGGCGGGAGTGGACTTTTCTTCTGTTTATGCATCTGATGATGACAACCCTGATATTCTTCCTCTTTCCATTGATAGGAGTACAGGCCTTATTACCTTTGAAATTAAAAAAGAAAATCTGACCATCAACGCGAAGGACAAGATTGGAAATGAGATGCATAAGACCTTTAACCCTCAGGGAGAGAGCATTGAGGAATCTGAGGAAGAAACTGAATTGGAAGAGGCGAAAGTGCAATAGGAGGAAGCGGTTTCAAACCGCTTCCTCCTGTTTTTATGTTGATGAAGCATATTCTCTTGTGGACTCTCCAATAACCAGCTGCCCCTTAAACACCTTTTTCTGATGCTCTGCCTGATTGCGGATCACATCAAATAAAATTCTGATAGTTGCCTCTGCTATTTCCTCCACCGGCTGCCGGATGGTGGTAATCGCCGGATTATAATAATGGACAATGTCCAGGCCGTCGTAGCCTGCTACCGAATAATCCTGAGGAATCTGTTTTCCATGTTCAAAAACTGCTTTGCAGGCTCCGATGGCAATGCTGTCTGAAATGGCATACACTGCTGTAAAATCCAGTTTTTTATCCAGAACGCTGTTCATCATCTGATAGCCGTTGTCCATGGTGTAGGATTCTCCGCACCTGTCCGAATGCCTCACCAGCTCCGGATTCCAGGCAATGCCGTTGTCCTCAAGAGCCTTCTTATACCCTTCCAGGCGAAGGCGTCCTATGCTCTCATCATCAGGAGACGCTGCCAGAATCAAGATCTTCCTATGTCCCAGTCCGCATAAATAATTCACCAGCTTCCGGCTCTCCGCAAAGTCATCCACTGACACGCAGGAAAATGCCGGTGATTCGTCCAGGTATTCAGTCATCCCCACAGTGCTGAGGACGTAGGGAACCGTAAGCTGCTCCAGCTTCTCTCTGCTGTGAGAAAAATAACCTCCAAGGAACACAATTCCTCTTGGCTTTTTCTCCTTGATCAGTTCTAAGGCCACCTCTACCTCATCCTCCCGTTCCTCCACCCGCTGCAGGATAAATGAGTATTTCTTTTTCTGAATCTCCTCTTCAAAAACCCGGATCATCTTGCTGAAAAAAGGATTGCTGATACCCTTTATCAAGACTGCAATGGCTTTGGAATCAGTGCGCTTTAAGTTTCTGGCGCTATTGTTGGGAATGTAATTATTCTCCTTAATCACCTGCAGGATCATATTTTTTGTCTCCGGATTAATGTCCGGATGGTTATTAATAGCCCTGGACACAGTACTGATTCCAACTCCGCATATCCTGGCAATGTCCTTTATATTTATGGAATCCATCAGAAATACTCATCTCCTTTCATCATACCCTGCCGTAAAGCCTGGCGGTCTTTCTGCATTTTTCTGCAAGTTCCTCTGTCATTTCCCCTGGAAACATACGCCATCTCCAGTTCTTCCCAAGGGTAGAAGGTTCATTGATTCTGGCTTCTTCTCCCAGCCCCAGATAATCCTGAACGGGAATCACCGCCAGTCTGGCTACGCTTGCAAGGGCCAGACGGATGAAATCCCAGTGAATTTCCTCTCTGGGCGTTCTTCCATTGCCGATGTAATCAACGGAAAACTGCCTGTCTTCATAAGACATTTCTTCATACCAGCTTTTTAAGGTATTGTTATCATGGGTTCCCGTGTATACCACACAGTCACTGTTGTAATTATGAGGCAGATAATCGCTCTCCTCTCTGGAATCAAAAGCAAATTCCAGCACTTTCATACCGGGAAAACCAGTATCTTTTACAAGCTTTAATACGGATGGAGTCAAAAATCCCAGATCTTCGGCAATGATATCCAGCCTGCCAAACTTCTCTCTCATCCTGTCAAAGACTGCAATTCCTGGCCCCTTTTCCCACCAGCCTCCTATGGCGTTTTCATTGCCCGCCGGAATGGAATAATATTCGTCAAAGCCACGGAAATGATCCACTCTCACCACATCATAGAGACGGAAGCTGTACTCCATACGCTTTAACCACCACTCATAGCCTGTTTTTCCATGGTAATCCCAGCGGTAAAGAGGGTTTCCCCAAAGCTGTCCCGTAGCAGAGAATCCGTCAGGGGGGCAGCCTGCCACTGCAATGGGATTGCAGTTGTCATCAAACTGGAACAGTTCCGGATGAAACCAGGAATCCGCACTGTCAAAGGCCACATAGATGGGAATGTCTCCGATGATTCGAAGTCCTCTCTCATTTGCATAGGACTTTAACCGGGACCACTGCTCCTCAAACTTCATCTGAAGAAAACCGTAGAAGCCGATTTCATCTGCCAGTTCCTTTTCATATCTCAAAACCGCCTCTTCGCTTCTAAGGCGGATATCCTCATCCCAGAGAATCCAGCTCTTCCCTTCAAAATGATTCTTCACCGCCATATAAAAGCAGTATCCGGCAGTTTCTTCACTTAAAGAAACCCTGGTCTCTTCCCCCGTATTTCCCTGGTCCTTCCAGCGTCCATAAGCCTTCCTCAGCAGAGGAAATCGGTTATAATACATCTTTTCATAATCAATATCTCTTGGATTATCACCAAAATCAACGGCTTCACATTCCTCTGCCGTAAGGAGCCCTTCCTTTACTAACTCATCTAAGTCAATAAAATAAGGATTCCCAGCAAATGCGGAAAATGACTGATAAGGGGAATCTCCGTAGCCTGTAGGGCCTAAAGGAAGAATCTGCCAGTAATGCTGTCCTCCCTGTTTTAAACGGTCAATAAATTCATACGCCTCTTTTGAAAATGCTCCGATCCCGTACTTTGACGGCAGGCTTGCAACCGGAAGCAATATACCACATTCCCGCATAACCAGTCTCCTTTTTCTGTTTGATTTCTAACCTTTCACTGCGCCTGCAGCCACACCCTTAATGATATACTTCTGACAGCTCAAATAAAATACAACAATCGGAAGGATGGCCAAAACCAGCATTGCCATCATAGCTCCCATATCAATGGAACCATAGCCTCCCTTTAAATTCTGGATAACCATTGGTATTGTACCTTTTTCCTGGGGAAGAATCAAGCTGGGAAGAAGATAATCGTTCCAAATCCACATGGAATTTAAGATGGCAACCGTCACTGCTGTAGGCTTTAACATAGGAAATACAACATGAAGATAAGTTTGAAGGGGCGTACAGCCATCAATCATGGCAGCCTCCTCAATTTCAACAGGAATTGCCTTTACAAATCCGCAGAATAAGAACACCGCCTGACCGGCCCCAAAGCCCAGATAAAGAAGCACCAGTCCATACATGGAGTTTAAATACAAATCATTAGCTGTCTTGGACATGGTAAACATAACCATCTGAAAAGGCACAATCATTGCAAATACAAACACATAATATAAGAGACTGGTAAACATGGACTTAACCCTGGTTATAAACCAGGCTGTCATAGAAGTGAACAGGATAATGATGGCTACCGAAGCCACTGTAATAAAAAGTGAACGGCCAAAGGCCTGGAAAAAACCCGTTTTTCTTATGCCCTCCGTATAATTTCCAAACCCTGCATAGGTATCCCCGTTGGGAATCTGAAAAGGGGCGCTGCTGATAAAAAGCTTGCTCTTAAAAGAGTTTATCAAAACCAGTGCAACGGGAAATAAAAATCCAAGAGAAAGAGCGGTCAGACTTAACGTGAGAAATGTTCCCATTGTTTTGCTTACTTCCATTTCTTTTTTATCCATCAGCTTTCCACCTCCTTACGTCTTGTGAGGAAAAGCTGGGTCAGAGAAATAAGCGCCACCATAAGAAAGAAAACGGTAGCCTTTGCCTGGCCCACACCCTCCCAGCCCACTCTTCCGTAAAACGTGCTGTAAATATCAAGAGCCAGCATGCTGGTCTGTCTTCCAGGCCCTCCCGCCGTCAGAGCAAGATTCTGGTCAAAGAGCTTAAAGGAGTTTGTCAAAGTCAGAAACAGGCAGATGGTAAAAGAGGGCATAACCATAGGAACCATAATTTTCCCCAATATCTGGAACCTTCCGGCACCGTCAATTTTTGCTGCCTCAATCAGCTCTCCCGGAACATTCTGAAGTCCTGCAATATAAATAATCATCATATAACCGATCAACTGCCAGTTCATCAAAATCACCAGCCCCCAGAAACCGTATCTGGCATCAAAAGAAAGGGTAACCCCAAACCTTGCTAAAATTCCATTTAACAGAAGCTGCCAGATATACCCCAGCACAATACCGCCGATTAAGTTTGGCATAAAAAACACTGTACGGAATAAATTGGTCCCCTTAATACCTCTTGTCAGGACGTATGCCAGCAGAAATCCAAACACATTAATGGTCACCACTGAAACCACCGTAAATTTCACCGTGAACACCAGAGCATTTACGAAATTCTGATCCATAAATATCTTTTTATAATTTGATATTCCCACCCAGTCTGCATCCTTTACTGTGGTGAATTCAGTAAAAGATAAATAAATACCTATGATAAAAGGGTACAGGAATGCAATGGTAAATGCAGCCAGTGTGGGCAGAACAAAAAGCGGAAAATACCGTTTCATCGTCTTTTGCATAGCAGGCCCTCCTTTTTTGTATTTTATAGCCTATGGAAAATGGGTGAGATATTTCCTATCTCTCACCCATCTCCTCTTTTATTTGTCTTATTTAGTCATAGCTTTTTCATTGGCCCAATCTGCCTTCATGTCTTCAACCACTGCAGTCCACTCTTTGCCCCCCTGAGCATACTGAAGAAGAGAAGCACCGAAATTATCCTTAAAGGTCTGGCTTGGGAAGGAAGTAAAGTTCCAGGTAACAGAGTACAAATCGCCGTTGTTCATGTACCGGTCAATTTCCTTTGCCAAAGGATCGGTTGGCTTTTCTTCCGCTGCAAACGTATCAAAGGGAGCAATAAAGCCCAGCTTGTTGGTTACATAATCTTTTCCGGTATCAGAAGTAAAGAGCCACTCCAGGAAATCCAGAGAAGCCTGCTGATCCTCTTCCTTGGCCTGGCTGTTAATGGAAAAGAAGTTTTCCGTACCAATGCAAAGCCCCTGCTTATCTTCTCCGCTCACTCCGATGTAGATAGGAAGGAATTTCACATCCTCCTCTTTAACTGTATTTCCATCCACTCCTGAAACCTGTCCCCAGCCCCAGTTTCCGTTTTGTACCATAGCTGCCTTACCCAAAGCAAAATCTGCCATGGAATCTTCAACCGTTTTGGCACCTACCATCTTGGGGTCCGTGCAGGAATTGTTAATGTATAAATCAAAAATGTTTTTATAGTTATCGGAATATGTAAAGTCAAGAGCATCCTTATCGGCTACATTTTCATCCTTATATTCATAATAAACCGGAAGATTGGCCAGATGAGTCTGCCATCTCCAGTCCTCACCGGGAGCAAAAGAGGTTGAAGCAAATACACCTTCTATGCCAAGCTCTGCCTTTCTGGCCTGCATATCCTCTGCAACTGCCTTTAGAGAATCGAAGGTATTAATTTCATCCATTGATTTAGCTTTTGCACCGTCAATAGCAAAGTACTTCTGCATAATAGCATCGTTGTAAATAATCCCGTATCCTTCCACTACATAGGGAATACCGTAAACACCATCTCCATCGGTTACGGCCATATCCTTGTCAACCAGATGGCTGTAAATAGCCGTGTCCTTTAAATCTCTGGTATACTTTGACCAGGACTTATAACCAATGGGTCCGTTGATCTGGAACAGTGTAGGCGGTTCCTTCTTTGCCACCTCTGATTTTAAGGTCTGCTCATAAGTTCCTGCCGCTGCGGTCTGAACCTTCATGGACACTCCCGTTTCTGACGTATATTTTCCAGCCAGCTCTGTCCAGATATCTGCCACCTCCGGCTTAAAGTTTAAGTAATAGATCTGTCCTTTTTCCCCTGCTGCTGCCTGAGTCTCTCCTGAGGCTGTGGAATCCCCTGCTGCATTTCCCCCGGGATTTCCAGAAGAACAGCCCATCAGGGTTCCAGCTGCCATAGCCGCCGCCATAGTAAATGCCGCCAGTTTTCCTAATTTCATAATATCCTCCTTCCGTGCTGTACGCACATGCCATTTTTTTGGTAACGGTTTCGGTAACGTTTCCAATATTTTATGTTTTTACAATAGCATATTGCACAAACAAATGCAATACTTTCGTAAAATATTTTACATTTTAATTATTTAACCGCTTTTCTCATATGCAAATTGTGATTATTATATACTTTTTTATCTATTTATTTCAATTAGGATCAACTTTATTACAAAGGGGGTAAATCCCAACTTCGGAAATTTTTGTAAGTAATTTCTATGAATTTTGACCTGGAAAGTTAAGATAAAAGAAAGACTTATTCTGGAATTTTCCGGTACAATTAAAACATGAAAATAAAGGAGGAAATATTTATGAGAAAAATAAAGAAACCCTTGGCTGCCGCTCTTATTGCAGCCGCAGTACTTAGTATAACAGCATGCAGCCAGACAGAAAAGCTTTCCGCTTCAGCCGCGGTGAATCCACAGACAGGAGCTGCTTCCATTGACACCTTAGCAGGAAAAACTGTCCGGGTTATGAGCACGGAAGCGATCAAGGTAGTTCCTGATATGGCACAGGTCAACTTTTCTGTGATCACCCAGGATGGAAACCCTCAGAAGTGCCAGGAGAAAAACAGCGAAGACACCGGAAAAGTTATTGAGTTTCTGAAGAAATCCGGTATTGCCGAGACTTCTATCCAGACCTCAGGATACGGCTTAGAGCCAATGTATGACTGGAATGAAACAGGGCAGACCATTACCGGGTATCAGATGCGTACCAGTATTACGGTATCCGATATTTCCCTGGATAAGGTAGGAGCACTGCTTTCATCCAGCATTGAGGCAGGAATCAACAGCATTGAAAGCGTCAGCTATCTTTCCAGTAAATATGATGAAGCCTATCAGAACGCCCTTAAAAAGGCCGTTGCTTCCGCTAAGGTTAAGGCAGAGGTCATTGCAGAAGCCAGCGGTTCTTCCCTGGGCGAAGTAGTCTACATAGAAGAACTGACTTCTTATGCAAACCTCAAATATACAGGTACCATGGAAGCAGGAGCTGCTAAAGATGAAGCGCTTAAATCCGTGATTGTAGAACCCGGCCAGATCGGTGTGGAAGCGCAGATTCAGGTAACCTATAAGATAAAATAAAAAGACAGCAGGAAGGCGCCCCGTATAACATGGGGCGCCTCTTTTATATTGGTTTACTATATCATGAACTTCGTTCCTTAACCTGTACTTCCATCCGGTTATAGGGAATTTCAATTCCGGCCTCATCAAAGGCTGTCTTGACCTGTTCCATAATTCCGCAGCGAACCTTCCAGTAGTCCTCTGTTGCAGTCCAGCCTCTGCCTCCCAGCATGACGGCTCCCTGAGTCATTTCACTGACAAAAACTTCCACTGGTTCTTCCTTTAAAATCCCTTCCTGCTCTCTGATAATCCGTTCCATAACCTCTTTTGCTTTTTTTAGGTCGGAATCATATCCGATTCCTATGACAATATCCACCCTTCTCTTTTCCATAGCAGTCACATTGGTCAAGGCTGAATTGGAAAGGGTGCCGTTTGGGATAACCACCTGTCTGTTGTCAATAGTCGTCAGTACCGTATAGACCAGACCAATGGTCCGGACTGTCCCTTCTCCATCCTTAGAAACAATGTAATCACCCACACGGAAAGGCTTCATAAGCAGGATCAGCACACCGCCTGCAAAATTAGCCAAGCTGCCCTGAACCGCCAGACCTATGGCAATACTGGCAGAACCCAGCACTGCCAGTATTGAAGCAGAATTAATACCGATCTGCCCCGCTATAATAAGTCCAAGAAAACAGTAAAGAGCCGCATTTAAGACAGACAGCAAAAACTTCTTTAAGCTGATCTCCATATCCATCTTTACGAAGGAACGGTTCATCATTCGGTAAATCAGTTTGATAACCCGGGAGCCTACAAACAATATGACCAATGCAATCAACAGCTTAATTCCGAAGGTAATCAGTTCAGGAAGCCAGTCTCTTATGGTCTCCACAAGGACATTGGGCTTTAACTGGTCTAACTTCAAATTTTCCTGAACCTCTTTTTGCAGATCTGCCAGGGATTCTTCCGGAAGTATAGTGGAAATAGAAGCAAACAACATTACTTAGAGACTCCTCTCTCTTTCACTTTTGCCGGAGACTTTATCTTTCCGGCCTTATTCACAGCAGCCTGTTTCCCCTTTTCAGGAGTACAGGTAAATACCATAACACTTAAAGGCGCCACAGTTATTTCAATAGAATCCGGTCTTTCATCTGCCTCTTTCTTTCTGGAGGTTTTCACCCTGGCATTAACCCGGCCCTCTCCACCGAAAACAACCGCATCACTGTTTAGAATTTCCTTATATTTCCCTGCAAAGGGAACTCCCACCGGGAACTTCTCATGGGCAATGGTGTCATAGTTACAGACAAAGAGCAAAGATTCCTCTTTTTTCTTAGTCTTTCTCAAAAATGCAATGATGCTGTTAGCAGAATCCGTACACTCCACCCATTCAAAACCTTCAGGATCAGAGTCTAACTGATACAAGGCAGGATGGCTGGTATAAAGGAGGTTCAAAGCCTTTACATAGTCCTTTACCTGACTGTGAAGAGGATACTCCAGTATATCCCAGTCCAGGCTCCTGTTTTCACTCCATTCCCTGATCTGGCCGAATTCCTGGCCCATAAACAGAAGCTTTTTACCTGGATGGCCTGTCATAAAGCCATAGGCAGCCTTTAAATTAGCGGCTTTTATCTCCAGAGTCTCTCCCGGCATCTTGCCCATAATGGTGCCTTTTCCATGTACCACCTCATCATGGGAGAATACTAAAATAAAATCCTCACTGTAAGCATACAGCATACTGAAGGTCAGCTCACTGTAATGGTGCTTTCTGAAATAAGGATCGCACTGAATATACCCGGTAAAGTCATGCATCCAACCCATGTTCCATTTATAGTCAAAGCCCAGCCCATCTTCTTTTACATCAGCCGTAATCCTGGGCCATGCGGTGGATTCTTCTGCGATGAGAACCGTCCCATCCTTGCGTCCTTTAAATATGGAATTCATGTGCTTTAAGAACTCCACTGCCTCCAGATTTTCATGGCTTCCGTAAATATTGGGAACCCATTCTCCCGGATTCTTGCCGTAATCCAGATACAGCATGGAAGCCACTGCATCCATACGGATTCCGTCTGCATGGTATTTTTCCGCCCAAAAAAGTGCATTGGCAATGAGGAAGTTTTTAACCTGAGGCCTGCCGTAATTATAGATTAAGGTTCCCCAATGCGGGTGAGCCCCCTGTCTGGGGTCTTTATGCTCATAGAGACAAGTCCCGTCAAAGTTTGCCAGGCCAAAACTGTCTCTGGGAAAATGGGCCGGAACCCAGTCCAGGATCACGCCGATCCCCTGGTTATGCATATAATTCATAAAATACATAAAATCATCAGGCGTCCCATAACGGCTGGTGGGTGCGTAATAACCTGTGACCTGATACCCCCAGGATGCATCCAGAGGGTGTTCCATAACAGGCAGTACTTCTATATGAGTATACCCCATATCCAACACATATTCCGCCAGCTTTTCGGCAATTTCCCGGTAATTATAAAATTCAGAGCCTACAATAGGCTTCCCAGCTTCATCTTTATCCAGCTCTTTGCGAAGCCATGATCCCAAATGGACTTCATAGACAGACATGGGCTGCTGCTTTGTATTGGTCTTTGCCCGTTTTTTCATCCACTCCTGATCACTCCACTGGTAAGCTCCCGTATCCCATACAACAGAAGCATTGGCAGGGCGCAGTTCGCAGTAATTTCCATAGGGATCGCTTTTTAACTGAATATCAGTATTGACGTGTTTGATCTCATATTTATAAACAGTTCCTGTCTTAATTCCCGGAATAAACAGTTCAAAAATGCCGGAAACTCCAAGCCGTCTCATCTGGTGCCGCCTGCCATCCCAGAGGTTAAAGTCCCCCACCACGCTGACACGCATAGCATTGGGGGCCCAAACGGAAAAATACACGCCTTCCGCCCCACCAAGCTTTAAGGGATGAGCTCCCATCTTTTCATAAATACTGTAATGAATTCCGGACTCAAATTTTTTCAAGTCCCCCGCCGTATAATTGGAATCAAAGGAATAGGGGTCCAAAAGTTCTTCCTGTACATCATTGTCGTAAGTTACCAGCAGTGTGTAGTCCACTATGGTCTTAACGGGAATAAGGGCTGCAAAGAAGCCCGCCTCATCCGCCAGTTCCATGGGATATTCCTTTTTGCTTTCCCCGGTTTTAACTGTTATCTTTGATGCGCTTGGAATAAATGCCTGAATCAAAAGTCCCGCCTTGGTCATATGAGGCCCCAGAATCCCATGAGGATTGGCTGATTCAGAATATACGATTTCTTCAATCCCCGCCCAATCCATGAGAGCATATAATTTTTTGTCCATTCACTACTCCTCCTAGTCCTTACTGATAAAAATATTCTATCATTCAGGCAAGTAATTTTCAATAGATTTCCCCAATCACGAAAGCCCTTTTCCAGATAGATTGTGAATATTTTCTTACCATTTTATAAAACCCCTTGCGTAATAAATCAATCTCATTTAAACTTTGATATGGAACCATCAGGAAGGGAAGCGAAATATCATGAAGAGAAACGAAAACTTACAAAAAGAACAGGGGACATTTAGCTGGAAAGAAGAGATTATTAGCTGGGTCAAGATTATCATTACAGCCGCTGTCATTGCATTTCTGCTTAATAACTTTATTATTGCAAACAGCAGAGTGCCTACCGGATCCATGGAACAGACCATTATGGCAAAGGACAGGGTCATCGGATCCAGGCTGTCCTATTATTTTGACGATCCCCAACGGGGAGATGTGGTTATCTTCCATTATCCCGATGATCCCACCGGAAAGACTTATTATGTAAAGCGAATTATCGGACTTCCTGGAGATATTATCGATATCAGGGAAGGAAATGTGTATTTAAATAATTCAGACGTTCCTCTGGACGAACCCTATCTGCCGGAACCTATGGAACCGGAACCGGACGCCCGCTATGAGGTACCGGAAAACAGCTACTTCATGCTGGGTGACAACCGGAATTGGTCCGCAGATGCCAGGCGCTGGAAGAATAAATACGTGGAAAAAGATAAGATCATCGCTAAAGTCCTGTTCCGCTACTTCCCCTCAATTAATAAAATAAACTAAAAAACGCAGGCCGAAGTTTATCTTCCTTGGCCTGCGTTTTTATTGAAATATACTGTTTTTCTTCTATTGCAAAAGCTGTAAAATTCCTTGAGGCTGCTGGTTTGCCTGAGCAAGCATTGCCTGAGCTGACTGAGTAAGAATATTGTTTTTTACAAAGTCTGCATATTCCCTAGCCATGTCAACATCTCTGATACGACTTTCTGATGCAGTTAGATTTTCCACAAATACTCTTCCCACATTTTCCGCACTCTCAAGCCGGTTCATATCACTTCCAAACTTTCCTCTAAAAGATACTACCAGCCCAATGGCTCTATCAATCCGGTTTAATGAATCAACTGCTGCGCTTAAATTCTCCACACTTAGGCCAGGGGGATCTAAAGCCAGGTTTTCAGCTGTAGCATCGCAGGTATGAATGTAAAATCCGCTGTTAATTCCACCTTGTATCCAGACTCCCAAGGATCGTTCTTCTTTTTCTGAGATTTTTATATTGCTGTCAGTCTCCGTACTTTTTATACCAAACTGAAAGGAATAAGATTGATTGCTTCCTTTTTCTAATTCCTGGTCTTTCCAGACCATACTAAACCCTAAGTCAATTCCCGGATATAAAACCCCCTCATTAGATAAGTCAGGCTGATCAAAGTTCGTCCATAAGGGAGTACTATTTCTATAATGGCCCAGATATAAATAATCCGGTTTATTTCCGCCAACCATTACACTTCCTGTAAACGGAAGTTCAGAAACAGGACCCCAAATAGAAAAACTGTCAGGCATAGAGGAGTATTCATACATGGTTGTTTTTTCAACCCGACTTCCTTCTACATAATACCGCTCCACAGAATCATTATTATTATAAGCCGTATCAAAATGGTGCATAAAATCAATCCCAATTTTGTCCGAGCCCTGTGCCGAACTCTTGTTCTGAACTTCATATGAAATCTCATAATACTGTACGTTATTCTCTGCCAGACCGCTATCACTTTTGGATTTATCATTTAGCTTTATGCTCTGGACAAGCTCGATCTCTATGTATTCAGGCGGATTTTCCCCAGGATCCCCGTCAGGTAGTGAGGGAGATCCCGCACCAGCCACCAATTTTTTATAGCTATAAGTCAGACTCCAAGTGTTATCGTCCTGATTATAGCTATAACTGTCCTTTACAATATCCATAACCGCAGTTCCGGCCTCCAGTTTACTGGAATTCAAAGAAACCTCAACAAGCTCTGTATCCCCAGAAATAATATTCCCTGAACTGTCATATTTAGGAATTCTGATCCGGATTTGTTCATAGGAAGTACTTCCGTCCCCAAATACCAGGCTCCAATTAGTTGAACCGCTGACACCATCAACCGTTTTTGCACCGATACTATATCTTCCATTTTCTCTAAGAGGCGGATCCGTTAAATCTGCTTTTAACCGAACATCATTAAATTTGACATCAATTCCCGGGCTATAAGAGGCTTTCATCAGGGGCTTTATTCCATTTACATCGGTACCTTTAGCTATTCGGTCTATTTCCGATGTAAGATTGGACAATTCGTCACTAATGGACTTTAGCTCCTGGGATGAATATATTGAGTTCTGAGCCGCTAAAGTAAGCTCCTTTGCTCTTATCAGCATATTGTTTACTTCCTGCAACGCACCATCTGCTGTCTCAGCCACCGCTTTTCCCTGCACAATATTATCCAATGAGGTATCCAGTTCAGTAATCTGGCTTCTCATTTTCTCAGAAATAGCAAGCCCCGCAGCATTATCTCCAGCGGTGTTAATATCATATCCGGAGGCTAGCTTTCTTAAGTTCTTTTTAACCGCATCTGTATTTTTTCTATAGTTCCCATTAGCATTTATAGCTTTAATATTATTTTGTACCCTCATAACAAAACTATGCTGCTCAAAATGCCGTCAAACATGCTTATCTCGAATGTCTTTATCTTTACAGCGATTCAGTGGCAGCTTCCCCTTCCTCTTTTTATAGCATCACCACTTTTTCAACACCTGTTTTCAATTTCTGCCAGCATATCCACACGGCGCTGATGCCTTCCGCCTTCATAACTGGCTTTAAGCCATTCCTCAGTGATCATCTTTGCCATTTCCACACCGATCACTCTGGCTCCGAAGCAGAGCACATTGGAATCGTTGTGCATTCTGGAAAGCTTTGCCGTGTAGGGTTCGCTGCAGACACAGGCACGGACTCCTTTTACCTTGTTGCAGGCTAAGGAAATACCAACTCCGGTCCCGCAGATGGCAATTCCTAAATCCGCCATTCCATTCACAACAGCCCGTCCCACTTCCTCTCCATACTTAGGGTAGTCGCAGCTTTCTGTGGCATTGGTTCCAAAGTCAATGACTTCATATCCCAAATCTTCTACAAATGCCTTGATTTCATCTTTCATCTCTATAGCCGTATGGTCATTTCCCATTGCAATTTTCATTATCATATCTCCTCGTTTTCAAATGTAAGCTATTGGCAGCCGTAAAAGGACTGGATTTTATCCAGCCTGGAGGCCATATTGGTCAAAAGCAGATCCGCTGTCGTAAGAGCTGCCATGGATTCCACAACCACTACCGCTCTTGGAACAATGACAGGATCATGACGTCCCTTAATCTGAACTTCCAGTTCCTCTCCCTGACGGTTTATGGTCTTCTGGGACTGGGCAATGGAAGCTGTGGGCTTAAAAGCCGCCCGGAATACGACCTGAGTTCCGTCGCTGATTCCTCCCAGGATTCCTCCTGCATGATTGGTCCTTTTCTGGGCTCTCTTTTCATCTTTTCCGGAAAAACTGTCATTATTTTCAGAGCCTAATGTCCGGGATGCTGAAAAGCCGTCTCCTATCTCAAAGCCTTTTACTGCACCAATGGACATAACCGCATTGGCAAGAGCCGCATCGTACTTGTCAAATACCGGCTCGCCAATCCCTGCCGGAACTCCGTCGATGACGCATTCCACCACTCCTCCCACTGAGTCGGGTCTTGACATCATTTCTTCCACATACCTGGCTGCAAGGTCTGCAGTTTCATGATCGGGCATATAAAAACTGTTTTGATCCCGCTCTTTTATATCAAAACGTTCCGGGTTAATATCATATGGTCCGATGGATTTGGTATATGCTGTAACAGTAATCCCCAGGCTTTTTAAAAAGCTGGCGGCAATCGCTCCGGCGGCCACCCTGCCTATGGTTTCCCTTCCTGAAGAACGTCCGCCGCCCCGGTAATCCCTGATCCCATACTTTGTGTCAAAGCCGTAATCAGCATGGCCCGGACGGTATACATTCATAATATTGCTGTAATCTTTAGACCTTTGATCCTGGTTCCATACTACCATGGAAATGGGAGCTCCGGTTGTCTGCCCCTCAAAGACACCTGACAGTATTTCCACCTTGTCACCCTCCTGGCGCTTGGTGGTAAACTTACTCTGACCCGGTTTTCTTCTGTCAAGGTATTCCTGGATATCCCCTTCTTCCAGTTTAAGCCCTGCCGGACATCCATCCACAACAACGCCGATTCCTTTTCCGTGTGATTCCCCCCAGGTTGTCACCTTCCATATTGTCCCCAGTGTTGATCCTGCCATGTACAATTCTCCTTTTAATTTCTGACCTTAACAATGGTGCAGCTATTGGGTTCATTGACCCTCAGCTCCTTGCCGTTCATGATAAGAAGGCCTCTTTCATAATCTACTGTAAAAAAGGTAATGCTGCCTGTCTCATGATTGATGGAAGCAATATGCTTATCATCCGGAAAGGCCGAAACATCCTTGGGATAGCTGCCGCTGATCGGAAGGCAGCATATGGATTCCAAAAGTCCCGTATCCTTGTCCCTCTTATAGACCGAAACAGAATTATCTCCGGCATTGCCGCAGAATAAATGCTTTTCATCGTGGGACATGCGCATAGAACTGGCTGCAGTGAGCTGGCTGCGCTTTCGTCCCGTGGTGGAAACAGTCTGTATTTTTTCGATCTTGGGCTGACGGTCTGCTGTCTCATAGGTGAATACATCAATCACATTCTTTAATTCATAAAGTAAATAGAAAAACTTTCCATCTGAGCTGAACCGGAAGCATTTTGGTGCAGATTCCCTTTCACATCTGATGGAGTCCACTAAAATCATTTCTTCCACATGTTCATCAAAGCGGTAAATCTTTACCTGGTCGATCCCCACGTCCGCTACCATGATATATTTTCCATCAGGCGTTCTCCTGGAACAGCTTACATGAGGCCGGAAGTTTCTCTCCGCCACGCTGCCTAAGCCCTTGTGAAATACTGATGTTACAATCTCACCTACAGAGCCGTCCTTATTTAACCGGAGCACCGTACATTTTCCGTCGTGATAACCGGATACAAATATGTATTTTTCAGAGCTGTCAATGGATAAGTGACAGCCTCTCATTCCCTTTATATTAGCAGAATTAAGTCTTGTAATGGATCCGTTTTCATGAATGCGAAAGGAAATCACACCAGTATCTGTAATGGAATAAAGAGTCCTTCCGTCACTGGAGGAGGTAATATAGGAAGCGTTGTCAACCTCCACCTCACACCGCTCAGTGAAACGTCCCTTTTCCACATCAACATCATATACCGTAATCCCTTTGGCCTGCCCGCTGTAGGAGTAGGAGCCTACATAAGCCATATACTTTCCCTTCATCATACATTCCCTCGCAGAAATAAGCTTACAAGGCTCACTTCTTTAAATTAATAGTATAGAAAATCATCTATACCGTTGACAGTTACACAGCAAACCATTAAAACCCGGGGTGCTTATTTCCATAAGTATAAGCCGTATCTATTTTCCCGTCAATATTTTTTACATTTTTCAAGTAAAACCTCAGTAAAAAGTATTGACATACAATAAAAAAACAGTATAATGAATCATGCTGCATGTTTATTAATACTAAACTTTTTAATTAATTTTACCGTTAGTCCGATCTGGTGCTTTATGGCACTTTACAAAGGAGGAACATATGGATATAGGTGGAAAACTAAAGGAGCTGAGGGTGTTAAAAGGCCTCACTCAGGAAGAGCTGGCTGATCGGGCAGAACTGTCCAAGGGGTTCATATCCCAGCTGGAACGAAACTTAACCTCTCCTTCCATTGCAACTCTTATGGACATTCTTCAATGTCTGGGAACCTCCACAGGGGAATTCTTTCACGAAAGCAAGGAAGAACAGATTGTATTCGGCAAAACCGATTATTTTGAAAAATACGATGCAGAGCTGAAAAGCGAAATCAAATGGATTATTCCCAATGCACAGAAAAACATGATGGAACCCATACTTCTCACTTTAGAGGCAGGGGGACAGACCTATCCTGATAATCCCCATGAAGGCGAGGAATTCGGATACATCCTGCAGGGAAGTGTTTCCATTCATATAGGAAATAAAACATATAAAGCTAAAAAAGGGGAATCCTTTTACTTTATATCAGATAAAAAACATTACTTAAGCAGCAAGGCCGGCGCTGCCCTTATCTGGGTCAGCTCTCCGCCAAGCTTTTAACAGGAGGATAAGAGGTTATGGGGCAGCCACTCATTCATTTACAGAATATCACGAAAAATTTCGACGGCACTATGGTGCTGGACGATTTAAACCTCTCTGTAAAGGAGAATACATTTGTTACATTACTGGGACCAAGCGGATGCGGTAAAACCACAACCCTGCGCATCATCGGCGGATTTGAACGCCCGGACAGGGGGCAGGTAATCTTTGATGGGCAGGACATCACAAGTCTTCCCCCCAACAAACGCCAGTTAAACACAGTTTTCCAGAAATATGCGCTTTTTACCCACATGTCTATATCGGAAAACATTGCTTTTGGCCTAAAAATCAAAAATAAATCCAGATCCTACATTCAGGATAAAATTAAATATGCCTTAAAGCTGGTGAATTTGGACGGCTTTGAAAACCGTACCGTAAGTTCCTTAAGCGGCGGACAGCAGCAGCGAATCGCCATTGCAAGAGCTATTGTAAACGAGCCGAGAGTCCTTCTTTTAGACGAGCCATTGGGCGCTCTTGACTTAAAGCTGAGACAGGATATGCAATATGAACTGATCCGTCTGAAAAATGAGCTGGGTATTACATTCATCTATGTCACCCACGACCAGGAGGAGGCCCTCACCATGTCCGACACCATTGTGGTCATGAACCAAGGCTACATCCAGCAGATGGGGACTCCTGAAAACATCTACAATGAACCGGAAAATGCCTTTGTGGCCGACTTTATCGGAGAAAGCAACATTGTGCCGGGAGTCATGCTGCGGGATGAGCTGGTGGAAATCTTTCATGCCAAGTTTGTCTGCGTCGATAAAGGTTTTGGAACCAACGCCCCGGTAGACGTGGTCATAAGGCCGGAGGACATTGACCTTGTAGAACCGGAACAAGGCTCCTTGACAGGTACCGTTACCCATCTGATTTTCAAGGGCGTTCATTATGAAATGGAAGTGACCTCTCCCGACGGCTTTGAATGGCTGGTACACAGTACCGATATGTTCCCTGTGGGACAGAACGTAGGAATCCATGTAGACCCTTTTGACATTCAGATCATGAACAAACCGGCTTCAGAGGATGAGGAGGCCGTGGGAATCAATGAGTAAAAAACTATTATCAGGTCCTTATATCATGTGGATGATCGGTTTTATCCTCATTCCGTTGGCATTGATCGTATTTTACGGCCTCACCGACCGGTCAGGGGCCTTTACTATGGCTAATGTAATATCCATCGGAACAGCAGAACATGCAAAGGCTTTATGGCTTTCTCTTGGCCTTTCCTTTATCAGCACCGTTCTCTGCTTAATCCTGGCTTATCCTCTGGCTCTGGTCCTTCGCTCCAGAGGCATGGGACAGGGAAGTTTTGTTGTTTTTATCTTCATCCTTCCTATGTGGATGAATTTTCTTCTGCGCACTCTGGCATGGCAGACTCTTCTTGAAAAAAACGGAGTCATAAACGGAATTTTATCCTCTCTGCATCTGCCGAACCAGGGCCTGATCAACACCCCCGGAGCCATTATCCTTGGCATGGTTTACAACTTTCTGCCTTTTATGGTCCTTCCAATTTACAATGTCCTTTCTAAAATTGATGACAGCGTGATCAATGCGGCCAGGGACTTAGGTGCCAATTCCTTTCAGGTTCTGCTGCGCATCATGATGCCTTTAAGTATCCCAGGAGTTGTAAGCGGCATTACCATGGTATTTGTGCCCGCCCTCACCACTTTTGTCATCTCAAACATTTTAGGGGGGAGCAAAATCCTTCTTATTGGAAATGTCATTGAGCAGGAGTTCACCAGAGGAAGTAATTGGAATTTAGGCTCAGGCCTTTCTCTGGTCTTAATGATATTTATTCTGATCAGCATGGCTCTCATCGCCAAATATGACAAAAACGGGGAGGGAACAGCATTCTGATGAAAAGAAAAACCGGACTAATCAAACGCTTTATCCAGGACTTTTATCTGGTGATCATTCTGGTGTTTTTATATGCACCAATTGCCACTATGATGGTGCTGTCTTTTAACAGCTCCAAATCCCGTACCCAGTGGGGAGGCTTTACCCTTCGCTGGTATCAGGATTTGTTTGCCAGCAGTACCATTATGACAGCACTTTACAATACACTGCTGATCGCTTTTTTATCCTCTCTCATTGCTGCTGTCATCGGTACGGCAGCCGCAATTGCCATCAACAGTATGAACCGGGGCCCCCGCTCCCTGCTTATGGGAATTACCAACATTCCCATGCTCAATGCGGATATCGTAACAGGAATTTCTTTGATGCTGGCATTTATCGCCTTCAGGATTTCCTTAGGCTTTCAGACTATTTTGATTTCACATATTACTTTTAACATTCCATATGTAATTTTAAGTGTTATGCCAAAGCTGAAACAGACGGATAAGAGCACTTATGAAGCCGCTATGGACTTAGGAGCCACTCCGGTTTACGCATTTTTCAAGGTTATTTTTCCGGATATCCTTCCGGGTGTGCTTTCCGGATTTTTGCTGGCTTTTACCATGTCCCTTGATGATTTTATCATCACCCACTTTACAAAGGGGGCTGGCATCAACACTCTTTCCACCTTGATTTACAGCGAGGTTAGACGGGGAATCAGGCCATCTATGTATGCCCTGTCAACCATTATCTTCATTGCAGTTTTAGTGCTGCTTCTGCTCACCAACTTTGCACCAAAAAGAAAATATAACAGGAGAACAACTACATGAAAAAAAAACTATTTAGGGTTATAACCGCAGTTTCCCTGGCTGCACTGCTGGCATCTGCAGCCATCGGCTGCGGAAAACAGTCTGCAAAGGCAGGTGCTGCTGGCGAAGTCTATGTCTATAACTGGGGAGAGTATATTGACGAATCCGTCATTGAGGAGTTTGAAAAGGAAACAGGGATCAAGGTCGTATACGATATGTTTGAAACCAACGAGGAAATGTATCCTGTCATCCAGGCAGGCGGTGTCAAATACGATGCCGTATGTCCTTCCGACTACATGATCCAGAAAATGATAGAAAATAACCTTCTGGCAGAAATCAACTTTGATAACGTGCCTAACTTAAAAGAAATCGACCCCCAGTATATGGAGATGGCAAAAAGCATTGATCCGGAAAACAAATATTCCGTGCCTTATTCCTGGGGAACAGTTGGCATCCTTTATAACACCAGCATGGTGGCTCCTGAAGACGTTCCTGACAAATGGTCAGATCTTTGGAATGAGAAATTTAAAGATAATATCCTGATGCAGGACAGCGTCCGCGATGCATTTATGGTGTCCTTAAAATCCCTGGGATATTCTATGAATACCACCAACGAAGCTGAAATCAATGAAGCAAAAGAGCTTTTAATTGACCAGAAACCTCTGGTTCAGGCATATGTCATCGATCAGGTCCGGGACAAGATGATCGGGGGAGAAGCTGCTGTAGGCGTAATCTACTCCGGAGAAATGCTTTACATTCAAAATGAAGTTAAGGAGCTGGGTCTTGATTACTCCCTGGAATATGTGATTCCGGAAGAAGGAACCAACCTATGGCTGGATTCCTGGGTAATTCCTGCCAACGCTCCTAATAAAGAAAATGCAGAAAAGTGGATTGACTTCCTCTGCCGCCCTGACATTGCCAAGAAAAACTTTGAATACATCACTTATGCCACACCGAACAAGGGCGCCTTTGACCTGTTAGAGCCGGAAATCCAGAATAATAAGGCTGTTTTTCCAGGTGCTGATAAGTTAAAGAACAGCGAAGTATTCCAGTATCTTGGAAATGACGTGGATTCGCTTTACAACGAGGCATGGAAAGAGGTAAAATCTAACTAATCACCAAAGGGGAGGGGATATTCATGGCAGAAACTCTGGAAATGATTCTGAACCAGGTGGTGGATACATCCATTATATTCTTTGAGTTTATGGGAGTAATCGCTATCATTATAACTGGTATACGGGGAATCAGAGACAGTATCAGACACAACATGGACATCCGTTTAAATCTGGCTCAGGGCATGGCCCTGGGACTGGAATTTAAGCTTGGGAGCGAAATTCTCCGGACCGTTGTGGTACGGGAACTGTCGGAGGTGGCTGTGGTAGCCGCCATCATTATTTTAAGAGCCGCCCTTACCTTCTTAATTCATTGGGAAATCCGGATTGAGAAGGAGTCTAGGGAGTAATGTGAGAATAAAAAAGCGGAATGCCTTGTGAAATTTCTGAGGCATTCCGCTTTTTTATATAAAGTATCAGTAATTCGTTACAAGTATCTCAACGGTAACCGCATCCCGCTCCTTAAACTGGTAATTGCAGTTTGAATAGGTCTTATCAATATAATGAACATGATACTGCCTGCTCCATTCGATTAAAAGCTCATTGGACAATCCCTTATGATACAGCACATTGGATAAAGCAAAACGGATTCCCTTGGCATTCAACCGGTCTAACAGTTCCAGAAGCTGCTGCTCCTCTTTTTCCTTCCAGTCCTTAAAACCCCTGTTTCCATCATTATAGTTTCCAGTGGAAATCAGATAAGGAGGGTCGCAGTAAACCAGGTCCTCTGCCCCAAGTTCCGTAAAATCCAGCATAGTAAAATCTTTATTTGAAAATTCAATATTTTTCTCATGAAGTGCACTGCAAAATTCCATTAGGTTTTTTTGAATGTTTCCATTAAAAGAGCTTCTGTTTCTCCCGAAAGGGGAATTAAACTCATGGCTGTTATTAAAGCGTATCTGATGATTAAAGGCATAACAGGCCAGCACAAAAAGCTCTGTCAACTCCTTAGTCCTGTTATAATGAGACCGTAAGGCATAGTAACCGTCTTTGTTTTGCTGGGTCAGCTCATAATGTTTGATCAGACCCTTAATCTGGTCCATGATTGTTTCCATATCTGACTGCCGGAACATCTGAAACATCTCAATAAGATAAGTGATCTGGTCATTGCAGATAATCTTTTCCGCTTCCACATTGATTCCCACATTAAAGCCTCCGGCAAAGACATCCACAAAAGTGCGAATATTTTCAGGAAAAGCCTTGAAAATAGGCTCCAGAAGTTTGTATTTCCCCCCGGTGTAATTTAAGGGACTTTTTATGTACATGGCGGCACCTGCTTTTCTATATAAAACAGCAGTTCCTTTAACCTCTCTGTTTCCTTTACCTTTCGGCTCTTGTACCTCCGGTAAGGGATTTCATATATCTGAAAGGTTTCCGGCTTTCCACATTTTTTCATGGCTGCCTCAATCTCCTCCAGAGACATCAGTCCATCGGTGCTGTAGCTTAAGATGATGTGCTGAAACCTTGCATTTTGGAGCAATTCTTCAAATGCGGGAACCGCCTTATGTTTCATACAAAAATCCGACTTCTGCCCCTCAACCGGCCTTTGTCCTGTCACACCTTTTACCTCCGGAAAATCATACCGTGCTGCCGTTTCAAGGACATGGTAGTTGGAAAGGTACTGGCGGGCATTGTAAGGGGGGTCTATATAGAGAACATCTCCCTGAATCCGTTTCAGAAGCTCTGTCCCGTTTTCATTAAAGCACTGATTCTTTTTTCCATTATGGTTTACGGACAGACGGAACAGCTCATACCGTTTATGACTACGTCTCTCCCACTTTTTATGAAAGGCGCCATAGGTGCCTGATGTATTGGAAACAAATGGAATTCCCTCCACAATACAGGCAGTCAAGTAGAAATACTCGTCTTCATTTAACAATCCGGCCTTTTTCCAGTCCTCTACCGTACATCGGGCGAAATCAATCCGGAGGGCATTATCGTCATTTAAATACATGCGGCCGCCCATAGGGGCATAGGTATTCTGAAAAAAGCGGCGCTCTTGTGGCAGTTCCTCCAATTCCGTTTTTTCCCTGCCATTAAAGTAGTCAATGGGGTCCTGGATTCCGGTTTCCTTCTGCAGGCGGACAAATTCCGGCACACTGTCATTTTCAACGGTAGCCCTCTGAAGCACGTAAGAAAAATACAGCAGGTCATTGGAACTGACCTGATACCACTGTTTAAAATACCTGGCTACCGCAGCAGTTCCCGAAAATATATCACAAAAGCTTCCGGCTTCCGGCGCTTTTTCATCCACTACATATTTGATCTGGTCCAGCAGCAATGTCTTGCTTCCAATAAATCTCATTCTTTTCTTGCTCCCGTTTATCTAAGGAAGTTCGATGCGCTCTGGCTCACCGAACGACAAATTTATGCCTCATATGATTATAATAGAAAAGCGGAAAAAACACAAGGAAAGGATTAATTCTCATAAACCCGTATGGCGTTTCGGCCTTCCTTTGCTTCATACAAAGCCTGATCTGCATGGGTAAAAAGCCGCACCGAATCAATATCCTCATTATAAAAAGCAAGACCAAAGCTGACCGTCATTTCTACACGTTCTCCCTCCTCCATGGAACGGTTTAAAAGTTCCTTGCTGAGCATTTCACAAACAGCAACCGCCTCCTCCAACTTGACATTGGAAAACAGAAGGCAGAATTCGTCTCCTCCGTACCGGTATGGAATATAAAATTGGGAATGCTCCTTTAGAAGACCTGCAAAACTTTTTAAACAAAGATCCCCCATGTGGTGTCCCAGGTTATCGTTGATGACTTTAAATCTGTCTAAGTCTGCAATAGCAAGTATGTACCCGTTGCCTTTGTCTTCCTCAATCTCTTTTAACGCTTCATGAAGGGCCTTCCTGTTAAAGATGCCTGTCAATTCATCAATCTTCAGCCTTTGCTTCAACTCATACTGTTCCAGTTCCATCTGTATGCTGGCTTCATTTTTCTTTTTTTCATACCGGATTACCACCATGCTGGCTATGGAAATAGCCAGCAGAATAATCAGTGAAATAATAAAATCTCCCAACCTGTGGACACTGTTAAAAATAGTAATCTTATCCGGGTCCCATTCTACAAATATCTCGGAAAAAATAATAGCCGCCACACATACCAAGGCCGTAGTACCGGTCAACCGGTAGCTGGAATAAATAGTAGTCAGCAAGATGGCCATGGTAAATATATAATAAGTTGATGTAAACGTACTGTGGACAGAAAACAGGATAAAGCAGACAAACACCAGGGATATGGATATGGTATAAATCTTACAATTTTGTGATAAGGTCCTGGACCTCATTACCGCCGTATCAACTGCAAGGCACAGGAAGTTCAAGGTGCCAGGTACAACAATATATTTTAAAATATACCTGTTTAAGGTGGTACCAAGCAGCTCAGAATTAATAAATATCAGGCTCATGGCACATTCCGCAACCAGTGCTGCCACCACCAGTCCAATTGATATTTTATAATGAATCAAAAGCCAGTCCTTGTCAATTTTCCTATATTCTTCCTGGATATCGGCTGCATGGTTGTCACCCGGCTGTCCCTTTTCTTCTGTTCCTTTAAATGCCCTTAACATACTTCATCTTTACCTCATCGTAATGGTATCATTCCTCGAATCCGATAAAATCTCCCCGTTTTTCCACGATGTTATAGCCTACGGAAGCAACTCTGTTCCTTAGACAGACATTGCACTCTGCGGCCTCTTCTCCTGTGCAGATCTTATTATCATACAGCTCATATTTTTTCCTGACTCCAATGGGAGATAAGTTAGGCATCAGGACGTTGGCTCCCGCCAGAATTCCCGCTTCCCTGCCCTTGGGATCAATGGTTCCAAGAGCTGTGGTGGAGGGTAAAAGCCCGTTGGGTATCATGAGCCTTAAGATACCGATGAGAAAAAGGGTAAGGTCCTTACTGCCTGCAGGGAAACTTCCAAAGGGTGTGTCCTTGTGGGGAATAAAAGGTCCTATGCCCACCATCTGGGGAGAAAGCTCCTTAATGAACAGAAGATCCTCTGCAAGGCATTTTGTTGTCTGGTAAGGAGAACCCACCATAAACCCCGTACCCACCTGATACCCGATCTTTTTTAAATTCCTCAGACATTCTTTTCTGTTTTCCAAGGATAAGGAATCCGGATGAAGAGCACTGTAGTGAGCTTCGTCAGCCGTTTCATGGCGCAGCAGATAGCGGTTTGCCCCTGCTTCGTAGTATTTCAAATACTGGTCATAAGACTTTTCTCCAAATGAAAGTGTGATGGCACAGTCGGGATAGCCTTCCCTTATACTTTTTACAATATCCACCATTGCTTTATCTGTAAATGCGCCATCCTCTCCTCCCTGGAGCACAAAAGTCCTGAAACCAAGCTCATAACCTGTCTCACAGCAGGAAAGAATTTCTTCCTTGGTTAAGCGGTAGCGGTTCACATTTTTATTGCTTCTTCTAATTCCGCAGTAATAGCAGTCATTTTTGCAGTAATTTGTAAATTCAATCAAGCCTCTGGTGTAGACCTCATTTCCAAAATATTTCCCGCTTAAGGCTCTTGCAAGGGAAAACAGATATTCACTTGTTTCCTTATTATAATTTTCCAGCAGGTAAATAAATTCATCTTTTTCCAGAGTTTGAGTCTTATACAGCTTATCAATCAGGTTTTTCATATGCTCTGCATCAACCTCCCTTATCCAAGGTTTTCAACTAACTGGATCCTCATGCCGTCAGGGTCTTTTACAAAGAAAAATCTCACCTTAGGATTTGGCTGAACTGGTTCACCAATCACAGCTATTCCACTTTCTTTCACCAACGCAAGGGCTTTTTCAAGAGATTCCACTTCAAATCCCCAGCTAATATCTTCCCCGATATCTATTTTCTTTTCACGTCCTTCGCATATGAGCTCAATCTGGGTTTCTCCTGCTCCTAAAAATGCGATTTCAGTTCCAGGACCCGCAGAAATCCGTCTGATCAGGGAAAGTCCTGCTATTTCCTCGTAAAATTTTATTGAATTATCTAAATTTGTGACGTTCAATGTACTCCAGCAGAATTTCATTGGGGCATCCTCCTAAAATGTGAATTACAATTATTTTCTATTATACTTGGTTAATTGTAATCATATATTAAACTCTTCTTTTTGTAAACCAGCAATCACGAAACCGGCCCATTTACAGGTAATCTTTACCCAAAATGGCCGGCCAGCTTCCTGTACTATATAAAACATACAGAGGCTGCCATAAAAGAAATGATCACCCTCACCTTGCCCGGTGCTATTCATTTATTTTATGGCAGTCTCTGTTTTACAGGGTGAAATGTTTCTTAAATAAATCCTCGACACACTGCTTTGCTTCCAGGCAGAATGCAGTGTAACGCTCCATCAGCTGTCTCCCATCTTCCGTCACAACTGAATATCCGCCGTCCTTTCCGCCCTGACGGCTTTCAATGACAGGTTTTCCAAGCTGCTGCTCCATAACTGCCATGATCTTTCTTCCTTTACTGTAGGATATTCCCATGCGGCGGCAGGCCTCCAAAAGTGAACCTGTCTCATCTGTCATCTGAAGAAGAAGCTGAGCTCCCGGCCCGTAAAAAGGCTTTTCCCTGACAATTTGAATTTTAATCTCAGGACTGGATTTTCTAAGGCTGTGTTCAAGCAGCAGATGGCCGTAGCTGCCTTCAGCCTCAACATTGGCGAGAACTCCCTCATCCTTCACCTCAATAAAGCCGCGGTGAAGACCGGAATCCCTTATTGCCCCGGCAAGTCCCTCATCTCCTTTATAGGATAAAACTTCGCCAAAGTGATCTGCTCTCAAAAGCAGGGGATGCCCTGTCTTTCCTTTATAAATAGGAACACAAACATGGCCGTCTTCAGAGGACATCATAGCACGGACCGTCTCCACAGAAAATAAGGGCACAGCCACATGGGTGATCATGGCTGCTATACACTGATCCTGCAGATAGGAAAGCCCGATCTTTACATTGTCTAACATCTGGCCTCCAGCCTTTCCAGGTAAATAAACTACATTCATATGGGCTCCAGGCTTTTCACTTTCGTTGCAGACCACCACAATCCGTTCAATTCCAGCCCGTTGAAATACCCTGATAATACGTTGTATGGCAGAAATGGTTCCCACCTCCTTCAGCGGTTCAAAATCAGCCCGGTCCTTTGTTTTTCCTGAAGCAATAATCAAAGCAGCAACCATATGTATTCATCCCTTCCTTTTATTTAGTTAGATAGTATAGAATTTCCCTCTAAAAGTCAACTGTTTCCAATGAAGCCTTGAGGCAGATTCAGGCATTCCAGTAAAATTATACTTATTTTACTTTACATAACTTTTATAATATTGTATACTTAATTAGACTCTTCTTAAGGGCGCCGTTTTCCCCAAATTCATCGGTGCTCTTTTTTCTATATTAAAGTCAAAACAGGGAAGCCCGATATTTGCTCAGGCTTCCCTATTTTTACATTCAAACCTTAAATTTATATAAACTTTTTCACATAGTAATTGCCTTTTTGCTATATTATATAGTATAGTTACATTGAGGGAGTATGTAAATATTTATTCATAATTTTTAAAGAACAGGAAGTGATCCTATGAAGATAGAACGTATCAACGAAAACCAGATCCGCTGTACGCTTACCAGCTTTGATCTAAGTCTCCGGAACCTCAACTTAGGCGAACTTGCCTACGGCAGTGAAAAAGCACGCAGCCTGTTCCGCGAAATGATCCAGAAGGCCTCCAATGAGGTGGGGTTTGAAGCAGAGGATATTCCTCTCATGGTAGAGGCAATCCCCTTGTCTAACGAAAGCGTGATGCTGGTCATCACAAAAATCGAAGATCCTGAAGAATTAGATACCAGATTTGCAAAGTTCTCACCTTCTTCTGACGGAGATCTGGACCCTATATCAAGTGATTTAGCAAGCGAACTTTTAGAAGGAGCCGACGGACTGCTGAGTCTGCTGGGAATTGATAAAAAAGAAGAACCAGAAGAAAAACAACCAAAGGAATCTTTAAGCTCCTCGGCCATAAGAATCTATTGCTTTCAGAATCTGGATCAGATTTCTGATGCTGCAAGAATCATTGGACAGGTTTACGACGGGGAAAATACATTATACAAAAAACCTGACTCCAGACAATATTACCTGGTGGTCCGCAATACTCCTGAAAAGACCCAGGATTTCAGCCGTATCTGCAATCTGCTTGCAGAATACGGTTCCAAGGTTCATCAGGATTATGCTTCTGAAGCCTATTTCATGGAGCATTACGAGGTGCTGATCAAGGATCATGCACTACAGTCATTAGCAACGCTTTAAATAAAAATTTAAAAATGAGGTTCAGCCTTTTTACAGGCCGAACCTCATTTTTTTCATGTTACAAGCCTTAAAACTCTAAAGCCTCCTCCAGAAAAAACATGGCAATCAGCTCCAGAGTTGCATCAGTCTCCTTACAGGGAACTAATATCCAGTCATGGATCATCTTTGCACCTTTTTTATAAAGAAATTTGGTTTCTTTTAATTCTTTAGTCTTTTCCGCCAGAAGCTCACAATCCGGAGTCAGAATCTCCTCTGTTCCAGACAGCACCAGAATCTGCCCCAGATGGTTCCAGTCTCCGTAAAGGGGAGAAACCAGAGGATCATCCGGCTCTAAAAAACCCCGGTAGCGGATCCCTGTCTCCTTTAAGGCTTCCACCGGAAGAATAGGATCTGACTTTTTTGCTATTTTTATCTTAGGATTGTCAAGACTAAGGTCAAGCCATGGTGATATAACCGCAGTGCGCTCCGGCATGGGCAGCCCCTTGTTTCTTAATTCCTGTAAAAATGCAAGGGCCAGACCGCCTCCGGAAAAATCCCCAAACAGAAAAAATTTATCCCCAGGATACTCTTCTGTCAAACGAAGGTATACATTTATTAAATATTGATGGACAGCCAAGGCTGTGTATTCCGGTGCCAGGGGGCACTGGAGTATGGACACCCTTACCTGTTCTTTTATGGCAAAATGCTCTCCCAGTTCCCTGTAGCGCTTTGACGGTTCCAGAGTGTAGGCACCTCCGGGAAGCATGAGAATATGATCATTCTTCACGTAGCTTCCGTTTATGGTCACTCCCGGAAAGCCATCCACGTCCCAGGACTTTACTCTCACTTTTTTTGAAAACCGGTCCTGATTCAATTCTCCGGTCCCTCTGGACGGCTGCTCCAGAGCAAGAGTCATTTTTATCTCCCTTTTGCTAACAGCTGCATGAATCCTGGTAATTTCTGATTTTAAACTCATGAAGATCATCTCTCCTTTCCCTGAATTTCTCTTCTACCCATCACATTTCTTCCAGATAAACAGCATATCACACTCAACAAGCTTGCTCAACCACTTTTTACTGCTGCCCTCTCTTCTCCTTTATTCCCTTCCTGTATTGGAGAGGGGATTCTCCTTCCGATAGCAGAAAGCTTTTACAGAATACCGATGCATCGTGAAAGCCGCAGGATAGGCCAACTTCGGTGATGGTAAGTCCCGTATGTTCCAGAAGCCGCTTTGATTCCACAATCCGGTAAGCCGTCAGATAATGTTTGGGAGACATTCCCTTGTATTTCATAAACAGTTTATAAAGATAGGTCCGGTCAATTCCCACATGTCTGGCTACGTCATGAATCTGTATAGGATAGCTGTAATTGTGATGAATATATCCTTCTGCTCCTGACAAATAACGTTGTTCATAGTCCATTTCTCTCCAGTCTCTTGGAAATTTAGAAAATAGGAGGTAGAAATATCCGGTCATTTCATCCACATTGTGTCTTCCGTTCTGAAAAGACTTCACCAGAAGGGACATAGGCGACTGCCACCCCTCTTCTTTTCCAAACCGGTACACATAGCTGCTTTCCTCCTGCCGGTATTGGGAAAGAAGCCTCTCCGCCTCACTGCCCGCAAATGCCGCCCAGGCATATTCCCACGGTTCTTTTTCATCAGCCCTGTAATAAGTAACCTCCTGAGGCTTAATTAAGAATGCCTCTCCGGCCCCCAGTATATATTCCTCTCCTCCGGCCCGGTAAATTCCCTTTCCTTTAAAAATCACATGCATCAAATAGTGTTTCCGAATGGCCGGTCCGAAAAAATGTCCGGCTGTACACTGCTCATGACCGCAGTTGTAAATGGTTATGCCCCGGCTTCCCTGGTTCATATTTATCCTCCATGCAACAAAACGACAATTTCTTGAAACAATTTTCCTATCTTTTCTTATGTTGTAATTATACAATATTCTCATGAGCGGCACAACAGAAACGAGGAGGAAATATCATGGTAAAAATTACTTTTTTAGGGGCAGGAAGCACTATCTTTGCCAGAAATGTTCTGGGGGACTGTATGTGTACTCCGGCACTTCACGATGCAGAGATTGCCCTTTACGACATTGATGCAGGACGTCTTAAGGATTCAGAAATCATTTTAAGCGCAATCAACAAAAACGTGAACCAAGGCCGGGCTGTTATCAAAACCTATTTAGGAGTGGAAAACCGAAAGGCAGCATTAAAGAGAGCATCCTTTGTGGTAAATGCAATTCAGGTAGGGGGCTACGATCCCTGCACCATTACAGATTTTGAAATACCAAAAAAATACGGCTTAAGACAGACGATTGCAGACACCCTTGGAATCGGAGGCATTATGAGGGGACTACGCACCATCCCTGTTATGGAGGATTTTGCAAGGGATATGGAAGAGGTCTGCCCGGAGACTTATTTCCTGAATTATACCAATCCAATGTCTATACTGACCGGATATATGCAGCGCTATAGCAGCATTAAAACAGTCGGACTATGTCACAGCGTCCAGGTATGCTCCAAAAAATTGTTGCAGGGACTTGATATGGAGGATAAGCTGGAGGGCAGAACCGAGCTGATTGCAGGAATCAATCACATGGCCTGGCTTTTAAATCTTTATGACAAAGATGGAAATGACCTTTATCCCACCATCCGTCAGAAGGCCCTTGAGAAAAATAAAAGGGAAAAGCACAAAGACATGGTCCGCTTTGAATACATAAAACATTTAGGCTACTATTGCACGGAGTCCAGCGAACACAATGCAGAATATAACCCATTTTTTATAAAATCCAGATATCCGGAAATGATAGAAGAATTCCAGATACCATTGGACGAATATCCACGCCGCTGTATCAGACAGATCAGCGAATGGGAAGAGGAGAAAAACTCCATTTTAAACGACGGAAAGATCACCCACACCCGTTCCCATGAATACGCTTCTTATATTATGGAAGCCATAATTACCAATAAGCCTTATAAAATCGGTGCAAATGTGATGAATCACGGGCTGATCGACAACCTTCCGTCCGATGCCTGTGTGGAGGTTCCCTGTCTGGTGGATGGAAGCGGAATCACTCCCTGCCATGTGGGACGGATTCCTACCCAATTGGCAGCCATGAACGTGACCAATATCAACCCACAGCTTCTCACCATAGAGGCGGCCCGTGACAGAGACATTAACAAAATCTATCAGGCTGCCATGCTGGATCCTCATACCGCTGCAGAGCTTAACATCCAGGATATCCGGAGCATGGTGGATGAACTGGTGGAGGCTCACGGGGACTACATGAAGATGTATCGTTCCTGAAATCCAACTAAAAAAAAGAGGCAGGTCCACAAGACCTGCCTCCAATAACTGATATTATCTTACTTCCAAAATTTCATTAATCTGGGATACCAGAACATCACAGTCAATTCCATGAACCTGACATGCTTCCTCTATAGACTCTGCCTGAGAAGATGGGCAGCCAAGGCAGTGCATTCCAGCACGCATTAAGATTGGTGCAATATTTTCATCAAGTCCCAGTAACTGACCGATTACCATATCTTTATTAATCTGCATTTTGCATTCCTCCTTAAAAAGTATATATATCATCTCTGATATAATTTATTATCATATCAAAAATCAGATCATCCAAAAACAAACTGGACTCTCTTCTACTATAATACTTTCCCCTTTAATTATCAAGAGTTAAATTGGACTTTTCATTTGAAGTCTATTGATGATTTTTTCTCAAATAAAGTTGTTGACATTGTATACAGTATTCATATATAATATATTCATACAGAGGCTGTATGAATTATACGTCTTTTCCACAGGGGTTTACCGTTTCTGTCTGATGGCAGAGATACGCAGTCCGATGAAGCAAAATAAAATCGGACTTTCCTATAAAATAGCATGAAAAATATTACGGAGGTACACAATTATGAAACCAGAATGGAGAAATTTTACAAAGGGCGTCTGGGAGAGAGAAATCAACGTCAGGGATTTTATTCAGAAGAACTACACTCCCTATGACGGCGATGATGCCTTCCTTGCCGGACCTACCAAGGCAACGACTGAACTTTGGGACCAGGTTATGAGCTTAACAAAACAGGAGCGGGAAGCAGGCGGTGTTTTGGATATGGACACAAAAGTCATTTCCACCATCACTTCTCACACAGCAGGATATTTAAATAAAGAGAAAGAAAAAATTACAGGATTCCAGACTGACAAACCTTTTAAGCGTTCCCTGCAGCCTTACGGCGGAATCCGTATGGCGGAAAAGGCTTGTTCAGACAACGGATATACCGTTGATCCGGAAGTCTCAGAATTCTTTTCTACCCATAGAAAGACACATAATGCCGGTGTTTTTGACGCTTATACCGCTGAAATGAGGGCTTGCCGTTCCAGCCACATCATTACCGGACTTCCAGATGCTTACGGACGTGGGCGTATTATCGGTGACTACCGCAGGGTAGCTCTTTACGGAATTGACCGTCTTATTGAGGATAAAGAAGAGCAGAAGAACACCACCCGCACCTCCATGAACTCTGACGTAATCCGTGAAAGAGAAGAGCTTTCCGAGCAGCTTCGCGCTCTCAAGGAATTAAAGAAACTGGGAAGCATTTACGGCTTTGACATTTCCAAGCCCGCTTCCAATGTACAGGAAGCTATTCAGTGGACTTATCTGTCTTATCTGGCTGCTGTAAAGGAGCAAAACGGTGCTGCTATGTCCCTTGGACGTACCTCCACCTTCATTGATATTTATGCTCAGAGAGACTTGGCAGAAGGAACCTTTACAGAGGATGAAGTTCAGGAGTTTGTAGATCATTTCATTATGAAGCTGCGTCTTGTAAAATTTGCCCGTACACCTGAATACAATGAGCTGTTCTCCGGAGATCCTACCTGGGTAACAGAATCCATAGGCGGTGTGGGAATCGACGGACGCCATATGGTAACAAAGATGTCCTACCGTTATCTGCACACTCTTCAGAACTTAGGAACTGCTCCGGAACCAAACTTAACCGTACTTTGGTCCACAAAGCTTCCCCAGAACTTTAAACGCTTCTGTGCCAAGAGTTCTATTGAATCTTCTTCTATTCAGTATGAGAACGATGATTTAATGCGTGTTTCCCACGGAGATGACTATGCAATTGCCTGCTGTGTATCTTCTATGAGACTGGGCAAGGAAATGCAGTTCTTCGGAGCCCGTGCCAACCTGGCAAAATGCCTTCTGTACGCTATCAACGGCGGTGTTGACGAAATCAGCAAGAAGCAGGTAGGCCCCAAATACCGCCCTATTACTTCCGAGTATCTGGAGTATGATGAGGTTCTGGACGCATATAAAGATATGATGAAATGGCTTGCAAGGGTTTATGTAAACACCTTAAACGTCATCCACTATATGCATGACAAATATAGTTACGAGCGCATCCAAATGGCTCTTCATGATAAAAAAGTAACCCGTTGGTTTGCAACTGGTATTGCAGGACTTTCCGTAGTAGCGGACTCCTTATCTGCAATTAAATACGCCAAGGTAAAAACCATACGTGATGAAAGCGGCGTTGTTATCGACTATGCTATAGAAGGTGATTTTCCTAAATACGGCAATAACGATGACAGAGTTGATATGATTGCAAACGAGCTGGTCCACACCTTTATGAATTACGTCAAGGGAGTCCACACCTACAGAGGCGGCGTTCCTACCACTTCTATCCTGACAATTACCTCCAACGTGGTATATGGAAAGAATACTGGATCTACTCCTGACGGACGTAAAAAGGGCGAAGCATTTGCTCCGGGTGCAAACCCCATGCACCATAGGGATACTCACGGTGCTGTTTCTTCCTTAGCTTCTGTTGCAAAGCTGCCATTTAAGGATGCACAGGATGGAATTTCCAATACTTTCTCCATCGTACCCGGTGCCCTCGGCAAGGAAGATCAGATTTTCTCCGGAGACTTAGAGGTTGATTTAGAGCTGGCTCTCAGCGAGGATCAGAAATAAGGAGTGACTGCCATGGCAGATTCAAAAGAAAAACAAATTGATGATATTGTTTCTATGTTAGACCAGTTTATGTCCGGAAATGGCGGGCATATGAACATCAGCATTTCAGAAGACGGTGTCATAAACACCGAGGGAACAACGGCGAAATCAGTAACCACAACGAATTCCACGGAATGCGCAGACGGCAATTCTGCCTGCCGGGTTCCTACCCTGTTCGAGGGCTTAGACGATCCCGATTCCCAGGAAGACAACTAGAAAAGGAGAATAAAAATATGGCAAATATCAGCGAATCCCAAATCGATAACTTAGTGAATTTATTAGACGGCTATGTAACTGAAGGTGGACATCATTTAAATGTCAACGTATTCACCCGTGAAACTCTTTTAGATGCTCAGCAGCATCCAGAGAATTATCCTCAGCTTACTGTACGGGTATCCGGCTATGCGGTTAACTTCAACAAATTGACAAAAGAACAGCAGGATGAAGTAATTTCCCGTACCTTCCACGACCATATATAAGTTTCGCAAAGAAGGTGACTCATTTATGACAGGATATATCCATTCCATTGAAAGTTTCGGCACTGTTGACGGTCCTGGCGTGCGCATGGTGGTTTTTTTACAGGGCTGTCCCATGCGCTGCCTGTACTGCCATAATCCGGATACCTGGAAAATGGCAGGGGGCACTCCCATGACAGTGGAAGATCTATTAAAGCAATACGAGTCAGCCCGGCATTTTTACGGGAGCGGCGGAATCACTGCAACCGGAGGAGAACCTCTCATGCAGCTGGACTTTGTGACAGAACTCTTTGAGGCTGCAAGAGGGAAAGACATCCACACATGTCTCGACACCTCCGGAGTTACCTTCCGGAAAAATGATACGGATTATTTAATGAAATTAGACAGGCTCCTGGATTATACCAGCCTGGTTATGCTGGACATCAAACACATTGATGAGGAAAAGCATAAACCCCTCACTGGGCATTCCAACGAAAACATTCTGGACTTTGCCCGGTACTTAAGCGAAAAGAACATTCCTCTGTGGATACGCCACGTCGTGGTTCCCGGACTTACGGATCACAAACCTGATTTATACCGGCTGGGGTTGTTCATCAGCGAACTAAAGAATGTAAAAGCACTTGATGTTCTCCCTTATCACGACATGGGAAAGGTGAAATACGAAAGCCTTGGAATGGAATATCCTTTAAAGGATGTTCCTCCCATGTCCAGGGAAGGAGCCATTGAGGCCAAGAAAACCATTTTACAGGGTATCCGGGATGGCAGGTCTGGCATCAGCCGCCCGGATTGCTCCTAATTTTAAACATTACTTGTAGCATTTTCTACTTGAATATTTTTAATTTATGGTATAAGATATAGAAAAATGTATAGAATTTAAGGAGGTAATTATTATGGCACGTATTATTAGTGATGCTTGTGTTAGTTGCGGAAGCTGTGAAGGTGAATGTCCAGTAAGCGCTATCAGCCAGGGTGATTCTCAGTATGTAATTGAAGCAGATGCTTGTATCGATTGCGGCGCTTGTGAAGGTGTCTGTCCTACAGGAGCTATTTCTGAGGCATAATTTGCCATTCGATGAGGGTTAATCAAATCGAACGTTTAAATGTTTACATAAATACCTCTTCTCTTGAGAAGAGGTATTTTATTTTAGGAAGGGATATTGAGGATATGAAAAAACCGCTGATCGGACTGACTCCGGCACATGATACTGATAATGGTGATATTAAGATGCGGCCCACCTTTTTGAGGGCTTTAAAAGAGACGGGAGCTATTCCAGTGGTAATGCCATTAGATGCTTCAAAAGAGGATTTAAGACAGCTTGCTGGGGAGCTGGATGGTTTTTTATTTACAGGAGGGCCTGATGTCCATCCTTTTTTATTTGGGGAAGAGACACATGCTCACTGCGGTAATGTGTCCGCTTCCAGGGATGAGATGGAACTTTCCCTTCTCCCTCTGGTTATGGAGCTGCAAAAGCCGGTTCTGGGTGTGTGCCGGGGTATCCAGGTTTTAAATATTGCTTTAGGCGGAAACATCTGGCAGGATATTCCTTCTCAAGTGAAAAGAGACTTCCCTGTTGCTCACCAGCAGGCTTTTGACTATCATATGCCTTGCCACAGAGTTACTTTGATGAAGGGCAGTCTATTGGAACGAATATCAGGAATGGGAACCTTAGATGTTAACAGCATGCATCATCAGGCGGTCAGGGATCTGGCTCCGGGACTTATTGCTTCGGCCTATTCGCCCGATCACCTGATTGAGGCCCTGGAAATGCCTGGATATCCCTTTTTTGTGGGGGTTCAATGGCACCCGGAATATCTTTGGGAAAAGAAAAAAGAAGCTCTCCGGCTGTTTGAAGCCTTTGTGGAAGCTTGCAGAAAATGATATGATATGTATAAAAAATCCGCAGTTTACACTTTCAGTGAGAGCTGCGGATTTTTGTCTGGTTTGACTTCCCCTGCATTTATCTGAAAGTAGTTTAAATTTATAGCTTTTTTCCGTTTCTGCCGAATTTCTTTTTGCGGTTAAAAAACGGAATCTTAGATGCAGCTGCTTCGGCACGGCCTTTGTTGTCCTTTTGATAAGTACGTAAAAGCTCGTCCAATTGTTTGTAGCGCTCTTCTTCTTTTTCTTCTTTTAAATTCATCAGGTATTCCATTTCCTTGATGACCTTTTCGTTAACCAGATTGCTGACATCCTGGCTTAATTGCTCATTGTTCACTTCCAGGGCCCGTCCAATAATATGGTTCATGATTTCCTGGAACTGCTCCATTTTTCCTCCTGCAAGGGATGGGGGAACCGAATTATGTAATTCCAGCCCTGTTTCATCTTCTGAGACCATGGCTGTGTTTTCTTTTAATTCCTGGGTTATCTGGTCCTCCAGCAGCTCGTCCGGTATGACTGGATCCTGGTCGTCCTCAATGACTTTATCAAGGGCTGTTTTAATGGCTTTCAGCTGATATCCTTTTTCCTTTAAATCCTTGATTTGCTTGAATAAACGGATGTGTGCCTCGGTATAATAGCGGTGATCCATCTCATTTCTGGGAATCTTTAATTCCAATTCCTCCTCCCAGTATCGGAGGACGTGGGATTCTACGTCCACTTTTTTGGATGCTTCCGATATTAAGTAGTGTATTTCAGCCATAGTGTATCCTCTCCTTTGGTTCGTTAAGTTTTCATAACCTTACTATTTATATTTTATGCGGGATTGAGAGAGATTATGAATGGGATTTAAGAAAAATTTTACTGAAATCTATGGCTTTTTTATCGCTTGCTCAAATATTATGAAGATCATAGACACCAAAAATATGAAAGTGATCCAGAAATGATAAAATTTTAATGGCTCCCGCCTTCTCAGGGCGGAGAGCCATTTTTGTGCTTTGCATTCTGTTTTTATTTCTAATCTTCTTATTGCCTGGCCATGTTTGCAAACTTTGTATACTCCGGCCGCCATACTAAATTAACAGTTCCAATAGGGCCATTTCTCTGTTTCGCAATAATAACTTCCGCAATATTAGGCATATCTGTATCCTTATTATAATAATCATCTCGATACAAAAACATAACCACATCGGCATCCTGCTCAATGGCACCGGATTCCCTCAAGTCGGACAGCATAGGACGGTGGTCCTGCCTGGTCTCACAGGCCCGGCTTAACTGGGAGAGTGCAATAACAGGAGCATTTAATTCTCTGGCTAAGGACTTTAAAGACCTGGAAATCTCCGAAATTTCCTGCTGGCGGTTATCTCCGCCTTTTCCGCTTCCGCTCATCAACTGTAAATAGTCAATGATAACTGCATTAAGGCCGTATTCCAGCTTCATCTTCCGGCATCTGGAACGAAGCTCCATGATGGAGATTCCAGGGGTATCATCAATGATCAGCTTGGAATTGCCGATTACACCGATTCCCTCTACAACCGCATCCCAGTCAGAATCAGATAAGGTACCGGTTCTCAGCTTCTGAGAGTCTACGTTGGACTCCATGGCGAGCATTCGGTTTACTAACTGCTCCTTTGACATCTCCAGACTGAATACCATACTGGGAAGTCCTTTTTTTACAGATATATGATCCACCAGATTTAAGACAAAAGCCGTCTTTCCCATAGAAGGACGGGCGGCGATCAGTACGAAATCAGAGGGCTGTAAGCCGGAGGTCTTGTAATCCAAGTCAATAAAGCCGGTGGGAATTCCAGTTACAGTTCCCTGGTTTTTTGAAGCCTGTTCAATCTTTTCCAGAACATTCATGGCTACCTGGCGGATGGGCACAAACTCTCCTGATGTACGGTTCTGAAGCAGATCAAATATGTTCTTTTCCGTGGAAGCCAGAATAGTTTCCAAGGGTTCCTTTCCCGCATAGCAGGTATTGGCAATGTCTTCATTGACCTTAATAAGCCTTCTTAAAACTGCCTTATCACGCACAATGGCGGCATAAGATTTTACATTGACAGAAGTTGGCACCATGGTGATTATATCCCGGACAAACTCCAGGCTGGACACCTCCGGGGGGACATCTTTTTCTTTTAAACGATTTTGAAGAGTCACCAGATCCACCGGTCTGTTTTCATTAAAAAGCTCCAGCATGGCCTCAAACATGACGCCATACTGGTGCTGATAAAAATCTCCTGCTGTAACAATTTCGGAAGCCCCAATGATAGCATCCCTGTCCATCAGCATGGAACCGATGACAGACTGCTCCGCCTCTATGCTGTGGGGAAGCACCCGTTTGATCAGGGCGTCATCCATATTCATGCCTCCTAGCTTTCTACTACCTTGACAATCAGTTTAGCAGTTACATCCTTGTGAAGCTTAATCGGAACCTCATGGGAACCAAAGGTCTTAAGAGGCTCAGGAAGGACCAGCTTTTTCTTATCAAGATCATATCCCAACTGGCTCTTAATAGCCGCTGAAATTTCTTTTCCGGATACGGAACCAAAGGCTCTTCCGCCTTCTCCAGCCTTGATGGATAAGGTAACAGAGGATTCTGAAAGCTTAGCCCCAAAATCTCTAGCCTCCTGCAGCTGCTCTGCAACAACTTTTTCCTCATTGGCCTTCTGAAGCTTTAAGTCATTTAAATTCTTAGATGTAGCCTCAATTCCCAGTTTTTTAGGGAGAATAAAGTTCCTTGCATACCCGTCATTTACCTTGACGATCTGTCCCTTTTTACCCAACGCTTTTACATCTTCTAATAACACAATATCCATTATGATATGTCTCCCTTCTCTAACATCTCTTTAATAACCGCTTTTACACGGGTTTTCGCTTCTTCAACGGTGACACCTTCAAGCTGTGCACCTGCAATATTCCGGTGTCCGCCGCCTCCCAAAAGCTCCATCATGACCTGTACATTGACATCATCAATAGATCGGGCGCTTATGTACACCGTATGATTATAGTCGGTCAAGACCAATGAAGCCTTGATTCCTGCTATATTAAGCAATTCATTTGCCGCCTGGGCGCCTACCACTGTGGGGCCTTCCACACCTTCTGTGGGGCAAATGCTGATGGCAAAGAATTTTTCGAAGATTTCTGCTTCCCGTACTGCCTCTGTTTTTGCTTTATAATCCGCCAGTTCGTCCCGAAACAGCTTTCGCACACGAACCACATCCGCACCGTTCCTTCTTAAAAATGCTGCTGCTTCAAAGGTCCTGACTCCGGTCTGGTTGGTAAAATTATTGGTATCAATTACGATTCCTGCATACATGGCATCCGCTTCTGCAGGCTTGATCTTAATTCCATCGGCAATGTACTGTAGCACCTCTGCCACCATTTCACAGGCAGAAGAAGCATATGGCTCCACATAGGACAGAACTGCATTATCGATGATCTCACTGCTCTGTCTGTGATGATCCAGTACCACAATGGTCTTTACCAGACGAAGAAGATCCGGCGCATCGGTAATACTGGGGCGGTTCACATCCACCACAACCAAAAGTGTTCCTCCATCCACCAGTTCCGCAGCTCTGGCTCCGCTTAAAAACAGATCATCAGGATAGTCTGCATTTCCGGAAAAACGTTCCATCATAGGACGTACCGTGGTGGTCACTTCATTAATAATAATATTGGCTTTTTTATCCATAGCAGTTGCAATGCGGTAGATCCCTACAGCAGCACCAAAAGAATCGATGTCCGTAAGGCGGTGGCCCATAATTAAAATCCGGTCCTTTGTCTCCATCAGTTCCCGAAGGGCATGAGCTTTGACACGGGCTTTGACACGGGTGGTTTTTTCCATCTGCTGAGCCTTTCCGCCGAAAAACTGGATTTTCTCCCCGTCCTTTATGACGGCCTGGTCTCCACCCCGTCCCAAAGCCATATCAATTGCAGCTCTTGCAAAATCATAATTCTTGTAATAGCTGTCTCCGTTCATTCCAAGGCCTATGCTCAGAGTTACGGACATTTCATTGCCGATGTTAACAGTTTTCACTTCTTCCAGAATGGAAAAACGGCTTTCTTTTAATTCCCTGACATAGGACTGCTTAATAGCAATAAAGTATTTGTCCTTTTCCAGCTTCTTTACAATCCCCTCCATGTTGGTGATGTATTTACTGATTTTCCGGTCAATCAGTGCAGTGAGAAGGGAACTTCTTACATCTTCCACACTCTCCAACGCCTCATCGTAATTATCCAGATAAATCAGACCTGCCACCATCTTCTGGTCATCCACCATCTGCTTATAGTTAAGAATTTCCGTTTCATCGTAAAGATAAACAGCTACCAGCATCTCCCCGGCCACCTCTGTGCCGATAATCTGGGCAGCCACCTCAGAAGAATCCTTTACATAAACAGCTTTCATCCGGATCTGGTACTTTCTGCCGTTTCGTACTGCATGCAAAACAGTGCTTTCCTGTTTCAGCGTAAACGCCTCTTTGGTTATCTCCGGGAAAATAGCCATAATATTTTTTCTCGTGACTTTTAAAGGCTTTTCTTCTCCCAATACCTCTGAAAATGCCGCATTCCCCCAGAGAATCCGCCCGCTCTCATCTGCAATTCCATAGGGAAGTTCCAGATCAGAAAGGAGCTTCTTCTGCATCCAGGAGTATTCGGCAGAAAATTCCACAAGGCCGCTTAAAAGACGTTTCCTTCTGTAAATATAAAACCATACCGATATTCCGATATACAGGAGGGTAAAAGCAGCCATAACAATTCCCGCCTTTACATTAACTGCACCAATTACCGCATTGGCAGCGATAAGCAACGCACTTAAATAAAGCGGCCACTGCATATACGTCCTTAGCTGTCCCTTTATTTTAAACTTTTCTTTCATATATTTCTCCTTAAGGAAAAAAGGGTTCTTTTTTTCACTATCTAAATATTATAACATAGTCATTTGAGTTAGTCCATTAAAATGCAAAACCGGCACGGAAAGGCGGTCTTATTAACTGCTCATTTTCCTGTATTCCGACGGGGACACTCCAATAGATTTGCGAAAGGATCTTGAAAAATAAAGGGGGTCATTAAATCCTACGGAATAAGCAACCACGCTGACCGGAAGGGAAGGGTTCTCAATCAGCATATTGCAGGCCCTTTGTATACGGAACTGAGTCAGGTATTTTAAAGGAGGAACAGAATATTCCTTCATAAACAAGCGGTATAGATGACTGCTTGAAATACCTGCAAAAGAAGCGATCTCATTAATGGTAACAGGGCTTTGATATTCTGTTTTCATATAGGTAAGAGCCTGTTCCAGATAATCACTTCCTTTTAGAATAGGAGGATTGCATTTGGAATCTGCTATAATAATAGAAAACAAATGAGTTAATTTTGAAATCATATACAAATAATTCCCGGTTTGAATGCCATAATTTTTGTATAAATCAATCATAATTTCTACAATCTCATCGGATGAGATATGCAGTGTATGTCTTTTCTTTGTAAATCCGGCCTGTTTTATAATATAAGGAATGTCTAATCCAAGAAATCCCACCCAGCAGTATTTCCACGGGCAGTCCAGATCTGCACCATATTTAATAATCTCATTGGGGAATGACAAAAATAAGTCTCCTTCTGAGAGCCAGTATCTTTCTTTCCCCACATTATACCAGCCTTTTCCCGAAATAACATAGTGAAGCAGATAATAAGCCCGGAGACCGGGACCCCAGATATGACCTGGTTCTGTCTGAGAATATCCGGCAGTACGAATTACAATACCCGTGATTTCAGTCCGGTAGGAGGAGAAAACTTTTTTAAACGGCACCCTCTGCCCGTCTAAGTATTTTCCCTCTTCTTTTAATTCATTACTGTTGTCTTCTTTGAACAACATAGATATCACCTGCTTTCCTGTAATATCTCTAAATTATACTACATAACATATAAGTTTTCCAAGTAATAAAGCGGAAATTTTGATCTGAACGACCTGATTTATGCAAACAAATATGCAATAAAAATCCATGTAATGAGATTTTTATATATTGTATCTTCATAACATCAAATGTAAGATTATAATATATAAAATATCTATAATAATCAAATCATATCTTTAATTATACAGCATATTAGACAAAAATTTGTCAATCAAGTTGCAGCATTCAAAAAAATAATTATATGAAATATGGAGGATTCATACATGAAAAAACAACCCTTCTGGAGAAACATCAAGGTGGTGCCCTATCTATATATCCTTCCCAATATGATTTTGTTTATGATGTTTATGATCATTCCGATTTTCATGACCTTTTATTACAGTTTAATGGACTGGAAAGGGATTGGAACGCCCCAGTTTGTAAGATTGGAAAATTACTTTCGTATGCTGACAAACGAGGTGTTTTGGAAAACAATGTGGAATACCGTGATGTATACGGTAATGACTGTGCCCCTGATTATGACATTTGCTTTGTCTTTAGCCATATTGCTAAATACAAACCTGCCTTTTAAAGGAGTTTTCCGGTCCTCCATCTATCTTCCGGCGGTGGTGTCCACGGTTGTGGTGGGAATGGTTTTTACATGGCTGTTTCAGGATCAGGTGGGACTTATTAATTATCTTTTAAATCTCATAGGACTTAAGTCAGTTAAATGGGCCAATGATCCCAGATTTGCAATGCTGATGCTGGTTGCCGGAACAATCTGGCAGCGTACCGGCTATAATATGGTGATTTATCTTGCCGGACTCCAGGGAATAGCCCCGGATTATTATGAGGCGGCGGTAATGGATGGGGCCAATGGGTGGCAGAAGTTCCGCTACATTACCTTTCCCCTGTTGAGAACAACCCATGTATTTGTACTGGTCACATGCATCATACACAGCTTCCGTTCATTTGATCTTGTGTATACCATGACAAAGGGCGGTCCATTAAATTCAACAAAAACATTAGTTATGTACATATATGAAACAGGATTTGTAAAAAACCAGTACGGCCGGGCAGCTTCTGCAGGCGTAATCTTATTTCTGGTAATGGCCGGACTGACTGCGGTAAGATTTTTGAATAAGGAGGAAAAAGCATGAAGCTGAAAAAACGGATATACGGCATCATTACCTTTTGTCTGGTGCTTTCAGTGGCTTTAATCACACTGTTTCCCTTCTACTGGATGTTTATAACAGCAGTCAAGCCTGTAGGAGAAATTTTTGCCTTTCCTCCAAAACTGATACCCTCCAAATTTATGTTAGGCAACTTTTTAGAAGCTCTTAAGACAACTGATTTTGGAATGTATTATAAAAACAGTACAATTGTGACTATTATTTCCACTGCAATCACTATTTCCATCAATTTGCTGGCCGGATTTGCCTTTGCTAAATATAATTTTAAAGGAAAAAATATCTTTTTTATGATTGTGCTCAGTACTCTGATGATTCCTCTTCAGGTAACAATGATTCCTAACTTTATCATTGCCTCCAAGCTGGGGATCCGAAACTCTTATGCCGGCCTTTTCCTGCCGCCTTGTGCGGAAGCATTCGGACTGTTTATGTCAAGACAGTTTATTGAAGAAATCCCCAATGAGCTGCTGGAAGCAGGAAGAATTGACGGAGCTACGGAATTCGGCATATTTACAAAGATTGTCTTGCCAAATGTGAAGCCTTTGATCAGCGTATTGGCAATTTTTACGGTAATGTGGAGATGGAATGATCTTCAATGGCCTTTGATCATGGTATCAAAAAATGAATACTACACAGTACAGCTTGGTCTTTCCATGCTAAACGGGGCACAGTATGTCAATTGGAATCATTTAATGAGTGCTTCACTGATTTCAACAATTCCGGTGGTCATCGTATTTCTTATCTTTCAGAAACAGTTTGTACAGGGAATCGCATCCAGCGGAATTAAGGGATAATTAAAGAAGGAGGATTATAAATGAAAAAAACAGGAAAGAGACTTTTGGCACTGGGGCTGGGGCTTATGCTGGCAGCCGGTTTAATCACAGGCTGTACTTCGTCAGGCGGAGGCAGCACCACACAGGCAGCACCGGGTGGAAGTTCTGCAGCTGCCGGCGAAACCAAGGCCGGAGAAGCAGCAGAAGAACTGAAAGCAGAAGAAGGCGCTGAGATCGAAATTACATATTGGGAAGGCTCCCAATCGGATAAGGCTGCCTGGGACTGGGCTATAGAAAATCTGAAAAAAGATCACCCTGAGATTACCATTAAGCCTCAGGTTTATCCTTCCAACACATACCGGGACCAGATTGATACCAGGATTGCCGGAAATGACTGGCCTGATGTTATACGGTACACCTATCAGAGAATGGGAAAATTCAAGGAGACAGACACCATGTTAGATCTCACTCCTTATATATCTGAAGAAAATTTAAATGACCTGATTCCTGCATTTAAAGAAGCCTGTACCTATAACGGGAAACTGATTGCTATGCCTCACCACACAGATGTAATTGCCTTATTTTATAATAAGAAGATGCTGGAAAACTCCGGAATTGAAGTTCCCAAATCTATAGATAAGGCCTGGAGCTGGGAAGAACTTACCGAAGCAGCACGTAAGCTGAAACAGGATAACAACCTGGATTATGCCATGGGTGGAATCTGGGAAAACTCTTCCGGTTACCGCTATCTGCCATTTATTTATATGAACGGCGGAGCCTTAATGAACGAAGATCAGACGGAAATCACCATGAATACACCTCAGGTACTGGAAGCTCTCAAGCTGTATGAATCCTGGAGAAAAGAAGACTTAATCAATAATGTGGGATTTACGGCGACCCCTGCTGCAAATATGATGTTTGTAGCAAATCAGCTGGCCTTTGATTTTGCAGGCAGCTGGCACTGCTCTTACATGGAAGAAAATATGCCGGGAGGCTGGGGGGTAACTTATATGCCCCAAAGGAATGGTAAGACCGGTTCAGACATGGGTGGAAATGGTATGTTTGCCTACAAAGAAACAAAATACCCGAAAGCAGCAGCTATTGTTGTGGAATATCTCACAGCTGCGGAACAGATGAAAGGCTTTTGTGAGGCAGGAAACTTTATCCCTGTAAGACAGAGCCTGATGAATGAAGGGATTAAATTTACAGCATTCCAGGAGGAAATGAAGCTGTTTATGGAAATAGCAGGAACCATTGATAAAAAAATGGCCTCTGATGAAACTTCTGTTCCTTTCCTGAATCTGAATGAAAGCTTTAACGAGGCCATGGATCCTATGGTTGTAGATGGTTCCCGTACGGCAGAGGAGGTTGCCGCACAGCTTCAGGAGAAAATGAATGAAATATTACAGGAATATAAGTAAGCTATAATCAATGCAAATACAAAAGTCCGGCCGGATTGTCCAACATGACGATCCGGCCGGATTCAATGGTTAGGCCCTGCAACATTACTTCTAAATTACAGCCATTACTTCTGCAGTTCTTTGTTCTCCCGGACAAACCTGCCTACCACCTTTGCAATCTGTGCCCTTGTATATGGCTTGACAATAAAATCATATGCCCTTATTTTCCAGGCTTCCAAAGAAAATCCCGGAATACCGGATAACAGCACTACCTCTGGATGCTGGGGAAGTTCATACAGTTTAGCGGCGAAAGTGATACCGCTGATATCCGGCATAACCACATCAGAAAATACCATATCCACTGGATTTTCCCTTACATACTGTATGGCTCCGATTGCTTCGGGGAAGCTGCCGCATAGCTCTACCCCTTCCATTTCCTTTAAAATACCTGTGATTTTTACCAACAACTCTTCTGAATTATCTACTGCTATGACTCTGATGCTCATAATGCCTCCCGGCCTTTCTCTGATTCTCAATCGTCCTTTAACTTCAGCTTTGCAAATGCGTCCGCAAAAGCTGAATTAATGGGTTCCTCCACTTCGTTTTTCTGCTGGTTCAAGTATTTTGCCACATCCTTTTTGGACACTCCTGCCCCTTCCTTGGAACGTCTTTCCTTGAACGCAGATAGTTTTTCCTTATACCCGCACTTGCAGACAAAAATCTGGCTATCTCCCTTGCCTTTAAGCTCCAGTTTCTTGTGGCACACCGGGCATCTGGCGTTGCTGGTCCTGGACACTACCTCTCTGTGGCCGCATTCCCTGTCCTGGCAGGCCAGCATTTCGCTGTTTTTACCCTTGACTGACAACATCCGCTTCCCGCAGACAGGGCACTTGGTATTGGTCAGGTTATCATGGCGGAAACTTCCTTCCCCAGACTTAATTTCATGGATTAAGTCTATGGAATAACTGCGTATGTCCTTCATAAATGCAGCCCGTTTTAACTTTCCTGCTGCAATTTCCGACAGCTTCATTTCCCAATCAGCAGTCAGCTCCGGCTTTTTTAAGTCCTCCGGTACAAGTGTGAGAAGCTGCTTTGCCTTTGATGTGAGGAAAATGTCCTTTCCCCGCCTTTCCAGAAGAAAACTGGAAAACAGCTTCTCAATAATATCCGCTCTGGTAGCCACGGTTCCTAAGCCTCCGGTTTCTCCCAGGGTCTTAGCAAGCCCCGAATCCTTGGTCTCCATATAGGAAACCGGATTTTCCATAGCAGAAAGCAGTGTAGCTTCGTTAAAGGGAGCAGGAGGCTTTGTCTTTCCCTCTGTCAGCAGAATAGCGAGTTCAGAAATCCTGTCTCCTTTTTTCATAACAGGCAGAGTCTGTTCCTTTAATTCCTGTTCCTCGTCCTCTTCCTCATGATTTTCATAGACTTCCTTCCAGCCAATGACAGTTACGGCCTTTCCTCTTGCCGCAAAGGTCTCTCCCCCAATGTCCAGAGTCAGCTCTGTCTGGTCATATTCAAAGGGTGGATACAAAACTGCAAGAAACCTGCGGACCACCAGATCATAAATCTTTCTTTCATCAATTGTCATATGGTCCAATTGGACAAACTGCTCGGTTGGAATGATGGCATGATGGTCCGATACCTTCTTGTCATCCACAAAAAATGGCTTTGCTTCAATCTTCCGGTTCATAAGCCGTCCCGCCAGCTTCCGGTAAGGGCCGACACCGCAGGCATCCAGCCTCTCTTTAATAGAAGAAACAATGTCAGAACTTAAATACCGGGAATCTGTTCTGGGATATGTCAATACCTTGTGGTTTTCATATAGTCTCTGCATAATGTTTAATGTTTCTTTTGCAGAGTAATTAAATCGTCGGTTTGCCTCTCGCTGTAATTCTGTGAGATCGTAAAGCTGCGGAGAATAAACCTTCTTGGGAACGCTCTTCAACTCCTTAATCACGCCTTCTCCCTGAACTCCTATTTTATTTAAAATAGTCTCCAGCCGGTCCCGGTCAAAAGAACGGAAGCTTTTTGATTTCTCATCCCTCCAGGTAAAGGTCAAGGCTGGCTTAGAACATTTAGCTGTGATTCCGTAATAGGGCTTTGGAACAAAGTTCCTGATCTCTTCCTCGCGCTTTGCAATAATAGCCACAGTGGGAGTCTGTACCCGTCCGCAGCTTAACTGGGCATTGTATTTGCAGGTCAATGCTCTGGTGGCGTTAATTCCCACCAGCCAGTCCGCTTCCGCCCGGCACATGGCCGCATCGTATAGGTTATCATAATCTTTGCCATCTTTTAACTTGGCAAACCCCTCCTTAATGGCTTTATCCGTGACAGAAGAAATCCAGAGCCGTTTCATGGGCTTTTTATTCCCTGCCTTTTCCAAAATAAGCCTGGCCACCAGCTCACCTTCCCGCCCGGCATCGGTAGCAATAATGATTTCTCCCACATCGCTGCGGTGAATCTGGGACTTTACCACGCTGTACTGCTTGCCGGTCTGCCTGATCACCTCAAGCTTGAAACGGTCCGGCATCATGGGAAGATTGTCCATCTTCCACTCCTTATATTTAGAGTCGTAATCCTCCGGGTCGGCCAAAGTGACCAGATGGCCCAGACCCCAGGTCACCACATACTTTTCCCCTTCGATCACGCCGTTATTGCTTTTTTTACATTGAAGCACCCGTGCAATGTCTCTTGCCACTGAGGGCTTTTCTGCTATAATTAAAGATTTCATTTAGTTCCTCCAGATTTGCGGTTCTTTTTACAATTATATCCTATCAGATACGTTATTACAACCCACGCAAAAAAGCCGCACCTGTTATGCGGTTACAGGTACGGCCCTTTTGTAGGAGTCTTAATCTCTCACAGGTCAATGAAAGATAAATTCAGAGGGTTAGTCTGATGTATAGAATATTCACATGTTGTTAGCTATCACTAACTGTTTATATGTTAGCATAGGCTAACCAAAAAAACAAGCCCTTTGTTGAAACTTTTTCTCAATAAATTTATTTTTTCTAATTTTGGGATTCCACAATACTTTTAATATAGGATATGTCGTTTTTTATCTTTTTTTCAGGACTCTCTGCAAAAGAAAAATCTTCAAAGGTGATGAACCCGTCATATCCCACTTCCTTAAGAGCGTGAAAAAATTTCTCAAAATCTGCATATCCATCTGTAAATGAAGCCCAGTCTGGAATAAACATTTCTTTTCCCTCTGCTTCCTTTTTTACCCATCTTGCATTTTTAACATGAACCAGGTCCAGATAAGGTCCTAAAATCTCTAAGGCCATCTTATATTCTTCAAGTCCTTCATAAACTACATTTCCTGTATCGTAAATGACTCCAATATAAGACGGATCAAACCGGGAAGCCAGACGGAAGGCTGCACTGGCACTTGGGACAATGGTTCTCATGTGCATTTCAAAATCCGCCTTTACCCCATGTTTCTTAGCCAGTGTTTCCACCCGTTTAAACCCTGCAAAAGCTTCCTCAAGCAGCTCTCCATAAGTTCGTTTTAAATCATAGGAAGGTGCGTTGATGCGGATTCTGGTACAATCCATCTTTTTTGCTGCCAGCATACAACGCTCTATGGTCTCCTGGCTGTCCAAACAGGTCAGATAGGTAGACAGCATATTAATGCGGATGCCGTACTTATGGCAGAGAGCACTTATTTCCCCGGCTTTTTCATCAATAGTTTCTATATCAAGGGTACAGTAATTATTTCTCCAATAAGACGGCTCTTCCTTTAAAATATCCGGTTCTTTTGGAATACAGGCTACTCTCCAGTCCACACCGTCATATCCGCATTCCTTCATTTTTATCAGAGCCTGTTCCGGCTTTAATTCCGGCACACTTACGGTAAACAATGAATATTTCATGGGTTCTCCTTTTTTAATAAAAATTATTCCAGAGGCAGAGACACAAAAAAATAATTGGCTGATTTCCCATCACTTTCCGCCCACATTTTTCCTTTATGTCCGGTTACAATACTTTGGGCAATGGAAAGCCCAAGGCCAAAACTTCCGTGATGGCTTCTGGAACCGTCGCAGCGGTAAAATCTGAGAAAAATCTGCTCCAGTTCCTCCTTGGGAATGGGTGCTCCTTCATTGGAAACCTTCAGCAAAAGAGTATTATGTTCCCCTTTCCCTAAAGTAAGTTGGATCCTTCCCCCGGAAGATGAATACTTTTGGGCATTGTCAAGAAGTATATGAATCACCTGCTGCAAGCGCACCTCGTCCCCTGCAACCAAAAGATTGTCTTCTATTTCATAGAAAAACTCTTTTTCCTCATCATAAATGACCGGTTCATACACAAGAGCCGCACTGGTTACCAGGTAGCTGAAATCCACTGCAGAATACACCTGGGTTCTCTCCCCATGATCAGATTTTGCAAGAAACAGCATGTCTTCCACAAGCTGCTTCATCCGCATGGCTTCTGCATGGATGTGGTCCAGCCGCCGGGCGGCCTTTTCATCTTTAAAAGAATTCCCTGTCCTCAGCATACCTGCATTGGATAAAATAACAGTCAAAGGTGTTTTCAGCTCATGGGAGGCATTGGCTATAAACTGCTTTTGCCTTTCCCAGGCAACCTCCACAGGCTTTACAGCCCAACGGGCCAGAAATATGGTAATCAGCAAGAATGCTTCCATGGAAGCCCCGCCGATCATAAGGGAATTTCCAATCTGAGCCTTCATCATTTCCGCTTCCATTGATATGTCTGCAAATGCGATCCGGCTCCCTCCCTCCCTGTCTTCTCTTAGATAGCGCAGTTCATAATCCGGAAGAATGCCAAAATCAGCCTCCCTGGATAAAACAACTTCCACAAGAGGCTCCACATCTTCCTGGTTAAAAAAATGCAGTTGATTAACCACTGTGGAGACACTTCCAGCCTTATCCTTTTTTACATCAACCACGAGAACTGGAAAACGCCTGCCCGGCCTGTCATCTCCTGGAGGAAGTGATCCATTATCAGGAAATGAAGCTGTTCTTAAAGCCTGGCGAAGCATGTCCCTGCTCATTCGTTCATTATTTTTCTGGGTAGTCATCAACATAGTGAAAAAGATTGCCAACAGTATGACGGATACAATCGTCATGACAATCACTATGAACTTAATCCGCAGCTTTCTGATCATTCCCTGACCTCCAGACGGTATCCCACCCTGCGAACCACGGATATCTTAACCTTTGAACCGATGTGATCCAGCTTTTTTCTCAGGAAAGAAAGATATACTTCCACAATACTGTCCTCAGCCTCCCCCTCATATCCCCATATTTTTAAGTAAATACTCTCCTTGGACAGCAAAATACCTTGATTGGCAATGAGAAGACGGATCAGCTCCAGCTCCTTTGCCCCCAGCCGCACGGAACGGCTTCTGCAAGTAAGCTCGCTTGCGGCAAGACTGACCTCCATATCCCCATAAGCCAATTCCTCTGACTTTACCTCCCCGCCCCGCCGGGTAATTGCCTTTAGGCAGGCTAAAAGTTCGGGAGTTTCGAAGGGCTTTGTCAGGTAATAATCTGCTCCGTTATTCAGTCCCATGATCCGGTCCTCCAGTTCTCCCCTGGCAGTCAGCATCAGCACCGGAGTAGCATTTCCCTGTTCCCGCATACAGCGGACCATGTCAAAACCATTGATGTGGGGAAGCATGACATCCAGGATGACAGCATCATAAATGCCGGAAAGTGCATGGTCCAGGCCTTTTTTCCCGTCATGGCAGACATCGGCAGTATCTTTATTTTCAGAGATAATATCGGCAAGCGTTTCTGCAAGACGTTTTTCATCCTCCACAATAAGAATCCTCATAAGCAATTCCTCCTAATAGTAATTATATCATATTACTCCCGCAAGTTTAATCAAAGCTTAAACAAATACCGGACACAAAATATTCACCGTATTATTAAGCTTAAATTAAGCTTGGCGCTTTAGTATGAGAGCAGAACGGAGGTAACAATATGAACCACTTAGAATACCGGCATGAATATAAACATTCCATTAATATGCTGGATTACCACACTTTGAGGCAGAGAATCAGAACAGTGGCCCGGCTTGACCCAAATGCAGGAGAGGATGGGCGTTATCATATCCGCAGCCTGTACTTTGATAACGATGACGATAAGGTACTGAAAGAAAAACTGTACGGGCTGCCAGACCGTGAAAAATACAGAATACGAATTTACAACGGGAACGGTGGATTTATCCGCCTTGAAAAGAAAAGCAAGGTCCATGGCCTTTGCAATAAACAATCAGAACCCCTGACAAGGGTACAGGTCCTGCAAATACTGGCAGGAGATAAAGACTGGATGCTCTCTGCTGAAAGCCCTTTACTGGCAGAATTTTATGGAAAATTAAGTTTTCAAAGGCTTAAGCCTAGAACACTGGTGGACTATTGGAGGGAAGCTTATATTTTCCCCTATGGGAATGTACGGGTGACTTTTGATTCCCAGGTAAGGACAGGAGTTTATTCAACCGGATTGTTTCAGAAGGATATACCTACATTCAGCGCCCAGGATACAGGACTGCTTCTTCTGGAAGTAAAGTACGACAACTTTCTGCCTGATTTGATTCGGGATCTGATTCAGACTAACACACGGCATACGGAAGCATTTTCAAAATATGCGGCCTGCCGCATTTACGGATAAGGAGATCATCATATGAATTTTAACGACCTGTTTAAATCAAGTTTTCTTGAAAATATCACCAGTTTTTCAGCCTTAGACATGGTAATTGCCATGGGACTTGCCTTTGTTCTGGGGCTATTTATCTTTTTTGTTTATAAAAAAACATACACCGGAGTCATGTATTCATCCGGTTTCGGAGTGTCGCTTCTTGGACTTACTTTAGTCACCACCCTGATTATTCTGGCTGTTACGTCAAACATCATTTTGTCTCTGGGTATGGTAGGCGCCCTGTCCATCGTCCGGTTTCGAACGGCAATTAAAGAGCCGCTTGACATTGTGTTCCTGTTCTGGTCCATTGCCGCAGGAATTGTATTAGGCGCAGGACTTTTGCCTCTGGCAATACTGGGTTCTCTGTTCATCGGCATAATTCTTGTGGTATTTGTCAATAAAAAAAGCGTGGACTCTCCTTATATTCTCATCATTGAAAGTGTAAGTACTCAGCCGGAAAGTGATATTTTAAACATTATCAAAGAAGGTGTAAAGCGTTACAGCCTTAAATCCAAGACCATCTCCGATTCAGGCATGGAATTCACTCTTGAAGTGCGCTTAACCGAAAATTCCACAGGATTTATGGAAAAACTCAAAGCCATTCCTCAGGTAAAAAGCACCGCCTTGGTCAGCTATAACGGCGATTACATGTCATAAGGAGGTAAGTCATGATAAAGCATAAATGGATAGGAGGAGTCACAGTACTGCTTATGACAGCTGTCCTGCTGCTTATGGCAGGGGCATATCTATTCCCATCTGCTTTAACAGCATTTTCCGATTCATCAGAATTGCCCTATGTTTCTGCAATGGATAAGACCCAGATTCTGGATGTTCAGATTATTGCCGATGAAAATGAGTGGGCTGATATGCTGGATAATGCAATTGCAGAAGAATACATACCCGCCACCGTCATCATTAACGGTACAAAAATAGAAAATGCAGGCATTCGGCCAAAAGGCAATTCAAGCCTGCGTACTGTGGCCCAGGATGACACAACGGACCGGTATAGCTTTAAAATAGAATTTGATCATTATATTTCAGGACAGACCTGGATGGGGCTTGATAAAATTGTTTTAAATAACATGCAGGGAGACTCTACTTATATGAAAGAATATCTCTCCTACGACTTAATGGATTATGCGGGAGTAGAAGCCCCACTTTACACCTATTCCAACATAGCAGTCAACGGCGAAACCTGGGGATTTTATCTGGCTGTAGAGGTGTTGGAAGACAGTTACGCCAAACGGGTATATGGAAATGATCATGGTAAACTCTATAAGCCGGAAAGCATGGAAATGGGAGGCGGCGGGCAAAGAAATGAGGAAAGTGCCACGGAAAACAGACAACGGCCGGACCAGCTTACGGAACCGGAGGATATGCCTGACAAAAATAAACAAGGCGGTCCCGGCGGCTTTGGCGGGCAGTCTGGCGGAGCAGCACTTCAATATACAGACGACGAAATTTCCAGCTATTCCACAATATTTGACAGCGCCGTTTTTGACACCTCAGACAAAGATTTTGCAAGGGTTATAAACGCTCTTAAAAAACTCAATGCCGGAGAAGACTTAGAAAGCGCTGTGGATGTGGAAGCCACCTTAAAATACTTTGCCGCCCATACAGTCCTTGTTAATCTGGACAGCTATGTATCCAATATGTGCCATAACTATTACCTATACGAAGAAAACGGCCAGCTTACCATGCTCCCCTGGGATTTTAACCTGTCCTTTGGAGGATTCCAATCCGACGGTTCTTCCTCTGTTGTAAACTTCCCCATTGACACGCCGGTTTCCAATGTAAGTCTGGAAGAGAGGCCCATGATCGGCAAACTTCTGGAGGTTCCCCAATACCTGGAACTGTATCACAGCTATTTAGCAGAAATTATTAACGGATATTTTAACAGCGGCGTGTTTGAGCAGACCATAGATTCCCTGGATGTCTTAATCTCCTCTTATGTCGAAGCCGATCCTACCTCATTTTATGATTATACCTCCTATAAAAACGGAGTAGCGGAACTGAAAAAGCTGGGACTTTTAAGGGCTCAAAGCGTTGAAGGACAGCTCAGCGGAGTAATCCCTTCCACCACTGAGGGACAAAATGCATCACCAGACTTACTGGTGGAGGCATCAGATATCAACCTGTCTCTGCTCGGCACCATGGGTGGAGGCTTTGGCGGCAGGCCTTCCGGTAACAGGCCGGAAGATATGCCGGAACACATAAAATCCGGGCCGCCCCAGGGAAACCCGGAGTTTACTGCTGAAGCATCAACCTCTGCCTCCGGTTTTGATAAAACAGCCTGGATAATCCTGGGCAGCTGTACAGCTTTTTTCTCAGCCGGATTATTATTTGTAATCTTCTTCCGCCGCCGGCGTTCTGGTTAAAATCTTTTATAGCAAAACATGCTGTTTTCAGCCAACCAGCCTGAAAACAGCATGTTATTTTTATTCCATCATCGTTTCACACTGACCACACAAAAATTCGCCACTTCTCCCTCATCCCCGTCTCCCGATACTTCTCCCGATCCGGTAGACAAATGGCGGTTGGGATCAACACCTTCTATTAATGTTACTTTTCCGGCATTTCTTTCTGAAGAAGCACCCGGCACCCGGTAATCAGATATTTCTGTTTCTTCCACTTCCGTTTCTTCCGGCTTTGGAATCTGGGGCACCCATTCATAAGGAACCCGGTAAGCCCGGTATACCATATTATTCCGATACTTTCCGGCAACGGTATTATAGTATGGATTAATATATTCCCACACCACCTCATGCTCCTGGGTCACTTCAAAAATGCGGCCGTCAGATCCTTCCGTAATTAACGTATTTCCATTGGGAAGCCGCTGCGCCGAGCTGATATAGGGACTGTAAAATTTAGAACCGTCCATAGAAAGCACGTTTCCTGCCTCCTCCGGTGTATACTGCCATACGATTTCTAATGTCACCGGATTGATCTGAAGTACCCTGGAATAATCACGGACTGCATAGTAAAGTCCTGTAGGTGACGCCGGATTAGGCGCCCCATACCCTGCTGCCCCTCCATTGTCATAGACCAACAGGTCACCTTCTCCCGGCAGTCCTCTGGGAATCATATGTAAATGATGCTGCCCAATAATCCAGCCAAGCTTTCTGACTGTCTCATTTTCATTGAAATCCGGTCCCAGCTTCCAAACTACCTTTCCGGTCTCTTTGCTGATAATCCCAAGGATATTGGCATTTCTGGCATCCCAGATAATATTATCCGGATGAAACCGGTCATCTCCCTCCTCATACCAGTGATTGGGGCCAAGGGTGGAAATACTGTTGATGTGGAGCCAGTCTCCCACATTTCCTCCGGCTTCCCGAAGGGATGGATTTTCACGGAGCACCCGTTTTGCATCATCATCAAAGCCAAGCTCTTCAAAGTGATCGCTGGCAGTCCATTCCCATAATATCTTTCCTTCCCAGTCCACTTCAATAATCCTGTCATCCAACAGCTGATTATGGGAAATATCAGGATTATAACGGTTGGTATGGGTCAAAAGCAGGGTATTCCCATGGTCTGTCAACGGCTCCTGCCCCGGTGAATAATATCCTACCGGCGACCCCTCCCGCTGGAAATCATGATGCTGCCTTGCCACATATCCGGCTTCCCGGTCCGGGTCCTCTACAAATTCATTATTTTGAAATTTCCATACAATATTTCCATCCCAGTCCGCCTGCACCAGATCCAGCTGATCCTGATAAGCGTACTTTCCATTTCTCGCCCCGGTTGAGCCAAAGACATAGCCCCCAGGAAGAAGCTTATTGGGAAAGCCCGCCAGTCCGGCCCAAAGCTGGACTTCATTGCCGTTCATATCAATGAGCAGTGCTCCTTTGGCAGACGGATAAACCGTATATCCTCCATAAGCCTTGTTTTTCTTATATAGTGTCACTCCCGTAGGATAAATTGTAGGATGTCCCATATCTGTTTTCCTCCCTATAAAATATTTTCATGCCCTTTTCCCTCTATAAGGGGAAACTGAGCTGTTTCTCCTAAATCCACCACATAGGACTGGATTCTGAGAAGCTCTTCATAAATATCAGTCTCAATCCGCTCTTTTTCCTCCGCCAGATTTTTTTGGAGAATGGAATATATAATTCCCTTGGGGCCTCTCAAATAGGGCAGTTCCTCTTTTGATGTCCCCGAGTAGATCAGCAGGCTTCCGGCATACAGGTGAAGAATAAATTCTTCATCCACTGTGCCGGTTTCTCCTGTAATCTGAAGACGGAATCTCAAATCTTCTGTTTCTGCTTTCTCCCCGTCTATGACGATTCCCAGATAACCCAGACTTAGCCGGGTGGTCATTCGGGATGTAATATCGCTTTTCTGCCCTCTTTCTCCTTTGGAATTGTCAACAGGACCGCCCCAACGCAATTCTTCTGCACCGACTAAATAAGCATTTCTCCAGATGGCAGATTCCGCCTGATACCCCAGCTGCTCCAATGCATCGGCACAGAGATAACGGGCTTCTTCATTTTGAGGGTTGGCAAATACCACGTAATGGGCTGCCTGGGCCGCCCACTGATAGTTTCCGGCTTCCAGATCCTCTCTGGCCTTTTTAAGCACCAGTTCCTCAGAGCCCACATATTCTACAAACTTCCTGGCCGTATCCTCTTCCGTCAGGGGATGAAGTTTCACCGGATTACCGCTGTAATAGCCCAGATACCGCTGATATACGGCCTTGGCATTGACCTCTACCGTACCGTAATAAGGGCGGATGTACCATTTCTCCTGAAGTTTCTGAGGGATCTTGATTTTATGGGCAATTTCATTCTGTGTATATCCCTGATTGGCAAGAAGCAGGGTCTGATCGTGAATATATTTATAGATGGCCGCACTGTTCCTCAAATAATCCTTTACCGCATTTGGCTCTCTCTCCGTATTCCAATGAGGCCAGTGGTGGGACTGGAATACCACATCGGTCCGGTCGCCATACCGTTCCAGTGCCTCTACGGTAAAATCCGACCAGATGCTGGAGTCTCTCACCTTGGCACCCCGGATGGGATAAAAATTGTGCAGCGTTGAGGTGCAGTTTTCCGCTGCCCAGAATGCCCGGTACTGGGGAAAGTAATTATTCATCTCAGCAGGCGCCTCCGTCCCCGGCGTCAGCTGAAATTCCACCTCCAGTCCATCGATTACCAGCTTTTTATCTTCTCCAATCTCATGGGTGGGTGTCAGATAGGAGGAGGTTCCCCGGTAAAGATTATGGCCCAGTCCCAGTCCTGCAGATACAGTGGAACGAACTCCCGGTTTTTTTCCAAAAGCAAACTGGTACCTGCCCCGCCTTATCATAGCGGTTCCTGCATATACGGATTCACTGACGCTTTCCTCCACAAATCCAGCCGGGACATAGATGGGAATTTTTCCATCCTCCGGATTTCCCACCTCTTCTTCCCCAATGATTCCCCGGATTCCCCCGTAGTGGTCTGCATGGGAATGACTGATGATTACGGCCCGTATATGGTCGCGGATATCCTCTCCCAGCCCATGCTCCGCCAGGTCAAGAGCCGCTCTGGCCGCTTCCACAAAGGTTCCCGTATCCAGTACCAGAAATCCGGTATTAGTTCTTACAAATGTTATATTTGCCAGATCCAGTCCTCGGACCTGAAATATCTTATCCTTCACCACCCAAAACAGCCCCGCCCGGAAATTGGATTTTGCGTTAAGCCAAAGACTGGGGTTAACGGTGTCCGGCACCTCTTCCTCCTTTAAAAATCCGTAATCACCCAGATTCCAGATTTCCTGCCCTTTGTCATTGTAAATGACCGCATCGCTGCTTTCCTCTATGGAATGACTTCCTGCCAGTTCCAGTTCCTGGTTGGAAGCATGTTTTATATCTATACTATGCCTTTGGGCAAATTCCTTTTGAAGCTTTCTCGTATAACTGCTGGCCGGCTTCGTCTCTCTGTTACCATTTCCCATGATGTTCTTCCTCCTTAATCAGCTCCGCGGCAGCAAACTCTGTTTGCAGATTACGGTACACGATGCTGTCACCTCACTCCAAACCTGTATAAGAATTTTTTTCCGGCAAACTGCAGTATTCTGTCTGCCAGAAATCCTACGACTCCCAAAGTGAAAATTCCGATAAAAATCCAATCCGTCTTATAATAAAGCCGTGAGGTATAGATCAAATATCCTATCCCCTCCGACGCTGCCAGCATTTCTGCTGCTACAATACAGATGATGGCGCCGCTGAGCCCCAGCCGGACACCTGTAAAAATATTCGGAATTGCGGAGGGAACTACTACCGTAAAAAACACCCTGACCTTAGAAGCTCCCAAAGATTCCGATGCCTCCGTAAGAGCCGTGTCCACTCCTCTCACCCCTGCAATGGTGTTCATCATGACAGGAAATATAACGGCATAAAAAATAAGCGCAACCTTTGACTTTTCTCCCACACCGAACCACATCAGAAACAGGGTGATAAAGCCAATAGCCGGAACAAACCGGAAGAAATTGAGAAACGGCTCTAAAATCCAGCCGATTTTCTTAAAATTTCCAATACAAAGTCCCATTGGAACCGCAAAACACAGTGCCAAAACCCACCCCTTCAGCACACGCTGGAGGCTGATTTCGATATCCCTCAGCAGATCCCCTCCTTCCAGCAGCTTTCCGGCTCCGGCAAAGGTGACCACTGGGCCCGGCAGAAAGTCGTCGCTGTAGAATAATGACCCCAACTGCCAGACAAGCAGCAGTAAAATCCAGGTGAGAATCCCATATTTCAAAATAAAATTGATCGCCTTATTACGTTCCATAGAACCATCCTCCTGACTAAATATAAAAAGTATATCCATCCTTTAACAGCTCATTTTGGAGCAGATGGGTCTCCTGTCCATGTACCACATATAATCGGTACACCAGGACACTGACCTTATCTCCTTTTTGAAGCCCCTTTTCCTCCAGGGACTGCAGAGCCTTGAGCCGGATTCCGTTTACCTCTACAATCAGTTCCACACAATTGCCCCGAAATGACGTGCTCCATACGGTTCCTTCCTCATAGACTCCCTGATGCAGTTCCTCCAGACCACTGTCCACCACCTTTACGAATTCCGGCCGTACAATGGCCTGCCGCTGTCCTTTATAGATTTCAAAGCCCTTTAGCCGGGCGTAATCCGTCAGTAAGGTGGATTCACCGATAAATTGCGCCACAAAAGGCGTTGCTGGATTTTTATAAATTTCCACAGGCGTTCCCATCTGCTCCACACGGCCCTGGTTGGTAACGATAATCTCATCTGCCACCTCCACCGCCTCATCCTGGTCGTGAGTGACAAAGATACTGGTGATTCCGATTTTTCCGATCATTTCCTTCAGCCAGTTGCGAAGCTCCTTTCTGACCTTGGCGTCAATGGCTGCAAATGGCTCGTCAAGAAGCAATAACTGTGGATTGGGAGCCAGTGCCCTGGCAAATGCAACACGCTGCCTCTGCCCTCCGGAGAGCTGCTCCGGGTATCTCCCCTCCAGCCCAGGCAGGCCAACCAGATCCAACAGTTCCTCTACGCGCTGCTTGATATACTCCTTATCCTTCTTTCTGGTCCGCAGCCCGTAGGCAATGTTGTCAAACACGGTCATATAAGGAAAAAGAGCATAGCTTTGAAAGACAAATCCAATTCCCCGCTCCCGGACCGGAACCTGATTGACGCAGACCCCATTGATATAAATATCTCCGTCATCCTGATGCTCCAGGCCTGCAATCATACGGAGAATGGTAGTCTTTCCACTTCCGCTGGGACCCAAAAGTGCCACCAGCCTTCCCTTTTCAATGCCAAAGGACACATCCGACGAAGCCTTGTAATTTCCAAATGTTTTGTTGATGCCTTTCAGTTCTATGTACATAAGCAGCGCGCTCCCTACATCAATTTTCTATTTGATACCCACCTCATCGGGGTACAGTGCCGTCAGAGCTCTCAAATCCACGTAGTCCTTAATGGCATAATCCTGCTCAAACCGGCCTTCTTCTACAGCCCACTTTTTGATGCCGTTTAAGTGTTCCACCGTATCTTCTTTAAAATCTATCATAAATTCATAATTTTTAAAATTTACCAGAGACTGTTCCTTGGGAATGTTTACTTTCTCCTCAAGGATTGCTGCCGCTTCCTCCCCATGAGCAGCCAGCCACTCCTCCGTCTCCTTAATGGCCGCCAGAAACTCCTCCACAACAGTCTCCTGGCTTCCCAGAAATTCTGTGGAGGAAATGTAATACTGGTCCGTTCTCAGCCCCAGATCATCCATGGTCAGAAATGGTACCATTCCCGCTTCCTCCAGCTTTTTTCCATTTATTCCTCCTGCCCAAACAGCTATTCCTTCTCCCGATGTCATGACTCCCAAAGCTGCCTGTGCGCTTTCCACATTTAATATTTTTTGTTGGTCTTTGGGCACATTGGCTGCTTCAAAGGTCCGTGCCGTCCAGTAATCCCATACCGTTCCTGGAAGGGTAATAACCCCCTGGCCTGCCAGATCCTCAATCTTTTTCACTTTTTCCGGATTGACATAAAAAGAACTTCCCTTTCCTGTTCCAAACCGGGCAATAAAACGAAGATTGGTATCTTTCTGGGTATTCCCCAGACGGTTTACCGCCGCATAGTCAGCCAACAGCCCGATATCCGCCTGACCTGTGACAATGGCATCAACCGTGTTGATTCCTGCCGCAAACTCCGTTATCTCCAGCTGAATCCCAAGTTTTTCAAAGAAACCATTTTCCTTACCGATTAAAGCAAGCCACTGGTCAACGTTATTAGTCATAACGGCGGCGCGTACCTTAACCAGATCTTTTTCCGTCTGCCCTGCCGTACTTCCTGCCGTACTTTCTGCCTTCTTGACGCTGCTTTCAGCCCCACATCCTGTTGTTCCGGCCGCCACTGCAGCTGCCGCTCCAATTGCCGCTATCACCGATAATATTTTCTTTCTGCTCTTCATTTCCATAATCTCCTCTCATTCTGCGCATATTACTTTCATATAATTTAATACATGCTTACAACCGTCTCTTCCAACAGAATATCTACGTCATACAGGAGTTTTTCGCCTTATCAGGCCCATAAAGTCCGGCATCGTATATATAGTCCTCCCGGCAAGCCCCGGTTCATATTACTTAGATGTAGTATTCAACAGGGACGGCGCTATCCTCAAAAAATTCAGAATAGATCTCCTTTCTGATTTTTACAAAGTCAACACTGCTTCTGTCTCTTGGCCTCCCCATGGGAACCGGAATGATTTTTTTAACCATTCCCGGGCGCTTAGACATGAGAAAGATACGGTCACTTAGGAAAATAGCTTCATCGATATCATGGGTAACGAGAACCATGGTAGTTTGTTCTGCCTGCCATATCCTAAGAACTTCATTTTGCATGTTGATCCGGGTCAGGGCGTCTAAGGCTCCAAAGGGTTCATCAAGCAGCAGTACGGAGGGCTGGTTGATGAAGGCTCTGGCAATGCTGACCCTCTGCTGCATTCCTCCTGATAACTGCCTTGGCAGAGATCTTTCAAAGCCGCTTAAATTCACCAAACGGATGTGCTCCCTGACCAATTCCTTTTTTTCCTGTCCCGGCAAAGGCTTATGAATACCAAATTCTATGTTCTGTTCCACATTAAGCCAGGGAAATAATCTGGATTCCTGGAATATCATTCCGGTTTCTACAGAGGGCTTAAGGACAACCCGTTCCCCTATTTTAGCCTGGCCTCCAGAAGCTTTTTCGAGACCGGCTATAATTCGGAGCAGGGTGCTCTTTCCACATCCACTGGCGCCCACAATACTGATAAATTCTCCGCTTTTAACATCCATATTGATATCCGACAATACTTCCAGATTTCCATTCTCAATCTGGAAGTATTTTTTTACTCCGTCAATCACTAGATTTTTATTGACTTCCACCTTCCTCACTCCTGTTCTTCTGCTGTATTCCAGCGCAGCACCCTTTTTTCTACTCTGATTAAAACAGCATCTATAATAAGTCCTACCATGCCGATGGAAACTACTCCTACCAGCATAATATCAGGCTGGGATAACTCCCTGGAATACATAATTAAATATCCGATTCCTTTTGCCGCCGCTATCATCTCCGCTGCAACCACGCAGGACCAGGCGGCACCGATCCCCAAACGGATACCGGTAAAAACCGAAGGAAGCGCAGAAGGTATCATTACCTTTGTAAGTATCTGAATTCTGTTCTTTTCTAAAATATAAGCCACTTCCAACAGCTTCTTATCTGTATTTTGAATTCCTCTGACGGTATTGAGCAAAACAGGCCAGAAGCTGCCAATGCCAATTAATGTAACTTTAGAACCCTCGTCAATTCCCATCCAGAGAATCAGTACCGGAACCCAGGCGATAATGGGTATAGGTCTTAAAATCCCTATAAATACCGCTGATAATTCATTGACTTTTTTCGATAATCCAATGAGAACACCCAGAAATAATCCCAGGAAAGTGCCTGCAAAAAAGCCCTTAATTACCCTTATCATGCTGACCAGCAAATGCTTTTGCAAATCACCTGTTCCAATCATTTCCGTCAGGGTATTCCATAAAATGGAAGGCCTCGGAAGGATAGACTGGTTAATGGCGCCTGTTTCTCCAAACCATTCCCACAATACCAGAAAGATGATCGGCAGCGTTGCTCCTGCCGCCATCCTTTTGATTTTATTTTGGTAATTCCTGTTCTTCGACTTTTCCATATTAGTTCCTTTTATTCTGTTATTCCTGCAGCTTTTAAAAATGAGAGGTCAATGACCGAATCTATGTCCACATCACTCCGTATGGTTCCCTGCTTTCTTAAGTAATCGGCAGTCTCTTTAATGGAATCAATTTTTTTCTGATCTAAAAACAAGCTGCGGTCAAATTTTTCAAAGGTAGCAGCAAATGCAGATGAATCCAATCCACTGGCCTTTGCCAAAATATCCAGGGACTCTTCCTCATGTTCATTGGCCCACTTTGCAGCCCGGTTAAGTACCTTCAGCAGTCTGGCAGATATTTCAGGATTTTTTTCCAGAAATGCTGCATCTGCAATAATGACATTTACATTATATTTATATCCGGTTCCATCCTGAATCACATCGGCCACACCAGAGGATACACTTTTCGTTATATAAGGTTCCCAGGTAACACCTGCGTCAATGGAGCCGCTCTCAAGAGACGTATAAATATCGCCCGGAGACAAGTTTAAAAGTTCCGCATCATTTACAGTCAGCCCTTCCGCCTCCAGGAATTTCAGTAAAAGCTGGTGACCTACACTTCCGGCAGTATAGCCGATTTTCTTTCCCTTAATATCAGAAAGTGTTTTAATTCCTGAATCAGAAGAAGCAACCAAGGCATTTCCCTTTTCCGTGGAACCATAGGAACCGATAATCTTAAGAGGGAGATTGTTTGCTTTCCCCTGCACCGCAGGCTGATCTCCCACCAGGCCAAAATCCACCTCTCCCGCCGCAAATGCTTCTATAATAGGAGGTCCTGAAGCAAACTGCTTTAATTCTACGGTAATACCGTCTTTTAAAAATTCCTCTTCAAAAAAGCCTTTCTCCCTGGCAATTAAAGGCTGTGTATGTCCGGGCTGGTGAGCCAGACGAATAACCAAGTTACTTTTAATATTATCCTGCACGGCAGCTTTCTGGCAGCCTCCTAAAATTCCAACCACAGCAAATACAGCCATAATTCCTGCTATTCTTTTCTTCATAATTTCTCCCCATCTCTCTTTTATTTAACGATCCATCGATCCAAATGTCCTAATATCGGATGTTCCTTTTCTTCTGCGGCTCTTCTCTTTTTAAAGGATTCTTCCACAACTTCTTCCGGCTCAATGACCCATACAGTGGATAAATCAATATCCCCATGCTTTTCCTGCAGCAGATTGTAATGACGCTGGAATTCTCTGCCTGCAATAATCGCTTTGCGCGGAACCCCTTTAATCTGATAACTGGTTCCATCCTCTCCAAGGATATTAACCGCCACCGGTTTCTTAAACCAGATGCTCCACACCATGTTCTTATTGGTCTGAGAAGATTCAAGGAGTTCATAAAATTCCAGATTTCCTTCGTCATTGATGTGAAGGGAACCCTTGTAAGCAACATGGGGATTGCCTTCACGGTCTATTGTAGCTACAGCCTTGACGGTGGCTTTTTCTAAAAGCAGGGTTTTAATTTCATCATTTAATATTACTGCCAATTTTTTTTCCTCCTACACTCTGGATAAATCTGTATCAGGATGATTGCCGCATCTGCGGTAATTGTCCATATCCACATGAATTCCATATTTTCTGCGCAGGCTGTCAAGGCCTTCTGAAATTCTCACATAATATTCCAGAGATGGACTTTTCTGATTAAAGAAGAGGGAACCTGGTGCCACCGTCCAAACACAGCCCACCGGACTGACTCCGTTTCTGCAAAGCTCCTCTGCTTCTGCCAAAATAGCTTCAATTCCCTCCTCCTCCGTCTTAAAACCGTGAGGTTCTGCCATTTCCGTTCCTACAACAAGACCTGTATTAACATATCCTCTGCCAAAAATATCAACAGCTTTATACAAACGCTGCTTCCATTCTTCATAACCAATTTTTGCGGCTTTTCCCGGACAGATCCAGTTAAACTTTTCCTCATTCAGAATTTCAATATCTGCGGTATAGCTCATCAGACCTGTTTCTTCATACAGCCTTTTCAACTGACGCTCATTAAAGGCAGTACCAATGAGTTGGCTTGGAAATCTTTTTTGGCCGAAATTTTCTCCAATTCGTTTTAATATTTCAATATAATAATCCACCTCTTTATCCAACAATTCCTCTCCGTCTAAAATTGTTCCTCCGGTGAGAAATATACTGGTGTATCTGCCCTTTTCCTTCAGTGCCTCCTCTACCGTCTCGCTTATGTCATCTACACTGAGAAACTGTTCCTTGTCACTGGATTTATATGCCGCCGCAATGGAACAGTATTTACATCCATGTCCGGGTGTCTCCCAAAACTGGCAGAATTGGTTGGGATTAATATCAATACGCTGGGGTCTGGCCCAGGCAATCTGCCACATGGGTTTCCCGCTTCTTGTAACCTTGTCATAAAAGTCCGGTTTTTCCCAGTATTCTACCTCCTCGAAAACTTCTCCTTCATCACTTAGGACAATTCTTCCATCTATTACATCAACCACAAAAGGATCGCGTTTTGCTGAAATCCCCCGATAGGTGCCTCCGGTTAATACGCTTGTGCCATCTCTAAGAAGCAGAGAGACCGGAGTGTTATCAGACTTTTCTCCTGCAAAATTTCTATGTACAGTCTGGTGTATCTTATGGTTCACCTTTTGCAGTGCCGCATCGGTAAAAATAACGCCCCGCCTTTGAACATCCGTTTTTATAATAATAAATGGTGAGATGTGAGGATACTTTTCAATCACATCTCTTAGGCTTAGCTCCTTTTTTCTCCAATCCCTGTCATATGTTGCTTCAGCCATATTTTATGTTCCTCCTTGTTCCGGCAGAGAGTCTGCACTTGTTCATTTCCGGTTTTTCTATCACTTTTCCTGATTATAAGATGCTTTTTCCCCATAGAATTCTAAGGCTTCTTTTAAAGGTTCCACTTTATTTAAGGATTCCCACGGAAGATTCAGATCTGTTCTGCCGAAGTGCCCATAAGAAGCCGTCTGCCTGTAAATCGGACGACGCAGATCCAGTTCCCGTATAATTGCCTGGGGACGTAAATCAAACACCTTATTTATGGCCTTTATGATTGTGTTTTCGTCATACTTTCCCGTACCAAAGGTCTCTACAGCAATAGAAACCGGCCTGGCAACGCCAATGGCATAGGATATTTCAATCTCCGTCTTATGGGCTGCTTTTGCAGCTACAAGAGTTTTGGCAATCCAGCGGGCTGCATAGGCGGCAGAGCGGTCCACTTTTGTGGGATCCTTGCCTGAAAATGCACCGCCCCCGTGTCTTCCTGCACCGCCGTAGGTATCTACAATGATTTTGCGTCCCGTAAGCCCCGAATCACCCTGGGGGCCGCCTATGACAAATCTGCCCGTAGGGTTTATATAATATTTTGTATCCGCGTCCAGTAAATTGGCCGGAAGAACCTCTTTAATAACTTTTTCTATGACATCTTCCCGGATTGTTTCCAGAGCTGTCTCTTCTGAATGCTGAGTGGAAACTACCACCGTATCAATACGGGCAACATCACCCTTATCATCAAATTCCACCGTTACCTGAGATTTTCCGTCAGGGCGAAGATAGGGGAGGATTCCCTCCTTCCTGACTCTGGCCAGCTGCTTGGTTATCCGGTGGGCAAATGAAATAGCGGGAGGCAGATATTCGGGTGTTTCATTGGTTGCATAGCCAAATATAATACCCTGATCTCCGGCTCCGATAATGGAGTCATCATCGCCATCGCCCTCCCTGACCTCAATTGCCTGGTTGACACCCTGAGCTATATCAGGAGATTGTTTGTCAATTGCGGTAAGCACGGCAATGGAATCCGCATCAAATCCGCCTATATTTTTTTCATAACCAATGCTCCTGACAGTTTCCCGAATAATTTCCGGAATATCCACGTATGCCGTAGTACTTACTTCTCCGGCTACCAATGCCAATCCCGTAGCTACCACCGTCTCTACAGCCACTCTGGCAAAAGGATCTTCTGCTATGAGAGCATCTAAAATGGAGTCTGATATCTGATCCGCGATCTTATCCGGATGCCCTTCTGTTACTGATTCTGATGTAAAAAACTTTCCCATTTTCATTTCCTCGCTTTCTTTCACTTACTAGCTGAATTCTAAATATATCCGACTGCAAAAAGAATTTTTTCCGCTGTTTTTGGATTCTTATTCTTCTTAACTGAACCATATTTGTGTAATTTGGGTACAAAAAAAACAGGTACTTATATAATACCTGCCAGACTATGCCTGCTGATTTTCAGGTATTATAATGCTTAGGGAAGCAGACTGTATTCATACACACACATACATTCTTACAACAACAATCCATAACACCAATAGCTGGCCTGTTCCTTTTTTTAACTGATAATACTTGGTTTTGCATATATAAACCATCCTCTCTTAAAATAAATACCTTTTTTTCATCTCAATTCTTTATGCGGTATTTTATACAACATCTTAATACATATTTACATATGTGTAAAGTATGTTATTCCTATTTTTAAGACTAAGTTCATAATTAATCTATATGTTTTATGAAATATATATCTTTTTATTTATACATTGTCACTTCACGTTAACTCATAGAATAATATAACCTGCCATAATAAAAAACGTGGTGGATGCTGGGAACTGGGTATCATTCTATGTAATTATCAAACTAAACACCAAATATATCTGATTCAAAAAGAAATTGTGCCGACTTTTGCTGTTGTTTTCGGTTATATCTGATAATTGTGCTTATATATTCCTCAGTAAGACGTAAGGCGCCATTAATCCCAATATAGGTGGAGCCCAGTACGATCTGATTTTCAAGAGGATACTCCACTGCCAGACTTGCCATCTGACGCTTATCTCCAAGCCTGCTTTCCAGAGAACTGCCCAAAATGAACTGAGAACCGGAGCTGACATCCCATTGTTGGGATGCAGTTGGCGGCTGCCCCTTCTCCTGATGATCGGCGGGGATTATTTGGACAGTATTTGCACCCAGATAACGGCTTAAGAAGTCTCCGTAGCCTCTTCCATAATTTTCATCAGAAACAATGGTAACGCTCTTCCGTATATCTTCCGGATAATAATAATCATAAATCCGCTGGAAAATATGCTGAAATTCTCTTTCACGTTTTCCGCTGTATTCCTCAATCTTTTCCAAAGGCAGATGTAGGGCTTCTCCCACAGTTTTTAAAAACTCACTCACAGCTCCAGGGCCTACCGGAATATCCGGTATCAGAAGCCAGGGCACTCCAAAGAGTTCTTTCAGACGCTTGGCTGCCTGCACGCCCCATTTGGAGAATACAAGGGAGAGAGAGGCCTCCGGCAGACGGCATAGCTGAGACCAGCCGTTTTCGTTAAACAAATAATTGGAGGATACTCCTATGCCGTTAAGTAAAAAAGATAATTCACTTAAGTCATTCTGAAAATGAATATTCACCCCTGGGATGATACCAAACAAATTAACCGATACCCCCTGACCGGAGGGTGCGGCTTCCTTTGAGTCTGATACCAGTGGTAATGCTCTTATCAGATTATCCATAAATACTTCATAGCCGGCGTGGGGCAGGCCTTTAAAACCGGCCGTTTCACTTCCAAAAACCGGTATGCCCTGGCCGACAGCTTCCTTTACCATAGCTGGAATGTCGTCTCCCACCATAGCTGATTCACATCCGCTTAAAACTGCATAAAGTTCTGCGTTTACAACCTTTGACGAATTCTTTATCTGCTCACGCAGCCGGGAGCCGCCCCCAAATACCACATGGCGCTCCAGTACATTGGTGGACGGTATTTCAAGACCGCCATGAAAACCGTATCCTAAACCCGCCCCATAGTCTGACAGGCTTCCCTGCTGGGCGCAGCCCCCGTTGGAATGCACCACCGGGACGATCCCGGGAATTTCCAGTGCTGTGCGCAAAGCCCCATGAAAAGCACATCCAAATCGGCCTTTCTGCAAACAATCATGAGCCATTTTCAGTTCACCTCCCTCTTTATATACCAGTCTCCCCGCCTCTTAAGCCACTCTTCCCTGTAATAATCCGAAGCAGCATCCACAGCTTTTAGAGAATCAGAACCTGTGCTTTTCAGCTTAACTGCCATGTCAATAAAAGTCCGTATTCCATTATATCCGCACAGTGGAAACTGTCCGCTGTAGAACGGAATGATCCCAAGCCCGGCGGCAACACGGGATAACTCACCGCTGCCTGCATAATAATCCGGCTTTGACTTGCTTAAAGCATTTACCATTTCAAAAGGCTGCCCGGTTGCTACGACGGCAGTAATCCGGTCGGAAACATGAACCCTGGCATCTGCCAGCATTGATTCCATATCCTTTAATTCCTTCCGGTTCTTTTCATCCACATATGGAAATCCATAGCCTGTTACAGTCCCTCCCAGAGAAATGATAAGCTGGGTAATGCTTTTTGCCGCCTGAACCTCTAACTCCAGGAAAAAAGATTTCCCCGCCAAAGGCTGTTTTGAAAACTCCTCCTGCAGACTTTCTTCCTGTTGTTGTATGAAATCCGATACTTTTTCTTCTATTTTAAATGCAGTTCCCAGCGCTATTAAGAACTCTCTGACAGACTCCAGGGAAGCAGGATAACCGGCCTCCAGATAAGGGACACCGAAATCGTCGCGAAGTCCCTCTCCCAGCAAATGGCCCTCGCTTCGGTTTACAGCTATGGAAGCATCTGCCAGAGAAGCATTCCGGATTCCATCTACGGAAGAAAACAATGGAAGCAAATGCCAACGGATTCCCAATGCAGATACCAGCTTTGTTATGGCTGTCAAATCCTGTATAGACTCGGAAACTGAGATAAGATTAAGGAATTCTGTTTTCAGAGGGTGGTCGCTGTCCAAATTTTCTTTGTCACGGATCAGGTACCGCAAAAAGGCATGAAATACAATATCATAGCCGGTAACCGGAGTTTTTGATTTAAATCCGTCCGTATTTATAAACACAACCGGAACGTCCGTCTCCTCTGAAACTTCCAATATGACCGAGGAAACATCATCGTTGCTGATTGCCGTAACGGGTGTCCCCACTATAAACACTGCTGCTGCACCATGCCGGAGGGCCAGACGGACGGTTTTCCTCAGTTCATCATCTCCTCCAAGAATAGTATTACGTTCATTAAGCCCGGTAGTATAAATGGGCGCTGTCTGAATCCTGTTGAAATACTTCCAGGCCGCAGAGCAGCCTGCACTGCCATGAACCACCACCGAAGCACCTCTTATGGTGGCCAATATGGCCAGTGCATATAAAATTTCATCATTTCCCGCCTGGGAAAAAGTGCGCAGCCGCTGCTCAATTTCGCCTTTGGTATCGCTTATGAGCTGGCCTAATGCTCCATGGTAATTACTGAGAGCCGCAGTTCTTTTTTCTCTGGTGGGAATGGTTCGTTGTGTTCTGACTCCCATATTTTACCTCTCTTTACATAGCATTGAATATATTAGATAGCTTCAAAAGCCGATATTTCCCCAGCGTTTAAGCTGTATACCTTATCGCCCCAGAGCCTTGCCCATTCCCGAAGGTCTGCCGCACCCAAAGGATTTGGAACCACCAGTTCTTCATTTCCCGCAACGTATTTTGCCAGCTTACGGTACAAATCTGCATGTTCTGATTTTGGTTTTGCTTCAATAACTGTTTTTCCGTACAGCTCACTCTGAGACACCACCAGGGAACGGGGGATATGCCCCGCCACTGTCGTCCCTGTTTTTTCAGCAAAATCATTGATGATGGAATTTGAATAGCCAGCCGATAGTCCATTTGCAATGATACCTCCCAGTTTTGCTCCTCCGGTAGGAGCGTACTTGTTTATGGCTTTAAAAAGATTGTTAGCCGCATAGATAGCCATAAAGTCCGAAGAACTTACCACATATGCCCTGTCGGTAATTCCATCCCTGATGGGAACCGCAAATCCTCCGCACACAACATCTCCCAGTACATCATAGAGAACAAAGTCAGGTTTAAACTCCTCAAAAAGATGAAGCTCCTGAAGGAGGGTGACGGCGGCGTTGATCCCCCTCCCGGCGCAGCCCACGCCAGGCACTGGCCCTCCTGATTCAATGCAAAGGACTCCTCCAAACCCTGCTGCAGATATATCCTCCAGGTGTACCCGGGAGGCGCTGCGCATACTATCCAAAACCGTAGGCAGATAATGATTTCCCCGCAATGTATTAGTGGAATCACTTTTGGGGTCGCAGCCAACCTGGATCACCCGATAGCCCGCCTCTGCCAGTGCAGCACTTATATTGGAGGTAGTGGTAGATTTACCGATTCCTCCCTTTCCATAGATGGCAATGTGCTTGCCGATTTTATCACTCATATTGATCCAATCCTTTCTTAAGTTTGACGTCAATTCCCTCTAGAATTCGGTATAAATCAAAGGGTACGGAATCTGAACCTGCATTGGCATCCCTTAACTGATCCCAGGTCACTCCATGCTTACGGTATAAGGAAACAGTCCGCTCAAATACCTCCCAGTGCCAATCAGGGTCAGGTGTCCGATGACCTTGCAGGGCTGACCCCACATTGACGTACCACTGGCTGGGTTGGGCAATTACACCGTTTTCCACCAGATATTCAATTCCAGTCATTAAGGACTCCTTAGGTTCTATGCCAGAGACCAAAGTGGAACGGACCCGGTATTTTCCGAACAATTCCACCTCATATTTAAGGGCCGCCAGCCAATTTGACCTGCCCCCGCACTCCTGGGCTTTTCCAGGGCAAATTAAGTCAAACATTTTCTCGCTCCAGACTTCCATATTAGTGGCAAAGGTACGGTATCCCGCCTCCTTATATTTTTCCAGTACCGTAAGATCCCTGGGGGCTCCCACACATGCTGTACCGTTAAAATCCTCAAGTCCAGTTGCGTTCTGAATTGCTTCGGCAACATCTAAATAGTATTCAACTTCTCTCCGCTCCGGCACAAATCCGCCGCTTATAGTCACATGATCAAACCCGTACTCTCTGTAGCCTGCCCCTACGGCTTCCCCCACCTGTTTTGGAGTTTTCCAGCTAATTCCCTGGGCATCTCCGTATATGGATTTTGTGGCGTTTATATTGCAGAATAAGCAGTCCAGCCCTTTATCTTTTAAAGAACATTCATTGCTGTAGGATACGAACAAGGCTCCGTGCCCGTTGTCGGTGGCTATAGTCCGAAAAGAGGTGCCGTCAGAAGCAGACAGCTTATAATAGGGGGATCTGGTGACAAAATACAAATTTTCAAAAACCGGAGTATTGCGATCAAATACATGATACTGGCCGTCTATGTAACGTATGGACAGGAGACTATCCTGATTCCAGCGTATCCCCACTCTGAATTTACCCTTAGGAGTCAGGAAACAGGCTGGAAACTCCACATCCTTGTGAGCGTGTTTATCTGCCGTAAACAGGACATGGACCGTTTCCTGAATCTCACCACCAACATCCAGATTTTTAAAAATATCTATCGGAAAGCTCAGACCTTCCACCAGAATCCGGTTTTTTAACTGTACTTCTTTAATCAGTTCTTCCTTGCTATAATTTGATAAACTACTCATGATAAACTCCTTCTGCTGCAGACCGCAGCCCATAATATGTTGTTAATAAACAGTTCATCTAAATTCTCTTATTGTCAAATATTCCATAGGGCCTGAGAACTGCTTTTCCGAACAGCCGGATCAGCCGATCTGACAAATACCCCATCAATCCCAGAACCAGAAGTCCGATAAATATCCAGTCCGTTCTGAAATACAGCCTGGAGGTATAAATTAAAAATCCAATTCCTTCCTTAGCCGCCAGCATCTCCGCCGCAACGATAGAGGTAAATGCACCTCCTAGAGCCAGCCGTATGCCTGTAAAAATATGAGGAACAGCAGATGGAATTATTACAAAAAATACAATTTGCCATTCCTTTGCTCCCAGAGACCTGGCCGCCTCAATCCGGTGAATTTCCACACTCAGCACCCCTGCTATGGTGTTAATGAGAAGAATAAAGATGGTGGCGTACATAATGAGAACTACCTTGGATTCTTCTCCGGCCCCAAACCACATGAGGAACAGGGTCAAAAATCCGATGGCCGGAATAAAACGGAAAAAATCAATGAGCGGTTCGAAAATCAGCCGCAGCAGTTCAATCCGGCCGATAATGACTCCCGCAGGAATCCCGATCAGCATTCCAAGCACCCAGCCAGAACAAACTCTTTTTATGCTGATTAAAACATATCTGCCAAGGGTCCCATCTAAAATAATCTCTTTCATTCCTGCAAAAGTCTCCCATGGACTGGGAAGAAAATCAACCGTATACAGCAATGATGCGCTCCCCCATATTGTAAGTAAAACAACCCAGGTAAGTATGCCTTTCTTTGCAAGGAAAAGTAACTTGCCGTAAATGGCTTCTCCTATATTTTCTGCCATACTGCTCTCCTTTTTAAATGTGCTGCCCATAGTCAAAATGTCCCTGCACCTTTTCAAACAATTCGTTGAATCCTTTTGATGTCACATTTCTGGGATAATTCAGACCCACATCATAGATCTTGTAAATCGTGGCTTCCGGGGATTTTGACATGATGCTGATACGCTGCCCCAGAAGGATTGCTTCCGTAATGTCATGAGTTACAAAAATAATGGTCTTTTTTGTCTGCTTCCAAATTTTAACCAATTCTATCTGCATCAGACGACGGTTATGTGCATCAAGAGCCCCGAAAGGTTCATCCATAATAAGGATTTCAGAATCATTGGCAAGACTTCTTGCAATCTGGAGACGCTGCTTCATTCCTCCTGACAATTCGTTGGGATATTTTTTCACATGCTCTTCTAAACCTACCAGCGTTATATATTGGGAGGAAATAGAATGCCTCTCCCTGCTCCTTATTCCTTTTATCTTAAGCCCGAATTCCACATTTCCCCTGACGGTCAGCCATGGGAAGATGGCAGAATCCGCATTTTGGAATACCACGCCCCTGTCCTCTCCCGGCTTGCTTATCTCTTTTCCATCCACCCGGATACTCCCTCCGGACTTGGGTATGTATCCGGCAATGAGGCTGAGCAGGGTGGACTTGCCGCAGCCGGATGGGCCCAGAAGAATGTGAAATTCCCCTTTATTTATCTTTAAGTTCACATTCTCCAATACATACGGCGCCTTCTTCGTATGGCCGTCTAAGGTGTCATAGGCCTTGGATACCTGGAAAATCTGAATAAAGCCTTGCTCTGCTGTCTCCATAGTTTACCGCCTTTCTTTTTATTTCCCGGCTGTTACCCGTTCCGGATAGACTTCCCTGAGGATATCCAGATTAATGTAATCACGAATGTCAAAATCATATTTTACCAGCTTATTTTTAATGGACCATTTTGTTACGCTGTCAAGCTGGTTTACATCCTCAGCCGAAAAACGTATGTCAAACTCAATGCTTTTTAATGCCTTTTCAATATTTTCTGACGGTATACCAAAGTTTTTCTGTATGAGTTCTGCCGCTTCTCCCGGATTTTCATTGATATAGACAGACGCTTCATCAAGAGCTTTTAGAAGCCTTCCAATGCCTTCCTGATTCTCTTTTATGAAATCTTTTTTTACTGTAATAAACCCTCGGGGAGCAAAATTGATCAGAGTATAATTTCCCATAGATACACCTCCCAGCTCCTTCACCTGGTCTTGTATGTCTCCTCCTGCCCAGATGGCATTGGCTTCTCCTGATTTCACCAATGCCATACCTTCTGCCGTACTGCTGATGTAAAGAGGGTTCACTTTGGAAGAATCAATGTCATACTGATCATATAATTGCTCCCAAACATACTCATTTACCGTCCCCTTCTGCACAATAACAGACTTTCCTTCCAGATCCTTCGGCTCTTTAATCCCGTCATCAAGTACGTATAAGCCAACTCCATCCATTTTGTTACCTGCTGTAAAAGCAATAAACTGCAGCTGGCTTTCTCCTCCCAGCCTGCTGATGGCTGCAAAATCCATAGCCTCTCCCATATCTGCCTGATCCAGGATAACGGCATTTACCGTATCTATTCCATAGGCATAAGTCTGAAACTCCGGCTCTATGTTGTACTTGTCGAATATCCCTTTATTTTCGGCTAGCCAGAAAGGATACGCAAAGGTTCCTGAGTCTATGGCCACCGCTAATTTAAAGGGGGCACCGCCGGATGTATTTTCTTCAGACGACGTATCTGCACTTGCTGCTCCGGTTGATGTTTCCTTTACTTCCGCCTTTTCTTTGGTTTTTGTCTGCCTTGAGCAGCCGGCAAGAACCGGCAGGAGCAGCAGTGCAGTTAAAAGAATAAACAATGATTTCTTTTTATTTAATTTCATAAACAACTTTCTCCTTTTCTTTTTTACGTTCCCTGTCAATTACAAAAAGTGCACATATAAGTGGTCTTAAAATATCTGTTAATAAGAAAATGCTGAAGCATTAACAACATACACTTCTCCTTTCCGCCGCACAATATGAGCGGTTTTGAAATTTTAAAACAAAAAAGGCAGGTATTTATAATACCCGCCAGACTTTGCTCACTGAACATTCAGGTATTATAATACATCAGGAAACAGGCTGTATTCATGCATGTGCATACAGCCTTACAACAACAATTCATAGAAGCAGCATTTACCAAATGAGGTTTTCTAACAGATAATGTTTTGCTTTGCATATACAATCCATCCTTTCTTAGCTTTTTTTGCAGTATTTTATCTGGCATCTTAATACATATTTACATATTTGTAAAGTATGTTATTCCTTTTTAGTTCACTGTACAAGATGACTTATATATATATTTCAAGGAATACATATATTTTAATTTATATATTGTTTTATTTTTCCAGCCAATGTTTCCAAAAACATCAGTTTCCAGCATTACAGAAAAATCCAAAAAATTTTATATCCTTAAAGCAAAACAGGGATATGTTTCTTTCGTCTCAGAAGTCCTTTATAAGCTTTTTCTACAATAAAAAAAGAAGCGTTGGGGAATAACTTGAAAATCAGTTATTCCCCAACGCTTCTTTTTTATATAATATCTTCTCAGACTTTCTTTTCCCAGACAGTATCTTTCACCATATTCAGATACCGGATTGCATTCAAATGAGTAGCTTCCAAACGAACTGCCTCCTTTAATGCATTTTCCGCTTCCTCCAGTTCTCCAAGCCCCAGCTTTCCAAGTCCTATGAGATAATTACAGTGAGCTTTGTTCTTCCGGTCCAGATCATCTTCAAAAATAAGAAAGTCAGGCAGTGATACAGCAAAATATTCAATCCTTATATGGTCAAACATATGCTGTTCTCCGTAGTCCAGCAGCTTATTAAACCTGGCTTTCGCCTCTGCCGTCCTGCCAAGCCTTGCCTTTGCCAGACCCTGATAATAAATCATATCCGCAGGCTGGTCATTATAATACATCATACCTGCAGGCTCATTGATTCCCGTACCGGCCGCTTCAAAGAAACCTTCCGCTTCCTGCTGCCTCCCGAGGTTTTTCATGACAACACCAAGATAATAATTAATATGATTGTCCTTAGTTCCCTCCAGCTTTCCTTCTCCTAAATTGTCCGGATACACCAGTGCCTTTTGGAGATAATTCCGCGCTTTGTCCCATTCTCTTGTCTTCAAAGCCTGTCTGGCAAGTTCTGTGAGGGCTGTACTGTACTGGGCAGTCACCTTTCCCTCTCCGCCTTCCCATGGGTGGAATTTGTTTTCCATAATAAACTCATAGGCTTCATTGTAGTGTCCCTGAATATTAAGAAGAGTTGCATATTCAATCATAAGATCATCCCGCTTCATAAATACATCCCGGCTGGATTCATAGTGTTTCAGTCGTTCCGCCACCGGCATATCCAGCTTTTTATAGAGCTGGTCCAGCTCCAGAAATATCCTGGCATCCTGAGGATTTAAGCCATAAGCCTTTTCCATTGCTGCTCTTGCCTTTTCCGGCTTATTTTCTTTGTTATAATATGCCAGTGAAAGATTTCTCCAGACAATGGAAAAATCTGAATTTAACTGGGCAGAGCGTTCCCAGTATGACACTGCAGTCTTGTACTGGATCTTATCATAATATAAGTTGCCCAGGTAATAGCAGGCATTAGCTCCGGCCGGATTTATCCTGACTGCAAATTCCAATACCAAAATATCCTCCAGCTTATTAGGAAAGCAAAAATCTGTACTGCAGTATTCTGCCTTCTTAAGAGCCTCTGATGTATCCTGTCCCATAAGCCCCTGATAATAAGCCTTATAATAATACAGCATGGGCCAATCCCCAGGACACTGCTCCAAAGCATTCACCGCTTCTTCATAGGCACCGAATTCTCCGTAATGCCTGGCTGCCATCAGATAATTCTCATGATATTCTCTGGTCAGCCTGCATATGTCTTTCCTGATTTCCTCCCGGCGTTCTCTATCTATATATCCTGACTCCAAGCGGGACACATAATCAAAGGAATCTACCTCCAGGTTCTCTCTTATGGCTTTTGCAGCCTCTTCTGACCTTCCAAGTTTGCGCAGCAGATAAGCTTTCAGGCCTCTGGCTTTTACATTATGAGCGTTTTTAACCAGGCCCTTTTCTACCAATTCCAATCCGCTTTCATAATTTCCCCTTACACCTTCTATACAGGATAAATAATAAAAACTCATCTCCTGCTGCTCACTGGACCAGGTCGCCTTGTAAAATGCATCAAATGCATCATCCAGTTTGTGCTGATACAAAAGGGCAAGGCCAAGATTATAATAAGGTTCAGAATCATAAGGGTTTGGATTTCTCCATGTTGCCCTTTTAATGGCCTTTCTGAAACACCTTTCTGCGTCCTCAAAACAACCTCTGCGCATAAGCAAAGAGCCATATGCATTATTAATACGAATATCTTCTGAATCCCTCTTAAGTCCTTCCAGATAATAGGGATCCGGCCTGTAGGTTGCGTGACGGTACTGCTCAATATGAAGCCCTGTAAGATACAGTTCTTCATTTGTCATAATCTCTTCCGGTTCCTTTGCTGCCTCGGCAGGGCTTGGAATCTTTGGAATCTCAGTCTTTAAGGGAATACAGGAAACCAGTTCCTTTCCTTCTTCCAGTACCTGAAGTTTAAGCTTAGTTTCATCTTTTACACTTAAATTCAGATTTTTTTCATAAGTATGGACGGGAGAAAGCAGCACCGTCTCATCCAGCAGGATATCTCCATCATAAGTGAGCAAAATTCTGGCCTTGGGATACTCCTGAGTTCCATATGCAATGACCCGGATTTCGTCTTCCGTTGTTTCCAGGTTTATTACTGCATGAATAGAAGCATTTTTTACCGCTCCAACGGCCTTATAAGGCATGAAATACTGGGTAAAGGTTTTTTCTTCCATAGGCTTTAACCAGGTAAAATCGGGCTGGTTATCCGTATAAACGCCGGTCATCAGTTCAATATAAGGGCCATCCTCATCTGTAAGATTTCTGTCCCAGGCCTTTCCAAAGTCCCCGCATCCCCAGGTCCACTGCTTTTTTCCAGGGGAAATATGGTGATCAGCCACATGAAGGATTCCTGCTCCAACCTGGTAGTCATAACCTCCCACAAAATCAAAACTGCTCTTTTCTGCCATATAAGAAGTGGGCACCGGAATATTCTTATAGCGGGAAATATCCACGCCCTCGCTGTAATCATGCTTATAGTATATCCCCGTAGCAATAGGGAACCGGGAAACATCCCTTTTTCCATGATCCATCACCGCATGGACATCCGGAGGGAAAATGGACTGGGTATAGTCATTGACCGGAACAGCGGGATTGGCCCACCATAAAAAGGTCTGGGGAAGGGGCGTAGGATTGTAAAGGCGGCCCTTAATCTCTATGTAGGCCTTTCTCGGATATAAAGTAAAGCTGGCTTCTCCCTTTGTTCCATACATCTGATCCACATCACAGATGCGGCAGGTCTTTGATCCGTCTTCCTGTTCAATCAACATGTAATCCACCGGAGAACAAGTGTTGGGTCTGTGATGCTGAGGCCAGTTAAATTCGATTCCTCCGCTGATCCAGGGACCGCACAGCCCTACCAGGGCAGGCTTGATCACGTGGTTATAATATACAAAATCATATTGGTTTGTTTTGTCAAAAGCCCTCTGGATTCTGCCTCCCAGCTCCGGAAGTATCATAACCTTTAAATATTCATTTTCCAGCCATACAGCCCTGTATGTTTTATTAATTTTTTCATCATATATTTTTTCCACTGCAGGATAAGGATAAATTTTTCCTGAGCTTCCCTGATAAACCCGTCTTTCAAGAAACATGGGATTCTTATCTGCTTCCCCGGCTTCATAGGTGGGAATGACAATGGACTCCTCCCAGATCTTAACTGTATTCATTTTGTGCCTCCTTTTCAGTTCTTGCCTATACTATATAACCCACACCTTTTATTTTCATTACATTTAGTTGCCTTATAATTTATAAAAATTGCTCTAATAGAATTGACTATTTTCTATTTTTTTCCTATAATGATTTCACATACAAGGAAAGGAGGCTCTCCTATGCTGTCAACAGAACGGGGCATTGCAGCCGGCTCAGACTATTACGTCTATACCCCCAGCACTCAGGCCAAAAACCTCTTCTTATATCCCATCAACATGGGCCTGTTCCGGTATCAGCCCGGTTATTCCCTTCACAGGAATGCGTATGACAGTTTCCTGATTATGTTTGTGCGAAAGGGAGAATGTCAGGTAGAAACCGAAGGACGGACCCTTTATGCCCATGCCGACCAGGTAGTCCTCTTAAACTGTTACGAACCTCACGCATACTGGACTTCCATAGGCTGGGAAGCAGAGTGGCTCCATTTTGACGGCAATACTGCACTGGGGTATTATGAAGCAATCCTGGCAGGGGGAGCTCCTGTCATCACCTTAAGGGATACCTATCGTCTGGAAAAATATCTCCACAAGATCTATCTGCAGTTTAAGGAACGCATTTCCATAAAGGAAGCCCTGCTTAATAATTACATTGTCAACATTCTGACTGAGCTTCTGGTCAATAAGGATATGGAACATTCTGAAAATATTTCCTCCAGCATCATTGAAGACACCATTGCCTACATCAACGATCATCTGACAGATTCCCTCACCTTAAAGGATCTGGCTGGGCAGGCCTCTTTAAGCCCCTTTTATTTCAGCAGGTTATTTAAAAAGGAATCTGGTTTTTCTCCTCATGAGTATGTCATAGCCGCCCGGATCAACAATGCCAAGTTCCTTTTAAAGTCCTCTGATACCAGCATTAAAGATATCTGTTACAGCACCGGCTTTTCCAGTGAAAGCAGTTTTTGTACCACATTTAAGAAGGTGGCGGGAACCACGCCTTCCGAATACAGGTTTTCCATCCGAAGCTGAAAAAACAGCCCTGCATTGCAGAGGCTGTTTTTTCATTTCCAGGCAATTTATTCCGCTGCCTTGCCCATTACTTCCTTGTAATTTTCAGGTGTTACTACCACTGCATCCACTGCTGTTTCCAGGGGAACTTCTTTTCCGGCAATCACATCGTATAAAACCTTCACAGAACCGGCTCCTACAGAGTCAGAAGAAAAGTACGCTGCTGCCTTCATACTGGTTCCTTCGGCTCCCTTATTGTTCCATTCATCTTTTGCCAAGTAACCGCCTAATCCAACTACACATGCGTCTTTATCAAGACCTGCACTCTCCAGAGCACGAACTGCACCTATGGTTCCTTCTTCATTGGCACCGGTTATCAGCCATCTTTTAATTTCCGGATGAGCCGTAATCACTGAGGTGGCGGCAACATTACCTTTTTCTGTAGTTCCATCATAATCTGCTTTATAAATCCGCTCTTTGGCAAAATTGGGGCTTACTTCGATAAATTTATCATATTCGCCTTCCGCACGGGGTACACAGGAAGAAACCGTATCCATGGTCATAATAAGCAGTCCGCATTCCGGATCTTCAGCCAGATTGTTTTCATTGGCATAGTCTGCCAGCCACTGGCCGTTTGCCTCTCCGATTACATATGCATTAATTCCCACCCATGGAGCAATCTTATCTCCTGCATCGGTCTGAAGGGCATCATCTGCCGCTACAATGGGAATTCCGGCCTCCTTGCACTTATCAACTACTGCCTGAGACATGGTCTGGTCAGGAATGCAGGTTACAATTCCCTTTGCCTTATTGGCAATCGCATTATCAATAGCCTTTAAATATTCTTCTGGATTCATCTTTGCATCCACATAAATGAATTCATCACCCTGTTCTTCTACAGCCGCCTGAGCTGCTGCCCCCTCATCAATAAACCAGGTCTGATCCCCCGCTTTATAAATGCCATAAATAACTCCCTTTTCCGTACCGCCAGTTGTACTTTCTCCTGATTCTGCTGCTTTGGTTGTCCCTGCTCCTGCCGTGGTAGTGGCGGTGCTTTCATCAGAAAATCCGCTGCACCCCGTCAACCCTGCCGCCAATGCTGCTGCCATCATAAATACTGTTGCTTTTTTCATTTTATAACCCTCCTGTTTTATTTTTGCTTTATTCTAAGAAAGCCTGATGGCTCTCCATGGAATCCCTATAAGTTTTTCATAGAAGCTGCCAATAAATCCTTCTCTCTCTTCTGTTTTCTGACATAGTCTGTAGCCAGCGCAAACAGCAGAAGACCGCCCTTTGCCACATACTGCCAGAAGCTGGGAACATTGACCATGGTCAGTCCCGTATTAAAGGACTGGATCAAAATAATGCCCAGAATGGTTCCTCCCATATCACCCACACCGCCTGCAAATGAAACCCCTCCTAAGATGACCGCAGTAATGGCATCAAACTCCAGGTTTATATTAGCTGCGGGCTGTCCTGAGTTCATGCGGGCAGCAAAAACAATACCGCCGATGGAACAGAGAACACCCATCATGATATAGGTAGTCGTAATAATCCTTCTGGGATTTAATCCGGCCAGTCTGGCCGCCTCCCTGCTGCCTCCGATTGCATATATGCTTCTTCCGAATTTGGTCCTGGCAAGAATGATTCCAAACAGAATCATACAGATCACCATAATCCATACGGAAAGAGGAATGTTTAAAATTCTGGCTCTTCCCAGGATAATAAATGTCTTATTGCTGATGGAAACAGGTTTTCCCCCGCAGAGAATATATGCAAAGCCTCTGATAATGGACTGAGTCACCAAAGTTGCGATAAATGCCTCCAGATGAATCTGATTCACCATAAAAGCATTAAAAACCCCTACCAATACACCGCAGCCAATGGTAATCAGAACTGCTGCGCCAAAAGGTACTCCTTTGCTGACCAGCAAAGCTGCCACAACTCCGGAAAATGCAGCCAGAGAGCCGGGAGATAAATCATTTTGTCCTGCAATAATCAGATATGTATGTCCCACCGCAATCAGCCCCACAAGGGATGCTGCAATCAAAATGTTGATCATATTGGTGAGAGAAAGGAAGTTCTTATTCATTGCGGTAAAAAGCGCAAATACCGCTGCAATTGCGGCCAGCAATACGATCTTGTCACCGCTGATTCTTAATCCGCTTTTCTTATTGGTTCCCATTATTCCTGTACCTCCCCAATCATACCAAGGCTTAAAAGCCGGCTTTCCGTTGCTTCCTCAGCATTTATTTCTCCTGCGATTTTCAATGATTTCATAACAATGATCCGGTCCGACAGACCTAGAACCTCCGGCAGCTCGGAAGAAATCAGGATGACCCCCAATCCTTGTCCGGCAAAATTGCATATCATCTGATAGAATTCTGATTTGGCCCCTACATCAATTCCTTTTGTGGGTTCATCCAGAATCAGCACCTTGGGATTTGTACTGATCCAGCGGGCCACAATACATTTTTGCTGGTTTCCTCCGGAAAGTTCCACAATTTTTTTATCCGGTGAATGAGTTTTAATTTTAAAATCCTGTATTCCTTTTAACGCTTGTGTCTCCTCTTTTTCCCGGCTGACAAACCCCAGTCTGCTGGAATTAGCATCCAGCATAGAAATATTAATATTGTGACTGATGCTTAAATTAGCCAGAATTCCCTGAAGCTTTCGGTCTTCCGGCACCAGCACGATTCCATGCTCCATCGCTTCCCGGGGCGACCGGTTCCGTATTTTCTTTCCCTCCAGAAAAATTTCTCCGCCTCTTACGGAATCAGCTCCAATGATTGCCCTCATCAGTTCTGTCCTCCCAGCCCCCACAAGGCCCGAAAATCCCAGGACTTCTCCCTTTCTTAGGATAAAGGAATTTTCTTTTACGTAATCGGAAGATAAATTTTTAACCTCCAGAAGGACCTCTCCAATCTTTTTATTCCGTTCCAGATTCCGATAAATATCTCCTAAATCCCGGCCAACCATCATGCGTATCATTTCTGCTTCCGGAACCTTTCCCGTTTCCACGGTTGCCACATAGCGTCCATCTTTAAAAATTACCACCTTGTCCGTAATCCTTTGAATCTCATCCATACGGTGAGAAACATAAATGATGATTTTTTCTTCTGATTTCAGCTTCTCGATGATCTTAAACAGGGATTCAATTTCTGAATCTGACAAAGAAGCCGTCGGCTCGTCAAAACAGATTACCTTTAAATTTTCCCTGGAATAGGCTTTCATAATTTCTACCATCTGCTGATAGGCAATGCTCAAATCCTTTACCTTTGCAGCAGGGCTGATGGGAAGTCCAAAGTCCTCAATGATTCCCGCCGCCATCTCATTTGCCTTTCGGCTGTCAATGAAGCCCAGTCTGTTTACAGGCATCCTTCCCAAATAAATATTTTCTGCCACCGACAATTCCAAAAGTATCTGCCGTTCCTGGTATATGACAGAAATCCCGTCTTCAATCGCCTGGTGAGGTGACTGAAAATGCTTTTCAACCCCATCCAAAAGATATTTTCCATCGGTAGGCTGGTAATCCCCATTCAGCACCTTTAAAAGCGTAGACTTCCCGGCTCCGTTTTCCCCCAGAAATGCCAGCACCTCTCCCGAATGGGCCTGAAAGGAAACCTGATCCAGGGCCTTTACCCCCGGAAAGTATTTGGATATATTCTGGAATTCCAGCACACTCTCCATTCCTTTCCCTCCTTTTCCACACATTGTGTAATCCATTCACTAATCTTATTATACCGCTTATTTTCCGCTCATCATTATTTTCATTTGCTCTGTCGTTGTTAAAACTTGCTTTTCTGCTGACCCCATGTTTTTCTTTTCAAATAAATCCATTATACTTATTTAAAAATGGAGGAGCAAAATATGAAGACCACAACCAGAGAATTACCGGATAAAAGCGGAAATTTCCATACCATCTACGATATGTCCACCAGCCTTGGCATGGTAGTTTCCATTACAGCCCTTGGGGCCTCCATTCAAAAAATTGCCATAACAGGTAAAGACGGAAGCTCCCGGCCCATTACTCTGGGCTTTGATGATATCACCCAATATGAGCGCTGTGTCTGCTATGCCGGTGCAACATTAGGCCCTAACGCAGGAAGGATCCGGGGAGCCCGCCTTCCCATAAACCAGCATGTCCACCATCTGACCCAAAATGACCAGGACAGTCAGCTTCACGGCGGCATAAACAGCCTGTCCGCCTGGCTCTGGCAGGTGCAATCCTTTTCCTGCGGCTTAGAATCCGCCTCTATCCTTCTGTCTGCCAGGCAGCCCGACGGCCTGGACGGCTATCCCGGAAATCGGATCTATTACACCAGATATACCCTGGAGGACACCAACTGGCTCACCATAGAATACAGGGCTGAAACCGACTCTCCTACCTATATTAATATGTCCAATCACACTTACTGGAATCTGTCGGGAAATTTCTCCCGCACCGCACTGGAACAAGAGCTTCAGATTTTCGCTAACAATGTATGCATCAATAATAAGAACCACCTGCCTGAGGATATTGTTCCTGCGGCAGATACAGCTTTTGATTTCCGCCGTATCAGACAGATAAAATCTGCTGCTTCTGCCTGTGACTTCCTGAGCCAGGAACAGCTTGAAATTGGAAAAGGGTATAATAACGCCTATATTCTTAATAAAAACCATGCCTTCCGGACTCTCCGGTCCGTCAATCATACAACGCCTTTAAAAAAGGCCTGCACTCTCCGTGACCCGGAAACAGGACTGACTTTAAAAATGCTGACTGATGCTCCTGCTCTTGTTCTGTATTCAGGCGGATTTTTGCCCAGCAGCCTTCCACTTCACCATGGTGCTTTTTCCTCCCCCTCCTGTGCCATTGCACTGGAAGCTCAGGATATTCCGGACGTTATGAATATTCTGCCGGCCAATTACCGCCTTACCACCCCGGACAGGCCCTTCCAACGGACTATTCGGTTTCATATATAGAACTTTTCTATTAATACCCTTTATTTATAGTATATTTCGATTTGACTAACATAGGGGCGCTAAGGCATAATAGAATAGATTTGCCCGAAATACAAGACTTAACTGTATATTTTTTACATTCCGATACAAACTAACCTATAAAAACAAGACAGGTGCATTCGTGATAGAAATAAAAAACATAAACAAAGCCTTTGGCGATCTGCAGGTTTTAAAAAACGTCAGCCTGACCATAGAGGACAGTCAGGTATACGGACTTACTGGTCCCAGCGGAGTGGGTAAATCCACACTTTTAAATTGTCTGGCCGGGCTGGATTCTTATGATTCCGGCTCGATTGTGGTAGATGGCGTATGTCTGGAATCCCTGGGCGAAAAACAGTCCAGGCTTTTCCGCAAAAACATGGGAATGATTTTCCAGAACTTTTCTCTGGTCAGCCGGAAAAATGTATATCAGAATATTGCTCTTCCCATGGAATGCTGGGGAGTCCCGAAAGCTGACATAAAAAAAAGAGTCTATGATCTGGCTGAAATGGTTGGTTTAAAGGACAAATTAAAATCCAGGCCTTCCGAACTAAGCGGCGGGCAAAAACAGAGAGTTGCTATTGCCCGGGCTCTTACCATGAATCCTAAGTACATACTTTCCGATGAAAGCACCTCCTCCTTAGATCCCAATATTACTTCCTCTATTTTAAATCTGCTGGAAGATATACGAAAGGAAATGGGAATTACCATCATTATGGTTACCCATGAGATGCCGGTGGTACAGCAGTTCTGCCACAAGATGGCAATTCTGGAGAGAGGAGAGGTTTCGGCTTATGGAGATGTAAAGGAGCTTTTCCTGCAAAAACCTCCTGCCCTGCAAAAGCTTCTGGGAACATCTGAAAAAAATCTGGTTCCCGCATCAGGTGTCAATCTCACATTGGAGCTTTCCTTCGGTACCCTTTTATGGGAACTGGGAAAACTGCTTAAATATCCTTATACCATGGTAGATTCGGACTTCTTTGAGTTCCGTGACCATAAGTACGGCAATGTAACTATAAATGTAAATACAGAAGATCTGCCTGTTTGCGAAAGCTATCTCCAATCCCATGAAATCAATTACCGGGCTGAAAGGAGGGCACTTTGATGAATACCATTTCCTTATGGCTGGAAAGATCCAATTTATTTCGATACTTTCCATCGGTCATTGTACCGGCTATCTTTGCTACCCTTCAAATGGTCTTTGTTTCCGCCATTTTATCCATTTTTTTTGGCATGATCCTTGGCATCATTCTGTTCATAACAGATAAAAACGGACTTTCCCCCAATCAAGGTGTTAATTATATCCTTGGAAAGGTGACAGACATTATCCGTTCATTTCCCACCATGATTTTAATTGTTGCCATTGCTCCCCTCACCAGACTGGTTCTGGGAACAAGAATCGGAACAGAGGCCGCTATATTTGCAATCACCATTGGCTGCACTCCATTTGCAACCAGAATGACAGAAAATTCACTTCAGACAGTGGACCCCCAACTGATTAAAGCAGCCAAAGCATTTGGTGCTTCCAAGCCCCAGATTGTCTACAAGATCATGCTGGTGGAAGCCCTGCCCAGTCTGGTGGCCAACTTTACCATTATGCTGATCAATATGCTGAACATGACAGCAATGGCTGGAGCCGTAGGGGCCGGAGGCCTTGGAGCTGTGGCCCTCACATATGGATACCAGCGGTTTGATTATGCAATCATGTATTTTATTGTTGTCATCCTCATTCTATTGGTTCTTCTGATCCAAGGGTTGGGAAAAAAGATATATAATAAATTGAATTGACAAAAGGAGAAAGAAATGAAAAAAAGTACTTTATTATTAACATTAGCTGCCATGGCAGCAATAACAGGAATGACCGGATGCGGAAAAAAAGATGCCGCGCCAGCAACGGAAGCAGTTACCCAGTCCGCTTCATCCCAGGAAACCTCAAAGGAAGCTGCTAAAAAAATCGTAATCGGAGGAACCGCTATTTCCCAGGTCTACTACGATGCCATCAAGGAAATTTTTGAAGCCAAAGGATATGAAACGGAGTTTAAAACCTTTGATGCCAATCCGGTAGTTTTAGAAGCCTGTGCAAGTGGGGAAACAGACATGGCTCTGGGACAGCACAAAAAATTTGTTATGAGTTATAATGAAAACAATGGAGCTGCTCTTGACATGGCAAAGCCATACGCCATGTATACCGGGATCGGCCTGTATTCAGAAAAACATGCTTCAATCTCAGAATTCCCTGACAATGCAAAGATTGCAGTAATGAACGACGCCATGAATGAGGACATTGCCCTCAGAATTTTAGAGCAGGAAGGTCTGATCAAGATCAATGCGGACCAAAAGCAGGCCACAGTTGCCGACATCATTGAAAACCCGAAAAACCTTGAAATTATTGAAATGGAACAGGGACAAACTGTAACAGCTCTTGCAGATTTAGATGGCGCATGTGTATTCTTTACTCACATGGCAGCTTCCGGAAAGGACGCCTCAACTTACATTGCAAGAGATACTTCCATGATTAATTATCCCATGGGTGTTATCGTAAGAGAAGAGGATGCTGCTTCTGACTGGGCAGTTGCCTTTGCAGAGTGTTTCAAAGACCAGGCTGTTCAGGAAAAAATAAACAAGGCATTTCCAAGTGTATTTGAGTTTTACACCAGCGACGATCAGGTAAAAGAATAATGTATGATAATTGGAAAGAAGATACCGCAAAATTATACGCCTCCCTGGATTTAGCCCGCAGGGCCGTAGGAGTAAAATTAATTGAAACGGAAGCTGAGTTCCAAAAGACAGAAGCAATTTTCCCTAAAAAGCCCATTCGTTACTGCCAGATGGTAAAAGGAGCTTCCGCAGGCCACAGCATTAAGGCCAATGCGGGCTCCTTTTCCTGCCAAAGCGGCCCCAGGGTTCTTGGAATCAATCCTGCAGATGAAAAAAATGCTCATGGTGAAAACTGGGCCAGACTGGGACTCTATTCCAGCCCGGAATTGAGCGCAGAAATACGGGCCGGACTATCCTACTCTCAAAAGCCCATGTACGGAATGCTGGTACAACCTCTGGAAAAGTATGATAAGGAACCGGATGTGGTAGTAATTGTGACCAATCCTTATAATATCATGAGAATCACACAGGGATACGCTTATTCCTACGGTATGCCTAAAAACATTAATATGCTTGGAAATCAGGCTGTCTGTCTGGAATGCTCCGCAAGACCATACGTGACCCAGGATATGAATATTTCTCTTCTCTGTACCGGTACAAGACACAAGGCCCTGTGGGGAAAAGAGGAAATGGCAGCAGGAATTCCTGTATCAAGATTTTCCAAAGTGGTGGATGGAATTTTTAAAACCATTAACATCATGGAAGACGATGAAAACAAAAAAAGAATTGCCTCTAACTTTGCTGAACTAGGCATCCCCTTTGATGTAAAATATCAATATAATTATTATAAAGATTGTTAAAAGATAACTCTAAAATTTATGTAGAATGAGCATGAAAAGCCCTCTGATCCGGCATATTTCATGCTCATTTCTGTTATGACTTCCTTCTTGAAAATGCATTGATAACAGACAACAAAATAGCTGCACCTATAGTGGAAACAACCAGACTCCAGATGTTAAACCCGGTAATTCCGGTTCCCCCCAGAATACTCATTAAAAACCCACCGATCAGTCCCCCGGCAACTCCTGTCGCTATATTGGCAAAAGCACCCATGGTCCTATTGTTTCCAGTGAACATACTGGCGATCCAGCCAGCCAAAGCACCAATGATAATCCAGCTTATAATTCCCATAATCAATTTTCCTTCTTTCAAATTTGATGTGTAACTTTATTTATAAGACACTCCTCTCATAACATAAGGTTACCATATATAAGGTTTTATCATAATCAAAGATTCATCCTTATATTGTACCAAATTTCCATCTTTTATACACAATAAATCATATACTGGTTATTTCCTGGAACCTTTCAATCAAATCTTTCGTTCCATACAAATGGAATCCGGCATATCTGCATACTGCCCATAATTTGGCATAACCTTATACCCTAATTTTTTATACATATGGCAGGCTGCCTCCATAGGCTTCCCTGTCTCTAACATGCACCATTGGTATCCCTTTATCTTTGCCCTTGCCTCTAATCTCCGTACCAGCTCTGCGCCTAATCCCGTATTACGATAAAATGGCTCCACATAAATTCTCTTTAATTCTGCATGATCCGGGTCATACATTTTAAAAGCCCCGCATCCAACAGGTTCTCCATTCTCATACACCACAATCACATCATGAATACTGTCTCTTTTATTATATTGCTCATACTGGCTTCTCTGGATTAAACCTCCAACAAGCTCATTAAGTGCCTCATCCAATTTGGTGCAAAGCAATGCAAAATCCTGATCTTCCCCATTTGTGTCCTTAAATTCCAATTTAGATAAATTCCCCAGTTCCGCTTTTTCTTTTTTATTGAATTTACAGATGACAGCAAGATACGCTTCATCAATCATCTGATATAACAGTTCCATATCAGAAAATATATCCAGATTAACAGTATTCCAATAGGGCTGCTGAACCGGCGGACAGTGATACCCACCTACGATACGATCCGGGTAATTCTGCCGGTAAAGGCCTGTCTTATCTGGCTCACATTTTAAAGTTATACTGTAACACTTTTCTACCGGATTAAACTGTGCAAATATTTTTCCCATAACTTTAAAACAGATGGGATATTCATTAAATGGCCCTGCCTCATATGCTCCCGGATGTTTGAAACAGTATTCTTTTATAGCTTGAATCACTTCTTTATTATTTTCCATGGTTTATCTCCTAAGTCCAAATGATATCACCAATCGCCCCAGCCAATTCCTGCTGATAAGCAATTATATACTATATTGTCCTTTGCCACAATAGCACTCCTATCTCAGCCGGCATTTAAAGAAGGTTTACTGTTCATAATTAAACTACAAAAAAGACCTCACATTCTCATGCAAAGTCTTTTCTTATCATCAGACTCCATTCTCCAATTGCAGCGCAACTTTAAAAGTTGTCCAATTTAAATCCATTGTGTAAGGCATAAGAGTGATATGAACAACTTTCTCTTCGTCACAACTCGTCAGTAACCGTCAGTTGTTTTTCTGAATATTCCAACAATTTGTCCTGCTTCGTCAGCCGTTGTCCTGCTCGTTTTGATTTGTTTACAAATTTGTTTAAACAGGTATAAGGCCCTATAAAACTTGTTTACAAATCACCAGAATAAAGTATCTACTTCTAAAAGAGACTAATAAATTCTTTTATAAGCGCTTTTCTGTGTATTGGTGTGTTTTTATACATTGAAATGACTTTAACCAATTGAATTATCCCTTCTCATATGCTAACATACCATCATCACCGTTCTCGTTTATACTTCTATCTTCACATTCCTTACTTGTTCTTCCAAAAAAAATAACAGTATGCTATAACGCCTTTTTAAATAATAATCTCATTAATTCTTTTCAATATCATATCTTTTAAGTTAGAATTTCTCATAGAAAAGTCAAGTTCATCTAAAATTATAATAAGATATTTTTTTAATTTATTTAATATGTATTCTAATTCCGTAATCTCATTTTTATCTATTTGATTATATAAATATTCTTTATACTTATCATATTCTAAATGCATAGATTGTATTAATAAATATGTCTCATATGCTGATCTACATAATATCATTGCATCTTCACGATATCTCAAATTAGCCAGGATATTAGATGCTAATAAACTTCTAGTCGCTTTAGTCAAACAAAAATACAAATAATCATGATGATATTCTGAAAAAGATTCTTCTAATGTTTTTCTGAACCAATTACAAGTACATCTCCATATTTATCTACCATGTATCCAATAAATAATAATGCATCACTATTAATCTCAATGAAACTGTTAATCTCATTTGAATTCATACTTTGATCCCCCCTTTTAATCCTATAGCCTATATTTGTTTAAACACGTATAAGGCTCTATAAAATTTATTAACAAATCACTGGAATAAAGTATCTATTTCTAAAAGAGACTGATAAACCCTTTTATGAGCATTTTCTGTGTATTAGTGTATTTTTATACATTAAAATATTTTTGACTAATATTGAATTATCTCATATCATATGCTATAATACAGTTAAGAGGAACAACCATCCACAAGGTGGTTGACCGATTATATGAGAAGCAGAGCCACCCAGATCACCGTCAAGTATATCAGGGTGGTTTTTGCTATGTATTACTTACTAAACGTAAAAACGAATGTAAGTAATGCCAGAAGAAAAAGACCAAAAGTCATTAAATCCTTAAAGTCAAATTTCATAAGCATCACCCCCATCCTATAAGAATGAGGTCAGCACACCCTGCAACATGATTGCTCCATGACAGTATTTTACCATATCTTTTCAGCTGTGACAACTTATATATGCCCACTTTACCTTACCTTTTAAGTAGCTGAATAAACTTCCCTGAGAGTAATGCTATCCCAAATAAATAGAACCCCAAAGAGCGTCCACGCTTTGAGGTTTGGATTGTTAACACTTTTCTAGACAACATTTTTAAGGTTATTTCTCTTAACTTCGTGTCCAGTTTATTATAGCATGACCAATATGCCCTTAAAATATCTGTCCAGTTTATTGTAGCCGATCCACTTCACACAAAAAAGACCCAACACTTTCATGCAAGGTCTTTCCATTTTGTTTATTATTTGTTTAAGCCTGTACTACACAAGTTAAAAACAGCGAAAATACGCTATTAATCCATTGTGTAAGGCATAAGAGCGATATGTCTTGCTCTCTTAATAGCAACAGTAAGCGCTCTCTGATGCTTTGCGCAGTTGCCTGTGATACGTCTGGGAAGGATTTTTCCTCTCTCAGACACATATCTTTTTAATTTATTTACATCTTTATAATCAATAACGCCGTTCTTCTCTCCGCAGAATACACATACTTTTTTTCTTCTGCGCATGCCGCCTCTTCTAAACTTAGCGCCATCAGCCTTATCATTTTTGTTATATGCCATTGGTCTTGCCTCCTGTTAGATTTAGTTGAATGGAAGTCCTTCGTCTTCGACTCCATCCGGAATATTCATAAATCCATCGCCAATTGCACTGGAAGGTGTCGGTCTGGAGGTGGGCTGATAACCGCCGCCCTCTCCTGAAGACGCTCCCTTGCTGTCAGCGAATTCTTGATCTTCTACAATCACATCGGTTGTATAAACCTTTATGCCTTCTTTATTCGTATAACTTCCAGTTTGGATCCTTCCGGAAACCAATACTCTCATACCCTGACGAAAATACTTCTCCGCAAACTCTCCTGCCTTGTCAAATGCAACACAGTTGATAAAATCTGCAGTCTGTTCATTAGCGTCCTGATTCCTGCGGCCTCTGCGGTCAACGGCAAGGCTGTACCTTGCGATTGCCATAGCGCGCTCTCCCTGGGAATATCTTACTTCTGGATCACGGGTCAATCTGCCCATAAGGATTACTCTGTTCATACGATCACACTTTCTTTATCTATTATGCCTCTTGTCTTACGCATAAATATCTGATGACCGGCTCCATAATACGAACGTGTGCTTCTAACTCGTTCGGAGTTGTAGAATCGCCATCAAACTTGATGAAGTAGTAGAATCCCTCTTTCATCTTCTGAATTTCGTAAGCTAATCTCTTCTTACCCCATTCATCGATGTTAGTTACAGCACCATTGAAACGAGTGATATAGCCTGTCACTTTCTCCAGGGCTGCTGCTCTCTCTTCATCCTCGAGCTTTGCGTTAAGAACAACGGTTAACTCATATTTGTTCATGCTTGTTTACCTCCTTGTGGTCTCTGGCCCCTGTCTTCAGTTTCAGGAGCAAGGATTTAATATGTCACAAAATGATATTATACCGGACTTTTTTTATAAAAGCAAGCATTTTTCTCATTTTCCGGCATTTTTTGTACTTTTCCGGTGTATTTATCTGATCAACGGCATTTAAGCCTTTGGCGTTCCATCACAAGACTTCAAACCTCTGGTATTTTTCTCCACCAGTTTCCGTGCCACCATAATCTGATGAGAACAACCCATGCATTTTAAACGAAAATCCGCCCCTACCCGCAGAATCTCCCATTCCTGACTCCCGCAGGGATGGGGCTTTTTTAATTTAACAATATCTCCGACTTCATAAATCATTCCAAACACCTGCCCCATCTGTTTTAACAGTCCCTTTTATCAATTAATTTAAAATAAAATCAATCTGAGCCAGCTCTTCGTCTGTAAATTCCAGGTTCTTTAAACAGTCCACATTTCCTTTCAACTGCTTTACGCTGCTGGCTCCAATCAGGACGGAAGTCACTGCCTCTTCCCGAAGCACCCAGGAAAGTGCCATCTGGGCCAGAGTCTGTCCCCTCTTTTCTGCCAGCTCATGAAGGGCTTTGATCTGGGCCAGTTTATGATCAGTCAGATAACGTCCGCTCACTGTAGTCCCTTCCCTTGATGCTCTGGAACCTTCCGGAATGCCGTTTAAGTAGCGGTCTGTCAGAGCTCCCTGAGCCAGAGGGCTGTAGCAGATACAACCTGAACCACTTTCCAGAAGAGCATGAAACAACCCCTTTTCCGGATCTCTCTCAAACATGTTATATCTTGGCTGGCTGATGAGACAGGTCACGCCCTGAATTCTCAGCATCTGGATTGCTTCCCTTGCCTCCAGTTCTCCGTAGTTGGAAATCCCCACATAAAGGGCCTTTCCCTGCTTCACAATATCAGCCAGAGCTCCCATCGTCTCCTCCAGAGGAGTATCCGGGTCCGGCCTGTGGTGGTAGAAAATATCCACATATTCAAGTCCCATACGAATGAGACTCTGATCCAGACTGGCCATTAAATACTTTCTGGAACCCCAGTTTCCGTAAGGCCCCGGCCACATATCAAATCCTGCCTTGGTAGAAATAAGCAGCTCATCCCGGTAAGTTCTTAAGTCACTGCTGAATATTTCCCCAAAGTTTTCCTCTGCTTTTCCTCTGGCAGGAGCACCATAGTTATTTGCCAGATCAAAGTGAGTGATTCCCATATCAAAAGCACTTAGAAGAATCTCCCTCTGCTCTGATATCTGCTTTTCCAGGCCAAAATTCTGCCATAGTCCCAAAGACACCTTAGGGAGCAGAACCCCGCTCCTTCCGCAACGCTTATATTCCATCTTCTCATATCTGTCTTCTGCTGCCTGATACATTGTGCCCTTCCTCTCTTTCTGCAAGCCCTTCTATCATAACCTTATGTGATTTCATTAAAGAACACTCCGCTTAAAGGACGGATGCGTTCTGCCAAAGACATGCTCTCCTCCGGCACCGGCGGCTCACTGTAACCAAAGAGCCAGGAGGTCAGGTCCCCGATTCCCATGGACAGATGAGGTTTGAGCCCGCCATCTCCTTCCACACGAACCAGAACCGATCCTTTGCGGTCCAGCTTCCATCGGTATATTCCTGCATTCTGCGGAATAAAACCATCCTTTACCTCAAGAAGCAGCTCCATCTCATCCACAGGACAACTCTCGGTTAAACAGATCACGGAAATAAACTGCTCCAAATGAATGATCCGCCCCATAACAGACGGCTTTTGGGGCCCTGTTTCTTTTACATAGTCAGGAAGGCAGATCAGTTCTCTCTTATTCTCTGCCGTTTCGCCGTAATACGCCCAAATACCGGCTAACTGTTCTTTTTCATCTCTTGTATAGAGAAGAATCAGATCGCCCTGATCGCTTCTCACTTCCCGGCACAAATCCCGGTAATAACCCTCATTTCGCAGAGCATAGACCTCATAGGACTGCTCCAATTGCTTGCCCGCAAACCGGGCCGCTTTCCCGCACTCTCCGGACTGCTCTACAAGAGCCCGTCTGCTGAGCTGCAAAAGTCCTTTTTCATTCAGCTCCTGGGACGGCAAGTCACATATATAGGTAAAATCAAAGGGGCGGTAAATAGCCGGGTCAGCAGGAACCAGAAAACTAAAACCCATCCGCTCCACATACATATCAGAAAAGCAGCGAAGCAAAAGCCGTTTCATAAGCCCCTGATGCCGGTACTCCGGATCCGTAGCCACTCCTGCAATATAATCCGTCTTCCACAAGCGGTCCCTGATTACCACATCATAAGGATTTCGGTGCAGCATAGCCACCATCCGGTCCCCAGCCCAGGCAGCCAGAATCTTATTCCGCTTTACCCGGTCCGAATAATAGTAGTTCATAAAACTTTGGGAATCCTCATCAAACACCTTTTCCCACAATGCCTTGCTTTCAATTTTCTCTTCCTGCTTTAGATACCGTATCATCATTAAAAGCCCTTCTGGATCACTCCGTATTTCCTGGCGAAGCCAATGGGGTAGTAAGACATTTTTGCCTTTCTTAAGCCCTCCATTCCCACATCATCTTCCCGGTTTACAAGTACCAGTTCTTCCGTATAAGAATGAATCAAAAACTGCTGATTGATAAACTGATAAAGACCCTTTACATTGGGGTCAGCCTTTTCAATATGAATGACAGCCATTTTTTCAAGGGCATTATATGTTCCAATGGTAAATGCCTTCAGCTTGCCGTCAATATAAATCCCAGCCATCCTGGCATGGTGCATGGCACAGTTTTTCAATATGTCATGGACTCCCATTACCTCATATTCAAGCTGACGCTCATATTCCGGGGACTCAACCTTATTTTCCCACCATTTATCCAGAAATTCCAAAACATCATCCCGGCCTGAGCAGGAAAGAGCCTTATATTCATACCGTCCTTCATATTCCCTTAAAAATGAATTCAGATGATTCTTTTTCTTATGAAGCTTCTTACCCGCAAGAGTTCTCATGGCCTGGGCATCATAAAGATAATCCTTTAAATCCTCTTCCTCACTGACCTCAAACTTGCCCGGGTCCAGATTTAAATATTTAACTGCATCCTCATCTGCAATATAAATGCGGAGAGGTTTTTTTAACACCTGATTAAAATAATCCGTTAATTCCTGAAAATAATAGGGAAGGTCCTCTTCCCTGCACATAGGCATTGCCGAAAAGGGTTCTCCATCCTTTTCCATTAGAAACAGCAGCGCCCGGTTATCGCTGATTGCATACTGCACATGATAGTACTCCCTCCAGATAAAACTGTCTAAGTATACACTGTCACATGCCTTGTTGGGCCTTAAGCCGTAAAACGGAATTATTTGGTCAATATCCTGGGCTTCCAGCCTCTTAAATTGTAAATTCATATTTGTTCCCTTCTATTTAATATGAGTTCCCCTGCCTTCCTGCTTTTGGAACCCTTTTTAACATTCTTAGCTTTTTTTAATAAAATCAGTATTGCATTTAGGACAGTGAATGCTGATTTTTCCTTTCCCTCTTGGAACTCTGATTTTTTGTCTGCATTGCGGACATTTATAAATGTGGTATTCCCTGATCTGGCTGAATTTAAAACGCCATTTCCGGAATATTTCCGCAAAACGAAAACTCAGCCGTTCAAACCGCTGATTCTCTTCAAACCGCCTTCCTATATTTTTGGAAAACATACGAAAACAGCACCAAATCAGACAGATAGAAGAAGCTGTATTTAGCCAGGAACTTCTTGCAAATATACTGACACCCATTAAAACAACAGCTGTCCAGAGCAGAAACTGCCCCAGCTTATCCGGGCCGTATCTTCCGACCATAAACCGCATAAAATGCTTTCTAAACTGACTCATCCTAATGTATACCATTCCTCTCTGTTTTGCCTTAACTATAATAATGTATCAGTGGAAAGTCAATGTTCCTGCAGGAAATTTCATAATCTTTTCAGAATTGCCCCTGAGGTTTATTTTATAATAATTATAGCACCTTTTTCTAATTATTGGCAAGGAAGGAGAAACTTTATACAAAATCAAAAAGCCGGATCCCCCACTGAAACATGGGGGACCCGGCAAAGAATACTTATCTTGCTGATTCTAACTGCTTATTAATGTCACCAATCATAAACGCTGCAACACCCGCTGCATCCTCCTGACCATAGCTTAACATCTGCATACCCATATAATAAGTCCCATCAGGATTTTTTAAGGCTGACCTCTCAAATACAGGGTCAAACTTAAGGGTTGTCCATTCCATTACCTTTGCATTAGCTTCTGCGGCAAGACTGGAAGATAAATCTAAGTATTCCAGAGCCTTTTCATTGGCAGGAACGCCACGAGTATCTCCAAGTATTTTGACGCCTTCCGCTTCTCCCAGAAGGAACTGAATTAAAGCTGCTGCCTCTGCCGGATGAGCTGATGTTTCAGGTATTGCAAATACCATGGACGCCTTGGTCATTCCTCCCTGAAATTCACCCATCTTGATAAAATCACCTACAGCAAAATCAAAGCCGGGAGCTGCTTCTTTAAATTTCTTTAAGTTGCTGTCCCATATATACATTCCTGCATAATGTCCGTCAATCCACCTCTGGTTCGTATCTACCAGCTCAGAGCCATCTCCAGCCAGAACCTTTAATGTGGGAATTACATGTTTTTCTTCCAGCAGCAGGAGCCATTCCATACCTTCCTGAACCTCTTCCTGTGTATATTGAAGTTCATAATTTTCTACCCATGGCTTTCCGTATTTGCATTGCAGATAGTATACCATCAGGGTCATACGATCCAGCTCATTTAAAATCAGGGGATAATAAGTTCCGTCTTCATAAGATGCAAAAGCCTCTCCAACCGCATACAATTCTTCCAGAGTGGTTGGAATCTCTACACCCACAGCCTCTAACGTTGTGGTGTTCCAGAAAAAGGCACGTCCCGTGTTGCTGACAGGAAGCGACTGAAGCTTTCCGTCTATGGTGTAGTAATCCCGGTCAAACTTGTGGTATGCGCTTAAATCAATAATGTCTGATGCCTTATTTAAATCAAAAAACATATTTCCGTCAGGAGAATAATTAAATACCCAGTCCATGTTAAGCTGAATCACATCTGCACCGGAGCCTGATTTTAAGGACAGTGCAACCTTCTCCTCATGACCTGTAAAGGATTCATACTCCGCTTCCACCTTGATGTTGGGATACTTTGCCTCAAATGCCTTAATGGCCTCTAAGGTGGCCTGATGCCTGCTGTCTCCGCCCCACCAGTTCATACGAAGGGTAATAGGGTCTGTGGTGTTCACAAGAAGGCCCTCTGCCTTTGCCGGTTCCCCGCTCCCGGTGCTTTCTGTCTGGGCTGCTGCTGTTGTTCCTTCTGTTGTCTTGCCATTCTCCGTCGGCATACAGCCCCCTAAGGATGCCGCCATAATTCCTGCCATTGCAAGGGCAGCCGCTTGTTTGAATCTGTTTTTTTTCATTGTGTTCCTCCTCAATTCTTAATAATATAGTTTTTAACCCTTTACCCCGCCTGCTGCAATCCCATCCACAAAAGATCTCTGTGCCAGGAAAAAAACAGTTAAGGACGGAATAATCGCGATCAGCGACATTGCCAGAACACGGTTCCATTCAAACCCTACATCAGCATCCATAGACATGCGCAAAAAGATGGAAACCGGATATTTTGAAACCGTATTTATATAAATCAATGGTCCCATAAAATCATTGGACGTCCACATAAACTGGAATAAAGCACAGGATACTATGGAGGGCTTCAGCATAGGTACAATTACATACCATAAGGTCTGAATGACATTACAGCCGTCAATTTTTGCCGCCTCTTCCAGTTCTTTTGGAATGCCTCTGAGAAACTGGATCAGCATGTATACAAAATAAGTATCACCGGCAAAGAGAGAGGGAATGAGCAGCGGAAAATAAGAATCCAGCCAGCCGATCTGATTGAACAAAATATACTGAGGCACATTCAGCACAACCTGAGGGAGAAACAGGGTGGATAATAACACTGCAAAGGAAAACTTTTTTCCAATAAAATGAAATCTTGCAAAACCGTAAGCAGTAATTACTGCTGACAAAACTGTGGCTGCCACCTTGGGAATCACAAACTTATATGTATTGGCCATAAAGTACAAAAGCGTCATTCCTTCATATCCCTTAAAGCCTCTTACATACCCCTCCAGTGTAGGTGCCAGAGGAATAAATCCGATACCGGAAAAAATTTCTGCATTGGTTTTAAAGGAAGCTCCGACCATCCAGATCAGAGGATATACCATTACAGTTCCTACTACAATAAGAAGCAGATACCGCAAAAAAAGGTTGATTTTATTTCTTGTCTCTTTTGTCATTGTACCTACCTCCCATCCTCGTCACCGTAATAAACCCAGTATTTCTGGCTCATAAATGCTATAATTGTAAATGTGGTAATGATCAGGAACAAAAGCCATGCAATGGCACTTGCCATTCCCATTTCATAACTCTTAAATGCATTGTTATAAACCAGCAGGGATACCAGGGTGGTGGAGCGCAGAGGGCCTCCTCTGGTAATGATAAAGGGACCGTTAAACTCCTGGAATTTGTGGCATAACTGAGTGACAAAGTTGTAGAAAATAACCGGTGTAATAAGAGGGACCGTTATCTTTAAAAACTGTCTCCATTTTCCTGCACCGTCAATGGAGGCCGCCTCATATAAATCTGCTGAAACTCCTTTTAATGCCGCCAGGAAAATAACCATAGGCGATCCAAACTGCCAGATCCGCAAAAGCACAATCACGAAGAACGCTCCTCCCGGATCACCCAGCCAATTAAATGGCTCCAAACCAAACCTTCCGGTTATCATATTGATCAGACCATCTGTCTTAAACAGGAATCTCCACAACACTGCAATGGATACGGAGCCTCCCAAAATGGAAGGAATATAGTAAGCAGTACGAAAGAAGTTCACACCTCTGATCTTAAAGTTCAATATGTAGGCAATAAACAAAGCAAAAGCCAATTCAAGAGGCACTGTAATAAATGCATATTTAAAAGTTTGTTCAAATGCCATCATGGTCAGCTTATCACTGAGGATTTCCCTGTAATTTTGAAGACCCACAAAAGACGCCGGGCGGAATAAATTATATTGATGAAAACTGTAGGTCAAAGACGCAATAAACGGGTACAGCTTAAAAATGGCAAATCCGATCCACCATGGTAAAATAAACAGAAAACCAAAATTCTTTTTTACAAAGTCACGGGGATTTTTATACCTTGGAATATTCATTGTTTTTGTTTTTCTATGCTGTGTTCCCATAGCCCTCCCTCTCCAATCCCTTTTTATTTTTCTGCATAAAACACCTTTTTACTTTCCAGAAGTCCATGTTTTTCCAACTTCTCTACATCCATGCGCTGAGGATTTCCCGGCATATCAGACTGGCAGTAAAACCTTCCTCCCCGCTCTTCCGGCTGAAATAAGGTGTATTCTCCCACAGGCCTGCTGATGGGCTCATGATATTCAATCTTTTCATTCTCTTCATATAAGCATCCAAAGATAGCATTGAGATAAATCCTGCCTCCGGAAGAGAATGTAACCCCCTTTTCCTTTGCCAGATCACGAATCTTAAGCAAATCGTCAATCCGGCTCATGCGGCCCATGGAAGGCTGTAAATGGTCCACACCTTTTTCAACATAAGTTTCATAGGCATAAAACGTTCTCATGGATTCACCAAAGGCAATGGGCATGGGCACTCCCATCTCCTTCAGTCTTTTGATTCCATTCATATCATGGGAATGAACAGGTTCCTCAAGCCACGCAAGTCCATAAGGCTCTGCCAGTCTGGCAAACCTGTGGGCATCCTCCACTTCCCAGCGCTGATTGGCATCCACCGCAATTCCCGCATCCGGCCCAAGGGCCTTTCGGACTTTTTCAATACGTCTTAAGTCCCGCTCCATATTGGTTCCGTCATCGCTTCCCACCTTGAATTTAACGGTCTGATAGCCTTCCTCTGCATAACGCATCATATCTTCTACCAGCTCCTCATCCTCCAGCAGAAGGGAACCGCCTCCTTTATAAGCTGCTGCCCAGTCCTTTCCGGCTCCAAGGAACCTGTGAAGGGGCTTTCCCGCCCGTTGAGCAAGAATATCCAGCATCATCAAATCCAGTTGCCCCACTTCCACGGCCTGACCGCTTTGAAAGCCTGCATTCCGGGTTTTCCAGTATAAGGTGTCTCTCCACTGATTGTAGCTTTTCGTTTCCCCGTTTAAAATCATTGGGAATATGTTTTTTACAAAGCTTCTTCCCACCGTCAAATGTGCGCATGCGCCTTCTGAGTCATACAACTCAACACACCCCTGCTCCGGAGCATTTTTCCCCATGCCTCCCGTTCCATCTTTAAATGGCTTTGGCAGTGGAATGGGATGAAAATTATAATAGACCGCCTTTACAAATCTAATGTTATCTTCAAAATCAAATATATTTTTCATAAGTTCCTCCATCATAGCCCCGTCTGAATTTCTTGCATATGCCAAAGTATAACTTCATATTCCCCTCGGAACAAGTGACAGAATAACCTAGAAAATGCATGCACAATTTACACCTTATGCACGCATTTCATTTTTTACCATATTCATTTCATCCGGCTTTTTTCCATTGCAGAATCATTTCAGTTTGAAAGAATACACTCCTCTATTTTTCATCAATTTCAAATTTTTTTATCTTTCTCCACAAGGTGGTGGTGCTGATATTCAGCTCCCTGGCAGTCAGGGTACGGTTTCCGTTATATTTTTTCAGAACTTCTTTTAAAAGTTTCCGTTCCGGATTATCATCCGTTTCCCTCTCCATTTTAATGGTGGGTATTTCCGTTTCCACTGCTGCATAAATACTGGTATCCCGGTGATACAGCTCATCCAAAAGATCCCTGACATACTCCTCTGTAATGGCCCTTTTTCCCACCGTCAGAATCATGCGTTCACAAAAAGCTTCCAACTGGATGCTGTTTCCCTCCCAGGAATACTCTAAAAGGGCCTTTCTGGCACCTGCCGTCATTACATGATACCGGGAATACTGTTCCATATATTTTCTGGTATACAGATCCAGCAGATATTCCACATCTTCTCTCCTGTCCTTTAAATTGGAGATTTTTAAGCGAAGTGACTTTAAGGTGAAATACAAATCAGAACGAAACTCGAATTTCCGGCGAAGCTCTGTTAAATTCTTGGCAGTACAGGCAATGATTCTGGTGTCAATCATTAACGTATCCTCAATCTGGCCGCTTCTCATAAGCCGCTTTGTCCGTATGACCTTTGCCAGATTATACTGGGCAGGCAGGGGCAGCTTGTCAATGCTCTGTATTACCAATGTTCCATGATTAGCCTCTGCAATGGCTCCCGGCTCCAGCTCACCGGTTCCCTCATTCCTGCTGCCAAACAAGGTTCTCATCTGCTGGTCCTGGGACAAACCAGCCATATTAATCATAATAAAAGGCCCGTTTTTTCTCATACTGTAATTGTGGATTCCCTGGGCTACAGCATCCAGTTCCGGGCCTGATATGGCTTCAATCAGCATAGGGCTGGAGGACTGAGCATACAGCCGGGCCAGTTCCACCACCTTTCTCATGTCCTTTAAATTCCTGCTGATATCATCAAATGTTCCGTAAGCCACATATCCCCTTAAATACTGTTCCTTCCTCACATCCTTATCATTCATGTCAAGTCGCTTCAAACGGTTGCATGAGATGATGGCTCCGTCAATCCCCTTCCCCACCACAATAGGTTCTACCGACACCACCAAAGACTGGTCCTTCAGGGTCAGAAACGTGGAATAATTCTCCGCCTTACCTTCCAGGATCTGCTTCAAAGCTTTTTCATCCAGGCCGTTTAAAAGGCCGGCAACTGGCTTTCCAATGCATTTTTCCGAATTACACCCAAGGATCTGCTCCATAGCACGGTTTATCACAAGAACTTTACCTGCCACGCTGACCTTTATGATTCCATTAAATGCACTGTCCAAAATAGTGGAAAACTGAGCATAGTTGTGCTGCTCAATTTCCGCCATATAATATAGGGATTCAGCATTTTTAAGAGCTACCCGTATGGCTTCCCCTGTAGAAGACATGTAAATTCCCGGTATTCCCATCTGATACGCTCCGTCAAGGGCGGCTTCACCTCCGATGATAATATCCAGCTTATCTTCCCCGGCCCTCTCCATGGTATTTCTCCATTCTTCCACGTCTTTTAAGATATAGCGCCTTAAATCAACATGGTACAGCTCATTAAAATAGGTGGTATCACTGAGCATATCCCCCCAGCCAAAAATACCGATTTTAGGACAGTCCCTCTCCACAATGCCCTTTGCTCTCATGACCAGGAGCCCAAGTTCCTGTGCTGTCATCACAATTTCTGCCACTGCCACATTGGTATTGCTCTTAATCTCAACTGCCTGCCTTCCCCGGGCAATAATAATATTGACGCCTTCTGAAATAGCTCTCTGGGCTTCTGTTACCGCATCTTCCGTTCTGATCTTTTTCAGAATCATCACATGATTGTCTTTCTCTTTTAAAATCTTCTGTGCCTGCTCATACATTTCATCGGTTGGCACGAACAATGCAATCCCCGACATCCATTTCCTCCTCTTCCCGAACCATAGTTTCAAACCGGTTTCTCACAAAATCCAGATATCGATTCCACTCTGACCGGTCAATGAACGGATTAGGAGCTTCCGGATGAGCCTCCATAAACTGCCGTTTCTCAACCGTCCGGTTATGCCCGGCATGATTCCCCAGCATAATATCTACCGGTTCATTATATACCTTTTCCAGCCCGTTTAAAAAATCACTTCTGCAATGGCTGTTTCCATATCTCTCAACAAAAGAGCGGCACATGGTATTAAGGCCTGCTCCCCCATGCATTCCTGCCGTCAGACGGCCTCCGTCTCCCTCAACCTCTGTAAAAAAAGATATTACTCCGTCAGAATGACCGGGGGTAGAAACAATTCTGATGCTGGTATTTCCAAGTTCAATCACATCCCCATCCCTCATAATCCGGTCCGGAACAAATGGATCAAAATATTGGCAACCGCTTGCCTCTGTCAAAGCCAGTTGGGGCTGTTTCTGGAACATAACTGCATCCCCTTCTCCAAGATAGGTTGCCGCCCCCGACAGTTCCTTTAACAGAGCCGTCCCTCCAAAATGATCAAAATGGCCGTGTGTATGTAAAATGCAGCGGAGGTCTCCAGGATTGAATCCCAATTCCCAGATGGACTGAACCAGCATGGCCGCCGTGGTTGGATAAGTGGTATCAATGAGAATCAGCCCTTCCCCAGTATCGATTAAATGAGAGCCTACACTTTTATTTCCCACAAAATACAGGTTTCCATAAATGCGGAAAGGTTGGACCCGGTACTTCTCAGGATGGCGATAAAAATCTTCCCTTGATTTGATGTTGAATTCATATTTTGATATCATGTTTCCCCTTTCTTCTACAAAAAAGATCATTCCTTAAAACCAATTTTATAGATATCATTATATCCTTTTGGGCTTAGCATTGCTATTTCCATACTATCCAATCCTGATCCTGTCTTTTATGAGTTTATTACAGTTTTACTGTTTCTGCAAGGTTTCTATTTCATATCTTTCGTTTTCATTTCATTCTTGAAACAAATATAAAAATCCAGATTAATACGTTTCCCGTTTCCATACACAATTCAAACTTTTTATCATATAAAACCATTATAAGGAGTGATGAACCTATGCACAATGTTCTTTTATTAGGCGGCGATTCCAGGCAGATTTTTTTAAGCCGGATTCTGGCTGAAAACGGATTTAAGACAACCATTCACCACAACCATGAAGATTCCTCTTTTTCCATGGAAGAAGCAATTAAAAACCACCATACCATACTTTGTCCCATTCCATTTACCAGGGATAAAATCAGCCTGTTTTCAGATCCTCCCATGAGTGATCTGGGAATCGGAAACATTCTCAATCTGCTAACCCCCGGACACACCCTGTTTGGAGGAAGCATCCCTGCTTATGTGAAAGAATATGCAAAAACAAACAGCATTGCCTGCTTTGACTATATGGACATGGAAGATGTCACCATAAAAAACACCATAGCAACCGCAGAAGGCGCTATGGCCGAAGCAATTAAACTAAGTCCCTGCTGTCTTCACAAAAGCAAGTGCCTGATCACCGGATTCGGAAGGTGCGGAAAAACGCTGGCGCTTAAACTAAAGGGACTGGATGCCCTTGTAACCATAGCTGACCGCAATGATACCCAGCTCGCTTATGCTGACTCCATGGGATTTGATACCATTCCGCTTTATGACATGAATTCATCCATGGAATCCTATGACTTTATCTTCAACACTATACCGGCACTTATTTTTGAAAAAAAACTGATTTTCTCCATGAATCCCGAGGTTACCGTCATTGATATTGCATCTGCCCCGGGCGGTGTTGATTTTGAATATTGCAGACAGCAGAATATCAGGGCCAAATTATGTCTTGGACTGCCTGGAATCTATTCCCCCCAGACATCCGCTGAAATATTATTCGAAGGCATTGTTAAAAAACTATCATAAAGGAGTCTTACCATGAAACTGGAAGGAATGAAAATCGGCCTGGCATTTACCGGGTCTTTCTGCACCTTTGACAAAATAGAAACCGAAGTAAAATCCCTGGTAGAAAAGGGCGGTGACATCTACCCTATTTTTTCAACAAATACCCAGTTCACCAATTCCCGGTTTGGAGATACAGGAGAATATATGAAACGTATTTCTGATATTACCGGTCATGAACCCATATTAAGCCTGGAAGAAGCAGAGCCGATCGGACCCAAAGGCTATCTGGATATCCTCCTCATTGCTCCCTGCACCGGAAACACCCTTGCAAAGCTGGCTAACGGCATTACAGATTCTCCTGTTCTCATGGCCGCCAAGGCCCATTTGCGTAATTCAAAACCCCTGGTCATTTCCCTTTCCACCAATGACGCCCTGGGAATTAATTTTAAAAATGTAGGGGAATTATTTAATGTTAAAAATATTTATTTTGTCCCCTTTGGCCAGGATGATCCTGTAAAAAAACCTAACTCCATGATTGCCCACACTCACTTAATTGCCGACACCCTGGAGCTGGCACTGGAAGGAAAACAGATACAGCCCGTTATTTTATAACCAGGAAAAGGAAACAGCAGGAACCAAAAAATAGTTCCTGCTGTAATAAACCTGACCCCTTATCTTCCATCACTACTTCCTCTGTACCTCATATAATATTAATGTCATCAACTATAAAGGAGTAAAATTATGCCCCCATCCCCACATCAAAGCTCAAATCAGGGCGGTCCAATGCCAATGGGACCTCCCCCTTCCGCTACACCCCAGAGAAATACACAGGCCCGCGCAGGGACAAAAATGGTAAGCCCCGGCTCTATCAGCAACTGCATTGGACGATTTACTTATGTATGGCTAAGCAACGGACAGGAATTCTGGTTTTTCCCCGTCCAGGTCTGGTTTAACAGCGTCGCAGGTTTCCGGTGGGACAGAAGATTCGGCTGGTCTTATACCGGAATTTCTTTAAACCGCATTGACATGTTTACCTGCTCCTGATAAAACAAGCAGATTCAGAGCTTAGAAAAAATATTTTTTAAAAAAACAAAAAAAGGCCATGTGTGACAGGTACTTTTCAATATTTTTATCATAACATAAGGCAAATTGTTTTATTGAAAGGCAATCACATTATGGCTTCTTGCCCTGTAGGATTTTTTTCTTATACCATCAGACCAGGTGACACGCTTTGGCTGCTTTCTCAGCGTTACTCTACCACAATTGATTCAATTACATCTGCCAATCCCGGCCTGAATGCAAACAATTTACAAGTGGGGAGGGTCATCTGCATTCCTGCAAGAAGACCCCGGCCTCCGGTTCAGCCTCCGTCTCCCGGCGGACCATCAGGAGGCGGCACTGCCCCATGTCCCGTAGGACTTCGCACATATACCATTCAGAGAAATGATACTTTATGGATGCTTGCCCAGCGCTATTGCACCACCGTGGACACCATTATTGCTTTAAACCCCGGTTTAAATCCCAATAATATGATGGTTGGCCAGACAATCTGGATACCGGCCGGATACCGGCTGCCCCAGCTTCCTATCTGGTTCCGCTCTCAGGCAATTGCTCCAGAAGACACAAATAACAGCAACAGCACCAACTCTTCCATGGAAGAAACCTGCTTATACACCATTGAGTCCGGAGATACCCTGTGGCTGCTGTCCCAACGCTTCCAGACTTCGGTAGAGAATATTATGGCAGCAAATCCCGGCGTCAATCCCACCAACTTATTCATCGGTCAGGTGATCTGCGTCCCCAGAGGCAACAGCAACGTTCCTCAGCCAATGCCCAGGCCAGTTCAGCCTACACCGATGCCCACACCTATGCCCACACCTATGCCCACTCAGCCCACACCGATGCCTGCACAGCCTACACCGATGCCTGCACAGCCTACACCTATGCCCGCTCAGCCCACACCTATGCCCACTCAGCCTACACCTATGCCCACTCAGCCCACACCGATGCCTGCTCAGCCCGCACCTATGCCTGCTCAGCCCGCACCTATGCCCAGACCCATTCCGATGCCAGAACCCTTACCAGAACCACCTGTTGCCTCCTGGATAAGTAAAGAAGAGCAGGATCTGATCAACTATCTCCGGCTCTTATGGTCACAGCATGCTTACTGGGCCAGAATGGCAATGCAAAGCATGATCATGGACCTTCCCGATGCACAGCCTGTTTCTAACCGCCTTATGCAAAATACCGCTGATTTTGAAACAGCCCTGCAAGCTCTCTACGGAAACGATGTGGCAGCAGACTTTGCAGACCTGATGAACCAACATATTTCCTTGGCTAATGGATATATTGCAGCCACAATGGAAGGAAATACAGCCGCAGGCTCTGACATTGAAAGACAATGGTCCGAAAATGCGGATCAGATTGCATATCTTCTCAGTGATATCAATCCCAATTGGACAGAAGATGAATGGGGAAGCATGTTCTCCAATCATCTTGATCTTTTAAAGAAGGATGCCACTGATATGATATCCGGAAATTTCACCGACAGCATAAATACATTTAACGGCATTGAAGGAAATGCAATGGAAATGGCCGATATTATGGCCCAGGGAATTGCAGCCCAGTTTCCTCAGTATTACAGATAGAACTGTGTTGGCGGCAAAGCGTATTTAGGGATGAATAAAAGCCTCAGAAATCCTTGCTACAGGCTTTCTGAGGCTTTTATAATCATAGAATTGCATACCGGCTTCCGCCTATAGCCCCAGGTACTGTTTCCTGGTTTCTGCCGACAGTTCATTGGTTGCCTGGTGATGGACAATAACGCCCCTTTCCAGAATATAGCAGTCACTGCTGACCTTCATAGCAAATTTCACATTCTGCTCCGCAATTAAAATAGTAACTCCCTGGGCAATCAGATTCTGTACCATAACAGCCAACTGATCCACAATAAGAGGAGCCAGCCCCTCCGTAATCTCATCAAGAAGCATCATCCTGGGATTTTGCATCAGCCCTCTTGCCACAGCCAGCATCTGTTTTTCACCGCCGGAAAGCTTGTCTCCCTTGGAGTCCTTTCGCTCTTCTAAGCGGGGAAAGAATTCATAAACTGAAGCCAAGTTCCATTTACTGCTGCCATCCACCCCTTCCCGGGATGCAACCCTTAAATTTTCCTCCGTAGTCAGAGTAGGGAAAATATGACGTCCCTGAGGTACATAAGCAATTCCCAGACGGGCGACGGCATGGCTTTTCAGGCCTGCCAGTTCCTTTCCCTCGAATAAAAGGCTTCCTTCCGTCCTGCAGTGTTCCCCGGGATTAAGCATGCCCATAATGGTCTTCATGGTAGTGGATTTACCCACCCCGTTTCTTCCCAGAAGACATACGGAAGTCCCCTGAGCTACAGAAAGACTGACCCCATTTAAGATATGGCTTTTATCATAATAGCTGTGCACATCCTTTAATTCAAGAATCATGATTCACCACCTCCTAAATAGGCCTCTTGCACATACTGGTTTTCCTTGATTTCCTCCGGCCTGCCGCTGGCAATCAGCTCGCCATCACGCAGTACAGAGATCACATCCGCATAATTAAATACAATATCCATGTCGTGCTCAATAAAAATAATAGTCATATTCCGTTCTTTAGCCAGTTTTCGTACCAGCTGCATCAATGTATAAGCCTCTTCCCTGGCCACACCTGCTGCAGGCTCATCCAGAATCAAAAGTTTAGGGTCCATGGCCAGAGCAATAGCAATATCCAGACGCCTCTGATCACCGTAGGAAAGATAGGCCGCCACTTCATTCATTTTATTATCCAGGCCCACCAGAGACAAATACCGTTTTACCTCTTCCTTCAAAAAACAATCGTGAACCGGAAATAAGCTGAAGGTTTTCTTATTCATTCCAATCCGGGCAATCTGCACATTCTCATAAACCGTCAAATTAGTGAACAGCTTGGAAATCTGGAAGCACTTGGTCATACCTTTGCGGACAATCTTGTCAGGAACCAGACCGGTGATATTCTCTCCCTGGAATATGACACTGCCGCTGTTTGGCACTGTCCGGTTGGTAATCAGATCCATCAGTGTACTTTTTCCGGCACCGTTTGGTCCTATGATGGCACGTACCTCCCCCTCTTCAATCTCAAGGGAAACATTGCGGGTAGCATGAAGCGCGCCGAAATAGCGGTTTAAATTTTCTACCTTTAAAATAGGCTCACTCATTTCTCAAGCACCCCCTTTTCCTCTGATTCTCCCAACTCCTTACATGCCTTATCCCGCAGCAGACCGCCCTGTAAAAAGAGCACGCACAGCACGATGATTGCTCCCAGCACAAACTGATAATAATTAGTCAGAATGGACAACTGGGTAGAAATAAACGTGACAATAACCGCTCCCAGAATCGGCCCAAAGAAACTGTACATGCCTCCAATCAGACACATGACCAGCCCCTCCGTAGAAGTATTGGTGGAAAACATAACAGGAAAAGCACCCATATTTCTCATAGCATACAAAATACCGGCTATTGTTACAAAAAAGCTGGAAACCATGCAGGCACACAGCCTTACATGCATGGTATTCATACCAATAAAAGTCAGACGCTCCAGATTATCCCGGCTTCCTTTGAGTACTGTGGCAAATGGGCTGTGGAAAAAGAGATAAATAAGCACAATACAAATCACACATACAAAAAAGCACAGATAAAAATTTCCGCTTGACCCGCTGGCAAAAGGCAGGCGCACATTGCCGGTGAGCCCCGTATCAGAGCCTACATACTGAATTTTAAACACCATGGTGTACAAAAGGGTGTTGATGCCCATGCTCACAAAAGCAAACGTCAGATCATCATTGGCCCGCAGGCACAGCACATTGATAAATAAAGAGATAGCCATGGAAATAATAATGGCTCCCACAATAGCCAGAGTGCGGTCCATCCCCCATCTCACACACATAATTACATAAACGTATGCTCCCATGCCAAAATAAGTGGCCATTCCCAAGGGGCGCAGTCCGCCAAAGCCCAGAATAATATTTAAGGCCGAGGCAAAGAGCATCATAATTATAGTACGGCTCATAAAATCCAGAATTGAATCAGATGCAAAGAGGGAATATATCAGAATCCCGATCACAGCTGCCGCTCCCACTATGGCATCCCGTCTGATTTTAGAAAGTGATTTCCATACTTTCATCTAGCGTCCCTCCCTCTTGGTGAAAATGCCTCTCGGATTGATGAACATGCAAATCACCATCAATGCAGCAGGCAGCACATTGTAGTACTGAGGCAGAAATACCGCGCCAAAAGCATTGACCAATCCTACCAGCAAAGCTGCGGGCAGACAGCCATCCATATTGCGGAGGCCGCCGATGCAGAGGATGGGCATAACATTTCCAAATATGGACAACCCTTCCTTAGGACTCATTCCGGTAATAGGAGCATTTAAAACACCTCCCAGCCCGGCTATGCCAATACCGATCATAAACAACACGCTGAACAACTGGTTTACATTGACTCCTAAATTTGCAACCATAGACCGGTCACTGATAATAGCACGGGTCAGCATTCCCAACTTGGTTTTATTAATCATGGCCCAGAAGGCAAAAGCAGTAATTCCCGATATTACAATTTCAAAAATATAATATACAGGAAAGTTGATTCCAAAGATTTTAATACCTCCATTTAAAAAAGAAGGCAGGGAAAGCAAACGGATGCTGTATCCCCAGAACATGACAATGATATCGCAGAGCATGTAAGCTACTCCATAGGTCAGAAGCATGATATAGAGCATATCCTTACCAAACAGCGGTCTGGTGGCTTTCTCCACAAAATACCCGATTCCAGCTACAAGAATCGGTACCAGAATCAGGGAAGGAACAAAGCCGATTTTAGCTGCAATGGTATAGGTCAAATAGGTACCCAGCACATAAAATGCACCCTGCCCAAAATTTACCATGCTCATGCCGCTGATTATCAGCGATACACCGGCAATCATCAGATAGGAAACCATCCCATTGCTGACGCCGGAAATCAGAGTTTGAAAAAAGAATGATACGGTCATTAGATCTCCTCCAGTATTATAAACAGGCGGCAGGCTGTTTACCTTCTGCCGCCTGACGGAAACGAATTATTTGGCGCTCAAATCAGTAAAGGTGTATTGGTTCTCCTGTGCATATTTCTGAACCTCCTCCTTAGACGGCAGCATATCACTTCCCTGGTATACCGCATAGATATCCCCGATGGGAATATCCCACTTGCCGGAAGTGTCCTCAACCGCAGTTACATAATAGTAAGCATGAGCCATCAGATGATCAAAATCCCGGAAATACAGATCTTCTCCATAAAGAGTGCTGAAATGTACGCTTCCCAGAGCTTTTGTCATGGTCTCCGGAGATAAGTCGTCTGCAGTAGTCTTTGCAGCCTCTATAATAGCCTTAACACCCACATACCAGGTATACCCCATATCAGAAGGCCCGATTTCTGCATTATAATACTTCTTTCCGATATCAGAATATTTCTGCACAAATTCTGCATTTCCCTCAATATCATCAAGCCAGAAGGGCCAAAGCTGTACGCCGTGCACCTTGCCGTAAGGGTAGTTTCCTCCTTTTGCCAAAGCCGTGGTATTGGTGGAATCACAGGTGTACCAGCCCAGATAATCACAGTTGTCCCATAGCCCGAACTGAGAGCCCTGGTTTACAAGAGAAACAAAGTTAGGACCGGCAACCGCTCCGATGATTACATCAGGACTCTTGCCTACCACCGAGGAAATAATAGTGGAAAACTCGGTGGAGTTACTGGAAACCTGGTTGGAACCCAGATTCTTGAAATCGTCTCCCAGCTCTCTGTAGAAGAAGTCCCGGCTGTCCCCGGAAGCTCCGCCATCATTTCCAATGAAAAAAGCACTGTCATACCCCTGATCAGCAGCATACCTGGCATTCATTTTGGCAATAGGCCATGCCACAAAGCCGCTGGAAAACATATATTTGGAAGCGTTTTCTACTGTTACACGGGTGTTCATTGTGCAAGGGGTGACCATGGGGAATTTATTTTCCTCCGCCCAGGTGGCCCCCGTAGGTGCTTCACCGTCAGATTTAGGGCCCAGAATGGCGATACAGCCCTCATTGACCAGTTCCGTGGCCTTCTGTGCCACATTGGCAGAATCGCTGGCCGTATCACGGTACACCAGCTCAAAGGGAGTGCCGTTTAAACCTCCTGCCTCGTTGGCCTCCTCCATAGCCAGAATCGCTCCAGCCTCAGCCCAGGTAACGGTGGCTGCCGCAGCAGAGGAACGGTCAGTTAAAACTCCGATTTTAATAGTGCTGCCGGCTGCTGCTCCCTGACTCTTGTCCGCCGCCGTGGAGGCCGCCGTAGCAGCCGGGGAACCGGAATTCACGGTACCGGTACATGCTGTCAGGGAAGCCGCCATAGCGGCTGCCAATGTAACAGAAATTAATCTTTTCATATAATTTTCCCTCCAATACATATGTTTTTACTTCTCAACAATTCTCAATCACTGTTTATCCGGGTCATGAATATCTTCCTCACGCACAAAATAATCTGCATTTCGCTGGGCAACAGAATCCTGAGGCTCACGCACAAAGGCATTTTCCGCTTCCACCCAGCTTCCATCAGCCAATCCAAACATGCTCATGGTAGTAAACGTTTTATATCCGGTATCGTCAAAATGATAATCCACGTAATCATTAGACTGCTCCTGTATCACATGATGTCCCACATCCAGCATTGCCAGCATGGCTGCATGGGCGCTGAAATGAATACCTGCCAGCTTGTATACACCCAGTTCCTTTAAATCTTCCATGGATATCTCTTGGGGATCGTGAGCCTTTCCGCACAGATCCGGATACCACATAGGGAAATTTTCATATTTGCCGCCTTTGGCATTTAATGCATCTCTCAGCCTGCAGCACATCTCAGTCTTCATCTTCCGGTCAGGAATCTTATGCATCCATAAAATACAAAGCATATCCGCTCCGGCATCTATGTAGGCTGCACACCGGTCCACTGTCGAGTCAAATTCATGTACCAGGTCGCTGTCACAGCGGGCTATTAAAAACCCACGGTGCCCATTGGCATCAAGCCCTGCACGGGCCGCATTAAAACGCAGGACCGCATCCGGAATAGAAAGCTGTCCCTTGCGGGCCAGTTCAGAAGTATCCGTAACCAAAACTCCCGCTGCTCCTGCCTGCATAATTCTCATACAGCCATACTGTGCATTGAGAGCCCGCCCAAGGCCAAAGCCATCATCGGCATCAATAATCAGAGGCATAGGAGTCATGCGGGTGATCTGCTCTGTCACTCGAATAAAATCGTCAATGGACAAAAGCTGTAAATCCGGGATACCGGTCAAAGCACAGGCCAAATCTCCGCTGGAAACCATGATCACTTCAAAACCGTTCATCTCGGCAGCCTTGGCAGACATGCAGTCATGCAGTTCCGGGACAATTAAAACCCGGTCTCCCGCAACCAGCCTCCGAAGCCTGTCTGCTGCCGGCTCCTTAGACTCCGGTGTCAGAATATAAGGTAAACTCATAGCCGTAATCTCCTTTCTGTCACTACAGACGCTCTTTAATATCCGGTCTCACAAAGCCTTCCGGATAATCTTCAACCTGATGCCCTACAATGGTATACTCCTTATCTCCCTTGGTAAAGCTGTTCTCCAAAGCAAGATAAGCCTGAGGATCATACATTCCGGAGCAGGAAAAACTTTCAATTCCAGAGGCAGGAGCTGTTTCAAAGGAATAAGTCACGCTCTGATTCTTAAAGTTTACCAGGCCATGCTCCAGCATCCCTTCCATAGCCGCTTTCATGGTATAGTGGCTGCTGCACATCTTAAATCCCAAAGGTGTCAGCTCATCCATGGTAACCGAAGGATGATAATGTCCATCTTCACCCTTATAGGCCCGTACATCTGCAAAAATCTTAGGCCCGGTAACAATGTCCGCCATCTCTCTTGCCTGATCAATATCTCCTACCAGCACCATCATGGCAATCACATACTGTCCCATCTCTCTGCCTATGTCAATGGCTTCCTGCAAACGCCCGCACCCTTCCATCATCTGCTCCGGATCAGAAGGATCTGCGTTACTGCGGGCGATCAGCAGACAATCACTTCCTTCCAGGCCGGCCAGTGCAGCCCGCACCTTGGCGATGTATTTATCCCTGGGCAGGATCTTGGTGGTTTCCTCCATATCAGCGGAATCCTCTAACTGAATGGCTGCCGCTCCTGCTGCAGAGAGCATTCTGGCTGAACGGTAAACCGCCAGAGGACCTCCAAAGCCATCCTCAATATCGGCAATCAGCGGAATGGAAGAGGTCTGAGCCACCCGGCTCACCACCCGTTCCAGATCGGACAGGTTGGTAAAGCCATAGTCAATTACCCCATTTAATGAAATAGATACTTCTCCGCCGGAAAGAAGGCTTACCGGAAAACCGCACATCTCTACCGCATGATTGGAAGCGCAGTCATATACGCAGGGAACCAGGAAACACTCTTTGCTTTCGTCCAAAATCTGACGTAAGTTCTTTTTACTTGCCATTTTGCTATCTCCTCTTTATCTGTTGCTTATTTGTTGCAGTTTATTTCATTTTGTTGCAACTAAAGAATAGCACTTTTCATTGTACACGTCAACATTATATATATTTAAATAACATTTTTGTATATAATTACAATTTTATACCGTTATATTTATGCATTTTTACTGATGAAAATATATTTTTCCTATGATAAGCTTTCATTGCACTTACGCAATCGGTTTCTTTTTTATTTTTAGTTATATTTCAAATGAAAGGAGTTTTTTAATGATTCGAAGAAGCGAAGAAAAAGAATCTATCCGCAAGGCGGCCCCCTTTAACGGAACCGGAGAAATTACAGTTCGCAGCCTGTTAAACGGGCCGGAGGAGATGAGCCGGAAAGGCCGTGTATTCGGACATACCACTGTTTATCCCGGGACCGAGATTGGCTACCACATCCATACAGGGGACAGCGAAACTTATTATATTTTAAGCGGAACAGGGCAGTATAACGACAACGGAACTCTCACCTCCATTTCCCCGGGTGATGTGGCTTTTTGTGCTCCCGGAGAGGGACACGGCATTGCCTGTACCGGAGATGAGCCCATTGAAATGATTGCCCTGATTCTCTATGAGTAATTTTGTATTTTGTTTTAATTGCAAAGGAATTTTTTATCCCTTCAATAAAAAGCCGGATATCAAACTTATCTAACAGTCTGATATCCGGCTTTTCCCGTTTCCGTTTCTTACCTGTATTGCTTTTAAAAGCCTGTTTTACAGGCTCTGCCGCCTGACCAGTTCCATATCCAAAGTGATTTTATGAGTCTGGGCCCTTCCCTCCATCACATCCACCAGAATACGCACTGACATCATGGTAGCCACTGTTACCATGGTATCCAGGGAAGTCAGCTTAGGACGGCACACCTCACACAACTCAGAGTTGCCCTCTCCTATAACAGATATATCTTCCGGGATCCTCTTTCCCTGTTCCATAAAGGCGTACATCACTTCAATAGCCAGCCTGTCCTGAACACAGAGAACCCCGTCTGTATCCGGGTGCTCCTTCAGAATCTGACTCACCAACTCTTTTGCACCCGCACGGGGCTCCACTCCGATGTAAACCCCATACCGGACATCGGGATGTTCCTGGGCTGCCGCCTCAAAATACGTCTGAATCCTCGACTGGCTGGCTCGGTTTTCCTCCACAATCAGCACCAGATTCCTGCGGCTGCGTTCAATCAATTGTTCTACACAGCAGCGGAATCCCCGCTCTTCATTGGCTCCGATGCAGTATACATTATCCATATTAATCCTGTCATTCTGATAAACCAGAAGCACTGGCACATCAGGCAGCCATTTCTGAATCAATTTTTCCAGGCGCTCATGATCCACAAAAGAAAGGCCGATTAAAAGCACGCCCTCCACCTTTCGAAGCCTCAGTTCAGCAACAGCCTTTCCCATAGCATCAGGCTCTTTCCCTGTATAACGGGTAATGCACTGATACCCGTTGACAATCAGTTCATTCTGACAATGGGCAATGGCTTCATTTTGATGCTGCGAGTCCAGATCATCAGTCACAATACCCACCAGGCGTGTCCGCCGGGTTACAAGGCTGCGCGCATTCTCGTCCGGAATATAATGATTTTCCTCCAGCACCTTCTGAATCAATTCCCGCTTTTTCCTGCTGACCCCCGGCTTTCCATTAAGCGCACGGGAAACCGTGCTGGGAGATACTCCGGCCAGAGCAGCAATATCATAGATTGTAATTTCAATCCCCTCCTTTAGTTTATATAACTCCAATACAATGCAAAACAAATAATCGTTCCATTGATCTTTATTAGTATATATTCAATCTGCAACTTTTGCAACAAAAATTGCAACTTTACTTTTGCTGCATGCTGTAAGCTGATACTTTTCTAGAATACCATTATCTTATTAAGCAACTGCTGATAGCTGTCAACATGATCATATACCACTTGACCGCCTGACAATGAAGCAAAAAGTTTTTTTGCACAATCAATCTTTGCCTTTTCAACAGGTCGCAGACTTAAACTTTCCATAGTTCCTTTTGTTTCTGCCACAAAAAATATATGCATTACTGTTCCTTCTGCAAATGCAATCGCCCATCCAGGTCCTCTGCAAATCTTCTCTCCACACTCTTTTCTGCAGTGCCGTCTGTAAATATATAATCCTGTATATGTTTCCTGGCCTGAAACGCCTTCTCAATTCCCTGTGCATGTTTCTCAGCCGCTGCAGCTTTTTGCTCCTTAACCAGACGGATCACCTTTGTTATAAACTCTTCCGGATTATTTCTGAACATGGCAAACTTTGCCGGACTAATCCCCTGCAAAATAGCCACAGCAGTCTTCCGGGTCAGGGCAGTTCCCTCTGCCACCTTACCAACCAGGTCATACCTTACCCGGCTGATTTGTGTATGTTTCAACGCCTTTGTTTCTGTCTCTGCACCATAAAAAGAAGTTTCCTCAACAACCATTCCCCGGCTGACCTTTTCTCTCTGATATCCCTTTGAAAGCGTATATTGAAGCTCCGATACAAAAAGTTCCCGGTCAATGGATTCCACTGATTTACTTATCAGCTCTTCAGAATCAAAATCCACCTTATAAGCATACTTGTGGTTAATATGTCCCCAAAGGGTCTGGAATTCTTTTTTATAGAAATTATCATTAAGGGGATTACCGGTAACCTTCGTCTTATTTCCGTCTCCTATCATAGACTTCAATACGTGTTCATCAAATATACCCTGAATCAAAGCATGTATTTCCTCTTCCATCCAACGCAAAGTCTCCGGCAGAGGAGCCAGACAGCTCTTTGTTATATCCTCGCGGTAAGAAGATGTGATATAATCCTTCTCATCAATATAATTATGCTTAATTAAATATCGGTAAATCAGGTCTGCCTGCGCATTGGTTATGGTAACTTTCCCATCTGCGCAACTTACCACTTTACCTGCAAAGTACTTCTTATCCGCTTTCACGGGCCTGTCATGCAGGTTCTCTTTCATATCAGACTGTAACGCCGACACAAAAGAGGTATAACCTTCGCTTGCAATAACTGTCAGAATATTGATATCATGTACTTCATCGCCGCAGGTTTCTCCATCCATACGGCTGCCCTGCCAGTCAACGCAAAGCCTGAGCCCCCGCCCTACCTCCTGACGTTTCTGAGCTGCACTGTCGCCGCCGTGCTTTAATGTGCAAATTTGGAATATATTAGGATTATCCCAGCCTTCACGCAATGCGGAGTGGGAAAAGATAAATCTGGTTGGTTCTTCAAAGGAAAGCAATCTTTCTTTATTTTTCAAAATCAGATCATATGCTGAAATGTCATCTGAAAACTCACTCCCCCGTTTTACTGCACTATTTACTGCCTGGCCCTTTTTATCAATACTGAAATATCCCTTGTGGGTATCATGCACATGAATCCCATTTAAGTATTGACCGTATTCCGGGTTGATCATTTCACGTTCATTTAAAATATTTAAATATTCCTCCTCGAACATTTTCCCATAATCACCAGTCAATTCCTTTCCTTCGTCATCATACTGACGATAATTTGCCACTTCATCAATAAAAAATAAGGACAGAGTCTTAATTCCCTTATGAAAAAGCTGTTCTTCCTTTTCAAAATGAGAAAGAATCGTTTCCCGGATCTGGATTCTGCGAATATCCCGTTCCGAAACATCACCTGCGACCTCACCATCACGTATGATTTCACCATTTGTAAATGCCACCGTTCCCCTGATAGGATCAATCTCCGAAATAACATACCCTTTATATTGCTCCAAAGGAGGCATATGCTTCCCGGCAGACTTGTAATAAAGGTTATCTCCCACCTCCAGCGTAGCCGCTTCACGATTAATGGACTTCTGGTAATTGCGTTCAAATTCGATTCTCGCCCTGGGAGCATGTTTTGGAGACACCACAATACTTTCCAAATACAGATATCCTTCTGTTCCGCGAAAATTTTTCACTTCAAAGCCTTTTACCTCTATTTTCTTGACCAGACGCTTATTATACGCATCCAAAGCATCAAGCACATAAACAAGATTGTGCTGTTCTTTATGGGTTGCGGAATAATTAAGGCAGAATAAGGGATTAAAATTCTGCAGCGCCTTCTGGGTAACAGCACCACCCATTTTCTGAGGTTCATCCAATATAATAATGGGCCGATTGGCTTTTATCACATCAATCGGTCTTCTGGAGGCAAATTCATCGCGTTTGGAGTATATGATTCTGCTCTCCTTATTATTTGCTCCCTCTTTTAAAGAAGAGGCAAAAGCCTGTGTGTTGATGATCATGACATTTATTCCGGAATTGCCGGAAAAGCTGTCAAGACGGTTGAGATCCGAGCTGTTATAAATAAAGAATCTGGCCTTCTTTCCATACTTCTCCATAAAATGCTCCTGGGTCATTTCAAAAGACTTATAGACGCCTTCACGAATTGCAATGGACGGTACCACCACGATAAATTTACTCCACCCATATCTTTTATTCAATTCGAACATGGTCTTAATATATACATACGTCTTTCCGGTGCCTGTCTCCATTTCCACGTCCAGCGAACACCTTCCAAGATGATTCGCAAGCTTCCCGGATTGTTTCATGTTATTCGAATACTGAATTTCACGGATATTATGCAGCAATTGTTCATCTGACAACTGTATATTTTCATTTCGAAAAGCCGTATCGTCAACATCCTCCCAGTCTTCATGGACGGTTCCCCCAAAATCCACGCCCAATTGGCCCTCCAACTGATTTTTATAATTCCTCTTACTAACCTTTTTGCCTAAGTCCCGATTGTAAATGCCGCTCTCACAACAGGACTGACCGTCAAAAATCCGGATAACGCTGTCAACCGCCTCTGTCTGGTACTGCTGTATTTTAAAATTAAACCGCACAATGCCGTACCTCCTATAGTATTCTCCTTACAGTACCGGGACTATATGCCTCAAAAATCTGCTCAAAATTCGCTAAAACCGAGTCATTTATCATACCTCCATCCCGGAATACTGCATAATGTGGTTTTCTCTTTGCAATTTCAGACACCACTTCATCCGTAATATCAGAGTCAAAACATGCCCATAAGAAATCTTTCTCAACGCTGAATACCCTTTTTCCATCAATGCTGGTCTCCGCAATTTCGCTGGAAAGCAAGATTCCTAATTCAAGCATTACCTGATACAGCAGATCTTCTGCGGTTCTGTCTGTCTTGATATTGTCGGCCATGTTAAATAAGGTGGCCTGAGTGTACTCTTCAGGGGTGTAATAGACATCTTCCACATTGCTGGAAGCACATGAAAAAACTCTGAAGCCGCAATCAAGACCGGAATTTATCTTTTTTAACATCTCTCCCGCTTTAGCAATTCTCATCTCCCCCGCCTCGCATATATTCTTAAACCCAGCGCGGCCAAGAGGGGTTTCTGCCCCGCACTCTTCCGGTATTTGAACCATAATAAATTTTCTGTTTAAGTTATCTTCAGCATTTGCCGCCATTACTGCATGTGCAACGGTTCCTGAGCCCGAAAAGAAGTCAAGAATGATATCATCCTTTCCGGTAAGGGACATAATATGTTCCTTGCAGATTTCAACAACCTTGGGAGTATCAAAGGGGACTCCGAATCCTTCCAGCATCGCCGTATCACTTCCCCCATAATGAATGATCGAAGGGATGTTTTCATACATATTTTCACTTAACAAATACTTTCTTGTGGGCTGAGTGGACTCGTCCCTTCCAAACAAAATAAGGCCTTTATTCTGCAAATCCTTCATTGTGGCACTGGGATTTCTCCAGCCCCGCTCAGGAATCGGACACGGCTTTTGAGTCACCGGATGAACCAAAGGAACAAAGTAATCATCAGGTGCCTTCTTCTTATTAGGCCAGGCCATAGATACTCCTCTATATACTTCCCCGTTTTCATCAATTTTGTTATATGCTTTTTCACCGCCGCTAAATTCCGCCTGTTTTGAGACCCACTGTGCAAATTCTGTATTTACTTCTTCCAAAACGGACCCCGATGCAATTTTTGAAAATAAGGACTTTGCTTTTGTTATAAGCATATTGGCATTTTTCTTAGGCCTCTGCATCTTGCAGGAAGCAAGAAAAGCATTTTTATTTTTTGCATATACAACCACATATTCATGCTGATAAGAAATACCTCTCGCATCACCTTTGGGATTTCTTTTGTCCCACACAATAGTTCCCAGATCATTTTGCTCTCCGAAGATTTCAGCACAAATCTTCTGAAGATTAACAATTTCATTTTCATCCATATTAATCAATATGATTCCTTCATCAGCCAACAGATTCCGGGACAACCTCAATCTTGGATACATCATGTTTAGCCAATCTGTGTGAAACCTGCCATTTACCTCATGATTTATCCGAAAATCGAACATAACGTTTCCATCATCATCATATTTTCCGCTTATATGGCTAAATTCTTCATTTGACAGAACAAAGTCATCATCGTATACAAACGAATCCTTTCCTGTATTATAAGGGGGATCAATATATATTAATTTTATTTTATCCAAATACGTTTCCTGCAGAACTTTTAATACTTCAATATTATCTCCCTCGATGTAGACATTTTGAGTGCTATTATAATTTACGCTCTTGGTTTTACAAGGCCGTAATGTTGACGTAGTCGGTTCATTTGAAAATAAAACCGCTCTTTGCTTATCAGGCCAGGTAAATCTGTATCTCTCCTCTTTTCCCCCAACATGGGTGCAGCCAATTTCAGCTCTGAGAATATCAATATCAATGGCTCTTTCAATTATCGGAACATGGTTTTCGTCGTATCCAGTTATTTTTTCTGTAAATACGTTGGGCAATAAATCTTTTAACTTTTCATAATTTTTATTTAAATTGTCATTAATCTTCATTTTCATCTTTTTCATCTTTATTTCCTTTTCCGTTCAACCAGAGCGTGTCTGAGAGTGCATAATTAAGTATTATTATACCATCTATACAATGTTTCTTCAATTTTCTTGTTTAAAAGGGTGTTTACTAAATTGCATGTTTTTCCAATAAAAACGGAGTGAGATTCTGACGAATCCCACTCCGGCTATTCACTTAACGTTCTAAATAAGACACATCTGTCATTTGTACTTTCAAGTTCTTTATCCCGGCATACTCCATCATTTCTTCATACAGTCCGCTGGCCTCCTCCGGAGAATAACCATATACCAAAAATACATCCATTAAATAAGGAGAATAACTGATTCCCATGATTTCCTGAGCAAATCCCATAGCTGCGATTTCGCTGAGAGCTATGATATTGGAATCATTGTGAAGGAATCCCAAAGTCCAGAGCCTGATTTTCTCGGTTTTCGTAAAAATCTCATGACGGTACTCTTCCTCCACGCAGTGAAACAACTCATGGGACAAAAGGAGCCGGCTGACCTTTAAGTCTTTGGTCAGGATTCTACATACTCCCGGCTTTTCAAAGAGCTTTTCGGCCTTTTTTACTGCGTCCATATAGATACAGATTTTGTTGGGAATCCGATATTCAGCAAACATCACCCGGTCGGTCTTCTCCGGAAATTCCGGAAAGGATACATTCATCCCCATGCACTCAGCCAATTTTTCAGGATCTCTGGTCTGGTACTTACCGCATATTTTTTCCGCATATTCCCTTCCGCAGGCCAGACTCTTTTCCATCCACGCCCTGCGCTGTTCATCCTGAAACTTTCCGTTTAAGGGTTCTCTGGAAAATGCGTAACCGTACCATTCCACCGGTTCTATTTCCGCCAGATCCCTTAACATATCCTCTATCAAACGCTCTTCAAAGCGAGGGCGCTCATATGCTCTGACTTTCTGTTTTCCGAAAAGTCCTTCTGCAACAGGCTTGAAAGCAGCACGAAACGTCTCTTTTGTCATAATAGCTTAACTCTCCCTGTTGGATGCAACAATCAGAATATCTTCATCTGGCTCCCGGTCTCCCAGATCCAGATTCATAAGAAGCAGAATCTGTTCTAAATCAACCGCACTGTAATCGGTTACTCTGGGACCAAAGCACACAAAGAAATCAGGACGAAGTACGGTATCGGTTTTAAATATAGCATTGTCTTTCCAAAGCTTCTCTACGGTTTCCCGGTAATCCTTAACCTGGCACTTTGCCACTGCTCCAGCTGAGCACTGCACCTTAATAAATCCCTTGGTATCCACAATCCGAAGAGGGGTTTTGCCGTCTCTTTCCCCTTTATATACATAGAATTTGTCTGTCCGCTCTGCCAGTTTCACATTGTTGATCCTGGAGCCAAAATCCTGCAAAGCCAGTTCGCAGGCTTCCGGTTCTTCGCAGGCCTTTAACAGATCTGTGGTCTTTACCTCAGTGGAACCTGTGGCAATGGCTGTTACCTTACCGGTCTGATTATCAATCTCAATATGAACTTCTACTGTATCCGGAGAAGCGCCTGAGCTGATTGCCAGATCTGAAGCTTCTTTTTTCAGTTCCCTGATGTCTTCCTGGGAAGGATTGGGGATAACACGTTCTACTACGTCCCTGACCATGGCAAGAGCTACGCCAATGGAGGAGATTACTTCCGCATTTTCCGGAATGCTGTATTGAAGTCCCATCTTCTTTGCGCAGTAAGGAACTAAAGAAGCAGCACCTCCGCCGCAGCCCACCAGCTTCATGCTGTCATGATCCAGCCCGTACTTGTCAGCCAGCATACCAATGGTGGCATTGACCTTTTCAAAGTCCTTATCAAGAATCTGGGTTGCAAGTTCTTCTACGGTGATGCCCAGCTTGTCCGCAACCGGCTGCATGGCCTTTCTTGCGGAGTTGGCATTTCCATGAGCAAAGTATTTTTCCTCTATCAGACCTAAAACATTGGCTGCACATGTATTGGTAAAGCAGATACGCTTTCCATTCTTCAGGAGCAATATTACATAATCGTTGGGATCGCCTTGTTTTGGACTAACCATTTCAATCTTAGGATCGACAATTTCTTCTTCGGGAGTGAAGCAGGCATACTCGCAGCCCGCAATATGAGCGGAACGGGGGCCTACATCTGTAACAGATTTGCTGCCAATACGAACCATGGACCCCCCTGCGCAGCCTAAAATCCGCACATCCAGAGAATTGATATATGTGTCATGGCCTCCGATTTTTGCATAATCCACACCAGGGCGTCCATTTTTAATAACACCCAGATTCGTAGTAGTTCCGCCTACCTCAAAGTAAATGGCATTAGAAGCACGAAGATACATAAGAGAACCCATAACCGAAGCTGCCGGACCGGATAAAGCTGTCAGGATAGGGCGCTTACGCATCTCGCTGATCTCCATAACACCTCCGTCACCTCTCATGATCATTAATGGCACATGAACTCCCGCAGCATTAACAGAGGACTCTGTGGCATTGGCTGTATTCATCATTTTGGGCAGTATGGACGCATTAATTGCAGCTGTACGGGTACGGCGGGTAAGGCCATACAGTTTTGTAATATCAGAAGCCATTGTTACCGGCACATTCTTCTTCTTTGCACAGTCATGGATAGCCATTTCCTCCTCCATGCTGTCTACGCCAAAAGCCATGGAAGCTACCATCACCTGTGCCCCCTGGCCAAGCAGCTCATCAATATTCTTATTTATGACATCCTCTGTCAGCATTTTCTTTTTAATAAATGAGTTATACACCTTAATCATACGGCCTACTTTTTCATCAAGTATGATATCCTTTAACGCCAGCTGGCGTTTTGCCAGAAAGCCTTCCAGACCGCCGCCAGCCAGGCCGATTACTCCCACACTTGCCACGTCTCCTTCAATAAAGGCATTGGTTGCCTGTGTTGTGGAGTGAGCTACGAAAACCACGTCCTCCGGTGCAATATTATTTTCCTGCATACAGTACTGAAAGCTCTGTACAACACCGGCAGCAACGCCGTCTTTATGATCATGAGTTGTCTTTACCTGCTTTTTCCCAATAATTTCATGAGATTCGTTATCCATAGCAACGCATTTGGTATAAGTGCCGCCTACGTCAATTCCCATACGTACCGCTTTATGTTCAGCCATTTTTTCTCATTCCTTTCAATCTAATGTTTATACAAAATCCTGCAATTAACCTATTCACATTAAGCAAACACCCGTTTTCACATGAACATATATCAGAAATCAACCGGCCGCGTTGTATGCGGCCGGAGATAAGGCATTACTTTATGAACCACTCAGCTCCAAGTCCGCCCAGCATAAGGAAGATCGCAACATACTGCAGAATACCGGCAAGGTATGCGTTTGGAATGGACATTTTCAAGAATTCTCTGTTCTCAACCTTTGTGTAGGCAACTCCCCACGCAACCCAGGACTGGGTAACACAGCTTCCAGTTACAGTAATCGTTGGAATTGCAAAAACCGCGTACAAAAATGGAATCGAGAAACTGGCAACATTGGACAACACTCCCAACGTAGCTGCTCCGCAGCCGACCAGAGTCAACGGCCCCCGGAAAAATCCCAGGAACAAAAACGCTGCAAATACAACGCAAACAACCAGCTCACTTCTGGGCATCACATTGCCCAAAATCATGTTAAAGTAAGGAGAAGCATAGGTTGCAACAGTATTAAACATTGGCAGAGTAAGCAGGAAACCAATCAGCGGAGCGGTGTCAACCACACCATCATAATACAATTTGTTGACCAGCTGACAATTCTCCCTAAAGTTTCCTTTCATCTTACCGCAAAGGAACAGGGCGGAAAATCCTGCAATAACAAAACCTCCGATTACAGAAAAATCAAGCCAAATCTTAAGAACTACAGGAACAATCGGAAGAATCAGAGTATAAAAAGGTGCATTCTTCTGCTCTGTTCCAGCGCTCCGGGTGCTGGCCGCCCATGCATGAACAGTCTTTGCGCGCTTTAAGAAGATTGCAAGCAAAAATGTGGTGGAAACCAGCATGATGAGCAGGGCCGTATAACCCCAATGCAGTGCATACCAGCCCAGAGTAAACTCAGGCATCTGGTCAGGCGCAATAAAGAAAGCACGGTACTGCGCAAAGTTTACAGGGTTTAAGCATATTCCAGCTGCAACAGAGCCCATAAAAGAAAAAAGGGCAATGGCTTTTGGAATTCCCAAAGACATGAGGATAGGAAGCACAATGACTCCGATTGCAATAACCGGTCCGGCTCCTGTCATGGCAGTGAATATCATGGCAGTAACAATATTTAACAAAGCAGCAGTAACTAAGGGCTTATCTCCGCCCAGCTCCACTGTCTTTCGGATCAAAGTGGAAGCAATTCCGGTTTCCATCAAAACACGTCCAAACCAGGCTCCCCAGCATACATTTACCAGAGTAGTTCCCCATGCCTCAGGAGCGGACTGATAGATTTTATTCAAAATAGACACCAATGTGTTGCCATTTTCAAAATGAAGCACCGGATTGGCAGCAATAAATTCTTCGCTTGCAAAAACCGCCCCTCCCAATGAAAGAATGGTCCAGAAAACCGAGATTATCATGAAACCCACCATAAGATTGTGTCCCTTAATGCAGTAATACGCCAGTCCAAAGAAAGAAATCAATAATATTATACCAACTAAATATTCCACAATATTACCTCCTATGTTTTTTATAATTTCATCATCATATAAGTCCCTTTTTAAGCTGTAAAACTCCTTTTTTTACTCCTTTCATCTTCATGTTTTGGATGAATCCAGTCTCATCCTGATAAAATTTTTCACTTGATTAGAAAAGAATTGTGAATATGTAACCATATGACGCTGCTCAATGATCCTGCATTTGTCGCATTCTTCTCCAATTATGCAAAACATGTTTTTGCATAAATATACGTTCAGTGAGCTGTCTCCGGTTTCCCGTCATTGAGTGATTCCGCTCCGGATTTTTTCTTTGCAGACCAATGATCTTCATACAGCCTTAACGTGATTCACCCTTGTTCCAAACAAAACAAAAGCTTTTAAAATTCATCATTACTCGCTATGAAAATTTGAAAAACACATGGAATAAAATGCATACAAATGTTTTTTAAATTGCATATCAATATTCCCAGAAATATGAGCTCCATAGCAGTATTGTACATTTTTACTCTGATTCCCCTTGTCGACGTGTACAATGTATCACACAAATTATATGTAGTCAATTACTTTTTTGTTGATTTTTTTTAACAGACTTTTTGATGTGATTTGTTTTTGCTAATATCAAATAAACTGGACGGATTATTTTTATAAGATTCCAAGTTTATTATTACATCTAATCCCCTTGTTAAAACAGCGGAATAATCCCTAGTATTATCGAGTCCAAAAAACTGATTCAACGTTTAATATATTTTGTTTTTTTTGTTATTTTCCCTGAAGTAAAACAGGTGCTATCAATGCCACAGAGCCTCTCCCTCAGTTTTAATTCATTATCTGTCATTAAATCATTGTATATTTATAACAAATACTGAAAACAAACAATTGAAAATTATCTTGTTAATGTAAAATATCATTGACGGCTGATGAAAAAAATGATATATATATTATATTCACATTGTCGACAATTAATATACTTACAAAATACAGCAGAATGGTAAACGGAGGTTTGTACTAAAAGGTAATTAATAATAGCATCTTTAGGAGGATTCTCAATGGAAGATATAACAATGATGAGCATAGAAAAGGTTTCAAAAATGATTGAAAGCCGGGAGATCTCTCCGGTTGATCTTGTTGAAGCCTGTATTGCACGGACAGAAAAGTTACAGCCAGAATTAAATGCATATGTATATTTTATGGCTGATGAAGCTCGTATAGCTGCAAAAAATACAGAAGAAGAAATTAAAAATGGTCATTACAAAGGAAAGCTCCACGGTATCCCTATTGCACTTAAGGATTTATACTACACCAAAGGAATTCCTACCACTGCAAGCTCTAATGTATTACGGGATTTTCGCCCTGAATACAATGGCACCGTAGTACAGCGCCTTATTGATGCAGGAGCGATTATTATGGGTAAAACAAATACTCATGAATTTGCTTTTGGTCCATCAACAGAGGAAAGCTGTTTTGGACCCACACATAATCCATGGAATCCCAAAAAGATACCCGGCGGGTCATCAGGAGGTTCCGCAGTAGCTGCCGCCACCGGAATGGCTTTTGTTGGTATGGGTACAGACACCGGCGGCTCCATCCGGATACCTTCCCATATGTCCGGAACCGTTGGTTTTAAACCAAGTTATGGTTTGATCAGTTTATACGGTGTTATTCCCATGTGTACGGCCACAGATCATCCCGGCCCGTTATGCAGAAGCGTTGCTGATGCAGCAATAACAGTAGATTCTATCACCGGTACCGATTTGCTTGATCCATGTCAGGAACCCATTATAGGAGAACCTACTCACTTTTATGATGAAATTTGCAAAGTAAATGACTTAAAGGGTAAGGTAATCGGCGTACCGACAAACTTCTTTCTTGAAAAAACTGATTATGAAGTTGAACGCGTATTTTGTGAAGGGGTTGAGCGTCTGAAAGCGTTAGGGGCTGAGATAAAGCAAATTGAAGTACCACTTCTGGAACTTTTGGATGAAACCGGTGACTGTATTGTGTTCTGCGGAACCGCCTTCACACACAAAGATATGTTTCCCAAGTATAAAGACAAATATCAGGATGGCGTTGCAAAGAATCTGGAAGCAGGCGGAAAGTATACTGCTGTTTCATATCTTCAGGCACTACAGGATCGTGAAAGAATCAGACAGTCCTGGGGAGATGTGATGAAGGAATTAGACGCAGTGGTTGTGCCGACTTGTCCAATTGAAGCTTATGACATCGGATTGCCAAGCCCATGGCTGGTTCAGTCAAGAGATAAAATGGAATATGGTAAGCAGATGTGTTCACGTCATACCCGCCTATCAAGTTTAACAGGAAGTCCCGCTCTATCTTTACCCATAGGATTAACAAAGAATAATTTGCCTGTTGGGCTTATGGTAATGGGACGGAGAAATGATGATCTGGGCGTGCTGAGCGTTGGTGCTGCTTACGAAAAACATTATGAATATCCCAAACTGTCATACTGATCTGCACATTAAAATTTTGAAATTGCAAGATTTAAATAAAATACATAATTAACAAAGGGAATCAGGTTGCATTTATAAATCCAAATATATTATAAAAGGAGAACAGAAATGGAAAGAAGACCAAATAAGCTGCGCGAGGCACTTAAAAATCATCAGCCTTCACTTGGAACAAGAATAGAAAGCACATGGCCATATATAGCTGAAATGGCAGCATCCAGCGGAATGTATGAATACGTTCAGTTTGACGGAGAATACGCTCCTTACAATCAGGCTGATGTGGAAAACATATGCAGAGCCTCAGAATTGTTCGGATGTGCTACCGTTGTTAAGGTTGACCGTAAAAATCGGGCTTTTGTTGCACAGAAGGCAATTGCATCCGGAGCCCATGGTATTTTATTTGCAGATTTATATAATGAAGAAGAAGTACAGAAAACTCTGTATGACATTTGCCCAAGCACACCGGATGGAGGAATCTTTGGACGTCCAAACCGCCGTCTTGGAATGAATGGGGCCGGAAGAATGAAGGTGGCTGATTATGTTCTTCAGGTAAATGAGGTTGTTAAAATGATCATGATAGAAAAAGAAGACGCCATGAAAAACCTTGAAAAAATTGTGCAGGTACCCGGAGTTGACATGGTCGCTTTTGGCCCACATGACTATGCAATGAATGTTGGCTGGGAACCAGAGGAACATGAAGAGGAATTAAAACAGATCCATCACCATATGATTGATATCGCATTAAAATATGACGTTCAGCCATGCGTTCTGCTAAATGATACAAGCGAAATGCAGGAATATTATAATTGGGGTGTCCGCCATTTTAATATTGGAGATGAGCTTTGTACACATATTGCCTTTCATTCTTCTGTAGGAAAAAAGGCCAAAAATATATTAGGTAAATAGAACCGGTAATGATTGACAATTGACATCTTCCTGTAAATACTGTTTTACTTTTGTTTTGTTATCTAATATGGTATAATTACTATAAATACAAATTTTATTTTGACAGTGTTTCAGATAATGTGTCTGTCAGAGTGGAGAAATATGTCAAGAAAAGATCAAGCTTATAATTATATTAGAAATGAAATTGTATCAGGAAGATTAAAGTCAGGATTGCCAATCAGAGAAAATGATATTTCAGAGATCTTACACATGAGCCGTACTCCCATCAGAGAAGCTTTAAAAAACCTTGAAGCAGAAGGGGTTGTGGTAAGCTATGCTTCCCACGGAACCTTTGTTGCTGCTTTGACACCCTATGATGTGGAAGAAATTTTTGAATTACGTTCTCTTTTGGAAATATGGGCTTTGGAAAAAAGCATTAACCGGATTACAGACGCAGAATTAGACTATATCGAGAATATGCTGAAACATGCAGATGAATCCGGTAAATGGGAGGAAATTCATGCGGCAGATCTCTGGCTTCATAATCTTATTGTAGAGAAAAATGGCAGTAAGCGTCTGGTTACTTTTATGAATAACCTGTATACACAGATTGAGCGGATCAGCATAACCGGTGCTGTTGAGCCCAAACGAAAGGCAGATACTTTTAACGAGCACATATCGATCATAAACAGCATTCGTTCCAGAGATTTAAAAAAGAGTCAGACATTACTCCGTAACCATTTACGGCTTGTGGCTGAGGCAGCAATCGAAATAGCAAAGACTATATAGAATATCTATATAGCAAACATGTTTAAATAAAGAATGTTGGAGTATGCTAAAAAACATACTCCAACATTTTTTTGTTGTAACTTCGCCCAAGAGACTCCTGAACAAGCTGGAAATGATGTATTTAAATAGATGAAACTATTTTCTTACGCCCCTATCGTCAATGTCATATCCATCAACGTTTGTGTTCCTGGCCAGGGAACCGTCCGGGTTAAAGTAATACCAATTGCCTTCGATTTCCAGCCATTTGCCGGAAACCATGATGCCATTGTTGCTAAAGTAATACTTCACACCTTCCATGGTCTGCCAATCAGTCACTGCGTTACCTTCTTTGAAGTACATGTACTGACCGCTGTCACTTTTTGCCCAGTTCTGTGCAGTAACCGGATTAATGGTCAGTTTAATGTAACGGTGAAGCATAGAGGATACCTCTCCAAGGCTGGCATTAGCTTTTGGACTGAAACTGTTTCCTTCTTTACTAATGATGACACCGGCTTTCTGCATAGCGGCTACCGCTTCCTGATACCCGCTTTCAATCTTTGCTCCATCAGCAAAAGCAATGGTGCTGCGGACCTCCGGAAGTTTATAACCAGTTGCTTTTGCGTAGTTTGCCAGTATAGCGGCAGCTTCTTCACGGGTAACTGTCTGATCTGGGGCAAAATGATTATTTCCCTTGTTGGATATAATTCCTTTTTCATTGGCCCACTCAATATAGGGACGGTCCCCATTATCTGCTTTTACATCTGCAAAACTGTTATTTGTATAGGCCTTCACATCAATGGCTGCCAATCTGCCAAGTGCTGTTGCCAGAGTTCCCCTGGTAACGGAATGATCGGGTGAGAAAACAGTTTCAGAAATACCGGAGATAAGCCCTCTGTTAACCACGTAGTCAATGGAATCCTTGGCCCAATGTCCGCTGGTATCGGTTAATTTTGCTGCCGGAGACTCATAACCTAATCCATATACGGAAAAATGGTTCGTCTTAAAAATCACGCTTTTGCTGTTACTGTCATAAGCGGAACCTTCCACTCGGGTCGGATTCCCTTGCTCATCTACATAAACTGCATACAGCCCTCCAATGGCTTCATCGGATGTCAGAGTGTATGGAATGCTTACGAAAACGGAACCATCTCCGAAGTTAGTAACCTGTTTCGTTCCACCCTGGTAGCTTGCCTTTAAGTCATAGACAGGGCGTGAGCCGATCTGATTTTTAGCTGCTCCCCTAAGCGTGGATGAATCCACCTTTTTTGCTGTAAGCTGTACATCTGCATTGGCCTGCTTGTTGATTTCCGTTACTGCAGCCAAATTAATACCAAGTGTAATATCCGGACGGTCGATCATCAGCTCCACACTTGAAATCTTATTGCTGATAACCTGCTGCTGAATGTTCTTAGGAAGATTAACCGTAACGGCAGAGGCATCCTTGCCGCCTGTTGATACATTGATGGATACTGTGATATCACCTGCATTCACACCCCTTTTGGCTGCGTTTGCCCTGGCATTTGCAATTGCGTCAGTGATATTTTTATCTGAAACACTTACAACTGCATTCCCCTTACTGTCAACATCTGCCGTACTTTGTGCTGCACCTGTAATTGCCTGGGTGGGCAGGGAAGAGGAGTCATTGCCAGAGCCGCCGGAGTTTCCACCGTTGTTACCGCCTGTGTTTCCTCCATTATTAACATCTGGCTGCCCGATGAAGATAGCTGCTGAATCAGAGCTTGCGCCATACAGTTCATTTTCTGCAAAACGAACTACATAGGATCCGGAAGACAGTCCGGTGATCTCTCCACGTTCATTGGATGTTACTTCTTTGTAGGAAACCCCGTCTTTTTTATACTCATACATGGTATTGGGATTCAGACCTGTAATCTTTCCATCAGCTCCACCATTCTTAGTTGCATTTATAACACTTAAATGAGCTGGTGAACTGGTCTTTTCCCCTTTTTTCACGGTAAGAACTGCAAATACTTTTGCGCCTGCCGGGTGAGTTTGTGTTTTTTCTGTTGCAAGGCTGATTCGAATGGTTCCTGATTTTGTCACCGTAAGTATGCTGCCTGAAATGGTTCCTGCACCGGTACCGTCTTCCTCAACCGCATAAATCCGGTTTCCTGCGTTCTTGTCCACGGTAAACAGTGGGGATAATTGTCTTAAATCTATGGTTGTTCCGTTAAAAGTAATGTTTGCAGAACCGCCTGCATTGGTTATGACTGCTTTGGTTGTAAGTTTAATATCGGAAGCAATATTGTCACCTGCAAAAACATACATACAACTTATATTGCTGTTATTTCTTACAATTGCAGGTTCTGTATAATCTCCTTCCACCTTTTGTAAGGCTTCCATTCCTTCGTCAGTGATTCCATATCTTGCATGGATGGCAGCAGCAATTCCATTACTATCGCTGACGGAACTGCTTTTTGCGTAGATACTGCCGCTTGTAATATCAATTCCAGTCTCCGAACCAATTCCAAAGCTGGAATAGTATGCATCTCCTGCGATTGCAGTAATATTACCTCCGCTGATAGTAAGAATACCTATTGTATAGATACCAGTACTGTGGTATCCATTGGTATTTCCAGTTGTAACATGAAGCATGCCGGTATTGCCTGACATCTCTATATCACCATTGCTGAATATACCTCTGTTGCTGCTTTCATCTTCCCTGTCTAATATATTTATACTATTATCTCTGTTATCAGCCAGTAATACCCTTGTTCCTTCCGGAAGATTGATTCCGATGCTTTCGGAACAAATCAGATTAATGCCACTCAATATAAGCTCATGATTTGAATGGTACCACGCCCAGCCCTCTGCCGTATCATTGATGTCATCTTTTCTTGGATTCTTATTCACTAATTCTCCATTTAAGTTACGGTACCAGACACTATCGGTTGTTAAATCCAGGGCAGTTGTACGAACTCCAGCCTGTACTATATCAAATCTGGCATCCATATTGGACGCTACAGACAAAGCATTACCGCTGGTCAGCTTATTTGCCGGAATAACCATATTTATTGCTTCCGACGCCCCTGCAATTGGCATACCGCTAAAGCCGATGGTAACAACCTGATCAGAATCAATTTTTTCCAAGCTTGCAGTAATTCCCTCTGGCAGGTTCTGGAACCAGCCAGATACAACTTCACCCTCATTTAAATTGTTATATGTTTCATTATCCAGAGTAACTGTTATAAAATCATGTCCGGAAAGTGCAGTATTTGTCATACCGGATACTATTTTACTTCCCACCGAACCAGTTGGAGCGGTCTGTTCAATTGTGATTCTTAAATCATTGGCTCTGGTGCCAGTTCCATAGACATAATAACTTGAATATCCATCATTTTCTATCCTTGCAGCTTCAGAATAATCATCGCCTATCTTCTGTAATACGGTAAGTTCTTTACTTGAAGTTAATTCTTTAAAATTAGCTGCATAACCATTGTTACTTGACTTAAGATAAATGGTTCCTCCTGTAATGTTTAAGTTATCCGTATAGATAACCCAGCCAATATTTGCTGATGGAATTAACACTCTTACTATACCATCTTCAATGGTGAGATCGGTCGAACGAATACCTACCGCCGACACGGCACCGGTTCCTTGAGCAAACAATTCGCCAGACCCTTTGATTGTTATTTCTCCGTTTGAATCGATAACATTCGTAACAGCCATTGCCGAATTGTAACTTCCATCTGCCAATAGGATAGTTGCACCGGGGGGCAGTTTAATTCCAACAGACGTAGTCGCATGAAGATTCAGACCGTCTAATACAAGTGTTTTCGCAGGATACCCTGTTACCTCATCTTCATGTAAAAACCAGGTCCAGCCCTCACTGGTATTAATAATATCATTTGTAATAGGAAATGCATCGACTATATCTCCAGATGTATTTACATAAGATAACACTTCCCCGGTCAAATCCAGAGTACTGGTACGGGGATGAATGCCGGTAATGTTAAATTTGGCATTGTTATTAACTGTTACAGGTAACATACCATTAGTCAGATAATCGCCTGGAATTGTAATATTCATTACTTCATTTGACTGTACAGTTGGAATTCCTGAGAAGCCAATGGTGACGCTTTCACTTGAAATACTTTTTACTGATGCAGTGAGTCCAATGGGAAGATTGCTGAACCAATTGGATATATTATCATTTTCTTGCAACTCGATAAATGTGTCATTAAGGATTGAAATTGTAACATCATTGTCACCAGAAAGCGTTTTTCCTTCTCTGCCAGATACTGTCTTATCTGAAATTGTTGCAGTTCGCTTTACATAAGTACCGTTTACAAGTTTAACATCATTTGCTACAGTGTTATTATCATTGTAAGTATACTTTTTTAAACTTGTATTCCAAACAGCCTCTATACTATAATCTCCATTTTTTGACTTTTGATAAACTTTAATACCTGGGTCATTGCCGTTGGTTAATACAGTATTATTTTCTTGACCTTCAGGATCGATTAAATTAATATAAACTTCAGCTTCCCCGATAAAAAAATTAAAGAAAGATAAAATTCCTACACCACCTACACCATTTGGATATCCAGCCGTAATATTTAAACAACCACTCCCTTTTATCTTCAGTTCAGATGTGAGGATACCATAGCTGGGTGTACTTGAATTAGTATAGGAATTATTAACATAATTATTGGTATCATCTTCCAGTACAATTGTTGTTCCTGCTGGGAGCGTTAAGGCTACTTGGCTATTAATATCAAAATTAATCCCATCAAGAACTAGAGTTTTTTCAGGATAACCTTTCGCTTCATAACCAGTTAAATACCAATACCAGCCCTCTCCTGTTATAGTAATATCAGAAACTCTAGGGTTTGCACCTGCAGGATTACCATTAATATCTTGAAACAGTACGGCTGTGGCTGTCAAATCCAGATTAGTTGTTCGTTCATACCAACCGTTGCCTGTACTTCTAAGCATCATGTTACCAACTGATACGGTAATGGCTGGCAAATCCACACCATCTGCAATCACATACTCATCAGGAATTGTTGGTAGGAAAATATAATCTCCTGCCACATCTGATTCAAACTCCGGTTCCGCGCTCCATGTTACCGGTATGGAAATAACCTTTTCCACTACCTGAGTTTCCTGTACGTCTGTAATCTCAGGATCATTCTCATCAAAAAAATCTACTCTGACGCTATCTGCCCGAAGGGCGTTGCTGCTGGTTGCATCAGGATTTTCAGATTCATTGGATTCCTGAGGTTCCTGAATGCCGCCTTCTGTTGGGGTTTCGTTGGGTGAGGTCTCAGCTGGTTCTTCCACGATTTCAGAAGGATTCTCCTCGTTGGTTTTTAATTCTACGGTTGCCACCAAATTCTTTGGCAAATCAAGCTCCTTCGCCTTTGTACCGATTGGCACGGATTGATATTCTGTTTCTTCCGCCAATGATTCAAATGAGATTATTTCTCGTTGGGTCTCTGAAGGCAGAACATTGGCTGATGCCGGAACCGGCATTCCGCCCAGCACCATGACCATTGATAGTGCCAATGCCAAAGAACGCTGGAAGGGTCTGTTTTTTTTCATATCCTTTTCTCCTTAAAATTTATATAGTATTGTCTGACCGGGCCTTTTACCACCCTTCCCCCTTTAATATCACTTGTGATATTATACAACACTACAATAAACGGAGAATAAACGACAAAATTCGACCTCTGTATCTCAATACAGAGGCCGAATCAATAAATTATATCATATTGTTATAAACGATTTTTGAAAATTAACAATGGCGGGGGAGCATCATCTGAAAAAAGCTGTTCGATCTCCCTTCGAAGCTGCTTTTCTTTCTCTTTTTTTCCCAGCCGTATATATAAATTCAAAAGTCTGTCACAGGCAATTTCATAAAAAGGGTCCAGCTCCAGGGCACGAAGATAGAGCTGTTCCGCATCTTCCTGAAGATTCTGTTCCTCCCGTTTTTCTGCTGCTTTTAAAAGATTGGATATCATACTTTTTTCAAGGGTTTGTGCCTTTCCAAAGGACCACTCATATGCTTTCCCCTGAAAAAGGCCTCCCCGGTAAAGTTCATTCATCCGTTCCAGATCCTTTTCCGTTTTCCAGGCTGAATTCTGCATCTGCTGAAATTCATATAAGTCACAGTAAACCCGTTTGGAGTCCAGAGAAATCTGTTTTCTGGTGGTTATCAGGCAGTCCTCTAAGCCATACTGCTGCAAGGCCTTGCGGATATAATAGACAGTAGAATTTAAATTTTTCATGGCCTTATCTAAAGTAAAGCCTTCCCATAAAGTATCTGCAATTTCATCACGGCTTACGCTGCCCTTCCAGACCAGATAGGCAAACAACTCCTCTACCTTTGGAGACCTCCAGCCAATGACCTGCCCTCCCTCTTCCTGTACAGTAACGCAAAAACCCCCAAAACAGGTAATATACAAACGATCTGCATCTCTCTGCTTCATCTTTGAAAGGCGATTTATTGTTTTAGCCAGGCGCTCCCTGCTGATAGGCTTTAACAAATAGTCCGAAGCCTCCAATTCAAAAGCCTCCAGTGCATACTCCCCGTAACCGGTAACAAACACGACACTTGCAGAACTTCCCTGTTCCAACAGAATATTGGCAAATTCCATGCCATCCATTTCGGGCATGGTAATATCCAGAAAAACCACATCCACGGAATGTTTTTCTATGTACTCCAGCCCTTCTGCCGCTGTAGCAAAAGAGCCGCAGAGAATGATACCACCAGCCTCCGTTAACAGAAGGGAAAGCCTGCTGCGAGCCAGTTCCTCATCATCTACTATGATTGCTTTCATTTTTGACTGACTCCTTTCAAACGGTATATTCTTCCTGGCTTCTTTTCCTTATTCAGGGGCAGGCAGAAGGTCACGGTGGTACCACTGCCTATTACACTGTATACAGTTAAACCTCTCTTATAAAGCATCTTAAGCCTTTGATTGATATTCCATATACCAATACCGCCTGATTTTGGCTTTTCTTCCAGTAACTCGCTGATTCTAACCGCTTCCATTCCAACACCATTGTCTTCAATAGTAAACATGGCCTGATCTTGCTGACGTCTTATGGATATGGTTACAGTACCTCCCACTACGTTGCTCATAAGCCCGTGCCGGACTGCATTCTCAACCAGAGGCTGAAGAACCAGGGGCGGGATCGGAATATTTAACGTTTCATCTATGTCATATTCTACCTTCAGACGATCTCCAAAACGTGTTTCTTCTATATAAAGATATGCTTCCAGTAATTCCAGTTCTTTTTCCAACGTAGTCATAGCGTCAATCCGCTTAAAATCAAAGCTGCGCCTCAGATACTGAGACAGCTCCACCACCACTTCTTCCGCTTTTTCCGGTGCTGTGGAGCATAATGCCGCAATGGAGTTTAACGCATTGTATAAGAAATGAGGGTTAATCTGGGCTCTTAAAAAAGCGATTTCTGCTTCCTGTGTACGCAAGACAGAAGTTTGAAGCTGTGTAATTGCCGTGAGATAATGCATGGATAGCAACAGGATCATTACAACAGCAAAAAACATCATAAACACCTGGGAAAAGCTGGAGTTGGCTTTTAAACCCAGGGAAAACAGAATACAATCAAAGGAATACATATTTACCGTCAACACTGAAACAAACAGCAAAAGCCCTTTAGCCTCTTTTATGTACAAGTGTATTGCCTGAACCAGCAGTCCCAAAAGTATCACTGTGTTGCAGATCATAACTACCTGGTGTATTTTATAGTAAACATGAATAGGAAGCAGCAGCACCGCCAGCAGGTAAAATCCATACATTATGGATATGATCTTAGCTGGGTGCAATGGTAACAGTCCATTTTTAAACGTGTGAAAAACCCACAACAAAGTAATGAAATTAGCCGATAAAAAGAAATCCTTCATTTTAAAAGCCAGGGTAAAGGATATGTCCGGAAAGAAAAACAAAAGAGGGCGCTGATCTGCCAGTCCGTTTCCAATTGCAAACAGAAAACAGAACAAGGAAAACAGGGGCAGTATATACTCCTTTACTCCTTTTATCCGGGCAACAACAAAGAAAATCAGGTATAAAAATGCGATGGTCCACAAAACTGCAAAAACCGCCAGTGCCAGCATGGTTTTTTTCTGGTGCTGATACAGCATAACATCTTCTCTGCCAAGCTCCAGAGAGACTGGTATGCCGGAATTCATATATTCATAATTAGCAACCTGTACAATGATCTCAACACTTTCGCTGTCATTTTGAAAAAAACCCAGCTTTGGTGTGTTTCCAGACTTATAATCCGGTGCCTGGTATGCCGGGACTCCATCTGAGATCAATTCATGTCCATTTACAAAAATTTTGCTGGAAAAACGGGCATTCCCTTTTTTTAAACCCAATACTTTACTGGCTGGTATATGATTTATTACCAGCCTATAGGTTGCACACCCGAACGGCGGCAGCTGCTTTCCATCCATATCCGTTCCGTTCCATAATCCCGGCACCTGCATAAAGCCAGAAGGAATCGGCTCTTCCAACTGAAAATCCGCTGGTGAAAGCAGTCTGTTCCAGTAAAACTGCCATTCTCCATCAAGATGAATACTTTCTTTCTGCTCTATATTCCAAGTGGATAGGTCCATTGTTCCATTGACCGCATAAAGACCGTCACTTTCCCTCTCTTTTCCGTTAGGAAGGGATATATATAAAAGTAAAAAAAACGCTAGAATGACCAAAGAAACTGCAATTGATCGTTTTAACAAGCTGTCTCCCTTCTTACGTGAATCATTGCAAAGTCAACTATCAGAATACAGATAAGATGAAATGTAACTCGTTTTTAATCAGCTTATATTGTAAACTTGATGCAGAAATAGCCGGTCATAATGACCGCAAAGAAATTAAAGGTACGATTGAGGCTGCATTCTATTTAAGTCTTGCACAAATATTATGACCGTTCTATGTATTAGCTCTTTATCAAAAATGATTTATTGAGATAAGCAGAAAGCAGCTGCATTTTATAAAAAAGCATTATAATTATACATAAAACTCTAAAAATCAGCAAGACAAACTTTGCTTTAAAAAGAAGAATGTTTTGATAACAATACACACTTAAAATATTTCTCACGGTGTTTGTACATTATAAGCATGGAGGCTCTCTTTGTATTAATGATTTATTTTTTTTACTTAGGTGAAATGTGATGTGATACTTGCACATCACATTTCTATGTTTTTGATTTCCCCCTCTTTCCCTTGTGAACTTTTACTGTTGTCCAGTATAGATCAGCAGACCAGTGTTACTTTTATGATCTTTCTATTGAAATACAGAGCTTATAAATATCAATCATTTCTGCTTTCCCTATTTTCACGAAATTCCCCACTGGAATGGTATCTTCGAAGGTGGCTTTATCCGCCATTTCCTCAAAAGCATCAACAGGAAGACCGGCTTCGGAAAAGGTCAAAGGCATGCCCAGTGACTTAAAATACTCCCGCATTCTCTTTATTCCTTCCATGCAGATCTCATCTGTTTTTTCATAAGACAGATCGACGTCCCACACCCTTACTGCGAATTGGACAAACCGATTTTTATCATGGCTGTATACATACTCCATCCAGGAAGGATAGACAATGGATAAGCTGGCCCCATGGGCAATATCATACTTGCCGCTCATTTCCAGTGCAATCCTGTGAGAAGCCCAATCCTGAACTCTTCCCGTATTTAAAAGGCCGTTGTGAGCCAAGGTACCTGCCCATACGATTTCTGCTCTGGCATCATAATTCATGGGTTCCTTAAGGGTCTTTAAACCATTTGCAATAATGCTTTTTAAAGCTGCCTCGCACAAGCGGTCTGTCAAATCCACGTTATCTGTGTTGGTAAAATACCGTTCCATGATATGTGTCATCATATCCACAACCCCGCATCCAATCTGGTATGGGGGTAAAGAGAAAGTCAACTCCGGATTAATAATGGAAAATACCGGACGGATCAAATCTAAATTAATACTCTTTTTATACCAACCATCTTCGTTTGTAATGACGGAGCTGAGACTTGATTCACTTCCTGCTGCCGGAATTGTCAGAATAGCGGCTGTCGGCAGCGTTGATTTTGGAATCTCCTTGCCCAGATAAAAGTCCCATACATCTCCCTCATAGGGAACGCCCACGCCAATGGCCTTTGCTGTGTCAATAGAGCTTCCCCCTCCAATGGCAAGAATAAATCCTATTTTTTCCCGGCGGCACATTTCGATTCCCTCTTTTACCAGGCCAAGTCTTGGGTTTGGCTGCACTCCACCTAACTCCAGATATTCAATACCCTGCTTTTTTAAAGAAGTGGCGACTGTTTCAAAAAGTCCGTCTTTTTTTATTCGGTCAGAACCATAAACGATCAGAATCTTTTTACAATTGCTATATTTCCTGATTTTCTCCCCTGTCTGGCTCTCTGTTTTTCTTCCAAATACAATCTCAGTCGTATTGGAAAATTCAAAATTTATCATATTGCATCTCCCCTATCTGTAGCAATCAGCTTTGCCCAGCGAACCGAACAGCTCCATTTTCTCACGTATTACCTTTTGAGCTTCAAGAATTCCCGGTGTAAATACTTTGGCAGGAATAAAACCACCCGTCTCTTCAATAACCTGATTTACCTTTTTAAAAAAAGCGTACTTAAAGTCACTGGATATGTTTACTTTGCGTATTCCTATTTTACAAGCTTCCCGTATTTCATCATCTGGATTGTTGCTGCCGCCATGAAGCACGAGAGGCACAGTGGATACTTCTTTAATCTTTTTCAGCAGTTGAAGCTGAAGTTCTGGCTTAAAACCTTTTGGATAAATGCCGTGAGCAGTGCCTATGGCAATAGCAAGACAGTCCACACCCGTTTCTGAAACAAACCGAACCACATCTCCGGGATCGGTATAAGTTACATTTTTAACTCCTCCCTCGTCTGAATTATCCATAACCCCAATGGTACCGATTTCTCCCTCTACCGAAACATTTAACGTATGTGCCAGTTCCGCCACTTCCTTGGTAAGTTTTATGTTATCTTCAAAAGAAAGCTCAGAACCATCAATCATTACGGATGTAAACCCTGCCTGAATGGCCTTCAGACACTGACCTACGGTTTTTCCATGGTCCAGATGAAGTACAAACGGAATCTTGCTTCCAGCCAGCCGTTCTCTTACATATGTATAGAATTCCCTGGTTGCAAAGTCGAATTCGCCGGGCGCCACCTGAATAATGGCCGGAGAGCCGCTGGCTTCCGCTTCCTCAACTACCGAACGGAACAGAGAACTTTCCGTTGCATTAAAAGCTCCTACTGCGAACTGGTTTTCGTCTGCTGTTTTAAGCATTTCTTTCATATTGATCAGCATTTTTTTCCTCCTGCTTTAAATAGTTTCTATTTTAATATCATCTGCGTTTGAAACACCCATATCCAAGGCACTTCCAAGATCCTCAAAATCCTCATCCTCTTCTGTTACCTTTTTCTTGATGACAGAAAGTATGACACCCGTGATTACGCTGCCGATGGCCAGAGCAATACAGAACTTTACGGGATTGGTAAAGAGCGGAACCGAGAGCATACCTCCGTGGGGAACCGGAGATCCGCAGCCCCAGGTCATGGACAGCCCCCCTGCAACTGCAGACCCGCAGACACAGGCAAATACCACACGGATTAAGTCCCTTGCCGCTATGGGAATAACACCTTCCGTTATCATACAGAATCCCATGGGAACAGCTGCCTTCAAGGCTTCCTTTTCTGCTCTGGTATATTTATTTCTGGTCAAAAGACAGGAGATGGCAATTCCAAAGGGTGGAATCATGGAACCGGCAAACTTTACTGCTTCAGGCTCTATAATGCCGTCAACCATAAGCCCATTCACAAAGGTAGACATGGTTTTATTTACAGGACCACCAAAGTCAAAACAAGCCATTCCTCCCAATACAGCACCAAAAACAAACTTGGACCCGCTTTGAAGGCTGGAAATCGCAGAGGTCAGAGTTACCTGAAGCCAGGCAAAAGGCTGGCCCACAACTGTAAACATCAATATTCCTGCAACAGCCGTGCTTAATACGGGTATGACCATAACAGGCATCAGCCCCTGCATGGCCTGAGGAAGCTTGACGTATTTTTTTATAGCCAGTATCAGATAACCCACCAGAAAACCAGCTACGATTCCTCCGATAAATCCAGCTTTTATTTCTGTACAGATAAAGCCTAATATAAGCCCCGGAGCGATTCCCGGCCGGTCAGCAATAGAATAGGCAACGCCAGCAGTGATTACAGGTACTACGGCCGACATACCGAATCCGCCCGCCTTATATAAGAAATATCCAATTCCTGAAGTGGAATTGCGGACATCACCGTCAATAAACTGTCCCAGTGCCATACATAGTCCGGCAGCAACCACCAATGGTATCATGTAACCGATAGCTGTTAATATATGTTTTTTTATTAATGCTAACACCCCATGTTCTTTCATTTGTTATCTTCTCCTTTACTTCTGATTTGACAATGCATTTTCCACCTTTTCAATAAAACCAATAGCATTTTTAATAACAACAGCAGTACCGATACGAATAACCGGCTTCCCCTTAAACCGTTCCTCCCCTGAAATCTTAACGTCTACTGCAAGGACCACTACATCCGCTTCTGCAATTTCCGTATCCGTAAGCTTATGTTCTACGCCTATGGTACCCTGAGTTTCTACCTTTGCTTCATGCCCCCTGGCTTTTGCCCCTTTTATTAACTTTTCCCGGGCCATATAGGTATGTGCAATTCCCGCCGTACATGCGGCCACACCTACAATTTTCATTTAACATCCCTCCTTTTGATTGAATAATTGGAAGATCACTTCCTCCTCCTCTGTTGACAGCAGCGTTTCTATTACTTTATCATCGCACAAGGCTACCGCCACCTGCGATAATAATGAAACCAATTCTGATTTATCCTCTGTATTTACTGCAAACATAACAAATGCCCTGCTCTTTCCTTCTCCCAGCGTTTCCCACTCTATTTCTTGATCCGATCTCCCCACTGCCATAGAAGTACGGAGTACAGCTTCTGATTTTCCGTGAGGAATAGCAACCTGGTTACCGATTCCGGTAGGACCTTCTTTTTCGCGTTGATAGACATCGTATAAAAAAAGCTCCCTTGAAGAAATCACCCCGGCGCCAAAAAACATGTCGGTCATTTCCAATATTATCTCCTCTTTTGTACTGCCAGCTAAATGCAGGTTAATGCAGGAACGCTGGATAACATTTTCAATTGTCATATGTGTTGCCATATTTCGGCTCCTCCTGTGTTTTTATTCTTCCAATGCAACTGCATCCCTGACTTTTTGGTTCATACCTTCCGCCAACAATTCAGGGCTGTCTGATCGTCTAAGTTCATTTATTTTTTCCGGATCATCAAATAAATCCAAAAATATACTGTAAAATTTTATGGTTTCTTCCTTCATACCCACTGCTTCATCCAGATTAAATGCCAAAAGAAATATAACATCCACCTTTTCCTTATCTTGCCACAGAATTGGAGTTTTCAGGGTAGCTACTACTACTGCCGGGCGTATTACGTAATCGGCAAATCCATGAGGCATTGCAATTCCTTTCCCAAGAGCGGTGGGAGCCGTTGTTTCATGATCTATAACAGACTGTAAAAAATTCTCTGTCACATAGCCGGCTTCACTCAGTTTCGTACACAGAAGGCGAAGAACGGTTTGCTTATCTAAGGCATTTATCTGAAGAAAAATAAATTCATTGTAAAACAGATTTTTGCTGATATGTAATTTTTTACAGGTCTGTCTGTTTTTTAGATTTCTCTTTCGTACCTGTTTCATGGCATTTTCAATATTTTTTATATCGGAAGAAGTCATAAGATGTCCTACCGTCACTATCTCTTTGCCGTAACAAGGATTTTTAAGCTGAACCGTGGTTATAACCAGATCACAAGGTATATGGATAAGCTTCTTTAAATCTCTGACTGAAAGTACCTCTGCAATCCTTATATCACTAATGGTTCTCTCCATCTGCTCCCTTAATAACTGTGATATACCGATTCCATAGTCACATATAACACAGGCAGTAACCGTTGACATGCTCCTTTCAATTGCTCCTCCAAGGAGAAGTGCCAGGGTACACATTTCATGCTCATTTAAGTCAAGGCCCAATTCCTTCTGAAAATATACGCCAACAGCTGAAATAGCTGCAAAAATATTGGGATATCTTTGCTTCACCTGCATCAGCAGTGGATTTTCAGCCTTAATATGATATCTTAGTCTTGGTATCATAGACAGAAGTTGTAAAAACAGACTTTCAAGGAAAAAGATGTCTGTCCGCAGGTTTACATTTACAATATCGCTCATTAGAGAAACCATTCGGTATGTAAAAAAGCAAACCTCCAAATTTTTCGACTGGCACACAAACATTTTTTCTCTAATGTGAAAACTTTGGATTTCAGAAATTTCAATAATAAAATCTATAAAATCATGTTCATAGGATTCTAACTTTAAATGATAATAGGATTCCAGCGCCTCTATGAGACTCTTCATGATAAGAGGTGAAAATGTACCGGAGGTTTTGCAGGGAGATATTGTAGGCAGCCTTACGGTATGCTTCTGTCTGAAACGCATAATACACAAAGATAGTAAAAAAAACATTTGAATGTAAGCCTCATATCCATAAGAAAATCCCCAGGCTTCTTCCATTGAGCATATGGCCTTATTGACTCCGCCTGTATCAAATCCCTTTAAAAACCGTTCCACCAGGAAATATTCACTTGACTGATATTCCAATCGCTCCTTTGAAAACAATCCGCTTTTATCTCTTTGCTTTATGATGAAAAAAACATCCCACATAGCAATCCGCCACTGAAATTCATCATACCGGATTTGATATCCCCTGCCTTTTTTCTTTTCAAAAATAATATTACGGCTTTGAAACCATCTCTTAATATCCGGAAACATTCTTTCTACGGATGACCGTCCTGTATACAGATGCTCCTGAATATAAGACAAGCTCAGGCTGTTCTTAATCATCAAAAGATAGATTATCTGATATTTAATATCAGAAATATGATCTCTCAACTGGATTTCATCGGTCTGACACAATAGTTGTTTCCAGCCTTCTTCATCAATTTCCAGCTTAATGCCCCTACGAGGCTTTTTATAAATTATGCCAAGACTTGCCTGGTTCATAAAATCTTGTATTGCGTTTAGCTCATTCCTGATAGTCTGAACCGACATTTGAATTACATTGGAGATTTGCAAGACAGTTACATATTCTTTCTGTTCCCGCAGATAGCACAAAATATCCATTTGCCGGTTTGTCATACCTTTCACTCTCCTCTTTTACTTTTCCTGTTTATCATTTATTGTGTACATTATATCAGTTTGGCTGTATTTCTTTGTATGCCTTTTTACCACATTTTGTTTATTACATTAATAATCATTAGCACATTTACCCATTATGGTCGGGTTTTTAACTTACATTATGAATCGGGGAATTGAAGAATTTAAAATGAAGTGATATTTATAATGATGATTATCATTGCTGAGGCAGAAAACCACTTTTGAAAAGCAATAATAAGTCAATCCAAGAAGCATCTGTTATTTCAGACTTTTCTGAATTGTTTAAGAAAATTAATGGCTTCAGGTTTTTCTGTAAATAAGGTTTTTAAAGGTCTTCTATGATAAAACATCAATTATAGGAGGCCTTTATTATGGCAAGAGAGAAGAAATAAGTACACAAGGCAGGCGGAAATACCGCCTGCTCTTGACATGCCCAAATAGGTAAGGTGTATATAAATTAAGAGCTGAAAGCTCATAAAGAAGCCTTCAGCCCTATCACTTATCATAAAATTTCTGTTTTTACAGAGATTTCTTCACCCTCTTGGAATCCTAAAAATTTATTTTAAATTTAAAGTCCTCCAAATGCATCACATACCTGCAATTACATTATTTATTAATACACTCCTCACAATACCCATAAATCTCCAGATTATGCCCTACTACCTTAAAACCATCATCTACCATATCAGGAAGTATTTTTTCCATAGGACAAAATTTCAATGGGAATATCTCCCGGCACCCCAGACAGACTGCATAATGATTATGCTGAGACCTGTTAAGCTCGTAAACTGCCAATTCATTATTTATAATTGCCAGCTTAGTAACAGTCCCCTTCTTTACAAAAAGCTCAAGGGAACGGTAAACCGTTGAAAGTGCCACATTTTTAATATCCTTTTGAACTTCAGTAAAGATTTCAGCAGCACTTAAAGGTTTTTCTACATTTTTTAGCACATCAATCATTTTTTCACGGGGTTTCGTTCTTTTTATGCCGGAAGGCCAGCTTTCAAAATTATCATCCATAATAGTATTAATCTCCTAAAAATGAATCATGTGCGCCTAATGTTCCCTTGCATGGTATCACTATATGGATTTTTGATATCATTCTAAAGACATAAGCGATGAAATGCATATGATTTACATTCACATTTATTATATATCCTGCCTTTCATGCAAGTCAAGCCAGTTTCCGACAAAACCTGACCTTCCCATGGTAATAACAACCATCAATCCTTCCGCCATTATAATACATCTCTCTGTAAACAAAAAATCATCTTTCAAATCTCAAAGCAGATCACCGACTCCAACAGCCTTTTTGCATATTCATTTTTAGTATGATACAATTCAGATGTATTGATTTGCTCTACAATATTTCCCCGATACATAAACAGGATTCGATTGCATAGTTTTGTTACCGCCTGCAAATCATGAGCTATGAAGAGATAGGTTAATGCAAATTCTTTCTTAATGTTCTCAAGCAAATCAAGCACCTGTGCCTGAACAGACACATCCAGAGAACTGATGGCTTCATCCAGAATAAGAAAAGAAGGATTAGTAGAAATGGCGCGGGCAATGCAGACGCGCTGAAGCTGTCCGCCGCTTAGTTCATGGGGATACCGGTTTAAAATATCCGTGGGAAGTTCCACATACTGCAAAAGTTCTTTCACCTTAGCTTCCCACCCCTGCTTTTGCCCCTGGGCAAATAGCGGCTCCACAATAACTTCTTTCATTAAATACCCTGGATTAACCGAAGAAGCATAATCCTGGAATACTACGCTCATTTTCCCTCTGTTCCTTTTCGCCCACTGGCGGACCGGCAGCCCTTCGATTTCAACCGTTCCGCTGTCTGGCTGTTCTAATCCTAAAATCATTCGCCCAAGTGTACTTTTTCCACTGCCGCTTTCTCCAATCAAGCCTACACATTCCCCTTTTTCAATGGAAAAGGAAACCCTTTCTACCACCGGTGTTTTTCCCATTCCAAACAATGTTCCTGTTTTAGAGTAGCTTTTGCAGACCTCTTTTAACTCAATCATTACATACACTCCTTTATGGCACGAAAACTCTTTGATATGTCCAGTCTGGTTTTAATCAGATACTGAGTATAGGGATGTTGAGGATTATGGAAAATCTCCTTCACACTACCGTACTCCACACAGTTCCCATCCTTCATAACCAGAACATCATCTGCCAGACGCTGTACAATCCCCAAATCGTGTGAAACAAAAATCAACGCAGTACCAAATTCTTCCTTCAACCGCTCCAATTGCCTGATCACCTCATACTGATTAATGGAATCCAATGCTGTCGTTGGCTCATCTGCAATCATAATATCCGGCTCCATTGTAACAGCCAAAGCAATGATGCAGCGCTGCAGCATACCCCCTGACAGCTGGTGGGGGTATTTTTGCAGAACATCTTCAGGCAGGCGAATCCGCATGGTTTCCAAAGCAGCTTCGGATTGCTGATAAGCCGTCATCTTTGAAACACCTTTATTTTGCATCAAGGTTTCCGCCATCTGATGTCCGATGGTAAACAAAGGATCAAATGCAGACATGGCATCCTGCAGTATCATGCAAATATGGTGCCCGCGAAGGCTGCGCAAAGGCTCCTTTTTCATAGTCAAAACATTCTGGCCTTGGTACAGTACCTGTCCTGAAACCAGCAGTTTGGGAGAAGTAAGGTGCAGAATCGCTTTACAGGTCATGGTTTTTCCGCTCCCACTTTCTCCTACAATACCCAGACAACGGTTTTCTTCCAGAGAAAAATGGATATTTTCTACCAGGGGTTCATTTGTTCCCGCTATTTTTACCGACAGATTGGTTACATCAAGCAAACTCATTTTCTCCTCCCTTTCTTTCTTTTGTATACATATTTTGGGTCCATGGCATCCCGCAGACTATCTCCCAAATAATTGAAAACGGCAACTACTGTCAGGATAGCAATGCCAGGCAAAAGCATTTGTGCCGGATGAGTCAGCATAATATTTTTTGCTTCACTAAGCATCATTCCCCATTCAGGCATAGAGGATTGCCCGCCCACACCAAGAAAGGACAATGAAGAAATACTTAAAATCACAAAACCCATATCAAGAGTAGCAAGAACAACGATTTCGCTAAGTGCACCGCGCAGCAAATGCTGACGCATAATATGCCATCCACTGCATCCGGATACTTTAGCAAAACGTACATAGTTCTTTTCTGAATAGTTCAATATCATGGTTCGGGTCATACGGGCATACCATGCCCATTTTGATATAATACTGGCAACTACGACATGAATCAGACTCGGCCCCAATGCCCCGACAACCGCCAAGATCATTATTTCACTGGGAAAAGAGAGCAGTACATCGCATAAGCTCATAATCCCATAGTCGATTTTTCCTCCGGAAAAGCCCCCAAACACTCCCACTAAGGTTCCTATTGACACGGTGGCTACCATGGTAACAAAAGAATATCCCAAAGTGGTCCGAATACCGAACAATAAACGGGACAAACTGCAGCGCCCAAGATTATCTGTTCCTAATGGGTACTCCGCAGATGGAGGCGCAAGTTTGTGTCTTACATCAACCTGTAACGGATCGTTAGGAGCAAATACGGTAGAAAAAATTCCCAACAGCACAATTAACAGCAATATGGCCAGACACAGCATTGCCAATTTATCCTGCTTCAGCCGTTTTAATACATTCATATTACACTCCTCTCCGAATTCTGGGATCAATGATGGAAATCACAATATCCACTACAAGATTGCTGATGACAAACAACACTGCCATTTGCAGCACATATGCCTGAATCATAGGAAAATCCCTGTTAAAAATAGCTTCCACGCACAGTCTGCCCAGACCGGGCCATGCAAAAATATTTTCCACAACCACTGTACCGGCAATCATACGGGGAATGGACATTCCCAACGCAGCCAAGGAAGAATGAAGGGAATTTTTAAAAACATGGCGTATAATGGTCCCTTCTTTTATACCCCGGATACGTGCATACAAGACATAGTTTTCATTTAAATTAGCAACCATATTATTACGAATCAAACGCATATAAGTAGAAATATACAAAAGGGAAAGTGTAACAGCCGGTAAAATAATAGAACTTCCGCTGTCCATTCCGCTGGTTGGCAGCAGATTCAATTTTACAGAGAACAACCATATAAATAAAAGCCCCACCCAGAAATTAGGCATGGCTGTGGCAAAAAACACAATGGCTCTTGCCAATCGGTCAAAAATGCCGTCCTGATAGACAGCACATAACACTCCCGCCGAAATGCTGATAATAAGAACAATCAGAAGTGATACCCCCGCCAGCATCAGGGTAGGCGGAAATGCCTGTCGGATCTGCTCCAGCACCGGTCTTTGATTGGAATAGCTGAGACCAAAATTTCCCTGCAGCCCATCTGCCACCCATTTAAAATATCGGTAAAAAAATGGCTGATCCAGTCCCAGTTGATGCCGCATGTCTTTAATCATTTCTTGAGTAATGGTGGGAGTCTGGTTGACACGCAAAGCAGCCTCGGCCGGATCAGTTGGCATAAAATTGATCAAACAAAAGCTGATAAAGGAAATTCCCACTAACAACGGAATTGTACTCAGAAGTCTTTTTATAATATATGATTTCATAGATGCTCCTTATATAGCAGAAAAGGCGGAGGATACCATATTGCGTGTCCTTCCGCCTGCTTTTTTCTGCATGTCTTTTCCCGCAAAAAATTAATAGTACATTTTCTCAAAAGGAATTTCATACTGCGATACATTAAATGTCACGCCCTGCAATGCAGTGGAGTATACCGCTTTGGTCTTGGAATAAGTCAAAGGCAGATAAACGCATTCCTGATGCAGATAAGTCAAAACTTCTGTATACATTTCCTGACGTCTATTCTCATCTGTCTCAAGCAGGATCTGTCTGATGGTTGTATCCAGCCACTCCTTTCGTTCCAAACCAACTTGTGCCTGATAATCACCGTGTGCTGGAATGCGGAAGGATGAGATATAGGTAGCCGGGTCATAGGGAGGCCCCCATGACAGTGAGTACTGCAAATCAAATTCTCCTGTCTTTTGGCGATCGAGATAAGCCTGTTTTTCTTCTCCCAGAATTTTCAATTCAATACCAACCTTCTTGAAATCACTCTGTAAATATTCGCTTATTGTTTTTTCTTGTGCATTATCAGAATTGTAGGAAATCGTCACTTCGCATCTTTTACCGTCTTTATAACGATATCCATCGCTTTCCTGTTTCCAGCCAGCCTCACCCAAAAGAGCATTGGCTTTTGCAACATCGTATTTTTTTACTTCTAAATCGATATCACAATAAGGTACCGTTTTCGCTAGAAGTGTATCTGCAATACTTTCTGTTCCATTTAAAATTCCATTGGCAATGACATCTTTATCTACCGCATATTGAAGCGCCTGACGCACCTTTAGATCTCGGGTTACAGCACGATTGCTATTTAACAAAACTGCTCTGGAGGCAATTGGTTCACTCATCAAGGTTTTGTACTTGCCCTGTTCCTGTAAAACCTTAAAGGAGTTCATATCAATCATATCGCCATCAGATCCAAACAATAAATCAATCTCTCCCTTTTCAAGGGCTAATAAAATTGTTTGATGATCCGGCATAACCTTCCAACGTACTGTTTTAACCTTTGGTTTTTCACCCCAATAATTTTCATTAGCTGTAAAAACTGCATATTGATTTTCTTTATATTCCGTAATCACCCAAGGACCCGTTCCAATGTAACTGGCTACGCCATCCTTTGTTCCTCCATCTTTAAACGATTTGGGAGAAATAAAACGCAAAGGCCGGGTCAGTCCTAACTCTTGCAGTGTAGGATAGTAGGCAGACGTAAGAAACAGCTTGAAAGTATAATCATCTACCACCTCTGTTTTATCAATCAAAGCAACCATCTCAAGCCATGCGTGACGCTCCCGGTTTGCCAGCAGCGCATCAAAATTGGCTTGAACTGCCTGTGCATCAAACTTTTCACCGTCAGAAAAGCTGACATCTTTTCGGAGATGGAAGATATATTCTTTTCCATCCTCAGATATTTCCCATGTTTCCGCAAGAGCCGGCTTAATCCCATCAGCTGTATTGACGACCAGAGATTCAAAAATCATGTTTTGAGCTGCCATTTCTCCCAGGTATAAATGGGGATTAATGTCCCGGATATCCTTCGTGCTGGCAAACACTATTTCATCTTTTTTAACACTTGAATCTGATACGGAACTTTCTGCGGACTGTTTGTCACTTTGGGCACAAGCAGTGGAAGATACACATAAAGCTATTACCGATATGGCTGCTATAACTCTTCTAAACTTCATTTTCCCCGTCCTTTTATTCTATGTTTTAATGCAAATGCTTTTCATTTGCATTTATTTTATATGTTGTATTATAGGTTAGTTTATGGTAACTGTCAAGAGACTTTTCACTGTGTTATAAAGCTCTATTTATCATTACTTGGCGCGCATTGGCATCATTTTATGTAGTTCATATGAAGAATAAACTATATTAATCCCCAAAATATGATTGCACATTTTAAAGCATTGTTATGATAATCCCGCCGGCACGTGCATCACTATGAGCATAAAATTCAAAGAAAAACAATTATCAAAAGTCTGTGCTTTGTCTAAAATTAAAACCAGATCGGATGATGGACGAAACTATCTTGTTGTCCAAAGAAACCCCATAAGCAGCAGTATCTATGATAGATTAATAGACAAATTATAAGATCACTTCTTTGGTGCGCCGCAGCTGCTATGAAATCATATTTTGAGAGCTGGATGAGCGGCGAGAAAAAGAGACAAGCGTAAGCAAAAAGACAATTAAAGAGAATTTTATTCTATGGAATTCTTTGCTTAAAGACCAGGATATACCCCTGATTGCTTTAAGAAATTTAACAGCAAATGATCTGATTGCATATTTCAGGACCATAACAAAAAGTTGTCAGATTACGGGAAAATGCTTCAATGATTTGAAAAGTATTATGAATGGGATTCTTTATTTGGCAGTGGAAAATGATATCATAGAGAGAAAGAAGGCCTGTAAATTATCGATTACACCAATGATGATTTTTATTCATTCGCTATAAAGCTGGATTTCTATCTGATTCTACGAATAGAGGAATTAAAGGGGGTAAGAAGGGATGACATTTTCGGTAATTTTCTATATGTCCAACGCTTTGTAAATGATAAAATAAAATCATTAAAAGACATCAAAGACCATGCAGGTGAAGGTACGCGTTACATACCATTGACTCCAAAGATAAAAGAAATACTGTCACAAATCCACGCTTTAAATTCAGACAGCCAATCATCTTCATTCGAAATGGCTAGCCTTTAGCCACAGTAACCTTTAACCGCTGTATAAGAAGATGCTGTGAAAAATTAGGCATTAAATTCCCTTCTTCACACAATTTGCGATTTTCTGCTGTCTCTAGTATGTACAAGAACGGGATGGAAGGCACCGATCTCCAGAATCTCCTGGGCCACACCAGTCTTAATATGACCCACTACTACCTCGGGAATATCACTTCCCAGGAGGAAATAGCATCAAAAATAAGGGCTATCTTGAATTAACGTATACGGTAAATAGCTAGTACCGTGCAAATTAGTTGCAGCCATGAGATAATACCTCCAAAGATCAAAGGAGATTTATCAAATGGACAAGATCACA
>CABJBA010000010.1 GCA_902363735.1 Clostridiaceae bacterium
TGTGTTACTGTCTCAGCAGCAACTTTCATAGTCTATCATGGTCAGCAGTTTCTGTCAACCACTTTTTTACTTTTCTTCCAATCTTTTTCATCAGTCACTGATGTGCTTGAAAGAAGTTTTTGCCGCCTGTTTCAGCGGCGAGTTATATCATAACAAAGGCGGCGACAAATGTCAACACTTTTTTCATTGTTTTTTACCTATTTTTTACCTTTCAACCTTTCTTCTATCTTTTATTAAACAGAAGGAGAGGAATCAGCTCCCCCTCCTTCTTAAATGAAACATCTTTTGTACATATGGAATCATCATCTGAAATTCAACTGTTCGTATCGATATTAAAAATATAACCATATATAGTTAATCTGATCTCTCTTGTGCCGGAAACATTTAATGAATGAAAATCATGAAACTCCGGGACCTATTTCCACCGGCTTATTTTCTCCTGGTCCTGCACCGGGAGCTGGTGCCTGTGCTTCTGTTTCATTGCTTCCTCGCTCTTCTCCTCCGCTCACTGCTGTTTCTTCCGGCAATGGAGTTTCTTCCTGAGGTAAAGATTCAGGAGTTGATTGTGATGTTTCTCCTGGAATTACGACTCCTGAAGTATTCCTCTTCATTACACCTGGCTTTCCTCTATAGGTGCTGGTATGAAAATAATCTTCTTTAATCACTGTTCCTTCTTTCGATGTGATGAGGTATGTTTTCCACGATGTTCCGTTTACTGCCTTGGTTGTTTCTACTTCCTGTCCTGGCTGCAAAGTCTGGTCTTCTTCATATTCCGGAGCAGGAGGATCGTATATTTTTGTCTTTTCTGATCTCATGGAACGGGTTACACCTTCTTCCAGAATCGGTTTTGCCACAATGGATATGGTGATCTTTTTATTTTCAAAGACAGCACGGATAGCAACAGATGTATCCGCCTTATTGACGAAACGCAGGTCTGGACCGCTATAGCCGTCATAGCTGACCATAGCATCCTCTCCGGGAGTAACATAAGACGGTTCAAAGCTGTGGGCATGGCGTTCAGTGGAATCAATCCCGGCAAAAATCATGGCATTGTAAAGAGTGGAAGAAACCTGGCAGACACCGCCCCCCGGTTCTTCGACAAACTTTCCATTCCGGTAAGCTCCGGCTGGTTTATATCCTCTTTCCAGAGTTCGGTTTCCTGTAGTTTTATTAAAAGAAAACTCATCTCCTGGAAACAGGATCAATCCATCCAATGCCTGAACAGCCAGATCTATGTTGTTATTTCTGTTTTGGTTGCTGGTTGCTGTGGTTTCAAACTTGCCGATAACCTTGTATTCCTGTTTTGCCTGGGCGGATGTGACGGAGGGAGCAATGGCGTTCGCTGAAACCTGAACCTGTCCGTCAAACTTCCTCTCCTGAACCAGATTCAAAATATCCCGGATTGCTTTTTCACGGTCTACTGCGCTCCCCGGCTCTCCATCGGAGTAAATCCACTGATTGCCTTTCTTATTCCGTCCTGTCAATTGAGAATTTACAGGAGGTTTGTCCCATTTAGAAGCGGTCTTTTCCACTTGTTCCTTTATATGCTCCTCTATATCCGTTAACTCCAAAGGATATACGCCGCCTTTGGCCTCAGAGTAGATTTGTTCTAACAGGATGTCCACCTTTTCCTGTAAGGGATATTGCAAAGACTCTGTTTTATCATTGTATATGAGCTTCATATCCCAGGAATAAGCCTGGAGAATCTTTTTCCTGGCCTCTTCTTTTGTGAGTCCGGTAATGGAGATATCGTCTACCCATACATCCTCTTTTATTTGATCCTTTGTTTCCTCAATATCCGGCTCACTGCTTTGGCCTGCTGCACTTAAGTCTGTTCCTTTATTATTTTCCTTCCCCCTGGAAATGGAGGACATTAATAAAACAATCAAAATGGCAAATAAGCCAATCAAAAGCGCTATCCGTATCATAAAAGCAGTTTTCGACCTCTTTCTGGATCTTCCTCTGCCTATGCTTCCCATAATCAGTCCCTCCTTCCTCTTCTGTGCAAACCTTTAATCACTGTATAGTTCTTAGGATTATAGCAGTAAGTTGTGGAGATTTTGTGGATAAATAAAAAAAAGCACCATCTTTTTTGACGGTGCTATGAGTTTCTTATGTTCCACTTCCATTTAAAATCCGTCTGATAGAAAGGATGGGCATAAAATCCACCTGGGATATTTTTATCCCATCCTCTGGGCCGCTTGCATGAATCAGTTGATTATTTCCTGCGTATATACCAATATGGCCTATGTAAGATACAAGATCCCCTGGCTGCGCAAATTCCAGACTGCCTACATCAACTCCCGCATTTCCCTGGTCTTTGGAAATTCTTGGAAGATTGATTCCAAAGTTTTGGTAAATGCTCATTACAAACCCGGAACAATCAGCACCTTCTGTAAGGCTGGAACCTCCGTACACATAGGGATTTCCAATAAACTGTCTGGCATAAGCCGCTACCTGCTCCCCTAGTGCGGCATTGGCAAATGCGGTCTGGGGCGCCTGGGTTTTTATATTTGCTCCGGGACCGGAGACAGCAGATTCCTCAACAGGAGGCGGTGGGGCCACAATTGGGATTTCTGTTTCTGCTTTAACGGAATATACATTTCCAAATACGATCATCATACCTGTAAGTAGAACTGTTGTCAGCTTTTTCCTGTGCATTTTCATTTTTTCTCCTGGAGTTATTTTTTATCAGGCAAAACCTGTTGTATATTTTGCATTAGTTTAAGTACATGTTCACTTAAGTCAAATTATACTGTCACCAGTTGGGCATGTCAAGACATCCTTTTTTATCTGTAAAATCATACCGTCTTTTGCCTTGGACTTGGGAGACAGCGGTTGACTCTGATTGAAAATCAGCCCTTTGTCAAACCATTTTTTTACTATATTTCTGGAAACACCAAGCTGTCGGACCAGTAAGATATCCACCCTTAAATCGAAACCGAAAGATATTTTTACATGGACTTCCATGTGGTATTCCATGCTGCAGGGAAAAGAAGTATCTCTTTCTTCTATAGAATATTCTGGTTTTTCAGCAGTTATCTCTGCTTTGTTTCCGGCAAATAGAGCCCGGTCATTTCCATATCTTTCTGCCAGGACCGGATCATTGCTTAAAAAGCCCTTATACTCCTCTTCATCAAAACCAGCTGCTTCTACCCGTTCCCATACCGTCATGTTCCAGGATGTCTCGCATTTGCTGCACCGGTATATAAGCCATACATCGATAAGCCGCCCATTCGCATTAACTCTGAATTTCTTGCTGTTTCTAAATTCTGTTTTTATTCCGCATTTGGGGCATCTTCTTAAGACGGAAGGAAGGTGGGAATGGGTGATAATCCATTCTTTTTGAACATTCAAGTTTATCATTGCTCTCCATTCTTTTCTTTCTTTTCAAAAATAACGGTATCATCTCCTGCTCTTTCTTCCTACCTCATACTCTTTTATGAAACAAAGAAAAGGCAGTACATCATGTTTCCAATGTACTGCCTTTTCTTATTTTTTTATTTTTCTTTTCCTGAAGCACAATCCTTTGAATGCTTTTTTCTGACAGGAAATACTGTTCTGCAAGAAGCTTTACACAGCTGCCCGAAATATAATCCCTATAAATAGAGGAGTCTCTTGTCTTTCTTTCCTCTCTTGCACCTGTACATTCGCCCCAGGTCCGTTTATTTTCCTGTTTCCTTGGGATGTAAACGTATTCTCCATCCACATATTTTTGAATTAATTCCACCAGTTCCTCCGGCAGAATCTCATTTGCCTTCTGATAGCGCATTGCCGCCTCCCAAACATATTTTTCTGTCCGGAATAGCAAAGGCTACACAATTACTTCTCTATTTTCACTGCATAACCTGTGCTATGCGGCTTTTACGGGTTCTGTCATAATATAAGTTCGCCTCCTTAAGGTAAAACTGTCCGATTTTAATGCTGATTTTTCCATTGTACCACAAGAAACCTCTGGGAAAAACCTCATTTTTATTCCAGAATCATCTGTGACCCGGGTCTACACGTTTTTAATGACTATACCTAAATATTTTGCCAGCTCTGCAGCCTGGTATAAATCCACCACTGCTCCCCTCACCTCATGGCAATTTTCGGAAAGCACCAGGCTGTGTATGATGCTGTCAGTAAAATCCATTCCTGCCATCAAGGTTTGAAAAAAACTGACATGTTCCAAGTTGGCCCGGCTCCATTCCACTGCTTTGCACCGGCACTGGGACAGGGAACCTCCTTGAATCTGAGTATCGGAAAAACGGATTTGCTCAAGTTTAGAGGAATCAAAATTAACATAATTAAAATTGCTGTTTTCTACCAATGTATGGAGCATGGTATTTCCGCAGAATTTTGCACCCATTCCTTTGGAGGAGCGGAATAAAATCCGGTTAAAGTAGCTGTTCTCAAAGCTGCAATTAGAAATATCACAGGACTGGAATATAACATCAGTAAATTCTCCTTTTTCAAAATTGCAATCCTGAAACATGCAGTTTTCAAATAGAACCGCTGAAAAACGCATGGAGGAAAAGTTCCCTCCCTCTACCCGCAGGTTTCTTATGAGAACATCCTTAACCGTTTCTTCTTCATCTTTTTTGTTATATAGTTCAGCCTCATCTTCCAGAATCCACTCCATTTCTACCGGAAGGATGGGCGTAAGAATTTTTCCAGCCATTTTTTCTCCTTTCAAAAAACACAATTGCTTTCCAGGACATTTTACCACAATTCTGCACATATTCCATCTGAAAGATAAGAATTTGTATACATAGGCAATAACTATTAATTGCACACTAAACCGGTAAAACTGCCGATTGGATTTTTGCCATTACTTTGCTTATAATAAATGCAGTAAGATTGTTAAAAATTTATTAATCAAATTTCAGGAGGAAAAGAACATGAGCAAATTATCCAAAGAAGAATTTCAGTCATACCTGATGCAGATTCGGAAGCTGGCAGAAGGTCCTCTGGAGGATATCCAGAAGGAAGTGGAAGTTACAAATAAATTCCCTCAGGAATTTTATGACTTAAGCATTGAGAACGACTTATACCGCTGCGCTCTTCCAGTGGAATACGGAGGCTATGGGTTATCTGAACTGGAAATTCTCCAGGTACAGGAGGAATTTTCCAGGGGACCGGGCGGAATGAGAATGCATCTTCACTATGCCATGGACTTAAACTGGAGAATTTTAGATGATTACGGCACAAAGGAGCTAAAGGACGAATATATGCATAAGTTCCAGGATAAATCCGTTTTCACCTGTTTTGCGCTGACAGAAGCCACAGGGGGAACTGGCGCTGACTTACATACCCTGGCTGTAAAAGAGGGGGATTCTTATGTTTTAAATGGAGAAAAAACTCTCATTTCCCATACTGACTGCTGTGAGTTTGCTTATGTAATCGCCGTAACCAATCCAGACTCTCATAAGGATGACAGACTTTCCGCATTTTTTGTTCCAATGGATGCGCCTGGATTTGAAGTTATCAACATGCCTCATATGATGGGCTGCCGCGGAGCCGGACACGGGGACTTAAAATTTACCGACTGCAAAATTGATAAGAAGTATTTGCTTGGAAAAGAAGGTCAGGGACTGGAAATTGCCATGCATTCCTTATCGGTTTCCCGTGCTCATATTGCAGCAAGCAACTTGGGGATGGCCCAGAGAATGCTGGAGCTTTCCCTTCAGTATTCCAATGACCGGGTAACTTTCGGAAAGCCGATCGGAACCCGTCAGGCTATCCGCTGCAAGATTGCAGATATGTCTATGATGGTTCATGCTCTCCGCTGCATGGTATACGACTTTGCAAAGTCTTATGAGGAGTGCCCCACCGGTGAATACATTGAGGAAAAAGCAGCTATGTGCAAGCTTTACAGCATTGATACCACCAGAAGAGTCAGCGATGAGATGCTGGAAATCTTCGGCGGTGTCGGCTACTTTGAAGACTGCAAATATGGACCAGTTGAGAGGCTTTACCGCGACTGCCGGGCTATGTGGTTAGAAGAAGGCGCTCCTACTGTTCAGCGCATTACCATTTCCAGAAATACCATCAAGCATGGCGGCAAGATGGAATACGTCATCTGATAGAAATTTAACTGGGGTCATAGGTTCGGACCGGACCAATGACCCTATTTTATCAAGGAGGTTTTTGATGAAACCATTAGAGGGAGTAAAAATTGTTGATTTGACCACTTATCTTGCAGCACCTACTACTGTCCGCGTTCTTGGAGAATGGGGAGCTGACTGCATTAAAATTGAATCCGCCAAAGGCGATCCTGCCAGAACCCAGGGGGCAGTCTTTAACATGCCTTATGAGGATGAGGAAAATCTGGCATTCGATGTGGCTAATATGAACAAACGGTTCATTACCCTGGATTTAAAATCAGAAAAAGGGATTGAAATTGCATACAGGCTTTTGGAGGAAGCGGATGTCTTTGTAACCAATACCAGAACAAAATCCTTAAAAAAGCTGGGACTTGACTATGATACCTTAAAGGAAAAATTTCCAAGACTGGTATTTGCCCAGGTTCTGGGATATGGGGAAAAGGGACCGGAAAAGGATACGGCAGGCTTTGATGTGACCTGTTATATGGCAAGAGGAGGGGTTTTCGGCACCACGGTCAACAGAGGGGATGCTCCTATGATCCCTACCAACGGCTTTGGAGACTTCCAGGTGGCTCTGGGGCTTGCCTCCGGCATATGCGCTGCTCTTTATGCCCGTGAGAAATCGGGAAAAGGCGATAAAATCACGGTAGGACTTCACCACAGCGCTGTTTATGCTTTAAGCACAGGAGTTATTTCTGCCCAGTATGGAAATCAGTATCCAAAGAGCCGGAAAGAAGTTCCCAATCCATTTAACAACGTTTACCGCACCAGCGACCAGAAATGGGTGGTCATGTGCTGTCCTGAATATGACCGTGACTATGAAAAAATTATGACTCTGGTGGGGCGGCCTGATATGATTGGCAATCCCCGTTACATGAAGTGCGCAGAGGTTAACAGCAATCACCTGAATCAGGAGGTTATTGATATATTAGATGATGCCATTGGAGCATTCACAAGAAGCAATCTTCTTTCCATGTTTAAAGCCAATGACTTAGCCTGCGAAGCAGCTTATGAGCCTCTTGATATGTATGAGGATGAACAGGTGTGGGCCAATAATATCATTACAAAAATCCCTTATCCATCCGGTGAACGCTATATGCCTACCAACCCGGTAAACTTCTCTTCCATGGGGAACCCGGAATACCGTATCGGTGGCTCTCAGGGCGCACACACAGTGGAAATCATGAAAAGTCTGGGCTATAGCCAGGGCGAAATAGAAGAAGCTCTGACTTCTGGTGCAGCAGCCGATGAAACAAAACTGAAAAAGCTTTGATAAGACAAATGGAAAGGTGAGATATGATGAGTTTATTATACACCGAAGAACAAAAAGAGCTGCTGGCCCTGGTAAGGGAGATGGCAGAAAAAGAAATTAAACCTTATGTACAGGAAGCTGACGAAAAGGGCCATTGTCCCAAAGAACTATTCCGGTGGGGATTTGATATGGGACTTCATATGCTGGAAATTCCTGAAGAGTACGGCGGTACCGGCTTAAGCTACGAGACCACTGCTATGATTTTTGAAGAGCTGGCAAAAGTAGATGCCGGATATGCCATTACCTTTGTAACCACCTTTGTGGCCCTGAGGAATGTAATTTTGGCAGGCACCAAGGAACAGGGACAGTATTTTGCTGATAAGATCTCTCCCGGAGGCTTTGCAGGTTTTGCATTAACAGAGCCCAATGCAGGTTCTGACCCGGCTGCCATGAGAGCAACAGCTGTTAGAGATGGAGATGAATTTATTTTAAACGGGACAAAGACCTTTATTACAAACGGCGCTATTTCTGATGTGTTTGTGGGATTCTTTAAGACTGATCCTCTTGCAGGCCACCGGGGAATCTCTGCCTTTATCGTTGATGCAGATGCAGCCGGAGTGACGGTGGGGGCGCATGAAAATAAAATGGGGCTCCGCCTTTCCAATACCACGGATCTTATTTTTGAAAATGTCCGGGTAAAGGCCTCTGCCATGGTGGGGCCGGAAGGCTCAGGCTTTAAGCTGGCCTTAAACGCATTGAACTTATCCCGCGCCTTTGTCGCCACTTTAGCTGTAGGCATTATGCAGAGAGCCCTTGATGAATCCGTTAAATATGCAAAGGAACGGAAGCAGTTTAACACTCCTATTATCAAATTCCAGATGGTTCAGGCTTTGTTAGCAGATATGGCGATTAAGATAGAAGCTTCCAGGTGTCTGGTCAACAACACCATGCGAATGATGGATCAGGGCATTATGGTTCAGAAGGAAGGCTCCATCTGCAAAACATTTGTGTCTGACTGCGCCCAGGAAGTGACCTCCAATGCGGTGCAGATATTCGGAGGATACGGATTCAGCAAGGAATATCCGGTTGAAAAACTGATGAGAGACTCCAAGGTATTCCAGATCTTTGAGGGTGCGAACCAGATCCAGAGAATGACCATTGCAAATGTACTAGAAAAGGAATATCACTAAGGGAGGTTGGAAAATGAATATCATTGTTTGCATCAAGCAGGTTCCTGATACAACGGAAATCAAGATCGATCCGGTGAAAAATACCCTGATCCGAACCGGAGTTCCCAGCATCATGAACCCTTTTGATAAAAATGCATTGGAAACAGGCTTGCAGCTAAAGGACCGGTACGGCGGCAAGGTAACAGCTATCTCCATGGGACCGTCTCAGGCAAAGGCTGTCTTAAGGGAAGCCCTTTCTATGGGAGCTGATGAAGCCTATCTGGTCACTGACCGGGCATTTGGCGGCTCCGATACTTACGCCACCAGTTATATTTTGTCAAAGGCCATTGAAAAACTGGGGCCTTTTGATGTGATTCTGGGTGGAAAACAGGCCATTGACGGAGATACCGGACAGACAGCACCCAGCATTGCAGAGCATTTGGGCGCTGTCAGGCTCACTTATATTCTGGATTTAGAAGTGGAAGGGGAAAAGGTTATTGCAAAACGGCAGGTAGAGGAAGGAATTGAAATCGTGGAAGCCCGGCTTCCGGTGCTGTGCACTGCCACCAAGGAAAGTAACAAACCAAGGTACGCTACCATCAGAGGGAAAATCGCTTCTTTAAAAGCTGAGATTCCGGAAATCAAGCTGGAAGACCTTCCCGGTTCAGATATTTCAAAAATGGGGCTTAAGGGCTCTCCCACCAAGGTGAAGGCAACGTTTACTCCCCAGAGAACTGCCAACGGAGTGGTCATTAAGGAAAACACACCGGAAGAAACTGCTGTTTTGCTGGTTGGCCGGCTGGACGACGCAAAATTACTGTAAAAGGAGGCTGTTGACAATGAGTTTTGAAACATGTAAAGACGTATGGGTATTTATGGAATGCTTTATGGGACAGCCAAAAAGTGCAGGTCCCCAGCTTCTGGGCCAGGGAAGAAAGCTGGCCCGGGGGTTAAAACAGGATTTATGTGCGGTTGTCATTGGTAAAGATGTGGATGAAGCCGTAAAGGCTGCCGGTGAATACGGAGCGGATAAGGTCTATGTGGTTCAGGGCGATGAATATGAAAATTATTCTGCCGATGGCTATGGCCATGCATTTCTGGAATTATGTAAAAAATACGATCCCAATACCATTTTAATGGGAGCCACAGTAAATGGCAGGGATTTAGGGTCTAAAATTGCCGTAAGTCTTCGGACTGGACTGACTGCTGACTGCACTGCTCTCAGCGTTGATGAAAATACCGGAAACGTAATCTGGGAGCGTCCCGCATTTGGCGGGAATTTATATGCACAGATTTTATGCAGCGAAACCAGGCCTCAGATGGGAACCTGCAGACCGGGTGCATTTAAACAGCCGGAGAAAAATCCGGATCATCAGCCGGTTATTATCCGGGAAGATATCAGGACGCCGAAAGAAATGATCCGAACCAGAGTCATTGACTTCATCAAAGCCTGTGAGGACAATGAAATCAGGCTTGATGAAGCAGAGATCATTGTTTCCGGAGGCCGGGGAATGAAATCAGCAGAAAACTTTTCTCTTTTAAAAGAACTGGCCGATGTTCTCCAGGGCACTGTGGGCTGTTCCAGGGCTGCAGTGGATGCTGGGTGGATGACTCAGAACAGACAGGTTGGGCAGACCGGCGCTACGGTTGCTCCTAAAATTTATATTGCATGCGGAATCTCAGGGGCAGTACAGCATGTGGCAGGCATGAGTGAGTCAGGAACCATTATTGCCATTAATAAAGATGAAACAGCTCCTATTTTTGAAGTGGCGGATTACTGCATTGTGGGGGATTTATTTGAAGTAGTTCCTGCCCTGGTAAAGGAATTGAAAGCTAGAAATCAGGAATAACCCGGAGTGCAGCTTCTTTTTATCCAAAGGAGACAGGTTATGTTTGAAGAAATAAAAATTAATCCGGATCGGAAACATCATTACCTGAACATGGGGTACTGGACAGACCGGACATTGCTGGACTGCTGGGAGGATTCAGTTAAGCTGTATCCTGACCGGGAATATGTGGTGGATGACAGGGGATTTCGTTATACATACAGGCAAGTTGACGAAGCCGCTTCCAAAGTGGCATCCTTTCTCCTTTCCCAGGGCATAACTCCCCGGGACGTAGTCTCCTATCAGCTTCCCATCTGGAGCGAGTTTGTCATTATTACCCTTGCCTGTTTCAAGGCCGGAGCAGTTGCCCATCCTATTGCCATGTGTTATGAAAAAAAGGATTTAATTCGTTCCATGAATATGACGGAATCCAGGGCATACTTTGGCCCCACTTTTTTTCACAAGACGGATTATGAGACTCTGATCCTGTCGGCATGGCAGGAGCTTCCGCACTTAAAAACAGTGGTTTTACTGGATCAAAACAAAGAAAGAACAAGCAATACCATTACCTTAAAGGAGATTCTGGAACAGTTTGAACCTTTAAAAAACCAACTCCGCTACGGTCTGACCGGTCAGGATGTGGCTGTGATTCTCGGTACTTCGGGTACCACCTGCGGCACCAAGGGGGTGCTTCTTACCCACGACAACATCCGCTACAGTGAAGAAATCTTTAACAGGGAGCTGGGGCTGACCAAAGATGCAATTATGTTTATGCCTGCTCCCCTAAACCATGCAACCGGATTTCATCACGGAATCATTGCTCCCATGCTCCTTGGCGCAAAACTGGTATTACAGCAGAAATACTGCTGCCGGGAAGCCATTGACTTAATGAATCTGGAGAAATGCACCTATTCCATGGGAGCTACTCCTTTCATCTACGATATTTTAAGGGAGCTGGAAACAAACGGCGGAGCTTTACCTTTCTTAAAATTCTATCTCTGCGGCGGCGCTCCGGTGCCTGGCTATATGGTGCAGAAGGCAAGGAGCTATGGGATTCTCCTCTGTGAAGTTTATGGCTCCACCGAAAGCGTTCCTCATGTCTTTGTAAGGCCTGAGGAAGCATTGGTCTTAAACGGAACCACTTCCGGCAGACCTTTGGAGGGCATTGAGGTCCGTGTGGTGGATGAAAACGGAAATGATGTCCCCAAAGGGTCTCCGGGAGAAGAGATATCCAGAGGGCCTAATGTATTTGTGGGGTACCTAAAAAACCGGGAAGTCACCGATGAATCTTTGGATGATGATGGGTGGTTTTACAGCGGGGATATCTGTACCATGGATGAGGCTGGAAACCTTCGCATCATTGGACGGAAAAAAGACATGATTGTCCGGGGCGGGGAAAACTTAAATTCCAATGAAATCAACGATTACCTGGAGGGGTGTCCCGGAATCGCGGATCACACGGTAATCGGAATGTCTGATGAACGGCTTGGAGAAAGGATTTGCGCTTTTGCTGTGCCTCTTCCCGGCTATGAAAGTCTGAAGCTTTATGATGTCATTTGCTTTTTAAAAGAAAAGCAGGTTCCTAAGCGGTTTTGGCCGGAACGACTGGAACTGATTGAAAGGATTCCCCATACAGGCAGCGGCAAGGTGAAAAAATACATATTAAAAGAAGAATTAATAAAACGGATGAAGGAGTGACCGGTTATGACGGAACAGAAATTCGGGCCGCGAAGATGCCGTGACACCAGAAAACCAGCAGCCAGTCAATGTCCTGACGTGTATTTTTACCGGTGTTTGAAATGCGGCGCTTTGTTTCCTGTTACCGGAGGAAACGCAGGGAGGGAAACGGAAATCTTTTGCTGCGGAGCAAAAGCAGAGTTTCTGGTTCCCGCAGGGCCGGAAAATATAAAAGAGAAGTTACAGTTAAGCTACCAAATTACCGGAGGGTACAATGACAATGCCGTAAAGGTTTCCTGGAAATTCGCCAAAAAGGACTACGAACCAAAATGGATTTACTTAAAAACATTTACCGGAGGGTATTTAAAGTATGTGGCAGAGACAAAGCGTCCGCCAATGGTATTTGCCCTGGCTGACACCGATGCATTTTCCTATTGTGACGAAGATCCTTGTCTGGAATGTGTCTTCCGCTGCAAGAGAGGCTTTATCATCTATGTCTATGGAGAGGAAACAGGACTGTCGGAAATCTCTCTGGATAAAATGAATGCCCAATGGCAGTCAGGGGCAAAAGAAAAAAACAATTAATATTGGAGGTAAGCTTATGTTAGCAATGATCGGTTTAATTATTGCCATTACACTTCTGGTTATTATGATCATCAAAGGCATTGACATGATAACAGCAACCATTATTACCGCTGCTGTTATTCTTGTGACCAGCGGATTAAATATTGCAGAAGGATTTCTCACCACCTTTTCCGGCGGTGCAGGGGGCTTTGTTGCATCCTGGTTTTTAATCCTTGGACTGGGCGGAGTTTTCGGCCAATTGGTGCTGGAAACAGGCCTTGCTACAAAAATCGCCAAAACACTGACCGGAAAACTGGGCGCAAAGATGGTGGGACTGGTAATCCTGATCTGTACATTTTTTATTACCCTGCTTGGAATTAACGGATATATTATGGTATTTGTCTTATATCCCATTGCAGATAACCTGCTGCGGCAGAACAAAATGGACCGGAGAGTACTGCCCTTTCTCCTTCTGGGAGGAGGCGCTTCTGCCAATGGATTTGCATATTCCCTGGATATCTGCAACGTGCTTCCCAGCAATTACTTAAATACTTCTTTAGGATCGGCTCCTTTTTTGTCTTTTATCTTTACGGCGATTCTGGCCGTATGCTATTTCCTGTATTTCAATTATGCCCAGAAGCAGAGCAGAAAAAATCATACGGAGGCAGAGCTTCTAGCCATGTATAAGGATGAAAGCAGCATAATGAAAGATGAGGAACTGCCAGGTATTTTTATCTCTGTCCTTCCCTTTGTGCTGGTTTTGGGATCGGTGGTGGTAACTTCAGGCTGGGGAACTTCTACCAGCATTATGTTTTCTCTTGTAATCGGCATTCTTTTAATTGTGATCACACAGTTTAAACATATTAAAAACATCAAGGCTTCCATTAAAAGCGGAAGCGGGTCCGGCTTAAGTTCCATGCTTACGGTGGCGGCTGTTATGGGGCTTTCCAAGGTTCTTGGGGCTTCCCCCGCATTTCAAAATCTGCAGCAAGCGGTTCTGGCTATGAATATGCCTGTATATTTAAAGGCATTTTTCGGAACCACAGTTTTAACTGGTCTGACCGGCTCTGCCATTTCAGGGGAAACCATCTTTATGGAAAGCTTCGGGCAGGCATTTGTGGATATGGGAGTCAATATCCAGGCCCTTCACCGCATTGTCACAGAGTCAGCTTTGATCTTAAATAAGCTGCCAAACTCGTCCGTTGCCATTCTGACCATGTCCATATGCGGATGCAGCTTAAAGGAAAGCTATAAGCATATTATTTTAGGGACTACCATTCCTGCTTTTGTAGCCGGACTCACCATAGCACTTTTGGCTACTGCAGGATTTGTGTTTTAACCGGATTATTTTAAGGGTACTGCCAATTATCAGCAGTACCCTTTTTCTTCATCCTAATATTCTATTTATGACTTTTGAGGTAACTTCATCTCATGAGCCACAATAAAATCTGCAAATGCCTCTACAGCAGATGATATAAAATTCTTTTTGCTGTAAGCCATATAAATCAGTCTGGCATCCTTTGGAACATCAGTCAGTTTAATAATGACCAGGCTGTCAAACTGTTTTAAAAATGAAGTCCGGGCCACAACGGCCGCCAGCGGACTCTCGCAGACCACTCCTCCAATGGAAATTTCATCATCGTAAGAAAAAGCCGCTTCTAATTTGTGTTCCTTTAAAAGCTGTCCCACCACTTTGCCGATGGGGATGGTTTCCCGGTATGTAATCAGATTATAGTTTTTCAAATCACTCAGACAAACTTCTTTTCTGCCTGCCAGAGCATGGTTCTTATTGACGATCAGCACCAGTTCCTGAGTCAGAATGGGCACAAACACCAGATCTGGTTCTTCTTCAACTTTGGAGCAAAACCCCAGGTCATACTTCCCCGCAGATACACTATGAGCCACTTCCACTGAATGTCCATGAAATATGTTAAACTTTGTCCGTGGATTTTTCTTTCTGTAATTTTGTATGGCAGAAGGAAGAAAATCCCCCAGAAGAGTCGGAATGCATCCAATATCAATGCTTCCCTCAACCTGACCGGAATGGCTTTTCATAGAAGCAATTCCTCTTTCAAGCTCATTAAGAGCCTGTGATACATTAAAATAAAATTCTTCTCCATATTTGGTAAGCTGCACATTCCTCCCTTTTTTCTGAAACAGGGCTACCCCCAGTTCCTGTTCCAGGGATGCAATGGAATCGCTTAAAGAAGGCTGGGCAATATAAAGTTCTTTTGCCGCTTTTGTGTAATGCTGCAGTTCTGCCAGTTTCAGGAAATAATATAGCTGTGATAGATTCATATAACCTCCCTGGTCCAAACATTATATTTCATTTTTCCCTTGTTATTATTTTATCATATGCACAGAATAATTGCTATATTTCCCGGGAATATATTATATTTTTTTGACTACAGACCCATGTCTCTGGCATCATCGGATAAGAACCTGTGGTAAGTGATATGATTTCCATGGAACTTCACATAATACCGGTAATTATCAACAGATGGATCCTCAAAAAATATGATGTAGTCGCACTCCTCATCCCTGGAAGTCATGCAGCAAACCCTTCCGTCGGTATATTTTTGAAATACATTTAAAATATCTTCTAATGTTGTATGGGGCATTTCCACTGTTTCAATGAACTCTTTTAAAAATCCATTGTCCTGTATATTCTCCCATACATACTTTACCCCTTCCGGCGGTATCTCAAAGCAGAACCGTTCCCGGCTTTTTAAGATTCTTATATTTCCTAACCGTTCCCTCACATATTTTTTAAAGCCTTCGATTACCGTCTTGATTTCCCGGTCCGGTTCTCCGCTTATGCCCAAAAGATTTGTCAGAGCCTTTTCCGGATAATAAAAACGTATCACTTCTTCTTCGTATCCTAATTTTATCTGTACTTCTTTTATGGAGCTGATGAGCATCCGCTCCAAATCTGCATATTCCATGTCTGTTCCTCCAGTTATATTTCCGTTGTATTCCCTGCTATTTCGACTCAAACGGTCCATTCTGTTCTCATTTATGATATGGCTCTCCATAACATATCTAAGTACGTAAGAACATTTCACATTACTCTTTCTTCAATATTTATTTTGCAGCACAACTGCAATAATGTATGAGTAGATTAACGGATTATCATAAACACATAATTTCAAATAGCAATACATACATATAACATAACAAAAGCTGTACAGAATATATACTACTGGACAGCTTCATCATTATTTACTAAATCTTCTAACAAAAACGACCATTCTTATTATCATGCACTTTTATTTTCATCAATAATCATCTGTACAAAATCTTTAGCACCTTGCAAAAGTCTGTTTCTGTTTGCTTTTTTATTATTTTCATCTTGCCCTGATTTAAACCAAATTTTATTCCTTTTAAATACACCATTTATTTTATCAATAGTGGTAGGTAGACCAAGCACATCCGTCATTAGATATTCAATATCACTAACAGAAAAAGTATCACCTTTACCTTCATTCATAATTATATACATTACCAATAACATTTGTTTTTTAAATGAATCTTGTTCTTTTATTACTGGATAGTTATTCAGATTCAACTCATCTGGATTCAAATTCCAATATATAGATGAATTTTTTGTTCTTGTCCTACGTGGTTTGCTAACTTTACTCTTTTCTGCTTTATCCTCTTTTGGTTGGTACGATTCCACATATCTTATTCCATCTTCAGTCAATTTATAAGGTTTAGGAAGCTTTTTCTCTGCATATGGATCGTCCATAATATGACCTTTTTGAACCAAACGTTTTACCAAATCACTGTTATTAGAATATTTAGACCTCCTGGCTTCAATATAATATTGCTTTACATTTTCAGTTGTAAAAGAAACTACACCATTTTTCTTTTCATCATAGTATGCAGCCACCAGTACAAAATCCACATCTGATAATCTTCCATATTTTGACATAAATGAAGAAAGGCTAGTTCTGGACAGGTCATCGTTTATACCATCATTTACTACGTAGACATCATTATTCTCATTGTCGTTAATAGCAAGCTTTATTGATGTTTGTTCAACTGCCTGAATATATTGTGACGCTTGCTTTGTACCACGTATGTTTACAATTGCATCTACCGCAGCAGGCAAAATAGTTGTCAAAAATACGTTTCTTTCACGCTCTACTACATCCGCTGCCCCCTCCGTTTCAAATTCAATTTCCCCTATTTTAAATTTTACCCTATTCTCTCTCTCCATCTAACATCCCCCATTATATTAAGCCAGCTTTGTTATATAACTCTTCCAACATTACTCTAAACTTTAACTTCACATCATCAATATCTTTTTTTCCTGCTGTATAATCTATACTATGTGCTGAATAATTACCAATATCTCTAAATGTGTCCATTTCTAATCTAATTCTTGATAAATTTAAAGTTTTATTTTGAACAGCATCTTTAACAATGTCTTTAAGCATTTTATACGAACCATCTATTTTAATCTTTTCATCAATACATAATTTTTGGTAAGCTAGAATTAGTATGACTTCAAATAATCTACGCATAAGAACTGCACATGCATCATAACAGTGATTTTTATAACTAGAGTTGATTTGCATTATAAGTTTGGTTAGACTATTTCTTTTACCACAAAATTTGATTTCATCAATAAATTCACTTTCTGATACAATATGCTCTGTATTGTTCCAATAATTAGCATAAACTTTGTCTAAGTTTTGTAATACAGCAGGAATAAATTCATAAACGTTTTTTTCGCCCTTAACTATTAAGAATACCTTTCCTTTTCCTTTTATCAATTTATCTTTTAACCGAGATGTGTTTGGAAAATTAAAACCACATTGCATAAAGAGGTCTGATATCAATGACATCGTAAAATGACTTTCACCCACTTCATTATAATGATAATAACAAAGTAATTTCGCACGTTCCATTTCTAGGCAAGTATCAAGATTTGTTAATTCCATAAAGTCTAACAACTTCATAATTTTCAATTATCCTTGTCCCAAGTATATTTATACTCAAGATTATATCACCACAGCTTAAAAGCTGTCAACATTACCAGTAATAAGACAGTAAATAAAAATAACTCCACACAAAATTCTCTTAACTTCGTGTCCAGTTTATTATAGCATGACCAGTCTAGAAAAGTGTTGACAATTCAACTTTATCTAATCAAATATTGGTACAAGTCAATAGTCGAACTAAAGATGAAAAACAAATAATCTTGCAACTAATTAAGAATCTTCTTAAACTTCCAGACTTACCGGATAGTAATGAACAAAAATAATCCCATCTAAGCTCCTACAGCTCTGATGGGATATTATAATTCAAAACATTTAAAAAAATAGACTTTCTGCATATTTGTTAATTCAATCTGTTCTCATGAATGGATTATAAATGTCTTCATAAAATAAAAAACATATATTTACTACCTTTAATTATTCTTTAATTTAAGATAGCTTCAATATAACATCTAAGATATCATCATAGTGATTAGCACTTTCTTTGGCACTACTAATATGTGCCCCTCTCAACCCATCGGTACTTCCACATTTATATACTGGTTTTCTTGCATTTAACGAATATGGAATAAGACTATGTAAATTTGGAATTGATCCTAACTTATAGTTTAAACGTTTTACTAATTGATTTAATACATTTAATCGATTGACAATATTCTTATCAACCGCCGTATCAACCTGATCTCCAAAAATCTGCCAACCTTGAGTCATTCCCGTTTTATTACTTCTTATGTTGTGTTGTTGTGTTACATATCCTATAAATTTAGGCTTACCCTCCGGTAAATCTTTCGTCTTTTGCTCATTCCATTTATTCAATATTAGCTCCCATTCATTACTCCATATTTCAAATTTTTTACCCAGATTTTCTGTACCTTTTATAGAAAATAAATCTGGTGATAATGGTGTTAAGAAATAGTCACAACCACCTAAAACAGCTCTATTTAAAGCTCCCAAATTTGGCCCCAAATCAAAAAAGATATAATCCGCCCTTACTTGTTTCGCTGCAAATAGCATATATCTATATATAGCAATCTGAGTACGTAGTGATAGCATCTGTGTTGAAGCACTTGACCATGTCTCACCAAGCCGATCCTCAAATTTGCTTAAATTTATATCACCAGGTACAAGGTATAAATAATTACGTATTTTTTTGGGTTTTCTCTTTCTATAGTCTCCAGTACCTTCTGCAATCGGTTCAATTACTTTATATATACTATTTCCTGACTCAGACCAACTTTTCTCTATTTCGTTTTCTTTTATTGAATATGATGTCAGGTTACACTGACTGTCACAATCTATCATCAATACCGTTTTCCCTTTATCTGCTATTAAATTCGCAATATGATATAAATATGTCGTTTTACCAACACCGCCTTTATTGTTAAAAATAGCAATGCTCTTCCCGATATAATCTCCCAAAACATTTTCTCCTTTTCACTAAAAATAATATAATTTAGTATATTTTAAGCTAAATTATATTACATCACCTACAATGACGATTTATTAAATATTATATCATTAAAAGTCATTTTATGATACTATATTTCATCATCTACTGCAAATATTATCAAGACCACTAAAGATTAAAATCATTAGTTACAATTTGTTTGAAGATGACTTTTCACAGTATTTTCTTTAAATTTAATTGTACTTATTATATTTAACATCGTAAGCACTAGCTAAAAGAAAAGGATCCCAATATCCGTTACGGTATATAAAAACAAAAAACAATCCTATCGAAGGCCCTTAAAAGCCTCGACGGGATATAATTCAACTTTTATTATATAGCTTTCCAGCTCTTCCCGGAGTTTTCGAACTTATTTATGATATGGTTCTCCGTAAATAATCCGGTAACTCCTATATATCTGTTCCAGCAAAATCACCCTCATAAGCTGATGGGGAAATGTCATGGGAGAAAAACTCAGCTTAAAGTCAGCCCGTTTTAAAACAGTTTCTGAAAGCCCTAAAGAACCACCGATTACAAATACGATCTGGCTGGTTCCTCCCACTCCTAAAGAATTTATTTTCTCAGACAGCCTGACAGAGTCCAGCATTTCTCCTTCTATGGCAAGGGCCACCACAAAGGCCCCTTCCTTAATGGAAGCCAGAAGCCGCTCCCCTTCTTTCTCCTTTATCTGCCGTTCCACAGTCTCACTGGCATTGTCTGGTGTCTTTTCATCTGCCACCTGAAGGATTTCCAGCTTACAGTATCGGCTCAGCCTTTTGCTGTATTCCGCAATGGCATCAGCATAAAATTTCTCTTTTATCTTGCCAACCACTGCCAGGGTTATCTTCATGTTATTCTCCTTTATCCGTCCATTCCTTTTTTCATGGCAGCTATCACCAGTCTGATCATATCCGCCGCCAACTTTTTATTCTCTGTTTTTACCTTACGCACTACCTTGCCGTCAGGTTTGACATTAATATGGTAAATAATTCTTAAAAATTCCTCCACCTCATGCCATGCCTCCCTGCTTTCAGGAATTAAATCCAGTGCCATCTGGAATACATGAAACATTCCTTCGTATACGGAAAGGCGATGTCTTACACCTGCTTTTTTTAATTTGTCCGCCACGCCTAAGGTGTCGCTCAAAAGCACCTCATAGCTTCCCACCTGCATCAGAACCGGGGGGAAACCCTCATATGCTCCGAATAAGGGGGAGATATAAGGGTCCATGGGATCACCCTCCCCAATGTAAGAGGAGTTGTAAAGCATATTTTCAGTAGAATTTCCAAACAGAGGGTCCGTCTCATAATTAGACACATAGCTTTCCCCGCTGTTGGTCAAATCTGTCCAGGGGGACATAGTAATAAAGCCGCTGGGAAGGGCCATGCCGCGGTCCTTTAAATAAAGCCCCAAAGCCAGCCCTAAGCCTCCTCCTGCCGAATCCCCTGCCACTACAATATTTTCAGAATTATAACCTTTTTCTTTTATCAGCCACTGGTAAGCCGCCGCAGCGTCCTCTAAAGCGGCCGGATAAGGATTTTCCGGAGCTACCCGGTAATCAAGGGTCAGAACATCCCCTCCATAGCTTACTTTGGAGTAACGGACCGCAAATCTCCGGTAAACGTTTTTCATGGGACCAATGTACCCGCCTCCGTGAAGCTGTAAAATCACCCGCCCTGTCACTACTCCCACCGGACGTAAGTATTCCATTCTTAAATGGCCGATCTCTATAATCTCATATTCATATCCAGCCGGCCTTATCCAGGCAGGCTCTACCGGGGTTTTTCTCAATTCTCCGGTTTGTATAGGCTGTTTTAATGAAGTTTCCATCACATTCTGCATCATATCCCGTAACAGGTTTCCCCGTACACTTACCTTTTTTCCTCTCATTTACAAAGCCCTCCTTAAACCGCTGACTTTTACACATGAAACCTACGCTTTAATTCCGTCTTCACACTCCTGTCACCCAGTACAATGGTAACTGTCAGAATTGCCACCGTCACTACCATGGTAACAACAGCCAGCAGCGGCCTGTTCAGAAGGCCTGTTGCCCAGAGAACCAGGGGAATAAAGCTGAATACCGTAATGGCAATCTGATACATAAAGTAGCTTTGCCAGTTCATCCGGTTTACAAGAATTAAAAACACCACCGCCAGGTCTGCAAAGAGAATGGTTCCGGGAATTCCGTAATTAACTGACCAGCCGCTGTAACCGACGGAATAATCAATCATCACCCAAAGGACTCCTGCCCCCATCGTCTGAAGCAAAATCTTGCCTGCCAGATTGGAATGGCGCAATATGGAATACCGGATAGTAAGAACTGCATAAGCCACAAGATCAATAGCAATGACAGACCACAATGACTGAGGATAAACCAAATAATTGATCACACCCAGAACCGCGGCCACCAGAAACATCAGGCCATAAAAAACATTAGCCATTTTTTTAAATTTCTCCCTGTCATAGCGGATTTGGGGATACATACCCTTGTCATCCCGTTTATCTGGGACTCCGTTGCTCTCAAGTTCTGCCGGAATTCCATTTTCACTCAGGAAACTGAAGAAACGATCCTGAAGCCTGGTATCCTGAAACACGGTAGAAAAGGTGACCACCACCTCATCTTTGCAGGCACAGACTCCGCATTTTATAGGCTGTCTGCCGGAGACTCCGATCATCATATGAAACCGTTGGATCTCCGCCCGGTACTCCTCATCAATCTCAATGGGTCCAATATTTGATAAGGTCATAGTATAGGACCTGTCATTTTTAAAAAAAATCATATTTAACACACACCATTTTACAAAGAGAGGAGTAATCCTTAAATACCATTTCTTTTCATTGGAAACATTATAGGAAATAGTCTCCTCCATCTTTTCCCTGGTGATTTTTAAGTCCATCTGGCTGCTTACCACATTCAGCACTTCTTCAAAGGTATGCCCTTCTCTGACTGATAAGAATTCCACCAAAGTCACGGCAAAAAAATTAGCCATGGTTTCTGAACCAAAAAAAGACCTTAAATTAATGGGAATGCTGATTCCAATAATCTTATCACTGTTTCTTCCTTCCAGGTATTCCTGATAGATAGCCCATATTAAGGAGGCCGCCAGAAACTTGGTGATGCTGACTCCATAAGCCTTGCTGGCCGCTTTTAATTCCTTCAATGGAATATATCCATGAAGGACATTTTCCTCATCAAGAGGAAGACGCTCTCCCGACAGGTGATAGGCTTTTTGGGAACTGTATTTGCGCTTTACTGTCTTTTTATAATGGCGTACATAGCTGTCCTCCACATTCATGGAAATATCCGAAGATATTTTCTGAGGTGATCTGCGTCCGGTTCCTGAATTCCGTTTTAAATCCAGATACCGGTAGACCAGAGCTTTTAAAAAGTTTACCGCACCAAGACCGTCTGTCACCGCATGAAATACCTCTAAATTGATCCGTCTGTCAAAATAACTGACCCGGAATAAAAAAAGCTGGTTGCCGTGGGGATCGATATATTTGCAAGGGTAAGTAGTCTCCCTCTCGATCACGGGCATCCGCTTGTTGTTTTCAAAGTAATACCAGAAAAATCCTCTCCTCAGTCTCACCGAAAAGCTTTCGAACTGAGGGAGGATCTCCTCCAGGGCCTGCTGCAAAGTTCCCGGATCTACTTCCTCTGTTAATGATACGGAAATCCGGAACACATTGCTTAAATTCTCATTGGCTATGACCGGAAAAAGTTTTGCCGTATTGTCAAGTTTTCTCCATCTCTCTCCCTGAGGGCTTCGTTTCATCCTGACAGTGCCTCTTTTCCCCGTATTTATACACGGAAATAATATCCTACGCCCCATTTCGTGTGTACATACTTTGGATCACTGGGACTTGGTTCAATTTTTTCCCGCAGACGTCTTACATGGACGTCAACGGTGCGGACATCTCCGGAATCCATGACCTTGTTGCCCCATACGTAAGTAAGAAGCTGTTCTCTGCTGTAAACCTTCCCCGGATTACAGGTGAGAAGTTCTAATAAATCAAATTCCTTTGCGGTTAAATTGATTTCTTTTTCACCGATAAATACCCGTCTGCTGTCCCGGTCAAGCTTTAAATCTCCAGCGGTCACCACACGGTCTTCCTCCCGGCGTCCTCCCCGGTTCTTTTTGGCATTACGGCGCATAATGGCCTTGATCCTGGCCTTTACCTCCAGTATGTTAAAGGGCTTTGTAATATAGTCGTCCGCTCCGTATTCCAGCCCCAGGATTTTATCCATGTCATTTCCCTTGGCTGTCACCATGATGATGGGCATTTCGGAAAATTCCCGAATAGCCTGGCAGACTTCATAGCCGTCATATTTGGGAAGCATCACATCAAGAAGCACCACATCGTATTCTTTCTGCTTTGCCAGATTAATGGCTTCCTCTCCGTCGTAGGCACAATCCACTTCCATTCCGTCCTGCTCTAAACTGAATCTCATTCCTTTTACAATTAATTTCTCATCATCCACTACTAAAACACTCGCCATTTTACACCTCTGCTCTTTATGTCAAACCGTTATTTCATCTTTTATCTTCTGGAATGCAGCCTCTTTGATGCCGGATATCTTCTTAATATCCTCGATTTTCTGAAATCCTCCATGGCTCTCCCGGTATCCGATAATATCGGCAGCCTTGGCCTCCCCCACACCCCGTAAAGTCATCAGTTCTTCTTTTGTTGCTGTATTTAAGTTTACTTTTGATTTCTGCCCGGCGGCTGCGCCGGAAACTGCGGAAAGCGTACCTCCTGCCCGGGCTTCTTCCTGGCTTAAAACTGTGATTTTCATGCCGTCATGAATCTTTTCTGCCATGTTTAAGTATTCCGGAGCAGCTTTTTCTGTAAAGCCTCCGGCCCTCTCCACTGCCTGAAAAACCCGGCTTCCCTCTTCCAGCTCATAAACACCGGGAACAGCTACTTCACCGCAAATATGTACATAACAGCCGGGAAGAACCTCTTCTTCCGGCTGGCTGGAAAAGGAATTCCCCTCTGACTCCGGAAATGTCCCGGCCCCTTCAGAGCCTGATGATTCCGGAAAAGCGGAAGCTTCCGTTAATAGAAGTCCTTTTTTCCGGCTTTCGTAATTGCCCTTCAAGCTGTAACACAAGCCTGCAGCTACAACCAGAAAAACAATAGCAGCAATCTTTATTTTTTGGTATTTCATGATATCCCTCCTTTTACAAAAAACGACAAAAAAGGATACCATCTTCAGCCTATGTTACTATTCTACCTAAAGAAATAGTGAAACACAAGCACATTTTCCAAATTAATTAAATATAATGATGCCGATTACGGCCACCACTGCACCGATCAGCTTTTTCCACTCAAATCCAACTTTTTCAACGCCGAATAATCCGAATAATTCCACTGAATAAGCTACGATAATCTGGGAAACCACTATGATTAAGGCGGCCTTGGCCGGTCCCAGAGTTCCCATGCTTTTCACTACCGTGTAGGTGATAAATGCACCAATAATACCTCCCAGAAGCATGTACTTTGGCTGCACTTCAAAAAGTGGGGAGATGTTTTCTCTTCCTGAAAAATACCACAGGACCAGACAGGTCAAAAATGCTGTAAACTGAACCCAGCCAGTGGATACCCATATGCTGGTTTGTTTTGTTACACCTGTATTTAAAACTCCCTGGATACTCATAAGCGCTCCCGATATAAGAGCTATAATAAAGCCTGTCATAAAAAACAACCTCCCTGTTTCCGATTTTTATTAGGTTGTGCTTTATTTGCTTTTTTATACTTAAGAACTTCCAGCAAAGTGTTTTTCTGTAAAATATTAAGAATCCAGAACTTTCCGGATGTCCTTTGTCTGATGATCTTCATACCGGACGATCTTACCCTCCCAGGTTCTCAGTTTCACATAGCCCGGTCCTCTGGAAACAATGTAGTTGGGAAATATGGGTGTTTTACCCTGTCCTTTTGGGGCATTTACAATAAATGTAGGGATGGCCATACCGGAAGTGTAGCCCCTTAAATATTCCATAATTTCAATTCCATCTTCAATGGAGGTATTAAAATGACTGGTTCCCTGAACATGTTTTGCATGAAATATGTAATACGGTCTTACTCTGCATTTTAACAATTCGTGATTTAAAACCCTCATGACGTATTTATCATTGTTGATTCCATTTAACAGCACCGCCTGATTGCCCAAAACAATACCTGAATCAGCCAATTTATCACAGGCTGCCTTTGAGGTCCGGGTAATTTCCATAGAGTGGTTAAAATGGGTATTGATATAAATCGGATGGTATTTTTTAAGCATGGAACATAAACTGTCTGTAATGCGCTGAGGCATAGTCACCAGGGTTCTGGTTCCAAGGCGGATATAATCCACATGGGAAATTTCTTTTAACTGCTTAATGATCCATTCCAGATCTTCATCGGGAAGGCATAAAGCATCTCCTCCTGTAATCAGAACATCCCTTATTTCTTCATTTTCCCTGATGTAATCAATGGATTCCAGGAGCAGTTCCCGTGACCGGTGAATATCCTGTTCTCCGATATTTCTCCTTCTTTGGCAATGCCTGCAGTACATGGCGCACTCATTGGTCACATTGATAATCAACCGGTCCGGATAACGCCTTGTGATACAGCCGGCGGGATTGGTGAATTCCTCTCCCATGGGATCCAAGTCGCTGCATATATCCTCCAGTTCCTGATAGGTGGGTATGGACAGCAGCCGGATGGGGTCATACTTATCCTCCGGATCAGCCAAACTTAAATAGTATGGAGAAATGGCCCATCGGAATTTCTTCTCAACACGTTCTATCTGCTTTTTTTCTTTATCACTTAACCGGATGACTTTGCTCAAGGTCTCCGCATCTGTGATCCGGTGATCCAATTGCCACTGGTAATCATCCCAATCCTCTTCGGTTGCGTTCAGCACGTCTAAAATTCTATTTTTTCTTTTTAATATTTCCTCTTCCTGGTCCAGTCCCTTGGGAATCTCCTTTTTCACCTCCAGAAAATCTTCAATCCGCCCCTTTAACTCTTTTGCCCTCTCTATTGATATCTGTCTTTTGGTATCTTTCTCCATATACCTTCTCCTTTCTATATATCCCCATATTTTATAGCATTAAAGAAACAACTTCATTGTATCAAACAAGTTGCTTCTAAGTCAACCTTTCGGATTGGAATACTATGTATACCGGAAAATAGTTGTCTGAGCACAAAAAAACAAGCGCATTCAACGTGTGAACCGCTTGTTTTTTCTTCTATATAACCGGGCCTTCCTGGCTGCGGTCCGCTTTTTCTTCCTGCTTAATGGTGATTTCCGGCATTCCGGAAATGTTAATATTCCGGTTGACCTTTGCATCATAGCTTCCTGCTTTTACGATTTCACCCAAGTCAATACCCGTAGTTTCTTTCATGGACTCAAAAAGTTTTGCCATAACGGAAGGTACATTACCCGAAACTGCATCCAGGCTTCCGCCCTGATCTCCGCCTCCGATGATGGTGATTTTGTCAATCTGGGACAATGGCTGGGCAATCTTTCCTGCCACCTCGGGAAGAACCTTAATAACCATCTCAGCAACTGCCGCATTGTTATACTTCTGATAAGCTTCAGCCTTCTTTTCCATGGCCTCTGCTTCTGCCAGACCCTTGGCCTTAATAGCCTCGGCCTCGGCCTCTCCCACCATTCGGATTCCCTGAGCTTCCTGTTCCCTGGTAAACCGTTCCGCTTCTGCCTTAGCTTTCTGGGATTCGGCCTCCTGGGTCATCTCAAACCGTTTGGCTTCTGCATTTTTCTGGCGCTCATAAAGCTCGGCCTCTGCTTTTTGCTGTCTGGCATACTTATCAGCCTCCGCCTTCTTTCTGATCTCTGCATCAAGGGACTTTTCCATAACCTCTGCCTCTTTCTGCTTGATCAGAACCTCTTTTTCCTGCTTGGCAATATCAGCATCAGCTGATGTGACTTCAATGGTCCTGCGCTGTTCTTCCTCCTGAATCTGGTAGGCTGCATCTGCCTCTGCTTTCTTTACATCAGCCTGCCTCTTTAAATCTGACTTCTGAATATCCAGTTCATTATTCTTGATGGCAATTTCCCGCTCTGAATTAATTCTGGCATCGTTTGCCTGCTTATCAGCAGACGCCTTTGCAATGGCAATTTCCTTATCCGCCTCTGCTTTTGCAATGGCCGCTTTTTTCTTGATCTGGGAAATGTTGTCAATACCCAGGTCATCAATGACTCCGTTGTTATCAGAAAAATTCTGAACATTAAAGCTTATAATATCCAGTCCCATGGCTGCCAGATCGGGCATGGCATTTTCCTTTACCAGGTCGGCGAACTTCTGGCGGTCACTGACCATCTCTTCCAGTCTCATACGACCTACGATTTCACGCATATTTCCTTCCAAGACTTCTCTTGCCACTTTACCTATGTATTCTGTATTCTGGTTCAAAAAGTTCTGAGCCGCCAGATCCAGACGTTTGGGATCGCTGCTGATCTTTACATTGACAGCCGCATCCACCTGAATGTTAATATAATCGGCGGTGGGAACCGCATTGGAGGTTCTGACTTCAATGGGAATCAGCTTTAAACTCAATTTATCAATTCTCTCTAAAAAGGGAATCTTAATGCTTGCCTTTCCAATTACGGTCTTTCTGCGAAGACCGGAGATAATAAATGCCATGTCTGGCGGGGCCTTTATGTATCCTGTTATAAAAATCAGAATAACAAGGGCTGCCAAAGCAATCACCAAAATAATGGTGAATAATTCTGTACCAAAATTCATTCTGTATACTCCTTTCTGTCCTTCAAAATCCTATTCTTTTCATCAGTAAAATATAACTGGTTATATTATAACAAAAAAAGGTACTATTTTCAATTCAGCAAAACTTACGGTTTCCTTAAAGGAATTGTCTGAATATTTTAAATAATACCTTTTTACAGTCACTGCTATTTTGCCAAAGCCGCCATGACCAGATGTCTGGCAAGGACTGCGGTAGTTACTGCGCCCACTCCTCCGGGAACAGGCGTTGCCATAGAAGCAGTTCCTTCCAGTGAATCAAAGTCCACATCCCCGCACAGCTTTCCATCTTTATCCACATTAATTCCCACATCAATCACCACTGCACCCTCTCCTGCAAAAGAAGCATTGATCATCTTTGCACGTCCGGCGGCGGCAACCAGGATTTGTGCTTGTCTGCACGTTTCTTCTAAATTTTCTGTCCGGGTATGACAGATGGTGACCGTTGCATGTTCCTTCAGTAAAAGCATGGACAGCGGCCGCCCCACTACCATACTTCTTCCCACAACTGCTACTCTCTTTCCTGACAAGGCAATATCATTGGCCTTTAAAACCTCAATGACTGCCTCTGCTGTACAAGGGGCAAAACCAGTGTCATCGCCTGCAAACACTTTTGCAATGTTTTCAGGAGATATTCCGTCTAAGTCCTTACACGGGTCAATGATGTGTTCAATATCCGTTTCATTGATCTGCTTTGGCAGGGGGCGGAGCAAAAGGATTCCGTCAATATCCTTATTCAAATTAATCGCTTTAAATTCTTTTTTGAACGCTTCGTCAGTTATATTCTCCGGAAAAGCAAAGCTCTCAGCCTGAAGACCAAAACTCTCCATCTTTTTTAAGGCCCCACGCTCGTAGGATAAATCATCGGGACGCTCTCCCACTCTCACAATGGCAAGCTTTGGTATTCTGCCATGAAGGCCTGCCAAAAGCCTTTCCACATCTTCTTTGATCTTTGCAGACACTGCTGCACCTTTTAACGCTATCACGACTGCTCTGCCTCCTTTTCTCTTATCCATTATTTCCGTAAACCATGAGCCAAATACCCTCTCGCTTGCTGCGGGGTGTTTGACTACTTTTTCAATGCGGCTTCCACGGCATCGTAAGTGGCGTCAGCCCGGCGGATTCCTTCCTGAACCAGCTTTTCTGCCTGTTCATTGAGAGAAACGGCCTTTTCCCGGTTCTTCATCAGACCGGTATTAATAGAAACATTCATCTTTGCTCCCAGCAGGGCAGAACGGAGAAACTGGACTCCCACCCCAACATCACTGACAGCCAGACGGCTTCCTTTTTCAGCCAGAATATCCATAAGCTCCAGGGCTTCCGCTGCACGTTCCATAACAGAAATCGGAACGATAGAAGCTTTCAGCAGATTTTCTTCCAAAACCGCTTCCTTATACTTTTTTTCTTCTTCTGTTGCGGAAGGAAGACCATAGGCCGCAGCCAAAGGAGCAAATACCACCCCGTCTTCGTCTGCAAGTCTGATAAATTCTGTTTTTAAAGCCTCCAGCTTTTTCAGAATGGACTGCATTTCTCCTTCCACATCAGCATACTTTTTTTTGCCAAGCGTCAGGTTGACCACCATTTCTCCCAAGGCAGCTCCCATGGCGCCTCCAAGGCCCGCCGCTCCTCCTCCGCCCGGGGTGGGGCTTTTCGAGGATAATTCCTTTAAGAATGTATAAACAGTAAGGTCTTGTATCATGGCTTGTCTCCCTTTTCAGTACAATATTTGTTTTTTATTATATAGGGCTTTTAGAAAAAAAACAAGGTTATTCCAATAATATAAAGGAAGCCGGAGCCATGGAAACTCCATAAACTCCGGCTAAAATATGATCTTTTATGACTGATGATCCAGTACTGTTTTCAGCCTTTTTATCATCTCATCCACATCCTTTTTACCGATCACAAGAGGGGGAACAAAACGGATTACATTGGTTCCCGCACTGATCAATACCAGTTTCTCCTCCAGCAATGCCTGACTTACTATAGAAGAAACAGGAATGGAAAACTCAAGACCCTGAATCAGTCCAATCCCTCTCTGGCTGGTTACCATATCGTACTGGTCTGTTAATTCTAACAGCTTCTTTTCCAGGTAATTCCCCATTTCCTTTGCATGTTCTGTCAGGTTTCTGCTTTCAAAAATATCCAGTACCTTGGAAGCTGCTGCCGTCACAAAAGGATTTCCTCCGTAAGTGGTTCCGTGATCTCCCGGTCCCATGGCTGTTGCCGCCTTTCCTGATGCCAAAAATGCACCTATGGGAACTCCATTTCCCAATGCTTTTGCCACAGTCATTACATCCGGCTTCACGCCATACTTCTGCCAGGCAAACATGTTTCCGGTCCTGCCCATTCCACACTGAATTTCATCAAGAATCAGCAGCACGTCATTCTCATCGCAAAGAGCTTTTACTCCTTTTAAAAATTCTTCTGTTGCCGGATAAATTCCCCCTTCTCCCTGGACCGTTTCCATAATGATAGCACAGGTCCTGGAATTCACCAAAGCTTTCACGCTGTCTAAATTGTTAAAATCAGCAAATTTAATTCCTGGGATAAGGGGCTTGAACGGTTCCTGGTAGTGATCGTTTCCGGTTACAGAAAGGGCACCTAAGCTCCTGCCGTGAAAGGAGTGGTTCATGGCAATAATCTCATGATTATGGATTCCCCGGTCAGAAGCATATTTCTTAGCAATTTTTAAAGCTCCCTCTATGGCCTCTGTTCCGCTGTTGGTAAAGAACACACGGTCCATATTCGATGCCTTTAACAGCTTTTCACCCGCCTCCACAGCAGGTTCGTTGTAAAATAAATTAGAAGTATGGAGAAGTTTATCCACCTGGGCTTTTAATGCCCCGCTAAATTCAGGATCATTGTATCCCAGTCCCATGACCGCAATACCGGCTCCAAAGTCTAAGTACTCCTGACCTTCCGTATCGTATAAGTACACCCCTTCCCCATGGTCAAACACCACCGGAAAACGGTTATAGGTTTTATATAAATTTGATTCTGCTTTGTCTATCAGCGCCTGTTTACTTCCCATGATAAAAACGCTCCTCTCCGCTGCTTATGATGGCAGTTCCGATTCCCTTGTTGGTAAATATCTCCAGAAGAAGACAATGAGGAATTCTTCCATCCATAATATGCACTCTGGACACGCCTTTTTCCATGGCATCAATGCAGTTGTTAAGTTTTGGCAGCATTCCCCCGCCTAAATTACCGCTGCTTACAAATTTCTGGGCTTCCTCCACGGACATTTCAGAAATCAGAGATTCCTTATCCTTAAAATCCCGATACACGCCCTCCACATCAGTTAAGAAAGCCAGCTTTTCCGCCTGCATCGCTGTGGCAATGGCACAAGCCGCATCATCTGCGTTGATGTTGTAGGTCTTAAATTCCTCATCAAAACCAGTGGGACATATAATGGGAAGAAAATCCTTTTCCAGAAGGTCATAAATGATTTCAGGATCCACCTTTGTAATTTCTCCCACATAGCCGATGTCCTCTCCGCCGGAATAGCGCTTCTGGCATTTTAACATCATGGCGTCCTTGCCGCTGATTCCAACGGCTTTGATTCCCAGCTCATTAACCAGTTGAACCAGACTTTTGTTGACCCGGTTTAATACCATTTCCGCAATTTCCATGGTGGCCTCGTCAGTTACCCGAAGCCCGTTGATGAATTGGGGCTCCATCCCCGATTTTTCTACCCACTTGCTGATTTCTTTTCCGCCTCCATGGACAATAATGGGCTTAAAGCCTACCAGTTTTAACAGTACAACATCCTGAATGACCTGTTTTTTCAGTTCCTCATCTGCCATAGCGCTTCCGCCGTATTTTACCACAATGATCTTGCGGTTAAAACGCTGAATGTAAGGAAGTGCTTCAATGAGCACTTCCGCTTTTTCCATAATGCTGTGATCCAGTTCCATATCTATCCCTCCTTGCATTCGGTTAAGAACGGTAATCTGCGTTGATTTTTACATAGTCAAAGGTCAGGTCACATCCCCAGGCTGTTGCAGTGGCTTGCCCCAGCTTAATGTCAGCCGTAGCTGTCACCTCTGACTCTGACAAGATTTTGGTGGCCTCAGCCTCGCTGTAATCCAGAGCAACCCCATCTTCAATAATTTTAAGCTTTCCTGCTGCGCTTTCAAAATATAAATCCACCTTTTCCGGGTCAAACATAGCTCCGGAATAACCCATGGCGCAAAGGATGCGGCCCCAATTGGCATCGTGGCCGAAAATGGCAGCCTTGGTCAGGCTGGAGGTGATGACGGACTTTGACAAAGTTACCGCCTGTTCCTTTGTTTCCGCACCAATAATCTTCACTTCAAACAATGCGGTACAGCCTTCCCCGTCTCCTGCCATCTTTTTGGCAAGAGTTTCATTGATGAAATTTAAAGCCATGCAAAAGGCCTGATAGTCTTCATTTTTTTCTGTAATCTCTTTATTTCCTGCCATTCCATTGGCAAGAAGAAGAACCGTGTCATTGGTAGAAGTATCCCCGTCCACGGAAATCATATTATAGGTATCTTTAATATCTTCCCTTAAAGCTTCTGTTAAAAGCTCCTTGGAAATAGCCGCATCTGTGGTGACAAAACTCAGCATGGTACACATATCGGGGTGAATCATGCCGGAGCCTTTGCACATACCGCCTATGGTAATGGTCTTTCCTCCTGCTTCAAACTGAACTGCCACTTCCTTTTTCACTGTGTCCGTAGTCATGATGGCTGTAGCAGCCGCAGTTCCGCTTTCCTCACTGCTGTCAAGGCCTGGCACCATAGCGGTCACTCCTGCTGCAATCCGATCCATGGGAAGTTGTCTGCCGATGACTCCTGTAGAAGCCACCAAAACAGAATTGACAGGGATGGAAAGGCATTCTGCTGCCTTCTGTGCTGTTTCTTCACAGTAGCCCAGGCCCTCTTCTCCTGTACAGGCATTGGCAACTCCTGCATTGACCACTACTGCCTGGGCATAAGGGGAGTTGGTTACGATTTCTTTATCCCATTTTACCGGAGCTGCCTTGACAACGTTGGTGGTAAATGTTCCAGCTGCCTTAGCGGGCACTTCACTGTAAATCATAGCCATATCTTTCCGGTCTTTATATTTAATTCCTGCTGCTGTTGAGGCAGCTTTAAAACCCTTTGCCGCCGTTACTCCGCCGCTGATTTTTTTCATATGGATGCTCCTCCCGCTCATTGAACGAATTTAATCATATTTTCTTCTATTAAATCAAAGTTATAATAATTTAAGTCTTCTCTGAAGATCCAGCCTGCCTTTTTCCAGAATTCATTTCCTACTGCATTGGTTTGAAAAGCAACCAGACTGACCTTGCTGATCCCTTCTTCCTTCAGCCGGTTCATGGCTTCCAAAACCATCTGATTTCCAACTCCCTGCTGGCGGCATTTGGCTGCCACACAGACGTGATAGAAAAAAGCTCTCCGCCCGTCGTGACCACTGAGAATGGTACCGACGACTTTTCCCTTCTCCTCTGCAACTACACTGAGACCGGGGTTTCTCATTATAAATTTTTCTATAGACTGTCTGGAATCCTCCATGGAGTAGATTCTAAATCCTTTGATTGATGACCATAGTTCAAAAACCTGATCATAGTCCTGTATTTCCATGGTTCGAATAATCATAATAACCAGACGGACCTCCTTTGTTGTATTTTTATTAATAGGATCTACGGAAACATGGGAATCAGTTTTAATCCCTTGTTTTCGGGAAGTCCAAAGAGAATGTTCATATTCTGAACAGCCTGACCGGCTGCTCCCTTCACCAGATTATCCATGGCTCCCATCATGATGACCCGGTTGGTTCTTGGATCAATTTTGAAATTTACATCCACAAAATTGCTGCCTTCCACCCATTTAGTCTGAGGAACTACATCCTTATCCAACACCCGGACAAAATATTCGTTTTTATAATACTTGTCATAGGCTGCCTTCACTTCTTCGTAAGAAGCCTTTTGGGCAAGGGTTCCATAGGCTGTAATTAAGATTCCCCGGTTCATGGGAACCAGATGAGGAGTAAAGCTTATGGTGACAGGTTTTCCTGCCGCATAGGATAACTGCTCCTCAATCTCCGGAGTGTGTCTGTGAACTCCTACTCCGTAAGCTTTGATGTTTTCATTGACCTCGCAGTAAAGGGAATCTACCTTGGCCCCTCTTCCCGCTCCGGAGGTACCGGACTTAGCGTCAATGATGATGGTGGTTGGATCAATCAGCCCTTCTTTTACCAGAGGATAAATGGATAAAAAGGAACAGGTAGGATAGCAGCCCGGATTGGCAATAAGCCTGGCCTTTTTGATTTCTTCCCTGTTGATTTCCGGCAGACCGTAAACAGCTTCTTTTATAAAATCCGGTGTTTTATGTTCAATCTTATACCATTCTTCATAAATATCCACATTTTTTATACGGTAATCTGCACTTAAGTCAATGACCTTTGTCTTTGACAGAATGTCTTCCTTTAATAAAGAAGCTAAAAATCCCTGAGGGGTTGCCGTAAAAATCACATCAACCTTTTCTGCCAAAGCTTCTATATTATCATCTAAGCAGGAGGCGTCCACAATCTCAAACATATTCTGGTAAATAGAAGCGTATTTTTGATCAATATAGCTTTTAGAGCCATACCATAGAATCTCCACATCATCTCTCTGGAGCAAAAGTCTTACCAATTCACCGCCTGCGTATCCGGTTGAGCCGATTATTCCTGCCTTTATCATGATCATCTCTCCTATCTTTTATATGGTGTGTTTTTTATTCTAATTTTAATATTTCATAATTATACATCCCGATTGTATATTATGCAAGTTATTTTTATATTTTTTATTTTACGCTTGCATTTTACCTGTTTTGGGTGTATATTTATGAAAGTTTAACAGAAAATAACAATATACAATTCAGGAGGATTTATAAATGAAAGAAAAAGTTATACTGGCTTATTCCGGCGGACTGGACACTACCGCCATCATCCCATGGTTAAAAGAAAATTTTGATTATGACGTAGTCTGCTGCTGTATTGACTGCGGCCAGGGAAATGAACTGGATGGCCTGGATGAAAGAGCCAAATTATCCGGCGCTACCAAATTATACATTGAGGATCTGGTAGACGATTTCAGTGACAATTATATTATTCCCTGTGTTCAGGCAAATGCAGTCTACGAGAATAAATATTTATTAGGTACTTCCATGGCACGTCCGGCAATTGCAAAGAGACTGGTGGAAATCGCAAGGAAAGAGGGTGCTACTGCCATCTGCCACGGCGCAACAGGAAAAGGAAATGACCAGATCCGTTTTGAGCTGGGCATCAAGGCTCTTGCTCCTGATTTAAAGATCATTGCTCCCTGGAGAATGACTGATGTATGGACTATGCAGTCCAGAGAAGATGAAATCGAATACTGCAAACAGCACGGAATCGACCTTCCTTTCTCTTCTGACAACAGCTACAGCCGTGACAGAAACTTATGGCACATCAGCCATGAAGGACTGGAACTGGAAGACCCGGCCAACGAGCCCAACTATGACCATCTTCTTGTACTGGGCGTTTCACCGGAAAAGGCTCCTGATGAAGGCGAGTACGTGACCATGGCCTTTGAAAAGGGTATTCCTGTCAGTGTAAACGGCGAAAAGCTGAAGGTTTCCGATATCATCACCAAATTGAACGAACTGGGCGGCAAACATGGAATCGGTATCGTGGATATTGTAGAAAACAGGGTCGTTGGTATGAAGTCCAGAGGCGTTTATGAAACTCCCGGCGGAACAATCTTGCTGGAAGCACATCAGCAGTTGGAGGAACTGGTTTTAGACCGTGCCACCATGGAAGTGAAGAAGGATATGGGCAATAAATTTGCACAGATCGTATACGAAGGAAAGTGGTTTACTCCGCTGAGAGAAGCCATTCAGGCTTTCATTGAATCAACTCAGCAATATGTGACTGGTGAAGTAAAATTTAAGCTTTATAAGGGTAATATTATCAAGGCAGGAACTACTTCTCCTTATTCCTTATACAGTGAGTCTCTGGCTTCCTTTACAACCGGTGATCTCTATGATCATCATGATGCTGACGGCTTTATCACTCTCTTTGGCTTGCCTTTAAAAGTTCGCGCCATGAAGATGCAGGAAGCTCAAAAGGCAGACAGCGAAAAATAATGTAATACTCATAAAAAGGGGTGTCACAAAATCACTAATAAGTGATGAAGTGACACCCTTTTCCTAAACAGATTTGAGCTTTTCAACCATAGTATGGCACGGACAAGAGTTATTAAAAACACTTGTTTTAATTGTAATTTCTTTTATCATACGCATCAGCTCCAAAGAGCTTCTGAACCACACATATTTTTTGGATGTAAGTTTTCCGATCACTCGCCCCTGCATGCTGGCATTCTGCCGATACTCAATCTTGACCATAAGTGTTTCTTTGGCTCGAATTGCCAGAGAGCTCAGTGTTTTACTATCCTGCAGCTGTATTTTTGCTTTTACCGGTATCTTGTTCTTTTCCATGGTCCTATTTCTGTATTGTTCTGCCATTTCATTATTGAGAAACCTGGGTTCTGTTGATGGAAGCGGAGTGGCAATCCAATCGCACATCTCATCTAATTTAAGCATTAAATCACCAATATTGGAAAACCATACAGGACTATCAACATAACAGTTAAGAATCTGGCCGCATAAGTCCTCTCCCATTCCTCCGTGAAAACAGATAAGCATTGTATTAACACGGTCTGTTATATTCAGGCTTGGGCAGAAATGATCCATTTCTTCATTTTTTGTCATAGGTTTTTTCCTCTTTTCGTATTGCCGTTTATCCAGTTTTTATCGGAAAAGGGAATATACCGATTTAAGATATGTTCCCTTTTATAAAACTTCCAACTGTTACTACGGAGTCTCCGGCGTCCATTTACCGCTTTCTTCTACATAATATCCGTCCGGGGTCATTTCAGCCCGGTACATAGAACCCGATGACCGTTCCGATTGTTCTGTATATATCCATGTTCCAGCCTGATTCACATGCCAGGTCTGACGGTTGTTTTCCGATGTGAAGTAATACCAATTACCGTCTACTTTCTGCCATCCTGTGACCATAGCACCGGTAAGAAGATTTAAATAGTACCATCTTCCGTCATTCTCATCAAAATGCCAGCCTGTTTTAAGATGTCCAAACCTGCTATCTTGAATGGCAGACAGAAAATACCATTTTCCTTCTCCATCCAGGAACCAGCCGCTGTCCAATTCCCCTTCTGAATTGAAATGATATGTGTAAATCAGGGTTGTTCCGTTATGGATATATCTGATATTTGCCCATCGGCCTTTTAATTTTGTCCCGTTAGTCAAAATGAAAGACCAGCCATTGTTTTCCGGCTCAAAGGTTTCCCATCGGCCATCCACATCATTTGTATAAGTTTTATAACTTCCAAGCAGGTAGTTTCCTGGTCCCGAGACATTGCTTCCTTTGCCGGAACCACTTCCGCCTCCGGAACTGCTTCCGCCTCCTGAACCGTTTCCGCCTCCTGAACCGTTTCCGCCTCCCGAACCGTTTTCACCTCCCGAACCGTTTTCGCCTCCCGAACCGTTTTCGCCTCCGGATATACCGGCGCTTCTGATTCCTTCAACAATATCTTTTAATATCTGATAAGCATCATCCAGCTGTTCAATCGTAGGACGCGGCAAAGTATCCCGCACTGTAATTGCATCCTGAATTGCCTCAGTCAACAGATTCCTGTTATCCTCACTTACTGTTCCATTGTTTTTCAAAGCATTGGCAATATCAATTTCGTCTTCCAGCCGTCTTTTTGCTTCCTGCCACAAGGAATCATCTTCCTGTTCATATACTGCATAGAGCTGGATATCTTTGTTAACCGGAGCCGTAACATCATACGTACCTGCTGCCCCTGCCCGTTTTCCAAATCCGGCAAATTCATATACGATGCCCGTAACCGGATCCGTATAATCTTCCAGGCATTCAAGATCCATATAACCATCTCCATCTTCAAGTGCACTACCGGCTCTCACCTTAAGACTTGACACGGTCCATCGTTTTGTATCGGTAATGGTAACCTTATAAGATTTGGAATACGTTAATAGAATCGTGTCTCCCACATTTGCATCAAACAGATATATCCCGGTAAAACCGGCATCCGGATTATTTAAATCAGGTTCCAACGGGATAATCTCCGTGCATACAGGATCATCATCCACTTGTTCGACCTTCCACAGCTGATAATCCATATGTCCTAGAATTCCATTGTCCAGAATTCCATAAATCTGAATACCTGGTGTGTGGTTCCCATTGGGTGCCAGGGCCTTATTAATGCCATCCACCTTTCTTGATAATGATATATCTAAAACCCAGGGGAATTTTAATGCCTCGCTGTCCACTGATGCAGCTGCTCTCACTGCATTGGACACTGTGGCCGTCGGAGTCGTTTTCCTGTTAAATTTGACCGTATAGTCCACCTCATGTCCTGATTCCACCAGAGTTTGATCAGAGGTGTTATTAATCAGATACTGCTTTAATGCTTCTGATAAATCCGTTTGCATATTAAGAGCAAAGTCTCCATTTTTAGGTGAATAGTCTACTGTTGCATTGGAGGCAGTTGCTACAGCTGTGGACTCATACAGAACCTGAAGAACTACGTCATGGGCCGGCATGGTAACCTGTTGATTCTGCTGCGTTGCAAAAACGGACATGGAGCCAAGCAGGCACTCCCACTTTACAAAGTTGTATCCTGTTATTTCAGGAGCTTTTATCCTTATTTTATCTCCTTTGCGGACACTTATTTGGGTTGCTCCCTCTTCAATCTCCAGGACTGCACCATCTCTGATAATTTCCGCTGCATAGCCTCCATTTGTGATATACAGTGTATAAGTACTGTTATCTGTCTGAGTTGATTCTTCTACAAGAATCCGATTGCCCAGTAATAATTTTTCAGATGGATCTTCTGTTTCTCCCAAATGCTTTGCAACTACTGTATAAGCCTGTCCTGATTCCAGATCAGGAAATACTACTGCAGAAGGGCTTCCTGATGCTGTGATCCAACCTTCTGAGGAGCCAGCAGATAAAACTACATTCTCCTCGTCATCGAGAAGTGCATACAGCGTATCCTCTGCCGCAGGGCTGATGGTGATTTTCTTTCTGCCTTCATTTCCATGGTTTTCAACGGAATAGTTGCTGCCCAAGGTAACAATTCCCACTCTTGCAGGCTGGCTTGTCAGAGATCCATCCACATGGCCAGACAGTAAGTCTCCCGCAACAGGCGCTGCCGTTAATGAAAGTTCATATACATAGTAATAGGTACAAGGGTTGAGCTCTGAGAATTTTCCGTTTTGCAATTGCGAGCCTGTCATAAAAGATATTACAACGCCTTCTTTGTCCGTAACCGCATACTTTCTATCTTCATTCACCCCATTTATCTGGATTTGTCCGGTTCCATCCGCTGCTACAGTTCCATTTGCATCGGGAATGCTTAATATCCCGTCATCTCCTGCAATTGGCGTAAACCTGGCCGTATATCTGTGATTGGAAAGAATCTGAAGACTGTTTTGTACCTGGTTTCCATTTTCATCATACCAGCCGGCAAAAAGATAATTGCTGTCGGGCTGGACTGCGGGAAGTTCCAGATCTGTCCAGGCAATGCCCTTTGCCACGTGAGATGAGGTGACTCCTGAAATGCTTCCATGGCTTCCTGATACAAATACCAGATCAAACCATTCATTGGGATCCTCTTCAAAATTAGCAATCAGCTTTAAGTTTTCATTCAACTCCACGTCACCGGTAAGCTTTGTACCGGTTTTTCCGGTTCCATTGGAATTGGCCTTATACCAGCCGTCAAATACATAGTGATCTGCCGATGACGGGGTTATGTACTGAGTCAGCTCTTCAATCGAATAATAACTTAGACGGAAGAACCTTGGAGAAGAGTCTCCTGACAAACTTCCGTTGACACTGTTATAATATTCAATTCGTGCCCAATAACCGGGATCTGTCACATCTTCATTATAGGTAATGGTAATGGTTCCTCCAAGAACATCGGTCTGAAAGGTTAGTTTTTCTCCAGTCTGATCCAGATTCAGATTTGTGAAATTCCCCTCCCACGTGACATTGGGCGGATACGAATATCCTGATTTTCTTTCAACTGGCAGTTCAATCGGATCGGCCGACAAAACCGACAGGTTCTGGGGATCTGAAAGAATGTTATTATTATTATCCACTGTCTTTACGATGATATTAGTCGTGTGGCCGGGATCTAACTGGTACTTATATGTAATGATAACCATCTGATTAGGCATTTTCCCTATAAAGTTCTTATCCCCATCAAAGCTGCACCCTGCAGAAGCTGCAGAATAAAACCCTCTGCCGCTTAAATCATCTGTGTCACCGTATCCAGCCTTTACTTCTGCACTGGTAAGTTCATATGCCGTGATACTTGCCGGAGAAACCGAAAATGAAGTTTCTGCAGAGTAAGCATAAGCATCCGGCATTTTTATGGCTGCACCGGTTCCATCTACGTATTCCACACGCAGTGTGAATTTCTGGCCGGGATCCGGCTCATATCGATAGGCAACTGTAAGGTCGTCATTGGGCATATATCCCCGGATCGCATTGGTAGTAGTGTTGATTGTTGCCGCTTCAGCCAGGGTTCCTGCCCCGCCTCCATCATCAAATCTTCGAACCCTGTTATTTTTAATCAACACTGACTTTACTTTATATCCCTGAATATTTCTTTTATAGGTGGCAGAAACCGGTGTATTAGCTGTTACCAGATTTGTCCAGGTTCCGTCATCAAAAAAACGGATTGTCTGACTGTCACCATTTGATGGCCATGCAGACGAATTAGTTCCGTCCGTTATGCTGTCTCTTGCTTCATTTAAATCACGGTAATGCATGACCGTAAAATCAAACTGACTGGTGCTGTTTCCGTGCCATACTGCTTTATAGGTTTCCGATGATAAGTAAGGAAATGCGTAAGGCAGATTAAGAACCTTGTTTCCATCTTCATTGTACCAACCGTCAAACGTATATCCCGGCCACTCAACCTGAAAATCCGGCAGCTTTGGCCTTGATCCTGATCCTCTGTCTTCTGTTTCAATACCATTAAAATCAGCCGATGATGTCAGGGCATACCCTGCCTGTCCGGTCGCATATGAAATACCGCTTTCATACCTTGGCACATCCTCATATGTAGAATGTGACAGATTTGGTCCGTTCTGGGGATCAAATTGAACCACCGAAGGATCACCGTAACTCAATGCTGCCATAGATACAGGCGGTGCTGCCATGGTTATTACCATGGCAGCTGCCAGTATGAATGCAGTCTGTGCTTTCCATTTTTTTCTGTTTTTCATAGTCTTCTCCTTACTGCAGCCAGGCTCCATCTCCGCCGACTCTGTATCCATCCTGCGTCATTTCACTGATGTACATGGAACCCAATGGTCTCCCTTCATTGTTCTTATATACCCATTTCTCCGTTGCCGGATCGTAATGATAGGTTTCCATACTGTTTAGCTCTGTAAAGTAATACCACTTCCCGCTGATGTTCTTCCATCCCTTCGCCATCATTCCTGTTTCCGGGTCCAGATAGTACCAGCGGTTATCTTCTTTGTCATAGTGCCAGCCTGTCTTCATCTTTCCAAACCAGCCGTCGGCTTCTATATTGCAGTAATACCAGTCAAGCTTTTCGTCACGGAACCAGCCGTAATCCATAATTCCGTTGGCGTTAAAATGATACCAGCCGTTTTTGCTTACATCTCCGTTCGCATAATCCAGCTTTGCCCACATTCCCGTCAGACGGATTCCTCCGTTTAACACAAAGGTCCACTGGTTTCCACTTCCGGACAACTTTTCCCAATTCCCATTGGTTCCAACGGTATAGCTCTTGCTTCTTGAAGGATTGTATGGGTTCGCTTTGATTCCGCTTCCGCTTCCTCCTCCGCCCTTGCTTCCTCCTTTGTTTCCTGAATTCTGGATATTATCATAGTGGTCATAGCGGTTATCCAATATCTCATCCAGAGGCTTCGTAACCTCCTGAAGCTTTTCCAGGGCCTCTAACAGTTCATCTAACACCGCCTTGGGTGATGTTCGCTCCAGTACTTCCAAAGCCTCATCAATGGCTTCCTTTAACTTTTCAGTTTCCTTTAATGTCAGGAAATAGTCATCACTCTTATCAATGGCATTTTTTATGGCATCCTCCAGCTCTTTCCTGACATCATCCACTTCCTTTTGATTGTCCTGGTAATAGGCATAGACATAGGTTTTCTTACTGATCTCCCGGTCCGGATCGAATTCTTTCAGACGGTCCTCACGGTAGCTCCAGCCTTCATAGTTATACTCCACGCCTTCTTCACTGATATAAAGGTCATCCGGTTCTTCCACCTGTCCGTATTCAAAGCTGTAATATCCGTCGCCTGGTGCTTCTCCTTTTCTTATCTTGAAATAATACTGGTACTTAGGAATGACCGTCCGGTTTAAGAAATACAACCGGTATGCCCTGGAATACACCAGTACATAACGTGCTCCTGCCTGGGCTGTAAAGGTAAATAATCCCCCCGTCTCTTCCGGGTTATCCGACATCTCCACAAGCGCTGCCTGGCTGGATCCGTCATCCGGGTCCGTCGTCATTCGGTACAGCTGGTAATCCATCATGTCCACATCATCCTTATTTAGCTGGACATAGGTTACAAACTCTGCGTCTGATGGCGTAGCCATGGTCGTTTTTCTTCCATTGACATATCTTTCAATATCTACATTCAATCCCCAGGCTGCCTTAAATGCCTGGCTGTGATCACTGTTGTAGTCGGGAGATGCCTTCACCGCATTGGATTCCGTGGCCTTTGCTGCATTCTTTGTATATACCGCCTTATAGGTCACATCCGCATGGTTCTGACCCATCAGGATACGGTCTGCATCGGTGGTCAGTTCTTCCTCCAGACCCGGTATCTCTTCCGGATCAAGGGCAATTTCACTTCTGTTTCCGCCTCTGACCTCATCCACCACCGTTGCATTACTGGGGCTGGCTGCTGGACGGGAATAATAAGCAGTAAAAACCAGATTGGTATCCGGCATCTCAAAGGCCAGTTCTCTCTCATAAAGCTTTCCGGTAAGCCCTTCCACCGATCCAATGATGATCTTCCAGTATTGGAATGCCTCCCCGGCTCCATTGGACGCATCTGCAGCAATTACAACCCGGTCTCCCTTATGGGCTTCTTCATATCTGGCTTCATAAATTTCTTCCTGGTCAACACTCACTACCCGGCCTGCCAAAGTTTCCACAATATAGTTAGGTATCTCCAGAGCACCGCCCGGATCTGTGGTGATTGCCGATCCGTCGGGCAGCTTGCTTTCTACTGTAATCCCTTCCTCTCCTTTTGGCCTGGCAACCACGATATAATCCTCGTTGTAATTCAGTCCTGAGAAAATGATGGTTCCCGGAGTTCCTGTCACTGCCTGCCAGCCGTCACTCCCGCTTTCCGGTGTAAGGATAACCGTTCCGTCTTTGTTTAAGACTCCATAATCCGATTTCTTATCGGCAGGCTTAATCACAAGCACTGTTTTTCCCTCGTGGTCCTCATCGTACAGGATCTGATAATTAGTCTCCACCACCGGGGTCAGAACCTCCACCGGAGCACTGATATTTCCTGGGGTATCTCCGATTTGGTTCCCTGCATTTGCAGAAACAGTTCCTGCCGCCTCGTGCACAAGGTATCTGGCCCCCGGATAAAGTCCGTCAAAATACACCCGGCCTGCAATATTTCCTGTCTGCACGTCCACAATTTTTCCGTTTAGATCTGTAATAATATACTGATATCCTGCCGTGGTGTGGTACACTGTGATCTTTCCCTTTCCTTCTCCGTTAAGCCCGGCGGAAGCATCGGGTGTTGCCACGTCCGTTCCGAATACTGCCGGATCAGGATAGAAGTGTACAGTATAGGTGTGCCCGTTCTTTAATGTGTCGGTTGATTCCACTTCTGTATCCTGGTCATACCAGCCATCAACCAGATAGTTGACCTCCGGCTCATAGCCTGGGATCCGGCCAGCGATCTCTCCCCAGGTTCTGTCATACTGGACATGAAGTCCGGTAATACTTCCGTCTGCCAGGGAACCGTGTTCTCCTGCCGCAAACTGAATGTTAATCCATTTCTCCGGATCTTCTTCAAACAGAGCTGTAACAGTCTCATCTCCGGTGAAGCTGTGATCCTCTCCCAGAATCTGCTCTCCTGCATCCAGGGACCCGTTTCCATTCTGGTCAATGAACCATCCCGCAAACCGATAGTACTGGTCAGCCCGGGGCTCAGGAACCAGACGTTTTTCCTTTACGGTGCTCCAGGTATAGCTTTCACTCTGTCCTGCTGCAGATCCGTCATTTTTCATTACAAAAGTTTTGTAAACTCCAGTTCCTGCCCCCTGCTCCTGTACATCAGCAGACACACCGCTTCCATGGGAAATGGAACCGTTGGTTCCTGAACGGTAGGTAATTGAAGCCCATTGGGCTGGATTTCGGTCATACCGATATTTAACAGTCAGGTCATTGTTTGGCATAACTCCTGCAAAGTCATGGATTTGGTCAAAGTTTCCGCTGGAAACAGGAACTGCCTCCGCACTTTCATAGGTGTATCCGTATAATTCCCGGAATTCTGCACTGACAGCTGTATCCGCCGTTTTCTGATTAATTTCCGGATTGATAATATTATTCAAACTGCTGTCACTGGTGCCGTTATCCAGGAAGTTCACTGCAAAGATATACCCTTCTTCTGTTGCTTCGTATACATATGTAATTTCAACCGGCTGGTTTGGCATGACTCCTGTAAAATCCCCGTCGTTTCCAAAGCTTCCCAAAACGGCACTGACCAGATTTCCATCTGTGTCATCGGCTGCATCTCCGGCTGTTATGCTTCCTGATACAAACCGGTATCCATAGATATCCAGAGGCACTGTACTTATGGCATCCTCCGGGAAATAGGGGGTTATGCCAGAATCATGGATCACGGTTCCGTTCTCCGTCACATAGCGCAAGATTAAATTGGATCTGGCCTCCGGGTTGTTCCGGTCCACTTTGTATGTATATTTCACAGCCGCAGCCTGTCCCGGCATTTTTCCGGTAAATTGGCCTGTAGAGCCGTTAAAGCTGCCTATTGGCACTGCACCCAATCCGTCATAATTGTACTCAGCCGGACTGATAAGTGAGTCTAGAAGACTCCACAGATATCCATGAATATTCTTTTTCTGGGACTGAATTTCCGCTTCCACGGAATAAGTATCCGACATGGTCGTTGTCTGGAATACAATGGAACCGTTCTGGTTGGTATAATCCACGGTATAATCAAACTTCACTCCCTGATCTGATTCCCATATGGCATAATAGGTAACCGGCTCTTCCTCATAAACAGCCGGAAGAGATAAAATGTATTCCGGACTGGACTGATTGTTCACCTTACTCCAGCCCATAAATACGTAGCCATATCTGGTTACGCCGGGAAGGAGGGCATTTACGCTGTTTCCGGCTGTTCCGGTCAGGGTTCCCGGCTGAGGTGTCCCTCCGTTAACCACAAATGCGATGGAAGCATCAATCCTGGTGTACTCATAGGTAACCACTACATCCTGGGCCGGCATGGTACCGGTTATCTTCCCAAGGGTGGTTTCAGAAGCTTCTAAGGTACTGCCGTCCCCCTGCTCAATCATGATGCCGGTCAGTTCATAACCGGAAACAGCCGCTGGAGGCGGAATTTCCCCCACATCATCTCCCGATGCAAAGGAAAGGCTGGGAATATCCGGGGCACCGGTCACGGTTCCTCCCGTAGAGGCATCCCGGTAGGTAAAGCTTACGGCATATCCATTACGCTTTAAAACCGTATTACGGGAATTGTTTAAGGCAGCTGAACCAATAGTGGCATAAATTCCGGCCCCGCTTCCGCTATCGGCATCCGCCAAAAAGTTATCTGCAAAGGGGCAGGAGGATAGATTTCCTGAATAATCAGCGGAAGGAACGGCTATAACCACCTCCTGGCCTGCGGTAACTGACTCTCCCACGGAAGCTTCCGGTATCTGCTCTGAAGTCACACCAATCTGGGAGGTGCCAAGATCTCCCTCTGTAATAAAGCGCTTTCCGGCAGCCAGATAGACATTGGCCTTTTCTCCTGCCGTATTTGTATTTTCCCAAATATGGATATCATTCAGCACTGAGATTTCTCCCGTACTATTGAAATGAACAGCTCCTGAACCATTTGAAATATTATTGGAAACTGTACCCGAATTTATAATCAGGCTGGCACTTCCTGTTATATCCAATGCACTGCCGGAGGCAGGATCTGTTATCTCATTACCTGTAAAAGTAGTTCCTGCATTAACATACAGCTCTCCCGCACTTGCTTTCACTAACGGATAAGTGCTTTCAGATCCATTACCATGCAGGATTATATTATTAAATCTTAATTTACTGTTGTTGGAACTAACTTGAAACATAGGGCCTGTGGGGTTGGTTCCTCGCCTCAGTTCTACAATGTCTGAGATTGTTTCACCATTTTCATTAAAATTACTGCTTAATATGGTTATATCAGTTCCAGCTCCGGAAGGAACATTGACAGACCCATTTACAGGATCATAATCCATGATATAAATGTATCCCCTTTTACCATTCAGCTTTGACATGGCATATTCAATTGTTGCAAATGGATTTAAGTAAGAACCATCCCGGGAGGCACTGTCAGCTCCATAACTTGATGAAACATAATAAGATGTTGGCCTGACTGTGAATGCCACCCGCCTGTGAGCAATTTCATATGGGCGAACATCAACTTTCCAGGAGTAAGCAAATGCTGAATCCAGATATGCAGTTGCATCTCCCATTGCATTTGTCTTAATGTCTTTACTTGAATTAAAGCCAGCCTTATTTTCTTTAAATGTAAAATACTGATAGCCCTGGTCTGTATAGGAAGCTTCAAACTCATCTGGTGCTGTAATCAAATGATTGCAGCCATAAGTTGTGCTGTATGCGCCAATCCACCGCTTCACTCCCCACTCGTCCCCATATATCCTTAATTCAGGATCATTGGTAATGCATTCAAAGGTAGCCATTGCATCAGCACCGGATTTCCCATTTACCATGTAAAATCCTTCTCTGCTTCCAAAGGTTCTGCTGAGATTTGCACCGTCATCATTACCGATTTGAACATCTGCGGTAGTCCCTATATACATGGTCTTTGAAGTGATATTTTTATTATAAATATAGTAGTCCACAAAAACATACTGCCCGTCGGGGCTGGAATTGGTTTTTACTGACACTTCCATATTGGGGAATTTTGCATGATTGGAAGCAAATTCCATAACACCGCCATTGTATGCACCGGAATTGGGAGTATAGGTAATTTTTCCGCTGCTTCGCGTAGAATCATTTATGTAGGTGTGGTACCCTGCAAAGCTGAAAACCGTTTGCAATACCTGGCTGTTATCTGCTTGATAATTATATACACCGCTTTTTTTTATACCGACCAGATCAAATCTGGCTCCATTGTTTAAACTGGCCCATATTGTATTATCATTATGACCATTGGCTATTTGAGTGTTATCAATTTCCGGCAAGGCATATGCCGTAATCCCGCCTGTAACGGGAATTCCGCCAAGCACAATACAAAAGGCCAGCAGCCCGGCTATGATTCGCTTGATTCTTGTTTTTATTCCCACTTTGACTTTCCTCCCTGTCATTGGTATTTCAGCTTGAAACAAACAGTCCTGATCACTCATTCTTTAAAATTAAGTCTTTCCTCTGATGGCAATTCATCTATGGAAGGTTCCGTATGATAGCCGGCAATGAGGCCTCCCTCAAATGGGTTTTCCTTGTTGTTTTTGTCATAATGGTAGAAACCGGCTCCATCAGCTCCATCTCTCCATCTGGGTTTTTCATCATCTCCCACCCAGGCTGTAAATTTGTCTTTAATAATAAGGAGATATCCGCCATCTTTATCCTTTACTGCCTTTTTATCGCCCTTTACAATCTTTCCGTTGCTGTCTACTACCTGGTAATAAGTTTCATCATTCTTCCGGATCTCCACCACACCGTATCCATAGTCCTGATCTGCCTCCAGTTTCAATCCGTTGATGTAGTATTTTTCATCCTTTTTTTGAAGCTGGTTTCTGTTCCCATACGCTTTTCCATTGCTGAAAAATCCAAATGTAAAGACTCCATCTGACAGTTCCACCTTTATTTCCTTTCCAATCTGCATGGAACCGTTGTTTAATTCATCTGGCGCAAACAGATACAGATCGGATTTTTCAATTCCGTATAAAGAACCCATTTTAAAGTCCTCTGACTCCCATGCGTCAACATCATACTGGGCCACAAATTCCGATTTTCCATCAAACAGGACAAATCCTGTCTGCATCCGTCCAATTCCGTCGAAAGCATAATTTTTTCCGCCTATTTTTCGAATCCTGTTTCTGTAAACTTCTCCGTTCTCATCCGTATGCCACCAACTGCATTCCTGATCATAATAATCAATCTCAGATAAATGTTCCGAAGGATACATCCAAAACCACATATTTTTTAAAAGAACCCCTCCGTCATATCCGGAATAGTATTTGGCAGAAGCAGAGCTGGCAGGATTGCTTTTATCTGCATTACTGACGGTGGCAACTTTGCTCCACCACGGGATCATAATGCCATTTTCATCAAATCCATACGTAGATCCATCAATATTCTTCTGAATCAGACGTTCGCCTTTACTGTATGTTTTTTTTGAATTCACATCAAAATATATCCACAGCTTTTCATAATCTGAATAATAGCGGTCCGCAACCATACTATATAAATCAGAGCCTCCAATTCCATGGTCTATCTCTCCATAATCCAGCCATTGCCCTGTGAAAAGCACACCGTCTTCCTGGGCATAATAAAGGCCTTCCGCAAATCCATCCATAGATTCATCTATAGAATGACCGTTTTCATCAAACCATCCGGTTAGCATTAAGCCATTTTCACTAAAGATATATTTTTTTTCATTAATTTCTTTTTTAAAACTGTTATTATTTCGTTGAAACGCTTTTCCGTTGGACCCAAAAAAATACCAGCCTTCTTCAAAATCATCAGACTGATTTTTAGACTTATCAATCATGATCCAGCTATTTTGAACCATTTTTCCATCCTCATCTACGTAATAGACGGCATTGCCCAAACGAAATATACTGTTTTTTTTGATTTTTCCGTCAGATGACAGGTAAAACCAGCTGTCTTTTGACTTTTTCCAAACATTTTTTAATGACTGGTTATCTGCATCAAGATACGTCCATTCACCACTGTCATTATTCCAGCCTTCTTCAGCATAAACTGTTTTGTTAAGGAAGCCGGTTAAAAGAACTATTGAAAAGGTTAAAACTATAGGTATACTTAATCTTTTTTTCATTCCACATTTTTACCATCCTTTCTCATTGGTTACTACGCCCTATCTGTAAAATTCTCCTTTCTAAAAATAGTTAAACCCAAAACTTATAGTGAGCAGCTAACAATCTGCTCACTAATTTATCTTTTCAGTCAGTTACACAAATGATTGTTCGATCCTCATCAACGATTTATCATTACATGCTGAAAAAATATTATGGATTATACTTTTATAAAAAGCTTAATTTATACTGCATCGGATATATGGAAGATTGTTCCAAACATGATATCTTATGTATCCAATTATTAAACCAATTAAAACAATTTGGATATAACTGGCTTCAGAAAGATGATGGATTTGTTAAAAGAAAGATGGTTAAAAAAAATCCGCATTAATTCCGGCGGACATGAATATTATTTTTTTCAGTATGAAATCTTAGTTATTTATGGAACAGAAAAAGCTGTATGTTCCAGCAGCTTTTTTTATTGAATTCTACCATACCTTGCTGAATATAATAAAACAAAGTAATTTGCGGTAGACTGTGTTCTTCCTTTGCAGAAGAAAAGGATACCCTTAGCTGGCGGAGGTGATTTTATCTACAAAATATTAGACGATAATTATTTAGACCTCCTGGTAGAAAATGTACTGGACATTCCTCTTAAATGGGGAGAAGGTCTCACACGAATTAATGACAGATATTCTGTCTTGCATATGAACAGCAGCGATTTTAATATGTGCAGTCTGGGTATTTTGCCTTATCACATTTTTCCAAGTATTTATACTCTTAATTCAACCATTAGTCTGGAACGAAGCAATATTAATTCTGTGAGAAATAATACCGGTCTTTCACTTTACGGGCAGGGTGTTCTCATTGGATTTGTGGATACAGGGATTAAATACGATCATGAAGTGTTTTTAAACCTGGATGGTTCAACCAGAATACTTTCTATCTGGGATCAGACTATTTTCTCAGGATACCCTCCGACAGGTTTTACCTTTGGTACTGAATACGACAAAACCGCCATCAATAAGGCCCTGCTCTCCTCCGAGCCATTATCTGTTGTTCCCACTACAGACACGATAGGGCATGGTACCATGCTGGCTGGTATTGCAGCCGGAAATATAATGAATTACCATAATTTTAGCGGCATAGCTCCAAAAGCGGAAATAATAGCTGTCAAGTTACCTTTAGCAAAAAAATACAATCGAAAAATATTTGGTATTGGACAAAATGTTATTTGTTATCAGGAAACAAACATTCTTCTGGGGATTGAATATATTAAGTCTGTTGCTACTCAGTTAAAGCGCCCTTACATCGTCTGCATTGGTATGGGCTCCAGCCAGGGAAACCACGACGGGCATAATGCTACGGAAAACTACCTTAATAATTTATCAACAGTACCGAGAACAGGTATATGCATAGCAGCTGGGAATGAAGGAAACACCAGAAGGCACTATCACGGAAATTTTACATTAAAAGAAAATACAAATAAGATTGAGCTTAGAATAGGTGAAATGGATAAGAATTTTTCTATGGAGATATGGCAAAATGCTACAAACAGGCTGATGGTGGAAATCATTTCACCTAAAGGTGAAAAGGTGAAATCCATCATCCCAAGACTCAGCGAATGCAGGGAGTATAACTTTATTCTTGAGACATCAAAAATCTATATTAACAACATAATTGTCGAGCAGGAAACTGGAGAGCAGCTTATTTTAATAAGGTTTGAGGATGCTCTGAGCGGCATCTGGATAATCCAGGTTGTTAACATGGATTCTTATATCAGTAAGTTTAATGCCTGGCTGCCTGCCGGAGACATTATATCGGAAAATACGTTTTTTCTCAAGTCCGATCCAGAGAACACAATCACATCACCAGCTACCGCCCGCAATCCTGTAACCGTGACTGCATATGATCAGTTTAATAACAGTATTATGGCAGAATCAAGCCGCGGTTTTAATACCAATGGAACAGTTAAGCCTGATGTCGCTGCTCCAGGATTCAGACTATCTTGTCCGACTATATATGGCACCGATACCTATGGCACTGCCACCGGCACCAGCGCCGCCGCTGCTCATGCAACAGGCGTTTCTGCCATGATTATGGAATGGGCGGTGCTGCGCGGAAACTATACAACTATAACAGGAAGGGATATAAACGGACTGCTCATACGAGGAGCCAAAAGAAATAACGATTCCGACTATCCAAATCCGATCTGGGGATATGGCCGGTTAGATATACTGAGAGTTTTTCAGAGTCTTATTTAAACAAATGAGGTTTTATATCTCAATCTTAATAATCACCTGTTACTGCTGGAAGTTTTCTGCACTACGGTCAAACTGATTGTTTTGACATAAACGAGGAATATGCACCCTGATCGTAAAGGTTCTGTTCTCTTTATCTGCATCATAGATTACAAATCCGCCTAAGTTCTGTACAATTTCCTTAATAATACCCATTCCAAGGCCGTGTATTTCCTTATCTGATTTTGTTGTAGCTAATTTCCCGTTTTTAGAGTGGGTATTTCCATCATAGGAATTAATAGCCTCCAAGGTAACCCATAAAGAGTCATTTCTGCTGTTGATATCTATAAACCTCTCTGATTCCGGAACCTTATCGCAGGCTTCAATAGCATTGTTAACAACATTTGAAAAAATACGAATTGCATCTACCATGGATAATCCGGTATCGCGGGGAACAAAAACGTTAAATAAAAATCGAATATTCTTTTCTTCGCATATGATGGCTGCATCTTGCAATATGGCATCCAGAACCACATGATTGGAATACTTTTTGTGAACGATTAATCTCTTTTGCATATCATCATAAAGATCATCGATCAGTTGAATTGCCTTTTCATTTTCCTGTACCCTGATTAAAGCTTTTAAGGATACCATCATGGACTTATAATCATGCTTAAACCTTTGAAAGTTCTCTGTGTATTTCTGGTAGGACTTATAATGGCGCATCTGTAGTGCAAACTGATCCTCTAACGTTTTGGTGCTCCATTGATATGCCAGAAGTTCTGTGCTTTGTATGGACTCATAAACAGCGTAGACTAACATGCCAAGGGTGATCAAAAGACTTCCTATTGCAACCTCTACATACCATATACCATGCTTAGACAGATTGAGTCCCGTATACCATATTCCGTATGGAGACAGATCACGTCCAGAATTTATTATTGTGAGATTGATTGCAGCCATCATCTCATAAGCCACAACAAGCCTGACCTGGCTTTGGTTATTTAAGAATTGTTTCAGCTTATCATCTGGAAAAATTGATTTTTGTGTAATCTTAAAAAACAAATATGCAAAAACAAGAGCAAATACTGTAACTATATAGTATGCATTTGCTCTTGATGTAAAGTTATATCCTTGTAATACCAATAATCCGACTGCAGCGAACAGTCCACGAAAGCAGTAAGCACTCAATACACTAACTGCTCCTCCATATACTGACTGCATCCAGTTCATACTGTTTGAGAACTGAAGCCCAATAATCATGATACCCATAACAACCGGTATTCTTAACCAGCGCATGTTCAGTACATCCAGGTAGACATATGCGATACCTACAATCACCAACGTAAGTAAACGTTGGATACGCTTGGCGCTCTTTGCAGGAAACAGCTTATGATAATAATTCAAAAAAACAGAATAGTACATGAGAATCGTTATAACAGCAATATAACTCATGGCATCTGGTCCTCCTCGCCTGAATTTCCGGATTTATATATGTGTAATCGGGTAATATAATCTGAGAACACCTTCTTTAATGATTGCATATAGGTAACTCCAATCGGAACCGCTTCTCCAGTTCTTAACAGCAAAGTTTGATGTTGGAACTTAACGATGTAAGGCAGATGAACGAGAAAAGAACGATGTGACCGTACAAAGTTATTTTCGTGGAGCTTTTCTTCCAATTGTTCCATGGTAGCATAGAATTTTGCCGTTTCTCCATGTCCATAATGTACCGTGACAAGCCTTTTCCAAATTTCAAAATAGGAAATTTGCTCCATAGAAATAACTCCCGTTTCACCGTTAAACTCAAAGGTAAAACGCTCATCTTCCTTTTTGGAAACAGCCTCTGCCGATTTGAGGAAGACCTCCTCAAATTTATCAATACTTGTATCTTCTTTTAAAAGATAATGAATTGCATTTACATCAAAAGCCTCATATACATATTCCTCGCAGCTGGTTAAGAATATGATTTGGGCGCTGCATCTGCTATGCCTTAATTTGCAAGCAGTTTCCATTCCGTTTGTTTTATCCATTAAAATATCTAAATAGATAATATCTACTTCTTCTGGTGCATCGCTATAATGAAAAAGTAAGGATTCTCCACTGTCAAAGCAGAAAAGCTCAATCTCAATTTGATTTTTTTCAGCCACTCTTAAAAGAATCTGCGCATATTTTTCAATTGAGTTATGGTTATCATCACATAAAGCAACCTTTATCATTTTTTATTTGACACCTCCTTACGTGAAAATTGTTTCTATCCGAATGCGGAAGTCTCTGCTAAATAAACGGTACTCTTATTATTTTAAAACTCTTGCATATATATGTCCACATTAATAAAAACCATATGAGGTACTCAAAGCATTAGATGTTGCTGTTCTAATCAATAAGATAATATATTATATCCAAAATTTCTTTCATTGAACGATGATGTCTGGAATTGGCATTTTCAGGTATTAAATTTATAGGTTGGATAAATCAATACCAAAAACACGAATAAAGTGCGTTTCCAGAACATGGAACCGCACTTTATTCGTATCCGTATGAAATTAAAAACTAACCCAGGGAAATCTGGAGCTTCGTAAGACACTTCATCCACAAATAACTTTTTACCTTTTTCTTTCTTCTACCTAACCCCGAAGTCCTCCAGAGTCTTTCCAGCTACCCGGTATGTGGTCCATTCGTCCATGGCTTCTGCTCCCATGGAAAGATAAAAGTCAATGCTGGGTTTATTCCAATCCAGACAGGCCCATTCCAGTCTGCCGCAGTTTCGTTCTGCTGTGATTTCCCCTAATTTATTTAACAATCCTTTACCGATTCCCTTGCCCCTGTACTGTTGATCCACATATAAATCTTCCAGATGGATTCCGGCCCTGCCTAAAAATGTGGAGAAATTGTGGCAGAAAAGGGCAAAACCTGCTTCTTTTCCATCAGCTACGGCAAAGATCACCTCTGCCTTTTTCTTGTCAAAAATCCATTCTTTCAGCAGTTCTTCTGTGGCTACCACATCATCAGACATCTTTTCATACTCAGCCAGTTTTTTGATAAAGGTTAGGATTAAGGCTGTGTCTTCCTTTTGTGCATATCTGAATGTTAATTCCATTTCACTTTCTCCTGATCTCAATTTGTCAATATTTTTCTAATACCCGTTTGATGCGGGGCATCATTTTCTTTGTGTAAATATATCCGTCATCCATGCACTTTTCCATGCAGCCAAAGGTCAAAAGCCCTGCCTGATTGGGTAAAGACGGCTTTAACAGCAATATTTCTTCTTTGGAACGGCAATCCTTTAATTCCCGGCTCATAATGGAGAAGGAATGGAATGCGGTTTCAATGATAGAATAGTCATGGGGCTTTTCATATTCCTCCCCCACATCCACCGCTATAATCCGGGATACCCCTGCTGCTGCCAGAAGATCTACCGGAAGGTTGTTTGTCACACCGCCGTCTGTCAGCAGCCAGCCATTCATTTTTCTGGGACAGAATACCGCTGGAACTGAAGAGCTGGCCATAATAATATCACAGAGCTGGCCTTTATGTTCCCATCGCACATACTCCTGCCTCAAGGCCGAAAAGGGTGTGTCAGCTCCGAACAGATTGGTAAACACCACTGTATTTCCGCTGTTAATATCCACGGTTGGAATCAGCAGACCTTTACAGTCTCCTTCAATCTCAAGGCCATTTGTCAAGCCGCAGAGAAACTTCTGAAGCCGGTTTCCTTTTATGAGACCTTTTAAGCTGGTTTCCCTTCCCATGAGCATCTGAGGTAAGAACAGGATAATTCCTGAAATATCGGGATCAAGATAACTTCTCCCGTGTTTGGTGAGCCACCGGACCACTTCCCGCATCTCTCCGATTCCAAGACCAGCAGCATAAAGTCCTGCTACCATACTGCCGGAACTGGCTCCTGCGATCCGGTCAGGAAGAAGTCCTTCCTCCTCCAATGCCGTCAGTACGCCTACATGGGCCGCCCCTCTGGCGCCGCCGCCGCCCAATACCAGTCCATAATCCGCCACATTTATTCCCCGCTTTTCAGCCTTGTTTGAGGAAAATGTATGCTGCCGATCCGGTGATTATACATACTAAAGAAAAAGATACTTCTCTAAAATCCTACCACAGCACTTTCAATTAATCAAATAAAACCTATTTTATGTAATCAAAATTCTATTTCGAATTTTCTGCACAGTGCAGCTTTTATTACTTCAACTGAGTTATTATCTCCGAACTCTGCATTATTCAGCATGATATCATAATTATCCGGATCTCTCCAATTCCGGCCCCCGGTATAGTATTTATAGTAATCTTTTCGGTACCGGTCGGACTTTAATACCATATGTTCTGCTTCCTCTGCCGGGACCTTCATCCGTTCCATAACCCGGCGGATACAGTAGTCAAGAGGCGAACTGATGTAAACCCTCAGTATCCGGCTGTAATCCCGCAGTACATAGTCTGCACATTTGCCAACAATAATACAGTTCTCCAGTTTTGGCAGTTCTCTGATAATGTGTGCCTGAAATTCAAACAAACGGTCATCAGATGTAAACTCTTCCGACTTGGGATGGGGAGAAAAACGCTTCTGTATTTTACTTAACTGCGAATGTAAATAGCTTCCTCTGAGTTTTTCATCAACTTCCACAAAGTCGTACTCGTCGCGGCCGCTGTATTTAGCTGCAAGGGTCAGAACTCTGTTCTCATAGCTGTGAATCCCCAGTTCATCAGCCAGCTTTGCACCAATCACACGGCCTCCGCTGCCAAAACTGCGCGCAATTGTTATAACATAATTTTCCATATATACCCCCTTAATCAATATCACTGATTGGTCTTGGTTTAATATCATCAGGAATCGGGATATACGTCTGTCCTTCCAGTTCTTCCTTCCATTCTGCTCTCGCCAGCTCTATTTTTTCGGGCTGCTCCAACATTTTCATAGCAGCCAGAGCCATGGCTTTTCCTGCATACAGCATACCTTTATGTGCAACACTGGATTTACCCTGGGACACTGCCTGCCAGGAATGAGCCGGCGTACAAGGAACCCATGTGGCTGTATGGATCTGGGAAGTGGGGCACATCCAGCTTGTGTCTGCCACATCAGTAGATCCTGCTCCAGTTTTGACAATGTGAACCTCTTCGTAGGGGACAATAAAATCAGCAATACGGTTATGGCGGTTGGCCTTTAGAAAGGCTTTATTCTCCGGGATCAGATGATCGTCAATTAATTCACTGAATTTCTGTTCTGCTCCTTCCGGTGCCTTTTGAGTATACGCTGCTGCTTTTACATATTCTTCTTCTGTGTATTCCGGAATGCCGATCTCATTCATTGCCTCATATAATACTTTCTCCAAAACCCGATTAGGGACTATATTGGCACAGGATTTTATGAGCTGAGACTCCACTGTAGTCTCTGTCATAAGTGCCGCACCTTCCGCAATTTTATTGACCCGCTGATAGAGTTCATAAGCCAGACTGACCTTAGGTGCACGGATCAGATAAATAGCCTTAGCCTGACTTTGCACCACGTTGGGAGAAAAGCCTCCGGTATTGGTTATAGCATAGTGAATCCGTGCATGGTCAATCATGTGCTCCCGCAAAAAGTTTGTTCCCACATTCATCAGTTCCAGTGCGTCAAGAGCACTTCGTCCCATCTCAGGGCAGCCTGCCGCATGGGCACTGCGCCCTGTAAACGAATAGAGCACCTGAAAATTTGCCAGGGAGCTGTCTTTCACTACTTCATTGACAGGTGCCGGATGCCAGGTTATTGCAAAATCCAGATCCTGAAATGCTCCGTCTCTGGCCATAAATGCCTTGCCGGAGCCTCCTTCTTCCCCAGGACAGCCGTAATAGATAACAGTGCCCTTATGACCATCGTCCAGATATTGCTTTATTGCCAGGGCGGCTGCCACCGAACCTGCACCCAGCAGATTATGACCGCAGCCATGGCCGTTGCCACCGGGAACAACATCTATCTTTTCCACAGCCTCTGCCACCTGGCTCATTCCTGACAAAGCGTCAAATTCACCCAGGAATCCGATCCTGGGCAAGCCGCTTCCATACTCCGCAGTAAATGCCGTCTCAACGCCGTACACACTCTTTTTTACGGTAAACCCCTCTTTTGAAAGAAATGCAGTCAGTGCTTTTACAGACCGTGTTTCAGAAAAGGCGGTCTCAGCACATGCCCAAATTTCATCACTAAGCCGATTGATTGCATCTGATTTTGCATCAATCACCTCCAGATAACGCATTAAGTCTGAATCCATTCTCTATTCCTCCCATTCTATTCCTGCACTGTGTTATGGTCTTCATAAAGCAGACATGCCACCTTATGTCCCGGAGATACTTCCTTCATGGTAGGTATCACCAGAGAACAGGCTTCTGTCGCATAAGGACACCGGGTATGAAAAACACATCCAGAAGGAGGATTTATGGGGGACGGCAAATCTCCCTCCAATGAAATACGCTCCTTCTTTACTTTTGGATCCGGGTTGGGTACTGCTGAAAGAAGTACTTTGGCATAGGGGTGTCTGGTATTGCGAAACAACTCTTCTGTCTCTGCCTCTTCAACCAGGTGTCCCAGATACATGACCCCAACCCGGTCGGAAACATATTTTACCACACTCATATCATGAGCAATAAACAAAAAAGAAATATTGTCTTTTTCCCGCAAATCCTGAAGCAGATTGATGATCTGTGCCTGGATCGAAACATCCAGGGCGGAGACCGGTTCATCACAGACAATTACCTTGGGGTTTAATATCAGTGCACGGGCAAGGCCGATTCTCTGTCTCTGCCCTCCGGAAAACTCGTGGGGATAACGGTAAAAATGCTCGGGCCGCAGTCCGACTTTTCCCATAATCTCCATGGCAATATCCAGCCGTTCCCTTTTTGTACCTATTTTATGTATTTCCAGTGCTTCCACCAGAATATCCCCCACCTTTTGACGTGGATTCAATGATGTGTAGGGATCCTGAAATACCATTTGAATATTTCTGCGCAGTTCTGTCATATCTTTTTCTTTTATCTTTGTGATATCTTTACCGAGCACTTCCAGCACACCATCCGTGGGATCCAGCAAGCGGATAAGGGTTCTGCCAAGGGTACTTTTTCCGCAGCCGGTTTCACCCACCAGACCATAGATTTCGCCTTCATGCAGAGTAATATCCACACCGTCCACAGCTTTCACATAACGACTGGAATGACCAAGGCCGGCATGAACCGGAAAATATTTTTTCACCTGCTTCCCCTGAAGAACAACTGGCTTCTTCTCTGCTGTTTCCATCTGTGTGCCTCCTTCCAATTACGATAATAAGTTATAAGTCCGGGTTGCGTAGTGGCAGCGGACTTTCTGCATATTCTCTGCGTCGGATAACTGCGGCATCACACTGCGGCAATGTTCCGTTGCATGGGGGCAGCGCGGGGCAAACCGGCAGCCTTCCGGAATCTGGTTAAGCAGGGGTACCGTTCCCTTGATTTGATGGAGCCTCTCTCCCTTTTCGCTGTCCAGCTTTGGTATGGAAGACATCAGGCCCTGGGTGTAAGGATGAAGGGGGTGATCAAAAATATCCTCAACCAGACCCTCTTCAACAATCTGTCCCAGGTACATAACAATCACTCGCTTACAAGTCTCTGCAACTACAGCCAGGTCATGGGTGATCAGCATGACGCCCATGTCAAGTTTCTGATTCATCTCCACGATCAAATCCATGATCTGGGCCTGAATCGTTACATCCAATGCCGTGGTTGGCTCATCTGCAATCAGAATATGAGGCCGGCACGCCAGGGCAACGGCAATCATAACCCGCTGGCGCATACCTCCCGAAAGTTCAAATGGATACTGGTAGAATCGCCTTTCCGGATCCGGTATTCCCACCAGCCGAAGCATTTCCACTGCCTTTTCCTTCGCATCTTTTTTCGATATCTTACGATGAATAAACAAAGATTCCATAATCTGATTTCCCACTGTAAACACCGGATTTAAAGAACTTAGGGCATCTTGAAATACCATAGAGATTTTTTCGCCTCTGATGTCCTGCATGTTCCGGACAGAAAGATTAAAAAGATTTTCTCCGCAAAACAGCACCTCTCCATCGTATCGTACCAGTTGTTTTTCATCATACAGACGCAGGATGGACTGAGAAGTCACACTTTTCCCGCATCCCGACTCGCCGACGATTCCAAGCATCTCCCCTTTATATACGTCAAAGGAAACACCATCAATGGCCTTTAAATACCCACGCTCAGTTTTAAACTGGGTTGTCAGTTCCCGGACTTCCAAAAGCCTTTCTCCCATATTGTTCTCCTTTCACCTCTAACTGCTCATCGGATCAATAAAGTCACGGACCCCATCTCCTAACAGATTCAGTCCAAGCACGGTAAGGGCGGTAAATATACCCGGAAAAACAATCATCCACCAGGCATTATAAATGACTGATTTTCCCTCGTACAAAATATTACCCCAGCTGGGAGCCGGTGCAGGCACACCAGCCCCCAGAAAACTTAAGGCTGCCTCTGTGATAATTGATGAAGCAAATACAAAGGTTACCTGTACGATAAGAGGCGACAGAATATTTGGCGCAATATGCCTGCATAAGATTCTGGACTTTTTGGCACCCAGGCAACGCATGGCTTCCACATAAGTCTGTTCTTTTACCACCAGCGCCTGGCTTCGTGCCAGACGGGCCATATTGGGAATATTGACGACTGTAAGGCTGATAATAACATTTTTAATATCTGCACCAAGTACCGCCATCAGTGTGATTGCCAGGAGTGTGCTGGGAATTGCCTTTAAGCCATCACAGATTCTCATTAAAATGTTATCGGCGACTTTGTTCGTACTGGCATAGAGTCCGGTAATCAACCCTACCACGCCTGAAATGATACCTACGCTGAAGCCAACCATAAGGGATATCCTGGCCCCATAGATGACCCTGGAAAACACATCTCTTCCCATTCCGTCTGTTCCGAACCAGTGAGTGGCACTGCTGCCCTTTAACCGGTTGGCAACATCCAGTGCCAGAGGGTCGTGCAGACAGATCACTGGTGCCAGAACTGCCAGAAGAATCATCAGAACCACCACCGCCAGCCCAAAGACAGAAGCCTTGTTTCTGGTAAATTTACGGATACGGATGTCTCTCTGTTCTTTTGCAAGAGTTTTCTTAAGGATTTCCATACTGTCACTGCCATGTGACATTTGGAAGGAATCATATATCTCCAGAGTTTCTGACTTTGCCATATTTATTCCACCTTTCTGCTCTAATTCACACGAACCCGGGGATCTACAACCCCGTAAAGAATGTCGATAAGCATATTAACCAATACATTAAATACGGCAATTAACAGTACAATGGCCTGAATCACATAATAATCCCGCCTGCCAATGGAATTGACCATCAACTGCCCAAGCCCCGGAACTGCAAACAAGCTTTCAATAACCGCGGCTCCCGACAGTGCTGCGACAATGCTCTGGCCAAATACCGTGATCAGGGTTACCATTGTATTCTTCAGGGCATGCTTTGCAAGAATTGTAAAATCCCTGACGCCCTTGGCTTTCGCCATCTTAATATAATCGCTGCTGAGAACCTCCAGCATAGAAGCTCTGGTCATGCGCATCATCAGTGCCGCATTCATAAAGCCCAGTGCAATAGCCGGAAGTGTCAGAGAACGGATATGAGAAATAAATCCATCACTCAATTCCTTGAATCCAGAAACAGGAAACCAGCGGAGCTTTACCGCAAATACCAACATAAGAAACAACCCAAGCAGAAAACTGGGAAGAGAGATTCCTGCCAGTGATAAAACAGTAACCCCGTGGTCCACAGCGGAACTTTTATAACGTGCTGCAATCATGCCCAGGGGAACCGCCATAACGGCTGCAATGATGAGGGAATACAATGCCAGCGAAACCGTCGGCTGTATATGGCTGATAATCATGGTTGCTGCGGTTTCATTGCTGACCACGCTGGAACCAAGATCGCCCCGGAATATATTAGCAACCCAGACAACATACTGTTGGGGCAAAGAACGATCCAGTCCCATCCGTGTCCGCAGTTCCGCCACATCAGCCTCAGTAGCCATATCTCCCAGCATTGCCGATGCCGGATCGCCAGGCACCAGATGAACCAGAGAAAAGATTATAATTGATACCACCAATAATACCGGTATCACAGACAACACTCTTTTAGCAAGGAATCTTCTCATACGACCATCCTTTCTGCGTCAGTCTACTTACCATGCATTTATTCCAGAATTCCTGCATTCCAGAATTTCGGTCCACCGCTGAACATATTGATACCGCTTACATCCTTCTTCCATGCAAACATTCCCATATAATGTCCGGGGCAGATAATCGGTAAGTACTCCCAGGAATATCCCTGAAGTTCATCCCACGCTTTCTTTGCATCGTCCAGATTAGTTGCAGATGTCATGTTGGTAAACAGTTCACTCAATTTCTCATCATCTGACCAACCTGGATAATCTTTTCCATAATAAAGCTTTAAGGAAGGTACAGGTACCTCTGCAAAACTGGTAATGTACATATCGAAGTTGGCTGGATCTTTTCTGTAATCGATCAGTGTTGCCCAATCTACAATACTAAGTTCTACTGGAATTCCAATTGCCTCAAGCTCTGATTTCATTACAATTGCCATAGAATCCATACGGTTCAGTGAAGCTACTAAAATTTTAAATGATTCTCCGTTGTAGCCGCCATCTGCCAGGATTTGTTTTGCTTTTTCAGGATCTTTTTGGTTGTATAAATCGCTGCCGGCATCAGATTGCCAGAACACCTGCCCGGCATCCATATAGCCTGAGCCCAGCTCGTATGCCGAACCGAAAGCCGACATCATGACTGCATCACAGTCGATAGCTGTATTTACCGCATTACGGAAATACTGGTTGGAAGCGATTCCTGACTTGTGGTTAAAGATAAAAGCTACGGAACCGGACTGGCCTTTGTTGGTGACCAGATCAGGATTTCCTTCCAGTCTTGCGAAGTCCTCATCCTGTATATTAAATATAACATCATACTGGCCTGCTTCTAATCCTGCGGTTGCAGTCGCCTGATCCGGGACTATATTGAACTGAAGAATTTTGGAAGGTGCTCCTTTGTATCCGCCCCAGCCATCCATAGGCTGATCTGACTTTCCATAAGCACTGTAATCATCAAAACGTTCAAATTTAAGGTATTGATCCTGTTTCCACTCTGAAAATTTATATGGACCGGTTCCTATATATTCTTTCAGATATCCATTATCATCCTCGTTCTCACAGGCTGCTGCTGTAGTTATGGCTGCAGGCTGTGCCGATCCGGCAATCATAGCGGGCAGTAAAATCAGAGGACTGCTGCCAACGATCTGTACGGTTTTATCATCAACCTTTTCAAACCTTGCATCACCTACCATGGATGCTGCTGAACTAAACCCTTCAATCCAGCGGTTCATGGAAGCCACTACGTCATCCGCAGTCATAACGCTTCCGTCATGGAACTTAACTCCTTCTCTCAAAGTAAAAACAATGGTCGTTCCATCATCACTGACATCAAAGCTTTCACAAAGTTCCGGTATTGCCTCTGCATTGCTGTTCAATGTCACCAGCTTCTCCCAGACGGTTCCATCACACATCTGTCTGGAAATCAATGAACTGCTTTTATGTAAGTCAATGGAAGGGGCCTGCTGCGTGACTGCTATCTGCAGATCTTCCTTATAGCTTGCGGAAGGATCTATTGGCGCCTCAGCTCCCTCACTTGTTCCAGCTGCTGTGCTGTTTGCCGAAGATGACGGATTGCCTGCTCCCCCACAGCCACTCAATACAAAAACTACCGCCATAGCCAAAGCCACTAGGTTTTTGCCTGTCTTTCTCATAATAGAATCCTCCTTTTCTTTTTAAAAAAGACAACACAAATATTGTGCTGTCTCCTTTGACAATGATTTTTTAATTCTTTTTAAAAAAAGACAGCACAAACGTTGTGCTGTCTCCTTTGACAATAAATAATTTTTTAGATTGTTATGCATTTTAACATATCAATTTTTTAATGTCAACAGGTTATTATTATAATTTTTTTGAATAAAAATAAATTTCATCTCACTTATACATACTATATATCCGTACTTATAGCTGTCCCATTGGATTTTTTATTTTATTTTTATTCAATATTATGTATATTTTATTCAATGTATGAATGGAATTTTAATACAGGGTACCTGTGAAGAAATAGTAGTTTTGCATTTATTTTTTATCCAGATCTCTTATAATCCGGGCAGCTTCTATAGCATCCTCTTTTGTAATCCCTTTGTAGAAAACCAACCGCACTTTATCAGACAGTACCGGTTTAATAAGCAACCCCTTTTCTTCTGCCTTCCGGCAGTATTCCTGAGGTGTAAGTCCCAGATCATTGACATCCAATACTAAGATGTTGGTTACAGCCTGTCCAACCATATGCGTGTGTTTTAAACCCCGGATTAATTCGGCTGCACATTTTGCATGTTCGTGGTCCTCCTGCAGGCGCACAATATTATTCTTTATTGCATAAAGGCCAGGTGCTGCAATAATTCCTCCCTGCCTCATGACACCACCCAGCAGCTTTCTCTTTTCACGCACCTTCAAAATAAATTCCTGACTTCCGCATACCAAAGAACCAACGGGAGCACCCAGACCTTTCGAGACACAAAACATTACTGAGTCAACATAACGGCACATTTCACCGGCAGAGACATTCAGAGCAATTGCGGCATTAAACATTCTTGCCCCATCCATATGCACCGATACTTCATATCGGTGTGCCAGCTCATAGATTTCCCTCATGTTTTCAAGAGAAATACAGGCCCCTCCGGTAAAATTATGGGTGTTTTCAATACATACCAGCCGAATTCCGCCACCTTTCAGGGCTGCCTCTATATCTTCCAGTACAGGAAAACCATTTTCATTATGCCGGTAGATCACTGGCTGCAGTTGTCCGAAATCAGGATCAAACAACACCTTTTCACTGATATACAGATGCTGCTGCTCATCTACCAATACGTTGTCACCTGGCTTGCAGTAAGCCAGAACGGCAGCTGTGTTGCCAAGGGTTCCCGTCGGGAATATGACTCCTGATTCCTTGCCGGTTATTTGTGCTGCCAGATCCTCTAATTCATTTACAGTCAGGTCTTCGCCTCTTTGCAGCTCATCAGCTCTGCCATCATCTCCTAATTTTGCTCCAAGAATCATTTTCAGCATCTCCTGATCCGGTAACGTAAGCGTATCACTTCTCAAGTCAATCATTTACAATCCAGCCTTTCTTTTTCATTTAATTAACATATCCGTTTATTCTTTTATTCACATCTTTTGATATTTTTATTATATTTCTTTTCCACATTATTAGCTAATTTGAATTATCTTATAAACAAAAGAAGAGCAGGAATCCCCTGCTCTTCTGCATAATTGGTTCTTAGGCTTAATTCTGATAATACGCATCAATGCCGTCGGCGATTCCTTTGGCTATTTTATCCTGGTATTCCTCGGTTGCCATCTTTTTATCCTCTTCGGCATTGCTCATAAATCCCATTTCCACAATGGTCACCGGAATTTTACACCAGTTGATACCGCTCATGGAATCCGTTTCCTGGACTCCCCTGTTTTTAAACCCGGTCTGGCTGCTGATTCCGTTTGTCACCGCCTTGGAGAGCGCACTGCTTTTACTGTAAAGATCTCCGTTATAAGGATTTTTAGAAGTCTGGCACATGGTGAGCACACCTTGAACGCTGCTATCAGTTAAGGAATTTGCGTGAACACGGATAAAAATATCGGCTCCGCTTTTATTGGCCATTTCCGCCCGCTCCGCATTGCTGATATCCACATCATGGGTTTCACGGATCATATAAACCTCATATCCCCTGTCCGTCAGCTCCTGCTTAAGCTTTAATGAAACAGCCAGGTTAAGCTTATACTCAGGAAGGCCTGTCGCAACTCCCTGTGTTCCCGATGATACCTTGGCCTTTTGCTCTGCTGCACCCGGGCCTATGGGCTCCTTTTCAGAATTTCCCTTAGCCTGATGGCCTGCATCAATGGCAATAATCTTGCCTGAAGCAGAAGTTTTTGGCTCTTCTGCCGGCTTATCCTTTGACAGATAGCTGGAAGAAATATAGGATTCCTTATTTCCGTAAATAACCCGGCTCCAGGTGTCGCTGTATCCGGTCCGCTTTAAGGTCTCTCCCTTGCCCAGCTTTGCCAGAACTTCACCTGTCCCGGAGGGAGATTTTCTTATATTCACCGAAGATCCTGTCACATAAACAGTCTCATCCACTGCCTTAAATGCGGGGGCCGTCTCTGTTGTGACAACCACTTCATGAGTGCTGGTTTCAGCTTCAATGGTTACGGGAGGTACTTCCTCTCCCTCCGCCACGCTTAAGCCGCCTGAGGCTTCCTCTATGGCAGGTACTTCTGCCGCTTCATATTTCTTGCCGCAGCCTGAAAGAACAACTGCACACAATAGAACTGCGGCCACAAACAACCAGCCTCTTCTTTTTCTTACATTACTCAAAGTATGGTACCTCCGCCCACAACATAGTCATCCATATAAAACACCACAGCCTGTCCCGGAGTGATGGCCCGCTGAGGCTCGTCAAACCTGCATTCCAAAAGCCCGCTTTCAATTTCCCGTATGGTGCACATGGCTCCCTTATGGCTGTAACGGATTTTTGCAGATACCCGCATCTCCTCACCATTAAGGCCCTCAATTGACATCCAGTTTAAATGGCCGGCACGAAGGGTATCAGAATAAACATCGTCTCCGTTTCCAATAACCACCTCATTAGTCTCAGGGCGTATTTCCACTACAAAAACAGGACGGCCCATGGAAAGATTCAAACCTTTTCTCTGACCTACGGTATAATGGGTAATTCCCTTGTGGCGGCCTATAACCTGGCCATCCAAATCCACGAAATTTCCTTCCGGAGCCTTTTCTCCTGCATTTTCCTCAATAAATCCGGCATAATCATTGTCAGGAATAAAGCAGATTTCCTGGCTGTCCGGCTTATGGGCAACCTGGAGGTTAATCTTGTCCGCAATCTCACGGATCTGATCCTTAGAATAAGCGCCCACCGGCATCAGGGTATGCGACAACTGATCCTGGGTTAGGTTATAGAGTGCGTAAGTCTGGTCCTTAGCTGCCGTCACCGACTTTTTCAAAGCATACCTTCCATTAGGAAGCTGTTCAATCTGGGCATAGTGGCCGGTTGCTATATAATCCGCTCCAATGTCCAGACTGCGCTTTAACAAAGACTCCCATTTGACATAACGGTTGCAGGCAATACAGGGATTGGGCGTACGCCCTCTCTGATACTCACCTACAAAATAATCAATGACCTGGGATTTGAATTCCTCTTTAAAATTCATAACATAATAGGGGATCCCCAGGTCCCAGGCTACCCGTCTGGCGTCATCTACCGCACTTAATCCGCAGCAGCCTCCATTTTCTTCCTGGGTCCCGGAATCCTCATCCTGCCATATCTGCATGGTAACGCCGATGACTTCATATCCTTGTTCCTTTAGCAGCCATGCTGCAACGGAAGAGTCCACGCCTCCCGACATTCCCACAACTACTTTTGCTTTGCTCATAGCTTCGCACCTTAATATTCTTCTTCCACTTCTTCCTCGCCAATATCGGACTTTGGTTTCTTTAATCCCTGAATTTCCAGTCCGTTCTTATTGGCGTAGTCCCATAAAGCGGCGTGAATGGCTTCTTCTGCAAGCAGGGAACAGTGAACCTTAACCGGCGGAAGCCCGTCAAGGGCCTCACAAACGGCCTTATTGGTTACCTGCATAGCCTCCTGAACTGATTTTCCTTTTACCAGTTCTGTTGCCATACTGCTGGTAGCTACTGCTGCTCCGCAGCCAAAAGTCTTGAACTTGACATCGCGGATAATCTGGTCTTCATCAATATCCAGATAAATTCTCATAATATCGCCGCATTTGGCATTTCCTACGGTTCCAAGACCGCTGGGATTCTCTATCTCTCCCACATTTCTGGGGTGTTCAAAATGATCCATTACTTTTTCTGTATACATAAACTATCAACTCACTTTCCAGGTAATGTATCCGGCCCATTGCCGGATATTGGTTTGACTGTATCTCATTTCCCCCCAGGGGGTCCTCTCTTTGCCCTGCGGGCAAATTCACCTTACTTTGCCTGATGACGGATAAAATCTTCGTAAAGAGGTGACATGCTGCGCAGCTTTGCCACGATCTCCTTAATGGATTCCACCACATAGTCCATTTCTTCCTTTGTATTTTCTTCATCAAGAGTCAAACGCAAAGAACCATGGGCAATCTCATGAGGAAGGCCAATGGCAAGCATTACATGGGATGGGTCTAAGGAACCGGAGGTGCAGGCGGAACCGCTGGAACCGCAGATGCCTTTCATATCCAGCATAATGAGAAGTGATTCTCCCTCAATAAACTGGAAGGCAAAGCTGACATTGTTGGACAGCCTGTTTTTTCTGTGGCCGTTGATCCTTGTATAAGGAACCTCTTCCATGACCCGTTCCATTAAATAGTTTCTCAGTTCCGTTTCCTTGCGGATTCTTTCATCCATGCCGGCTACTGCCAGCCCTACAGCTTTTCCAAAGCCTACGATTCCAGGTACATTTTCCGTACCTGCCCGGCGCTTCCTCTCCTGTCCTCCGCCGTGAATGAAGGAACGGGATTTAATTCCGGTCCGGATATAAAGAAATCCAATGCCCTTGGGACCGTTGATCTTATGGCCGCTGGCACTTAACATATCAATATGGTATTCATCCACTTGAATGGGCACATGGCCGAAAGCCTGAACCGCATCTGTGTGGAAGATAATTCCGTGTTCTTTTGCTATTTCGCCAATTTCCTTAATCGGTTCAATGGATCCGATTTCGTTGTTGGCAAACATAATAGAAATGAGGATGGTGTCAGGGCGGATAGCCTTTTTCAGCTCTTCCAGCTTTATAACCCCATTTTCATCAACATTCAAATAAGTTACTTCAAAACCGTGTTTTTCCAGATATTCACAGGTATGAAGAACAGCATGATGTTCAACTTTACTGGTGATAATGTGTTTTCCTTTTCCCGAATAGGCTTCCGCGGTGGCAATCAGCGCCCAGTTATCGGCTTCCGATCCTCCCGCTGTAAAGTAAACCTCATTGGATTTTGCTCCAAGAGCATTGGCAATTGTCTCCCTGGCTTCAGTAACTGCCTTTTTTGACTTGCCGGAAAACTCATATACTGATGATGGGTTTCCATAAAATTCCGTGAAATATGGCAGCATGGCCTCCACGACTTCAGGCCGCGTCTTCGTAGTCGCAGCGTTGTCAAGATAAATCAGTTGCTTCATAATTTGTTAGTTCCGCCTTTCTGTAGTCCTAAAGTTAAAAGCTTCATCTACAATTTCTATTATACACATATTTCCTAGAATTTCAATAGGAATGATTCTCATTATAAACATGTCAGAAAAAAATACATTTTTTACCTGACAGAAGGATAATATTATGGTATGCATCAGGCTTCTGCCGGGGAATTTGTCATGAAGCCTCCCTTTCCTCCATATAGTTATAGTAATTCTCACTTTCAGGAGATTTCATGAATGGTTCCCTGAATTTTTCCAATAAACTTTCTGAAAGAAAATATGCCCTTTTAACCGGTACCCTTCTCTTAACCTCATCCGGACTCATCACCCGTGTGCTAGGTTTTTTTTATCGTATCTTTCTTTCCCGCACCATTGGTGCCGAGGGACTGGGCGTTTTCAATCTGCTTCATCCGGTGTTCGGCATCTGCTTTGCTTTATGTGCCGGGTCTATCCAAACTGCCATATCCCAGTCAGTCGCAGCCAATGTAAGAAAGGGCCGTTCCATTTTCAGGACCGGCCTTATTATTTCACTGGCTATTTCTACGGTTCTGGCATTCGCCATCATCCAGTTTAAAACCTTCCTGGCAGTTAACATTCTGATGGAACCCCGATGCGAGGGACTTCTAACTTTTATTGCCGTATCTGTCCCCTGCGCAGCTATTCACGCCTGCATCAACGGATATTATTACGGTATGCAGCGGCCCAAAGTTCCGGCAGCAGCCCAGGTGGCGGAGCAGACCATAAGAATCGGAGCCGTGTTCCTGATCGCTGATATTATGATTGAATCAGGCATAGAAATCACGGTTCATCTGGCGGTTATGGGGCATTTAATAGGGGAAATCGCATCTTCCCTTTATACGGTTATAGCCCATCGGTTTTTTCCTCCTAAAATTCCTCAGGGAATTACTGAAACTGCCGCTTCTTTCCGGGAAACAGCTCCGGATCTTATGCATCTGGCCCTCCCGCTTATGGGAAACAGACTGGTGTTAAATGTTTTGGCAAGTGCGGAAGCTATTTTAATTCCCAGCAGGCTGAAAATGTCAGGACTCTCTGATTCCGGGGCATTTTCCGTATATGGAGTTTTAACCGGAATGGCCCTGCCCTTTATTCTGTTCCCATCCACCATTTTTAATTCCCTGGCAGTGCTTTTACTTCCAACTGTTGCAAAGGCTCAGTCAGAGGGTAACGAAAAAAGAATTGCAGCAGCCATTTCCATGTGCCTTCGTTACTGCCTGTATGTGGGAATTCTCTGCATCGGTATTTTCACCTTATTTGGCAACGACCTGGGAGTCAGCGTATTCAAGGATGAAACCGCAGGAACCTATATGACCATTTTAGCCTGGCTTTGTCCCTTCCTTTATCTGGTCACTACCCTGGGGAGTATTTTAAACGGTCTGGGGCGCACTTCTGTCACCTTTGTGCAGAACACCATTGCCCTGATGATACGATTAAGCTTTGTCATTTTTGGAATTCCCAGATATGGAATTCTGGCTTATCTGGTGGGAGCCTTAGTCAGCGAGATCCTTCTAGCCATGATGCACGTTCTGGCTCTGCGAAAAAAAGTGGCTTTTCTGTGGAATGCCTGGGATATGGTAGTAAAACCGGCTTTTTTGATGCTGCTTTCCATAGGTATTTACTTTGCTGTATTTTCCCCATCAGACCCGTTTCAGGGAATGCCTTTATTTATAAAAACAGCTTTACATATTGCTGTATTAAGCACCATTTATCTTGTAATGCTGGTTTTTGCACATATCTTTAAGAAGGAAAAACCTGAACAGGACTGATATAACCCTCTTAAAAGGGCTGCCGGATCAAATTCCCGGCAGCCCTTTTGTATGGACATATTATTTTATTCCATCATACAATGCATGGAGAAGCTCGGCCTCTGAATCCTGGCTTAGCTCCCAAATCATAGCTCCCCCTAATTTCTTGGATTTTATGTAAGCAGCCTTATTGGCCAAGGACAGGGGGTCTTCGTAGCTGATAAATATGGTTCCGTTGTACATCCAGGACACCTTAGACTGGGGATGAATATACCCCATATAACCGGCTTTTCCTAAATAGTTGGCTTTTATGTCCCGGTAGCTGATGGAACTGGCTCCTCCAAAAGTTTGATACAGCCCGTTACCCGAATGATTAGCCGCAGAATATAAGTATCCGTAAAACGGGATACCCATGACCAGCTTTTCCGGGGGAACTGACTTATTCAGCCAGGAATCCACAACCTTATCCACGCTGATTTTATACTGGGGGGAAGGATCATCATTGTCATAAAGGGGGGCCAGCAGGTCTGTCCTTGAGTCCCAGGTTCCGTGAAGGTCATAAGTCATAAGGTTTATATAGTCTAAGTACCGGGATAATTCCGGCAGTTCCAGATTGTTTATATAAGAGCTGTCAGCTCCTCCTGCAATGGTCAGAAGATAGTGCCTGTTATCCAGAATTCCTCTTTCATCCAGCTTTTCCCGTATTTTTTTAAGCAGCAACGTAAAATTCTGCTTATCCTCCGGCCTCCGGCCATTGGACTCCAGTCCTCCGCTTACCGGATATTCCCAGTCAATGTCCACCCCGTCAAATCCATATTTTATGATGAAATCAACGCAGCTGTCAGCAAATACGGTTCTGGTTTCCTCCGTCAGTGCTGCATCGGAGAATTTACCGGACCAGCTCCAGCCTCCTACGGAAATCAGGGTTTTTAAATCAGTATTTTTCTCCTTCAGAGAATTCAGCAGCCTGAAGTTGTCAGGATCTATGTCAGGGTATCCCATAGTGATTTTTAAGTCCGGTCCAATATTAGCAAATGCATAATTAATGTGAGTTAGTTTACTCCCATCAATCTGATCCGGCTTTTGGCCTGAATATGCAGCCCATGCCCCATAGTAGCCAACGATCTTTCCGGGAAGAATGGTGTCGGAAGGCTTTGATGCAAAGGCTTCCTGCTTTTGAAGCCCGGTGCAGATCACCAGCAAAAAAACAGAAACCAGAAGAGCTGTTGTTTTCATTATTTTCTTTTTCATATTCTCTTCCTTTTTCTCTCAATTATTTTTTCAAGTATAACATGATGGTTTTTCTTTGAATAGCGGGGAAAATATGGAATGTATGTATATAAATGGTAAACCCAACAAACTGATAATAAATTATTTCAAGAATAAAAGCCAAACCATATGACTATGATTCAGCTTCCAAACCTGGCAAAAAAAGGAAATTGAAACCGCATTACTGCTTCTCTATAAGCCGCCTTTTATACGCCCTCTTATATTCATACATCTTCTCATCAGCCGCAATGAGCAAATCATTTGCAGATACGGTATTCTCCTCTTCCACAGCAATCACGCCATAGCTTATACTGTATTCAAAGGGAATTCCTGATTTCCTGTTTGCGTTATTTAAACAGCTTCTGAGCGTTTCCATTCTCTTCTGAGCCGCTTCTACAGTCCAGTTTTCCATCAGCAGGATAAATTCATCTCCTCCAATGCGGCATGCAATCACATCGGGAGAAAAATCCTGCAAAATGCAGGATACCTTTACAATATAATTATCTCCTTCCATATGTCCGAACTGGTCATTGACACGCTTTAAGTTGTCTATGTCGACGAAACATAAAAGAAATGTTCTCCTCTCATAAAGCCATTGGTCCAGTAATTCCATGCAGTAATGCCTGTTGTATACCTGGGTTAAAGTATCGCAATTGGCAATATTCTGCAAATGGTTCAGGCTCTCCCTCTCTCTGCTTTCAATTTCACTTAACAGGGCAAATCGCCGCTGCTCTAATTGCTCTGTCATGGAATTAAACGCTTCTGAAAAATCACCCATAAAGTCCAGCCGCTGCTGATAATCTCCCCTGGCCACCTGCTGGGTCTGCCATGTCAAATGCTTTAAGGCTGCATGTAGATTTTTTACAGGAGAGGCCAGTTCATTGCTTGACGGAGGCAGCTTTACATCCAGGCAGCCTTTTGAAAGGACATTGGCCAATTCCATGGTTTCCATAACGCATTTAGAAAAGTACACCAATCCCTTCCCAAATTCCTGAAATTCTTTAGGCAGCTCTTCTATATCCAGAACAGCACTTTCCGGATCATATACCACATCACTTAAATAACTTAGTAAAGTCCTGGCAACGGTCTCCATAACACATTTCCTCCCCTTTTGTTCCTGCGGTATAAAGCCCCTTTTCTATTGGGCCTTACCGCGGAACCTGCACACTCTGTCGCCGTTTGCCCAGCAATCGATCTCATGCACATTATATTTTTTTCCTGTATAAACTTCCAGAATTCCTGCAATAAATCCTTCGTCATAAAAACATACGGTATCTCCGGTGACAGGAAGACCGCTGCAGTCCAAATCCTCACCTACTGTCAAAACAATTTCGCCCGTAGTCTCATCAAATTCTTCCATTCGCAGAATTCCGATTTTCAGCTGGCGAAGCTTTTTCTGAAGGTTTGCCACAAAAGTTCCAAAATCAACCTCTATATCCAAAATATTCTTCGCAAACTCCATTCCAGCCAGATATCCGGCCTGACGGAAATATTCATTGGCCTGATACTTGCCGTGAGTCTTGGTCAGAACATCTAAAAGGGTATATTGCATCAGACGGTATACCAATACCGGCATTTCCTCTCCCAGGGCTTCCCTTCCCTTTTTTATATTTCCCAGGTCTTTCCAGCTAAACCCCTCCTTGTTATTGCCCTGTAACAGCACATTTTCCATCATGGCATGCTCCTTTCATCTTTTGCATTCATTTTCCACACTGCCTTACATTTTCTTTCTTTAATAATAGTTTTATATACATATTTTACCATAAATAAGACAGAATTTCAAGAATTTCAAGTGTAATATAACTAATTATCTGAAATACGCCAAAAGAAACTGACAGTGCACTACTCCCCTCCTGAAATTTCTATATATTATAACGATTCTCGTCTTTATAAAATATGGTATAATCGGTATTATAAAAAGCTCTTATTAATTAAATAAAATATGAGGGGACCTTAATGAAGATTATAAATGAAAATTTAATATTGCAATCATCAAACTACAGTGAACTGGAAAAACTAAATACGATTCATAATGAAGCCTGTGAATACTTTAGTTTTGATAAAAATCAAACATTAACAAAACCAATTGATTGTTTAACAACAGGAGATTTACCTCCCAATGGAATAAAAGAAAACTTTGAAAGTATATCAATATATGACCATAGTAATCTGGTGGGATTTCTGACTATATACAAAGGATATCCTCATAAGAAACATATGTATATTTGCTTTCTTTACATAACAAACGAAAATCGATATAAGGGGTTGGGAAAAAAAATTTCAGACATGATTACATGGTATTGTAAAGACAAAGAATTTGTGAGCATCAGAGTCGCTGTATCATTAAAAAATTGGAACGGTATTAAATTTTGGAATAAGTGTGGATTTAATCATTTGACTGCTGTCAGTACAGATGGTGTGTTTTCTGAAGAGAACTATGGATGTATAGAACTTGAAAAGCAAATGATTTAAAAAAGCCAGTACATACTGTTGTATATGAATCAGGGCTGAACACTGTTTTACAGGCGTTCAGCCCAACTATTATCATAGCAATTTGCTTTTGCAGATATGTATCTTCATAAGACTACTGAAGAAGCTTTGCTCCAGTATACAATTCATAATATCTGCCTTTCTGATCAAGTAATTCATGGTGATTTCCTCTTTCAACCACTTCTCCATGATCCAGAACCAATATCAAATCTGCATTCCTGACAGTTGAAAGACGATGGGCAATGACAAATACCGTTTTGTTTTCCATAACGGCATCCATGCCATCTTCTAATAGCTTTTCGGTACGGGTATCAATTGAACTGGTTGCTTCATCAAGAATCAAAACCGGTGCCCCTGAGATGGCTGCTCTGGCAATAGCAAGAAGCTGTCTTTGTCCAAGGGATAAATTATCCCCATCATTGTGAAGCATGGTTTCATATCCCATTGGCAGCCTTCGGATAAATGAATCTGCATTTGATAATTTTGCTGCCACTTTAACCTCTTCATCGGTTGCCTCCAGATTACCATAGCGGATATTTTCCGTAATAGTACCGGTAAAAAGATGAGTATCCTGAAGCACAAGGGACAGAGAATTTCTTAAGTCTTTTTTCTTTATTTCTTTTATGTCAATTCCATCATAAGTAATTTTACCTGCCTGTATATCATAAAACCGGTTGATTAAGTTAATGATAGTTGTTTTACCTGCACCGGTAGAGCCCACAAATGCAATCTTCTGTCCAGGCATGGCATGCAGATTTATCTTATTAAGGATTTTTCGATCGGATTCGTATCCAAAATCCACTTGATAAAACTCTACCTCACCTTTAAGCGGAACAAGTTTTGTCTGATCCGGCACGTTCCAGCCAACCATGGTTTTATTCTCATTGTCTCTGGCTGAAGTTAATGTAACTTTTCCCTGATCACTTTCACGTTCCTGATCAAAAACATTCAAAATACGTTCTGCCCCGGCAATTCCCGCCAGAAAAAGATTAATCTGCTGCGTAAACTGATTAACAGGAACGGAAAACTGCCTTACAAACAGCAGATATGCTGCCAGTGTTCCAAGATCCAGCATATTATTTATTACCATGAACCCTCCGGCACAAACAGTAAATGTATAATTGATAAATCCCACGCTTACCACCATTGGACCCATAATACTGGAATAGGTAAAGGCATTGGTTGCTGCAATTCGCAGTTCATTATTATGAACCCGGAAAGAATTCAAATTGGCAGTTTCACGGCAAAACACTTTCTCAACTTTCTGCCCTTCCATCATTTCCTTAATAAATCCATTTAAGGTTCCGGTAAATTTCTGTCTTTTTTTGAAATAAACCTTGGAAGCCTTCCCATTATAATAAATAATAAAAACCATGGCCGCCAGACAGAGTACCGTAAAAAATGTCAAAGGAATATTTAATACAAACATCATAACAGCCGATCCCACTACGGTAATAAAACTTTGGGCCATCAGCGAAAAACAAGTGTTTAACGCATTCTCCACAGTATCAATATCATTTGTAAAATAACTCATAACATTACCGTCGTTAGTAGAATCAAAATAGGACAATGGAAGCCCATCAACGTGATTAAATAAATCTTTTCTGAGATCATAGATGATTGCCTGGGTAACTTTCACCATAATCTGATTGCTGAAAAATGTAAACACAACGCCTGTCAGATACATGACGGCAAGCACTAAAACCGCCTTGCGTAATCCTGAAACATCTCCCGGAAGAATATAGTTGTTAATAATAGGACGCAGTAAATAGGATCCTGCAATACCGACCAAACCGCTGATTCCTGACAGGATCACAACCAGAATAAGAAGATATTTGTTGGGTCTGAAATACTTACTCAGTCTGTTTATTGTTGCAAACATACTTTGAGTTTTTATTGATTTAGTCATTTAAAATCCCTCCTTTCTGCTGTGATTCATAAATTTCCCTATAAATCTCATTGTGAGCCAGTAGCTGTTGGGGTGTCCCTATTTCATCAACCATACCGTCGTTCAATATTATAATTTTATCCGCATGAGATACAGAAGAAATTCGTTGGGCAATAATTATTTTGGTTGTCTCCGGGTAATGACTCTTTAAATTCTCATATAGTTTCTTTTCTGTATTCATATCCAGAGCAGAGGTGGAATCGTCAAAAATCATTATCTTAGGATTTTTAAGCAGCATCCTTGCAATGCAGAGTCTTTGCTTCTGGCCTCCCGACAAATTATTTCCGCCTTCTTCCACATAAGAATCATATCCATCTTCTTTTTGTTCTATAAACTCACTTGCACAGGCAATATCACATGCCAGTTTTATATCCTTTAACTCAGCAGAGGAATTGCCCCACCTTAAATTATCAGCTACAGATCCGCTGAATAAGGTATTCTTTTGAAGCACCAGACCAACTGCATTGCGCAGATGATTAACAGAATAATCCTGGGCTGGAATTTCATCAATATAGACGGTTCCCTTTGTCGTGTCGTAAAGTCTTGGTATCAGCTGTACCAAAGAAGTTTTGGAAGATCCCGTTCCTCCAAGAATACCAATTGTTTCTCCCGGACTGATTTGAACATTTACGTCTTTCAGCACATATTCCCTGGCGTCTTTGCTGTATTTAAAGGATACATTTTCCATACATACGGAGCCACGGTTCACTTGATTCCCAGCTTGTCCTTCATCCTTTAATTCAACCGTTTCGTCTAACACTTCACGGATACGCCGGAACGATTCCATGGCTTTTGTCAGGTTGATAAATACGGCTGAAATCAACATCAATGAATTCAGGATTTGGAGAACATAACTTAAAAAACCTGTCAGCTGCCCAATTAAAAGCTGATTGGTAATTACAAGATTTCCTCCATACCATACAATTGAAATAATAGTCCCGTACATAGCCAGCTGCATGGCAGGAGTATTTAACATGGAAATGCTGTATGCACGTGTTGATATCTGTTTTAAATCCTTATTGACAGCTTCAAATTTGACAGCTTCATACTCTTCCCTTGCATAAGCCTTTACCACCCGAACTGCTCTTAAATTCTCCTGGGTCACCTGGTTTAAAAGATCGACTTTTTTCTGCATCTTATGGTAAATAGGAGCCAGACCTTTAATAATGAGATAAAGTAAAAGCCCTAAAACCGGAATAGAAATAAAGTAGACTACTGCCAGTTCCCTGCTCATAAGAACCGCCATTACAACACCAGAAATAAGCATAATCGGTGCTCTGAATATAGACCGTACTCCCGGCGTAACTGCATTCTGTATGATGGTAACATCAGACGTCAATCTTGTAATAAGAGATGGGGTCGTAAAATGATCCATATTGGAAAAAGCAAATGATTGTATCTTTCCATATACATCTTCCCGGACTTCTGCAGCAAAACCATTTCCGAACTTTGAAAAATTATTGCTGCATCCTCTGCCGAATAAAAACGAAAGGATAGATAACAGCAAAATTACACACCCAATTTTTATAATGTAATTAAAGTCCTGATTTCCAATTCCAATGTCAATGATTTTTGACATAAAGGTTGGAATCATGATTTCAAAAATGGCTTCAAGAATACAGCAAAAGAAACCGATTGACCATTCTTTCCTATACTTTTTCGTATACTTCATAAATTTTCCAAGCATATTTTTCTCCATTCTTTTACTTTCATGGGTTTTTCAGGACCGTTTTCCGGGTTAATGTTGTAAGTACTTACAATTATTTATTATAACTCTTGTTTTGAAAAAAAACAATTATATTGTATTGTTTTTCATTAATTCATGTAATTCCTATATATTTTTTTTACAAGGTAAATAAAAAAAGGACTAATTTCTTAGTCCCCTGTTCTTTGCCCGACATTTTTATACGTGATCGGAACAAAACTTATCTGCTGTTTTCTTCTTCCATACGGTTCATTTGCCGATTAACCCGCTCTTCCATTGTTGGAAGTCTCCGACTGTAGTCTTTATAGTAACTGGTGAAAATAACACCTGCAAACAGTAAGGTACTGATTACTAATGACACAAATACACTATTCCAGGTGACTTCTTGATTTTGAAGAACTTCTTCTGTATAATTTCCGGTAATAACCGGAACCAAATTATTGTTGGCAAAATGTAAGATTACAACTATCCATATATTATCAGTCTTTAAATATGCCCAGCCAAAAAAAATTCCCAATGTAATACATGTAATTAATTGTCCCGCCAAACTTATACCTCCAATGGAGGGAGATGTATAATAAAAGAAATTAATAGGCAAATGCCAAAGTCCCCAGGCAATTCCAAGAATAAGGATACCGCCCACCATTCCAAATTTCTTTTGCAGAATAGGCTGAAAGAAGTATCTCCAACCATACTCTTCCCCCCAGAATGCTGTAAATACTAAAAAATAATTTATGGGCAATGATAACAACATGAACCATGTAACTGGATTTTGTACAATTTTACCAATGGTTTGCATCTGCCCGCCTAAGATATACATAACAGCAGCTCTGCCAAAATAAAGGATTAAATATAGTAAAACAATAAGAGCAGACGTTTTCCAGTTCCCTCCCTTTAATCCGTAGGCAATGCGCTTTTCCTTCTTTTCAGTAAGCAGCAGAATCCAGGATATCACAGAAGCAACTATCATTATATATTGGGATATAACGTTCCAACTCACTTCAGGCACAATCATACTTGCCACTGCACAAATCAATAACAGTAAGGTGATAATTAAAAACCCGATAAAAAATCTTTTAGGAATCAGACGATCTCCTTTGCGTGTAATCAATGCAGCCAGGATTGCCCCCGCCGCAGGATAGAACATCTGGGCTGATGGGAAAACGGATACATCAAGCCCCTTAGCATATCCAATTCCCATTAAAACTCCCAGTATATAGGGTGTTGCAAAGGCCACACCCAGGAAAATAAACATCTGAGTTTTTTCATCATTTTTTTGATATTCCATTTCATTCATGTACGGTGTATTTAAAAACAAATACAGCAATACTCTCCTTTCTTTTTAACCTTTTTATATCAATGGTAACTCTGTGGACATTTACTAATATCCTATATCTTTGACCGCCGTCATAGAAGCTATTCCTCCATCTGCAGTTTCAGATCTAAAAACAAGTCCACACACTCATATTTTTCATACAAGTATATGGACTAATTCAGATGTTCAAGTAGTTGTATTATATAAGTCTTTAGTTTCCTATTAGTGGTTAACTGGTTAAACCGGCATCTAATACACTCACACAATACGTTAGAATTCAGACTTTTTCGAACCAATTAACAAAACAAATGAATCATTAGAATATGAAATACTTAGCCAACAGACAAGGTACATCCTTATATCTTTTCAAGCCTTTCTATATAGTATTGATTATTTATAATAAGCCACATTTGGGTATTAAATCTCATAATTGTCCATATCGATATACCTTTAAGGTCATATTTCTCTACTAGTTCTGCTCTAGCGTCAAAACTCCTTGCATCTTTAAACCATACCATGTGCAAATCCATATTGATATCCATATAATAAAAATAAGGTAATCCTGCCTCTTCGTTGTATTGTATTGGTATATTGTATTCCGCTGCAATTTCTATAGCTCTGTAATCAGTTATTACTGTAGCTCCTGGACTCCCCGGAGCATAAGGAAGTTTCCAATCATATCCTAAAGTAATCGATCCCAGATAGATTTTATTTGATGGTACAATACTAGCTGCATAATTCAGGAAGTCATTTAAAATATTAATAGGTACGATAGGGAGAGGATAATTGGATGACAATGCCCAATCATAGGATGAAAATATAATGGCATCTACGTACATTGCTAATTTTGAATAAATTAATTCTTCGATACTGACTTTTGGCGCGTTATAATTCGTGTTAGGTGTTACAGATATAATTATGCTATAACCCTCCGCATGAAACCTTGCAGCTGCTTTTTCTAAATATTTTGAGATAGCGTCAATGGTCTCAAAAGTAATGTATGCAGCATATATGTTAATTCCATAATAACCTTTTTCTTTTAATGTTTGAATGACATTGCTGATAAGATAATCCTGTAAAGAGGGATCACCTATAATATTATAAGTTACATCATAGTTTGCTGAACCCTCTTCCGTAATTGTGGAAACAAACATCATTGGGGCAACACCGTATTTTTTAGCAAGATCAATAAGCTCAGTGTCATCACCAATGGAGATAATATCACCATCACTGGTGATCCGATAATTGAATATCGAAAGATAAGTTAAGAAAGGAAGTGTTTTTATCAAAATGGTTTTTTCTATATAGGTAAAAGCATAACCAATAGTAGCAATCTTTCTTGTCTTATTTGTTTGATAGGATATTACAATGCTTTCGCCTGCATAAAAATAATTTCTGCCTGAAAGATATGGATTATTTCGCAGCAATTCCATAGATGAAACATTAAATTTTTGTGCAATACTTTCCAGAGAATCACCTGCCTGTATCGTATAGACTATTTCAGGTTGAGCGATAACAATTGTTTGTCCTATAGCCAAATTATCAGGATTTGCAATTCCATTTTCCAATACCAGTCTCTTAACAGATATATTGTAATACTCTGCTATTGAATATATTGTTTCACCGGGTTTTACAATATGAATGATCATGATTTATCTCAGATAATTATAATTATTCTATATATATGCAATTCTTATATATTTATAACATTATACCACACTACCAAAAATAAAAAAATAAGCATACCGGATATTTCTATCCAATATGCCTATAAATTTAATGGTTAATTTCAAGCAGGATTTTAAAAGGTTCCAAGTTTAAGTTTTTTGCCATAATTCATACATGCACCATATCTTCTCTTGCCTTTTTCGCAGTACACTCCTAATGGTAAATTACCGTCAATTAATTATAATACACTAGTTCCTTATAAAACACAGGCTTATTTTTCTTCCGCCTCCAAAAGATAAGGAGTCATCTGGTATACATAGAAGTTCAGCCAGTTCCCATACAGGGTATTGGCTCCATTCCTCCAGTTCAGCACCGGAAGTGTACCCGGATTTCCATTCTCATAATAGTTGCAGGGAATATCCGGCTTCAGACCTTTCTCTAAATCCCTGTGGTATTCTCCATCTAAGGTCATACGGTCATATTCCGGATGGCCCTGGATAAAGACATGCTTTCCGTCAAGACTCATAACCAGAAGAATTCCAGCTTCTTTGGACTCCGCCAGAATCTTCAGCTCCGAATGCTTTTCAATGTCTTCCCGCCTGACCTCCGTATACCTGGAATGAGGCGCCATTACATAATCATCTAAACTACGCACCAGAGGCACCTTTCTGTCTAAGACCCTGTGGTAGTAGACGCCGGAGAGTTTATCTTCCCGCTTGTATTTGGGCACCTGATAATGGTAGTAAAGACCGGCCTGGGCTCCCCAACAGATATGAAGGGAGCTGGTTACATAGATTTTGCTCCACTCCATAATCTTTTTCAGTTCTTCCCAATAGTTCACCTCTTCAAATTCTATGTGCTCCACCGGCGCTCCGGTGATAATCATTCCGTCAAACTTCTTTCTTTTCACCTCATCAAAATAAACATAAAACTTGTTTAAATGGCTGGCAGATGTGTTTTTTGAGGTATGGCTCTCCAGCATGAGAAAGGTACAGTCCACCTGCAGAGGTGTATTGGAAAGGGCTCTGAGAAGCTGGGTTTCCGCCTCTTCTTTTACCGGCATTAAATTGACAATCAAAATTTCCAGAGGACGAATATCCTGGCTAACCGCCCGGTCTTCATCCATCATAAAGATATTTTCCCTCTCCAGTATGGCTTTTGCGGGCAGCTCCTTTTGTACTTTAATCGGCATAATTTATTCCTCCAGCATTCTCATGAAATCTTCTTCTGAAATAATAGGCACTTCCAGTTCCTTTGCTTTTTTATTTTTTGAAGAAGCTGACATGGTATCATTGTTAATCAGATACGTGGTTTTAGAAGTCACCGAACCGGTCACCTTGCCTCCATTGGACTCAATCACCTCCTGCAGCTCCTTTCTGTTGGTATAGAGTTCTACAGAGCCAGTGATGACAAATACCATGCCGTCAAGTTTTCCGTCTCCTTCTGCGGCTCCCTCCTGTTCCAGGGTGATTTCCGCCAGAAGCCGGTCCACTGCTTCATTGTTTTTATCTTCGTTAAAATAGCTGATCCACCCCTCTGCCAGCACCTTTCCGATACCGTTTACGGATATGAGTTCCTCTTCTCCTGCCCGGCGCATTTTTTCAAAATCGTATTTAAACTCCCTGCACAGCATTTTTGCGTTTGCCACACCGATTCCGGCAATTCCCAGACCATAGACCAGTCTGGGGAGAGTGGTATGGGAGGCTCTCTCAATGGCAGCCATAAGGTTGTCAAAGGATTTTCTTCCAAAGCCCTCCATGGTGGTAATAGTTTCCTCATAATTCCTTAAATGAAAGATATCTTTAAACTCCCGGACAAATCCGGCACCTATGAATTTCTCTAAAGTAGCTTCTGACAGACCCTCAATGTTTAAGGCATCCCGGCTGACAAAGAGGGAAAAGCTTTTAATACGCTTGGCCTGACAGTCAGAATTCGTGCAGTAAAGGCTTTTTACATCACCTAACTTGCGGATTTCTGTCTTTCCCTGACATACGGGGCACTGGTCAGGTACATGCACGGTATTGCTTCTGGTTAAATTATCGGCAATCTGAGGGATAATCATGTTCGCCTTGTAAACTGTGATCTGATCTCCTTCTCCCAGCTCCAGCGCTTCCATAATGCTTAAATTATGGACGCTGGCCCGGCTCACCGTGGTTCCCTCCAGTTCTACCGGATCAAAAATGGCTACCGGATTGATCAGACCGGTTCTGGAAGCACTCCACTCAATGTGATTCAGCTTTGTTTCCCGGATTTCATCAGCCCACTTAAAGGCAATGGCATTTCTTGGAAATTTAGCGGTTCTGCCAAGGGCTTCTCCGTAAGCAATATTGTCAAAGATGAGAACCAGTCCGTCAGAAGGGAAATCATATCCGGGGGCCTCTTTAGCAAATTCCTCTACGGCTGACCGAAGGGTATCCTTTGTTACCGGTTTATAATCCACTACGTCAAATCCCTGGTATTTCAGCCACTGAAACTGCTTCATCCTGGAGTTTTCAAAGTCCACTCCTTCTGCCGCCACCAGACCGAATGCATTAAAACTCACATTACGGCTGGCAGTGATCTGGTTGTTTAGCTGCCTGACTGAACCGCTGCATAAATTTCTGGGATTCTTATATTTGGCATCAACATCACCAATTTCCTCATTGATTCTGTTAAAGTCTGAATACTTGATTACCGCTTCCCCCCGGAGAACCAGTTCTCCCTGATGGGATATATTGATGGGAATATTGGAAAATACTCTGGCATTGTTTGTGATAACCTCGCCGATTTCTCCGTTTCCCCTTGTGACAGCCTTTTGAAGTGTTCCGTGGTTGTAAACCAGAACGACTGTCAAACCGTCCAGCTTCCAGGAAAGAATCCCCGGCTGATCTCTCAGCCATTCCTGCAGGCTTTCCGGGCTTTTGGTTTTGTCCAGAGAAAGCATAGGGCTCTCATGGGCCTCTTTGGGAAGTTCCCCTAAGACCTGAAAACCCACGTTTTGAGTAGGGCTTTTGGAAAAGACGATTCCCGTCTCCTGTTCCAGGATCTGCAGTTCATCATAAAGCTTATCGTATTCATAGTTGCTCATGATCTCCCTGTTTTCCTGATAATAGGCTTTTCCCGCCTCGGTGAGCACTTGAATCAGTTCTTTGATTCTATTTATTTTTCCGTCCATCAGACTTCTCCTTTTTCCCTTCTTTATAAGAGAGATTCGTAGAGCCCTTTAAGGCCTCCTTCATCTGGTGGTATTCTTTCTTTGACAGCTCCCGGTATGCTCCGGGCTTTAAATCTCCAAGTTCTACGTTCATGACCCGCATTCGTTTCAGCAGCCGTACCTCAAACCCCAGTGCCTCGCACATTCGGCGGATCTGACGGTTCAAGCCCTGAGTCAAAACAATTCGAAACGCCTTTTCTCCTGACTTTGCAGCAAAACAGGGTTTGGTAGTTTCATTAAGTTCTGAGAGAAATATTCCTTTTCGCATCTTCCTGATGAAATCATCGGTGACGGGGCGGTTTACTTTTACCAAATACTCCTTTTCATGAGCATTTCCGCTGCGCATCATCTTATTCACCAGATCTCCCTGATTTGTCATAAGAATCAACCCTTCCGAATCCTTGTCCAGACGGCCTACGGGATAAATTCTTACGGGATATCCTACCATATCCACAATATTGGGGGCGCGGTCCTTTTCCGAGGCGGTGCACACGATACCTTTGGGTTTATGGACAGCCAAAAAGACAGGACGGACCTTGTGGTCCTTCTCCCCTTTCCCGCTTTCAACAACCCGTCCATTGACCGTAACCTTCTGGCCGGGAAGAACTTTCTGGCCGGGCACCGGGGAAACGCCGTCCACCCGTATCTTTCCTGCCTCTGAAAGCCTGTCCGCTTCTCTGCGGGAACAAACTCCGGCTTCGCTTAAAAATTTATTCAGGCGGATTCCTTCTGACTCCATATTTTTTCTCCCTTACTGTATTCTAAATAAAAATTATAGCATTGCCGGAAGGGTACGTCAATTTTATCCGCTCATTTGTTTTTCGCTTTTTCCTGTTTCTGCATAATTCACTTGAACAATGGCATTTTTTATTATAATATAAAGATAATATGATAATTTTTACATACTAAGGAGGAAGCTCTATGCCATGGACCCAAAATTTATCGGTAGGAATAACAATGATTGACGATCAGCACAAAACATGGTTCACCCATGCGGAAAAGCTGTTTGATGCAGGAAGGAACAACAAAGCCAAGGAATATGTGGGAGAACTCCTGGATTTCCTGGACAGCTATACGAAAAAGCACTTTGCAGATGAAGAAAAATATATGCTGAGCATTCGCTATCCGGGATTTGAAGAACAGAAAAAGGCTCATGCTGCTTTCATCACACAGCTGGATAAACTGCGGGGTGATTACAAGACTTCAGGCGGCAATCTGCTTGTCATTTTAAATGCAAACCAGATGGTATTAAACTGGCTCACACAGCATATTTCCAACATGGATAAGAAGATCGGTGAATATGCAAAAAATGCCCGTTAATAATTTAATAAGATTAAAAAAAGCGTAGGTCTGGTGCCATACGCTTTTTTTGTTTCTTTTCTCTGCCGCTTTCCATGAACCGGCCTTACGTTTCATCCGCCTCTCGCAAGGAGGCAATTAAAGGCTGAGTCCGCAGACAATCCCGGTTATAAATCAAATGCAGCATCATGGCATCAGATGCTGCCAGGCTGTCACCTTGGCATATGGCCTCGACAATGGCCCGGTGGGTACGAATAGTCTCCTCCCGTAAAGAGGCATGGGTGATTTGGATCAGGTTGTCAATGGATATGGTGATAATAGGAAGAAGCTTAGGTATGACGCAGTTGCGGCTGCATACGGCAATCAACGTATGAAGGCGGCTGTCCTCTTCAGCATGAGACACACCGGACCGGATCAGCTCCTCCACCTTTTTACACTGAGCCTTTAAACCGGCTTTCTCTTCTTTGGTACAGGCAGACGCTGCAGCTGCGGCAATCCGGGGCTCAATCATCAGACGAAATTCAATCAGATCCTCAGCCAGCTTCCTCTTATCCCTGATAAAAGAAAAACCAAAGGGGTCATCTGCCACACCGGCTTTTTGGGAAATAAAACTTCCTGCTCCGTGGCGTACCTCTAAAACATTGCGGGAGGCCAGCATTCGGATGGCTTCTCTCAAGGTGCTTCGTCCCACCTCCAGCAGCTCGGCCAGCTCGTGTTCCGGAGGCAGGCGGTTTCCGGGCTTCAGATCATTTTTTATGATATAATCAACAATGTTGTCTGCTGTCTTGTCAATCAGCGGACGATTGTTTTTTATTGATTCATCCATAGGGCAGCTTTTACCTTTCAAATTTGTTGATTATATTGTATATTATACTCATCGAAAAATCAATCAATATATACACTATATATAATTTAAAATATTTTAAAAAATCAATTGACAGAGAATCCAGGAATGCTTTAAAATAAAATAACAGAAATTCATCTGATGAGTTTTAAAAAAGGAGAAAAGGTATGATTAGTCAGGATATCCGTAAAGTTGCACCGGAGCTGGACCCTTTGCGCATGGGCATGGGGTGGACGGTGGATGAGCTCGATCAGCCCCAGATTATGATTGAAAGCACATTTGGAGACAGCCATCCGGGAAGTGCACATTTGATGGGACTGGTGGATGAGGCCTGTGCCGGAACACGCAGGGAGAAAGGCCGTCCGGCCCGCTATTTTACCACCGATATATGTGACGGAATGTCACAGGGACACGACGGCATCAATTATTCCCTGGCCTCCCGTGACATGATTGCAAACATGATTGAAATTCATGCGGGAGCAACGCCTTTTGACGGAGCTGTGTTTATTTCAAGCTGTGACAAGGGTGTTCCTGCTCATTTAATGGGCATCGGACGGGTCAATACTCCTTGTGTTCTGGTTACAGGGGGCGTTATGGATGCAGGTCCTGATCTGTTGACCCTGGAACAGGTGGGCATTTACAGCGCCCAGTACCAGAGAGGTGAGATCACCGAGGATAAGCTCACTTATTACAAGCACAATGCATGTCCCTCCTGCGGGGCGTGTTCCTTTATGGGTACAGCTTCCACCATGCAGGTCATGGGTGAAACTCTGGGTCTGATGCTGCCGGGCTCTGCCCTTATGCCCGCAACCTGTGAGGATTTAAAAACTGTTGCTTACAGAGCAGGACAGCAGGCAGTCCGTCTGGCAAAGATGGAGTTAAAACCAAGAGATATTGTCACTATAAAATCCTTTGAAAATGCCATCATGGTCCATGCCGCTATTTCCGGCTCTTCCAACTCCCTGCTTCATATTCCAACCATTGCCCATGAATTTGGAATTGAGCTGGATGCAGAGATGTTTGACCGCCTTCACCGGGGTGCTCACTATCTTCTGGATATACGGCCTGCAGGAAGGTGGCCTGCACAGTATTTCTATTATGCAGGCGGTGTTCCAAGGGTTATGGAAGAAATCAAGGCATTTCTCCATCTGGATGTGATGACTATTACAGGAAAGACTTTGGGAGAAAACTTAGAGGACTTAAAGAAAGACGGTTTCTATGACAAATGCGATGATTACTGCGCAAAGGTTGGCTTAAAGTGGCAGGACATTATCCGTCCATTTGACCAGGCAATCGGTACAGACGGAGCAATTGCTATCCTCAAAGGAAATTTAGCTCCCGAAGGTGCTGCCATTAAACACACTGCCTGTCCAAAAGAAATGTTTAAGGCTACCTTGCGGGCGCGTCCCTTTGACAGCGAAGAAGAGGCTCTGGATGCTGTTCTGACCCGTAAAATCCAGCCAGGTGATGCGGTATTTATCCGATATGAAGGTCCCAAAGGCAGCGGTATGCCTGAAATGTTCTATACCTCAGAAGCTATTTCCTCAGACAAAGAGCTTGGAAAATCAGTGGCATTGATTACAGACGGACGCTTCTCAGGTGCTTCTACAGGCCCGGCCATCGGACACGTTTCTCCGGAGGCTGCAGAAGGGGGACCCATTGCCCTGGTTGAACTGGATGATATTATTGAAATTGACATTCCAAACCGCATTCTTGCTATTGTGGGAGTTGCAGGAGAACCGAAGACACCGGAGGAAATGGGGGAGATTCTGGCAGACCGAAGAAAACGCTGGCAGCCAAAACCTGCCAAATACCCTTCCGGTGTTCTGAAGCTTTTTTCCGAACATGCTGTTTCTCCTATGAAAGGCGGATACATGAAATAACAGCATACTGAAAACTGCTGCAAAAAAGAAGGGAACAATGACAGAAGTGTGATTTTCTGCCTGTTCCCTCCTTTTTCTTTACCAATACACTTTGTTTCGGATTCAAACAAACTTATACCTTAATTCACAGCCATAAGAGATTCTGCTGCAGATATTCACCGCCCGCTCCATGACGGCTGAAATCTTTCCGGTTTCCATTTCGATGTTCATTTCTTTTAAGTCTTCCGAAAACTTAACAGTTTTTACTCCATCCACTTTGGTAAGTTCACGCTGGATCTTTCTTGCCTTTATCCGGTCCGACAGAGAATAAACGCGATAACTTCTGTGCAAGGCCTTCTCCTCCTTTCCTGCTGGATATCATATATTAACTATTGTTGTCAGAAGAAGAGGCCTTTAAACATAAATTGAAGGCCTTTGCCACTGTTGTAAACAAAAAGAGCACCTCAAAGCCCGTCGCAGTGACCATGGGCCAGGAAATAGCCTTCCATTTCATGCTTTGGGGCTTGTTCCTGATGGTATGCCTGGCATAAGTAACGTCCATTACAGGAGACAAAGTTATTGGCAAAATGGTTAAAAAACCTTTTTATAAATAACCTTGACTTCCATGCACTTCCATGCTATACTCAGTTAGTATTTTAATAAAGTTTTGATTTCGCATATATTGGTAAGTCATTATTCTATTGATGATTTACACATGTATGCGATTTTTTAATTTATATAAATACAATAATATTAAGGAGGTATCTTTTATGCAGAAAGGTACAGTGAAATGGTTTAACGCACAAAAAGGATTTGGTTTTATCTCTGACGAAGAAGGCAACGATATATTCGTTCATTTCTCCGGTCTCGCTATGGAAGGCTACAAATCTTTAGAAGATGGTCAGTCCGTCGTTTTCGAAACAACCAATGGAAATCGTGGTTTACAAGCTGTTAATGTACACATCGCTTAATCTTCTGTTAAACTAATAATCACATCTAACTTATCCATTTTCTTCAAAATACCAAATTGATAAAATGAATATGTAACAAGTCTGTTTATTAAAGAAGTCAGAGCTATGTTTATTATTACAGCTAAGTCAGCAGGGTTTATTATTATATTCCTTGCTGACTCAACCTAAAATCTATTCTTGACCCAAATCTATATATTCCTTTCCTCACCATCAAAATCACCATCTGCTTTTAAATTGCATGCATAATCGTTTGTAATTTTTTTTTCGATTACAAAAACAGACAACCACTTAACCGAAGTTTAAGCTAGTTGCCTGCGCTGAGACAATTGCTGATATTGCAGCAGCAACTGTATTTATTTATAAGCTATATTTCTGCATAGTGTAAATCTTATAAATTTATCTGTATAGTATTCCGTATTAAACATAAGAGGAATATTTTTTTCAGTATACTCCAACACATGGAAAGCCAGTAATGGTGTGCTTGCAGAAACTTTGAACAGATCTCCCAATTCTTCTCCAGAGATATATGGAAACATCTCCAATACTTCATTTGTTATAACAGACTCACATAGTTTTTCTATTGTGGGAAAAATGGTGGGTTCCAGATCTTCTCCAGTAAAGTCTTTACTTTTTAAAAGCCGTTCAGGAATTCTGTCAATATAAACGGCAGCCACTTCATGATTGGCATATAATAGTTTTTTCACTTCCAATATGGATTCCCCTGAATCTAAGTTTAATTTTTCGGATTCCATATCATCAGCTTTTCTAAATTGAAAATCCAAAACTCGAAAATAAACCAAATAACCATTATCTTTCAGGCAGCTTTCGATATCTCCGCCTAAATCAATTCTGTTTTCCAGTTTAGTTGCAAAGGAGTTAATCAGGGTTCCTCTTCCCTGAATCCGGGATACCAGTCCTTCACTTTCAAGAACAGTAACTGCTTCTCTCACAGTCAGACGGCTTACCCCCAGTTGGTTTGACAATTCAGTCTCATTGGGAAGAATTGGATTTTGGGTGTTTTTAATGAACTCCCTCAAACTTTCCAGTATCTTCTGTACAGTCGTAATTTTATTAACTTTTTTTATCTGTATATTTGACATCAGCAATTTCTCTTGATCAGCTTATCCACTACTTCATTTGCTTTGGCGGATATAGCTTCTTCATCTATGTTAACCAGTTCCTTATCCTTTACAACAATTTTTCCATTTATAACCGTATAATCAACGGGCCCCTTTACACCCACCGTTGCCAATACAGATTTCGGATCGTACTGTGTCCCTACAAATTCAAGTCTGTTTGTACGAATCATAAATAAATCAGCAGCTTTTCCGACTTCAATTGATCCAAGATCATTTCTTCCCAGAACTCTTGCACTGCCATTTGTGGCAAGCTTTAAAATATCATAGCCACTGGGAGCATTTCTGCTTGACTGCAATCTGTGAAGCAAATATGCAGTTCTTATTTCTTCCAGCAGGTTAGAGCCATCATTACTTGCACTTCCATCAACAGCCAAGCCAACAGGAATATCCAGTTCAATCATCTCAGGTATCCTTGCAATGCCCGAAGAAAGTTTCATATTGGAAATAGGACAGTGAGCCACACCTGTTTTTGTTTTAGCAAGAACCTTAAGTTCCTCATCATTAAAATGTATTCCATGAGCAAACCATACATCCTCTCCTATCCAGCCAAGACTTTCCATATAATCAAGAGGTCTCATGTTGAACTGGCTTAAGGTAAAATTTTCCTCGTCTTTTGTTTCGGCTAAGTGGGTATGAAGGCGCACTCCGTATTTTCTGGCTAATACTGCGGATTCTTTCATCAGTTCACCAGTTACACTAAAAGGAGAACAGGGAGCCAATGCTATCTGGGTCATTGAGTTATGATCTTTATTATGATACTTCTTAATCAGTCTTTCAGAGTCATCTAATATTTCATCAATTGTCTGAACTACTGAATCAGGCGGAAGCCCTCCGTCTTTCTTGCTCAATGACATACTTCCCCTGGAAGCATGCATTCTGATGCCAAGTTCTTTTGCAGCTTCAAATTGAACATCAATTAAATTTCCTTTTGTACCGGCAGGAAAAACGTAATGATGATCAAAGCAGGTGGTACAGCCATTTTTCATTAACTCGCCCATACCTACCAGAGAACTGTATCGAATCACCTCAGGAGTTATTCCCTTCCAGATTTCATATAAAGTAATAAGCCAGTCAAATAACTCCATATTTTGAACCTGGGGCAAATTCCTGGTAAATGTCTGGTATAAATGGTGGTGTGTGTTGATTAATCCAGGATAAACAATCATATCCTTTCCGTCGATAAATTCTTCAGCTTCAAATACTTCTGTACCTAAATATTTAATAAGGCCATCTTCAATAAACAAATTGACATGTTCCAATACCGTATCATTTGAATCACATGTTACCAAGGCTTTGATGTTTTTTATAAATAATGACATAAATTCCCTCCAAATTACGTTAAGATATATAATCATCTGATGACCTTATAAATATAATATATGTGATCGGATTTGTAAAGCCTAAAAAATTTTTAGATTTTAAGACATCAAGCATTTTAGCTGTTAAAAATAAAAATGTAGTAATTTTAAACAAAACGATTGACACAAATACATTTTTAGTATATATTATGACAATAAACCGTAAAACCAGTCATACAGTATCGCAACATTTTATTCAAAAAATGAGAGGTGCAGAAAATGAACAGCAACGAATCAGAAAAAATTTTATTAGCAAAATCAAAGTTACGGTATCAGGTAGGTGACAAACCAGGAGTCCTTACAGCTATCCTTTTAGGATTTCAAAACATTTTAACGGCGTTTAGCGGCATCATCGCAGTCCCGTTGATTATTGCAGGAATTTCAGGGGCCAGCATTATAGATACAGCTTATATGGTATCTGCAGCATTATTGGCATCAGGAATTGCTTCAATCATCCAGTCTCAGGGGTTTGGACCTAAAAAATTCCGTATTGGTGTTGGACTTCCAACAGTTATGGGTACGGATTTTGGTTTTGTACCCCCGGCAAATGCAATTATTAATTCCATGGGCGGAGGTCTGGCCGGTTACTATGGAGCATCTATATTAGGTGCAATTTTTGAGTTTATCCTGAGTTTCTTTGTAAAACCTTTAATGAAGATATTTACACCGGTTGTAACGGGTACCGTTATTTCACTGATCGGTATGTCTATGATTCCAGTTGCCTTTGACTGGGTCGGCGGAGGAGTTGGCAACGAAAATTATGGTAACCCCATGTTTGTTGGAATTGCAGCAATTGTATTTATTGTAATACTGCTCTTAAACCGTTACACAAAAGGTATGGTTAATACAGCTTCCGTTATGATCGGAATTGTTGTTGGCTACATAATCAGTATTCCCCTTGGGCTTGTGGACTTTTCACAGGTTTCAAGTGCCAATTGGATACAGCTTCCTCAAATTGCGCGTTTTGGTCTTGATTTTAACATTAAATTTGTAATTCCATTTCTTGCCGGTTATATTGTAACAGTAATCGAAACCGTAGGCGTTATGGAAACTCTTGGTGAAGTAACAGGTTCAGAACTGACAGAGGATGATATTGTTGCCGGCGTCAGAGCCGATGCAGTAAGTTCATTTATCGGTCCTTTCCTTGGATCTGGTCCTGCCCAGACATTCAGCCAGAATGTAGGATTGATTCCGCTTACAAAATGTGCATCTAAATATGTAGCAGTTATTACAGGAGTATTGCTTATTGTTATGAGTCTCTTTCCAAAACTTTCAACAATCGTATCCATTATGCCTCAGCCTGTACTCGGCGGCGCCGGAGTCTTAATGTTTGGTACTGTAGCTGTTTCAGGCGTTAACACTTTAAAAAGTGTTCCTATGACCAATAGAAACCTGCTGGTTATAGCAAGTTCTCTGGGAATCGGTTTAGGTGTTACTTTCAGACCTGACATTGTTGCCCAGCTTCCTGGAATTTTAGGCAGTCTGTTTGGATCAGGTATTTCTGCCGGTACTATTGTAGCGTTAATACTTAGCTTTTTATTAAAAGATGATTCTAATGAAGCAGAAAACCAATAAATAAAAGTATTGATACAGCAATTTAACAAGATAACAGAGAAGTAAAAAGAGGTAATCGGATCATGCCGATTACCTCTTTTTTATCCATACCATTACTACCTCTCAGGAATTGAGGATCTTGGGCTCTAATACTGATATGTCAGCAGCAGTTCCACTGCCATACGCTCATTTAATTTTCCGGTTTTTACAGACTCTTCAGTTTCAACGCACAAACTTACACAAGATAGAATCTGCTCTCTGGAAAAAGATCTGGCCTGAGGCATCAGCTTTCCGGCAGCAAAAGGCGGAATCTTAAGTTTAGAGGCAATTCCTCCCCGGTCCACCCCTTTTCCCATCAGTTCCTTAACCTGCAGAAGCTGGTTAAACTGCCTGGCAATGAGAAACAATATTCTCATAGGAGGCTCCTTAAGTGAAAGAAGATCCTCGTAAAGCTCCATCGCTACTTTAGACTGACGGTTGACCATGGCTGTCACCATATCAAAAATCTTATTTGTAATGCGCACAGTACAGATGGTCTCTACATCCTTACTGGTAATCACCTCTCTTCCCAGGGTAAAGCTTATGAGCTTTTCCAGCTCCATCCGGATATTCTCCATATCATCCCCCGTCATATCAAGAAACAATTCCATGGTATTACCTGTAATCTTTTTCCCTTCCCTGGCAAGAATACTTCCCGCCCATCTGGCAAGCTGAGCGGTATCCTGACGGCTCATTTCAGCCCCATAGCCCAGTTCTTTTACCTTTTTAAACATTTTACTCCGCTTATCTACTTCGGACTCCACAAAAATCAAACAGGTGGTTTCAGGCATAGAAGGCAGGTAAGATACCAGTTCTTCCGCTGCTGATTTAAAAAGTCCGCTGTCTTCCACCAGAATCAGGCGTTTTTCTCCGAAAAAGGGCATGGTATCAGCCAGACTGATAATTTTCCTCACATCAATCCCTTTTCCGGAGAACTGATTAAAGTTCATGGTGTCGTCACCTGTAATGGCGGCCTTCATCTGGTTTTTATAGCTGTTTTTTAAAAATGCCTCTTCTCCATAAATGAGATAGACGGGTCTGTAACTGTGGTTTTTTATATCAAGAGCCAGAGTCTGCATCACATTTTTCCTCTCTGTCATAAATTCTTTCATACTTGCTTTTTTAATTATTATACCGGGATAAATCATCTCCGTCAACGAAACTTGAAAACCGGATTCTTTCTCCATCAGTCCACATCATAACCGCACCTCCTGCTGCCGTATGAAAGACTTCTGTTCCATTATCTTTAAAACGGTCCATGGCCTCTCTGTGAGGATGCCCATAAGAATTGCCCTCCCCATAAGAAACCACCGCCCAGTGGGGCTTTACTTCATTTAAAAATGCTTCTCCGGAGGAAAATTTAGAACCATGGTGGGCCACCTTCAGTATATTTACCTCACCAAGAAGCCGCTTTACTCCTGGACGTTCCAATAACTGTGCCTCGCTGTCTTCCCCTATGTCTCCTGTAAACAGCATTCTGCAGTTTTCATAGTCCATTCTCAAAACCGATGATCCCTCATTGGCATTTTCCGGGCTGTCCTCTTTTCCTGGATAAAGACAGGAAATGGCAAGTTCTCCTGCCTGAAATATATCCCCTCCGGCCACATAGGTCACTCTGGTCCCCCTTTTCTCTGCAAGGACATCCAGCTTCTTTAACGGCTCTTCTTCCCTTCCATGATACGGAAGTATGAGATTTTCAATTTTTACATCCTCACTGGTTTCCAGCAGATAAATCACTCCGCTTATATGATCCTGATCCCCATGGCTGATAAATACATAATCAATCACAGAAATACCCAGGCTTTTTAAGCATGGCTCCAGGGAATATTTTCCCAAAGACTTTTTTGAGGTACTTCCTCCATCCACTAAAACCACAGACGTTCCCGTCCGAAGCAGGATTCCATCTCCCTGACCCACATCGAGAAATACCGCTTCCAGACCTTTAACCGGGCCTGGCTTTAAAAGAAGAATACAAAGGCAGTACACCCCCAGCAAGGCTAGAACCTTAAAACCATAAAAAAGTCCCTTATTTTCCTCTTTTCTCTCCTCTCCATCTTCCTTCTTACCGTCTCTCTCTGCCCGATACTCCTCCCATACCTTCAAACAAATCACCATAGCAAGAAGTACCAGGCCATAACCCCAAAGCCTTCCCGGTTCCGGCCTTCCAAATGTCAGACTATATCCCGGAAGCTTCTCCATGGCCTTACAAATCCATTCATAAAACCAAAGAATATAATGCCCCGTTCCAGCTGCACCTGTACCGAGAACAGTACTGAAACTTCCAAGAAAAATCACACCGATTCCAGAACAGACTACTGCATCCATCAGAGGAATGAGAAGTAGATTTAAGAACAAACCATAAAAGGGAATCTGATAGAAGTGGTATAAAGTAAATGGCATGGTAACCGCTGAAACAGCAATTCCAGTAGAAACGGCACCCGATAATATATGATTTCTTCCCAGCCAGCTTCTCAGTACAGGACTCAAACCACCGATTGCAAAAACAGCACCAAAAGACAGCTGAACCCCTCCCTGGACAAGAATCAAAGGTGACTGTGCTCCCAAAAGCAGCAGGGCCAGGGAAGCAGAGGACAAAAGATCATAGGTCCTGCCAAGATAAGATGCCAGAAATACCACACACATCATGATAACCGCCCTTACCACTGATGAACTGCTTCCGGTGAGAATTCCGTATAACACTACCAAAACGGTCCCTCCCAGCCCGGACCATCCATACCCAAATCCAACCCTTCTTAAAGCCCGGTAAAACGACAGACCCAGAAAAGACATATGCATTCCGCTGATTGCCAGAAGATGAGCTATTCCATTTTTCTGATATAAAGATTCAATTTCCCTTGGAAGCCCGCTTTTATCTCCTAAAACAGCCGCCGTTAAAATCCCGCCGTCTTCCGCGGATGTATACTGGTAAATAATCTTCTTTCCCCATTCCCTGACCCGGCGCAGCCCCTCAGAAAAAGCATTATATCTGAAATCGCAAATCTCCGCTTCGTCTCCGAACATCTTTCCGTCAAGTCCCAGCCCATGGTAATACCCCCGGCTATCAAACTCTCCCGGGTTTCTGGCTTCAGGAAATGGCTCTATCTTCCCATTTACCCGAATCACCTGCCCCAGTCTCAGGCCGCCCTTCCCAAAAGGCATTTCCCTGCCCTCAATCGCATTAACCGATACCAGCAATCCGGAAACAGAATAGTATCTATCCTGGTCTTTTACTTTATTCTTCTTTAACACAATCTGAAGGGTTCCATCTTTCTCCTCAAAAGAGGAAACTTTCCCTTCTGCCTCCGCATACGTTCCGGAAAGTTCTTTTATGACCTCTTCCCGATCTTCCCACTTTCTGCATTCATATCCGGCCCGTCCTGCCCCAAGATATAAAAAAGCGAGGGGCAAAAAGACCCAAAGGGTGCTTCTGCCTCTCACATAACCATAACAAATGATCCCGGCGGCCAAAAGGGCCGGGATGAAAAGCCAAGATGTCAAAGTCAGCAAAGCGGCAGTCTCTCCAAGTACAAATCCCCCTGCTATCAGACATAATGGGCGTTTTATTCTTCTATTCCTCCTGTTTCTTCCTCATTCTCCCCGTTGTAATCCAGATTCCTCTCAAAAAGCTGATTTAAAGAAATAGAATCCCGGAACATCATTTCCTGGGAACCATTGACCGTAATCTGTACTTTGTTGACAGAGGAAACTGCTGCCAGAGAGTTTACAATAGAATAAATAGGGATATATTCCTTGACCTCCAGCCCGTTATTAAGAAATGAGGAATCAAAATTAATATAGCAAACATTTTCATTGACGGATACATTTAAAAGCTTTGTATCCTTAGGAAGGGTGGGATTCATCCCCGGCCTTCCCGGTCCTGCAATAAGCTGTTCAATAACCAGCTTTTCCAGGGAAGTGTTGACGCTGTGAACCACTTCTCTTGTTTCCTTTACCAGCTTTTCTCCTGCTTCATCGGAAAAATATAAAGAAAGTTCCGTCTTTTCAAAGGTGTTTACATTGCTGATATTGTCGATAAAGTCCGTGTTGGTCATAGGACCTACCGGATTTCCCAAAACATCCATAAGGGGCTGCTCCGCCGTATAGACAGCCACATAATCCACCCCTTCAATCTGGGTCAGAGTCCTGACCAGAGAAGCCCTGCACAAAATCTCTCTGGTCCCGTTCATCATAGCATAATTGTTGTCAAAGTAAAGATAAAGGACCGTGTCCTCCAGCTTATATTTATCAAATCCAACCTTGTCCGGAACAGCGGCCTGCCGGTCCAAATCCTTTGGAACCGTACGAAGCTGCTCCAGTAAATTCTTAATCTTCCAGTCCTTTTCCTCCATGGAGGAGTCTTCCTGCTTATGAGGCATGGTGTACTCCTGAGGTTCCAGCCTTGTCATGGCAGAATTTAAATAATATATTTTATAAATGCCATCCGCAGCTCCTTCTTCCATGCGATCCTTTTTTCCGCATCCGGTCAGAAAGACTAAAAGCGCCAGGAGGATCAGAATATTCTTTCGTCCTTTCATGAAATACCTCCTGTCTCTATGATATATAGGTAAGAGGAATGCGCACTGTAAATGTGGCCCCCTCTCCTTCTTTGCTCTGAAGCTTAATGGCTCCCTGGTGCATCAGGACAATTTTCTTGGTAATGGACAGTCCCAGGCCCGTACCGCCTGTTTCCCTGGATCTGGCCTTATCCACCCGGTAGAAACGCTCAAATACATGCTCCTGGAATTCCTCCGGAATACCAATACCTGAATCAGCTACCTTCACATAGAAGAACTTATGGTCCGCATCGAGAGTCACTCTGACCCAGCCGCCTTCCACGTTGTACTTGATAGCATTTTCCATAAGATTGCTGAGAGCCAGGGACAGCTTCATCTCATCCACATCGGCTGTCACCTCCCGGATGCTTTCAAAGGTCAGCTCCACATTACGCTTTCCGGCAATGGGCCGAAGCCGTTTTAATATCAGCTCCATCAGCCCGTTAATATTCACCTGGGCAATATTTAAGTTTCCTCCAGAGGTCTTATCTATGCGGACAAGAGCCAAAAGGTCATCAATGATCTTACTCTCTCTTTCTATTTCATAGGAAATATCGCTCATAAATTCCCGATACAGTTCCATAGGGGCATCCTCCAGCCCCATAAGGGAATCCGCCAGAACACGGATAGAAGTAATAGGGGTCTTCAGTTCATGTGATACGTTGGAAACAAATTCCTCCCTGGACTGGTCCACTGCCTTTAACTTCTTTAAAGTCAGATTAATAGAATCGGATATCTGCCTGGTTTCCTTATAAACCCTGGAACTGATGTCTTCATCCAGATTCCCTTCCGCCGCCCGGTCAAGCATACGCTGCAAGCCCTTAAAGGGCTTCATCACAAGGGCTGTCAGGAAAAACACCAGCAGAACCAATATAGAAAATATCATCAGGTGAAGAAACATTCCCTTTTCTGCTACATCTGAAATACGGTCAAGCAGGTCCTCAGTGGAAGCTGTGGCAATCATCACTCCGGCAATCTCCTTTTCCTCGCTGTTGGAATAAATAGGAATCGCCATGGCGGAATAGTGCTTTTCTGAGTTGTACTTGCTGCTGTTTTCCCCGTTAAAGCAGCGGATCACCTCTTCCGATACGTTGATTTTCCCCACGGAAAGAGAGAACGTGTCACTGATAATCTTGAAATTCCTGTTCACCACCACAATACGCCCGTTGAACATCCCTGCCTTTACGGACATCTCATTCTCCAGAAGAGAATCCCTTGGCTCCATAGTCAGATATCCGGCCCTCGTCATCTTATTACTTAATATCCAGCACTGGTTCTGAACTTCCTGCATTCTGGACTCAATAAGATTCTGCCGGTAAGTTCCCTCCATTACCTGCCCCTGAATCAGCACAGGCAGCATTCCCACTACTATGAAGATGAGAACCAGAGCAAGCCGTAAACTTATTGCATACCGGGGACGAAAGGCTTTTCCCTGCACTTCCAGATTCATTCCCGTTATACCTCCAGTTTTTTCGTACATGCAATTGCCAGTGCTCCGGGCCCGATGTGACAGGAAATGCTCAAGGAGAGATCATCCACATAGATTTCTTCTGCCTCTGGAAAAATAACTTCCAGTTCCTTTTTAAACTCTATGGCAGCCTCAAGGCTGTTGCTGTGAGCAACTGCAATATTTATTTTACTTGCCGATGAGTCCCCAAAGCGCTCCTCCATGTCCTTTTTAGCAGCAGCCACCATAATGGACTTGGCCTGTTTCATAGTTCTGGCTTTTGCAAAAGCATCAAGCTTTTCTCCCTGAATGGTAAGAACCGGCTTGATCCGTAAAAATGTGCCCAACAGGGCTGCCGCTGCAGTAATCCTTCCGCCCTTTTTCAAATATTCCAGGGTGTCCACAGTGATATAAATGGTAGAGTCCAGCTTCGTTTCTTCCAAAATGTCTCTGATTTCCCCTGCGCTCATTCCGGATGCTGCCATTTTTGCAGCTTCCAAAACAGACTGCCTTTGAGTCACGGATATTCTTTGGTTATTGACAACGAAAACCTTTCCGTCAAACTCCTCCGCCAGAATCATGGCCGTCTGACAAGAGCTGCTTAAGCCGCTGGACATGGGAACATGAACGATTTCATCGTATTTCTCCAACAGACTTTTCCATAAATCTATTAAATCAGCCGGAGAGGGCTGAGAAGTGGAAATATCCGCCCCTCCCTCCAGCCTGTTAAAAAACTCCTCTTGTGTCAGATTGATATCCTCAAAATATGTTTCCCCATCCATCATAAAAGGCATGGGAACCACATAAATCCCCGCCTCTTCACCCTGTTTCTGGGTGATTCCGCTGTTGCTGTCCGTAACAATTACTGCTTTCATTTCTGTTCTCCTTTATTTCTGGTTCCCGGCATCTTCCTCTGTCTCATTGGCAGACGTATAAAGCTGATAATACATGCCTCGCTTTTGAAGCAGTTCTTCATGATTTCCTTCTTCCACAATATTGCTTTCAGACAAAACCAGAATCCTGTCCGCATTTTGAATGGTGGACAGGCGGTGGGCAATGGTAAGTGTAGTTCGCCCTACTGCCAGCCTGTCTAAAGACTGGGATACCAAATGCTCGCTTTCATTGTCCAGAGCAGAGGTTGCTTCATCAAGGATCAGCACCGGAGGATTTTTAAGAAATACTCTGGCAATGCTGATTCTCTGCTTCTGTCCTCCGGAAAGCTTTACGCCTCTCTCTCCCACATAAGTCTCATATCCATCTTTAAGCCCTGTAATAAATTCATGGGCTCCCGCCATCCTGGCTGCCTCCATCACGTCCTCTTTAGAGGCTCCGGGACGCCCATATTCAATGTTTTCAAAAACAGTTCCTGAAAACAGGTAAACATCCTGCTGTACCACACCTACGGTACTGCGCAGGCTGTCTAAGGTCACATCTCTGATATCCTGGCCGTCAATGAGGATTTCCCCTTCTGTGGGGTCATAAAAACGGGGAATCAGGTTGCATAGAGTTGTCTTTCCGCCGCCCGAAGGGCCTACTAGGGCTACTTTTTCTCCGGGCCTTATATCCAGGTCTATGTTAGCCAATACCGGATTGTGGTCATCAGGATATTCAAAGGATACATTCAGGAAAGAAATACTTCCCTTAACATCAGAAAGAGGCTTTGCCCCCTCCTCGTCAAAAATATCCACATTGGCATCCATCAGCTCCATAAAACGCTCAATTCCCGTCATTCCCCTCTGGAACTGCTCCGCAAATTCAATAATCCTGCGAATGGTAGCCAAAAGAGTGGTTACATACAAAGTATAAGCCACTAAATCTCCAGGCTCAATAATCCCCTTTATCATGAAAATACCACCGGCAACGATGACTACCACATACATAAGGCCGTCAAACATCCGGATTGTATTCTGGAAAGCAGCCATATATTTGTAGGTCTTGCGCTTGATCTCCAGAAACTCTCTGTTATCTTTGTTAAATTTCTCAATCTCAATTTTTTCATTGGCAAAGGCACGGACTACCTTGTTTCCTAAAAGACTGTCCTCGATTCTGGCATTCAGTTCTCCAATGTGGTTTCTCTGATGCTTAAATGCTTTTTTAACCTGAATATTAAAGTAGGTACAGGATATGGCCATAACCGGTATCAGCAGAAAAATAATCAGTGTCAGAGGCAGGTTGATTCTTGACAAGATTATAAAGGAAACTACTGTCTTTAAAAAGGCTATGAAAAATTCTTCCGGACAGTGGTGGGCAAATTCCGTCACGTCAAATAGATCACTGGTGATCCGGGACATGATCTGCCCCACCTTTGTATTGTTAAAATAATTATCCGATAATTTTTGCAGGTGGCCGAAGGCCTCCTCTCTCATATCCGTTTCAATGGCAGCACCCATCACATGCCCTGTATAGGCCATGTAAAAACTTGCCATACCGTCAATAATCCGGAGCCCAAAATACAGGGCTCCGATTCCGATAATCGTCCGTACCGTCAAAAGGCTTAAATCTTTTATTCCCTGATTGGTGATGTAGCGCAGAATCAGCGGCAATGCCATTTCACAAATCGTGGTGAGGGACGCACAAAATAAGTCCATAACCATGATTTTCGTATATTTTTTATAATAGGGCAAAAAACGTTTCAGCAATGTGCCCGTTTTCATATCTTTCTCTTTCATGAAATCCTCTATTCTGTAATCATAATATTTTTAATAAGCTCTAAAGCCCATTCCCTTTCCCCTGGCTTTCTGCTTATAATTTTAATGTTCATGCGCTGTTCCCCATAAAGAACCTGAGCCGTCATTCCATAAAGAAGCTCCCCCTCCTTTTCCTCAGGCTTATAAAAGGCTGCTCTGCCCTTGGCTTCTCCTACGTCAAAATCCAGAAGCTCATCTGCCTCTCCCTCTTCAAACCATTTGTCTTTAAATTCTGCAGGACGTCCTTCAAATACAGCCGCATAAATGTAATAGTCATGACCCCCATATTTCTTCCCGTCATAATAGTGGTCCATGCAGCTCTTATCCGTTTCATCATACAGAAAATTTCCCGGAATCCCAAAGCTCATATTACCGATCTTTCTGTAAATCAGGTGCCTGCGGCATCCCACCGAAAACTCCTCAGGCATAGGAACCGCCTTTTTTAAATCCACTGGCTCATGGACATCCAAGCTGCATATCTCCAGATACTCCTTTTGAGGAAATGGTATCCCGGAATCCATGGACAAGGCTGTTTCCAGCATCTCAATAATAAGCTGGTTCACTGCTTTATCCTGGGGGCTTCTATCGGAAGGCATAAAATAACAGGACTGGTTTAGCAGCACCAACGCACTGTTCCTATAAAAAAGAGCATCTTTTTCCACTTCATTCCAAACAAAAAAATCCCTTGCAAAGGCCACACTCATACCAGACCCCAGCATCCCCTTTAACTCCTGAAAGGAAAATGACCGGATATGGGTGATCAGCCTTCCTGCCTGTCGGTCAGGAATGTAGTAGAGGGCGGGCCAGCAGAATGTGTATTCCTCATTATCCTCCCAGCCGGACACCAGCTCAATAAGCGCTGAAAACCATTGGTAAAAATACTTCTGCCTCATGGCAAGAAAATCCTTTTTTAGAAAATATCCGGTTCTGTCATCCACCTTCAGCTTCATCTTTTCTCTTTTAGCCAGCTGTTCCAGATAATCAATGACAGCCGCATGAAAGCCCGGCCCGGCAATATTGGTCTGACTCTCTCCCTGAAGCTTTTGTTTATTCCATTTCAGCCACACATAGCCCTCCGGGCATAATTGTATCAGCAAAAAACCATCCACCCGGAAGCACCTGTAGCCAATTTCCTTTGCCACTGTCTCCGCCATCTGGTAATTAAATTTGTTTCCGGAAAAAATTGTTCTTCTCGGCTCCAAAGAAAATTTGATTCGAATACTCATCAACAACCCCTTCTAAATACACCTTTCTTTATTCTATCGTATTTCTGCCGGAAATGGAAGTATAAAACCCACAGGGACAAATATTAATTTTTTCTGATAAAATAAGGGCTCCGGCAAATCACCGGAAAGCCCTTATTTAAATTTCTTAAACTTATTTTACAAGTAATGATTTTCCTGTCATCTCTTTTGGCTGTTTCATCCCCATCAGTTCCATAAGGGTAGGTGCAATGTCTGCCAGACAGCCGCCCTCTCTCAGCTTTAAATCCGGGCCGGCGTTGACCAAAATAAACGGAACCGGGTTGGTAGTATGGGCTGTAAACGGCTCTCCTGTCTCATAATCCAGAAGCTGCTCTGCATTTCCATGATCGGCGCAGATAAAGAGAACGCCGTCCATATCTTTTACTGCCTCTACAGTTTTTCCTACGCAGGCATCTACGGTTTCAATTGCCTTAATTGCTGCGGCCTCAATTCCCGTATGGCCTACCATATCTGGATTTGCAAAATTGACAATAACCACATCGTATTTTCCGGACCGGATCGCCTCCTCCAGCTTGTCGCAGACGACAGGTGCGCTCATCTCCGGCTGAAGGTCATAGGTGGCAACCTTAGGCGACGGAACCAAAATCCTGTCTTCTCCAGGGTTGGGTTCCTCCACTCCTCCGTTAAAGAAAAAGGTTACATGGGCATATTTCTCTGTTTCAGCAATTCTGGCCTGGGTCTTTCCATTGTCCGCCAGAAATTGTCCCAGAGTATTTGTTATAGCTTCTTTTTTAAAGGCAACTATTTTATTATGAATGGTGCTGTCGTAATCCGTAAAGCATACATAAGTCAGCTTTATCCGCTCTCCTCTGTCAAATCCCTTGAATTCATCATCACAGAACGCTCTCGTCATCTCCCTGGCACGGTCCGGACGGAAGTTGAAAAAGATTACAGAATCCTGATCCTTTACTGCTGCAACCGGCTTTCCGTCCTCTGTTACAACAAAAGGCTCCACAAATTCGTCGTATACCGCTGCATCATAGGAAGTCTGGATTCCGGAAAGCGCTGATTTCGCCTGCTTTCCTTCTCCCTTTGCCAGGGCATTGTAAGCACGTTCTACACGATCCCAGCGGTTGTCTCTGTCCATGGCATAATAGCGTCCCATAACGGAAGCAACCTTTCCTACACCGATTTCCTGCATCTTTTCTTCCAATTCCCCCACAAACCCCTTACCGGAAGCCGGAGGTGTGTCACGTCCGTCTAAAAAGCAGTGGACATAAACCTTTTCCAGACCGCTTCTCTTTGCCAGCTCCAGAAGTCCGTAAATATGGGTATTATGGCTGTGAACACCGCCGTCAGATACCAACCCCCACATATGAAGGGCGGAATCGTTCTTTTTGCAGTTCTCCACTGCCTCTAAAAATGCCGGAACCTCAAAGAAATCTCCGTCTGCTATGGATTTTGTGATCCTGGTAAGCTCCTGGTACACGATACGTCCTGCACCCATGTTCAAATGTCCTACCTCAGAATTTCCCATCTGTCCGTCGGGAAGTCCTACTGCCAGACCGCTGGCATTACCCTTTACAAAAGGACACTGATTCATAAGCTGATCCATGACCGGGGTCTTTCCTTCACAAACAGCGTTATGGTCACAGTTGTCATTTAATCCGTAACCATCAAGTATCATCAATACAACCGGCTTTTTACTCATAGCTGATTCTCCTTTTCTTTATGTTCATTCTATCATCGTGTGATCCTTATATCTTATTTATTATTGCCTTACAACACTATATTCTACACGATTTATCCTTTTCCCGCAACCTGTGAATAGAAAAAAGCTGCCTCCCCATAAATACAGCAAGAAGGCAGCATCGTTGATTTTTATTTATTATAATTTACAATGGTGCCGAACTCCGGCTTTAAAGAGGCTCCGCCAACCAGGCCGCCATCAATATCCGGCTGTGCAAAAAGCTCCGGTGCGCTTGAAGCCGAAACAGAACCGCCGTACTGAATGCGGACAGCATCTGAAGTGACTTCATCATAGATTTCTGCCATACACACACGGATAGCAGCACAAACCTCCTGTGCCTGCTCCGTTGTTGCCACCTTTCCTGTACCAATTGCCCAGATCGGCTCATAAGCAATAACAGCTTCTGCCGCCTGTTCAGAAGTAACATTTAAGAAGGCAATCTTAATCTGCTGGCGTATCCAGTCAAGAGTAATTCCCTGCTCTCTCTGAGTCAAAGACTCTCCGCAGCAGACAATTGGAGTGATACCGTATTCAAAAGCCTTAAGTACCTTTTTGTTTACGGTTTCATTCGTCTCTGCAAAATACTCTCTTCTTTCAGAATGGCCGATTACCACATACTTAACCCCTGCATCTTTTAACATAGCCGGAGAAATTTCGCCGGTATAGGCTCCTTTATCCTCATAATACATGTTTTCTGCACCGATGTTGATGTTGGAACCTTTAGCAGCTTCCATAGCCGGTATAATATCAATGGCAGGAACACAGAAAATAACATCCACCTCATCATTTGCTACTAAAGGCTTTAATGTATTGACAAGCTCCACTGCTTCTGTTGGAGTCATATTCATCTTCCAGTTTCCTGCTATAATTTTCCTTCTGGACATACTTCTTCCTTCCTTTCCCTGACTGTATGGCCCGGAAAGAGACAGTCTGTCCAGGCCTGCACTATGTTTTATTTATTATCTGCTGCTGCAACTCCCGGAAGCTCCTTGCCCTCTAAAAATTCAAGAGAAGCTCCGCCTCCTGTTGAGATATGAGTCATCTTGTCAGCAAAGCCAAGTCTCTTCACCGCATTAACAGAATCACCGCCGCCGATTACTGTTGTGGCATCAGAAAGGGCTGCAACTGAACGGCATACCTCCAGAGTTCCTTCTGCGAAGTTAGAAAATTCAAATACGCCCATAGGCCCGTTCCATACAACGGTCTTGGCATCCTTTAATGCGTCCTTAAAAAGGGTAATGGTCTTCGGCCCGATATCAAATCCTGACCAGCCCTCATCAATGTTTTCCACAACTTTACGCTCTGTATCGTTGGAAAACTCCTTGCCTTCCACATTGTCCACCGGAAGCAGCAGCTTTACACCCTTGGCTTCGGCTTTTTTGATCATTTCCAAAGCGTAATCCACCTTATCTTCCTCGCATAAGGAATTTCCGATCTCTTTGCCCTGTGCTTTTGCAAAAGTATAAGCCATTCCGCCGCCGATGATCAGAGTGTCCACCTTATCAAGAAGGTTGTTGATTACGTTGATCTTATCGGAAACCTTTGCTCCGCCAAGGATTGCCACAAAAGGGCGCACCGGATTTTCCACTGCCTGGCCTAAGAATTTAATCTCCTTTTCCATCAGATATCCGACAACATTGACATCAGCATGTTTTGCAACGCCTACATTGGAGCAGTGAGATCTGTGAGCAGTACCAAAAGCATCATTAACAAAAATTCCGTCGCAGAGGGAAGCCAGCTCTTTGGCATATGTTTCTGCATCTTCATCCTTGCCGTACTTTGTCTCCTCAGCTCTATAGCGGGTGTTCTGAAGCAGAAGCACTTCCCCGGCCTTTAAATCTTCAGCCAGTTTTACAGTATCCGGGCCCGTTACTTTAGGATCATCCGCAAACTTCACTTCCACACCAAGTCTCTCGCTTAAAGCGGGGGCAACAGGTGCAAGGGATAATTCAGGAAGAGGCTCACCCTTTGGTTTTCCCAAATGAGAACAGAGAATCACCTTTGCGCCCTGATCCAGTAATTTCTTAATGGTAGGAATAGCTCCGTCAATACGGTTGTAATTCTGGATTACGCCCTCCTTTAAAGGTACGTTAAAGTCACATCTTACTAAAACTCTCTTTCCCTGCAATCCTGTTAAATCATCAACTGTTTTCTTATTCAGCATGTCTGTATGCTCCTTTCAGGTATACTGTTATTTCTTTTCAACATAAAAGGGCCCGGTCCATAACGACCGGACCCTGGTGGATCATTAGCCTAATTCAGCAAAGTACTTAATTGTACGTACCATCTGGCTTGTATAAGAGTTCTCATTATCATACCATGCAATAACCTGAACCTGATATAAGTCATCGCCAACCTTAGATACCATAGTCTGAGTGGCATCGAAGATAGAACCGAATCTTGTACCGATGATATCAGAAGAAACGATCTCATCTGTGTTGTAGCCGAAGGATTCGCTTGCTGCTGCCTTCATAGCTTCATTGATGCCGTCCTTGGTCACATCAGCACCCTTAACAACTGCTGTTAAGATGGTTGTGGAGCCTGTAGGAACCGGTACACGCTGTGCGGAACCGATCAGCTTACCGCTCAGTTCCGGAATAACCAGACCGATTGCCTTAGCTGCTCCGGTAGAGTTTGGAACGATGTTTGCAGCGCCTGCTCTTGCTCTTCTTAAGTCGCCTTTTCTGTGTGGGCCGTCAAGAATCATCTGATCGCCTGTGTAAGCATGGATGGTGCTCATGATACCGGACTGAAGAGGTGCGTAATCGTTAAGAGCCTTAGCCATAGGAGCAAGGCAGTTAGTTGTACAGGAAGCTGCGGAGATGATTGTATCATCTGCAGTCAGGACATTCTCATTTACACCGTAAACAATGGTAGGAAGATCATTTCCAGCCGGAGCGGAAATAACAACTTTCTTAGCGCCTGCATCGATATGAGCCTGAGCCTTGTCCTTAGCGCAGTAAAATCCGGTACACTCAAGAACTACATCAACTCCGATTTCTCCCCATGGAAGATTTGCAGCCTTTGCTTCAGCATAAATCTTAATGGTCTTTCCGTCTACAGTAATGGAATCCTGACCAGCTTCAACTGTATGAGCGGCCTCACCGTAGTATCCGGCATAACCTCCCTGAGCAGTATCATATTTTAATAAGTGTGCCAGCATTGCTGGATCTGTTAAATCGTTAATTGCAACTACATCGTAGCCTTCTGCACCAAACATCTGTCTGAATGCGAGGCGTCCAATACGTCCGAAACCGTTAATCGCTACTTTTACTGCCATAATTCATTCCTCCTAAAGAATAAAATTAATTTGATCGTTAAATATTAATCAACTACTCTTCATTCTACCTAATTTACTGGTAAATAGCAAGTCCTTTTTTTAATTTCCCAGGAAATCTTTCCCTTAACATGCGATTGCTTTTCCTCCTCCCATTGATTATAATGAACTTAACTTTATGCCTGAGCCATGTAAAACTGATATAGAAAGGAAATATTATGCTGCCAGATTATCATTTTCACACCGACTTTTCAGGAGATTCCTCCACTCCCATAACTGCCCAGATAAAGCGGGCCATAGAGCTTGGAATGAAGTCCCTATGTGTTACGGACCACCATGATTATGATGTGGAATCCCCCATTGATTTCACCCTTCACATGGAACGTTATATGGAAACCATGTCTTTACTGAAGGAAGAATACAAGGAGAAAATCCACTTTCGCATCGGGATTGAGCTTGGTCTTCAGACTCACTTAAAAGACTACTATGACCGGCTGTTCTCCACTTTTTCCTTTGACTTTGTCATCGGTTCCACCCATTTCATCAACAGGAAGGACCCTGCCTACCCGGAGTTTTTTGAAGGAAAAGAGGAAAAGGATGTCTATCTCCAGTATTTCCAAACTACTCTGGATAATGTAAGAAATTTAAATCATTTTGATGTGGCAGGCCATATTGACTATATTGTCCGCTATGGACCAAATAAATCAAGATTTTACAGCTACGAAGAATATCAGGATATTCTGGATGAAATTTTAAAGACTATTATCCAGCGGGGAAAGGGAATCGAATGCAATACAGCAGGCTTCCGCAAAGGTCTGAGACAGCCAAATCCTTCCATCCGGGTGCTGAAGCGCTACCGGGAGCTTGGCGGGGAAATATTAACCATCGGCTCCGACGCCCACATTCCCGGAGATTTAGGGGCGGACTTCCAAAGAACCAGGGACATGCTGGCAGACTGCGGTTTCTCCTATTATACGGAATTTATCAATAGAAAACCGGAATTTAAACCCCTGTAATTACAAAACCGGAAAACACAGCCTTTTCTGCCTGTTTTCCGGTTTTTTATTGTTAAAATTTCTTATTCCAGATCAAGTCTTTTCTTATAAATCCCAATAACATTCTTCATAGCTTCCTGTCCTGGTGCCCCAATGGTCATTCGCTTCTCCACACAGGTTTTTAAGCTGATGGCCTCATAAATATCTTCCTCAAATACAGGGCTGATGGCCTTATATTCTTCCAGGGTCATATCATCAAGAGCTATTCCCTTTTCAATACAGAAAAGCACAAGCTGTCCCACGATTCCATGGGCATCCCGGAAAGCCACTCCCCTGTTAACCAGATAATCGGCTGCATCGGTTGCATTAGTAAAGCCGTTTTTAGCACTTTGTTCCATCACATCTTTTCGGAATGTCATAGAAGAAATCATACCTGTAAACAGAGCCAGACAGCCCTTTACTGTATCAATGGCGTCGAAGGTCAGCTCCTTATCCTCCTGCATGTCCTTATTATAGGCCAGCGGAGTCCCCTTCATGGTGGTAAGCAGCGCGGTCAGGGCACCGTAAACCCGGCCAGTCTTGCCGCGGATCAGCTCTGCTATATCAGGATTTTTCTTCTGGGGCATGATACTGCTTCCTGTGCTGTAGGAATCGTCGATTTCCACAAAACGGTATTCATTGGTATTCCAGATAATGATTTCCTCACAAAATCTGCTTAAATGCATGGCAATGATGGAAAGAGCACCTAACAGCTCAATCAGATAATCTCTGTCAGCCACAGAATCCATGCTGTTAAGAGTCGGTCCGTCAAAACCAAGAAGTTCTGCCGTATATTCCCGGTCAAGAGGGTAGGTTGTGCCTGCCAGGGCACCTGAGCCGAGAGGACAGTAGTTCATTCTCTTTCGGATATCATAAAGGCGGGTCAAATCACGGTAAAACATTTCAAAATAAGCACCGAGGTGATGGGACAATGTAATGGGCTGGGCTTTTTGTAAGTGGGTGAAGCCAGGCATATAAGTGTCTAAGTGCTCCTCCATCAGCTTTAAAAGTTCCTTTAATAATCCGTTTACCAACTGGCCAAGCTCAGAAATCTCATCTCTCGTATACAATTTCATATCAAGAGCCACCTGATCATTCCGGCTGCGCCCGGTATGAAGGCGCTTCCCTGCCTCTCCCACACGTTCTGTAAGGACTGCTTCCACAAAGGAATGAATGTCTTCATGCTCCTGGGTAATGACCAGTGCTCCGCTTTCCAAATCAGCTCTGATTCCTAAAAGCCCTTTGACAATGACATCACGGTCTTCTGCTGTCAGAATTCCCTGTTTCGCCAGCATCTTTACATGGGCAATACTGCCTTCAATATCCTGATGGTAAAACTTCTGGTCAAATGAAATGGATGCATTAAAATTGTGAACCAGTTGGTTCGTTTCTTTGGTGAAGCGTCCGCCCCATAATTTCATAATTAAATCTCCTCTTTCCGTTATTATATTGAATGGTTCCTCATGAGCTTATGCTTCCTCTTTCCCGTTTCCGCAATTCCGGCAATACCCAACAGGGTTAACATACTGACCGCAGTGATCATTCCTCCGGTCTTTAAGCCCTGAGGCATGTACTGTAAAGATATCTCATGAGATCCGGAGGGCACATGTACGCTTAAAAACGTATCAAACACTTTATAAGGCTCCGCCTCTTTCCCATCCACCAGAATGGTCCAGCCCTTGTCAAAGGGGATGCTTAAAAACAACAGCCCTGCTTTCTCTGTCTCCACTGTACCTGATACCCGTGTGTCTGTCCGCTCGGTTAAGTTTAAGGGACTTTTATTTAATATTTCATGAATGGATTCCAGGCCTTCGGGCAAGAACCGGTAAACCTCTGCTATCAGATCATGGTCATTGTCATCGTTTCGCAGAGTAATTTCTTCACCTGAATTCAAGTACCCCAGATCCAGCATATATCCCCGGTTTACATTGTCAAAGTTTTTGGTATCCTCTCCTAAAAGAACGGTCACCTTTTCCACTTTTTTGTTGCTGACATACACAAAATACTCCCCAGCCTCTTCTGGTGTAAAGGTCAGGCTCTTTCCAGTAATATCGCTGGTTACCTCTGCAAGTACGGAACCGGCTCCTAATATCTCAGCCAGATCATTCTGAACCTCAGCCGGATTGGACAGTTCCAGACGCCAGTTGCTTTCCAGATCATAAGGAATCATAAAGCCCAAAGGAAGGGCATAAAAATTTTCCATAAGATACATCTGGTCATTTTCAGAAACCAGAGCCGAGGTCCCGGTATCCTCCGTGCTTTCAGAATACAGTCCATACCGGACAGCCAATAATGCATCCACCAGAGGGGTGCTTCCTGTAATGCTGTAGGCATTGGTGGAACTTTCACAACCCAGCTTTTTAAAGAAATCAGATAAGTCCGCATTAGCTGTGGAAGAAAATAAGGACACTGTGGGAATGTTAAGCCAGGCACCATCATTTTTTGTCTTCCGGCTCACCTTTTCCACCCGGTAAAAGGACTGATCAGGCATCAGTTCTTCCGTAATATCTCTGGAAGCCTGGTTATCCTTTATATAGCTGGTTCTGCTTGTAGTGGTCACACTGGTTACAGTGGTATTTACTGCCGCCTCCAGAGCCACCAAGCCCAGAGTAATGAGTATGAGCATATTTCTGCTATGCCCCTTCTGGTATAGATTGATCAGTCCTCCGTAGGCAAATAGAAGGATAATTGCACCATAGAAAATGGAAAAGTGATAAGCCTCATCATCAATCAGCTTTTCAGCCATAAGAACAAAGGTCACCGAAGCGAACAGAGCCAGAACCACATGTTTCCAGGGAATCTGGTCTAAGTGGATATAAGCCTGATATCCGGCCAGCAGCATGAGAAAGATATAAATAAAAGACTGTCTGCATGGCAGGCTGTTTGGAAAGTGAAATCCATGCCAGATAAAATTCAGCACATTGACAGAAAAGCTGGCAAAGAAAAACAGCAAAAGTCCGCACATCACAATTTTCTCTCTCTTCCTGATCTGGCGGCATCCCAGATACAGGAGGAAAAACAGCAAAATTGCGGTTCCGCAGTAAATATTAGGCCAGTGATCCAACCCGATCTCCGTTTCCACCGCCGGAAGATGTCTGGCGATCATATCAAATATAGAAAAATAAGAGCTGACGGTCTGGGGGAAGTTAAAATCTCCGGAAGCTGTGGACTGAAGGGCATAAATTTCGGGAAGCAGCACCACAGCCGCAAGCCCGCCTGCAAGCAGGGAAAACAGAGTAAAATTCCCTATGTGAGTGAAGAATTCTTTCCACGGTTTTCTCCCTTCCAGAATAAGTAGAACCCCGAAATAAAACACCATAAAAATACATATCATAATTGATATATAATAATTGGATAAAATTGACATTCCAAGAGTAATACAATATAAAAAACACTTCTTTTCCTTCACAAGCCGCTCCAGACCCAGTACTATGAGAGGGAAGAGAAGGAGACAGTCCAGCCACATAATATTCCAGCTATAGGCAGCCATATATCCGGATAATGCATAAAATATGCCAAAATATGCAATCCCGAAGTCACTGGTCTTATTGTGTTTTCTTAAATACCATGCAAAAGTGAGACCGCACAGTCCGATTTTAAGTACAATCATATAAGTCATAAACTCGATAACGTAATTTTTCGGGCAAAGAATAATCAGCCAGTTTAAGGGGCTGGCCAGATAATAGGCGTAAAGAGCTGCAAAGTTTACTCCCATGCCCATATTCCAGCTATAGAGCAGGCTTCCTCCGTGAGTAAGCTTATAGCGGAATTCCGAGAAAAAGGGGGCATACTGATGGTACATATCAGTCCTGAGAAAACTTTCTTCCCCAAAGGGAAATATGCCTCTCTGGGCAAATATAATGATCATAATGACTACTGGAACTAAAAAGGCGGCAATCAGTCCGTCACAGGGTCTGACAAGCCCATGTGAGACAATATGTTCTTCCAGATCCTCCGTATATTCACCTTCCGGTTCCGGCTCATTTTCCTGTAAAACTTCTAAAAAATCAGCCTCCGGCTCCCCTGCTTCTGGTTTTAAGATCCAGTCTTCTGCTATATCTTCTTTTCCATCTGTCGTCATCTTCAGCATATCCTCTAGCTCTTTCGAAATTTTTGCAATCTCGTCATCGTGTTCCATTTTGCTTACCTCTCTTTACAGGGGGTTTTCTCATGTTTCCGGAATATAAAAAGCTTACTGAATACATAATTAGCAATCACAACAGCTACGGACACCAGCACCTTGCTTCCGTATTCATTCCAACTGAGCCAGGAAACCATGATCATCATAAAGATCATCTCCATGATGCCGGATAACACCCTGCATGCAGTAAAGGAAACAGCCTCCTTTATAACAGCCGCCGGATGCAGGTCATAACTTTGAAAAACAAAGATTTTATTTACAAAAAAAGCAAACAGAACCGACACCACCCAGGCCCCTGCGGTGGAAATCCGATAATCTGTTCCCGCCTTCACCATCAGGGCGTAAACTACCCAGTTTACTGCTGTTGTCAGCACACCAAATATTATATAGGAAATCACTTCACGATTTATCAGCCTGTCCCATATTCTTCTAATCATCATTCATTCTCCTGAAAACCATACCTTAAAGATATTTTCTCTATTGTATTATAAGGAAGGAAAAATGTAAAGAAATTCAAAGGTCTTCTACTTTCTTTCAGCCAAAAACTGCTCCGCTCCCTCAGAATAATGAACCTCTCCGGACTCTGTAATAAACACTGCATACACATCCTCTAAAGACTCTGCCAGTTCTATCCCCTTCTCCAGCCCCAGGGAAAAGCAGGCTGTGGACAAGCCGTCTCCATCCACTGAAAGGTTGGAGATAATGGTTACAGACACCAGCCCGTTGTCAAAAGGATATCCGCTTACCGGGTCTAAAAGATGGTGATAATTGATCCCATCCTTTTCAAAGTGGCGCTCATATACTCCGGAGGACACTACTGATAAATCCTGGATATCCAGGATTTCTATGGTTTCATTCCTGTCAGCATAAGGCTTTTGAAGCCCTATTTTAAATGGCTCTCCGTCAGGCTTTTCTCCCACGCAGAGTACATTTCCTCCTAAATTGATCACCGCACTTTTTACTCCATTTTTCAGAAGATAATCCTTTATCCGGTCCGCAATGTAACCCTTGGCTATCGCACCGAAATCAAGGCCCGTATCCGGCGATAAAAAGGTGAGCCTATTTCCTTCCAGCTTTAAGTTCTCATACCCCACTTTTTCTGTGGCCTCCCTGATTTCATCAGCTCCGGGAATTACAGGATCAGGGGAGGTAAAATTCCACAAAGAGGACAGAGGTTCCACCGTGGCATCAAAACCTCCATTTGATATCTGAGAATAATAAATTCCTTTGGAAACCAGATTTTCTACATCCTTGGATACGGTTATGGTCTGTTCCCCGGCGAGTCTGTGATTCAGCAGGTAGACCTCGCTTCCCTCCAAAGTCTTGCTCAGAATATTTTCATAAGAACGGCACAACTCCAGGCTGCCCTCTAAAATTTTTGGATCATCCTTATCATAAATAGTCACAGTCACAAAGGTGTTCAGCAAAAAGCCTGACTTGCTTATAGGCTCCACCTTCCGTTCACATCCTGTAAGCAGCAAAAAAACACCGGCAAGCAGAATAACCGCTTTTTTCACCTTCATCCTATTTCCTCCAGACTCTCTACAGCTTCTCTTGTGTGGTTCACAAGAAGCCTTCGCACGCCTTCCAGCTCTCCCATCCCTTTTAACCGGCAGACCACCTCATAGCCCTCTGATTCCAACTGGCTTTTCCAGGAATCTTCACCATCTCCGGCCATATCATTATGGGCATGATCACCGCAGACAATCATAAGAGGCTGCAGCACAGCCCGGCTGAAATCGGTTTGTTTCACTTCTTCCTTTACATGATCAAAGTCCGGCTCTGCTTCCACCGTTCCCACATGGTGTCTTGTATAACCTTTTTCCTCAAAAACCCGGTTCAGACACTCATAGACCTTGTTGGCCTCATGCTCCGTACCATGGCCCATCCATATGATCTTCGTTTCCTCAGAATCATATTCTCTTGTATCCTCATTTAAAATATCAACCAGCTTCTGGTAATCCTCTTCCCCAGAAAGCAAAGGTTTTCCACATACAACCCTCTTAAACTGCCCCTCGTATTCCCTGACTGAGGCCAGCATAATGTCATTTTCCTCCCCTCCCATAACCAGGGTAGGCTGAATGACAATCTGTTCAAAGCCTTCAATTGCCAGCTTTTCCAAAGCTTCAGACACGCTGTCAATATATATTCCATCCCGTTTTTTTAAAATATTAATGATAACTCCGCTGGTAAAAGCCCGTCGCAGTTCATAATCCGGGAATGCTTTCTTTATATCTGTCTCAATGGCTTCAATAGTTTTCATTCTGCTCTCATGATAGGTAGTTCCAAAGCTAACCGCTAAAATTGCCTGTTTCATCTTTAAAATCCCTTTCTTCCGTATTCCTGAATAACATATCATAGATGAAATTTACTGTCAAATCCCTTTTTACGAACTATGGGTGCAAAACCGGAAAGGTCTTGCACCCATAGCGCACATTGCATTCAGTTTTTGGAGGCTATTTAGAAGTCTACCTCTTTATCATAGTAACAACAGGTCAGCAGTTTCTCCATCTCAGGGGCCGTTATGGACCTTGGGTTAGAGCCGGTGCATGCATCACCTACTGCCAACTCTGATACTAGCTTTAATTTCTCATTGAACTCAGTTTCGTCAATGATTCCGCCTTCATATTCCTTAATACTGGCAGGAATGTCCAGCTTTTCGTTCATGGAGCGGATTTCTGCAATCAGTGCATCAACCAGTTCCTCATCATTATTTCCCTTTAATCCAATTAAAGCAGCGATTTCTCCATAACGCTTTGCAGCCTCGGGAACCTTGGAATTAAACTTAATTACCTTTGGAAGGTACATGGCATTGGCGCATCCATGGACAATATGTCCTCCAGAATAAGCAGCACCTGTCTTATGGGCCATAGAATGGACAATACCCAAAAGAGCATTGGAAAATGCCATACCAGCCAGACACTGGGCATTGTGCATACGGGCACGGGCTTCGTTATCTCCGTGATAAGAATCCAGTAAATCATTATGTATCATTTTGATGGCATGAAGAGCAAGTGGATCGGTATAATCACAGTGAAGAGTTGATACATATGCTTCCATTGCATGAGTGATAGCATCCATACCTGTATGGGCTGTCAGCTTTGGAGGCATTGTCTCAGCCAGTTCAGGGTCTACAATAGCAACATCGGGAGTGATATTAAAATCTGCCAGAGGATACTTGATTCCTTTTTCATAATCCGTAATCACACTGAATGCCGTTACTTCGGTAGCAGTGCCGGAAGTGGAAGGAATTGCACAGAATCTTGCTTTCGTCCTAAGAGCAGGGAAATTAAAGGGAATGCACAAATCTTCAAAGGTAGTATCCGGATACTCATAAAATGCCCACATAGCTTTTGCCGCATCAATGGGAGAACCTCCGCCTATGGAAACAATCCAGTCCGGCTGAAACTGACGCATCATCTCAGCGCCCTTCATCACGGTTTCCACACTGGGATCAGGCTCAACACCTTCAAAAAGCTCAACCTCTATCCCGGCTTCCTTTAAATAAGCTTCCACCCGGTCCAGAAATCCAAAACGTTTCATGGAACCGCCTCCAACGACCACGAACGCCTTTTTTCCCTTTAAATCTTTCAGTGCTTCTAAAGCTCCCTTGCCATGATATAAATCTCTCGGTAATGTAAATCTGGCCATTTTAAAACCTCCTTATGAATTCCCTGTTTTTCTAATCTCTATTATAGTTCAGACAAGCCTGGAAAACAAAGGTCAAAAAATATATATCAGTATATAAATACTGATATATATTTAACATTTCAGTTTTTACAAATCCCTCTTCGCTTTTTCCAGTTCCTCCATAAATTCCCTGTCCCAGGCCGTAAGGGAATACCCCTTCCGGTAAATGAGAACATCCCGGAATATCCTGCTGTTTTTTTTGCATCTTCTCTCCACCAGCTGAAACCTGGCAAGAGTCTCACGGGGCACGGGAGAAGCCCACATATAAGTATCAGGAACCTGGCTTAAAAGGTTAAGCTGGCTTTCCCTGTCAAAAACATAGATTCGTTTTAAAGATTCGGAACCTTCTCTTTCCCTGCTCCATTCCTCACCGTTTCCCAAGGCATCTTCCCCCTGGGCAATTTCCGTATAATGAATTAAGTCCGTCTCCTCAATATCACCCTTTCCTGCAAGAGGATGGACTGAAGATAAAAGAAGCCTGAGTTCATATTCAAAAACTGTTTCCGCTTCAAGTCCCCTTTCCCCTATTTTACGGGCATGGAACTTTTCTGAATACACCGGATACTGTATAACTCCCAGGTTATACTCCCCTGATTCCACCTCTTTTAAAGTATTTTCAGAACTGGTTTCCCGCATCCACACATTCATCAGCTCCTGCCCCTCCAGATTCCTTATAACCTTGGAAAACGCAAGACTTAAGTAGGCAGATCTGGGCATAGAAACTGAAAAGTTTACGCCTTCCAGCTCATCCGGCTTATATAAATGTTCCATTTCTTCAATTTGAATCAGGACATTCCTCGCCTGTTCCAGAAAAACTCTGCCTCTGGATGTGGGAATCATTCCTTGGGGTGTTCTTTTAAAAATCGGTGCACCAAGACCTTCCTCCAAACTCTTTATGGCCTTGCTTAAATTAGGCTGATCCATGCAGAGGCTGGCTGCAGCCCTTGTAATAGAGCCCGTTCTTTGTACTTCCAGAGCATATTGCAACAATACGGTATTCACACGTTTCCTCCTTTGTTACTTCCTGCCTCCCCCGGAGGGCTCTCTTCGCCCTTAGGGCAAATTCACCTCTCCCCCTCATAAAGATATTTAGATAATGCCGCCAGGGAAACCGCCATGTTTTCATTCTGAACCAGTACATGGTCAGGCACTGATAAATGAAGGGGCGCAAAATTCCAGATGGCCTTTACACCTCCGCTCACCAGACGGTTACAAACTTCCTGTGCACTATCTTTAGGCACTGTAATAATTCCGATATGAATATTCATTCTCCGGCACAGATTTTCCAGCTTTTCCAAAGGCAAAATCATTTTTCCTCCCACCTTTGTATCCACTTTTCTTCCATCAGAGTCAAATGCCATGACAATTTCAACACCATACTGCTCAAACCCCTTATAAGACAGGAGGGCCTTTCCCAAATGCCCCACTCCCACCAGGACCGCCTGATTGGCATTGTGAAATCCCAGAAACTCCTCAATGTCCCCGATTAACTCCTTAACCAGATATCCCATCTTAGGTTTACCAGCTGTTCTTGCTACGATTGCCAGATCCTTCCTCACCTGAACTTCATTAAGCTTAAGCTCCAGGGCAATAGCCGGTGATGAAATAGTCTCTGTACCCTCCTTGTTTTTCTGCTCCAAGTAATGGTGATAGACCGGAAGCCGCTCCAAAGTTTTCTTGGAAATGCCCCCCACCATAAATTTCTTTTCTCCCATAATAAATAAATTCCCCTGTCTTTTCTTTAAAACCGTAAACTGCGGCACCGGTTAAATGCTGCAAAAATTTCCTGCCTTCTGGGCAGAGCTAGATTGGCAGGAAGTCCTTCTCCTTTTCCAAGGAACATGAGCCCATGGAGGTGAACCTCTTTTTCCAGTTCATCTACGATCTGAACCATGGTTCTTTTCCTGTCCATAAAATGCTCAGCTCCATATTTAAGAAAATATCCCAGAGCAGTGATCTGCTCGGACTCTGCAAGCTGTTCCACAAAACGCAGATCCACCACTTCCCGGTCAATCAGAAGGCTGTCCTGTCCCAAAACTTTCATCTTGGAACGCCCCTCCTTTCCTCCTGTGGAAAGTCCTGCAGGAATCCTGGAAACCCCCATCTCAGGCAGAGGAAGAGAGGAAACCTCTTCTCCGCAGTCCTTAGCGGCCTTTTTAGCCTGTTCTGTAATGTCCTTCGGCACATAGGAGTCCATCTGAATGATATAATCAGCCACATGAAAATAGGCTCCGGAGCTTCCTGCCACTAAAATGGTGGAAATTCCCTGCTGCTCATAAAGCCCTCTTACTCTTTCTATAAAAGGAGTAATCGGCTCTTTTTCCCGGCTCACTACCTGCTGCATCAACCTGTCCCTCACCATAAAGTTAGTGGCACTAGTATCCTCATCGAGCAGAAGAACTTGGGCTCCGCTTTCCATAGCTTCCACCACACCGGCAGCCTGGGAAGTGCTTCCGCTGGCATCCTGAGTACAAAAACGGACCGTGTCCCGTTTATCAGGAAGATCCCTGATAAAAAGGGAGATATCCACTTCCTGAATGCTTCTTCCATCCTCTGCTCTCAACTTAACAGCCGAAGCATCAGTGATTACAAGCTCTCTTCCATCTCCTTGAATATGATCGTAAACACCCCATTCCAAAGCCTCCAAAAGGGTGGTTTTCCCATGGTATCCACCACCAACAATCAGGGTGACACCTTTAGGGATCCCCATTCCTCTTAGCCTTCCCCTGTTGGGAAGATTCATTTCCACCTCCATGGAAACCGGAGACCGGAAAGCCACTGCCTTTTCCAATGGTTTTTTTGAAACCCCAGATTTTCTTGGGAGAATAGAACCGTTTGCAATAAACGCCACCAGCTCCCCGGCGGAAAGCTGCCTTCTGATTTCCTGCTGATCCTCAGAAAGCTTACGAACCTCTTCAACCCTTTGCTTTTCCACTGTGGGATATGTTCCATAAAAACAGGTTTCTGCAGCACAAGAGGGAAGAAAATCAAAAAGAATCTTAATCAGCTCCCCGGAATTAATGGTTCTTCCGTTAGCTGGAAATCCAACTTCCAGCCGGATCACCAGGCCTCCATCATTCTCTCTTACAGAGCAGGCCGTCCTCTCCAAAATCTCCTGTCCGGGGCTGCTTACAGAAAGAAGTCCGCTTTTTCCAGAGCCTTTTGCCTTAAAATTAAACTGCTCCGCCCTTTTTCCAAACCATCTCAAAAGATGGTCTTCCAGAGCAATCCTCTTGTGGTATTGGTCATAAGACCATAAGGGAAACCCTGCTTTTTTCCCTTCCACATGAATGCTGATTCTGGAAGGAGAAGCAAAGGGATCTCCCTGCACATGGTCAATGGAGAGAACATAATCAGGAAAACGGTATTCTCCCTTTGCCCCTTTGTAAGCCGGATACCCTTTCCTGTCTATGGAGCAGAGAAACTGTCTTAAATCTTCAGCCGCCTTCACACGTTTTGCCCCCTTTTCACATCTTCCTTCCCTGTTTCAATCAGATCGGTAATCAGCATGGCATCTCCAAAGCTGAAAAAGCGGTATCTCTCTTTCACAGCCTCATCGTAAGCATGAAGAACCGCATCCCGCCCTGCCAGAGCCGATACCAGCATCACCAGGGTAGATTCCGGCAGATGGAAATTGGTAATCAGGCTGTCCAAAACCTTAAAGCGGTATCCCGGATAAATGAATATTTCTGTCCAGCCTGTTCCTGCCTTCAGGGTTCCATCCTCGGCGGATGCAGATTCCACCGTGCGGCAGCTTGTGGTTCCTACGCAGATAATCCTTCCACCCTGTTTCTTTGCATCATTGACTTTTTTGGCCTCTTCCTCTTCCACCATATAAAACTCTGAGTGCATATGGTGTTCTTCAATTTTTTCCACCTTTACCGGACGAAAGGTTCCAAGTCCTACATGAAGAGTCACACGGGCAACAGAAACTCCCATTCCCTCGATTTCCTCCAAAAGCTTCTTCGTAAAATGCAATCCCGCAGTGGGAGCTGCTGCAGAGCCCTCATGTTTTGCATATACCGTCTGATAGCGGTTCTTATCCTGAAGCTGATGGGTAATATAGGGCGGTAAGGGCATCTGACCAAGACGATCCAGAATTTCCTCAAATATTCCGTCATAGGAAAACTGAATCAGACGGTTTCCTTCCTCTGCAATTTCTATTACCGTACCTTTTAAGAGCCCGTCACCAAAGGAAATCTCAGTCCCTACCTTTGCCTTTTTCCCAGGCTTTACAAGAGTTTCCCATATATCATTGTCTCTTCTCTTTAACAATAGTATTTCAATTTTTGCCTCTGTTCCCTTTTTGACTCCAAACAGTCTGGCCGGGATTACCTTGGTATCATTAATAACCAGACAATCTCCCTTCTTTAAATAAGAAAGAACATCTCTGAAATGTTTATGATTCAGATCTCCTGTATTTTTATCCAATACCAACAGTCTGGAAGCAGAACGGTCTTCCAAGGGGTCCTGGGCGATCAGCTCTTGAGGTAAATCAAAATAAAAATCTTTTACGTCCATAACGCAGTTTTCTCCTTTGCCAAAAATGCTCCTCTGCACGGTGCCACGCAGAGAAGCATCTGTTTTACATATTGTCCGGCTGACTTTCCGACTCTGTTTCTTCTGCCTCAACAGTTTCTTCTATTTCATCTGTTTCATCAACTTCATCTGTCAGGGTATGATAAACAGCCAGCAGGTTTTCATCTGATTTTAAGGCCTTTTCAAAGCTTTCATTTACCTCTTTTGCCATGGCCTGAACAGCCTCAGACTGGTTTGCTTCTTCCATATACTTAGACTGAGCCTGGTTCACATCTCCCACCAGATAATAAGTTCCATCCTCAGCAGCTTTTGCATAACACAAAATCAAGCTGGGAGCCAGAGTATCTGCCTGGCGGAACATAATATCAAATTTTGCATAAACCAGATACTCCCCTTCTTTTGCTCCGGGGATTGTATAGCAGATCAGATTTTCAAAGCCCCGGTAGAATTTTACTTCCTCTTCCATTCTGGCAATCTGTTCCCGAATCTGGTCCTGGGAATAGGTTCCTCCGTACACCTCATCTAATAACTCCGGGTCACAGGTTTTTCTGGCCTTAAAATAAGTTTCCAACAAATCATGAACCTCCGGAACAGCTTCCTCCTGCAAGGTAAAATCCACTGTTACAGGTTCTTGGGGCGTAACTTCTCCGCTTTCATTTTCCGGCAGCTGGGATTGTGTTTCTGTCCCAACATTCCCTGACATACCCTGTTCCGGCACTGATTGATCCAGTACAATAATGAGTACGATTAATAAAACCGCTGCCAGCGGAATGGACATAAATTTCAGAAAACGCCTGGTTTCTGCTGTCAATTTTTTATTCCATTTTTCTAATAAGTCCTTCATACAGGCTCAACCTCCCGGGACAATAATCTCCAATTCATTCTAACAAAAAAACAAACAAAAATCAATAAATAACTCTTGCGCTTTAAAACAATCTATAGTAGAATGTAAAAGATGCATCTGTAGCTCAGTGGATAGAGCAGTGGCCTCCGGAGCTGCGTGCGTAGGTTCGATTCCTATCAGGTGCATTCTTTTTTTACCTATTTTAACTCTTATAAAATCCTTAATCTATAAGGATTCTCTGATATCTATCAGCTTTTCATGAATTCCCCAATTACTGGTTTTTACTGAAAGATAAGTGGTCAAAACTTCCTCATTAAACCTTGCAAATACTGGATATTGCGTCTGTCATCTGGTCATTTAAAACATGGATATATGTACTGTACATGGTGTTAATATGGGAGTGTTCTAAGAGTTTGCTGACAATGCTAATCTCTATGCCATTCTTTAGCAGTCTTGAAGAAATATATGTCTGAGTGGGTAAATTGTATAATCCTCTGCTTCCACCAATCCAAGAACACATTTATAAGTCCGTAAAATGTGGATTTATGCGCTTATGACAAATTGGACATTCTCTTGTTTCATTCTCCAGTAATTTGCTTTTCATAAACCAGCTCCATTTCATTAATAATATGAATCTTACACGTCTACACGTTTGAAATAATACTATCACAAACACATGTGCTCTTCAACTATATATTGTGTACCATTAAACAATAAAAAAGGACTAATCTCTTAGTCCGTCATTTCACATTCACAATATAAGAATTCCTTATAGTTCATCTAGATATCTGAGACATTTTTTGTTTTTGTTAAATACCATTTTAAAACCAGCATTGTAATCAATGTAACTAAGGTGACAACTAAACCACCTTCCGGGCCAAAAGCGCCGCCATTGAATATATTATCTGTTTTGTATTCGGTTGTAAAAATACCTTGTATTCCAAGACCACTTACATTGAATCCATAGACATTACCCTGGAAATAATTCCAAAGAATGTGAAACCCTGTTGGCATCCAAAGCGACTTTGTTTTTGTAAACATATAAGCAAACACAATACCTATCAACATAATATTTAAAAACGACATCAGGTTAAATTCGTTATTAAAAATGTGTGCTAAAGAAAAAATAATTCCAGAAAACATAATAACAAAAAATCTATTTTTGAATGTACGGAGACTAGTAATAATAAATCCCCGATAAAAAAGTTCCTCTGAAAAACCTACCAAAGTAAAGATTAACAAATATTTTAATGCATCGGGAGTAAAATGAGGCTGGTAAGAAACAACATTTGCATTTTCTGTTAGCAGAAGTAAGAAAAATACAGTCGAAATTGTGATTGCACCAAGCAACAATCCAATGACAAGCTCATTAACTTTCTGTAAAGAGAACCAGCCTTTTATGTTCTTAAATGATAGCTTCAGTATACATTTCAAAAAAATTGACGTCATAAATATATTTATAAGAAACTCAAAAACCAAAAGTAACCAATTATAGTTTATATACCACTTTGTATATACTTCAAACCGATCTGCTTCTTTTACAGTGTCCAAAATATAATTGTAAACACCTATATCTACTTGCCAGTAAAATATCCACGGTACTAAAAAACTAATACCTAACGATACAATAATATAGATAATGGACTTAATTTTATCTTTTTTTATAATCAAAATACTTCTCCTATTATTTAAATAAGGAATACACGGTATAACAGGTTATTTGGTCTTTTTATTGATCCATGTTAAAAAGGGAGTTTTATTGTCAGGATTAAATTTATCTGGCCCATACCAATGATTCATGTTAAGAGTCTCAGTTTCAACAGACTTATTCATGACCATGCACTTCCTAAATGATACAAATATTATATCACGAAATAATTTGGAAAGCCAGTAAATAAGTGGTTCTATGCGTATTTTTTCAGATAGCTAAAAGAACTTTTTTGTAAATAGAAAGACCTTCCATAAACCACTGGAAACGACCGGAATCCAATCATTTATAAAGCACCTCAAAACCATCTTTATCAGAATGCGATGCCTTCAGTCTATGGCATCTTTTTTCACTGAAAAGATCCAACTCATAGGTATCCCGGACGATTTCCATAAGACCGTCTATGCTACACCTCGTATCGGTGTAACCGGTTACAAGAAATATTTTTGCCACGCCGGAGAAATCACCTGACACAGTTGTCCCAGCGCATCTAATGTGGCTGCAATAATGACGGAATCTGCATGATTGCCAATAGCCAAAACGACGCCATTGTATTCCGGACGGATTGAGATAAATCAGCACGATGGTAGATTATGTTGTGCTTACTATCTTTTTCTCTGCCATGTGGTTTTTCATTGCTTAAATTATGGTTCTTAAAAAAAAGGGATATCTTTATACCATTGATTTATATGTTTTTTTAAAGCAATAACAGTTTCATCACTAATGATATGCTCCATTTTACATGCATCTTCACTTGCTGTTAGCTTATTTACGTCACAACAGGTAATTAAAAAATGTTTTATTAGCCGAAACTTGGATATAATGACTTCACCTTGTTTACGGCCTTCATCAGTGAGAAGTATTTCACCTCCTAAAGGCTTAACGAGTAATCTCTCCTCTTGTAATATAGTCACAGCACTATGGACACTCGGTTTTGAAACTCCCAAATAAACAGCAAGGTCAATTGAACGGACTGTTTGTGTTTTTTCAGATAGCTTATATATAGCTTTTAAATATTCCTCCCTCGACGGACTAAGTTTTTTCTCCAAATGACTACGCTTATTTTGTTGCACAACCAGCCCTCCATTTTATGCTTAGGTAGAATTTGTATAGTTGCCATACTCATTGGCGCAATTATTTATTCTTTTGATTTTTTAAGTCCTCCTTATTCGAATTAATTTGCGGATATATTGGACAATCATATGGGTAAAAAGAAACACCGAAAAATCCCGAATAAGAATTTAAAATTGTTTGAAATGCTCTTTCATCAGCTCTAAGTTTTTGTTGATATAGTAGTTCGCTGGCTTCACTATTATCAAAAGTATGATGTTTTTTCTTTTTCATGTTAGTTTCTCCTAACTCTATTATATAAAAAAATGTGTATAGCTACCATACACTGGTGCAAAATTTTTATTCAACTATATTTTCATCGAAATTTTCAACTCTGCTTATGAGGGAGGACAAGAAGTTTGACAAAAATTTCAGTTCCGCCTCAGTAGCATTTTGTAGTTCATTTTCCACAATATTGTTTAAAACAGAATGGTAATACATATGATTTTTATGGGCTTTTTTCCCCTTTTCCGTTAGGCTCAGTGAATATCTAGATAAATTGAGATCATCAATGTCCTTTATAACCAGAGCCTTTCTCTCCAGTTTTTTGAGAATTTCGGAAACAGCCCCTTTTGTTACTCCCAGAACATCAGCCAGACCACCTACATGAATGCCAGAATGTTCGGCAATAGCCATAATCACATGTATTTCAGAGTGAAAAATCGGCACATCCGTTCCAAAGTAACGAGTCTTTTTATCCAATTCAACCAAGGCAAGTGATAAGTTCAGAGAATCATATGCAATTTGATGTTTGTTAGTTAATAATTTATCCATGCTAATAGTATATGGTTGCTATACTCTTTTGTCAAGTCACATTTAATTATTGTTTCTTATATCGGATAGAACCTCTTTGCTCTCAAGATTCTGATTTTCTCTGATGTTACGTTTTCCCCTTTGAGGGAAAATAATATCTGCATTTATAACTGCTTACGCTAGGTCTTGGGGCTGAGTTTTAATTGCTGGTAATTGGGTGTTAGCACAAGTGTAGTTGAAGATATTAGTAAACAGGGATGCATATCGGCAGAGTAATAAGTAAAAATCAGGAGTTACAGAGAAGTGAAAATTTTTGGTGGAAGATCAAAAAACATGTACTACTGTAAGTTCTAACCTGCCTTTATTTATATTAAATATAAACAAATCATTAATAAATCCTTACTCTTCAGTAGATCTATATACAATTTACTCTGAAAGGTATACAATACTATGCGTTACATAAAGTTCCATCGCAATAATTGTACATAGATCAACAATATTACAATGGGGTGCTATTGAAGAGATAGGAGAAGGTTAGATATGAAAATAAGGATATTAAGAAACAGTATTAAAAAGCATGGTGGCATGTTGTTATTTCTATTGCTAGTCGGAATCCTGACTGGATGTGAAGCAAAGGCTCCCAAGGAGGTGGATACATCTGCTGCTTCAAAGAAAGAAACTGAAAATATCCAGATTAATTCCGGCGGAGAACCAAATAAGGAAGAAGGAAATTCCTCCACGGTGACAGCGTCCATAAAGTCTGACACGGAGCAGGGAACCAATGCAGCTTTGCAAGGTGGCTCAGAGGAAGAAGGCGTAAATGCAAGAAAAGCCTTTAAGAAAGTTCTTAATGGAATAATTGAACAGCATTCCTTACCGGATGGGCAGCCTTTAGATTGGAATGAATTCAGTGATATGGCGAAGAATGAGTTTGCTATCTATGACGTGGATCAGGATGGCAAAGAGGAATTACTTATAAGATATACCGATGCCTCCATGGCAGGTATGCTGGAGATCGTCTATGCCTTTGACAGTAGTACCAATTCCGTAAGACAGCAAATACTGGTTTTCCCAGGAATCACCTACTATAAAAATGGCATCCTGGAAGCCCCTCTGTCTCATGGTACCGGTTTGTCGGGCGTCGACTTCTGGCCGTATAACCTCTTTCAGTATGACCCCGCGGATGATGCCTATCACAATATAGCAATGGTAGATTCATGGGATAAATCGATTGCAGAAAACGACTTCAACGGAACTGTCTTTCCCAAGGAGGATGATATTGACCAAGATGGCGTCATTTATTATATTCTGAAAGAAGGGGAGTATGAGTATAAGGATCCCATCGACCGTGACGAATATGACAAGTGGCTTGAAGGCTACATACAAAATTCTTACATTCTTGAAATACCCTATGTGAATATAACGCAGGATAATATAGAGAGAGTAAAGTAGTCCGCTCTGGCAGTGGCTACTCCCCTGCTTCAGGAAAGGGAGCAGGGGAAATCATGGCTTAAGAACGGCAGATGGCGAGCACTCTACTTTCTGACTCGCTTTTCTGTTATCTATCTTTCCAATCTGTATCTGCTGAGATATTTCCAACGGTCTTCCGTCATATCAAGCATAATCATTAAATCTTTTGCAGACATATATATAATGTCAAACTTTAATCCGCAGTCATCTGTGAACAATTGCTGAACTCCACTTTCTATCAGAATGCGCTTGAAATTCAATTCAAAATCTTCATGTTCTGATGCCTTATAAGCTATCAACTTTTCCCGGCTTTTTTCTTCTCTGATAATTTCTGTTGGCGGTTCAAACACCACATTTACTAGAGTCACCTTTTTAAATTTGTTTCTCATCTCAAATACATTCACTTCATTAGTATTATTATATTTACTCTCCATCATTTTTAATGTGTGTCTGGAGGTCATATTGTAAATACCTAATGTATGCTTAAACATCTGCCATGCGTCATAATGCTGAAAGGAATGCTCTTTTCTGGAATTTTTCTGGAATTCTCCTGGCCCCGATTCTTCTACGGTTATTTCATGTACCGGCATTACTTGTTCCAACATGGTAATTGCCTTTAGAAATACACTTACAGATTTCTCTCCTTCTGGCATATATTTTGCAAAGTAATTATTATCATTCTTATATGCATTGTTCAAATACCCCGGTGTATTAATAATCCACTCCATCATTTTCATTTCGCAGAAAACTGCCTCTGTCTTATCCGTTTTCCCCGTCAAGCACAAATACGCATCTAAATTTGCAGGATTTCTACCTAATAACGTTGGCACTTTTTTCTCATATGCTACACTATATATCCCCTCAGATAATCCATATGGATTCCGCTTAATGGTTGCAGTACGATTTCCCAGAAGATTAAAGGTCATAGCGGATGAAGAACGAATACTTGACATTTTTGCAGGATATCTTTTATCCTTCATTTCTCCACCAGAACCACCACCATATTCTTCTATATGCTGTTGATCCATATCCTCATACAAATTTTCCCTATAAGTTCTGTAATACTCTGCTTGGTATTTATCACTTCTTGCCCGTTTTTTGTTCAAGCCATGTCCCAGTTCTTCTAAACAAGTCCTTTCTAATTCTAAAATTTCTTCTTTCAACCCCATAATGTGTGCCTCCCCTATCCTGCTTCGTCAATTGTTATTTTTCATATGTATCACCTATCCCATATAAATGACTCCTAATTCATGAGCTTGCCACTAACTTTATTTGGGGATTATCTAAAAGCGGCATCGTATACGCCCTCTTTGTATCATTTATAATTACTAATAAAAACAAAGGCATATTAGATATTTCTATCCGACACACCTATGTTTTTAAGATTGTTCCAAATACAATTTATTCTTCTAAATCTGGAACACTATTTAAAAGTTCTTCCGATTCTTCAATTGTTGGAAGTTCAGACACTCCTCTCAATTTACTATTTATTTTCCTTGTTCTGACACCAATTAATTTATCAAGTTCCTCCCCCGTTTGCTCTATCCGTTTTTGTGCAGCAGAAAGTACAGTTTCAAATCGGGAGAATTCGGTTTTAACAGCACCTAGTACATTCCAAACCTCACTAGAGCGTTTCTGAATAGCAAGAGTTTTAAATCCCATTTGTAAGCTATTTAATAATGCTGCAAAAGTTGTCGGACCCGCTATATTCACACGATATTGCCTCTGTAACGTATCTATAAGCCCTTTACGCACTACTTCTGCGTATAGACCTTCAAATGGCAAAAACATAATTGCAAAATCGGTAGTATATGGTGGATCTATATATTTATCACGAATATCCTTTGCACAACCTTTAATTCTTGTCTCAAGAGCCGTTTGCGCCGCTACGATAGCGTCATTATCTCCTGACTCATATGCATCAACTAACTGGCTATATGTATCACCCGGAAACTTTGCATCAATTGGTAAATAGACACATCCGCCATCTTCTCCACCTGGTAACTTAATTGCATATTCAACACGGTTTAAAGAACCTTTCTTGGTAGCTACGTTCTCATCATATTGTTCTTTTGTTAATATCTCTTCAATGATGGCTCCTAGCTGATATTCACCCACAATTCCACGTGTCTTAACATTAGATAAAACCTTCTTTAGATCGCCAACTCCGGTAGCCAGCGTTTTCATTTCACCAAGTCCGGTATATACCTCTTGTAGTCTGTCATTCACCATTTTGAATGATTGTGTAATTCTCTCATCAAGAGTCTTTTGAAGCTTCTCATCTACTGTTGCTCTCATCTTTTCTAATTGTTGGTTATTATCTGTACGTAAAGATTCTAATCGCTCCTGGACGGTATTTCTAATACTATCTATTGATTCTTTGTTTTGTACCGTAAACGTTTTGAATTGCTCATCAACTAATTTCAGACGCTCAGCTACAGAGTTTTCCAAACTAGTCTGCGCTTCTTTTAACATTTGAGATATCTCACTTAATCGTTTATCCTGCATTTCAAATTGTTTGTTTTGTGCACTAGAAAGCATTGTAGTTGTCTCTTTCACACTATGTTGCAGTGCTGTTATGCTTTCTGATTGACTGGTCTGAAGCAATGATAACTTCTCAACAATATCTATCTTCATGACGTTCTGATTTTTTGAGATACTATCCGTCAGCTCTTTCAGCCGTATATCCTGTCTATTGGTAGATTGACTTTGAACCATAGTAAAGGAATCCGTAAAACTCTTCATTGTATTTTGAATATTTGTACCCGTCTCCGTTCTTGAAGATCGAATTTCATTCAAGATTTCGCTTTTTATAGAACCCATAAGTATTGCTTGTTGATTAGAAAACTCACTTATTAACTCTCTCTTGATTTTTTCAGTATCGATTGATATTGATTTTTGCATTGTTAATACAATGTTGATAATAATTGCAATTAGTATTAAAATGCAAAGAATTATTAATATAAACATACCTAACCCCCAATTAATTATTATTTTAAATCATCATATCACACCAGCTAAATAAAAAAAATAGGCATACCAGATATTTCTATCTAATTTACCTATAAATTTAATCATCTATTTCTTTCAATACAGTTCAGCCTCATACTTCAACAGTGCATCATATACTTTCCACGTAACCCTATTCTTATATTTAGCAGCCATCAGCAGAATTCTTTTCACTTATCCGCATTGATGGCTATAATTTTTAATCCTTCGGACTGCAAATCTTTGTCCAATACCTCTCCGAGCCACACTTCTCCATCCCCAATCATAATCCCCTTCCAATTAGCAAAAAGGTTCTCGTAAGAGGCTGCTTCCAACGCCTTTTTATATTCCTCACTAAGCGTAAGATCTGTGTTTGCAAGACTTTCTTCATCAATGTATTCTACGCCTTTTATTGTAATCGGATAAGCAGTCATCTTAGAAATTGCCAACCAATCATCGTTTAACATACTTGTCTTCACTGCTTCTGCAAACGCCTCTACCTCCTGTTTTGTTTTTGAGGTAGATACACTGTAATAATCCGCATCATCAGAATCAGAGCCTTTTTCAGCTGTTTCATTGCTATGACTTTCCGTTTTCTCCACGGCCTCAATGGAACTCTCTTGCGTCTCTCTTTGAGAAGATACCGCCTTTTCTTCTTTAACACACCCCACCAGCGCCATAACAATAAATGAGGTTACCAGTACAAATACATATTTTCTAATCATAATTATCATCTTCTTTTTTATGGTTTGCCTAAACTCAGCTTATACCATTATATCATTTTATAAAAAATAATATAAGGATTATTCTATTTAAGCCAGACTTGTTTAACAAAATTCCGCTCTCATTGTATTGATGAAAGCCTTTCAGCGACCTGCATCATCTTAGGCAAGCATGCATCGAAAAACATCCGATAGGACTGACAAAAATATTGTTTATTGCTTTCTTCCTTCTGTCGATTCCGCCGGCACCCTCCCCTGCAAAGAGGGGCGTAACCACAGCTCTGGCAAAGCTTATTTTTATTTATTGAATCCTCAATAAAATTTATCTCTGTCCGCCTCTGATCTATTTGTTCCACCTTATCTGTTTTAAAATTTCCTAACCTGTACTGGTCAATGACATAGAAATCACAGGGGTACACCGCTCCATCAGCCTCCACAACATACTGCTTTCCGCAAATTCCGCGCATATCACAGGACTCTGGCATCTTCCCCAAAAGAATAGCTATATAATTTTCAAATTGACGGATATATGGTTGCCTGCCCTGCTGTAAATCCTCATACCATAATTCAAATAAGTCAATTAAAAATTTTCCGTATACCACGGGCTTCAGGGAATATTCCCTGCCTCCCCCCAGCTCATTCATCGGGTCCAGGCAAGGAATGAACTGCAGGAATTCCAGATGATTTTTTTTGTAAAAACGGTAGCTTTTTTTTATTAAAGGTGCCGTTTTTCCATTTACTACAGACAAGATGTTAAATTCAACCCCCACCTTCTGTAACAGTTCAATATTTTGCATAATTTTCACAAAGGTACCTTCTCCCTTTATACTTTTCCGATAATAATCGTGTATCTTGGGACCTCCATCCAACGAAACCCCTACCAGAAAATTCTGCTTCGCAAAAAATTCTGCCCATTCCTGATTTAGATGTAGTCCATTCGTCTGTAATACATTATGAATTTCTACTTGATTGACATTATACTTCTTCTGAAATTCAATAGATTTTTCAAAAAAGTGAATTTGAGACAATGTAGGCTCGCCTCCCTGGTAGGAAATAGTGCAGCTTTTTTCTGCATACAAAAGAACCTTTTCTATTACATCTTCTAAAGTATCCAAACTCATAAAACCATAAGTAAGCTCTTTCCTCTTGGACATGGTGTCATAATAAAAACAATAATCACACCGCATATTACAATTTCCCGATGCCGGTTTTAACAACACATGAATTGGCGGCATACCGCACACCTCCTTTTATAATATAAATTGATAAACATTATAAATATTAAATCCCATTATTACGACCATCAGTATTATAAATAATTGATCTACCGCTTTTTCACTTATATTTTTATTGATAATCCGCCCAACAGCGCCGCCTAATATCCCACCCAAAACCATCAAAACCAGTAAAACACAAGAAAAATCCGGCACTGTTTTTGTCAACCATATGCTGCATAAACTTGTAATTTGCGAGAACAAAATAATATAAAGAGAATTTTGAGCTGCAGTTTTCGTATCCATAGAAAAAAAACAAAACAGAACCACCAGATTAACCGGCCCGCCCCCTATTCCCAGAAACGAAGACAAAACTCCCAGGAATAAACCGATAGCTGAACAAGCTGCTCCATGATTCACCTTATAAGTCCTAATATTTTCTTTTTTTAATGTATATAACAAAGTCCCTGCTGTCATCAGAAATAAGCAGGATGCTTGAACAGCCCCAATCATATCTTTATCTGTAAAAACATTTAAAACATATTGAAATAATATTTTCCCTAATATACCGCCTGCCGCTGCACCAACCGCCAATGGAGTTCCAATCACCATATCTACCAGCAGCTCACCAGCCAAATGTTTCTTTAAGATCGAATAGAAGCTCATAGCCAGTACAGTACAGCCTGATAAAAAGCTGATTGATGAAACGCTAAGAACTCCAAAGGCATCCAGGACCGGTTTGATAATCACTCCTCCGCCAATTCCACAGACTGATCCAGCTACTGAAGCAATAAAGCTTACCATTAAAAACAAGAGATACAAATAACTGCTCATCTAACTTTCCTCTTTTCCATAATGTTTTGTCATAAATTTTTCAATGTACATTCCGACCTCTCAGCATAACAAAAACCGGAAAGAATTTGATCTCTCCGGCTTTAATTATTATCGTATTCCTCTTTGGAGCAGCATATCACGCCCTTGAAAAAGTTTATTCCCATCCGCAATGCTGGCATTAAAATCATATGTTTTTGGCGGAAGCCCCACAAGTTCGCCATTCTGAACCAATTCCAGATCCTTACCATATAATTCGTCAATCAACTGTCGGGTCAGCTTTTCTTTCATATCTTTGTATTCTTCTTTATTAGCCAGATCATTCAATTCATCCGGATCTTCCTTAATATTAAACAACTGAAACATATTACCGGTACAATAGTAAATCAGTTTCCATTCCTTAGTACGAATCATTCTTGTTGCCCGGTCATCTTCCCATAACTCACCATAAGAATATTCTCTGTTCCAATTCTCTGTCAAAGACCGCCCTTCCACATACTCAGGAACATCAAGCCCTGCTAAAGTTAAAAGAGTCGGCATAACATCTCTTAATTCTACGATTCTGTCATCCACCCTGCTGCACTCCATAGGGCTGTCTGCTGTAGGAGATAAGATAAAAGGAATTTTTACCGAATTTTCATACATCAGGAATTTGCCATGCAAATGATTGGAACCCAACATCTCTCCATGATCTGAGGTGAATAAGATAACCGTATCATCCAAAATCCCCTGCTCCCTCAATGTTCCAATGACCAGGCGCATCTGATGATCAATATATGTACAAGCTGCATAATATGCCTTCTTAGCCATATCGGAGTCATGTTTCTTTTCCATATTATATAATTTCCTGTAATAATTATAAGCATATGGCAGTTCGTCTTCCGGACGGTTTGTCCAGTCACCGCACCTTGGTTCTTCAAATTCCAGATTGTTATATAAATCTAAATAATCTTTTGGCGGCACTAACGGTGGATGGGGAGCTGCAAAAGAAAGATACCAAAACGCCGGTTTAGTTGTATCCCTTCGGATTATGTATTCACACATATTTCGGACAGCCCAATTAGTCACATTATATTCCTCCGGCAGATGAAACGGCCGGTAAAAATAATTATTGTTACACATTCCATGAGCCATTTCAAGACCCGCATAGCCGGATTTTCCTAAATACCGTTCATAATCATCCTGACTCATTCCGGCCTTATGGCGCCCTTCCTCATGAAGCAGCACATCATCAAAACCAATTCGGTCACGCTGCGGATATACATGCAGCTTTCCTACACAATACGCCTGATAACCATTATCTCTAAACACCTGAGCCATGCTCGGAATGCTTTCCGGCATAGTCAGATTTTCGTTAAAACAGCGGTCCCCATGAGTCTTGCTTCCAACTCCCAGCATTAATTCTCTTCGTGCCGGAATACATACCGGAGTTGTGCTGACTGCATTGGAATAACGAATTCCATATCTGGCCAGCTCGTCCAAACTTGGAGTCAATATTTCTTCACTACCTGCACTTCCTAAATAATTACCTGACCACTGGTCCACTGTAATTAACAAAACATTTTTCTTATCCATGATCTATTTGTTCCTTCCTAAGATGCTTACCACCACTTGATAAGCTCTGTTACTTCATTTCTTAATTCAACAAATTTACTTGAAGTAACATCTCTGGGTCTTGGCAATTCATTATCCATAATTCGTTTTACAGAAGTTGGCTTATTGGTCAAAATCATAATCCGGTTGCTTAAATACACTGCCTCTTCAATATTGTGAGTAATAAAAATTACTGTTGTCCCTGTCATCTTCCACAAACGGACTAATTCATCCTCCAAATGAAAACGCAGTTCCATATCAAGCTGTCCATAAGGCTCATCCATTAACAGCAAATCCGGTTCTGTTGCAAACGCCCTGGCAATACTGACCCGCTGCAGCATACTGGTAGAAAGCTGATTGGGATAATAATCTTTATATTTTGTCAAACCAACAACATCCAGATACTTGTTTACCAATTCCTCCCTGCGCGATTTGGATACCTTTTTAATATCCAGACCAAAGCCCACATTTTGAGCGACAGTCAGCCATGGCATTGTTGAGTCTCCCTGGAATATATAAGAAATATTCTGCCTGCGCGGATCAACTGGCTCGCCGTCCAAAAGTATCTGTCCTGAGGTTGCCTCATAGATCTTAGTTAAACTATTAAGAAATGTAGTCTTGCCGCACCCGGTAGGGCCCACAACACACAGTAAATCCCCCTGTTCAACATTAAATGATATATTGTCTAATACCAGCAAATCCCCAAATTTCTTTGTCAGATTTTTTACTTCTACTTTTGTTTTCATCCTTGCTCCTCCACTAGTTTGCCGAGTCCATAATGTCATCAATTTCTTTACGCAAAGCTAAAAATTCCGGAGAAACATAATTTCTTGGCCTTGGCAGGTCCACAATATATTCTTTTTTAATCCGTGCCGGGCAATTACTCAAAACAATAATCCGATCGGCCAGATAGATTGCTTCCTCCAGATTGTTAGTAACAAAAACAATCGTCCGCTTTTCAATCTGCCAAATCCGTTCCAATTCTTCCTGCATCAAATACCTGGTCTGTGCATCAAGAGCGCTGAATGGTTCATCCATTAACATAACATTGGGTTCAATGCAGTAGGCCCTGGCAATTCCAACTCTTTGCCGCATACCGCCGGACAATGCCACTGGAAATGAATGTTCAAACCCATTCAGACCAACCAGATCAATATAGTACTGAGCCCTTTTACGTCTTTCCGCTTTGCTGACGCCCCGCATCTTCAGCCCGTATTCAACATTCCCTATTGTTGTCAGCCAGGGAAACAGTGAGATACTCTGAAACACCACTCCCCTGTCAGGCCCGGGCCCTTCCACCGTTTTTCCGCATACACTCACATCACCTGAAGTCGCCTTCTCCAGACCCGCGATTAAATTAATTAAAGTGCTCTTTCCGCATTGGCCTGGCCCTAAAATCACAACAAGCTCATTTTCTTCCACTGACAAATCAATATTATGCAGGACATTATGGCTTTCTTTCTGATTGGGAAATGTCTTCGATATGTGATTACATTTAATGATATCTTTTCCTACACTCCGCCTTTGTTCCATCTGCACAATACCTCCTCTGCTTTTCTCATCAATACTGCTAAAATAAATCCAACAATTCCGATTGCCACTATACCGGTCAGAATCTGACTGATATTGTTATTACTCATACCAGTTACAATCATCCAGCCAAGACCTTCTGAAGAGCGAACCATTTCAGCTGCCATTACAGTTGCCCAGGCACTGGACATTGCCACCTGCAAACCGGCAAATATGGTGGGGACTGAAGATGGCAGTACAATCGTAAAAAATATTTGCAGCTGGTTGGCTCCCAGCATCTTTGCAGCACCGATTAATTGCTTATCTGTACTTCTTGCCCCGCTATAGGCATTAAGCGTCAGATTGGCGAAGGATGATATGAAAACAATAAATACCTTGGCATCTTCTCCCAGTCCGAACCAGATAATTGCCAGAGGTATCCAGGCAATAGACGGAATTGGTCTGATAATGCTGAAAATCGGCCAGAAAATAGCTTTTACAACCGGATACCAGCCCATTAAGAGCCCCAGAAGAATACCGACAGCAGAACCTAAAATATAACCTACTAAAACACGCTGAAGACTGTATCCCACATGAACAATAATACTATGTTTTCCTACTGTCCCAAATATTCCCTCAATCAAAGACAGGAATACTTCATAGGGTCCGCTGATAAACTGTCCTAATGTTGTAACCCTTGTCACAACATGCCACACCATAATAAAAGCAGTTATTGAAATACAGGCACAGACAAACGAAAGAATTGTATCCTTTTTTGTTCTCATACGACATTCATTCCTTTCGCAACTTTTCGTTCTACAATTCTCAGCAGATTATCAAGAAGAGAACCGACCAACGCAATTGCAAACATTCCTACAATAATAATATCTGTTCTTGATAATGCACGGCTTTGCTGGATCATATAACCGAATCCTTTGTTGGAAGCCAGCAGCTCTGCTGCAATCAGAGACCTCCATGCAGTTCCTACCGCCACACGCAGCCCGGTAAAAATCATTGGCACTGCCGTAGGAATTGCCACTTTAAAAAGTTTTTGAGTCCGGCTGGCACCAAAAATATCTCCAACCCATAAATGGATCTGGCTGGTCTGCCTGATTCCGGTATAGGCATTAACGGTACACGGAATTAAAGCACTGAGAAAAATAACGAATGCTTTTGAAAAAATTCCAATTCCAAACATCAGCAAAAACAATGGTATCCATGCAATTCCCGGTACCGGTCTAATCAAATCAAACAATGGTCTGACCAATCGGTCTACCCATATATTCCAGGCCATCATAATCCCCAGCGGAATACCCACTATTGCCGCCAGGCTGTATCCCAGCATGCATACCTTCAGACTTTCAAACAAATGCTGGATCAAAGTTGCTCCATCAGGATTCTTTTGATATAATTTAACAATAAAAGTCCGAAATACCTTAAGCGGTCCCGGGAACACTGACTCCCGGATCAATCCCAGCACGTCTACGCACACATACCAGATTAAAACAACTGTAACTAATGATAGGACTGATATTAATAAGTATTTATTCTTCTTCATGTGATTTTACCTTCCTACAGACCGGCTTTTGCTTTCAATTCCTCAACGATACTGCTATTCATACTGGCTTCAATATTAGGCAGATTACTTGTTTCAATCATTCCCTGTTCAGTAAAAAATTCCCCGATGCTTAACATGGTAAAACCAAATGGATATTCTTCCGTGCTTAGAGTTTTCAAAGAATGATATATCTTTGTCTTCATTTCATCTTCCATATCTGCTTCGCTAAAAGTAATTCCGTTTTCCTCATACCACTTCATAGAAACTTGTTTCCGGGTATCTTTATCTTCATTTAATTCTTCACATGCTCTGTAATAACATTCCAAAAATACTTCTAAATCCTCCGGACGTTCTTCAAATATATCATTTTGGCTATAGATTGCATTTACCATTGGACTTCCCATTGCCTCGGAAATACCACATACTCTTACGTATCCTTCGGCTTCCAGCTGAGAAGTATACGGCGGCTTAGTTGCAAGAAGATCACCATCACCCATTATAAAAGCCTGATATGCCTGAGCATAGTCCATTGACATCATTGTAAACTCATCTGCATTAAGACCAAATGACTCAGCATATTTAATTGCCATAAAATGAGCGGTAGTTGCCAGCGGTCCTAAAATAGATTTGCCTTTAACAGTTTCAGCACTTCCCTTTGTTCCTGGAATTGCTCCTTCCTTTTGTATGATATCGCTGTCACTACGTGCATAGATTGCTTCACCATCCAAAGTGATGCTGCCATCTCCAATATATGTATACAATCCTGTTGCCAGTGCATATACTGATGCCATTCCACTAACCGCCACATCAATTTCACCTGCTCCCATTGCTTCATTCACGGGCGCTCCAGTGGCAAAAAGAACAATCTCCACATCTAAACCAGCATCTTCAAAGTATCCCTTATCATACGCATACTGAACCGGAACTCCCAAAGTAACCGGCATGGTTCCAACTCTTAAAGTTTTTCCTGATAATCCGCTTTCCGCTGCTGTTCCTGAACTTTCCGTTCCTCCTGATTGGACAGTTGAAGCAGAATTCCCTCCAGAGCTTGTCCCCCCACCACAGGCTGCTAATGAAGAAGCAAGTAATACAATACTCATTAAAACTCCAACTTTTCTTTTCATAATAACCCTCCATTTATTTATTTTTGTTATTTTGTTCTTGCTTTCTCATATATTATTATATAAAATATACAAAAAGGCAATAGAAATAACGTTATAAGTTTTCGAAATAATATTCGGATTTTTCTGACTTTTAAAGCAAATACGGAGGATAAAAATGATAAGCTGCACAAAAAATATCATTGATAATTACAATAAGCTTAGCTATAGTGAGAAACTATTTGCTGATTATGTTTTAGTCAATAAAGCAAAAGTTATTTATATGTCAGTCACCGAACTGGCAGAGGCAATCAATATTGCTGCCTCAACAATTATTTCTGCCTCAAAAAAATTAGGATATGACGGTCTGAAAAATTTTAAAATTTCACTTGCCTCGGAACAAACAAACCCAACTGAGCGGATGACGCTTCCCACCGGACAAGGTACTGATACAAATATTCTAAAAAACGTGATAAAATCAAATATTTCTGCACTGGAAGAAATATTAAATTCAATTCCTTATTCATTAATTGAGCAGGCAACTGAAGTTCTGCTGAAAGCTGATACGATTCATATTTATGGTATCGGTACTTCCTCCATCCTTGCCCGTGAAACCTATGACTTTTTATTCCGTCTTTGTTTAAATTGTGTCCTGTACGACGATCCCTATTATCAGCATCTGTCCATTGCCATGCAAAAGGAAAACGATGTATCATTGATTATCAGTCAATCCGGTGTTAATCGTGAGATACTTTTGATTGCCGAGAAAATACGCAACAATAACCATAAAATTATAGGAATCTCCAACTACATGGGAACTCCATTTTCAAAATATTGTGACATCTTACTGGCTGCCCTTCCAAATATATCCAATGCACATGATAATCATTTTTCGTTTCGTATTCCAATATTATGTATAATTGAGACAATATACTATTCACTATTTCATGCGATGGGAGAACAGTCAAAATTAGCTTTTGACTTAAACCGAACAATTATTAATGAAACTTCAGTTTATCGCACTAAATTATAAAATATCTTTTCAATAACTTTTATAATATATGTTATGGTAGGTTTAGCAGAATTTGTAACAAATAAATTCCTGAGTAATCTTAGGTCTGATTCCTATCAGATGCAAGATAAAACGGCACAATACTGAGAATGTATCAGTATTAAGCCGTTTTCTTGTTTTTAACCAAAACTTTATATGCATGATTTTACACTAACAGAGCATTTTTTAAGACTTTTTTTCCGGCTCCTCCCCCTCAAATTATTCCTCTAACGGGAAAATCTCTGACAAACATGTATCCTCACAGCTCCTTGAAATATTTCCAGTAAAAGGGTCTATGTAATCCGATGATTCATATACATCCTGTATTGTGATTTTTATGGAAGATGTCGTAACCGGATGGTCGAATATAATCATATCCGAATATCCCGTATAAGATGGTTCATAGTAATTAAGGGAATAGGTATTCTGGGAGCCATCGGAAAATTCTACTAAGATGGAACGAACCTGGGCATTGACATACATTGTTTTTTCTGTTTTCGTATATCCATTTTTCAAACATAGACCATATACCAGTTTTTCTTCCGGAGCACTGATTTTTATCCACTCCCCGATACCAAAACCGTCACTCCCCTCAATCCATGCTGTCTGATTATTCTGATCGATAGCCTGATCCGGCCCATAAATGTTGCCCTCCTGAGAAGCACAAACAGAGGAAGCTTCGGCCATATGGAAAGAATGCTGGGTAAATGTCTTAATTGGAGCTGCATTCTGTAATATGAATGTCTCAGGGTTACCGCTGTCTTCTGTAAAATTAGCCTGGAATCGTTTCATATCAGTATAGCCCACAAATTCGCTGTCATTTTCGCATGCAGCAACTCCATATACTTCTGCCTGCTTTCCGGTCACCGTCATATAGTTATTCCATATAGCCTGAATGCTGGGAGAAACTGCATAAAAATAATCCTGCAACTGATCAGACATGGATGTATTGCTATTATCTGCTAAAGGAGCTTCTCTGGATAATACAGGTTCTTTTACGGGTTCCCGGCTTGCTTTTTGTCCTGAATTACTTTCCATACTCTCTGAAGTGGTTTCAATGTTCACTTCTTCTTTCTCTGTCTCATGTTCAGATATTTTTAATTCTTTTGCAATACTCTTTTCTCCTATAGAAAAAATTCCTGATTTAATAATCATAAATCCACTGCCTGATAAAACAGCTGCAAGCACAATTAGCATCGTGATCAGTCCAAATACTCCGTGTTTTGTTTTCTTTTTCGCTGTTCCTACGGAGTGGGGAATTTTTAATTGCTGTTCTTTAAGCTGTGAACCACATTTATTACAAAAATTTCCCTTTTGATTTTCCGCTCCACAATTTCTACATGTTGCCATCTTTTGTTTTTTCCCCTTTATTGTGTTTTTTGAAAATGCTGATAATCTTTAGAAGAATTCCAATCTCCTCCCCATTCAAAGCCATGTTTCATAAATAATTGATAACATAAGTCATCTTTATCTATTTTATATTTAAAGTCTTTATCACGGTCAACATAATCTCTTGCATTACTTGGTTCACATATTTTCTTTCCATTTACTGTACGTATGTAAGGATTATACAGAGGATTTATGTCAATTGCTCTCCCCATAGCATGTTTTGATAAGTTTTTAGAACCAGAAACTTCCCGGAAATTAAAGCAGGATGTATTGTTATCTTCCATAGACAAATCATCATCTGCATTATAATTATCTACCAGGGATATCTTTCCAATTAGATAATCTGCTCTATACAGTTCTTTAAAAATATCAACCAAATCCTGAGCTATCGCCTTATTAGATACCAATTCACCCAAACAACTATCACCGGCTGGATTTTTATATAAAACTCTGATATATCGAAGGTCTTCCCTTGGCACGGTACAGTTGTCTTTATAAGATTTCCCCTGCATTCTATCCATTACTGCATCAGAAATCTCTTCACTGTAAAACAAATCATCTATACTCAGCTTTTTAAGTTCACCATCAGTCAGTTTTGTTCCTGCAGGCATAGAAGCATAATCTGTCAATGCACTTTCTACTATTATATTTTGATTTTCATTTATTACCCGAAATCCTTTGCTTCCAAATAAACTTATAAAAATCACCACACTTACAACCAGACCTGCATTAAACATAGATTTATCCTCTCATTTTCCATCTCTGGCAGTCCCCTCATGTCCGGGTCTCTCCTGGCTTCACACGTTTCTGTCCTTTAAGTGTCCTGCATATTCCTCTGTCGCATTCTAACCATCAGAAAAAGCCTGATCAGGTCCGCCCGGGCCGTCTGAAACTGTTCCGGGGATGCGTAACCGTGAGTCAGGCCAAGAATCCTGGCTTTTATATTATATGCCCATTTGGTCTATAGCATTTGCTCTGATCAGTCTTTTTCTTTGCTTGCATCTTTTTATGGGCATGTACCAATATCTGCCGGACAAAAGTTCTTCTCCTTTACTTGGAAGTCCAACGTAAAAGCTTATAACTGTCTGTGCCGCCATAAGAGTAAGGAACAATAACCGCCAAATGACCGCTCTCCTCAGCAACCGCCCCTTCCCATACATCATCCGCCTGAACCAACTGCTCCCAATATATTCTCCGTTCATACTGTGCCGATACATCGTGGGAGGCCCATTCACGGGTTACGGCGTTAAATGTACCATCACCATTATCATAAAACTCTACAACCTCCGACCACTTTAATGGCTCCCCATCAGCTGGTGTAAAATAGTAGTAACCATCTTCAAAGAAATACTGATACTGTCCATAATTCCAATAATCCGGATTGTCGACATAACCAACACTTTTATGTGTGATATTAATTCCAAAATACTTGTCAACAACATTGAAAATTGTATCTGATGAGATTTTGGCATGGTAATGCTCATTGTCGGTTACGTTAATTATTGCGTTATAGTTGTTCATATAAGTATGCCAAATTGCAAACTCAATAAGCTGTTCATCTGTATAATCAGCACTATTAAAATTATCCAGTGTTACTTCACTGAAATTGCTTAAAAAAATACTTAGCTTTTTATATTCATCATCAGTAATTGACCCAATCGAATTTTGAACTGATGGTTTAAAAACTTTCGATTCTGAATGCACTACTTGCTGGTTGTTTTGGGTTTGAGCAAATGGAGTACGCAATAAATCAGAACGCGTATAGGGAATAATCAATTCACTTGCCCCAACAGCGTAATAAAATGTATATTGATGAAAAAAAACATGTACCCCATCTTCAGCCAGCCAGAATACAGCATTTGCAGGATTGCATTGCTCCTTGACGGAATCCACATAGTAACTTACATAACTTCCGGATTCATAGCCTTGTGCTGCTTCAGCCAGGAATTCACCCTCATCTCCTCTGCTTAACTGATAGGCAATGTACTCATTATAAAGAGTCTCCTGAACATTGCTTTCGTCAACCAGCAATATATCTGATATTTTCATTACCTTGCCTGTGCTGCAATCAAAGGTATTTCCTAAACACTCAAAACCTCCGTGAGGTCCTAGTCCATCCCACTCGGAACTGCCAACAAAAGATAGATACTGATTCTTGCGATAGCTTTCTTCCCATGTATCTACCAGTCCCCCGACTCTGCCGTTATTTGCTTCTTCAAACGTATAGCCTTCCCGGCTGTCATATGCCTCCAACAGCCACTCGGAAGCATCGATGGTATCCTCTTTCGGCAGCTCATCTTCAAAGGCGGCATTCATATTCTTTATTTGCTGACTGCTTCCTATAAATACAGGCTGATTGCTTTCATCTCTCCAAAGCAGCACTCCATCGCTGGCACGGAGTTCGTTATAATATGTCTGTTCAATTTTATATTCAGGAATAATAAGTTTAAAATAAAGCTCTGACAGTTTTTTGTTATCAGGCAGGATATCAAGTCCTTTTTGTAAAACTTTGATTGCATTCTCCTTATCATCAAGCGCGCTATAAACATCTGCAAGCCCAAGATATGCATCTGAATTTTCAGGTTCATAATCAATGATATCCTCGTAGATATCCTCTGCATCTTTCAGGTATTCCCGTTCATCCGACAACTGCTCAAAACCATTTTCCAATACAGCAACCGCCTTATTCATATCACCCTGGGCCATGTACATCTCTCCCAACCCAGTATAGCCACGTGGATTTTGGGGTTCAATCTCTATCAGGCGGTCGAAGCAGACTGCTGCTTTCTCATAATTCATATCAAGTAGATATTTTTCACCAGAATTAAGCAATTCTGCTGCTGACATATTTTCAAGTGATTTTGAGCAAGCAGTGCAGGCAGTAACCAATACTCCAATTGTTATTAACAAAGTTAATGCTCGTTTCATCCTCAGCCTCCCACTAATTTCTCACATCAATGTATTATTCAATATAAACATCAATCTTTTTCTTGTATGAAAATCAGGCTACTTTAACTTAAACCCACATTTTCTGCAAAAATTCACTGCAGCACCATATCTCTGACTACATTTTGGACAAATAACTGCTGTTTCAGTGCCCGCAACAGGCTGACCATCAGCAGGGGACGCCGCCCCTGCATTCTGACCATTACTCTGCCCTCCAAGTATCTGTTTTTCCTTCCGTTCCAGCTCATCAAGTTCTGCTTCCTGCTGTTTAATCATTGCTTTTTTCTCTGCAATCTCCATCAGCTTATCCTGGAGATGTTCTATGGTAATCTCTCCTTGAGTCCAGTCCTGGTATACAATCTCACCAACCCCTGACATTAATGTGGCCGTCTCATTTTTTAAAGTTGCTATGTATGTCTTAATCTTATTTAACTCTAAAAAATTAGATGTTTTTACATTAAGAACTGTTAACCCTTTTGAAAAAGTACTCTTCAAATCAGCCATTGCCTGTTCCTCCATAAGCTTTAGTTAATATAGCCATAGCCATAACCATAATCATCTATATTACCGCCTCTGCTATAACCGCCTTTAATATAGGAGACATCGTCATCAATCTTATCCTTTTTCTTCTCGCTCGTCCAGATCCATAAGTCGCCTCGGAATTTATCCAGGGAATAATCCTGTAAATATGCAACTTTACCATCCTCTAAGGGGTTAAATAAAATAATATCATCATCGATCTTAACTGATTTTCCTTTCTGGTAACGATACAGCGTAAAGGATTCATCCTTTTCACTATAATCTTTTGCATAGTAGATGCTGTCATCTTTTTTTGAAGAAACAGGTGTTAAACCATACATTGACACATCATCATCAACTTCATTTCCGCCGATATTCAAAGCCGCCTCTCCATCATCAAAATCTGACCAGTAACCGACTTTGCCGTTAAATAATATGATACCGGAAACAGCATCTGCAATTTTTTCGGGGCTCTTAATAGACTTATCATTATAAGAGATTGCATGAAGTGTTGCTGCTCCGTCCTCCTGCAAGTCATCGGAATAGTAAAACGTATGATTATCTAAATCAAATTGTGAGAAACTAATATATTCGTCAACCTCAAACTGGTTCATCACAGTACCGGTTACCAGATAATGTTTTTTACTTTCTTCCAGCCCGTTCATAAGTTTATCAGTCACATCAGATCCGGAATCAACGGATGAGAGATCATATTCTCCAATTTCCTCTAAATTAACCTGAGAAACAGCGATAACCTTGTCTGTGCTGACTTTATCTAAGTATGCCTCTGATTCTATATCTAAGACAGTATCTGAAATCTTAGTAGACTCCTTTCCATCATACAGATATAATTCATATAATGAAATGCTTTCTAAATAGTCCAGCCTGTTACGAATCTCATCTCTTCGGAGCTTTTCATCATAAGCTTCAACAGCTGAATTATATCTATCTGTATCAACGGTATAGGTTGTATATCCAAACCAGTCGGTGCCGTTAGCAACCCTGTAATCATTCTGGCTTGGATACTGCATATTATAATCCGCCATGGCAAGATCGTCTGTAATAAAGTCTGTATACTGATATTCTTTCCCCGGACGCATGTAGTAGATTGATTTTCCACCTTCTGCATATGCCCAGTTTCCGGTAAAATCAGAAGCAATTTTTTCTTTTTCCTTCAGGTCTTTTATACACATTAATCTTTCATCTTTTGTATAATAAATATAGTTCAAATCACTGGAGGTACAGATAATATAAGACACCTCAGACTCAAGTTTATTTTTTGAGGCATTCTTGTCCTTTAAATCATAAGAATAAATCTCGTTGTCATCAGTCATAAATATCAAGCCTGACTCATCTTCGCTGACAACAAAATCCCTGATACCAGAACCAATTTTAGCTTTGTCTTTTAAATCAGACAAATATAGATTTCTATCCTCATAACTCCCTTTCAAATAAAGAACTTTCCCTGATGGAAGCAGTTTGTACCAAAGTACATCAGAATCCAATTTTTCCGAGGTGTCTTTCTTACTGCTCTGTTTCTTTAAGTTCTTATACATTAAAGTACCGGCTCCATCATCGTCTACCTTTTCAGTATAGAAAACATATTTTCCATCTTCTGAATAACAGATCCCTTCCAGGGAATTGGCAAGCTCATAAACCTCCTTATTTACTGATGCACGGTCAGTGATCTCAAGGCTTTTTTGATTCTTTATGGTATACTGAATAATGCTATTGTCTTTACTATAAACCAGTTTTTCTGATGTTCCCCCTGATATTCCGCCAAGAAAGCTTACTCCTATTGCTGCAATTGCAACCACTGCAGCTGCCGCAATTCCAGTTATCATTTTTTTGTTGACCAATCCTTTAGCCGGCAGATCGGGAGTGCTGGTTTCATCTTCATTTAAATTAGCTCCGCAGTTCATACAGAAAAGATCTCCAGCACTGTTCTTAACCCCGCATTTTGAACAAAAAAGAAATTCCTCTGGATCCAAACTTGCATCCGTACCTGTTTCTTCATTTATTACTGTTTCTTCATTTATTACTGCATCTGCACCTGTATCGGAAGCTGTATCACTTCCTGCCAATATAACAGTCTCAGACGTTTCTTCTTTCTCTTGTTCCTGCTTTATCCCGCATTCTCCGCAAAACAATTCATCGTCTTCAACAGGTGCCCCACAATTTGTACATATTTTCATATCTTTCCTCCTGGTATGTCACTATTTAAGTATCCTAATTCGTATTTATACTATAAGTTAATTCATCTTATCTTCTTGCTCCTGGATGAATATCACATTATATTTCTCGTAAGTATTAAGCATCTCCTCTGAAAAATCCTCCGAGGCTACCGTACCGGTGTACCAGGGCTTTGACAGAAAATATGTGTTTAAATCTTCTGTTACAAAAATTCTTCCATGCTTTGCATAAACTTCATTTCTGGCAATTCTCAGCTGCTCTTTAGTCAATGGCATTAAATCTTCTATGGTCAGATAACGGCTTGCGCTGTCTGGCAATATGTAATCTGCAGTCCCCACCAGTCCTTGAGCTGCTCCATCTTGTGCTCCCTGGATTCCATACTGTGTTTCAGCAGACAAATAAGTTTCTGTATCCTGTTGAGAGCTATTCTCCTGAAGCACACCTCCCCGGTTTGACTCTGCTTCTTTTGCTGAACTTTCAGTCAGATTTGACTCTGTTTCTTTATTATCTTCAGAAACATCAGACTCTTCTTCCTCAGTTTCTTCCTTTTTATCCTTTAAATCAGCAATATGGCTGGAAATCCATGTCCCGTCTGAGGGTGCAATGATAAAGCGGTATATGCAAAAACCTCCCCCTGCTAAAACAACTGCCAAAACAACCAGCAATATAAACAAACCCATATGTCCTTTTTTCTCTTCATGATGAACTGCAATTGGGGGTTCCGGTTTTCCTGACTTTTTCTTTTCTTCTGATGTTGTCTGGTTTACAGGTCCTTCACTTACTTTTGTGCCGCAGCTGCCACAAAATTTTTTCCCTGATACTATTTCTTTTCCGCAATTTGTACAGAGCTGCTTTAGTTGGGGCGGTCTGAGGGATGTTCCACACTGACTGCAGAATTTTTTTCCTTCCGTATTCTCACTCCCACATGACTGACATTTCATACTCTTAACCTCCTAAAAGTTAACTTATTAACAACTGTTTATGAATTGAATGTTCATAAATATTATTTTACTGGTTCTGAGACCGGATATCTCCTGACGGAAACCCATAAAATCCATAAATCATATTACCCTGGTCAATACACTGCATTGTGGGACCTTCACTTGAAACTGACACAATATCACCTGTTTCATCCTGATAAGTCAATTTCCGACAAAGTGTTTACAGAATTTGCTCAATAACCTGTTTAAGAAAAATAATTATATAAAATTACAAAACATTCTAATTTTTTCCATATTTGTAATTGTTAATTAATAGTATAATGTTAAAGAAAACAAATGTAAATATTAAAAAAACATTATTTTTTTTTGAACATTTTGAAGATTTTCACTGTTTTCTCAAAAAAGAATCAGATTCCAAGATACTCATTATCATACAGACCTGCCTTACAGAAACTTAATATGATTTAAAGTTTCTCTAATACAAACAATATTCCGTTGGGCTATCCTTCCTAATACATCTATAATACGCCATCTTTCACTATTATTCTTTCATACTCAACAGATTTCGACTGATCTAGCCATTCCCTATGCTTCATCTGTTTATATTTTTTATTAAACACAAACAATGCTCCCCTCCAAATAACAAATGTTTTACTTGTTATCCGGAAGGGAGCATACAATAATCGGAAAACCGATCCCTTTTATTTTTTAATCAATTAACATAATAAAGAGTTTAAAAACAGATATCCTACTCCACCATTCTTTGTCTGCTTCTTAACTGGTCATGTGCAAAGACCCTTTATCATCAGTACTCAAGTACATATTCCCTTCAAACATGCTCCCATCCTCTGCAGCGCGGTACAGCTCTCCTTTCCAGATAACCCACTGATTCTTTGCCATCACTCCGTTATCGCTTAAATAATACCACTTCCCGTCTGATCCGGTCTTCCATGTATTTTTTTCCATAAATCCAGCGTCATTAAACCAATACCAGTCTTCTCCGTCCTGATACCAGTCATTCCTGACATAATTTCCTGTATCCCCCAGGTAAAATCTCCAGCCGCCGTCTTCCTCCTCCCAACCGGATTTAGTCTGAATCTCTGCCTTCAATTCCGCCTGAAAGCTGTTCCAGGTATGCTCTGTGTGGTTGTATACATAAGGATTGGGGCAGATTTTTCCCGTCACATCATAGTGGCGGATGACGTGGTCTGCCGGAATTCCGTACTGTTTCATTAGCTGCTTTGTCAGCCGGACAGCATTTTTTACGGTTGTGTCTTCAAAATACCAGTCTCTGCTGGTACTGGACTGGCTGCCTTTATTTCTGACGCAGAGTTCAATTCCCAGACTATTGCTGTTACGGCACTCCCGATGTCGGTATATCTTTGCTCCGCAATGCCACGCAATATTATGATCTTCAACAGACTGCCAGACTTCTCCCTTAAATCCTACAAAATAATGGGCGCTGGCTCCTATATACCCGGAAGCATAATATTTGCAGTTTGCCTCAGCTCCTCCCAAAGCCCCTACATAGTGGATCACAATATACCGGATATCACGCCCCTGTCCATTGCTGTAATTATAAGGGGTTAATAGCTTATGAATCTCCATTTAAATCCCTTCCCTTTCTTCCGCAAAACCCATTTCATCTGCATCAAAGGATTCCCGGAAACGTTGGATCTCCTCGTAATCGGAGTTTTTCAAGTTTTCCCGTATTCCCAGAAGTTCTATGCTGGTCATATCCTTTGTAGCCTCACTTTTTACCATAAAATTCCCTTGTCCTTTTTATTTATTATATGACAAAAAGGCACGAAAGTGAGGAAGGGAGCGGCAGAGACGTCTGTCTCTGCCGCTCCCTTCCTTAATTAACTTCCTACTTTCCACTAATTCTCAGTCCCTGGACGGTCAGTTTCTCTTTCCATTCATGGTCTGCTCCACAATGCTGTGCATTGTATCTTCAGACAGCATACCGCTGGCATAGCCGAATACATTCCCCTCCCGGTCAATCATAAAAGTAGTGGGGTAGGAAAACACTCCGTAAGCATGGAACAATTCTCCGGTAGTGTCCATCAGGGTCGGATATGTATATCCGTTTTCCTCCAGGAACTTCTTAATCCCTTCCTCGTTCTTTTCCTGTCCGTAATCAGGGGCTGCCACACCGAGAACGATCAGAGCATTGTCCCCTTCTTTGTCATAGGACTCATAGAGCTTTTGAATATCAGGCATTTCTGCCCGGCAGGGAGAACACCATGTAGCCCAGAAGTTCAAAAATATGGTTTTTCCTTTATAATCAGAGAGAGAATGAGTATTGCCAAACTGGTCTGTCAGCGTGAAATCAACGGCCGGAAGAGCCTGGCTTTCACTTTCCGCTTCTGTCTCTTCTTCAGAAACCGGGACAGTTTCTTCTGAAGTTTCTTTTGCAGTTTCTTTTTCTTCCGTCTCAGAAACTGCCTTTGTTTCTGCGGCAGAACGTTCCGGAATGGCAGATAGATACCCGGTCACTCCATTCATTTTTCCAGTAAACATCATAATTCCCATCAGAACCATAAGGACGCCTCCCGCTTTTACCGCATTTTTTGCCACACGGCTGTGGGTTTTGAAAAATGCAAGCACGGCTGTAGTAAAGAATCCCACTGCCAAAAAGGGCAGAATAAATCCCAGGGTATACACACCGATAAGGGCAAATCCCCATGCCTTTGTGGAAGCTGAAGCCGCCATAATCAACACGCTTGCCAATGCAGGCCCTACACAGGGCGTCCAGGCAAAGCTGAAGGTGAAGCCCATGACCAGAGCCGTAAATGGAGACATGGCAAGAGTGTTGACCGAAAAAGGCAGGCGCCCTTCCCTGCTTAAAATGGACGATTGTCCAAAAAAGCCAAGCTGGTACAAGCCAAACAAAATAACAAGGATTCCGCCGATTCTGGCAAACAAAAGCTGGTTGGACTTAAAAAAGCTGCCGAGAGCAGAAAATCCAAGGCCAAGAAGGAAGAATGCAAAGCTGACTCCAATGACAAAGCAAATGGTATGCAGCATAACCTTTTTCCGGTTATAATAAATCCTTCCATCCTCTCCCTTCACTCCCGTTCCTCCCGATAAATACCCGATGTAAAGGGGAATCAGGGGAAGAACGCAGGGTGAAAAAAAACTGACCAATCCCTGCATAAACACGGTCAAAACAGGTACACTCACATCTAGTGTAAATCCCAAAATAAATCCTCCTCTCAATGGCACATGATTCTGAATATAACATCTTTATTCTGTACTATTTTCAGTTACAGTTTGCGTAGTAAAACTATACCATTTTGATTACAGAGTGTCAAGCATTATGTGGGATCGCCTTTCCACACATAGAACGCCCAGTAAGAGAATAAATATAAATAACATCCTGCACAAAGGAGCTTCCATGTCCACCTCACCCAACTTCTATACCTTAAAAGGCTATTCTCTTCTGGAGCACACCAGAATCACCTCCTCCATGGAAGATTACTTGGAAATGATCTGCCGTCTTCATAAGAACGGTCAGCCTGTCCGCATTAAAGAACTGGCTGAATGCCTTCACGTAAAACCCTCCTCAGCTTCTAAAATGACCGGAAATTTAAGAAAACAGGGCCTGGTGCGCTTTGAGAAATATGGTACTGTTTCCCTGACAGAAACTGGTTTACGGCTTGGTGAATATTTATTATTCCGCCACGACGTACTGCACCGTTTCTTCTGCTACATCAACCAGAATTCCGATGAACTGGAGCAGGTGGAAAAAGTAGAACATTTTATAGCCCCGGAAACTGTGTATAATATTCAAAAATGGCTGAATAAGTTTACATAGAAACACTTGTGAGATTTTATAAATCATCGTATACTATAGCATAAATCAATGATCCCAAGGAGGACAAGCATATGGACAGAATCAAAATGACTACTCCCATTGTTGAAATGGATGGTGATGAAATGACCAGAATTCTCTGGCAGATGATTAAAGACAATTTGCTTTTACCTTATATCGATTTAAAGACAGAGTATTATGATTTGGGACTCGCCTTCCGCGACCAGACTGATGACCAGGTAACCGTGGATTCTGCTAATGCTGCAAAAAAATACAAGGTTGCTGTTAAATGCGCCACTATCACCCCAAACTCAGACCGTGTAAAGGAATATAACTTAAAGGAAATGTGGAAAAGCCCTAACGCTACCATCAGAGCTTTTTTAGATGGAACCGTATTCCGGGCCCCCATTGTTGTCAAAGGGATTGAGCCATGTGTAAAAAACTGGAAAAAACCTATCACCATTGCAAGACACGCTTACGGTGATGTTTATAAGGGAACTGAAATGAAGATTCCAGGAGCTGGAAAGGTGGAGCTGGTTTATACCGCTGAGGATGGTACGGAAACCAGGGAAACAGTTCACTCCTTTCAGGGACCGGGAATCATTCAGGGAATGCATAATTTAAGCAGTTCCATTGAAAGCTTTGCAAAAAGCTGTTTCAACTATGCTCTGGATACAAAGCAGGATTTATGGTTTGCCACCAAGGACACTATTTCTAAAAAATACGATCACACATTTAAAGACATTTTCCAGAATATCTTTGATGCTGACTTTTCAAACCAGTTTAAAGACGCAGGGATTTCATATTTCTACACCCTTATTGACGATGCAGTAGCAAGAGTTATGAAGGCGGACGGCGGCTTTATCTGGGCCTGTAAAAACTACGATGGAGACGTAATGAGTGATATGGTTTCCTCTGCCTTTGGCTCCCTGGCCATGATGACGTCAGTTTTGGTATCACCTGACGGAGATTATGAATATGAGGCAGCTCATGGAACCGTACAGCGCCACTACTACCAGCACTTAAAGGGACAGGAAACTTCGACCAACTCCATAGCGACTATTTTCGCCTGGTCTGGGGCTATAAGAAAGCGGGGAGAACTGGACGGAAACCAGGAACTGGCAGATTTTGCAGACAGATTGGAGCAAGCTGCCCGGGATACCATTGAAGCCGGGGAAATGACAAAGGATCTGGCTCTCATCACCACGATTCCTAATCCAACCGTATTAAACAGCGAGAATTTTATTAAAGCCATTGCAAAACGACTGTAAGTATTTCCATATTTTTTTCGAAATCTCTGTTCATACTATTATCAAAATGATATAATGTAGATTATCACATGATACATTGGTAATGGAAGGACTTCTGACATGAACTTAAGACATCTGACAATCTTTAAAACAGTGTGTGAGGAAGGCAGCATTACCGGGGCAGCCAAAACCCTGTCCATGACCCAGCCTGCCATCTCACACGCCATCAATGAACTGGAAGAATCCGTTGGCACCACACTCTTTGACCGGGTTTCCCGAAAGGTGGTCATCAATGAAAACGGAAAATTTTACTTATCCAAAGTTATTCCCCTCCTGGAATTGTATCAGGACTTAGAAAGCTACTCGGGTGCTCTTCACCTCCAGGCTCCTCTGAGAGTCGGCTCCTGTGTAACCTTGGGAAGCTACTTACTTCCCCAGGCCGTATCCCGGTTTTCCCTCACCAATCCTGATATCATGCTTAAAGTCACCATAGATAATTCCAGAGAGATCATTAATAAGCTTTTAAAAAACGAACTGGATATCGGTCTGGTGGAAGGCGTTATTCCAGAAGACCGGCTGGAAAAAATCCCTTTTTCCTCCTATCCTATGGCTGTGATCTGCGCCCCCAGCCATCCCTTTGCCAAGCGTTCCGCCCAGCCTGTGACTTTGGACCGCCTTATCCAGGAACCGCTGCTTTTAAGAGAACAGGGCTGCACCTTGCGGGATACCTTTGACTCCGCCCTTTCCTTAAATAACTTATCTGCAGACCCCCTCTGGTCCAGCACCAATTCTGATGTGATCCTGCAGGCAGTGAAGGAACATATCGGAATCGGAATAATCCCCAGAATCTTTGCAGATGAGTCAGTCAAAAGAGGAGACGTGGTTGAAATCGAGGTTAAAAACCTGGACATCAGTTGTATGAACCATGTAGCCTTTCACAAAGATAAATTCCAGACAGAGGCTTTCCAGGCATTTATCAATCTGGTACTGTTTGACTGATAAATGATAACATCCTATAAAAAATGAGCTTTGACCGGTCATAAGACCATGGTCAAAGCTCATTTTCATTATTTCATTCCAGACAGAAGCTTATCAATGCTGACGATCTTCACACATACGGCAAACAATTCCATAGCGAGAATCAGATCAGGCAGTGTTGGATAGGAAGGAGCGATCCGGATGTTGTTATCATGAGGGTCCTTTCCATAAGGATAGGTAGCACCTGCTCCGGTCATCACCAGTCCTGCCTTCTTGCAGCTTGCTACAATAGACTTTGCACAGCCATTCATAGAATCAAAGGAGATGAAATATCCTCCCTTTGGAGCAGTCCACTCTCCGATTCCAAGACCTCCCAGCTCTTTTTCCAGAGTCTCAATCACCCCCTCAAACTTAGGCCTCATAATATCTGCATGCTTTCTCATATGCTCTACCATACCGTGAATGTCCCCAAAATAGCGCACATGGCGAAGCTGGTTCACTTTGTCGTGTCCAATGGTCTGGATCTTAAGCTGTTTCATAATATCCTCTAAGTTGTTCTGGCTGGCTGCAATGGACGCAATTCCTGAGCCCGGGAAGCTGACCTTTGAGGTGGAAGCAAATTTATATACCATATCCGGATTTCCGGCTCTCTTGCATTCGGCCAAAATCTCAATCAGGTGATCCTGGTCATGATCATATAAATGATGAATGGTATAGGCATTGTCCCAGTAGATTCTGAAATCTTTTGCCGCAGGTTTTAACCGCGCAAAACGGCGGACTGTTTCATCAGAATAGGAAATCCCCTGAGGATTGGAGTATTTGGGAACACACCAGATACCTTTAATGGAATCATCCTGAGCCACCAGTTCCTCCACCAAATCCATATCCGGACCGTCAGGAGTCATGGGCACATTTATCATCTCAATTCCAAAGTACTCTGTAATGGAAAAGTGTCTGTCATATCCTGGTACCGGGCATAAAAACTTCACCTTATCCAGCTTACACCAGGGTGTGCTTCCCATAACGCCGTGAGTCATGGAACGGGAAACAGTATCATACATGATATTTAAGCTGGAGTTTCCATAGATGATGACCTGAGTTGGTGAAACCTCCATCATATCTGCCAGCAGTTCCTTTGCTTCTTTAATTCCATCCAGAACTCCATAATTGCGGCAGTCTGTTCCATCCTCACAGGTTAAGTCAACCTCACCGCACAATACCTCCATCAATCCCATGGAAATATCAAGCTGTTCTGCACTGGGCTTTCCTCTGGACATATCAAGCCTTAAATCTTTTCCCTGAAAACTTTTGTACTGAGCGGAAAGCTGCTTCCTCTGTTCCTGTAACTCTTCCTTTGTCATTTCAACATACGGCTTCATAGATTTCATTCTCCTCCTCATATAGACTCCTTTAACCCCTGGTGCTGCCAAGCACTTCCTTGAGTATGCCGCTGACAGCTCCCGGATCAGCCTTGCCTGACATGGCTCTCATGGTTTTTCCCATTAAAAAGCCCATTGCCTTTTCCTTTCCGTTTCGGTAATCCTCCACCGACTGGGGATTGGCTGCAACAATTTCCTGAATAACCGTGCGCAGTTCTCCCTCGTCATTGACAATTTTAAGCCCCTTTTCCTCAACATATCGTTCAGGGTCCACATCTTCCTTAAAAACTTGTTCAAAGACTTCCTTGCCCACGGTACGGTTAATGGTTCCATTATCCACCAATTCAATTAATTTTGCAAGGTTTTCCGGGGAAAATGTCATATTTTCAGGTTCCATTTCCTGCTCTTTTAAAAGGCGCATGGCTTCTACCATCAGCCAGTTAGCAGCTTCCTTGGGCTTTCGGCAGATAGCTGTTACTGCCTCAAACAAATCCGCCATGTGTTTGGAGCCTGTGATGATATCCGCATCGTATTCAGAAAGGCTATATTCCACCTGATACCGGGCCATTTTTTCGGTCCTAAGCTCCGGCTGTCCGGCCTTTATGCGGTCCAGCCATTCCTGGTCTATGAGTACAGGAGGCAGATCCGGATCCGGAAAATAGCGGTAATCCATGGCATCCTCCTTGGAACGCATGGCATATGAGGACTCTTTGTTGTCATCCCACCGTCTTGTCTCCTGAACAACGGACTTTCCTTCTTCAATCAGTTCAATCTGGCGTTTTCTCTCCCCTTCAATGGCTCTGGCAATGGCTTTAAAGGAGTTTAAGTTCTTCATTTCCGTTCTGGTTCCAAACTCTGATGCCCCTGCCTCACGGACCGATAAGTTAACGTCAGCTCTCATGGAACCTTCCTGGAGCTTACAGTCTGAGGCTCCTAAATACTGGATGATCAGTCTCAGCTTTTCCAGATAAGCGATTACCTCTTCTCCGCTTCTCATATCAGGCTCGGAAACAATCTCAATCAATGGAACGCCGCTTCGGTTAAAGTCTACCAAAGAGCAGTTCTCCCATTCATCGTGGATCAGTTTTCCTGCATCTTCCTCCATATGGATTTCATGAATTCTGACCTTTTTCTTTCCGGAAGTTGTGTTAATCTCCACATAGCCGTCATGGCAGATGGGCAGATATAACTGGGATATCTGATAGTTCTGGGGATTGTCAGGGTAAAAATAATTTTTCCGGTCAAATTTACAATACTGGTTGATCTGGCAGTTGGCTGCAAGGCCTACTGCCAGGGCATATTCCACCACCTGTTTATTGAGGACAGGAAGAGAGCCGGGCATTCCGGTGCAGACCGGGCAGGTGTGGGTATTGGGCGCTCCGCCGAATTCCGTGGTGCAGGCGCAGAAAATCTTTGTTTTAGTTGCAAGCTCTACATGGACCTCCAGGCCGATGACGATTTCATATTGTCTGCTCATTTACCTCTCCTCCTTTCCGTCAGCAGCCTCTGCCGCCAGCGCCGGCATCTCGTAGCCCCTGCTTTGTTCAAAGGCATAACCTGCCTGTAAAATATTTTTTTCTTTAAAACAATCTCCAATAAACTGGATTCCGATGGGAAGTCCGTTTTTGTCTTTTTCCCCTGGAACCGTAAGTCCGGGAAGTCCTGCAAGATTTACGGAAATCGTGTAAATATCACCCAGATACATCTTTAAGGGGTCTTTTAAGCTTTCTCCAAGCCTGGGCGCTGTGGTAGGAGCCGCAGGACCTAAAATCACATCATACTTTGAAAATGCAGCATCAAATGCCTTTTTAATAAGAGCTTTCGTTTTCAAAGCCTTTAAATAATAAGCATCATAATAACCGGAGCTTAAAACAAAGGAGCCAAGCATAATGCGGCGTTTCACTTCAGGCCCAAACCCCTGGGAGCGGCTCTTTTTATACATGCCGTGAAGTCCCTGGTATTCCTTTGCCCGGTAGCCGTACTTTACTCCGTCAAACCGGGATAAGTTGGAACTGGCCTCTGCCGATGCTATGACATAATAAGCGGGAATGGCGTATTCTACCATACCTAAGTCAAACATCTCCACAACTGCACCCTTTTCCCTCAGCACTTCAGCCGCATGTAAGACAGCTTCTTTTACTGACAGATCCAGACCTTCTCCAAAATAATCTGCCGGAATGCCGATGCGCATTCCTGTTACATCATCTTTTAATGCCGACGTAAAATCACTGTCCTTCCGCTCTACGGACGTACTGTCCTTTCTGTCATGGGAGGTCAGAACCTCTAAAATGGCAGCGCAGTCTGTCACATCTTTTGCCACCGGCCCGATTTGGTCCAAAGAAGAGCCGTAGGCAATGAGTCCGTACCGGGAAACGGTTCCATAAGTGGGCTTTAAGCCTGTCACACCGCAGAAGGAAGCAGGCTGTCTGATGGAGCCTCCTGTATCGGACCCCAGGGCAAAGAAGCATTCTGCCGCTGCTACCGCACTGCAGGAACCTCCTGAGGAACCACCCGGCACATGATCCGGGTTCCATGGATTTCTAGTTGGCCCGTAAGCAGATGTTTCTGTGGTGCTGCCCATGGCAAACTCATCCATGTTGGTCTTTCCAATGATCACCGCCCCTGCTTTTTTTAAATTCTCCACTGCCTCAGCCGTGTAGGTTGGAACAAACTCAGAAAGGATGTTAGAGCTGCAGGTGGTTTTCATGTTTTCCATGCAGATGTTATCCTTTACCGCCGCCGGAACTCCGGCCAGAGGTCCTGTCAGCTCCCCGCTGTCAATTCGTTTCTGGATTTCTTCTGCCTGCTTTAATATCTCTTCCTCTTTATCAACAGTCACATAGCTGTTAAGAACCGGCTCCATTGCTCTGATCTGGCCAAGAACCGCCCTGACCGCTTCCGCAGAAGTCACTTCCTTTTGTTTTATCTTTTTTCCCAGCTCTACTGCCGTAAGGGATAAAATTTCTTTTGCTGTCATCTTTCTTCCCCCTATTCCACTGTCTTTGGCACCTTAAAGGCTCCATCCTTGCTTTCAGGAGCATTCTTTAAGATATTTTCTCTGTCATCGCCGTTTTCCACCACGTCCTGGCGGAAAACATTGTGAATTGGGAATACGTGGGACATGGGTTCCACGCCTTCTGTGTCCAGCTCATTCAGCTTATCAATATAGTCCAGCATACGTCCCATATCCTTTTTGGCAGCTTCTTTTTCTTCTGTGTTCAAATCCAGCTTTGCCAGAATTCCAACATACTCAATTGTTTCATCATCAATGATATTTGCCATTTTCTTCTGCCTCCTTCTATGGTTCCAGTCTTGTCACATCTCTTGGAAACAAAGTGGTTTCTCTCACGTTCGCTTCATCGAGAAGTCTCATGGTAAGCCGTTCTAAGCCGATGCCCAGACCTCCATGAGGCGGCATTCCATATTTAAAAATCATCAGATAAGAAGAAATATCTTCAGGATCCATACCTCTGGATTCCATCTTACTGATAATGGTATCGTAATCATGAATTCTCTGTCCCCCTGTGGTAATCTCCAGTCCCTTGAACAATAAGTCAAAACTCAGGGTAAAGGTAGGATTCTCCGGATCTTCCATGGCATAAAAGGGGCGCTTTTTAGAAGGATAGTGAGTGACAAATACGAAATCACTGCCACACTCTTCCTTAAAATAACGGCCGATTAAGGCTTCCTCTTCCGGTTCCAGATCATAGGGATTTTTTATTCTGCGGCTGTATTTTTCAGCTACCAGTTCCTTTGCCTTGTCAAAGCGGACGGTTGGAATACGGGACACGTCGGGAAGAGTGACCTTTAACATCTTAAGCTCTGACTCATACTCTCTTGAAAGGAGGGAACAAGTATACTGCAGCATGGCCGTTTCCATTCCCATGATTTCCTCAAAGCTGTTAATATATCCCATTTCAAAGTCCATGCTGGTATATTCATTCAAATGTCTTACCGTGTTATGCTTTTCCGCCCGGAAAACAGGAGCAACCTCAAATACCCTGTCATATACTCCTACCATGGTCTGCTTATAAAACTGAGGACTCTGCCCCAGCTCTGCCTTCTTATTAAAATAGTCCAGCCGGAATACATTGGAACCGCCTTCTGCTCCCCGTGCTACAATCTTTGGGGTGCGGATTTCTGTAAAGCCCTGGGAATGAAGAAAATCCCGAAATCCTCTGACAATTCCTTCCTGAATCCGGAATTTTGCCCGTTCCATGGGATTTCTCAAGGAAATAGGACGAAGGGCCAGTTTTGTTTCCAAAGAAGTATTCAGCTTCCATTTGCTGATGGCAATTGGAGGGGCCTGCGCAGGCTCAGACAGCACCTGAACCGTTAAAAGTCGAAGTTCAAATCCCCGGGGCGCCCGCTCTTCCTTTGATACTGTTCCCGTAACACGGATGGCTGATTCCTCTTTTAGCATGCTCAAATCAAAATCAGTCTTTCCTTCTTCGTAAACACACTGCACCAGACCGTCTGCCTTCCGAAGGATGACAAAGGCCACCTCTCCCATATCCCGAATAGTATGGACGCAGCCTTCCATGGCAACGGCCTTTCCCACATAGTCGCCGGAACAAATCTCCTTAATTTCCAGCATGTTCTTTTCTTTTACACCACTGATGAATTCCATATCTGTATTCTCCTTACCTGAATGTAATTGTTTCGACTCCGGCAGCAGATTTTTACAATAAAAAATCCCGCCCCGGAATACAGTTACATATTCCGGGACGGGATTTATAAGTCTATCATTTCCCGCGGTACCACCCGCATTGAGACAAATCCCTTCCTCCATCCGCAGATATGACAGACAGAGGGGTAAATGTCCCCACTCAAGCATTTAACGCATGCATACGGATAAGTCTACTCATGACGCCCGCTGGCTTTTGCCATATAGGGCCGCTTCGACATATCGGCTCCGGAGTGTTCCCTTAGCCAAGTCCCACGTGACAGCGCTCTCAGTCGGTGACGCCATCTTCCTGTCCGGGTCCAGTAGGCCAGAGTCTCCTTCTCTGCCTTTTACAATATAACAATTCACATTTTTAATTACAATGAATTTCACTTATATTAACATAATCTTTTTTAAGACGCAATATTTATTTTTCACAAATTCTTTTGTGCCGGGAAAAAGATCTTTTAAAAAACTCACAATGTTGACTTTTTATGTGGGAAAGGTTACAATTATAGCCACGCTTGCTAACATTAAGGAGGTTTTTTTTATGTCTGAAAGTATCAAAAACCTGACAGTTTGGAATTGAGGTGCCATAATGAGCTCTGAATATCTATTGGTAGATGGATACAACATCATATTTGCCTGGCCTGATTTAAAGGATTTGGCCGAGCTCAACATGGATTCTGCCAGAATCAAGCTTCAGGATATTTTGTGCAATTACCAGGGATATAAAAAATGCAATGTAGTCCTGGTCTTTGACGGTTATAAGGTCAAAGGAAATCCAGGTACTGTGATAAAATACCACAACATCCACGTTATTTTCACCAAGGAAGCTGAAACGGCTGACCAATACATTGAAAAAATTTCCCAGCAGATCGGCAGGCAGTATCAAGTGCGGGTTGCTACCTCGGACAAGCTGGAGCAGATTATTATTTTGGGGAAAGGCTGCACCCGCCTTTCCGCCAGAGATTTAAAGAAAGAAATTGAGGAGACTAATTCCGAAATTCACAAGGAACATCTGGAACGAATCCCCTCAAAGAAAAACCGCTTATTTGATAATGTGGATCCAGAATTGTTTGCTTATCTGGAAAAGATCAGGCTAAATAAAAAGGATTAGAAATGATTCTATTTTTTACTGCATATATTTACTAAGCACAGGAGGAATTTCACATGTCACTCATCGAACTGTTTATCATTGCGGCAGGCTTATCTATGGATGCCTTTGCCGTTGCTATCTGCAAAGGTCTTTGCATGCCGAAAATGAACTGGAAGCACGGTGCTGTCGTTGGTCTGTACTTTGGAGGTTTTCAGGCAGGAATGCCCCTCATCGGTTATTTTCTAGGCTCCCAGTTTAAAAATTCCATCGCTGCCTTTGACCACTGGATTGCTTTTGTGCTGCTGGGTGCTATTGGTATCAATATGATAAAGGAAGCCTTCAGCAAAGAAGAATTATGTCCTGTCTGTTCCATTGATCCCAAGAGCATGTGCCTGCTGGCTGTCGCAACCAGCATTGACGCCCTGGCAGTGGGAGTTACCTTTGCATTTTTACATGTTCAGATCGTCCCTGCTATTTCTTTTATAGGAACCATTACCTTTGTACTATCCGTTTTGGGTGTGAAAGCCGGAAATGCCTTTGGAACACGTTATAAATCAAAAGCTGAAGTGGCGGGAGGCGTCACCCTGATTCTCATGGGAGCCAGAATCCTGTCAGAGCATCTGATGGGAGCGTGATTCAAGCCCCTGATGATGAAGCATGATGGCTCCGTAAGGGCCAAGATGAACCTTCTTCCCATCTATTTTTACATTTTTATCATTGGATAGCAGGAGATTCCAGCTATCCAATTTTTCATCCAGCTCTGCTTCCCGGAATCCGCCTGTAAAATTCGCCAGAACCAGCAGATATTCTTCCTTATAGATTCTTTTATAAGCAAATATTCCTTTGTCCTCCAGAAGTACCGGTTCATAGGTGCCCTCGCTGATCACATCATATTGTTTCCTCAGTTCAATCAATTTCTGATAATAGGAAAAAATAGAATCCGGATCAGATAAGCTATCCTTTACATTGATACTCTCACTGTTGCTGTTGACTCTGATCCAGGGAATACCCGCAGTAAACCCTGCCTGCTCTTTTGACTCCCACTGCATGGGAGTTCTTCCGTTATCTCTGGAGCGTTCTCCTAATATCCGGTAAATCTCCTCTTCCTTCTGCCCCTGCTCCTTCAATATCCCAAAGTAATTGAGGCTTTCTACATCCCGGTACTGGGAAATATCCGTAAAATCCCCATTAGTCATGCCGATTTCTTCACCCTGGTAAATGTAAGGGGTTCCCCTCATCCCGTGAATGACAGTTGCCAGCATCTTGGCGCTCTCTTTCCGGTATATTCCGTCATCACCGAACCGGGATACAGCCCGGGGCTGGTCGTGGTTGCACCAGAACACTGCGTTCCAGCCATCCCCCTGTGCCATGCCGGCCTGCCACGTATGAAAAAGATCCTTTAATTCTTCAAAGTCGTAAGGCATCAGGGACCACTTATCTCCGTCCTTGTAATCCACCTTTAAATGATGGAAATTAAAGCACATCTTCAGTTGTCTTTCCTCAGGGGCCGTATATTGGATGCAGTGGTCCATGGTGGTGGAGGACATCTCCCCCACAGTAATCATATCTTCTGAATCCAGTCCCGTATCCTCTACCATTTCCCTTAAGTATTCATGAATCCGGGGACCATCGGTATAAAACCGGCGGCCATCCCCTTCCTCATCATTTTCCCATTGGTCAGGCTTTGACACCAGATTAATGACATCAAAACGGAATCCTTTGATTCCCTTTTCTTTCCAAAAACCTATGACCTTTTTCACTTCTTCCCTCACTGCGGGATTATCCCAGTTTAAATCCGCCTGGGTCCGGTCGAAGAGGTGCAGATAGTATTTTCCCAGCTCCTCTACATACTCCCATGCACTTCCCCCGAATTTAGACTGCCAGTTGGTAGGCAGATTTTCCCTCTCACCATCCCGGAAGAAATAATAATCCTGAAATTCCTTTTCTCCCTTTAAGGCTTTCTGAAACCACTCATGGCTGGTGGAGGTGTGGTTAAAAACCATATCAAACATCAGTGCCATTCCACGCTGGCCTGCCTCTGCTACCAGACTCACCAAATCCTCCATAGTGCCAAACATAGGGGCAATCCGGTAATAATCCTGGATATCATAGCCGTTATCATTTTGAGGTGACAGGAAAAATGGAGTCAGCCAAAGATAATCCACTCCCAGCTTTTTTAAATAATCCAGTCTGTCAACGATTCCCTTCAAATCCCCTATTCCATCCCCATTGGTATCCTGAAAAGATTTGGGATAGATCTGATATACACATGATTTCCTGAATTTCTGCATTTACTGAACTCCCTTCTTTCTCCCCAAAGTAACGGTAATGATAAACGGCACTGCAATGGCAATCAGCATACACATTCCAAAGACAGGCATGTGCTGAGGCTGAATGGACAGGATTCCGGGAATCCCTCCCACTCCGATGGAGTTAGCCATGACATTCATTCCCACCGAAACCGTTGCTGCCAAAGCGGAACCAGTCATAGCTGCCAGGAAAGGATATCCTCTCTTTAAATTCACACCAAAGATAGCCGGCTCCGTAACTCCCAGATAACAGGAGATGCAGGCAGGAACCGAAATCTGTTTTGCTTCTTTGTTTTTTCTCTGAAGATAGATCATAGCTAATACGGAAGACCCCTGTGCAATGTTTGACAAGGCAATCATGGGCCATAACATGGTTCCGCCGAATTCAGCCATCAGCTGTAAGTCAATGGCATTTGTCATATGGTGAAGCCCGGTAATGACAAGGGGGGCATAGACAAAGCCGAATAAGGTTGCAAACAGCCAGCGGAAGCTGGAGGTCAGTCCTGCATAAACAACTTTTGAAATCCAGGAGCCTATAGTCCAGCCAATGGGCCCTACCACTGCATGAGCGGCAATAACTGCCAGAATCAGGGAAAAAAACGGAACCACGATCATGGAAACTGCCTGGGGCGTAATTTTCTTAAAGAACCGCTCCAGATAAACCAGTACAAAACCTGCAAGAATCGCTGGAATTACCTGTGCCTGATAGCCGATCATTCCCATTTTTACGAAGCCAAAATCCCAATATGGAACTTCTGCGCCTGAAGCCATGCCATATGCATTTAAAAGCTGAGGAGAAACCAGGGTCAGGCCCAGAACAATTCCCAGTATCTGAGTGGTGCCCATCTTTCTTGTAACGGACCACGTAATACCAACAGGCAGAAAATGAAAGACAGCCTCACCGATGAGCCACAGAAAGCTGTGAACACCTGCCCAGAAGACGGAGGCCTGAATTAGAGTCTCGGTTCCGCCGTTCATGAACTTGATCTCTCCGATGATGTTTCGAAAGCCAAGAATCAAACCTCCCACGATTATGGCAGGAATTAAAGGAGCAAAAATCTCAGCAATATCTGCCACAGATCGCTGTAAAAGATTCATATTCCCTTTTGCCTCACTTTTTACCGCGTCCTTGGATACCCCTTCTATACCTGATACTGCTGTAAAATCATTATAAAACAATTGTACATCATTTCCTATAATGACCTGAAACTGTCCTGCCTGGGTAAAAGTTCCCTTTACGCTTTCCAGGGCTTCGATCTTCTGCGTATCCGCTTTTTCCGCATTAATCAGTACAAAACGCATCCTGGTCATACAGTGGGATACCGCGCTGATATTCTCCTTACCTCCCACATACTCCAATAGTTTTTTTCCGTCGCTTTCATACTTTCCCATACCAACACTCCTTTCCATACATGTCTTCACGTTCACTTTAACTTATACGTTATATTTACAATCAAACTATAACATATACGTATACCTTTGTCAACATGCTGGAAAACCTTTTTACAGCTTCCGGCGGGCAAAATCCACAAACTTAAACTTGTCCGGCCGGTGGCGTGATTCCGTATATTGAAACAAGGTGGAATCATCCAGATACGTATAGCTTTTCACCACTACCACCATGTCATAGATTCCCATGTCCAACAGGCGGTAATCCTCATTTACGGCACTATGAACCGTGATTTCTTTCATAGCAAATCCAATTTTAAGTCCCAGTTCATACTCCAGATATTCATAAACAGAATCTTTAGCCGCCCGCAAAGGAAGGTTCTCTACCACCTTTCTGGAAAAGTAATCCTTGTCAATGATAATCTTTTCTCCCTCAATTTCCCTTACCCGTTCCAGTAAATAAGCTTCATCTTCCGGTCCGATCTGCAGGGCTTCCATAAGCTTTTTATCGTTTTTTACAATCTCCAGGTTCTCCACATATGTTTTGGGCTTTGAATCGGAAAAACGGTAAATTTCCTTAAAACTTGCAATCTCTGAAACCGGGAAATGAAACTTATTTTTACCCAGAACTTCTGCCGCTTTTCCCCTGGCCTTTTTAATATATCCATCCTGGGCCAAAAGTTCCAGGGCCTTACGGACAGTGTCGCGGGAGACATGATAAACTTCCATCATATCTCCTTCGGCGGGAAGCTTAGCGCCGGGCTGGTACTCTCCCCGTTCTATTTTCTCAAGAAGCTGCTTATACAGGTTTTTATATTTGCTTTCCATATATTTATTTCCTCGCTTTATCTGGCTTTGCAGTTGATACTGCGGATCTCTTTTCATTTTAACATATACGTATATCCTAGTCAAACAGAGGATAGGTTATACAAAAAGGTTGGCCAAATTCCATATATGCCAGAGCATGAATACTAAAAAAATCACCGTGCCGGTAATTGTAGCCTGCCTTTCCTGCCTCCCCTGGATAAAAGCTTTTTCAGGGAACGGAGAGCACGCCCGGCTTTTACCCGCTCTTCCGGTTTCCCCCCCATCCGCCTCTGTTTTCTTTGTCATCTATATTAATAGGAAGAGAAGGGTACTGAGCCTTTAATTGGTCAATGGCACTCTTTGCCATTTTTCTCCTGCCATCTGAATCCGGTTCATCAGATCTCCCCCTTCTCTCATTTACTCCCCATAGTGGTGTTCTTATCTTTCATATCGGCAAATTTTGTAAAATATAAAGCCATATGTAACACTATGATTATGATTCCCCTTTTTTCTTGTAACTGCAATTGGGCAAACTTTCTGTTTTTTAATCACATGGGATTACACAATCAGAAGGGGGGGATGTGTTTTTGGAATTTTGTTTGAAAAAACTGTATTTTTTTGCCAAAACATGGTATGATTTGACATGTTATAATCTCAGAACGGTAATTAATCAGGAGGATTCACAAATGAAAATGCAATACACTAATACTTTAAACAATAAAAGTATTATCGGCATAATGCGCCGCTTTTGCAGCAACATCGAGCCCCGGCTCACGGAACACGGTTCCCGGGTTGCCTATATCGTTTTTCGAATGCTTCACAAAGCAGAGTTGTGTTCTGCCACAGAGCTGCGGGACTACTGCCTCCTTGCTCATATCCACGATATCGGAGCATACAAAACCGAAGAAATTTCCAGAATACTTCAATTTGAAACTCATAATGTCTGGGGGCATTGCTCCTATGGTTATCTGTTTATCCGGTATTTTTCTCCGCTCAAAAAGCTGGCTCCCGCAATCCTCTTTCACCATACAGCCTGGAACTTACTGGAGGCCCAGGCAGAGCTGACTTCTTCTATAAAAAATGTGGCCCAGATCATTCATATTGCAGACCGGATCGATATTTCCATGTCAGTGGAGAAGAACTCCTGGAAAGATACCCGTAATTCACTGATCAAAGGAAAAGGAACAACATATGCCCCTCACCTGGTAGACTTAGCGGCAAAGCTCAACCTGACTCAGACCATAGAAGAGGAGCAGAGAACAGACCCTGATTACTTTGACTTTTTAACCAGCATCCCTCTTTCCACCAATAATACTACGGACTATTTAAAAATGCTGGTATTTCTCATTGACTTTCGAAGTTCTTACACCGCAACACACACCATAACCACCACCAGCATCAGCTATGAGCTGGCTCTGCTCCTTAACCTTCCGGAGTCTCAGATCAATCAGGTTCTTTGCGGTTCTTTGCTTCACGACTTAGGGAAAATAGCCATTCCCCTGGAAATCCTTGAGTTTCCGGGAAAACTAAGTTCCCAGGCCATGTCCATTATGATGACCCACGTAGATCTGACAGAAGAAATTTTCGGAGGAGCAATTGATGAAACCATTCAGCGGATTTCCCTGCGCCACCATGAGAAATTAGACGGCTCCGGCTATCCCAGGGGACTTACTGCCAAGGAACTTACTGTTGCCGAGCGCCTTGTTGCCATCGCTGATATTATCAGCGCCCTCACCGGGAAAAGAAGCTATAAGGATTCTTTCCCAAAGAATAAAATCACCGACATACTTAGAAATCAGAAAAATGCCGGTCTTTTAGACCCTTACATCGTGGACCTGACCATAAAAAATCTGGATATGATTCTTGACAACACATACGACCGCTGCACCCCCATACTAAGCGTATATGACAAGCTGAATGAAGAGTACGAATCCATTCTTCAATTACATACCCTGGAGGACAAACTAAATTTCATTCTTTCTCTCCAGGACCCGGATCTAGAACCGGTATGGCCATAAAAAAGAGGCAGCCGCAAAATAAATTTTCGGCTGCCCTTACTTTTTCTTCTATTATTTCAAAATCACTCTTACAAATTTCTTCTTTCCCCGTTTTACCACAAGTCCCTGGCCTGATAACTGCTCTCTGGTAAAGAACGCCTTAATATCAGAAACAGCCTCTCCTTCTACAGTCACTCCGCCCTGCTCCACATTTCGTCTTGCTTCGGAACGGGTGGAAGACAATCCGGATTTTTGAAGGATGGTCAGAATATCCACAGATCCCTCTTTAAAATCTTCCTCTTCCAGCTCACAGGTAGGCATGCTTTCTGCATTGCCTCCGGCAAACAGCTCTCTGGCACTCTTTTGGGCTTCTTCCGCTGCTTCTTCTCCGTGAACCAGATTGGTCAGCTCAAATGCCAGGATTTCCTTTGCCTGATTCAGCTGGCTGCCCTCCCACTGATCCATTTCATCGATTTGCTCTAAAGGAAGGAAGGTCAGCATACGCAGGCATTTTAACACATCTGCGTCACCAATATTTCTCCAGTACTGATAGAAGTCAAAGGTTGAGGTCTTTGACCGATCAAGCCATACCGCTCCCGACTGGGTCTTACCCATCTTTTTACCTTCAGAGTTTAACAGCAGGGTGATGGTCATGGCGTGAGCATCCTTACCTAACTTACGACGGATCAATTCGGTTCCTCCAAGCATATTGCTCCACTGATCATCTCCTCCGAATTGCATATTACAGCCATAGCGGTTGAATAACTCATAAAAATCATAGCTCTGCATAATCATATAGTTAAACTCCAAAAAGCTCAGACCCTTTTCCATACGCTGCTTATAGCACTCAGCCGTCAGCATCCGGTTGACTGAAAAATGGGGGCCAACTTCCCGGAGAAAATCAATATAATTTAATTCCAAGAGCCAGTCTGCATTATTGACCATCAGAGCCTTTCCTTCGGAAAAGTCAATAAAACGGCTCATCTGCTCCCTGAAGCAGTCACAGTTATGCTGGATGATTTCATCTGTCATCATCTGGCGCATATCACTGCGGCCTGAGGGATCTCCAACCATGCCTGTTCCTCCGCCGATCAGGGCGATAGGCTTGTTGCCTGCCTCCTGAAGACGCTTCATCAAACACAATGCCATAAAATGGCCTACATGCAGACTGTCTGCCGTGGGGTCAAAACCAATATAAAATATGGCTTTCCCTTCGTTGATCATTTTGCTGATCTCTTCTTCATTTGTCACCTGGGCAATCAGCCCTCTGGCTCTTAGCTCTTCATAGATTTTCATGCTGCTTCTCCTTTTCTCTTTTTGGACAAAAAATAAGCCCCGTCCTGTCAAAAGGACGAGGCTGAAGTCTCGCGTTACCACCTTAAGTTTATAAACAGCTCACGCTGCTTACCTCTTTGAGTACCGATAAGATACTCTAGCACAATAACGGGTGCGGGAATCCGTCACAGCCTACTGGGCAGCTTTGCCGTTTGGTGTGAAGCTCAAAGATGTATTCACAATCCACTTTCCATGCGCCTCTCATCTGCCGGCTGCTTTCTGTCTGGTCCCTGCATTGCTACTTGTTCTTATCAAAGCTTTTTGTTAAATATGAAATTATTGACTAGTATATGAGGTTTTATCTGGTTTGTCAAGAACCTTTTTTATCTAAAACCCGAAATCTTCATATCCCCGAATCATGGGATAAGGATCACAGCATTGAAACGGTGCGGTTATAGTTCCCTTCACATAAGGGCTGAAGCCCGGACGGCGAAAGTTTCCCTTTGTTGTATTTTTAATCAGTCTGCTGCTTTTTCCTATTTCTCCGATGTAATTTCCATTCCTGTCATAAATTTCTTTACCATAGAATTTTCCAAGAATTATTCCGTCACAGGCAGTTAAGTAATTTCCCTGTCTTACACCGATATAGCTTCCTTCCCAATTCCAATACTTTTCCATAGAAATACACCCTTCCTTTTGTTATTCCCTGCAATCATACACTATTTTTTTACAAAAAGGAACACCTAAGGGATGCACATTGCCAAATTTTTAAGGAATACTGGATTTTTCCTGTGTTCTGTTATATAATCAACAGAAAAATAAATCAGAAACATACACAGGAGGACATTATGGGATTTCAATATATTAATAATCTGCCTAGCCCGGAAGAAATCAAGGAACAATTCCCGCTGCCGGCGGAATCGGCAGCACGAAAAACAGAACGGGATCAGGCTATCAGTGATGTGCTCACTGGAAAAAGTGATAAATTCCTTGTTATTGTCGGCCCCTGTTCTGCAGACAATGAAGATTCTGTTTCTGATTATGCAAACCGCCTGATAAAAGTACAGGAGCAGACAAAAGACCGTCTGATTATCATTCCAAGAATCTATACCAATAAGCCCAGGACCACGGGGGAAGGTTATAAAGGAATGCTTCATCAGCCTGATCCGGAGAAAAAGCCGGACCTGCGTGAAGGCCTTATTGCCATCCGTAAGATGCATATGAAGGTTCTTATAGAAACCGGCTTATCCACAGCCGACGAAATGCTTTACCCTGAAAACTTAGGATATCTTGACGATATTATGTCCTACATCGCCATTGGTGCCCGTTCTGTTGAAAATCAGCAGCATCGGCTGACTTCCAGCGCCTGTGACGTTGCTGTTGGCATGAAAAACCCTACCAGCGGCGACATGTCTGTTATGCTCAACTCTGTTGTGGCAGCCCAGCATCACCACGATTTCACCTACAGAGGCTGGGAAGTGAGAAGCAATGGCAATCCTCTGGCTCACACCATTTTAAGAGGTGCAGTCAACAAACACGGTCAGTGTATCCCCAACTATCACTACGAGGACTTATCTCTTCTTCATGAGATGTACAGCGAACGTGACTTGGAGAATCCTGCCTGTATCGTAGATGCCAACCATTCCAATTCTAATAAAAAATACAAAGAACAGATCCGTATTTCCAAGGAAGTCCTTCACAGCAGAAAGCATTCTCCTGAAATCTGTGCTCTGGTAAAGGGCCTGATGATCGAAAGCTACATCGAGCCGGGAAGCCAGAAGGTTGGTGAGCACTGCTACGGAAAATCTATTACAGATCCATGTCTGGGTTGGGAAGATTCTGAACGTCTTATCTATGAAATTGCAGAAAATGTATGACTTTAAATTCTAAACAGTTTAAGCCCGGATATTAGAAAGTCCTGAATTAATATTGACAACAGCAAAAAAGATGATATACTAATCCATATTTATAAAGAAATGACAAAAGCGTCGGATATGTCCAAGTGACATCCGGCGCTTTTTGATTTTTAATACCAAATTGTCAAGGAGGAAAGTTATGAAAATGAAGAAATTAACAGGACTGGCATTAGTGGGGCTCACTGCCCTGGCCTTATCGGCATGCGGAAGCTCCTCAGGCACAGGAACCTCGGCAGCCGGCGGCGAAACAACAACCGCCAAAGCAACAGAGACGGCCCAGACAGAGTCATCAAGCAGTGGGGATCAGACGGCTGGAAGCTTAAAGCCAATAGCTAAAGAAGATTTAAAGGTAGGCTTTATTTATATCGGTGACGAAAATGAAGGTTATACAGCCGCACATTACAAGGGTGCCACAGACATGAAGGCTGCACTTGGCTTATCCGATGACCAGGTTATTGTAAAATGGAATATCCCTGAGGATGAAACTGCCAGAGATGCAGCTATGGATTTGGCTGATCAGGGCTGCAACATTATTTTTGCCAACAGTTTTGGCCATGAGTCTTATATTCTGGAAGCTGCCAAGGAGTACCCTGATGTACAGTTCTGCCATGCCACCGGATATCAGGCTGCTTTAAGCGGGCTGGAAAATATGCATAACTATTTCACCAATGTTTATGAGTCCCGTTATGTTTCTGGAGTTGTAGCAGGACTTAAGCTGAACCAGATGATTGAAGATGGCAAAATAAGCAAGGATGCCGCAAAGGTGGGATATGTGGGGGCTTATCCTTTTGCTGAGGTTATCAGCGGCTATACCTCTTTCTTCTTAGGTGTGCGCTCCGTATGCCCGGAAGCTGTCATGGAAGTAAAATACACCAACAGCTGGTCCAGCTTTGACTTGGAAAAAGAGGCAGCGGATGCCCTGATCTCCAACGGCTGCGTGCTCATAAGCCAGCATGCGGACACCACCGGCGCTCCTACTGCCAGTGAGGCAGCCGGAGTTCCCTGCGTAGGCTACAACATTTCCATGACCGCAACTGCTCCTAAAACTGCCCTGACTTCTGCCGCAATTGATTGGGCTCCATATGTGACTTATGCGGTTCAGAGCGTTATGGACGGAAAAACCTTTGAGACAGACTGGTGCCAGGGCTATAAAGAAGGTGCAAACTCTATCACAGAGCTTAATAAGTCTGTAATCGCTCCGGGAACTGAGGAAAAGGTAAAGGAAGTGGAAAGCGCTATTATTGCCGGAAACCTTCACGTATTTGATACTTCTACCTTCACAGTAGGCGGTCAGAAGCTGGATACCTATAAGAAAGACGGAATTGATGTGGAATATATTTCAGACGGATATTTCCATGAATCCACATACGGTTCCGCACCTGCATTTGACATATTGATTGACGGAATTACGACCATTGACAATTAATTATAAAAGGAAATGAGTCGGATCAGAAAGCGGAGCCAGATCCTCTGGCCCGCTTTTTACTGTTATTAAAAGAACTGGAAAAATCAGGAAATCATAAATACGGAGGTTAGCCGTGTGAACGAAAATTATGCCATTGAATTAAAAAATATCACCAAGCGGTTTGGAAAAACAATTGCCAATGATAAGGTCTGCCTGTCTGTAAAAAAGGGGGAGATTTTGTCTATTCTTGGCGAAAACGGAAGTGGAAAGACCACTCTTATGAATATGATCTCCGGAATCTACTACCCTGATGAAGGACAGATTTCCATTGGCGGAAAAGACGTTGCCATCCGCTCTCCCAGGGATTCTTTTGATCTGGGAATCGGCATGATCCACCAGCATTTTAAGTTGGTGGAGGTGCTCAGTGCGGCGGAAAACATTATCCTGGGGCTGCCCGGCAAAGAACTTCTGGACCGGAAGACCATTACAGATAAGATTAACAGCCTTACCGCCAGATATGGTTTTGAGTTAGACCCCAATCAGAAAATATACACCATGTCGGTCTCACAGAAGCAGACCGTGGAAATTGTCAAGATGCTTTATCGGGGCGTAGATATCCTGATACTGGATGAACCCACCGCTGTCCTGACTCCCCAAGAGGCACAGCGGCTCTTTGCCGTCCTTCGCAACATGCGCAAAGCTGGCCATTCCATCATCATTATCACCCACAAGCTCCATGAGGTTTTAGAGCTATCCGACCGGGTATCCGTGCTTCGCAAAGGACAGTACATCGGGACTGTAGAGACTGCAAAAGCCACGGAAGAATCCCTGACGGAAATGATGGTAGGAAAAAAAGTGGTCTTAAATATAGAACGCCCTGAGCCAAAATCTCCCAGGAAGCGACTGGAGATAAGGGGGCTGACCTGCATTGGCAGGGAGGGCGCCAAAGCCCTGGAAGATGCTTCATTTACTGCCGTCAGCGGTGAAATTTTGGGCATTGCAGGAGTGGCGGGAAGCGGCCAAAGGGAACTTTTAGAATCCATTGCCGGGCTCACTCAAGCTGCATCCGGCTCCATTACATATTATCCTCCGGAGGGAGGTGAAAAGGAACTGACTGCCATGTCCGCTGCTGAAATATCCAGAGCCGGGGTTAGGCTTTCCTTTGTGCCGGAAGACCGGCTTGGCATGGGACTGGTAGGGTCCATGGATTTAACGGATAACATTATGCTGAGAAGTTATCAAAAAGGCCGTTCCTTCTTTACAGACAGAAAAGAGCCCAAAACCCTGGCGGAAAAGCTTATCAAAGATCTTGAAATAGCCACTCCCGGTACCGCCATTCCGGTACGGAAGCTATCAGGCGGAAATGTACAGAAAGTTCTGGTTGGAAGAGAGATATCCTCATCTCCCGCCGTTCTCCTGGTGGCCTACCCGGTCAGAGGGCTTGACATCCATTCCTCATACACCATCTATCGTCTGCTCAATGAACAGAAAAAACGGGGAACCGCTGTTCTGTGTGTGGGCGAAGATTTAGACGTACTCATGGAGCTGTGCGACCGGATTCTGGTCATGTGCGGCGGGAAAATCACAGGCATTGTGGATGGTCGGACAGCCGTCAAGGAGGAAATCGGAAGACTGATGACAAAAGCAGGAGGTGAAAGCCGATGAACAAGATAAGAGAACCGTTTTTCCTCATGTCAAAACGGGAGTCCATAGAACCCTGGAAGGCATGGTCTATCCGGATCGCAGCCGTCCTTTTATCCTTAATTGTCTGCGCAGTCGTGATCGTAGCCCTTACCGGACTTAATCCCGTAGAAGTTTACAGAGGGATTTTTGATGGGGCAGTAGGCACAAAACGGCGGGCTTGGATGACCGTCCGGGATACACTGGTACTATTGTGTATTGCTGTGGGTATTACTCCCGCCTTTAAAATGAGGTTCTGGAACATAGGTGCCGAGGGACAGGTGCTCATAGGGGGCGTTGCATCAGCGGCCATGATGATTCATCTGGGAAATACCCTTCCTCCTCTTGTGCTGTTTCCTCTCATGCTACTGGGAAGCGCCGCAGCGGCCATGGCATGGGCTTTCATTCCCGCCCTTTTTAAGGCTTTCTGGAACACCAACGAAACCCTGTTCACCCTGATGATGAATTATGTGGCCATGCAGGCAGTCACCTTCGGAATCATCTTTTGGGAAAACCCCAAAGGTTCTAATTCTGTTGGAACTATCAACTCGTCCACCAAGGGCGGCTGGCTTCCCAGGCTGTTTGATATGGAATACGGGTGGAATCTGGTAATCGTCCTGGCATTAACCGCAGCCATGTTTATTTACTTAAAATACAGCAAACACGGATATGAGATCTCTGTGGTCGGTGAAAGCGAGAACACAGCCCGCTATGCGGGAATCAATGTAAAAAGAGTTATATTGCGTACCATGGCTCTTTCCGGGGCTTTATGCGGAATTGCAGGCTTTATCATAGTCAGCGGTGCCAGCCATACGATCTCAACCAGCACTGCCGGAGGGCGTGGCTTTACGGCCATCATCGTATCCTGGCTCAGCAAATTCAATACCTTTGCCATGATCCTGGTTTCTTTTTTCCTGGTGTTCATGCAAAAAGGAGCCGGGCAGATTGCTTCCCAGTTCAATTTAAATGAAAACGCTTCCGATGTCATCACCGGTATTATTCTGTTTTTTATTCTGGGTTGTGAATTCTTTATAGATTATCAGGTGAAAATCAGGGGCAGGAAACACCCTTTGGCAGATAGAGAGGAGTAAAAATTATGGGATTATTAGTCATATTCATTCAAAAAGCTATCGGCCAGGGCATCGGCATCCTATACGGGGCTCTGGGAGAGATCCTGACAGAAAAATCCGGAAACTTAAATCTGGGAATACCCGGCATGATGTATATGGGGGGTATTGCAGGGCTTATAGGTGCATTTTTATATGAGAATTCTTCCGCCTCTCCAAACGGCTTGACAGGGATTATTATTTCTTTTCTCTGCGCATTTTTCTGTGCCGCATTTGGAGGGCTGATCTACAGCGTCCTGACCATCACCTTAAGGGCTAATCAAAACGTAACCGGCCTGGCCCTGACCACCTTTGGAGTGGGTTTTGGAAACTTTTTCGGTGGCTCTTTGGCAAAGCTTTCCGGTGGAGTGGGGCAGCTTTCCGTGGCTGTGACAGGTGCGGCATTTAAAACCCCCATTCCTGTGCTGTCAAAGCTGGGGCCCATAGGACAGATGCTGTTTTCCTATGGCTTTCTGACCTATCTGGGGATTATTCTTGCCATACTCCTGACCTTATTTTTAAGCAAGACAAAGAAGGGCTTAAATTTAAGGGCTGTGGGTGAAAGTCCTGCCACTGCTGATGCGGCAGGCATCCATGTGACTGCCTATAAATATCTGGCCACCTCCATCGGAGGCGGGATCAGCGGCCTGGGAGGTTTATATTTCGTAATGGAATACTCCGGAGGAACCTGGACCAACAACGGCTTTGGGGACAGAGGGTGGCTGGCAATTGCTTTGGTCATCTTCGCTCTCTGGAAGCCGGTAAATGCCATCTGGGGCTCACTGCTCTTTGGCGGTCTTTACATCCTCTATCTTTATATTCCGGGCCTGAACCGGGGAGCTCAGGAAATATTCAAAGCTCTTCCCTATGTGGTCACCATTATTGTTCTGATCATAACCAGCCTGAGAAAAAAAAGGGAGCACCAGCCTCCGGCCAGCCTGGGCCTGTCCTACTTCCGGGAGGACCGGTAATGAGCCAGTAACACCCGGAGTATGCATAAATCCGGCATTTTCCAGATATAATGTCCTTGCAGGGATTAAGAAGCTGCTTCTGCTTTTAATAATCAGCAAGGACATTTTTTACATATTTTAAATTTTTCTCTTGTTTTTCTAATAATTAATGGTAAAATAGAGTTAGAATCAGTTATTTGATTCTCATCCTGTTGATACCAAGCGAACCCCTCATGTAGTTGCAGACAAACGTTCACACCGGGTTTTATCCGGACACCAGGAAAAGGAGGCATGCATATGCGGACGAAACAAGTCGATATCATGCTGCGTTGCACCCCTATTCCTCTGGCGCTTTTGATCAACACGGCCAATTCTTTTGATTGTGATATCTATATTGATTATGGCTTAACAAAAGTAAATGTCAAGGACTATGCAGAGATGAAGAAAGGGCTTAACACGCAGAAACGTAATTTACAATTTTCTTTCGATGGCATTGATGAACAAGCCGCGGAAGGACGGATCGGGATGCTGTTTCAGCCATGATCGGTCAGAAAGGAACGAAACATGACCCACCCATCAAAAGAGAGTTGACACCAGAAAAAACTGGCTGTCAACTCTCTTTTTACACCGCTGAACAGGGGCATTTTCACCTGCATTTTAACCCAGAAGGGCCGTAACAATAAAATACAAAAGCACCACTGCTCCCAAAATGATCCTGTAATACCCAAAGAATTTAAAGTCATGGTGTCTGATATATTCCATCAAAAACCGAATGGCATAAACAGAAACCACAAAAGCGATGACCATGCCCAAAAGGAGATAGAAAACCTGGGAGCCGGTAAAGTTCATCCCGTATTTTACGATCTTCAAAAAGCTGGCACCAAACATAATGGGAATTCCCAGAAAAAAGGAAAATTCCGCAGAAGCCGACCGGGAACATCCCAGGATCATAGCTCCTAAAATAGTAGCTCCCGAACGGGAAGTACCTGGAATCAGGGCCAAAAGCTGGAATAATCCTATAGAAAGGGCAGTCTGATAAGAAATATCCCCTGTCTTCTTCACCTCAAAGCTTTTATACTGGTTTCTGTTTTCAATAACCAGAAATAAAACGCCGTAGATGACCAGAGTGGCTGCCACCACATACCCGTTCATCAGGTATTCTTCAAGAATGTCATCCACCAAAAAACCGATCACTGCCGCCGGAATACAAGCGAGAACAATCTTGGACCACAAAACCAGGGTAGCCTGCTTCTGGGCTGGCTTTTTTCCTGGTGAAAAGGGATTTAATTTTTCAAAGTATAAGACCACCACCGCCAAGATGGCCCCCAGCTGTATCACCACCAAAAACATGTTTTTAAAATCAGAGGGCTGGTTTAAATGGATGATCTCATCTACCAGGATCATATGTCCTGTACTGCTGATGGGAAGCCATTCTGTAAATCCCTCTACGATTCCAAGAACAATCACCTTTAAAATCTCAACAAAATTCATTGTGTTTCCCCTGTCTTCTTAAATATTTTCAATCTGCCAGTCAATGGGCTCCAGTCCGTTATCCTGTAAGTAGGCATTGGTCTTGCTGAAATGCCTGCAGCCGAAAAATCCCCTGTATGCCGAAAGCGGGCTGGGATGAGGGGCCTCTAAAATCAGATGCTTGGGGTTAGTCAGCATGGTCTTCTTGTTTTGAGCCGGACGTCCCCACAATAGAAATACCATGGGACGGTCTTGTTCGTTAAGGATTTGGATGGCTGCATCTGTAAACTTCTCCCAGCCAATTCCCTGATGGGAATTGGCCGCATGAGCCCGTACCGTGAGAACTGTGTTTAAAAGCATAACTCCCTGGTCCGCCCATTTCTTCAAAAACCCGTTATTTGGTATCTCACATCCTAAATCCTCCCGAAGTTCCTGATAAATATTCACCAGAGAAGGTGGAGTATCCACTTCTGGCTTTACAGAAAAGCACATGCCATGGGCCTGCCCGTTGTTATGGTAAGGGTCCTGGCCCAGAATCACCACCTTGACTTTGGAAAGAGGAGTGACCTCAAAGGCATTGAATATGTCATCCGGTTCAGGAAACACGGTTCCGGTTTCATACTCATGCCTCACCTTTTGATAAAGTTCCTTGTAATATGGCTTTTTAAACTCCCTGCTTAAGGGCTCCAGCCAATCGTTCTGTATTGCTCCCATGTTTATCTCTCCTTTGTTTCTAACGCGGTTTCTAAAGCCTGACCGGTACTCCTTCACTGCTTAAATAACGCTTTAGCTCCATAATTTCCAATTCCTTGTAATGAAACAGGGAGGCTGCCAGGGCAGCATCTGCCTTTCCTTCCGTCAGGGCACGGCGGAAATGTTCCATAGTCCCCGCCCCTCCCGATGCGATGACAGGAACGGAAACCAGATCCGCTATGATGCGGTTTAATTCATCATCATATCCTGCCTTAGTTCCGTCACAGTCCATACTGGTCAGCAAAATTTCCCCCGCTCCAAGGCGGTCGGCTTCTGCCGCCCACTCCACCGCATCAAGACCTGTATCTACACGGCCTCCATTTTTAAACACGTTCCAGCCCTTGCCATCGGTTCTCCTTCTGGCATCAATGGCTACTACTACACACTGACGCCCGAATTTATCCGCTGCATCGGAAATCAGGCGGGGCGTATTGACAGCAGAAGAATTAATAGATATTTTATCGGCTCCCTCCCGAAGAAGCATCTTAAAATCCTCTACCGTGCGGATTCCTCCTCCTACGGTAAAGGGTATAAATACCCGCTCTGCCACCCGGCGCACCATATCCACCACTGTGTTGCGGTTGTCAGAAGAAGCGGTGATATCCAGAAATACCAGTTCATCAGCCCCTGCCTTATCATAGGCGGCTCCGATTTCCACCGGATCCCCGGCATCCTGCAGATTTACAAAATTAACACCCTTTACCACCCTTCCGTTATGTACATCCAGGCATGGAATAATTCTCTTTGTCAGCATCGGTTACCTCCTTTAGGTCAGCTCGATGAAATTTTTTAAGATCTTCAAACCGGTATTCCCGCTTTTTTCCGGGTGAAACTGGCAGGCAAATACGTTTTCCCGTTCCACAGAAGCAGCAAATTTAACCCCGTATTCGGCAGTTGCTGCCACATGGGATTCCTGGCCTGCTCCTAAATAGTATGAATGGACAAAATACACATATGCCCCTGATTCCAGTCCTTTAAAAAGTCTTGCTCCCGGCTTAATATCCAGGTTGTTCCAGCCCATATGAGGCACTTTAAGTCCTGGCGCATCGGGAAATCTCACAAACTCTCCCGGAAACAGCGAAAGCCCCTTCACTCCCGGACTTTCGGAACTGCCTTCAAAAAAAAGCTGAAATCCCACACAAATTCCAAGAAGAGGCGTTCCCTTTTCTGCCACCTGGCGTATTATCTCTGCCAGCCCATATTGATGAAGCTTTTCCATGGAGGCTCCAAAGTTTCCCACGCCCGGCAGTATCACCTTGTCAGCAGAAAGAATGGTTTCTTTATCCCGGCTCACCACCGGATTTTCCCCCAATGCGGTCAGGGCTTTTTCCACACTTTTTAAGTTTCCAGCATCGTAGTCAATTATCGCTATCATGGGCTCCACCTCTTTACGCCTTTTTTCAACATTTTAACACAGGTTCTGACAATTCACAACGGAAAAAGTCCTTATAAACAGCGAAAAAACTCCCCGGAATTTTCCGAAATCCCCTCTGCCCTCTCCTTTATTTCTTCCGGAAGCTGAGAGAATTTTCCGTGAATACGGTACATGCGGGACTTTCTGTTGACTGATATGGTTTTCTCAAAGGGCCATCGGATAACTGTAGGAGTTTTAAAGCCCACACCCAGTTCCAGAAGCAGAAGCTTTTTGTTAAGCGTACCCGCCAGCCAGCCGGTGTATGCATTCCACTGGGGAAGATACCCTTCCTCAATGTAGTTTTCCGCTTCAATGGTATTACCGGTCAGAGGCGATTTGCAATAAGGGCAAATATCATCAGCCACTTCCCCCGGCTCCCATATATTCTTTGTACAGGACTTTGAACATTGCCTCCAGGTTACATTTCCGCAGGGAGCAGTAATTCGGCCCGGATCCAAAGAGGACTTTAATATCTCTCCATCCGTAACAGTGGTTATGATAAAATAATCTTTTCCCTCTATGAGCTTGGCCATTTTTCCATAAAGGCTCTGGATATCCGGCAAGGCTTCCTTGTTCCACTCCTCACCAATGCCGATTAAAAGTTTGTCACAAGCTGCTATTTCATTCAATATTCGATTTTCTTCCATTATACTTATCCACCTTTTTTACATTTCCTCTTTGATTATAAACCAGCAAACTCTTAATGAAAAGATAAAAATTCTTCCCTTGCGGCAAACTCTCGGTTTATGCTATACTTATCCATACATTCTAATAACAAAAAAGGAAGTCAGCGTACCATGAATAAATGGAACAGGCGCTCCCCCCTCACAGGGGCCTGCGCCGCAATTGCAGTTCTTGCGCTGCTGTTGGTGATCTATTCCGTAACAGGGCCGGTTCCCATGGCAGGAACAAAACGTATATCCATTGACGTGATATATAAAGACGGGTCCAGAGATCATTACCGGATCACTACAGAAGCCAGATTTCTCTTAGATGCCCTTAAGCTTATTCCAGATCTTAAGGTAGAGGGTACTACTTCAGACGAAGAAGGGCTTTTAGTCACCGCTGTAAACGGCAGGGAAGCAGATATTCAAAAAGGTGAGGCTTACTGGGAACTTTTCTGCAACGGAGAGCCAGCCAGTTACGGAGTATCCATGCAGCCCATCAAGGACGGAGAAGCCTACACCTTTCAATATACGAAAATTCAGAAAAAACCAGACAAGACCTAAGACGCAAAAAGGAGCCGCATATGACGGCTCTTTGTTTTTGTCAGATAAAATATTCGATCGTATCAGATGCCTTCTTCTGAGTGTCTTTGTTAAAAATAATGGTGGCTTCCCTTATTTCCACCGGACCAAGAGCATAAGGTTCCTTTCCCGTGCTGTTGAGCATATCCCACCCAACACTGCGGTTTCTGCTGTAAGGCATGTCCGTAACCAGCTCTATCTCCTTCTGCTTGAACGTCTTTTTTCTGAAATAGGGATCAAACAAATAAACCTTGTCCTGGTCAGTTCCTGTCAAAAGCACATAATGCCAGCAGCCATACATAACCCTGGCTACCACTGCACCGCCCTGCTGCAGGGCATATATTATCTTGCTGTTTTCCCCTATATATACCTCTTCACCCATCAGATATTCACTCTGAACCGGAAATTTTTTCACCTTCCCGAACTGGTTGAGCCAGTTGCTCAAAAACATCATAGCCATTTGTGAGGTTCCGCTTTTCCCAAACTCTCCCTTCAGGTTATAGGAATCCAAACAAAAAAGCATGGTGTGTTTTATAATATCCGGAGGTACCTGCTCTCTCCGGAAAAGATAGCTCATTGCATTAAATACGGTGGTGGGGCCGCAATCATATTCCGTAACCTGGTAATTCAGTGGGTTTTTCATCTTGTATTTATCTCCTCAGATCATATGCATCCTATTCTATCTCAATTCACTGAATTTTTCCAGATATATTTTAATGCAGACAAGACTCCTTCCCTTAAACAGAAACTTCCTCCGCCTGATGCAGGCAGGCCTGGTTGCGCCCCTGGCTTTTAGCCAGGTATAATGCCTGATCGGCCTGGAGCAGCATATCCTGGAGCAGATGCTCCTGACCTGCCGGAGAATGCCCTACTCCAATGCTTACTGTGGTCCTTATGATGCAGTTCCGGTAAAAAACAGGTGTATTTTCAATATTTTTACAAAGCATCTCTGCTGCTGCATGAGCCTGGGAAGGAGAAAACCCTTTAAGAAGAGCTATCATTTCCTCTCCTCCGTAACGTCCCACTATATTCTCCCCGCCAAAACTTTCCTTTAAAATCCGTCCAAGAGCCTTTAGCACCGCATCCCCGCATTGATGGCCGTAGGTGTCATTAACCGTTTTAAAATAATCCACGTCAATCATCAGCAGGGCATAGGAACAGCCTTTTTCCTCCTCTACCAACAAGGCAGACAGCCGAAAAAAGGCACCCCGGTTATAAATGTTCATCAGAGAGTCAAAAGCTGCCTGGATATAAAGCTGCTTCAACAGCTTTTCCCTTTCCGTGATATCATGAAGAATGATGCAGACTCCGCTCCCTCTCCCCTCCCGCCGGATATGAGTATGGGTAACCTCATAAACCCGTCTCCTTCCTCCTGACTGAACCTGCAGTTCTCCGCTTTTTTTTAATTTTTCATCATCCTTGATGGCCTCTCCCGGCCTTAAATCATTGAGTTCCGGAAATAGAAGTCTGGCTGACTGGTTCGCATCCAGAAAACGAAACCGGCTGTCACAGACAATAAATGCATCCTTCATATCCTCCACAACCTGGGCACGGGCCAAAGCCTCCACACTAAGAGGCCTTTGGTTCCACCTCCTGTAAATCAGGACAGCGGTCAAAAAGAAGATGGCAACAGTAAAATAATACAAAACCCCCGGATAAGCGGGAGAGCCTAAAGTAAGATCATTTGAGATATTTTCTCTATGAGTGAAAAAAAGCCGTGAAAGCCGGTAAGCATGCACGGAAGTTGCAGTCGTAAAAAGTCTTACAAAAAAACTCATATTTATATCCCCTCCACACAAATTCTCCGTTTTCCTGCTGCGGAAAATCTGTTTTTATCCTGCCGCAATAAAATCCCTGAAAAAAATATATACTTTTTGCTTAAATGGAAACCTTTTACTTTTAATCACTTTAGATGTATATTATTTTATTTTACATCTAATAATAGTTTTTGTAAATACATCTTATGTTGGTTTGATATTATTTTTTACAAAAAAGAGGCGTATAAATGAAAAACACAATAGAACTTCTTCGCGGCTTGAGGGAAGACAAAGATTTAAAACAATCGGACATTGCCAATTTAATTGGTACTACCCAGCAGCAATACTCCAAATATGAAACAGGAGAAAGCGAGCTGCCCCTCAGGGCTCTTTCCATTCTGGCGGAACATTACCATGTGTCAGCCGACTATCTTATGGGCAGAACCGACTCCAGAGATGGAATTGCTGCCCTGAACAAAAAAATCATAGACAATATTACAGCCGGAAGCCTGTTATCTGATGTGATCTCCTTAAACACAGCAGGTAGAAGAGCTGTGATGGATTACATCTTTCTGCAAAAATTAAAGCAAAAGTACGAAGCAGGGGGGAAACATACAAAAAAGAAGACCGGGGCATAAGCCTTGGTCTTCTTTTTTCTCAGGGATAGAACTGGGAGTAGACTCCTCCTGGAACCGCTCCTCCTCTTGCAGAGGCCATCTCACTAACTGTAACAAGCTGATACCCTGCTTCCACAAGCCTTGGTATAATCTCAAGGGCTGCAGCCCCTGTCTGGGAATACAGTTCGTGCATCAGCACAATATCTCCGTCACGGACCCTGCCCAAGACTGCTTCCACAGTCTTACCTGCATTTCTCGTCTTCCAGTCCAGAGTATCAATGCTCCACATAATAGCAGGAGCCTGGACATGGGCAAGGGAGGCACTGCTCATAAATCCGCCCGGAGGCCTGAAAAGAGTGGGGCGCACCCCTGCCGCCGCCTGTACTGCATCACTGCATCGGTTCACCTGGCTCTGGATCTGCTCTCCGCTCAACTTTGTTATATATTTATGGTCATAGGTGTGATTTCCTATCTCATGGCCTTCTGCAACCATCCGCTGCAGCTCCGCTTGATAAGCCGAAACCCTGCTGCCTACTACAAAAAATGTTGCCTTTCCTCCGTAAAGGGCCAGACAGTCCATAATCTGATTGCCCACCGGAGCATATGGTCCATCATCAAAAGTCAGGGCCACCATAGGCTTTGCAGGATCAATCTGACGTCCTGCTGGAATCTGCTCCTGGGACTCCTGAGCACCCTGAGCTTCCTGACCTTCTCCCTCCAGCCTGACTTCTTCCCCTTTCTCCGGCGTCTGTCCCTGGCTTCCCGGCTGGTCTGAAACATTCCCGTCTTCATCCACCCACCGGGCCACACCCGGACCAAGATTTTCATCAATCCAGCCGCGCCGGACCTCTGTCCGGTCCTGATCCGCCCCGACCTCCTCTGCCATGGCTGGAAATGCAGAGGAGGCTGCAAATGTCACAAACAGTCCGGCCATCAGGCCAAAGCCCCATTGTACTAATCTTTTCATATTCCTCTTTTTTTACCCGAATGCATTTAAAGCAGCGCCCGGATCACTCCTTCCACGGTTTTTTCTTCTACTTCTATGGTAAATATAGATTCCTGAATGTCCTGTAAGTAATGGGCATCGGAATTGGTAATAATCTGGCAACTCTCCAGATATGGATTTGCCTTTTTAAGCTCCAAAAGCTTGTGTGTATCTTTCACCTCTGCCGTCTGAAACTGGCTGTCAGGGGGAACAAAACCCAAGTTGGAAATCAGACTGTTTGACGCCTTTTCTATATGGGCCGGAAACATGACACCTTCAAAGGACCGTACCAGTTCCCACAAATTGTCAAAGGATATCTGAGTGCTGTTAATAAGAAGATTGGGTACCGTTCCACAGGGCAAATCTTCCTTATTATATACCTGCTGCCTGCCAAATATTTCCTCCCTGTTGGGAAAGGGAATCAGCCGCCCGTACACATATTCATCAAACTTCATAGCCTTTTCAAGGTTGGGAAATAAGCATACCGCATGAACCTCTTCCAAGGTACAGATCTCCATTCCGGGCAAAAAAAGTATCCCATATTCTTTGGCAAAATATTCTGCAGCCGGGCAATTCTTACAGGAGTTATGATCCGTCAGGGCGATTACATCAAGGCCTTTTAAAGCCGCCATTGCGGCGATATTAGCCGGTGTCATATCCTCATTCCCGCACGGTGATAAGCAGGAATGAATATGAAGGTCATAAAACAGTTTCATATCAGGGCAGCCTTTGCCGGACCATATAAGCGGCCTCAAAAACAGGCAGTTCCGTTTTCATCACCGTGATTCCCTGGTTCTCCGCCTTTTTCAAAGCCACTTCATCAAGAACCATGCCCTCTGCCATAACCAGACAGGAGGCGCCTGCAAGGGCCGCAACTGCAAGGGTATTCATATTTCCCATGACCGTAACCCACACACACCCCTCTGGCGCCCTCCCCATGGCAATGCTTAAGAGATCGCAGCAAAAAGGCTTTGTAATCTCCCTGTCAAGGACATCTCCTTTGTTTATCAATTCAAATAATCCGCTGTCAATCAGTTCCCTTACCGTCATTGCCCTTTCTCCCCTTTTTCCGGTCCAGCAAAGTGATCTCATCAGAAATCCTCTGTATATATTTTGTCAGGACCTTAAACTTCTCATAGCTTTCCCTGTCTCCCTCCACAATGTCAGCCGCCAGCCTGGAAACCTCCTCTGACAGCTTGTGCACATTGTTTCTTAAAAAATAAATGCAGTCTGATTCCTCGGCCTCTCCCCTTACAATGTCTTCTGCCAGAGCCTTGCAGGATGGAGCGCCGCAGGAGCCGCAGTCCAGACCGGGCAGCTTCTTTAAAATCCGCTCTGCCTGGTTTAAGCGCACAAAACTTTCCATCATGGTATCGCCCAGATGGAATACAGGCTCATATTGAACCTGTCTGGTCCATTTAACCAGAGCCTCTGATCCCATCTTCATGTGGCTTCTGGCCACAGGCATGTATTTGCGCAGACGTTTTAATTTCACCTCCGCCACATAGGGGTTTTCCACGGTGAGGACTCCGCCGACACAGCCTCCGCTGCAGGCGTTTAACTCCACAAATTTTAAGTTTGTAAACTTCTGATCCTCCATATCCTCCAAAACCCTAATAACATTTTCAATTCCATCAGCAGCCAGATAATCCTCTGTAAAAAGCCCGCTGGCCTCTCCTCCGCTTCGTCCCCAGCTAATACCGATCTTTCCGGAACTTCCAAGTTCAGGCGGGTCTTCTCCCACGGCCTTCATGCAGGAAAGAAGCTGGGGGTAAATGTCTTTTATTGCCAGGACCTTATCCAACTCGCTGCGATCCGTTCCCAGAGGAGACTTGGCATAAGTCACCTTGGAAGGGCAGGGTGAGATAAATATGATTCCTATTTCCCCCCGTTCCAGCCCGGTCTTTTCCATTGCTTTTTGGACTGCAAGGATAGCAGCCACCTCCACCGGGGGATTTAAAGGCAGAAGATTGGGGATTAAATTGGGAAACTTTGCCCGGATCAGGCGCACCACCGATGGACATGCCGTGCTGATGACCGGAAGACGTTCCGGATTTTTACTTAAGTATTCCCTGCTGGCCTCGCTGACCAACTCAGCCGCAGCACTCACTTCAAATATATCATCAAAGCCCATTAACAGCAAGGCATTTAAAACAATATTCACATCATCCAGATTGTTGAACTGACTGTAAAGAGAAGGGGCTGGAAGAGCTACCGTATATTTATAAGGCTTTATATCTTCCATCCTGTCATAGACCGAAAGCTTTGCATGGTGGGGACAGACCCGTATGCATTCTCCACAGTCAATGCAGAATTTATTATTGATCTGTGCCTTACCGTTTCTCACCCGGATGGCCTGGGTAGGGCACCGCTTGATGCAATTGATGCAGCCCATACAAAGGTCTGGATCAAGTCTTACCGAATGATAAAATTTATCCACCTTTTCACCTCGTTTCATAGTACCGCCCATGCTTTTTGGGCATAATGGTATACCCGCAGGGTGTTTCATAGTACTGCCCATGCTTTCTGGGCATAATGGTATGTTCCTGCGTTAAGCTCACAAGTTTACCGCCATCCGGATGGTGGTTCCTTTATCTAAAACCGTATTAATTTCCATTTCATCTGAATACCGTTTCATATTGGGAAGGCCCATACCTGCTCCGAATCCCAGGGAGCGTACAGCATCGGGGGCTGTAGAATATCCTGCCTGCATGGCCAGTTCCACATCGGGTATTCCAGGGCCTACATCAGCCAGGATCATCTCGATCCTCTCCGTGCTCACATTGACTGTAATATCTCCTCCCCGGGCATGAATAACCATATTGATCTCTCCCTCATACATGGCAATTGCTACCTTACGGATTGCTTCCGGAACTACCCCCATACTCTTTAACTTGCTTTTCACGTCACTGCTGGCTTCTCCTGCTCTGGTAAAATCCTCAGGAGATATTTTATATTGAAATGTGATCATGTCCTCCATCACACTCTACCTCCACGTAAACCTGCCTGATAAAGCATTCCGCAGGCCGAAAACATCCGGTGGTCTGTGGAGAGGATAACCAAACCTCTCTCTTCCGCCATTTTAAGAATGGACTCATCCGGCTTTTTCCCCCTGACAAAGACAATGCAGGCAATATCCAGCATCTCTGCCGTCCGGATGACCTGGGGATTACAGAGGCCGGTGAGAAGGACCGAGTGGTCTTTGGAAAAAGCCAGTACATCGCTCATCATATCCGATCCGCAGGCGCTTCGGATCATATCTTCTAAATTATTTTCTCCAACCAGAACCCGTGCCTCCAGTATGTCTCTTACATCTTTTATAGTCATCATACCGCTCTCCTCTGCTTTTTACCTTACGGTTTATGTGTTTACTGACAATATTCATAATTATATCATAGTTTTTTTAGTCAGCATAGGAATATAAGTGCATAACTCTGTTATTTTTTTGTCATTACTCATCAAACTATGGATTTTTTATCAATAACATGGTAGAATATCATATACATTGCATAAACATTTTTAAGGAGGCTATCAAATGGCTTGTAAAAAACAAGGTGTCCAGTTTAACGGCACAAAGGAGCAAGAAGAAGCTTTAAAAGAAGCAATTGCTCTGCTTAACGACACAAAGGGATCTCTTATGCCTATCATGCAGAAGGCACAGGGGATCTACGGTTATCTTCCCATCGAAGTTCAAACCATGATTTCTGATGAAACAGGAATTCCACTGGAAAAAATTTACGGTGTAGCAACTTTTTATTCTCAGTTTGCACTTCAGCCAAAGGGCAAATACCAGGTATCCGTTTGTCTGGGAACTGCCTGCTATGTAAAAGGCTCCGGGGACATCTTCCACAAGATTGAAGACATCCTTAAAATCACCAACGGACAATGCACACCTGACGGCAAATTTTCCCTTGACTCCTGCCGCTGTGTGGGGGCCTGCGGCCTTGCACCCGTCATGATGGTAAACAGTGATGTTTACGGAAGGCTTGCCCCTGAAGATGTTCCGGGTATTCTTGCCAAGTATGAATAGGACTTTTGGTATATGATGACAGAGATTTCTTTAAATATTTTGGATGTGGCGGAGAATTCCACGCAGGCGGGGGCCTCACTGGTCACCATTTCCGTTGCCGCAGATATTGCAGCAGACTTACTGACAGTCACCATTAAAGACAACGGCTGCGGTATGACGAAGGAACTGAAAGAACAGGTAACTGATCCTTTTTTTACCACCCGAAAGACCAGAAAAGTAGGCCTTGGCATCCCATTTTTTAAATATGCGGCGGAAAGCACGGGAGGCAGTTTTTCCATTGAATCGGAGCCTGGAAGGGGAACTGTGGTCACGGCTGTATTCGGTCTGTCCCACATTGACCGAATGCCTCTTGGAGATATTAACAACACCATTGAAACATTGATCACTTGTCATCCAAATACAGATTTTCTCTACATTTACCGTTATAATGACAGTTCTTTTGAACTGGATACCAGAAGCTTCCGGGAAATACTGGGAGAAATCCCCTTTGACATGCCAGAGGTGAGGACTTACATAAATGAATATCTCAGTGAAAACAAATCAGAGACAGACGGTGGCGCGGCCCTGTAGGCCCGTCAGGATTGGAGGAATAACATGAAAACTCTTGAAGAATTAAAAGCAATTCGGGAGAAGATGCAAAATCAGGTAACCATGCGGGAAGAAGACCATGGACGCACGCGTGTTTTAGTGGGAATGGCAACCTGTGGCATTGCCAGCGGTGCAAGACCTGTTATTAATAAATTATCAGACCTGGTTCAGGAAAATCATATGAACGACCGGTTTTCTGTCATACAGACAGGATGTATCGGTTTATGCCAGTACGAGCCTATTGTAGAGATCTTAGAGCCAGGAAAGGATAAGGTCACTTATATTAAGATGACACCTGAAAAGGCAGAAGAAGTTTACAAAGAGCATCTGCTGGGAGGACACATTCTTCAAAACTACACGTTGGCTTCTGCTGACATCAAATAAGGAGGAAACAAGATGTATCGTTCACATGTATTGGTTTGCGGCGGAACAGGATGTACTTCCTCCGGATGCCAGCAGATTATGGTCAGATTAAAAGATGAGTTAAAGAAACAGGATTTAGCAGAAGAAATATCTGTAGTACAGACAGGCTGCCACGGCCTTTGCGCATTGGGCCCCATTATGATCGTCTATCCCGATGCAGCCTTTTATTCCATGGTAAAGGAAGATAACATTCCTGAAATTGTATCCGAGCACTTATTAAAAGGACGTCCTGTAGAACGTCTGCTTTACGATGAGACAGTCACTCCTGCCGGAATCAAGTCCTTAAGTGATACAGACTTCTATAAAAAGCAGCACCGGGTGGCTCTTCGCAACTGCGGTGTTATAAATCCGGAAAATATCGAAGAATATATCGGCACCAATGGATATCAGGCTCTTGGAAAAGTTCTTACAGAAATGACTCCTGATGATGTCATTAAGACTTTGTTAGACAGCGGTTTAAGGGGCCGAGGCGGAGCAGGTTTTCCTACAGGCTTAAAATGGAAGCTGGCAAAGCAGAATGATGCGGACCAGAAATACGTCTGCTGTAATGCAGACGAAGGTGACCCAGGTGCATTTATGGACCGTTCCGTTTTAGAAGGCGATCCTCATGCCCTTTTGGAGGCCATGACCATTGCAGGCTATGCCATCGGTGCTTCCCAAGGTTTTATTTACGTCCGTGCGGAGTATCCCATTGCTGTGGAACGTCTGAAGCTGGCCATCGCACAGGCAAGAGAGATGGAGCTCTTAGGCGAGGATATCTTTGGCAGCGGCTTCTCCTTTGATATTGATCTTCGTTTAGGTGCAGGCGCATTTGTCTGCGGCGAAGAAACGGCCCTTATGGTTTCCATCGAAGGTAACCGGGGGGAGCCAAGACCCCGTCCCCCGTTTCCGGCTCAGAAAGGTCTCTTTGGCAAACCAACTATCTTAAATAACGTGGAAACCTACGCCAATATCCCTCAGATTATCTTAAACGGTTCCGATTGGTTTGCTTCTATGGGTACGGAAAAATCCAAGGGAACAAAAGTATTTGCTTTAGGCGGAAAAATTCACAACACCGGACTGGTGGAGGTTCCCATGGGAACCACTCTCCGTGAAATCATCGAAGAGATCGGCGGCGGCATTCCAAACGGCAAAAAGTTTAAGGCGGCACAGACCGGCGGACCTTCCGGCGGCTGTATTCCGGCAGAGCATTATGATATCCCCATTGACTATGACAACCTCCTTTCCATCGGTTCCATGATGGGCTCCGGCGGTCTGATCGTTATGGATGAAACCGACTGTATGGTGGATATTGCCAAGTTCTTCCTGGAATTTACCGTAGAAGAATCCTGCGGCAAATGTACTCCATGCCGGATCGGAACCAAGCGTATGCTGGAAGTCCTTGAAAAGATCACCAACGGACAGGCAAAGCTGGAGGATTTGGACCACTTAGAAGAGCTGTGCTACTACATAAAGGAAAACTCGGCCTGCGGCTTAGGACAGACAGCTCCAAACCCGGTTCTATCCACCCTGAAATTCTTCCGGGATGAGTACAATTCCCATATTATTGACAAAACCTGCCCGGCTGGCGTCTGCAAGGCCCTGCTCTCCTATCACATTGATGCTGACAAGTGCAAGGGCTGTACTATCTGCGCCAGAAACTGTCCGGTTAACGCAATCTCCGGTTCTGTCAAGAACCCCCACGTCATTGATCCTGAAACATGTATCAAGTGCGGTGTATGTATGGAGAAATGCAAATTTGACGCTGTTTATAAGAGATAATGGAGGAAACTTGTATCATGGAGAATATTACAGTAAAAATCAATGGTATGGATGTAAGTGCTCCCGCAGGCTCCACCATTTTAGAGGCTGCCAGACTTGCACATGTTGATATACCGACTTTATGCTTTTTAAAAGATATTAACGAAATCGCTGCCTGCCGGATCTGTACGGTAGAAGTAGGCGGAGGAAAGCTGGCTCCAGCCTGTGTATACCCTATTAATCCGGGCATGGAGATAAAGACCAACACACCAAAGGTGAGGGACTACAGAAAGAAAACGCTTCAATTAATTCTTTCCAACCACAACCGCTCCTGTTTATCCTGCATCCGCAGCGGTGAATGCGAGCTTCAGACCATGTGTAAGGAAATGGGCGTGGATATAGAAGATTACTACGACGGCGCTAAGACACCTTCTGAGTTGGATGAAAGCGCTGTTCATATGGTGCGGGACAACAGCAAGTGTATTCTGTGCCGCCGCTGCACCGCTGTCTGTGAAAAGACTCAGGAAATCGGTGTAATCGGACCCAATGACCGGGGATTTGCCACATTCATCGGCTCTGCCTTTGATATGGGACTTGGCGAAACAAGCTGCGTCTCCTGCGGCCAGTGTATTGCCGTCTGTCCTACGGGAGCCCTTTATGAAAAGAGCAATGCCGGCGAGATTCTGGCCGCCATTGCAGACCCCGCAAAGCATGTGGTTGTTCAGACCGCTCCTTCTGTCCGTGCAGGCCTTGGAGAGGAATTTGGTTATCCCATCGGGACCAATACAGAAGGTCAAATGGTAGCCTCCCTCAGAAGGCTTGGCTTTGACAGCGTATTTGATACTAACTTCGGCGCTGACTTAACCATTATGGAAGAAGCCCACGAATTTCTTCACAGAGTACAAAACGGAGGCGTTCTTCCTCTGATCACCTCATGTTCTCCTGGTTGGGTTAAATACTGCGAGCATTATTTCCCTGATATGACGGAGAACTTATCCTCCTGTAAATCTCCCCAGCAGATGTTCGGGGCAGTTGTCAAATCCTATTATGCGGAAAAAATGGGCTTAAAACCGGAGGATATCGTATCCGTCAGCGTAATGCCCTGTACTGCCAAGAAATTTGAAGTGGGCAGAGAAGATCAGGATGCCAACGGTGTTCCGGATGTGGACTATACCTTAACCACCAGAGAACTTGCCAGAATGATCAAACAGGCCGGAATCCGTTTCACCAGCCTTCCGAAAGAAGACTTTGACACCCCTCTGGGTATCAGTACCGGTGCAGCTACCATTTTTGGCGCTACCGGCGGCGTTATGGAGGCTGCTTTAAGAACTGCAGTGGAGACCCTGACCGGAGAAGAACTGGAAAAACCTGACTTTGCCGATGTCCGGGGGACCCAAGGAATTAAAGAAGCTACTTACAATGTAGCTGGCATGGAGGTGAAGGTAGCAGTCGCCTCCGGTCTTGGCAATGCGAGAGAGCTTCTAAACCGGGTAAAATCCGGGGCTGCAGACTACCATTTTATTGAGATTATGGGTTGCCCAGGCGGCTGTGTAAACGGAGGCGGTATGCCACAGCAGCCAGGCCATATCCGCAATACAGTTGACATAAAGGTCCTGAGAGCAAAGGTTCTGTATGATGATGACGCAGGAAAGACTTTTCGCAAATCTCATGAGAATCCTGCTATCAAAGAATTATATGAAAGTTACCTGGGAGCACCCGGCAGCAAAAGGGCCCATCATCTGCTTCACACAACTTATGTGAAAAGAGAAATAAACAAAATCTGATTCATTAAAACGCGCCTTTGCCAGATCATAAAACCTGGTAAAGGCGCTTGCTTCACCTACAGGAAAGCTTGAATTCCCAACAGATGTTTCCTGAACTTTACTCCAAACAGTATGGCTATAATCATTTTAATCAGATCACCGGGTATAAAGGGAATGATTCCGGCAAACATAGCTTCCACAAAATTCATACCAGTCTGGTAAACCAGCCATGCAGTCCCAATTCCATAACAGACCATAGTTCCTGTTATCATTCCGGCAAGGCATAAATACCATCGGTTTGTGAATCTGTCAATGACTTTCCCTGCAATGATAGCCATAGGAATAAATCCAATTAAGTAGCCTCCTGTCGGACCAAATAATTTCCCTGCACCTCCGGAAAACCCCGAAAATACAGGCATGCCTACAAGCCCGATCAGCAGATAAGTCAAATAACTTATTACGGTTCTTTTAGTCCCCAGAACATACAGAGAAATGTAAATCACCAAATTGGTCAATGAAATCGGTACAGCGCCGATTGGAATTGAACATGGGGCCAGAATACAGATAACTGCTGTCATAACACCAGAAGCTGCAAGCATAAAAACAGACGAGTTGTTTTCCCTGACTTTATTCATATTCGAATCCCATCTCTCTCAGCATAGTTATATCCTGTTCTATACTATTTCCCACTGTTGTAAGCATATTTCCTGTTATTGTAGCATTTACTCCGGAGCGGAAGAGTCTTTTCCCTCCGTCTTTAAAGTATTTCCTTCCTGCTCCCATGCGAATATAGGCCTGAGGATTCAGATAACGGAACATTGCCGCCGTACGGATAATATCATGTTCAGTCAGAGGTGTCAGATTTTCAAAAGGAGTTCCTTTAATGGGAATCAGTGCATTAATAGGAATAGATTCAATTTCTAACTCAGATAAGGATAAGGCCATATCTATCCGGTCCTTCCAGGTTTCTCCCATGCCAATAATACCACCGGAGCAAATGGATAATCCCGCCGCTCTGGCAGACTTGATTCCTGATATCTTGTCTGAATAAGTATGAGTTGTACATATATGTGGAAAATAGCGTTCTGAGGTTTCAATATTCTCATGGTACATCTCAACCCCCACTTCCCTTAACCTGGGAAAAGCCTCTGGTTCCAACAGTCCCAGGGACGCACACAGCTTAATACTGCATTCCTTATGTAATCTTCGATAGATGTGAATGATCCTGTCCAGATCCTTTCCCTCTACTCTGCGGCCCGCTGTTACAATAGAATATTTATGAACACCGGCGGACTCTTTTTCCCTGCAATCGGCTAAAATCTCTTCCTCTTCAACCAAATCATATTCCTCACACCCGGTCCGGTTAAAGGAGGACTGCGTACAAAACTTGCAGTCCTCACTGCAGCTTCCTGATCTTCCATTGATAATACTGCACAAGTCCACTCTGTTTTTGCATAATGCTTTTCTTATTTCATCAGCCCCGTCCACCAGATCTTCCAGATTGGCATATTCAAAAAATGAGAGGTCATCTTCTCTTGTAAGACGCTTCCCTTTGATAATTTCCTGCGCAAGCTCTTTCATTGTCTTTTCTCTATATGCATCATCAGTAATCATGCATTTCCCTTTCATTTTATCTTACACAATGTCCTTATTATACAAATGTATTTTTGTATTGTCAACCTCATTTTTTTATTGGTTAACAATATAAGAATGCCAATGGCTTCAGAAAATCATTTAAGAATTATGCATGGATTACCAAGAAACCTCCATACTAAGACTGGAGGTGATAAAACATGAGCCCAAAAGAATTAAACTATATCGAGGACGCTCTCGGACACGAAAAATTTTTAAAAACCCAGTGCCAGGATGCGGCACAGAATCTTCAGGACCCTGAATTAAAGGCCTGCGCACAGCAGCTTTTACAAAAGCATCAGCAGATCTTTGATAGTTTCTATAACTTAGTGTAAGGAGGAATCACTTATGGATGACAAGTGTATTATGGAGAACCTGCTGCACACAGCCAAAGGTGTGTGCAGCTTATATCTGCATGGAACCATTGAGTCCCCTACGATGAACGTGCATCAGGCATTTGACAGCGCATTAAATGACAGCTTATGCATGCAGGATGACATTTACAAAAAGATGTCCTCAAAGGGATGGTATACCACAGAACCGGCTGAGCAGCAAAAAATTACCAAAGTAAAAAACCAGTTTGCAGGCATGTAACTGAAAAAAGCTATGGGAATCCTTTACAGAGGGATTTCCCATAGCTTTTTTTGCTTGATTTACACGGTTTTCTCTGACTGTACCGCTTCCTGCTTGGCGATGTGTATCTTTCAGAACATGCTTAATAATAAGTTACTGTAACTTTTTTCCCCATCTCTCCTGCGGTTTGCTTTAACTGCTCCACCAGATTCTGCCGGATACCTAAATCAAAGGGCAGTCCCGGATTCTGGTAAGCGATGTTAATGGCTCTTCCCACATATAAATGAAGCTCCGTACAATCCTCTATGATCATCTTAGCTGCCATGGATGCGCCGTTTGCACGGTCCAGTTCCAGAAAAAATTCTTCCGATACAGACTCATTCTTTACATAGCTTTTCAAAAGCTGCAGGACCCTGTTTAAGGTTAAGACCCCCTCTGTTACCAACTCAATGCCCTCCATATAAGCAATAGGGGGAATTTCCGAATCATTGTAATCCAGGGAAACATCCAGCTTCTTTCCGGTTACTCTGGATACAATATTTGCACTGGTTCCTCCGCAGACAATTCTCTTTACCCCGTCTTCTCCGGAAAGAAAATCCTTAACAATCCCAATGTCATCCTTTTGGCTCTTAGGAGGCCCTGTCAGCAAGTGGACCGGTTTCCTGTCAATAACCCGCATAACTGCCACTGTAGTGTCATCTCCCGGCCTGAACTGATAAAGTTCATCGCAGGCTCTGCATAACGCAGAAGCCAGACGGACTGCAGATACGGTCAGGCGGTACTGCTTTACCGCATAAGCTGCCAAGTCATCCCACTGCCAGCCAAAGTTCAATAGCTGACCGACTCCCGCATGAATGGTTCCATCGCTCATCAGAATCAGAGCGTCTCCTTTTTTTACATGAAAACGGTATTCATTGATCTGTTTATCCCGGATGACTCTGGAATTCTTGGGGATAGAAACCAGACTTCCACTGCGGATAAAAACACATCCCGGATTGTCAAATTCCACGAGGTAGGCTTCCCCGCTGTTAAACACCTGAAGAATACTGAAGGTGGAATAAGCCACCTGACGCACCTGACACACCGGAAGAGTCTCCACAATGGTTTCCACGCACTCCTCTAAAGTGGCTCCGTTTAAAAACATGGTTCCCAGGATCTTGGAGGTCATGGTAGCCAGAATATTGGCCTTTACCCCACTGCCCATGCCGTCGGCAAGGATCAGGATGTGGGAATCACCTGTTTGCAGGATCTCCACCTTGTCTCCGCATAATATTTCGCTGAATTTATTTAAGCTTTTGTATGCAACATCAACCGTAACTCCCATTACCTGACCTCGCTTTCGCTTCCCTCTTCCAATAAGGACCGGCAAAGCTTCGTTAATGTGGTTTTCGTTTCGGCTGTCGTCTCTCCCAGAAGACCGGCAATTTCCTGAGCCACCATCATCTGCTTGCGAATAACCTCCTGGGCCAGTTCAATGGTCTCCAGCTTTTTTTCATACTCCTGCCTTGCCTGTTCCTCAGCCTTGGTGATATCAATAAAAGTAGCCAGCACCACATCTTCTTTTCCAATATATACAATATTTTGAAGAGTGGAAAAACGGTATTCCCCGTAGGTCACCTTTTTGCCGTGAATATTTTGGTGAGAATTATAAACCCATTGAAAATCAGAAGGGTCAATCAGCTCATATAAATACATATCCAAAGCTTCCTGCCGGTTCTTTCCAAAATACTTCTCTCCCACTGCAGAATACTCCAGAATTTTCATATCCTTATCTACGATCAAAACAATATTGGGAGAGGTTTCCATAACCAGATTGGATAGGGATTCCGCTTTTTCGTTCATAAATGGGATGCACATGTTAAGTTCCGCCTTTTTCTGGAACACCGCCACCGCCTTTTCCCTGCATGTGGAATAGCCGCAGGCACCGCAGTTTAGCTCATCCTCAGGCCTGGTCTTTCCAATCTGCTTTAATATGTTCTGAATCTGAACCTCCGTAGGCATACGTTCCCTGGGAGCCCGGTCTGTAAACCGCTTCTCAAAGGAAATGGCTTCCAGAACTTCATGAACCTCTTCTTCAGGCACCGGTTCTCTTTTTATGGACTCTTCCATATCCAGCTTTACCTTAAACCGGGATATACCTCCCGTGTCCACTGCCGGGCCCTTAATACATCCTCCGGAGCACATGTTCATCTCAATAAAACACCCCCGGATATCTCCCCTCTCCATGCTCTCGCACAGATCAATGCAATTTCTGGAGCCATGAACATAAAACTTCCGGTATCCATCCTTTTCCTTTTGCCCGGCCAGAACAGAATTCACCACTCCATTAGTGACCGGGTAAAGTCGGTTAACTCTGGGATCAAAGCTGGCAAAGGGAATATCTTCACAGTCCTCTATGGAAATATCCTCCTCAGAAAGCCACTGCAAAACATCATTGAAGTTTAAGACAGCGTCAATGTACTCACCGTGGCGTACATCCTTAGACTCCTTTTTCTTAGCAATACAGGGGCCTAAAAATACCACTTTCACCTCAGGCCCCATCTCCTCTTTGATCAGTTTTCCGTGGGCAATCATGGGAGATACCACCGGAGCCATATAAGGGATCAGCCTGGGATAGTAAATTTCAATCAGGTCATTGACGCTGGGGCAGCAGGTGGTAATGATGTTTTCCATCTCCCCCTCTTTTAAAAGTCTGGCATACTCCGCCGTGACAAGAGCCGCACCCTCCGCAGTTTCCCGGACATCGGCAAAGCCCAGATTCCTTAAAGCTCCATTTACCTGACCAATGGACTTATAAGGCAGCAGACCCATATAGGAGGGTGCCAGAGAAACCACCACTGGAGCACCTGACTTTATATAGCCTTTGACCAGCTCCAAATCGCTGATCAGGGTTTTGGCGGACTGAGGACAGACCTTCATGCATTTTCCGCATAAAATACACTTATCCTCCATGATCTCAGCCCGCTCATCTTTAATCATGACTGCCTTGACTTCACAGTTGCGGACACATTTATAACAGTGTTTGCATTTGATGGACTTGAAATCAATGATCCCCATGATTATAACCTCCCTGTGATTTCTTTTTCAAAAAACTCCTTTGTATCCTCCGGCTTTAAAGAATAAACCTCCCCATCCAAAGTAATACAGACGCCGCTTACGCAGTTGCCGCTACAAAATGCTCCGTTTAAATCGACCTGGCCTTCAAGGCCATTCTCCTTTACAAGGCCCTGAAGCTGGGTAATAATTTCTCTGGATCCCTTTAGGTGACATGCACTTCCAATACAGATTGTTACTCTCATGAATATTCTCCCTCCGAATTACATTCATCTCTGCAAGTAATCCTTTTCGGCCATTATCCCACATTGTTATATCGTTATCAATATAATTTTATCGATTACCTGTATTTTCTGACATGCAGGTAATCATTACCTCCTCAATTCTCTGTTCCTCCACATTAATCAGTCCGTATGTATTGAGCCGAAGCTTGGGAATGACTGGAAGACTGGCAAAGGCAAGGGTCATAAAGGGATCAATTTCTTCTCCGATTCCAAGGTCTCTTGCATGGGCTTTTAACTCTTCCAGCTTTTCATCCACCCACCAGGCAGGCTCTTCGCTCATAAGCCCGGCAATGGGTAAAGGAAGCTCTCCTAAGACCTTTCCATCAGCCACAATTGCCAGACCACCCCGGTTCTTTCTCACAGTGTTTCCGGCCAGAGCCATATCTTCATCATTGGTTCCTGCTAAAATCAGGTTGTGGGAATCATGGGCAATGCTGGTGGCTACTGCTCCCCGCTTTAATCCATACCCTCCTAAAAATCCCAGCCCCATATGTCCTGTATTGTGATGACGTTCCAGAACTGCCATTTTCACAATATCCCGTTCCACATTGACACCGGGTGCAGCCCCCTCCTGCTCCGTCCAGGGGACCAAAAGCTCTGTTGTGGTCAGTTCTCCCGGAGTCAGGCAGAGAACCCGGATGGTATCTCCCTTTTTTTCCAGATACAGGTCCTGAGGAGAAATTTCCTTCATCCGGAAGGAATCTCCGACTCTGGCAGGTGTTTCTACACTACGTTTTTCTGCTGCCAGAATCTCTTCCTTCATTACGCCGTTTTCTGCAACCAGCTTACCGTTTTTATAAACTTGTCTGACTTCAAAATTTTCCAAATCTGAAACCACTAAAAGATTTGCCTTATACCCCGGTGCAATGGCTCCCACCTGGGAAAGTCCGAAGTACTGGGCTGCATGGAGGGAACCCATAATAATTGCGCGGATAGGATCGGCTCCCAGACTCACCGCCCGCCTTATAATGTAATCCAAGTGACCCAGTCTGGTTAAATCTCCCGGATGCTTATCATCAGTCACCAGCATACAGCGTCGGTAATAAGGCTCTTTAAACAGCGGAATAAGGGCTTCTAAGTTCCGTGCAGCAGTGCCTTCCCGGATCATGACCCACTGACCTCTTCTGATTTTTTCTATAGCCTCTCCTGCATCGCTGCATTCATGGTCAGACTGTACCCCTGCAGCCACATAAGCGTTTAAATCCCGGCCAAAAAGTCCAGGTGCATGGCCGTCAATCAGCATCTTTCTCTTCCTGGCATCCTCCACTTTATCAAGAATTCCTCCGTCAGCTCTTACGGTTCCATAAGAATTCATCAGTTCTGCCAGTCCCAGAACCCGCTCATCATCATAGAGGGGAGCCAGAGCCTCCGCATTTAAAATGGCCCCAGACTCGTCAAGCCCTGTTGCCGGCACGCAGGAAGGAAGCATAAAGTACACATCAAGAGTGAGTCCTTTAGTCCGTTCCATCATAAAACGGATTCCCTCCGTTCCCGCCACATTGGCGATTTCATGAGGATCCGTAATGACAGCCTGGGTTCCGTGAGGCACCACGGCTTTTTCAAACTCCCCCGGAGCCACCATAGAGCTTTCTAAATGAATGTGTCCGTCAATCAGTCCTGGGCAGACGACCTGGCCCCCCAGCTCGATCTCCGTCTGTCCTTCATAATCCCCTATTCCCACAATATATCCGTCTTCTATGGCAATGTCCCCTGTTTCCAGCTCTGCTGTAAACACATTGACCACCTTTGCATGCTTTAACACCAGAGATGCTTTTTTTGCTCCTGACGCTGCAAGTATCCGTTCTGCCAGCATCCGTTCCATAAGAAATACCCTCCTTTTATTTTCCGGCAAATCCTGTTATGGAAGCCGTAATCAACCGTTTAAACTGCGGAGCAACCCGGTCCGCAGTTTCCTGTACTTCTGTATGGCTTAAGGGCTGGTCTAAAATGCCGCAGGCCATGTTGGTAATACAGGAAATGCCGCACACCTCCATGCCCATATGCCTTGCTGCTGCTGCCTCGCAGGCTGTACTCATGCCCACCGCATCAGCCCCTAATATACGGCACATGGAAACCTCTGACGGTGATTCATAGGCAGGCCCTGTAAGCTGCATGTAAACTCCTTCTCTGAGGCCGATTCCCTCTTCCTTTGCAGCATCTTTAATGATCTGCTGCAGTTTCCTGCTGTAAACCTGGCTCATATCAGGGAATCTGGGGCCCAGTTCCTCTATGTTCGTTCCTAAAAGAGGGGATGGGACAAAGGTGGATATATGATCCCGGATCAGCATAAAATCTCCCGGATCAAAGTCCTTATTGACCCCTCCTGCCGCATTGGTCAGAAACAAGGTCTTAGCCCCCATAAGCCCCATAAGTCTGGCCGGCAGCACCACATCAGTCATGGGATACCCTTCATAGTAGTGAACCCTTCCCTGCATGATCACCACCGGAACCTGATTCACATATCCGAACACAAATCTGCCCTTATGTCCGGCAACTGTTGAAACAGGAAACCCTTCGATGTCCTTGTATTCAATAGAGTCAGTTACTTTAATCTCCTCCGCATACTCCCCAAGCCCGGAACCGAGAATCAAAGCCGTCTCCGGAATAAAGTCCGTCTTTTCTCTCACGCTTTTCAGGCAATTTTCCAACTTTGTATATACCTCATTCATATGCCCTTTTCTCCCTTCTAAATGATGCATAAATAATGTTAATACAGATGTTTTCAGTATACCACATCTGAAGACATATCTGTATCTATATTTTGACATTTACAGGGAAATAATGGTATACTGAGCCTGTCCGAAAGGACAGAAAGTGAGGAGTATTATGAGAAAAATATTATCAGTATTAACGGCTCTTGCCATGACAGCCGCCGTTTTAACCGGCTGTGCAAAAGGAGGGGCAGAAACCGCGGCAGTTTCTTCCGGAGCAGAAACCACTGCTTCTGTGACAACAGCAGAAAGTTCTTCCGAAGCTTCCAGTACAGAAGAGGCTCCAAAAACCAACACTTTAAAAATCGGTTCTTTAAAAGGGCCTACTTCCATGGGGCTTGTGGAATTAATGGACAAGTCTGAAAAGGGTGAATCAGAAGGCTCTTATGAATTTACCATGGTAACTGCACCTGATGAGCTTCTGGGGAAAATTGCGTCAGGAGAACTTGACATTGCACTGGTGCCTGCAAACATGGCTTCCATTATCTACAGCAAGACCAATCAGGGAATCAGCGTCATAAACATTAATACCCTGGGAGTACTTTACGGAGTTTCCTCTGACAGCTCCATTTCAACCGTAGCAGATTTAAAGGGAAAGACTGTATATTTAACCGGAAAAGGAGCCACACCGGATTATACCTTGCGCCATTTGCTTGAAAAAAGCGGACTGAGTGACAGCGATGTTACTCTGGAATATAAATCAGAAGCGGCTGAAGTAGCAGCCATTTTAAAGGAAAATCCGGAAGCAGTGGGACTCCTTCCACAGCCTTTTGTAACGGTGGCTCTGGCTCAGAATGATGCGCTGAAAATCGTTTTGGATCTGTCAGTGGAATGGGATGCTGATGAAACTGAAGACAGCGGAAGACTGGTGACCGGAGTGACCATCTGCCGGAACGATGTTTTAAAGGATCAAAAAGAGGCTGTTGAAACCTTTATGGCCGAGCATTTCATCTCTGCCGACTTTGCCAATTCCAAAGTGGCTGAAGCCGCCGTTCTGGTAGCAGAAGCCGGAATCATTGAAAAGGCTCCTATTGCAGAAAAAGCCATTCCCTACTGCGGCATCGTCTGCATAGACGGAGGGTATATGAAATCCATGTTAAGCGGATACTTAAAGGTTCTATTTGATATGGACCCGGCTTCTGTGGGAGGAACTCTTCCGGATGATAACTTTTATTATCTGCCGTAATTTAGAAAAAGCGCAACTGGTAAAAAGGAGACTTCTATGATAAAAACAACAGCCCGGCCTTTAAAAAAGACCATTATCATCCTCTTCTGGCTTATGGTATGGCAGGCAGCAAGCCTGGCTGTGCATAACAGCATTATACTGGTAGGCCCCTTAGAAGTTGGCAGGTCCTTATGGAACCAGGGGGCCATGCCGGGCTTTTGGAAAACCATATTTCTCTCCTTTGGAAAGATCAGCCTTGGTTTTTTTATGGCTTTTTCCTCAGCAATCCTGGCAGGAGGCCTCTCCTGCCGTTTTCCTCTTTTTAAAGATTTTCTGGAGCCGCCTGTATCCTTAATGAAGTCAGTTCCTGTTGCGTCCTTTGTCATCCTTGCGCTGATCTGGACCGGCTCTGAAAACCTGTCTGTTTTTATCTCCTTCCTGGTTGTATTTCCAATGATCTACATTAATACCAGGGCAGGATTTATGAGCACTGATCCCCGGCTTCTTGAAATGGCAAAGGTCTTTCACATGTCTTCTGGAAAAAAGCTTATTTTTATCTACCGCCCCGCCCTTTTGCCTTATCTCATCAGCGGCTGCAGGACAGCACTTGGCATGGGCTGGAAATCGGGCATTGCCGCAGAAGTCATCGGAGTGCCGGGATATTCCATTGGAGAAAAGCTGTACATGGCTAAAATTTACTTAAGCACCGGAGACTTATTCGCCTGGACTCTGGTAATTATTGTAATCAGCGTATTTCTTGAAAAATTCGTGCTGTGGCTTTTGGGACTGGCTGTCCCTGAACCGGAACGCCGCAAGAGAAAGGAAGGGTAATTCATGGAGCTTAAGATAAAGGGTCTGTCAAAAACCTTTGGAAATCTCAACGTATTAAACCAGGTAAATGTGACCCTTCCGTCAGGTCCCATCCACTGCCTCATGGGCCCATCCGGTTCAGGTAAAACCACATTTCTCCGGATTCTTATGGGACTTGAGGAGGCCGATTCCGGCACAATAGAAGGGCTTCGCGGCAAAAAGGTCTCCGCCGTGTTTCAGGAAGACCGGCTGTGCGAGGCCTTCTGTCCGGTGGACAATGTAGCTATGGTTCTTCCCGGCTCCGCCTCCCGGAATAAAAAGCAGGCCTATGAAGAACTTTTATGCCTGCTGCCTGAAGAATCCCTTTCCCGGCCTGTATCTACCTTAAGCGGCGGTATGAAGCGCCGTGTGGCGATTGTAAGGGCCTTATCTGCCCCGTCAGACATGCTGCTGATGGATGAACCCTTTAGCGGGCTTGACGAAGCCACCAAGGGCTTAGTAATCCGGCATATGTTAAACCGCTCCGCCGGAAAGCTGGTCATTGTAAGCACTCATCAGGAAGAAGATGTGGACCGTTTAAACGGAATCATGGTAAGACTTTAAAATAAGCCCCTGAAGCTGCGGAATTAAATCAATTTCCACGGCTTCAGGGGCCCTTCTTTTTTTATTTCAATTTCAATGTATCAAGAGCTGCTTCAACCTGGCCTTCTATATCGCTGCCTTCAGACTCAATAGTTCCTGCTGCACTGATGTACTTTTTGGCTGCTGCATCATAAGAACCTGATATGGCGTAATAGCGGAGTCCGTCATCAGGAGTCTTATAGCGGATAGCATAGCGGAAGGTCTGGCTTCCGTTGCTGCCGTTTTCCACCTTGTAGCTGACAAATTCCATGTCCTCTCCACGGTTGATCTGCTCCTTGTATTCTTCCATAGTATCCGGATAAACTTCACGGGCCTCTCCCGCATCGTCGCCTTCTACATAAACGATCTCTATACTGTCACTGCCGTTAGGAGAAGCAAAACTTGCCACACTCTCATCGCTGTCTTCATCAATAATCCAGCCCTGAGGCGGTGTAATCTGGTACTTTCCTGACTTAGAAGTAAATACACCTGCATCTAAGGTTCCTGCTTCGGGTGCACCCTTTGGTGATTCTGAGGCCTCTGTGCCCTCTTCCACTTTTCCGTTCACTTCTGTTCCCTCTTCTGATCCTGTTTCTTCCTCAGACCCGCCCGTTGTATCCTGGGAGCCTGCCTCCGAAGAAGTTTCTGTTCCTGCTTTTGTATTATCTTTGGAGCCGCAGGCCGACGCTGCCATCATGACTGCCATCGCAACAACCATTGCTGCCAATATTTTGTTTTTTCTCATATAGATTATTCCTCCTTATTTGATTCATTTCTGGTAACGATGAGGATTATATCATTCTGGAATGGAAAAGTACAGGGGATTAAAGGAACTGAAAGAAAGATAAAAAATTCTTAATAACTTCCTCAGAAATGCCCGGGCTGCTCCAATTCCAGCAGTTTTATCTTTTTATCCAGCCCACCGCCATAGCCTACCAGACTTCCTCCGGCTCCAATAACCCTGTGGCAGGGGATAATAACGGGAATGGGATTCCGGTTATTTGCCATTCCAACTGCCCTGCATGCCTTGGGGTTTCCGATTGATGCCGCAACCTCTCCATAACTCCTGGTCTGTCCATAAGGTATGGAACGCAAAGCCTCCCATACTCTTCTTTGAAATTCTGTTCCCCCAGGATTTAGGGGAAGGTCAAACTCCTGCCTTTTTCCCGAAAAATATTCATTTAGCTGCTCCGCCGTCCTGTCCGTTAAGTCCGTATGCCTTCTGACCGCATCCTTAGGTTCTTTTTCGCCGAAATCTATGGCTAAAAGACTTTCCTCACTGCACACAATGGTAAGTATTCCTATATTGGTTTCACACGTTTCCCAGAACTTCATATTACATTCCTTCTCTCTTCCTTAGTTTTATTTCACGGTGTAATCTTTCCGCCTGAATCTGGTTTTTCATTATAACACACGGAACTTTAAAAGAGATATATCTTTCCCGAATTCCTCATAATTCTTTTACTTTATTTATGAAATATTTATGGGCTGGTCAAACTTAAGTCACATTTCTGCCGTATACTTATTCTTGTAAGGAACTCCCCCCTTTTAATATTGACTTTTTATTTTTCATACTCAACCGGCAGGATCATCTTTGATGGCCTGCCGGTTCCTCCATTTCATGGACTTAATCCCCTGATAAAGCAATGAAAACAGGCCCTTAAATAAACCTGAATTTTTTTTCAAAAATATTGTTGACAAAACTATATTCATCATATATAATAACTCTTGCGTTGCGGAAAAGCAATTCATCGGGGTGTGGCTCAGTTTGGCTAGAGTACCTGGTTTGGGACCAGGGGGTCGCAGGTTCGAATCCTGTCACCCCGATTGAGAAAAGCATTATTTTAATAATTCAATTCTCTTCGTAATTTCCGCGCGGGTGTAGTTCAATGGTAGAACACTAGCCTTCCAAGCTAGATACGTGGGTTCGATTCCCATCACCCGCTCTTGAGTCTGTAGCTCAGTTGGATAGAGCAACGGCCTTCTAAGCCGTGGGTCGGGGGTTCGAATCCCTTCAGGCTCATTTCACATCTCAAACCAAAGGTGTGAAATTATGGTGGGTATGGCGAAGTTGGTTATCGCGCCAGATTGTGGCTCTGGAGGCCCAGGGTTCGAATCCCTGTACTCACCTTTCCCTTATAGGGAATTTTTTTTTATCAGCATATGCTATTGGGCTATCGCCAAGCGGTAAGGCACAGGACTTTGACTCCTGCATTCGTTGGTTCAAATCCAACTAGCCCAGTATGGGATACTAGCTCAGGTGGTAGAGCACTTGACTTTTAATCAAGTTGTCCGGGGTTCGAATCCCCGGTGTCTCATTGTTTTGCGTTTGCGGGTATGGCGGAATTGGCAGACGCGCCAGATTTAGGTTCTGGTGGGAGACCGTGCAGGTTCAAGTCCTGTTACCCGCAGTTATACATATGATAAAGAAACACCGGATTCCTCATAGCTATGAGGTTTTCCGGTGTTTTTATTTTTCTGATAAGACTTTTATCTTCAATTCATCTGTTTTAATACATTCTTTTTACAGCATTTATTAATCATTGACAAAACATTAACGAAATGATACCATTACGGTAGTGCAGTACAATCATAAATAAAGGAGATGCTTATTATGAGTAAAGTTGCAATTATTACTGGCGGTTCAAGAGGTATTGGCGAAGCCATGACTCTTAAGCTTGGAGAAATGGGATTCAATGTTGTTATTAATTATCGCAGTGAAAGCAGCAAAAAACTAAGTGACGATTTATCTGAAAAATTAGCAAAAGAATATGGAGTTGAATCCATTGTTGTGAAAGCTGATGTTTCAAAGTATGCTGATTGCGAGAAACTTGTAAAAGCTAGCGTTGATAGGTTTGGCAGCAAAATCGATGTTCTTATTAATAACGCTGGTATTACAAATAACTGTAATTTTATTGATTTGACAGAAGAAGCTTATACCAATGTCATTAACACGAATCTTATGAGTTTCTTACATATGTGTCATTTAGCTCTTCCTTATATGGTAGACCTTGAAGAAGGTTCAAGCATCATCAACACTTCTTCTATCGGAGGACTGATGGGTGTTGCAAATCAAGGGGACTATTGTGCAGCAAAAGCAGGTGTTATTGGCCTGACTCGTGCTCTTGCATTGGAATTCGCTTCCCGTAAAGTTAAAGTCAATGCTATTGCCCCTGGTATGATTATGACTGACATGCTCCGCGGAGTAAATCAGGATGAACTCAAAGCACTTGCCACTACTATCCCTATGGGCTATATCGGTGACATTTCCGATATTGCAGGTTGCATGGAGTATATCATTAAAGCTTCCTATCTTACCGGACAGGTTATATCTCCAAATGGCGGAGTAATTATGCCATAATATTTATAAATCATTTCAGACAGCGTATGGAACGATCTTGCCGGATATATACTTTTTCCGGAATTCCTCTACGCTGTCTTGTTATTTTGGCACTTAAGCCATGTCCTGTCAGACCATCTGCCTTTATTGAGCATTGATATTTACTGCAGAGTTTCACTTTGCTTCATCAATCTTCTTAATGGTATCTTCACGGATAGCTTGCCGTAAAGATTTCAAATAATCGGAGAACTCAACCTTATCTTCTGCATAGGTTAAATTAAGCTGGTATTCTTTCGGAATCCAAGTAGACAAGTCAGACTCGTTATGCTGTATCACTGCTTCAAGGCCGTCAATAGCTTTATAAATCTGGGCTTCGACTGTTTTACGCTCTGCCATTTCCTCATACAGTTCTCGCATTTCTGTTTCATATTCTTTTGGCAATGAGCTGACCCAGCTATAAAGCAGTTTTTCTTCCAGCTCCTCGTGGGCCTTGTTCTTTTCAAAAGCTGGAATATCTCCAGTAAAGCATTCCCCCAAATCGTGAATAATGCACATTCTGATAACTTTATCCATATCGGCTTCAGGAAACTCATCTCTCATAAAGAAAGCCATCAATGTCATCAGCCAGCTGTGTTCTGCAACACTCTCGCGCCTCCCTTTGGAAGTATAGCAATGGCGGGTTGTATCTTTCAGCTTTACAGCCACTAATATTATATCCAATAATCGTCTTACTTCCATATTCATTCCTTCCCATAAATTCTGTCATTCCAGAATAAGCACTAACCACAATATTACGTTAGCTTTGTACAATAAGTTCACTCTCCATCATAATTCATAAGTTTTTTATAAATCAGCATATTTTTAATGTAAGCACATAAACTATCATAAATAAACATGGAGCGTATAATATGAAATCATTAAACAAAAGTGCCTTAATTATTTCGATTCTTATCCCTTTGGCAGTTGGATCTTTGTCTGCTCTTTTAAGCGGAAACATGTCGATTTATGCCACTCTTAATAAACCCTCATTTAGCCCTCCTTCCAATATATTTCCCATTGTATGGACAATTCTTTATATTCTCATGGGAATTTCTGCATACATCATTTTTGTATCAGGAAATGAAAACTCAGCCAATGCTCTAAAAATATATGCACTGCAGCTATTTTTTAACTTTTGTTGGAGTATTATCTTTTTTGGTTTATCACAATATTTATTTGCCTTATTATGGCTTATCATATTAATTATTCTAATAATCATAATGATACAACAGTTTTATAAAATTAATCCGGTTGCTGCATATTTACAAATTCCTTATCTTATATGGTGTATATTTGCTGCATTCCTAAACTATAAAATTTATATTATGAATTAAGCAATCACACTCTGACCGAGATCTAATCCCGGTCAGTTTTGTATCCTTCAGTAAATTATTGCTCAATCAGTTTCTGCTTCCACATAGGATACTCCAGTCTGGTTAGAAGCCCATTTAGTCATGGCAGTGACCGCTTCCGTCATCAGCCCCTTACCCTCGTATTCTTTTTTTATTCCCTATCCAATTTCAACACTCCCATGATCATTCAGACCTTTGAAACACAAATCTCCGACTATCTGTTTGCTGTCTTTTAGCTGCATGACCCATATTGTATATCAAACCCGCTGGTCAGGGTTCGCTATACAGCCAGCAAGTTTAACATTCTTACTTCTTTATTTACTTTTTTTGCCATAATATTTTTACAGATTATGTTCATAATAAGAATGTGTTAAACAAAGAACACACCATATAAACAAAGGTTTTAAGCAATGGATGGCAATGTGGAAATAACAATAGGTTGTTAATGAAGTATTGTTGACAGCTTAAGCCTTTGTGAGAAAAATGTCCTCATATTAATCTTGAGGGCATTTTTCTTTGTATTCCTATATTTACTTAAAACTTATTGACTTCATAATTACACATATAATCATTTTTATGTAAAACAACCGGCGTTATGGTGTCATTATAAAATTCTGTTTCTTCTCCCATGATTTTTCCGCCCATATTACAAATTACTTTTACAGTAACAGCTCTTGCGTCCATGTAGATATCTTCAATCCCCTGGCAGAACAAATCCTCCAGAGAAAATCGGGCTAATTTTGTGCCAATACGCAGCCCTCTATAATTCTGCCTGGTTGCAAATCTTCCCCAATGTACTTGATTGTTTTCTTTCCATGCAGCGACTGCTCCAACAATTGAAGTGCCTAATAAGGCACACCACCACTGAGGAGAGTTTTCATCAGATAAGGGGATCATTGCAGAAGGAATTTTTTGTTCTCCCGTAAATACCTCTTCCTGCAACTGCATAATATTCTCCATATCCAGATAAGTTGCTTTCCGCAATATAACCTCATTCATTTACCGGTTCCTCCATTGTCCGCTGGTTCCATTGCCCCTGTGTGTTATACAAATCATTTTCATCAACAGAATACCATTAAACTTGTTAATGATCAATATTTAGTTTTCCTTTCACTTTTGGCAGGAACCTTTTATCAAACTCCTCCTCAACCGTGATTATAACAATATTACGGGTATTGTTATGCGCAAAAATGGAACAATAGGCAAATTTAACTATTCTGCTTGTAAATCACGCCATTTTATACCTAAATCCGGTACAGAGTATGCCTTCATTTTTTCCAAAAGATTATTGGGATCACTGTCTACCAGAAAGAGCTTTGCGTTAGAGGGGTTCATAAACCCTTCTTGTATAGCTCGATCAATCATGTCAATGAGAGGATCAAAGAAATGGGACACATTTAAAATCCCTATTGGCTTACTATGAATCTTCAGCTGTGCCCAACTAAGTGTTTCTAATAACTCTTCATATGTTCCAACACCTCCGGGCAACGCAATAAAACCATCCGATAAATCTGCCATTTTTTTCTTTCTTTCATGCATATCTGCAACTTCAATAAATTGAGTAAGATTTACATTTGCAATTTCTTTAGGGAAAAGACCTTTTGGCATCACACCTATAACCTTTCCATTATTTTTAAGTACCTGATTGGACAATTCACCCATTAAACCTACATTAGAGCCGCCATAAACCAACTCAATTTTGTTATGTGCCAGAATTTCTCCAAGCTGCAATGCAGTTATTTTATATTCAGGGTTGTTGCCGAAATTAGAACCTGAATAAACGCATATTCTATTCAATGCTTATCCTCCTATAAATTATCTGAAATTATTGTATAATACCCCCCCTGCTATAAGCAGTACAGCAATCCCATATTATCCCTCCTTTGTGACACTCTATTGACTCTGCTGTCTGCTCATATTATAATAAAAAACAAGATATAAGTAAAATCAAAAATAAATATAGGAGGTATATTAAAATATTATATGTCAATTAATTTGGAACTCTATAGAATTTTCTATACAACTGCCAAACTTGGAAGTATCTCTAAAGCGGCAAAAGAATTATATACGTCACAACCTGCAATAAGCCAAGCCATCAAGCAGCTTGAACAAAAGTTAGGCGGAGAATTGTTTTTCAGAAATGCAAGAGGTGTTTCCCTGACTATTGAGGGTGAGGTCTTATATCGTTATATCGAACAAGGTTATAACTTAATACAGGCAGGAGAACAAAAGTTTTCCGAACTTAAACGAATGATAGCCGGACAGTTGAGATTAGCTGTTTGCAGTGCTGTTTGTAAACATGATTTACTGCAATATATCAGTCAATATAACCTTAACTATCCTGATGTTTATCTATCTATCAAAGATGCATCAAGTTATGAAATAGGCCAACTATTAGACATGGGTAAGATTGATATAGGAATTATTAATCCTCAAAATCTTGACAGCGATAAATTCCATACAATCAAAACTTTAGAAATGCATGACTGCTTTGTTGTCGGCGAAAAGTATAAAGACTTATGCGGCACCCCGATTTCTATTCATATGCTATCGCAAAATTACCCCTTAATCATGCTTCAAAAAGGCGGCAACACAAGAACATATATTGATGGATATTTTTTATCTCACGGGATTAATCTGGTTCCGCAAATTGAATTGAGTAACTTGGATTTGATAATTGAATTTACTATTAAAGGACTGGGTGTAGCTTGTGTCATGGAAGAACATGTGCAAAAGGAACTAAAAAGCAATTCCCTATTTAAGCTTAGCATTCAGGAAAAGTTTCCTCTCCGAAGTTTGGAAGTTGTCGTTAAAAAGAATATGCCGCTTTCTACTGCGGCTAGTAAATTTATAGACTTGATAACCACATAAAAATTCATCTGTAATCTTATATACCAGCTTGTCTGAAAACTGCAATTCCCCACATTTATTAAACGAAAAAACATACATTATTTAACTTAATTTCTTATATATTTATTTCATTTTATCACTATACGTTTCCCATATTCGTTATATAATTTTCTGGGAGGTGATAATCATGAAACATTGGAAAAGCAAAATAGACCATTATGAAAATGAAGAATGGGACCACCTGGAGTCCCAAGCCAGGGAGACAAAGGCTCCCCCCGCCCCATCCGGAGAATTTGAAAGCATTATGGCCGAAATGGAGCGCAGGGGAATTGAACCCAGAGTCAGAGAAGAATTAAAAAGTTTAAAAAAATCCCCAAGGTAAAGATTTTAAATCCTCATCTCAGAAAGTTGGGCAAAAATCCGTTCTGCATCAATCCGTCCGTATCCCCATATATTATTTGGATAATAGTCCGGGCTGTCGCGCCGGGCTCCCCGGACGATCACGCGGTTAATCTGGTTTCCGGTAATGGAGGTATAATTACCCTTGCTGTAAGACCATTCCATAACCATAGCCGCAATACCGGTTGCATGCGCTGCTGCTGCTCCTGTACCGGTTATGGTGCCGTACTGGTCTCCAGGTAGGGCACAGGACAACTGATAGCCCGGAGCGCCTATATCAGGCTTGATCTGCCCAAGACGTGTATAGCCTCTGCTTGATTCAGGAATGATGGTATCATTTAGCTGGTTATAAGCCGTAACCGTAAGGGGATGCATGGCATCTCCCTGAGCGGTTATGGTAACATTGGGATCAGCATTTAAAAAAAATGTCTCATTGGTCAGCAGGTTGCCCGAAGGAAGCCAGCAGTGAAAAGAAAATGGCTCTCTCTCATCACTTGATACACGGAATTGCCATATTCCGGGATCAGCATTCTCAAACCGCAGTAAAATGAGCTGATCTCCTGTCTCTTCTTCAAAGTTAATGTTATTGACCCATACAACGGACTGGCTTGACTGAAATACCATCTTCTGACATGCCCCGAATAATGGATAAATGATCTGGGAAGCCTCCCTGCCTGGGGTGATAATTTCAATAGAAAGTCTGGAAGGCAGATAAGGCCATATTTCCATGAAAAATTTCTTGTCATAACTTCCAACCTTGAGCTGAAAACTTCCCATATAGGGTTCCCTCTCAATGCGCCCAAAATAATGTCTTAAGCTGTTTCCTTCATTTCCGGCAGACACAACTATGCCAATCATAGGCTGCTGTACCAGATAATCTAAGTACATGGAAGAAGCCCCCCTCCCGTCATGGCCGCCCTGGCTGCTGCCCATGGCAAGACAAATGACAATTGGCCGGTTAATCCGTTTTGCCGTTGTGATCAGGTACCTGATTCCAAGTATAATGTCTGATTCCTGATAGCATAAAGCCTCCTCCGGTACTGAAAAAAGCTTTTTTAAATTATCCTTAGCTTCTTTTAACTTTACCACCATCAAATCTGCATCAGGAACCACTCCGCTGAAGGAATTTTCCACACTGGGTCTTCCCGCCACCACACTTGAGATAGCGGTTCCATGAAGATGTTCATCAACGGAGGGAACAATGGAAAGGGGATCCTCAGACATGAGGGCGAAATTAATAAGTTCTTTGGTATATTCTGCTCCAAAGGTAAAACCATAAGGCGGAACACTGCCCTTTATGGTCTGATCCCATATGGAGATAATTCTCGTTGTCCCGTCATAGTGCATAAATGCAGGATGACGGTAATCAACGCCTGTATCCACAATCCCCACGATGACCCCTCTTCCAAAAAGAGCATGTTTGGGATCTCCCTGAATAAATTGAACTCCCGATTTTTCCACGCCGATAATTGACTCTAAGGTATAAAGGGCAGGAAAGTAATGATAGGAATTTTCTCCCAGATCACAAGCCTCCACCTCTTCCTTTCTGATATGCAGCAAAGAATGCATTTCATTGAGCACCGTTATATTGTCCTCCGTATTGTACTGCGGAACCACGGAATTACTAACGATCAGGTCATAGTACCTGTTATCCAGTATCTTTTCCATATCTCGCCTCCTGCATGCTTAAGAGAGCATATGATACATTTTATGCAGCAGAACTCTTATAAATCCCCAAAATAAAAAGGCAGAAAACCCGCAAAGCGGATCTCCCACCTGTAAAATTGTTCTCATCCCTTAATTCCAGTTGATGCAATTCCTTCCACCAGATACTTCTGCATGGTCAGAAAGATGACAAAAATCGGAACCAGGGAAAAAGTTGCCATGGAAAACATGGCTCCCCAGTCTGAGCCTGCCGAAGGATCTGAGAACATTTTAAGAGCATAGCTGACCGGATACTTTAACGGATCGCTTAAATAGAGCAAAGCCGCCAGGAAATCATCCCATCTCCACATAAAGGAGAAAATAGCGCTTGTCACCAGAGACGGCTTAATAAGCGGAAGGATAATCCGGATAAATATGGAATAAATGGTGCATCCATCCATTCTGGCTGCCTCATCTAAGTCCATGGGAATTCCTCTGATAAACTGCACATTTAAAAAGATGAAAAAGCCTTGGCCAAAAAACTGAGGCACAATAATGGGAAGATAACTCCCAATCCAGCCCATCTGGTTAAAGATAATATACTGAGGAATCATGATTACCTGGAAAGGAAGCATCATGGCCAGCAGCATACAGGCAAACCAGATGTTCTTAAACTTAAAGTCAATCCGGGCAAAGCCGTACCCCACAATGGCAGAGGAAATAACTGCTCCAACAGTGGAAAGGCCTGCAATGATAAAAGAATTTTTAAAAAATATGGAGAAACTGTAGCCTGCAAACCCTTTCCAGCCCGCTTTGTAGTTTTCAAGGGAAAACGTTTCGGGAAAAAGAGAAGTGGCAGTACGGAATATGTCATTGGTATTCTTAAAGGAACTCATCACCATCCACAAAAGGGGATAGATCATCACAAATGCAAACAAAAAGGTAACTATGTGATAGATCACAGTGACGGCTATTCGTTTTTCTTTATATCCTGTATTCATACTTCATCACCCTTCTGCTTCATAATGTACCCACTTTTTCTGGGTCTTGAACAGTACCAGGGTTATCAGGCCCACCACCAGCACCATAAACCATGCCATGGCACATCCATAGCCCAATTTATTGTAGGTAAAGGAATTCTGGTACATATACACAGTATAGAACAGTGTTGCATCCCTTGGCTTTCCCTGGGTAATAATATAACTCTGGGTAAATGCCATGAAACCATTGATCAGCTGATTGATCAGGTTAAAGAAAATAGTAGGTGTCAGCATGGGAAGCGTAATCTTAAAAAAACGCTGAATGCCGTTTGCCCCATCTACAGTGGCTGCCTCATAAAGGCTTACAGGAATCTGCTTTAACCCTGACAAAAAGATGAGCATGGAGGAACCAAACTGCCACACTGCCAGAATAATCAAGGCCCACATAGCCGTATCCTGCCTTCCCAGCCATGCAATATCAGATGGCAGCCCGACAATTCCCATAAGTGCATTTACCACACCATCACTTGCAAACATCCTTTTCCAAAGAATAGCCACCGCCACGCTGGAACCAATGATGGACGGCAGGTAATAAACAGCTCTGTAAAAACCTGACAGCCTGCTGCTCTTTACCAGGAGCATAGCCACAGCAAGAGCCATAAGAAGCCGGAGAGGAACAGAAAACAAAACATAATACATGGTCACGCCAAAAACTTTCCAGAACTTGGGATCAGCAGTAAACATGGTCACATAATTTTCCAGACCTATAAAAACCGGTGCTTTTAAAATATTATATCTGGTAAATGAAAACCCTAAAGATAAAATCATGGGAACAGCCATAAAGGACAGAAAGCCTATAATGAAGGGCAGGATAAATATATATCCTGCAACCTTCGGTGTGTTTAATACCTGAACCATTGATTTTTTTCTCTTGGGGGCCATTTGATCATTCTTCATCGTATCCCCTCCGGATTGCTTTTTATTTATTTCGCAGCTTCCTCCAGAATCTTTTTGGATTCTGCAACAAACTGATCTGCAGCTTCTTCAGCGGTTGCGTCGCCGTAACGAATGGCTTCAACCATGGTTTTTCCTAATGCCTCCACTTCACCCTTTCCAGATGGATCCGGAACATCGATTGGAGTTGCAATTTCACCGACCTGGGAGATATAATCAAAAACGCTCTGAGAAATAGCCTCTGCCTTTGGCTTAATAGCAGCAGCAACTTCTGTATTAACCGGAATTCCTCTTTCAGCCATCAGGATTTCATTACACTCAATGCTGTTGACAAACCAGTCAATAAACTTGGCTGCTGCTTCCTTATTCTGAGAAGTCTCTGCCACTGAAAGGAACTGGCCTGGCTTTAAGTAAAGGGACTGAGTTTTTGCATTATCAATAATTGGATAATACGTCATTCCTAAATCTCTTCCAGCTGTATTGGATACAGCAATAAACTGATTGGAAAGAGCAAAGTCATTCCAGGTGGTTCCATCAATAATAGGCTTTGTTTCAACAATATCCATATTTTTTTCTGCAAGAAGATCTGGAGAAACAGCGAATTCTGCTGTTGCAAATTTTTCCACTGACTCAAAATACAGCTTCATGGAATCAGTGACGCCATTTCTGAGCTCGTCAAACATATAAGATTCGTTTCCTCTTGCAACCATGGCCATCATGTTGATCTGGCCGTCAAATGCTCCCTTAACGCCTGTTTTCTCATAGATAGTCTTGGAAACATCATACAATTCTTCAAATGTCAGCTGCTTGGAAAGGTCTACTCCAGCTTCTTCCACAACGGCTTTGTCATAGATCATAACAAGGGCATTGCTTCCTATACTCATGGCATAGCACTTGTCATCAATGGAACCGCTTTCGATTACGCTGTCAGGAATATTGGAGGTATCAATAACACCGCCGTCAATAAATTCAGATAAGTTAGCAAGCTGTCCGCTCTGCTGATACTGGTTTAAGTAGGAATAGTCCATCTGAAGGATGTCCGGAAGATTGCCTCCTGCTGCCATAGCAGAAAGTTTATCCCAGTAGCCCGTCCAGTCTGTAAATTCCACCTTAATTTCCACACCTGGATTCTGGCTCATGTATAAATCTACCGCTTTCTTTGTCACATCATTTCTAAGCTGGTTTCCCCACCAGGTGAAATTCAGTGTCACCTTGTCCCCTGATGCTGCCGTCGTATCTGCTGACTCTGCTTTTGTGGTTGCTTCTGTTCCGGCAGTGGTTGCATCTGTTGTTTCTGCCTTCTTACCGCAGCCTGCTAAAGAAGATGCCAGAAGCACTGCTGCAAGAGTTGTTGCCAATAATCTTTTTTTCATTTAAATAAAACCTCCCTTTCGATTTATGATAGTATTATTTTATGGCAAATGTGCACAATGGTAAAGTTAAAATATAGCTTTTTATGATTAAAAAAACGGCTTTTTGAGATTTCTACTGGTTTTTCAATTTCTTTTTTTACATATTTGCTATATAATAGGCTGGAGTGAGAAAGGGCCGATGAGAATGAAAAAAAAATTAGCTTGGTTTAATAACCTATCCCTTTATAAAAAAATACTGATGCTTTTCCTTCTTGCCTTACTGGCACTCTGCATTGCCTTCCTGGCCAGTATCAGACTCATGACCACCCGTTATAATGAAGAGCTGTACCGGACCAACGCTAACTCCTTAAAGCACGTGACTGCTTATTTGGAATCAGAAATGCTGGCAATCCAGACCATATCCGACAACATGATCGGAGACCATATTCTTCAGGATAATTTGTCTTTTTTAGATGAAAACCCCTGGAGCAACCGCCGGGCTCTTGCCCGAAGGGATATTTACCAACAGCTTTATTCCTACCTTTACAGAAGCAAATACATTACTTCTATTAATATCATTCTTCCTGACGAAACAAATATCTGCATGGGAAGCTCTGATGATATCTTAAGCTTTGACAAAAAAGAGCTGGATGCCATACTGGACAGTTTTAAGGGCAGGGCCACTTGGACCGGCGGGATTTCTCCCGGAACCGGAACAGTGTGCGCCAGGCAAATCCTGAAGCTAAAGTATTTAAGCCTGCGGCCTCTGGCGGAACTTTACATTACAGTGGATATGGACAGCATGATCGAAGATGGACTTCAAAATTCTGGAAGCCAGGCAGAGGACTCCCGTTTTATCCTGATGTCCGGAGAAAAGAGAATCTACCCGGCAGAGGCATTTCACGAAGATTACTGCCTGAAAATCATTTCCCACAATACCCGCTGGAAAAACTCTTACTCCATCGCCACACTGGATAATAAAAAGGAATTTATCATTACAGGCCAGGGGGCATATAAGGGCTGGAATTACATTTATTTCAGGGATTATGATCCATTGTTTCAGAGAACCCGGCTGACAGGGGTGGAAATCCTGATTTTTACTATTTGCACTGCTTTGATCACTGCAGTATGTGTCACCCTGGTTTTGCGCCACCTATTCCGCCACCTGGATTATCTTATTAAAAAAATCCAGCGCTTTGGCAGCGGTGAGGCTCCTGAAGCAGAGGATGAAGTCTATGATTACCAGAACCGCCAGGATGAAATCGGTCAGCTTCACCGAAGCTTTGACCAGATGACTCACAGTGTCAAGGTTCTCCGGGATGAAAATTACGACAAGCAGCTTTTGGTAAGGGATTCTGCTATTAAAATGCTTCAGCAGCAGATTAATCCTCATTTTTTATACAACACCCTGGAAACCATCAACTGGATGGCACAAAAATACGGAGCTGATGACATTTCCACCATGGTACGCTCCCTTGCCAGCTTGTTTAGAGCCTCCATTGCCGGACAGGAGGATATGATTGCTCTTAGGGAGGAGTTGAAGGTACTGGATGATTACATACGGATACAGGAAGTGCGGTTTAAGGACAGGCTCAGCTTTGAACTGGAGGTTCCGGAAAATATATCCAATATTTTTATTCCCAAACTGTCCATTCAGCCTCTGGTAGAAAACGCTTTAAAACATGCCATGGAGGACTCTGACGAGATGTGTATCATAAGGGTTACCATAATAGAACTGGAAGACCATTACGAAATAAGGGTGGCAAATACAGGATCTCGGTTTGAACCCGACCTTTTGCAAAAGATCAGAGAAAAGGAAATTCTGCCTCAGGGATCCGGAGTAGGCCTTGAAAACATCAACTCCAGGCTGGGTCTGCTCTACGGCGAAGAATACGGCCTGCATTTTTACAACGAAAACCAAATGGCAGTGGTCTTGCTGACCATACCGAAAGAAAAAGGGGGGTCCTATGCTCAGACTGTTGATCGTCGATGACGAGCAGATCATAAGAGAGTCTATTTCCCAGATGATCGACTACGGGTCCATAGGCTATGAGGTAATTGGAACGGCAAAAAACGGCATGGAGGCTTATAACATCATCTGCGACGACTACCCCGATGTAGTAATCACCGATATCCGTATGCCCATATTAAATGGTTTGGATTTAATCGATCGTTCCATCAAGCTGGATTCCAGAATTACCTTTATTCTGCTTTCCGGCTACAATGAATTTGAATACGCAAAGCAGGCCATGAAGTACGGAGTCCGCCATTATCTGTTAAAACCTACGGATAAAAATGAGCTGATTGAGTCTTTGACAGCCATCGGCAGGGAACGTCTTTTAGAGGAAGACGCAAGAAAGGTCCAGCAGCAGAAATTTTTAAGAAGTCTTCACACTCCTTTAGAACAAAGTTTTATCATGGAGGCGCTGGAGCGCCAGGATTCCTTCTCCTCTGTCTTCCAGAAATACCGGGGACTTCTCGTGCTGCCTGCCGGATGCCGCTGTGCCTGCATCTGTTCTTTTGTTGAGGAAAATAACTTAAAACAATTTATTACTGATTTCAAAAAAGTTTTGGGAGCCTTTAAAATTTCTCTTCAGTTTTCCATTCTTTATGTAAAAAATACAGTGATCCTCATATTTCCGGTTTCCACCCTGGCAGTTCAGGAGCGGATTGAAGAGGCCGTTTCCGGTTTTCAGTACCCTGGGCAATCGGTATCCTTTGAAGCTGACTTTCTTTTTAAAGAAAACGGAGAAAAACTGTTTCAGGATATCATTCATAAGATCTCCCGGTTTGAGCGGATTCTTCTTATGGGGGAAACAGGAGAAAGCCATGAAATCAGAAACAATATCGCTTCTCCCTGGATGGTGCGCCGGTTAGAAAATTCCCTTAGCTCTGCAACTGACACCAGTCAGGCTGCCCAGCTTCTCAAGTCTGTTTTTATGGATTCCATGCCTCTTTCTTCAGCCAGGAACCTGGCATTAAGCCTGTTCCTTCAGGGAGGTCTGGTGCAGGAAAGGCTGAGCACCGACGCTGCCTGCGATTTCTTCCGACGGGTCTATTCCTGCGATACCGTTTCAAGCCTTAGAAGGCTTCTTGAAACCGCCATTCTTCCCAGAAAGGAATCCGGCAGCCATAAGGCTGTTTCCAATATCTCACTTTTAAAAGCCTACATCATTCAGCATCTGGATTCAGAAAATCTGTCTTTAAAGTGGCTGGCAGAAAATTATCTTTTTGTGAGTGTAGGGTATTTAAGCAAGCAATTTATCAAAGAGGAGGGAATGCGGTTTTCTGATTATCTTAACAAGGAACGAATGGAGGAAGCCATCCGGCTTATGGCCTTTTACCGCAATGACAATATCAAGCTGATCGCCCGCCAGGTAGGCTTTGGCAGCAATCCCCAATACTTCAGTCAGGTGTTTAAGCGGTATACCGGGCTTCCCCCCACCGAATATATGGAACAGTTAAAAAATAAAGCTTAATGCATAGAAAAAAGGAGAAAAATTATGATTTCAAACCAACTACTGCTTGAAAAGATCCACCTGGTTGTGGACAAACTGATGAACCTTGGAGGCTGTGACTCAGATAAGGACAAGACAGCCAGCAGTGCAGATACCAGCAAGGGATTCATCCAAAGGGACTTCGGCATCGAGGAATGGGACTGGCCCCAGGGCATAGGCTTATACGGTCTGTACAAGCTTCAGGAATTCTACAGTGACGGCAGGTACCTTCCCTTCTTTAATAAATGGTACAGAGGTCACCAGGAACATGGTCTTCCCTCTAAAAACATCAACACCACTGCCCCCTTTCTTCCCTTATCCTTCCTGTACGAAACTTTGGACAGCCCGGAGGAATATTATAACCTTTGTGTAAAAAGAGCCCAGTGGCTTATTAATGATCTTCCAAAAACTCAGGACAGGGGATTCCAGCATGTGACAAGCGCCATTGGAAACAGGAATGGGGTGAGTTTAAACGAGGGGCAGCTCTGGATAGATACCTTGTTCATGGCAGTCCTGTTTTTAAACAAAATGGGACAGAAAACAGACAATGAAAGTTGGAAAGATGAAGCTGCCCATCAATTCCTGGTTCACATCAAATACTTATTTGACAAGCATACAGGTCTGTTTCACCATGGATTCCGTTTTGACGGAATGAATAATTTCGGCGGCATCTTTTGGTGCAGAGGCAACTCCTGGTTTACTTACGGGGTGATGGAGTACATAGACACATGCGGAGATCAATTAAACCAGGGAGTAAAGGATTACTTAATTGATACCTTTAAATCCCAGGCAGCCGCTCTTTTAAAGCTTCAATCTTCCTCCGGACTGTGGTATACTGTTCTTACCGATGCTTCCAGCTATGAGGAAGTTTCAGGCTCTGCGGCCATTGCTGCAGGACTGCTTCGGGGAGTAAAGTCGGGGATTCTGGACAATACCTTCGAAGCTGCTGCTGAAAAGGCCATTGAAGCTATCTGCGCCAATATTTCAGCCGACGGAACCGTTCTGGGCGTGTCTGCAGGAACAGGAATCGGAATGGACCCGGATCATTACAAAAGCATCGCTGTTATGCCCATGGCCTATGGACAGGCCCTGGTACTGGCCGCGCTATGTGAAGCACTGAAATAAGAATCCTGTCTTCCTAATTCTTAATAAATTTTAAGTTTTTACCCCCCATCCCTTAAGAATGGCAAGATATGATTAAGCTGGTTATTTATTAGACACAGATACATACATGTTGGGAGATTGCTATGGAAATCATAAAACTTTTATTGACACTATTTGCCGCCTTTTTAGCCGGATCAGCCTTTATGCGCATGAAAGTTCCCGGCGGAATGCTGGTGGGCGGCATCGTAGGATCTGCCGCTTTGGGCATCATCTTTCAGGCCTCCTATGTTCCCGGGGCGGGCAAGGTTTTTGCCCAGATTGTTGCCGGGGCTTTTATCGGCTCTGGTGTTAAAAAAAGTGAGTTAAAGAGCATTCCCCGCATCCTGCGCCCTGCCGCCCTGCTTCTCAGCCTTTACATGGTCGCCAACATCGGCATGGGACTTTTAATATATGCTTCCAGCCCTGTGGATATTGTTACGGCATTTTTCAGCGCAGTTCCGGGAGGAATCAGCGATATTCCCATTATTGCGGCTGATATGGGCGCCAATGCACCTCAGGTAGCGGCTCTCCAGTTTGTCCGGCTGGTCATCGGAATCGGAGTTTTCCCGGGCATGATCAATACATTCTGCAAAAAGGAAGCTTCCGTCTCCAAGACAGAGGAGGAAGCTGCTTCAAAATCACAGACAGCCGGTTCCCAAGAAGAAAGAAAGCTTCCCCATGCCCTGATCACCTTTCTCATTGCCTCTGTCTGTGGAATTATAGGAAAGCTAAGCGGAATGCCAGCCGGCACTCTGGTCTTTTCCCTGGTCAGCGTCATTACCCTGAAAATCTTCTGGGACAAGGCTTATCTGCCCGCCGGTGTCAAGCGGTTTGCCCAGCTTGTATCCGGAGCCTATATCGGCTGCTCTTTAGGCTGGAACGATTTGCTGGAACTGCGTTATCTTGTCCTTCCCGCTATTATCCTTATAATTGGTTACTCGGCCTTCTGCTTTCTCATGGGAGAGCTTTTAAAACGGTTTTGCGGGATGTCCAGAAAGGAAGCCATGCTGGCCGCTACTCCTGCAGGAGCCAGTGATATGGCCCTGATCTCTTCTGATATTGGAGTTCAGAGTACGGATTTAATACTGCTTCAAGTGCTGCGGCTGATTATTGTTACAGCGATTTTCCCCCAGGTTCTTCATATGATCTTGTTGATTATGTAAAAAAGGACTGTTATAAAAGATCTTTTCAATCTTTTATAACAGTCCTTTTTGTATATAGGTCAGCCTTTGACCAGGCCTCCCAGAAAATCATTTCCAAAAATTCTCATTCTTCCGGGCTTTGGGATTGCTTCAAAAAGCTCCGGATACTGCTCTCCCAGCTTCAGGGCATTATCATCAATATCCAGCAGATGACGGCTGGCCCTGTGGATCAACATTTCCTTATCTCTTTTCTTAATGGCTTCCAGCATCTCCTTATGATCTTCCAGCACATTCCGCTGATGAGTTTCATCTACACAGATAAGCTGGCGAAGACGCTGATAGTTGCCTGCAGCTCCCCAGATTAAATCTGCACAGTACTGCTTTTCACAGGCTGCAAAGAAATACTGGTGAAACTCGTCGTCAAGGGCCAGAAAGTCCCGCACATCCTGTTTTCCGCTGGCACTTTCCTGCTGTTCGACCAGGCTTTTTAAATCTGACATATTTCGTCTTGTATACCGTTCCAAAAATTCCTTTAATATATTAATCTCAACGCTGTACCGTACGTACTGCTCCTTCTGGGCCTTTTCCAGATTGATTCTGGAAATCATAATTCCTTTTTGAGGCAGGGTGGTAATAAGACCCTGTTGTTCCAGGCGGATTAATGCATCCCGCACCGGAGAGCGGCTTACGTTCATTTCCTCCGCAAGATCATTGATGGTAACAATGACTCCCGGCTGAATTCTCATCTCTATAATACTGCTTCCTAGTTCGCTGTAAATGTTATCTGCGGCTGTTTTCTTTTCTGGTTTCTTCAGCAACGGATGCTCCTCCCTTATACATTTCTTCTGTATTAGTGGATTAATATATCACAGTTTTATAAAGAAGTCAAACAATATTTCTTATCGGCCAATGAGGAAATATCCGATCAGCACATTGACTGCAAAGATTGCCCAGGACCATGGAAAATTGGTGCGTATATAGGCCTTTGCCTCCATCTTTGCATAGCTGATTCCCCACATGCTCCAGGACTGGGTTGGGCAGGAATTTGCTACAATAGCAACTGGCGGTACCAGGAAAAGAATAAACAGGAACGGATCTGTAAAGAATCCCGTAGCCTGAAGGATCGCCAGGGTTGCGGCTCCTGAACCAAATACCATCAGAGGTCCCCGGAACAGGCCAAGAGGCGCTACAATAATGAAGATGATGACAATAACCAGACCGGCCTGAGGAATAACACCTCCCAGCAGCTCGCTGAGAATCGGAGATACCTGCTTTGCAGCAGTGCTGAAAATATTAACGCCGTAAAGCATACCAATCAGAAGTCCTACATCTGCAATTCCATCATACAAAGTCTTTTGTACTTTTTCAATTGCCATCTTATAGGTTGCCATATTTCCTGTTAAAAGCAGTCCCAAAAAGATTCCGAGAAGGAAGGAGGGAACTGGCTTCCATTTAAAAATAGCTACCATGAAAATAGGAAGAAAAGGAATAATAGCTGCAATTCCTGGAATCGGCTTAGTCGCTGAAGCTGCAGGAGTAGCTGCCCATGCCCGGCTTCTTTTTCCCTTGGAGTAGTGGAACACGATGAATAAAAGCATAAATACAACATGAACAACGGTAGCCGCAATTCCAAAACGAATATAAACATTGTCATAAGTCATGGAAGGGAACAGAGCCAGCAACTGGTTCACATATCCAATATTTAAGTACATGCCTGCTGCAACAGACATCAGGTAAGATCCTACGGCAACATGTTTTTCCACGTTAAGGGAAAACAGAATGGGAAGTACGATCATACCGATCGCCATAACAGAGCCTACGCCAAATGCGCTGGTAAAAATAAGGGTGCAGACAATGGATACCATAAGAGTGGTGACCAGAGGCTTATCGCCCGCAAGCTCCACTGTTTTCTTAATAATAAAACCTGCAATTCCTGTATCCACGATAACCCGGCCAAACCAGCTTCCGAATACAATGATGGCAATGGTGGGACCGTAATTTTCCACTGATGTCTGGAAAACTGTGTCTACGATGGTACGGTATGGCACCCGGCCAATAATACACCAAACCAGAGCCATGAAAATAAAACCTACCAACAGGTTACCGCCCTTCATACAATATACGATAAGGCCTGCAAAGGATACGAGCAGAAGAATGCCCGCAATAATAATGTAGAGACTCATATAATTCCTCCTTTTTTATGTTGCATTCCATATGGATTCACCTGAAAAATCCGTTGCTTTATTATCCCACATGTGCGCAACTAATATATTACAAACATTAGTATACCAGTATATATACAGATGTCCATTGTAAATTTAAACGAAAAACCAATAAGTATTTTATACATTTTAACTAAAATTTTTATTCTTTTTTTATAATTTTTATTATAATTCTATTTTTCTTCCTGCCAGCTCCATCATCTCTTCATACAAACCGCTGGCCTCCTCCGGCGAATAGCCATATACCAAAAACACATCCATTAAATATGGGGAATAACCGATTCCTGTAATCTCCTGGGCAAACCCCATGGCTGCTATCTCACCAAGGGCGATGATATTGGAATCATTGTGAAGAAAGCCCAGGGACCAAAGCCTGATCTTTTCCGTTTTCGTAAAGATCTCCTCATGATACTGCTCTTCCACCCAGTGAAACAGCTCATGGGACAGAAGAAGCCGGCTCACATCCAGCTCCCTGGTAAGGACCTCTAAAACCCCTGGACTTTCAAACAGCTTTTCTGCCTTTTTCACCGCATCCATGTAAATGCAGATCTTATTAGGCACCCGGAATTCAGCAAAGAGCACACGGTCCGTCTTCTCCGGAAATTCCGGGAAGGAAACATCCATACTCATTGCCTTTGCCAGTTCCCTGGGGTCTTTGGTCTGATACTTGTCACAGATCTTGGTTGCATACTCCCTGCCGCAGGCCAGACTCTGTTCCATCCATCCCCTGCGCTGCACATCGTCAAACTTTCCGTTTAAGGGCTCTCTGGAAAATGCATATCCATACCACTCCTCCGGCGGAATATCTGCCAGGTCCGCCAGCATGTCCCCTAAGGGACGAACATCAAAGTGAGGGCGTTCATATCCCCTTCCCCCCTGCTTTCCGAAAAGTCCGTCCGCAATAGGTTTGAAAGCTGTTTGAAATTCTTCTTTTGTCATGATTCTTAAATCTCCCTGTTAGAGGCTATGATCAGGATATCTTCATCCGGTTCCCGGTCTCCTAAATCCAGATTCATCAGAAGCAGGATCTGCTCCAAGTCAATGGCGCTGTAATCCGTGACTCTGGGTCCAAAGCACACAAAGTAATCCGGACGGAGAACAGAGTCGGTCTTAAATACGGCATGTTCTTTCCACAGCTTTTCTACTACCTCATGGTAATCCTTTGCCTTACACTTTTCTACGGCACCGTCAGAACACTGCACTTTGATAAATCCCTTGGTATCCACGATTCTAAGAGGTGTTTTTCCGTCTTTTTCCCCTTTATATACGTAGAACTTATCTGTCTGCTCTGCCAGCTTCACATTGGAAATCCTGGGACCAAAATCCTGTAAAGCCAGTTCGCAGGCTTCCGGTTCCTCACAGGCCTTTAACAGATCTGTGGTCTTTACCTCAGTGGAACCTGTGGCAATGGCTGTTACCTTACCGGTCTGATTGTCGATCTCGATGTGGATTTCTATGGTGTCCGGAGAAGCACCTGAGCTGACCGCTAAGTCTGCTGCTTCTTTCTTCAGCTCTCTGATGTCTTCCTGGGTCGGATTGGGGATGACACGTTCTACCACGTCACGAACCATGGCAAGAGCCACACCGATCGATGAAATTACTTCTGCATTTTCCGGAATGCTGTACTGAAGACCCATCTTGCCTGCACAGTAGGGAACTAAGGAAGCTGCTCCGCCGCCGCAGCCTACCAGTTTCATACTGTCATGGTCCAGTCCGTACTTGTCAGCCAGCATACTGATGGTGGCATTGACCTTTTCAAAATCCTTATCAAGAATCTGGGTTGCCAGTTCTTCTACGGTGATGCCCAGCTTGTCCGCTACCGGCTGCATGGCCTTTCTTGCGGAATTGGCATTTCCATGGGCAAAATACTTCTCATCAACCAGTCCTAATACATTGGCCGCACATGTATTGGTAAAACAGATGCGTTTTCCATTCTTCAGGAGCAAGATCACGTAATCGTTGGGATCGCCTTGTTTTGGACTAACCATTTCAATCTTAGGATCGACAATTTCTTC
>CABJBA010000011.1 GCA_902363735.1 Clostridiaceae bacterium
TGTATTCGTTCTGAAATTTTCTCATTCAAAGCCATCAAACATGACTTGTTTTATTAGAATTTTCAGGGTTTTACATACTGTTCAATCTTCAGTTTTCAGTTTTCAAAGTGCTTTTTGTTGTCTTCTTGCTTAATCAGCAACTCATATAGTATATCATGCAGTCACTTACCTGTCAACAACTTTTTCAACTTTTTTCAGCCGGTTTTAATTGGCTGCCTTTGCGTTTTCTCTCGCATCGGGTCTTTAATATATCATGTCCATTTCATATTGTCAAGGATATTTGTGCCTTTTATTCAAACAATTTTTCCTATCTTTTTCAGACCACTATATATATAAGTTATTCTCGAATATTTCTATATTTTGTGGTGTATAGAAAAATCTGCAGACAAAGGAAAATCTCTCTTCATCTGCAGATTTGTTTCAATTGCACATATGATAACTACAACTTTACTTCTACACCAGCTTTTGCAAAAGTCCTAAAATCATCAGATTCAAAAGATTATGGTTATATAAAAAGGACAGCCATTTACTTGCCTCGATTTGGGTGAGAAGAGCAAGCCCCCATCTGGTGGAGGGAAAGGCGGTAATAACCATGCAGGACAGCCATAAAAACACAAGACCTTCCAGTCCTCCCAAAAGAGCTCCGGCAATTTGATTGATTCCGGACAGTATGGGCAGTTTGGAAATAATATCCAACCAGCCGACCAGCAGCTTGATTGCCATATAGATAAGTGAAAACAAAATCACTGACCCCAGTGAACTTACAATGATCTCGGTCAGAAAACCTCCTATATAATCGGTAAAGGCATTGACTCCAAGAGTCTGATACATCTCATTGTTATTGTTTTCAATCAAAGCTTCCTTCATATTTTGGGGAAGTTCAAGGCTTTCAATTAAAAGCCGCTGAGCAGAGGGGGTTTCCAAGGCTTCCTCTTCCGGAACTTCCTCTTGCTCTAAGTTTATGGATTTTTTTACACTTTCTGAAATAGTCTGCTGCAGAGCCGTATTTTCTTTTAAAAATTCCGTTACTACAGGGAGGGAGGCTCTTGTAATGGTGAGAGACAGAATAACTGCCACCATGGAAACTGCCAGTCGGATAAATCCTCTCCGGTGACCGTACAAAATCATTCCCAGCAGGTAGACTCCTGCTATGATCGATAACCAGTTTTCCACATGAAATCTCATCATAAGTCCGCCTTCAATACAAACTTGTCAATGGCTGCCGCAACTCCATCTTCATCATTGGTGTCCGTTATGTAGTCGGCTGCTGCAATGAGTTCTTCCCTTCCGTTTTTCATAGCGACACCAATTCCGGCTGCCTGAATCATGGAAAAATCATTTTCTCCATCTCCAAAAGCCATGGTCTGACCAGATTCCAGTCCCAGGTGGGATGCCAGGCGAAGGAGGGCTGCTCCTTTTGTTGCACCATGAGCATTGATCTCCAGGTTATTGGGAAGGGAGGAAGTGACCAGAATGTCAGCTCTTTTTTCAAGTTCAGCTCTTAATTTAGCTCGTTCCTCCATATTCGAGAAATACAGGTTGATTTTTTCCACAGGTTTTCCATTGTTTTCTACGAATTCCAAAATATTGGGATGGACGTCCCTGGTCCGGCGGACTAATTCCTGTAATTCCAGGGACAAGCCATACTCTGTAAGGTTTTCATAAAAGCGGGCTTCCGTTATTCCTCGTCCATTGATGTAGGGGTCGTACATCACATCATAAGAATCCACAAACCGCAGCAATTCCAGTGCCTGTTCACAGGGAAGAAGGCAGGTGCCAATAATTTTCTTTTGAGTCATGTCCACAATCACTGCACCATTGGTGGTAATAGCATAGCGAACTCCGGGAATCCCGATCATTTCTTGGGGGATTCCCGATACGCTCCGTCCGGTACACGGAACAACCCAGATACCATTTTGGCAGCATCTGTTGAGAACCTGAAAATTTCTCTGGGATATTTCTTTTTTGCTGTTTAAGAGAGTTCCGTCTAAATCCAGCGCAATGAGTTTAATATTCACGTTTTTACTCCAATTAATAAATAAAATGTTCTTCCTTTAATATAAGAAGACCTTCTTTATCGTATTTTGTAGAAAACAAGCCTTTAAGTCTTTTTCCAATGGGAGGTTTTTCCGCCCGGTCCGCCGCTGCTTCAATTAAACTTTCCGCATTGGCTCGGTTTAGAGGAAGACCATCCTCCTCTATGATTTCAATTCTTTCATACAGCGCCAGCATACTTTTACCGGTAACACTGCAATCAATCTCATTGGCATAGCGGCAGGCATATTGGGCAAATTCATCAATGTCCATCTCTTCCCCGTGAAAACCTGGTCCTTCCTCATCTCGGACAGAAGGGCGGTTTTCTTCATAAAACTCTTCCTCTTCATATCCTTCCTCTTCTTCATAATCCTGAGGCTGCCAGCCTTCTGCTTCTGCTGGATATCCCTGATTTTCATACCTTGGAGTTTCATAGCTCTCCTGAACTTCTTCATGATCTGCCTTATAGGACGAAGCTTCCGGTATTTCGAAAGAAGGATCGGCGGTTTCATATACAGGAGACACTTTATTTGCTTGCACTTTAGGTATGGAACTCTTCTGTGATTTTAAAAGAGGCTCCTGTATTTCTTCGCCGCTTCCAATACATTCAAATTTGCTTGCAAGGGCTGGGTGATCACAATGAAGGGCTTCCATTTGCTTGGGATTATCAATAAGTACTACGATCATGCCACTGGTGTCCTCAGCCATAAGGGTGTTTAATTCTTCCAAGGCTTCTGCTGTAAGATCTCCTGCTTCCTCAATTACAAGATCTTTTCCGGCCAGCTTTTCTGCACATAACAATACTCCACGTTTGGACAGTTTTGATCCGGTAATTCTGGCAACTGAATTTTTTACGCCGCTTTCAAGATGTATCTGTTTTAAGGCACTGACCGCCACCTTAAGGCCTTTTTCCGGAGTTCTGGCTTCTATCATCAAATGATTCCTGACAGGAGCTTCGTCGGTTTCTTCATCTTCCTCATAAAGTTCTTCCAGCTCTGGAATGTCATTTTGCCCGGAGGAATACTGCCAGGAAGTTTCGTCTTCCAGACTCTCATAAGAGGATTCGTGAGATAACTCCGGCTCGTCTTCATCCTGGTATGGTTCAGCTTCATAAGGTTGGTTATTGGACTCTTCAGAATCAAATTCACCGGATTCAAATGCCTGAGGCTGATAGAAAGTTTCTTCGGAATCCTCGGACGTCATAGCTGACTGAAATCCAGCATATTCAGCCTCCATCTCCTCCTCTTGTGTATCGTCTTCTTCAATCAGAGGGCCATCAAAGTGAGAATGAACTGCATCTTCATTTATATACATTTCTCTGGAATTTGGGAGAACTGCCGTAGGATGACCCACACGTCTGATGTCTTCTAAAACCCTGGTATGCTCCAGTCTGGGAGTTTCCTGTATCACCGGCTCATCATAGGAAATTCTGGACATTTCTCTGGCAAGGTTTTCCTGAACTGCCTCTTCTTCCATGCTGGTTTCTAAATCCTCTTCCATGGGATTCTCCTGAAACCTCATATCCTCATAATAGGCAGACGGCTCCTGAAGGGGTTCTTCTTCGTAATACTCTTCTTCCGGTTCAGGTTCCGCAATCGGTCTTCTTCCTGCTCCGTATTCCAGCTCCACTGCCCGCAGCTTTGCTTCGTATTTGTCCCTGTTTTCCACCAGATCCATCTGGTAGCTGGTCAGGGGAGCATATCTTATCTTTAAATCCATGGCCTTATCCACGTATTTTCCAAGGCCGAACATCAGCATGATCCGGTCGCAGGTTTCCACACAGCGGTCGGTCATGCCCGCAAGGCTGTATAATTCCGCCAGCTCGTACAGCCACTTTTCATCCAGTTCCACGCTGGTGTAAGATTCCAGGGAATGGATGAGTTGCTGGGCGGGAGCTCCTTTGGCTTTTAAAATCATGTAGCGCAGAAGCTGCTGCCTTGGATCGTCAGAAGCTAAGTCGCCGAATTCTTTGTAATAAGCTTCGGCTTCCTCGATATTACCTTCTTTGATGGCCAATTCGGCCAGCTTATAAAGAAGCCTTTTTCCAATGGGCGCCCGTTCAAAGGCCTGAAGAAGGATTTCTTTGGCTTCCTGATAATTCCTGTTCTTTTCGTAGACAGTGGCTACCATGGAAAGCAGATTGGTGTTGCGGACTCTTCTCCAGTCTATTGCATCAGCTATTTTCATAGCTGTCTCATAGTCATTTTTGCCTACCAGTTTTTTAATCTGTTCAACCTTTATATTAAACTCGTACTTATCCATTATTTATCTCCTAATGAATCTTTTCTTTCAGACTTCCAGCTTCTGACAAGACCGGGGTTTTACAGCTCCACCCGTCCTTCCAGGGCCCGCAGCAATGTTACCTCATCTATGTACTCCAAGTCTCCGCCGACGGGGACTCCGCTGGCAATCCGGGTTACTCTGATTCCTGTGGGTTTGATAAGCTTGCTGATATACATGGCCGTAGTTTCACCTTCAAGGCTGGAGTTAGTGGCAATGATCACCTCTTCCACATCTCCCTGAAGCCTCTGCATCAGTTCTTTCAGCTTTATGTCATTAGGTCCTATTCCCAGCATAGGGGAAATGGCACCATGGAGCACGTGATAAACTCCTTCAAATTTCCCTGTTTTTTCATAGGCCGCCAAGTCTCTGGTATCTTCCACCACCATGATGGTCTTATGATCCCGTTTTTCACTTCTGCATATGGGGCACAACTCCTGATCGGTCAGGGTAAAACATTCCTTGCAATAACGGACATTGCGTTTTGCCTCTGTAATGGATGAGGAAAGCCCCATCACCTGCTCTTCCGGCATATTGATAATATGAAATGCCAGACGCTGTGCTGACTTGCTTCCAATACCCGGAAGCTTGGACAGCTCTTCAATTAATCTGGTTATCTGACTGCTATAATAGTCCATGGCTAGAACGGAAATCCTCCGCCCAGGCCTCCCAGACCGCCTGTCAGCTTGGCCATAGCAGAACTGCTGTCTTCTTCCATCTGGCGAAACGCCTCATTGGTAGCTGCTACGATTAAATCCTCCAGCATCTCGATGTCATCCGGGTCCACAACCTCCTGGGACAGCTTGACAGACGTGACTTCTTTTTTTCCGGAAACAGTAACAGAAACGGCTCCGCCGCCTGCTGCTGCAGTATATTCCTTTTCTTCCAGTCCCTTTGTCGTCTCTTCCATCTGACGCTGCATCTTCTGAGCCTGCTTCATTAAATTATTCATATTGCCAGGCATGCCGCCTGAAAAACCGCCACGTTTTGCCATGGTGTATTTCCTCCTGATTAATCTTCTATTGTTATATCCATTAAAATATTAGCTTTTAATTCTTCATCACTTACATATATGGTATCCAGCCGTTCTTCTCCGTTTCGAAGCCTTACTTTAAAGGTAATGGATTTCTGATAATGATTTTCTACATAACTTTGTATCTCAGAAATAGTGGACTCCCTGCTTCCGATCATATAATTGCTCTGATCAGAAAAAACCACACAGAGGCAGCTTTCTCCTGCCGGTTCCACCACTGTGTCACGGAAGCTTGCCCTGATAGGGCCTCCTAATTCCCGTATGATCTTGTTCCATTCACTCCGTATTAAGTTCAAATCCTCCAACTGGCCTTTGGGAAGGGATATCCGCTCTGCGGGAGTCATTTCCCGGGCAGAGGAGGCGGCAGTGTCTTTGGAAGATTCTGCTTCTGGGGAAGGCGCCATTACAACACCTTCTTCCAGCATTTTTTCCATGACAGAAATGCGCTGGAGTATGGAATCTAAATTCTGTTCCATCTGGGGACGGGTCAGCTTGATTAAGGCCACTTCAATGAGAACCCGCTTTTGGGAAGCATAACGGAGCTGGTTAGAAAGATCTGAAAACACCCTGATATATCTAAGCAGGGTTTCCTGGTCTGCAAGCCGTCCGTCTTCCTTTAAAATGTTCTGGTTCTCTGCCGACATATCCAAGAGGTTTCCCGGATCATCCACTGATTTTAACAGCAGCAGATTTCTCAGATACCAGATAAAGTCAATAACAAACTGGCCCAGTTCCCTGCCCTGGATCACCATTTCTTCAAGAGCAAGAATGCAGTCCCTGGTCCGGTTTTCCGCCACTGCCCGGAACATGTTTCCAAATACCGTAATGTCCACCGCTCCCAGCACATCCAAAACCAGGTCATAGGTCAGGGGTTCCCCGTAATGGAAAGCAATACACTGATCTAACAGGCTTAATGCGTCCCTCAGAGCTCCGTCTGCCGCTCTGGCTATATAGGTCAGAGCCCGTTCCTCCACCTGGGTCTGTTCTGTTTCCAACAGGCCTTTCAGGTGCTTTACAATGGTTTCCACAGTAATCCGCTTAAAATCATACCGCTGGCACCGGGACAAAACGGTTACCGGAATCTTCTGGACTTCTGTGGTGGCCAGGATAAATATGACGTAGGACGGCGGCTCCTCCAGCGTCTTTAAAAGTGCATTAAAGGCTCCTGTAGAAAGCATATGAACCTCGTCAATGATATAAACCCGGTATTTGCCTTCTGTGGGCGGGTACTGGACTTCTTCCCTGATTTCCCGGATATTCTCCACGCCGTTGTTTGATGCGGCATCGATTTCCACTACATTGAGAGAGGCACCCGCTGCAATATTTTTACAGGTACGGCATTCTCCGCAGGGGCTTCCGTTTATGGGCTGTTCGCAGTTGACAGCTTTTGCAAAAATCTTGGCAATACTGGTTTTTCCGGTTCCTCTTGTTCCGCAAAACAGGTACGCATGTCCGATACGCCCGGACACTATCTGATTTTTCAATGTCTGTACAATATGGTCCTGACCCTTTACATCGGAAAAGGATGAAGGGCGCCACTTCCGATACAATGCCGTATATGACATGCAAATAACTCCTTATTCGTCGCCGAAGCTGATGCCTGTCATCTTGGCTTCCTTAATGATCGAGCTTGCCGGGTCGACGATTTTTAATTTTCCGGCTACTTCGGCCAGAGGTGTTTTTACAACCTCATTATTCTTTACCGCGGCCATGTATCCATATTCTTTGTTTTTAACCAACAATGCAGCTTCTGCCCCCAGGCGGGTGGAAAGGACTCTGTCGTAGGCGCAGGGCTGTCCGCCCCTCTGCATATGGCCGGGTACGGTAACCCGTACTTCCTGTCCGGTTCTCTCTGTGATCTGTGCACCGATTTCATAGGCTACGGAAGGATAAACCGGGCCGTTTTTCTTTTTTTCTTTTAATTCTTTTTTAGTGAGAAGAGCATCTTCTTTGGAAATAGCGCCTTCTGCCACAGCAAGTATAGAAAACTTCTTGCCGCTTTTACTTCTGTTCTTTAATGCGTCTATTACAACATTTAAATCATAAGGAATCTCCGGAATCAGTATAATATCAGCTCCTCCGGCTATGCCTGCGTACAGGGTAAGCCAGCCTACCTTGTGCCCCATTACTTCTACAATAAAAACCCGTCCATGGGAAGCGGCAGTGGTATGGATGCAGTCGATGGCATTGGAAGCCACATCAACAGCGCTCTGAAAACCAAAGGTGATGTCGGTTCCCCAAAGGTCATTGTCAATGGTCTTCGGAAGAGATACCACGTTGAGTCCTTCCTCCCAGAGGAGATTGGCAGTCTTCTGGCTTCCGTTTCCGCCTAAAACTACAAGACATTCCAGCTTCAGCTTTCTGTAAGTGTGCTTCATGGCCTCCACCTTGTCCAGACCGTTTTCATCGGGTACCCGCATAAGCTTAAAGGGTTGTCTGGAAGTTCCCAAAATGGTGCCTCCCTTTGTCAGTATACCTGAAAAATCTTCTGGTTTCATGACATGGTAATCTGCGTGGATAAGGCCCTTATAACCATCTTCAAAGCCGATGATTTCCACATCGTCCATCATCCGGTACAAAGCTTTTGCCACTCCGCGCATGGTAGCATTTAAGCTCTGACAGTCACCTCCGCTTGTAAGCATTCCAATTCTTATCATTAAAGAATTCCCCTTTTCTGATTCGGTTTGTCATATGGAAATAGGTAGTATTATACCCATTTTATACTCAATTATAATACAAAGGAACATGGGGGGCAAGGGAAAACTTTATTTCCCCGAGAAATGTAAGAAAATATTAAAAAGATTATTTTAAAATAAAAGACGCTGCGAAACAGTTTTCTGCTTCCCAGCGTCTGGAAATTCTTTATATTTAATCCGTGCGTCTCACTTTGAACCGCTATCACAGGCGTTACCCTGACAGTTAGCTCGGTCCAGGCACTCTCACGGCACACAGATGATTTCACTTAGTGCTGCTGCATTCCTGCCCTGACACGGTTCATGAAGATCTGTTGCGTAAGACCCAAACGTCATCGCCACTTATCAGGGGCAGCCCTGCAATAGACGGCCCTGGGTGAGACATCACCCCTGCTAGAGCGGATTGCAGGTACAGGGCACCGCTATCTCCCCGGCTGCACGGAAACTTTATGACATGATAGGTTGAATCGGAATTTAGTATACATGGAAACAAGGCTGTTGTCAAGGATTACGGCTGTTTTTTCTTTTCCCGCAGTTCCTTAAAAAAGTTTTTCATCATCTGGGAGCACTCTTCCCCCAAAACCCCCGTTTCTGTAATAACCTGGTGGTTAAAGCCTTCCTGGTGAAGTAAGTCAAGGACAGAACCGGCGCAGCCGGCCTTTGCGTTCATGCAGCCCATGACAACTCTGGGAATTCTTGCCTGGACAATGGCTCCGGCACACATAGGGCATGGCTCCAGTGTGACATACATGGTGCAGCCTTCCAGCCTCCAGTCTCCTATTTTTTTGCAGGCTTTTCGGATGGCATTGATTTCTGCATGGGATAAGACATTTTTGTCAATGGTACGGCGGTTGTAGCCTCTTGCAATGATCTTGTCTTCACTGACAATGATACAGCCTATGGGAACCTCACCTGCGGCTGCTGCTCTTTTAGCTTGTTTCACCGCCTCCCGCATGTATTTTTCATCTATGGTCATATTGGCTCCTTATGATTTCTTGTGGTATACTTGTATCAGTATATCACGAATTAAAGGAATGGTGAAGATATGAAGATTTGCGGACTGCAAAAAACTACTCTCCTGGATTTCCCGGGCCATGTGGCTGCTACAATTTTTCTTGACCGCTGTAATTTCCGCTGTCCTTTCTGTCATAACAGCGGACTTTTAGATGGAGAGGCAGAGACTTTATTTTCTCAGGATGAAATTCTGGATTTTTTTAAAAAACGGAAAGGGATTTTGGAAGGGGTCTGCATTACGGGTGGTGAGCCTACCCTGGCACCGGAACTGGAACCGTTCATCCGGAAGATACGGGAGCTTGGCTACCTGGTGAAGCTGGATACAAACGGATACCGTCCGGAAATTTTGAAAAATCTGGTTTTTTCGGGACTCCTGGATTATGTTGCAATGGATATTAAAGCCGGAAGATCCAATTATTCTGAGGCGGCTGGAAAAGAATTCTTTAAAATAAAATACATTGAAGAAAGCGTTTCGTTTTTAATGTCAGGGAAAGTTCCTTATGAATTTCGTACCACGGCAGTAAAAGGGATTCATGATCTTAAGGACTTTTCTGATATTGGCAGATGGCTGGCTGGCAATTCTCCTTATTATCTTCAAAATTTTGAAGATTCAGAACAGGTTTTATGTTCTGGATTCCAGTCTTTTTCCAAAGAAGAATTAGAGGAGTTTTTAAATGTTTTAAGACCCTTTCTGCCCAATGCTCTGCTGCGGGGAACGGAAGGCTGACAACACTATAAAAAAGGGGCTGATATCAGCCCCCCAATTTTACATCCGTATACCAGAATCCAAACCTTCCATCTTCCATTGGCTGGTCTTTAGACAGCACAAAGTTAGGGAATCCAAACATGGAGGCCATGTAACGTTCGTTGCTGTAATAATGGCCCGGAACTCCCAAAATATAGCGGGGCATTCCCTGAGGGTTGAGAAGCTTTGCAATAATTAAGTAGCGGTAATTGTAGTATCCATGTAAAAGAAAGCTGTTATTGCCGTAAACCCAGGCATCTCTCGGAAGCAGGCCTATATCCTGGGGCTTGATTGTGAGGATTTCACATCCATTCTCATAGTCAAAGGCAAGAATGCGGGCATGTTCCCTTTTCAGTTTATCCCAGATCATGTCATGGGTGCTTCCATCCGGGTCTTCTTTTTGACGAAGCCGTTCCAGCTCGTCGGGATTTCCAAGCACAGGCTGTTGTTCTTCAGGCATCTGGCCAACAAAATCACTGGTCTGATCAGCGGCAGGTTCCTGGCTGCCATAGGGGATGGAGGGCTCACCGAATGTCATCATTCTCTCATGGGGGGCTTCCTTTTCCCGGCTCACAGGCTCTGGCTGGCTGCTCTGCTGCTTTACTTCTTCGCCCTCCCCGGACTCTGACTCCTGGGATTTTTCTGTTTCTTCCGGCTGCTCCACTTCTTTTTCCATTATTTCTGCAGAAAGTTCTTCCTCCTGGAAAGATTCCTGAACCTGCTGGACAGGGATTTCTTCCTCTTCACCGGATGCATCCAAAGAGGAAACCGGTTCTACTTCCGATTCCTGACTGGCTGACTGGACCTTTTCCGGCTCTAATGGAAATTCTTCTTCAATTTCTTTTACTGCCCGTTTAATCCGATCTTCTGAAATTGCTTCCTGGTCTTTTTCAAGAGAAGCGGAAACTGCATTTTGTAAATCCACTTCCGCTGCGTGGGCGACAGAGTCCTCCCATATGGTGGTATAACACCGCCATGTGTTTTTGACATCATGGATTGTAAGGCCGTAACACTGGTCCATGGAAATCCCGGAATGCTCTATATCATCTTCAGGCACTGAAGTCCTGAACTCTCCGGAACCTCCCCGTACAAAAATATTTCCCAGATATATTTCCTGATCTCCGGACAATAAGTAGACCCCGATGTCATTGCCTCCCACATAAATTCTTTTGGCACTGACCGTAACTTTACACTGGCTTCCCCTGGTTTCTATCTTGGCGAATCCGATGTTTTTTCCTTTGACTCCGCCTTCATAGGCGTAAATATATGAGATTAGTCTCCGATAGTTAGACATGCCATCACTCCTTTATAACTATTTTATGCATGGCAAAGTCCTGACATGACAGGAATTAAAGGGATTTTCCTTTAAAATAAGGTCTATTTCGTCTCTCTTCACAAGTATTTAAAATTTCTTTGCTACTAAATCCATTTCCAGTGTTTAAAAAAACTATTCCGTAAGCGAACCGGCCTTTGCTGTTGGGTATATTGCAAAATAACAAACCGAAGATAAATAACTATTTAACCCAAATAACATTGCATCTATGATATAAAAATGTTATCCTGTTGAAAGAATGAGCAAAAAATTTCAGCATACATGGAGGGTAAGAAATGAAAATTTACCAGGCTAAAGATTATAATGATATGAGCCGAAAGGCTGCAAATATCATTTCTGCACAGATAATTATGAAGCCAGACTGTGTTTTGGGACTGGCTACCGGTTCCACACCTACGGGAACTTATAAACAGTTAATCGACTGGTATCAAAAAGGAGATCTGGATTTTTCCAAGGTAAAGACCGCGAATCTGGACGAATATAAAGGTCTTTCCAAGGACAACAGCCAGAGCTATTATTACTTCATGCAGGAAAATTTATTTAAACATGTGAATATTAAAGAGAAAAATACCCATATTCCTGATGGAACGGAGACCGATTCCCAGAAGGCGGCTCAGGACTATGAGGCAATTGTAAGCAGCCTGGGCGGCGTGGATTTACAGCTGTTGGGCATTGGTCACAACGGACATATTGGATTCAACGAGCCCTCTGATGTTTTTCCAAAAGATACCCACATTGTAAATCTTCAGGAGAGTACTATTGAAGCCAATAAACGTTTTTTTGCTTCCATTGATGAGGTTCCCCGTCAGGCTTATACCATGGGAATCGGCACCATTATGAGAGCAAGGAAAATCCTGCTTTTAGTCAGCGGAGAGGAGAAGGCGGATATTCTCTATGAATCCATCTGCGGGCCTGTTACTTCCCGTGTTCCTGCTTCTATTTTACAGCTTCATCCTGATGTGGACATTGTGGCTGATGAGGCAGCTTTATCCAGGATGGGAATCAGTTGATTTTGGGGTTATTTAGCTTGACTTTAACTTTTTAGACTGTTATAGTTTTAAACAAATCTTGAAAAAAGGAGGTGAGACGCTATGTTCCGTACTTCAATCAAAATCAGTTCTTTATGGATGAATATCGAGCATATTTCCGTTGTTTTGGGTAACTTGGGCCTGTCCGTGTATCAGTGCGCCTATTTTTACCAAAAAAACTGCGTCTTGCCTCAAATCTTGTCTAATAGCAGGTGACTTTTATTAACTGTTATGTGACTGAATTTCCGGCAGGATGCACTCGCAATGGAGGAATTTCATTCATGAAACAGAAAATAAAGTTTCTTACCGGCTTCGGCTCTTATTCCAGAGCTGTTTGTTCCACTATGCTTATGTGTTCAAAACAAATTTTTGACGGCGGCTTCCTGTCTGTGTCAGGAGGATATTTTGTTCAGGCCGTCCAGTTTGTCATGCTTATATTTATTTGGAAGTCCTTGGGAGAAAACAGTATTTTATCCAACGGATTGTCCTTAGACCAGTTGATGACTTATACTCTTATGGCTACGATTTTTCATCAGGAGCTGAATATAATTTCTCCTGCCACCGCTTCCCTTTGGGAGGGGTCTGTCATCGGGCGTTTTCTTCGCCCCATGCCTGTTGAGGTAAGCTTTTTTGCAGAGACTGTTGGAAAATGGTGGATTCCTAATTTTATATTTTTCGGCCTGCCTCTGTGGCTTCTTTCTCCTTTCTTGGGGATCACGCCCTGGCCTGCCGGGATTATGTCAGGAATTTTATCTGTTTTCAGCCTTATTCTGGCGGCTTCTTTAGGTTTTTCCATTGACTTGCTCTTTGCGTCCTTGGCTATTTATTTAAAAAATGGCTGTTTTGCGGCCCTGGCAGTCCGGGAGGCTGTTTATTCCCTGCTGTCGGGAGAAATGATTCCATTTTCTCTATTTCCATTTGAAATAGGAAACCTGTTTTCTCTGCTGCCTCTTGGATCAATTGCCCATGGTCCTCTGACCATTTATACGGGCACGGCAGAAAATCCATGGAAGGTTTTGGGACTTCAGATTTTCTGGAACCTTGTTTTGTGGACCGCTGCAGTTCCTGTCTTCAAAAAAAGCAAAGAAAGGATGATTTCTTTTGGCGGATAATATTAAAACTCTTTTCCGGCTTTACAGACAGTATGCAAAAATGGACCTTTTGTGGCTCCTCCGTGATACACGGTATTTTCTGCTGCAGCTGGTATCCGATGCTGTAACCGGAATCTGTACAGTAACAGGTGTGTTTCTTTTGTCTGTCAGCTTTGGGGACTTTTCCGGCATGAGCCGGGAGGAGGTCCTGTTTATGATGGGCTACTCTGTATTCCTTGATGGAATTTATTCAGTGTTTTTTGTTGGAAATAACACCTCCATGATCAGCCGGATCATTGGCCGTGGACAGCTTGACCACATTATGGTTCAGCCGGTTCCTGTGTGGACCCAGCTTTTAGCCCAGGGTTTTTCTCCTTTTTCCGGTTCTCCTTTGCTTATACTGGGAACAGCGCTTTCCTGGTATGGAGCTGACAGGGCAGGGGTGGCAATCAGTCCGGGCTGGGTCTTGTTATTTCTTTTTTACGGAGTCTGCTCCTGCCTTATTATGCTTTCATTTATCTATCTTTTGTCTTGCATGGCCTTTTATTCTCCTGCTGCAGCCGAGGAAATCGCAGGAACCGGAAGAGATTTGTTTTCTTCTTTAAAAACCTATCCTTTGGGAAAAATGAACGGAACGGTCAGAGGAATCTTCCTCACAGTCATACCTATTGGACTCACTTCCTGGCTTCCTTCCCTTATTTTACTCAGAACAGGGGAACGGGGAGGACTTTATATTCCGGCGGCTGCCGCTATATTTTTTACTATTACTCTTTTATTTTTTAAGAAAGGACTGAAATATTATGCACGTTACGGCTCACCCAGATACACCGGCTTTGGCCATAGATAATGTGACAAAGCAATACTGCCAGTGGCAGAGAAACGGTAAGGCCCGGGATATTATAAAAAATATGTTTCATCCCGAAAAGCGGGTGATAACAGCCCTTGATCACTTGTCCCTGACAATTCGCCAGGGAGAATTCGTGGCTTATGCAGGTTCCAACGGAGCCGGAAAAAGCACTACTATAAAAATACTTTCCGGCATCCTTTTGCCTACAAAAGGACAGGTATCTGTCCTTGGATTTGATCCGGCAAAGGAACGAACTGTTCTTATGAGGCACATTGGGGTGCTGTTTGGTCAAAGGACAGAATTATGGTGGGATCATCCAGTCATTACCAGCTTTGAATGGAAAAGGACAGTCTGGAACATTCCGGAGAAGGTTTACCAGGAAAATCTGAGTCTTGTTACAGAACTTTTAGACCTTGGGGACATATTAAAGACTTTTGCCAGAGAGCTGAGTCTGGGACAACGGATGCGGGCAGATATAGCCATGCTGCTTTTACATGGTCCTGAGCTGATTTTTTTAGATGAGCCAACCCTGGGCCTTGATGTTCTGGCGAAACAGCAGATGATCCGTTTCCTAAAAAAAATAAACAGGGAGCGGGGAACTACGGTTGTGGTGACAAGCCATGATATGGATGACCTGGAGGAAATGGCTCAGAGGATGGTGCTCCTTAACAAAGGGCGGATTGCCTTTGACGGAAGTTTTGACGAGCTGAGAGATGTTCTCGGAGGCTTTTATAGAATCCAGATTACCACTCCTGCCTGCAAATCTGCCCCTAAGCTTCCGGGCCTGAATTTGTTAGGTTCAGATAACGGATTACACGAATATGAGTTTGACCGGAGAAGGCTGGAAATCCATGAAATTTTGGGTATGCTGGCTGAATTTACCCAAATACAGGATGTGGAAATTAAAAAGGCTCCTATTGAAGATGTGATTGCAAACCTTTATTTAAGCTGGAAGGAAATTTAACAGTTGGATTTCCATTGAAAATGAGGTAAAATATGTATAACCCACAAAGATAAGGAGGCCATAATCATGGCATATACATTTACAAAGGATTTGGAAACAGGAAATCCATTAATTGATTCGGAGCACCGCCAGCTTGTTGACGCAATCAACAACCTGCTTTCCGCCTGCGGAGCGGGAAAAGGGCGTTTGGAGCTGGCCAATACCACTAAGTTCTTGCAGGATTATACTGCAAAACACTTCAGCAATGAGGAAAAGCTTCAGCTTCAATATAAGTATCCGGATTATGCCACACACAAGCGTTATCATGATGATTTTAAAAGAGTTGTGGCAGGAATCTGTGCCAAACTGGAAAAAGAAGGTCCAACTATTCCTCTTGTGGGAGAGGTTAACAGCACCATTGCAGGCTGGCTGATTAATCACATTAAGAGGGAAGACGTAAAAGTTGCCGCATTCATAAAGAGCAAGTAATATTTTTTATGACCAGAGGAATAATACATAATCAGAAAGAGGGTATTTGTACAATGAAAGATCAAAACTGTGCATATTGCATACAGGGCGATTTGGTAGCTAAATTTGGTTATCCAATCTGCGAAATGGAAACGGGATTTTTGTATTTATTTAAGGAACAGAGCAAAAAAGGCCGGGTGATTCTGGCATACAAGGATCATGTCAGTGAGATGATTGATATCAGTGATGAAGAGAGAACTGCTTTTTTTGCTGATACAGCCAGGGCTTCCAAGGCTGTCCATAAGGTATTTAATCCCGATAAAGTCAATTACGGTGCTTACGGTGATACAGGATGCCATCTTCATATGCATATCGTTCCCAAGTACAACGGAGGCGATGAATGGGGCGGTACCTTTACCATGAATCCGGACAAGGTATATTTAACCGACAAAGAATATGAAGACATGGCTGCTGCTATCAGGGCCGCATTATAGGTCATGGAAACGACTGTAAAAGGAGGTGCCTGCCGTGTTGGAAGAAATCAGGTTACAGGCTGAACAGGCGGTTGTGGAATTGCTGGAGGCTGCTCACTTAAAGAAAGGAAACTTGGTTGTGATCGGCTGCTCCTCCAGCGAAATTTCCGATCACAGCATTGGTTCTCATTCCAGCGAAGAGATTGGACAGGCAGTTTTCTCCGCCATCTATGAGGTTTTTAAGGCTCAGGGTATCTATGTGGCGGCCCAGTGCTGCGAACACTTAAACCGGGCTTTGATTTTGGAGCGGGAAGCAGCAGAGCTTTACGGCTATGAGCCGGTGAGTGTAGTTCCCCAGTTAAAAGCCGGAGGTTCTTTTGCTTCTGCGGCTTACCGCACATTTAAGGAACCTGCAGCTGTGGAGACCATAAAGGCACATGGGGGGATTGATATCGGAAATACTCTCATTGGCATGCATTTAAAGGCCGTGGCTGTTCCTGTCAGGTTAAAGACTAACCGCATTGGGTTTGCCAATGTGGTTGCAGCCCGTACCAGACCCAAGTATATCGGAGGATCCAGGGCATATTATGAGGATTCACAAGTGTAGGACTGATGCCGGATGGCTTTTTGAAAATACTGCATAAAAATGCGCCTTGGCCCGTGATATGGCATATCACGGGCCGGCGCATTTTCATGTCTTGTCTGGTATTTTGTTATTTTTTAACGGTATGAGGTCTGAACCGCCTTTGCCAGAACCTTGGGATCCTTGACGTAAGGTGTGATGGGACAGATGTTTTTATTCACTCCCATAAGGGTGTATACAGCTATTCTCGCGGCTCGGACTGAGTATTCTTCGGTGAATACCATGTCATCGGGGATTTCCACGAACTGGCTCACCAAGGCAAAGTTAGTGGAACCTGCGGGAACCACCTTGGGGCGGTCGGTCATTTTGCGCGGTTGGAACTGTGCATCCACATAGGGCATCATACAGGGAATGACATTGACCACATCGGCAAGAATTTCTTCCAAACGGTCTTCCATATGAAGGTGATGAAGAAGCTCTGTCAGCATTTCTTCTCCTGTGCAGTCCTTCATGGGCTTCTTTACATAATCGCCTATCTGGTCGGTATAAAGTCCATATCCCCAGAAGACGGTCTGATCCATAGGCTGATTAATGAAGTGGGGCTGAGCTGCTACTACAATGCTCATAAGCCAGTTGGAATCCTTAAAAGTCATTAGGGCTCCGCTTCCTGGTATATTTCCGGAATAATCTTCAATCATTTTCAAAAGCTTATTTCCCCGGCTGGTAATGGTAAAGCTTTCCCAGTTGGTTTCCTGTATATCTCCAAAAAATGGATAAGGATTTCCAAGACCTGGCTTCTTTGCGGCAACCTTGCTCCACAGCTCTCCTGATATAGGTCTTAAATTAGGAGCAGGGGCGGGGGTGTGAAGATCTCCCAAAGTAGCACAGTCCGTCATACAGGCATTGGTCATGATGCAGATATCGCCATCCTGAAGCTCGATGGTGCGCTCCTTTCCTTTGTCCTTTAAATGAAGCACTTTTGCCGTAATTCCACTGCCGTCAGTAAAATCAATATCTTCTACAATACAGTTTTCTTCAAAAACAACTCCATGTTTCCTCAAATATTCTTCCAGTGGACGTATTACACTGTCATACTGGTTTAAAGGAGTTCTTGTGACCCCTTCCAAGGTCTCAATTCTTGAAAATTCCAAAATCATTCGGCGCATATAGCGGCGAAATTCAAACAGACTGCTCCAGGTTTGAAATGCAAAAGTAGTCTGCCACATGTACCAGAAATTAGTGGTAAAGAAATGGGGCATATCTGCAAACCACTCTTCAATGGTCATATCGTCCAGTTTTTCTTCCGGTGTGTTCATAAGCTTTAAGAGAGCCATCCGTTCTTTCTGGGTAAATCCCATGCTTTTTACATCCAGGATAGTTCCTCTTCTGTCGATCAGCCTGGCCTTTGCTTTTGTGGGATGAGCGTGGTCAAAATTCAGGATTTCCTCAGTCACGTTCCTGTTTGGATTACTTAAGGAAGGAACGGAACGGAACAGCTCCCAGAAGTTTTCATAAGTTTCTTCATTAAGCATCCGGCCTCCTCGGCAGACAAAGCCTTTTTCCGAAGTGCCTATGCCATCGTTGCTTCCTCCTAAAATCGGGAGCCCTTCAAAAATCGTAATCTGTTCTCCTGGCATATTGCAATCCCTTACCAAATACGCTGCTCCTGCCAGACTTCCCAGACCACCTCCTACAAAATAAGCTTTCCGGTCTTCTGGATTATGGTTATTTTTCTCTGCCCCTTCCGGTTCATCTTGTTTTAATTGCTTCTGTTTTTTTGAATAATCATAAGCTTTCACTGCAGCCATGGCGGCGGCAGTAGCTGCCAGACTCATGGTAAGCGCCATTCCAAAACTATTTTTTTTCTTCATGATCAATGCTCCAATCTGTGATTTGATGTAACTGATGGACTCATATTAGCATACTTCCTTTTATTCGTCATCATACATGATTTTTTAATTGTAAAAAAATTTGACACCACGGAAATGGTGTCAAAAAACAAGACATTTTATTCATTTTGTCTATCGAAATTATTTTCTTCATCTTTTACAATAAGTAAAACAAAAGGAGGAAAAATCATGTCAATAACCCTGCGCAATCACATCAGGAAATCCGTATTGAGGACTGCACTTCTCCATCAACTGAAAAATGGAGTGAACTCGCCGGAGCGGGCTGCCAGAAACATAGAAGAGCTGCTTCAGTTTCATTCCTGCTCCATGGGAAAGTTTCAATATACCGATCTTCTTGCAATGATCAAAAGCTGTACTCTGGAAGAATGTCTGAATATTATTATGAAAAAGCTTTCCTAAGGCTCTTCCCGGTTTCGAAGAAAGCCAATCCGCTTAGTGGCGTTAACCAGGCTTTTCAACCGCAATACTATGAGCCCGGGATCCTGCTTCATACCTCTTTCCGTCCAGTTGACAATCATACCGCAGATACCGTAAGCGTAAAACTGGGCATCAAATTCCCGTTCTTCTTCTGCAACCTTCTTTTTCTCGTCAAGGAACAGAATCGCCTCAGAAAACAGGGCCTTTGCCATTTCTAAAAGATAGCTTTCAAAGGTATGCTCCTGCTCTTTTATGGTATTAATATAAAAGAATTTCTCAACTCTCATATTTTCAAGCAGTTCCAGCACCTTCTGATCCCAATTTTCAAGGGTAATATTTTCTGCGATGGCTGCAAAGTTATCATTGTAATAAATCCAGCTTAACAGCTCATACTTATCCTGATAATGGTAATAGAAGGTCTGCCGGTTCAGGCCGCATACGGCTGTAATGTCTGATATGGATATCTTGCTAAACGGCTTTTCCCTGCACACCTGTTTCAAGGCTTCTGCCAGGGCACGTTTGGTGATCAGTGAATCCGACATGTCCCCTCCTGCTTTATTTTCTCAGATTGGTAAAATAGTTGCTCAAATCAGCAAATTGTTCCAGGTTCAAGGCTTCCCCTCTTATTGAAGCACCAAGATCCAGACTTTCTATGGCCTGTACGATTTCTTCTTTTGTAAAAGAGATTTCCGGCGAGTTGTTTAAACCATTTTGCAAGGTCTTTCTCCTCTGATTAAATGACGCCCGGATGAGACGGAACATCAGGTCCGGATCTTCTGCCTTTACAGGTGGATTTTTATGACGGGTCAGACGGATTACGGCAGAGCCTACGTTAGGACGGGGCATAAAACAGTTTGGTGGCACATTTGCCACAATATAGGGCTGGGCATAATACTGAACTGCCAGGGAAAGGGCGCCGTAATCCTTAGATCCAGGCCCTACCTGCATACGGTCCGCTACTTCTTTCTGTACCATGACCGTAATGTTGTCAATAGGAACCTTTCCTTCAAAAAGCCCCATAATAATGGGAGTAGTAATATAATAAGGAAGATTTGCCACCACCTTAATGGGACGGCCCCCATTATACTGCTCTGTAATCTGATTCACATCTGTCTTTAAAATGTCGCCGTGAATGACGGTTACATTGTCATAATCTCCAAGGGTATCTTTCAGAATAGGAATCAATTTAGAGTCGATCTCCACTGCCACCACATGTCCTGCATTTTCCGCCAGGTATTGTGTCATGGTTCCGATTCCTGGTCCGATTTCCAACACGCAGTCATCCTTTGTAACACCTGAAGATGCAATAATTTTATCCAGCACATGAGTATCGATTAAAAAGTTCTGACCGAACTTCTTTTGAAATGCAAATTCATGTTTTTTTATAATTTCAATTGTTTTTTGGGGATTTCCCAGTGATGCCATGCTTCTCCTCCATTTTCTTTTTTACTGCCATTTATATCAAACCGTATAATTTTTTCCCGTTGCGGTTGGTAATTTCTATGACATCTTCTTCTGAAATTCCCTTAATTGCACTGATTTCCTGAATTACATAAGGAAGATTTAATGAAGAGTTTCGTTTTCCCCGGTTAGGAACCGGGGCCAGATAGGGACAGTCCGTTTCTAAAACCATCTGCTCTATAGGCATATATTCCACTACCTCACGCAGCTTTCTGGCATTTTTAAAGGTCAAAACTCCGCCGATTCCAAGATAATAGCCCATGTTTAAGTATTCCCTTGCCATTTCCTTTCCGTAAGAAAAGCAGTGAATCACTCCGCTTAAATTCTTTTCCGCACAGGCCTTCATAAGGTCCAAAGTATCCTTTGCCGCATCCCGGCTGTGAATAACCACCGGAAGCTTTACTTCTCTTGCAAGATCTAACTGGCGGACAAACCATTTTTTCTGAGTTTCGTGGTCCGGTTCCTCCCAGTAGTAATCCAGCCCGATTTCTCCAATTGCCACTATCTTTTTATTGGCCGAATGTTCCTTAAGCCAGTTTAAATCCTCTGACCTCATTTGCCCGGTGTCATTGGGATGAATGCCGATGGCCCCATAGACATGAGCATATTCTTCTGCCAGCTTTAATGTGTTTTTCGAAGTCTCCATGCTGGCTCCTATATTGGTCACCGCCTCAATGCCATGTTCCCAAAGGGAACGCAGCAGCAAATCTCTGTCTTCATTAAATGCCTCATCATCATAATGGGCGTGTGTATCAAAAATCATAATATTCTCCTTTTAAGTAATGCTTAAGCGCAGCAAAAACAGCAGAAGAAGATGAACCGGATAAAACCAGTAGAAAAAATGCTTTAAATTCTTTTCCCCTCTTTTCCCGTCATACATGCGGATAGGAATAAAAGCCAGAGCTGCTGCACCGGAAAGGCTTAAACTGGATACTACTGCCAGCATCCCTCCAAACAAGGTCTGAATCTTTTTGTTATCCCGAAATACATAAAAAATCAGAATCATGGCAATTCCGATGGCATCATAATCACTCCTTATTATGGATGCAGCTGCCATCCCTGCCAGAACCGTCAGGCTTTGTTTTATAGGATGTCCTGCCGCTTTATTATAAAAATGCAGGACGCAGAGTCCAAAGAACAGAGTAAAATAAACATTCTGATAATCAGGCTGAAACCATTGGCCAAAGATGGCTAAGTCAAAGGGAATCTCGGAAATAAAGGCAAAGGCCAGAAGCCGGATTCCATATTTTTTCACATCTCTTGTATGAATGTAACCTTCTGTCAACAAAAAGCAGAATATGGGAAAGGCCAGTCTTCCAATGGTTCTCATCACCACGTATGCCATGGGCCACGGACTGCCTTCCCGGATCACACTGCCCTGACCTGCTAATATTCCTCCTGCAACTAAAACCACGCCTGCATGGTCTATAAGCATAGTCACAATGGCAACCATTTTCAGTGTATTTCCGGTAATTCCTTTTACAGAAGCTGTTTCTGGCTCATTCATGGAATTCTCCTTTTTTAATAAGGCCGGATTAAAAACCCGGCCTTTTCTTCGTACTTATATATATTAATCAGCAGATCTCTGCTCCTGAAGGCATTGGCTTTTCAGGAATCATAAGAGATAAGTTTCCGTCTGCATCTTCTGCACAGAGAAGCATACCCTCAGACATGACACCTGCAAGCTTTGCCGGCTTTAAGTTTACCACAACCATTACCTTTTTGCCAACCATTTCTTCCGGTGAGTAATGAGCTTTGATACCGCTGACGATCTGTCTTACCTGGCTGCCGATCTTTACCTGAGAGCATAAAAGTTTTTTTGATTTTGCAACAGCCTCACAGGCAATGATTTCGCCTACCTGAAACTGAAGTTTAGCAAAATCATCATACTGGATTTCTTCCTTTGCCTCTATATCAATCGCATCTTCAGTGTCTGCTTCAGAAGTGACTTCCGCTGTTTCAGAAGCCCCATTCATTGCTTCCACCTTTTCTATCACTTCTTTAATATCCATGCGGGCAAAGAGAATTTCCGGTTTATCGGTCACCTGGCTGCCGGAAGGATAGAGGCCAAATTCATTCATCTGAGACAGCTCTCTTTTTACTGTATTAAGCTGAGCCAGGATCTTTTCTGAAGTTTCTGGCATGAAGGAGGCCAGCAGGGAAGCGCCCACAGTAATAGCTTCCGTCAGATTATACAAAACAGTTGCCAGACGGAGCTTTGATGCTTCATCTTTGGCAAGAACCCATGGAGCTGTTTCGTCAATATATTTGTTGCTTCTCCGGAAGATATTAAAGATGGCTGTCATGGCATCAGCAACTCTCAGCTTTTCCATCTTCTCCTGAACCTTTTTCACCTCTTCCAATACCACTGCCTTCAAGTCCTGATCAACGGCTTCATCTATATTTTCATTGGATACAACACCGCCAAAGTATTTATTGGACATGGAAATAGTACGGTTTACCAGGTTTCCAAGAATGTTGGCCAGGTCTGAATTCATACGCTCCACCATTAATTCCCAAGTAATGACTCCGTCATTGTCAAAAGGCATTTCGTGAAGTACAAAGTAACGGACTGCATCCACTCCGAAGAAATCCACCAGTGTATCTGCATAAAGCACATTTCCCTTGGATTTGCTCATCTTTCCGTCTCCCTGAAGAAGCCATGGATGGCCAAATACTTGTTTAGGAAGAGGCACATCAAGGGCCATAAGGAAAATAGGCCAGTAGATCGTATGGAACCGGATAATATCTTTTCCAATTAAATGAAGGTCAGCAGGCCAGAGTTTGTCAAACTGGGGAGTGCTGTTTCCATTGCAGTCGTAACCAATGCCTGTGATGTAGTTGGTCAAGGCATCCAGCCATACGTAAGTCACGTGTCTTGGATCAAAGGTAACTGGAATTCCCCACTGGAAGGTGGTTCTTGACACACACAGATCCTGAAGGCCGGGAAGAAGGAAATTATTCATCATCTCATTCTTTCTGGATACAGGCTGGATAAAATCAGGATTCTCATTGATATGCTGAATCAGCCGGTCCGCATATTTGCTCATACGGAAAAAGTAAGCTTCTTCCTTGGCAGGCTTTACTTCACGTCCGCAATCAGGACACTTGCCATCTTTTAACTGAGATTCAGTGAAAAAGGACTCACACGGAGTGCAATACAGGCCTTCATAATGCCCTTTATAAATGTCACCCTGATCATACAGTTTCTTAAAGATTTTCTGAACCTGTTCCTCATGATCCTCATCTGTAGTCCGGATAAATTTGTCATAAGAAGTGTTCATCAAGTCCCAGATGCTCTTAATCTGTCCGGCCGCCTGGTCCACAAATTCCTTTGGTGTGACTCCTGCCGCTGCCGCCTTTTCTTCAATCTTCTGACCGTGCTCATCAGTTCCGGTCTGGAAAAATACATCATACCCCTCAGCCCTCTTGTAACGGGCAATGGCATCTGCTAAAATTGCCTCATAGGTATTGCCGATATGGGGTTTTCCTGAAGCATAGGCAATGGCTGTAGTGATATAATATGGCTTTTTGTCAATATTCTTACACATGTGTTTTCCTCCTGTTTATAAAATAAAATGTACTTTCTGAAAAGAAAAAACCCGTCTTAAACATCCTTTCGGAAATTTAAAGACGGGGAACAGTCCCGTGTTACCACTTTAATTCATCTGTGCCTCACAGCACAGACCTTAACGGCTGCGTTCACATTCATAAATGCCTTATTAGCGTTATGTCTGCTGTTGACAGTCTGACACGATAACGGGTGTAACCGTCGGAATTTAAAGGCAGATTGCCAGTTCAATCCCGCTGCTCCAAGGCCATGTTGGGAAATGCGCTCAAGCTTCCTTTTCAGCTTCCGGAAGTCTCTGTTCATGAGGTTTATTTCTTACTCTTCTTTTCTCAGCATTCTTACAGATATAGTTTTTGGTATCCTTAGTTTAATGGCTCACGCCCGGTTTGTCAAGCGGGTAGGTTTCATATGCGCTTATTTGTCATGACTTTTTTTAAAGGATCATATATATAATAATAGTGAAGATTGAAGGAAGTTCTTTTCATCTGAACATAAATTACGGAGGAATCGTATATGAAAAACTGTATCCAAAGGAAAATCCCCCATCTTCTTGCCATGATTCTGCCTGTTTTCCTGCTCGTCTCCTGTAAGAATCCACCCCAGAAACCAGCTCCCGCTGATACTGGAAAATATGAACAATACCGGGCCAGTGATACGGCCATGCAAGATCAGTTTGATCAGTTTACAAACGATTTATTCCGGGAAGAAATAGAAAATTCCGGAATCAGTTTTCATTTCAGTATCGCAGATCCTGCGGCACGGGGATTTGATACCGTTCCTCTCACTCTAGGTGACTTTTCCCTGGATAAGATGAAGGAAAATGGAGAGGAACTAAAGCAATTAAAGAAGAAGCTTAAGGAATTTGACCAGCGCCGTTTGACCGACGAACAAAAGCTGACCTATAAGGTTCTTGATTCCTACATAGAAACAGAGCTGACCTCAGAAGGACTGGAACTCTACGCAAAACCACTTACAAGCACCATCGGAGTACAGGCACAGCTTCCGGTTCTGTTTGCAGAGTACAGCTTTTACACCAGGGATGATGTGGATCACTATCTTTCTCTTCTTTCCACCATTGATGAATATTATGGACAGATTCTGGAGTTTGAAAAGAAGAAATCAGAAGCTGGGCTGTTCATGTCCGATTCCGCTGCCGACCATGTGTTAAAATCCTGCGAAGCCTACTTAATTCAGCCGGACCACAGCTTTCTGGCAGAAACCTTTAACAGCCGGGTTGATGCCCTTACAGACTTGACCGAGGAGGAAAAGGCCGCGTATAAGGAGCAGAATTTAAAGGTTTTAGAGGAACACTTTATCCCTGCTTATAAGAATCTCATTAATGGAATTACCTCCCTTATGGGAACCGGGACCAATGATAAAGGCTTGTTCTGGTATCCGGAAGGAAAACGTTATTTTGAATACCTGGTGAATTCGAGCACCGGAACCTCTTACGATTCCATTGAGCATCTGACAAAGGCCATTGAAAAACAGATGAGCGCCGACATACAGGCCTTAGGAGAAATCACAAAGGAACACCCTGAGGTTCTTGATTCTCTTGAAAGTTACTCCTTCCGCTCTCAGTCACCAGAGGAAATCTTAGAATCCTTAAAGGGCCAGATCACCAAGGACTTCCCGGAGATACCGGAATGTACCTATACTGTCAAACAGGTTCCTGAAGCCCTGGAAGCCTCCTTAAGCCCAGCCTTTTACCTGGTTCCGCCCATTGACCGCTATGAAGAAAATACGATTTATATTAACAATAACCCCCGATTCCAAAATGAAGATCTCTTTCCAACACTTGCACATGAAGGTTATCCTGGTCACCTGTATCAGAACGTTTACTTTCTGAGCAAAAAGCCAAGTGATTTAAGAACCATCCTCTCCTTCCCCAGCTATTCGGAAGGCTGGGCCACTTACGTGGAATTTTATTCTTATACCATGGATAACGGGCTGGATACCCAGCTTGGAAAACTTTTAGCACACAATACCGCTGTCACCCTGGGCATCTATGCATATCTGGATATCTGCATTAACTATGAAGGCTGGGATCAGGAGCAGGTGGGAAAATATCTTGGAACCTTTTACAACGTAGAGAACACCGATATTGTAGACTCCATTTATACCAGCTTAGTGGAAAACCCCGGCAATTACATGGAGTATTATGTGGGGTATGTGGAAATTACGGAAATGAAGGAAGCGGCTCAGCGGGTCTTAAAAGAAAAATTTGATTTAAAGGAATTCCATACGTTCCTTCTTGACACAGGCCCTGCGCCATTTTCTGTCATACAGCCTTTATTCCGAAGCTGGCTGAACGGACAGCTCCGCAGCAAATAAAAGTCAAAAAGACATTAAAAATGCGCCTTGGATATATAGTGGCTTTCATAAGCCATCCCAAGGCGCATTTTCTAGCTTTAATTTACTTAATTTCCTTATAATTCTTCACATACTCTAAATAATCATTATCTCCCTGCTCAATATGACCACTGGAATAATTCTTTCCATTCACCAAAAGTTTTAACCGACGCAATTCAAAATTCTCAGTAAAGGTATTGCCCACTGCTGTCAGCATAAGCAGCTCTCCTGATGAGCCGCTCACCGGAATCTTGGAAAGATCCAGAGTGCCTGTCCCATCTGCTTCGTCGTATTTTAAAACCTCTGTACCTTCTTCCAGAACGCCGTACTTAATCAGATTGTCCACAAGAGCTTCTGCAGTCAGTTCATCCACCGCATCCATAGCCTGATTCAAGCCAGTTGCATCATCATTCTGGCTGTATACAGAAATGATTTCCATGGGCATTACATTCGGATCCGGAACCTTATCAGATGCTCCTCCAGTAGGACCCATCACCTGAGGGTCAGGCGCCTTGGTTTCCAACTTTGGCTGGGTAGGAGTACAGGCTGCCAGGGAAGACAGCAGCATAATGCTCAATAAAAATAAGTATATTTTTTTCATAACCGGGTATTGCCTCCTTAAATTCTAGTAAAGCAGACTTTCACAATGGACTTGGCCGCTTTTCATGAACCGATAAGCTGCTCTGCTGCTTATGTGTTCAAGCTACGAAACCAGCAATTCAGCTTGGTCAGCGCTTTTATCAAAACTTCTATCTCATTTTCACTTAAGCCTGATATAGCACCTTCAATCATCATCTGATGAAATCTAGCATGGTGCTCATAGACTTCTTTTCCTCTTTCAGAAAGAGAGATATAAACAACGCGGCGATCTTCCTTGCCCCGCTGGCGGATCACATACCCTTTTTTTACAAGACTGTTCATGGCAATGGTCAGTGTGCCCACAGTAACGGATAATTCCTTTGCTATGGCCGACATATTCTTTGGCTCATTAATTCCGATAGCCTCTATTACATGCATATCATTGTTCGTGACATTATTAAATTCCGGTGTAATGACAGCACGCTGTTCTATATCCATAATATCCCGAAACAGTCTTACCAATACTTCGTTAAGAGTTCCGTAAGTATCCACGTCTATCCCCTTCATACCTTTATGACAATAAAAGCTTCCCCGTAATTATACATGATTATGTATTTCAAGGCAACCACCTGAATTCTTATAAAATTCTTAAAATCACCATTAAAAAATCCCTTTTATACCAAAAAACGGCTTAAAAAGACGCTGGCTGCCACTCCTGCCGCAGTTGCAGTAAATGCACCGGCCAGGGTGTAGCGGGTTTTCTTTATTTTTACGGTTCCAAAATAAATACTTAAACAATAAAATACCGTTTCTGTGCAGCTCATCACCACGGAAACCAGCATCCCTATATAGGAGTCAGTTCCGTATTTCTTAAAGATATCCAGAACCAGACCCATTGCCGCAGAATTTGACACCAGGCGGACTAAAATTACAGGAACAGCAGGGGCCGGAAGAAACAAAAGAGCGGCCGGTTTTGTCAGCAGCTCTGCCAAAAAATCCAGAAAACCAGAAGCCCGGAGAACCCCTACCGCCGTCATAAGACCAATCAGCGTGGGCATGATTCCCGCCACTGTTTTCATACCTCCCTTGGCTCCGTTAATGAAATCATCAAAAACAGGCCGTTTGGATAATATGCCAAAGCCTACAATATAAAAAATAATGAGAGGTACTGCTGCTTCTGATAAAAACAATAAAAATTTCATGCTTCACCTGAAATCACTGAATTGTTATAGTTTATTCCGGGAGCAGCCTTTTCATTCAGCCTGTTTCAGGATATAATAGTGAGGACACAAAGGAAAAACAAAAAGGAGATCTGCAATTATGAAAGTTTTATTTTTACAATACCCACCCTGCAGCACCTGTAAAAATGCAAAAAAGTGGCTGGATTCCCATGGGATAGATTACGATTCCAGAAATATAAAAGAAGAAAACCCCAGTACTGAGGAGCTAACGGATTGGATAGCCAAAAGCGGCATTCCTATAAAACGGTTCTTTAACACAAGCGGCATCCTCTACAAGGAAAAGCATTTAAAAGACCTGCTTCCGGACATGAGCGAAAAAGAACAGATCGATCTGCTTGCAACAGAAGGAATGCTGGTAAAACGTCCCTTAATTATAGGAGATGACTTTGTCATAACGGGTTTTAAAGAACAAGAATGGGAAAAAAACTTATTGAAATAATTGGCCTTCCTTTCAGGCAGATCCCCCGACAGCACAGACTGCTGCCATAATTATGATTACCATAAGGAGAATAAGGGGTTTTTGAAAAAAGTGAACCGCCCGGAAACTTTGGTGAAAAAGTCTGATCTGCCGTCTCATGACAGTTTCCGGTCCTCTTTTGCCAAGCTCGTCCACAATTTTTTGGAATTCCCCGATGGGAGGGGATATCTGCTCAGGTGTTAAATCCAGGTTTTTCTGCATATAATCAAGCAAATGTGCCTCTAACTTTTCCTGAGACTTTGTGCCGTGCATGATCTGTTTTAAAATGGGGGTTTTTTCTTTGTTCTTTTTATACATCTTCCGTTTCCACCTCTTATATACAAGTTATCCTCAAATTCCCGGCTGCTTTGGGGTTGACTTTTTATAGCTAACGTTTACTATAATAGTATAGCCTATGAGAAGCAATTTTTAACTTCTCATAAAAGATGCCGGTTTGTCACCGTCCATCTGTTTATGAAAACATTTTTTGTTTTCATAATATAAAATTATTGCAGAAACATCTTTGTTTCTGCATCAGATCGAATTTGGGAGGCACTCTTTATGAAAAAAATCGTTTTAACCGGAGGAGGTACTGCCGGCCATGTTACTCCTAACCTGGCCTTAATTCCTTCTTTAAAAAAGAAAAATTATGATATTCGCTATATTGGCTCTTACCAGGGAATAGAACGAACTCTCATTGAGGGAGCCGGCATCCCATACTGTGGGATTTCTTCCGGTAAATTTCGCCGGTATTTTGACTTAAAGAATTTTTCCGATCCCTTCCGGGTGCTGAAAGGATACGGAGAAGCCTTAAAACTGATCAAAGAATACAGACCGGATGTGGTGTTTTCAAAGGGTGGCTTTGTAACAGTACCTGTGGTGATGGCTGCAAAACGCTGCAAGATCCCTGTCATTATACACGAATCGGATATGACTCCTGGCCTTGCCAACAAAATGTGTATTCCAGCTGCTTCAACCATTTGCTGCAACTTTCCCGAGACTCTTGCCTATCTTCCAAAGGATAAAGCCGTGCTGACAGGCTCTCCCATACGAAAAGAACTTTTGAAGGGTGATCGGCTGAAAGGACTTTCCTATGCAGGCCTCTCTCCCAACAGACCCATAATCCTGGTCATAGGAGGCAGCCTAGGCTCTGTTACCGTCAACAATGCCGTACGGAGCATTCTTCCCAAGCTTTTAAATAATTTTCAGATAATACATATCTGTGGAAAAGGCAATCTTGACAAAAGTCTTGCCAGCACTTCGGGATATGTACAGTTTGAATACGTTGATTCCCCTTTAAAAGACCTTTTTGCTGCCGCTGACCTTATGATTTCCAGAGCAGGCGCCAATGCCATCTGCGAAATTCTGGCCCTTAAAAAACCTAATATTCTGATTCCTCTCTCCGCCTCGGCCAGCCGTGGGGATCAGATTTTAAACGCCAGATCTTTTGCAAGACAAGGCTTCAGTTTCCTTCTGGAGGAGGAAAAACTAACCGGTGATTCCTTGCTGCAAGCTATCACTGAAACTGTGAAAAACCGGCAGAACTTTCTTGCAAAGATGGAACAGAGCCAGCTAAACAACGCTGTTGACTCCATCATTGATAAAATTGAAGCTTTAGCCGGTCATTGAGTTATCAGATATCAAAACTGGGACCGAGAATCTTTTTTAAGCAGACCCTGGTTCTATATATCCGGGAACGACACACTGTTCCCGGAATCTCCAGTTTTTCACATATTTCAGGAATTGTCCTCTGGTCAAGGAAATAAAGAATTGCCAGTTCTCTCCATTCTTCGCGCATACTGAATATTCCGCTTGCTATCCTTAAAAGTGCTTCTTCTCCAAGAATCACCTCCAAAGGATCTGTAACCATAAAACCCGGCATATTACAGACCGCATCTTCCTCATCCAGACTCACCTTTTCGTAGTGTCCGTTTTTGCGAAGGCAGTCAATGGACTTGCTCTTTAATATTTTAATCAACATGCTCTTTTTTCGTGCTTCTGTCCATGTTAATGAATAATTTTGAAAATAAGAAATAAAAGTTTCCTGTACCACGTCATCCAGCTCCAGATCCGGTACATTAAGTGCTTTAGCTATTCGCCGGAGTAAGCCCTGATACTCTCCGTATATGGACATCAGTAACAAATTTTCATCTTCATGTATGCTCATTGATTTTATTCCTCTGATTATAAGGCGTTTCTTATAGCGGCTCCTGTTAGTTTCAATTCTTCCGGATCTGCTTTTTCCGGTGCCCATGAAACCATCTCAGGGCCTTCTTCATAGCGAGGGATCAGGTGTACGTGGAAATGAAAAACAGTTTGACCTGCTTCCTTTCCATTATTTTGCACAACATTAATTCCTGGGCATCCCAGTGACTTTTTCATGGCATTTCCAAGTTTTGCTGCCAGAGGAAAAACTTTTTCCGCTGTTTCTTTATCCAGGTCACAGAGATCCCTGTAATGCTGCTTCGGAAGAATCAAAGCATGACCCTTAGAAGCAGGCCCCAAGTCCATAATCGTTCGGAACATATTATCTTCATAAATCGTTTCAGATGGAATTTCTCCATTCGCAATCTTACAAAAAATACAATCATCTTTTTTCATACTCTCACCTCTTTTTAATCAGTCCGATATTTCTCTGTAACGGCGCCTGCCGGGCCTGCGGTATAAAAGAATTCCAAACAGTATCCCAAGCACCAGTCCTGCAATATGAGCCGTATTATCCACACCGGTACTGGTAAAACCAAAGTACAGGGAGCTCACAATAACGATTACCAGCTGGCGTGTGCTTAAATCCTCTAACTGGCCCCGGTTAAGGGCCACCGCGTACAAAAGTCCGCCAATCACACCAAATATGGCACCTGAAGCACCTGCGGAAACTACATTCCGATACTCACTTATATTCACTGCCATAGAAACCACATTGGCCCCTACCCCGCAGAGAATATAGAATATCAGATACTTGATATGACCCAAGGCTCTCTCCAGATTGTCACCTAAGATAAACAAGATAAGCATATTGTTCATAATGTGGTTAATGCCAAAGTGCATAAAAATTGAAGTGAACAGCCGGTAGTATTCCCCATTTTCCAGGACAAGAGGAGCATACATGGCTCCATGTGAAACCATGAACCCTGTATTAGATGTAGATCCGGCCACTTCTAAATAAAAGAAATAAACCACATTCAATGCAATCAGACCCATATTCACATATGCCTTATTTCTCCAGCTCACGTTCTCCATTGCCGCTCTCCTTCATAAATATTATTATTATTTTAGCACACGCTGGCGGAATATGTAAATATAAACACGTAATTTCAATGATGAAGATTTTTTACTTAGAAATATGAAACTAATGATGCAAATCCGCATTTCTATAAAACATCTGATCATGTAAATATGAATGCAAAATCCGCAATAAGAACCTCATCTCCCTTTTTTAAGACTACCGTCTCATTGGTCTCCAGTAGTCGTCCATTGACGCAGGTTCCATTGGTGGAATTTAAATCGCTGATCCGGTATTCTTCCCCTTCCCGGTCTATTCTGGCATGAATTCGGCTGATGGTTTCACTGCTTAAAACGTGATCTACCAGGCCTTCCTGTTTTCCGATCAGATAGGGAATATAACTGATTCCAATGTCCTCCATATCAGAAGCCGTTGCACGTAAATATCTGACAGCTTCATCTTCTGCCCTGTCTGTCAGGAGAACCGTCTGTAATACAGCCTCTCTTCTTACATCTTCCGGTTTTGGTTCTTTTTCTTCCTCTTTATCTTCTTCAAAGGTCATTCTCCAGTCATACTCTTCTTTCTCCTTTCTTAGGCCCATATCTTTTATTTCGGAGCTTTCCATTTTAGACATTCCTGGTTCATTACGGACTTTTAACAAAACTGCCAGGAAGACAAAAATTCCTGCTGCAGCACTTCCATACCAAAACTTCAGCATTCCTCCTATACCTAAAAACAGCCATAGAACTGCGGCAGTTCCTGCCGTAGCAGCAAAAGCTGCTATAGCAGTAGCCCCAGGGGTCCAAAAGCCTTTTTTACTTTTTTCACGGAATAAATGGGCTTCCTCTTCCGGCTGCGCCAAGGAAAAATAAGATGTTTTCATATCAGGTGTTTCATTGGGTGTACTTTTATCTAAAAGCACATTTTCATCACCTTCCTGGTTCTCTTCTTTTGTCTCACTCCTTGCCGCAATTTCCATCAGATCCCTTATTCCGTAATTTTCCTTAATACTTTCCTGGTACAGACCATAAGCCATTACCACACACTCTTTATCCTGGTGGTTCACCTTTCCCAGAAGATATCTCAATAACCCACTCATTTCCTGCGGGAATGAGCCTTGTCTTCCCGGTACAAGGCAGAGATAAATTTCAAAGGTCTCAGGGTTTACATAAATATATTCCGGTTCCAGAAGAATCTGCTTTTCCTGAAGCAGGTAAGCCTCCATCCGTTCCAGGGTCCGGGCAGTTTTGTTTATCATTTTTTTTAATTCATCTTCGCCCAGACTGTGATATTCCAAAACCCGGTTCAAGGGCTGCTTTGAGGTAATTTTATAGTAATAATATTTTCTGCCATCTATCTGTTTCATCTGGAATCCAAGCAGTCCCTCTATACGATTTTCCTCCATCATGTAAATTTCATAGCCGTCATATCCGGCGTTTTCGGGTTCGATGATTAAATAATTATGTCTCATTTCCCGCCTGTATGTTATTTTCATCTTCTTCCTCCTGATGAATTAAGGCCAGCATTCGTAAAAAATTTTCAGGGTCAAACACATCCCGTTCCAGTTCAAGGCTCCACCATCCTCCCTTTCCGGATGCTTTTACCTTCTTGCCTGTTATGGGATTTCCGGAGAGGTAAACTTGAAATTGATATTCCTTCCAGGAGAAAGGGGTCCCAGCCCTATTGGAGGCCCATAAAACAGCCTCAGAAGGCGGCTCTGCCTCATTATGGGAAAGCCGCTCTGCAGACTCCGCAAGAGCCATGGCTCCCACCACCTCATCCCGCAGACGGTATGCAGACTGAACAGAAAACAGCAGAGCCCAAAGCACCAGGGCCATGACAAAGGAGGCTTCTATGGTATAGCTCCCCCGCAGACTTCCTTTCATAACATCACCAGCCCAATCCATACCGGAACCAGAAAGGGCAGGAAGGCCACTGGTTTTTGGCTCACATCTCTCCCCATTAACCTGCTGTAAAGATAACTTACCCCATTGAAAAATCCCGCTAAAAATATTCCATAAATCAACAGCTTCAAGTTTAAAATCGGGGATAAATAAAGTCCGCTGACTACAAAAAACCAACCATCTCCTGATCCGATGGCCTCATCAGTCAGACGGCTGAGTATCAGGAGTCCAAATCCCGCCAGACAGCTTAACAGCCGTTCAATTCCAAAATCCGCTACCATGAAGGACAGAAAAACACCGGCCAGTCCTGCAGCCGACAAAAGCCATATACTTATATACTGATCTCTGGCATCCTGCCAGGCTGCCAGCAATAAGAAAATACTGAATACAATTTTATTTATACTTTCAAACACAAACACACCTCCTTATTGTGAACAGTATGAGCAGCCGCCCAGATGACGGACTTCAGACAGCGGCACTGCTTCTGCATATGCAGCAATGGACGTGCAGTGAGCATGACTGTGATACCGCTCTCCTCCAGGCATAATATAAACGCTCCCATTCTCCTGGGCAAACTTTCCACACCGGCTGCAAGGCAGATACTTTCTGCCTGAAGAATTTCGGATATTTTTCGCTTCTTGAAAAGAGATTTTTTTCAAATCATTGTACAAATAATGGCAGGCTTTATCCCTGTGATATCTGGTGCTGCTCCTTCCCACATAAACCAGCTCATCTTCTGTAACGGCATCTTCCCTTCTCCCCTCCCGGCCTATCCATGCCCTGCGGCAGCTTCTGGCTGTCATGGGCACGCTGTCCAGACCAAAAGTAGAAAAAGGAAGCCTTACCCGGTAATTCATGACTAAGTCTATGGTTTCTCCGTCCCTTAAAACAGAGGAATGGGAAAAAGAAACAGATTCCAGATTTTTAAAATCCAAATTTTTTTCCATCCGTTTTTTCACATAAAACAATACTCCCTGCTCTGTCAGACCCCTTAAAAACTCTTCTGGAACGCCCTCAGCTCCAGCTTTATCCAGCTTAACCTGGTCTAAGACGTAGGAATACTGGCTTACCTCTTCTCCTGCCTTTTCCAAAGCTGTCTGAACCTTTCGCTCCTGGTTCATCAGCCCCATAGGCATCATCAAAGTGACCATAAAAAACAGAAAAAGAGGCAATGCTATGGCCGCTTCTATGGTCAGACTCCCCTTTTTCCGGTAACCGGAGGCGGATGATAATGCCCTCTTTGCAAAAAGCCCGTATTTCACGAGAGGGATTTGTACCTGGAGAGTAACATGTTTTTTATCTTTTTTTCCTGAAAGCCTTTTGAAAAAGGGCATCATCATCCGCCTCCTTCCCTTAATATGCCTTTTCTGTCCGGACCTCCATCCGGTAATAGGGATCTCCTCCGCCAAAAAACATATGCCTTGCATTGGCTGTTCCCCTGACTTCTGCCTGATAGATACATTGAGCCATGCGAAAATCCTGCTGTTTCCTGCAAATATTCATTTGGATTACGTCCATCAGCCGGTATCGGCTAATTTCTTCATTTCTCATGAAAAGAAGAAGTTTTAAATAACCTTCATAGCCCATTCCCTTCTCATCTCCATTTCCTTCCGGACACGTTCCTGTACTTCCCAGCTCCAAAAGTCCGGCCAGAGATAGATTCCAGGTCTCCCTTGTCTTTACAAAGGCTGCCTTCTTTCCCTCCAGCAGCATTTTTACATCTATAATGGCTTCTCCCAACGCCCATACACTCATAATGAAAAATGCCACTACTCCTGCAAGGGGAAGCAAACCTGCGGAGCCCGTAATCACATTGGCAAGAGCCATGGCCTCGTCCCGTTTTTGTCTGTCTGACAGAATATGAATCATATTCATGCCTTCTCTTACCAGCAGAATATCTCCTACTGCCTGTTTTAAATTTTCTTCATCTGTATTTTTTCCAGAAACCAGATATTCCATCTCATATTTCACTTCCTTATCCTCTTCTGAAAGAAAATTGGTAAGAAAGAGATCACAATATTCCTGAAACAAAATCCGGTTTACCAGCCCTTCTGTTTCTGTCTGTCCTTCTTTTCTTGAAGCAGAGGGAAAGTCTGTAAAATCCAGAGTTCCCCTGGATATCTCACTCCCTTTCGGAAGAACCAGCTTAATAAGCCCACTTTGGACAAAGCCTTCCACCTGTTCTAAAATTTTTTGCTTTTCCGGATCTTTGACCCCATTGGAATAGGGCAGGATCGGAATATGAACCCTCTGCCATATTTCTTCTACTGACCTCCATAACCCAGCTTCATCAGGGCCATCATCCTCTTCATCATCCCCATCATCCCATTGGGAAATAATCTCTTCTACTTCAACGGAACGCTCCTTTGCCCCCTCTATGACCACTTTAATCTGCATCATCTTCCCCGGCAGAGCTTCAATTTCCCTTCTCCGTTTTCCATCTTCATTGATATAAGACTCGTAACAATCAGTTTCATCTCTCAGCGTGTCACGGACCCCTGGACTCAGTTCTTCCTGTGCCTGGAACATGGCAGTTTTTGTCTCCTTCCATTTTTCCTTTAGGTGGTCCGCAGCTTTTTCATAGGATTTTACAAGAGCTGGAATCCGGTTCATCTCCTGTTCAAGCTCGGCTGCCCTTTTTCGAAAGGTTTGCCCGTCATAATTATTCAGTTCAGATCCGGCTTCCTGCCAAAACACCTCCTGTTTTCTCAAGGAATTGCTGATATTCTGGTATGCCCGTTCCAGACGGACGGCTTCCTTTGTATGCCCTCTGTAGGCTTCTGATATGGTTTTTACAGCTCCTGCTTCCTTTAGCTGGATCAATAGATTTTCTGCCCCTGTCTCATCAGTAAGGCTTTCAAATATTCCATACTTCATATAATCCAGAATATCCTGTTTTAAATACTTCCCTCCATGATCCGTCATACGGTAAACCTGCAGAGCTTTTGCTTCTTCTATTTCCATAGAATACCAGCCGGAACTTTCCATATAAGGCTCCATAAACTCTTTCCAGCTCTCTTCAATACCCGCCTCGGCACGTTCCTCCAGAAGGAAAATGCGGTACTGGTCCCAGACCTCCTTGTGGTATTGACTGAATAAGGAGTCCATAGCAGAATCTGCGGCTATCTTTAAATAATATCTGGAGCCTGCGGTCCGTGCGGACTCTAGAAGTCCGCACATAAGGCTGAATATGCACATAAGTACCAAGCTGAAAAACACTGTTATGTGACCGCTCTTTTTCATCAATACACCTCTTTGGACTGGCTGTTAATCTCCTTGAAAATATTTTCAAGAAGGGTTGTTATTTGTTTTTTGAATATAATTACAAGTCCGATCAACACCACTAAAATCAGCACGATTTCAATAACACCTATGCCGTCTTCTTCCCTTAAAAAAGCCATTGTTTCTTTTTTTAGTATTTCTCCCATCTCATCACCTCCTTTCTAGTAAAATGACAGAAATGCAGGCACTACAATCATGATCATAACCACTCCCAGCATCAAAAGCAGGGGAAGCAGCAATTTTGTCCCCGCCTCCTCTCCCAGCTTTTTAGCCAGGTTCTTTCTCTGTTCAAAAGCAGAAACAAGCTCAAGCTCCAAGGCTGGCCGAAGCTGGCGGCTTCCATTTTTCTGACTCTGCTCCAAAAGAGCGGAAAGCTTCAAATAAGACTGAAGCCCGCATCTTCGCCCAAACTCTCCATAGGCTTTTCCTTCACCCTGGCCGCTGCCCAACTGCCTTACTGTTTTTACCACTTCCTCATAAGCAGGGCGAACCCTCCCTTTTCCCCCAATCAGAGATTCTTCATAGCCTGCTGCCATCCGTTCCAATGCTCCTCTCACCGTAAGCCCTGCCCCTACATAGACCACAAGCTTGGAAACCACCTCAGAGTAATCAAAAAGAAGCTGCTGTTCTCTCTCCTTCTCCTGCTTTTGTTTATCCATCTCCTTTTTTGCGTGTAGGAGGAATGCCAGCAAAATTCCAAGAACAGGAAAGAACCTGTAATCTTCATCTCTCACCAGACTGTATGTCAATGTCTGTCCGTCATAAACCGTCGGCAGCAAAAGCCTGTTCTCCGTCTGCTGCTTCCTATCAGTCTGATCCGCCCATTTTTTAAAAGCTTCTGCCACCTGTTCTTCCCGAGTAAGCATAGGTGGATAGACGACAACCCTATATTCATATTTGCGCTCATGGATTCCATCTGTCAGCCAGGCACTTAACCAGACGGCTTCTCCCTCCTTGGAAACATCTTCATTGTGAACAGCTCCAAAAGAGTCAACCACCTCAGGATTTGCCGATTCCCAGCTAACTTTAAATCCATAGCCGGAAATGCCTGTTTTTAAGTTTAAATTGCTTCTCACCTCTTCTAAGGATTTATTTTCTCCAAGAATATGTTTCTTAAGTTCCTCTCCTAACTCCCTAAGCAGCTCCTTTGCCTCCTGATCCTTATATTTCCGTTCTCTTACAGGCAGCCTGACTGTTATTTCCCCGATTCCCTCCTCCAGATGAAATCCTGATACGGAAAGCTCATAAGAAGTTTCCCCCTTTCCCGGTCCGGCCCTTTTAAGTCCCTCCCGGAATATTTCCTGACTTCCTCCATTGGCAAAACTCATGGCCGCATATAAAACAAATCCTCCTGCCGCACAAAATGCCTGGGCTTTTGTAACAGGCAGCTTTGAAATGTTAAACCGCCCTTTTCTCTTTATCTTCATACTTCCTCCTATATCTCAATCTTCATAATTCTTCTGGCAATGATAAATGCGGCAATATAAACAGCCATACAAACAGTCATGAGAATCCTTCCTGCACCTGTGCCATACATCAAATCAAAAAAACCCGGCGAAGTCATGTCAATGTAAAGAACAATGAAAAAAGGTATTGCATTCATAATTTTCTGCTCAAACTGCTTGGAAGCCGTCATGGTCAGAATCTCCTGTTTCACCTGAACTTTATCCCTGATCACCGAAGCAGTCCGGCTGATAATGGAAACCAGTTCTCCTCCGCTTCGTTTTGCTGCTGCAAAAACCTCCGCAAAGTTTTTAACATCGTCAAGTCCGCTGCGTCCGGCAAACTCCAGAAGAGCCTGCTCTACAGAGCGGTTCATGTATATTTGACTTGCAATATGGCTAAATTCCGTTGAAATCAACCCTTCTTCTCCATATAGCAGCTTCAGCTCTCTGACCGAGGAGGAGAATGCATTTTCCGCCGAATAACCGGCACTTAAAAAGGAGGATAATAGTAAAATACCTTCTTTAAACTCCAAATTAAGCCTTTGAAGCCTTTTTTCCTTTAATTCTCTTTTTTTGATTATGGGAAAAATAATTCCGAATGGAAGAAATAGTAGAAATACTGTAATGCTGCGGTAAAAAATATAAGCGAACAGCCCGCCTGCTGCCACACCCTGAAGCCCGTACAAGCACCACTGAACCGGTGTCAGAACGTATTTATCATATTGTAATGCCTGCTGCCTTAAGCTTTTCGGTATTCTGAAGACTTCCCACTTTTTTAAGGCTTCCTTGTACACCTTTTGTTCCTTCCCTGCTTTCTTTGTTTTCTTCAAACCTATATAATAAATTAAGCCTGATTTCTCCGTTTTCATATCCAGCCACCTCCGCAATGGACAAAATTCTCCTGCTCTTATCCCGTAAACGCCCAAGATGTATCAGTATATTAATGGCTGCCGCTATCTGGCTTCTGACCGCCCCAAGGGGAATATCCGCTCCCATCAGCACCATGGTTTCCAGTCTGGACAGCATATCTCTGGGGCTGTTGCCGTGTCCGGTGCTAAGACTTCCGTCATGTCCGGTATTCATGGCGGATATCATGTCCAAGGCTTCCTTTCCCCTCACCTCTCCCACAATAATGCGAGATGGGTTCATACGGAGAGATGCCCTGATTAAGTCACCAATGGTGATTTCTCCTTCCCCCTCTCCATTGGCTTCTCTTGTTTCAAGGCGTACCAGGTTAGGGATGTGGGTGATCTGAAGCTCTGCAGAATCTTCTATAGTCACGATTCGTTCATCCTGGGGAATATAAGCAGAGAGAGCATTGAGAAAGGTGCTCTTTCCTGAATTGGTGCCGCCGCTGATAAAAATGTTATACCCTGACTCCACAATCGATTTTAAAAAAGAGGCTGCCTCTTTGGTGACTGATCCAAGGTTCAGAAGCCCCGCCATGGTAATGGGTTCCGGAAATTTTCGAATGGTCACTGCAGGGCCGTCCAAAGCAATGGGGGGAAGCACTACATGAACTCTGGAGCCGTCCGGCAGCCTGGCATCGGCAATGGGCCTCGACACATTGACTGTGCGGTTTACCCTGCTGACAATCTGCTGTATGGTATCCTCCAGCTGTTCCTGACTGTCAAAAGACTTTTCCCACCGGGCCATATGTCCCCTTCTTTCCACAAAGATGTGATCTGACCCATTTACCATAATCTCAGAAATATCCTTGTCATCCACCAACTCCTGAAGAGCCCCTAAGCGCCGGAAGGAATCAAATAGCCTGCTGCGGAGCCAGACCTGGTCCTTTAAAGGCAGAAAACTATTCTGCCCCTGGTCTATAAGACGGCGATCTATTATTTCATACAGTTCTTCATCTGTTACCGCCTGCCTTTCATCTAACTCCCTCATAATATCTTCCCGAAGCCTTTTCCTCTGTTCTTCGTCCATTCTTGTCCTCCTTACGGCTGCTTCCTTAAAAGCTGCCTTGTGTAATCTCCCAGCTCTCCCCATAAAAGCTGCTCTAAGTAATTGCCCTTTCTTCCCGGATTGCAGTGGTAAGGAAGTTTCAGCTTCTGAATTCGTTTTTTTAACGGCTCATGACCTGAAGATACCAGATATTCTTCAAATTCCTCAATCTTTGCGGCAGAGACACAGTCTTCTTTTACAGGCATATACACTACATCGCAGATTTCCAGCACCTCCAGAGCCTTTGCTCCAAATTGGCCCAGATCTAAAATCAAAGTCTCATAGGTGCTTTCTCTGGAAATCTTTTCCACTAAATCTGCTACGGACTGGGCTGTCACTTGGAAAAGATCCTCAGGATAGCGGACCGGAGGCACATAATCCAGATCTCCCCAGGTATAGACAAGGGAGCCTAAGCGTCCCCAGTTAAAATCATTCTGATTGTAATAATACAAAAGCTCTGACATGCCTCCCCTGTATTCTTCCCCTGTCAGACATTTCAACCCGGAACAGTCCTCTAAGTTCAAATACAGCACCTTTAAATCCCTGGCCATCAACTGTCCCATGGTAAGAGCAAGAGAAGTCTTTAAGCATCGGTTCACCGGAGAATAGATACCGATGATCCTCCCCGTACCTGATACCCCCGCAAATACCGGTTCTCCCTCTGCCGAGCAGTAACAGGCCATCACTTCCCGCATCATGCTGTCTGCGGCCTGATATTTATAAATCTGCACTGGTCCGCCTTCCTCATATTCCTCTTCCTCACCGGCCAGCCGGATTATCCTGGAGGCCCTTATTTTCTCTGCTTCCTCTGCCGGTACAGAGGAATGAATCAGCAGCAGCTCAATCTCATGATCCCGGGAATAAGCTTTCAGTCCCTCCAAAGAGGTAAATGCAGCAACGGAAAAAGGAACCTGCCCTCTGTGGCTGATATATTCTGCAAGCCGTTCCCCGTAAACGGGATCCGGGTCATAAACTGCCATCACTTTTTTTGCCAAATAAAACCTCCTTCTAATACAGTAATATGATGTAAACCAGCATTCCCAGAAAAATACAAAATCCTAAAGGTATGACCACCTCATATCCATCTCTGGCAGAATTGTAATACGCTGTGAGTCTGCCCGTCTGACACATACGCTTTATGTATTCCACAAAATAAGATAAGCGCTTAAACAATATACCCTTTGCCGCCATTTTGACAAAAGACCAGACCCCGCCTATTAAAAAACCGGGCAAAAGAGCTGCCGCACCGGCAACTGGACCTAGATAGGCAAAAACCAGTCCAATGATCTTAATATCACCGGCCCCAATCATCCTATAGATAAAAAGCGGGAAAAGCACAGCTAATGCCACTGCAAATTTCAAGCAAAACAAGAACAGAACCTGCCAGAAAACAGCGCCCTTTAAAGTATCTGCCGACCGAAGAAGGTCCAGCAGAATTCCGCTTATAAACCCGGACAGTACCAGCCAGTTGGGAATCCGGTGTTTTCGGATATCAAAATAAGCCCCTGCCCCTAAAACAAGCAGCAAAACAATATGTCTGACGATACAATCAATCCCCCTTTTCTTTAAAAATAAATTTCGGAATTTTTTGCTGGGATATCAGCTTTGGAATAATAAAAATATTACTAAAGAATGTACACAGAAGGCATACATGAATGTGCCTTTATTATGCACAAGATAAAAGCTGATGTCAACTGTTTTTTCTTAAAAATATTGTATACAAGGTCTTCTCTAAAACTCTTCTAAATTGTTGAAGTTTTTTATTTATTATTTGCAATTTGAACAATTTTTTCTTATTTTTTATTATTTTTACAGCATATGTCACAATATTTTGACATTGAAACATTGACGTTCTTTGATCTGGATGGTAAAATAAAATTAGTTTATTTTTTTAAACCAAAGGAGGGATTTCACTATTGGAGGCCCAGGATCTTAATCAACTTTTTCAGGATTGCATGCCTCTTTTTATTGCTCTGGGAGATGAAGTCCGCCTGACCATTATTTCAGCCCTTGTTCAAACAAGCATTTATAACAGCCCGGAAAATGATATGTCAGGCACAAGCAGCGGCTGCAATGCCTCAGGAAGGCTGGGAATGAACGTAAAGGAGATTACGGAGCAGACCAGGCTGTCACGTCCGGCCATCTCTCATCATCTGAAAATTTTAAAAGAAGCGGATCTTATTGATGTCCGTCAGGAGGGGACATCCAATTATTACTATCTGACCATTGGGGACAGCACGCAGAAGCTCTACTCCCTGGGACAATTTTTGCAGGGTCTTTTGGGCCGTATTTCATAAAATCAGAAAATATACAGGTAATTTATGAATAAAGTGGCATTTTCCAGATATACTAAGCCTTACAGGTATAAGAAGGTCCGGCAGCCTCTGGCTGGCCAATAAGGGCCTGGTATAAAAATATGAATCTGGAGATGACAATATGAAAAACGGGCTTTTAAAAAAACATTTGGCTCTGTCACAAGAAGAACGGAATTTAAGATGCGAGATCGAACGTTCCAAAACCGCTATCGATGCCGCCAGAAATCACTTTGAACAGGTTGTTGATCCAACCCTGATTGATTGTTACATTTACGAACTTAACGCAGCGCAGCTACGTTATCAGTTTCTCCTTCGCCGTTTTAAAAGCAGGGAGGTATAAGGTACATCACCAGAAACCGGAGGATATGAATATGAGCAGGTGGTATGAAGGGGGAGTGTTTTATCAAATCTATCCCCTGGGACTTGTTGGAGCACCGAAGGAAAACAGAGAAGGCTCTGTAACAGACCATTTTGGAGAACTGGAACAATGGATTCCCCATATCCGTTCTCTTGGGTGCAATGCCATCTACATCGGGCCACTGTTTGAATCCTCTACCCATGGATACGATACACGGGATTACCGGATGGTGGACCGCCGCCTGGGAAGCCCGGAAAGCTTTCAGACATTTACAGACCTCTGCCACAAGGCGGGAATAAAGGTGGTGGTGGATGGTGTATTTAACCACACCGGAAGAGATTTCTTTGCATTTCAGGACATTGTAAAAAACAGGGAGCAGTCCCCATACAGGGACTGGTATAAGGGAGTCAATTTCGGAGGAAGCAGCCCTCTTGGGGACTCCTTTGGATATGAAGCCTGGCAGGGGCATTCTGAGCTTCCATGTCTCAATCTCTCTCTCACCACGGTAAAGCAGTATTTATTCGATACGATACAATTCTGGATTCAGAACTTTGATATCGACGGTATCCGTTTAGACTGCGCCAATGTTCTGGACTTTGGATTTATGAAGGAACTTCGGGAAAAGACAGACCGGATGAAGGAAGACTTCTGGCTTATGGGCGAGGTCATCCACGGAGATTACGCCAGGTGGATCAATGATTCCACCCTCCACTCTGTCACCAATTATGAACTACATAAAAGCAATTACTCCGGTCACAATGATCACAATTACTTCGAAATTGCCCACAACGTAAAACGGCTTGACCCCTTAGGACTACAGCTTTATACCTTTGTGGACAATCACGATGAGGACCGTATTGCCAGCAAGCTGAAAAATCCAGAGCACTTATATCCGGTTTACACCTTATTATTTACCCTTCCCGGCATTCCGTCCGTCTATTACGGCAGCGAATTTGCAATAGAAGGAAAAAGGACCAATTGGGATGATTCTGCCCTTCGCCCGGCTATTTCCATTTCAGACAGGGAGGTAAAAGCTAATTCTTTGTCCAGTTTTATAGGCAGGCTTGGACAGATCCACAAAGAAAATCCCCATTTTCACAGAGGGCGGTATCAGGAACTGCTTCTCACCAACAGGCAATACGCCTTTGCCCGATTTTACAAGGAACAAGCCCTTGTCACAGCAGTCAACAACGATGACAAGGAAGCATTTGTGCAGATAGCATGTCCGTCACAAGGGGACATTGCCATAGATCTTCTCAGCGGAGAACAGCATCCCGTCAGGGATCAGAAAATCCAGTTAACCATTCCGGCGAACCGGGGTGTAATATTAAAAATTATGGAGGAGTGAAAATATGGCAGAGAAAAAGAAGGAAATCGGAACAGGCTTTATTACGGAGGTAGACCGGTATCTTTACAACAACGGAAAGCATTATGAGATTTATGAAAAGCTGGGTGCTCATCCGAAAACCTATGAAGGAAAAGACGGGATGTATTTTGCAGTATGGGCCCCCCACGCAGAACAGGCTGCAGTGGCAGGTGACTTTAACAGTTGGAACCCGGACACCACTCCTATGAACCGGCTGGCTGACTCAGGAATCTGGGAAACCTTTGTTCCAGGCCTGAGCGTTGGGGAGCTGTATAAATTCGCCATTACTACAAAAAGCGGGAAGATTCTTTTTAAAGCCGATCCTTATGCGGCCCAGGGAGAGTACCGACCCCAGACCGCCTCTGTCACCGCTGATTTGTCAGGATTTAAGTGGAGGGACAGTTCCTGGATGGAAAAACGGGAGGAGTGTAGTTTACTGGAAGGCCCCCTCAGCATTTATGAAGTCCACTTAGGCTCCTGGAAGAAGAAAAACCGGGAAGAAAAGGACGGATTTTACACTTATGTGGAAGCTGCTCATGAGCTGGCTGATTACATATCAGAAATGGGCTATACTCATGTGGAGCTGATGGGAATTGCAGAGCATCCTTACGACGGTTCCTGGGGCTATCAGGTGACAGGTTACTTTGCCCCTACCTCCAGATATGGGACACCGGAAGAGTTTATGTATTTTGTAGACTACATGCACCGAAAAGGAATCGGGGTTATTTTAGACTGGGTTCCCGCCCATTTTCCAAAAGATGCCCACGGGCTCACTGACTTTGACGGAGAGCCTTGCTATGAATACGCAGACCCAAGAAAGGGAGAGCATCCGGACTGGGGGACTAAAATATTTGATTACAGTAAGTCGGAAGTCAGCAATTTCCTCATTGCCAACGCTCTTTACTGGGTGAAAAAGTTTCATGTGGATGGTCTCCGCGTAGATGCAGTTGCCTCTATGCTTTACTTAGACTATGGAAGAGATAATGGGAACTGGGTTGTCAACAGCAGAGGCGGCAATGAAAATCTGGAAGCCATTGAGTTTTTTAAGCATTTAAACAGTATGATGAAGGAACGCGGAAACGGTGCCATGGTTATTGCAGAGGAGTCCACCGCCTGGCCCAAAGTAACAGGTGAGCCAAAAGAGGAAGGCCTTGGCTTTACCTTTAAATGGAACATGGGCTGGATGCATGATTTCCTGGAATACATGAAGCTGGACCCCTATTTCCGCAAATTTAACCATAATAAAATGACATTCGGGCTTTCATATTTTACCAGTGAAAAATACATTCTGGTATTGTCCCATGATGAAGTAGTCCATTTAAAATGCTCCATGATTAATAAGATGCCGGGGCTTCTAGATGATAAGTTTTTAAATTTAAAGCTGGGTTACACCTTTATGCTGGGACATCCGGGAAAAAAGCTGTTGTTTATGGGGCAGGATTTCGGACAATTCCATGAATGGGACGAGAAGACCTCTCTGGACTGGTATCTGGCTGATGAGCCCTTGGGAAAAGAACTTAAGAAATATGTGAGCGATCTTCTCCATCTCTATAAGAAGTACCCGGCTCTATATGAAAAAGACTATGACTGGAACGGTTTCTCCTGGGTGAATGCCAACGATAGCGAACACAGCATCTTCAGCTTTATCCGGTACAGCAAGGACTGCAAAAACAACCTGCTATTTGTTTTAAACTTTACTCCTGTTGCTTATCCGGACTACCGGGTGGGCGTCCCGAAACGGGGCAGCTTTACTCTTGTCTTAAATGAGAGCCAAGGCCTTTTCATGCGGGGAGAAAAAGCTCCTTCTTTCCGTTCCGCTCAAAAGGAATGGGATGGCCAGGAATACTCTTTTGCCTACTCACTTCCTGCCTATGGAGCTGCTGTCTTTCGCTTTTAATGTTTAACCATTCATTTTACTGGATTTTCAGTAATATATAGATACAAGTCAATGCATCATTTTCTTTAAACTTATGGTATGAAAGGAGAGAGGTTTTTATGGCAGCAGAACTAATTGTGACAACCGCAACAAAAAAGGTCTTTCGTGATGGAAATAAGGCGCTGAAGGTATTTAACGCTGACTTCCCCAAAGCAGAGGTTTTAAACGAAGCTTTGATCACTGCCCGTGTGGAAGAAGTAGGAGGCATCAACGTTCCCAAGGTGTTGGAAGTCAGTGTCTTTGAAGAAAAATGGTCTATTACCTTTGATTTCATCGAAGGCAAGACCCTTCAGCAGCTCATGGAGGAAAACCCTGAAAAATTACCGGAATACATGGAAAAAATGGTTGATCTTCATTTAAGCCTTCTGGCAAAACAGTGTCCTCTTCTCAATAAGCTGAAGGATAAGATGTCACGCCAGATCATGGACACAGAAGAATTAAGCGATGTGACCGTATACGATATGCGAACACAGCTTGACAGCATGCCAAAGCATACAAAGCTATGCCACGGAGACTTTAATCCGACCAACATTATTGTAAAGGCTGACGGAACCATGTTCGTCCTGGACTGGGTACATGCCACTCAGGGCAATGCCAGTGCCGATGTTGCCAGAACCTACCTGCTCTTCTGCCTCCAGGATCAGAATAAGGCGAATATGTACATAGATTTATTCTGCAAGAAGACAGGAACCGCAGAGAAATACGTTCAGAAATGGCTTCCCATCGTTGCGGCAGCCCAGTTATCCAAAAGAAGGCCCCAGGAAGCAGAATTGCTGAAACAATGGGCCAATGTCTGCGATTACCAATAAAATCAATTTAATAATACCTAAAATAAAAACGGTATCCCCAAAGTCATAGTCTGAATTGGGATACCGTTTTTACCGCCTTATTGCTGTTCTTTTTTGGACATGACCTCATGTTCCTTTATAAGTTCCTGATACAAATCATAAAGCTTCCATTTGCAGTTGGTATCGGTTATGACTGCCTTTAAGGCAATCTTCTCCACCCCTGCACGCCTTAAGTTCATCAACAACTCATCCAGTCTGGAATTGGAAAAATTCTTCATAACCAGAAGTTCTTCCTCTACCAGGGAACACTCCACCGCGTCCTGTTCCTCAAAGCCATCAAACCCAGCCAGATATCCCACGCTCTGTCCCATCTGTTCCTGGGAAATATTTTTAATCCGAATGCCCATACGCACCAGTACAGCCTTTAGCTTAGCAGCTTTTGTACCATTGCCCTTCTGCTTGTCCAGCTCCGGCTGATAGTATAGAACCATCTCTTTCCCTGCTGCCATTTCCTATCCCTCCTGTCCTGTTTATAACAGGTTTTTCCTCAATTCTTCCCCGCTTAAGGAACATAAATACGCCGGAGCAATGTCAAACACAGTCTTGCAGCCCTGCTGCCCCTCCTGATTTAAGCGATAGGCAGCCCTTGCATAAGCAGCCAACACTGAAGACGTAAACTCTGGGTTAGAATCAAGCTTTAAGCTGTATTCAATCACATGGCTGTTCTCATCCTCCCAGCCAGTTGTCCCGGTTCTGATAACAAATCCCCCGTGAGGAATTCCCTTATGCTCACACATCAGTTCTTCCTCTGTAATAAACCGGACAGTTGTGTCGTAATCAGCAAAATAATTAGGCATAGTCACGATATCTTTTCTGATCCGCTCTAAATCAGCCCCTTCTTCTGCCACCACAAAGCATTCACGGGTGTGCTTCTGTCTGGTTGTCAGCTCAGGATTGCTTCCGCTTCTCACCGCCTTTAAAGCCTCCTCAACCGGAACCGTGTACTGTCTGGCATCCTTAACACCTGAAATTCTACGGATAGCATCAGAATGGCCCTGACTGACTCCTTTTCCCCAAAAGGTATAATCACTGCCTCCCGGCAAAATAGCTCCTGCATATAAACGGTTTAAGGAAAACATGCCCGGATCCCAGCCTGCGGATATGACTGCCGCCTTTCCTCCCTTTTTGGCTGCCTCATCCACTGCCTGAAAATGCTGGGGGATCTTAGCATGAGTATCAAAGCTGTCAACCACATTAAAATGCTCCGCCAATTCTTTGGTCTGTTCCGGAAGATCCAAAGCACTTCCGCCGCACAAAATCAGGACATCAACAGAATTCTTAAAAGAGAAAATGTTCTCATAAGAATACACCCCTGCACCCGGTGTCAATACCGTTAGTGATTCCGGATTCCTCCTTGTAAATACTGCAGTAAGCTCTAAGTCCGGGTTGTGACGTATGGCACACTCCACCCCTCTTCCCAGATTTCCATAGCCTACAATACCTATTTTAATTGTCATACCTTTAGCCGCCTTTCCACAAAAATCGTTTGTTTTTTATTATAACTCAAAAAAGAACCATGTGTAAATCCTGTTTTACAAATAGTTTTGAATCTTCAAAGACAAGGCTGCTTGATGCATTTTTCCCTTAATGACAAAAAAGCTGTTGCTCCAGCAGACAATTCATCTGCCTTTGCAACAGCTTTTTCAAATAAACTATGCCAATGCTGCCACATCCGGTATTTCCAGGGTTGTGGTCTCATATTTATCCAGAATCACCTTTTGAATCATGTCACGTGTTCCCGAATTTATGGGATGGGCTATATCCCGGTATTCTCCGTCAGCCGCTTTGCGGCTCGGCATGGCGATAAATAAACCATTCTCCCCCTCGATCACCTTGATATCATGAATAACAAACTCGTTATCCAAAGTAATGGATACAATGGCCTTCATCTTTCCTTCTTTTTCAATTCTTCTCACTCTCACGTCTGTAATCTGCATGTTAAAACCCCTCCTGCCGCAATTCTTATAATGCGTATCTTTCGTTCTTTTCTAAAACAACTTTTATGTTATCCTGTGCTCCAATATGGGTAGTATTAGCCCGGATGGTATCCCGGCTTTCCACAATACAATTCTCAATCACTGTATTATCCCCTATGTATACGTCATTTAAAATAATGGAATTCCGAATGACGCAGTTATTGCCTACATATACTTTTTTAAATAAAACAGAATTTTCTACTACTCCGTTGATGATACTTCCACTGGAAATCAAGCTATTTTTAACGGCTGAACCCGGATTATACTTGGCCGGCGGCAGATCGTCAATCTTTGAATAGACCTCAGGTGACTGGCGGAAGAAGTAATCCCTTACTTCCGGCTTCAGGAAATCCATATTAGTCTTATAGTAGGAGTCCACAGAAGCAATGTTGCTCCAGTAAGAATTCATCTTATAAGCATAGATCCTCTTTAAGTTCCGGTAACGCACCAAAATATCACTCACAAAATCGTAGGAGTCTTCCATCACACAGCGCTCGATTAGTTCTATCAGCTGGCGTCTGCGTATTACATAGATTCCACAGGAAACAGTACTGGAAGTGGCTACCATAGGTTTTTCTTCAAATTCTGTAATCCTTCCGTCTTCATTGGTCTGAACCAATCCGAAACGGGTAACGTCTTCTCCTCCATAAAGCTCAGAGCACACCACTGTGATGTCCGCTTTCTTTTCAATATGATATTCCAAAACTTTGGCATAATCCAGCTTGTAGATTCCATCACCTGCCGCAATCACTACATAAGGCTCATGGCTGTTCTTTAAAAATGTCAGATTCTGATAGAGGGCATCAGCCGTTCCCCGGTACCAGTCACTGCTTTCTGCAGTAATGGTTGGGGTAAATACAAACAAGCCTCCCTGTTTTCTTCCAAAATCCCACCACTTAGACGAACTCAAATGCAGATGAAGGGATCTGGAATTATACTGGGTCAAAACTGCCACGTTTTGAATATGGGAATTTGTCATATTGCTGAGGGCAAAGTCAATGCTTCGGTAGCTGCCTGCAATCGGCATAGCTGAAATCGCCCTTTTACTGGATAATTCCTTCATTCTTCTACTGTTTCCGCCTGCTAATATAATTCCTATTGCTCTCATCGCATACCACCTGCCTTTATGATGTAATCTCCGCTGGCCAGTTCTCCGCCATGGTAATCCTCTGACGTTGTCTCTCCCACGATTGCTGTGTTCTTTCCGATCTTTACATTGCCGGGCACAATTGAATTTTCTCCCACTGTCACCAGATCAAACTGATATACCTTGGGATCATATTTGCTTTCGCTGTATTCTCCGATTCCCAGCTCGGTGTTGTCCCCGATCTTTACATTTTCAGCAATAATGGCTTTGTAAACCTTGGAGTTCTCGCCCACAATGCTTTCCCGCATGATGATAGAATCCCTGACCACTGCACCCTTCTTAATAAAGACACCTGCACCAATGACAGAATTATAGACTTCTCCGCATATCTCCGTTCCTTCTCCTATAATACTTCTGTCAATAACCGCGTCCTTTGATACATACTGAGGCGGAATGATATCACTCTTGGTATAAATCTTCCAGTATTCCTCATAAAGGTTAAACTCAGGAATAATATCAATCAGCTCCATATTGGCTTCCCAGTAAGAGCCAAGGGTACCTACATCCTTCCAGTAGCCGTTGTATTCATAGGCAAATACCCTTCCTCCTGATTCGAAGCAGTAGGGAATGATGTGCTTGCCGAAATCGCAGCCTGGAACCTCGGACATCTTGATCAGAGCGTCTCTCAGCACCTTCCAGCTGAATATGTATATTCCCATGGAAGCCAGGTTACTTCTGGGATTCTCCGGCTTCTCCTCAAATTCGGTGATCCGGTTATTCTCATCCGTAATCAGGATTCCGAACCGGCTGGCCTCTTCAATGGGCACCGGCATGGCAGCAATGGTGATATCTGCATTATTAGCTTTGTGATATTCCAGCATAACCTCATAATCCATCTTATAGATATGATCGCCTGACAATATTAAAACATATTCCGGATTGTAGGTCTCCATATACTCCAGGTTCTGATAGATGGCGTTTGCGGTGCCTGTATACCAGTCGCTTCCCTTGCTCTTTTCATATGGCGGGAGAATGGTAACACCGCCCACATTGCGGTCCAAATCCCACGGAATTCCAATTCCTATATGGGTATTCAAACGTAATGGCTGATACTGGGTCAGAACTCCAACCGTATCAACTCCCGAATTGATACAATTGCTAAGCGGGAAGTCAATGATCCGGTACTTTCCTCCAAAAGATACCGCTGGTTTAGCCACTTTCTGTGTAAGCACGCCCAAACGGCTTCCCTGTCCGCCAGCTAAAAGCATGGCAATCATTTCTTTTTTAATCACGTTTATCACCTCTTGCTGTTAGAATTTTATTGTACTAGCATTATACCATACATTTGAAGAATAGTGAACAAATTTTTAAATTATTAGGATGTTTTTTTGTGCATTTTCCGACATTATTCATGCTTCTTTTGTAACTGCACAGACTTTAAGAGATAAATACTTATTTTCGCTACATAACTTTGTCCATATACCAGGTTTTTGTGCATCCCCCCTTGAATCAATAGCGAAAATACAGTATAATCTCAGTAAGTATGCCAACACGCAAAAGGAGAAACCATTATGGATTTGACAACAGTAAGACAAATATATAAGGACAAGGAATCCTTCTTAAATACCAAAGTTACCGTAGGCGGCTGGGTGAGAAGCTTAAGAGATTCCAAGACCTTTGGATTCATTGTTCTAAATGACGGAACTTATTTTGAAACACTTCAGATTGTCTATCATGACACCATGCAAAACTTTTCCGACATTTCAAAACTGAATATCGGAGCTGCCGTCATTGTTACCGGAACTCTGGTAGCCACACCGGAAGCGAAACAGCCCTTTGAGATCCAGGCTGAGGAAATATTGATTGAAGGCCCTTCCGCACCAGATTACCCTCTTCAGAAAAAACGCCATTCCTTTGAATATTTAAGAACCATTTCCCATCTGCGCCCCAGAACCAACACCTTTCAGGCAGTGTTCCGTGTCCGCTCTCTGATCGCCTATGCTATACACCAGTTTTTCCAGGAGAGAGACTTTGTCTATGTCCATACTCCCATTATCACCGGAAGCGACTGCGAGGGGGCTGGAGAGATGTTCCAGGTCACTACTATGAATCTGGGAGATATTCCAAAGACTCAAGAGGGGGCTGTTGACTTTTCCCAGGATTTCTTCGGAAAACCTACCAACTTAACAGTCAGCGGCCAGCTTAACGGAGAAACCTATGCCATGGCATTCCGCAACATCTATACCTTTGGACCCACTTTCCGTGCAGAAAATTCCAACACCACACGCCATGCGGCTGAATTCTGGATGATTGAGCCTGAGATGGCATTTGCTGATTTAAACGATGACATGGAGCTGGCAGAAGCCATGTTAAAATACATCATCCGTTTTGTTCTGGAGCACGCTCCAGAGGAGATGAGCTTCTTTAACCAATTTGTGGACAAGGGTCTTTTGGACCGCTTAAACCATGTGCTTAATTCTGAATTCGCACATGTGACTTATACCGAAGCCATTGAGCTGTTGGAAAAGCACAATACAGAGTTCGATTATAAGGTATCCTGGGGATGCGATCTGCAGACAGAGCATGAGCGTTATCTGACAGAGGAGCTGTATAAAAAGCCTGTTTTCGTCACTGACTATCCAAAGGAGATCAAGGCTTTCTATATGAAGCTGAATCCCGATGGAAAGACTGTGGCTGCTGTAGATTGTCTGGTTCCCGGAATCGGTGAGATCATCGGCGGAAGCCAGCGTGAGGACAATTACCAGAAGCTGGTGGAGCGCATGGAGGAATCCGGCCTTAATAAAGAAGATTATGAGTTTTATCTTGACTTAAGAAAATACGGTTCTACCCGTCACGCAGGTTTTGGCTTAGGCTTTGAGCGCTGCGTCATGTATCTGACCGGAATGGGCAACATCCGGGACGTAGTTCCTTTCCCGAGAACTGTTAACAACTGTGAACTTTAATCTGTGAAACAAATTCCCTTCCTTACCGGTAGGGAATTTGTTTACAATTAAACCGGAGTACAGCGAGGTAATAACAATGAAATTCATACATATTGCAGATGTTCACTGGGGGATGAGTCCGGACAGCGACAAGCCGTGGAGCAAGGAAAGGTGCCAGGATATTAAGGACACTTTTGCAAAAGCTGTGACCCAGGCAAAGTTTCTGGAGGCAGACTGCCTTTTTATATCCGGAGACTTATTTCACCGCCAGCCTCTTGCCAGGGACTTAAAAGAAGTGAATTATTTGTTTTCTACCATACCCACTGTTCATGTGGTCTTGATTGCAGGCAATCATGACCGTATCAGAAGTAATTCCGCCCTTTTAAGCTTTACCTGGGCTCCCAATGTAACCTACCTCATGGAAAAAGAGCTGGAAAACATATATTTTAAGGAGATTAACACGGAAGTCTATGGTTTCAGCTATCATTCCGCTGAAATTCCGGAAAACCGGCTGGACCATTTAAAGGTGCCCAACAACGGGCGCATCCATGTTCTTTTGGGCCATGGAGGAGATGCCAACCACATCCCCTTTGATAAAGGCGCTATGAGCAGCCTAGATTTCTCTTACATTGCTCTGGGACATATCCACCGCCCAGAAATCCTACTGGAAAACAGAATGGCCTTTGCAGGCTCTTTAGAGCCTCTGGACAAGACAGAGTCCGGCCCTCATGGAATGATGGTGGGAGAGATCAACGAAGTGACCCGTATGGTGACTTCATTAAGGTTTATTCCTCTTGCAAAACTTCAGTATATCTCTCTGGCAGTCAACGTGACCACTGCTACCACCAACACGGAACTGGCAATGAAAATCACGCAGGAAATTCAGAGCAGGGGAACGGAAAATATCTTTCGCTTCCGCATCCGGGGAATGAGGGATCCAGATATTTCTTTTGACTTAGAAATGCTCTCTACCCGGTTTAAGATCATGGAAATCATCGATGAATCCGAGCCTCAGTATGACTTTTCCGCCTTGTTTGCAGAACACCCCAGCGATATGATAGGCTTCTTTATCCAGGCCCTTCAAAAGCCGGAGATGAGTCCGGTGGAGAAAAAGGCCCTTCATTACGGCATCAATGCCTTGCTTCGCACAACAGACGAGAGGAGCTGACCCATGAAAATACTGGATATCTATATCAACGGCTTCGGAAAATTCAACGGAAGAAATCTCTCTTTCCGGGATGGACTTAACATTGTCTATGGCAAAAATGAAGCTGGCAAATCCACCATACACACGTTTATCCGGGGTATGCTTTTCGGCATTGAGCGCCAGCGGGGACGTGCTTCTAAAAATGACCTTTATACCAAATACGAGCCCTGGGAAAACAGCGGCACTTATGAGGGGCAGATACGGCTGGAGCATAAAGAGCATGTTTACCGGATTGAGCGTACTTTCCAAAAGAACAAAAAGGAATTTAAAATTGTAGATGAAACCGCCGGAAGGGAAGTGGAGCCCACCAAGGCCTTTTTAGACGATCTGCTGTGCGGGTTAAGTGAAGCCGCCTACATCAATACAGTCAGCATCGGACAGTTAAAAAGCGCCACTGACGAAGGAATGGTATCTGAATTAAAAAATTACATTGCCAACCTAAATACTACTGGAAATTTATCCCTTAATATTACAAAAGCCGCGGCTCTTTTAAAGTCCCAGAGAAAGGAACTGGAAGCTCAGATGGTTCCAGAAGCTGCCCGCACGTACACTTCTCTTTTAAGCGAGATCAGAAATACTGAAAAAGAAATTTCTTCTCCAGAATATGAAAACCTGATTCAGACTTACCAGAAGCGGCGTTCCGAGGTGAAAACCACCTTAGAAGACCGGCAGAAGGAAAAGGAAGAGCTGCTTCAAAAAGTTGCAAGAGGACGGCAGATGCTGACCAGCAATCAGTTTTCCGATCAGGAATCCATTCACGCTTACTCTGAAAAGGCTCAGAAATCTTTTGACGAGTACATGGATTCAAAAATTTCCTGCGGGAAAAAGCCCCGGAAGATCTGTTCCGTTCTCTCTCTGGTTATTGCCACTCTGCTCTTAGGCTGCACCGGAGTCCTGTACTATCTGGGGGAATCCAATTACTTTACAGCCTATTACGGACTGGATCTTATTCTTTTAGTAGGACTTTTTATCGGGGCTGCCATTATATTTTATCTCATCGGTCTGATTCTCTTTCTCCGGATGAGGCACAGCCAGAAAGATATGGAAATGAGTGCCAAGATTCTTCAGGAAATTCTGTCCAGGCATCTGGGAAATACAGATATCTCTGAGGACGCCATGAGAGCTTTTCAGGCCAGGATGGCGGAATTCAACCGTCTCTGCACGGCTGTCACGAAATCAGAGGCCGCAATCCTGCAAAAAGCGTCTGAGATTGAACAGCTTCAAAAGGAACAGGAAGGCTGTGGGGAATCCATTGAAAAGCAGCAGAAAAGTCAGTGGGAGCTGGAAAAAAAGCTGGAGCATTTATCCAGTTGTAAAACCCAGGCCGAAGGACTGAAACACATCTTAGAGGAAAATGACCGTATTAGGGAGGAAGTATCCTCCATTGATCTGGCCCTGGAAACCATGACCAGTCTCTCTTCCTCCATCCGCGATTCTTTTGGACTGTATTTGAATAAGACTGCCTCCGATTTAATTGCCGGAATTACAGGCGGAATTTACACCAGCATGAGTGTGGATGAAAACCTTAATGTATTTTTAAATACAAGAACCAAACTGGTTCCATTGGAACAGGTCAGCAGCGGTACCATGGACCAGGTGTATCTGGCTCTCCGTCTGGCAGCATCTTCTTTAGTTCAGGAAAACACCGGGCGGATGCCCTTTATCTTCGACGACAGCTTTGTGCTGTATGACGACGACAGACTTCGTACTGCTTTAAAATGGCTGATAAACACTTATTCTGATCAGATCATCATTTTCACCTGTCATCAGAGAGAAGCTCAGATGCTGACCGCAAATTTGATTCCTTATCATCTGGTAGAAATTTAATCATCCAAAAAACATGGAAACAGGCACCTTAAAGCTATTTTTACGACTTAGCTTTAAGGTGCCTGTTTATGTTGCCTGAACAGAGGATTTTCTTACCTGTCTCCGGCTCTGTAACGCTCCAGAATGCGGTTAATTCTGCCGGTTGGATTCAGCAGTTCGCTTAAGGAGGCATCATGGTTTAAATTATCTATAATGAGCGCAATGTATTTGCTCATATCCACATCAATATAATAAGGTCTGGAAAGAAGATCCGGGGTCTGGTATACCAGGTTGGTAGTCAGTATCCGGTCAATAAGTCCCTTTTCATAATATTCGTCAAACTTTGCAAGGCCGTTTGTAAAGAGTCCGAAGGTAGCGCAGACAAATACCTTTCTGGCTTTCCTTCTCTTAAGCTCTTTGGCCACATCAAGCATACTTTCTCCGGAAGAGATCATATCGTCAACAATGATCACATCCTTACCCTCTACACTGCTTCCCAGGAATTCATGAGCAACAATAGGGTTGCGTCCATTGACTACCTGAGTGTAATCCCGGCGCTTATAGAACATACCCATGTCAAGACCAAGAACGTTTGCAAAATATACAGCACGTCCCATACCGCCTTCATCAGGGCTGATGACCATCATATGATCGTTGTCAATTTCCAGCTCCTTTTCTTCCTTTAACAAGTACTTGATAAACTGATAAATGGGCTGAACTGTCTCGAAACCTTTTAAGGGAATGGCATTCTGCACTCTTGGGTCATGGGCATCAAACGTGATAATATTTTCCACACCCATATTCACCAGTTCCTGAAGAGCCAGAGCACAGTCCAAGGATTCTCTGCTTGTCCTCTTGTGCTGTCTGCTTTCATATAAGAAGGGCATGATCACATTGATTCTGCGGGCTTTTCCTGCGGAAGCTGCGATCAGACGCTTTAAATCCTGAAAATGATCATCAGGTGACATGTGATTGGTCATTCCGCACAGGGAATAGGTAAGGCTGTAATTGCATACATCTACCATAAAATAGAGATCATCTCCACGCACTGACTCCTGCAGAGCGCCTTTTGCCTCTCCAGTTCCAAATCTGGAGGTCTTGGCCCCAATGATATAGGAATCCCTCTGATAACCCGAAAAAGCAAGGGTAGATTTATGCTCGCTCTCCCTCTCATACCTCCAGGCCACCAGATAATCGTTGACCTTGTTTCCTATTTCCTTGCAACTCATAAGCGGCACCAGACCAAGAGGGCCTACGGGAATGGTCTCTATAATCTTCTCTTCGTAAAGCATTATTTTTTCCTCCAACGTATTCAATTGCCTTGCAACGGTTCTTTTATATCATTAAGTGAGTCATTAGTCAAGGCTATCAGCTTATTTTGCCTTCTTCCTGATGCGGATATCATCGCCGTAAAGAGGAATCACAGTATAACGGCTGATCAGCCTGGAGGTCACACGTTCCGTATAGCGGTCCCGCAGCTCATTCATGGGATGATTGGTGGAAATAATAGTGGACTTTGAGGAATTGAGTCGTTCATTGATACAGTAAAACAGTTCAGAGGAAGTAAAACTGTTATTCAACTCTGTTCCCAGATCATCAATGATCAGAAGATCACAGTCTAAAATGTACTGGTACATGCCTTTCATGTCTTCCTCATTCTGGTAATCAAACCGGTTTTTGGAAAACACTTCAAATAAATCATTGGCAGACAGGTAAATAACGGAATAGTACTGGTCCATCAGCTCCTTTGCTATGCAGTTGGTAAGAAAGGTCTTTCCAACTCCTGTAGGGCCTGTAAACAGCAGATTTCCATGGTCTTTTGAAAATCCTTTTACAAAGTTCCGGCAGATTTCCACCACCTGTCCCATATATTGCTTTACGGTCCGGTTAAGAACCGCCATCACCCGGGTATCGTCAAAATACTCATAGGAAAAGGTATTAAAGTTTTCAACAGCAACAATTCCTTCAATATTTGACTGAGCATAAAGATATTTCATCTCTGACTGGCGGAAGCAGTGACACTTCTTTCCAACTGCATATCCCGTATCCCTGCAGTCAGAGCACCGGTATCTCATCTCCATATGATCCGAAGGGAAGCCTGCTGACTTTAAAAGCACGCTTTTTTGTTCCCTTAGGTCTGCAAGCTCGCTCCGCATCTCCTTAAGGGCTTCCTGATCTCCTTCTAACAATCTGCGGGCGCTGACCACTGCCCTGGTGCTGATGGAGTCATCAAGCTCCTTCATAACCGGAATTCTGCCATACACTTGTGTAATACGTTCTTCCTGCTCATGGCGGTTTTTAAACTGCTGCTGCCCGTAGGCCCGCATGATAGCATCGTATTGTGAATTGCTCAGAGCCATAATTTCCTCCTTCCATACACCTTGGTATACTACTGATCTGTAAACTGCTGCAATACCAGCGCATCATAATCGATCTCTCTTTGAGGAAAATTCTGGAACTGGTTCTGCCCGCCTTTCCCCTTTGCAGGAGAAGCCTGCTTATAGGTTCCGGCTTTGCCCTCAGATTCCGTCCTTTTTCCTCCCTTTGTATCTCCGTTTCTAATTCGGTCTGCATGCTGTTCGTCCAGCTTTTTCACCTCTTCCAGGGAACGGACTCCTGCCTTTTTCCAGCCCTCCAGGATCTTGTCTGCATACTGGAAGCTGGGAGAGTGGGTGGTGGCCAGGGTCCTGTTGCAGGCTTCCATTACCAGCTCCCTGGCAAAGCCATAGGATTTAAACCACCGATCCATAAAGCCCCGTTCCAAATCTCCCGGCTTCCTGTCATTGAGTCCAAATGCCTTCATAACGGCAAAGGAATCCTTGGAAAAGGAAACAGCATGGCTTTTGGCTTCTTCGACAGTCCGAAATCCCTTTTCATGCCAGCTTATGGCTACAGTCTCAATGTAACGGATGCTGCTGTGCCCACCCTGGACACAGTATTCCACCACATACTCCAAAAGCTCTGCCGGCATGGAAAGCCCATCATAGAGATAGGCAAAGACCTCGCATTCTCTCTGGGTAAATACCTTGTTCATATATTTCTGAGCAATATAAAGAAGCTGGGAAAAGTCTTCATCTCCGGCAAGGCTGCTGATCTTATCAGGGGAATAAGAAGGGCGTTTCATAGGTACTTCCGGGGATCTATGAGAGGAAGTCGTGCCTGCAGCACAGGCTGTCTCCGAAATAGCGGGAGATGCCTCCGGCTTTTGAGAGAGATCTTCCACTAAAACGCCAGCCTTTTTCCAATAAGATAACGCCCGTGTCACATCCGATTCCGTATGGTTTAAGGCATCGGCAATCATGGAAATGGTTACTTCTTCGCCTTCGTGACGCATTAAGTATAGGTATGCTTTTACATACTCTCCATTAACACCTGCCATATGTACGTCAATAAAATCGTTGGATATTATGGTTGCGTTTATCTTAAAGCTGCTTTTTATATTCACTGACATAACCTCGCTTTTTGTATTGCTGGTTCGTTCTCCACTGGTCCGCTGGTCGGCAGTGCAAGCCAGTGAATCCACTGGATTCACTGGCTCACGGGCATTCGCCCTATGAATCAGGTCATAAGAATATTTTCTTATGTGCGAGCACAACAAAAATATTCTCACGCCCTGATTCTGTACTGCTCATTGCTTTCGTGAACATCATACCACATGTTTTCTTAAAAGAAAATAGGGGCAGTTATCCACCAAATGAATTGTGGAAACTGTGGATAATGTGGAAACCAGGTATACATAATTTGTATTTTCCTCCCGATTCCTGTCGATTTGCTGATAAAACCGTGACTTCGTAAATTGTAAGACTATAAATTATGTAAATTAAAAAATCCACATAGTTTTCCAGTGAAAAATGTTGAAAACTATGTGGATAATGTGGATAACTACAAGCCTAACAGCTTTTCTCCCACTTTTACTATATCTCCGGCTCCCATAGTTATCAACAAATCACCGTGTATACAATTTTCTAAAATAAAAGTTTCAATTTCATCAAACGACGGCAGGTATTGCACCTTTACCCCTCTTTTTTCAATTTTCTCAGCAATATCCCTGGAACTGACCCCCAGATTGTCGGTTTCACGGGCCGCATAGATGTCCGCCAGTATAACCTCGTCAGCAAGAGACAAGGACTCCGCAAATTCATCCAGAAACGCTTTTGTCCTGGTGTAGGTGTGGGGCTGGAACACCACCCATAACTTATTCTTTGGATAATGCTTTGCCGTTTCCAGTGTTGCTCTTATTTCCTGAGGATGGTGGGCATAATCATCAATAATAGTCACGCCGCCCAGCTCTCCTTTCTTTTCAAAGCGCCTGTTTGTTCCTGTAAAACGTTTTAATCCCTTTTTAATCATTTCCAAAGATATACCTAATTCCATGCAGACTGCGGCTGCAGCCAATGAATTATACACATTGTGTTCTCCTGGAACGCCAAGTGTGACCGTATCCACAACAGTTCCGTCTATCTTAAGCTCATAGGAAGGCCTTGCAAGTTCATCAAAGCGGATTGCCTCTGCCTCATACCGGCTTCCTTGTTTTTTACCGAAGGTGATGATTCTGCAGGGCAGATCTCTGATGATCTCCTCCACACACTCTATATCATTGTTGATAACCAGTACCCCTTCCTTTGGAAGCTTCTGGGCGAATAAACGGAAGGAATTCCGGATATCCTCCAGATCCTTAAAGAAATCCAGATGATCAGCCTCTACATTTAATATTATTTCCATGGTGGGGAAAAAGGATAAGAAACTATTGGTATATTCACAGGCTTCCGTTACAAATAACTCAGAGGCTCCAACACGTATATTTCCGCCGATAGAATTTAATATTCCTCCCACTGATATAGTCGGGTCCGTGTCAGCTGCCAAAAGGACTTCCGTAAGCATGGAAGTGGTCGTTGTCTTGCCGTGGGTTCCTGAAACAGCTATGGAATTCCGGTAGTTTGTCATCATCTGTCCTAAAAGCTCCGCACGGGACAGAAGGGGAATCTGCCTTTTCTCAACCTCTGCATATTCGGGATTATCGGGATGCACTGCCGCCGTATAGACCACCACATCAATTCCACTGGTGATATTTTCAGGTCTCTGACCATAGAATATCTTCGCTCCCTTTGCTTCCAGATGGCGGGTCAGAGCTGATTCCTGGGAATCAGAGCCTGTGACTGTGAAGCCTTCGTCAATGAGAATCTCTGCCAGGCCGCTCATGCTGATTCCGCCGATTCCAATGAAATGAATTACTGACTGTTTATGAAAATCAATCTGATACATGTTTTTTCCATCCTTAACTTTTCTATTTGGTCGATACTTCTTTTTACTTTTACTGCTTTTCTTATGTAAAGTCAACTGCCTGAGCTATATATCAAAAAACATATTGCAAATCATGCTTCAATGAATCTGCAGTAATTTGCGTTCCTTTTATTATACAGGAAAGCAGAAAGAAAATCCACAATATAATCTTATAGGAAAACTCCCTCAGTCATGCCTCAGTTCTCAAAAAGAGAACCCGGAGGAACGGAACGGCTATGACATGACGCGCCGGTATAAAAAGAAAAAGCCCGCTGGGCTTAAAGGGCCGGGCGGGTTTGTGGTAAATTTATGTAATTACGGCAAAGCCGCCTCATGGTTACAGGAATATGGCTCCACTGCAAATTTAATTATATAAAGCAGTTCCTTAAAGCTCCGGAAAGAAAGCTGCTCTTTGCTTTCCCGCCAGTAGATGACCCCCTGCCAGGTGGCACGCTCCCAGAACATGATCCTGATAGAAAAAGAAGCCTTTATTCCCAATTCTGTGGGTAAATCAGAAAATAACTCTGTCCCCTTTCTTTCCATAAAACATTTCAGGGTAGAGGCCAGGTCCACCGGGGTATTAAACTGTCTGATCCTGTTTGCAGGTATGCATTGATAGCTGCCCGTAAATCTGCCGGAATCATAATCAGATACCATCAGATGAAAGGAATCCAAATTCTTCTCTTTTTCTGGAAAATCCCGGTTTGAAACTCCCCCAATCAGCCGGAGAAGTTCAAGGTCACTTTCAAAGGTCTCTTTTCTATCCTCGTTCTGCCAGCTTACAGTTCCCTGCCAGCCTGCATGATAGCGATACTGAACGCAGACTCGAAAGGTTTCTGCATTTCCCTTCCGGAACTCTCCATTATATCTTTTTATAGCAAAACCAGAAGGAATGATTCCCGAAAAGCAGCGCATCTGAAGAGTCTGCTTAGGACTTCCCACATCATCAAGTATCTGGTCTATATTCAAAATCAGTTCCAGCACACTGCCAAAGCAGATTCCATAGGAAACACTTTCATGGAACAGAATTCCGTTCATGCTCCAATCACTGCACTCATCCAGCGCTATTATAAAATAATGATCTGCATTACTGACTAAGCTCATTCTTCCTACTGACATATTTTTCACCACGATTCTTTTGTAATGTTAACCTTATAAGTCATACTGGCTGCATCAGTAATACTACTCCGGATACCTGACTATTTTTACTTAGCAGAGAAATGTCCGAACACAATATGTTTATAATGGTTTAAAACACCCATCAAAATATTTCCCAGAACACCGATTGCAAGTATCTCTCCAATTCCCACGGTAATCATGGCATATATAATGAGGTCTTCTGAACCATAAGCATACCGCAGCACCCACGGAATGACAATGGTATTTGCCAGGATCGGAGGCACACATACCAGCCATTTTGTCTTACGGAGCTTATAGGATCCTATAGCTCCTGCAAGGGTTGCAAGACTGCCAAAAATAACATCCAGAGTAGCTGCACCACACAGGAAGTTGGACAACAAACAGCCAATGAACAAACCCGGAATTGCCGCAGGGGTGAAAAATGGGAGAATACAAAGGATTTCCGAGATACGGAACTGGATCGGGCCAAAGCTGATAGGTATAAATATTATGGTCAATACGGTGTAGATTGCGGCAATAGCCGCTGAAAAGACAATAAAGTAGGTCTTCTCTGATGTTTTGAAATTCATATTCAATTCTCCTTTAGTTTTGTTTTAGGTGTGGAAGGTCTCGAACACACCGGTCTTTGTTGTGAAAATCCCTTTAAAACCACGGGTTTCACGGCCTTATTACGAGTGTAACTATAGCATAAAGGTATAGTAAATGCAAGCACGCCCCCGTTTTAGCCCCTTATGTATCATATCGGCATAAATCACCTATCCATAAAGATAAAATTTAAATTCTCTTTGTTTTTCTCTATCTTTTTGCTTATCCTTGATTGCTTTATTATATTTTTTTATGGCATATTTAAAAATTATAGTAGGAACTGGTCTCATTGACACTTTTATATAATTTCTATTTTATTGCTATTATTTCAAACATTGGTGTTGCAGAATATAATTTCTTTTCCCAATCCGAATAAACACTCTGCCCAATATCCTCACAAAATTCCACCGAACTGAAACCAATATCTTTCAGCACTTTTAAGTCCCATTGAGGCCGTCTGGTATTTGACAATGGCAGATTTTCAAAAATACTCTCGTCGTCATCATAAATTTTAAATGGTTTTTTATAATGAGCAAAATACCATTGTTCATTTTCCTTTACTTTTCCCATCATTACAGAATCATAAAAAGGGAGATGCCAATTCGCATCATAAATAATCAGCTGACCTCCGGTCTTAAGCTTCTTATAAAGTTCTAAGTAAATATCTTCTGGAGCATGAAATGTCCATGTCACGTTTCTGCTCACAATCGCATCAAATGTATTCTCATTAAAACTGAGATTTAATGCATCCATTTTTATAAACGTCGGGGAAACGTTCAACTTTTCAGCATTCATCTCAGCAAACTTCAACATATCTTCGGATCTGTCAATACCAGTAACATCATACCCACATTCTGATAATAAGCAGGAAAAAAAGCCAGGACCGCATCCAATGTCTAAGATTTTTACAATATCCTTGCTCCCTATGTTTTTTAAAAGCTGTTTTCTCCACAAGAGTTTCCTTTCATCTCCCAGTTCCTGACAGACATAACTGTTATAATCTATTCCGTCTTCCCAAAATTCCTTGTTTCTGTCATTCATTTCAGTTTTCCCTTTCAAAAATTCTCTGTTCCGTCATAAACCGAACGTACTGACACGATTAAATTCCTGGTCTGCTGATGCTTTGGAAACTTTAGTACCTGCCTGGTTTTTCCTTCTTCCACTATTTCTCCGTGATCCATTACAGCAATTTTATCACATAATGCAGACGCAAGAGGCAGATCATGGGTAATAAACAGCATCGCCATCTGTTTATCCCGTTTTAAGCGCTTAAGCATATCAATAATCTGAGCCTGTACCAGCACATCAAGTGCGCTGGTTGCCTCGTCACAAATAAGCAGTTTTGGCTCACATATGATGGCTCTGGCTATAGCCGCTCTCTGGCACTCACCGCCGCTTAACTCAGATGTCTTAACATATGCATACGATTTTTTCAGTCCCACATATTCAAACATGTTCAATGCTCTTTCTTTTAACTCTCCGTTGTTGAATATTCCATAAGACCTTGCTCCCTGCATAACCCCTTCAATTACTGTATCCCGGGGATCAAAAGAATCCTGGGGATTTTGAAAAATCATCTGCAGATCTTTCCCCACCGGCTTAAGTCGCCTCTGTTTGGTTATTTCATTTCCATCAAATGTTACAGTTCCTGCATCTTCTTTTATTAGCCGGGCAATAACATTAGCCGTTGTACTTTTTCCACATCCGCTTTCACCAACCAGAGCAAGGCACTCTCCTTTTTCAATTAAAAGATTTACATTATTAATGGCATTATAGTTTTTCTTATTTTTTTTAAACACTTTTTTCAATCCACTGACTTCAAGTAATGCCATTTTTATACCTCTCGTGACTTTTCCGGTATGCAAAAACATCTTACATAATGGGATTGATTCATATACCGTTCTTCTGGCAGGCTCAGCTGACACTGTACCTCTGCAATATGGCATCTCGCTGCAAATGGACAGCCTTTTATCTCATCGGTAAATTCAGGCGGAGTTCCTGCAAGTCCGCCTGAAATATTCCCCTCCATATCTGGTATTGCTGCAATCAAAGCTTTTGTATACGGATGGAAAGCATTTTGAAGAATTTCTTGTCTTTTTCCATACTCTACTATTATTCCCCCATACATAATAGCAATTTTATCCGACAACCCTGCCACCACACCAAAATTATGTGAGATAACTATAAGGGAAACCCCAAACTGTTCTTTCAGCAATTTCATTTGCTCTACCACCTGGAGCTGAGATGTTACATCCAAAGCACTTGTGGGTTCATCCCCAAGAATAAGCTGGGGACTATTTATCATGGATAACGCAATCCCAACCCTCTGGCACATTCCTCCGCTGAGTTCAAAGGGGTAAGACCTAAGAATCCGCTGTGTGTCATTTAATAGTAGCTTTTCCATCATTTCTGCAGCTTTTTTATCATTTTCTTTTCTTCTTACATTCTTGTGGTGCATTCTTACAGTTTCATAAAATAAAGAGGATATTGTTTTTGTGGCATCCATGGATTGAAAGGCATTTTGTGAAATCAGGGATATTCTATCACCCCGAAGCCGGCGAAGCTTTTCATCTGACAGTTTCATGAATTCCATTCCTTCAAAAAAAATATCTCCGCTTATGTGCATCCCTCTTCCTTTCAGCATCATAAGCGATCTCAGCAACGTGCTTTTTCCACACCCGCTTTCACCTACAATTCCCAGGAATTCACCCTTTTTAAGAGAAAGACTTATATTTCGCACGATCCTCGTTTGGTAATAAAAAACGTCTAAATGATTAATCATTAAAATATCTTCTGTTTTTTGCATTCATCATCACTCTTATTATTATTTTATTATTCCAGCCATACATTTGCATCCAGGAGGTAATACTCAGACGGATTTGTATGAATCCCTTTTAAGTTTTCTCCCATCACATAATAATACTTTGAATGTCCGATTACTATAAATCCGGCATCATTAATAATTCTCTGCTGTATTTCTTTTGCCAGTTCAGTTCTTCTGGCCTCGTCAAACTCCTCGTCCAGCTCATTAATCAGATTATCTACCTCTGCATTAGAGTATCCGCCGTAATTACTGCTTCCGCCTGTACGGAATGCAATATCGGCAAAATACTGGGGATCACCTGTAGGAACCATGGTAAAGCTGACAAGTAAAAGATCAAAATTTCCATTTTTCTGCTGTTCAGAAACAGATTCATAAACTTCAACGGAAATATCAATTCCTGCTTTTTTAGCTGCAGATGACATTTCATTACAAAAATTTGCAAGCTCTGCCTTTGTACTATACGTTACCATTTGCAAGGAAATATTAACTCCATTGAGTTCTCTGATTCCATCTCCGTCTCCGTCAATAATTCCAGCATCATCCAGCAGTTTATTGGCTCCATCTATGTCATAGCTATAGCCTTCTTCAGAACCAAAGGCCATAAAATCAGGATAAAGCCCGGTTGATGAAACGGAGGCCCCTTTGTTGATTACCTTCCCATAGTTTTCCTTATCGATACACATATTCAAGGCTTGTCTTACTTGCAGGTTCTGTAAAAGCTTATTAGAAAAGTTAATAAAAACCACCTGCCCCCTGGACCCGGAAACACCATCCACGTTATAAAGGCTTGTATCATTAAAAAGTTCAAGGCTCGTGGACGGGACGCTTACTGAGATATCTGATTCTCCATTCTGTTGGGCAAGTGCAAGAGTGCTTGTATCACCAATAATATTAATTTCAGCGCCTGCTAGTTTAGGCCTTCCTCCCCAATAATCATCAAACCGCTTCACTTTGGCTTTGCTTTTCACTTCATAGCTTACAGCAATAAATGGGCCTGTTCCCACTGGAGCAGTTGCCGGATCAGCGTCTGCCGTCACATCAATAATACCCGTTAACGGTTCACAAAGACTATTTTTAAATGCCGGCACTACCTTTAATGTTTTGACGGTAAGTACTTGCCCATCTGCTTCTATCGTGTCAATATAAAGCAATTCGCCCAAACGTGCATTAATTCCTTCTGTCCTCTTCCAGCACTGCTTTACACTTTCTGCTGTAAGCTTATTTCCATTCTGAAATATAACATCATTGCGTAATGTTATAACCCAAGTGGTATCATCTGCCATTTCACAGCTTTCTGCGAGAAAAGGCTGCGGTTTCAAATCATCATCTAATTTAAACAATGTTTCTGTAATTCCCCAGCGGGTGGTATACCAGCTGTCCCAGCTCTGGGCCAGGTCAAGACTGGTAGGACACTGGGTGTCTGCTATCACAGCAATATCTCTCACTTTTTCATTTGATGCAGTTTCTTTAGAAAACGAATTCCGATTCCCTGAGCAGCCTGATATTAATGCCATACTCAGTACTGCACATGCAATTGCACATACTATTTTTCTTTTCATAATCTTTCCTCTCTTATATAAAATAATATATTGAAGTTACTTCATTTGGTCCCTCAGTTGTTCTCCAAACAGGTTAAAAACAGAGGCAGTAATAAATACTGCAGCTCCAGGTATAATAACAAGTCTTACATCTGTCTGAAGATAGTTCCGGCCGGCATTAATCATGGCTCCCCATTCCGGAATAGTCTCTTTTACCCCCACTCCAAGATAAGAAAGCGCGGCGATTTCCATAATTATAAAGGCGATGCCCAAACTTGCATTAATAATAAGAGGGGAAATAATGTTAGGTATGATTCTCTTCCTTATAATGCAGATATGTGATTCTCCGCATATCCTTGCGGCTTTAATATATGTATGTTGCTTCTCCATAAACGAAAGACTTCTTGCAATTCTGGCATATTCCACCCATTCAACCATGCACAAAGCAATAATCGTGTTCTGAATTCCTATTCCAAGCGAACCCGCAATGGCAATTGCAAGGATAATTTTAGGAAAGGCCTGCATAATTGTTATAAGCTTGTCTAAAACAATATCAATAATTCCACCAAAATATCCGGCCACTACCCCAATGATAACTCCAACGAAAAATACAACCAGAGTAATGATCAGGCTTGTAAAAATGGAGGTTCTTGCGGCATAAATTACTCTGGAAAGCATGCACCTTCCTAAATGATCCGTTCCCAGCGGATATTGGCTGCTTGGCAATTCCTGAGCAAGCAAAAGATTTGTTGCATTGGGATCGTTAGGCGCCAACAGAGGGGCACAAATTGCTAATGCAAACAATATAATCAACAGAAAGCTGGCTCCATAGAATAATAAATTACGTTTCCTTGTAACTAAATTTTTCATGATTTTCCTCTCTGTTAATTGTGGTCATATTTAATTCTGGGGTCAATAATTGCTGATAAAATATCAACCAGCAGATTGACACCCAAGTATATGAACGCACACCATAATACAAATCCTTGAAGCATATTATAATCCAGCCTTGCAACGGAACTGACGGCAAGCCGTCCCAGTCCATTAACTGAAAATATGCCTTCAATGACGGTAGATCCCCCCAGCAATAACCCAATATAGATACTGATATATGTTAAAATTGGAGCAGCACTATTTTGGAGTACATGAGAAAAAAGAATGGTTCTTTTTTTAACCCCGCGGCTGACTGCACCTTCCACATATGGCTGCTCCAGCTGTTCAAGTATAATAGCCCTTACCTGGCGGGTCAGTTTAGAAGAACATTGAACAACTAAAACTACCACCGGAAGCATCAGGCCCCGCAAACCATCTCCTGCAATTACAGGCATCAGTCTGACTTTTATGCAGATAAACCAAAGTAGAAAAAGCGACAGTACAAAGGATGGAACAGATATCCCTAAAAACGAAAAAAACCTAAATACGTTATCAATTAACCGTTCTTTGTATACAGCACAGCATATTCCCGCTGGAACCGCAATTAAAATAGTAATGAGAAGAGAAAAGAAGGTCATTAAAATTGTAGGCTTCATATGACTGATCAGTTCCTCAGTTACAGGTTTTTTGGTGGTATAGGAAATTCCCAAATCACCCTTTGCAGCCTTTATAAGCCAATTACCGTACTGCACAAGAAAGGGCTTATCCAGCCCCATTAACCGTTCCTGCCGCTCAATTGCCTCCTGTGATATCATGCCTGAGTTTCCATCAGAACCCGCAAGCCACAGCTCGGCTGGATTTTTAGGAGACAGATATAAGATTGAAAATGTAAGCAATGTAATACCCACTGCCACAACAAATAATTGCAGAACATGGGAAAACAGCTTCCTGATTACAATATTTATCCGGCCCATTTAATACTTCCTCTTTACAGACACTAAAAACTCCTGAAAAAGCTCATACTGCATCTGCTCCATCTCATTATAAATATGCCTGTTTATCTCTGGGTGTATGATACAATCAAACCCTTTTTGCATCTTCCAAAATTCATCATCCCATTGGGGGCGGCTCCTGTAAGTCATAGGAAGCTTGAATGCTATTTCACTTAGTTTATATGCCTTTCCATAGGAAAATCCACCCTTTGAAATTATTTCACGCTTCTTTTGCTCATGCATGGCTATCAATGCATCATCAAGCAAATAGTTATACCATTCCGCATCAAAATAGAGCAGACTTCCACCTTTCTTTAACTTATCTGCCCAATTCCGGAGCTGCTTTTCCGGTGAAGTCAGTGTCCATGTGACATCCCTTGAAACAATGAGATCAAAACTCTGGTCCTTAAAGGGAAGCATGTTGCCGACTTTTATAAATTCCACATTACATCCCGATCTCTTTGCATTCTGTTTTGCTTTATTAAGCATATCCTGGTTCATATCTACGGCTGTGACCTTATGTCCTCTCAAAGCTGCAAGAACTGCAAAAAAACCAGGCCCGGTTCCAATATCAAGCACTTTTAATTGAGCAGTTTCATCTGTCATATGTCCAAAGATCAGTTTCTCCCATGTAGTACGTCTGTCACTGTGAAGCTGCGCTGTATTTTGATCACTATAGCTTTGCGACCGCTCTGTCCAATAGTAATTCATCTCATTTTCCAGGTTAACGGGTTTAAATACCGCATTATTCATAACGGACATTTGATTCGTAATTATCTTTTCATCTATCATAGCCACTCCAATTCTTATATTTTAAAATAATAAAAGATCATCAAATACAAATTTCTTTGTATTTAATGACCTTCTTGACCATTTTAATATATTATTGTGTAATTTTTCACTACATAATCTTCACACTAACATTAATTTCAAAATATTTTTTTTTACTTGCAACTTCTGTTACAAAGATATACTTCAGTATATTCAAAATTATTATAAAGCTATTCTTTTGTTTTTGCAAGCAAAACTACCGCAAACGTTTGATTTAGAAAATACTCAGTATAGTCAAAAAATAACATTAGGAGAGGTTTCTTTAAAAGCATCACAAGGTTTATCTTTACACCTTCTATTTTTTATTTTAGATCCAATTTATTTTTAAAAATTTAGCCATTTGCTTTAACTTTTTTACTTAAATTTTGTAATTTTTCATATAGACTTAAACTTGCAAGTTAAATATAATTAATTTGCAAAGCAAAATTAGATCTAATTTGTTTTTTTATATCTTACACAACAGCCTTGGTTGCCTGACTCTGCAACTTATTAGCTGTTATACTTTCCCCAACATTCATCCCACAGTAAATCCTCTGATTTTCTGCCATACTGGGCCTGAGTGTCTATAACCTATATATTATAAGAAAGTTGAGGAATACCACATGATAATTACTGCTGTCCGTGCAATCCCACTGCGATGTGCCTGTTCACCAATCAGCGATGCTCTTTCCACCTGTTCAATGCGTCAAGCACTGCTGGTCAAAATAGAAACCAATTCTGGCATCTATGGAATCGGAGAAGCATTTACCTATGGAGCTCCGCTTCCGGTCGTACAATACATAATAGAAAAACAGCTGGGCCCAATGCTTCTTAATGAAAATCCCGAAAATATTGAACAGCTTTGGAATACTCTTTACTGGAGGACAATTGCCCATGGAAGAAGGGGGCTAATACTGGCAGGTCTAAGCGGTATTGACATCGCCTTATGGGATTTGCTTGGAAAAGCTGTACACCTTCCCATTTATAAGCTCTTAGGTGCTGTCAGTAATCAGGTTCCGTCTTATGCCAGCGGCGGATTCTACGGCCCAGGCAAAGGAACCGCTGAATTGGCTTTAGAACTGGAAGGATATCGGAAAAAGGGTTACAGGAATGCAAAAATCAAGATTGGACGTAATCTGGACCGCACTGGCTCTCCTTTGCGTTATATGGCAAATCAGGAGTGGAGCGTTACGGCAGAAGAAGATATTATCCGCATGGAGACTGCCCGGGAAATACTGGAGAACGGACGCCTTATGGTTGATACCAATGCCTCATGGGACTCCTATACCGCTCTTGAATTTGGGCCGGAACTCATAAGGCTGAAAGTCTCCTGGCTGGAGGAACCAATTCCATTTGAGGACTTAGAAGGCTTACAACGGATTTCCAAAGAACTGCCTCAAATTCCCATAGCCGGTTGTGAAACACAGCAAGGACTTAAAAATTTTGAAACCATGGTACGGATGGATGCTTTGGATATTTTACAGCCCGACATCGGCTGGGCCGGCGGATTTACAGAATGCAGAAAAATCGGTGCTATGGGAGAAGCAGCCGGACGCCGAATTTCTCTTCACAGTTTTGGCTCCGCCGTCCATTTTGCTGCCAGCCTTCATTTAGCCGCCTCTATGCCCAATACAGAAATGATAGAATCCGAGGAAAACCCAAATTCTCTAAAAACAGATCTAACAACAAAACCTTTTGAAGCAGATCAATATATGAACTTTTATGTCCCACAAGAAGATGGTCTTGGAATTGACCTGGACTGGACGAAGATAGAAAAATACACTATACTAAATTAAAAATACCCCGGGAGATTCTATTTTATGGAACAAAAAAATGTAATTTCTGAACTTCTGGCTGATGAAGTCGCACAAAAAATAAGAACAAAAATACAATATCAGGAATACAAGCCAGGACAACGGCTTACGGTTCGTTTACTATGCGAAGAATTCGGCACAAGTGAAACCCCGGTCAAACAGGCTCTGAACCAGCTTGTGACTACTGGTCTTGTAGTATCCGTCCCCAAATGCGGTATGAGAGTCCGCTCCTTTAATTTTCAGGACATGAAAAACAATTGGGAAGCCCGTATGATGATCGAACAATTCTGCGCCCAGTCTGCAGTTGATACAGCCAGACACGATAAAAATTTTCTTAAGCGAATACGGGAATTGCTCCAGGTAAGCAATGAGGAGTACGAAAAATGTATCCGCTATTACGAAAAAGAAAATTTTAATTTACTTCATGAACACGACTGGCTTTTTCATACAGAGCTTGTCAAATGCTGCCGGAATGAACAGATTTTGACTATGTATCACGGGCTAAACGCTCACGCTGGTATGTTTATGGGTTTTTCCTGCCACAGCCCCGAAACCCTGAAAGAGGTTCAGAATCAACATAGGGAAATAGTAAATCAGCTTCTTCTTTGTGACGTAGAGGGACTTAAAAAGGCAATAGGATTACATATATACAGTACCATTCAAATTTACCGCGCAAAGGAAGACTTCCTTACTTTACAATAAGCCGGCTTGATTTATGTAGCGTACAATTAGTTCGTTGGCCTCGCGCCATTCCCCAAAATAACGGGCTGTAAAAGCGTGGGGGCTGTTCATAAATGCTTTGATGGTAACCTCAGTACCAAGAGTTGCAAGACGCATTGCATACTTTTCTTCATATGGCTTTAAAACATCCAATCCCGCTGTGATAACCAAAGTACGGGGCTGATTTACAAGCATTTCATCAGTGGCAAATACAGGAGAGCAATAAGGGTGCTTCAGCTCCTCAAAGTCACCACCAGAATATAGCGTGGACAACGCACGCATACGCTCATTACCGTTGTCAAGGAAACTGAATGTGTCTAATGCTGCATAATCAAGTATCTGAAGGCATATGTCAAAGTCCTTCGTTGCTGCCGCCTTGAGCGAAACACCTGCGGCCATGTTGCCACCTGCACTGTGTCCCCCAATGGAAATACGCTTAGGGTCAGCGCGCCAACGTTCACACTGCCCGAATGTCCACTTAACCACTTCATAGCATTGCTCAAAAGCTACGGGAAAAGGATGATCAAAGGAAAGGGCATAGTCAATATCAACAGTTATTCCCTGTATTCTGGAAGCAATATGTGCGCAGTAAATATCATCATCCTCATTTTGCGGAAAAATCCAGCCACCCCCATGCATATTCACGTGCACCGGGCAGTTGTCCACCTTATCTTTTGCGGTAGAGATAATAATTGTCACCGGTACCCCAACCTCGGGAACTATAACAATTCGTTCTTGAGTGACCCGATCAAGGTAGTTAAGAAAATCCTGGGGAATATGACGATTATTAATAGATTTTTCGCGGGGTCCTCCTGTTTTTATCAGGATTTCTTTCATTTCTGCCATTTGGTCAGATGTAAGTGCCATTATGTTTCCTCCTTTTAATAAATAGTGATAGTAAAAATATAATAAACAGTTTTTTTATGTAGAAATTCTATTAAATTCAAATTGAATTTCTATATTTTATTTGCCATTTTTACAATATTGTATTATCATTAATTAAATATATAGTAATTTTTTTCTTTTTTCAAGAACAAGATATTTATATGAACTATAAGAAAAAATGATATATTTAAACGAGTGAGGTTCACATGGATACGCATATTGCAGAATATTTTCTTACCATACATGAACAGGGCAGTCTGGTTAAGGCCGCCGGGTGCCTGGGTATTTCCCAGCCTGCTCTTTCAAATTTTTTGATTAAGCTGGAGAAACAAAACGGACAGCTGCTCTTTTACCGGAATAATAAAAAGCTGCAGCTTACCGAGGCCGGCCGTATATTTCTGGAGGGCTGCAGACAAATTATAGAAACCAAAAAACTTACATATGATGCTATTTTTGCTAGGGAGCAGAAGAACCGGGAACATTTTACCGTGGGTGTTACTCCGCACCGCGGCAGCAGCGCATTTGCACGGGTATACGCCGCGTTCCACAAGCAATTTCCATTTATTTCAATCGATGCTTATGAAGGGTATCAAAGGGATACTCTCAAAGGGCTGAATGAAGGGATCACGGACTTGGTAATTGGAGTGCTTGATCAGAAGGATTGGGGGCATTACAATTTTGTAATTGATCAGAAAGAGGATCTGCTGCTTTGTGTGCCTTCCTTTCACCCTCTGGCTCAGGGAAAATTACCGACAAATGGGCCGCTTGAGTCCACAGATATTAGTTTGCTGGCGAGCAGCCCCTTTGTCATGTGGGGGAATGATACAATTAGCGGAAGCATTATTGACCGCTTTCTCTGCAGTGCGGGAATTACACCAACAATTGTTTATAAAAGCAACAACGCAACTCTGATTGACAGCATGCTCTCCAGCGGAATCGGTGTTGGATTTCTTCCTGCCAGCTACTGCAAGCCCAATACCAACCGTATTTATTTCTCAGTTAAACCAGCTCTGTCCACATACGGCGGAGTTATATATCGAAAAAACACGGAACTAAGCGAGGCGCAGCGGTACTTCATCTTTCTTCGGATTCAGGATGCTATTACCAACGACTCTGATATTGCCTTTCAGAATGATGAAGCATTGGCTATCTATAATGAGTTTGCGGAGGCAGAACATGGATATTAAACAAATTGAATACATGTTAGCCATAGCGGAGGAGAAAAGCTTCACAAAAGCCGCGGAACGACTGTTTGTGTCACAATCTGCTCTGAGTCAGCAGGTTGCTAAGTTAAAAAAAGAAGGATTACCGCCGCTGTTTTGCAATGTGAACGGAAAGGTTGTACTCACAGATGCCGGAAAAATTTATGTCCATGGCGCTTATCAGATTCAGAAAATACAGCATGACACAAAAGCCCTGATGGAACAGACCACCAGGCCAGCAGCTTACCCTTATATTTTAAATATTGCACTTTGCCTCGGCATGAAACAACAATTCTACGACCAAGTACTTCTGCCCCTGCACCAGCAATATCCGGACTTGCAGATTAACTTTGTTAAAGAAAACATAAAAAATGCCAAAGCATTTCTTGCAAACGGCGGCTTGCATATAGCATTCTTTTACACGGGGGAAACGGACAAGATGGCTGCCACTCAGATTGTTTTGAATCATGAGGAGTTGGTAATAGCCTGTTCCGCAAAATCTGCTGGAAACCAGTTGCCCTTAATTTTGCCGCCCCCCGGTACTTATCTGCGCATTATCAGCGATTTTGTTATGGAACAGCACGGATTAAAGAGCAAAGGCGGTATAGAAACCGCCGATCTGTCTTCATGCATTCCACATGTTAAAAGTGGAACATATGCAATGCTTCTGCCAAGGGATACCGCCATTAAGGCAGGACTATCAGCAAGAAAATTTGAACCTGCTGCTGATTTATATTTATGTGCAGAGTTTTCCAAAGGCATGCACTCCCAGTTTTTGTCTGATATTTGCAGTATTATTAGAGACAGGCTTTTTTAATTTACTATTTTTCTTCACACCTTGACTGACTGTTGTTTTTAATCGGAAAATCATGGTATAAATATAATAATTTTATCCGTCAATAATGGCGGTGTAAAGATGGGGTTACCTTTAACTGTAATATCCAGCTCATTTGGATGGCAAATAGTGAATTATGTACATCTTAACAGATTGAACGCAATTACAATAAATGAATCCTCACACGCCCTGCCAGGTAAGTTCAAATTCCGCTACAACCTATTCTTTCTCATTGCACAAAGCATAAAGTTCTTTTTACTTTTATATAATCCCCCAGATTGATATAGTTGAAACGCTGGTCATTTTCTCATTTAATAAAAAGGAATCGCCGCTATTTATGATCTTAAATTCTAAAAACTCACTTGATACATTTAATATATCAGTAAAGCTGTAAAATACAGGTCTTGAATCATCCAAAAAAATTTCATTCTTTGTAAAAGAAATACCGTTTAAAATATATTCTAACGAGGAGTAATAGCTTTTTTGTGATTGGGCAACACAGATTTTTAACGTTATCATATATTTTCCTGTTTTACAGATTATAAAGCTTCCATTTATTAAATCATAAGTTACCAAAGGTTGGCCATCTGTTTTTATTTTATTGAACTTTAATATACTTCCTTGGTTCATAATACGTTCTGTTTGTTCGGTCGGAAACTCCCAAGAATATTGTGCTCCTGCTAAAACTATACTGGGACCGGTAGGCCCTGTAGGCCCCATAGGCCCTTGATATCCTCTTTCTCCTTGGGGACCTTCTGGTCCTTGACAGCCTTTCTCACCTCTTATGCCCATTGGGCCAACAGGACCAACCTGCCCTTCTGGGCCAATAGGACCAGCTGGTCCTTCTGGACCCATTTCTCCCGGACAGCCTTGATCACCTTGGGGGCCACGATCCCCCATAGGCCCAGGATCGCCTTTGGGGCCTAATGGTCCTTGGGGGCCTGGTGGTCCTTGACAGCCAGGGTTTCCTTTGGGGCCTCTTGCTCCTTGGCAACCAGGATCGCCTTGGGGGCCAACATCTCCCCTAGAACCAGAATCACCCTTTGGACCTTGTATACCTTGACATCCGCGGGGGCCTCTACTGCCTGTTGGGCCTGTTTCTCCTGTGGGGCCAGGAACTCCAGCCGGGCCGGGCGCTCCGCTTGGACCGGTTGGTCCGCAAGCTCCAGTTGGACCGATTTCTCCAGACGGGCCGGGGACTCCGCTTGGACCGGTTGGACCGCAAGCTCCTGTCGGACCGATTCCCCCAGACGGACCAGGCGCTCCGTTTGGACCGGTTGGACCGCAGGCTCCTGTCGGGCCGATTCCCCCAGACGGACCAGGCGCTCCGCTTGGACCGATTGGACCGCAGGCTCCTGTCGGGCCGATTCCCCCAGACGGACCAGGCGCTCCGATTGGACCGATTGGACCGCAGGCTCCTGTCGGGCCAATTTCCCCAGACGGGCCTGCGGGACCTATCTCTCCAGACGGGCCAGGCGCTCCAGTGGGACCGGTTGGACCAGGAGTGCAGGCAGGGCAGCATGTTCGTCTGCTACATCGAGGACAGTCGCATCCTATAAATGGCGATTTACAACAGCAGGATTGGAGACTTGGCCTTGAGTTTAATATCTCAGAATTATTGTTTTCATTGATATTTTTACTGCTACCACTGCTTATATTGCTGTGTCCATTATTAGCAATAAAGCCTTTATTTGAATTATATACATTCAATTCTCTTTTCCTTTCATGATGTGCCAATTAATTTTTTTCTAATATGCCATGTATTAGGCTATGGATGAAAGAACCTATTTGTGCACACCTTTATATAGCTATGTACGCCAATTCCTTCCGGGTCATATACTAAAAATGTTAAGTACATTAAAGAAATATTAAAGGAAAGGATTATTTGTATGCACAACAACTATGAAGACTACAAAGAAAGTCATACGAAAACTTTGAAATCAGAAAGTAGTGTTACCAGTTGTAGCTGCGGCTGCTCCGCGCAAGTGCCGCACCCAGACTGTGTGATCTTCACACCAGGCAAGCCAGGCATTGCAGGCCCGCAAGGCGCAAAAGGCGATCCGGGCTGTCCTGGAACAAACGGTGATTCGGGCTGCATTGGTCCAGAAGGATCAGCGGGAGCCATGGGAGTCGAAGGGCCAAGAGGCAATGCCGGCGACCATGGAGAAAAGGGGGACAAAGGGGACTGCGGAAGTTCAGGACCCCAAGGGATAAGAGGACCTCAGGGCCAAATCGGACCGGTTGGCGAGCTTGGTGTTCGAGGAGATGTAGGTCCATCAGGGGAGCGTGGGGAGCAAGGGCCAACTGGTCCAAGAGGAAACACAGGTGCTTCCGGACCTCAAGGTATTGCTGGTATAGCTGGCCCCAAAGGAGATTTAGGTTCAGCCGGGTCACGTGGTATAATCGGTGCTTCAGGAGCATCAGGATCCGTAGGAACACAAGGACAAGTAGGATTATTAGGTCCACAAGGCATTGCCGGTCCTGAGGGTCCGGCCGGTATTCAAGGCTCTCAAGGATGCCAAGGACCAGAAGGTACGCAGGGAGAACAAGGGGATATTGGAGATACAGGTCCTTTCGGATACCTTGGTTTTACTGGTCCTGCTGGCATTTTGGGCTTTACTGGTCCAATTGGAGACCTAGGCCCTACTGGTATTCAAGGACCAATTGGGAGCCAGGGACCAATTGGGGATCAAGGGCTTATCGGCGATACTGGACCCATCGGTCTATTAGGTGATACAGGGGCTACCGGCGATATTGGGCCCACTGGCGATATCGGGCCTACCGGCGATATTGGCCCCACAGGGGATATTGGACCTACGGGCGATATTGGGCCTACCGGCGATACTGGGCCTACCGGCGTTATTGGGCCTACCGGCGTTATCGGGCCCACCGGTGATATTGGGCCTACCGGCGATATTGGGCCCACCGGTGATATTGGGCCTACCGGTGATATTGGGCCTACCGGTGATATTGGGCCTACCGGCGATACTGGGCCTACCGGCGTTATTGGGCCTACCGGTGTTATTGGGCCCACAGGTGTTATTGGGTCCACCGGCGATATTGGGCCCACCGGTGATATTGGGCCTACGGGCGATATTGGGCTTACCGGCGATATTGGACCTACGGGCGATACTGGACCGACTGGTGATACCGGTCCCGCTGGTGAACAAGGTTTAGTCGGTATTCAAGGTCCAACAGGCATTCAAGGTTTAGTCGGTTCAGACGGCTACAATGGCTGGACTGGTGGTGCAGGAGTTTTGGGTATCGCCGGCAGAAGCGGTCAGCAGCCTTATTTAATGCTCGATGGAAACCTGGAGGCTTCAGGAAGCAGTATGCAAGGGGCTATTGGAAACGTTCTTTTAAGCGTAGTATATGATGGTTCCGATGCTGTAGACATGAGGCTGGCACCTTTAAGCGTTCCGCTGATAATTGATTACAAGAGGGTTTCCTTTTGGGATGCATCTGGTCTTGAATCAACCATAGGTAATGGAATCAATCTGTCAACTTCAATAAGTATCGATGGTTTAATATTTTCATCTTCTCGTGAAATGCACCGTGTTTGGCTAAGACAACGTGACCCTGTAACTTTATTGTGGTCGCTCTTTGAAATACATTTGTTTTCTTCTGATACCAAACGAAGAACTACCGCATCAGCTTATTTAATTGAAGAGAATGTGTTGTATAGCTGATTTAAGATAACGAGGTTAAATTCAATGTTTGTCATAAAAATGGCAGCTGAAAATCCCAGTATTATTAAAAGAGAGGAATATAAATATGCACAATAACTTTGAAGAATATCAGGAAAAATCTCATTGTATTGATAATGAAAATTGTCCTCAAGGACCACAGGGACCGGCAGGGCCTAGAGGGCCAAAAGGGGATCAGGGTTGCCCCGGACCTAAGGGCGATATAGGCAAACCCGGACCTCAAGGACCAGTTGGTCCTGTTGGCCCTGAAGGTTCTAGAGGCCCCAAAGGGCCCAAAGGAGACAGGGGCGAAAGAGGTGACTTTGGTTGCCGCGGCCCCGCCGGACCACGTGGCGAGCAAGGTCCCATTGGCCCTCAGGGTCCAAAAGGCATTCGTGGTGATGTAGGGCCTCAAGGCGACCCCGGATGTCAGGGTCCAAGAGGTCCAATAGGAAATACCGGTCCAGTTGGCCTGCAGGGAATTCAAGGAGTTCCCGGTCCCAAAGGGGACACCGGTCCTATTGGTCCACAAGGAATTCCCGGTCCAGAAGGTCCAGAAGGTCCACAGGGACCCCAAGGGATTCAGGGGCCAATTGGCCCAGAGGGACCGGCTGGCCCCACTGGCCTCCAAGGCCCACAAGGGCCCCAAGGTTGTCAAGGTCCTGAAGGACCTCAGGGGATTCAGGGGACACAAGGTCCCTTAGGTGATACCGGTCCTACCGGTCCCACTGGTCCCACCGGTCCTACTGGCCCCACCGGTCCTACCGGTCCCACCGGTCCTACTGGCCCCACTGGCCCCACTGGTCCTACCGGTCCTACCGGTCCTACTGGTCCCACCGGTCCCACCGGTCCCACAGGTCCTACTGGTCCCACCGGCCCTACCGGCCCTACCGGACCCACCGGCCCTACCGGTCCCACCGGTCCTACCGGTCCTACCGGCCCTACCGGCCCCATTGGCCCTACGGGCGATACTGGCCCCACTGGCCCCACTGGCCCCATCGGTCCTACCGGTCCTACTGGTCCTACTGGTCCTACCGGTCCTACTGGTCCCATTGGTGACCAAGGTCTCATTGGCGATACTGGTCCCACTGGTCCCACCGGCCCTGTGGGAGATCAAGGTCCCACTGGGGATCAAGGTCTCCTTGGCGATACTGGTCCCACTGGGGATCAAGGTCCCTTAGGTGATACTGGTCCTATCGGCCCTGTCGGCCCCACTGGTGACCAGGGCCCCACTGGCGATGTCGGCCCCACTGGCCCCATTGGCCCCACTGGTCCTATTGGCCCCACTGGCGGCCAGGGTATTCAGGGTATTCAGGGCATTCAGGGCCCGACCGGCGACCAGGGCGGAGAGGGTCCCACTGGCCCCACCGGTGACACTGGTCCCGTTGGAGAGCAAGGCCCTGCCGGCGCTAATGGAATTGTCCCGACTCAATCCTCGCGCGGCAGCATCAGCACTTCAGGAAGCACCCTGGATTTGGAAATTGACGGTATGATCATAAGAATAACCTATGTATCCGCAACAACATTTAATATTTCAATCCTTCCGGTCAGTACGCCTATTTTAATTGATTTAAGGCGCCAATCTGTTAACGCCTCAACTATAACGTCAACACCTCAAGATAACTATACCTTAAGTGCACCATTAAGCATATCTCCAAACCTGAACGGAAGCAGTAACAGTATTACCTGGATTTGGTTTAGAATTCAAAATCCAACAACCCTTCTTTGGAACGAATATGAGGCAAGTATTTTTATTTCCGCCTCAAACTCAAGAGCCTCCATGTGGGCATATCTTGTAGAAGCAAATATATCATACATCTAAAGCTGATGTACGAACCAATGTAAATAGATCTGGCTGGAGAGGATTTTTTAAATTCTCTCCTGCCACATTTTATGATCACTATATGAGCAGGTGTAGAGTTGAATAAATTAAAAATCAGTGTTTATGCAATATGCAAAAATGAAGAGAACTTTGTTGACAGATGGATGAACGCAGTTTCAGAGGCCGATGAAATTGTTGTTTTAGATACTGGTTCAGACGACAATACTGTGGAAAGACTTCGCAGCCGAGGAGCTAACGTATATGAAGAAAAAATAAATCCTTGGCGGTTTGATGTTGCCCGCAATCATGCTATGGAAAAAGTTTCAAGCAATACAGATATCTGTGTCTCTAATGATTTAGACGAAATATTTGAAAGCGCTTGGAGAGAGAAACTGGAAAACGCATGGAAACGTGAACATACAAGGGCAAAGTATATGTTCGTTTGGAGCCATAATGAGGATAATTCTATAAAAAAACAATTTCCTATGGAAAAGATTCACAGGCGCCATGGATTCAAATGGATTCATCCTGTCCATGAGGTTTTACAATACAACGGACCGGAAAAAGATACATCTGTTTGGATACCTGATATAGTACTGCATCACTTTCCAGATAACACCAAGCCAAGAAGCCAGTACCTGCCGCTTCTGGAAATATCTGTTAAAGAAAATCCGGCAAATGACCGTGCAGTCTTTTGGCTGGGTAGAGAATATATGTATTATAAGCAATATGAAGATAGCATTAAAACTCTTAAAGGATATCTTATTATGCCTTCTGCAAAGTGGAATGAAGAACGAAGTGCGGCAATGAGATTTATTGCTCGATGCTATGATGAATCAGATGTTAAGGCAGAAGCAAAATCCTGGCTTTTTCGTTCCATTGCTGAGTGTCCTGAAATTCGAGAACCGTATTTGGCGCTGGCACGAATCGGGTATAAAGAGCAGAATTGGCCATTGGTCTACGCTATGATTAAGCGGGCATTAGCCATAGCCAAAAGCACAGGCAGCTACTTATCAGAATCCGAGAGCCGGGGATACCGTCTGTATGATTTAGGTGCAATAAGCACTTATCATCTAGACCTTCTGGAGGATTCAAGAAGATATGCTATCCAGGCGCTGAATTTAAGTCCTGATGATGAGCGGTTAAAGAAAAATCTCTCTCTTATTGAAAATAAAATTATTATGCATGATAAGGAAAAAGTATAGCTATGCAAAAACTTAAAATTTGTGTTTATGCTATCTGCAAAAACGAAGAGAAGTTTGTAGATTCATGGGTTGATTCTATGAAGGAAGCTGATCTGATTGTGGTCACTGACACTGGTTCAACTGATAGTACAATTGACAAATTAAAATCTCACGGAGTTATTGTTTTTGAAGAAAATATATATCCTTGGCGTTTTGACACGGCACGAAATATTTCTCTCTCTCATGTTCCAGAAGATATTGATGTATGTGTTTGTACTGATTTAGATGAACGTTTTGATTCTGGGTGGAGATTAATGTTAGAATCTGCATGGAAAAAAAATCAAACTCAGAAAAATGTTATAAAAAACGGAAGATATGTATATAACTGGAGCTTAAAAGCTGACGGGGCTCCTGATGTACAATTTCATTATTTTAAAGTACATGAAAGGTGCGGCTTCAGATGGAAGTGTCCGGTTCATGAATATCTAGAGTATGTTGGAAGGGTACCATTGAAGACTGTTTTCATTGAAGGCATGGTGTTAAATCATTATCCAGATAAAACCAAATCCCGCAGCTCATACTTGCCTCTTTTAAAGATGGCTGTCAAAGAAAATGAACGAGACAGCAGGATGAGATATTACTTAGGCAGAGAATATATGTATACTGCCCAGTGGGAAAACTGCATTGCAACATTATTTGAATACTTAAAAATGCCCACTTCTGTCTGGAAAGATGAGCGTTGTGCTGCGATGCGCTGGATTGCTAAAAGCTGTCAGGAGTCAGGGCGTATATCAGACGCATATTATTGGTATTTTAACGCTATTGCTGAGCAGCCCAAAATGAGGGACCCTTTTATTGAATTCGCACGGCTATGCATGTCGCAGAAGGACTGGACGTTGATGTACTATCTTTCAAAAGAGGCACTAAAAATCACTGAAAGATCCAAGACATTTGTTAATATGGGTTATTCATGGGACTATACGCCAGATGACCTATGCTCTATTTCAGCTTATTATATGGATCTTCCTGCAGAAGCAAAAGTTCATGCTGAAGCCGCACTAAAATTTGACTCTACCAACGAACGGCTAATAAATAATTTAAGATTATGTAATAAAGTATAGACATATAGTATGCTACTCAGGGCCTTTCCTCTACAGACAGAGGGGAGGCCCTGAGTAGTTTTATTACAGATAAAACTTGTCAAGCAAAGAAACCCATTGAAAAACACCTCTGAGTCAAGTATAATTTTCAGCAACAGACACTGATTATTATGCAAAAATCGAGTCGCTGCAAATCTTTTTTCTGCATCCTTGATAAAAAATCGGAAAGGAAAATTATGGAACAACACTGTAACTGCTGCAACCAATTATGCACCTCCAGAATTCCTCTTTTTCAGCCTCTTTCCAACGAAGAACAGAGAGGATTAATATCCAGAGCACTTCATCTGGATTACAAAAAAGGGGAAGCCATCTTACATGAACGAGACCCTGCGGAGAAAATTATGATCATCCGCTATGGAAAAATCAAAATTAATCACTATTCCCTGGATGGAAAAGAGTATGTTCTGGACATACTGACAGAAGGGGATATCTATGGAGAACAAAATATATTTGGTGGAAAAGACTTGGAAGCAAACGCCATCGCACTGGAAGAAAGCGGAGCATGTCTTATCTCCCTGGCAGATATCCAGGATTTGATTCTCAAAAAACCTGAAATGGGGATTAAAATGTTAAGGGTGGTAGGAGAAAAGCTTTCCCTGGCTAATGAACTGACCCAATTGTTATCCATCAACGATGCAAAGGCCAGAATCGCCGGCTTTCTCTTATTTCGCAGCAGCCGGATCAAAAGTGAAACCATTGAACTGACCAGAGACGATATTGCCGCCTATATTAATATCAGAAGAGAAACCATAAGCCGGAAGCTGGGAGAACTGCGGACAGATGGGACCATTGAACTGAAGGGAAACAGGGTGATTATAATTAGAAATAAGGAGGCTTTAAGATATCTATTCGAAAATGGAAGCTAAATTTCAAAAATATTTAAATAATGATTCAAATCACATTTTTTCTTTTCTGATCCAGGTATACTAACCTTACAACCAGAACAGATCATTCTGAATATGCCAGGATTTTAGGAGGATAAATTATGATTACAAATAAAATGCGAATTACTGATGTAGTAAAAGCTTATCCAAAAGCAGTAGAGATTTTTAATGACTTCCACATTGATTATTGCTGCGGAGGGAAAGATTTTTTAGAAGATGCCATACAGGAGCTTGGAATTGATTCCAAAAGTTTTATAGATCTGCTCAATAAGAAACTTGTTAAAACAGCTAGTGAGCCGGATAACGGACAGGTTCTTCCCATGGAACGGCTGGATAAGATGAGCGTCCCAGAACTAATTGATTATATTACAGACACCCATCACATAAAGGAACGTGACCTTCTGGCCCAATGTGATGATTTGATGAACCGGGTTCTTTTAGCTCATTATGAGCACCATCAGGAACAAATAGTTCCCCTTCACGGACTTTTTTCAGACTTAAGAAAAGAACTTCAGGAACACTTTGCAAAAGAAGAAAAGCTGGTCTTTCCTTATATGAAAGAACGTTATACAGGTAATAAAAACAGCAGATATGTCAAGGAACTGGAGGACGAGCATGATGCGGCAGGAAATCTGATTAAGGAAATCACTGTCTGCACCAATGACTTTACTCCGCCGGAGGATGGATGTCCCTCTTATCACCTGCTTTTTAAAAAACTTGACGAGCTGGTAAAGGATATATACATTCATATATTTACAGAAAACTCACTGTTATTTCAAAAATATGAGGAGGAATTAAAAGATGAAGAAACTTGTTAAAAATAATGTTCACTGGGTTGGGTTTATAGATTGGGAATTGGAGTCCTTCCATGGAGCGGATTTTTCCATTAACCACGGTTCCAGCCAGAATGCCTACTTAATAAAAGAAGAAAAAACGGTCCTTATTGACACAGTCTGGAAGCCTCACTCCACAGAATTCATTGACAATCTGGAAAAAGAAATTGACTTAAAAGAAATTGACTTTATTGTTGCAAACCACGGAGAAGTGGATCACAGCGGTTCTCTTCCCGCATTGATGGAAAAAATACCGGGGACTCCCATCTACTGTACTGCAAACGGAGTGAAATCTCTCACTGGCCAGTATCACCATCCGGAATGGAATTACCAGGTGGTGAAAACCGGGGATTCTATTGACATTGGAAACGGAAAGAAGCTGGTTTTTGTTGAGATGAAGATGCTGCACTGGCCTGACAGTATGGCAACTTATCTGACAGAGGATAACATCTTATTCTCCAATGACGCCTTCGGACAGCATTTTGCAGTAGAAGAACTATTTAACGACAAAGCCGACCAGTGCAAGCTTTGGGAAGAGGCTCTTAAGTATTACGCCAACATCCTGACTCCCTTCTCACCTCTTGTTAAAAAGAAAGTCGAGGAAATACAAGGTCTGAATCTGCCTATCGATATCATTGCCACCAGTCACGGAGCTATCTGGAGAGAAAATGCCTTACAGATTGTGGAAAAATATTATCAGTGGTCCCAGAATTATCAGGAAGACCAGATTACCGTGGTTTATGATACCATGTGGGATGGAACAAAACAGCTGGCTCATAAAATCAGCTCTGAAATCTCACGGATTTCACCGGAGACCAGGGTGAAGATTTTCAATATTTCCAAGACAAATAAGAACGATATTATGACTGAGGTCTTTAAATCAAAAGCCATTGCCCTGGGCTCCCCCACCGTAGGCGGCAGCATTCTCTCATCGGTAGGAGGCTGGCTGGATTTTCTGAAGGAATTGAAGTTTAAAGAAAAAAAGGCGGCTGTGTTCGGCTGCTACGGCTGGAGCGGGGAGGGTACCAAGGTTCTTCGGGCGAAACTTACAGAAGCCGGATTTTCAGTGGCAGAGACAGAAGCTAAATGCATGTGGAACCCAGAGGAAGAAGACTTTAACAATGCGGCAGAAGTTGCCAAAGCCCTTTGTCAGTAAAGAATTTTATAAAAACAAAAATCTCCAGCCAGCAGGATGTTAATTCCTGGGAGCTGGAGATTTTTTATCACATCCTGACACTGCGAACCGAAGGGGTGATCATCATTGCGGCTGCAAGTCCTATGGACAAAATACCGCAGATAAAAAAACAGTAATTGACTCCTATAAATTCAGAGACAGTTCCACCCAGCAAAAGTCCTAAGGGAGCGGCAAACAGGCTGATGCTGTAGGCCAGGGAAAGGACTCTGCCTAAATATTCTCCCGGCACACTGCTTTGAAAGATGGCAGTCCGAAGTCCATAAAAAAAAGGCAGGGTAAAGCCCATAATACCTGACAGTACCATAAATGTCTTTAAACCGCCAGGCGGCAGCAAACCCGACAGCATGACTCCCACTCCATACACGCCGATAGAGGCGGTGATTGCATAAACCTTATTTACTTTATTTCCTACGATTCCAAGTATAAGAGCGCCAATAAGGGTTCCTCCGGAAAATACAATTTCCACCAAACTGGACTCTGCCACAGTTCCGCCAAAATAAGTCATTGTAATTAAAGGATACAGGGAACCGATAGGAAAGTAAATAAAAGCATACAAGGTGCTGATGACCATAATTGCCATCAATCCCTTCTGTCTGCGGAGAACTTCAAATCCAGCCTTGGTATCCTGCCAAATATGCAGGGACGTGCCCTCTTCTGAGGCTCCATGCCCCGGAATAGGAAGAACCCAAACAATGGTAATAGCAATCAGTGCTCCTGCCACATCTAAAAATATAATAGAGCTTAAATCCCACAGGCCAAACAGCATGGCTGCTATAGCAGGGCTGAGTATCAGAGATACCGATTCAAAGCCTTGAGTGATTCCTGCACAGCGGGCCAACTGCTCCTTGGGAACAATAGAGGGAACCACTGCATTAAAGGACGGAGTGTGAAATGCTGCGCCTACAGACCGGACGCACAGTATGACAAAAATAAGCCATACAGGTATCTCTCCCCAAAAGGCTGTAAGACCAAGGGATAAGGCCGCCAGGGCAATAATGAGGTCGGAAATCATAATGATTTTTTTCCTGTTGAACCGGTCAATAAAAGTTCCGGTAAAAAGCCCTAATACAGCTCTGGGCAGGTATCCCGCCAGAGTGGACATGGTCACAATGGCTGGCGAACCTGTTTTTTGAGTTAAATACCATACAATAGAGATCTGAAGGATTGAGCTGGTCAGCATAGATACTGCCTGCCCAATTCCCAGAAATATAAATTTTACTTTCCAGTTTTTCATGGGGCCTCCGTGAAAAATTCGGGGCTACCTGCATTCTTTTGTTTTATTGTCCGCAGGCAGTTTTAAACTCAGTCCAGATCTTTGCATGAAGATCCTGGGCATCCGAGCTGATATTTTGGATCATTTCCGTATCACCGCTGAAATCAGCAGGAAGGGTAAGAAAATCCCGGTATTCTTCGGCAATAAGTCCGTCAGCCGCCTTGTTGGTGCTGTAATATCCCAGCCACTCAAAGCATTTAGCTGCATTTTCAGGTTTAAGCACATATTCCAGGAAGCTGTAGGCTGCATCCGCATTAGGAGCCTGGGATGGAATAAATGCAGGCATAACGCCAAGGCCAATTCCTTCTGTAGGGAATACCACCTCCAGCTCAGGATTTGCCATTTTGGCCTGAGTCACCTGAGAGGTGTACATAATGGCTGCATTGATCTCTCCGGAAATCAAGTCGTCCTGAAGGTTATCATCCTTGATCAGGCGGATGTTGGGGGCCAGTTCCAGAAGCTTATCTCCTGCTGCCTGGATCTTATCCACATCTTCTGTATTATAGCTTTCACCTAAAACCTTGAGAGCCATGCCGTTGATAACACGGTAATTAGCTACAACGCCTAAACTGTCCTTTAAAGAGGAATCCCATAAATCCGCATATCCGGCAATGGGAAGGTCAATCGACGCGGGATTGTATACAATAGTCTGCACACCGGCACCGTAAGGCACAGTATATTCATCACTGGGATCAAAAAACTGTCCCTGAAAAATGGAATTCACATTTCCGATGCTGGGCAGCTTGTTCTTATCAAGCTTTTGAGCCAATCCCTCTGCAATGACTGTTTCAACAATATAATCGTCAGTAATCACAAGATCGTATTCACCGCCCTTTGCAGCCTGAAGTTTAGTGAGCATCGTTTCGCCAAAATCATAATTGGAATAATTTATTTTAATTCCAGTCTCCTTCTCAAAGCCATCTAACACCTCCTGGGGAAACATTCCCTCCCAGGTGTAAAGGTTAAGCTGTCCTGCCTCTTTTTTAGGCTGGTCAGCGCTCTGTCCGGAGCTGCCGCAGCCTGTAAGAAGGCCGGCCAGCAGAAAAGAAGTGGCAATTTTCATCATAGACTTTTTCATTATATTATTCTCCTTTTTTATATTTCTTCTTCCGGTCTCAGACCTGGTCCTTCCGTTTTCTTCCGATCCACATAGACAGTAAACCTAAAAGTAAGGTAAAACCAAACATCAGGGCACAGAGGGCGTTAGTTTTTGGAGTCACGCCTGTCTTCAACTGGGTATATATCTTAATGGGCAGAGTATTGGTATTGGCATTGGTGAGAAACATGCTGATGATTACATCATCCATACTCATGGCAAAGGAAATCAGCATACCTGACACAATGGCGGGCCGCAAAAGGGGAAAGGTAATATCCCAGAAAGCCCGCATATCTCCTGCTCCCAAGTCCCTGGCAGCTTCCACATAGCTTTTATCCATTCCAGCCAGCCGGGCCTTTACCATGGTAAATACATAGGGAATGCAAAAAACCGTATGACCGATAATCAGAGAAGCCATGCCAAAGGGCAAGCCGATCAGGGAAAAGAACACCAAAAACACCATGCCCAGAATGATTTCCGGAATCATAATAGGCAGCGTGGAAAGATATTCCACCGGCCCGTTGAAACGGCAGGAGGTCCGGGCCATTCCTGCTGCCCCCAGAGTCCCGATTACTGCTGCACACAGGCTGCTGGCTGCTGCTAAAACCACACTGTTGCGCAAAGCCTCAAAAATGGATCGATCCCTAAAAAGCTCTTCATACCAGCTAAGAGAAAAGCCTCCCCATACGGAACTGATGCGGCTGGTATTAAAGGAATAGAGAATGACCAGCAGTAAGGGAATGTATGTAAGAATCAGAATTGCTGCCAAATACAAATTGGAAAACCGGATTCGTCTTTTCTGTTTCATGTCATTCCCCCTTTTGTACGTTTGCAAGCGATCATACAAGGCCCTCCAGATCCTTTACCTTGGTTATACGGCGGTAAAGGTAAATAAGCAGACTGGTAAGGACCATGAGTACAACGGAAAATGCTGCTGCAAAGGGCCAGTTATGAGCTTTCATCAATTGCTCCTGAATTACACTTCCTACCAGCACCACTTTATTTCCCCCTAAAATATCAGCTACAAAAAACAAGCCCATGGATGGAATAAAAGTCAATACAACGCCGGAAAGCAGGCCAGGCATGGTTAGTTTAAATGTCACTGTGAAAAACGCCTGCATTCTGCTGGCCCCCAAGTCCCTGGCAGCCTCCACCAGGTTCCAGTCCATTTTTTCCGCATTGGAATATACGGAATAAATCATAAAGGGCAAAAGCACATATACCATACCCGTCACCACGGCAGGATAAGTATAAAGCAGTTTCAAAGAATCCTGTATCACCCCTGCCTTCATAAAAATGCCATCCAGCACTCCTCCTGCACGGAAAATAATAATCCAGCCGTACAAACGCATAAGAGAACTGGTCCACATAGGAATAATGAGAAAAAAAGAAACTGCCCTGCGCTGACTTTCAGGCAGCCTTGCCATAAAATAGCCAAAGGGATACCCAATAAGAGCAATGAGAGCGGTGCAGAGAAAGGCCAGCTTCAAAGACTGGCGAATAGTTCCTAAGTACACCGGCTCCAAAATATTGATATAATTTCCAAGAGTCAGTGTATGTTCCACACCCCAGGTCGATGAACGGCTGAAAAAGCTGAGAGCAACCATATAAGCCAAAGGCCCCGCCACAAAGACCAGAGTGGTTATATAAACCGGCAAAAGAGCCAGGATTGGAAGCCTTCCTTTTCTTTTCATAAGCTCTCCCCCAAATCAATCAAAGCACCATGCTCCGCCTCCCAATCCAGCCAGACCCGGTCTCCTGCTTCCACATCAGCCTTAATACCGCATCGGCTTACTACCATCTCTTCCCCGTCATCCAAGGTTACCAGAATACGCAGCATTCCGCCTGCAAGGTTTTTCTCTAAAACTGTTCCTGCAAGGCCGTGAGTTTTTTCTCCGTCTGCCTTTTGAATGTTCACCTGTTCGCTGCGTACTGCTGCATTTACCATCTGTCCGGGCTTTACATCTGCATTCCGGCGCTGAATGGAGAAGCTGCCGCTTTTGTGGCTGATAAAGACCTTATCTTCTTCTACTTTCTCAATCCGTCCTCTCAGGATGTTGGCACTTCCCACAAAACCTGCTACAAAGCTGGTTTCAGGCGTGCTGTATATTTCGTCAGGAGTTCCAATCTGTTCAAACTGCCCTTGCCTCATAACCACAATGCGGTCGGACATATTGAGAGCCTCCTCCTGATCATGGGTAATGTAAATAAAGGTGATTCCTAATTGTTTTTGCAGCCGTTTCAGCTCACTTTGCATCTGACGCCGCAGTTGAAGATCCAGAGCACCCAAAGGCTCATCAAGCAAAAGAATACGGGGACGGTTGACAATAGCCCGTGCGATAGCCACCCTCTGTCTCTGCCCTCCGGAAAGTTCATTAGGCATACGTGTTTCGTATCCCTCCAACTGTACAAGAGCTAAGGCTTTTTCTACTTCCTGGCTGATTTCCTGTTTCTTTACATGTTTCAGGCGCAGACTATATCCTATGTTTTCTTCCACCGTCATATGAGGGAACAAGGCGTAATTTTGAAACACCGTATTGACATCCCTCTTGTTAGGTTCTGCCCACGTCACATCCCTGCCCCCTACCAGCACACGTCCCCGGTCCGGCATTTCCAGACCGGAGATAATTCGCAGAGTTGTGGTCTTTCCGCACCCGGAAGGCCCTAGCAGCGTGATAAACTCCCCGCTGTATATCTCCAGATCAATGCCTTGAAGCACTTGGTTTTTACCAAAACTTTTGGCAACCTGCTCCAACTGTAAAATCACTTCATTCATTGTCCTACATTCGCCGCCTTCCATATTTGCATTTCCAATAGTAATGATCTCAGGTTATCATTTACTGTCATGGGAATCTTTTGCAATAAAATAGATGTTTACTATCATATTACGCTTTCTTTGCTGTGTCAATATATGGAAGACAATGGCCCAGCTGTTTTCTTTACGCAAAAGTGCTGTTTCTGCCATATAAATACAGAGAAACAGCACCTTATAAGATACTCCTGTTTTTTATTGTCTTACTCGTCCACCAGCCGGTAGCCCACTCCGATTTCCGTCATAATATACCGTGGCTTTGAGGGGTTTTCTTCTATCTTCCTTCTCAGTCCAGCCATCAATGCCCGCAGTGCCTGAGTATCACTTCCATAATTCACCCCGTAAAGCTCTTTTAAAATATTTTTAGTTGTCATAACCTTTCCCATGTTTTTAAAAAATAATGACAACAGGCTGTACTCCAAAGGCGTCAGGTGGATCTCCTGTCCCTTCAAATAAGTCAAATGACGCTCAAAATCAAATTTCAATTCCCCCACCTGGCGGACACTGTGTTCTGATCCCGCCCCCTGTCTGTATAAATGGCGGATAGCAACCCGGATACGGGCCAGCAGTTCCGTGGTAGAAAAAGGCTTAGTCAAATAATCATCGGCCCCCATATCCAGCACAACAGCCTTTTCTTTATCCTGATCCCTGGCCGAAACCACGATAATAGGGATATCAGACCATTCACGCACACTGCGGATTACCTCCATGCCGTCAAAATCAGGAAGCCCCAGATCAAGAAGAATCAAATCCACTGCCCCTGACTTAACACTGCTTAGAGCCTCTTTTCCTGTGCTAACCGCCACGCAGAAAAACCCCGCCATTTGGAGAGAATATTCTATGAAATTCTGTATTTGTTTATCATCTTCCACCACAAGAATACGTTCCCTGTACTGATCCATCTTAATTTCCTCCCAAGGGCAATGTGAAAATAAATTCTGCGCCTGAAGCGGGTCCCAAGTTCCTTGCAGTTATTGTCCCGCCATGGGCCTTGACTATAGTGTCGCAGATGGAAAGTCCAAGCCCAATTCCTGGTCTGCCATTAGAATGAGGAGGCGTTGACGTATAAAACATCTGGAACAGATGGGGCAAATCTTCCTCCCGGATTCCCGAACCATTGTCTTTAACTGAAAATACAGCCTTATTTTCTTCCTTATCTTCCATAACTGAAATACTAATTTCACCAGAGAGCTGGGTATGCTTCACAGCATTGTCAAAAAGATTAATCAGCACCTGACTGATTAATTTTACATCCATGGGCACCCAGAAAGGCTCTTCCGGCGCAAAAACCCCAATATCATACTGGGGATAACGCCGGGATATCTGCTCCAGAGCTCCGGCAAGAACCTCTTCCACGGCCTCAATTTGCTTATCAACAATCAGCTTTCCGCTTTGAAGGCGAGTCAGACTTAAAATGTTTTCAACCAGTGAATACAGCCAGCCGGCATCATTTCCAATTCCTTCAATCAGCATATGCCGCTGGTCATCCTCACCAGTCATACTGAGAAGCATTTCCGTTGCCCCCAAAATACCGGAAAGAGGAGTTCGTAAATCATGGGAAATGGAATGGAGCAAATTGCTGCGGTACCGTTCCTGTTCTGTTTCTTCCCGCAGCTTAATACGCTGTTGGGCAGACCGGAAACGGTCCATTGCCAAAGCAATGCTCTCAATCATGGAAAAAAGCAGCCGTTCCTGTGATTTATTTAAAAACTGTGCTGTTTCCTTAGGCAGCCGTATGACTCCCAAAATCATTTCCCTGCCGCAAATGGCCCAGTCGTAAAACTCATCACCCACAAAAGCCCCTGTATCGGCTTGCTTCATTTGATGCAGAAAATCTTCCGGATCATCCAGAATGCGTTGTATCTGTTTCTCAGGAGATATCTGCTGGACAAAGGTTTTCTCCGGCATTCCTTTTTCATCAAAACATAAACACCCTGCCTGCCCGCAGGTGACACCGCTGATGGCGCTGACAGCAATTCCTGCAATGTCATGAATGTCGGAGGCATCCGTAAGACACTTGGTCAGCCCATGGAGTGCCTTGGTCTCTGCTTCACTTTCCTGTGCCCTTTGCTCACTTAATTTTGTGTGGGAAACCAGGGTACTTGTAATAAATGCAGTTACTACCATAATTACAAAGGTAATAATGTAACTGGAGGCATTAACCGTAAAAGTAAAATGAGGTTTCATAAAAAGAAAGTCAAATGCAAAGGCCGAAAGAACGGAGGTAATGAACCCAAAGGGGTATCTGGGAATAAGGAGTGTAGAAAGCAGCACTGCCAGCAGATAAACAATGGCAACATTGGCCTCAGGAAGACCAAATTCAAGAAATACGAATCCAATAACAGAAGCTGCTCCAAGCAGCATGAGCATTGCCGCTATGCGCAGCGCATAATTTTTGAAAAACATCCTTGCTTTCATATGTTTCCTCCTGAAAATCAGCTGGATATTCCTTCATACACAAATTAAATATATTGTTTGATATTGTACTTCCAAACTTAATTTTTTACAATATGAACTTACTTTAACAGACACTTTCCTCACAGATTTCTCACATACCGCAGATTATTCTCACACCGCCCTCACATCATACCCGATATAATGCTATTTAGAAGCTGTATAAAGCACGAATATCCTGAAAATAGATATGTGCAAATAAATATATAAGGAGTGTGGCATCATTGAATGCAAAATGGTTAAGTCCGGAACGTTTTTTAGCCCTGGGTTTTGCTTCCGTAATCCTTTTGGGAACTCTTTTACTGCTTCTGCCTGTTTCCGCAAATCCGGGAGTTACTGTCCATCCGGTAGATGCTCTTTTTACTTCCACCAGTGCTGTCTGTGTGACCGGATTGATTGCCATAGATACGGCTGATTATTTCAGCGTCTTTGGCAGAGCTGTAGTGGCACTTCTGATTCAGGTGGGAGGGCTGGGAATCACCTCTGTGGGCGTCACGTTTATTTTGCTTGCCGGAAAAAAGGTGGGATTAAAGGAAAGAGTCCTTGTAAAAGAATCCTTGAATCTGGATACACTTCAAGGTATGGTACGGTTGGTGAAAGCTATTATCATGATGACCCTTTGTTTTGAAGGGGTCGGTTTAATTCTTAGCTTTCTGGTTTTTTCCGGGGACTATCCCCCATTATCCGCCTTAGGCATCAGTGCCTTTCACACTATTGCCTCATTTAACAACTCGGGATTTGATATTCTGGGAGGCTACCGGAATCTGATCCCTTACCGGGATAATGTACTTCTGAACTTAACCACCTGTGGATTGATTATCTTTGGCGGTTTAGGCTTTTGCGTTATACGGGAAATCCTTCATAAGCGATCCTGGAAAACACTGACCATGAATACAAAAATTGTACTTACTATGACGGTTTCCCTGCTCTTATCCGGCACTGTTTTATTAAAACTTACTGATGATATAACCTGGCTGGGTGCCTTTTTTCAAAGTACATCTGCCAGAACGGCAGGTTTCAGCACTTATCCCATTGGTGAGTTTTCCACCGCAGGACAATTTATTTTGATCCTGTTGATGTTTATTGGCGCTTCCCCAGGCTCAACGGGCGGCGGAATTAAGACTACCACCACCTTTACCTTAGTAAAAAGCCTTTTTTCTTCTGCGACAAACCGGGAATGTACTGCTTTCCGGAGAAAAATCCCTCATGAAAGCATTATTAAAGCCTTTACTGTGACCAGCATGGCTATGGTTACCATCTGCATCATAACCCTTTTGATCTGTATCATTGAGCCTGAGCTTTCTTTTATGCAAGTTCTTTTTGAAGTTGTTTCGGGTTTTGGTACGGTAGGTCTGTCTACGGGAATTACCCCTTATCTGGCAGACGGCAGCAAGTTATTATTATGCCTGATTATGTTTATTGGACGAATAGGTCCTCTCACTATGGCGTGTGTCTGGATATACCGGCCTTCATCAAGTATTTCCTACGCAGAAGAACGAATAACCATTGGATAGGAGAATCAATATGTTTGATTATAAAGCGAGTATTGCCTTTGGAGTAATTGGATTAGGACGTTTTGGATTTGCCCTTGCAGAAACACTTGCAGAAAACGGACATGAAGTTCTGGTTTTAGATAACTGTGAAAGCAAGATAAGACAGATCCAGGACAAGGTTCAGCAGGCCTTTGTGGTGCCTCAGCTGGATAAGTCTGCCTTAGAAGAGGCAGGAATACAAAACTGCGGTACGGTCATTGTGTGCATCGGTGAACAGATAGAAGTAAGCATACTGACAGCACTCAACGTAATTGAACTGGGCGTTCCCAGAGTTCTGGCGAAGGCTATAAGCGCCGAACACGGCCGGGTACTGCAGAAAATCGGTGCCGAAGTAGTCTATCCGGAAAAAGACCGGGCCATACGCCTGGCTAACTCCCTGACAGCACCCAGAGCCCTGGATTTTATTGATCTTTCCAGTGAATACTCCATATCAGAAATGAAACTTACAGATAACTTTTCCGGAAAAAGCATTCTGGAGTTAGACTTTCGAAAACGGTTCGGACTTAATATTATTGCAGTCGTCCGGGAACAAGAAACCATTGTAGAAATTTCTCCCGATCTTAAACTGCACACCGACGATCTTATTGCTGTGGTGGGCAAGAAAAAAAGCATCTTAAAATTTGAGCATCTTTATCTGGCAACTGATGACCGCTGATTACAGACGTCTTATTTATGCAATCAAGGAGCGCAGGTCAAAACAACCTCCGCTCCTTTTACATGTAAAAAATCAATTAAAGTGGTATTTAATGAAAATAACTCTGTTTTACCGATTACATGGCTAAAACCTCATTCCACTTATCTTCCACCACCGGAATTCCATTTTCCAGGTTTTCTTTCATAGACCGAAGTTCCATTTCTCCAGGATAATACACCTCTCCTCCCTCTGTTACCGAAATCGACTGCTTTACATCCTCAACAATGCCGGTTACGATGTCATCTGTCATTTCCACAGTATTGGCTTTTGATGGATCAATGGCGATCATAATCTGGGTCAGCCCCACTTCATCCCCAAATGTACCTATGGTGTGGACGGAATTTCCATTAGAAAGAACCGTTGCAATCAGATCAAGTGCAATAGAAATGCCGCTTCCCTTCCAATACCCCATAGGAAGCACCCTCCATGTCTTTTCAATCTCAGCCGGGTCAGTTGTCAGATTTCCCTGCCTGTCATAGCCTCCAGGCACTGGAAGGGGGATTCCTTTCAGTTTACAATCCTCCATCTTCCCATAAGAAAACTGAGATACCGCACAGTCTATGACAACATGTTCACCGCTGCTCCTTGGAATGGCCATAATGATGGGGTTGTTTCCTATTTTTTTATCTATACCGCCCCAGGCAGGCATATTGGGCTGGGTGTTGGACCAGCAAATTCCTATACAGCCTTGATCTGCGGCCTGCCAGCCATAGCTTCCGCCTCTCATCCAGTGGTTATTGTTTCCAAGTGCCACAACACCAATTCCATATTTCTTTGCCAGTTCCACTGCCCGGTCCATTGCCTTCTTTGCATTTAAAGGGCCAAACCCTCTATGCCCATCCCAGCGTTCAAAGGCTCCCATCTCCATAATACAATCCGCCGATACCTCAGGATCAATTTCTCCCTTTTTCAAGTATTCCACAACCCTGGGAAAACGATTCAATCCATGGGAATATACTCCTGCCAGCGAATTTTGCGCAAAGAGAGCTGCTGCATCAGATGCATTCTCTTCATTAAAACCATATTTCAGCAAAACTCTTTTAAACTCTGATTTCATTACTTCATATTGAATTCTCATTCTTTCCTCCTGCCCTCATCAAACCTTTTCCTTAAAGGATGACATTAACCTTCATATAATTTCCAGGATTCTTTTCAATATCCCGTATGGTTCCGGCAGCTTCATTCAGCGTCACTGTTTTTGTAAGAATCCTGCCTGCATCTACCTGCCCCGTTTCCATAAGCAAAATGGCTTCCTCAAACTCCCCTGCACTGGTACGGGCTCCGCAAATATCAATTTCTTTTTTTGTTATGACATCAGTGGGAATGGGTGTTTCTGTTTTGGGCCAGCCGGTCAGTGTAATCCTTCCCGCATTTGCAACCAGATCCAGAGCAGACCTTATGGCGCCGTTGGAACCGGAGCACTCCATGACCAATTCTGCCATCCTTCCTCCCGTATACTCCCTCACCTTTTCCTCTGTATTCTCTATTCCCGGATTGATAACATACTTTATCCCCATATCCTGTGCTTCCTTAAGGCGTTCATCCACAAGATCAATCATGATCGGTTCCGCTCCATAGGCAAGGGCACACATGGCTGCAAGAATACCGATTGGACCTGCGCCGATGATTGCCACATGCTCTCCGGCCTTTAACCTGCCCCGATGGATTCCATGAAGTGCAATGGTAAGAGGTTCCGCCATAGGAGCCAGCTCCCAGGGCATATTTTCAGGCAGCTTCCAGAGCATGTCCGCAGGATGAGTAAAATATTCAGCCATACCTCCCTCCACATGAACTCCCAGAACCTTTAAATCCGTACAGCAATTGGTTCTTCCTATGGAGCATGGATAACAGGTTCCGCAGTACAAATAGGGATCTACGATCACATGATCTCCTTTTTTCAATCCCTTTTTATTATTTTCCGGAATGGAAATAATTTCTCCTGCAATCTCATGCCCAATGACTCTTGGGTAGGACACCAGTGGATTGGTTCCCCGAAAAGCTCCGATATCAGAACCGCAGATTCCCGCAGATCTTACCTTAATCAAGGCTTCTCCCTCCCCTGGAACCGGCTTTTCTACTTCCACACAGTCCACATCCCACGGTTTTCTAATTTTAATTCCCTTCATAGCTGATTTCCTGCTTTCTTTTTTATTTTACGTATCTCAGGCAGATAAATCTTACCGCCGCTGAGACCACAATAATTCCCGCTGCAATGCCAAATGCCGCCTCCCCGGTACTGACTGCATAATCGTTGCACCGGGAAAAGTCTTTAAGCACAGCATAGCTCATAGAATGATAAAGCCCTTCTCCCGGAACTAGCCCATTCCTCCGCCCAAAGCAACAGTCAAAAGCCGTTTTCGTTTTACATGATATACGATTCCAAAGACCATGGAACCAAGGGCTGCCGCAAAAGCCCAGAACCATAGAGCAGGCAGCGGTATAAACCATCTTCTGAGGATTCTGACTCCCGACACGGCGGTCTATCTCAAACAGTAGGTCTCCCAGTATTCCAGCCACAACTCCATCCCCTAACCTGCCCCCGAAAAAACAGGCTTTTCTTCGCAGATATAACGGGATAAAGAATTTAAATCCTCCAGCCTTGACATATTGATGCCTACCTTGTATATTCTCCTGGATTCCGTAAAAGATTCCTCTGTCCCGCCTTTCATAGTGACTACAATCAGGGCACGAATGGCAAAGATCTCTGCCTTCTCCAGATCATAAGCCCTGCAAAGGCGGTGGAGGTATCCTCCACCCGATGAATTTCCGCCCCTGCTTCCAGCATAAACTGCCCAATGTCTAAAAACAGATTAAGATACTGATTCATTCCTTAATCCACACTCACTCCCAAAAAACGGCACAATTCCTGAATACAGGCATCTTTATTCTCAGAGGTGAGCTCTGCCCGGAACATGAAACGGAATATCTCCTCCATTTGCCCAGCCAGCATCTTAAGCCCTGGAATGGTTGTTAAGCCTCTTTTCTTGGCTGCCTCAATCACCGGAGTATCTGCCGGATTAATGATTACGTCAAAGACAAGACATTCCACAGGTAACTTATCAATAAAACCCAGGTACTCATGAGTTGCCTCATAACCTGCCATTCCAAGAGGAGTTACCTGAAGGAAAATCCCGGCATGTTTTGCCGCTTCATCCAGGTTTTCAGGAGTAGAAATCCGGGCAATGGTTTCCATTGAAGTATGGCGGTTTAAAATGCCTGCCACCTCTTCCGCCTGTTCTGCCGTTCTGTTTAAAATGGTTAATTTTTTAATGCCCTTTTTCGAAAGCTCCAGACCAATCACACCGCTGATGCTCCCGCTTCCCAGCATAACCGCCTCCTTGCCTTCCAAATCAATCTTGCTGGATAAGATGGCATTTAAAGCCCCTTTTCCATCCATTCCGACTCCATGGCTGGTTCCATCTTCATCAATGCGTATGGCATTGACAGACTGAAATATTTTTGAGCTTTCATCTACATCGTCAAGGAGGGGAATAATGTCCTTTTTATGTGGCATGGTGGGACATAAATACCGGATTTTCAACACTTTGCATGCCTCCATAAATTCGGGCAGCTTATCCTTAGGAATCTCCACCGGCAGCATGATGGCATTCATATCCAGCTCACTGAACAATTTGTTATAGGCTCTTGGGGCATTTGTCTTTCTCATAGGATCGCCAATGTTCAACACCAGCTTTGTATCAATATCAAACTTAACATTTTCCAGTTTCATTATCATCTCCCTTTAATCATTTGCAGCTTTTCCCAAATATATTTCAAGCAATGCATTTTGATCCACTCCATCTTTGGCACTGAGCTCTCCTGCAATTTTTCCTGTATTTAGCATATAGGAACGGTCACTAACCTTTATGGCCATTCTGGCGTTCTGCTCCACCAAAAGAATGGTGACTCCGGTTTCCTTTAATTTTTTAATCACTTCAAATACCTGCTCCACCACCAGGGGAGCAAGCCCCATAGAAGGCTCATCAAGCAGAAGAAGCTTGGGATCAGACATCATGGCGCGCCCGATTGCCAGCATCTGCTGTTCTCCGCCGGATAAGGTTCCCCCCATCTGGCTTTTCCGTTCATAAAGACGGGGAAAGAATTCAAATACCTGTTCCAGTATTTTGTCATCCAAAGCTTTATCTGCTGCCCTGGTATAGGAACCCAGTATCAGGTTTTCCATGACTGTGGCATCTGCAAATATCTTCCGGCCTTCCGGCACAATAGAAATCCCCTTGGGGATGATTTCATAGGACCTTTTCCCCACCATTTCTTCCCCTTCATATTTGACAGAACCGCTTTCAATATGTACCATGCCGATAATTGACTTTAAAAGAGTGGATTTTCCTGCGCCATTGGCTCCAAGGAGAGAAACCAGCTCTCCCTTATCTACATAAAGGCCAATATTCTTAATTGCCTTAATTGCTCCATAGCTTGAGTTTAAACCAGACACTTCCAAAACTGTTCTATTCTGACTCACTATGATTCACTCCTTCCCAGGTACGCTTCAATTACCTTTTCATTGTTCCGGATCTCTTCCGGCTGGCCGCTGGCAATCCGTGCACCGTAATTAAGCACTGTGATATCATCTGAAATGTTCATGATCAAATCCATATCATGCTCCACCAAAAGAACAGATATTCCAAAATCAGCCCGGATTGCCCGGATGGTGCGGATCAGCTCCGTCTTTTCGGAAGAATTCATACCGGCTGCCGGTTCATCCAAAAGAAGAAGCCTGGGCCTGGTTGCCAGGGCTCTTCCAATTTCCAAAATTCTCTGGTGTCCGTAAGGAAGGCTGCAGGAAGGCTCATCTTTTAAATCCGCAATTTTTAAATACTCCAAAAGCTCTTCGCTTTTCCTTCTTACCACCCGGTCTTCCTCCAGCATCCCTTTGCGGTTGTATAAAATATTGAGCATTCCGGCCTTTGTACGGCAGTGAAAGCCTGTCATGACGTTTTCAACTGCAGTCATTTTTTTGAACAGGCGGATGTTCTGATAGGTTCTTGCCATTCCCATTTCCACAATCCTGCTTGGCTGCAATCCGCTGATGGAAACATTGTTAAACAGAACCTCTCCCTCAGTCAGCTGATACACTCCTGTAATGAGGTTAAATACCGTGGTTTTCCCCGCACCATTGGGGCCGATCAGGGAACATATCTGATTTTCTTCTATTTTTAAATCCACACCGGAAACCGCAGTCAGGCCTCCAAACCGTTTGGTTATATTTTTCAATTCCAAAACTGCCATCCTATTCACCTGCCTTTTCCCTGCGTCTTTTCTGCACATAACGGAGGAACTTTGATGCGTATGGCGTGATTCCTCCCGGGTACCGGATAATGACCATCAAAAGTATGACTCCATACACCACCATCCTCCAGTCCCCCAAAAATCGCAGGGCTTCCGGAAGAATATTCATAATAACCGCACCGATGACCGGTCCGGTGACTGTGCCCATTCCTCCCATAATGGCAGTCCACAAAAACAGGTTGGAATCATTTCCGGTAAAGCTGTCAGGACTTACATAGTGAACCATCATAGCATACAGGACACCTGCAACGGCAGAGTAAGCCGCAGACAATACAAAGGCTCTGATCTTATATTCCGTAATATTAATTCCGGTCAGCTCCGCCACCTTATCATCATCCCGAATTGCCTTAAAGGCTCTTCCTGTTCTGGAATCCATCAGCCACTTCTGATACATGATTCCGATAAAAACAAAGAATACGATAAGGTAATAATATTTAAACAACGTATCAAAGCGGAATCCAAACACCGAAGGGGAATCAATCCCCACCACTCCTGCCGGACCATTTGTCAGGCTGATCCAGTTTACCAGAACCATTCTGACAATCTCACCGAATCCAATGGTTAAAAGAGCCAGATAACTTCCTCTCACCTTAAGAGCCGGAATGGCAAGCACCACTCCAAACAGAGCGGTCACCAGAATGGAGGCGGGGAGAACCACTAAGAAGGGAAGACCAAGCTTTGTGTTTAAAAGTGCCGTAGTATATGCACCAATACCATAAAATGCCGCCTGTCCAAGGGACAGCTGTCCGGTGTACCCGGTCAGAATATTAACCCCTGTACCAACAATAGCAAAAATGCCGATCATATTTACAATCTGTATAATATAGTTGTTGGGAAGCAAAAGCGGAAGAATCAGTACTGCTGCCCCTATAATTGCAGACAGCCCTGTTTTATTTACATTTTTCATCTATGTACCTCCCTACAATTTCTGTTCAATCCGCTTCCCAAGAAGACCATTTGGTTTAAAATAAAGGAACAGGAATAACAGGACAAATGATATGATGTCCTTATAAGCGGCTGTGGCATAAGTGGCTCCCAACGCCTCCACAATTCCCAGGATCAGCCCTCCGATCATAGCGCCTACAATATTTCCAAATCCTCCTAATATAGCCGCCGAAAATGCCTTTAAGCCTACCAGGGTTCCCATATCCACGCTGACATAGAAGATAGGAGCCAGCAAGATTCCTGCAACTGCGGCAAAAGCCGCACTGATGCCAAAGGTCAGAAGACGGCAGAGGTTCACATTGATTCCCAGCATAGAAGCTCCTTCCGAATCATTAGCTGCCGCCCTCATCTGCTTTCCTTTTTTTGTTTTATAAAAGAACAATTGAAGAATTACCACCAAACCCAGAGCAACGCCGATGATTCCTATATTCTGGGGCAGAAGCAGAAGCTGCCCCAGATGAATGGGATCTGTGCTGAAAAGGGCCGGAAATACCTGCGGCTCCGCTCCCCATATAACAATTGCCAGGTTCTTCATAACATAAGAAACTCCAACGGTTGCGATTAATAGGTTTGTAAATGAGCTGAACTCCAGCTTTCTGTAAATAAACCGCTCCAGACAGGACCCGATGAAAGCTCCGGCAAAAATCGTTAATATAATGGCTATAGGAATGGGTATTCCTATATTGATCAGAGTCAGGCAGATAAATGCGGAAATCATAATGGTATCGCCATGGGCAAAGTTCAGCATTCCCAGTGACTTGTAAATCATTGTGACTCCTATTGCTAAAAGCGCATAGATGCTGCCATTGGTAAGACCATTTAAAATCTGTTGAAATAGCATAATTCCCTCCTTATCAGATCCGCCCTCAGTCAGTCCATGGGGATGATGGTATGCTTTCCGTCCTGGATCTGCACCACCATAAGTGTCTTGACCATTTCTCCATTAGGTGAGAAATTATAGATTCCTGCCACACCTTCAAAATCCTTGGTTGCCAGCAGAGCATCTCTTACAGCCTGGCCTTCTACTGTTCCTGCTCTTTTTACCGCATCTGCCCAAAGATATACGGAGTCGTATGCCTGAGGCGCATTCTGATCGTAGCTCTGCTGGTAGACTTCCTTATATTTTTTATCAAAAGCCTGAACCTTTTCATCTGGATTTGCCTCTGTAAATGCGGTTGTAAAAATAAGACCGTTTACCGCTTCTCCTCCTAATTCCACAAGCTTGGGAGAGTTATAGCCCGTACCGATTAAGGGAACTTCAATTCCATTTTGCTTTACCTGTTTGCTGATTAAGGCCGCTTCCGTATAATAGCCCCATATGATAATGGCATCAGGATCAGACTGTTTGATTTTAGTCAAATGTACGGAAAAATCTTTTTCCCCCGAATTATACATCTCACTGGCAGCAACCTCTGCACCGTAATCAGCAGCCAGTTCCTGGATCTTACTGAAGGCACCTGTTCCAAAGTCAGAAGATTCATATAAAACTGCCACCTTCTGCCCTTTTATCTTATCCTTGAAATACTGGAGCAGAGTTTTTATATGTGTGATGTCTGTGGCTGTTGTCCGAAAAATAAATTCATTTCCCTGCTCTACAATGCTCTGAGCACTGGAACATGGAGTGATCTGAGGAATCTTACTGGCTGCGGTAATTTCCATATCAGCCAAGGTACAGGAGCTGTTAAGAGCTCCGATTAAAACATCAATCTTATCCTGGTTTACCAGCTTTTGGGTGACTGTTACTGACTTGGCAGGAACACCCTCGTCATCCTCCTTTACAAGCTTAATAAGATACTTCCCATCAACTCCCCCGGCTGCGTTTATCTCTTCAACTGCCATTTCCACCGCATTAGCCTGTACCTGTCCGCTGGCAGCCGCATTTCCTGTAAGAGGTCCCACAACCCCTAATGTAACTGTTTCTTTTCCGTCTTCTGACTTTGTTCCTGTCTGGCACCCGGAAAGCATTCCCAATACTGCTGCAGCGGCAGCAAACCCCATTGCTGATCTCCAATATTTTCCCATAAAAAACTCCTTCTATTTTATTTTAGACTCTGGTAATTAAACCGTATCAACCTTCAGGCTCCCCTCCTACAGCCTGGCAATTTCAGCCGTTGCCTTTAAAAATGTATCTATATCTTCCACACTATGACAGTGAAGGGGAGATACCCTGACAATACCTTCTAAGTCAAAGGGGTGAAGGGATCTTACAGAATAGTAATTGGAGTCGCTTCTGTCATAGACAATAATATCCCGCTTTACATATTCTGTTACTGCCTCCGGACAACTGATGTTGTCAAAGGTTAAAGGCATAATAAAATCTCTGTTTTCCAGTGACTCCCTGTCAAATTCCACTCTTGCATGAGGAATATGACGAATTCCGGGAACTTGTTCCGTTCCCTCTAAAGCCCTGTAAAGCAATGCTCTTTCATGCATCTCAATCCGTTCCATTCCCTCTGTATACAGCTCTCTCCTGTCAGTGCTTTGGATAAAATGGCTTCCGATCCAGCATACATGATCCACAATAGCACTCACGCTGGCATACATAGCCGGAGCAGGGCCTCCGATTTCCCAGGAATCACCCAGATTTCCTAAAATTCCAGGGCGGTTCAGGACTGCAAGGCGGTCAGAGACATAGGCTGCTCCAAATCCTCTGCAGCCAAAAATCTTATAGGCTGCGAAATTAATTCCGTCAAGCTGCAGATCCTGAACGTCTACAAGACCATGAGGAATGTGCTGAACCGCATCAGAAATAATATATAAATCCGGCTTAATGGCCCTAGCCCCATTGACAATTGCCTTCATGTCCATTACAGCACCTGTGTGATTGGAGGCATAGATGCAGACCAGCAGGGCTGTATCCTTATCTACCAGCCGCTCAATTTCCTCTACGTCAATTCCTCCTGTCACTCTGTTGGGCTTGGCAACCCGTATTTCCATACCAGCTTTTTTTCCATAGTACATAACAGAATCATAAGCAGAAGGGTGATCCAGGTCCGTTACCACTACATTGCTTCCCTTTACATTTTCAAGGACTGTACGAACCATTTCAAACATGACCTTGGAAGAAGATTTTTCAGCTATGATCTGGCCGTATTTGGGGGCATTGAACATAACTCTTAAATCTGCAAACCCATTGAGAGTCAGCTTTCTTAAAGCCTTTGCCCTTGGATGCTTTCTGGAATCGCAGTCCGGGAAGGAATCGGCTTCCTGATATGCTTTATTGACTGCCTTTAAGCGCAGTGAACCGCCTGCATTCTCAAAAAACAGTCTTTTTCCTGCTTCCGGGTCAGAATCCACATGCCAGAATCTGTTCTTAATCTCACTCTGAAGTTTTTCATCAAATAACAATCCGTGGGGATAATCCGTTATATTCATTTCCAATTCCTCCTTAATCAAAAACAACTTTTCCCTGGTCAAAAATCACTTTTCCGTCTACATCAATGGTGGGGTCTTTAAACATCATATCAATATGAAGTAAAAAGTCCTGATTATCTGTTTCGTTATTTCCCAATGCCACGTGGACATATCCCATACAGCCTTCATCCTCCAGCATTCTGCCGCAAAGACTGGCATCAGGGTTAAGTCCCACTCCAATTTCACCAATGCGGTAGATGCGGGGATCTCCTACTTCTTTTAAGATCCGCTCAAACCGTTTTGCTTCCTCGCCACCTTCAATTTTTGTTACAAAGCTGTTCTCTATGTATAACGTAATCGGTTCTTTTAAAAGTCCCATAGCTGGATGGGTGATGCTTCCGTCAATGACCACCTTTCCAAAAGCAGTTCCCGGAATGGCGCCTGTGGCACACTCAATATCCGGAGGAGAGGAAGTCTGTCCCCTCTGATGGCTCATGCCGTATTGAGGGAAAATTTTATGCCCCTTAATGCTGCAGGTGTAATCCGTTCCTAAAGCGGAGGTGATGCGGCATACGTCGCCGTCTTTAAACCCCTTTGCCATTTGATCCACATACTTTTTGTTGGCTTCAAAATCCGTATACAGTCCGCCTCGTTCCAGCATATCCAAGTCATAATCGCAGCAGTTCAGGTCCCTTGCTCCTGCCTCGCAGGCCTTACGCCTTGCAGTGCTGTGGGACAGGGAAAATGTGGTTGCCCGAAAGATCACATCTGCTTTTAACATTGCCGCTGCAACCAGATCCGTAGGCTCCTCTCCATGCATCTGCCTTGGGTTCATTAAAACCAGTGTCCGGTTGGGAAACCGTTCTGCTGCGTCCCACAATGCCATTCCAATATCCAAGCTGTCTTCATCGGTTACAATCAGGATATTTTCATCCTCTTTGCAATGAGAGCATACGGTCAGCAATCTCTCACAAGCTTCATAATTTTTTTTCTTCCTCATTTTGATTCCTCTCTCTTTTTCTTTTTTATTTATAATCTCCAGCCTTTTCAGAGTGGAGGTTTATAGCGATATTTATTCGAATAAATATTGTTTAAAATGAAAAGGAACTCAGGTTTCCTTTCATTTTTTAATAACATTTTCCCTTTTATCAGGCGCTTTCCCTGATAATCAGCTTTACCCCTACAAATTCTTCTTCAACGGCTCTTCCCTCAATCATAGCCAGCATTTTTTCTACATAAGATTCTGCCAGCCTGTCCTTGGAAACATCAACTGTTGTAAGGGCAGGAGCCATGAGCGGAGCAATCTGTGTGTTGTCACAGCCAATTATGGATAAATCATCAGGTACTCTTATATTGAGTTTTTTTAAATACTGCATGATCTGTGCCGCCAGATAGTCGTTTCCGATTACCAGGGCAGTGGGTTTTTTATCTTTGTCAGAAGATACTACTATGCGAAACACCTCTTCATAAATATCCTCAAGGGATTGGGTCCTTGTGCACACCAATTCCGGAAGAACTGGAATTCCGTTTCTTTCCAGAGCCTCTACATATGCTTTTACCCTGAAATCACTTCCGGTAATTCCCTTTGTCATATACTTTACCGGAGGGATCAGACCAATTCTTTTATGGCCCTTTAAAATCAGGTAATCCATGGACTTTTTAACAGCATCATAGTAATCCGGTACAACTGTAATGATTCTGGGATTGAGCTCCTCATATTTTTTTGTTTTATAGAGTATAATCGGAATCCCGCTTTCTGCAATTCCATTAAGCTGCTGAGCCTCAAATACATTGGTTGCCATAAAGATTCCTTCCGGCTGTCTGCTGACAAGCATATTTAAAAATTCTTCCGTATTCCTGCTATAATTTAAGGATACATAATATCCATGTTCAAACAACCGGCTTTCTACCGCTTCAAACAGTTCTGCCTGTATATTGTCACATACAAAGATGAATTGAGAAGAACGGCTGGTTCTTAAACCTCTGGCTAACTGATTCGGTATATAATTCAGCTCCTTAACCGCCTTTAATACCTGCTCCCTTTTCTCCTTGCTGACATAGTTGGAATTATTCAGCACATAAGATACAATGGTGGGGGATACATTGGCAAGCCTGGCAACATCTTCTCTGGTAACTGTCTTATTACTCAATTTACTTATTATCTCCTTTTTATAAACTCGTATAAATATTTTTATACGTCATGAATAATATATAGCACTTTAAAATAACTATGTCAACATTTTTTTATATTTTATTTGCATTTTTTATATATTAATCCTGTTAATATTCTATTTTCTCATCAATATATACAATACATTTATGTGGAACATTATTTTTACGTGTCAATATACATATGTATAAATCTGGTTTTTAATGTATCTGATATGAAATTTACCAACTGACCTTCTGCTAACTAGCGCAATTCATTTATACATTTAAGGGAATGGGAATATTATTGCTTTAGATTGATGCATATGATATAGTTTTAAGATAATACATTTGATTTGGGCTTCACCCATAGACAAAAAAAGGCAAAACATCTATCTTATTATACTGATGTATACTGGGAAATGTGAGGTAATAAAATCGTGAGAGAACGAAAAATCATAATACAATTTACGATGCTGACATTTTGCATTGCCTATCTTGTATCAGGTGTTTTGATTGTTCTAGGGCAATTTGGATATTCGGTTCACAATTGGGTTCATTCCTTAAAGGAATTTGGTATGAATGTTCCTTTTGCTGTCTATATTTTATCTCCCTCCATTGCTTCCTATATTGTTCTGAAGAAAAACAACAAAATAGAAAACATTAAGGAGTGGTTGAAAACTGTTTTTTATGTTAAAAATAAACTCTCTGTCTATTTATACGTTACCGGAGGGCTTACGTTATATTTTGGAATTCATTATTTATTTTCAGGCCCTGTAGAATTGGGACTCCCATTTTATACATTCTTCCTTTCCCTTCCTGGCAATCTTGTGATCGGCGGTTTGGAGGAGGCTGGCTGGATGTACATATTGCAGCCTGAACTGGACAAAAAATACGGCTATGTTTGGTCATCTCTTCTTGTTGGAATCATCTGGACTTTTTGGCATATCCCCCTCTTCTATATTCCGGGGACAAATCACGGTGAAGGACTTATTAACTTTTGGATGTTTGCAGTTCAACTCATTGCATTTCGTTTTTTTAATGGGTCAATCTATAAAATATCAGGAAAAGGCCGTGTATTTATGTGTGTATTATTCCACACCATGTTTAATGCGGCATCTCCCATCTTTGGCACCATGACTATGACTTGGGTTGGAACAATTGCTGCAAATACGGTAATTGTTCTTGCTTCAATTGTAACCGTTGTTATATACGGAAAACACAAGAGCGTTTTCCCCTCTGATTTTTCTCAAGATCACAAAGGACCATAACCATCTGATGCAAAGTGGGAGCTGCTGCTCATTCTTTCAATTCTAAATTACATAGTTTCGCAAATACTTTACGCTCAAAGCAACCGCTTTTTTCGCAGCATCCAGATTCTTTTCAAATGCCTTGTCTTCGACTTCAATACAGGTGCAGCCGTCATATCCAATATCATTCAGTGCAGAAACGTATTTCCCCCAATTCACATCACCCATACCCGGAATCTTAGGAGTCATGTATTCCAATGGTGCTGCCATAATACCCACATCTTTGATCCGGTCTTCATAGACTTTAATATCTTTAAAATGTACATGGAATATTTTTTTTCTGAACTCATGAATCGGATTGATATAATCAATCTGCTGCCAGACAAAATGAGACGGATCGTAATTAATGCCGAAATTAGGGCTGTCAATGATTTCAAATACTTTCCGCCAATTGGCCGGAGAGGTCATAAGATTCTGTCCGCCCGGCCATTCATCTTCTGTAAAAAGCATAGGGCAATTTTCGATCCCTATTTTGACCCCTTTTTCTTCCGCATACGTTATAATTGGAGGCCACACATCTTTTACCAGCTCTAAATTTTCTGATACCGATTTCTTAGGATCTCTTCCGACAAACGTGGTAATCATATTGACTCCCAGCATAGCAGAAGCATCAATCAGTTTATATAAGTGGGAGATATAGTATGTTCTTTTTTCCAGATCCGGATCCATGGTGTTGGGATAATAAGCCAGTGAGGATATTTCAATATTCTTTTCTTTGCAATATTCCTTTATCTGCTCCGCCCGCTCTTCATTTAAATTGACAACATCAATATGACTGACGCCCCCATACCTTCTTTTAGCGCCTTCCGGAGGCCAGCAGGCCACCTCCAGGCATTCCAGACCCTGCTCTGCCGCAAAATCCACCACTTCTTCAAATGACATGCCTTCACATATTGCTGTTACTAAGCCTAACTTCATATTTCCATACTCCTTTCTGATTTATTTTTTAGGCCCTATACAATAAACCAGCATTACCTCTCTTTTGAGGCTTAATTTTCTTTCACTGACTAAAAACATAGGGCCTACTCTTTGTTAAATAGCTTATCCGTTCTTCCCTCATAGGGATTTTTTATAATCAGGGGCTTTAAGTACTGAGCCACTTTTTCCACTCCGTCCATTCTGCTCATGGTAACATCCTCATGTTCATAGCTCAGCGAACCGTTGTATCCCACCATGGAAAGCTCTGTAATGACCCGCTTCCACTCCACCTGTCCCCAGCCAGGGATCCGGAACCGGTAGGTATGGTTTAACGCCGACATATCCCCATGCATTAAGGTTCCTCCTGTAGGAAGGTTGTGGGAGGCCAGCTCCGCATCCTTTGCATGCACATGAAAAATCCTGTCCTTTAACCGGTCGATTACAATGGCCGGATCAATCATCAGATACATAATATTGGCCGGATCAAAATTATATCCCAGCGCCGGATGATAATTTACCAGCTCCAGTGCCTTTTCAGCCGTGTAAATATCATATACAAAACTGTTTGGATGAATCTCAATGGCAAATTTTACACCGTATTCCTGAAACTTGTCCAAAATCGGCGTAAAACGCTCCGCAAACTGTTCTTCATACTCCTTCCAGCCCTCACCATAGGGAAAGAAGAAAAATCTGCCCCAGTTTTCCACTCCCGGATATCCGACTACAATAGGTACCTCCAGGGCGTTGGCTGCCTGAGCCGTACGAATCAGACTTTCTGTTCCGTGTTTGATTTTCTCTTCCGGAGTCCCCTTGTAAATAAAGTCGGTTTCCTTGCCGGTAGGTCCCATAATCAAAAACGAATCGGCATGATTGCTTAAGGCCTGTATGGTCATTCCATAGCTCTCAACCATTTTCCGGATGCCGGAAGCGGCATTGCCTTTTATAACGTCCTTTGTCTCCAGTTGTCCATTGCCTTCATAGGCCGGAATCTCCAGAGTTTCATAGCCATAGGACGATACCAGCTTCACCACCTCCTCCAACGGCTTTTCGCTAAAATTGGCAGAAAAAAATCCCAGTTTCATATTGTTACCTCCTCAATATTATTGTTGCCTTGTTCTTTGTTTACTTCTTCTTTTTGTGCCCGTTTGTTTCTGTTATTGTATAATTATTTCTGTTATAAATCAATTTATATTATCACAATATGTATTGACTATCCCCGGAACAATTGATATTATGAGCTTAATCAAGTATATTTATATAAATTAACCGGAGGAGCCATGTATAATATAGAACGAAAATCAGAAATCATAAATTTGTTGGAAACACACAAAAACGTGAATGTTGCCGAGTTAGCTGCACAATTTCAGACATCAAAGGAAACCATCCGCCGGGATCTCAGAGATCTGGAGCGGGAAGGCGTCCTGATCCGGACCCATGGCGGTGCCATGCCCGTGGAGCAGAAATCAAGCAGTGCCGTCATGCAGGATAAATATCCTGTATCCGTCCGGGGTATACGCCGGTTTCAGGAAAAACAGGCCATCTGCAAGCTGGCAGCCTCCTATATCCAGCCGGAGGACACCATTTTTGTGGACAATAGTTCTACAACAACCTATCTGGCCCAGTATGTCCCCCCCAATATGCCGGTAACCATCATAACCAACTCCATACAGCTTCTGATGGAAGCCGCTAAACTGAATAACCAGAACCATATGTACATATGCCTGGGAGGCATATTCAAAAGCTCCAACTTATCCATCTACGGCAATATGTCGCTGGATAATGCAAAGGTATATTATCCCAATAAAGCGTTTCTTTCCTGCTCTGGGATCTCTGCCAACCGCATGATCACCGATTCCAGCATCCAGGAACTGGAAACCAAGAAGCTGATGATCGAATTGTCGAATCAGGTATTCGTATTGGCGGACCACAGCAAATTTGAGAAAGACGGACAGATCTTTTTATCCTCTTTCAACAATATAGATTATATCATTACCGACAGCCAGGCGGACAGAGACAGCTGCAGCTATCTTGCCAACTATGGCGTTGAACTGATCACCGTATAATTTCTTTTTTAGACTCACTCCTTATTCAATCTAGTCTGCAAAAGAACTGCCACAATGATAATCGCCCCTTTTACCGCACCGACTAAAAATGCATTTACACCCAGCAAATTCATCATATTGTTGATAATCCCCAGGGTCAATGTGCCGAAAACAGTAAACAGGATCTTCCCCTTGCCGCCGGACATGCTGGTTCCGCCGATGACGGCTGCCGCAATGGCATCCATTTCATAGCTGGAACCGGAAGATGAAGAATTGATGCTTCCCAGTCTGGAGGTTTCTACAATGGTGGCAACAGCAACCAGAACTGCAGATACCGTGTACACAAAATACTTTACCTTACTGACACAAACTCCTGATAATAACGTAGCTTTCTCATTGCTGCCCACTGCGTAAATATGCCTTCCTATTCCAGTATAGTTTACCAGCAAATGGATTATGATGACACAGATTGCCCAGTAAATAATAGGCATCGGAATTTTTCCGAATAAATTGGTGTTGGATATTTTTATGTAGGCGTCCATCTTTTCTCCGCTGGCCATAACACCTCCTCCGTTGAGGAAATATTGGGATATGGACCGGTACATGGTCATGGTTCCCAGGGTAGTAATAAAGGCGGGAATTCTGAATTTCGCCACCAGAACTCCGGTTAAAAATCCAAAAACCACCGCAGCTGCCACAGAGGACAAGATTGTCAGCGCAATACTCTGTGTTGTGTTAAGCACCTTAATTGCCACCAGCCCGATCATAGCCAGCTGGGACCCTACAGATAAATCAATGCCTCCGGTAATAATGATCAGAGTCATGCCCAGAGCAACGATTCCAATAATTGAGTTATTTCTTAAAATATTAATAATGTTGTTCCAAGACAAAAACATTGTCCCTTTCAATGCTACCGCCAAAAGAAACAGAACAACAAATGCAATCAGAGCGCTGTTGTTGCTGGCTGTCTTTTTCCAGTCTCTTGCCGAACCGGTTCCTTTCATTGTATACCACCTTTCCATATTTGTTATAACTTGCCGCCTGTGGCAACAATCATAATATTCTCCTCATTTGCTTCTGCCCGGGGGAATTCCTTTCGTATTTCCCCGTGATACATGACATAAATACGGTCACACAGCATGAGTACTTCCTGGGCTTCACTGGAAAGAACGACAAAGCTCATTCCTTCTGCAGCAAGCTGCATAATGATTCCGTATATCTCCAGTTTTGCTCCGATATCCACCCCCTGGGTGGGATTATCCAGAATGACCAGATCCGGATTGGAACTTAAGGCCCTGGCCAGAATAACCTTCTGCTGATTTCCGCCGGAAAGGCTTACAATCAGATCATAGAGATGATTCAGCTTAATATTCAGCTTTTCCACATAATCCTGATTGAATTGCTTCTCTCTCTTTTTTTCAATAATAAGGCGTTTCTGCAGTTTTTTTATGATGGATATGGACAGGTTATGGGCGATGCTCAAATCTTTAATGATGCCGTTCTCTTTTCTGTTTCTGGGCAGATAAGAAAGCTTCAGCTTCCGGGCTTTTACTGTGCTGTCCATTTTATATTTAGAATTGTGTATGAAAATATCTCCTGTATATTGCTTATTGCAGCCATATACGGTTTGAAAGACCTCGGATCTGCCGTCTCCCAGCAGTCCCGTAAATCCCACGATTTCTCCCTGCCCCACATGAAAATTAACATTTGTAAATTCTGAGGCCCTGGATAAATCTTGCACCTGCAGGATGTCCGGGCCAATTTTTCTTTCCATATATAAATCATTATAGGACAATTCTTTACCAACCATATACTTTGCCAGCAGCTGTTCCGAAACATCAGGGCCCACTGCTCCGCTGCTGACCACACATCCATCTCTCATTACCGTATACGAATCACATATTTCCATTACTTCGTTTAATTTATGGGAAATAAATACAAAACTGATTCCCTGTGCTTTTAACTCCTTCATAATATGAAACACATGGGCAATTTCCACATTGGTCAGTGATGTGGTAGGTTCATCCATAATGATAACTTTCGAATTCTTCATCAATGCCCTTGCTATTTCTACAATCTGCTTATATGAGGCATTGATATCCTCCACTCTTACAGCCGGATCCAGATCGATCTTCATTCTGTCCAGAATTTTCAGCGCCTGGTCATACATACTTTTTTTGTCCAGCCGGCCGCCCTTTTTCAGCTCACGGCCCAAAAACAGGTTTTCATAAATATTCAGGTCATTGATCAGGGTCAGTTCCTGATGAATAAACGCAATCTCATTCAGATTCCCATTCATCCGGTCTCCGATTTTATTGACAGCTCCATTGATTGCAATTTCGCCCTTATCACCCGGAATCACTCCCCCAAGTATATTCATTAATGTGGTCTTTCCAGTTCCATTTTCCCCCAGCAAGGCATGAATGCTGCCCTTTTTCAAGGAAAAATCCACATGATGCAGCACACAGTTTGCTCCAAACGCTTTTTCTACACCGCACATTTTGATTATGTAATCGCTCATAATAATCACTCCTGTTGAAAGCAGGGCTGTCGTATATTTCACCGAAAATACAACAGCCTGCTTTTTACACTCTTATTCTTACATCAATATGGGGAATCTGAATTTATAAAATCTGCAACATTACTGGAATCAACAGTGGATGGCTCAATGATGGTATCCTTTGGTACGTATTTCCCGTCCAGAATATCTTTTGCCGCCTGAATGGCATCGCTGATCATGGAAGGACTGTAGGTCTCCGTAAAGCAGTTGATATCTGATTCCTTCTGAATTTTGGAATACCAGGACTGAGCTCCGCCTCCTCCGGATATGTACTTCACATCGGTCCGGTTGGCATCCTTGACCGCCTGGAGTATGCCCAGAGACGGCTCATCATCGATTGAGAATACTGCATCAATCTGAGGATTTGCCACCAGCATGTCTGTAGCCATGGATAAACCGGCTTCCTGAGTAAACCCAGATGCAGAGACTTCGATCAGCTGAACATCCGGATAGGATGCCGCCATTTCTTTTTCAAAGGCTTCAGTCCTTTCAACGCTGACAGAACCGACACTGGGAGCAGACATGACTGCAACGATCCCTTTACCGTCCAGTTTACCCCCCAGGTATTTTGCCGCACTCGTTCCGATGCCTGCATTATTTCCGGCGACATAAGCGGTATAATCGCCTGCAACCTTACGGTCAAATACAATCAGCTTGATTCCTGCATCAATAATTTTCTGTGCTGCTACAGATACTTCATCATTATGCGGCAGCAAAACAATTGCGGAACATTTCTGGGAAATCAATTCATCAATCTGATTGGCCTGTTCATTTACATTGGCGGAAGTCACTATTTTATATCCGCCCCCCTCATCAAGGCCCAGGTCCTTGCACTTCTGCTCCGCATAATAAATAGTTCCCGCAACCCAGCCATGATCAGCTGCGGGAAGCGCAATACCGATCAGACCGGAAGCTTCCTCCGACGAGCTTTCGGCAGTCTGCTTTCCTTCGGTGGTGACTGCAGCGCTTGAGTTCTCTTTTCCATTATCGCTGACGCTTTTGGATGTGTTTTGTGTGCAGCCCATAATCATACTTCCCAGCAAGGCCACTGTCATGAAAACCACTCCTAATTTTTTTACCATTGTTCCTCCTCCAATAATTTAAATTTTATTTGATCACCATATTAAGTATGATGAGTCCTTAAGTTACCCTTCTCCTTACGTGTTCTGACCAGTTCCTCATGAGCTGCCTTATCAAATGCACAGCACCCCACCTTGCTCTGCTGTATCAGCAATTCCAGGCATTTGTCACAAAGCAGGCAGAATTTGATCTCCTCTTCCTTTCCTTCCCTGAGCTTCTTCGGCAAAAACGGATCGGCAAATGACTGTCTTCCCAGACCGATCATATCCGTCACATGATTTTCAACACACCAGGCTCCGTAATTAAGAAGATTGCTCTCCTCCGGCGTTACCGCACACAAGTCATTCTTTCCATTCCTGTAAGGAGAAAAATTAGAGCCTATTACCACGGTTTCCGGTTTGAGCACCTTCCTGAATTCCTTTGCCCAATACTGATGCAAATAGGCATAATACGGAATGTGCCTGTCCACCTGGGTCAGGCTGATGGTTATGGAAGGACTGCCTGCAGACTGAATAATAAAGTTTGCCCCCCTTTCTTCCAGGCCCTTGACTAAAGCCAGAGGTTCCGTCAGATCCATGATCGGAGAACCAGGGCCATCCGTACCAAAGCCTCCCGGGAAGCCTTCCCATGCTGATATTTTTGAACCCACAAGGAACTTCTGGTCCGGTATTTCTCTGCGGATACGCTCGATTAATTCAAAAGCAAACCGGCTCCGGTTCTCCCAGCTTCCTCCGTACTTCCAGTCCCTGTTGTTGTGGGGACGAATCATCTGGCAGCCCAGGTATCCATGGGATAACTTCATATCAATGCCATCTGCTCCGGCGTTATAGGCAATCTTTGCTGCAGTCACAAAACTGTCCATGATTCTTTCAACGTCAGCTTCGGTCAGCAGCTCTCCGCCGTAACCCGGAAGAGGATTAGGTGTCACGCGTTTGGAAAATGCCGGATTGGATATTTCGCCTGAATGCGTCAGCTGAAATATAAACAGTGATTCTGGATTGGCTTTGTGAACCTCTTCCACAAAAGCGGTTAATGGTTTCTCATTCTTGGGCATAATGGTGAGCTGATTGTCTCTGGCACGGCTTTCTCTGGTTACTGTAATTGCTTCCAGGGAAATGAGCCCCGCCTCTCCTTTTGCCAGATTGCAGTATCTTTCTGTCGTTTCCTCCGAGGGATTTCCTGTTTCATCTTCCGAATTACATTCCATTGCCTGAATAAAAAAACGGTTGGGTGCTACCCGTTTTCCTATTTTGATTGGTTCTAGTAATGTTTTTTTGTAATCCATATTGTCCTCCTATTTGCATCTGTTTGTTTGCTTTTGTTTATGTGTGTAATATACCATATATTTACGTATGTTTCAATAAAAACTTTTATTATCTTTTCTTTTTGTCACATTTTCACAATTTTATTCTTCCGTTTTTGTGTACATTAAAAGATAATCAAAAATAATGTTGCGTTTGTGCCCGTTTCGTGTTACTATGTGATTGGAATTAAATAATTCTATTATTTTTCAATTGTAACCGTAAGCATTACGGTCAAATACACACATTCCAGCAAAAATATCAGGGAAAGGAGTATACCTAAGAAATGATACATACTGTAACTTTAAATCCTGCTATAGACAAGCTTCTGTATTTAGAACATTTCCAAAAAGACATAACCAACCGATTGCAGTATTCCGATGACACCATTGGCGGCAAAGGAACCCATGTTTCAATTAATCTGAAACTTCTCGGTCTGGACAGCGCTGCTTTTGGAATCGCCCATGGACCTACCGGAAGAAAAATTATTCATTTATTAAATGAGCACAGAATTCTCACTAATTTTATCATGGATGAGACCGCTGATACGGACAGCCGGACCAACTATTTAATTATAGAAGAGAATGGCCATTGCTCGACCTTAGCTTCCAGGGGGGTATTGCTGAATCAGACAGTACTTGACCAGCTGATCGGGAATATGATCTGTCAGATTGATGACGGCGACTATCTTGTTCTGTCCGGTGACGCGACCAATTGTCCGGATTCTGCCATATACAACACCATAATCCGCAGGCTGAAGGGCAAAAACTTAAAAATCTTTCTGGATACCAGCGGAGAGACCTTAAAACAGTGCATTCTGGAGTCCCCCTATCTTATCAAGCCCAATCTGGATGAGCTATCCAGCCTCTGCAATGAAACACTGGATACGGATGAAAAAATCATTCATGCCATTCAGTCGCTGGAAAAGTACGGTATTCCCGTTATAGCGGTCTCATTGGGCGGAAGTGGCTCCATTGTAAAAACCCCGGAAGGAATTTACCGGCTGCAACCGCCTAAGATCACAGTAAAAAATACCATAGGCTGCGGAGATTGCTTTCTGTCCGGAATTATTTATGGTTTACAACAACATTATTCTTTTTCCGATACACTACGTCTGGCCACGGCAATTTCTGCTGCCACAGCAGAATCCTCATCCTCGGTTGGATTTGATTTAAAACGGGCAGGAGAATTGGAATCACAGGTACAAATAACAAAAATAACATTATAAATTAAGAAGAGGAGTGCTAACATTGAGTAATTTATCCTATATCGAATTGCGTGAAGAAATGTGTAAGGTTGCTAAATTAATGTGGGACCGTCGATTAACCAACGCCGCAGGCGGTAATTTTGCCGTCCGTGCAGATGAAAACAGAATCTTAATCAGCCCGTCTCTGATGTCGGAGCAGAAGCACTGTGAATTAAGACCCGAGGATTTCCTTCTGATTGACTACGAAGAGAACATTCTGGAAGGTACGGGAAAACTTTCAAGGGAAGGCCTGATGCACGCCCTTATTTTAAAAAACTTTAAAGAGATTGGATGCACCATACACGCCCATCCCTTTTACTGTATGCCGTTTGTGGCAAAAGCTGCCCCTATTCCTAATCTGACGGAAGCTACTATGGGCAGAGGCTATGTGGGTTGTATTGAATACACCAAAGCTTATACTACTGAGCTTTCCATGAATGTTTACCAATATTTTGAAGATCGCCGGGAACTGGCCATGAAAAAGCCCATCGGTGTAATCCTCCCTCTCCATGGCGTGGTTGTATCCGGTCCGAATATTTATTTAGCATACAGTATGCTGGAACGAATTGAATGCGATGCATTCTGTTCAATCACCAGCAGCTTGATTGGAAAGGAATAAAGCCTTATACTAACAGCAAAGGGTTAATGGTATGTATAATTTGGAACGTCAATCGGAAATTATGTGTCAGCTAAAGAACAATGGCAGCGTGACTGTAACAGAATTAGCCCAATTGTTCCATATATCCAGGGAAACCATACGAAGAGACTTATGTGAGCTGGAAGAATCCGGTGCTTTAAAACGCACTCACGGTGGCGCTGTCTTACAGTGGGCATCGCAACCTGAGCACAGGAAGAATTATGAATCACCCATACAGGTCCGAAATATTCAGAATGTGGAGGAAAAACAGCTGATCTGCAAGACTGCTGCTTCGGTCATTCAGAACGGAGATACCGTTTTTATTGATAACAGTTCAACCTGCTTATCTCTGTACAAATACATACCTCCGGATATTCAGGTCACCTTTATAACAAATTCCATATCTTTTCTGCTTGAATGCTCCAAAATCCAAAACCCAAATCATACCGTTGTATGCCTGGGCGGAATTTTCAAGAACTCAAACCTGTCCATATATGGAAATATTGCAATAGAAAACGCTGCACACTATTATCCCAATAAAGCCTTTTTCTCGTGCACTGGAATTAACAACAGCAATCACATAACCGATTCCGGGATCCACGAAATTGATATAAAAAAGGCTTTGCTGCTTCATTCCCAGAAAAAATACCTGTTAGCCGATTACACCAAATTCAATCAGGTTGGCCAGGTATATCTCATGGATTTATCTGAAATTGATTATATTATTACGGACAGCAATACGGATCTAGTCAAGCTGGCTTATTTAAAATATTCCAATGTGGAGATTCTTGCAACAAAATAACACTCTTCACCAGGAGGAACATTATGAATTATGTTGCATTTGATTTAGGCGGAAGCGGCGGGAAAATAGTACTTGGCATCTACACGGGGCAGCGCCTGTCCATCCGCACCCTGCACCAGTTCGGTCATGGCCCGGTATCACTTCCCGGGGGCCTGTACTGGAATATTCTGGAGATATATCAGGAGATGATACACGGCCTAAGAATTGCGGTAAACATAACCGGGGATGATATACAGTCATTTGGCATTGACAGTTTCTGCAACGACTATGCTTTTGTTTCACCAACAGGAGAACTTCTTTCTCAGGTCCACTGCTACCGGGATGACCGGACAATGAAACATTCGCGGAAAATATACGATGTCATGTCTCCCTCAGATTTATACCATGTCAACGGAAACCAAAATGCCAGTTTTAATACACTGATGCAGCTGGCTTCCATGTATTTTGAAAAAGAAACCTATTATTATCAGAATGGGAACAAATTACTATTTATACCGGATCTTCTGATATATTTTCTCTCCGGCCGGCAGCAAACAGAATACACACTGGCTTCCGTCAGCCAAATGTATGACTACAAACTCAAGACCTGGAATCCGCTTATCTTAGATCGTTACCAAATCCCCTCTCATATCTTCGCAGATATATCTTACCCCGGAAATATGATAGGCAAAACTACGGAAGAATTCAATGCCCGGCTGCACACCAAAGGCTTTCAGATTGCCGCTGTATGTGAACACGATACCGCCTCCGCCTTTCTGGCCGCTCAGGCCAGTCAGGACCACGCCATTATCAGCTGCGGGACTTGGGCTTTGGTTGGTACCGAGGCAGAACTTCCCATTATCAATGAGCATGGCTTTCAATACAATATTGCAAATGAAGGCAGTTACAAGGGTCATCACAGGATCCTTCGCAATGTTATGGGCACCTGGATTATTCAGCAGATCAAAGCCTATTATCAAGAACGGGGAACCGATTATTCCTATTCACAGATGGAGGAAATGGCTGCTCTGGCTCCGCCTTTACAATATTTCATTGATGTGGATGAGGCAATCTTTTTTTCTCCCGAAAATATGCCTGAGAAAATTCAGAGCAACTGCCGAAAACGGTATGGGGATGTACGCCTTAGCCTGGGAGAAATGGTGCGGTGTGTCTATGAAAGCCTGGCATGTAAATACCGATGGAATTTAAAGCTGTTGGAAAGGCATACAGAAAAAACATTTACCGGGATTCATATTGTGGGCGGAGGCGCACAAAGCAGGCTGATGTGCCAATTGACTGCAAATGTCTGCAGCCTGCCTGTATATGCCGGCCCCACTGAGGCCACCGCCATCGGTAATATCATGATGCAGCTCATGGCTGACGGGCAGATCCGCTCTGTGGAGGAAGGCCGGGCACTGGTAAAAGAGTCCTTTCCCTGTCATGAATTTTATCCTCAGGAAACTGCTCTGTGGGAAAAACACTATGATAGCTTCTTATCTATACTATAGGTTTTGCACTCTGATTAAGAATGTCAATTACATTGAAAATCCAATAAGGAAAGAAGGAATTGAATATGAAAATTTACAGAATGGGAGTTGTGGGAACCGGTTTTATCGGACGGGTCCATATTGAAACCGTAAGACGTCTTGGAAATGTTGAAGTTGTAGCTCTTGCCGATACAATCAGCGCAAAAGAAGCGGCTGAGTCTCTCAATGTTCCACAGTATTTTAACGACTACAGACAGATGATTGATAATATGAAGCTGGACGTGTTACATATCTGTACTCCCAATAATACTCATTTTGAAATCGCAATGTATGCCATGGAGCACGGTGTCCACGTTATCTGCGAAAAACCCATGTGCGTATCCATAGAAGAAGCCCGGACACTGGTAACAAAAGCTCAGGAAACAGGATTAATTGCCGCCATCAATTTCCACAACCGCTTCTATCCTATGAACAACCATTTAAAACATGTAATTCAAGACGGTGAATTAGGGGAGATTTTCTCTATTACCGGAAGCTATACTCAGGACTGGCTTTTGTATGAAACTGATTACAGCTGGCGTCTGAATTCTTCGGAATCCGGCAGCACACGTGCCGTTGCCGACATCGGATCCCATTGGATGGATCTGGCTGAGTATGTGACCGGTCAGAAAATAGTTGCAGTTAACGCAGACTTTTCAACAATTCATCCTACACGAAAAAAACCAAAAGGACATGTAATTGCCTTTTCAAAGGAAAAATTTGCAGAGGAAGATTATGAGAACATCACCATTGATACGGAAGACAATGCCAGTGTTATGTTCCGGTTCAGCAACGGCGCAAAGGGCAGCGCCTTCTTCTCTCAGGTGATCGCCGGAAAGTCTGTGGCTATCGACTTATTGGTGGGCGGCTACAAAAAATCCGCGGAGTGGAACAGCGAAGTCTGCAATCAACTGACCATCGGCCAGCGGGACAGCTTTAACCAGGTCATGGAAAAAGGCATTGCTACCGTTCATCCCAATACCAGACCGCTGATTGCCTATCCCTTCGGTCATCTGGAAGGCTTTCCCGATGCTTTTAAACAGTGCTTTGCCAATGTGTATAACAGCATTGACAATCCTAACGTGGTCCGTGAGTATGCTACCTTTGAGGATGGACTCCACGAAATGGTGCTTTGCAATAAAATCTTTGAAAGCAACCAGAAACAGCAGTGGGTGGATATTCCAGATGGATTATAAGGAAAAAGCATATTGTAATATACCTTTCTAAGGAGTAAAACAGATCTGATAGCGTCCGTATCTCAAGCTATGTACACAGTTTGATGGGTACTGCATGAGGCATTCAGCCGCTTATGAGTTTGTTACACAAAAAATACTGGAAAATGGCGCCAGACTTTGTCGTTTGGCGCCATTTTTCTCAGTTAATAACAAGGCTGTTATGCAAATTGGGCAACGATACCTCCGTTAAAGCCCATAATAGGTGCAAGTGCCAAAGATGGGGAAGACGGCATTTTAAGGCCCATGCATATCATGACTTGTGTTCCTGCTGTAATTGTTGCATTAATATTATTCAATTGTCCATGGGCAATTGTTCCGTGTACCGGATGAATCTGTCCGCCTAAAATTGGATTCAAATCAAAATACGTTTCTTCTAAAAAGGTGTAATTTTTGCTGTCGGCTGGTGCGGTTGCAATTACAATATATGGGTTAAGGTTGCTATAAGCGGTTAGATCTAATGCAACTCCATTCACTACGCTAGCCCGGATGCTCTGAATGATGACATCAGCCGGTAACGTAAACATATACCAGTCATCTGCTACAGTTGGTGTGAAGGTGTTACCGTTTGGAGCACCTAATGCAATATTCAGTCCGCTTTCACCAAAACCGGTTACAGCAATACGTAGAGACTGACCCGCAGCATTTATAGTGGGTGTGGAAATAGCCGTATATCCGGTTGAAAATGGAATCAGAAAAGAATTACTCGAACCGGCACTTCCCTGGGGACCAGTGGGTCCCATTTCTCCTTGTGGCCCGGTCGGGCCGATTTCTCCCCCTGGACCGGTTGGGCCGATTTCTCCTTGGGGGCCAGTGGGTCCTATTTCTCCCTCTGGGCCGGCTGGGCCTATTTCTCCCCCTGGACCAGTTAGGCCGATTTCTCCTTGGGGGCCAGTGGGTCCTATTTCTCCCTCTGGACCGGTGGGGCCGATTTCTCCTTGGGGGCCAGTGGGTCCTATTTCTCCCTCTGGACCGGTTGGGCCGATTTCTCCTTGGGGGCCAGTGGGTCCTATTTCTCCCTCTGGGCCGGTTAGGCCTATTTCTCCCCCTGGACCAGTTGGGCCGATTTCTCCCTGCGGGCCGGTTGGACCTATTTCTCCCTCTGGACCGGTGGGGCCGATTTCTCCCTCTGGGCCTGTTGGACCTATTTCTCCCTCTGGGCCGGTTGGGCCGATTTCTCCTAGGGAGCCAGTGGGTCCTATTTCTCCCTCTGGGCCGGTTGGACCTATTTCTCCCTCTGGACCGGTTGGGCCGATTTCTCCTTGCGGACCAGTTGGACCTATTTCTCCCTCTGGACCGGTGGGGCCGATTTCTCCTTGCGGGCCGGTTGGACCGTTTTCTCCCTCTGGACCGGTGGGGCCGATTTCTCCCTCTGGACCGGTTGGGCCGATTTCTCCTTGCGGGCCGGTTGAACCGATTTCTCCTTGCGGGCCGGTTGGGCCTATTTCTCCTTGTGGGCCGGTTGAACCGATTTCTCCTTGCGGGCCGGTTGAACCGATTTCTCCTTGCGGGCCGGTTGAACCGATTTCTCCTTGCGGGCCGGTTGGACCGACTTCTCCTTGCGGGCCGGTTGGACCGACTTCTCCCTGCAAACCGGTTGGACCTATTTCTCCTTGCGAGCCAGTTGGGCCTATTTCTCCCTGTGGGCCTGTCGGGCCAATTTCTCCCTGCGGGCCTGTCGGGCCTATTTCTCCCTGCGGGCCTGTCGGACCAATTTCTCCCTGGGGACCAGTTGGACCAATTTCTCCCTGCGGGCCTGTCGAACCTATTTCTCCCTGGGGACCAGTTGGGCCCATTTCTCCCTGTGGGCCTGTCGAACCTATTTCTCCCTGCGGGCCTGTCGGACCAATTTCTCCCAGGGGACCAGTTGGGCCCATTTCTCCCTGTGGGCCTGTCAAACCTATTTCTCCCTGGAGACCAGTTGGACCGTTTTCTCCCTGCGGGCCTGTCGAACCTATTTCTCCCCGGGGACCAGTTGGGCCCATTTCTCCCTGTGGGCCGGTCGAACCTATTTCTCCCTGGAGACCAGTTGGACCGTTTTCTCCCTGCGGGCCTGTCGGGCCGGTTTCTCCTTGCAAACCAATTGCACCCGTCGGACCTACTCCGCCTTGGGGGCCAGTTGGCCCTATTTCGCCTTGGGAACCAGTTGGCCCTATTTCGCCTTGGGAACCAGTTGGCCCCATCTCTCCTTGGGGACCAGTTGGACCGATTTCTCCCTGTGGGCCGGTCGGACCGATTTCTCCCTGCGGGCCGGTTGGACCGGTTTCTCCTTGTGGGCCGGTTGGACCGATTTCTCCTTGGGAGCCGGTTGGGCCGATTTCTCCTTGGGAACCAGTTGGGCCGATCTCTCCCTGTGGGCCGGTTGGACCGATTTCTCCTTGGGGACCAGTCGGACCGGTTGGGCCAGTATCTCCTGACGGATTAGAGTCTTCTATCTTGACAATTGCAGAGCCTGGGGTAACAGTAATATCAAGTGTATTGGACTCAAAAACAAGAGATTCTCCAAGTGTCATAGCAGCTGAACCAGTGGGACCAATAACATTAAATAAAATGGTTTCAGGATCTATACTTCCAGCAGGACCGGTATCACCCTGTGGTCCGGTTGCCCCTACATTACCCTGTGGTCCGGTTGGGCCGGACACACCAGCGGGGCCTTGCACACCAGCAGGACCCGCTTCTCCTTGGGAGCCGGCTGGGCCGGGAACGCCAGGAGAGCCCTGCACACCGGCTGGACCAGGAACACCCTGTGGCCCAGTTGGCCCTACACAGCACCTGCATGGCTTATTACATGATGAAGAACCACATGAATCAGATGTTCTATATATACTCATTTCAAATCATCCCTTAACAATATTTTTAAATTGACTTGTTATTAAATAATAATATCAGTCACTTTCATAATATGGGATAACTTAACAAGAGGTTCAATTAAGGCTGCAATATACATGAAAGACACTCTGCATCGAAAATCAAATCTGAATATTCCAGGTAAAATAAACTTCCTGGTGAAATAAATAAAATAGTGTTGGATAATAATTGGTTGAGTACAATTTAGCTCAAACATTAATTAGTCCATAATCTGTGATTTCCCTATCTCATCTGGTATTTCCTATGTTTCATTTGCTCATATTAATCTTTCCCATAGCCACCATTTCTTAGGTTTGATATGTCTTATCTTTAACAATCACCCTTAACTTTCCTTGATTTCCCCTTAAACCAAGCCTATTTTCTATCATAATAATTAATGGTTTTTGACATGAAAAAATCTCTGCCTGTAATATACACATCGGCTCAGCTTATATATCGAATATGATTGTTCTTTATATATAAAAGTCGCATCTTTATCCGTTTTGGAATACTGTCGGGAAGAAACGTCAGAATAATTTCTGCAATCAGTTATTTTGACTCTTCCATTATTTTATTTTCATTTTTAAATTCTATCTTCTCTTATTCAATTATGTTACTTATCTATTTAATTATATTAATTTTATGAGCTTTTCGGAATCTGAATTTTGGTGTGAAAAGACCAAAAGAAGACTGATGCTCAACTAACATAAAATTAGTTGAGCATCAGTCCCTATTATACATTTCTCAATGGAATTCAAAATAAACATTTCCTTTTTCATCTGTCCCTGTCATCTCGTATTCACAATTCCGCAAATCAGCTTTTAATCTGGCTTCATACCCATTATTTTTCCATACAATCTCCAGACTTGGTCCATTACTGCGTATTTCCATTTCTGAATCAAAGCCAAAAGCTGGATAGCTGTTTCTAAACCGAAGCATTTTAATCTGCTTTTTCACCACATCAAGTTCCAGCATCTCTTCCATCTGGGGTACAGACAGATTGGTACGGTTCACTTCCTTATGCCCGGATGCACCGGACCTTTTTACAGCTTCATAATCATTTTTACCGGCAAAAAGATCCAGATACCATATCTGGGGCTTTCCGGGCATAAACAACTGTAATGCTCTTGCAAACAGCATCTTTTTATCGTCCTCCCCAAGAGCACTGTAATAAGTTGCATTGACCTGATAATAGACATTTTTCTGTCCATGGAGATTTTTAACAAAACCACCTCGGCTTACAACGGCCTCAATTAACTTATTAATCTCCTCATCAGGAATCATACCCTTTAAGTCTAAAAGAGGAATCCCGTCGTGACAGCCCAGCATATTTACTACTTTGATTTTCTTTTCCCGCAGTTCATTTGCCCATCGTACCAGATATTCCCCGCTTCCGCTCTCCAGAGCATGAATAATGAGGCCCGGAAGAAAAAAGTCATAGGTCATATATCCTTTTTCAGACAACAATTCAAATGTTCTTTCGCCGTAGCTGGAGTGTATTTCCGGCAGAAGCTGTACCTGATACTGGTCCGCTAAATCCTGTACCTTTTTCAGTAAATCCCAGGTTCCCGGATCGTTCAAAAAATTTTTCGCCCCCGGAACCTTGGGAGCATATGCAAATGCATCCAGCCGTACAATTTTAGCGCCGTATTGGGAAAGGGTCTTTAAGGTGCTGTCATAATACTCCCAAACCAGAGGAGACTGAATGTTCAAGTCCATCTGTCCAAGGTATTTCCTCCTTGATTCCAGCAGCTCCACCAGGTCAGTCTTATAGCTTTCGTATTTTTCCAGCTGAATTTCAGAGGGTTTCTTTCCCTCTTTCAGTGCCTTGTTTACCATTTCAGCCAATTGCTCTGCCGATGAGTACTGGATCTCCATTTCCTGAATCAAGTCCCAGGCATCCACCTCTTTGTACCGGACTTCCTGATAAAAAGTATTCCAGTAAGGCACATTTTTCCCGCCAGGCAAGCGCACCATCAGAATGGGCAGGCCTGGCTTTCGGAAAAACATGTCCTTTATAAGCGCATTATCTGGCTGAATATAGCCTTCTTCAGTCATGGATCCGTGGCCTTCCCAGAACTTATTCCAGTCAATAAAGAAATCTTTGTACCTTGATTTTTCCCCATGTTTTAAAATATCCTGAAAGGGCTTTGACAGCACAGATGAATGGTTTAAGATAAAATCCAGCTTTAAATCAATATCCAAGTCCTTTAAGTCCTCAATATCCTTTCTGTCTGCCAGAAGCTCATTTAACCCATAATCAATCACGGAAAAACCCCGGTCCAAGTCAGTGTTAAAAATGCTGGGCAGAATGTAAAAGGTGCTGAATACCTCTTCCATTTCCGGTTTCTTTAAAAAGTCAGCAATATGGGACAAGGTACCACCCATACTGTCGGGATAAGCATTGAGCATTACCCCGTTGTCAATAGAACTCCCGGCTTTCTTACTGATCATGGCTCTCTCCTTTGCGTTCTTCCATGTGTCTGTAAAACTGCTCATAAGACAGTAATTCCCCGTTTTTGGAAAGAATGATTGCTGCCTTGGGGGCCTGGGCCTCCAGCATAGCCTGTTCCAATTCCAGGACCATAGTGGTAAATGGGTTGTCTGTTGCACCATCCCGGTTTCTGGCTCTGCGGTGAGCCAAGGTCTCCTCAGGTGTGCTGTTCAGCAGAATGGGAATATCTACGCCTTTATAATTGCTGCTGTTTCCATGAGTCCATTCAATGATTAAAATATTGATGTTGGAAAAGTCCACCTTACTGTACCAAAGATCCGCGTCCTCTCTTCCCATGCGTTTTAACCATATTTCTTGTTCTCCATTTTTAAATTGGGTCAAAATCTCCTCTAACTCATCAAAAGCAATTTCCCTGGCAGTCCCAAGGTAATTTCTCAGCCCTTCCTTTCCTCCTGACAAATAGGATTCATACCAGGGATATTCCTTAACATGAACTGGATTGGCATCATCATCTTCTTTTTGAAACTGACGAATAATCTGAAATTTCTCTTTGCTAAATGTATCTGTCCTGACCATAGATTTCAGGGCGGATTCCCGGAATATATGAAGACGTTCTGCATCATTATACTTTGGAATTCTGCGAGGATAATTGTCTCCGGAAAGGGTATAACTTCCAATGCCAAGCTGATTAAAATAGTAAGACAGCAAGGAAGCGATCTCTGATTTACCCACGCCTGAGCCTCCGCATACGGTCAAAACTACCTTTTTTGTTTCCCGTTTTTTTAAAGTCTCTGACAGCGTTGATAACAGCTCCGGAAAAATGGTATTTGCCTTGTTAATATGTACTTCCCCGATTTCAACCTTATCCCCAGGCATATCCCCGTGAGGAATGTCCAACCGTATTTCAGGCCCTTTCCAATTACTGCTTTTTACAACAGCTTCAACCACTTGCTTCAATTCCATTTTTTAAAGCCTCTCTTTCCTTTTAAACCTAATCTTTTACCACTCAAAATCACAGGGTTGCACGAACTTTTCATTGAGGCGGGACAGCTCTTTTTGAGTAATGCCGCATTCCTGCAAAAAGCCTGCAACAGACCCCCATTTCTCCACAATTTCATCATACAGCTTCTGCATATTGCTGCCGTGAGATCCTGATATATCCTCCGTAAAGCTTCTGATATAGTGGTGACTCATTTCATAATCTGCTATAATGTCCTCCCGGCTCACTCCTACAGTTCCCAAAAGCAGCATGGCTAAAATTCCGGTTCTGTCTTTTCCTGCCGCACAGTGAAACAGAGCGGGTGCCTCAGCATGGATCATGGCCTGAACCGAATCCTTTATCTCAGCTCTGGAGCTGCCGATAATCTGGCGGTACATATTAATTAGAGTCTTTGTATCCTCTTCCTTATCATTGACATCAAGGTCCTCCACTGGTATGGTTCCCAGCAAAGAAATCCCCAGCCATTCAGCACCTTTGACCGGAACATCCGGCTTTTCTTTCTGTTCCCCAGGATAACGAAGGTCCAGAATCCGGGAAATTCCTATCCGCTCCATGACAGCCACATCCTCCGGCTTTGCCTTATGAAGGCTGGTGCTGCGGAAAAACACTCCCCACTTTGTCATACCGCCTTTACACGAATATCCTCCCAGGTCTCTGAAATTGGCAATTCCCTTCATTGGATAACGACGATAAGTCATCATATCTATTTCCTCTTTTCTTAATATTGTGATTCATCTCCCACCGGAAGCGGATCTCTTGTAGTTTTTGCATCTCCGAAAAAGAAGAAGAAATCCTGAAGCTCTGTTTCCATCATCCCATGAATCCTGTTCAGCTCACTTGCCTCTTTTAATAGCTGGCTTTGGTCATAGGGAACACGGCACAGGTGGATTTCTCCGTTTTCAATCACCATGTAGTGTGCAGTCTTTTCCGGATCATCAGGCCTTCGGTAAGAAACGCTTCCCGGATTAAGCCACAGCATATTCTGATCCAGAACGTGAATGCACGGACGGTGGGTATGACCAAATATTATGCGTCTTTTTTTACTTTCCCCGTATTTCTGCCCGGCGTGTTCTTTCCAGAATTCCTCAAACTGATACCGGCTGTCAATGTATCCGTAGGCATCGTCATACTGGTGCTGCATCATATATACATAACCATCAGCCTCAAAGGTCTGACGGATGGGAAGTTGCTCCAGAAAACTGATTCTATCTTCTTCAAGCCTTCGGCAGTTGTGATGAACCCATTTATACTTTTCAGGAACTATATTTTCAAAATCTCCCTGTCTCCAGATGTTTGCCGTATGGCGGTCATGATTTCCCTGAACCACCACCCTGGGAGTGCACTTCCGGATGCGGTCCACCACCTGGCAGGGAGCTGTTCCATAATCCACCAGGTCTCCTGCACAGCATAGCAAATCAACATCCTGTTCCGTTTCCAGCACCTTTTCCAGAGCCCATATATTGCTGTGTATATCAGATATCACCAATAGCTTCATACATATATACCTTTTCCGCTCTTTTTAGAGAACAGGATACCTTTCTTCTAAATTGTTTTATCGGAAAATTCTTTTTTTAAAATAGAAAGGAAGGAAATATGCCTTCAGCCTCCTCTCTCAGCCTATGTTAACAATCATACCGTCATAGGACACGGTAAAGCCCTCTGGTCCCATCAGCGACTGAAGGTCGTCGTGGATGATTCCGCTCATATGGGATAAATGGTTTAAATAATACCGGGTTTCTGAACCTGTACACCCCATTTGCTCCAGCCGTCTCTTAAGCTCTAAATTTTCTCTGATTCCCATATGCCCGTCTCCAGGCAAGGTACCTCTTGCACAGTCCATGCTGACTAAATCAAAAACCAGACCAAGATCTCCGATCATCTGAAGGGTTTCTTCGGAAAGTGTTCCAGTATCATTGGCATAAAGCAGACTGGCGGTTCCGTCGGTCACCGCATAAATATAGCAGAGTTCATCATTTTTATGATTTGCTTTTAAAGGGCACAGCTTTAAGTTTCCGGCCTGAAACCATTCCCCTGGTTTCACATTTTCAAACCGGATTCTGGCATTATTGGAATAAGGTTCTTCCTCCAAAGCCTTGTCAACTGCCGCCTTTACAAAACTGCTTCCATAAACGGATAGATAATTATCCTCTTCTTTTCTATCAGGCAGCTTGGTGGCCCCATCTTTTGCCCTTAACCCCAGGAAAAAGGAGTCAAAATGATCCTTATGAGTATGGGTTACAACCAGATCCTGAATCTCAGAAAGCTCCAACCCCAGCTTCAGGGACTGGACATACAGATCCGGAGACAGATCTATAAGGACATGACCATCAATCATTGCGCAGCTTCTGGTTTTTAAATTATGTCCTCCAGCCTTTCTTGCCCACCGGCAGGCATCACACTGGCAAAACATTCCCGGAAATCCTTCTGCTGCTCCGGTACCAATATACTGAAGCTTCATAAAACCCTCCTAACCCTTAATTCCTGACATGGTCAGAGACTGGATAAACTGTTTCTGGAACATGAGGAAAATAATGAACACTGGAATTGTCATTAAGGTAGCAAATGCAAAAATCTGTCCCCAGAATATGTATACATCCGTTGAAAGAGCCCGCAGAGCCAATGGCAGCGTCCTGTATGTCTCATCTCTGGTAACCAGAGTGGGCCACAGCAGATCGCCCCAGGAACGGATAAATGCCATAATAGTCACAGTGGCACAGATGGGCTTTGACAGAGGCAGCATGATCCGCCAGAATATTCCCCCGTAGGACTCTCCATCCACAATGGCTGCTTCCATAAGTTCTTTTGGCATTCCTTTAAAATGATTGTAGTACAGGAAAATATACATTGGATAACCAACCGTGGGCAAAGCCAGTCCTGCAAAGCTGTTGAGCATCCGGAATTCATTGGCTATCATAAAGCGGTTAATAATAACGGCCTCAGTAGGAATAATGGACAATGCGATAATCAGGGAAATCATCAGGTTTTTTCCTTTAAAGTCCAGAAGTCCCAGGGCATATCCGATCATGGCATTTACAATGACCACCAGAGATACGTTTATGACCGCCACTACCGCAGAGTTCTTAAAGAACTTCATAAAATTCACACGCTGAATCACCAGCGTGAAGTTGTCAAAGGTCAGAGTACCCACTGGGAGAAATGCCTTAAAGGTAGACATATCCGCTACAATCTGGGAGTCTGTTTTTAAGGAGGAAACCGTCATATAGACAATAGGGGCTATAAATATAAATCCCACCAGGATATACGTTGCGTACATCAGCAGCAGATACATGATTTTCTTTTGTTTTGACATGGCTGTTCTCATCAGTTATCCCTCCCTAACGCTTTATTTTGAATCAAGGATATTGTCAGAACGATCAGGAAGAACACAACTGCAATGGCAGAAGAATAGCCAAGCTGATTGTTCACAAATCCGGATTTATAAAGCAGGTAGATAACGGAAGTGGTAGATCCCTTGGGGCCACCGTTCGTCAGTACATATACCTGGGTAAATAATTTCAAGGTGTTGATGGTAGTTGAAATCAAAACGTATACCAGAGTGTTTTTCAGCATAGGAACCGTAATGTACCAAAACCGCTGGGATGCATTGCAGCCATCCATTCGCCCGGCTTCATATAAGTCCTCTGAAATAAACTGAAGTCCGCCTAAGATAATCAGCATTTCCATTCCAAGAGACTGCCAGATATACATCACCGCAATACAAAACAGTGCCCACCTGGAATCCTGAAGCCAGGCCTGTGGCTGCATTCCAAACGCTCTGAGAGCGGAGTTCATCAGTCCATCAGGTCCGGGAGAGAAAATAAAGGACCACACAATAGCCACAACAGTCATGGTAATAATCTGGGGGCTGAAATAAATGGTACGAAATATCTTTACTCCCTTTAAGGAGTTATTTACCAGAACCGCCAGCATAATTCCTAAAATCACAATCACCGGAACTACCAGCAAAGCATAAACCGCTGTATTGAGAAATGCCTGCTGCGCGGCACCATTTGTCGCCAGCTTAATAAAGTTTTTCAGGCCCACGAATTCAACGGCCTTTCCCGCCTTCTGCACCAGCATCCTATTTGTGAATGAATAAACAATAGACATGCAAAAAGGCAATATAATAAACAGTGTAATGGGGATCAATGCGGGCGCACAGAACAGCCATGCTGTCCGCGTCTGGCCGTCCCGGATTCCCCGTCTGGCTCCTGTTTTTAACTGTCCTTTCATCTTTTTTCCTCCTATCATGAAGCCTGTAAATGACGGCCTCTGACCGCCTCCTTTAATAAACCGCCCTCCGCCTGCAGGTACCGCCGGCGGAGGGGATTATTTGTTTCTGAGTTATTTAAGATTCCATTCATTTTCAAGGATGATCTCGTCAATAGACTGAGAAGCTTCCTTTAATGCCTCTGCGGCATCAGCTCCTCCGATGATATCAGAAGTAGCAGATTCCATGGCGCTGTAAATGGTCATGTGGGCCGGAGTCAAAGGTCTTAATACGGAAATACCTGCTTCCAGCTGCTCACGGTATAAGTACATGCGTCCGCCTTCCTTTAACTCTTCTCTGGTATCCAGAACGGATTTTCTGGAAGGAATAGCTCCGTTAAAGTCTACCATCTGGCTGATGTATTCCGGCTGAAGGGAGGCTTCCATTACAGACCATACGGCATCTGCTGTTCCGTTGTCCTTTGCTGCTGTGGTCATAGCCCAAACAACAGAACCAGAGCAGGTGTAAACACCCTTTCCAAAGTCAGGAACCGGAACCAAGATAGCATCATCTCCAAGATTTGTTACGTGATCCGTGTATTTCCAGTGACCTAAAAGAGCAAGGGCACTTTCTTTTCTTCCATAAAATGCATCTTCATAATCGCAGGCGCCATTAATATACCCCTGATCAACAAGCCAGCCAATATAAGAATAGGCAGCAATGCTTTCCTCGCTGTCAAGAACACCCTCTGTCAGCATGGTTTCCCTATTTACATAATCTCCGCCAAAGCTGGCAAGAACCGGCATAAAGGTGAAGTACAGAGAAGATGGCTTATTCTGGCGGATATAAAGGGGATATTCCACTCCGCTGGCTTTCAGCTTTGCAAGCACATCTTCAAACTCAGCTTTATCCCATGCCTCCTTATAGCTTACAGGGATGCGGACCCCTGCTTTTTCCAGCATAGACTTGTTGGCCCAAAGAGCCATACCTGCATCAAACTGGGCAGTTGTAATCATATGTCCGTCATAAGTAGACTCATCTACAATAGACTGAAGCAGGTCAGACTTAATATCATCAGATATACGGTCTTCTAACGCTTCGATCATACCAGCTTCATAATAAGAGGGAATCTGAAGGTAATCTGCAACAATCATATCAGGAGCGTCTCCAACTACGGGAGCAACCTGCATCTTGCTGTCCAGCTCATCCTTTGGATAATACTCGTCATTAATTTCGATCTTCAGCTCTGTTTCCATTTTCTTAAACATCTCACGGTAGATATCATCTTCTGCACCGGAGCTGACCCACACTTTAATACTTCCTGCTGCCTCAGTGCCTTCAGCCTTGCTCTCTCCCTGACTTCCTGCTTCACTCTTAGCGGCAGTGGCAGGAGTATCTGTCACTTTTTCCCCACATCCGGCTGCTGAAACTGAAAATGCCAGTACAGCCATACCAACTGCTGCTTTTTTCCACAATTGTCTCATAGTCTCTTCCGCATGACAGTCTGGAGCTGTCATGCTTCCTCCTCTTTTATTTGATAGGCCCATTATATATCCCAGCCTATAATATGTCAAGCGGTTGATATAAACTTTATATAGTTTTTTACCTTATTTCTTTCATTTTTAATACGTTTTACACATGATAAAACTTATTTATTTACATTATTTTTTTATTTTGTATACTCTATATGGCAATTTGTATGACTTTACTATCCTTGTTTGCGCATTTTTTCTCTTTGTGGTATAATAGCAATAAGTCAATCGATTAACATGAGAGAAACATTACAATTCAGGAGGAGCTTATGCCGACATTAAAAGATGTGGCTGAAAAAGCAGGGGTTACCGTGACCACGGTTTCACGGGTAATCAACAACAGAGGGTATCTCAGCGAAGATACAAAACATAAAGTAAAACAGGCCATGCAAGAGCTCCATTACCAGCCCAACGAACTGGCCCGTTCCCTATCCAAGCAAGTAACTAATACCATAGGCATCATAACTCCGCACATTACACACCCCTATTTTTCCCAGCTCATCAGTCATCTGGAAAATGCAGCTTCTAAACGAGGCTTTAAAATACTGCTCTGCAATTCCAAGGAGGATCACTCACGGGAAGCGGAATATATTGACTTGTGCAAGAGCAACCGTGCGGTAGGTATTATTTTCTGCGGAATGATTCTGGCCTCAGAGCAGTACACCCAGCAGAGAATTCCTTTTGTAGCCATCGAATGTAACAGCCCCTTGTGCGCTTCTACAATCTTATGTGACAACTACGAGGGTGGGCGGCTGGCCGCAGAACATCTGATCGCCTGCGGCTGCAAAAACCTGATTCATTTCAGCGGAATCATTGATCAGAAAATGCCTGGAGACAGCCGAAGTCAGGCATTTAGGGAGGTCTGTCAAAAGCACGGAATTGATTTTGAAATTATATGGACCAGGGATAACACCTATTATTCCATGGATTACCGGGATCCAATCAGACAGACTCTTTTGGAGCATCCGGACACCGACGGAATCTTTGCCAGCAGCGATTTGATTGCCGCCCAGGTAATCCAAGTCTGCACAGAGATGGGAAAACAGATTCCTCAACATATAAAATTAGTTGGATTTGATGACGTTGCTCTTTCATCCCTGACTACCCCTCAGATTTCAACGATACACCAGCCCACAAAGGAGATGGCAGAAATGGCTGTGGACTCTCTGATCAAATCCAGCATCGGGGAGACAGCCCCCAGCAAGCTGGTTCTTCCCGTATCATTAGTTAAACGCCGGTCTACAGGCTGGTAAAAGATGTTTACAAGAGAAGGAGGCGGTTAATCACCGTCTCCTTCTCTTATAACCCCATTTTCAGTTGTTGATACAGACCGACTGATACTCAAGCCCGCTTATGGTTTTTCCTTTTCTACCGAAGTAAGGCAGTGACATATTCGGGGCTGTTTTCAAGGCAATTTTTTAATCCCGAAATAGTTTCCGGAAAATTCAGTCCATAAGATCTTATCTTTTCTGTATTCATAGCCAGATTTCTGATTTCTTTTGAAAACGCCTCATGGTTTGGAAGCACAAGTTTCCTGCTGTCTTCACTATGAATCAGCATGCTAAGAAACCGGATTCCTGTTTCATAAGAAGAACATGTACTTTCACTGCCAAAATTATAGACTCCACCGGGCAATTCTATGGCAGGCTCAATATTTTTCACCACATCCTGAACCCATGTAATCCCTCTGTAATCACGAACCGGAAGGCTGATCTCCTGGTTCTGAATCATGGCTCTTAACAAACGGACCAGAAGATTATTACTGCTTTTCAGTCCTCTTACAGGAAAATCATACATCCAGGAAAGGCGCAGACATATCCCTTCTGGTAAAAGCTCCAGGATTTTTTCTTCTGCCTGCTTCTTTTGCCGGCCGTAAACATTGATCAATGGTATGTTGTCTGTTTCCTGATTTGGTCTTTCCAGTTTACTTCCTGCATAAATCTGGTCAGAGCTCATGAAAAGGAGTCTGCTGCCTATTACTTTTCCAGCATTTACCAGGTTCACAGTTCCATGTAAGTTAACTGCCTCAGAAAGCTCAGGATTCTTTTCACATGTACCCACATCAGAAATTGCGGCACAATGAATGACTACCTCAGGATTTTTCTCTTTTAAAAATCTTTCCACTGCTTTTTTATCCGTAATATCCAAGTCCTTGCGGCAAGCCCGTATTACTTCATATTTATTCTCATAATATACGGCTATCCTCGACCCAAGAAAACCATCCGTTCCCGTGATCATCATTTTCTTTTTCATATATTCCGCTCCCATTTCTTTGATAAATCCATTATATCAAATGCAGAAAGTATTTCTACTCTTTTTAGCTGTCATACAGTTCTCTGACAGCAAAAAGACAGCAGAGATGTTATCGGCTGCTGCCTGGGAAAACTATAAAAAACAATTATGCCCGGAAAAGGGATATGATCGTGTCACCCCAAGGACTTAAACCTTTGGAATGTCTATCATCTGCTTACCTTCTCATTTAATGGCAGCTCCTTTACAAGGCTCACCCCGCCCTCAGAACGAACAACCTGATAAATCCCCTCCTCCCCTGACACATTAAAATGTTTTTTCAAAAGATACTTAGCTTCTCTATCACTTTCCACCATAACCAGACTATCATACCCGCTCAGCAGATTCTCCATATTATCCTCATAAAACGCACATATCCCGTCCACGTTGGCTGCATAAAGCATATACTTTGCAATGTACTGCAAGTAATAATCCGTCACCTGCCCGTCAGTATCAGAAGCATAAAGCAAATACCGGCTTTCATCCACCTTTCCTCCATAAGGCCAGCGGTCCCCTGTCACTTCATATACTTTATAAGGCAAGGTCTTCTTATAATTCTTCTGTATAGACTTCATTCCATTGTATTCCGACATCAAAAGGCTTACCGCCAGTGCAGAAAAAATAATAATCCCCTTTTGATACCGGTCCTTGCTTTGTACAGATTTAAAGGCTTTATACGCAGGTATCACATTTCCCTTATAATAAAACGAGGTTTCAATATCAACTGCCGCACACAAAACCAATCCTCCCCCAAACAAAATCACAATACTGGAGGCATAACGCTCAAATCCCGCTAACCGCAAGGCTTCATCAAGAGGCATGGAAAAAATATAAAGCCCCAGTATTCCCAGATAATAACACACTAAAACAACATCAAGAGCAATCAATGCCTTCCACAGCTTCCAACTCTTCTTCATCAAAACGAACCCAAGAACACTGGCAAAAATCGCCGCAACATGAAATCCTAAAACTCCTATGGCAGGGCGGCTGGACAAGTCAAATACAGACCTGATAAACAGGGAAACAATCTGACCGATTTCCTCTCCGCTTTTTCCTGCGGAAAGACTTCCCACCGAATCTCCTGAAATTTCAAATTTATTTTCTACCCCCTGAAATCTCCAAGCCATATGAAGCGTCCACAAAACATAGGGAATAAAGGCTCCCAAAACAGAAAAAAACACTGCTGCTCCATTTTTCCAAAAATCCTTATCCTTATGGCTGATCCAAATATAAACCAGATAAACCAGACCGATCCCCGCAAATATTATGCCTGTGTTTTTTATTATCATTAAAAAACCGGCAACCGGCACAACAGCAATACAAGCTTTTTTCACCTCTCCCCTGTACCAATACGCCACCGCAAATAAAACAAGAGTATAAATGGGAAGCAGAAAATCAACCAGCAGATTGCTGATTCTTATGGTAATATTAAACACCGACAAAACAGCGCAGCCCCCTGCCAGAAATGCATAGAGCAGAAAACGCCCCTTTTCTTTTACAATTCCAAAAACAGCATAAAAACAGGAAAAAATCAAAATCCCCTGGGCAGTCACCATAATTTCCTGAGCATTCCCTGCAAAACGGCAGATAAAGTAAATAAAAGATGACGTACCCAATGGATAATTTTTAAAATCTATCAGGCTGGAACCGGCATCCGGAAACGAATCTGTAATAAGCATCTGTTTAACAACAATGGCCCAGTGAGAAAAATTATCATAATGAATTAACTTGTCCGCTATAAGCAGACGAAAAAACAACAAACTTCCCACTACAAAGGCAACCTGAAACAGAGAGGGCCGGAACTGACCGTACCCTCTCTGCCTGATTACTGGAATTATATTTATGAAAAACAGGACCATCCCGGTAATCAGCAAAACCACTGACCCCTGGAACAGATATCCGGCCAGCCCGCAAAAATAAACCCAGCAGCCAATTGCCGAACAAACAAAAACAGGTATGAATTCCGCCTGAAGTTTAAGCGCTGCTCTTGTCAGAAGCATGAACCCCCACACGGAGCAAAGAACCGCCGTGGTCATCAGAATACTGATTAAGACATTCATCTTTTAACCCCTCATTGTTATCACTGTTTTCTATATCAGCCAAAATCTGGTCAAGCTGATTTTTTCTGATAAGGTCCTTTAAGTTATCAAGTGCCAAAAGCTCCGACTCAGAGTCTTTTACATAAACTCCTGTCCGCCTCAAAACCAGCGGAATTTCATTGACGGTGTGATAAACAAACTTACTGTCTGTACTTCCGTTCGATTGAAAATCAGAAACAGAAAAGTAATGATAATTAAAATCCACCAGTTTGCAGGATGCTCCATTAGAAAATACAATCTCTTTATCCAGCCTGATTCTCGACAGCTTTCTCTTATCTGAAAAAGGACGGCTCAAACGGCTTTTGACATTTCTCAAAATATCATCATAAGCCGTAATCCACAAATCCATTTTCATGGGCAATGAATGAGTTCTGTCATATATGATCTGGAAATACTGGCGCCTGTCCTTCTCCTCTGCGGCTTCAACTGCTGCGGAATAACGCCAGCCCCCGTTTTCTTCCCTTACATAAACAATCCGTCCTTTTAAACACGCTTCATAACGGGACGTTTCAACACGGAAATCTATAGTTTCATCGTCAGGAATATAAACCGGCATTCCCAGCCAAAATGAAACCCCATTTTCCGAAACATCCATAGTCACGGCTTCATATTTTAAATTCTCATACTCAATAAAGATTTTCTCCTCAGCCCTGATTCTCTCGCTGCTCCGGTAGGCTCTCCTTCCCAGCATAAAAAATATAGCATAAAGCAATGCAACCATATTATAGCTGATCCAGAATATAATAATGCTGCTGTAAAACAAAGCCGAACCGTACTTTCCATTTACATAACGGACCATGGCTGCCGCAGACAGAGCTAAAAGAATTCCATGGGGAATGGCATAAATCATAAAACCCCATCCAATACCGCCTGATTCCTTCTTTTTATTTGTAACTTTAAACTTCTTCTGATGAATCTGAAATGTTTCAAGAAGCACCGGAATAATCAGGTAAGGCATAAATATGGTATCAATGACCTGGCTCCATCTCTGATTTCTTACATTTCCCGACAAATAACGCATGGACAAGCTGTAAAAAAAGTAAGCCGGAAGCCAGAACACTACTACGTCCCAAAAATTGCTGTTAACAATCCTGATGTCAAACAAAGCAAACAAAATAGGGGCCAGAATAAATATAAGCCTGCTGAAAAAAGACCACCAGTATAAAAAGCTGTTTAAATAAGTAATCCTGGAAAGCAGAGGAAGTTTTGAGGTAAAAACTGCATTGGTATTCTGAAGGCTTTGAATGACACCTCCTGCCCAGCGGACCCTTTGCTTTAACATACCTTTAACCGTAGTCGTAGTAAGCCCGGCGGCCTGTATTTCATCGGTCGCATAAGTAATGTATCCGGCTTTTTGTATTCGTATGCTGGTTTCAAAGTCTTCGGTAATGGTATTTAAAGGAAACCCTCCAATTTCTTCCATAGCCGCTCTTGCAATAACCGTATTACTTCCTGTATAGGCCACTGAATTAGAAGAATTTCTCATAATATTAACTTCTCTGGAAAAAAAATCCTGTTCATTAGGAATATTTCTTTCCGCATATAAATTAAATTGAAATAAGTCCGGGTTATAAAAACTTTGAGGTGTCTGAATTAACCCCATTTTAAAATTCTCATCCCGTTCTTCTTCCTGCCGAAGTCTCCACTGCCCATCTTCTTGAATAAATTCTGAAAGCAGAAAGTAAGGAACCGTCTTCATCAGAAAGGTATGCTGGGGAATCATATCAGCATCAAAAGTGGCAATAAGAGGAGAGGAGGTTCTGCTTAAGGCATTGTTTAGATTCCCTGATTTTGCATCCTTGTTTTCTGCAAGCCCCAGATAACCCACGTTAAAACGTGACGCCAGATCTGCGATTTCCTTTCTGTTTCCATCGTCGCAAAGATAGATATGCACCTTCGTTTTATCAGGATAATCCATAAAGGTACATGCATTAACCGTCTTATACAGAATCTCCTCCGGCTCATTATGAGTTGCTATAAAAACATCCACATCGGGATAATACTCCTCCGGTATGACAGGACATTCCAAACGAAACTTATTCATCTTCATCTTTTGATAAAAAAGTTCAAAGGTGGTAAATACAGTAATGATTTCCGCTCCCAGCAAAAGAATACCAAATATCAGGTTTAGCACTCCATCATGGACAGGCAGCGTAAATATAGCACGCCAGCCCAGATAAATAGTCATCAAAATCATGGCTGTAAGAAATATTCGGTTACGCTTCTTTTCTTCGTTTTTCATAATCAGCCTCCTATGAGCGAAACACCCACCGCTGTTGCATGTGATAACTGAAGACAAACAGGCAGACATCACATACCATCTTTACCAGTTTTTCATCAAGTCCCAGCATCTGGTGAAGCATGTAAACACCTGCTGCCGAAAGCAGCATATTGACACAGCTCAGCATCAGATACCGGGGCAATCCATGACCCTTGGTCCCGCCTTCCTGAAATACAAATTTTTTATTCATCAGATAATTAAACGACATGGACATGCACCGTGCGGCCGCAGTCGCAGCCATGATGCGCAGAAAATCCTGTCCGTCCATAACCGTCCTTAATAAGTCAAACAAAGTCCAGGCCACAGCCATATCAATTACCGTACTGACCATGGACACGGAAAAAAACTTCATAAACCCTGAGACAACTACCTTCATAACCGACAAACTATCCCAGAGAGCATGAAAATGAGTTCCTTCATTCCCCTTCTGGTAAATAGTTTGAATAGGAATGGTCTCAACAGAAACATTGGACTTAATACAGGAAATCAAAACCTGAGCCTCATATTCAAACCTGTCTCCCTTTATATTCAACATCTGATCCATCAGTTTTGGGCCGAATGCCCTTAAACCTGTCTGGGTATCAGGAATATATTTTCCATACAGCCCTGCAAACACCAGAGATGTGATGCGGTTTCCTACCAGTGACTTGGGGGGGACCCCTGCCTTTTTAAAGTCTCTCACACCCAACCAAAGGCCATCAGGACAATCTCCGGCGGCCATTGCCAGCCTGTATACATCCTCTGCCAAATGCTGGCCGTCAGAATCCGCCGTTATCACACTGCTGTAACCGGGCAGATTCTCCTTTATATATTGGTATCCTGTTTTAAGAGCACATCCTTTTCCCTGGTTTTTCTCATGGCGGAGCAGGGTACACCCCTCTCTCTCCAGTTCCTGAAAGATATGACTGTATTCTTTTCCCGATCCGTCATCCACAACAACTATGTGGAATATCCCATATCGGTTCAGATCCCTTACATAAACCCTCAGTCTTTCATCTGGTTCCAAAGACGGAATAAGAACAATGCTTCTTTTCATGTTTTGGCTCATCTTCTTTAACCCCCATATATTTGGAGAACTCAAAGCACCGGCCTTATCATATCGGTTTCGTAGGTATAAAGTCAATACATAAGGGCCAAGGAAAGACTGGATGGAAGCAACACGCCAGACATGGAAAAAAAGTGCTGACCCTGTTTTTTCATGCAAAAAAAGAACCGGAGCGCTCCGGTTCTCACTATATTTTACTTACTTCATATCCTTTAAGCCTTAACCCCCAAGTCTCCACAAAGAAAGCCGTTTCACTCCTGCACTCTCCAGGATTCCATACCAGAAATCCAGAGTTTCATTATCTGAATACCAAACCTCATGATCCCTTCCGCTGTCATCACCATAGTTGTAAACCACAGCCTTGCTGTCTTCATCCCGTCTGACCGTCTTTCCCCCCAAAAACTCCTGATTCTTTTTTGCTGCCTCTGTTGTAATTTGCTCAACTCCATCAGAAGAGGTTAAAAAATCAAAGCCTCCGCATGATACCGCAAACCCCACTTCTCCAGGAATATGCTCTGCCTTTTTTACCATGGAAAGAAGAAATTCCCCATCGGCCTTTGGTCCCGGCGATGTGCCGTATCCATATAAATTATAGCACATCAGGACGTATTCCGGCCCCTCTGTCAAATCAATTTCCTCTACAGGGGCTCCTGGTTCTAAAATCACTCTCACCAAAAGGTTTTTACTTTCTGCCTGTTCATACAGCTCATCGATAAATACAACAAATAAATTCCATAAATTCATATCTTTTCGGATGGCCTCATAGTCAATTTCAATCCCATCCATCCGTTCGCTCTCTGCCATCTTCAGGATATCATTGATATGACTTCTCCTGGCTTCCTTGGATGACAAAAGGTGATAAAGCAGCTCCGTATCCTTAAGAGAAGCACTCCCATCCGCTTTTAACAAGTCATTGACAAAACTCAGATAGCTGGTCAGTTTTTTATCTCCATAAGCCTGGTCCATCTCTTCACGGGCCTGACTTACTCCGTCAGGAATAAACAGTTTTTTATCCTTATCAAAATAAGCAGCAAAATAGCTGACTCCGGAAATATCCCGGTTCACCCCATGGGCATATTGGGTAACTCTTTTACTGTCCCAGTAAACCGACCAGACATGAAGTCCTCTTTGTTCACCAACTTCTTTTTCTGCATGAGTTTCCACAATTTTATAATTATTTTGTGGTTTTTCCACATTTTGCTCCCCTGTTTTCCCCTTGCCAACACATCCAGCCAGAATAACCGCTCCGCTTAGAACTCCTGCAAGAGCCAGATAACATAATTTCATAGGTTGCCCATATCCTCTCTTTGCCATAGGTCCCTCAAAACCTGCATAAACAGCCAAACTATTACAATGTCCTGATAAACCAGTTAATAACACGGTTCCACAGCTCCCCTGTTTTGCCAAGCATCTTTTGATATCCTTTCAGGCTGTTGTCATAAAGGACATTTTCGCTGCTATCCCGGATCACAACATCTTCAAAAACACCGTCATAGACATCATCGGCAATATTTCTCTGACTGTACCCAAAATCTTCAAAAGCAGATTCCAGATACACGCCTCCTTCTTCGGATTTAGTAACAGACAACCCGGAGACAGCACTTTTTCCATCAACCTCAATATTGAGCTTATCTCCTGACAGGGAAATGTGAAGCTGCCTGGCTCCCCTTTCCCCAATCTGAAAATCAGGAACATAATCCTGGTTCTCCTGGGAGGAATCTTCTGTTTGCACAATTTCTTCCCTTACCTGTTCAATATTATAGGTGAGTTCCTCATTTCTGTCATACAGGTATTGGGCTGCTTTTAAGGAATTCAAATTATCCTCTTTGACTGTTTCATAGACCGTTTGGTCAAATTCAGCTAAGTTAAGTTCATATACAGAAGATCCATGATCATATGCAGACAGTATATTGTTTTTCAGCTCAATCATAACAGAATCCGAAAGAGTATTTCCCGTTCGTAAATAGAGCCTCTGTATGCCCAGCACATTCCCTGTAACATTGAGTGAAACGTCAATATCCTTATAATGTCCACTTTCCTTCAGCTTTAAGAGGCCATTTCCTTTTGACTCAGAGGTGAGGGCAATGGCATTCTTCCTGAACTGAGCCGCCCCTGAAAGACTTTCCCAATAAGCCATTCTCTTTTTATCCCCGTTTTCAAAGACTATATCTTTTCCCGTATCCGCCTTAATTCTCATCAGCAGATGATTGGGATACCAGTATGCCTGAGGCTGCATTCTGGTTAAATCATAGATATCAGTCTTCAAGTCATTCCTGGAATTTCCTTCCCTGTTAAAGTTCATATTAAACAGTTTCTTAATCCATTCTTCATTTACCTTACTGACCATTTCATGATTTCCGAATCTCCCTGTATTAGCATGCATCAGCACATAAAGATCGGGAAGCTTTCCCAGATTTTTTGTATACCCATTTTCCATCAGGTTATAGTCATTGTTGATTCTTTCCTCCATCTGATCATGGCTTTCCTTGGGAATTCCATCTTCATCACGGATATAATCCATTAAATACTGGTTATAATTTCTGCCCAGGTATTTCCGCATATAATTGAATTCCTTTAAGTTCAGCTCTCCCAGATAATTGTCGTACCGGTCAAACACATTGATATAGGACAACCGGTAGCCATTGGTTCCAAATTCCCAAAAGCTGGTTTTCTCAAGACTCTTTAAATCCTTAGAAGATAAAAAGGCAGAATCCTTCTCATCAAATTTCTGCCCATAGCTGAGCACCGTTCCAAGATAATTGTATTTTTCCATTATTTTAGAGGAAAATATAGCAGTATCCCTCCGCCCGTCTTCAAACATCAGGAACAGCGCATTATCAGGCAGTTGTGTTCCCTTGCTGTAATACTCTTGAATATCCTTTTGAGATATCGTCACATAACCGTTGCTTTCCAGTGCCTTAATATGCTCCTCCAGCCTTTTTGTGCTGATTAATGAAGATGTACCATCACGGTCAACTCCAAAATAGGATAATGCAATAAAGCCTTGGTCGTCTTTTTGGGTTATACCTCCCATAGGGGCGGGGGTATATGTATTGGTTGTAAAAAACGCCCGAAGTATGACCGTGAGAATAGCAGCTAATATAATGGCCTGTATCACACTTCGTATTATTTTCTTATGATCTTTAGATATTCTCTTTCCCTTCATGAGACTCCTCCGAGGTCTGTTTCCCACTATTGCCTTGCTTTTTCTTTAGCTTGTCCTCTCTTTTTTTCTTCTTTTTCTCCTCCTCCTCAATGTCACTGGGAGTCATTCTGGTTCCCCAGGTGGATTTCCAGAAGGTGACCCATGCCACAGGCATTTGCCACAATAAAACAGCCTCATAATACAGGCAGAATACCATGCCGAAAATCCAGGTTGAGCTTTTTCTGAGAAACAACTGAGCCATGCTCATAAGAGAGGCCATAAGCAAAAGCCCCACCAGAAAGGTCACCGGAAATACTCTCTGGGTAATCGGCACATAAACCAGGTTATATAATACGATCACCGGAGCTGCAACAGGCACAAATAATCCCATATAGAAAAGCACGGAAGCAAAGGGCTCTTTCTTAAACATAAAGGTTCCTGCAATCAGGGATTCTCTCAGCCATGATCGTTTCCACCTCATCTGCTGCTTTAGAAACACATCATAAGTATTTGGAACAATGGTCTGGCAGAAGGCACTGTCCTGATAAGAGGTCCTGTAATGGGTTAAAACAAAATTAGTCATAGCCCTGTCGTCACCAAAGGTAGCCCTCTGACCTAAAAAGCTCTGGTTCAGCCAGTTATTCATATTTTCCAGGATAATTTCCTTCCTGTAGCAAGCCAAAGGACCTGATAAACAAGTCACCACATCAAAGTAGGCTTCTGCTGCCTTCATAATGCGAAAAGCAATATAATATCTCACTGACTGCATCTTCGTCAGTCCGTTCGTATAGGTATTGGCAACATCTGTCCGCCCTGCCACTCCTCCCATTTTAGGATCCTTAAAGGGCTGTACCAAATTTCGTATGGCAAAAGGATCTAAAAAGCTGTCTGAATCCACAAATACCACCAGCTCATGCTTTGCAGCCAAAGCCCCTGCTGAAAGGGCTTCCCGTTTCCCGGCATTTTTTTCAAGAACAATATATTTCAGCCTGGATTCCGTATCAAACTGTTCCCCTTCTTTGTAAAGTCTTTGGACGATTTCATCAATCTTTTCCACTGACTTATCCGAGGAACAGTCGTCAATAATAATAACCTCCAACTGGTCTACCGGATAATCCTGGTTGATGCAGCTGAGAATGGTTCTTTGAATCCATTCCTCCTCGTTAAAGCAGGGAATTAATATGGTCACCCCCGGTGTAAAATCAATATCCAGAGGTGCTTCCCGGTACAAAGCTCCAAATAAATATCTGCTGAGCAAAAACACGGCAGCAATAATACTGTATAAATACATCCATTTATTAAACCGGAAATAAATAATGCTTTCTGCCCGCATTAATATGACAAATACACTGATAAAAAGCATAAGAAAGCTGGATATCATCAGCATATATCTTCCCCTTCTTCTGGAGGAATAAATGGATAAGGCCTCCTCAAACATAAAACCGCAATGGTAGGAGGAATCCTCCAGCTTCTGGCTTCTGGCTATGGAGCTAAACACATGAACCTTCATCTCCATTCCCTCAGGCAGGGTTCCAGCAATGATTTCAAAATTTAGGCTGATTTTATCCGCACGTTCCAGAATATCCATCTGTTCTTTTGACTTAACATTCAGTAAAATTCCGGTCATTGAAATATCAACGCCTTTACACTGGATTTTGTGTTTCGTCTTGCCGGATATGCAGATTACCTCCACATCATAATCAATTTTATATCTCAGCCCCGCCTGCTTTTGTATGATGTAGTCATTGATATTCTCTTCCCTGTTTTCCCGCCCTCTGCGGTCAATGTTGGTTCTCACATTGGTTTTATCCGGAACATTGGCCAATAACCGCCTGTCGGTTTTTAATTCGAGAAGCCTGTCTTTTAATTCTTTATCTTTTTTGTTGTTTTTCTTTTGAAATATCATTGCACTGCTCCATCTGCGGCCTCAGTCAGGCTTTCCTGGACTCCAGCCTCCTGAACCGGTTCCTTATCCGGCAGTTCCAGATAATTGCTTAATTTATCAAACCGATATCCTCTTTCTATCAGCACCGGAATAGCCATATCCAATGCCTTGGCTGTAAGGTCAGGCTTACTTGAAGGCTCTTGGGTATCATTGGACATATGCATTACAAGAACGCTTCCATTTTGGAGTATATATCTATCTCCATTTTCTCTTCTAATTCCGTTTAGAAGCTCGTCAACCAATTCTTCAGGAGTTTTTTCTTCATAATCATGAGTACTGATATCACCGCTCACAATATACTCAAATCCCATATCAAAGATCGCTTCCATTCCATTTCTGCTCATAGCCAGCGTTGGAGGTCTGAATATCTTAGTCAGAGCCGGTTTTCCATCAACTGCAACATCTCCCACAATGTCCTGCAACCGTTTAAAGGACAAGGCCAGATCATCCTTTCTTACCTGAACCTCTTCTTCTGTCAAAGATTCATAAATTGCTGTCTTGTCATTTTCCGAAGACACAACCCGCTTCGAATAAGGATAGTGCATATCTGTATGGCTTCCTACATCATGCCCATCCAAAGCAATAGCCCTTAACAGGTTAGGGTTACTATCCACATAGTTGGTTCTGATAAAAAAGCTTGCTTTAATATTATATTTTCTCAAAACATATAAAATCTGATTGATAGGCTGGTCTGAACCCCAATCGTCAAAAGTCAAAAACAAAACCTTATCGTTTGTAAATCTTCCGACCATATCCATTTTTTCCAAAGCCTTGTTGGAAAATCCGGGGAGTTCACGATAGCTGCTGATATCCGGGTTTCCGATATACCGCTCCTGCATAAGGCTTGTTTTTTCATTTTCCGTAAGCCCCTCCAAATGTCCGGCAGCAATGGCATCCTTTTCATATATATAATCCGTTTCTTTCACCGGATACTGGTATATACCCGGACTGTTTCTTAAATCGCTGACGCTGACAATGCGGTACTGAGTTCCGTTATTCTCTTTTTCATCCACATAGGAATTATTCAGAATCCGGTTTTCATAAATATCCAGAATCACGTTTCCAATCGTCTCTGCCGCCTTATAATAATCCAATCTGAAGTAGAGAATATACCCTCTTTTTGCAGATATATTTCCCGCATTAAAAGAAGCGGCTATGATTTCCTCCAGCGTTCCCTCAGGGCTGACCTTAGAGCTTGCCAGAGAAAGATCCTGCCATATAAGAGTACAGCCTGCACTGGAAAACGCCTCCAGCATTTCATCAGTCGTCTCTATCATGTAAGGATACCTGACTAAAACAGCCTGCACCCCAAACTTCTTTTTTAGCTTATTTTGTATTCCGGTGACATTAGAATAAACGGAATTAAAATCCTTTTTACCCTGAGCATTGAGACTGATACCGATTTCATGGCCTTTATCCAATATCCGCCGTATTTCTTCTCCGTTTGTATTGATTTCCTTATCTGTCACAAAAAATGTGGCTTTTCCCTGAATCTGATCCAGTTTTTCCAGAACATCATAAAGGGCATCCTTTTGATATATGCCGTAGAATGTAAAGGAAAGTTCCTGACTGGTTGTATATACCGTGCTGACAACATCCGCCAGTCTCCCCTTGTTTTCAGCCCGGATCTGATTATAGTCCATGGCGCCGCTCCCGACCGACTCAGCAAAAGATAACGCATATGCCGTTTCTTCCACCAGTTTTTTTAGGAAAGAAACCCTGTAATTCTTTTTGTGAAGCATGTCCAGCACATCCTGGGTCACCAGGTTCACCTCATCATTAAGATCAAGCCTGAGATGAATAAACTCTCCTTTTCTGATTCCCTTTGAAAAATATTTTATTATTTCCTCTGCAGGTTTATTATCTACAATGGGATTCTTGGAATATGTAACCACCTCATAAGCCAGTGAAGAAGCCGCTTCCAGCACCAAATCATTATACTTTGCATAGGCCGGCATAAAAAGGCTGGTTTTAACACCGTATTTGTCCTTCAGCAGCTTATCCGTCTTGTATATTTCTAAACATATTTCCGGAAAACTCAAGTTACTTAAGTCATTTCCTGTTAAGCCCCCGTTTCCAATTTCATGGCCCTGGGCTATTATTTCTTTAATGCTTTCTTCGTATTCCAGCAATTCCTCTCCTGTTACAAAAAAGGTAGCCTTTATCTGATTTTCTTTTAAAAACGTTAAAATATTAGTAAGATTTTCCCGATTACCAATTCCACGGAAGGTGATGCCCACTTCCTCTCCCCGGGTACTTGCAGAAGAATATACCCGGGCAAGGTTTCCGCCGTTTTTTTCCCTGAGTTCTGTAAAGTCTAATGAAAAATCTCCATCCTCATATTCCTGCAGATCCTCTGCAAATACAGTCCGGTAACCAACTTCCTCCAGAGCCATTGACAGCCAATCCACCACCTGAATCAGGCGCTCTTCCTCTGTCCTTGTCTCTGCTTCTCTGGTTTCCATGGGGCGGTCTTCATCCGCCTGTGAACTGATCTCCTCAACTTCTTTCTCATATTCCGTTTCATCCAACATACCTGACATCTTAACGGTTATCAAACTTCCCCGTTTGATCCCTTTTACATAGTCCAGGGCCTGATCGTAACTGGAAAAGCTTTGATAATTAAGAAAATTCCGGCTGTCTGCAACGTATTCATAACTGCAGGCATAAGCTGCCTCCAAAAGATCTTTTGTCAGCCGGGTGGAAGAGGCTTGTAAAACCTTGGGGGACTCTGCCCCAACTGTTTTCATAATCACATTTGTCTTTGAAAAATTCTCAACCAGCGCTTTCTCTGAAAGTTCCTCCAGATGTTTCTCTCCCTTTAGTCCATTGCTCCCAACTCTATGTCCATGCTCCTTAATCCTTTTTACAAAGTCAGGATACTCAGCTGCAGCCATTCCGGACAGTATAAACGTGGCAGACTGGTCATAACGGGAAATCAGTTCCAAAACCCTTTCATTGGTTTCTTCGTTGCTGATCCCAAGAATATTGACAGCAGCCACCTTTTCTATGGTATTGACTCCGTCAGCTACTTCTGCCTCCCGCTCCTCATCCTGCAGTTGATTCATCGCTTCTTTAATATCCTTTGATGCATCATACTGAGTCTGTCCCACTGAAAAAGTACTGGCCTGCTTTGATCTCAAACTTAACCCTGAAATTACAGCAAGACCAAGGACCAGGCATAAAATAAAAACTACAATCCATTTATTCATATATTTTCCAAGCATTTTTTACTCCTCACATCAAAGACTCCAATAGGAATATCCCAGGTCACACATTTTCTTTTTATCAAAAATGCTTTTCACATCAATAATAACCCTTTCAGAATCCGGGTGATAATTAAAAAAGCTCTCCAGCTGTTTAAAACTAAGTTCTAAAAATTCTTTATGAGAGACGGCAAAAACAATTCCATCTGCCTGTTTCACTTCTTCCAATTCTACAACATCAATTCCATAATCCGCCTTTACCTCTTCCTTTTTCAAGAAAGGGTCTACTACTTTAATAGAAACCCCATATTCCTTTAACCCCTCAACGATATCCAGTACCTTTGAATTTCTGATATCAGGGCAATTTTCCTTAAATGTAAATCCAAAGACATAAACCGAAGAATTCATTACCAGCTTATTGGCCTTTATCAACTGTTTTACAGTCGTAGCTGCAATATATTCACCCATACTGTCGTTAATCTTTCGTCCCGACAAAATAATCTGAGAATGATATCCCAGACGTTCCGCCTCATAAATGAAATAATAAGGATCCACTCCAATGCAGTGCCCTCCCACAAGTCCCGGAGTAAACCCAAGAGCATTCCATTTGGTACTCATGGCATCAACTACTTCTTTTGTATTGATTTTCATTTTATCAAACACAATGGCCAACTCATTCATAAATGCAATATTAATATCTCTTTGAGCGTTTTCCACCAGCTTGGCTGCTTCCGCAACCTTGATGCTTCCTGCCCGGTAAACGCCTGCATCAATAATCAGTTCATAAACCCTGGCAATCTCTTCCAAAGTTTCCTCATCCATTCCTGAAACAATTTTAACAATGGTGCTCAAGGTATGCACCTTGTCTCCGGGATTAATCCTCTCAGGAGAATAGCCTACCCGAAAGTCCCTGCCGCAGATAAATCCAGAAGTTTCCTCCAGAATAGGGACACAGATATCCTCTGTAACTCCTGGATAGACAGTGGATTCAAAAACTACAATACTTCCCTTTGACAGATTCCGCCCAACAATCCGGCAGGCATCCGATACAGGCTTTAAATCAGGAGTCTTATCTTTATGGACAGGAGTAGGCACCGCCACCACCAGAAACTTTGAATCCCGCAGTCTGGTTTCCTCACAGGTAAACTCCATATCCAGGTTCTTAATGTCTTCTCCCAGCTCATTTGTAACATCAATTCCCTGTATAAATTTTTCTATCCTCTCAGAATCAATATCAAATCCAATGGTTTTGATCTTCTTTGAAAATGCTGCAGCAATAGGAAGGCCCACATATCCCAGCCCGATCACTGCCACACTCTCTATCTTCTCAATAATTTTCTCGTACAGCGTCATACGTTTCCTCTTCTCTTACAATGGTAATCTTAAAATTTATGTTTTTTTCTACTAAGATAAAATTAGTAATACTTCCTATATTATCAAAACAAAGAGGAAATTACTACTGTTTTCATAAATTAATTTCCTATATTGACTCTCATAAAAAAGTGTTATAAAATCGCAACATAACATAATTTACCAGAGAGGAAAACACACATGCTAAAAAACTTAAAAGTTGGAAGAAGACTGCTTACAGCATTCCTCATCGTCGTATTGTTTTCAGGTTTGGCCGGTGGAATCGGAATTGCTTTGATTCGCACCGTTAATCATGAATATAAGACTACTTTAGAGGATTACGGATTTGCCCAGGGAGATATCGGAGCTTTGGGACAGGCGTTTCAGGCTCACCGGGCCACAGTTTTATATATCATTTATTCCGACAGTCAGGTAGAAACTGACAAACAGAAAGAGATCTTAAATACTCAGATCAACACCATTAATCAGGCTATGGAGCAGGTCGGAACCCGAATAAAAACAGATGCCGAAAAAGAACTTTACAATGTACTGAAGGAAGAGCTGGTTACATATGATGGAATCCGAAGCCAGACAATCCAACTTGCCGACAAGTCTTCCCAGGAAGCCATGACCTTCTTCCGCACCAATGCCGCTCCTTTAGCAGCAGAGATTGCTGGTACAATCAACGCCATGATGACAGACAAATCAAGCGGCGGCAACATGCATTCAGATGCCCTTTCCCGGCAAACCACTGTATTTATTGCAATTATGAGTTCAGTAATCCTCATTTCCATCATTTCCTCCGTTTTCATTGCTACCTCCATTACAAAGGGAATTACCCAGCCCATTGACCAGATAAAAGAGGTTGCAGACCGGATGGCTCAGGGCGACTTAAAATGCCGCCTGGAATATCATTCAAAGGATGAACTGGGACATCTGTCCGACACCATGAGATCCATGATGGAACGGATTTCTTATTACATGGACTATATCTCCTCCACCACCGGCAAACTGGCTCATGGAGATTTGGATATTCCTCATGACCAGGAAGAATTTAAAGGAGAATTCCGCTCCGTACAGATTTCCATACAGGATTTAGTCACTTCTTTAAATGATATTATGACAAAAATCACCATGGCTTCCGATCAGGTGGCTATGGGGGCAGAGCAGGTGGCAGGCGGTTCCCAGGCATTAAGCCAAGGGGCAACAGAGCAGGCATCTTCCATTGAAGAGCTGGCTGCCACCATCAATGATATTTCCAACAACATAAACCTGAACGCCGAAAATGCAGCGGAAACCAATACCCAGATGAGCAGTACTTCCGCAGAACTGGAACTTGGAAAAACCCGGATGGGGGCACTGACTGCAGCCATGGAGGAAATCAACCATGCCTCTACAGAGATTGGAAAAGTTATAAAAACCATAGAAGACATTGCCTTCCAGACCAACATCCTGGCTCTCAATGCAGCCGTAGAAGCCGCAAGAGCAGGGGAGTCAGGCAAGGGCTTTGCCGTGGTGGCCGATGAAGTCAGAAACTTAGCCAACAAAAGCCAGGAAGCCTCTAAAGAAACAGCGGCTCTGATTGAGCGGGCACTGGCCTCCATTGAGACAGGCAACACAATTGCAAGGGATACAGCCCAGTCCATGGACCGCATCGTCCAGTCCTCAGGCGCAGTTGCAAATCTAGTATACCAGATATCCTCAGCTTCCGAGGATCAGGCTTTAGCCGTAGCCCAGGTAACTCTGGGAGTTGACCAGATATCAAGCGTGGTTCAAACCACTTCTGCCACCTCTGAAGAAAGTGCTGCCGCAAGCCAGGAGATGGCTGGACAAGCCCAGATGCTGAAGCATTTAATCGGACATTTTAATTTAAAGAACTGACATAAAACAGAGGCAGGAGATTGGCGGTGAAGCCATTCTCTCTGCCTCTGTTTTTATATGATTAAATCATATCCTCCATCATGCCCCTGAGCATGTCCACAGTCTTTCCGGCGTCAAGCCCTGTTTCGTCAATGGTGATATCCGCATACTTTTCATAATAAACAATCCGCTCGTTATACAGATCTTTTAAGGTCATCCCGTCCTTTAACGCCACTCCCCTGTCCACTAAATTCCCAAGACGATCTTCTACATCCTCATAGCTAAGTTTTAAATAAACCACAATGCTGATTTTCTTTAAATGTTCCATGGCTTCCTTGCCATAAATTACGCTTCCACCTGGGGCAATGACGCTGCGGTGAACCGTCAGGCCTGCATTGACCCGGTTTTCCACCTCTAAAAAACCATCTGTGCCTTCCTCGGCTATGATCTCCTTTAAAAGGCGGTCCTCCTGCTCCTGAATCAGGATGTCCACATCCAAAAACGAATATCCAAGACGCTTGGCCAGCAGCACTCCAACAGTACTTTTTCCAGATGCCGGCATACCAATTAAGGTGATATTATCAATTTTGTTTCTCATTTGTTCTTCCTTCTGGATGATGGCTTTTTATCTGTTTTTTCACAGAATAACCAAAGCTTCCAAGCTTTTTACCTAATTCAAAATATTCTCCATGGGAGTAGGCAACCAGTCCTGCCTGGTTGAGATGAAACTTATTTTTTTCATCCATATACCGCTCATCTACAGTCACTCCTGTAATCTGAGCTAAAAATAAATCATGGCTTCCCAAATGCTTTACTTCCGTCACCTTGCAGGCCAGATTCACCGGACTTTCCCCAATTCCCGGCACCCGGCAGTTATCCATAGTACAGGGCGTCAGCTTCAGCTGAGCAAATTTATCCACGTCCCGGCCTGATTTTACCCCGCAGTAATCCGCAGCCCGGACTAAATCCCTGGTAACCAGATTTACCACAAATTCCCCTGTTTCTTTAATGATATCATAAGAATAACGCTCCCTGCGGACGGATATTGACAGCATGGCCGGAGTGGAACATATGGTTCCCGCCCAAGCCACAGTAATGATATTGGGAGATTCTCCTTCCCTTGCACAGGTCACCATAACCGCAGGTACCGGATAAAGCATATTTCCCGGCTTCCACTTGATTTTCCGCGAACCCGCAGGGGGTTTCTTTTCGATTGAACTCTGATTTTTCATGAGACTGGGACCTCCTATTCCTGAACTGCCATTATAATACCGGGAATGAGCTGCTTCTTTCTGGACACTACTCCAGGCAGGCTGACTCTGTACTCCCTCTCCTCCGCCAGGTTTTCCTCTGCGCGGAATGCCCCGGCTACCATCTGCCTGGCGCCTGTGCCTTCGCACAGCAATTTTGTAGATTCAGTCAGAATGTTGGTCAGCATAAAAAACATCATATCCATGCCATGCTCTTCCCTTGCTTTTTTCATGTACGGAAGCATACGCTCTTCCAGCTCCTCCAACTCCACTGAATTCAAGGAACTGATCTGCCCCACTCCAAGGGATATCTTCCCTGCAGTAAACCTCTTGAAGTCCTGGTAAAAAATCTCTTCATCTGTCTTTCCCTTTAAGTTGCTTCCTGCCGCAAACATGGCGCCTGCATACTTTTCCACATCAATTCCTGCAATCTCTGCAAGAGCAATGGCCGCCTGCTTATCTACTGCCGTACAGGTAGGGGAGCGGAACAAAAGAGTGTCGGAGATAATAGCGCTGCAGAGCAGACCTGCAATCTGAGGCTCTATGGCAATACCATTTTCCTGATACATCTGATAGACGATGGTTGCCGTACAGCCCACCGGCTGATTGCGGAAAAATACCGGTGCAATGGTAGATACGGTTCCAAGTCTGTGATGATCGATGATTTCCAGAATTTCTGCACTTTCCATGCCCTCTACAGCCTGGGACTTTTCGTTGTGGTCCACCAGAATCAGACGTTTTCCTTTGGCGCCCAACAGATTCCGGCGGGATATCATCCCCTTATACCTGCCGTCTTTATCAAGGATGGGGAAATACCGGTGGCGCTTGCTTGCCATAACCTCCTTGATGTCTTCAATATAATCCTCTTCCTCAAAAGTCAGCAGACCTTCGGTTTTCATAAAGTAGCTGATAGGCATACTCTGGTTAACCAGACGGGCTGCCATAAAGGTGTCGTAGGGAGTAGTCATAACCGTGCAGCCATGCTCCTGAGCCAGCTTCTTTATGGTCATAGAGACTGATGCGCCCTCACATACAATAATGCAGGCGGCATCCATTTCAATAGCACATAGCTGGGACTCATAACGGTTTCCCAGAATCACCAGATCACCTTTAGAAATATAAAACTCCATCATATCCGGATTTGCAGCCGCTATAAGTACCTTTCCCTGATTGAAATATTCCTTTTCATCTCCCACAACCATGGCGCCTTCCAGCGTTTCCAGAATATTGGAATACTGAGTGCTGGCTTTTGACAGAATACTGCTGTCATATACATTCATATAGGACTTTGCAATATCGCCTACTGTAATGAGACCCTCCAGCATTCCGTCGTCTGTCACTGCGGCTATGGTTTCTGCACTCTCCTCCTGCATCAGCTTCCAGGCATTTTTTAAGGACAGGTTCTTTCGCACCCCCCTTGACTTCCTGATCTCAATATCAAGGGCCTGAGTTTTTACATTTTCAATTAACTGGGGCGCTTCCACGTTAAAATAGTTGAGCACAAACTGAGTCTCCTCATTGATATGCCCTGCTCTTCCCGGCTGGTAGACCTCCCCTGTCAGTTCTCTTTTTAAATTTGCATAGCAAATGGCCGAGCAAATAGAATCTGTGTCAGGATTTCTATGTCCTATGACAATGGTCTTTCTTTTACTGCTCTCTCCCATTCCATCCTCCTGTTTTCATAAACTGTTTACAACAAGTTCACATTACGTTCACATGTATTTTTTATACTAAATGCATAGAAATCACATATGACAAGTTGATTTAACGATCAAATTGCACATAGATTTTTCATAATTACCCCGGTTGTCACCAACCGGGGTCTCCTCATGTCCCGAGGCATATCTATTCATCATGTATTCCATTATACCATAATTAATTCAATTGTAAATAAGAGGGAATTGACCCCGAAAATGAAAAAATCCCGCTAATACAAAAATCGTACAAGCGGGTATTTTTATCACGCATCAATGAAGGATCAGCCGGGCTGCTCCATAAATTCCTGCATCATTGCCCAAGGTGGCCAAAAGAATTTTGCTCTTATTCTGGGAAATGGGCGTAAATTTATCATAATACTTATAAATATTATCAATTAAAAATGGTCCTGCCTTTGATACTCCTCCGCCGATAACAAAAACCTCCGGGTCCGTTATCATGGAAATATGTGAAAGAGCCAGTCCCAGGAAGTGCCCCACCACTTCCATAACGATACAAGCCAGTTCATCTCCTGCCTTGGCAGCATCTAACACATTCTTTGCAGTCACATGATCACCGTACTCCCTGAGAACAGAAGGAATGTCCAGTGCAGCCATCTTTCTTCTGGCCTCCCTTGCGATTCCAGTGGCACTGGCAACCTGCTCCACGCATCCTACTCCGCCGCAGTTGCAGCTTTCCGTCTCATCGTCCCGGATATGCATATGTCCGATTTCTCCTGCAAGGCCATGCTTTCCGGAAATAATCTTCTGGTCGATGATTACGCCTCCGCCTACCCCTGTACCCAGGGTGACCATAACGATATCATCATAGCCCTTTCCGCCCCCCTGCCACATCTCGCCGAGAGCTGCCACATTGGCGTCATTTCCGCTTTTTACCGGAAGTCCGTGAAGTCTTTCACTCATTTCCCGACCCGGATACATATCCCGCCAGCCAAGGTTGACACAGACTTCTACATATCCGTCTGGCATAACAGGTCCAGGCACTCCCATGCCTACTCCCTCTACCTCATCAAGAGAAATCCCCCGTTCCTCCAGAACATTTAAGATGGAAACAGAAACATCTTCTATGATGTACTTTCCTCCTTCTTCCTTTCTGGTGGGAACTTCCCATTTATGGATCAGGGTTCCTGTCACTTCAAACAAACCGATTTTAACCGATGTTCCGCCCACATCAACACCAATGCATTTCATTCCCATGCTCCGATTGCTCCTTCTCCTTTTGTATTATGACACCGATTCTCTTACAGGGCTCTTGCAGCCTCCGCTACACGCTCCGCAGTGAATCCAAAGTGCTCAAACAACTGGTTTGCCGGACCGCTCGCTCCAAACCCTTTCATGGTCACATAAGCCCCGTCAAGTCCCACATATTTACCCCATCCGAAATCACTTAATGCTTCTACAGCCACTCGACTGCGGACCTCTTTGGGAAGAACGGATTCTTTATATTCCTCTGTCTGCTCTTCAAATAAGTCCATACATGGCATGGAAACCACGCGCACCTTTTTGTCGGAAAGAAGCCCTTTGGCCTTTACGGCCAGTTCTACTTCAGAGCCGCTGGCAATGAGAATCAGATCCGGAGTTCCCTCACAGTCATCAATTACGTAACCGCCCTTTAAGGCTTCCTTGCTGCTTCCCGGCATAGGAGTCAGATTCTGTCTTGTAAGTACAAGGGCTGTAGGCGTGTTTTTAGAAGTCAATGCAGAATACCATGCAGCCTCTGTCTCTCTTCCGTCGCAGGGGCGGAATACATGGAAATTAGGCATTGCCCTCAACATGGCAAGCTGCTCAATTGGCTCATGGGTAGGTCCATCCTCTCCCACACCGATACTGTCATGGGTAAGCACATAAGTCAGAGGCAGTCCCATTAATGCAGATAAACGGGCCATAGGCTTTGTATAGTCACTGAACACAAAGAAGGTAGCCACATAAGCCCGGAGTCCGCCGTGAAGCATCAGTCCGTTTCCAATAGCGGTCATGCCCAGTTCCCGTACTCCAAAGTGCAGATTGCGTCCTGTCCTGTCTTCCCTGGAAAAATCTCCCATATCAGTCATAACAGTCTTATTAGAAGGCGCCAGATCAGCAGAACCTCCCACAAGGCCTGGCAGATAGGTCTTAATACGGTTTAACACCTGACCGGATAAATTCCTGGTAGCATCAGCCTTTTCCTGTTCCTTCCAGAAATCAGCACATGCTTCAACTGCTTTTTCTCCTGCATCGGGATCATGGTATGCATTCCATGTCTCTTCCATATCCGGATATTCCTGGCAATATGCAGCAAACATTACGTTCCAGGCTGCTTCTGTTTCCGCCTTTTCCTCTGCGATCCTTCTGTAGTTGTCATAAACCTCCTCCGGCACATAGAAAGGCTCCTTGGAAGGCCAGTTTAAATATTCCTTCAAGGCCAAAACATTTTCAGCTCCCAAAGGCTCTCCATGGGCGCTTGCCTTTCCCTGTTTCTCCGGGCAACCGTAGCCAATCTGAGTTTGGATGGTAATAAATGAGGGACGGTCTGTCTCTGCCTTAGCATCTTCAATCGCCCTTCCGATGGCCTCCAAATCATTTCCATCCTCTACAGTAATTGTCTGGAAACCAAAGGCTTCCATCCTCTTCTGGACATCTTCCGTAAACGCAATATCAGTGCTTCCTTCTATGGAAATCTTATTGGAATCATAAAACACAATCAGCTTTCCAAGGCCAAGGGTACCTGCCAGAGATAATACCTCGGAAGTAATACCCTCCATCATGCATCCGTCTCCTCCCAGCACATAGGTGTAATGATCCACGACAGGGTAGTCCTCCTTGTTAAATACAGAGGCAAGATGGCTCTCAGCCATAGCCATACCAACAGCCATTCCCATACCTGCGCCCAAAGGTCCTGTTGTTGCTTCCACGCCTATGGTATGCCCGTATTCCGGATGGCCCGGTGTTTTTGAACCCAGCTGGCGGAAATTCATCAAATCCTCTTTTGATAAATCCCCATATCCAAATAAGTGAAGCAGGGAATACAAAAGCATGGAACCATGACCCCCTGATAAGACAAAACGGTCCCTGTTGACCCACTGGGGATCTGCCGGATTATGATTCATATGGTTTGCCCATAACTCATAAGCGGCTGACGCACAGCCTAAAGGCAGCCCTGGGTGGCCGGAATTGGCCTTCTGGACTGCATCTGCAGAAAGGATTCGGATTGCGTTAATTGACATGGTATCGACATTGCTCATTGGTATTGTCCTCCTATTTGTAATCTTATTTCTTTCATGTGCTGGGGTCCTGTAACAATCAGAGTATTGGGATATCTTCCATTCCGGATTCTGGATACCGGAAAATCAAATGTTCCGGTGAACTTAAGACGTCCGGACATATTGTAAACTCTGCACGAATCTTCATTATACAAAATAACATGAGCTCCGTCAATATCGGCATAAGTATACGGATACTGGAACTCCCTGGAAAATACAAGACTGCCGTCAGGCTTATAAACCTCCAGGCGGTAAGGATTCTCTCCCTCTGAATGATTTAAAATCAGACCTACGTATTTATCGGAATAAAATACGCTTTTGATCTCATCCTTCACCTCCACCTTCCGGACAAGCTCCGGGGAAAGAGCATTTTTCGTGGAGTAAAAGGACACACTGTTATCTGCAAAGGCGCAGGAATAAGTGTCGCTTAAAAAATCTACTTCCGCAACAAAAGAGGCTTCATATGGTTCATCGAACCCACCTACCAGCCTGTCCGGAATACTTTTCCCGATTTCTGCAAAATTGTGAAATGCCACCCTGCCGTTTAAGGTCCCATTTTTTAAGTACGCATAGGATCCCATAAGCTGGGTGCCGTCAGGAGATAAGCTGATATCCACCGGATAACCGGATTCCCCACCCAAAAGGGCCTTGATCTGCACATCCAAAAGACTTCCATCCCTTTTGAAAAAGTGAATATAATTTGAGGTGGTATCTTCCAAAACCGCAGCCACCACTCCCTGAGAGGATACCGCAGCCTTTATAATGGGAAGTACCGTGGAGGCAATTCCTGTATTTCCTGATTTATCAAAGATATAGATGGAGTTTCCCTGCTGATCTGCAATGACCGCATGATTTCCATTGACGCTGGCTGAGGGGGACTTCATTTCATAGCTTTGGATCCACACCTCTTTGCCCTGGGAATCCAGATAGGACGCCCCATCCTTGCTGTATTTCAGCACATTGGAACCGAATTTCAGATAGCCCACATAGCTGCCCTCGTTCATCTCCTTTTCCCAGACTACGCTGTATCTCTTATATTGATAGAAGGTAAGAAAAACGTACAAGCCCACGGCCCCTGCTCCCACCAGAATAAGCAGTGCCAAAAATATTTTAATCCGTCTCTTTTTACCCTTTGTCCGGGCCCTTTTTATAGACTCCCCGCTGTCATCTTCCCTTCCGGAAGAGGAAGGAACAATCTGCCTCCGCAGTTGATTCTTTTTAATCTCTCTGTTCATAGAGTTCATATCACTCATGCAGTTTTCTCCTGAGAATTCCTGTAACAAACAGCCTGAAATTGCCTGTACAACACAGTTTATGTTAGTATACATCATTTTAAGGAGAAACGCATTATCTTTTTCTACGGAAGAAGTAATTTCTGGCCTGCAACGATCTTATTTTCATCATCCAGTCCATTGATTTCACAAATTTCTTTCACTCTGTTTACAGACTGATATTCCTCCAGACAGATTCCATACAGGGTCTCCCCCTCCTGTACTACACGGACACGGTAATTACCGCTTGCTGCCGCTTCTGTCTCCTTTGGAGCCGCCTTAGTCTCTTGAGGAACCTTGGCTGCTTCCTGGGTTTCAGCCGCTGCCTTTGTCTCTGCTGCTGCTTTTGTTTCCGCAGGTGCCTGAATTTCCGATGCTGCTTTTGTTTCCGCTCCTGCCTGAGTCTCTGCCGCCCCTTTTGTTTCCGATGCTGCCTGGGTTTGGGATTCCCCAGCTTGTCCCGGCAATGTGGGCGCCATAGTTTCTTGTCTCATCCCTTCGGTAGGATAGACTCCTCCCTCAGCTTCCTCTACAACCACCTGGGATTCTTTCCTGCTTTCTTTTTGAGGACTCTGCTTCCCAATTAAAAGCTGCTCCGCCCTGGCCGGTATGGCAGAAGCGATCACACTTTCCATATCCCTCATGTGCTCATAGTTGTTAAACATAACAATTCCGCCAGCTAATATGACGACTGACATGGCCATACACATGCCACGCAGAAGACTGACTCTCTGATACCTGCCGGTCAGATCTCCCTTATGCTCGTCCATCCGCTTGCGGAATTCCTCGATCACCTTATCATTAGTATCGGTTTCGATACGTTTTATATCCTTTCGCAGCACCATATAATCCTGCATCATTTGATTGCGCTCATAATAAATGCTGTAGCCCTTCAGTTTGTAAAATCCGTCCTCCGATGTTATGTAAACAGTTTCATCGCCATCTGCCCCGCTGCTTAAGTACATCAGCTTATTGGGACCGCCAAAATACTGGACATGCTGTTTCCAGTAATTGAGCGGGCTTAAATCATCTCCCGGCCTTCCGCATAAAAACCAGCCCAGAACCGATCTTCTTGGAAAGAGCTGTTCCATACTCTGGCAGGTCTTCTTCCATGCCAGCTCAGAAAACACCACCTTCTTTCCATACTCCGTCACATCCTCCATCTCCAAGGCTCCGTCAATGAAAATGTAAGGCGTTCCGTCATAGATCTCCATGCTTCCCAGGAGAATCCCCACTCTCAGTTCTTGTCCGCCTGCAGGATACAGACGCTTCAAATAAGTATTTACATAATCTTCCATATACAGCTTTACAACCTGGTCCCGTTCCCCGATCTGCCTGATATTTTTGGGCAGATTCGGCGACGGATTGTATAATTCACCCATTGGCTCACCTCGCTATTCTTTTTAATCCAATGAATCATAGCATGTCAAGGGTGAGAAACATGTCAAAGCAGGGCCGGATTTTCCCATAACTTTTCGACAAGACAAATACTGCGGCTGATGCAGTCCGCCATGCGCATAACAATAGACAGACGGATGCTCTGCAGCATTAAAGGATCATAGTTTCCACAGCTTCCCACGATTCCCGTTATAAAGATATCACCCACGGCCCGAAGCTCCTTGCTGACCCCAAGGCCAGGCTTTAAGGCACCCCTTCCCAGGGTCACATAGCCAATATGTTCCATGCTTCCCACAGAGGCATCCACCGCCACAACCACGTGATTGGGATATCGCAGTTTTAAGATGGTCTGGTAGGTTTCCAGATTCATAGCATGTACCGGTCTTTCTAACGTTCCAAGTACCTCCATCCTCCTGGCTCCGCTTTCTTTCAGCTTATATCCGATCAGGGGACCAAGACTGTCTCCTGTTGACCGGTCAGTTCCAATACATAAGAACAGCACTCCTGCTGCCTGTTTCATTTCCTGCTCCATGCTGATCATATGATAAAGCCTGGAGGCAAATTCTTCTGCTTCAAAGGTCTGCTTTGTGTCATAATAAAAAACATCCCGGTTCCCTCGGATACCGATTCTTTCCCATAATTTCATAATATCCTGCCTTGCTGTCCTTATTTTCTCTGTTCTATTATAAGCCGGTGATTCTGGAATTATTCACCTGCAAGGCCAGGAAATATTATGGGAAATTTTTAATAAGTCTGATTTTAAAAGTGCAGGCAAAGACCGTTTTCAGTCTCGTCCTGCACCTTCTTGTTATTCCTTAGGGCTGTTATAAAGTAATTCTGCTTCACTTATGGTGGATGCCTTCCCAAGCCGTATCATGTCAGCCAACTCATCAAGCTTTTCCGGAACCATAAATTCCTTCCCAATGTAAGAAGTATAATTATCATGGATAAATAAGGTCTGTTCTTTTACCCGGATCTCTGCCTCTTTCACATTGCCGCTGGCTTTTTCATAAGCTGCCTCCAGTCCTTCAATCCGCTCTCTGCTGTTTCCCGCAATCTCATCGGAAATAATGGTTCTGGTCACCTTGTCAAAGGTGTTTAAGGACTCCTTCTTTTTTTCAGCAATTTCATCCAGATCCTGTTCAATGCGGGCGATGTCATCGTCGTATTTCTCCAGATTATATACGGCTTCATCCCGGTCTTTTTTTATACTGCGTGTAATGGAACGAATCTTTTTCTTATTGGACTTCATGTGATCCCTTAAGCTTCTTCCTTTTTTTAAGGCCCCCTGATGTCTCACCTTAGTCCGGTTATTAAACAAAATATAAAGACCCCCGAAAAAAAGAATTGTCACAAAATAAATTCCAACCAGATAAAGGGGTAATTGGTCAGGAAGAAGTAAATATATCCCATAGGGAATCGCCAGAAAACACACAAATACGGTCACAAACAAAAGAAAAAATTCTCCCAGACCTCTGGGAAGATACAGGGCAAAATACAGATTGCTTTTGCAAAATCCTGGAACCTTATCCTGCCGGAAAACTTCCTTCAGCTCCAGCTTCAGCTCCTTTATGCTGTTGCTGAGTTCTGTGGTCTCCTCCTCAATCCGCTCTTTAACACCCTGATTTTTTGCCTTTTCCCTCTTGCTTCTCACCTTTTTTAGCCGTTCCTGTTCTCTGGCTATTTCACTGTCATAGGTGTTGTTAATTTCTTCAATCCTTTTTTTTACCGTAAGGCTGATGGCATCTGTCACAGCCTTTCTCTCCGAATTCAATTCCTTTCCCAGACGCTTTTCTTCCAGACTGCATTCTTCCAATAAACGTTTGCTTGCAGACAACTCCTGGACAGCCCTGCACGCTTCTCCGAGAAAACCAACCTGATCTGTTATGGGTTGAGCCATCTTCCGTCTTCCTCCTTCGGTTTTTCCTATCAAGATTCTATCATATCTTTTACCGTTTTACAACGCTCCCCGCATCACCTCTTGCCTTTTTCCAATCATTAATGCTATAATCGTTTCATTCATTACAGAAACCATAAATAGCCGTTTATTTTAGAAGGGAAAATTCATTTATGTTTCGCATGTGGGCAAAAACAATCAAAGATACCAGAATTGAAAAAGATACAGTCATCTCTATTTCCGACTACAGCCTTTCCAGGACCTCCATGGTCTTTCAGGCTTTAGAGGACATTTGCTACCAGTTTGACTTGGAAAAACCTATGTGGTTGGAATCCACCATTAAGGATTTTAAAAAACACTCAAAAACCCGGTTTACCCAGGATAATTTTATTGAACACATTGAATTTGATTTTTTGGAAGTCCAGGTCATTGAAGAATAAAAAGGCTGCCGCACCATGATTTAAAAATCACCGGTGCGGCAGCCTTATCAAAATCCGTCTTATTGATTCTGCACTGCGCTTGCATCCACTTCCTCATACCCCTCCAGATCCGGAGTTGTAACCTCTACCGTCTGGCCAGGATTGTTATAAACGGAATCCACATCCATATCCATGGATATGGTCTCTCCCTGCAGCTCCATCTCAAAAACCATCTTCACCTTTTGCTTGGAAATATAGCCGTCTTTGTTGACAACTGCTTCTCCGCTGGCCTCCTTGATGTTGTAGGTCATTCTATCTGCATCAGTTCTCATCTGGCTCATAATATCCTGCAAATAAGAATCCATCTTCGTGGCATCCACCGTATAGGTCAGATTCTGATTCTCTCCATCCTTCTTTGCCTGAATATCCTTTAAGTAAGAAGAATCCATACCTGACCCCTCCGTACTCTGTTTGATCTGTTTCATCATAGCATCAAGATCCATGGCATATTTGATCTTCTGCCCCATAGCATCCATATAATAATAACCGCTTTCGTAATACATGAATATTGGGCCCATCATGGTTGTATTGGCATCAGCCTGATACTTCATACCATCCGTATTGATACCGGAAATTTTCATATCCATATCCAGAAAAATATCCTTAGTCTCTTCGCCCTGGGTCATTTTCATAGCAATGACAGAGCTCACATCCATGGAATCCAGTTCTGCTGTTTTCTTCGCAGCATCGTCATAAATCTTTTTTGGATTCTGTCCTCCGCAGCCAGCCAGAGACAAGGCCATGGCAGCCGTAAATAACAGTACTGAAACTTTTTTCATATCTTCCTCCTTAAAAATGGTGTTTCCGGTTGCATTCCTGATAAGAGCCGGTGTTTTGGTAAACACCGGCTCAGCATTAAGATTTATAATCGCTTTAATAATTCTTCCCTTTCCTTTTCATATCCCGGTTTTCCAAGAAGAGCAAACATATTCTTTTTATAGCTTTCCACACCGGGCTGGTTAAAGGGATTTACACCCAGAATGTACCCGCTGACTCCGCAGGCATATTCAAAGAAATAGAGTAACTGTCCCAGACTGTACTCATCCTGACTTGGAATATGTACCATAAGATTGGGGACATTTCCGTCGGTATGAGCCAGAATAGTTCCGTTCATAGCACTCTTGTTGACAAAATCAACACTTTTTCCGGCCAGATAATTCATTCCGTCCGTATCCACCTCTTCCTCCTTTAGAAGAATCTCCGCGGAAGATTCCTCCACATTCAGAACGGTTTCAAACATAATTCTGGCTCCATCCTGAATAAACTGTCCCATAGAATGAAGATCTGTGGTCAAATCCACAGAGGCCGGGAAAATACCCCTCTGATCCTTTCCTTCGCTTTCTCCGAATAACTGCTTCCACCATTCGGATATGTAATGAAGGCTTGGTTCATAATTTGCCACAACTTCAATGGCTTTCCCTTTTCTCAGCAGGATGTTTCTCACAGCCGCATACTGAAGGGCGCCGTTGGATTCATAAGGAGCCTCCAGGGCTTCCTTCCTGGCCTTCTCTGCCCCTTCCATCAATTTATCAATATCAGCGCCGGATACTGCAATTGGAAGAAGACCGACTGCAGTCAGCACTGAGAAGCGTCCTCCTACATCATCGGGAACCACAAAGGTCTGGTATCCTTCCTTGTTCGCCAGGTCCTTGAGTGCCCCCCTTGCCTTATCCGTCGTGGCATAAATCCTTTTATTTGCCTCTTCACGGCCATATCGTTCAACCAGCATATCCTTCAGCACACGGAAAGCGATAGCTGGTTCGGTGGTCGTACCGGATTTGGATATAATATTAACGGAGAAATTTTTTCCTTCCAGCACATCCTCTAAATCATGGAGGTACTTGCTGCTGATGCTGTTTCCAACAAAATAGATCTCCGGAGTTTTGCGTTTTCCTTTTGGCAATACATTATAAAAGCTGTGGGATAAAAATTCTATGGCGGCTCTGGCGCCGAGATAAGAGCCTCCGATGCCCACTACCAGAAGTACATCAGAATCACGCTGGATCTTCTCTGCGGCCGCCTTTATTCTCTGAAACTCTTCCTTGTCATACTCCACCGGAAGATCAATCCAGCCCAGGAAATCACTGCCTGCACCGGACCTGCTCATCAACACATCCTTTGCACACATTGCGTTTGCCTTCATATTTTCCATTTCTTCTGCCGACACAAAGCCTGCTGCCTTGGAATAATCAAAAACTATATTTCCCATGCCATTATTCTCCTTTTCCTTTTGTTTCAGGACCCTGACTGCCTGTTAAGGAAAATTATATCATAAAACACCTCCAATTGCGATATGATTTTCTGCTGCCTTCCAAACGTTCATGTCAGGTATTCCTGGAGAATTTCTCCTATCAGCCTCAATTCATCCGGATTTAAATCCTTAAGCCAGTCCTCTCCCTGTCTGGCTCCTCTCTCCCTTTCCCGTCCTGCTGCAATCTGTTCCAGACTGTGCTTTAAATAGTCAACATCACTTCTGGAAGCCGGAACCACCTCCACAGGGGAAATATCTTTCATTTCAGCCTCTTCTTCTCCCTCCTGCCGCTTCTGGGATACCTCTGCTACCCTGACTCTCTGCCTTCCGGATCTTCTGGATAACCTTTTGCTCTGCTCCGGATCCTCAGAAGGGGGATAAATCGATCTGATATTTTCAGATGACTCTGCTCTTCTCACCTCCACCTTGACCTCGTCTCTCTCCTGGTCCAGGCGGTAAATCAATATATTTTCCAGATAATTGTCCAGGCAGGCAAAAAGCTGCTGCCGCTTTTCTCCGATCCCCACCGCATGGTCCACCAAGATAGTAAAGAGCCCGGCCATAATTCCTACAGACCCATACAGCACAATATAATACGGATCAATACTGTACCAATAGGAACCAAAGGACGCCGCCCCTCCTGCCAGGAAGCACCATAGAGTCATCTGGTTGGAAAATATATTCCAGCCATGAAGCGTAACCCCCATATGTTTAAAATCATACATCTGACGCTCCAAATAGGGCTTGACCTTGGGAATCCCCTGATTCATCTGGTATGTATTTTCTGTTTTCTGTTTAAAGTTCCGAAGATTCTTGTTTCTGGTCAGTGCCATGTTATCGGATTCCTTAATCAGTCTTTTGTAGAGGTTACGTGTCAGCCATCTGGTCAGAATACCCATTGTGCATAATGCCGCCAGCACGTACAGTGCTTCGCCTGTCTGTAAAAAATTCAGCATAATAATAGCTCCCCTTTCTTCCCGGCTTTGACCGGTGATAGATTTATTATAATCACCTGTTCTGCCTTTGGGAAGATGAGAGAGCCTAGAATCGTTCGTCAAATCCCGTCAGGATTCGATTCTCAACTTAACATTAGTACTGCTTGACCATTTCTAAAATAAGATTTACAGAGTGTTTTACTGCCTTTGCCTCAAACTCACTGTAGTCGATATTTGCGCTGTCATCCGCCTTATCTGAGATGGATCTGATAATTAAAAATGGGATGTTGTTTAAAAAAGCTGCCTGCCCGATGGCCGCTCCCTCCATTTCCGTACAAAAGCCGCCGAAAGTTTCTGCTATCCAACTTTTTTTAACCCTGTCAGAAATAAACTGGTCCCCCGAAACCACCCTTCCAATGTGAATTCCAACTTCAGGATTTACATCTTTGCAGCATGTAAAAGCCAACTTGCGAAGTCCTTCATCTGCGGAAAAAGAAAATTCCTTCATCTGCGGAATCTGTCCCACCGGATATCCAAAGCCCATGGCATCCATATCGTGATGAACCACATCCGTGGACAACACCACATCACCGATGTTGATTTCATTTTTTAAGGAACCCGCAATTCCAGTGTTAATCACTGCCGAAACATGATAATGATCCGCCAGAATCTGAGTGCAGATGGCTGCATTCACCTTTCCGATTCCGGAACGGACTACCACCGCCTTCTTTCCTTCCAATATTCCCTTATAAAAATCCATAGCGGCAATGGTTTCTACCGTCACATCGTTCATAGCCTGTTTCACCTTTTCCACTTCCACATCCATGGCTCCGATAATTCCTAACATAATTGTTCTCCTATGTCTGTCTTATTTTCTTTTTATAGTTATTGTACATGATTACTCCTGCTGCTATTTTACCAATAAGCCGCCGCAAACGCAATAAAAACATAACCATATCGGAGAAGCAGGAAACAGATACATGCAAACTATTGACAACTCCTTATAAACTTCGATATACTTCTAAAGTTACATATTAATTTAAGAATGCTGAAAATGAGAGGATTTAAGATGAAATATAAAACACACGGTGTCTGTACCCAGGAAATTGATTTTGAAATAGAAGAAAACAAACTGGTGCATGTTCAGTTTAAAGGCGGCTGCGCCGGCAATACCCAGGGAGTTGCCCGTCTAATAGAAGGAATGGACGTAGACGACGCCATCAGGCGCCTGGAGGGCATCCAGTGCGGTCACCGTCCTACTTCCTGTCCAGACCAGCTTGCAAAGGCCTTAAAGCAGTTCCAGGAAGCCCAATAAAGTAAAACAACACGTAAAAAGAAAGTGCCGGTTAAGAATACCCCGGCACTTTCTTTCTGCTATACCAAATAATTCATAAGCATACCAGCCATGGCAAAATTCATCTGGGCGGTTCCATAGCGGCCCATAAATTGATAGGGGTCATATATGGAAAACTGATTGCTGTCTTCTGTCTCATAGTTGGTCAGGCTCTCGGGACTTGTCCCCATGGCCCCTGATGCTTTATTAAAGAGATTCTGAGCAACTCCATTGGAACCAGATATCAGGTCCTTGGTAAGCTTCGGCTCTTCCTTTAAGGACTTGCTCAGCTTCTCTGTATCCAGTTTCAGGGTTCCATCCTCATTTTGTAAAATCCCCAACCGTTTTAAGACACTGTCTGAACCCAGATTTGATCCAAGCCGTTCCAGTTGTTCCGATACTCCGGACCCTCGGTCAACATTCTTTTCAAGAAATTTCACCGCACTGTTGTAGCTGTCAACCATCTCTGACATGCTCTTTACAATCTTACCTGTATCGGCCTGAAGACTGACATCTGTCTTTCCCGTATCCTTCAGCTTTGCAGATATGCGGCCTGTATCCAGGGATATATCATTTGTCTGGGAAGTATAGCTGCGGGTTGCATTCCGCTCCGTAACTGAATACTGTGCATTCTGGGCCACCGTATCCGCATTTTGTGCACCTGACGCGGCTCCCATAGTTCCTGATACCGTAAATCCATGATCCGTTCCTGTGGACTTGCTTTGAAGCTTAAGGGCTACCACCCCTTTTTCCTCAGCCAGTTCTGCGGTAACACCGCTGTTTCCAGCATTGATCTGCCTGGCCGCTTCTTCAAGCATCTCCTTGTTGGTCCTTGCCTTGCCGTCAGTCTTTGAGACACTTACTTTAACTGACTGGGAACTTTCCTTCTGGCTAATGGTAAAATCCATATCCGTAACTGCCTGGTCCAATGCCTTTCGTTCATCGCTTGTATTGGTTTGGGCTTTTGCCACTGACTGCACGTCAAGAGATATCTCCTTGGAAATTCTGGACGAATATTTTAAAGCCGCCTCTGCCACTGCTGTGTCTGAACTGACAGCAGCCATCTTGTTGGCAGCACTTCCTGAGTTTGCACTCCGAAGTGAATTGGCTGAACTCATCACGTCCGTCATTGCTGAGCTGTAAGACTTTATAAACTCCAGTCCGCCGTTATTGTAATAGGAACTTACTTTGGAAACGGGCTTTACTGCCTGAAGGCTTTGCTGATATCTGGGGTTCTTTTCCAAAGCCCTTTCAAGGCGCATCTGGCTGATATTCTGGGAATAATTATAATTACCGGAACCTACTCTGCCAATTGCCATTTTTTCATCTCCTTTCCCGCAAAGCAGACGCTTTCCATCCGCTCTGTAAACGTATTTTTAAATCTGATTATCTTTTGTCTTCGATTATAGTCATCTTCATTATAATATAAGCGCCCTTCCGCCACAATACCCCAAGGAAATTATTTCCATATTTTATCTTCTGTCCATCATCTTGCAAAATATAATTCCTACAATAGTAGAAATCATGGTGGCCGCCAGGGCAGGCCCTACTACTGCCGTAGGATTTGGGCTGCCGTACTGGCTTCTGTAGGCAATCATAGTGACCGGAATTAACTGGAGAGAGGAGATATTGATAATGAGGAAGGTGCACATTTCATTGCTTGCCGTTCCTTCCGGAACTGCTATTCCTTTAGAGGCCCCTTTAGAATCATCTTCCCGCCGCTTTTTCTCCAGTTCCTTTAAAGACTCCATTGCTTTAAGTCCTGCCGGAGTAGCCGCCCAGCCAAGTCCTAAAATATTTGCAATAATGTTGGTAGAAATATACTCCAAAGACGGATGGTCTCCCGGAATACCGGGGAATAGGAATTTAAGAATTGGTCCCATTTTCTGAGACATCTTCTCAATGAGACCTGACTTTTGACCAATCTCCATAATTCCCGTCCAGAAGGACATAATTCCCAGCATGGTGATACACAGCATAACCGCTTCCTTTGCAGAATTTATAGCACCATCTGTCACTGCGTTTAAATTTCCATGGAAAGCTCCCCAAAGAACTCCCGCCAGCATCATAAAGGCCCAGATAATATTTAGCATGGTCTTCCTGCTTCCAGCTTCTTTGATTTATCTTATTCCTGTTTTAAGTTTGTTATGAATTCTCATGGGATGAAAAAAGAAGACGCCTCTGGCTTAAGGCGCCTTCCCATATCATGATTCTCCAACCAAATCCTTCATAACTTCTTCTACGGTTTCAATCCGCTGGGCCTTATATGCATTACTTCCGCAGAATATAAGACCATCTTCAATCCGCCCCTCTGCAGAGTCTACCAAAGCCTTTGTAATGCAGTAAGGAATGGTCTGCCTGTCGCACTTTTCCAGGCACTGATAGCAATGCTCCAGGCGGAAGGGAATATTCCCAACGCCCTCTAAAAACCTGTTTTTAATGGCCCTTCCAGGCATTCCAACCGGACTTTTTGTAATGACAATGTCCTCTTTCTTTGCGTTGATATAGGCCTGTTTATACTCTTCCGGTGCATCACACTCTACTGTGGTCACAAACCTGGTGGCTACCTGAACCCCGTCAGCTCCCAGGGATATCTGGTGAAGAACATCCTCATGGGAATAGATTCCTCCAGCGGTCACCACCGGAATCACCTTGTTATATTTATCTCCATATTCCTTTACCAGACGTACGATGCCTCTTACCTCTTCATCATAATCTGCCTGCTTATAAGTATGCTCCACGTCATCTGTATCCACCCCAAGTTCAGCTAAATCTCCTTTGGAAAATCCCAGATGGCCTCCAGCCAGAGGGCCCTCTATCACCACCAAATCAGGAGCCTGATGGTATTTCCTGTCCCACATCTTACAGATGACCATGGCCGACTTAACAGTTGACACAATGGGGGCGATCTTGGTTTTAATTTTTATTCCAGCCTCTTCTGCTGCCTCAGCCACATATTCCGGCAGGCTTACAGGAAGCCCTGCTCCGGAAATAATCAAATCTGCCCCGGCTTTTACAGCCTTTTTCACATAACTGGCATAATTTTTGGTGGCAACCATAATATTAAAGCCGATAATTCCCTCCGGTGCAATCTCCCTGGCCTTTTTCAATTCCGTACCGATGGCCCGCAAATTTGCCTCTAAAGGATTGGCCAAAAAGTCAGGCTCCCGAAAACCGATCTGAGCTGTGGAAATGATTCCCACTCCCCCGGCCTTTGCAACCGCACCTGCCAGAGAAGAAAGGCTGATTCCAACTCCCATGCCTCCTTGAATTACCGGATTCTTTGCTGCCAAATCTCCTATTACCAATGGTTTTAATCTTCCCATTACATTCTCCTAAATCTTTCATATCTTTGATTTGCAAGTTCTTCCTTTGTCATGGCAAGGTATGTGTTAAAAAATTCTGTCATGGCCTTATCCATTTCTTCTGCAATTCCAGGAACTGTCTCTTCACTGGCAGGCTCTTGCTCGGAAATAACCCGTTCAATCAGCCCCAGCTCCATCAAATCCCTGGCTGTAATCTTCATGACTCTGGCTGCATCATTTGCCTTTTTGCTGTCCTTGTAAAGAATGGAGGCAAAACCTTCGGGAGAAAGAATGGAATAAATGGAATTTTCCATCATCCAGACTTCATTTCCCACTGCCATGGCAAGAGCGCCCCCGCTTCCTCCCTCTCCAATTACCATGGAAAGCACCGGAACGGTCAAATCTGCCATTTCAAACAAATTCCTGGCTATAGCCTCACCCTGGCCCCGCTCCTCTGCCTCCAGGCCGCAGAACGCACCTGGAGTATCCACAAAGCAAACAATAGGGCGGCCAAAGCACTCTGCCTGTTTCATCAGACGCAGGGCCTTCCGGTATCCGTCAGGGGATGGCATTCCGAAATTCCGCTTAATATTATCCTTTGTGTTCTTTCCTTTTTCCTGTCCAATGACGGTAACCGGCATCCCATGGAAAGACGCGATTCCACCCACAATAGCCCCGTCATCTTTAAAATAACGGTCACCTGCGAACTCCATGAAATCGTCAAAAACAGCACGGATATAATCCGATGCGACAGGACGGCCTCCGCTTCTGGACAGTAAAACAGTATCCCAGGCGCTTCTCTTGCTCTTTTTCAAATGAGAATTTTTCTTTTTTCCACTTTCATGCTCTGTTTTTGCCTCATCATCCACATGATACTCCATTTTAGCCTGTGGATTGTGGAGATGTAAGATAGAAGATAAAGTTTCCTTCATCTCTTCCCTTGGCACGATTTTATCGATGAAACCATGTTCCAGCAAAAACTCCGCTCTCTGGAACCCTTCCGGAAGCTTCTGCCCAATGGTCTGCTCAATGACCCGGGGGCCTGCAAATCCAATTAAGGCTCCAGGCTCCGCCAGAATAATATCCCCAAGCATAGCAAAGCTGGCTGTCACCCCTCCTGTAGTTGGGTCTGTTAAAACACTGACATAAAGTTGACCTGCATCATGGTGGCGCTTCAAGGCCGCAGAGGTCTTAGCCATCTGCATCAGAGATACAATTCCTTCCTGCATCCTGGCCCCGCCGGAACAGGCAAAGAGAATGACAGGAAGCTTTTCCTCTGTGGCTTTTTCCACTGCTCTTACAATCTTCTCTCCCATCACACGACCCATGCTGCTCATAATAAAACGAGCGTCACAGACTCCTATGACGGCTTTCTGACCGTTTATCTCACATGTGCCCGTAACAATAGCTTCAGAAAGCCCGGTCTTTTCCTGGGCGGCTTCCACCTTCTTATCATAGCCCGGAAAATCCAGGGGATTGGCAAATTCCATTTCCTTATCCCACTCTTTAAAGGTTCCTTCATCTGCAGTCATCTCAATCCTGCGGTAAGCATGAATCCGGAAATACCCCTTGCACTTGGGACAGATAAAATGATTGTTCTTTACATCCTCTGCATAAATGGGCTGGCAGCATTTATTGCATTTTTTCCACATCCCGGCGGGAATATTAGGTTCCTCTGCCTTCTCCGAAGTCTTATATTTGCTGTCTATCAGTGTGTAAGTCTTCTTAAACATGGTTTTTAACATAAGATACGCTCCTTTGCCTGGTTACCGCACATAATCCGGGAAAAATTTAGGGATAAAATCTGTATCCACATCACCGTCCCGGTAAGCCTCATGACTTAAGATTTCAAACTGAAAATCCACGTTGGTTTCAATTCCCTCTATGATTAACTCTCCAAGAGCGCTTCTCATTTTTGCAATGGCTTCCTCCCGGTCTTTTCCATGGACGATCAGCTTCATCAGCATAGAATCATAATTGGCCGGAACCTTATACTCACTGTAAATATGAGTGTCAATGCGAACTCCATTTCCTCCCGGCACATGAACATTGGTAATAAGACCGGGACTCGGAATAAAGTTTTTTTGTGGGTTTTCCGCATTGATTCTGCATTCTATGGCATGACCCTTAATGGAAACAGCCTTCTGGGAAACGCTTAAGGGCTCTCCTGCTGCAATCCGTATCTGTTCCTTAATTAAATCCAGACCTGTTACCATCTCAGTCACTGGATGCTCCACCTGAATTCTGGTATTCATTTCCATAAAGTAAAAGTTCTTGTGCTTATCCAGAAGAAATTCAATGGTGCCTGCATTTTCATATCCTACAGCCTTTGCTGCCCGGACCGCAACCTGGCCCATTTTCTTTCTCAACTCCTCAGAAATGGCAACAGAGGGAGACTCCTCCAGCACCTTCTGATGGCGCCTTTGTATGGAGCAGTCACGCTCTCCCAAATGAACCACATTTCCATGGCTGTCAGCCATAATCTGAAACTCAATATGCCTGGGTTTTTCAATGTATTTTTCAATATACATCGTATCATCGGAAAATCCCTTTACCGATTCCATCTGGGCATTATTAAAGTTAGCGTCAAAATCTTCTAGTCCCCTTGAAATTCTCATACCCTTGCCGCCGCCGCCGGAAGATGCCTTAATCATAACAGGAAAGCCTGTCTTCACGGCCATTTCCCTGGCTTTCTCTACATGATGAACGGCTTCTTTACCGCCCGGAACCACTGGAACCCCGGCTTCAATCATGGTCTTTCTGGCTTCCGATTTATTTCCCATTTTGTTGATGATCTCTGCACTGGGACCGATAAAGGTAATGCTGCACTTTTCACAAAGCTCAGCAAATCTGGCATTTTCCGAAAGAAAACCAAATCCCGGATGAATGGCATCGGCCTTCATGGCAACCGTGGCCGTAAGAATCCGCTCCATATTCAAATAGCTCTGGGTAGAGGCCGCAGGCCCGATACAGATAGCCTCATCAGCCAGCAAGGTATGAAGACTGTCTCTGTCCGCTTCTGAATATACAGCAACGGTTTTGATTCCCATTTCCCTGCAAGCTCTGATAATACGCACCGCAATCTCCCCGCGGTTGGCAATTAAAATCTTATCAAACATAGACATTCCCCTATCCAATCATAAATGTCAGCTCTGCACTGGCAGCAAGCTTGCCATCTACAGTTGCCATGGCTTTTCCTACTCCCACCGGCCCTTTGCGCTTTATAATCTCACATTCCAGCTTTAATTTATCTCCCGGAATAACCTTTTTTTTGAACTTGGCGTTGTTGATTCCCCCAAAATAAGCTACTTTCCCCTTATTTTCCTCCAGGCTCAGCATTGACACAGCCCCTACCTGAGCCAGCGCCTCCAATATAAGGACGCCCGGCATCACTGGCTCCTGGGGGAAATGTCCCCTAAAAAAAGATTCATCATAAGTCACACATTTATATCCGGTTGCCTTAACCCCCGGTTCAAATTCCTCAATATAATCCACCAGTAAAAATGGATGTCTGTGAGGGATAATTTCCTGAATTTCCTTAATACCTAACATTACACGTCCTCCTTATTATTTCCTGCTGCAAAGTATTTGATTTGAAAAGAGAGGCCCAGCCTCTGGACCTCTCTTTTGATTTACCGGATACGGAACAGAGGCTGACCGTACTCCACCACGTCTTCATTTCCTGCCAGAATGGCTTCCACCACACCATCGTATTCGCATTCAATCTCATTCATCAACTTCATGGCTTCGATAATTCCCAGAACCTGACCCTTTTTCACCGTATCACCTACCTTGACAAAAGGCTCGCTGTCAGGGGAGGATGAATTGTAAAATGTTCCAACTAAGGGAGAATCCACAATCTTGTCAGTGGAAATCCCTTCCTCCTTTGCACCTCCGGACACATCCGCAGAAGCCGCCAAGGTGGGTTGTATAATATCACCTGCCTGTATCTCTCTAGCCACCGGCCCGGAGGACAGGGTAACAATCTCTTTTTCTTTTCTGATAGAAAGCTTTATATTTTCATCTTCCAATGTAAACCTGGTCAGGCCGTTTTCCGAAACAGCCTGCATCAGCCTGATAATATCATTGATCTCCATAGAATGCCCCCTACTGTTCAAACTTCTTTACAAGAATGCTGGCATTGTGTCCGCCAAATCCAAGAGAATTGCTGATGGCGTAGGTCACATTACTGGAAACGCCCTCTCCCTTGGTATAATTCAAATCACATCCCTCTCCCTCTTCTGAAAGACCGGCAGTGGCGTGAACAAATCCATCTCCAATGGACTTGACACATGTGATGAACTCCACCCCTCCTGCAGCTCCTAACAGATGGCCTACCATGGATTTAGTAGAATTGATCTTCACTGCCCTGGCATGATCGCCCAAAGCGGTCTTAATTGCCATGGTTTCAAACAAATCATTATGATGGGTGCTGGTACCGTGAGCATTAATATAATCAATATCAGAGGGAGAAATTCCCGCATCCGCAATAGCATCTGTCATTGCTCTTGCTGCACCGCTTCCATCCTCTGCAGGGGAAGTAATGTGGTAAGCATCACAGGTCGCACCATAGCCCACAACCTCACCGTAAATAACCGCATTTCTGGCAAGAGCATGCTCCAGTTCTTCCACCACCACGATTCCAGCACCTTCTCCCATAACAAAACCGCTTCTGTCTTTGTCAAAGGGAATCGAGGAGCGAAGAGGATCAGCCGAAGTAGTAAGTGCTGTCAGGGAAGTAAATCCAGCCACGCCGAGAGGCGTAATACTGGCTTCCGCTCCTCCTGCTACCATCACATCCACCTCACCATACTGAATAGATCGGAATGCTTCTCCAATAGAATGAGTTCCCGTAGCACAAGCTGTCACTACATTGATACATTTTCCTTTTAATCCAAACTGGATGCTCACATTTCCGGCAGCCATGTTGGAAATCATTAAGGGAACCAGAAGAGGATTAACCCGGCCAGGTCCTTTTTCCAGCAGCTTTGTATGCTCCCGCTCCATAACCTGAAGGCTACCGATTCCAGAACCTACGCTTACACCCACCCGGTAGGGATCTTCTTTTTCCACATCAATACCGGACATTTCTATGGCCTCTTTAGAAGCTGCCACTGCAAACTGCACGAACCGCTCCATTCTTTTAGCTGCCTTTGGGTCCATATAAGCCTTAGGATCAAAGTCCTTTACTTCAGCCGCCAGCTTTGCCTTATAATCCGTTGTATCAAACTGGGTAATGGGGCCGATTCCCACCTTTTTCTCCTTTAAACCATTCCAAAAGCTATCTACATCATTGCCGATAGGAGTAATGGCTCCCATACCGGTTACTACAACTCTTCTCTTCATACCGTTCTCCTCTCCTTACATCGCCATGCCGCCGTCTATGCTGATTACCTGGCCAGTTATATATCCTGCCTCTTCCGATGCCAGAAATGCAACCATAGACGCAATATCATCTGCTTCTCCAAAACGCTTCATTGGGATCTGCTCCAGACTGGCAGCCTTTACCCCCTCCGATAAAACTTCAGTCATGGCCGTATTAATAAATCCAGGAGCCACAGCATTTACCGTAATTCCTCTGCTTGCAACCTCTCTGGCAAAAGACTTGGTGATTCCAATCACACCTGCCTTGGCTGCACAGTAATTGGCCTGGCCCGGATTCCCAAGAACTCCGGATACAGAGGAAATATTGATAATTCTTCCGCTCTTTTGCTTGATCATCTGGCGGGCCACATGCTTCATACAGTTGAATACGCCCTTTAAATTAGTGTTAATGACAGCATCAAAATCCGCTTCAGACATTTTCATCAAAAGATTATCTTTCGTAATCCCCGCATTGTTAACCAGAATATCCAGTTTGCCATATTTTTTTATCACACCGTCTAAAAATACGCCTACACTCTCATATTCTCCCACATTACACTGAATGGCTTCTGCTTTTCCCCCATTCTCCTCAATTTCCTTCACAACTTCCAAAGCCTGAGTATCAGAACCATTATAATTTATAACCACTGCAGCGCCCTGATCTGCCAGCTTTAAGGCAATTGCCTTGCCAATACCTCTGGATGCTCCTGTCACCACTGCTGTTTTGCCGTTTAACATACTTACTCCCTCCATCAAAAATCTGATAACTTACTTATATCTTCCAGTTTCTCTATATTAAAGACTTTTACATCTCTGGCTATCTTCTTCATAAACCCTGCCAGGGTTTTCCCCGGTCCGATTTCAATAAAGGTGTCCACCCCGTCTGCCAGCATGGTTTCCACGCTCTGCTGCCAGCGCACGGAAGAATACACCTGCTTTTCCAGTAATGGCTTTACCATAGACTGATCTGTCACATACTCTGCGGTCACATTTGCCACATAAGGAATCTTAGGGGAAGATATATTCACTCCCTTTAATACAGCTCCCAGCTTTTCTCCTGCTCCCGTAAGCATAACAGAGTGAAACGGCCCGCTTACATTTAACATAAGAGCCCTCTTAGCCCCTACTGCCAAAAGCTTTTCATTGGCCTCTTCCACCGTCTCTTTTCTCCCTGATATAACAATCTGTCCAGGACAGTTATAATTGGCGATCTGGACTCCCTCCATACCGCTTAATACCTCTTCAATTTTAGAAGCATCTAAGGCCAGAATGGCAGCCATGGCTCCCATTCCCACCGGAACAGCCTCCTGCATCAGAATTCCCCTCTGCCTGACGGTGCAAATGGCATCCCCGTCACTCATGACGCCAGCTGCCGCAAGAGCACAATATTCTCCCAGACTAAGGCCTGCCGCTACATCCGGCTTAATACCCTTTTTAGCCTCCAGCACCCTCATCATGGCAATACCGGTAGTCACCATAGCCGCCTGGGTATATTCTGTAATATCCAGCCGGTCATTCTTTTCAAAGCATAATTCCGGCACTGAAAAGCCTAAAAGCTCCGAGGCCATATCAAATATTTCTCTTCCTATGGTTGTCTGCTCATAAAAATCCTGGCCCATTCCGCTGTATTGCGCACCCTGACCTGGGAAAATAAATGCAATCCTGCTCATAATCAAACTCCTCTTTAACGGCCAAGCAATGTTTCTGCCTGTTCCATCATTTCCTCAATCATTTCTTTACAGGTCTGTTCTTTTTCAATCATTCCTGCTATCTGGCCTGCCATCACAGTGCCGTTTGTAATATCTCCCTCCTGGACAGCCTTTCTCAAGGTTCCAAGGGTTATATATTCCAGTTCTTCAAAAGACTTGCCTTCCTGTTCCAGTCTGGCATACTCTCTCGTCATCTGGTTTCTCAAGGATCTTACGGGATGTCCGTGAGTCCGTCCCGTCACGGCAGAATCAATGTCCTTTGCCTTGATGATCCTCTGCTTGTAATTCTCATGTACAATGGACTCTTTGGATACCACAAATCTGGTTCCCAACTGAACTGCCTCAGCACCCAGCATAAAAACTGCCGCAATGCCTCTTCCGTCTCCAATTCCACCGGCAGCAATTACCGGAATGGATACTGCATCCGCCACTTGGGGAACCAGGGTCATGGTAGTCTGCTCTCCAATGTGGCCGCCGGATTCACATCCTTCCGCCACAATGGCATCTGCACCGTAGCGCTCCATTCTCTTAGCCAAAGCTACAGAAGCCACCACAGGAATCACTTTAATTCCGGCTGCCTTCCACATATCCATATATTTTTCCGGAGTTCCGGCTCCAGTGGTTACCACTTTGATACCTTCCTCCACAACTACCTTTGCCACTTCCGCAGCATGAGGACTTAACAACATTACATTGACGCCGATAGGCTTATTGGTCAGAGCCTTTGCCTTGCGGATTTCCTCCCGGACAACCTCCGCCGGAGCATTGGCACCGCCGATCAGTCCTAAACCGCCCGCTTCCGATACAGCCGCCGCCAGATGATGCTCAGCCACCCAGGCCATTCCGCCCTGGATAATAGGATGCTCTATTCCCAAAAGTTCTGTAATTCTGGTTTTCATTACGCTTCCACGCCCTTTGCTTTTAAATAATCCATAACCTGACCAACTGAGGTCAGTTTCTCCAAATCCTCAGAAGGGATTTCCACGGAGTATTCGTCTTCCAGTGCCATAACCAGTTCAAATAAATCCAAAGAATCAGCTCCTAAATCTTCTTTGAAAGAAGACTCTGCTGTAACGATATCTGCCTCTACATTCAACTGCTCTGCAATAATTTCTTTCATTTTCTCTAACATAATCTTAATCTCCTTTTATTCTTTCATTAATTTAAGTTTTATGCTATTACTTTGAATTTCAAAGTATTAGTCAAAATCATTACCACTCCAAAAGAGTGGCTCCCCAGGTTAACCCTGCGCCAAAGCCAGCAAGTATAAGCTTATCTCCCTGCTGTAATTTTCCTTCCCGGTTCATCTCATCCAGTAAAATAGGTATGGTAGCTCCCGAAGTGTTCCCAAACCGGTCTAAATTGGTGGGTAGCTTCTCCATAGGTATCTTTAATCTTTTTGCGATGGATTCAAAAATCCGGTAATTTGCCTGGTGCAGAATAAAATATTTAATTTCTTCTATGTCAGTTTCCGATTCAGCCAGCACTTTGTTAATGGATTCCGGTACTGTTTTAACAGCAAACTTAAAAACTTCCTGGCCATCCATTGTCATATATCCAAGCTCTGGTCCCTTTTCCGTCAAAAAATTGCCTGTGGTCCGTCCCGGACACACCAGAGCGCTTCCCCTGGTACCGTCGGCTCCCATTGTCAAATGAAAGCATCCTTCTTCGGATGCCTTTACAACCGCCGCTCCAGCTCCGTCTCCAAAGAGAACGCATGTGCCTCTGTCCGTCCAGTCGATGAGTTTGCTTAAGGTGTCCGCTCCAATGACCAGCCCGGTCTTGTAAATCCCTGATTTAAAAAAGCTATGGACCGTATTTAAGGCATATACAAACCCGGAGCAGGCTGCGCTTAAATCAAAAGCAACTGCCCTGCTGGCTCCGATTGCCGCCTGCACCTGGCAGGCACCGCTGGGAAAACAACAGTCCGAAGAAGATGTGGCTAAAATGATGATATCCAGCTCTTCTGCGGATATTCCTGCATTTTCAAGAGCTTTACTGGCAGCCTCCGCCGCCATTTGAGAAGTGCCGGATCCTTCTGTTGCAATCCGCCTCTCTCTGATTCCCGTTCTGGTCCGTATCCATTCATCGCTGGTTTCCACAACCTTTGACAGATCGTCATTAGTCACCACCTGTTCCGGCACGGCAGAACCTGTTCCTATAATTTTAGTTGTCATAAACTCCCCCATCCATGCTGACCTATTCCGGAGAACAGAGCCATGCATACTGCGTTGGATTCGTTCGCAATATTTTTTTAATTACTTTGATTTTCAAACTAATTCTATAATAAAGAAACATGAATTGTCAAGAGAAATTTTACAATTGATTTTTTATCAAGTACTGATACACTTCCCTTTTGCTGATTCCTCTGTCCTTAGCCACCATACGCATGGCTTCCTTCCGCTCTATCTCCTGCCCCTCATAAAGAGCCATGTGCTCCTCAATGGACATTTCCTCAAAGCTCTTAGAACGTTCCTTCTTTATCTCCTGAATGCTTCTGCCCTCTATGACAATTACACACTCACCCTTAGGAGGTTGGTCCTCATAAGCCCTTAAAGCCTCTTCAAAGGTTGTCCTAAAAGCAGTCTCAAACCGTTTCGTTAGCTCCCTGCAGACCGTAATCCTGCGGTTTCCCAGCGTTTCATAAAGGTCTTCCAAGGTTCTTACAATGCGGTGTGGAGCTTCATAAAGAATGATAGTTCTGGTCTCATTCTTCAATTCATCCAGAATCCACTGCTTTTCTTTCTTATCTGAGGGCAAAAATGCCTCAAAACAAAAACGCCTTGTCTCAAGGCCTGAAATGGTCAAAGCCGTAATACATGCCGCAGGCCCAGGAAGCGAAGTCAGCTCAATCCCTGCCTCATAACACTGCTTCACCAGTTCCTCTCCAGGATCTGAAATTCCCGGCGTTCCCGCATCCGTAATCAGGGCCACATTGATCCCCTGTTCCATCTGCTCCACCAGATACCTTGCTTTTTCTATCTTATTATATTCGTGATAGCTGGTCATAGGGGTTTTAATTTCAAAATGATTAAGAAGCTTGATGCTATGCCTGGTATCCTCTGCTGCAATCAAATCCGCTTCTCTCAAGGTATTTAAAACCCTTAATGTAATATCTTCCAGATTCCCGATAGGGGTTGCACATAAAAATAACTTTCCCTTTTTTTCTTCCAATTTTCACTCCTGCAAATTTCCGTTCCGCTTTTCTTGTACCGGTCAATAACCGTAAACCGTATAAATTTGATCCGTATACACGCCAGGTTCCCTGTATACAATAATCGGAGCTTCCACCTTAACCATGGATTTTCCTCCTCTCACTGCTTCAATAAGAACCATATTAGCCTCTCTGTCCACATAGGGGTGAACCAGCTTCATTCTCTTTGGCTCCAGCTTATGTTCCTTTAACACAGTAATAATTTCTATAAGCCGGCGAGGCCGGTGCACCATATAAAACCGCCCTCCAGGCCTTAAAAGCCGGGCTGCCTCTCTCACCACATCCTCCAGAGTACAAAGCACTTCATGGCGGGCAATGGCCTTGGGAAGATCGGGGTTCTTAAGTCCATGGGAATCGTTCATATAAGGCGGATTTGACGTTACAACGTCAAAGGAAGCCGCGCCAAACAAGCGGCTGGCCTCCTTTATATCTCCTGTAACAATAGAAACTTTTTCTTCCAGATGGTTTAATACCACACTACGTCTGGCCATATCAGCCATTTCTTCCTGAATTTCCAGCCCTGTATAATGAATTCCCTCATATTTTGCCTCTAAAAGTATAGGGATAATTCCAGTGCCTGTCCCAAGATCTAATGCCTTTTCCTCTGGCTTAACCTGAGCAAAACCAGAGAGAAGAACTGCATCCATTCCAAAACAGAAACCATCTTTTTTCTGAATAATCTGATATCCGTTTCTCTGCAAATCATCTATACGTTCATTTTCATTTAAATCAATTGTCATCTAGCTTTGACTTTCCTTCTCTTTTTTCCAGAGCCTCCAAAGCCCGCAGTTCGGCATCATTCACCTGGTTTTTATCCCGGCGCCTTCTGGGCTTAAACTTAAGCTGCTCCACCTTGTACTCCCTGATTTCCTTTTCATCTTTAATGGTGACAACTACCTTTACAAGCTGCCGCAGGACGCTGACGGAGTGAACCTCACCCTTAAGCCCTTCATCGGTAGTAACAAAATCTCCTACACTTGGAAGCTTGCTGTTTAAATCTTCATAAGTTTCCTCTTCATTCTTCAGACAGCACATCAGCCTTCCGCATACACCGGAAATCTTGGTAGGATTTAAAGAAAGATTTTGCTCCTTAGCCATCTTAATGGAAACAGGTATGAATTCAGACAAATACGAGTGACAGCATAAAGTTCTGCCGCAAACTCCGATTCCTCCGACAATTTTAGTCTCATCCCTTACACCTACCTGGCGAAGCTCAATTCTGGTTTTAAAGACCGAAGCCAGATCCTTTACCAGCTCCCTGAAATCAATTCTTCCATCTGCGGTAAAATAAAATAAAACCTTATTGTTATCAAAGGTATATTCCGCATCAATCAGCTTCATCTGAAGCCCATGCTTACGGATCTTTTCCTTGCATATTTTAAATGCTTCCTTTTCCTTTTCGTGGTTTCTTTTTTCCACATCATCATCCGCCTTGGTGGCCATCCGGATGACCTGCTTCAATGGCTGTACTACCTTCTCATCCTCCACCTCACGGCATCCCAAAACCACGTAACCATATTCAATTCCCCTGGCAGTTTCCACAATCACATGATCCCCTGTCTGAACTTCCAGATTGACGGGATCAAAGTAATAGATTTTTCCTGCGTTCCGGAACCGGACTCCAATTACCTTTATCATCAATTAATTCTCCTTCATAACAAGCAGCATCAGCTCCATAGCCAGTTCCATATTCACATTGGCGTCCAGACGAATCCTGGCTTTGTCAATGGCCTTTAATATGGCCTCAATTCCATCATAGGCACTGGCAGAGCCCATCTCCCTGATTGTATTGTATTCTTCCCTGAAAACCAGAAGATTGATGTCCTTAGTCACCTTATACATTAAAATATCCCGATACCAGATCTGCATAAAATCAAGACAGCTCCTGATATCCAGATTCTCATCCTTCATTTTCTTAATATAGAAAAGAAGCTCTGTAATATCCATATTCCTCAAATGCTTCAGCATATGAAGAAGCTCCGTATACATGAGCTGGAACTCCTCAGAGGAAGCCAAATAAATAGCTCTGCCTAAATTTCCCCTGGCAAAAGCCCCGTAAATTTCCGCTCTGCTCTCCTTAATTCCCAAAGATCCAACCAAATAAGATTTAATAACCGAGTCCTGCAACGGCTTTAATTTAAGCTGAATACATCTGGATAGAATGGTTGGAAGAAATAGCTCCTGATTAGTTGTAAGCAGCATAATCACTGCATAAGAAGGCGGTTCCTCAATCGTCTTTAAAAGAGCATTCTGAGCCTGTACCGTCATTTTTTCTGCTTCATCTATAATATAGATTTTATAATAACTGCTGTAGGGACGTATCATAATGGTATCGTGAATTTGCCCTCTCACATCATCTACACCGATGCTGCCTGTCTTCTCATGAGTTACATAAATAAGATCCGGGTGATTTCCGCTCATTACCTGCTTGCAGGCATGACACTCCATACAGGGTTCCCTTTTCCCTTTTTCACAGAGAAGTGTCATGGCAAATGCATTAGCTAAGGATTTTCGTCCCATCCCTGCCTCTCCTGTAAGAATATAAGCATGAGAAACGTGATTTGATTCAATGGCTCTCTGCAAATGTTCTTTAATATTCTCATGACCAATGATATCCAAAAATCCTGGCATATAGACACCTCCCTGCTCTAGTAAGTTTATCTATTCAACTGTATTACGCAGTGCTCAATGCTTTCGTGAACATTATAACACATAACATTTACAGCCACAAGAAAGAAGTATTGACAAATTTACCCCTTATGACAATGATTTCCCTACATACTCTGCTATCTCCTTAATACACCCTTCCAGGTCATTATTATAAAACCTTCTCTCTATTCCGCAGCTTTTTAAATTCTCTTCCTTAAAATCCTCTTCATCTGCCAGAAACCGCCTGCAAAGTTCCTTATACTTAGGAACCTTCTGGGTTCGTTCTCTTTCAACCGCCCTCAACAGCCTGTCCCCGTCCTCAACCTCAACATAAATCGGAACCAAGTGTTCCTCCCCATAATAAGACCTGGTTTTCTCATAAGATTCCAGAGTTCCTATCATAAGATACCCCATATTTCCTTTCAGATCAATCTGGCCATCATCCACTGCAAAATAAGACCATGGACCATAAACAGTCTGATAAGTTCTTTCTTCAATAATCTTATGAGCCCGCCTGTATTCATCCAGCATCTTTTCTACCGTAAAATAATACTCTTCCCCCTCCAGTTCTCCATCTCTGATAGGTCTGGTTGTATAGGGAATAACTCTTTTTAACTGGGGAAACTTCTCCAGAAGTTTTTTATAAATTGTATCCTTGCCAGATGCACTTTTTCCCATTACATAAAATATTTTGCCCATTTTATCTGTTCCATCCCATTATTCTCTAGCTTGCTGCTGATTATTTTATTACATGATTTATTGTTTAGTCTTTCGCTTATTCATCATTTCCCACTCATTATTTGATTCTATTACTTTAACTACATAAAGATATTCTGCTTTTTCATCCTCCATTCCCTGAACAGGAAGTCCCAGTTTCTTATATCTCATAATTAAATCAATAATTTTCTTTTCCAGCACCTCACCTGGGGCGGAAATAGGGATTCCCGGTGGATAAACATAAACGAACTCCGCGGAAATACGTCCTGCACTCTCTGAAACAAGAACCTTCTCTCTAGGGCTATCCATGGCCTGTGCAATGGTCATCCCACTACCAATGTCTATATACTCTTCCGAAAGCAGTTCCTCTCCATTGTCATTTTTTTCTTTTAAAGAAATATCCGAATCAATCTCCAGCAGAGCCTCACAAAGCCGTTCAAGCCCTTCTTGAGTATCCGCAAGAGTAGTTATAGCTGTCACATAATCCGGACCACACATTTCCATTTCCAGATGATATTCTTTTCTCAGCCGTTCATCAAGCTCTGCTCCCGATAGTCCTGTCCTTTTTGTAGAAATAATGATTTTGGAGCAATCCACATCATAAACCCCATACTCTCCCTTTTCCTGTCCTGTGAAAATCTTAAGGCCTTTCATATCAGACAATCGTCTCCGGACTCCCTTAATTCTGTCATAAAAAGCTGTCATTTCCTTTAAACCTTCTTCTGACATGTATTGAATACAGTTTTCAATTCCAGCCATCATCACGTAAGAAGGACTGCTGCTTTGATATATATGAACATATCGATCCAATTTTCCCATATCCACATACCCTTCCCTGACATGCATCAAAGCCGTTTGGGTAAAAGAAGGAAGGGTTTTATGAACACTATGAATTACAATATCAGCTCCTGATTCCAAAGCAGACACTGGAAATCCAGCTTTTTTTCCAAAAGAAAAATGTGCTCCATGAGCCTCATCCACAATTAAAGGCAGATGATAACGATGCACAATCTCTGCAATGGCCTGTATATCCGATACAACACCATCATAAGTAGGAGACACCACAAGAACAGCCTCTATCTGGGGATGACTTATTAACAGTTCTTCTATTTTCTCCGGCAATAATCCACCTTGAAGGCCAAATTCTCCTATTAATTGTGGATAAACATATTTTACTTTCAAATCATTGAGCAAAACTCCATGATAAGCAGACTTATGGCAATTTCTGCTCATCAGAATAGTTCCCCCACGTGATACAGTTCCGCTTATTGCACTTAATATTCCGCAACTGCTTCCATTTACTAAGTAATAAGTCTTATGACTTATATAAATTTTTGCCGCCCATTCCATAGATTTTTTTAAAATTTCCTCTGGGTGATGAAGGTTATCAAATCCGTCAATTTCTGTAATATCTATGGAAAAAGGGTTAGGAAAACTCTTTGCAAAAGAATTCTTAAACTGCCTTTTATGGCCAGGCATATGAAAAGGGTAAAAGTCCGATTTTTCATACTCCATCAACTTCTTTAATAAGCCTGGTACTTCACTCATAGTATGAACCGCCTTTCCAACGATCAATCAATGTAAAAACCTGATTTTCAGTATAGCATCCTTATTCTTTCTTTACAACTTATCACAATACAAAAAGCCCTGAAACATTTCTGTTTCAAGGCTTGTCCTGAGACATCGGGGATTCGAACCCCGGACAACTTGATTAAAAGTCAAGTGCTCTACCGACTGAGCTAATATCCCATATGCCCAAAGCCGGAATCGAACCAGCGACACGTGGATTTTCAGTCCACTGCTCTACCAACTGAGCTATCTGGGCGTATGCACTTGTAAGTACATCACTCATAAAATACTCACAAAAATTGCGGGGGCAGGATTTGAACCTACGACCTTCGGGTTATGAGCCCGACGAGCTTCCAGACTGCTCCACCCCGCGCTATTATTTAATTATATTATATGCGGCAATTAAGATTTTAATCACCAAATGGATGGAGATGGATTCGAACCATCGAAGCTATCGCAACAGATTTACAGTCTGCCCCCTTTGGCCACTCGGGAACCCATCCATATTTTTTTTGACGCAAGCCGATGATCGGACTCGAACCGATAACCTGCTGATTACAAATCAGCTGCTCTGCCAATTGAGCCACATCGGCACAAATCTTCTCATATACCTATCTTGCATACGAATGGGACCTATAGGGCTCGAACCTATGACCCTCTGCTTGTAAGGCAGATGCTCTCCCAGCTGAGCTAAGATCCCATAAAGTAATAAAATTCGACTTGCTTTCGCTCATCAACCGGCTAATCTTCTAAGAAAATTATACCAAACGACCCGGATGGGACTCGAACCCACGACCTCCGCCGTGACAGGGCGGCGCTCTAACCAACTGAGCCACCAGGCCAAACCTTTTTGAAGGTTTTACATATACCCTCAAAACCACACATTGTTATATATCTATCATCCGTTCTTACTTCCTCTTACCTATACCAACCTGGTTAAGCCCTCGACCTATTAGTGACAGTCAGCT
>CABJBA010000012.1 GCA_902363735.1 Clostridiaceae bacterium
TGTTGTTCAAGAACAGAACTTAGAGTGAATTACTCCAACTGTCCTTATTTTACAGCAAAAAAATCAATTAGCACGACGGTAGATTATGTTGCGCTTACCTTAATAATTGATATTATTTCATCCTAGGGATGCATTATTTGCTGTAATCTATATCTAAATACACTAGGATATTCTTTCAATAACTCTGCGATTGAATTATTTAAATATTTTATTGCTTTAATTACATCTTTTTTGTTTAACTTATCTCCAATTATATTCTTAATTTCGTTCGCAAGAAATCTGTCATTAAAGCCCACTTCATAAATAAAAATCGAAGTTTGATTCCTCGTTCCATATTTGAGCATTTTCCCAATATATTGCATTTTATCTACTAATTTTACAATCTCTTCATTTTCGTCCATTAAAATTCCACATACTCCATTGATTATAAGCGTGGCAGAATAACCAAATTCATTATCACAAATCTCTACGATATCTTCCATTTGAACATCTTGCTGTTTTCCATAACGAAAAATTGTACATCCGCCTTTCTTTACACTTTCAAGAACTTCAAAATAACTCAAACCATTAATCCACAATTCCGCAATAAGATATATAGATTCTTTATCATCTATCTTTTTCATTATCTTTATATCAGCATATTCCTCAATGAGATTAATAAGCCAAATAACTAATTCCTTTTCTGAATAATCCAATATGTTTATATTGTTCTTAACATTTTCCTGTAAACTAATAAACTTTGTGCTCGAAAGCAAAGATTGAGAAAATACTCTTCTATCCAATGATATAGGAAACCGTGAAATAATATAAGTATGAATCGTATCAACTATTATTCTTAATTTTTCTTTCTCTTCATCAGTTACTAGTGCATATGCTAAAGTGTTTTCAAGAATAGATTGTAATAATGCTGGCCACTCATACTCTTCACTTTCTATTGAGTATTGTGCTACAAAGCTTTCTATACTGCCTAATATGCTAAGAATATATATCCATGTTTCATTCAGAAATTCCGATTCTTCATGTTCACCATTTTCTTTCTTTTTTTCAATTATATTAGCTATTCTTTTTTCAAGATTCTCTCTATCATTATAATATTTTAAGATTGGCTCATAAAAATTGTACTTTTGTTCCCCAAAATACAGATTACAGCATAAATACATTAAACGGCTATAGCAATCCTCTGAATTTTTACCGTCAAATAGTTGCTTATATTGTTCCCATTTCCAATGGTTCTTTTTATGATTATAAGCAAAAGAATCTGAAAATACTATCGTACCTTCTGTAAACATCCCTGATCTACCGGTACGCCCAATTAAATTATGAAAATCTCGCACTGAAATTTTTTCTCTTCCTTGGTAGATATTGGATACTATCAAATACTTAATTGGTAAATTTACTCCTTGAGCTAAAGTTGATGTACATATTACATTTGTTATTTTTGAATTTCGTAATGCATATTCCACGGCAACCTTTATACCATCCGAAATACCTCTATGGTGTACAAAGGCTCCTAATGCCGCTGCCTTATAATATATACTATCTTCCCCATAGTTTTTTGAGATTAAATATGTTATACACTTTATCTCATCTGGATCCGCCCTACTCATAAGTTTTTCTACGTCATATGCACGCTCATCTAACTCAATAATACGTTTAAGAATTTTATTCGCACTTGTTTTAGTGCCACAAAATATAGCACTGTTAGCCGCACCAATAAGCCTAAATAAGCAAGCTAAGGCGACATCATTTTTTGTTTTGCAAACATGTTTACCGAAATCAACATCAGGAAAATATCGTGTTTTTCTTTCTCCTGGCATTTTTTTTAGCTCTATTAGTTCTATTATACGAGGTACAAAGAAATCAATATTATCTAGATCGTTTTTGTCTAAATAATAAAGATAACAAAATTCTTTACCATTACTTTTTTCCCAATTAAGAATAGCCGGCAATTTTTCAACAGTTGCTATATCTTGACCATTAAAAGAAACCCCTTCCCCTTGCGTAAACCATTTATTGATTTCTGCAGCATTTGGAATTATAGCCGATATTAATATTTTCTGCGCACTGCTCTTAATTCCTCCCAGAATAGTTGCAATTAATAACTCATAATTTGCCCCTCTCGACTCATCATCAAACAAATGTCCTTCATCAAATATGATTTGTCCTGCATTACTTAAAATATTGTTATCCTGTCGTAGCAAAAACATTAACTTCTCTGGGGTCGTTATAACTATTGTTTTTGCAGTCGGAGATAATATATCTTCTAAAATATAATCAATTTGCATGAGGTCTGATAATTCGCGAATATGTATGTCCTTATCAAATTTAAAGTCCCTTTCTAAATCTCGACTGATTTCTCTGCATAAAGCTCTAAAAGGTGCAACGACGATTGAAAGCTTTGTTTTTTCTGAATTAAACTCCGAAAATATAGCCAGAGAAATAGATTTTGTTTTTCCAGCTCCTGTAGGCATTTGAATAACACCTGACTTTCCGTTAAATAATCCCAAATCACACATATATCTTTGTGCTGGCCAAAGTTCTCGCATAAAATTTCCAACGGATACAATCGGAATCAATATTTCCTTAGTTAAACTTGAGTTTTCAGGAAGCATCTTAAAAATAGAGTACTTACTTTTCAAAATAAATATTGCGAGCAAACAATCAATCAAAAGAACATCTCTATCTGACCCAATATCATATACATAATGTCGAAATTTTTGTATCCACTCTGTATTAAGATCATTTCCTTGATTAATAACTGATAAATACTCTGTCGAAAATTCGGCAATATATTCGCTATACTCATTATCATTACTTACAACAACTTCTATATTCGCAACATTTTGTAGTAACAAACCTAATAAGACTTCCAACTTTCCATTTGATTCATCAAACCACGAAATATCTAATTTGGAGGCAAGAACATTTGAACTTCCTATTTGATCACATAAATAGTAGGCAGCTGATCCAATTAGTAATAAGAATTCATCCTCTTTATCAATACTACTTATTTCAAGAAAAGAATCAAAAAACTTTGAAGCAAAGTATAATTGTGATTTTACATCACTTACAATATCTTTTTTAACAACACCTCTTACTATATCTGCAGATAAATCAGCAATACAAGCAATTGCTGTAGGGAATAATTCTTGAATATCAATATCTCTTCTCGCTCTTAGTTCATTTGGAACATCTAGTTCATTCTCCTTTGCTGCCGCACGTGTTCTTTTTAAATAGTATTCTGCATTTTTTCCAATTAACATTTTGCAGCCCTCCCATATAATTCATGTACAAGATCCATTAAATTATCTCTTGTTATTACTATGAGCCAGCTTGTTTCTCCTAATTCTGTTACCTTTGATATCATTTCCTCGGAATATGTATCTGCCGCATGTACTGCTGCTGCTCCATAATATTCTTTATAAGGTCTATCTGCTTTATTTTGAAAACGTTCTACCAATTTTACGTGTTCCATATCTCCACGTTCTATCATTCGCTGTTTAATAGCACTAAGCGTTTCCGCTTTTCTTAAGCAATCCTTTTGTGAATCATTTATTGCATCTTGTAATCTATTTTTTGGCTTTTTTCCACTTGTTTGAGCCTTAACCTCAAATACTACAAGTTCATCGTCTTTCGAATCATCTCTTGAAAACATTTTTAACCCAATTACATCGGTACCTTGCGACGAGGTATTTCTATTAAATTTATTCTGATATCGCTCTTTAGGTACATAATAATTTAATAAAAACTCCAAATAATCTGAAATCAAAAGTTCTGCAAAATCTCCAGATCTCGTAGCAGGACCAAAGTCCTCTGATTTATCAGGCAACTTCATTTTTTTTAAAAACTCTTCTCTTCCCATTCCTGTCCCACTTATAAGTGCATCTATAATATTGTCAGGACAATATTGTTGGCGGAAATGATTAGCCCAAGAATTTATTGTATTATCTTCAAAATCTCCATTCAATTCAAAAATCCCTACATGTCGTTGATTTCCTACTTCTATATCTTTTATTTTTTTTAGCGACTCTAAATATTTCATATTACCTCTTTTCCAAAGTAAACTTGTTTTATCCTAGATTATTATTTCAATCTATTTTACCATATTAATGCAATATGATTCACAAAAATATATCACTGTATCATAGAAAAAAGGACAACCGAAGTTATCCTTTTTCTCTATAAATGCTTATTATCTATTCTTATTTTTTTCGCTTGTTATATTCTCACGCGCCATTTTAAAAGAATTTTCATTCTGTTTCTGAGTCATTTCAAACAACTCGCTCCCATAGTTATAACCGCCATCTTCTGCAACACTTAGCACTACAGCTCTTTCTTGCACTGTTTCTTGTGTTGTTTCTTTCACCTCCCTACTTAATTCCACATCTCTTGCCAGATTATCCACCTTATCAATTGCTGCATCTAGTCGAATCGCCATACTTTCAAATAAAGCCTTCTTCGTGACCCATGGCTTCTTCAACAGTTCTGTTTTGGAAATTTTTTTCTCCGTCTCAGAATAATCAACTACTTCCTTATCTGCAAAAGTACGAAGTGAATTAGCTAAATCATGCGCTGCATCTCTAAATCCAGCACCCAAAGAATCAAGTTTTGCAATCATTCTATCTGAATCTTCCACACATCCATGTACCCTCAGTCGAATATTTTCCAACCTTTTTTTAATTCCTATAAACTCATTGAAATTATTAAGTGCATTCATTCCTTGAAGCTTAACCTCTTCAATTAACTTGTGAGCTTTAACTACAATATCTGACTTAACCCCGAATAGTTGATTTGTCAAATGATAACAATGAATTGCCATTCTATTAGACATACTTTTCAACACATTATGAAGTTCTCGATTCTCTTTATTTTCCTGTATCTCAGACAACTGTTTCTTAACTGTCACTAGTTCTTCAATTACCTGATCTAGTTTTCCCTGTAAGCTGTCAATATAACCTGCTGTCTCAAATAAGTCATTTGCCTTATCTGTCATCTGATTCTGCTTAAGCAGGTTTATCAACTCAATTACTATCTCATCCTGTGTCATTGGTTTTATTATATTTTCCATATACATATCCTCCTAAATATGGGGCTGAAACTCAGCCCCAAGATTATTGTTATTTCTAAATTAGCGAAATGGTGTCTCTCTATCCGGTTGTCCAACACTCACTACCACCTTGTCTTGTGCCTGTATCTGTGTCACAGATTCCATCTTATCTTTCGCCTCTTGATATGAAGATATTAATTCCCCATATAATTTCTCACGAAATTCCTTTGTTACTGGATAACAAACATCCTGATAGATTGACTTCTGATTCTCATCCACCTGTTTTGTACGATACGATGGCATTGCAACAAATAGACTCTCTTCTTTTCCTTGAAGAATCGACACATTATTTACAATAAAGCAATCCTCAAAATAAATGCGTGCTAGTCCTCGGATATTACTTCCCTCTCTTTCAAAAGGAGTTACTGAAACTGAAAAACTAGGCATCTCTGTTCCCTCTTGGCTCTTCACTTCTTCAGTTTTATCTGCATACTTCGCCTTTTCAAAAGCCTCTAAGATATTGTCATAAAGTTCCTCACGAAATTCTTTTGTAATTGGATTACATACATCCTTATATACATTCGCGCCCTTTTCATCTTTATCACTGGATTTGTAGCGCGGCATTGACACAAAAAGTTTCCCCTCGTTACTTTCCAAAATCGCAATATTGGAAATTTTAAAGTGATCCCCAATGATTAATGTTGCAAAACCTCTTAGGTGTGATGCATTTTCTCCTTGTTGCCTTTCATTACCCTTAATCTCATTTGCTCTAATTGAATACTTCATAAAATCCTCTCTTTCTGTATGCTTCTGGCATACGTAAAAATATTTTTTATTAAAAAGGGACTGCCACAATGACAATCCCAACTACAATAAATATTCCTGCTATAATTTTTTAATTGCCTAATCTAATGACTAAAACGTGATAGAACATGACTACCTCCTCATATTATCCTGTCCCGTTAAGTAGTCATTTCCTCGCTCTGCCACATTACTGTCTGGAACATCATTATCCTTAACTTCTACGCCATTCAAATCAACGTCTTCTACCTTGCTGTTTTCAAGATCCAGCTCTGCATTTAATGCAAACTGCCTTGCCAGTTTCTCTTTAAGCTCTGTTTCATACGAAAAAGGCTTTTCATACTCCTGCTTTGACTGTTCCATGTCCCGTTGGTACTGGTCTATCTTCTTAATCAGAAATTCTTCATTTTCAGATAACCCATTAAATGTGTTTTCAAGCTTGACCATATTACCAACAGGGCTCGTACTAAGTTCTGCTTTGTACTCAGTCTTGCCTCGAAGGACCATATAATTTACTCCCATATAATTCTTCTCTACAAGCAAATCAAACCCTTTGAATCTGCCAATTAGATAAACATCACCTGTCTTGCATTTACTGATAGCTTCCAGCATTACCGTTCCTCCATCCACTCGTTCTGTAAATTGTGATTTACCAATGGTTATACTAAACTCTGGACTTGCAATTAACTGTTTGTCTCTAGTCATAATATCCTCACGGACACAGGAAAGTTTCTCTTCTGCTGCCTTAATAAGCTTCGGAAAACGCAGCATGAAATTATCCTGCAAACTATATCTCTGACTGTCATAAGATGCTTTTAAGAGCTTTAAACGTTGTACATCATTATCTATCTCCATTTTCTCACGGATAAGTGGATTACCTGTTGCAACAGCTTTAATCTCCGCGTAGGAAAGTGTAGCTTCATCAATATCCTCACAGGTTCTGGATACCGATTTACTTGTCATTACCTGACTGATAAATCGCTGCTTATTTTCCACTAATGACCAGGAATATGCATCAAAGGTTCCCTTCGTGACATATCTGTATACTGCAATTTCTGAGTTCTCATTACCCTGTCTGATCCCCCTTCCTTCTCTTTGTTCAATACTAGAAGGTTTCCAAGGACAATCAATATGGTGCATAGCTACTAAATGAGTCTGAACATTGACTCCCGTCCCACACTTATCCGTAGAACCAATCAATATTTTCTTCTTTCCGGTCCTCATATCTTTAAATAGTGTATCTCTTTGTGGATCGCTTTTCGCATCATGTATAAATGCTATTTCATTTGCCGGAATACCACTCTTGACCAATTCTGTTTTTACATAGTTGTAAATATCAAATTCTTCTGGCTGTTCCTCTGGTGACCAAGAAGATTTGGGTGTTCCAATATCTGAAAATACCAACTGACATCCTATTTTATCTTCTCTGATAGCCTTCCTATACTCAAAAGCAATATTATCAACTACCTTATTCAGCTTTCCATCCGGATTATTTGGTGCATCTGAATCTAATAATCTTGCATCAGTTCCTAACAGTCTCGCTTCATGTGTAATCTTCAAAAAATTATCTTCACTTGGATCCACTCCACCATTACGGATATGCTCTGCTCTTACCACGAAATTTTCCATCACCTGCTTTACATACCAGTCTGGTTCACTCTCAACAATGGTATACTTTTCATCTCGAAGTTTTGGTACCTCTAAATCAAGCATATCTGCGGTCTGTACATCTGCTACTTCTCTGAAAATATTCATAAGCTCTGGTAAATTCGTAAACTTATTAAAGCGGCTCTTAAACCGAAACCCGCTTCCTTCAACAGTAAGCTCCAACGCAGTTGTTACCTCTCCAAAGTTTGATGCCCAGGAATCAAAATGATAAATACCCATTCTCTCTAAAGCATTCTTTTGCAAATATGATTGCATAACATACATTTCGCACATTGTATTACTAATTGGAGTTCCTGTTGCAAACACGACGCCCCTGCCATCACTGATTTCACTAATGTACTGACATTTAAGCTGCATGTCCGTAGATTTCTTAGCGCCAGAACTTGAAATGCCAGATACATTGTTCATCTTAGAAAAAATAGCAAGGTTCTTATACCCATGTGCCTCATCCACCATGATGGAATCGATTCCTAACTCTTCAAATGTAATCAAGTCATCTTTTCTGCTTTCATCAGTAAGAGTTCGTAGCTGCTCTTCTAATTTCTTCTTCATGGATTCCATCTGTTTCACAGTCCATCTCTCACTATTTGCTCGCTTTGCATCCTCAATTGCATACGACATCTCTTCTATCTGCTCATTAATCATACGCTCTTTCCGTTCCGCTGAAATTGGCACCTTCTCAAACTGAGAATGAGACATAATAATACAATCATAATCTCCCGTTGCTATTCTTGAGATAAACTGCTTTCTCTTACTCTTCTCAAAGTCCCTTTCTGTTGCTACCAAAATATTAGCAGACGGATAAAGTCTTAAAAACTCTCCAGCAGTTTGTCCTATTAGAGATTTTGGAACCACCATTACTGTCTTATTGGCAAGTCCAAGTCGTTTTTGTTCCATACATGCTGCCATCATTTCAAATGACTTTCCAGCACCAACACAATGAGCCAGTAAGGTATTTCCACCCATTAAAATTCTTGCTACTGCATTTCTTTGATGTGGTTTTAATACAATCTCTGGATTCATACCTGGAAACTGCAAATGAGAGCCATCATATTCACGAAGTCTGCTGTTATTAAAAGTTTCATTATAATATTCCACATACTTCGCTCGACGCTCTGGATCCTTAAAAATCCAATCCTTAAAAGCTTCTTTGATCTGATTCTGTTTCTCCCTTGCAAGCATTGTCTCAATCTTATTCACAACATAATGATATTTTCCATCCCCATCCTCTACACGATCCTTAACTGTTACCGTCTTAAGATTCAAGGTCTGTTCAAAAATAGAATAAGCATCCATGCGGCCAGTACCATAAGTCTTAGTAGCTGCCACAGAATGCTTATCCATTGATTTATTCTCAACAAACCATTCCATTGTATATTTGTTCAAATGAAGTTGAATTCCAGAATTATAATACTGACTTCTGACCGCCCTAGCTCTCCTTGGAGTGTTTAGCAGTTCATAAATAAATTGTTCGTAATCCTCTGATTCAATCCAGGTACTTCCTATTCTCACATCAATCTCAGAAGCATCCAGGTTAACTGGTTGTACCTGCTCTAATGCTTTTGCATTTACTCCAAACAATTCCGGATCATTTTCTGCAAATGCTTTTGCTATTCGAAATTTATCCCTTACATTACCTGATAAATATTCATCAGCACTCTCCCACCCTACATTCAAGTTATTCTCATTGTAAGCCATAGGATTTAGATAGATAATGCCTTTTAATTCTTCAATCATAATGCCTCGTTCAAGCTCTGCTCTTGCGTGCTCTGATAAGCTGCTTCCTTCTGGAAGTTCAGCCATCGCTTTTGAATCATCTGGATGATAGATACTAATCATAAAAGGAATATTTACACTTCCATATTCATTCATGGAAACATTTAATGCTTCCACCGCAGTCTCTACTCTTTCAATCTGCACCTTCGGCTTAATTGTCTGTTTGTAAAACATATCTGCTTTCTTTACAATTCCGTCTTCATCAACTACCTCCAAGGAACAAAGCAGCGGATAATCCGAATCATTACGAAAGGCTCTACTATTTTCTCTTTCCGTAATATAACCGTATTTCTTAGCAAATGTATCATACCTTTCATTCAAGCTCTTTTGCTTTTCAGCTAATTCCTGCTCACTGCACCCCTGCGTCTGTATCTTTATTAGTTCTCTGGTTACTGCTCGAATATGATCCATAGCCTTAATACGTTCTTCCATGTTTGCACTCACCTCCTTACGGTACATCTGGGAATTTTCTCTGAAATAAAGTTTCCCATCCATAAAGGTATAAGTGAAATTTCTAACTTCGGGATTTGCCGGAATAATATCTTTCTGTTGATCATCCATATTTTCTAATAGTTCTAACTCTGGAATCGTGGCAGTAAGTTTTTTCACAGCACGCTGTAACGCCTCATATAGATTAAAGTTATCGTCATGGTTAACACAGGCAGTATACTTACTTCCCTCTCCAAACATGCGGTTATCGTATTCCATTGCTCCAAGCATCATATCGGGATGCTCTACGAAATAAGAATTTATTGCAATCCCATTCTCCGTATAACCCAAATGCACCCAATCTGGTTCTACAGACATTGTTCTTTCTCTCTTTTGAAGGAAAAGAATATCTGCTGTAACATCAGTACCTGCATTATCATGAAATGCCGTATTAGGAAGTCGAATAGCACCGATGAGTTCCGCTCTTTCTGCAAGATATTTTCTAACAGTAGGATTACTTTTATCAAGTGTTCCTTTCGTCGTAATGAATGCAACAATACCGCCGGGTCTTACCTGATCGATTGCTTTTGCTATAAAATAATCATGAATACGAAAATTATGCTTATTATACTTTGGATCATATAGCTTGTAATCACCAAAAGGTACATTACCAATTGCCACATCAAAGAAGTTGTCAGGATAGGTAGTCTTTTCAAAGCCGCTAATACTAATATTGGCTTTTTGATATAATTGCTTTGCAATTCTACCTGAAATACTATCTACCTCAACTCCATATAAATTGCATCCCTGCAATGGTGTTGGTAGACTTCCAAAGAAATTACCGATACCCATAGAGGGTTCTAAAACATTTCCATTTCGGAATCCAAAATTAATTAAAGCTTGATTCATACAGCTTGCAATCGCAGGTGTTGTATAAAAAGCATTATTAACCGTCGCTCTAGCAGCTATATATTCATCTTCTGAAAGCAGGTTCCTAAGTTCTATATATTCATGACTCCACGCACTGTCTTCTTTGTTAAATACCTGAGCCAAACCGCCCCACCCAACAAACTTAGCCATTACCTGTTGTTCTTTTGGTGTTGCAAGTCTTCCTTCCTCCTCAACTACACGTAACGTATGAATTGCAGCAATATTCCATTTGTATCTAGTCTTTGCCCCACCAGTTTCAACTTCCCATAAATTAAAATGGAAATTACATTTCTGTGGCTTTGGTGCATTAAATAAAACTAATCTACGTTCAAAATCCTGATATATAGGATTTTTCTTATCAAATGGTGTATCACTCCATAACTGATTGAATCTATCTTCCTGTTCTTTCCCCACAAAACTACCAGCTTTAATTAGATATGCACAGACCTCATAAATCTGTTCAAAAGTCACATCTGATTTATGTCGTTCTCCATCACTTCCCTTATAATTAACCATAACACCCATCTGGCTCTGATTGTATTCAATCAATCCATAGGCGTTATTAGAATACGCTTGGGAGTATTCCTTTCCACTGTGGTTGATTGTTCTGATAACAAAATTAATCTTGTCTGGTGGCAACAAGTTACTTTCATATATTACTTTAAGAAAAGGCTGATATGGTTTTATAGAAGAACATTCCGTAACATAAATCTCAATAGCTTGTCGAAGTTCTCCATCCATTAATTCTACTTGTCTTAATGACTCCGAAAATTCAGATCTAGAATTAATAACACTTCCATCTACATCTATCACTTCTCCATGCAGTAAATCATCATACGTGGCATTTTCTGCTTCTATTTCCGCTCTATATTCAGCCTCTGTAACTAAGCGATCTTCCTCCGCAAGTTCTTCATCAGTCATCCCTTGCATTTCATCAATCTCATCTGGTATTGAAAAATCATCAAGCTCTGTTTCCGCATCTGACATTTCAATGGCATCCTCATTAATGTTGAAATCTTCTCTATCTCCATCCATCGATATTTCATCAATACTTGTTCGTGTTTGTATATACTCTCCAGTTAGAATTAATACACCAATTTCACTCTCTATTGACGACCAACTAACATAGCCTTCTTTCTCGCCTTCCGTATCTTTCCATTGAAAGCGAAGTCCATTGGCTTTGAAAGAATCATAGCCATGAAGACCATAACCCTCAATTGGCCATCCGGCACCGCCAAGACCATATTCCTTCTTTATTAGTTTGGTTCGTTCCGATGATTCCATCACATTCTGATAAATATCACAAACACGTTTCTTGCCACCTTCAAAACCAGTGCCACGTTTTATAACATCAACAATATATTCATGTGGTACTACAAGTTCTTTCTTTGGCTGCATATATGTGAACTTAGAAGCTGATGTTTTTTCCATTGAAACGTCGAAAAGGGAAGCCTGATGATACTCGGCTTCCCTTGATTGTCCTAATGAATTTATTTCATCTAATTCTTTATTCAGTTCATTATCTTGTGCTTCTTCTCGTGGAACTTCAGATGCATTTTCTAATGAAAACGCATTACTATCTGATTCAGAACGATTTCCTCTGCCTGCATCTTCGCCTGTTCCCTTATCTTCCACATCTCCATGGTTGAATTGGGATCCACTGGTTTGTTCTTCTTTAGGTAACTCTCCATCAGTGTATCTAACAACTGATTCGCTTCCTCGTCCACTTCGTGCATCTTCTGTGCTAGTTTCCCGAAGCGGTACAGTGTCTTGTATCTGCTTACCTCGTTCTCCTTCAGATAATTCAGTGCCATCATTCCGTATTTGCCTAGATTCAGAAGATTTTTCTCTTCCTCCTGTGGTAATACTAGATTCGGGTACAATAGTCCGTCCACTTCCGTGTACGTTAATGTCACTTCTGCCATATGCTATTCTCCTTTCCGCAGAAATATCCTTCTGCCGTTCAATTGTTTTTAGATTTTTGCTAAACTCTCTAAGAACACTACAGGAGACATCGCATACAAGAGAACCAAGGCGGTAAACCACTTCTTCATCCGAAAAGTTTACAATCTGACTAAAATCCTGTTCTTCGCCGGATAAGTCAAACCCACATCTTGTACCTACTGCATACATGATGCTTTTATACACCATCTGCTCTACAGTAAGCTCTTGCGTTTCTTCATCAGCTCGATTATCATCTCGCTGACCGCGGTATTCGCCAACTGAAAGTAAACTTTCGTTTGGCTCATTACTTCGCGCATAATCCTTAATCACACTACCTGTTAGTTGCATAATTTCTGTCATTCGTTCATCGAATTCCTCTTTTATTATACTCCGAACATCAGTTTGTGTAAAGAGTTTTAGCTGTTCTTTCAAATATTCCTGTTGTGTGCCTTCAAGCTGAGTGATGCGTCCTTCTGATGCCAGATAATTCATGTAATTCAACAAATTATTCTCATCTAAATTCCATGTTAACTGCCTATTCCTTCCACCCGTATCTGATATATCAAAGACATGTCTCATATATGGCTTCAAGGCTCTTGACGGAAATATTGCTATTCCCTTACTTCCTTGTTTTACGAAACGGTCAACCTTTTTCCAAGTATCAAAATCAGCCACTAAGGTTGCTTGGGGACGTTGTGCATACACCATAAGAATATTATCAAACTCATAACGATATAACTGCCCAATCATATGACATACATCTCGCCATTTTGCTTCATTGGTAGTGACATCTTTTATCATCACATCATAAAGCTGTTGCACTTGATTATCTACTCTCATATACTGCTCCTTCCTAATTGTTTTTCCAATCACTACACAAGCTTAGGGCTAAACATACTCTTAAAAAGTTTATATTCTTCCTTATCAAGAGGTACAGAAAACTCCATATCAAGACCTTTTTCATTTGTCTTATCTTCCTTTGCTTTAATCTTCTTAACCAATCTTAGCAATACATAATTTTCTCTAGAAAGACCAATGCTTTGCTTAAAAGATAGCTCATCTTTTTCAAGCAGTTCCTGCTTTTCCATAATCTTGGCTGCTAAAGTCTGATTAACTTCTGTTGCTTCTTCAATTCCAATAATTACAGTAGCCTTTGTTGCTCCACTTCTATCCCATTCCTTGTGAAGTTCATTTATTAAAAATTCCATATCCTTCATTAAATCATTACCTGCTAATTTACTCATATTAAAATCCTCCATTTATTTATTGTTAGTTTGTCTATCGTGCCATGTCCCTACTAGTTTCTGGTATTCCAAGGAAATTATGGTCATACATGCCAGCATTCAGATTTTTCTGAAAGACTTCCTCCCGACCAGTCTGAAACACTTCATAAATACTGTTTTGCGCTGTTTCCTTTACAGCTGTTTCAAGCAAAGAGCTATCTATGATCTTTCTATAAAAGTGAAATTTATATTGCAGTTCATTTCTAAAATCCTGTAAAGAAATCACTTCTTTTACTTCTCCATACTTATCTCTAATCTCTCTAAAATCTATTGTTGATGGTGTTTGACTATAATAAATGCCATGATTCCATTCAATTCCATACACCATGTTATTGGTACTTGGCATATCGCCTTTAGGATGTCGAACATAAAAATTCACACCAATTGCAACCATAAATTCACCATTACGCTCATTCATCAACATCAGATTTCTTGCAGCCAGTTTCTCAAGCACTCTATAATCTGAACCATTAAAATTATGAAGAATTTCGCCCTGTTCAAAGGTTTTTATTACCGCTTCATAAGTGTATTGAATTCCTGAACCTTTTCCATCCGTTGTTATTCCTATCCCTTTGAGAATCTCTAGACTAGCTGCACTGCATCTTTTTTCATCAAATTCCCAAGTATTGTCGAGATCATTAAAGTATCCATATAAAAATTTACGAAGTTGTTCTTCTCCATTACAATAGCGAGCAGCTATTGATTTATTTGAAGTGAAATATAATTCTGCCCAGTGCTCGGCATCTTTCCAACTTTCACATAAATCTATCATTGCATCCACTGTCTCTGATGGTGAAGCATATAACGTTGACACTACGGATTCTTTGTAATCCTCAATTGTTAGAAGAAAATTAGTTTCTCTTCCCTTCCAGTTCTCTGTAACTAATATCATATTATTTAGTTCCATATATAGCCTCCAATCTAATAGAGGGCAAAACCTTTTGGCTCTGCCCTGTTATTCATACATACTTTATTTACTTGCACATTTGTAATCTGGTTATGTCACTATGGTCTTCCAATCATGACAATACTACCTGTGCTAACATCACGGTAAATTACGCCTACAGTTTCATTTAATGCTTCTACTGCTTTACCATTTCCTACATAAATAGCTACATGACTGATATTCTTATACCGCCCATTACTGCAATAACTGTAAAATATCAAATCACCTGGCTGAATCTCTTCATAGCTAACTGTATTTCCCGTCTCATCCAGCCCTTGACCTTCCGCCGCTGCTGTTGTTGCTCCACCATAGCTAATATCTATACCTGCTGCCTTCCATGAATAATATGCCAGCGAAGAACAATCATAATAGTTTCCACTGTCACGATAATCCTGACTATACGGATATCCTACCTTGTTAAGTGCATAAGTACATGTCTGCTTTGCTTTTGCATCTGTAATTCCACTGACTATTGCAGTAATCTCCGCCTGTGAAAGTTCTGAAACAGCATTGCCACCTCCACTTCCACCACCAGTACCACCTGTATATCCAATCAACGCAAGATTTTCCGGATCCATTGTGATTTCAAGTAACTCAACTTCATCCGAATTAAAGTTATAAATAGAAATCATATCTCTATAGGATTTCAAGGTTACATTGACATGCAATACCGTTGTCGAACTTGTCGTTCCATCCTCATTTTCTACTGTTTCAGTTTCAGATGTTGTAGTATAACTGCACATATCATCAAAAACTGATTTAAGCTTTGCTTTCGATGTATCCTTCATAATTGTTGCAGTATCACCCACCCCATATTTCACCATGTATACCGCCATGATGTCATAATAGTTTGATGGACTTGCCGACATACCTTCATAATCCACATATACGACAATTCCATCATCATATCCAGTATGATTACTTGCTAACGTATTTACGTCACGATTGAATTCTGCTTCATACTGGCTTGTAACAGACATAACCGTGTCTCCGCTTTCCAGTGGTGGGAAAAATATAGCAAGGGGTGAATTATAGATAATTGCAATTATTAGAATTACGGGAAGCACAGCTACTGCAATTAGCAGAAACAATATAAGCAAGGCAATTCCAACATATTTGATAATGTATTTAATTGCTACAGATGCTTGTTTAAAAATCAAATCTTTTACAAGTTTCGCAAAACTATCTGTCTGATTGTCCTCCGATTTCATCTTATCGAAAAAGAATTTTAACTTTCTATTGCGATTTGTTCGTTTCACATCATTTCTGTCTAGCTTAAATCCAACAGCTTCGCCCACTGCCAATCCAATTAATGGTCCTGCCGGACCTGTTGCCGCAGTCCCTGCTGCTGTTCCAGCTACCTTTGCTCCAACTTTAGCAGATTCTTTAGCCACAAATTTAGCAGAATCTTTGGATGCCTTCTTTGCAGAATCCTTAGCCAATTTTCGTACTGAACCAGCAGCTGTATCCCGAATCTTCTTCCTGCCAAGTTTCTTTCCAGCTTCCACCTTCTTAATCTTAGCTTTGCGCTCATCTAAAACCTTCTTGCGAAAAAGTGCTGCTCCTTTTGAAGCCGAACCAGTTACTGGTCTTGCTATAGTGGAAGCAATCATTGCACTATTTCGTATTTCTTCTCCACCTTCTAACTGATTCACCGTTGTACTAGCACTAATTAATCCTGCATTCTTAATCGTAGAATTCTTAACCTTTACAGAACGGTTAGAATCTTTCAGCTTCTGTCGGTATTGAGAAACTGGATTCAGGTTGCGTAATCTATTTTGATGAATGGTACTCTTGCGAAATGACTTCTTACCTTGATTCACTGACTCGATCTGCTTTGTTGTGCTGCCCTTACTCATGGGCGAATGATCAACCATATATACGTTATGACCTTTAATCTTTGCATCTCTATTTTCATGTATATGGATTTTGGTCTTTTCCTTGGTATGAATAATCATTGATTTATCATCCACCTTTTTAATCTTCACATTGTTCACCTTCCTTCATAAAAAATGCCACTATAGAGTTAATAACTCCATAATGGCTAATTTATTATTATTTAGTTGTATTGCATTTGTTCAAAATGACAAAATTGGAATTTAACGTCCCGACAACTTGGAATTTGCCTTTCGTTCTAAAGATATTTACTTGCTTCCTTAATACTTAAAGTAGATAATTGCTCTTTGTATTTAGCCAAAAAGCCCTTTACCCATTCTGGATTGACTTTACTATAATCCCGCAAACTCCAACCGATTGCTTTGTTTACGAAAAACTCATTACTTCCCAAGTTATTATTAATTATTTTTTCTAACAATTCTGTATTGGTCTTTTCTTCATACTCTTGTTGAAAGTCTATTGAAACACGCTTTAACCATATATTGTCTGAAATCGACCATTCCAACATTGTTTTTTCTAAAGCCTCATACTTTAATACAATACTTCCAACCATTGCATCAAGTGAATCAACAGTTTCCCACCATGACTTATTTATTATCAAGTGCTTTAGTTTTGGTAAATCCTTATCTGTAAACTTTTTTGAGTTCATAGATAAATAGTTAATTGCAATATATTGTGCTTCTCGATAGTCTTTATTCCAACAGATATTAACAAATTCCCAATCGAAATCGTATTTTCTGCTTTCCTTTAAATATGGCTTTGCAATTTCTTTCAATTTAGGTTTTGGTATTCCTAAAAAATCATATTTGTTTTGCATATATGCAGACATTTTCTCTGCTTGCTTATTATCTCTTAATTGTTTTAATTCTAGAAACAGGTTATCATACCACATGATATTCTCCCTCACAAATTCAAATTTATAGTTCAGATGCCATATTGACATCTGAACCAATTTTAACATAACAAGCATATATAAACAATTCTATTCTACCATCATCTTCTTCGCCTTCTCCTCAGCAATCTTTTCATGAATATTGGTATTGTAAAGCTTATATAGTTCTGTATCCTTACTTATTGTGTTGTCAAAAGGAATGACCACACTACCACATTTAATTAACCCCATGCCAGCTGAAGTATTTGTTACAAAACGAAGCTGTGCTTCTGAGATTCCAATCACTTCTGCTAACTTAGAGCTATCTGTATTAGCCTGTTTCAGTAATGCAACAAATTCTGAGTTAGCAAGCATTGTAGTTGCCACATAATTCTGTAGCAAATCCACTACATTCTGGGTAATACCAGTACATAATCCGCCCTGCTTTCTTACCTTCTTCCATAACCCTTGAAGATATTTTGCAGAATATTCACGATTTAACAAAACATGAAATTCATCCAGATACAGCCAGGTAGCTTTCCCATTCTTTGCATTTTCAATGATACGATTCTGAATATTTTCCATCATAACCAACATGGTAATCGGAGAAAGTTCTGCTCCCAAATCACGAATACCATATACAATAAAACGATTTTCAATATCTACATTGGTCTGGTGATTAAAGATATTCAAGGAACCATTTACAAATAATTCAAGAGATAATGCAATATCCTTTGCTTCATCCTCTGGCTGTTCAAGCAACACCTGATAGAAATCAGACATAATAGGAATATACTTTTCTTTCGCTTTGGCAATATCGATATATAGTTTTCTTACACATCGATCAATAATTGATTTCTGTCTGGAATTTAAAGTATCTCCCATACACTGTTCACAAAGCCCCAGCATAAATTCACCTTTATCTCGAATCCAACCTTTCGTATCATTCAAATCTAAATTCCATACATCCATATCAAGTGGATTTACGTAGTTATCCGTGTAAGTTGACATATTAACTACAACTCCTTTGAATGTATGAGCAATATCAAAATACTCATTCATAGGATCCACGATAATAATGTCATCATCTGTATTGAGTAATACATTTCCCATCTCCTGCTTTGCAAAGAAGGACTTACCCGAACCAGGTACTCCGAATATAAAACCATTACCATTAATTAATTTCTTACGATTACCAACATTAATATTCTTAGAAACCTGATTGATTCCATAGTAATTACCGCCGACATCATTCAGTTCCTGAACATTAAAAGGCATTAAAACCGCAAGGCTCTGGGTAAGCATGGTTCTCATCGTTTCCACCTGTCTTACTCCAATTGGCAATGCAGTATTTAATGCCTCTCTCTGTTTTAAATAATGTACATCTATGGTACATGAATTACGCTTTCCAATGGTTTGTACTGTTTCGCAGATACTATCAAGTTCCTTCTTAGAATCTGCCATAAGAACAATCGTAACCGCTACGTAAAACAGGCACTGGTCATTCTCTCTAACATCATCCATGATTTCTTCAATTTCCTTCTTCTCCGTTCTCTTTGCATAAGAGATTTCTGTTGCAAAATCATTATTCTTATTTCGTACCCTTTGCTGCTTAATAATATCGCTTTCTATTCCAAGATATTTCTTCTGCAAAGTCTTTGTTGTCAAATCCTTTGGAATTGGCACTACATCAATACTAGTAATAGAATGTACTGGAAGACTTGTGATTTCATTTAAAAAGCGATCAGATAAACTGCTTGGATATTTCTTTATAAATAGTGCCTTACAGAATTTTCTCTCATCCTCAAAGTGCTCCGGAAAGTATTTCACTATTCCATTGCAAAGATCATTTGTAAAATCAGCTCCCACCATTTTTGAATCTTTCAAATCAAATTCAAACTGTTCTTCATTCCCTAAGTGATAATAATCGTAGAGTACCTTTAATCTTTCATTCCCTGTAAGGGGAACAATATCGGCTCCAAGTTCAATAAACGCCTTATGGACTGTTGCTTCCAAAGTTGCAAACTGGGCTTTTGCTTCTTCAAAATTCTTACGTTCAATCGTAAGCGTTAAATATCTCTCCTGCTCTATTCCCTGTCTGCCCTCTCTGATTTTGTCCTCAATAATGTCATTGTAGGTTTTACGGAAATGATCAAATCCATCTTTCTTATATTGTAGAAGCACAAGTTTTCTTAAATCCACCATGTTCTTATTCTTGTTGTTGATTGTAATCTTAAAATTGCAATCAAGAGAATTGAGGAATTTACAGTATCTTTCAAATACATCTATCTGCTCTTCCTCCTTTGTGGTGGTATAATTAATATCCTGAAAGCGGTAACTCTTTGAATAACGGTTCTTTGCCACCTCAAAGATTCCATTTTCCGCCACCGCCATAATTTCAATGGTTTCCTGAATGGACTTTGGCGTTTTGTAAAGCGGTTCGCTTGCTTTTTTAAGTTCCTTAAATCCGTCTGAAAATAAACTCATCTATTTGCCTCTCTTTCTATGCATTTTGCATTAAAATGCACTAGCCGGAACTTCCCGGCTAATGCCTGGATTGTCCGACCTCTTGATAAAGGTATAACAATATTTACGTGTTACTAATGAAAAATTTTATATACTACTGTTCCTGCTACTGCAAGCGCAACTGCTGCAATACAGCCAATCATTATGCTCTTCATTTTCTTCTTCATAGCCTCAAATTCCTCCTGTTTTTTATTTTGATTCTGCTCTACTGGCCTTACTGATTTCTTGCATTTCCCCACCTCTACTACCTGATAAGTTTTAATTGATGCTTCGCTCTCAGTGGATACGTAGACCAATGCTTTGTTTCCAAACATCATATGCAGCTTTCTTTGCATCACATTGTAAAAGCTCATTCCGTTATAGGAATAAAATCCTCCAAGTGCAATTGGTGCTACCACTGGTATTGCCACATACGCACTTCCAGTAATTCCGATATAGGGATACAGTAATAAGACAATCCCTGATCCACTAATCAAACTTGCTGCTGAAAATATAAGCTGTTTTGCAGATAATCCAAATGCCACTGACTCCTGATATCTATCAACATCCTTGTTGACTTCAATTACCATAACCTCACCTCCGTTTATCTTGCCTTTTCTTTCATTTCTGGTGCTTTCGTAGCTCCAATACTTCGTTCATAAGCTTCCATCCCATCTGGACATAACTGACGAAGTTTCTCTGGATTAAATAAATAAAGGGGATATTCACAAAAGCCGCTACATTTCGTAAGCCCTGTAAACTCCCCAATATCATTGTCCTCTATGAACTTTGCTAACTCTGGCATATTATTGGTGTCAATATAGCCGCAATAATCTGGTGCTTTGCTATCTAGATTGACTGTCATATCTCCATATGGTTCTGGATAATCCGAGCTAGTCATAATCCCTATATACATACCGTTATTATCCAGGTAATTATTAATTTCAAGTTGTACCTGTTCCGTACTTCCCCATTGTGTCTTTAATGCCAATGTCTCCATAACTGCTCCTTCCTATAATCCTAATGCCCTACTGGTTAAGTTCTGTGCACCTTTCACACTTCCGACTGTCATTGCAATTGTAAATGTCATCTCACATAAATAAATAAGTGTCTGTGCCCAATCTGCATAATTTTCTGTAAATGTCGGTAGTCCTGCACTAATGAATGCATTACAAACAAGAATTGATAATGCCATTGTTACAGCTTCCAATACCACCGATAAAAAGTACTTTGCATACGTTACGGCAGTATGATTGATATTTCTGTTTCCACCTACTGTTGAAAATGCAATAGCTCCTAAAGGTACGATTACTAATATCTTCAAGAATCTAAAGTAAACAGTGTATATCAGAAAAAACCCACAGATAATAATGATTATGGATAACAGTGCCGCTAGTATCAGCATAATCAAACTGGCTCCAAAGCCGAGATTTGATATCACATCTGCCTGTGCACTATCAATAGAAAGTGTCGGAATATTTCCTTGCGTCATTAATCCAACCAAATTGCCTATCGATGTAAAAAATGCCTTCATAATCGTTACGTTATTTACTACCAGCCATTCAGAAATTCCAACTCGAATCATCATTTTTAAAATAACTTCAAATCGCATTTCTTCCCGAATGTCTACGCTTTCCGAACAAAATCCAATGACAAAAAACAGTACTACCAGAGATGAACCTACTCCAACGAAGATAGGTTCTATTCCTTCAATGACTGCCCATGGACCGCCGCCCTTAAAATCCACGGGCGACTGACCGAGCAATGAAAATACAAGTGCTATCTGATTGTTCCAAAAACCAAATACCATCTCCAGAAGGTCAAGGATCTGTTCTCCAAGATTGAAAATATCCATACTTGTGTCTCACCTCTTTCTGTTGATTTGGGAATCTAACCCATTGTTGTTTCTAGAATCCTAAGATAGTTAATACAGATGAAATACCCGCCATCATAACACCTGCCACAATACCCTTAAGTGCTGAGTTCATGGTAGAAGAATCCTGCTGCTGATACGCTTGTGCAAATTCCATAACATTCTTTGCAAGGATAATGACACCAACTGCACCGATAATTGCAATAACCAATGTCTTTAAGTTATCAAGTGGCTGAGTTACTGAACTTGTATCCGTAGCTGCCATTACTTGTGTTGAAAATAAACTGCAAGCCATAATGGCTCCTGAAAATGCAGGAATTACTTTCTTCTTCATTCCTACAAAAAATCCGTCTTTCTTTGTTTCCTTATTCGTTATATTAATCGCTTTCTTATTCATAAATAATTTCTCCTTCTATATTTGGGGGGACAAAAAAACCGGATGAAAATGAATCAACTTCATTTCTTCCGGCTTCTTTTATCTTCTATTGTTATTAGTTTCTATAAAAACAGGATTGCTCCTGGGACTAAATTGAATCGGGCTTTCCCCGATATGTTACTACGGTAATCACCTCCTTAAAATTGGGTACAAAAATAGCCGGGGATTTACCTCGGCTACGTCTTGCAGTATATTTTTTTCTACTTATTATACTAATTTTAACTCTACAACAAATTGGAATTTGTCGATTTACACATTATGCTTATAATAGTAAGATCGTTAGCCTTTGAAAAAACATAAGCAGTAAAAGCATACATATGTTGGCTGTTTTACCCTTTTGAGATTACATGCGTAATTCCAATCCCGCTTTAGATGCAAGATGCTTTATTTTACTGTACATTTCTGGTTCAAATTTGGGAGAGTAATTAGTTGAAATGCTCGAAAGACCTGGATTCAGTTGTTGAACGATTCCACTACTCATAAAATCACTCATAATACCCCTACCTTGATATTCTTCTAAGACTAAAACATGCAAATCACTTTCACCCATCGGAAATACGATACCAACAGGAATATTATCTTCAAGCAAGATAATTATATCTTGATATCCGAAACATCCTTTCGGTAAAGGTTTGCCATTAAGCCTTAAATTCCAACCATGTAATGTTAATTCTCCATTTCTCAAGTATTGGAATTTACGGGCTTTTGTATTTTCAATGACATCAAGGATAATTCCAACATCACCGATTGGTATTCCCACAGAGATATCGGCATTTCGGCAAATTAGTTCAAGAGTTTCATTAGTCATGTTCCTATGCTCCTTTTTAAGCTTTCAGGTCAAAAATGATTAATACTGTAAGCCATATTTATTGCGCTATTATTTATGAAATTTGGATATTGCAGTCTTATCAATCTGTTGCAAACGCTCAATTATAAAAACAATCTACAATTGTATTTCCTCAATAAATTTCAAATTAACAAATAAGTTATTCCGTTAATGTTTTATTGAAAATTGAGATTAATACATCCTCTGATATATCCTGATTCAGGTAAATCTGTAACATGCCCTTTGGTGTTATCTTAAATTGCTTTAATTGTTCAGTATGCCCAATAATTGCATTTGCTTCTATGTTGATATGATCTTTAAATGGTATAATTCGAACGAATTTATCTCCCAAATAGTAACTTGGTAATTTTGCCCACAATTTCTCTTCAATTTCAAATGAAACACTTTGAATAATGAGTCTCCTTAAATCACCAAACAAATTCTGTATATCATCACAATATTTCACCATGTAATTCTTCACTTCGTCATTCATACAAATCCCTCGCAAATTCAAATTTGTTAATGCAATAATTATAACAAATCTGCTTAAATTATTCTACTAATACTTAGCTGTTGTTATAGACTTGTTTTAATACATGAAACGTATCTACAATCTCTCTCATCTGCTGCGTACTAGCTTCTGGATAAAAGAACTCCAATATATCTTCCGTTGGCATCTTAATAGCTACAGCTCGCTTAAGTTCAGCAATCTGCTCATTTGAATACTTCCAATGCAGCATACGATTTGTGATAGTGTCTTCTCCGTTCAAAGCTTTTCTTTCCTGATGTTGAGGCGGTGCCTTTGTTTCCGCCCCTGCTTTTCTTGTAACCGACTCTTCGGTATATTCCAATTCGTTATTCTGTGATGATTGCAACTTCTCTTTCTGAGCCTTCTCATCCATACTAATAAATCGTTTACCAAGTTCGGTATCTCCAAGAAGCATAAATTCATCATAGGTAAGGTCATCAATATAGATATTCTCACCCTTTTTCTTCAAGGCTTCATAATACTCTACAGAGCGTTTTGTTAATATTTCAAAGGTTGCTCCTATTACCGTAGATTCAGCTTCTATAACATGCACATACGGCGCACCTTTCCCATCAGCTGTCAAATCAAAAGCAGGATGTCCAAAAGGAATATATTTATTGTCCATAATAGGATCAAATCCACGTATAAAGACAAGACATTTCCTGTTATCCAGCTTTCTTACTTCATCCGGTGTAAATAATTCTCTTCCAAGTACATCATAATTCCTGCTTGAACTTCCCTGCCTTCCTTTTGTTTCTCCACTGGACTTCTTATCTATGGTGCCTTTGCCAAGTAGCTCTGACACATATTTATGCGTACTTTGCTCGTTTCCTCCTAAGTAGATAAACGTATCGCAGTTACCGGGGATTGTCTCCCAAGTATCCTTAAAAAGTGCCTTTAGCTGCGCAAAGTTCTGGATAATTATAATGCTACTGATTTCACGACTACGCATTGTTGACAGCAAGGAACAATAATCATCCGGCAACGCAACGTTAGCAAACTCATCCAACATAAATGTGACATGTATTGGTAATCTGCCTCCACAATTAAAATCAGCCTGATAGTATAACTCCTGAAAAATTTGCGTATAGAGCATCCCAATAATAAAGTTATAGGATTTATCTGAATCAGGGATGACACAAAACAATGCTGTTTTTGTCTCACCATCCCCATTTACCCCAATGCCTAATTCTGCAAGGTTTAGTTCATCTTTCGACAGCATACGTAATACCTGTTTATTTTCAAGGAATGCCAATCTTGAATTGGCACTGATAATAATGGATCGAACGGTATCGCCTGCACCACGCATGCATTTGTTATATTGCTTTACTGCCGGATGATTCACTCCAAGTGTAGAACTTTCTTCTAAAAACTTCATACGCACATCAAGTTTTGAAGGCTTTCCCTGCTCTGCTACTTCTGCTTCTCCCATGAGTTTAAGAACTGTTTCAAAGTTTCGCTTTGAAGGTCTTTCTTCTAACCATACATAGTAGAAAATTGCCTGTAGAAACAAGCCTTCTGCTTTCTCCCAGAATGGATCTGAGGGTGTCGACCCCTTCGGTGTTGTATTAGAAATCAGATTTGTAATCAGTTTTACAACATCTGTTTCTTCTCTAATATAAGAAAATGGATTATAGCAATCAGACTTATTCATCTCTAACAGATTAATAACCTTTACGTTATAACCATTATCCTTTAACATTTTACCACAGCTTCTGAGGATTTCGCCTTTGGGATCCGTACAGATAAAAGAACAATGATGTGGCATTTGCATCAGATTTGGTTTTACCTCATAAAAGGTTTTACCAGCACCGGAACCACCACAAATTAAGATATTTCCGTTTAGTTTAAGTTTGCGAAAGTTAAGTGACATGCGAACGTTCTGACTGAGTATTCGATTAAATCCTACGTCCTTGTCTTCTAGTATCTTATTCACATGCTTTGGTTCCTCAAACTTAGCTGTACCGAATTCTTTGCCCGGCATATAATTCCTTTGACTAGTATAGTACATAATAATAGCGATGGCATAGACAAACATCGCTATTACCACCGCTTTTACGGTTGAATTATTATAATAATTTGCTAACGGCTTATTACACACCTCGGAAAATGCTGCTATGAAATCATTGATATTCATATCTGTTTTCCATGCACCATTTACTAGATATCCAAGGTATGCTGCAGCAATTGCTCCTAAAAGAATAAAAACAGGTGATACCTTCTTCTTACTTGTCTGCATTGGCATCACCTCTTTACTGTATCTTTCTTGACAGGTCTAGCTGTTTTTGTCTGACTCTGGGATTTTTCATATCTTTCCCTTATTGCTGCTTCTACCTTGTCATAATTGTTGGAATGAAGTTTCTCACCCCTTACTGTTTCAAGAACACGGTTCTCTTCATCATAAATCTTATAGTCCTTATTTCTATCAAGGAATGTGAGCATTGTTTTGCCATTGTGAATTTCCATAATATTTTCTTTGTTAATCCACATATATTTGCCCCATGCTCCAGGAACTCTCGTCTTAACTGCATGATCATTTTCATCAACAATCAGTTTCTTACTAATCGTAATATCAGAAAGACTGGTATCCTTAGTAGCCGATATTGCACGCATTCTATCTGCCAGCTCCTGATAACCTTTTACTCGGTTTTGAAACGCTTCTTTATCCATGATAACCTTATGCTCACCATTTAAGTCGCTCTTTTCAAGAACTCCGATTTTCTCAAGTTGACTAATAATATTTTCCGCCTGTTCATTTCCAATACTAAAATTCTCCTTTACAGCATCCACACTGATGCTCTGTTTCTCCATTGCAAACAGACCAACCTTTTCAATCAGACCTTCTATTAGAACTCCTGCTCTAACAGTTTCCTCAGTGTGGATTTTCTCGTTTCCCAATTTCTGTCCCTTTAAGAATTCCATGAGTTTACTTAAGTCTTTCTCATTTCCATTTTTTAAATAATCATCAAAGGTTGCTATTCTTCCAAACTTCAACTTTTGAATCATCATATTTGCTCTAGGAACAGCCTCTGAATGAAATATGACCTCCGACAGTCCATCCTTCTTATTGATATCGGGTAAAACCGAATAAAGAATTCCGTACTTCTTAGCCATCTTTTCAACCTTCTTCATATCTTCCGTATTAAACTGTAATACCTGCAAATCGCCGCCCTTCATCAAGAGCTTTTTCATCGAAGTCTTACCAAGGGATTTCTCATAGTCAAGCATTCCTTTTAGAACATCAATCGCCTTTTGCATAGCACCAATTCCTCCGTTTCCTACTTTCATGGCTATTTCAATGCCCTCATAGGCTACACGAATAATTTGCACTGCTTCCTGTATTTCTTCTGCCATACTCTGCACCTCCTAAAGTGTTATTTCTCTCTTTACACGCTCTTTTAAATCATTCGTACCAACCATACGGATTTCATCAACTGTCACATCAATGCCATATGCATTTAAAATATCTGCCAGACGATTTATCGCTTTTTCTTCCTCTATACGATACATTTCAAGTGCAATTAAGAGATTTTCAATCTGACCGATCCATTGTGGCTTTTCATCAAGCATTGCTTTGTATTTTGCAATAATACTATCCGAAATCTTATCAGCTACTGCCAATTCATCAATCAACTTATTTGTCAATTCCTTATCGTTTGTCTTAAATGCAAATTCAACAACAAATAACTGTTCTTCTTTACTGATTAATGGCTTCTGTGCTACTGTTTCTGCCATTTCACTTATTAACTGTAAACTCATTTTTTCTTCCTCCTAATCTACAAGATTATTAATGCTAATTGCTATTTCAATAACGCCCTGCATTTGTTCTGCTGATGCTTTACTGTGAATTAGTTCTAATAATTGGTTCTCGCTTAATCCTTTCTCAATTGCACTTCTAATCTGTACTAGCTGTGAAAGCTCTAACTCTCCACTTGCAACCAGTTTTACAATGTCCTGTCTTGATTTCTTCTTAAACAGAAGATTTGATAGAGCAGCTAATGCACCATTATTCTTCTTCACAGTTTTCTCAATCACTACATTCTGAATAACATTTCCATTAGCATCATGAACTGGTGCATAATAAACAGGCGTTCCATACATAAACTGAACCGGCGATGTCTGACTTTTTCCTGGTTGATTAATAGACGCCATTGCCACTGGTTTATCTGCAATATTCTCTACCACAACCGCATTACTCTTGCCGGCTGCATTTGCATTTGAAGCTGCGCTAGTCGTCATTTCTTCCTCAAGTTCTTTTACCCTACTCTCCATCTTTCTCTTCTCCTCTCTTACTGCATCAATGTCATTACGTAATTTTGCAATGGTTGAATTTGCAAGGTTAATCTTATCTTGCTGTTCCGATAGCATCTGATCCTTCTCTCCTAAAGAATTTAGCAAGCCATCTTTGACTTCTTCATCCTTTTTTGTGCTTTCAAAAATCTTCAATTTATCATTTAGAGCATCATAACGCTTATCTTGAACATCAATCTTTGAAACGATTCCTTTGATTTCTTCCATTAGTTGCTTTACATATGCTGGCTCTTCTTTCACACTGTCTTGAGCCTTTTTCATTTCATCTAATATCTTTTGAAATGCCTGTTGCATGGCTGCTGCCTGAGAACCTGTGTCTGCAATCTGCCTAATGGTATCTAAGGGCACACCCTTTTGAAAAAACTCCAACGCTATCTGCATTTGATAGCCGTTTAATCCGTCACACATAATTACTGCAATAACATCATCGGAATAGCCATTTCGAATACATTGTGACTGTACTCTCATCTGGCGAATATCCAGTTTCTTTAACAGATATAGCTGCGTTTGATCTTGGGAAAGACCAAAATCTAAATCTTCTTTTACAAGATCAACTACATCTTGGTTATAACCTTTTCTTGTAAGTTCATTTAAAATACCGTTCTTGTCGCTTACACTGAGTTGCTTTCTCTCTTCCATATATTCCTCCTAAAAAAATAACAGCCTAATGTATTGGCTGCTGTTGTTTGTTCTTACTATTCTGTGTCTGAGTTTTCTTGATTTCTTCCTCTTTCTTACGATCCTCTGAATCATGAAGTATTTCATTCATAATAGACTTTGCTAGATTGAGTTCCTTAAATGCTGCTTTCTCCTTATCTCTCACAAGTGCAATTTCATTCCTATAATGCTCCTTTAGAGCCTCCACCTCTTCCACTTTGTATCCTTCCTTTTGAAGTCTACCAAATAAAATCTTCCACTGTTGATGCTCTTCATCAAAGAAGTTATCTCCAGACTGATAACTATTCTCACACTCCTTTAATTCCTGCATTTCATCAAGTGTCTGAAATAGGGAGTTACATTTAGCTCTATCTTTAAATACCCGGCTTTTCTCCTTTGACACCTCTGCCTTCTTCGCTGTCAGGCTTTCAGTCGTCATCGCAAGATCAACAATATTTCGGATATCATGCCTTGATAGAAATAAATATTGTTCCTGTAACTTATGCATCTTCCGAATATCATCCTTGTACTTCCATGTCTGACTATATGGTTTCTTCTTAAGCTGACCTATGCGATAGAGCTTTGCAAAATATCGTTTCTGCAACCCAGACATTTTAGCTCGTTTTAATCGTTTGATCTTGTACGTAACAATTCTAGGCTGCTCACCCTTTCGTAACGGTCTATAATCAGATAAAGATTCACTAAAGACTCTTTCTCTTATCCGTTCTTCCGTATAATCTTCTCCTAATGACTTGCATCTTTTAAATCGATACATACTGGGTGGTCTGATTGCAAAATATTTTCCTTGCTTAATCTCATACCCTTTGTCTGCCAATAATTCTAAAAAGCTATCAAAAGTGGGAGCCTGCATAATACAAGTATCCAAGTCACGCTTAATCATATTGCCCCAAACAAACTTGCCATCTCTAAAATCATTCCATTCCTTATAATGATCATTTGACTTTGCCTTATCCTCTGACAATTCAATCGTTGATAATCCATACGCTTCACATAATCGGTTTGTAATAGGTTGAATATCTCTGGCCCAATCGCCTTTTTCATAGCGATATTTCTTACCCGTCTTGAAGCTAACACTATTGAAACAAATATGACCATGTATATGTTCTGTGTTATCATGAACCGCATATACTGCCTCATACTCTTCGCCAAGATACTCTTTTGCAATCTTGCCTATGATTTCAAATGCGGTATCAGCATCCACTTCTCCTTCCTCAAAGGAAATAATCAAATGATATCCTTGTCTCTTATCAGTTTTGCCAAATTTTATTTTCGTCTGCTTCATCTGTTCATAAGCAGCATCTGGCTGACAGTTAAGTCCTGCAACAAACTTTCCATTCTGCGTTTTGTCGGGCACTGAAATATATTCAATTGCTACCTTCAAATGCTTTCCTGGAAAGTTTCTGCCACAGTCCTTCATATAAAGGATTTTACTAATAGCCAATCTGTACCACCGCCTCTTTGACAGTTACATTCAGTTTTTTCATGTATGCAAAAAGGCGTTCTCTATCCTGTTCGCTATATAATCCGGAATTATGATTAAATACCAATTGGTTAATATTAATACCTATTCTATTAACCTCGTTAATCAAATCTTTTAATAATCTGCGTACTTCCGGATAATCATTTGGCTTCTGACTAATTAATAATCTTAGATAATCAGCTTCACACATTCCTGCACTTGCTGATTTTTCAGCTAACATCTTTGCTTCATCAGGCATGAGTCGTAAGGTCTTCTTGATACAATGAACTGAATCTGCCATTATCTCACCTTACCCTTCTTATCTGTACTGTATTGCTGAATTTCTTCTGTAACTGCAATTGCTACTGAATCCGTTTTCCTACTTGCTTTCATATTTCTAGCGGCTTCTTGTGCAAGTCTTTCAGCAAGTTCATTAATTTCCTTGCCATATCGAGTTTTATAAAACATCTTATCCAGAGTTTTTTCATCTTCTCTCAAAGATTCATATTTACCCTGACTAGAACAAAAATCCAGAAAGTTTTCAGGCGAATCTCTTCTTTCCTTGGCTTCCTGAATAAGCTCATAGTTCCACTCGCAAACAACATCAATAGTATCATCAATGGAATACTCCATCACTTCGCCATATTCCTCACCGATATCGACTCTGACAAGCTTTCCATCTAATTCACCAAGACCATATCCATGACCTTCCATATAATTAAGCAGGATTTCTGAATCTTTACTGCTAAGATCCATCAATAAATCATTCTCATCCAAATACTCTATAAGTTCCTCTGGTTTTGTAAATAAAACAGCTTCTTTATCCATTGCGATTAGCACACCTCCTTATCCGTGTTTAGTAAATCTCTAGTTCTTTCCCATGACAATAGCATAGCTACCGACATGGCTAGATACGCATTAGAGACGTCTCCGTCTCAAATGCATCTAGTTAGGGGAGCTAATCCCCTAAAACCCCTGATATTTTATATTCCCCATGGAATTTCCCCATGTTTTGGCACTTATCATTTGGAAATTCCCCATGAAAAGTCCATTTTGGTATGGTATTTCCCCATGTATAAAATGAAATATATTTTCAACAAAAAAACCACAAAATTATTCCCTACGACATTTCCCCATGTTTTGGCATCTGTCATTTGGAAATTCCCCATGAAAAGTCCATTTTGGTATGGTATTTCCCCATCAACGCATCATTGATCTCTCTGTCCTTACAGGCTGAAGCTTAACAGCAACAAGCCATTCATTATAATCCTTGTAGTTCTTTGGTGGTGGACAGTCCTCTACATCATAACCTAAGCTATAATACTTCTCTGTAAGTTCTTCCGTTGCCTTTCTTCCGGGCACATCATTATCCAAACAAAATCTTATAGATGTAATTTGAGGGTGTTCCTCTAAAAATGTCTCCAGTGGTGCATCAGATAACATTCCAAGGGCGAGCTTATTCGTTTCAAAATCCATATGAATGTCCATATAGCTCATAAGATCAATGGCTGCTTCAAATACAATTAATTCACTGCTATTGTCTGTGAAAATGTTAAAACCATAATTCTTATCATTTCCTACCACATCACACTTAAAGCTATTACCACCCCTGTCAAACACACCTCGCATACTGGCAAATCTGGTAGCACCTTCCTTATCATTTCCTTTAAACACCACGTTGTGATAATCTCTGGATTCATAAATAAGTCCATGGTTTATAAAGTATTCGATGACCACCTTGCTGATTGCTCTTTCCTTATTCAAATACGAATAAATATATGTATTGCTCGCAGCTGGTTGCGGTAATACGAATAGTTTACTTTCCACCTGTTTCGCCTCTACTTGATGCTTAAATGGTTTTGATGTTTCAGCTTCTGATATTCCTCTGTAGCCCGCAAAATCAAGTAGCCAAAATACTGCTTCCTTAATATCCATTCCTGCAAATACTCGTAGAAAGTCTATCTGTGAACCACCATTCTCGCCTTTCTCATATTGTCTGCTCCAACGAAACCAATGACTTTTATTATAGATTCGAATGGAATCCATTTCTTTCAAGGTGTAATAATTTCCAATACGCTTGACTGTATATCCAAGTTTTGTCGCAACTGCGGTTAAGTCAATGCTCTTTGCCGCTGCAAGTTCTGCTTCTGAAAATCTATCCATTTTATCACCTACCCTTTCCCTTCTCCGCTACCAATGAAGTAGGCGGAAAATTCAGTGTTTCATAATTCGTATTTAACACAATAGAAGGATTTTTCATTAATCCCTTAGCCTTAAAACTGAAATATTCACGGTTATCTCCACCCACAATAATATGGTCAAGAAGGGGAATACCAATTAGTTCTGAGAGTTTGAGCATGCGATCTGTTAGCATCGTATCCTCTTTGGATGGATGTAAATTTCCCGAGGGGTGGCAATGAAGAAGAATCATATTAGCAGCATTTGAAAGAATGCTTGATTTAAACAATTCTCTTGGATGTGCCATAGCCTGATTCACTGCTCCCATACTCGCAATATGAAAGTTTATTGGTGTATTGTCTCCTTTCAAATTCACAATGCAGACTACCTCTCTATCCATTTCGCATAGAAATTTTCCAACCACATCTACTGCATCCTCTGGAGTCACAATTCTGTGTTCCGATAAAACCGGAGCGTCTTTCACAAGCCTTACTGATACCACATCCAATTTAAATTCATTCTTCCTTGGCATCGGTATCAGCCTCCTCTCCAATTGAAATGTGAATGATAAAATCCCCTTCTTGGTCTTTTACAAGCTTCACAATTTCTTGCATTGTTACTTCTCGTTCCATAATCTACTCCTATCTGGACTGATCCTTAACTTCATAGATAAGTTTTGGTTCTGCCACAATTCCATCAAGACGTTTATTTGGAGTATCCGTTGCTAATGAAAGCTTTCTAAGGTCTTTGTCATAGTGATATACCTGATTTGATAATCTCTCATCTAATGAAACCTGGTCCATATTGATTTCATTTACCATCTGAGCCAATTCATTTGGATCTCCCATATTTACTGATACTGCAATAACTTCGTGTAGCGACGAGGGCATAATATACAGATCTGTTTCTAACTTTTCAGCCAACTTGTGAAGATTATCCTCATAAAGCATGGAAGCAGCACCATTTACACCTCTGTCATTAGAAATCACATACATCATGTTTTCCTCTGGAACTTCCCCAATCATCATATCTGCAATTTCACCCGGCATTCCATCTGCCATCATCATATCTCTGATAACATCATTCATGGATTTCACGGTTGGTGGAAATAAACGTACTGTATTTTCTACCGCAGCTTTATAAAGCTGTTCTTCATTCATACCTAATTTTTCTGCAAGACCATAATTTACAATCGTACTAGAAATCCCATCTCTGTCCTTATCTACAACCCAGCGATAAATGATTGATAAATCCTGAAACTGTCTACTAGGAATATTCTCAAGCATTCCTTTGTTCTGCTCCGTATTCACTAGCACCATAATGATATTGTCTTTGGCTGTATCAAAATCAACCTTTGGACTTACATTTGGTGCTTCCACAAACGCTTTAACCATAGACTCTGCTGCACTCTGTAACACTTCCTGCAAATCTTCACATTCCTTATAATGCTCGTACATGTTGTTGATATAGATGGTTGGTGAAGTTGATAATCTGTCATCACCTGTTGAAACCAGATTAATTCCATCCATTGTCTGATTCACCTTTGTTATTGAATGTACATCGACCTTGTAATCTTTGTACTCCTCTGGCATAAACTCTTTGAATTTCTCTGCCACTACTTCTTTGAATAATTCGTAATTCATCATTAAAATTTCCTCCTGAAATTAAAAAATCCCGCCAAACAAATGGCGGGTGCTGTTAATAGTTATTTTGTTTTAATCAGAAGATTCCCGTTAAGGCGGAACCTTCTGGCGTAATCGCATGTGAGTCATACGTGCCTCCTTTCATAATTCATATTTCTTGTTTCTACACAGATGATTTTCACAAGATTATGATACTTTTGCTATTTATTTAATAGTATAAGTCCCCCTATAATTATGCTATAATAGTGTGAATTCAATATTTATTACAGCATTCTAATTATTTTTATAATTAATTTTTATCATAAAGAAAAGGAGAACGTGTATATGAAGCTTTCATTATTTCTCATACATCAATATTATGCAAATAAGTCGATTATTTAATATCCTTTATATACTCATAGAAAAGGGACAAATAACAGCTACTGAATTGTCTAAAAATCTTGAGGTATCAATCAGAACAATTTATAGAGATGTCGAAGCGCTAAGTCAAGCTGGTATACCAATTTATACACTACAAGGAAAGGGTGGTGGCATCTCACTGACTGATGATTTTATTTTTAACAAAACATTATTATCAGAAAATGAACAGGATGAGATACTACTAGCTATACAAAGTCTATCCGCCTTGCAATATCCTGAACTCGACAATATATTTTTAAAATTAAGTACCTTTTTTAATAGAACTAGCAATAACTGGATTGAAATTGATTTTTCATCTTGGGGAAATGAAAAAAGGCAGAATGCAATCTTTACGCTTATTAAGGACTTAATTCTAAAGAAAAAACCAATCTCCTTTACCTACTATAATGTAAAAGGTGAAAAAAGTGATCGTCTTATTCTTCCGGAAAAATTACTTTTCAAAAATAATTCTTGGTATCTAAAAGGTTATTGTTATCGCAAAAATGATACAAGAACATTCAAAATCGGAAGAATATCAGATGCAGAAGAAGCAAGTGATCTTAATATTGAACTTTTAAAAAATTCGTCATGTAACAAATCCCTTTCTTCAAATGAATCCCTGCCAATCCCACCAGTCAAACTGATTAATATGCAAATGAAGGTATCATCTGCGGGCGCATATCGCGTTTTTGAAGATTTTGAAGAAAGTGAAATTACAAAAAACGAGGATGGATCCTATTCAATAAATACTAACTTGCCAGACGGAGAATGGATATTTAACTATCTCTTATCATATGGGACATTACTTGAAGTTTTTGAACCAATAAGCATACGAAATGAACTGGTTAGACGCATTACTGAAATGGCAAGCACCTATCAAATTTATTAATTATTGTATTTTCCATTTAAACAAGAGGTGCTAAGTAAAATAGCACCTCTTGTTTAAACTATTGATTATTTCTCAGATAATAGGACATATCTTTCATATATAAAATAATTATCTCTCTAGATTTGATAAGAACACATCTAATGAATTCATAATATCTATATCCATGCGATCTGAAAGTACAATAAGCCACCATATACATTCACTTAGTTTATGTTCTAATTGAGATAATTCATTATCTGAAATTGGCCATCGCTTCTGCTGAGCCATTGTCAATCGTCCTATGATCCCCGCATCTGTTAAAAAAGCAAGTGCATCCTCTTCTATTGTCCATTCACTGCCATGGTATTGATTCTCCAATTTATGATAATTTTCTCTTATCTTTTTAGAACGAGCAATCACATCGCCTAAAAGCATTTCTTTACCTTTCATAATACCAACCTTTCTAAAAAACTATCCTTTTAGTATTTTATTTGATTTTCTATTTAATTATCTCATAACATTTGTTCAATGGATGTGATCGTAATCTCCAAGACTCTAGTTAAAAAAGAAAATTTCTCTTTCATCATATTATATTCCGCTCCTACATCAAAAAATCTTGCTGTCCCTTCTACCACAAAACCAATCCCTTGATAGTTGTTAAATCCTATAACATTTTTGCTTCCTAATGCCATTTTTATTTTTTTATTTACATTTATATTAGCTTCTGTTTTATGCATTAGACCAGCTGGAATGAGTATTCTTTCATCTTCTGTTACTACCAAATAAGTGTTCCATTCATTTACTATATGTGGCTCTCCTTTTCCCCATGTAACAATCGTTACAATGCCTTCATTTTTCAGAACTTCGTAAAATTTTTCTGATATCATATATTTAATCTCCTTTATATTATGAAAATATATTATTAATAATTAAGTGACTGTTTCATTTATTAATCACTTATTCTAAATCTGCGATTAATTTAACAATTCTCTTATCTTCTATAAAAAACTTATATAATCCAACTACTTCATTACCTGTAAAATCGCCTTTAAATTGCACACGCATTTTCAAATAGCTTTCTTTTACTTTATAATTTAATACCTCTGTCTGTGTATGATAATTAATAAAATAGTCTTGAAAATAACGCCTAATTTCCTCCTTTCCATAAAGATCATTGTTAATTGATTTTTCTTCTATCATAGCTGTATCCGAAAAGGAACTTAAATACATATTTACATCTAGCATATTTGAGCTCTTTATAAAGTTCAATACAACTTCTAGTAATTCATTCTCATTCATATATTTTAACTCCTTTCCTTTTTATTTACTAATAATATCATTTATAACCTGACAGCATGCTGTCATATTACAAATTAATATTTCTGATTCTCATCTATGTTAATATTAATAGAAATAAATATATTATAACTTAGCATATCCTCATATTTCAAAGAAAAAAAAGACTTTCTCCAACCTTTTGAAATAGAAATATCATTTTGAATTTCTATTTCAAAAGACATTATTACTGACTTCACAATTGAATTATTGATTATCAAGACCTCCAAAGATAATCATCTTACATAAAATAAAATTTAGTAGTCATCTTATTCAATCGGAATATTGAATGAAGATTTGGTGAAATTGGTTTATAGACATCTTATTTAACGAATTCCCCATTCCATTTTCCTTAACATACTGTTTGACCTGATCAATTTCCCCCTTGGAAAGCTCATAACTATTTACTACATGCGACCAATTACCATCTTCACCTTTCACATTGTTCATAGCTGCTTCCAGAGTATCTTTGTAAGTCACCTCACTTCTCCACTTTGATGACGATTCTAACCCACCAGCTTCATAAGACTTCAAATAATAGTTCGAATCGATAAATCTTGCATATTGCTTCTTCCCATCAAAGTCCATCGGCCCTTCTACGGTTGCATCCGTATCTACTATCGTAACTTTAACCTGCTTCTCTGTCCTATTATTTCTGCTATCAGTCGTGGTATATGTAATTACCAATTCTCCTGAACTTGTGAAGCTTGTGAACATAGTCAATGAATAGTTCTTGACCCTGATCTGCGTTGTCCCATCTTCCCTGTCCGTTGATTTTACTGTTCTAAGAAGCTCAGCCTCAGTAATAATACCGATTTTTGCTTCGTATAAGGTAAAATAACGGTCACTGCATGTCAGATCCGGTGCATAATCCCATATTGCATGAAAATAAAAGGTATATCCATCTATGCTCGTCAGGTTTCGAATCTGTTGTTTTTCAGAATAACTTGCAGAATAAGCATTGGCATCCGTATTCCACCCAAGGTAAGTACAAGGATGTGCCGGTGGTGTAAAGCTCATTGCTGTTAAAGTATATGTTTGATCATACTTACAAGTCATCGTTGTCATTGTCCCACTTCCACCGTTTGGATAAAATACAATATAATACGTATTTGCTTCAGCATTTGCAGTTAATGCTACATTTCCTATTACAGTAAAGGAATACCTTTTACTAATGGAAGTATAAGTGCCACTCCAGTTTTTCCACGTATAACCTGTTTTCACAGTTGCATCCACTGTAGAAGTTGCTCCATAATAATAACTGCCCCCACCAGACACACTTTCAATTCCAGTTCCAGCACTTACACTGACTGTATACTTCTTCCTCGAAATATAGATATAGTGGTTCTTTGCCTCTGTCACAGTATACTTACTGATTGAACTTGCATTGTAACAATCATTTCCTCCGTATGACCATTCAAAATTAGAACCATAATACAGATTCTGACTTTTTGCCAGTCCCCAATCGCCACTATAATTTCCATTGGCATCCTGATATTTCACATACACATTCTGCAAATATTGCTTTCTGCTAACAGAAACATAGGACGTTTTATCTTGCTTTGCTGTATACGAAATACTGGCAGCATTGTAACAGGTATCTGCACTTCTTGACCATGAAACGGTCTCTCCATAAACATAATCCTTGTTGATTACTACACTATATCCTCCATAATCACCATCGACATTTTGATATCTTACATATACAACCTGCCTGGATTTTAATTCTGTCACATAATTAATAGTCTTATTAAAATAACTGTGTAAGGAGCTTGGATTGCTCCACGGTGCAGCATTCGCTATACCGTTATAATCTGTATAGACACTTCCCCAAAAGTTTCCGTAATCATCCATAGAACCACTATTCGTACGATTTCCATATCTATCAATTTTAACAGTAATCATGCAACTGTCTACAATCAAGTATCCACCGTTAATAATAAATTCGTTATAAGCAGTCCTATTTGTCTGCGCCAGTTTTGATTTCACATAACTAAGATTAATCCTGCATAAATCATAAATATATCCATCTGAATACACTTCATTTACTGTTTCTACCGTGTACCCAGACAAATTAAAGTAAATATATGTGGATTGTGAACTTGTATTTACCCTCATACGATAACCAATAGTACTCCAATGTGTTGTACTAACATTGGCTGTTGCTGCTTTTCCCCTTGTCGCGTAATAAAAATAGCCATCCTTAAATACAATGCCTGATCCATAATTATTATAAAAATCAACAGCATTATCAAAGTTTCCTGCCCTAACTTCTTGAGGTGGGACTACTATGGCAACTCCTATTATTGACAAAAAGAAAAACAGACTGAGTAAGCCTGTTTTCCATGATTTCTTCATTTATTCAATTCCTCCTAAAATACAAATGCAGACCAGTTATAACACACCGTCTTATTGGTTCCATCCGGGTTCTGATTTCCTGTGCTGTAAGTTCCTACAAAAGAATACAGATTGCCACCATCTCTTAAATCAACTTCCGGTAATACATCATACAGTGCATATCCTTTACTGGTAACACTGACTTCCATATACTCAATACCTTGCTCATCAAGATATGCTACGATTTTTTCTTTCAGCTCTGTATCAGACATGGTCCCACTCTTCCAGCTTTCAATCATACAATCTATATCTGCCTTTTGAGCACCTGTTATGTCTCCCTTAGCTGTCTCAGAAGCTTTCCATCCCTCTGAAATTGGAACGTACTTATTTTCTTGAACGGGAGTAATTGTTGTTGGCTCTGTAGTTGACTTGGATTCTTGTTCTTCTGATTTCTTCTCTGTTGTTTCTTTCTCATTAGAAACTTCATCGTTTGTTTTTGTAGTATCCTTGTTCTCTACCTCTGGTTTCTCTGTCGGTTTGCTTTCTACCACATAAGCTGCTTCTGTTACTTCATTAGTATTATTCTCTGTAGCTTTTGACTCTTCTGCTACAGCGCTTGTTATCTCCTCTTTTATCTCAGGTTCCTTTGTTATTTGAGTATCTATAGTATCCGTATCTGCGACTACCTTAACTGGATTATCTATTGAATCCAAATTACTATAAATCAGAATACCAACAACTAGTGATGACAAAACAAGCACTGAAATCACTGGTTTCCAGTGGTTCTTCCAAAACTTCTTTAACGGCTCTTTCATCCAAATCCTCCTTCTAATTTCATCTTGCCCCACCAATTGGCACAGTGTATTGCTCCATAATTACCGTTCGCTTTACTGAAACGTTCCCTTCTGTTCCAATGGGATGTATATATTTTTCAATCACTTCAACGGATAATAGACCCTTTTGATAATCTACATCCAGTACATTTACTACCACAGAACAATCCGAATTAATCTGTACTAACAAAGCTTCCATAAAATCAGCCACAAACTCATCATTGCTATTTACAGAATAGGTTGTGTCATCAAACTGATTCTCCACCGTATCCTTTATTGCACTATCAACTGCCCTATTCAACTCATTCTGCCTCATATTCGTACCACAAAGAGTCATGACGATAACAATGGATATAATAGAACAAACCGTAATTCCAAATCCTAAAAACACACTCTTCATCGTCTAATTCCTCCTCTCATCCACAGCAATCGGTATCTTCCAGACACTGGTCAGATTCTCTCTGTCTCTGATCTGGAAATAGACCTCATAGACTCCTGCACTTGGAAAGCGGATACTTCCATTATCCTCTGAATAAGCACTCATAACACTTGTTCCATCTGCTTTTCTGATATCTAATATTTTACCAAACATATCATTTGTAAACAACTTTGCAATGATTACTTCATCCATTGGATATATACTGCCTTCCATATCCTTTGCATAATATCGCTCTAAAAAATTTGCATTTTCGATTGCAAAGAATCTTCCGAAAGTCGCTGTATATCCTGCAACCGGTTTTGTCCGATTATGCCATGTTGCTACTGCTTCAAAATCGCTATAAGAAGTATAATCAACCTCTGCTTTGTTTGTTGCAGCACCTGCAATTTCTAAAATTCCATGCCTACCGGATACCGAAATTCCAAATAAAATTCCAATGATAAGAACGGCTGTTATAATTGCTATGATTGCCGTTCCAAACTCCTGAAATATCACTTTCATCTTACATACCGCCTCCTAACACACTCGTGACAAATTTCTGTATCATTGCGGTCATTGGCGTTCCTAAAAAGAAAAGAGCAAGTATTCCAAGTAAAAGCACTCCACTGATTGCTTCAATTACAAACTCTCCATATTCTTCAAATATTTCTTGCATCCTTTCCTCCTAACTACTGATTACCTTTAAAAAACCAATCAGAATTGCTGCCATTCCACTTCCTGCAATTGCATAAATAATGCTACTTCCAAACTGCTCCATAATTAACTTCATCGTCTCCGCCTCCTCTATCTTGCAAATCCACGAATCTGCTGAGAACTTACCACTCCAAAGAAATCAATATGATATTCATATTTTAAGATTACTTCCATCAGAGTCGGTTTCCCATCTTCATCTTTGACTACGCTGTTACTGTCAATTAACAATTCATACCCTGCATTTTCTGCTTGTGCTTTACATGCACTGATAACACTTGGCGCAAAGTTGGAGTCTTCTATCTCTGCCATTACAGAAGCATGAAAGTCCCTTGCATTATTTGCATCAATACAGGCTGACATCACCCCCGCCATAGAAAATACGGATAACAGGAGTATGAAAATGCCCACATACGTCTTTATCGTTGTACTCATAATCTTTCCCTCCTACATTCCAAAGGTCAGGTTTTGAAGGAACACTACTAACAGCAGTGCCATATCCACCATTAACTTAAAAGAAGCTAATAAGGACGGTAGTAAGATATATACCTTCATTCCGGCAATCTTATCCTCCTGCTCTAATTTTTCTGCCTTATCCATCATTGCATTGTTACGATCAATCAATTCTTCTACCTGCTTTGTAACATCACCTGCATTTCCACTGGAAAGTGCATATAACATTTTCATGACTGACTGCACATCAGGGTTGCGATATTCTTTCAAAAATCTGTGATACGGTTCAATGGCATTCGGATCTTCCTCTAACTGATCAATCAAATCTTCCAACGCATAAACCAATACCTCTGGTGCACTATCCATGGATTTACGGATTGCCATCTGAACATTGTCTGTCTGTAGCAATAAAGCCACTTCCATCAACCAGTTTGGAAACTGCTTTTCAATCTCCCTTGCCACCTTTTTCATAGCAAGACTATGACCTATTTTATGTTGATTTAAGAAGAACAACACCACAACAACTCCAGCTACCAAGACTGCGATATTTTTAAAATAGATAAAAACACCGATAAAAAGAATGACTGGAATAATTGCCATCTTCTGGCTGCTCTTCGCTTCCTTTACTTCATCATAATCTCTGACCTGAAGATATTTTTTACCCATTCCGGTGCTATCCACTTCTTTCTCAATCCAGCTTCTGCAAAGTTTCTTATCTGCTTTCACATAAATCAGCATACCGATTCCAATTAGTACTACCGCAGATATCTGGCAAAGTGGAATTGAACTAATATCCAAATCCCCACCAAGTAGATAAAGTGGAAGTATACAAATAAGCATTGTAGCAACCAGAGCAATCATAATATTTCGCTTTACAATCTGAAATTCTTTCTGAAGATTCATGACTCTTTCCGCCCACATTGCTCGATTCTTCGCAAGTAATAAAATGCTTCCTCCTGCATCTCCACCTCGTCTCTGGGCACCGATAACAAAGGAGTGTATTGCATCGATTCTCTCACAGTGAAAAAATTCTCCTACTATATCTAAGGCTTCTCTCTCCGGATCTTCGCTGTCCGTTGTATACTGAATATGCTCTATGGCTTTTTCTAATGCCTCATGAAATATTCCTTCATCAAAAATTGTTGCTGTCTCTAATAAAGCATTTAAAACAGTTCCATTCCTCTTAAAAGAATACAAAAACTGTTCCATGTAGTTATTCGCTAAGGAAAACATGGTAGTATGATATCTGCCCTTCATCATCTGTAAGATAACCATTGGAGAAAAGACCAAACCGATAATTCCAATTGCAGCTATATATGGCAGCTCCAGTTTATATAACAGTCCAAAAATGGCTGCCACTAGAACAATCATTCCATATGCAAACAGGGCTTTTTTAGGTGTATACTCATACCCGTACTTTGCTAACTCCTGAGTCAGATTTCGGTATCTGAGATACTTAATTCCACTCTTTTTCTTCATAATCAGTTTCCTCCTTTACAGGTAAATGGTAAGATTTCCATACGTTCAAATTTCTCAAGTACCGGATTGGGAAGATTTTTTTCTACAAGCTTACCATTCAAAACCGCTGGAAAAGTTATGTTTTTGCCATCTTCTCTGTAAAAAAAGCAAACTTGATCAATATATCTGTGTACCTTTCCATCCTCCATTTGCTTCTTGCGGATTAAGATTCCTACATCAATAAACATATAAATATCATTTTCCATTCGGTCAGCATCCATCCTGCTCTCAAGCATGTTTAAGATTCGATCTGGTATCTTTCTTACGTCATCCGTATGAATGGTTGTAAATCCTCTAATTCCTGTTGATAGACTCTCTAGCAGATATTTCACTTCCACAGATCGAGCTTCCGATAACATCAGCCACTTTGGATTCTGACGTAGACTTGTCTTAATTGCTTTTGTATATCCAAATCCTTCTGATACCATTAGTTCCACACAGTCTTTGTCTGGATTAATCTCACGATAATGAAGTTCCGGTGTATCCTCTATGGTAATCACTCTTTCACTTTCTGAAATATACTGAGAAAAGAATTTTATTCCTTCTGTTTTTCCAACTCCCGGTTCTCCACAGAACACAAAATTCATACGCGCTTTCACACAGTTTGTAAGTAGTTCCAATATCTCCTCGCTACAATATCCATCGTTAATCATGCTCTCCCTGGTCATTCGGACAGTCGGAAGTGTTTTTCTGATACAAACCGATCTTCCTGAAATCGCAGAGGATTCATGGACTATGCTGATTCTAAGAGTATCCGTATCTGCTTCTAACAGATTTTCCACTTTGTTAAATGCCTTACTTACGTTGTTTGCAATATAATGGCTGAACTTCTCAATAAACTCTCTTGTAACACCATGTTCCTCCACTTTAATTCTTTCATTTGCAGTATTGGTAATCCACAGGTCCCTGCCATTAAAATCAATGTCTGTGATTTCATCATCTTCCACATAGGACCAAAGCGGTCCAAAATGTGCGGGTACCAATTCCCATTTTGTAGTACGTTCCATAAAACTCCTTTCCAAGAGGGGAACTTATCCCCTCTCTGTGTGATTTTTTCGATAAACTATCTGATCTGATAGATTAACCTGTAATCGTACTAGCAGCTCTGTTAAAGAAGCTATCAATCAGGTTCTTAAAGGAATTTGCTACTACTCCATCTGTTGCTAAAAGCATCACGATGATTGCTACTAATGCACTGATTGCTACTGCTGCTATAATTACTGATCCATACTGTTCAAAAATCTCTTTCATTCTCTATTCCTCATTCTTTCTAATTTGTTGTTATTGGTTTACTGTGTTACTGTAATTAGCCTGTAATCGTGCTTGCTGCTCTGTTAAAGAAGCTGTCGATCAAGTTTTTAAAGGAGTTTGCTACTACTCCATCTGTTGCTAAAAGCATTACGATGATGGCTACTAACGCGCTAATTGCTACTGCTGCAATAATTACTGATCCATACTGTTCAAAAATCTCTTTCATTTTCTAATCCTCATTCTTTCTAATTTGTTATAATTATGCGTAATAAAAAAACAGCTATATTTCAAGCTGTTTACGACGCCTATCCACTCCTTCTAAAAGGGATAGGCTTGGTTGTTTTCCGTTTCAAACCTATCCACTATACAGTTGGAAGTCCTTAGACTTTCTATTCGGTTACACGGAGACAACCTATGGTTTGTCCCGTATAAAATGCATCTTCATCCTCCTAACGAATCATCTGTTTTTGCAGTTTATAGAAATACTGCACAAATCTGCGGTTCTTTAAATATTCCTTAAATCCAGCTACTAGCATAAGCTTCACCTCCTTACGCTGTTCCTACCCTTACAAATGCAAGAAATACTCTCATGACAAGACCAAATAACAAAAGTGTAACTTTGAGGAATTCCAGTGCAAGCTTAAGTACTGCAAGCGCACTCCATACAATTCCCTTTAATATCATTAATAAAACACATCCAATTTTGATTATTATGTTCTTTACCATAATGCACCTCCATCTAATCAACCCAATTTGTTGCTAAGCCGACAACAGCATCATTTACTTCACCAAAGTTATCTTCTTTAACCTTAGTTGTTTCTTCTGTTACATTTACTGACTGTTTTGCAGCTAAAGCAGTTCCTAACATAGATATTACTTCCTGTTGCACTTCTTTAACAACTCTACTGCAAATATCTCTTTTAATTTCATCTAAATCCTTCCTAGTAACATAGCCTTCTCTTCTAGCCCGCTCAATTGTTGCATTTACTGTAAGATCATCTTGATTTAACATTTTGCAATATGCCTCAACTGCATCAATAATAAATTGATTCTTAGATTTATAGATATCCATATTTAAATCGCTCAATATCTTATTCACATACACATGCTGAGGATTATTCCTGCCACACCTTACATTGTGATAATCTCCATCGTCCTTACGATTTGCCATTTAGTCCGCCTCCTCGTTTCGAATTCAAAAATACTTTGGCAAGAAATTCATAACCTTTTGCATTCGCCTTAATATCCTCCAGGTAATTAATATTGCTCTGCTTTCTACTTCCAAAAAGCTTCATGACTGTTGCTCCACCTCCAACAAAGGTAATCGGTGTTGTATTCAGATTGTAACCATGAGCAATCAGTTTTTTATAGATACCTTCAGCAAATTCTTCAATTTCTTTCGTAACAATTTTATGATAAGCCATATCTAAATCACTCTTTCCATCCATCATAATCTGGACAATATCACTTTCATCAATCTTGCCACTTAACTGTCTGACACACTGATTATTAATGTTACCTATGCAAGTAATTAGACCTTCATCTATAGTGTCGCACAATGATTCATCCGGTAAGCAATTTTTAATTGGCATAATATCGATTGTCCAACTTCCTATATCTACAACAATCTGCTTACGGTTTGTTTTAGGCATTTTATCTGCCATGGCTGCATAGCACTGTGGAAATACTGCTACCTTAACAATCGTAATGCGATAGGTTTCCTTCTCAAACCGAAAAGTGACTTGCTTATTCTTAAATAGATAATCAATAAAATCAGGTTTCTCCTTACCAAATTTAGTAAGCGGAAGTCCTGCTGCTAAAAATATATTGGCATTTCTCATTCCCCTTCGATTTAGTTCTTTTGCAATAGCTGCTAGTGTTAGCAGATAATAATTTTCATCTGTAACTTTTGTTTCCTTAACTTCTAATCTCTCACCGCCGATTTTATAATACTTACCTTCATATTCCAAGACATTATCATACAATGCCGGTTCCGTTGAAATTTCTTTCACTCCCGAAACAAAGACACTTCCAACAGTTTTGCAATTGGCCCAGCCATGATCTACTCCTATTACTTCAATATGATTATCTTCCATATTACGCTTCCTCCTTCTAAATATCATTGAACTACCTCTTCTGTATCCGTTGTTCATGCCAACTCTTCACAAGTTTTTCGATTAATTCTACCTTTTGCCTGTCTGTATAATTACTTGGGAAATATTGATCCAACCGCTCAGCTTGTATCTTGATTTGTACCTTCTGGTTTGGTTTTTCCTCTCCTAGAACATCATACATGGCATCCATATCTAAATTGCCTGCTTGGCTCATTCGCTTTAAACGATTTGCCTGTGATAAGGATGGCGTGCATTGTTCTAATTCCATTACTGCATGAAGTTCGTACTGCTCTTCTTCTTTTAAATAAGAAAGTTCCACTGCCACAGTAAAAGCAATTTTCTCTTCATCGACCATATCAAGTATTTTGGGTATTAAATACGTAAGCCGAATATATCTTTTTATTTGATTCACACTCTCACCAACTTGCTTTGAAAGTATTTCATTACTTCGCTCGCCTTTCTTAAAATTCTCTTGGTCTGAATATACTGACCACAACCCTTGCTCATCATAACCAGCCTCTAATTTTGTGACTGTTACTGTTGAATTTTCTAACTCCGGTCCAACTTGGTCCGAACTTAAATCCATTCTCTTTCCTTGATGCTTCATAGCTTCCAACTTCATTTTATAAGCAAAGGCTTTCTCACTCGGTTTAATATTTTCCCTTTGCAAATTGCTATCAACCATTGCAATAACTGCCTGCTCATTATCCAGATTACGAATAACTACAGGTACATCTGCAATTCCTGCCCATTCACAAGCAGCTTTTCGTCTATGCCCTGAAATTATCTCAAATCCTTCACCATCCGGATTTGGTCTTGCCAAAATTGGTACTATCATTCCCTCTTTCTCAATACTCTGCATTAATTCAAACAGTTCTGTATTTAATTCCACTTTGAAAGGATGATTTTTGAAATCTTTTAGCTGATTTAGTGGAATAACAGCTATTTTCTCATGTTTATTATCCTTATCACTCTCTATTCCCTGGTCTCCTTCCCAATTGGAACACATTGAAATTTTTTCTTCCATTTAAGTCACCACCTCTCCTAATTACTAAATTTCAGTTTCTTTTGTTTCCATACAAAAAGAGACCACTCATTCTCAAAAGCTTGAAAATAAGCGGTCTCTTCGACATTTTAATATTTAATTGAATGATAAAAATAACAACGTTTCGTCCAAATTATGAACTGTAGATTTATGTGTTCCCCAACACCATGTCCAGAACCACCGACACGTTCACACCATCAGAAATTGCTTTTTTCTTCTCTTTTCGGTCTCCCTGAGAAAACATGAAATGTCTCTCAAAGTGCCTAAAATCAAGGATTTTTACGTATCTTTCCGATGTAGTGCAACTATTGTCTCGACGTGCGCCGTCTGTGGAAACAAATCCACCGGCTGTATTTCAGATAATTCATATCCAGCTTCCACAAACCGCTCCAAATCCCGAACCAACGTTGCCGGATTGCAGCTAATATAAACAACCTTTTTAGGATTCATTTCCAATAACGAATCTACAAACGCCGTCTCTAGCCCCTTCCGCGGCGGATCCACTACAACTGCATCCAGTGAAGTTTCTAAATCAGCAATTACTTCCTCAACAAGTCCACATTCAAATACAACATTCTCAACATGATTTTTCACAGCATTTAATTTCGCTATTTCAACCGCTTCCGGTATTACCTCAATTCCAATAACTCGCTTGGCTTTATCTGCCAGAGCCAGTGAAATCGTTCCAATCCCGCAATATGCATCCAAGACTACTTCTGTTCCTTTCAAATCAAGTAGCTCTAATGCTTTTGCATAAAGCACTTCTGCCTGAGGGATATTTACCTGTAAAAATGATTGGGCTGTGATATCAAAAGATTTACCGAGTATTTCTTCTCGATAAGTTGATTTTCCATATATCACTTCTGATATTTCTCCAAAGATTGTAGAATTTCTTTTATTATTGATATTATGAACAATACTAACGATCTCAGGGAATCGTTCCACAATCGCCGGGATGATTTTTGATTTAGGAAACAGGCTCTTTGAACGGGTGATGATAACCACCATTACTTCATTCGTATAGCTACTTTTTCTAACAACAATATGACGGATATTGCCCGTATTTGTACCTTCGTCATATGGTTTTTCATTATAACTAGTGAGGACGTCCCGTACACCCGCTAAAATTTCATCAATTCCCGGAAGATTGATTTTGAAATCATCAACCGGAATCAGTCGATGTGAGCTATTTGCAAATATTCCTATTTCCATCTTACCCTTATTTGATCGAACAGGCACCTGGGTTTTATTTCGATAATGCCATGCATCTTTTGCACCGATTGTTTCACAAATAAGGGAGTCTTTTAAAACTGGGCTTTTGGAAAAAATATCCTTTACTATCTTTGATTTAAAAACCAGCTGCTTTTCGTAATTTAAATGCTGTAAAGGAATCGTACTATCCAATAATTGATTTTCCACCTTTACACGACTATCAGATATCACATCCAGACGGAGTAACTCTCCCAATGCATATCTTTTTTCCACTTTTGTAATACGAACGCTTCCCTCTTCATTTGGCAGAGCCCCCTTAACAAAGATAGCCAGTCCATCATATTTTGCAACGCCTAATCCTTCATAGGTTAAATCCATAAATTTCAGTTTTACTTCACTATTTTTCTTTATCAAATCAACTTCCATCTTCCGTTCCTCTTTTCTATACATTTCTGTACTTATCATCACCCATTTATTTTAATTCTTATTCTCATTTTGACTTATCACTTGACAATTTCTGTAACTCGACCTATAATTCCCTTCTTCAGTTTAACCTTTATTCCCCTGGAATGATTGGCGGAGTTTGTTAAAATGCACGCAACTACTTCCTGGTTTAATTTACCGATTTTTTGGTCTTGTTTCTGAATAACTCAAATCGTTGAACCTATTCTTATCTTATTTCTTTTCGTATGATCCATCCCATTCTTTTACCTTCTGTCATTCTTTCGAAACACTGCTTTCTGCTGTTTCCGGCCTTTAATTTCTTCTTTCTGAAATTTTTTTTGTTGATAACTTTTTTCGGTTTTGGAGACGCTTTCTTTCCCTGTTTTTTTCTTGATTGTGAAATCTACCATTGAGTATTTACTATTTCCAACTACTTCGATGCGCTTTTTAATTATTTTGAACAACACAATTTCATACTTCCAGGAAAACGCCCTCGCCTCATTATAACATTAAGGTTTCTTTGAAAGCAGACAAACAGTTTCCACATTCGCCGTAGAAGGAAACATATCCACACAACAAACCCTCTCCACCTTATACCCTCTCTCTTGTAAAACCTCTAAATCCCTAACCAAACTGGTAGGTTTACAAGACACATACACCATCCTGTCCACCCCAAAATCAATAATCGTTCCCAACGCTTTCGGGTGAATCCCATCTCTCGGCGGGTCCAGAATAATAAGATCCGGTTTATCCTCAAGGCCGCCGATCACCTTCAGCACATCCCCGGCAATAAACTCACAGTTCTCTAGACCATTAAGCTTCGCATTTTCCCCGGCTGCTTCCACAGCCTCTTCCACAATCTCCACTCCCACTACCTTCTTGGCAACAGGCGCCACAATCTGGGCAATTGTTCCGGTTCCGCTGTATAAATCAAACACAATCTTGTCCTTTGTTTCACCCACATACTCCCTGGTTTTCTCGTACAAAACCTCTGCTCCAAGAGAATTAGTCTGAAAAAAGGAAAAAGGAGATATTTTAAACTTCAGCCCCAAAAGCTCTTCATAAAAGAAATCCTGCCCGTGTAAAATATCAGTCCTGTCACTTTTCACCACATCAGCCAGACTGTCATTAAACGTATGCAAAATCCCAACAATCTTTCCTTCCAAGTCAAGCCCCAAAAGCATATCCGCAAACGGTTTCAAATCCAGATCTTCCTGAGAAGTAGTCACCAGATCTACCAGTATTTCCCCTGTCTTCACTGCTCTGCGCACCAGCAGATGACGCAGGTATCCCGTATGCTGCATTTTCTTATAAAAACCAATTCCCCTTACCTCAAAATACTCTTTTACCCCTTTTAAAATATGACAAAAATCCCTGTGAACAATCCGGCAATCCTCAGTGGTCACCACATCATAAAAACTCCCTCTTTTATGCATTCCCAGAGCAAGAGGGCCATCCTTATGCTCATCACCAAAGGAAAACTCCATTTTATTCCTATATCTGTCTTCCATGGGGCTCCCCTTAATTCCCTCAAACTCATAATCTTCACAGACTCCATCTAAAAGAGTCTTTACCTGCTGCTCTTTAATCTTAAGCTGATCTACATATGGAATGGTCTGATATGTGCATCCTCCGCAGATTCCAAAGTGAGGACATGGGTTTTCTGCTGTTTCCAGCGCAGAACGTTCCAACACTTCCAGAATCCTTCCTTCGCACTTTCCGCCTCTTTTCTTATTGATCATAACCTTTATCTTCTGACCTGGAAGACTATGCTTTACCGCGATCTTTCCTTCAGGAAGTTCAATGACTCCTTTATCGGGGAAATCAAATTTTCCTATTGTACCTTCGTATATCTCACCCTTTTTCACGTTTCAGACTCCTATCCTGCTCTATCTTAAATTTCCGGCAAAAAAGCGTGTCTCAATTTCTGAGGCACGCTTTTGCTCTTTTTAAATGCCAACTTTACTCTTCAGAACCTTCGCCCGGCTGATCTTCTTCAAAAAAATCATCGTCAAAGTCATCATCAAAATCGTCTTCAAAGTCTTCCAGATAATCCGGTGTGAAGAAACGGTATACTGTGTAAGCAATTCCTGCCACCGCTGCCACTGCGCCTATGATAGCCAATACCCAAAGGATGCAGTTTTTCTTCTTTTCTTCCTGTTCCCTCTTATGAAGCAATTCGTTTACTCTGCTTGAATTCATAATATCTTCCAGTTTACTCATGGCTTCCTTGCTCATTGCATCAAATCTGTTCATGTGTCCACGTCCTTTCTGAGAGCCCTGCTTTCTTTTTTGCCCTTTTCAAAGCTTTTAAATATGCTGTAAGGCATTTCTTCCGGCAAAGTTTTAGTCTCTCTGCCTATCGCAGTTATTATACCATTATATTAACTATTTTACTATCAGTTTTACCTTTTTTAATAAATTTTATGAATTTGTAAAAAATAATATCAAAGCTTTTCTCTACACCAGTTTAAGCTTTGCAAAGGACGCAAACATTTTTTTCACTCCTGCCTGGTCAAACTGCACCGTCACCTCGTAGTCTCTTCCTCCGTCCTTGATCTCCATAACCTGTCCTTCTCCGAACTTCATATGTATGACCCGATCCCCTTTCTTATAGTCCAGGGAACTGGCTTTTTCAACTGTAAAAGTCTTTCCAAAATCAGGCTTGGCTCCAGCGCTGTGCTCCGGGCCAAACCTGTTGATCCCCAGAGAACTTCCGATTCCTTTCCCTCCGCCCCAGGGAAGTGCGCTGTCATCAAAATCCGCAGAACTCCGGGAGGATGAAAGACGGGATTCCAGTTTGGTTGAATCCAAAAGATGAGCCGGAATTTCTTCGATAAAACGGCTTGTTTTAGAATACCTGGTTTCTCCATTGACCATACGCTGTCTTGCCCCTGTCATCATAAGAAACTGCTGGGCTCTGGTAATTCCAACGTAGCAAAGTCGCCTCTCCTCCTCCACATCGTCCTTGTCATCTGAAGATATGGACATCATGCTTGGGAATAACCCATCCTCCATTCCGCTTAAATACACCCTCGGAAATTCCAGCCCCTTGGCACTATGCAGGGTCATAAGAGTTATCCTGTTTTCTGACGCGTCCATACGGTCCACATCAGCCACCAAGGCCACTTCTTCTAAAAATTCATTGAGATCGGGATGCTCATGCTCTCCCTCAAAGCTTACCGCTTTATTGACCAGTTCCTCTATATTTTCCAGACGGGTCTGATATTCGATCTCTCCCTCTGCCTCCAGTTCCTTCAGATATCCTGTTTCATCCAAAACATCTTCGATCAGCTCATGGATGGAATATGTCTCTTCTTCCATTCTGCCACGGAAGTCTTCGATCTGGACCGTAAATCCAAGAATCTTGTCCGCCGCTTTCCCCAGTCCAGGAACGGCTTTTGCCCGGCAAAAGGCATCATATACGGAGAAATCGTGTTCCGATGCAAATGCCTGCACTTTTCCCAGACTGGTGGCGCCGATGCCACGCTTTGGAACGTTGACGATTCTCAATGCAGACAAATCATCTCTTCCATTGGCAATGGTCTTTAAGTAAGCCAGTACATCCTTGATTTCCTTTCTCTGATAGAAGTTTACACCACCTACCATGCGGTAAGGAACATTGTGCTGAAGACATTTTTCTTCCAGTAAACGGGACTGGGCATTGGTCCGGTAAAGGATTGCATTATCCTGATAATCAGATGCGCTGTTTAATATATCCCGGACAATGGCATCTGCTTCCTCAGAGGCATTTTCAAACTGCTTAAACTGCACCAATGGGCCTTCATCATTGGCCGTCCAAAGAGTCTTGTCTTTTCGTCCCCTGTTATGGCGTATCACCTCATTAGCCGCGCTTAAGATGCTTTGGCTGGAACGGTAATTCTGCTCCAGCTTTATCACTTTCGCACCCGGATAAGCCTTTTCAAAATTCAAAATATTTTCAATGTTGGCTCCCCGAAATTTATAGATGGATTGGTCATCATCTCCAACCACACAAAGATTCTTATATTTTCCAGCCAGAAGACTGATCAGTTGAAACTGAGCTGTGTTAGTATCCTGGTACTCATCCACCATAATATATTTAAACCGCTCCTGATAGTAGTCTAATATATCCGGATTTTGCTGAAACAGCTGTACGGTTTTCATAATCAAATCATCAAAATCCAAAGCATTGTTCTTTCTTAACTGATTCTGATATTCCTTGTAAATAGAAGCAGCTTTTTTTTGCCGGAAATCAGAGGAGGCATTTTTTTCAAATTCATCGGCTGTTATTAATTCATTCTTTGCCGTAGAAATAAGCCCCAGCATAGCACGGTCTTTATAAAGCTTAGGGTCAATGTCCAGTTTTTTTAATACAAGGCGCATCAGGGTTCTCTGATCGTCAGAATCATAGATGGTAAAATTGGTGGTATAACCAAGGTATTCAATATGGCGGCGCAGAATACGGACGCAGGTAGAATGAAAGGTGGAAACCCATATGCTGTCGGCACCGAAGCCCACCAGACGGTCCACACGTTCCCGCATCTCTCCCGCAGCCTTGTTGGTAAAAGTGATTGCCAGAATGTTCCATGGATTCATCCCTTTTTCCTCTATCAGATATGCAATGCGGTGGGTAAGGACCCTGGTCTTTCCTGACCCGGCTCCTGCCAGCACAAGAAGCGGGCCTTCCGTGTGAAGTACCGCTTCCTTCTGCATTGGATTTAATGTATCGTAAATACTCATAAACTATACCATTTTTCCTTTCTGCAAGGCATCCCTTACTCTCAAATTTCCAGATAAACCTTCAATTTTTTCAGATTCTCCTCTGCCAGACGCTTCCCGTCCTCATAAAGAGCCTCCAGCTTCCGCTTATCCTGCTCAGTCCTCTGTACCGTCACATGATTATCCGGGCGGATAACATATATCCTTCCAGCCTCTTCCAGCCTGTCAATCTCCTCTTGCATCCGGTTATACCGATCCGGAACCACTTCTAAGGCTTTTAAAAACTCAGGTAGTGGAGCAAAATAACGCTCATACCCTTTTTTTGTCCATTTATCCAGAGGCGGCTTCCGATACCCCTTTTCCCTGGTCAGAATTAAAACAATTTTTTCATACCCTAAATCAATGGCTCTCTCATAGGCAATAGGCATAGAACAGCCGCCATCTAAGTACTTCTTTCCATTAATATTGATCATTCCGGATAGAATGGGAATGCTGCTGGAAGCCTTGACTGCGCTGATGAAATCATCACAAGAGGATTTTTCAAAGTACTCCGGTTTTCCCGTCTTGCAGCGGGTGGCTATCACCTCAAATTTCTGAGAAGATTTCCAAAAGCTATCATAATCAAAGGGAATCAAGGTATCACTTAACTCCCCAAAAAGAAAATCAAAATTAAAAATGGAACGGTTTTTTACCATGTTCCGGAAGCTCAAAAACCGTTTATCCCTGATATAATTCAAATCCACTTGAATGGTTCGTCCGATTTGTCCGCTGACATAGCTCATTCCTGTCATGGAACCGGCTGACACACCATTTACATAAGACAAGCTGATTCCCTTCTCCATAAATACATCCAATACTCCGGCTGTAAATACTCCTCTTAAAGAACCGCCTTCTAGAACCAATGCACCTTCTGTCATTTCTTTTCACCTCGCCTTCTATTCTATTGCATTTCACCGATCCGGTCAATCCCTTTTCCGGCAAACACTGTCCCCATAAAAATAACCGCAGCCAATAAAGACTGCGGTTATAACCTTGCATGTATCATCTAATTTACGGCTCCCGGCATGTAGCCTGCCTTTTTTACGATATCTTTCAGTTCATCCCCGGACATCTGCTTTTTCATACGGATCACTGCCTGTCTTTTATCCAGATCCACAGAGGCAAACACTCCATCCTGGCTGTTAAATGCATTTTCCACTCTGTTTTTGCACTTTCCGCAGGTCATTCCATCTACTTCTACGATGCTTGAGTAGGGGTAATGGGAAACATCTTTATCGGTAACCTTAACCTTCTTTTCCTCACCGCCTCCGCCACCGCAGCATCCATATTTCGTCCTTCTTATAGTACTTCTCACTCCAAAAAAGCAAAGTACGGCTAAAATAATACAAATAATTGCAGTTGACATTCTGTATCCTCCATTTTTGCTTATGCTTGATTTACTGGGTTTTCCCGGTTAAATCATATTATAATACAATTCCCGTAAACTTTCCTGAGTATTTTTATCAACAGCAAACAGCCATGAAGATTATCCCCAGCAATTATACTGAAGACAATATTGCCATCGGTTGTAGCACAATCTTTTCTCCTTAATATAATATAGTATACCAAGAAGGTATAATTAAACATCCTAACTTATTAAGCAAAATGGAGGTCACATCATGATGGATCAAGATATGAGAATGTGCGACTGCGATTGTGACGAGTGTCAGGATTGCACGTGTAACTGCAATTGCACATGTGAACGAAAGAAAAGATACCTAAAACCAAACAGATCAGTGTTAAAATGCGGAAGCCAGGGAGCAGTAACTCTTCCTTTAGCTACTATTGCAGGTGCTGCCTTTACTTTATCGACCGTATCCGTAGACACAAGAGGATTAAAAAACCCATGTATTAAGTTTGAATTTGCCAGCAACGTTGTAACCACCGCTGCAGTTATTACTCTTAACTTCCAGGTGTTCAAACAGTGTAAAGGCCAGCTCGTTCCTATTCCTGTAGGTCCGATCTGGACATTTTCCCGGCTTGTAGCCGTAACGGACAGCAACACATTCTCCTTCTTCGTCTGCGACTGCGATATCTGTGACGAAGATTGCTGCACCTACAGCATCGTTGCTACGGTTGCCGGTGTTGCTACAGTTGGTGTTACTTCTATCAGCAATGCTACTCTTTCTGCAATTGTTGTAGATAACGACTGCTACTAATTAAAACCTTTGATACAAATAGCTGCATAAACTAACTTCTTTCATAGATAGGGTATTTGGTAAATTTACTGAATGCTCTATCTATGAGCTTTCATTTAAGGAGCTGTGGACATGAATCATTGCTTATTTGGTATGCCTTATCCCAGGAATATCCCATATCGCAACACTTTCAACCGGAACCCCCACCCTGTTCCGTCCAGACAATGCGATCAAAAGCTAGTGGTACAAAGTCTTCCTGAAAGCCCGGAGGTAGTTTCTGACCAAAGCAAGATGATGTTAAAAGGTTCTTCTTCAGGGGGAATATTTCTACCGGAAAATACAGATAAAAATTCTATTTACACGGTAGCTTCAATCAATCTTGATACCTCTGAATTTAAGAACTTTTCCATGCACTTTAACTTTTCCTGCAGCATTGCTGCAACAGCTGCAAGGATGCACCTTAAATTCCAGTTATTAAAACAAGAAAAAAATCAGACCAATCCTTTTCCCGTTGGCTCTGGCTTCATTTTCACAAGAAATGAAGAAATCACTGAAACCAACACGTTTTCATTAACAGCCTGGGACTTAGACTCAATGGCCTCTGAATGCTGCAACTACAGCATATGCATACAAGTCATGGGCTTTAACACGGTAGGCACTGTGATGATTACAAATCCCGTTGTTGCTGCATTTATCACAGAAAATGAATAGTGAAATTATATAAGGGGGAATCTCATGACAAGTCAAAAGAATATGGTATTTAAAAATTCTACAATGGTTATTGAGGGAAATGCCGTCAGATGGGAAAATCATATGATGAAAACCTCCGCTATTTCCCGGGTATGGATGGGGAATGGACCAAAGGAAAATTTTCCTGTCCGTCCTTCACTCTTCCTGCTCTTCATAGCCTTATCCGGCTCCAACCCTGTCAGTATCATTGGCCTGTTGATAGTTCTTGCTTTATACCTGGCTTTCTGGTCTTACAGGCATGAGAAAAAGAAGGATACAAAGGGCATTCATTTTGAGAGTAATTCCGGAAAAATCTATACCTTTCTCTCAGATAATGATAAATTTACTCTCCAGGCTTATGAATTGATCAGCGAAAGCCTTGCAGGAGACAAAGAGGATACAAATCTTCAGTTCAACTTTTCAGGCGACGGAAAGATCATCAGCGAACTCCTTCCAAGAGAAGACACCGAAAAAATACAGGTGTTGAACGTGGTAGCAAGAGGAGCAAACGAACAAGTAATCAAGGAACTACAAAAACTAATTGTAAACTTCACCCATAAAAACGAAGCAAATAAAGAAAGCGTCGAGCTCATTGAAGAAACCATCCGGTTGTTTAATATCAATGATCTGGAAGAAACAAAAAAAATCCTCGGCAGATTTATTGTTATGGGGCTGATCAATGATTGCAATGAATTGGGGCTTAGTGCATTGATTGACGCCATAAAGAGCAGCGTCTATTGATTATAACGGACAGAATACGCTGCGGGAATACAGTTCTTAAAATACCGTAAGGCTGCCCTGCTGATTGGACCCAGCGGAGCGGCTTTTTTCTGCGAAGATTTAAGAACTACCAAGAGATTTAAGTTTCTAACAAACTTAATAGATAGCACATATCATAAACTATAAAGGATTGCAAAGAACCTTTATATTATGATTTCCATTTTACCGCCAACCACACAGATAAGAAAATCACAATATTAAACCTTGACAGGAGGGAACTATAATGAGTAATTGTAGAAATTGGGACGACAACCGCGGTTGCGGTTGCTTCGGCCCAACAGGACCTCAAGGACCTAGAGGCTGTCCTGGGCCACAGGGACCCAGAGGCTGTGCAGGACCAACAGGACCTCAGGGGCCAAGGGGCTTCCAGGGGCCAACAGGACCCCAGGGGCCAAGAGGCTTTATGGGACCATCAGGACCTACAGGACCTCAGGGGCCTGCTGGACCTCAGGGGCCTGCTGGCGCTCAGGGACCTGTAGGACCCGCTGGACCTCAGGGCGTCCAGGGACCAACAGGGCCTACCGGTGCTACTGGCGCTACCGGCGCTCAGGGACCAATTGGGCCTACTGGACCTAGCGGTGCTACCGGTGCTCAGGGGCCAATTGGACCTACTGGCGCAACTGGAGCTACTGGCGCTACCGGCGCTACCGGCGCTCAAGGGCCTACTGGACCTACCGGTGCTACTGGTGCTACCGGCGCTCAGGGACCGATTGGGCCTACCGGCGCAACTGGTGCTCAGGGACCCGTAGGACCTACCGGTGCTACTGGTGCCACCGGCGCTCAGGGACCGATTGGGCCTACCGGCGCTACTGGCGCTACCGGCGCTACTGGCGCTCAAGGACCTACTGGACCTACCGGTGCTACTGGCGCTACCGGCGCTCAGGGACCGATTGGGCCTACTGGCGCAACTGGCGCTACCGGCGCTCAGGGACCGATTGGGCCTACTGGTGCTACCGGCGCTACCGGCGCTACTGGCGCTCAAGGACCTACTGGACCTACCGGTGCTACTGGCGCTACCGGCGCTCAGGGACCTGCCGGACCTACTGGGCCGACCTCCCCGTTGATATTAGGAAAATAAATCTCCATACTCCGCAGCCCGCCGGTATTCATTGGAAAAATTCAGCTTAACGCTGATATTGCCATTTTCATATACCGTGATAGTATCAACAAGTTCAATCAGCACACCTCTTGTCAGTCTATCGATGTTTTCACACTTTCTGAATGCCTCCAGAAATGGACTTTCCGTATCAATCTTATTTTCAAGCTCTGTTTTCTCTTCATATAGACCGCATATAACCTGCCTGATGGTTTCCATCTGCCTCTCATAGTCGTCTTTCATATTGCAGTAATCTCCGCGGGAAATCTCGCCATCCTTCCAGTCCTGATAAATACTTTGCTTATAGCCGGTAATTTTAGAAAACTCTTTTTCCTTTGATCCAATCAAGTCATCTAAACGTATAGACCGGCTTTTCTGAAAAGGGGAATTATCAATGCGTGAAATCATTTCAGAAAAATCCAATGCAATATAAACCTGCTGCCTGATTGCATACAAAACGCCTTGTTCCAGATGATTGTGATGAATGGTATGCTTTGTACATGCTGTTTTCGACTGATCCTTATAGGTACGGCAATAATAATAGATCTTTCCGCCAGACTGGCTTCGAGCCATCGCCTTGCCGCAATCGGCGCAGCGCAGAAAACCGCTGAACAGGTACGGGGTTTTCTGTTTTGGCGCTGTCCGGGTATCTTTTTTTAAGAACGCCTGTACTCTATTAAAATCTTCACGGCTGATGATCGGTTCATGAGTATTTTCTACTATGAACCATTCTTCTTCGGGAACTGCTTCCTGCACATGAATTTTATAGCTCTTAATGCGGTAACGCCCCTGGACCATATCACCTGTATAAATCCGGTTTTTCAAAATATTGCCCACACTCATTGAGCACCAGAGAGAATTGCCACCCTGGACATTGGGATTTTTGTATTTCAGGCCCTTGTTTTTCTTATAAGCTGCTGGGCATAAAATACCACTGTCATTAAGCCTGCGGACAATGGCATTTTTACTCATTCCATCTAAAAACCAGGTAAAGATGCTCTTTACAATCTCTGACGCTTCTTCATCTATTATAAGAGCATTTTTATTTTCCGGGTTCTTCCTATAGCCATAGGCTGCAAAAGAGCCGATATGCAAACCCTTTTCCCGTTTTTTATCAAAGGTCTTGCGAACACTTTCAGACGTGCCCCTTGCATGTTCCTCATTCAAAACACCTTGAACGGGTACAGCGATATTCTGAGCATTTTGAGGTTCTTTATAAGTATCAACAGGCTGTTGGTAAAGAGAGATAAACCTTACATTATTTCTCGGAAACCAATCTCCCAGATAGTAGCTTTGATCGCCGCTGTTACGAAAGCTCCGGGCAAGATTTTTAACAATCACGCAGTTGACCTTACCCTTTCGGATATCAGACAACAGCCGCTGAAAATTCTCACGTTCTTCGTCTGTCGTGCCGCTGACACCGTCATCCACATATTCTCCAACTAAAACGTATTCATCTCCATCGTCCTGCTGCTCAAGAAAGTCCGTCAGGATCAGTCTTTGATTACCAATACTTTCCGATTCTTCCCTTCCCCGTTTATCTTCACGGGATAGCCTGATATAAAACGCTGTCCTCCAGACCTTGTTTTGTGACAATGATTTCTTAATCCTTTGCCTGTCAGCCGTTCGTGCCATGTCTCCTCCTTCCCATTACACGATACCGTTAGGTCCAAGAATACTTCATAGGCCGCTTTTTAAGCGTATATATAGATTGGTAAGCACCTCCTGAACAGATGGCCCATTGTCATCAAATTCAAGCTTAATGCCCATATCCCCATAACGGAAGCAGAAAGGATTTTTCAATTTTTCCAAGACATAAGCCGTCCGTTTTTCCTTTGAAAGGGAATTATCAAGTATCAGTGTGCTTATATCAGCCAGCTTTTGTGCATCAATTACTCCTATATTGACGCTCATAAACTCATCCACCATTTGGGGCGTAATCATCATCATGCACCTCCTGTTTTGCATGATTCAATATATGCATTTCCTCCTTTGTCCTATGAGGAAGCGCAAAAAGCCCAATTATTTTAAAACAAGGATAATTGCTGGTCTTTTGATTCAAATCCATGTAAATAGGCAAATACATCATCAGGTTTCCAGAGGATGCCATGCTGCTCACATATTTCTTTAAAGACAGCCATTAAATGATGATGATTCGGACTGTTGCACACATAAGAGTTTCCAAAGGCCTGAATATATTTTTGCTTTATGCCGGGAAAAAAACGGTCAATCTGGGCATAAAAATATTCCCTGTTCCCTTCCCGCAAAGTCATACCAAAGCCAAAGCACAAAATTCCCCGAACCTTTGCCTGGATACAGTAGTCCAGGATGCCCCGGAGATTTTCCTCTGTGTCATTGACAAAAGGCAGAATCGGACTGAGCCATACAACAGTCGGTATCCCGTGATTTCTCATAACCTCTAAAACATGAAACCGTTCCAATGTCGTCGATACATTTGGCTCCACTTTTCGGCACAGACTTTCATCAAAGGTGGTTAATGTGATCTGTACAACGCATTTTGTCTGCTCATTTATGGCTTTCAGCAGATCCAGGTCTCTGAGAATACGGGAGGATTTTGTTTGGATGGCAAGACCAAATCCGTACCTCTCAATAAGGGCAATGCACTGCCTAGTCATTTGCAATTCTTCTTCTATATGGATATAAGGATCACACATGGCTCCTGTACCTACCATACAGGGCTTTCTTTTCCTGCGCAGTTGATTTTCCAGAATCATAGGGGCGTTTCGCTTAATCTCTATATCCTCAAAATCATGGTTGATCTGATAACAGAAGCTTCGACTGTCACAATAAATACAGCCATGAGAACATCCCCTATATAAATTCATGCCGTTCTGCGGCGAAAGTATAGTTTTATAATCAGAATAGTGCATACACATTAACCTCTTTTCTTTCAAGGTATTATAGCACAGTAACATAATTGGTAAAACATAATAGATCACTTTTACATCTATTTTCTGTCTGATATGTGTTTTCTCTGTATCTGGCTGGGGGCATATCCGGTACGCTTTTTGAATAAACGGCTGAAATGAAGGGGGTCCGTATATCCAACTGCATCCGCGGCTTTCGTCACTGTGCACCCCTGGTCACGCAAAAGCTTGGCAGCCATATTAATCCGGTAATCAATGAGAAAATCAATGGGTCTGCATTGGGTGTACTTGTAAAAAAGATAGGACAGCTGAGATTTGCTTTTTCCGATATGACTTGCCAAGTCCTCCATTGTCAGCGGACTCCTGTAATTATTTTCAATATAGTCCAGTAGTTCTTTTACGATAAGGTAATCTTTCGAAGAATGATCCTTTTCATCGTCAAAGAAAATATTCTGAAAAACCTGGCGTGACAGTAATTGCTTTTGCAGGATGGAATGAATGTCCGCATGGTCATTGGCACCAACCAGATTCTGCAAAGCAGGTGAAACAGCGGGCAGATCAATAGGCATAGAAAACAGCAAATTACTGCTTATCTGATGGTAATATAAATTGATATGAGTAAACGGATTTTCACCTAGAACACGAAACGTAAGCTGACACTCCGGGCAGCCATGAACCATAGTTCCCGGCTTTGCAAGAAAACATTCATTATCAAATCTTATCTCCGCTTCTCCCTCTAGAGGAAAAATAAAAGCTCCGTGTATGGTTTGATAGGAGGTGGGCTTGTCTGACGGATACTTCACAAATTGTATTACATTATTTACCCGAAACGGAGAAAGCCGGTAAGCCTGTTTCAATATATTCAGAGCTATCTGAGCATCCATTTTATCCATCCTTTCTTTTAATACAGCAACAGGGAAACCACCGCATCGAAGCTGATTTCTCACTTGCGGTGTTTTCCCAAATAATGTTAAATCCGTATGTTTGTGCCTGTTATAAGAACTGCTTATCCAGGTAAGTCAATGCCTCCCATAACTTCAGAGATATGTTATCATGATGACCGTATGAATTCCATTGTATTTCTACATTGCCCTGAGGCAAATGGCCTGTAAGCGCTTTATAAGTATCTTTTGTTGCCTGTGCGGCATTTTTTTTAATATCATGAGCGTCTTTTCCTTCATCTTCCCCTGAAGAAATGAATATAGAAGCCTTTCTATTAACCAGAGTACTATTTTCCAAAAACCCTGTCCAGCCCTCATACCAGAAAGAGCCTGAAATAGAAACGATGTGATCAAAAATCTCTGTCTTAAACAAAGAATATATCCCAACCAGGCCGCTGAGGGAATGTCCCATTAATGCGGTTTTACCAGGGGAATCCACATTGCCAAACAGCTCCTTGTTAACAGCTGGAATCAAAGTTTTTTCCAAATACTCCAGATACTCCCCTCCCCTGCCCCCAAAATCGGCAAAACGCTCATGAAGTGCTTTAGCATGCCAGGGTGTGTAGTCGTCCAGACGATTTCCGGATGGTATACCCACCAAAAGAAAACCATATGATTTCTTTTCTTCCGGAATTTTTTTCAGTTCCTTAAACAAAATATCAGCATCCAGTGCATACACAACCGGACAACTGCCCATTTCCGGAGAAAAACCGGTTGGAGCCAATAGTTGTAACTCTCTCCCTGCTGCATAAATTGTCTGCATTTGTTCCACCTTCATTAATTATACAGGAAGTCTGAAAGTTTTTCCAGAGTATCAAAGTTGCGCACACCATAGTCCATAAAAGCATCATAGGGCACTTCGATAATCTTGTTATTTGCAATAGCCGGTATGGTGGCCAGTACTTCTTCATTTTTAATATTTTCAACAGCTTCTGCATCACTTTCCACATTTCGGTCCGCAGTAATATAAATAATAACATCAGGATTTGCTTCTACAAAGTTTTCCAGAGTAAGATTGGAGCCGCCCTTGTCCATAACATTTATGCAATTCAATGCAGAAAGCATTCCACTCTGCAGCTTTGCATTTGCACCGAAAACCACAAAGGTTCCTTCTTTGTAAGTTGCCATTACCAGCACTCTCTGGGTTTTATCGCCGGCAGAGGCGGCAACCTTTTCCGAAACTGCATTCAGACGCTCTGTCAGGGTTTCTGCATATGTGTTTGCTTTATCCTGAACATCGAAAATTTCACCTAAAGCGGTTACATCATCAATAATATTCTGCATAGAAACATCAGTGCTCATATCACTTGCTTTTTGAGCGTAAACATTGATTCCTAAATCATTTAATTCTGTAATGGAGCCAAAAGTGCCCTCTGCAAAAGTAGCACTGCGTCCGATAATCACATCCGGTTCGGCTGCTGCAATCACTTCTTTGCTGATGGTCATCTTATCACCCAGAACCTCCAGAGACTCATACAGTTCCTTCCAGTCCTCACCCGGTTTATTATCAATTGCAATTGTACCCACAATACGGTCTGACAAGCCCAGGTTATAAAGCAGTTCTATAGATGACGCATTTGCCGTAACCACTCTGTCCGGAGCTTCATTATATGTCTGACCAACAGATATAAAATCACTGCCTTTGGTATCTGCCGTAATGGGATATCCTGTACTGGCAACGTTGATCTGAGCCTCTTTTGATGAGGCAGCTGCACTGGTTTGTGAAGCTTCTGACGAAGGAGCCGGGGTCGTTTGTGTGCTGTCTGCCTTTGTGCTGCATCCGCTTAAAATCACTCCTAATATCATAGTTCCTGCTATAAAAACCATGGTTTTCTTTTTCATTTCTTATGTTACTCCTTTTTATATTTTTTATTATATCATTCAAAGGGGAAATAGCTGATTGCCATTCCTGCCTGACTGTCTTCTGTTATTTTACAATCGACATGGTAAATCCGGCGCACCATTTCGCGGTTAATAATATTCTTAGGTGATCCATAAGAATCAATGACTCCTTTATTTAAAATGTAGACAGCATCGCAATATTGTGCTGCTAAAGACAAATCATGAAGGGCTGCCAATACGTTAATACCTAAGTTTTTGATAATACTCAGAATCTGCAATTGGTATGTAATATCCAGATGATTTGTGGGCTCGTCCAGAATAAGAAGGGACGGCTGCTGTGCCAGCGCCCGGGCCAGTACAATCCGCTGCTTTTCCCCCCCTGATAAAGTTACAAAGCTCCGTTTGGCATAATGTTCCATTCCCACCTTTTCCAATGAGTCCGCCACAAGGTCCAGGTCTTTCTGCTTTTCCCGTTCCAATGTTCCAAGGTGGGGGGAACGTCCCAGCATAACAATTTCTTCAACTGTCAAATCAAAATTTATATTATTGAACTGTCCCACAACAGCCATTTCCCGGGCCAGCGCCTTAGGCTTGTAACTCTGCAAAGGCCTGTCATCCAGCATGACTGCACCATGGGACGCCTTTTGCATCCGATATACCGTTTTAAGCAGCGTCGACTTTCCACTGCCGTTAGGCCCTAAAACACCAATAAATTTTCCATTCTTAACCTCCAGTGAAACACCTTTTAAAATCTCATTTGCTCCTAACTGGACCTTTAAATCTTTTACTGTCACATCCATTCTTAAACCTCACTAACCAAAACGGTAATGCCGTTTTATTAAAATATAAGCGAAAAACGGGGCACCTATCATAGATGTCACAATACCAATGGCAAGTTCACCATTTGGTATGACAACTCTTGCCAATGCATCCGTCCAGACCAGAAATATCCCACCCAGCAAAACCGTAACAGGCAGCAGACGGCGATGGTCCGCCCCTACAACAGCCCTTGCAATATGAGGAATCATCAGCCCCACAAAGCCTATTACACCGCAGGCGGAAACTAATACTCCAGTTAAAAGTGCAGCCGCTGCCATATACAGCTTTCTGTAAAAGCTGAGATTTACACCCAGAGTAGATGCCGCCTCATCACCAAGAAGCATAGTATTTAAGGTCCGGTATTGGCTGAGAAAAAACATGCAGCAGACTGCCACAACACTGCTTGGTAAAATAAGATTACTCCAGCTTCCACGGGTCAGAGAACCCATTGTCCAGAACTTTATGCTTAACATACCATTGCCATCTCCGGCTACGGATATAATGAAGTTGGAGAATGAAGTACATATGGCATTAATAATTGTACCGGAAAGAATCAGTTTTCCTGATGTGACTTGTCCTCCCACGGATGCCAGAAATAAAACCGCCCCGGTGGCTCCTACCGCTCCCAGAAAAGCAAGTATGGACACCGAAGAAATACTGCCGATAAACGGAATGGCAGTGCCAATGAAAACCGCAATAGTGGCTCCCAGAGATGCTCCGGAAGATATCCCCAGAATATACGGCTCTGCAAGGGGATTCTGTACTGTAGCCTGCATAACTGATCCGCATAATGCAAGACCGGCACCGGCGGCAACTCCCAGCAAAACTCTGGGAAAACGAATTTTCCATATGATTGAAGCATTGGCTCCCTGTAAGACCTGGCTGGTTCCCGGAAGTTCTACACCAAATAAACGATTTATGATTATGGTATATGTATCAGTAAGGGATATGTGTACTGCTCCAAGCCCCAAAGACAGAAAAACTGACAGAATGAGAACAATGCACAAAAGAGCAACAACCAACTGGAAGGAAAATAACGTTTTACCTTTTAACTCTTCCCGGCTATGCTTGAGCTTATTGTTTGCAGAATTGAATTTTGATTTTTTCAAAACACGCCTCCTACCTTTTGTTAGATGTATCTAACCGCCAGACTATTATACATAATATTAATTCTTCATACAATAGTTAATAATTCAACAGCATGGATAATTATTAAAAAACCATACTATGTTATATATCTGGCTCTTTTTGTTTCTTCCACCCGTTCCGTAATAGCACATTTCATTTTAAAAGCATATGAAGTATAACATCCAGGGATAACTACTGTAATTGTACCGGGATGCATTGCATTTTTCCTATTATAAACGGCTCTACCGGGCCTGCCGGACCGCAAGGACCAACTGGACCCGCTGGTGCAACCGGCGCTCAGGGACCAACTGGACCGACTGGTGCTACTGGCGCTACTGGCGCTACTGGCGCTACTGGCGCTCAGGGACCAACTGGACCGACTGGCGCTACTGGCGCTACTGGTGCTACTGGTGCTACTGGTGCTACTGGACCGACTGGTGCTACTGGTGCTACCGGTGCTACCGGTGCTACCGGTGCTCAGGGACCGACTGGACCCGCCGGCGCTACTGGCGCTCAGGGACCACAGGGACCAACTGGACCGACTGGTGCTACTGGTGCAACCGGTGCTCAGGGACCGACTGGACCTGCCGGCGCTCAGGGACCAACTGGACCGATTGGCGCAACTGGCGCAACTGGTGCAACCGGTGCTCAGGGACCGACTGGACCTGCCGGCGCTACCGGCGCTCAGGGACCAACTGGACCGACTGGTGCTACTGGCGCTACTGGCGCTACTGGTGCTCAGGGACCGACCGGACCTGCCGGCGCTACTGGTGCCCAGGGACCAACTGGACCTGCCGGCGCTACTGGCGCTCAGGGACCGACTGGACCGACCGGCGCTACAGGTGCTACCGGTGCTCAGGGACCGACCGGACCGACCGGACCTGCCGGCGCTACTGGTGCTACTGGTGCTACCGGCGCTCAGGGACCAACTGGACCAACGGGTGCTACTGGTGCAACCGGTTCTCAGGGGCCGACTGGACCTCAAGGACCTACAGGCGCTACCGGCGCTACAGGCGCTCAGGGACCACAGGGACCTATCGGACCAACCGGACCTACTGGTGCTACCGGACCTCAGGGACCGCAAGGACCTATCGGGCCTACCGGACCTCAGGGGCCACAAGGACCTCAGGGTCCTGCCGCTCAGCTAAGAGGGATTCAGATACAGCTTACAGGAGCTTCAAGCGTTGCAGACGACGGAATTGTATTATTTAACACTGTTTTAAATGATCAGAGCCTTAACATCGATTATAATCCTGCAACCGGTATCGTAACTCTCAGTGCAGAAAAGAATTACTATGTATACTGGTGGGTATCCACAGACGGAGCTGAAGCATCCACTTATGTGGAATTTACTTTAAGAGTAAATACCAGCGGCAACATCTCGGCAAGCTCACCTATCGTTACAGGTCAGTTAAACGGAATGGCATTCCTGACTATCGGAGCAGTTCCAGCGACCTTATCTCTGCTTAATACTACAGGATCAAACGTATTTTACGCTCAGGTTCCGGTTATTGCCAGCATGGTCATCATCGAAGCCAACTAATCAACATCTGAAGGCATACAAAAGACTAAAAAACATGCCGGAGGCACCCGCCTCCGGCATGTTTTTTTCCTTCCATCCTTTTACATAAGCGGCGCAAACAGCCGCAAAGCCCTTCCTGCAAGCTTTTCCTGCCATGGATAGTTTTTATAATCCTCTAAAGTAACTCTCCGGCACTGGGCCAGTGTATCTTGAAAATCTCGTTCCACATCCCGGACAGCCTCATTCCGGTATAAATAAACTCCACATTCAAAGTGAAGAAACAGACTTCGAAAATCCATATTAACAGTTCCAACCACTGCCTTGCTGTCATCGCTTGTAAAGACCTTTGCATGAACAAAACCTGGTATATACTGGTAAATCTTTACTCCCGCCCTGATCAGCTCCCCATAATAGGACATTGCCAGAAAGAACGCATATTTCTTATCCGGTATGCGCGGCATAATAATGGCAGTTTCCACTCCCCGCTTAGCCGCAAAAGTGAGGGCCTGGGTCATTTCATAGTCCAATACCAGATAAGGGGTCATGATGTGAACATAGTTCCAGGCGGAATTGATAATATCCAGATAAACCTGTTTCCCCACCGCTTCCTGATCCAGAGGATTATCGCCATAAGGAATGGCAAATCCATCCATATTTAACTCCAGCGGATAATAATATTCCGGATCTCTTAAATACCTTCCATAATCTTCTGCTTCTTTTTCAGAAACATTCCACATCTGTAAAAACATCATGACAAAACTGGTGACAGCTTCACCCTTCAGCATAATTCCGGTATCCTTCCAGTGACCAAACCGCACTCGCCGGTTTATATATTCATCCGCCAGATTGACTCCTCCCGTAAATGCCGTGTGTCCATCTACCACCAGAATTTTTCTATGGTCCCGGTTATTCTGATAAGTGGTAAGGAGGGGTTTTATAGGGGAAAACGCCTTCGCCTTTATGCCCTTTTCCTGTAATTCCCCAGGATAATCATAAGGAAGAAGACTTAAAGAACACATCCCGTCATACATAAACCGGACCTCCACCCCTTCTTTAGCCTTCCGCTCCAGAATTTCCAAAATCCCGTCCCACATCTCTCCCTGTTCCACAATAAAATATTCCATGAAGATAAACCGTTTAGCACCCTCCAGCTCCCTCTTCATCTCTTCAAACATGATTTCTCCCAATGAAAAATACTTTGCATTGGTATTTCCGTAAACAGGGTAATTTCCTGAATTTTTAAGATAGTAAGCCAGGTTGGCACTCTGCCTGCTGACTTTTGACAAATTTTCCAGGGCTTTGGGATTCTGAACCATGTAGATCTCCATATGCTCCATATTTGCTCTCAGCTTTTTATCCATCAGCTTTCCCAGAATCTGAAATTCCACAAACAGATAAAAAAGCGTTCCAAATACAGGAACTGCCGCAATGGGCACCATCCACGCCAGTTTAAAGCTGGGATTCTCCTCTTTATTCAAAATATAAATGATCACAAGCGCACTGAGAAGAGTAAAGCTTCCGTAAACGTACACCATATAGCGGCTTAAAAAGCGGTAAGCGGCCGCCAGAATCATCACCTGAACAGCAAGAGAAATGACGGCAAACATCGTCCGGCCAAAAATAATCCGCAGCACCCCTCTATTCCGTTTCATCCTTTGTACCTCCCATGATTCATTTGATTTTCCTTTCCATTATACAACCTGTCTCCCCTTCTGGCAACACCCTGCCGACGGGACAAGTCGGTTCCTCCTTCTTTTCCACAAATAAACCGGGACTTCTTGAATTTCCTGATTACTTCCAGTATAATAAAACAATAATATATTTTATCAAAAGGAGAGCACTTTATGGAAAAATCAAAGGTTTACTTTACAAGCTTTCGTACTACATTTCAGGAAAACCTTCCCCAAAAGCTGAAAAGGCTTATAAAAACTGCTGGTATGATGGAACAGATCGACTTTCAGAACAAGTATGCTGCCATAAAAATTCACTTTGGAGAATTGGGAAACTTATCCTTTCTACGGCCCAACTATGCCAAAGTAGTGGTTGATCTTGTAAAGGAACAGGGAGGAAAGCCATTTTTAACAGACTGCAATACCCTGTATGTGGGAAGCCGTAAAAATGCCCTGGACCATTTGGAAACTGCTTATGAAAACGGTTTTTCCCCATTTTCCACCGGTTGCCACGTTCTCATTGCCGACGGATTAAAGGGAACGGATGAAATTCTGGTTCCCTTTGACGGAGAATACATCAAAGAAGCCAAAATCGGACGGGCTATTATGGATGCTGATATCTTCATTTCTCTCTCTCATTTTAAAGGTCACGAAAGCACCGGCTTTGGGGGGGCATTAAAGAACATCGGAATGGGCTGCGGCTCCAGAGCCGGAAAGATGGAAATGCACAACTCCGGAAAACCTCATGTAATCGAAAACCTCTGTATCGGCTGTCGTGCCTGCTTTAAAAACTGCGCTCACAGCGCCATTACATTCAAGGATAAAATAGCTTTTATCAATCATGACCGCTGCGTAGGATGCGGCCGCTGCATTGGTGTCTGTCCGGTGGATGCCGTGGAATCAGACTTTGATGAAGCCAATGATATCTTAAACTACAAGATTGCAGAATACACCCAGGCCATTTTAAAAGACCGTCCAAACTTCCACATCAGTCTTGTTATGGATGTTTCTCCTTACTGCGATTGCCATGCGGAAAACGATATCCCCATCATCCCGGATGTAGGCATGTTTGCTTCTTTTGATCCTGTGGCTCTTGATGTGGCCTGTGCCGACGCCGCAAACAAACAGCCTGTTATGGCTGGCAGCATATTGGAAAAACACGGAAGCCACCATCATGACCATTTTAAGGACACCCATCCCGACACTAACTGGGAGTCCTCCATCGAACATGCAGTCAAAATCGGTCTTGGCAGTTCTGAGTATGAACTGATTACTATATAAAATATATTTCAGTTCACAAAAAGGAGAAGGCACATGATATCATGCCTTCTCCTTTTCTGACCATTACTCCGGTCTTTTCATAGAATATCCTTTGCTTTCTCCAAGGGGAATTTTGTCTCTCCCAATCTGCCATACGGAAATCTTTGAATCCAGTGCTTTTTTTTCCGGAACTTCTTTTGCTATGATCAGTTCCGGCCAGACAAAGATAGTGTCCAGCGCCTTGCCATCAAGGCAGATTTTTGAATAAGGAGTAAAATTCTCCCCGTAAACCAGCAGATTAGAATCATTGTATACCACCTGATCAATGGCAATAGGGTCAATTCCCATTTTCAAATCCGTTGCTTCATAGGGGTTTTCTCCTCCATATACCTGACGCCCCCCATATAATATGTCGTATTCCAGACTTTTCATATCATCCAGGTATTTATCCTTTCCTTCATTTGGATCATGAAAAAACTTCTGGTGAAACCGCATCATGGTTCCTTCATGGATACCCGCCATATCCAGAACAAGGGCTGCAATCTGATAAGCTTCCACATCCTTTTTCACCAGAGGAAGATTCATATTGTTCCAGACCACATATTCCGTCTGAAACAGGGTGTTGTTCTCCATTTCATCCTGGGACCACTCAAATCCCGGCAAATGATCTCCGTACATTACAAGCACTATAGGTTCTTCCCTGGTCCTTAAGGTATTTACAAGAGAACGAATAAACTGATCCATTTCTCCAATCTGCTGGCAGTAATATTCAAAATCAGGATATTTGCCATGGCCTTGAACTGATATAGTATAAATAAAATCCGGGCCTGAGGTGGAATCCAAGGCTTTGATGATCTCTCCTGTAAGAATCTTGTCTTTGCTCCAGCCTGTGGGATTGCGCTCCACATGATTCATATATTCAATTGGAGTGAAGGTGTCAAAGCCCAGCTGGGAAAAAACTTTGTTCCGGTCGTAAAAGGTGGCCTCATTGTTATGAATGGCATGGGCCTGGTATCCTATATTTTTCAAATCAAAGGCAACACTTTCACAGGAAGTTTTTTTCAGCACTGTCTTGTATGGGTATTCGCCGGGGCCGAAAAAGTCCAGATTCATTCCCGTAATAGACTCAAATTCCGTGTTTGCTGTCCCTGCTCCCACAGAAGGCACACTTAAATAACCTCCCGGATAATTCTTCTGAAGCAAATGAAAAAACGGGATAGGGTCATAATCAACCGGATTATTTTTCCAAAGGGACGGATCAAAAAAAGATTCCAACTGTATCATGATTACATTGGGTTTTGTATCTTCAGATAAAGCATAGGTATTTTCCGGAATCAGCTCCTCTTCACGAATGGCTTCCATGGCCTCGCTCCCATATCCCTCAGGTTTTGGAATTCCTGTATTGAACAGAGAGTTAGAAAAACAGTAAGGAAATCCATAAGTTCGGAAAGCATCCCCTATATTACCGAAATGCACTGCCACCAGCCCTGTTTTCATGGCTCCTTGGGTCATTGCCAGCACAAGTACAGCACTGAATGCAATTACTCCTGCTCCGGCCCTGTAGCGGACTCTTTCTCCTGCCAACGGAGCCTTACGCCACAAAATAACCAGGAAAGCCACACAACCGGCAAGGGCCGCTCCCAGGAACATAATCTGTACCCAGGTAAAATAAAGTGTTGCCATGCTGACCGCATATTTTACCAGCCTCAAGTCTGCAGCTGTAAAAGGGGTTGTCCTGAAAATCAGCAAAGTTCCATTTACTAATCCCATAAAAACCCATAGGGCTGAAACAGCAATACACGAAAAAATCTTGCGCCTGGTGACAAACACCACCGTAAAGGTCAGCAGAATAATCAGCGTATTCAGCAAAAAAACCAAGGGGCTGCCCCATATATATAAGCCCAGGCTGATTAAAGACTTCCTGGAAGCAAGTTCAATAAAAATATTCATAAGAAAAGAAAGGAAAAATATCCTTCCCATCCATTTGATATGCGAATCCATGATACGCTCCTTTGGGTCTGAAAGACCGGCTTATTCACAAGCCGGCCTTTCCATCAATCTTTTATTCTTCTGTAGATTCAAATACATCTTCACTCACCGAATTAATTCCTGATGCTGCAGTCTCTTCCTCTGTAAAAACAGCCTGCTCTGCTTCAGTCTCTTCCTCTTCCTGGCTGGCAGATGCTTCCTTAACAGGCGCACCGCACTTTCCGCAGTAAAGAGAATCCTTGGTAACCTTTGCTCCGCATTCTGCACAGAGACGAGTTCCTTCACTTTGAGTCAGTTCAATCTCAAGAGCAGCAATTCTCTCCCGGTAAGCCCTGACTGCTTCATAAGCCTTCTTATATTCTTCCTCCGGCTCCTTGTTACTTTCATAATACAGTTTGCCAATTACTGCATAAGCTTCTTCCAGCTTGGTTTTCTCCCCGCTGATCTGAGTCTTTAGCTGTATGGTTTCCGTCAGCGCCTTTGCCTTTGTTGCAACTTCTTTGCCGGTATCACTAAGTGTCTTACCCAGCCCTTCAAAAAATGCCATCCGTGATTCCTCCTTTGACTTATGCTCTTATCATTTTAACTTCATCAGAGGAAAAAGTCAATGAAAGACTGCTTACCCTTAGTTTTTTCTCCTTTCCAGTTCTTCCTTTACCTCCTCCGGCAGCACTTTAAGGGGAACGCTATATAGAATCTCCTGGCTTCTTTCTCCGGAACCTGTAGTAACCCCAAAGAGAGCCAAGTCCTCTTTCCGGCTTTCCCAGAACGGATTCATAGACGAATACTCCTGTACAACAGCCTGGGACATTATCTGTTTGATCTTCTCTTGGTCAGTAATAGTGATATTCTCAAAACCTTCCTTGGTATAGCCATAGTCTGTGGGAGCATAATATTGAACTCCATCAATGGCGATCTGCTTTATGTCACTCCAGTCCTTCCATTCCTCCGTATTGATTCCGAATTCCTTTAGCAGACCCAAAGTCTTATGGAAAGAAGGATAGACAGGATAGTACCCCCTTGAAGCAACATCACTGTACTTCCATGAACTCTGCATCTCCTCTCTCTTTGCCTCTGCCTCTGCCTGGAGCTTGGTCATAAATTGAATGGTGGCCATTGGATTTTCCTTTTTCATGGTTTCTGCATCCAGATTCCTCAACTCTTCCTGATATGCAAGAAGCAGTTGTTCCATCATAGCCCTATCTGTATTATTTCTGTCACGGCTGACGATGCTGGTCTGCCCCGCCCGGTTCAATCTCACCCAGGCAGTATCCTCCATTGTCTGGGAAAGGATCGGGTATACAGTCTGAATAAAATCAGGATTTTCAAAAATATCACGGTTCTCCTGCTCTGTATCCCCCTGAGGCAGCCAGTAGGAACGGTAAACACTCTTTCCGTTCTTTAAATTGTATTTTACAGAAAACTGATATTCACTGCCGTCTGAATAACGACCGTAGAAAGTATCATTTCCATGGTTTAATTTCTGATTTCTTGCCACAGCCTTTTTTACCAGAGACATAACTGCCTCTCTGTCCCGCAGCTTCATATTGTCTAAGATATACTGCCCGGAATTCACATAATCCCAGTAATACTCTCCCACGGAATCCTTCCTGGGTTCTCCGTAATCCACCCAGGAAAAGGAGTTATTAATATCAACAGCAACTGATTCAATGGCACTCTCTGCCGGAATATACCGGTCATACCCAAACAGGTCATAACGGAAGCCGCAGAATATAAATGCTGCCAAAATTGCTGAAGCCACCATCTGTTTCCAATGGGAGAATAATTTTCTGAAATCAAAATGATAAATAATTTCAATGACTCCGTGTGACACCACCATTCCACAAAGCAATCCAAACAAAGACCACCCTGCACTGGAATGGAGACTCCAGAAGAACACACTTCCGCTCAAGGCTGATAAGATTACAATAGGAATCCGGATGATCGGCATACTGATCTTAAATGCCATGGCCTTTCCTGCTGCCTCCAGCCCTCTCTTTTTATAGAGTAAGAAGGAAAACAGTGTCAGGGCCACAGTCACAGCCAGAACACTAAAAATCCTGATGCCTTGGCCGCTTTGGGTTTTGCCCGGATACAACCGTCCCACATTAGTTACAAACAGAACAAAGGGGGATGTTCTATCCATCCATTTTGTCAGAAAATATCCGCCCCCTCTGTAGCTGGTATGGAAAAAGGCGTCATAGCACATTTCCAGAATCAGAATCACGCCTACAGAATAAAAGTTGAGCACCAAATTGCCCAAAATTCCCACCACCACATTTCCTGTCAGAATCATGGAGGTTACAGTGAGGGAATACATCATGGCATAATGCAGGATAAAAAGCCCAAAGCCTCTGAAAGCTGCCCCTGATATCATCAACGGAGATATACCGTTTACACCTGCAATTCCTATGGTAACCAACAAATTCAAGCCATACACTACTCCAGGAATCCAGATTCCCTGAAAATAGCTGATCCAGAATAAGTGCTTTCTGCTGACCGGAATTCCATGATAAAAATCCACCTTTTGTCTGGAGTGCAGATAAGAAAAACAGCTCACTCCCATAATCAGCGACATAAGTATGAGAAAACCTGCTACCAGTCCATTTTGAAATCCCAACCAATCATTTAATGTGGACAAAACATTACCGTAATTCATCTCTCTTCTTGAATAATCGCTGAGAAGCAAAGCAATTCTCACTGGAAAGGTGAAGAAAAATAGCAGAAAAGACAAAGCGATGGACCAAAGGCGCCGTTTCCCATCTTCCCGGAACAGATTAAAATATAAGTTTTTTGATGTCATATCCTGCCACCTCCGTCTCACTGATAAATATTTCCTCTAAAGATAATGGAATGACCTCGTAAAATACCGGTTCATACGATTCCATGATCTGCTCCACCTCGGTCCTGCTTCCCCTTACAGTTATGGTGTAGAGCCTTCCCCTTTGCTCTGTCTTGATCTGCTGCAAAAGCCCCAGTTCCTCTGCACTCATACCCTCCTTTAAAACACACTGGATCTTATGAATGTTAAGCTTCATGTCATCCAAATCCCTGGAAAGAAGAATTCCGCCTCTATGAAGAAGTCCTACATGATCACAGATATCCTCCAATTCCCTTAAGTTGTGAGAAGCAATAATAGGAGTTAAATTTCGCTCCGCCATATCATTGGCAAAAATACTTTTCACCGCCTGGCGCATCACCGGATCAAGGCCGTCAAAGGTCTCATCACAGAATAAATAATCCGTATTGGCACAAATGCCGCACAGAACGGAAAGCTGCTTCTTCATGCCCTTTGAAAAAGTATGAATTTTTCTTCTTCCTTCCAGCCCGAAACTTTTTAAAAGCTTTTGAAAACGTTCCTTGTCAAATCCCTGATACACCCGGCTATAAAATTCCATCATATCCAAAGGCGAAGCATTATTAAAATAATACTGGTCATCGGAAATATAGAAGAAACGGCTTTTTACCTTGACACTTTCAAAGACCTGTTCCCCGTCTATCACAGCACTTCCCTCATCCGGCTTTAAAATTCCGCTGATCATTCTCAAAAATGTGCTTTTCCCTGCGCCGTTAGTACCAATGAGACCAAACACGCTTCCATCCCGGATTTCTGCATTTACATGGTCTACTGCCACAATATCATCAAATTTCTTAGTCAGATTTTCTGTCTTTATCATATTCTATCCTCCCCTTCCGGGTTTTCCGGGCTGATCCATTCTTCTGCGATCCATGTATGGACTTTATCTTCTGTCAGCCCTGCTCTTTTAGCTTCCCGTGTCCAGCTTCTCAGTGATCGTTTCATTTCACTGCATTTTAAGGCCCTGATGGAACCGGCATCAGCAACAAAGCTTCCTCTTCCCTTGACCGAATAAATAAACCCCCGCCTTTCCAACTCTGCATAAGCCCTCTGTATGGTATTGGGATTAATGGAAAGATCTGTAGCCAGGGTCCGGACAGAAGGAAGCTGTGCATCCTGTTCCAATACACCGCACAGAATAAGATCTTTCATCTTTTCTATAACCTGCTCGTAAATTGGCCTGCGATCTTTGTAATCAAGCAGTATCATATTTCTCCTCCTACAATTGTATTAACACACTTAGTACAGTTACTATATCAAAAAACCTCCAATTTGTCAATCAGAGGTTTTGATTCTAATTTCTTCTGTCTTCCACAATTAAAACGCGAAGGTCATCCTGGGCATCGCTCCCGTTAAAAACATATAAGGTATAAGAAGTATTCCCCCTTATATACACATTAGAATTTAAAATGATATTAATGTAATAAACATGACTGCTGTAAACAGAAACCATGTAATAACCGGCCAGAAGATATTCAAATCTGGTCACCTCTCTGTAGCCTACGGCCCGGAAAGTAAGAGCGGAATTTAAAGAAACATTGATTCTGCGGTTGGTTATTGATAAGTTGCATACCCGAAAGCATCCCGTATGAATGCCTCCATTACAGAATATATCCTTTATTTCCATCATATCCAGACCAAAATCCGTATTGATAAAGGCAATCGTAACAGCCTCATCTAATGGAACACATATCTGTTTCTCCAAATAGACGTAGCCCGCTTCGTCGGATATGGACACTCTCTGCAATCCGGCAGAAACACGGCCGTAATCACTCAGCTCTCCGGATTCCAGCCCGCTTACGGCTAATTGACCACCGACAGAAATAAAAAACGGGCTGTATCCTACCGTTGTATTGAGAAACCGGACAAGACCCATTTGACTGGAGACACAGTAATAACAGGGAATAACCTCCCTGGGAGATACGGTAATAATGGAAATCATAGAATCTTCATCAGTTTCCACATTTTGCATACAAGACAGCCTGCCCATACAATTCCTCTTTATGATGGTTATATAATAAGTTTATTCCAGCATAAATATCCAGTGCGTGTCTTGTTTTAAATGCTTCTGTTCTTCTAAAAGTTTAAATCGTTTCATAATATAAGATTATATTTGTAAGGAGAATAAAGCTATTGTTTATTCATAAAATACAACATCAGACGAATTTATCTATTATTTTTTAAGTAATTTACAAATTTTTCCTATTTTCGCAAAATCTATAGACTTTTATTTTGAAATATGTCATACTACAGGAGTATTTGGAAGTTAAACAATTAGCTTCTTAATGAAATTTTTAATGTATATATTAGGAGGATGAAAAAGATGTATTGTAAAAATTGTGCACAAGAAATTGACGACAAAGCAGTTGTCTGCCCTCACTGCGGTGTTTCCCAGACAGTAGATTCCGGTGGCTTTGGCTGGGGCCTTTTAGGATGCTGTATCCCATTAGTCGGATTAATTTTATTTTTAATATGGAAAGACACAAAACCTAAATCTGCAAAATCTGCCGGAATCGGCGCCTTGGTTTCAGTGGGACTTGGAATTGTATTTTATGTGTTAATGTTTGCATTAGGTCTGGGTGCCTCTTTATCCGGAATGTGATGAAATTTCTCTATCGATGGCTCCCTATTATCTTTGGCTGTCATTGCAGAGCGGACCGTTCCTTTTTCTTTCACGGAAAACAATATCCCGTTTGTGCAAGATGCACTGGTGAATTGGCAGGAATGGTGATCCTGGGTATTACATATGCTATTTACCGCCTTCCTATCTTATATGCTGCAGGCTTTCTCATACCAATGGCATTAGACGGGGGGATCCAATTGTTTACTGCATATGAGAGCACTAATTTCAGAAGATTTTTTACAGGAGCTCTTTTTGGATATGGTTTTTTTTATCTTATTATTACAAGTGCAGTTGCTACATACCAATATGGATATAACTTCTTGTAAAAACATTTTTTTACTTTAAAAGGCACCGCTCTGACAGATCTCTCAGTCAGGGTGGTGCCTTTTTTCAGCCCGATTTACATAATGCCAAAACAGCCCCGGATGGTTTCATCCGGGGCTGAAGTTATTACAGAAAAATCAATTAGTCATTACCATATAAAGCAACCAACTTCTGAAGATGGTCAAATTTTTCCTTGGCATCCTTCTCGTTCTGAGCAAACAGTTCAGCAGCTCTCTCTGGATTCTTCATAGCCAGGGAAGCGTAACGAACCTCACCCTTTAAGAATTCCTGATAGCCTTCCAGCTTAGGAGCTTTGCTGTCTAAAGAGAACTTCTTCTCAGCAGCAGGATTGAAACGGAAGTTATTCCAGTAACCGCACTCAACAGCCAGTTTCTCTTCTGTCTGAGCCTTGGACATACCCTTCTTGATACCATGGCTGATACATGGAGCATAAGCAATGATCAAAGATGGGCCTGGATAAGCCTCTGCCTCAGCAATTGCCTTAACAGTCTGTGCATAGTCAGCACCCATAGCAATCTGTGCCACATACACATAACCATAACTCATAGCAATTCCTGCCAGATCCTTCTTCTTGGTATCCTTACCGCCAGCAGCAAACTGTGCAACAGCACCTGTCTTGGTAGCCTTGGAAGACTGTCCTCCGGTGTTGGAGTAAATCTCTGTATCAAATACCATAATGTTGATATCTCTGCCGCTTGCAAGAACATGGTCAAGACCACCGAAGCCGATGTCATATGCCCAGCCGTCACCGCCGAAGATCCACTGAGACTTCTTAGCCAGGAAATCTTTGTCCTTTACAATAGACTGACAGGTATCGCAGTCAGCACCTTCTAATGCTGCAACCAGCTTGTCTGTTGCAGAACCATTATCTGCACCGATACTGAAGGTATCTAAATACTCTTTGCAGGCAGCCTTTACTTCTTCAGTAGCCTGATCAGAGTTCATAACTTCCTCAACCTTAGCCTTTAAGCCGCCTCTTAAAGAGGTCTGAGCCAGAAGCATACCGTAACCAAACTCAGCATTGTCTTCAAATAAGGAGTTGGACCATGCAGGACCCTGTCCCTTTGCATTTACGGTGTAAGGTGTGGATGGTGAGGAGTTGCCCCAGATGGAGGAACAGCCTGTCGCATTTGCGATATACATTCTGTCACCAAATAACTGGGTAACCAACTTTGCGTAAGGGGTCTCGCCGCAGCCTGCACATGCACCTGAGAACTCAAGAAGAGGCTTCTTGAACTGGCTTCCCTTAACACTTGACTCTTTGAATTTATCAACAACTTCCTGTTTGATCGGCAGTGTCTGACCAAAATCAAATTCTTTCTGCTTTGTAGGAGCGTTAGCTTCCATATCGACCATAACAAGAGCTTTCTCGCCCTTCTTTCCAGGACAAACGTTCGCACAGGAACCGCAGCCTGTACAGTCAAAGCCTGATACAGTGATGCTGAACTGATATCCTGGCATACCTGTCATAGCAAGTGTCTGCATTCCTTCCGGCTTTGCTGCTACTTCTTCTTCAGTCATAGCTACAGGACGGATAACTGCATGAGGACATACATAGGAACAGAAATTACACTGGATACAGTTATCAGGATTCCAACCAGGAATGGTAACTGCAATACCGCGCTTCTCGTATGCAGCGGAACCAGATGGTGTGGAGCCGTCAACATAATCGCTGAATGCAGATACAGGAAGTGAATCACCCTGCTGAGCGCTTATCTTTGTCTGAACGTTGTTGACAAAGTTCACTACATCGCTTCTGCCGCCGCTAACCATCATATAATCCAGACCTTCGTCTTCACAGTTCTTCCAGCTTTCCGGAACCTCAATCTTAACGATGTTCTTTGCGCCTGCGTCAATAGCAGCCCAGTTCTTCTTAACAATTTCTTCACCCTTACGTCCGTAGGTTGCCTGAGCAGCAGCCTTCATCAGTTCGTTTGCCTTTTCAGCAGGAATGATTCCGGTAAGCTCAAAGAATGCAGACTGAAGGATGGTGTTGATACGGGTAGCACCCATGCCTGTCTCAATACCGATCTTTACACCATCAATGGTGTAGAATCTGATATTGTGATCAGCAATATACTTCTTAACCTGTCCTGGAAGATGCTTTTCAAGGCTGGCTGCATCCCATGGGCAGTTAAGAAGGAAGACTCCGCCGTCAACCAGTTCCTGAACCATATCGTATTTACGGATATAAGCAGGGTTGTGGCAAGCTACAAAGTTAGCCCGGCGAATCAGGTAAGTGGACTTAATCGGCTTATGTCCGAAACGAAGATGAGACATCGTAATACCGCCGGACTTCTTGGAGTCATAGTCAAAGTAAGCCTGAGCGTACATATCTGTGTTGTCACCGATGATCTTGATGGAGTTCTTGTTAGCACCTACGGTACCGTCTGCACCAAGTCCCCAGAACTTACAGTTTGTGGTTCCTTCAGGAGTAGTAACGATAGGATCTCCTGCATCAAGGGAAAGATGGGTTACATCATCCACAATACCGATGGTAAATGGAGATTTCTCTTCGTTTTTGTAAACTGACACGATCTGAGCAGGTGTGGTATCCTTAGATCCTAAGCCGTAACGTCCGGTTAAGATTTTCACCTGATCAAACTTGGTTCCTCTGAGAGCAGCAACTACATCCAGGTATAAAGGCTCGCCTAAGGAACCTGGCTCCTTTGTTCTGTCCAATACGGAAATGGTTTTAACTGTATCAGGAATCGCATCAATAAGAGCTTGGGCACTGAAAGGTCTGTAAAGACGAACCTTAACAACACCTACCTTCTGGCCTGCTGCAGTTAAATAATCGATAGTTTCATCAATAGCTTCATTGACAGAACCCATGGAAATAATCACATGGTTTGCATCAGCAGCTCCGTAATAGTTAAACAGCTTATAGTCAGTACCGATCTTTGCATTTACCTTGTCCATGTATTTCTGAACAATTGCCGGCAGAGCATCATAATAAGGGTTGCATGCTTCTCTTGCCTGGAAGAAGATATCCGGGTTCTGAGCAGAACCTCTCTGACATGGATGGTTTGGATTTAAAGCATGGCGGCGGAATGCATCTACAGCGTCCATATTTACCATCTCTTTTAAATCCTCATAATCCCATGATTCAATCTTCTGGATCTCATGAGATGTACGGAAACCATCAAAGAAGTTAATAAAAGGTACTTTTCCATCCAATGCTGCCATATGAGCAACCGGAGTCAAGTCCATAACTTCCTGTACGCTGGATTCGCAAAGCATGGCACAGCCGGTCTGGCGGCATGCATATACGTCAGAATGGTCACCAAAGATAGACAACGCATGGCTGGCAATGGCACGGGCGGATACGTTGATTACAGCTGGAAGCTGCTCGCCTGCGATCTTATAAAGGTTTGGGATCATAAGTAACAGACCCTGAGAAGCGGTATAGGTGGTGGTCAGCGCACCAGCTGATAAGGACCCGTGTACTGCACCTGCTGCACCTGCCTCAGACTGCATTTCTGTAATTTGTACCGTCTGTCCAAAAATATTAGTTCTTCCATCTGTTGCCCACTCATCTGAGGCTTCTGCCATAGGTGAAGATGGGGTGATCGGATAAATAGCCGCTACATCAGTATATGCGTAAGACGCATGTGCTGCTGCATGGTTACCATCCATGGTTTTCATTTTTCTTGCCATTCTTGATTTCCTCCTGCAAATGTGAATAATGTATCAATTAGTTTTCCCATTAGGGAACGTGACCTGAGATTATTATAACAATTATTTAACAAAAAGCAAATAATAAAACTGGAAAATTAAGTATTATTTTCAAAACAATCGATTAAAAACAGGATCGGAGTCAATATTTGTCCGATCCTGTCCGATTTCACCTTATAAATGGCTAAAATGGGTTAGGCTGGATGATGGACGCCCCGCCCTCTTCTCCCGGTCCTTCCGGTACAGGAGAAGTTGTCCCCTGAGAGCCCTGATCCGGCTTTTCCGTCTCTTTGGGAGGAGTTGTAATGCCGCCTGTGGTCTCATTATTTCCAGGTCCCGGAGCCTGTGTCTCTGGCGGGGGATTTTCACCGCTGCTTTCAGAAGCACCTTCTGACTCGCTGGTAGCCGGTATTACCACACCAGACGTATTCCGTTTAATGGTAGCAGCTTTTCCCCGGTAAGTGCTGTTATGGAAGAATTCGTCGCTTACCACAGCACCAGCCTTTTTGGTAACCAGATTGGTCACCCAACGGCTTCCCTTTGTTTCGGCTTTCTCTATCTTCTCCACACCAGCCTCTAAGGTTTGGTCCTCTTCGTAAACCGGTGCCGGAGCATCCAGCTCACCTGTCTTTTTTGAAGACATGGATAGAGTAACTCCATCCTCCAGAATAGGAATTCCCACAATGGATATCTTCAGCTTCCTGTCTGCAAAACTGCTTCTGATGGCAATTGCACTGGAAGAGTTATTGACAAATTTCATATCAGGTCCGCCAAAGCTTACCATGGCATCCTCTCCAGGCGTCACATAGGAAGGCTCATAGCTGTGGGCATGGCGTTCTGTTGTGGTCAGACCTGCAAATACTACTGCATTATACAGGGTGGATGAAACCTGACATACACCGCCACCCGGCTCTTCAACCAAAACACCGTTTAAATATGCACCGGCAGGACGGTAGCCCTTTGCCGGAGAACGCTCTCCAGTTGCATTATTAAAGGAAAATGTCTCTCCCGGCTGGAGAATCATTCCGTTTAAGGCATTGGAAGCCAGTTCAATGTTCTTGTTCCTGGCCTGGTTTGCTGTTGTGGTTGTGTTGTAAGTTCCGATTACCTTATACATCTCCTTGGCCTGGGCTTCACTGATCTTAGGAGCCGCTTCATTGGCAGAAGCCGGAATTACAGCGGTCAAATTCTTCGACTTAAGCTGGGCCTGAATATCAGCAGTCAGCTTGTCCTGGTCAATAACCACTCCGTTTTTCTCTCCTGAGTAGACAAAGGATCCGTTTTCCTTATCAAAGCCTGAGATAGAACCATTTTTCGGACTCACATCCCACTTGGCTGCAATGGCCTGCACTTCGATCTGAACCGCTTCTTCCAACCCTGTCATATCAAGGGTATAGCTTTCCTTTGCCTCCCCTGTATAAATCTCTTCAAGAAGGCTATTAACCTTGCTGTCCAGAAGATTTTTCAGTTCGTATTCTTCTTCCTTGTAGGTGACCTTCATCGCCCACTGGTATTGCTTTTCAATGGCCGCCCGGGCTTCTTCCCTGGACATTCCCGTAATGGAAATCCCATCTACCGTAACCTCTTTCTGCAACTCTGTTTCCAAAGTAGCAGATGTTCCTGCCGACCCCTCTTTGACCTTTTTTGCCTCCAGATACTTTGAGGTGGCCATAACAAAGACTATGGCGGACGCAGCAAAAAGAAGTATCCTCACCACTCTGGTAATATTGTATTCAGGACCTCTTTTTCTCTTTCTTCTTCTGTTGGGCTGAGACCCACTGCTCCGGTAGGACTGCCCCTGTCGCCGGCTTGTCCCTGACTGACTCCTTGAGCCTGATGTCCGGGAGGAGGAGGTTCTTACTGCGCTTTTTTGTCTGTCATTCACTTGACTCATCTATCTTCACCTTTTTACATGATTATGTGGTATTACATGAAGTAGTATACCATATTTTGTGGAAAATTCCATTACGATTTTATGAATTTTTAAATCTCCGCCTTTGGTTACTCTAAATTTTACAAAATGTTTAAAATATGTTACTATGTTATTATTAAAGCATTTCACAAATAAGTCTGCGGACTTATTTAACACTTTTTCTACAGGAGGTTTTTATGAAATTCATCGATCTGCACGTTCATTCAAATGCTTCAGACGGCACTTATACGCCCTCCCAGGTAGTGGCTATGGCTGTGGAAAAAGGACTTTCGGCTATGGCCTTGACTGACCATGACACCATTGCCGGTATCCCTGAGGCCCAGGCTGCCGCTGCCGGGCTCCCTATTGAAATCATTCCGGGAATTGAGATTTCCTGTGTATATCACGGAAAAGAAATCCACATTCTGGGACTATACGTCAATCCTGCCGATCAGGAGTTTTGCGCAGCAACGGAAGGCTTAAGGAGTATCCGGGATAAGCGCAACGAAACCATGATGCTCCGTTTTCAGGAGGCAGGTATGGACTTAACCCTGGAGGAAATTCTGAAAAAAAATCCCGGAACAGTCATAACCAGAGCTCATATAGCACGGCTCCTCATGGAAAAGGGCTACGTCAAAACCATGGATCAGGCTTTTCGCAAGTACTTGGACTACGGCGGACCATACTGTCCTCCCAAGGAAGAGATCACGCCGGAATACGCTATGAAAATCCTCACCGACTCCAAGGCTTCTCCTGTCCTGGCCCACCCGTATCAATACAAACTGGGGGATCGGAAAACGGAAGAACTGGTTTCCTGTCTGTCCTCCCTGGGTCTTCACGGCTTAGAGGTCTACCACTCATCCAACAATCAGTACGAAAGTGGAAAGTTAAAGAAGCTTGCCCTTCGGTACAGTCTATTTCCCACCGGGGGCTCAGATTTTCACGGAGAGAATAAGTCCGATATCTCCATCGGAATAGGACGGGGAGGCCTGCGCATCACCTCATTGCTTCTTGACGACATCAAAAGGGCCCGCCAGGAAAAAGGGCTTTAATCAGCCGATTTTCCCCTGCTCGATGCACCGGGCAAGCTCCATGGCATAATAGGTGATAAGAATATCTGCACCGGCCCGGTATATGCTTACTGCAGATTCACACATAATTTTCTCTTCATCAACATAGCCGGCTTTTGCGGCTGCTTTTATCATGGCGTATTCTCCGCTGACACTGTATGCTGCCACCGGAAGATCATGGCGGTCAGCCACCTCTCTGATAATGTCCAGATAGGAAAGAGCCGGCTTTACCATTACGATGTCAGCTCCCTCCTCTGTATCCAGCTTTACTTCCTTTAACGCCTCTCTCCGGTTGTGGCAATCCATCTGATAGCTTTTCCGATCCCCGAAAGCAGGAGCAGATCCGGCCGCCTCCCGGAAGGGTCCGTAAAAGGCAGAGGCATACTTAGCTGAATAAGCCATAATAGGCACTGTCTCAAACCCGGCCTCGTCAAGAGCCTTCCTCATGGCGCCGATCCTTCCATCCATCATATCAGATGGAGCTACCATATTGGCACCTGCTCTCACATGGGATAATGCAATCCGGTTTAAATATTCCAGAGTCTTATCATTGTCTACATACTCCCCAGCCAGAATTCCGCAGTGTCCATGAGAGGTGTACTCGCACATGCATACATCAGTAATTACGTATACAGAAGGATAATGTTCCCTGATATAGCGGACTGCCCGCTGAATAATCCCATTTTCATCGTAAGACTGGCTGCCGCAGCTGTCCTTATGGGCTGGAATCCCAAACAAAAGAACCTTTTCTATACCGGCCTCCAAGAGCTGATCCATAATGAGGTTAAGCCTGTCCACACTATATCGGTACTGGCCTTCCATTGATGGGATTTCTTCCACAATCCCCTCTCCATCTATTGCAAACAGAGGATAGATCAGAGAATCCCTGGAAATCCTTGTTTCCCGAACCATTTTCCTCAAAGAATCCGTGGTTCGCAGCCTTCTGGGCCTGTTTAATAAATTCATGTCCAAATCCCTCCTTTTTATTCCTGTCCTATTATACACCCTCTTTAATAAGATTCAAGTAGTTCTTGCGGCATAGAAAAATATTGCTTATAATAGTACCTGTATTTAATCAATCAGAAACGAGGTGTTGCTTTATGGAAGAAATTTACCAGGCTATTGAAGAAACAATCCGGGCCGCAGGATATGAAGGTTCGGTAAAAGGAGAAACTATTTACGACGAAATCTGTGATGAAATTGAGGACAAAGAACCTGGCGTTTATGTGTTTATGTCTAAGAAGACAGACGACACCTTCTTTGAATATAAAATCCAGATTTTTGAAGACCAGTTTAACTTAAGTTCCATTGACATTCACACCCCGGACCAGATCTTCCACGCAGATTTTGATTAACAATTCCGCAGTTTAAAAAAGTTGGTGGTATTTCACCAAATTATGAATGGCTCTGCAGCTTAGAAAGCCACAAGTCCGTCAGGGAATGCTTCACCTTCCCGCTGTATCCCGTCACGGTTTTTGCCATGGCAAGAGAATTGAGAACTGCTTCCTCCGTGGCCTCTGCCGCAGCCCGAAAGGCTGTTTCCAGAGCGCTTTCCTTAAGCACCCGGAGAGTCAGCAGTTCTTTTTCCATTTTCTCCGGTATCCGGTTTGCAGTGGTAAAACCGATGACAATATCCCCACTTCCATGGCCCATAAAGGAACCTGTCCTGGAAAGTCCCACTCCGGCCCGCTTTAAAATCCGCTTTAACTGGCGGTCAGAAACCGGCAGGTCTGTTGCCACGATGATCATAATGGAACCTCTGTCAAGGACTGCGGGCTCGGTGAGGGAGACAATTTCTTTTCCCACCGGCATGCCGTTGATCATGAGATTTTCCGTACTTCCGAAATTGGACTGGACCAGCACTCCAAGGGTATACGTTTCTCCCCCGATTTCAAATGTTCTGGAAGCAGAGCCAATTCCTCCCTTTAGGCCGAAGCAGACCGTTCCGCATCCCGCTCCTACTGCTCCTTCTTCAAAATCCTCTTCTGCTGCCTTTACCGCTCTTTTTACTTCCTTTGTTCCTACCGGTCTGTCAATGATTTTATTTAAAACAGAATCATTACACTCTCCCACAACGGGATTTACGGAGGTAACTGCTGCTCCTTCTCTGGTACACTGTTCCAGAATCAGATCCACAAGAGCATCGTGAACCTTTCCTACATTTAAGGTATTGGTCAAAGCAATGGGCGTTTCCAAGGTTCCCAGTTCTTCAATCTGAACCAGCCCCTGACTTTTTCCAAAGCCGTTGTGAACATAGGCAGCTGCCGTCAGCTTTGTCATAAAAGGGTTGTCCCTGCATGGCAAAATCACAGTTACTCCTGTTTTGTAATGTTCCGTGTCCAGAGTCTCATGACCCACCAAAACACCTTTTACGTCAGTAATTTTATTGAGAGGCCCCGGAGCCATATTTCCTATCTTAATGCCGTATTCCCGAATTCTTTTCATGATGTTACCCTTTCTTTTTCTTTTTGATGTTGTAGGTCAGACCAAACCTTGATATAATGAAAATGTATAATATAACAGTTTTTACCGTTTTTCCAAAAGGAGGATATTGATATGAAGGTTCAAAACATTACAGATGTAGAGAAGTTCTTTAAAGTCATTGAGCAGTGCAAAGGGACCGTTGAACTGGTTTCCACCGAAGGAGACCGTATTAACTTAAAGTCCAAACTGAGCCAGTACCTTTCCATGGCAACCATTTTCTCCAACGGTATCATCAATGAGCTGGAATTGGTTGCTCATGAACCAGAAGACATGGAACGTTTGATCAAGTACATGTATCAGGGTGAATAATGGCAAAGAGGACATTCTGAATCAGCAGTCTGATTTCAGAATGTCCTTTGTATTTATGGCTGTTTGACAACTTTTTGTCTTTTCTGCTTTCTTCTGCTTTCTAATCTCTTATTCACCGCTTCCCGAAGCACCGTATACAGGACGGAGCAGAGTGGAATGAATATCAGCATACCCACAATTCCTAATGCACTGCCTCCTATGGTCACCGCTACCAAAACCCAGATGGATGGAAGGCCGACAGAATTCCCCACCACATGAGGATAAATCAAGTTTCCTTCAATCTGCTGGAGCACCAGGAATATAATAATGAATATAAGAGCATCCAAAGGCCTTACCATCAGCATCAGAAAAGCCCCGATACCCAAACCGATAAATGCTCCGAACATGGGGATCAGCGCTGTAAATGCAATCAGCACCCCAATGAGCAGGGCATATGGAAGACGGAATATTGACAATGCCAAAAAAAACATGGTTCCAAGTATCACTGCCTCCAGACACTGGCCTGCAAGAAAATTTGAAAAGGTGTCATTAGTCAGCTTTAAAAGCTTCAGGATCCCAGCCATGACTTCCTCCTGAAGAAAGGCTGCCATAACTTTTTTAATCTGACGGGATAAGGTTTCCTTCTGAAGAAGAATATATATAGCAAAAACAAGTCCGATTACGAAGGTAGTCATACCGCTGATAATAGACATGGCCGCAGAAACAGTAGAGGATAAAACAGTTCCCGCACCGGTGGTCAAGAAATCCACAACCTTTTCCAGAAAGGACTTCCAGTCTACCTGGATATTATTAATATAATTACCAATCTCCGGATTTAAGGCAAACATCTTCTCCGCTTCTTCCTTGACTCCTGCTAAAAAGGCCGGGATACTGTACTGCAGGCTTAAAACCGTATGGATAAGCTCAGGCATTACAACAAGAGTGACCAAAAGCAGAATTCCAATAACCAGAATCAGGGTCAGACACAGACTCAGAGGCCTGCGCAGCTTACTGTCTTCCTTTAATAGAAGAACTTTTTCTATCCATCTCATAGGAACATTTAAAATAAAAGCCATAACTCCTCCCACAAGAAAAGGAGTAATGAGGCCAATCAGTCTTACACCAAGAGCAAGCACCCGGCTGTAATTCCAACCGATTACCACCGCTGCCACTGCAAACATAATGAGGCCCCTTATTTTTTTAATTGTACTGTCATTTAATTCCATGCCTGTCTCCTTTTATACTCCCTTACGGCAAAACCAGCCCGGTTTTACCCTTTTATCTTAATTATACACAACTTATGGATAAGTTCAATCACATGAATTCTAAAATTTTAGAAAAATGTGGAAACAGTGGCAAGCCAATATTCATACACTTACAGTGTAAACAATTTAATTGGAGGAACCAATATGAGTGATCTGGCAGCAACTAACTGTGGATGCGGATGTGACTGCAACAGTGGAGGATGCAACAACAGCGGATGCGGTGGAAATTTAATCTGGCTGATCTTGATCCTTTGCTTCTGTGGCGGCGGCAGTGGCTTTGGCGGCGGCAGTAGCTGTAACAGCGGATGCGGCGGAAATGATGGCGGTGGTTTTATTTGGATCATCATTCTTCTGTTCTGCTGCGGCGGCGGCGGCTTAGGAGGCTTAGGAGGCGGAAATAACTTCTGCTGCTAAACAGAACATAAAACAACGCCCGGTCCAATAAAAGGACCGGGCGTTGTTTTTTTCTCTTATGGGGTGTGACCTTTATTCACTCCCTGCCTTCCAAGGGAACTCTGGCCATTTCCGCCTCTGGTATCCGGCTTTTTGTTCTGCTTCTTCTTCATACATTCCTCGTCAATTTCGTATACTGCATTTCCATCTATAATTAATCGGCTTCTCATATCTTAATCACTCTCCTGTAATACTAATATATGCAGATGCATATATTGTCAACAAGAAAAGTAAGGATATCATGCCATGAACAATGATCAAAATCCTCAGGCAAATGACTTGGATGCCCTCATCGGTGATAATCACCTTCATATGATGAAGGCCGCCCTGCCTTATATGAGTCTTCCCCAACAGCGCTTTTTCTCTTTTTTTATCAAATTCAACGAGCTTCGCCGCACAGTCAATTTATTTGAAGACGGGGAAGTCGCCGCCATGGGGCTCTCATCTCCTACCGAGAGGGAACAATCTGATTTTCCTCTTGACATGCTAAATACTATCAAGCCTTTTGCAAACCCTTCAGAACAGGATTTAATTGACCTCATTATTAATTTCATGCAGGGCTTTAAACTGGCAGGCGCTTTTTCAGAATCTGTTCCAGGCACCAGCATTCCAGTCCATGCCCAATCCGACGGACAAAGCAGGCCCCAGAACAGCCAGCGCCAAAACAACAATCCCTTTGGGCGTCTGTCCCTTGATCAGATCAAGAACTTTATGCCTCCGGAACAACAGGCCCGTTTTGAAACCATGCAGCTTATGATGTCTGCCATGCAGCAGATGAGCTAAACGCTTCACCCTTCCCCATTTACATATCCGCAGAGAAAGGAAGTATTAAAACCTATGAATGTAAACTGGAAACAGGACCCTAGATTAAAAAAGATGAACCCCCAGAAAATTTCCCTTTTGACTGAATTTGCAAAACGGGTAGAATCTGCTCCCAAAGACCAGCTTCTCCCAACTCTCCTCAGCTTAAATGCCGAGGCTGGTCAAAAGGGAATCCAATTTAATGACGAAGAGACAGACCTTCTCATGTCCATCATGAGCGCCAACATGAATGAAAATGAACGGAAACGGATGGAAACCCTCCGCCTTCTTTCCAGAAATATGTCCAGACGCGGAAACAAATAAAAGCAAGGACATTATGACCGCTTTCTCCGCGGCTATAATGTCCTTGCTTTTATTAATATGTAGCACTGGTCCAGTGCTTCTCTCTTAAATTAATCTTCCTCTGCAGAATCATCCACCGGAACAACAATATTCAGAACAAAGGAGATCAGGAAAGCCAAAACTATCGGAGATTTTCCGATGATGTTCTGAACATCCATAGGCATAAACTGAAGTGAAGAGGATACAGTACTGATACCTACTCCAAGAGCCAGTGAAATACCAACGATCATCTTATTACGATAGTTTAAAGGCTGCTGTGTAATTAACTGAATACCGGACATTGTGATAGCTGCAAATACAGTAACAGTCGCACCTCCCAGAACCGGATAAGGAATAGTTGTCATCACAGCTCCGAATTTAGGACAGAGTCCTGCTACGATCATCAGTCCGCCTACGATTACGAATACTCTCTTTGCAACAACCTTTGTTGTTACGATAAGACCTACGTTCTGGCTGTATGGGTCAGTTGGGAGACCGCCTATAAGAGCACCCAGCATACCGCAGATACCCTGGCCTTTGATAGCTCCTCCGATTTCTGCATCAGTAGCTTCTCTGTTAAAGCCGCCGATTGCAGTAGAAGAAACGTCACCAATGGTCTGCACTGCCTGTACGATATACATAATGATCATTGCCATAATTGCTGAAGGATGGAATTCAAGTCCCCAATGAAGAACTCTTGGAAGAGCAACCCAGCTTGCAGTTGAAACTCCCTCAAATTTTACCATTCCACCAAGCACCATGGATAAAATATAACCTGCAGCTATTCCAATCAGCATACCGGATACTTTAATATATCCCTTTCCAAACAAATTACATGCAAGAGTGATAGCAAGAGTGATCAGAGCAACTACCCAATATTTGATTTCGCCAAAGTTTTCAGCAGAAGGAACTCCGCCTGCCATGTAGTTAATTGCTGTACCATATAAGGACAAACCAATACTAAGAACTACTGTACCGCTTACGATTGGCGGGAAGTACTTACGGATCTTACCAATACCCAGGCCGATAAAGATAGAGGCAAATGCGCCAACCAACTGAGCACCGAAGATAGCACGTATGCCGTAATTTATGCCGATTGCTGTCAAAATAGGCATATAAGCAAATGCAACGCCCATAACGTTAGGAAGTCCCATACCAAAACCAAAAACCGGGAACAACTGTACTAATGTAGTAATACCACCAATAATCATAGCTGCTTGCATTAAAAGAATCTTCTCTTCTTCAGGAAGCTGAAGCAGCTGAGCAATTAAAATAGGCGGAGTGATGTTTCCTACAAGCATAGCTAATACATGCTGCAGAGCCTGAGGTGTTGCCGCCCCCCATCCTGGCTTTCCGTCCAATTGAAATAGTGATGTTTCCGCGCCCTTTACTGACTTAGCACTCATAATTTTTCTTTCCTTTCCTGTTCTGTACTAAAATAGAATGTTGATTTGAATATAAAAATTTTTCATGCTTCAATCCTCTCGCCAATAATCATCACGTTCCTTTTGAAGACACAGGTATATAATACAACATATTTGTTAAATTGTATAGTCTTTTTTTGATTATTACAACTGCTTTTTACATTTTTACTATATTTTTTCTTGATGCGCTCTCATTTCATTAGAACTTCCTACAAAAAAAGGCACCTTAACCATGGATAAACACCCGGTTAAGGCACTCTTTTCACATTATAATTACTATAGTTTTACATTGAATCTAAAAAATTTTTAGGTAAAAACTGGTTAAAACTGCTTCTGATTATTTACAAACAATATTGACAATTCTGCCGGGAACGTAAATTTCTTTTACAATAGTTCCTGTCATTTTATCCTGAATAAGGGCCTTTCCTGCTTCAATGGCATGTTCTTTTGAAACATCTGCCGGAAGCTTCACTACAGCCCTGGTTTTTCCATTTACCTGGACTGCGATTTCCACTTCATCATCCTTCATGGCCTCTTCATCGCATACCGGCCACTGAGCATGAAATACCGAACCGCTGCCGCCCAACTGCCGCCACAATTCCTCACCGATATGAGGTGCAAAGGGAGCCAGAAGAACCACAAAGGTCTTTAAAGTCTCCTCGTCAATGCCTCCCACCCTCTTAGACAGGTCAATCAGCTTGTTATTATACTCCATAAACCCGGAAATAACTGTATTTAAATTGAACTGATTAAAACGCTGGTCAATATCAAAGATCAGCTTGTTGCGCAGACGGAGCATCTCTCTGTCAGGCTCTATTTTCTTTCCGCAGTTCTCTGTCGCAAGATTCCAAAAACGGCTGAGGAAACGGCTGACGCCTTCAATTCCCCTGTCATCCCACTCCGCATCAAGCTCCGGAGGTCCTACAAAAAGCTCATACATACGAAGAGAATCACATCCATAATCACGTACCAAATCATCCGGGGAAACCACATTTCCCTTGGATTTGCTCATCTTGATTCCGTTCTTTCCGGTGATCATACCCTGGTTGAACAGTTTGGTAAAGGGCTCGTCAAAGTCCACAACGCCGATGTCATGTAAAAACTTAGTATAGAAGCGGGAGTAAAGAAGATGAAGTACCGCATGCTCTACGCCGCCGATATACATATCCACCGGAAGGTATTTGTCAGCCTTTTCTCTTGATACCAGTTCCTTGTCATTGTGGCTGTCCACATAGCGGAGGAAATACCAGGAAGAACCGGCCCACTGAGGCATGGTGTTGGTCTCTCTCTTTGCAGCAGCGCCGCACACCGGACAGGTAGTGTTAACCCACTCTTCAATGTCTGCCAGAGGGGATTCTCCTGTGCCTGTTGGCTGGTAGCTTTCTACTTCAGGCAGAGTGAGGGGAAGCTGATCCTCCGGAACAGGAACATTTCCGCAGTGAGGACAGTGGATAATAGGAATAGGTTCACCCCAGTAACGCTGTCTGGAAAATACCCAGTCACGCAGCTTAAAGTTAACAGTCTTCTTTCCAAGGCCTCTTTCCTCAATCATGGCAGGTGCTTCTTTTTTCAGAACAGCAGACTCCATACCATTCCATTCTCCGGAATTAATCATAATTCCGCTGGCCTCAGTATACGCCTCAGCCATATCTTTTATTTCTATTCCATCCTTTGAAATAACCTGGACAATAGGGATATTGAATTTCTTTGCAAACTCAAAGTCCCTGTCATCGTGGGCAGGCACACACATAATGGCTCCTGTACCGTAATCGGCAAGGACATAGTCAGAAAGCCAGATGGGAACCTTTGCCCCGTTTAAAGGATTGATTGCATAGCTTCCTGTAAATACGCCTGTTTTTTCTTTGTCCTGAAGGCGGTCCACATTGGATTTCATGGAAGCATCGTAAATATACTGGTCGACCGCTTCCTTATTCTCCGGTGCGGCAAGAGATGCAGCGAGGGCATGTTCCGGAGCAAGAACCATAAAAGTTGCACCAAACAAGGTATCAGGCCTTGTGGTGTAAACCGTAATAGCCTCTTCTCTTCCATCTATTTTAAAATCTACCTCTGCACCATAGGATTTTCCAATCCATTCGGACTGCATCTTTTTAACCTTTTCCGGCCAGTCCAGCTTATCAAGATCATTTAACAAACGGTCAGCATAAGCTGTGATCTTTAACATCCACTGTCTTAAATTCTTCTTAGTGACCGCAGTTCCACAGCGTTCGCAGCTTCCACTTACCACTTCTTCATTTGCCAGCCCTGTTTTACAGGAAGGACACCAGTTGATAGGAAATTCCTTCTCATAAGCCAGACCCTTTTTGAACATCTGCACAAAAATCCACTGGGTCCATTTATAAAATCCCGGATCTGTGGTATTGACTTCCATATCCCAGTCATAAACAGCTGCAATTTCATTGATCTGACGCTTGATATTTGACACATTTTCTGCTGTAGACTTAGCCGGATGAACGCCCATCTTGATGGCATAATTTTCTGCCGGAAGTCCGAAAGCATCCCATCCCATGGGATGGACAACATAATTTCCCTTTAAAATCTGATACCGGCTCCAGACATCGGAGATAACATAGCCTCTCCAGTGTCCCACGTGAAGACCGCTTCCTGACGGATATGGGAACATATCCAGACAGTAGTATTTTGGTTTTGTTCCGTCGTCCACATTAATGGGATTCTTTTCCCAGTTCTCACGCCATTTCTTTTCAATGGCACTGTGATTGTATGATGCTGCCATAATAAAAATTTCCTCCTTCTGTGAAAGGGATTTCCCCCTGTTTCATATGCTGCGGATAAAAAAAAAGCGCCTCAAGCCATCACTATAGGACAGCATAGAGACGCAGGATATACCGCGTGGTACCACTCTATTTCATACAATGTGTATGCTCTCACTGGATATGTTAAAAACAACACACCCGCCCCCTGTAACGGCCGGGACGCCGGCAATGCCTACACAGAAAGTCTTATCTCCTTCAGCACGCTACTCAAAGGCCAGTTCAGCTATCCTTCCCAACCGGCTTTCACCAACCGCCGGCTCTCTGCATGTTTCAGACTGCTTACTATTCCTCTTCAACGTATTTTTGCTAAATCCAAATGTAACATAATTGGCGAAAAGTGTCAACTGCATTTTACGAAATCTCCGAAATAAGGAACGCTGCCGCTGAAACCAGAAAAAACATCACCATACCCAGATTTAAAAACATGACACGAAAGCCATCCCAACCCCAGACTTCCCTTATACCAGGCTCCAGGCGAAGCTTTTTACGGTTGGTAATGAACAGAACCGTTCCCGCCACTGCTCCTCCCAGGATAAACCATGAATAAAGAGCTGAAAACCATAAAGAATTCACCGCACGAAGTGCCACAAAAGACCCCATAAAATTAATTACCATATGAAATAATATAGTATAGCGAATCTTTCCTGTTCTGATGTAGATATAACCAAAAACCAGCCCAATTCCAAAGGCATAAAAGAACTGGTAAAAATTGCCGTGGCTCAATCCAAAGACAAAGCTGGACACCAGAATGGCCGCCTTATCCCCATACTGCCGGATTCTGCCCATAAGCACCTTACGGTAAAGAATTTCCTCAAACACCGGTGCCATAATCACCATGGTGATAAAAATAGACCAGTCACTCATATTTTCCAGAACCGCCGAAAGTGGATTGACCATAGGTTTGCCTGAAATGGCAGAAACCATACTCATCAGCCCAAAACTGATCAGGTTACCAAAAAACAATGCACTGATACAGATAAAAAAACCGGTTATCAGCATTTTACCCCCGGCCTTTTTTCGTTCCATAATCTGAAAAACCGGCATATCCTTTACAACAAGATAAGTTAGCCCTCCACCCAGGCAGTACACAGCCAGGGAAGATACAGGCACATACCAGTCCTTAAAGGTTATATCTATTCCAAAATGAAACAGCATTCCTGTCAATATACTCATCTGAATCTGAAGAGCAAATGTCACAAGCAAAAACATTGCGTACCCGCCTCCGATTCTTGAAAATGTCTTCCACGCTTCTCTTCTGTCATCCACGATGCAGCTACCTCCTGTTTCTGACAGTTTAGCATAATTCATTTAAAAGCGCAATTCCTCTGTCAACCCTTGACTGCTCCGCTGGTAAGACCCCTTACAAACTGTCTGGACATGCAGATGAATAAAATAATCAATGGCAGCGAGGCAATGACAAGCCCTGCCAAAGTGGTTGTGTAGTCAATTTTTAAATCCCCTTTAAATGTCATCAGGCCGATTGGAATGGTCTGAATCTTTTTGTTATTTAAAAACACATTGGCAAATAGAAATTCATTCCATACAAAATTGAGGTTTACAATGGCACAGGACGCAAATATAGGCTTGCTGATGGGCATAATAATTTTCGTAAATATCTGAAGGCTGTTGTACCCATCCACTACGGCCGCCTCCTCCAGCTCCACGGGAATGGATATAAAATACGCTCTCATGAGAAAAACCGTAAAAGGAATACGAAAGGCAATATACGGAAGAATTACCGCAGCATATGTATTGTAAATCTTCAATGCCTTAAGTATTTTATACAGAGGCACCAGAGCGATCTGCTCTGACAGGGCCATTCCTCCTAATACAATAATAAAGATAATACTGCTTCCCTTAGCCTTAAACCGGGTCAGTCCATAAGCCAGAAATGAAGATACAGAAAGAATCCCCATCAGTGATACGCTGCTGACTAAGAGGGAATTTCCAAAATACCGGTAAAGCCCCATTTTCCACGCTTTTATGTAATTCTCAAACTTCCATATTCCCGGCAGAGCCAGGGAATTTTTAAAAAGTTCCTGGTTTGTCTTCAGGGAGTTTAAGATAATCCACCCAAGAGGCGCAACAATTATGATGCACATGACAATGCACAGCAGATTTAAAACCACCTTTGTAACAGTCTTTTTCATAGTCCACCTCCTAATCTTTACCGGAATTGGTCAGCTTGATCTGAATGACTGAAAGAGTTACGGTTATAACGAAAATAAAAACACCTGTCACTGCTGCCATTCCCAGATCATCATGCAAAAATGCCTGCTGGTATAAAAACAGGCCCAATACCTGGGTACTGTTTCCCGGTCCGCCGCTGGTGGTGGCATATACCTCCGTATAAAGCTTAAATGCGCCGATGATGGTGATAATGGTGCATACCAGAAGCTGTTCCCTGGCCTGGGGTATCATAATGCTGACTGCCCGTTTAAAGGGCCCTGCCCCGTCAATGGAAGCGGCCTCTATGTACTCCTGAGGAACGTTCTGGAAGGCAACCACCGTGAGAAGGGTGATGTATCCTGTAAACTGCCATTGACTCATGGCTATAATACAGTAAATTGCCAGCTTGGAGTCCCCAAGCCAGCCCCTTGCAGGAAGGCTGACCGCCTTGAACAGGTTGTTGATAAAGCCTATATTGGGTTCATAGATAAATGTGAACATCAGGCCGACAGCAGTCAAAGAAATCAGGGCCGGAATATAATATACATTGCGGAAAAAGTTCTTCGCCCTGCCTCCAATTGCATTGCTTTCCAATATCAGAGCCATTATGGTTCCAAAACCCACCTGGACAATCAGGGAAATCAGGCAGTAGACAATGTTATTTTTAAGCATAATGGGAAAAACCTGATCCGCAAAAAACCTCTTATAATTGTTCAGCCCCACAAAAGTCTGTCCCGCAGAATAAGAGGACAGCCTGAACAAACTGTATAAAATATTTATTATAACCGGAATATAAACAAAAAACAGAACCAGTGAAACTCCTGGCAGCATATACAAATACGGTGTACGTTTCTTTGTTCTCATACCTTCACCATCTTTCTTCAAATATAGGCAGGCTTTTAAAAATCAAAAGCCTGCCTGCCAAACCGTCACTCTGAACGTATCCCTGTTATTTCCCGGTACCTACAAGCGTCTGTGCTTCTTTTGCTTTCACCTGGATCTTTGCCATTGCCTCTTCCGGAGTAATGTCTCCGTTTGTCAAATCGGATACAGTTGTCAGATATTCGTCACAAACCGTTGAATACAGTGCGTTATCCAGCCATGCACTCATGGCCTTTGCATCCATAACCGCCTTATATCCATCTAATAATGCGGTATCTGTCAGACCTTCTGTCGTTCCTTTAGCAGCGTTAAACCAGCCGATTTCCTGGCACTGCTGGGTTCCCACTTCTTTGCCAAGGAACCATTTTAAGAACTCCACGCACTCGTCTGGATACTGGGTCCTGGAGGATACTACAAAGCCTTCCGGAACTCCTGTAAGAATATCCTGATTTCCTTTTGCATCTTCCACCCTGGGGAAGTTAAACATACCGAAATTCATATCCGGATTATCTTGTTTGATATATGGAATTTCAATCAGTTCGGCGTAATACATAGCCGCCATTTCCATAACAAAATTGGTTCTTCCCATATCCGGCTTCACACCGTTTGGATTTTCCGTCATATAAGGGAGAAGGTTCTGATAATGCTTCAATGCTTCCACATAGCCCGGGTCGGTAAACTCCCCGCTGGCAGGATCATAGTCTTTGGCTCTCACGTCATCGGGAACGAATATCTGATTCAAGGTTCCGATGTAGTGAGAAGCTGACCACGGCTCCTGGTTGCCAAATGCAATAGGAGTAATGCCTGCTGTTTTCAGTGTTTCGCAGGCAGCCATAAACTCTTCCCATGTCTTCGGCACCTCAATATTATTTTCTTCAAAAATCCTGCTGTTATAGAAAAAAAGCTTACAGTCAAGGCGGAAAGGAATTCCATAAAGCATTCCGTCTTTATTTATGTACTGTTCAATCTGGGATTCAATGAAAGAATCCTTCCACTCCTGGTCCGCTTCCATATAGGGGGTCAGATCCAGAATCAAATCTTCGCGGATAAACCGTTCTGTAAAATCTCCCACCCAGCTAAAGAAAATATCAGGGGTATCGTCTCCCCCAACTACGATTTTAATCTTTTCCTTATATTCCTGGTTCTGGGCACTGGTGATTTCAAACTTGATTTCCGGATGGATGGCTTCGTATTCATAAAGCTTTGACTCGATGAAACTGTTATAGGGTTCATCAGGAAAACGGTGCATAAACTTAATCACCTTCTGCTCACCGGAGGCCTTTGCCTCAGTGGTTTTTTCTTCGTTTGATTTGACAGCTATTGTTCCGGTCCCTCCCCCGCATGCTGCCATGGAGAATGCCATTACTGTGGCCAATCCCCCGCATAAAGCCCTTTTTAATACTCCTCTTTTCATAATTCTCTCCTTTCCCCAGGCCCTGCTCTTGCCTGACCCGTTACATATTCATTACCTTCAGATCTTCCTCCGTCAGTTTGATTTCCTTTCCAAATCCAAAGGATCCGTGGCGTTGGCACTGTTTAGATGAAAATACCGCTGCACGGTAAAGACTGATCTGAATTAACATATCCTTATACTCCTCTGCTGTAACGATTCCCCTGCTGCCTGACTGAGGAGAAAAATCCTCCGCTGATTTTATTCCTTCCAAATAATGTATTAGAAAACAAGCGATAAAGGAATCTCCCGCCCCCATGGTATCTCGGGTCTTAACCAGACAAGGAGATTGTTCAAATATTTTTCCATCTGCCATCACAATTGCCCCCCTGGAGCCTCTTGTGGCGATTACCATATGCCTGCAGCCAAATTCCATAATCTGATTCATGGTTTTTTGAATTTCTTCTATTTCCATATCGCCGCAGGAAATCTCAGCGCAGTCAATATGGGGGCAGCATAATTCTAAATATGCCTGGTCATACCGGTCGGAAAAATCCATGGAAACAAAGCCGGCTGCCCGTCTGATTTTCAAAAGCTCCAGTTCCATAAAGCCATGGATGCCGGTATGAACCAAATCAAAACCTGATATGTACTGTTCGTCCATTAACGTGAGAACAGGAGGCTTGATTCTGGAAATTCCGCCCCTGTTTCCTTTAAGGAATACTCTGTCTCCATTCACCAGCATAACTCTGGCACATCCGTTTTCCCCTTCTTCCATTCTGCAATGGGATATGTCAATTTCCAGTCCCTTTACAACGGAATAAACATGCTGCCCCACTTCATCATCACCGAAGGTTCCCAAATATGCGGCCTGAGTACCGAATAATTTTCCGAAAACCGCAACATTCAAAGCGTTTCCACCTGGATAAATTGTTTTTGTATGGAGATATTTATCGCATACATTATCTCCAATTCCTAATACTTTGATCATAAATCCCCCGTATTTATATATATTGTTATTTTATATTGTCCTATATTGTTATATCACATTTTGAACAATAAATCAACCCTTGTATTGATTTATTTCATTGTTTTTACATAAATATACTCTGCAATTTTATATTAAAAAAGCTGCCGCACCAGTCAGTGCAGCAGCCATGATATAACATTCTCTATAATACAGAATACAAACGGCGGATACTCTGTTCCACCGATTTGGAAGGGTTCATAAAATATCTTCCGTCTGTAATTTCCAGAGACAAATATCCCTGGTATCCTAAATCATCAAACTCCGTTAAATACTGTTCCATGTCCAGGACTCCATCTCCCCAGGCCAAATGCCCCCGAGGCTCTCCGTCAATAAAATGGACATGAACCAGCTTTTCTCCCAGGGCTTCTAAATACTGGGCAGGACACTCTCCTGCAAGGGCCATGGGGATGGTATCAATCATTCCTCCTATGGAGCCGTGATTCAATTCCTTAAGCATGTTCTTCAACGTGGTAAATCATACACCAGATTGCTCTCATCATGCCTGAGCACCTCCAGCGCTAATGTCACCCCATAATGCCCGGCAAGTTCTCCTAAACCGTACAGATTCTCTGCCGACCGGTTCCAGGCATCATCATAATTGCTTCCGTCAAAGTACCCCGTACCTGACGTAACAAGGACCTTATTGCAGCCAAGCTCTCCTGCTGCCCTGATGCTGTCCTCAAAAAAACCAATGCTTCTCCTTCTTGCCGCCAAAGACGGTGCCGCCAGATTAACAGGATATACGCACTGTTCCGGTGTAAAACAGACCAGCTTCAAGTTCCTGCTTTCGATTTCCCGGCGTATTGCGGATACTTCCCCATAGGTCATATCCTCCAGGTGAAAATGGGGTTCTGCTCCCCACAACTCAATATTTTTCACACCATTTGAAACTGCATCATCCAAAAAACGGGTCAGGGGGAAATGTTTATACTGAATATTCATAATTGCAATTTGATTGCGATTAATCCGTTTCATCTTTCCCTCATCATATTGCTTGTCAATATTTTATACTCGTAGCGGTCCGCATTGACAATTTCCTTTCCGCTGTAAACCGGCTCTCCGGTGGAATCGTAAGCAATATCCTTGGACAAGATCAAAGCGTCATTTTCCTTTACTTCCAGATGCTTTGCCTCCTCCCTGGTAGCATGACATATCCCAATAGTCTTTGCGCCGCTGGTCAGAATAATCCCGTGATCCGACAAAAGCTGGTGCAGTGACCCGTTTAAGTCCTCGGCCAGCAGATATGCATACTTTCTAGGAAAATGATTCTCCTCCAAAATCACCGGAGTATCATTGCAATACCTTAAGCGCCTGATGCGTATGACTTTGTCATCTTCCGTTAAATTCAAGGTTTTCACATCTGAAGGCATTGCTTTCACCAGTTCGGCTGAGAGAAATTTCGTTCCTGCTTTGTTTCCTGCCAATTCACAGCTTTGGGAAAAGCCCATAAAGCTGTTTAAGCTTCTGGACATCTTTTTATTTGAAACAAATGTCCCTATTCTCTGTTTGCGGACCAATATTTCTTCATCCACCAGAAGCTCCAGCGCTTTCCTTATGGTTATCCTGCTCACCTGATACGAATCGCTTAATTCCAACTCCGTAGGAATCCTGGTATTTGCCTTAATTTCTTCGTTTCTGATTTTTGATTTAATATCCTCAGCAATCTGAAGATAAAGAGGCACCACTGTGTCCCTCACCACTTCTGACATACAAACCTTCCTCCTTAAAATGGTCTCAACACCCATGGAGCATCAGATCATTTTAGATTGATATATTGTATCATACCACACAGAAGGTTTTTTCGCCATGAAAAACGTCAATTTTTTCACGTTTAAGCCATCAATAATCCAGTCTTTTATAGTACCTTCTGATAGCCAGCGGATGCCTTCTGCAGTGTTCCAGATGCACATTTATCCGTTGAAAAGCGGAACGCATGACAATGGGGGCAAGAACTCCCCTGAACTCATCGCTGATGCCTTCTAAACAGAATTTTCTGGTATCAAATACAATGACTTTTGCACTGACCCGGTTGACAAACTTCTCCACCCGGTCCATCTGGGGCCTTGTCATATCTTCCCCCTTAATCAGTATAACAGGAATATCCCGTTCTATCACCTCAAGGGTTCCGTGGAAGAAGTTAGCCGCTGAAATGGGCCTTGTGCGCATCCATTGCATCTCTTCCATAATGCACATGCCGTAGCAGACAGCCCAGTCTTCCAGATTTCCCGATCCCACCAGATAAGTAATTGGTTCATCACAGTATTTCTCCGCATAGGCTTTTGCATCCTCATCAGCGTCCTGGTACACCCGGACAATGTTATCCGGCATATGTACGATCTCTTTAAAGAACTGGTCATACTTGATGAACTGGCCTGCATTCTTCATAAACCGCAGTGTTACAGTATACCAGAAATAATATCCTCCGCCTGTGGTACTGATAAGATGGTCGCACAATTCATATAAAGGGGTTCCTTCCTTTTCCACGTAACCGATCACTCTGGCTCCTGCTGCACGTACCTTTTCCACTGATTCCACCACTTCTTTGGTATCTCCTGAAATGGATTCAATAACCACAACCGACCTGCTGTCAAAAAAGGGATTGCCCACCAGGTTAAAATCCGCTGCATTTTCAACATAAACGTGTAGCCTGGAGCCCAGCTGCTTGGCAATGTGCATCATCTGGTTTGCATATAAAACAGTTCCTCCGATGCCGATGTAAAAGATATTGGAGTACCCTTCTTCACATACCCGGTCAATGATCTTTTCTATTTTCGGAATGATATCCACCCCATTTTGATGCTCCTGCCTTATCCTCGCCTCGTCAAAATTAAACATATCTTTCCTCCTGTTGATTGTTTTACCTGATTAAACTTCCAGACGTTTTTCAAAATGTCCCATAATCATATCCGGAGATATGATCTGAACAAAAGCATGGAATATGCTGCTACCTCCAGATCATAGCCTATGGCTGCCATGAAATAAATGAAGGCATTTATGATAACGCTGATCTTTCCCACGCTGAAATCCGGATATTCCTTGGCACAGTACATCCCCAGTATATCTACCCCTCCGCCGGAACCTCCCGCCCTCAAGGTGAGCCCCACTCCCAGACCAGATAATCCCCCTCCGATCATGCTGTTTAACAGCTCATCACGGAATAAAGGCTTTTGGGGAGCAGGAATAAAGGTCAGCAGAATTGACTGAATACATACTGCTGCGATGGTCCTGCAAAAGAACTTTTTCCCAATGCTTTTATATCCAAGCAAAAACAGGGGAAGATTGATGCACCAGAAAATAATTCCCGTAAGGTCTATCGCTTCCGGCACACGAACGCCTGCTATTTTGGTAATAAGCAGCTTTAAAAGCTGGGAGATTCCTGTAAATCCCCCGCTATAGAGGTTGGAAGGAAACAGAAACCACCGGTAGGCCACCGCAAAAAACACCACGCCTAAAATCGACCAGAACATGTTGGAAGTTTCTCTTTGCAGTGTTTTTCCCATAAATTAATATTCCAGCTTCCACATATACCTTCTCTTTGTCAATGGGTGACTCCGGGCAATTGATAGCTGTTCCGCATAGACCCGGAGCACTGCAGTCAGCACTATGGGATTGAAATATTCTGCAACTGAGGACGGAAGCTGGGAGCCAATTCCAAAATCCTTTCCGTCTAAAACCGTTGTCTTTGCCTGGAAGCGGTTTAAAAAGTCCAGGGCTCTGGAGTCCAGGGCTCTTGTACGCCCTTCATTCATTAATAAAATAAAAGGTACATCTTTTTCCACAATTTCAAACGGTCCATGGAAAAACTCTCCCGTATGAAAGGAACCAGAGTTGATCCACTGCATTTCCATCAAAAGACAGATAGAAAAGGAATAGGCAACTTCCTGGGTCGCTCCTGAACTCATAACATAGATTATGGGTGCATCCTTATGATCTTTTGCAAATTCCTGTGCAGGAGGAAGAACAAAGGACACTGCCTTTTCAACAAGACCGTATATCTTGCTGAATCCCTCCTGCATCTTATCATAATGGACATACCCTTCATACTGATTCAGGATTTCCACAGCCAGGCTTAATACATTGGTCATCTTCTCAAGCTTTGCAGCATAGTTCTTCTCAAAGCCATGGACAATCACATAATGAGCATGTTTTGCCAAAGGAGAACCTTCTGCATGGGTGATTGCGATTACCCTTGCCCCCAGTTCCATGGCTTTTTTTGAAGCTGCAATGGTTTCAGGCGTATTTCCTCCCAGAGAACAGGTAATGACGATTGCCGTCTCGTCTACTGCTGCAGGAGTCGCATACAAAAACTCATTTGCAGTATAATGGCCAGTCCTGATCTCCTTTGCATTTGCCTCAAGAAAATATTTTCCCGGGTAAAGCTCTGCCTTTGATGCACCGCAGCCTACAAAATACACTGACTTTACAACCGGCATTATTTCCTTAATTGATTCAATAATCTGTTTTGGTTCCATTATGGTTTACCCTCCTTCTTTTATATAATACAATATATAACAATTATAATACATTGTCAATATTATTTGTATGCCGCATCAAGAAACTTTATTATAATTCAATACATGCAAAAAGCCTTCCAACTGGACTTTCGCCAGTTGGAAGGCCTACCTTCACTCCTTTATTACTTATACTTCGTCTCTGTCAACCTTGGATGCCCGCTCTTCGACTTCCTTCTTCTGAACATCGCCAGGAGCCAGTTCGTAGCGGCTGAATTCATATTCATAAACTCCCATACCGCCTGTCATGGATCGTAAGTCTGTATTATAGCCGAACAACTCAGACATGGGCACATCTGCTTCAATCACCTGTTTTCCGATGTGATTGGAATTCATTCCAAGAACACGGCCTCTTCTGCGGTTCAAATCTCCCATAATATCACCGGTAAATTTATCCGGCACCGTAACCTTCAGGGAAGCAATGGGCTCCAGCAGAACCGGATTTGCATCCATGAAGCCCTTTTTAAAGGCCATGGTAGCCGCCATCTTAAATGCCAATTCCGAAGAGTCTACCGGATGATAAGAACCGTCTGTTAAGGTAGCTTTTATACCTACCACAGGATAAGCAGCCAAAGGTCCTTTTAAAACGCACTCAGCAATTCCCTTTTCAACTGCAGGGAAATAGTTTCTTGGAACAGCTCCGCCAAAAACGCTTTCCTGAAAGACATAAGGAGTTTCTAAATCTCCTGAAGGCTCAAAGGTCATCTTTACATCACCATACTGTCCATGTCCTCCGGACTGCTTCTTATATTTTCCCTGAACCTCCACTTTCTTGCGGATGGTTTCCCGGAAAGCAAATTTAGGTTTGCTCAGTTCAATTTCTACTTTATAGCGGCTTAGCAGCTTGCTTACCACCACTTCTAACTGCTGATCGCCGATGGCATACACAAGGGACTGACGGTTTTCAGAATCATTAAAGGTCTTTAAGGTCAAATCCTCTTCCATCAGCTTGGAAAGAGCGGTGGAAACCTTGTCATCATCACCCTTTGTCTTGGTTTTATAGCGCATATATGTGTATGGAGTTGATACTTCCGGCTTATGGTATACGATGGGAGCAGAACGCAGAGCAATGGTGTCCCCGGTCTGGGTCACACTCAGCTTGGATACAGCTCCGATGTCTCCGGCCTTTAATTCCGGAACTTCAATGACATCTTTTCCTCTCAACAGATAAACCTTTCCTATCTTCTCCTCAGTATCCTTATTCACATTATAGATAGAGGAATCGGGTTTTAAAACACCGGTACAAATCTTCAACAGGGAATACTTTCCGATAAATGGGTCCACTACAGTCTTAAATACACGGGCAGATAAGGATACCTGATCGTTATACTTGGCAGTAAAGCGTTCTCCTGTGGAAACGTCTACGCCGATGCACTCGAAATGGTCAGGTGCCGGAAAATAAATATCAATGGCTTGAAGTACCATCTTGGCACCCTGGGCATTGATTCCGGAACCCAGCATAACAGGAACAATATTTCCTTCGGTTACGTGTTCTCTAAGAGCAGCAGAAACCTCTTCTACTGTAAATTCATCTCCGGAGAAATAACGCTCCATATATTCCTCACTGGTCTCTGCAACTGCTTCCATAAGAGCTTCCCGGGCAATTCCCAGGTTTTTCTGGCTGTATTCCGGGATCTCACATACTTCATAATCACTGTTTGTGGTGAAACGTCTGCCTGCCATCTTTACAACATTGACAAAGCCTACGAACTTTTCATTTTCACGAATTGGGAGGTGGAACGGCGCAATTTTTCTTCCGAATTCTTTTTCCAGCTTAAGCAGCAACTCACGGTAGCTTGCATGATCGTCGTCCATATTTGTTACAAAGAAAAGTCTGGGCAGCCTGTACTTTTCGCAAAGCTCCCATGCCTTATAAGTACCGACTTCAATTCCTGCCTTGCAGTTTACAACGATCACTGCTGCATCCGCAACACTGATGGCCTCTTCGACTTCTCCTACAAAATCAAAATATCCTGGAGTATCCAGCAGATTGATTTTAATAGGACCTTCTTCTCCTGTAAACTCCAAGGGAATCAGGGAAGTGGAGATAGAGAACTGTCTCTTGATCTCTTCTTTGTCATAATCGCTGATGGTATTGCCATCGGTAACTTTTCCCATTCTGCTGATGGCTCCGGTCACTAACGCCATAGCCTCTGCCAGGGTAGTTTTACCGGCGCCTCCGTGCCCAAGTAAGGCGACGTTACGGATTTGTTTGGTTCCATACACGTTCATAAACATTCCTCCTGTTCGGTATTTAAGTCTATAAGAATATTTTACTAAAAATGTCTTATAATTGCAAGCAAAAGGTGCAATTTGCACAAACATTTTTTACTGGATTTTCTATTTCCTATCTTTTCTAATCCAAGTCATAAAAATCTTCGTTCAGGGTTCCATCATCATCAAAATAGTAGTAATCATCTCCTATGATAACGTCTCCGGTAACCATATGACCGCTATGATCAAAATAATACCAGCCATCACCAATCTGCCGCCAGCCCGTTACCATACGGCCGTCCGAATCAAAATAATACCAGTCTTCAGCCACCAGCTTCCAGCCTGTTGCCATGTAGCCATCCTGGGTGAAATAATACCAGTTTCCATCTGCTGATAAAAAGCTGCCCTTTACGAAAGATCCGTCTTCATTTCCATATTTCCAGCCAATGGCCTCCTGCTGCCAGCCAGCAGTAACCTGTCTTGTCTCATTCTGAACCGGCTGACTGGCTGTTTCAGCAGGTTTTGATGCAGTGCTTCCAGAATTGCCAGACTTATAAGGACAAACCCCATTGGGGTGAAGGTGGGCCGGATATCCGCCGCAGTGATAATGATAGCTTCCCAACCCACTTTTATTTTTATTGTCCCGATGGCCCCCGCTTGCATCAGTCCTGCCTGAATGAGCCTCTGATATGATAGGAAGCCCTCCAAACGTAATCAGACCGCATATTCCATAAACAGCCAGCTTTTTACATAATTTTCTCATACATTAACCCTCCGTTGTTTTTTTGTTTCATTATATCAAATATATGGTAAAATTACCAGTTTAAATAAATCCAGGATGCTCTGGCACAAACATTTTAAAACTATTTTTTCCATTACAAAAAGAGAAGAAGGACCCGCCATCTTCTCTTTTTATATCTCCAAGGCTGAATTATAATACTATTGCTGCGACATTGCTGCTTTAAGAGCTGTATCCAGGGCACTCATTGCCGGTATACCGGCCACAGCACCTGGCATCTCCTCTTTTGTTTTCTCTTCCACCAGCCTCCGTATTAAATCATTTTTAACCAGAACACTGCCCCAAAGCCACATATCCAGTCCGTCTGCCGGGGAATTTTTCTTCATTTTAAATGCAGTGTCCCGAATAAGGCCCCATAAAGCTTCACTGCATTCCCGGTGAATACGGATGGCTTCCATATCTCCCTGAACCGCTGCCTCATATGCAAGGGGGGACAATCTTGCAATCTCAGACTTCTCCATAAGATTTGCATTAATAAAATCATCTATTTTTTCAAGGGTGTCAAGGCCTGTTCTCTCTAAAATAAGTGGTGTGAGAATGGGACATGTAATTCTCCCGGACAGCTCATCTCCGACTGCCTTTAGGATTTTTAATCCCATGGCAAATCCGCTTCCCTCATCGCTGATAATATGATTCCAGCCGCCGGTCCGGTGTATGGTTCCGTCTTTATCTCTGCCAAAACATACCGAGCCGGTTCCTGATATAACTACCAGCGCCGGTTCCTTTGTCATGTGCAGAAATACTTCACAGTCATTTAACACCAAAAGCTTTTCGGGGGGAAATCCCATTTCTTCAAAGCTGGATCTGCAATTGTATTCATCCGAAGGGGAATCGATCCCGCTGGCTGCTACACAAATCCCATGGCAGCAGCCCGGTTCCAGATTTAACTGGCTCAGGGCCGGAAGTACCAATGCCCGGTACCGAAGCCGGCTTTTCTCAGCTCCATCCGTATTAAGACTGCATCCTTGTGCCGTAAATTCTCCAAGTACAGTCCCTTGAGCATCGCAGATTTTTAGCCTCCCATTAGTTCCGCCTATATCCAATCCTGCAAAATATCCTTTCATTTACCCTTCTCCTTATTGTTCTATTACCACGGCAGGAAACCTGCCGTGGTAAACATCTCCTTACCTTCCAGAAGATGTTTTTTTAGTGAGATCTGCAGTGAAGTGCTGCATGAATAACTTTCCAGTCTTTCCATGGAACAATCAAACCCCATAACCCGTTCCAGAATCTGCGGGCATTCCGCCATAATAGGCATCTTATAAAAACGTTCCATAAAGTTTATGATCCGGCTTCTCTCCGGTAAAATAAACTTCAGATTGGGGTCCAGAAGCCAGCTGTCGCAGACAAGAAGGCTTCCAGGGTAATATTTCTTTGCCTCCTCCAAGGAGGAATCTATTTTATCCGGAGAAAGATCCGCTCCTTGGGGAATATGGACTGCCACCGCCTTTTCTCCCGGGGCCAGACACAGTTCCCAATCAGACAGATGAAGAATCAAGGTCTTATCTATGTTAACCGCACCACGCTTAAAATCGGCCGAAAATCCCGTTACGGTTTCATTCAGGCAATTTACATAAGTTTTATATTCCCTTGTGAACACTCTTCCATTGGTTCCTGAAAAATATCCATCCTGATCCACCTTAAAGCCAGGACATGCCAATGCCCTGTATTCACTGGTATATCTGTTTTTAAAAATCAGGAAGGAGAAATCATAAGTCACCTCCTCAAACTGCAGGCTGCCGAACCGGCGCACTTTTCCGGCAACAGACCGAAAGACCCACTCAATGCGGTCAAGGCCCACCCGACCCTCATGATATTTTTGATAAACCTTGATCCAGATTTCAATATCTTTCATGGATTCAAGAAATATACGTTCCGGAATTCCCTGATTCAGGATATCCTCAATAGCCGCCGGCATCATCCAGTCTATATAAACCACCGGGAGTATACCTGCATCTAAATTCAGCATGTTAGCATGCCGTATCCCCAGTCTTATGGCTTCTGCTGCCTTTTCCGGATTCTTTTTTATCAGCAAAAGCTCCTTGCACCATTTGTAATTGCTCATAAAAAAAGGATATCTGCGGAAAATGGCGGATGCAGAAGCAACCGCCTTTTGAGTATCTTCACTAAATATATTGTGTCTTATCATGATTTTTCATAAACCTCACTATTAATCCGCCAGCTGTCAGGGTACGTTTCTCTTTATTAAATTCCGGCTGGAGGCTTTCTGCAAAAGCGGCGAACTCATCCAGAGATTGAAAAACTTGGCTGCTGCCGCATACACAGAAATATGCAATATCATCTCCATAAGTCCTGTATTCACAGCCGAACAGCTGATCATCTGTGGGTTCCATGACACCGCTGCACCACAAAGCGGCATACCCCTTCTTCTGCCTGCCTATAAGCCAATGTTCCCCAATACTTGTTTCCATGAATTTAGGAGCAGGAAAATAAGCATGGGTAAAATGAATGGGATGTTCCTCAGGAATGTGATAAACGGCTCCCAAAAGATTTTCTTTTTGAACCAGAGCAGGCATCACACCGTTTCCATACCAGAACCCCGGCCGCATGGAACTGGAGTCACAGGTTCCTCCCGGATGGTTGGTGAATAAGGCTGTCTCTTTATCTAGTGCAGCATACCACATATGCTGCTGATAACCGTATACTCCCGGTTCAAAGCAGGTAGTACCGTGGAATCTTTCATTCAGAGATTTGGTATATTCACAGGTTGAAGGGTCTGCCTCCGGGTCCAGGGTCAGATTCTTCCAACGGTTAAATCCCTGATCCAGCCTTGGGGACTGAACAGAGGTCAGACAATATTCCGAAGTCTTGTTCAGATGAATCAGAGCATTTCCCGTAGAATAACATTCATCTGCCGGTTTTTCCATAAGCTGTGCCAATCCGGCAGGCAGCCTGTATCTGCTGCTGGCGAAAAAGCCCAGCCAGCCTTCCCCAAAGGAGTAGGGAACTTTTGGATTGATAAGATTCATCAGCGCCTGTGCTCCCTGTTCAAAGGGATGAACCACTTCCCGGTAAACACGGCCCATAGGAGCGATAACAACTCCGTCATAGGCGTGGCGGCATAGCATTTCTAAAAGGCGGTCTGTAATTTTTTCAGCCCTCTGAGAAATCTTTGGATCAGAATAATCAATGACATTTAAAAGTGCAGCAAAGGTGACGCACATATATACGGTACTTAGGAATTCTTCAAATCCGTGTTTTTCCACATCCTCCAGCCAGCATTCTACCTTGGCTTTTCCTGCATGAAAAAGCTCCTTTCCAGTCATATCTGCACGGGGAAAATATTCATCCGGATACATTTTCCCTGCATTCATGGCACACGTATAAAACATCAGGGAATGATTTTCGCTCCAGAAACACATTGCATCGGAGCCTTTCTGATCCATCCAGTACCTCCAGTCAAGAAGCACATTCTTAGCCCGTTCAGCCATCTCTTTATCCACGGGATAATTTTTCAAATACCGGATCAAGCCGCAAACAAGGAAATCAGAGCAGTCATACCTGCTTTCAATCTGGTCAAGAGTCTCATAAAGTAACTCCTTATCCTTTCCATTTTCCATTCCAAGAGCTTTCCTCGCAAGAATATTGGAAATAGAAAAGCCAAACTTATCTCCTCTTGATAAGCTTTCTGCCGCTCCGATCCTGCGAAAAATGGTATTCCTGTTTTCCTCAAAACCTGTTTCTTTTGAGTACACAGGCTTCTGGGCCTTGATATTTTCGACCATTCTGGTAAGAACGGCATGTTCCTTCCTGACGGTTACTAAAATTACCCCAGTTTTTTCTTCGTCCAGGACCACTTGATCCCTGCCGGTGATCTCCTGCCACTCTTTCCTGCTCTCCACCTGAGCAAAGTCAGGGCTCTGGCTGTCATAGGCAAGCCAGGTTCCACCGGGAGCCTCTCCCATATAGGACATGACAGAATCCATTATACAAAGGGAATCAAGCCAGGTTTCAGCCCGAACCAACTCATCAGTCTTTTCTTCATCCGGCAGAATGACAGCAATTTCTGACTCATGGTCCTTGATCTGAATCCCGAATAAGGTTCTGGTATCCCGGACTCCCAGGGTCTGAAGGCTGATGTAGATTTGATTGATCCCCTTTTTTAAACGGAGCTCCATAGTCTTTTTCTCAATGGGCTTATAAACCGGCGAATCCATATGACACACCAGTTCCCCATTGCACCAGACAGCCACTGCTGCATAAGACCATACAACAGCCTTTACCGTCAGATCCCTTTCAACCAGGATTCCCGTAACGGCATCAAGTTCCACCTTCTGAAGTGTGGAGTAAAAGGTGCTTTCATCCACAAACCAGTTACCATAGTGATAATAGTATCTCCACGGCATGCCAAGGCGGCTGTTTTCTCCCAATACCGCTGCCTCTTCTGGAGGGGACATTGGTCTGCCTGCAACCAGGGATCTTAGATATTTCTCGTAGCGCAGCTGATTATCATCCGTTTCATGATTAATAAAATCCGTTTCTTTTGGGCCTGACACCAGATAATTAGTAAGAAACCCGGACCTGTTTAAATATTGTTTTTCCATCTTTTTATCCCTTCACCGCACCCGCAGTCAGCCCGCTCATGAAGTAGCGGCTGGTGCACATATAAAGCACTATAATCGGTATGATTGATATAGTAGAGCCTGCAAACATCAGGTTCCATGCTGCTGTTCCGTCACCACTGTTCTTTAACATGACAACGCCCACGGTCAGGGGACGGAGTTTGTCGTTTGACATGGTGAATACCAGGGGCATGATATATTCATTCCACCCTGTACGGAAGGAAAGCAGTCCGATGGTTGCCATAACCGGTTTCAAAAGCGGCATTATTATTTTATAATAAATTTGAAAAAAAGTACAGCCATCCAGTTTCGCCGCTTCATCAAGCTCCTTGGAAATGGTATTCATAAATCCTCTCACAAGGAAAATATAAGTTGCCTGCCCCATACCCGTGGAAATAAGGATTATGCTTAGAAGAGAAGTGTTCATTTTCACCTTCACGGCAAGCTCAAACAAAGGTCTTAAGCTTACACTTCCTACATTAACAAACATAAAAGCTACAAAGATACTGTACAACAGTTCTTTTCCCTTAAACTTTTTTCTTGCAAACACATAACCAGCCATAGTGGTTGTCAAAATAGTTAATATCATGACCCCAAGGCTTATAATAAGGCTGTTCACAGTATAGATTGCAAAATTAGCCTTTTCCCATGCCTGCTTATAATTTTCAAAGATAAATGTCTGGGGCAGAATACTGGTTCCTCCCAAAAGCAGTTCATTATTTGCCTTAAACGATCCCATAACAATGTAAATGACCGGATAGAGGGTAATTAACGAAACAATTAAAAGAAGCAGGAACAGAAGGCCTCGCATTGCTTTTGTTTTTTTTGAATATACGGTATGTGTCTTCTCCATATCTGCCTCCTTAAACCACATCATCCAGTTTTCTTGCAAGGTACATGTAAATAGCCGTAATCACACCGATAATAAGCGCCGCCATAATACTGAGTACGGTTGCATAGCCGATCTGAGGTGTTGTCTGTGAACCGAATATTAGCTTATATATATAGGTGAACATTACCTCTGACCTGCTGTTTGGACCTCCATTGGTAAGCACCAAAATGGATTCATAGTCCTTTAATGCCGTAGTAATTGCCAGCATCAAAATCACTTTTAAAACAGGACTGAGCATGGGCAGAGTGATGTAGAAAAAGGACTGTACCCCATTTGCCCCGTCCATTTTACAGCTTTCATACACTTCCTCAGAAATGCTGGAAAGGCCGGACATGAACAAAATCATATAATTACCAAAACCGCCCCATACCGCTACGATAATAATAGAAAGCATAACAATGGAGGCACTTCCCAACCAGTCGATGGGAGAATGGATCATTCCAAGCTTTTGGAGATAAGCATTTAATACCCCGTTATAAACAGCAAAGATAAAACCGAATATCAGGCTGTAAACCGCAGAGCTAATGACTGTGGGCATAAAATAAATCCCCCGGAAAATTCCGCTTCCCTTAATCTTCTGATTAAGCAAAACAGCCAGAAGCAGGGATAATGGTATGATAATTACCAGCTTCAGCACAGCATATTCAAAGGTATGAAGGACACTGCGCCAGAACACGGCATCCTGAAACATTCTGGTAAAGTTTTTAAATCCTATATAATAAGCGGTAAATCCGTTGTAATCATAAAAAATATATCTGAAAAGCCAGCAGAAAGGATAGATGGATATCACTACCAGCAAAAACACTGCCGGAAGCAGCATCAAAGCGGAAGTAAAATCCCCCCTGCTGCCTGCTCGTTTCATTCGTTCCGCAACGCTTAATTTTTCTTTCATAAGCCGTATCACCTTTCTCTAAAACAGGAGCTGCTTTTAGTTTTTCTAAAAACAGCCCCTTTGCTTTCTTCACTTATTTGTCCAAGTACTCAATGGTTCCTGCATTTGGATGCATCGGGTCAAAGTCCTTAATAACAAGTCTTTTAATCTTGCCCATGCTAACATCATTATCAAGAGCTTCGTTGTACCTCTTGTTTAAATCTGCAATGGCATCGTCAGCGCTCACATTGCCTAACATGGCATTCCAAAGCGTTGCCACATAGTCATCGCCCTGGATGGCAACAGCCGGTACTGCCGGATATACACTTTCGTAATCCTGTAATTTAAAATCTGCTAATCTGCCGGTCTTAGAAGAATCAATGACTCCGCTCATATGGCTGGAGATTGGAAGGCAATATCCTCCCTCTAAGTAGCCCTTTAAGAAATCTTCGCTGGAAAAGAACTTAATGACTTCCCATGCAGCATCCTTGTTCTTAGAAGAAGAAAGCATCATATACCCCTTCTGAGGCTGAATAGTCAAAGCACCCTTTACTTCTCCGTCAAGAGTCGGCACCGTAGATACTCCCCAGTCAAACTTGGTCACCGGGAACTGGTCTGTAAACACACCTGCTTCCTGAGATGCATTGCCCCAAAGAGCAAAGGCTCCTTCTGCAAACTGTGCTCTCATTGCATCTACCCCCTGGGATACGGATCCAGGAAGGACGCTGTTATCTTTAAATAACTGGTTAGTCTTTTCAATCACTGGTTTATAACCATCAAAATTAAATTCACCTTTTTTATAATCATAACGGTAAATGCCGCTTGTCTCACTGGTGCCTTCTATCCATCTGATGAAAGGAACACTTGAGGTAAAAGCAATGCCGTAGTTCTTTCCTCCTCCGTTGTCTGTTACTTTCTTAGCCAGTTCGATAACACCATCCAAGGTATCAGGAAACTCTGTGATGCCTGCTGCTTCCACCAAATCCTTGTTGTACTCCATTCTTACACCGCTTCTCATACCGGTAGGGATCCAGTATACATTGCCGTTGATCATGTTAATCCCTTCGTATTGAAGCTTACTTGCCTCGGTCACCTTTTCATATTCCGAGTCTGCAATTTTATCGTTAATAGGCTCCAGGATTGCAGCATCTGCAAACGTTTTTAAATCGAAGCCGCTCTGACCTGCACTGATACCTGCAATATCAGGTGCCGTGCCGGAGGAATATGCCATGGAAAGCATATTGGCATAATCGTCTGTTACCACAGTCATCTCAATCTTAATGCCTTTGTCATTGGACTCATTAAACTCACTGATCTTCTGATCCACATATTCAGAGTCATGCCGGTCATTGGTCCAGACCTTAATCACGGTTTCACCTGCTGAAGCAGCTTTTGTGCCCTCCTTGGATTCTCCTGCTGCTCCTGTCTGATTCTGGGCTCCGGTTGTTTCAGCTGCTCCCCCGCCGGAACACCCGGTCAGTGCTGCCGCTGCCAGGACTCCTGCTATCATGAAACTTAAAGCTCTTTTTTTCATAATCTGCTCCTTTCTCATTGTTTCATAATGTATTACTTTGATGATATTATTCTAATGTTTTTCATTTAAATATGACATGGCATTTTTCATGATTCATGTAACATTTTTTAATATTATACCTTTTCTGGCAGTAAAACATAAAATAAAAAAGGTATTCCGTAAGCCATTAAACAGCATTAGGGACACCTTTTTATCTCTTATTTTTCAGGAATGCGGATCACCACACTGTTTTGAAAGTATGGAATGGTCTGAAAATTCATCTCCGCCTCTCCGTAATATATTTTTAATCTGGTGAAAACATTATGAAGCCCAATGTGCTGACCGCCTGCCGGATCTTTATGATAAAGAGAATCATAGGCCTTATCAATATCAATGCCGCAGCCATTATCAATGACTTCTATATAAATCCAGCCTTCTTTCCGGTAAAACCGTACATCAATAGAAGGAATACACACCGCCTCCCCCCACCTTTCATCCTGAAAGCCATGCTTAATGGAGTTTTCTGCCAGGGGCTGCAAAATTAATTTGAGAATACGGTACTCCATAAGATCTCCCTCTACATAAGACTGAAAGGAAATGGACTTATTTGTCCTGTGATTCATGATATTGATGTAAGCCTTCACATGAGCAATTTCATTCCTGATCATGATAAGCTCATCTCCATAATTCAGTCCGATACGCATAAAGGTGCCCAGATTATTGATCATGGAAGAAGCTACCAGAGTGTGGTTGTTCAGTACTTCCAGGTTAATACCTTCCAGTGTATTATAGAGCAGATGCGGATTGATCTGTTCTGCCAGAACCTGAATTTCCAGCTGATATTTCTCATGCTCATCTTCTTTGATCTGGCTGATCTGTGACTGAATGGTGCTGTACATGGAATTAACTGCTGCATTCAGCTGACCGATTTCATCTTTATATTTTGTTTTATATGGCTCATCATAATGATTTTCCTGAATCTGCCGGATGCTCTCCATAAGCCGCTCCAGAGGCGAAGTGATGAATTTGGATAAAACAGCGGAAAATGCAACGGAAAATATCAGCCCCGCCCCGCCCATCAGAACAATGAACTGATTCATGGCAGCAATCTTTCTGTTTAATGATTCTTTTGATAAAACACTGATCAGCTGAAGGTCCGAAAAGGGAAGCATCTGGGAATAAACCGCATTGTCTGTCAAATCTGCAATCTGGCGGATCTGAGTATCCTTATGGTTGCCCCTTACTCCTTTTATAAAGCCCTTGTTTTCAAGTACCATACTCATGGAAAGGGGATTTTTAAGGCTGATGTTATTCCCCATGGAATTTACCACAAAATAAGAGCGCTCAAAGTAATTGGCATTGGATAAGGACAGCCTGCTTTGGAACTTCTGTAAATTTAACAGAACCACCAGCCTGGTAGCCACTTCTTCCCCCTTTGCGGTAATCACCACGTTATCACCGGGAATCAAGGTTGATAAGGGAATTACAATGGGAATCACGTCCTGCTGCTGTAAAAAAGGGCTCTGGCAGGCAGGAAGCCAGGTGATTTCATCAATGGTTCCGTAATCAGAAAGAAAATCAGAAAGATTTTTTTCCGGCCTTACCCCGTAAGCATATACCGTATGACAGGTTCCATCCCGGTTGACCATAAAAACCGATTCAATCATACTGTTGCTGCTCAAAAGGTTGATGAGCTGTACCTGGACCCCTTCCGGATTTAAATAGCTGTTTTCTTCCCGACCGCTTATAACCACTCTTTGTATGGCCGGGGTGGATGCAAAGCTGTTCACATTTGTAATAAGGGTGTCGTACAAATTATTTAAGGATTCAGAAATAACATTCATGGTATCCTGCATCTGCATTTCCACTTCTTGATAATAAAGTTTGTTAAAATATCCCCGTGTAAAAATGCATATAAAAATAGTAAGCATGATATCAATGCTGAACATGCAAATCCTGATTTTGGATGCGATCTTTTTGTCTCCAATAAATTTAAAAACCGTTTCTTTTAACCGTTTTATCATAACTGCCTTTCCAAATCACGGTGCTTTTTCGTTGTTTCTGTTATAATCGGAAGGAGCCACACCTGTATTCTGTTTAAATACCCGGTAAAAAGAACGATAATCGTCGTAGCCGATTGCAGCGGCTACTTCTGCCACTGGCTTATGCGGCATCCGCTCCATCAGGCCCTTGGCATGATCTATTTTGATCCGGATTACATAATCCCTGAAATTGACTCCCGTCTTTAGTTTAAAGTAGCTGGTAAAATAGACATCACTTAAATTGACGTGCCTTGCCACATCCTTGGCCAAAATCTTTTCTCCCATATGGGTTTTTATATAATATTCTGCAGCCTGAATGATCTGCTTTCCGGAACTGCCCCCTCCTGATTGCTGCTTTCCGGCACAATCAATAAGAAAATCCTCCATATAGGATTTTAACTCTTCAAAGGATCGTATGGTATTAACCGGAAAAATAACCTCCGCCTGAGATAATTCTTTTTGGCTGCCCAGTGCCTTCTGAATATCCGTGATCATATAAATACACATCCCCCGGATATAGTTGGGCGACGGCATTGGCACATAGAGAAGCTGAGAAAAATATTCCCGGCATAATTCCCGTATTTTCTCAGTCTGGTTGGCAGTGATGGAATATATCAGATTATTATAATCCATCTGATTGGCAGCTGCCGGGGGCGGGGTGGTACACAGGATTCTCTCATCAAAAATCTTCTGCTCTGTCTCATAAAAGCTGTAGGACAGGCACATAAGGGCGGTCTTATAGGAGTTGGAGCAGTCCGTAAGCACGGTTCCTTCCTTACCGATTCCCACAGTTACATCCATGGTTGAATCTCTGTTCACCTGTTTTAAACACCTGGTCGCCAGAAAGCGGTAATTCACCGGCACTGATTTCGGCTGCATAGTATGGATAATAGTCAAAAGCTCGCAGGAGCTTGACACCAAAAATTCATATCTGGTTTCCTGGAGTTCTTGGCTCACAATATCCATCAGATAATTTATCTGTTGAAATTCCTCCTCCTGTTCCCTGTCATCTTTCCCCTCAATGGAAAAAACCATGACACGGAAGGGACTGTCATTTAATTTAAGTTCCAGCCGGCCGATTTCATCACGGATCTCTTCGTAAGAATAAAACTCGTTCTTCAGCAGCTTTTTTAAAAACTTCTCTTTGGGCTCTGCTTTAACATTTAAATAGGAAGAATAAGAATGAATATGGTTGGATTGGAGAATCTTCTCTTTTTGCTGTCTGATTTCCGTTACCAGTTCATCAATTTTAATGGGCTTTAAAAAATAATTCTTCGCTCCAAGCTGAATGGCCTTCTGTGCATATTTAAAATCTCCATAACCGCTTAAAATAATGAAATTGGTCTGCATCCTGTCATGTCTGACACGTTCCATAAGCTCCAGTCCGTCCATGCCGGGCATACGGATATCAGTAATAACAATGTCCGGATTGCAGGACTTAATAATATCATACGCCTCCCTGCCGTCTTCTGCGGTGCCCACGATGGTTATGCCAAACTGTTCCCAGGGCACGACTGTAGAAAGCCCGTTGCGGATGGTTGCTTCATCGTCTGCTATCAATAATGTTATATTCTTATCTGCATCCATTATCCCCTGTCCTCCCCAGTACATCCAAATAAATTTCCGTTTTCTCAAACCACAGATCCGCAGGCATAAGCACATGCAATGTGCATAAGTACTTCGCAGAAGCTTGCGGTCTTATTCCTTACCATGAAGATCCCGACCGGAGATTTCTTCTGCTCATTCCTCCGGGAAAACGATTGTTTTTGCTGTTATAATAATCATTTTATCACAGTAAATTTAAATATTCTACCGTTTTGCAGGCAACGCGGCATCTTAAGCCTTTTAACAGTAATTTACGTTAAAGCGTCAAAGTTTAACGTATAAAAGCGTTGACAAGTAACCAACAATCTATTACAATGGGGATTAAATATTTGCAAAAGAGAGGAAAAACATATGATTATTATTATGAAACCTAAAGCTTCCAGTGAAGCTGTTAGTAAAATAAAGAACTTAATCGAATCAAACGGCCTTCAGGTCCATCTGTCAGAGGGGACTGAAGTGACCATTGTAGGTGTGGTCGGTGACAAGTCAAAGCTGCAGGGCGTAAACATGGAGCTGATGGAAGGTGTTGATAAGATTCTTCCTGTTACGGAAACCTATAAACTGGTGAACAAAAAATTCCATCCCGATGATACTGTCATAACCATTGGAAATGCAAAAATAGGTGCCGGGCATTTGACCATGATGGCCGGCCCATGTGCCATAGAAAACCACGATATGCTTATAGAAACTGCCTATGCCGTAAAGAAAGCCGGAGCTCAGTTTCTCCGGGGTGGTGCTTACAAGCCAAGGACTTCCCCTTACGCATTTCAAGGCCTTGAGGAAGAAGGCTTAAAATTCATGAAGGAAGCCAGGGAAGCTACAGGCCTTAACATTGTATGTGAGGTTACCAGCTTAAAGTCACTTGAAACAGCCGTTAAATATGTGGACATGATCCAGATCGGTGCCCGCAACATGCAGAATTTTGAGCTTTTAAAAGAAGCAGGGAAAGCAGGAATCCCTGTTCTCTTAAAAAGAGGTCTTTCCGCAACCATCGATGAATGGCTCAATTCAGCTGAATACATCGCCTCCGAAGGCAATACCAACATCGTTCTCTGTGAACGGGGAATCCGCACATACGAAACAGCTACCAGAAACACATTGGACATCAGCGCAGTTCCAGTTATCCGCTCCAAGAGTCATCTTCCAATAATCATCGATCCAAGCCACGCTACCGGAGTGAGAGCTTACATTGAACCTATTTCCAAGGCTGCCATTGCAGTCGGTGCCGACGGTCTGATTGTGGAAGTCCATCCATGCCCCTCCTGTGCCTTATCTGACGGTCCTCAGTCCCTGACCTTTGATCAGTTTGAGAACCTGGTGTCAGAATTAAAGCCTTATGCCAAACTTGCCGGGAGAACACTGAATGAATGACAAGGTGAATTTGCCCCTAGGGCAAAGAGAAGGCCCCCTGGGCGAGGCAGTCATTGCCTTTATCGGGCTTGGTCTCATTGGAGGTTCCATTGCCAGAGGGATCAAGCGGGAAAAGCCGGATACAAAAATCATGGCCTACATGCGGAGCCGTTCCAGACTCTTAAAAGCCCGGGAAGACGGAATTGTGGATGTGATTCTGGAGGAAATCGGGGAAGAACTGAGAGAATGCGACATGATCTTTCTCTGTACTCCTGTAGAATATAATGCAAAATATCTTTCTGATATACAGCCCCTTTTAAAACCAGGTGCCATTATTACAGATGTAGGCAGCACAAAAACCGACATTCATGAGGAAGTCAGCCGCCTTGGTATGGAGGACTGCTTCATAGGAGGCCATCCTATGGCAGGATCTGAAAAGACCGGATACGAAAACTCCACAGACCATCTGTTGGAGAATGCCTATTACATCATCACCCCTACCTCTGCTTCTACAGAAAAACAGGTAGACCGGCTGGTGAGGATTGCTGACATGATCGGTTCACTTCCACTTGTTCTGGATTATGAGAGTCATGATTTTGTCACAGCTGCAATCAGCCATCTTCCTCACATCGTAGCTTCCAGCCTTGTCAACCTGGTAAAGGATTCAGACAACGAGCAGGGACTGATGAAGCGTTTGGCAGCAGGAGGCTTTAAGGATATTACAAGAATTGCCTCATCCTCACCGGAAATGTGGGAACAGATATGCATGACCAACAGCAATCATCTTGCTGTGATTCTGGAGCGGTACATCGCCTCTTTAAATCAGGTTCTGGCCGAATTAAAACAAAAGGACAACAACTATATTTACCAGCTTTTTGAAACTTCCAGAAATTACCGGGACTCTTTCTCAGAAAAGGTGGCCGGCTCTATTGCACCAGACTACTCCTTCACTGTGGTTATGGCTGATGAAGTAGGAGCCATCTCCACTCTGTCTGTTATTTTGGCTGCAAAGGGAATCAGTATTAAAAACATCGGTATCAACCACAACCGGGAACATGGGGAAGGTACTCTGCGGATCGCATTTTACGACAGGGGAACCATGGGCAAAGCATGGGAAGTGCTGGAGCGGTATCATTACGATTTAATTTCAAACTAAGAGAGGAACTCTATGAAATTTACAAAATCCTCCCCATTAAAGGGTGAGATAACTATACCCGGCGATAAGTCCATCTCCCACCGCAGTGTGATGTTTGGAGCCATTGCAAAGGGAACAACTGAAATCAGCCATTTTCTCCAGGGAGCTGACTGCCTTTCCACTATCTCCTGTTTTCAGAAAATGGGAATTCAGATTGAGAATCACAACGGCACGGTCATTGTCCAAGGCAAAGGTCTCCGGGGATTAAAAAAACCCGAAACCATTTTAGACTGCGGAAACAGCGGCACAACTACCCGCCTGATTTCCGGCCTTTTAGCAGCCCAGGACTTTGACGTGACTTTAACCGGTGACGAATCCATCCAAAAACGTCCCATGAAACGCATTATGGAGCCATTATCCATGATGGGGGCGAATATAAGGAGTTTAAAAGACAATGGCTGCGCTCCTCTCTCCATAACAGGGAAAAAGCTTCATAGCATCCATTACGCCAGCCCAGTGGCCTCAGCCCAGGTAAAGTCCTGCATTCTCTTAGCAGGATTATATTCGGAAGGGGAAACGAAAGTAACGGAGCCTTATGTGTCCAGAAACCATTCTGAAATTATGCTGAAATACTTTGGCGCCAACGTGAAAACAGAGGGAACCACAGCATGTATCACTCCTGCGCAGGAACTTTACGGAAACAGAGTTGTGGTTCCCGGAGATATCTCTTCTGCGGCTTTCTTTATTGCAGCCGGACTCATGATTCCAGGCTCTGAAATACTGATAAAGAATGTTGGCATTAACCCCACCCGAGACGGAATTATTCACGTATGCCGGGATATGGGGGCAGATATTACCTTATTAGAAGTGAATGCAGATTCAGGAGAACCTACTGCCGACATTCTGGTAAAATCCGGTTCTCTTCACGGTATTACCATAGGCGGCGCCATTATTCCAACCCTGATTGACGAGCTTCCCATGATCGCCGCTATGGCCTGCCTGGCAGAAGGAGAAACAGTAATTAAGGACGCGGCCGAATTAAAGGTAAAGGAATCCAACAGAATTGATATCATGGTAAGAAACTTATCTGCCATGGGAGCCGATGTTGTGGAGACAGAGGACGGTATGATTATAAGAGGCGGAAAACCGCTTCACGGTTCTGTTATTGACAGCAAGCTGGACCACCGCATTGCCATGACTTTTGCAGTGACCGGATTATGTGCTGAAGGCGAAACTGAAATCCTGGGAGCGGAATGCGTCAATGTTTCTTATCCGGAATTTTATGAAGATTTGAAAAAACTAAGTTTATAATAAGGAGAGGGTGTCAAAAATGACTTTATGCATTTTATGGCACCCTTTTTATTATGTCAAAAGAGACTTTTTAATCAATTCCAGATTCTGAACCAGCGGATCTTCACCGTTTACAACTATCTGTCTGCACTTTAATAATGTTTGCCATTGATCATGTTTTGCTTTGCTTCTTGTATTTAGATCGCCGGTATCATAACCGGCCGCCCATTCCATAAACTCCAGATGATTCCGGTACATGTCTCCGCCGGCCTCTATGCGTGAACCGAAACATTGCCTTTCTCTTTCTTTTAACCGTTCTAAGCGGACTTTCCCGCCTATTGCTACCCGGACCGCCAATGTAAAATAAGGGATCAACTCATTTCCCCAATCCACAAGGGAGCCCGAGATAACAACCTGATCTGATTGAAAGATATCCTTCTCCATCAACAGAATGCGCTCATTTATTTCTCTTTTCTTTGTATATTGGGGATCTGAGGGAAGCCAGTAATAATCGTCAGTATCCATAAAAGTATAGCCCATCTGCTCTGATATGTATTTACCTAGTGTAGAAGTGCCTGAACCCGATGCTCCGTATATGTGAATCACATTTTTCTCCATTATTTCCTCCTCATAAATTTATATTTATTAATTTAAAAATTTCACTGGATTATATTTAACTTTATGATAAAATGTAATAGCTGACAAATTTCGTAATCTCACCCACTATTTTAATAGAAATTTGATCACAAAGCTAATACCAGAATATCATAGAATTTAATTTGGGGAAATGATTTTATGATTGGTGAAAAACAAAAAAAGAGATTCTATTGTGCAAAGAGAAGGGGTTTAACTATGGAACCGAAGTTAGAAAAAAAATACGGACTTTTTACAGCCATCGCAATGGTGATCGGCATCGTTGTAGGCAGCGGAGTTTTCTTTAAGGCGGAAAAAATCCTTACTGCAACCGGAGGAAATTTAAAACAGGGTATTCTTGCATGGGTCATTGGCGGAGTTATTATGATTTCCTGCGCTTATACGTTTTCTGTTATGGCTACTAAGTATCAATATGTGAACGGAGTGGTGGATTACGCAGAGGCTGCCATGGGAAAAACCTATGCCTATTATGTAGGCTGGTTTATGGCAATCATTTATTATCCTACCATTACTTCTGTACTGGCCTGGGTTTCAGCCAGATATACCTGCGTTATCTTTGGTTTTTCCATTACAGGCGGAGAATGCATGACCATTGCCTGCCTTTATCTGATTTCCAGTTTTACTATAAATGCCTTATCTCCTGTTTTAGCAGGAAAGTTTCAGGTAAGCACCACAGTCATTAAACTGATTCCCCTCTTTTTAATGGCCGTAGTTGGAACCTTTACAGGCCTAAGAAGCGGAATGACTGTATATAATTTCAGCCATTATGTTTCACAAAGCAGCTCTAACGGATTATTCACCGCCATTGTTGCCGCATGTTTTGCTTATGAAGGCTGGATTATTGCAACCTGCATCAATGCTGAACTGAAAAATGCAAAGAAAAATCTTCCTCTGGCTTTGATCGTAGGAACCTTTATCACCATGTCCGCTTATATCCTTTATTACATCGGCTTAGCAGGAACCATTGAAAATGAGGTGATGATGGCCGGAGGTGAATCAGGTGCTAAACTGGCTTTTCAGACAGTCTTCACCTCAGTGGGAGGCTCATTGTTATTTGTATTTGTCATTATTTCATGCCTTGGAACATTAAACGGCCTGATGCTTGGCTGTACCCGCGGAATTTATTCCCTTTCTGCAAGAGGCCTTGGCCCTGCTCCCAAAGTATTTAACCAGGTAGACCCGGTAACTAATATGCCTGTTAACTCCGCAATCTTGGGATTATTTCTCTGCGGAATCTGGCTGTTTTACTTTTACGGTGCAAATTTAACTTCCGGCTGGTTTGGTTTTTTCAGTTTTGATTCTTCAGAACTTCCCATTATTACCATATATGCCCTTTATATCCCTATTTTTATTATGTTCATGGTAAAAAGCAAAGAACTGAATTTTTTTAACAGGATATTTATGCCCTGCCTTTCACTTGCAGGAAGCATTTTTATGGTCATTGCCGCCTGGTTTGCTCATGGCATGTCCGTTGTTGCTTATCTGTGTGTATTTTCTGTAATTATGATCTTTGGAGCCTTGGTTTTGCGAAAGACAAAATAACAGTTGACAAATCTGCTCAAACGTATTAATATACTGTTTAAATGAAATAAAAATAAACCGTTGAAAAAGAAGAGTAAGCTTCCCAGCAATATTACAGAGAGCCGCCGTTGGTGCGAGTGCGGTATAAAGCAGATAGCTGAATGGACTTTTGAGGGTGGCCCTGAACTTATTTTTAGGGGCTGACGGAAACCACAACCGTTATTTGGGTGGCATATATGTTAGTATATGAAAAAGTGGGCTTTGACAAAGTCAATTTGAGTGGCACCGCGGATTGTATAATTCGTCTCAAGTACGTTTATTAACGTACTTGAGACTTTTTTATTTGCGGAAACAACAAAGAAGCCAAACATACCCCCACCCTTTGTCCTGTCAACGAAAACCATTTTAGGAGGAGAATATCATGAAAAAATCAATGAAAACCCTGTTACTGGCAGCCCTTGCTGCTGCCGCACTCTCCGGCTGTGCTTCTGCCCCGGCTCCGGAAAAAACTACGGAAGCTCCCTCTTCCCAGGAAGAAAGCTCCGGAAAAAGCGCTGAGAGTAAAACTGAAACTGACGGCGCAACCTATACCATAGGAATTGGCCAGTTTGCTGAGCACGGTTCCCTTGACAACTGCAGGGAAGGCTTTCTACTGGGACTTGCGGAAGAAGGAATTGAAGAAGGAAAGAATTTAACTGTTATGTATGAGAATTCTCAGGCTGACGGAGGAACCGCAAGCCAAATCATCAACAACTTCATTTCCAAAAAAGCCGATTTGATTTGTGCTATCGCAACTCCAATTGCCCAGTCAGCTTACGGAGCTACGAAAAAGACTGAACTTCCTGTTATCTTTACAGCAGTTACAGATCCTGTAGCCGCTGCACTGGCTAATGCAGACGGAAGCCCTGTAGGTGAAGTAACAGGAACCAGTGACAAACTGCCTGTTGAAAAGCAGCTGGAAATGATCCGCACTCTTCTCCCTGATGCAAAGACCATCGGTATTCTTTACAGCACCAGCGAAGTAAACTCAGAAACTGCTATCAAGGAATATAAAGCAGCAGCTCCTGCTTACGGCTTTGAAATCGTAGAAGGCCCTGTCACCTCCACTGCAGACATTCCTCTGGCCGCAGACAACCTTCTGGAAAAGGTGGACTGTTTAAACAACTTAACAGATAACACAGTAGTCAGTGCTCTTCCTGTGATTTTAGATAAAGCTGGCAAGAAAGACATTCCTGTATTCGGAAGCGAAGTGGAACAGGTAAAAATCGGCTGCCTTGCTTCCATCGGACTTGATTATGTGGACTTAGGAAAGCAGACCGGAAAAATGGCTGCAAAAGTATTAAAGGGAGAATCAAAGGCAAGCGAAATGAATTTTGAAGTAATTAAAGAAGCTGCTTTCTATGGAAATGCTAAAGTGGCAGAAAACTTAGGAATCACGTTACCATCTGAGCTGACTGATTCTGCTGCTGAAATTTTCACGGATATTGCACAGAAATAAATACATTTGGAGGAATTACAATCATGTCAATCATACTTGGCGTTTTGGAAGAAGGCCTGATCTATGCCATTATGGCGTTAGGCGTTTACATCACATATAAGATTCTGGATTTTCCCGATCTTTCTGTGGATGGAACCTTTCCCCTGGGGGGTGCAGTTACTGTGACCCTGATTCTGGCAAACGTACACCCAGCTGCAACGCTTTTTATAGCTTTTGCCATTGGTGCACTGGCTGGGTGTATTACTGGGTTTATCCATGTAAAATTAAAGGTAAGGGATCTTTTGTCAGGTATTATTGTCATGACTGCACTCTATTCCATCAACTTAAGGGTTGCCGGAAAATCCAATGTTCCTATTTTTAACAGCAGTACTATTTTTGAAAATCCATTTATTGACCGGTTATTTTCCGGCAGGCTTGCAAATATAAGCATTGTGGTAATACTGGCTGTAATCGTTCTGATTGTTAAGTTTTTACTGGATCAGTATTTAAAGACCCGTTCCGGCTACCTGCTTCAGGCTGTAGGTGATAACGAAGCCCTTGTCACTTCTCTTGCGAAAGACAAGGGAATGGTGAAAATTATCGGCCTGGCAATCGCAAACGGCCTGGCAGCTCTGGCAGGTTCCGTCTACTGCCAGCAAAAAGGTTTTTTTGAAATCAGCATCGGTACGGGAACTATCGTCATCGGTCTGGCTAATGTAATCATCGGCACCAAACTGTTTAAAAAAATCGGTATTGTAAAATCTACCACTGCCGTAATTGCAGGCTCTATTATTTACAAAGGCTGTGTCTCCCTTGCTATCTATCTGGGAATGGAAGCGTCAGATTTAAAGATGATCACCTCCATACTGCTTTTGATCATTCTGGTTCTCAGCAACGGCAGGGGAAAGAAGGTGAAAACTCATGCTTGAACTTCGGTTAATTAATAAATACTACAATCAGGGTACTGTCAATGAGATGTGCCTGTTTAACGATTTTAACCTTTCTATTGAAAATGAGCAGTTCGTATCTGTAGTAGGAAGCAACGGTTCGGGAAAGACTTCTCTTTTAAATTTGATCTGCGGAAGCATTCCACTGGACAGCGGCTCTATCCTGATTGGCGGCAGCAACATTACCAACATGCCGGAATTCAAACGCCAGCGCCGGATCGGCAGGGTTTACCAGAATCCGGCTATGGGAACCTGTCCCAGCATGACCATCTTACAGAATATGGCTCTGGCTGACACCAAAGGCAAGCCTTTTAATCTCCGGCCTGGAACCAACAAGCAGCGTATTGATTTTTACAGGGATCAGCTTCGTTTTCTGGGCCTTGGGCTGGAGGATAAGCTTCAGGTTAAGGTAGGCGTCCTCTCCGGCGGCCAGAGGCAGGCAATGGCCCTTCTCATGTCCACCATGACTCCAATTGAATTCCTGATTCTGGATGAGCACACGGCTGCACTTGACCCCAAGACTGCGGAGATCATCATGGCTTTGACGGATAAGATCGTAAAGGAAAAGCATCTGACCACCATTATGGTCACCCATAATCTTCGTCATGCGGTGGAATACGGAAACCGGCTTGTGATGATGCATCAGGGAACTGCCATTATTGACAAAGCAGGAAAAGAAAAAGAAAATCTCAATGTAGAAGATATTTTAGACAAGTTTAATCAAATAAGCATTGAATGCGGAAATTAAAAACAGACTGTAAAAGGGAGCATATGAATCTGATATGCTCCCTTTTACAGTCTGTTATGAGTTTTAAAGGCTATCTGCTCATTTCACTCTGAGGGCCCTTATTATTGTGATCCTTTATAATGGTATTGACCTCGCTTAAATCAGAAGTAGGAAGATCGCCAGGTATCGTATTCTTCAATGCAGCTGTGGCATTGCCATACTGGACAGCCTTCATACAATCCCCTCCGCTGCTTAACAGGCCATACAGAGCTCCTGCAATATAAGCGTCTCCGCTTCCGATCCGGTCCACAACGTCAATATTATGGTAAGGATCTTCTTCGTAATATTCTTTTTTGGAAGCATCGTAGATTACGGAACCAAAGGTGTGGCTCTTTGGGCTGTGTACGATTCTCTGTGTGGAGGCCACTACGGAAATAGGGTATTCTTCTGTAAAACTCTTCATCATTTCCCTGGCTGTTCCCTCTTTTTTAAAGGTCAGCCTGGCCGTTTCTTCAGAACAGAAGAAAATATCCACATAGGGAAGAATCTGTTCAATGCATTCCCTTGCTTCCTCACCTGTCCAGAGATTGCCTCTGAAATTCACATCAAAGGAGATGATGGTCCCGGTTTCTTTAAATTTCCTGATCATTTCAATAGCAGTATTTCTGGTGTTTTCACATAAAGCCAGGGTAATGCCTGTGGTGTGGAAACAGGTAGTTGCCTTATACATTTCTTCCGGGAAAGATGTAGTGCTGATCTGAACGAAAGAGCTGTTCTTCCTGTCGTAAATGACCTTAGGCTTTCTTGGATATGCTCCATATTCATAGTAATAAAGTCCAAGTCTTGCGTTGGAGCTGTCATCATAGACAAAATAGTCGTCGCTGATTCCATAGGAACGGACTTTATTCTTCACAAAATTTCCTATGTCATTGGACGGAAGCTGGGTGACCACACCGGTGTGAAGCCCCAGAAGGGAAGCACCTACTGCAACATTTAACTCTGCACCGCCCACCTGCTTTTGAAATGAATTTCCCCGGACCAGACGTTCCACACCTTCCGGAGACAGACGCAAAAGCAGTTCTCCCAGACTCAATAAATCAAAAGGTCTGTCAATCATTATGAACTTTCCTCCATTATTTTTAAAAAGGGAGTCATTGATTAATGACTCCCCCATCTTTTATCACAAATTATCTCTGAACACGTCCGGAACCGTCGCCGCCTGCCAAAGTATCTACATCTTCTCTGGATACCAGGTTAAAATCTCCAGGAATGGTGTGCTTTAATGCAGATGCTGCAACTGCATATTCAAGAGCGTTCTTGAAGTCCTTACCGTCAGCCAGGCCGCAGATCACGCCTGCTGCGAAAGAATCTCCGCCGCCTACACGGTCAACGATAGGAGTAACGCGGTACTTTTTGGAATGATAGAATTCACGGGTAGCGCCATCCATGATGCATGCAGACCAGCCGTTGTCAGAAGCGGAAAAGCTTTCACGCAGAGAGCTTACCACATATTTAAAGTTAAACTTGTCTACCATCTGATTGAAGATATCCACATAACCCTGTAATTCCAGTTCACCGGAAGTTACATCAGTGTTGCCCGGCTTAAAGCCAAGAACCTTCTCTGCATCCTCTTCGTTGCCTATGCATACGTCAACGTACTGCATCAAGTTTGTCATAACCTTCTGAGCCTTCTCAGAAGACCATAATTTCTTACGGAAGTTTAAGTCTACGGAAACAGTTACGCCGTGAGCCTTAGCTGCCTTTAAAGCTGCTTCAGTCAGTTCTGCAGCGGCATCGCTGACTGCCGGTGTAATTCCTGTAAAATGGAACCACTCTGCATCTTTGAAAATCTCATCAAAATCAAATTCGTCAGCAGTTGCTGTAGCAATAGAGGAATTCGCTCTGTCATATACAACAGCAGATGCTCTCATAGCGGAACCTGTCTCTAAGAAGTAGATTCCAAGTCTCTCTCCGCTTCTTGCGATGTTCTTTGTTCCTACATTATATTTTCTCAAGGCTGCTACTGCACAGTCACCAATGGGGTTCTTTGGTATTGCCGTCACAAACTCAACGTCATGTCCGTAGTTTGCCAGGGAAACAGCTACGTTAGCCTCTCCTCCACCGTAGTTCACATCAAACTCATCTGCCTGAATAAATTTTTCATTGTTTGGGGTGGATAATCTTAACATGATTTCGCCCATTGTTACAAGTTTTCCCATTTTTATATTATCTCCTTAAAATTGTATATTTAATTTATAATTTCTTTGCCTAAAGGCATTCTCTGCCAGCTTTGCGGATAATTATCTTGCTGCTGCCACTGCTTCAACAAACTCTTTTGCCTTTGCTGTAACTGCTGCGTAATCGCCGGTCTGAGCACCCTTTGTCAGGCTGCTTCCTGTTCCAACTGCATAAGCGCCTGCCTTGATCCACTTGTCCACGTTATCCACGTCAACACCGCCGGAAGGCATGAAATCTCCCTGAGGAAGAGGGCCTTTAAAAGAGCTGATTGCTGCTGGTCCCACTAAATTACCCGGGAATACCTTAATTACATCACATCCATACTCCAAAGCTGTGATAGCTTCGGTTGGTGTTAAGACGCCTGGAAGCATAGGAACCCTGTAGCGGTTGCAAAGTTTGATAGTCTCTACGCTGAGGCCTGGGCTCACGACATAGTTTGCGCCTGCAAGAATTACTGCTCTTGCTGTCTCAGGGTCCAGAACAGTGCCTGCACCAATCACGACAGCAGGATTGTCTCTGTATTTTTCAGACATCTTAGAAATGAATTCAACAGGATTTCCCTGGTCCATGGTCATCGTGATTTCAATAAAATTGATTCCACCTGCGATGATCGCATCTACAACCTTCTCGCCCTGCTCTAAACTCTTTGCACGGACAACAGCAACCAGACAATCTTCTTTCATTCTTGCTAAAACCTGTTCTTTTTTCATGATTTCTCTCCTTCTTGCTTATATTCGTATATACGAACTGTTTTCATATTTACGATTCTTATACTTGAAATATTAATCGTTTCCCGCCGTTTTGTCAATAAGTATTCCTCATATTTTTCCAAGAAATCCTAACAATCTGGAAACCTCCGCTCCCTTATCCCATGCCAGCTTTCCAAGAGCTTCATAATCCTCTGATGGCTTATAGAGACTGGACACGCTAATAGCTCCTAAAACATTTCCATCTCGGTCAAAAACAGGTGCTCCCACACATTGCATATGTTCCTCCATTTCCCTGGCGTCAAAGGCATAGCCCCGCTCCCGCACAGATTCCAGCTCCTTCATAAGTTGTTCCCTGTTTTTGATGGTCTGATCCGTATACTGGGTGAATTGAATCCTGCTGATCATCTTTTCCCTTTCCTCTTCGCTGCTGTAGGCCAGAATCACTTTACCAAGAGAAGTGCAGTACATGGGATTTCTTGAGCCGACAGTTGCAGTGGTGATAATAGGATTCTCCGGTTCAAACTTACATATGTATACAACATGATGATCGGAAGGAATTCCAAAAAAGACAGTTTTTCCCACTTTTTTTGAAAATGCCCTGAGCACAGGTTCAATAGTTCCGATAAAGTCCAGGTTATTCGTATAATTGATTCCGACCCGGTATGCCATCAGTCCTATGGTATAGCTTTGCTTCTGCCCTTTTGCCACATTTACCATGCTCATTTCGGCCAGGGTTGTTACTATATCATAGGCGCTGGTCTTTGGAAGGTCCAATTTCTTACAGATATCATCAAGGGTCGCTCCCTCCGGTGACTGGGAAATCAGTTTTAAAATTTCTATGGTTCTTTGTGTCGTCCTGTTCAGTTTCATGGTTCTGCCTCCATTTCTTAAATATCAGTATACCCTTTGAATCAGAAAAAAAGCAAGTTGAATTTCGTATATGCGAAAAATTATAAAACAGCAATCCTGGCAAAAAAGTGGAATCACCCTTCGGGCATACCTCTATGCCCAGATGACGTGGGCAAAAAAGTGGATTCACCCTTCGGGCATACCTCTATGCCCAGATGACGTGGGCAAAAAAGTGGATTCACCCTTCGGGTATACCTCTATGCCCAGATGACGTGGGCAAAAAAGTGGAAATCGGGGATTGTAATATCTGTTGTAATTATGTATAATAAACTGGATATGTAAATACTTACAATTTCGGGAGGTGATGTTGTTGAATATCTATGATGTTTCCGAACATGCCCACGTATCCATTGCAACGGTTTCCAGAGTTATCAATGGAAATCCCAATGTCAGCGAAAAAACCAGGAAAAAAGTTCTTGCTGTCATGGAGGAGCTTGGCTATACTCCTAATGTATTTGCCAGAAGCTTAGGTCTCAATACCATGAAGACCATCGGAATCATGTGTGCAGATTCTTCCGATCCCTGGCTGGCAGAGGCCATCTACTACCTGGAAAAGGAATTGAGAGGCAATGGTTATGATTCCCTTCTCTGCTCCACCGGATATCTTCCTGAGACAAAAAAGAAATATCTGGAGCTGCTCCGTTCCAAACGGGTGGATGCGGTCATTTTAACAGGATCTCATTATATCGAAGAAAACCCAGAGGATAATGCTTACCTTCTGGAGGCAGCCAGGGAAATTCCCATCATGCTGGTAAACGGATATCTGGAGGGAGAACAGATTTACAGCACAGTCTGCGATGACTACGCGGCTGTCTACGATGCGGCATCCAGGCTTTACCGTTCCGGGCGTTCTTCGGTGCTTTATCTCTATTCAGGAAAATCCCACAGCAGCCTGCGCAAACTTTCCGGTTACAAAGAAGCTGTCAGTGATTCGGGCTTTATTCTGCAGGAGGAACTTATGGCGCTCTGTCCCAAGGACCCTGACTCAGCCATGGAACTGCTGGAGCAGCTCTCTCATTCTGGAATTTATTTTGATGCAGTTCTGGCCGCAGAGGATATTCTGGCCGTAGGTGCGGTAAAATATGCAAGGAAAACTGGACTTAAGATTCCGGAGGATTTAAGCATCATCGGATATAATAATTCCATTTTATCCCGGTGCACCACTCCTGAAATCACATCTGTGGACAATAAAGCCGAGGCGCTTTGCATTTCCACTGTAAACACCTTGATGAAGGTGCTGGAAGGAGAGGAAACGGCAAAAAAAGCCGTTATTACCACCGAACTTATAAAACGCGGTACTACTAATTTTTAATCATATATATTTTAAGGAGGATTCTCTAATATGAAACAGTTTATGGACAAAGACTTTCTACTGTCTACTGATGCAGCAAAATATCTCTATCATACCTATGGGGAGAACATGCCCATTGTAGACTATCACTGCCACATCAATCCCCAGGAAATCTACGAAGACCGCAAATTTGATACCATCACCCAGGTGTGGTTAGGCGGTGATCATTACAAATGGCGTCAGATGCGCTCCAACGGAGTGGAAGAAAAATTCATTACCGGCGATGCTTCTGACCGTGAGAAATTCCAGAAATGGGCAGAAACTTTGGCAAAGCTGATTGGAAATCCACTTTACCACTGGAGCCATTTGGAACTGCAGCGATACTTCGGCTACACAGGCTATTTAAACGGCGACACTGCTGAAGAAGTCTGGAACTTATGCAATGAAAAGCTTCATCAGGATTCCATGAGTGCCCGCAACATCATCAAACAATCCAACGTGACCGTGATCTGTACCACTGACGATCCCGCAGACAGTCTGGAATGGCACCAGAAAATAGCTGCTGATTCCTCCTTTGAGGTTAAGGTACTTCCTGCCTGGAGACCGGACAAGGCCATGAACATTGAAAAAGCTGACTTTGCCACCTATATGACAAAATTATCCGCTGTAAGCGGTGTGGAAATCAAAAATTTTGCTTCTTTAAAAGATGCGTTAAAAAATCGCATGGAGTTTTTTGCCAGCCAGGGCTGCAGCGTATCTGACCATGCCCTTGAATATGTGATGTATGCTCCCGCTGATGAAACAGAGCTTGACACTATCTTTGCAAACGGATTGGCTGGTAAAGCAATTTCCAAGGAAGATGAATTAAAATTTAAAACTGCATTCATGCTGTTTGTTGCAAAAGAATACAACCGCATGGGCTGGGTGATGCAGCTCCACTATGGCTGCAAGCGCGACAACAATGCCCTGATGTTTGAGACCCTGGGTGCTGACACTGGTTTTGACTGCATCAACAACTACGCTCCTTCCGCACAGATGGCCGATTATTTAAATGCATTGAGTGCAACTGATGAGATTCCCAAAACCATCATTTACTCCTTGAATCCTAACGATAACGCTTCTATCGGCACCATCTTAGGCTGCTTCCAGAGCAAGTTCCCTGGTAAAATTCAGCAGGGCTCCGCATGGTGGTTCAATGATCACAAAACCGGTATGACAGAGCAGATGACTTCTCTGGCAAACTTAGGCTGCCTCGGAAACTTTATCGGAATGCTTACAGACTCACGAAGCTTCTTATCTTATACCAGACATGAATATTTCCGCAGAATCCTTTGCGAACTGATCGGCGGCTGGGTTGATAACGGAGAATATCCGGATGATCAAAAGTCTTTGAAAGAAATTATAGAAGGAATATCTTATAATAATGCTATGAAATACTTTGGATTCTAATCGAATATCAATAAAAGAGGCAGATCATATCACCGATCTGCCTCTTTTGCGTTTAACTATACAATTACTTTTACCGGACATTTCTCTGCACATTTTCCGCAGTTGGTACATTTCTCATAATCAATGACAGCCACATTGTTATCCATGTGGATGGCATCAAACTCACACTGCCTGATACACAGAGTACATGCAATACAGCCCACTTCACATTTAGACTTCACTTCCTTGCCCTTGTCATGAGAATTACATTGAACCAGGTGTTTGGATCGGTAAGGAACCAAGTCAATCAAATTGCTGGGGCAGGCCGTTACGCACTTTCCGCAGGCGACACATTTATCTCTGTCCACCACTGCAATTCCATCAATTACATGAATGGCATCAAACTCACAGGCTTTTACACAGGTGCCATAGCCCATACAGCCATAAGCACATGATTTCTCACTTCCACCAGGAGCTACAGAAGCCATCCGGCAGTCCCTGGCACCGTAGTAGTTGTATTTAAGTTTTGTCTTATCACATGTTCCTTTGCATTTGACAAATGCAATTTTTTTATCCATAGTCCCGGCTGAAACACCCATGATTTCACCGATCTGTTCCGCAACAGGCACACCGCCTACAGGACATGCTCCTACGGCCGCCTTGCCGTCTGCTATGGCCTTTGCCAAAGCATCACACCCCGCATAACCGCAGCCTCCGCAGTTGTTGCCCGGAAGAACGTCCCTGATTAAAAGTTCTTTTTCATCCACTTCCACTTTAAACTTTTCACTGGCAATCCCTAAGAACACACCAATTAAAATACCCAGAATGCCTACCACGGCTGCCGCATATAAAATACTTACTATCATTCTTCCTCTCCTCCTAATAAACCGGATCTTTCCGATTATCTTTGCAAACTGATATTTCCAATCCGCTTCTCCACTTTCTTGATTGGATTAGATCAATCCGGAAAATCCGAAAAAAGCAATTGCCATAAGGCCGGAGGTAATCAGAACAATAGGGGAACCTTTAAAGGAATGGGGAACATCATTGTATTCAATTCTCTCACGGACGCCTGCCAGCATGATAATGGCAATCGTAAAACCTACGGATATACCCACACCGTTGATCACGCTTTCCAGAATATTATAAGATTTCTGCACGTTGGTCAAAGCCACACCTAGTACGGCACAGTTCGTGGTGATAAGTGGCAAATATACTCCCAGTGCATCATAAAGAGCCGGCATGGACTTCTTTAAAAACATCTCTACAAACTGCACCAATGCCGCAATCACCAGAATAAATACAATGGTCTGTAAAAACTCCAGCTGCAGATTTACTAAAACCCCCTTATAAATAACACTGGTGGCAAAGGCCGCAATGGTAATAACAAAGATAACCGCCGCACCCATACCTGCAGAAGTTTTCACATTTTTAGAAACTCCAAGAAATGGACAAAGGCCTAAAAATTGACTAAGCACCACATTGTTAACCAAGGCTGCACCAATGGCAATTAATAACAATTCTTTCATTTATCCACCCTCCTATTCTTCTTTTCCTGAATCCGGCTTGCCTGATGATGTGTTTCCAGCTCCTATACAGGAAGCGCAGTGTCCGCTGCATCCTTCCGATTGGGAATCTGGTCCGTTAGTCGCAGAAGGTGCCTTCAGCTTATTCTGAAGAGCAGTCAGGGCAGCCAAAACAAAGAATGCTCCCGGTGCCAAAACAAAGATTGCAACATGATAATCCTCCGGAATAATGACACGTCCAAATATCGCTCCTGCTCCCAAAATCTCACGGACAAGGCCGATACAAGTAAGGGCAAGAGTAAATCCAAGTCCCATACCAATTCCATCAAAAGTGGAAACCATAACTCCGTTTTTAGAAGCATATGACTCTGCACGGCCGAGGATAATACAGTTTACCACAATCAAGGGAATATAAATTCCAAGTGCTGAATAAATGCTTGGAACGTAAGCCTGTAAAAGAAGCTGTACAATGGTAACTAAAGTTGCCACAATGACAATATAAGCCGGAATTCTCACCCGGTCCGGGATGATTTTTCTAAATGCTGCAATAAGCATATTAGAAAACAGCAATACCAACGTGGTGGAAAGCCCCATGCCCACACCATTAACGGCTGAAGTGGTAACGGCCAGGGTAGGACACATACCAAGCATCAGGACGAAGGTTGGATTTTCTTTTACGATACCGTTAAATAAACGTTCTGTATATTTATTGTTCATCTTCCCGCCTCCTACTGTTTGATATAATTATGAACATAATACAATGCAGCATTGACCGCATTGGTCACTGCGCTTGAGGTAATGGTTGCACCGCTGATGGAATTGATCTCAGCATCTCCTGCACTTCCGGATTTAATAACAGTCAGGGACTCAGCATTCTTTCCCACATATTGATTTTTAAATTCCGGTTCTGCTGCCTTTAAGCCCAAGCCAGGAGTATCGTTAATTTCAAGAATTTCCACTCCGCTGATGGAGCCATCTGCATTAATTCCCACTGATAAACGAATCCGACCGCTATAGCTGTCTTCGGAATAAGAGGTCAATACATGACCTGCTACATTTCCGCCTTCATCCACTGCCTGGAGGACCTGTTCCACACCTGTATTTCCAAATTTTCCTGAGGCCAGCTCCGCATTACAGCTTTCCATGGCATCTTCAGCATCATCTGGAATCTGGAAATCTGCCGCCTCTGGAAATACCGTTTGATATGCTGATAAATTTGCTGCCAGATTTGCCTTTTCAATAGGCTCCTTGGTCAGTTGGTAAGCACCACCCAGTAAAAGTCCGGAAATCAGGGTAATAACAAATAAAATAAGTGCATCTTTCATATATCCGCTGTTTTTCATTTTATCTGCCCTCCTTTCCAAATGCTTTGGGAAGGGAAATCTTTTCAATCAAAGGTACTAAAATATTACTGAAAATAATAGCATAGGAAACGCCCTCTGCTGATCCCCCGAAAAGGCGGAACAAGCCGGTTAATATTCCCAAAAGTATTCCAAAAAGAATCTTCCCCTTGGCAGTAATAGGGCTGGTGGTATAATCTGTAGCCATGAAAAAGGCTCCGAAGATAAGGCCTCCGCCCATCAAATGAGCCAGTACATAATTCAGATTCTGCTGTCCGAACACGAATACAAATGCACTGAAAGTAATCAAATATGCTGCCGGAATACGAATGGAAATCACCTTTTTAATTACCATATAAGCCGCTCCGATGAGCAAAGCTATAACAGATACCTCGCCGATGGTTCCCGGAATCATCCCGATAAACATGGCGGGAATATCCACGGCCTGTCCTGCCTTTAATGCGGCTAAGGGAGTGGCACTGACAACAGCATCCTCATATGTAAATGAGTTCATTTTTCCTGCAAATGATATTACAAGGAAACATCTTGCTGCAAGAGCAGGGTTCATAAAGTTCTGTCCAATACCGCCATATAACTGCTTGACTACAATAACTGCAAAAATACCGCCCAAAAAAGGTATCCAAAGCGGAATAGCCGGAGGCATGTTAAGACCTAAAATCATTCCCGTCACCAGGGCACTTCCGTCACTGATTGTAATCGGTTTTCCCATCAGGGATTCAAATACATATTCGCTCAGAACACAGGATATCACACTGATCAGCAAAATCAGCGCCGCTTTGATTCCAAACTGATATATACCATAGGCAGAAGCCGGAATCATGGCAATGGCAACATCCAGCATAATATTGGGGGTTGTCACGTAATTTCTGATGTGAGGTGATGTTGATACGTTGAATAGTTTACTCATGCTTCCCCCTTCTGCGCTTTTTCTCTGGCGTTTTTGCGCATTTCTTTAAATGACTGGGTGAGAGGTAATCTGGCCGGACAGATGTAAGAACAGCAGCCGCATTCACAGCATTCCATTCCGTCTAATTTCAAAAACCTCTCAAGATCAGACTGTTCAGCCGCCTTTATAAGAAGCTGAGGCACAATGCGCCCTGGACATACAGTCACACATCTTCCACAGCGAATGCAGGCGGAAGTAGGAACCTCTGCTACCTCGTCCTTTTCAAAGCAAACCAGGGAAGACGAGGTCTTTGTAACCGGAACATTCATATCAAACAAGGCATTTCCCATCATGGGCCCGCCGGAAATTACCTTTTCCGGTTCTGTCTTAAATCCACCGGAAGCCTCTAAAAGCTCTGAATAACCGGTTCCCATTCTCACATTATAATTCTGGGGATTTGTTATGGCATCTCCTGTCACCGTAAGGATTCGGCGGATTAATGGGATGCTCTTTGCTACTGCATTATAAATAGAAATAACCGTATCCACATTATCCACGATACAGCCCACATCTGACGGAAGCATGGAAGAATTTATTTTTCTTCCTGTCACTCCATAGATCATGGCTCGCTCACCGCCCTGGGGATACTTGGTTTTTAAAGGAAATACTGTAATTCTGGGTTCGTTCTTCACAAGCTCGGTGAGCCGCTTAATAGCCTCCGGCTTATTGTCTTCAATGCCAATGACTCCCTTTGCATTTTCAAACAACTGAAGGATGATGTTAAGACCGCCGATCAGACTTTCCGGCTCCTCTATCATCAGCCGGTAATCAGCAGTTAAATACGGCTCGCATTCCGCACCATTGACAATGATGGTGTCGATCTTTGAGTCTTCTTTGGGTGACAGCTTTATATGGGTAGGAAAACCTGCGCCTCCAAGTCCCACAATGCCTGCTTCCTTTATAATGCTTCGGATATCTTCTTTTGACAAGGTCTTGGGATCACGCTGGATACCAAAACCATCCACTGCCTGATACTTTTCATCATTTTCAACAATGACAGACGGTACCTCCGTTCCGCCGGAGGTCAATCTCGGTTCAACGCTTTTCACAGTTCCTGAAACAGAACTGATGACACAGGCAGATATATAACCGGCCGCTTCTCCAAGCTTTTGGCCGACCAAAACCTGATCACCGGCCGCTACCAATGGTTTTGCCGGTGCGCCGATATGCTGGGACAAGGGGAACACCAAATCACCTTTCGGCTGCAATACCTGCACAGGTTTATTCTCCGACAGTTCTTTCCCTTCATAAGGATGAATGCCGCCTTTAAATGTAGCCAAACCCATTAAACTAACCCTCTTTCTCTACAATTCTTTGTATCTCGGCAAAATTTTATTATTTAGCCATCTTGAACAGTATAACATAATATGTAACCGGAAACAATGAAAAATTAAACTTGATATACAAAAGACCCCGTCTTTCTCTGAAATCAGGAAATGACGGGGTTACAGGCAGAACAACTGTTTAATCCAGCTCTGCTGCTCCTGTATAAAGCTGGTAATACCTGCCCTTTTGGTTTAACAGGTCATCATGGTCTCCCCTCTCAATAATCTCCCCGTTTTCCAGTACCATAATAGCATTTGCGTTGCGCACTGTGGAAAGACGATGGGCGATTATAAAGGTGGTGCGGTTGGCCATAAGACGGTCCATGCCTCTTTCAATATGTTTTTCTGTTCTGGTATCCACCGAACTGGTTGCTTCGTCAAGAATCAGAACAGGTGCCTTTGAAAGAGCCGCTCTGGCAATGTTTAAAAGCTGCCTCTGACCCTGGCTTAAATTAGCTCCGTCTCCTTCCAGCACTGTATCAAAGCCCTTGGGAAGTTTTATAATAAAGGAATATGCTGACGCTGTTTTGGCCGCCTGAACGACCTCTTCATCAGTGGCCTCCAGCCTTCCATACCGGATATTTTCCCTTACAGATCCTGTAAATAAATGGGTGTCCTGCAGCACCATCGCCACATTGCGGCGAAGATTATCCCGCCTGATGGAACGGATATTCCGTCCGTCAATGGTGATCTCCCCTCCCTGAATATCATAAAAACGGTTCAGAAGATTGGTAATGGTGGTTTTCCCCGCTCCCGTAGAACCTACAAAAGCGATTTTCTGTCCCGGTTTTGCATAGAGGCTGATATCCTTTAAGATTGCTTTATCCGGATCATAACCAAATGTTACATGATTCAGGCGTACATATCCACTCATGGGATTGAGTTCTGCATCATCGGTTTCATCCTCAGGCTCAGGTTCTTCATCCATAACCGCAAATACCCGTTCCGCTCCTGCAAGAGCAGAGAAAACATTGCTTACCTGCATGGAAATTTCATTAATAGGGCGGCTGAACTGACGGGAAAACATCAGAAATACGGTTAAGCCGCCTACATCAAATCCCTTCAGTATACAGAGTAGTCCTCCTATACATGCAGTTAAAATATAGTTTAACTGGCTTAAATTACCCATAACCGGCATCATGATACCTCCAAAGAACTGGGCATGAATCATCTGGTTTCTTAAATCCTCATTTAGAATATCAAATTCCTCCTCCGCCATTTCTTCATGGCAAAAGACCTTTACCACCTTCTGACCACTGATGGTTTCTTCAATGTAGCCATTGACCGCTCCAAGTGAACTTTGCTGGGCAGAAAAATATCTCTGGCTTTTTGATGCGATAAATCCTCCGGCCTTTATCATAACCGGAACCATGACTATGGTCACCAGTGTCAGCCAGATGTTAGTATAAATCATCAGCACCAGGGTTCCCACAATGCTGAGCGCTCCGGTGAAAAGCTGAACCAGTGTATTGCTTAACATCTGTCCGATTGTATCCACATCATTACTGAACCGGCTCATCAGGTCTCCGGTGTTGTTGGTATCATAAAATCTTACAGGCAGCTTTTGCACTTTTCCGAATAAATCATTTCGTATTTTCTGAAGAGAATCCTGGGCAACCGTCAGCATGATTCTTGTCTGAACATAATTGCCTGCCACTGCCGCCAAATAGACGGCTGCCATAATTACAAGGCCGCCTGCAAGGCCCGATGCGCTGCCTCTTTCTCCCCCAAGAGGGACAATATATCGGTTGATAATAGGCCGCAGCATATAGGAGCCTGCCAGATTTGACAGAGTACTGACGATGACGCAGGCCAACGCCGCCCCCATAGAAAGCCTGTATTCTTTTAAATAAGACATGAGACGGACTATGGTGATTCTGGAACTCTTGGTAAACGTTGACTTTGCAGGTACTCCGCCTCTTTTACTGCCCATATTGGTCTGTTTTTCCGGTGCCGGATTTCTGCCGTAGCGTCTTTTTAAGCTTTCAACTTTCTTCTGGTCATCCATAAGGCGCTCACCTCCCTGTCTCTCTGGGAATAATAAATTTCCTGATAAGGTATGCAGGAATCCATCAGTTCTTCATGACATCCCATGCCCACAATCCTTCCATCCTCCAAAACCAGAATCTTATCCGCATGTTCAACAGACCCGATTCTCTGTGCAATGATAAATTTAGTGGTGTCTTTTAAGGAAGTCTCAAAGCACTGGCGGATTTTGGCTTCCGTAGCCGTATCAACAGCTGACGTACTGTCATCTAAAATCAGTATCTTGGGATTTTTTAAAAGGGTTCTTGCAATACAGATCCTCTGTTTCTGGCCTCCGGATACATTGGAACCGCCATGGCCCAATTCCGTATTATAACCATCTTTAAAACTGGAAATAAATCCATCTGCCTGGGCATTTTCTGCCATGAGGAGAATTTCTTCCATAGATGCATCTCCATCTCCCCAGCGGAGATTTTCTTCTATGGTTCCAGAAAAAAGCACATTTTTCTGGAGAACCATTCCAACTCCCTGCCGCAGATTTTTAAGGGAATAATCTCTTACGTCAATTCCATCCACCAGCACCTGACCCTCATCGGCATCATAAAGACGTGGAATCATCTGAACCAATGAAGTTTTTCCGCTTCCTGTCGAGCCAATGATGCCGATAGTCTCTCCCGGTTCTGCAGTAAAGCTGATGCGATCTAAAACCATTTCCTTTGTTCCCTTTTCATACTGGAAACAGACATCTTTAAACTCTACTTTTCCATTTGTAACCTGAGCAGATTTACAGGCCGCCTCATCATCAATTAAATCGATTTCTGCATCCAGAACCTCTCTTACTCTCTTTAAAGAAGCCATGGCCCTGGAAGCCTGTATGAATACCATGGACAGAAGCATTAAAGATATAAGAATCTGAACAATATAGGTGATAAAAGCCGTCAGATCACCTACTGGCATTTTTCCTGCAATGATTAAATTACCTCCATACCATACCACTGCCAACGTAGTGAGATTCATAGCCAGCATCATAATGGGCATGGTGGCAATAACCACCTTCATGGCATCAAGGCTCCCGTTCTTTAAATCCTGGTTGGTGGCTTTAAATTTTTCCATCTCATAATCTTCCCGAACAAAGGATTTGATGACACGGACATTGGTCAAGGCCTCCTGTACACCAGAATTCAGACGGTCTATTTTCTTTTGCATAGCTCCAAAACGGGGAAATGCTGTTTTTAAAATGAAAAATATGGCCAGTGTCATAAGAGGGATTACTGCCAACAGAATCAGCACAAGCTGTCCGTTGATCAAATATGCCATTACCAGCCCCCCTACCATCATACCGGGAGCCCGAAACAGCAGGCGCAGGCTCATCATCAGCACGTTCTGAATCTGCTGAATGTCGTTAGTCAGTCTGGTGACAAGGGAGCCGGTGCTGAAGTCGTCAATATTCTGAAAAGAAAATTTCTGAACCTTGCGAAATACATCTTTTCTTAAATCTGTACTGAAGCAGATAGAAGCTTTGGAAGAAAAATAAGAACCTCCGATTCCTCCTGCCGCCATGACTGCGGCAATCATCAGCATTCTCCCGCCCATTTTTAAAATATAACTCATGTCTCTGACAGCCACTCCGTTGTTGATGATCATAGAGGTCATCTTGGGAAGCATGATCTCTCCCAGCACCTCAGCCAGCATCAAAAGGGGGGCCAGAATAAATGCCCCCAAATAGGGCCTTATATATTCCCAATACCTTTTCAATCAGTTAATCCTCTCTTTCTGTCTTTTCCTCTTGTATCTGGGACAGGTTTTCATAAATCCGGTCCAGGTACTCCTTCATGTTTTCCAATTCCTGACCGGAAAATCCGTAAAACATCTGTTTTTCCACATTATGAAAAAAATCCCGGCTGTTCCCCACCATATTCTTCCCTTTTTCTGTCAGGCAGAGCTGATTCATTCGGTTGTCTTCCTGATCCATGACCCGGGTGATATAGCCTCCCTTTTCAAGTTTTTTTACTGATACTGCTATGGTGGCTGTGGAAACATACAGGCGCTTTGCTATCTCTTTCTGGGAGACATTGGAATGTTCTGACAGCATCATGAGAATCTGGTGCTGGCTGCGGTACACCCCTGTCTTCTTTAAACGTTCATCAAGAATGGAGCGGTGCAGCTTCATAATCCGCATGTACCAAACCATGACGGTATGCTGAAGGGGAACATCTTTTTTGAAGTTTTCCCTTTCCCACGAACACATTGATTTCATTCAAATAACCTCCTTCTGTTAGTTTGTTAATAGTTAGCTAATTAACTACATGAAAGTATATCACTTTCTGTTTTTTCCTGCAAGAGGAAAATTGTAAAACAAAAAAAGAGTGACCGCCCTGATCTGTAACAGGCTTTACACTCTTTTTATGATATTTATGTTCCATTTTCGTCATACAACCATAAGCTTTTCAATGTAATATTGAACATTAATAATAAACCAGATTTGGGCATCGAATCTCATAATAGTCCAAACAGATAAACCCTGGAGATTATATTCATCTACCAGCGCTACTCTTGCATTAAAGCTTCTTGCATCTTTACTCCATACTATATGAAATGTGCCGTCAATATCCTCATAGTAGAAAAAAGCTGCCTGTGCTGCTTCGTTATATTGTATTGGAATTCCGTTTTCCGCTGCAATCTGCACCGCACTGTCATAAGTTATTGCAGTGGCCTCTGTTGCTCCTGGAACATATGGAAGAGTCCAATCATAGCCCAGTGTGGTGATTCCCAGAAAAATCTTTTCAGGCGGAATAATGTTAACTGAATAGTCTAACAATTGTCTTAATACACTGACTGCAAAAATTGAACTGGGATAGCTGTAAGACCTTGCCCATTCATAAGAGGCAAATATAATTGCATCTGCAAACTGAGATAATTTGGAATAGTTTATCCGATCCAGAATTATATTGGGCGTATCAATATTGACAACGGGTGTTATGGTAATCACAATCCTGTAGCCTTCTGCATGAAATATTTCGGCCGCCCTTTCCAGGTATCTTGCAAAGGCATTTATATTATCATAGGAGATGGTTTCCGTATATATGTTTATACCATAATAACCTTTTGTTTTCAGTATCTCAAGAGTATTATAAATAAGAAGGTCCTGGATAGAAGGGCTGCTTAAAATATCGTGGGTCACTTCACGGCTGATGAATCCCACATCTGTAATAGTAGAGACAAACATCATGGGAGCAACACCATAATCTTTAGCTATCTGAATGATTTTAGTGTCGTCAGCATTCGTTATAATTTCTCCTTCGTTTGTAGCCCTGTAATTAAATATGGTTAAATATGATAAAAAGGGGAGTGTCTTTTTTAAAACAGATATCTCAATATGAGGAAAGGTATAACCGCTGGTAGCAATGGTCTTTGTTCTGTCAGTTTGATAGCTTATGACTATGGTTTCCCCTACATACAGCACTTCCCGGTCGGAAAGATAGGGATTATTTCTCAATAATTCCATAGATGTAGTGCCATGCTGCTTTGCAATGCTCTCTAATGTGTCTCCGTCCTGGACGGTATAGAGGGTTTCCGGCTGAACAATTACGATAGTTTGGCCAATTGCCAGATTGCCAGGGTTTACAATTCCGTTTTCTAAAATAAGTCTGTCGACAGGAATATTATAAATCTTCGATATAGAGTCAATGGTCTCACCAGGTTGAACAACGTGTATTATCATGGCTTCTCCCAATGATCTTATTGGTTCTATTATATGCTGATCATATCCTCTCATAACATGATATTATAAAATTATATCTGTATTGCAATTTCTTTTCCGGCCGTGTAGTATTTTTCCGTGCTATACGGCCCGGAAGCAGGCCGGTCTCAAATACCGGAAACGATTCCTGCAGGACCAAAATCACCAGCACTTTTTTTTTCACGGCAGATTAATTTCCCGTGCTTTTTTAATGGTATACATAGCTTTATCTGCTTTGTCTTGTACCTCACGTAATGATTTACTGTTCTCATCTCCAAAAGCAATGCCGATGCTTGCAGTAACGTTTACTACTTCTCCATTTACATCTAAGGATATGCTTTCAATAGCCTCTCTAATTCGTTCTGCTATTTTTATCACCGTAGGTTTATTTGCGTCGTTAATAAAAACAGAAAACTCATCTCCTCCAAGCCTGCTGATTAAATCACTTTTCCTGCATACATGCTTTATGCTTCCAGCTACCCTTATTAATATCTCATCACCAATCTGATGTCCAAACGTGTCATTGATCTGTTTAAAATTATTTAAATCAAGAAATATAACAGCAAATAAACTATCTTTGTTTTTTGGACTATTTTTTAATTTAGCTGCCTCATCATAGTATGCACGGCTATTTAATACCCCTGTTAAATAGTCATGTCTGGCATGATATGCTAATTTTCGATTTGCTTCCCAGTATTTTACTTCAATTAATTTATTTTTTGTTATATCAGTTAGTGAAACCATCTCGGCAATTACTATTCCATTATAATCTTTTAAAGGCTTTACTGACACGTAATATGTTTTTTCACCAATCTTTAGTTCATGATCAGGTACCTCTTTCCCTTTGTCAAAAAAATCAAAATCTCTTTTTGAATTGTACAAACTTTGTTTACTCAAGATACAGGTTTTTTTGCCAATCAAATCTTTCACCTCAAAGCCTCCAATGGATGCAAGTGCTTTGTTTAAAACAATATACCTTCCATCTCGCGAAACTAATGCCATCGCTACAGGCATTGATTCAAACAGATCATCTAGGGAAATAGGCAGATTTAAAAGATTTATATCTTTCAAGATGATTCCCTCCTTAGCATAATGATAGGTACAATTACTGATATGATTATATCATACAATCAAATAATTAAAATCAATATTTTAGCAGGAGTATAAATGCTCTGTTTTGGTACATTAAAAAACCAGCTATCTAATACTGATAGCTGGCTAAATGTATGAATTTTATTACTGTAATGGCTTATATGCAATACCATCCATTTGACATAAGCAACTCTTTCCAACAAATTCCGTGGTAGTGGTCATTCTTGCAGGTGCTCCATTTTTAAAATACTCCTCAAATACATCAGCAGCCACTCTAAAATCAGCTATGTCCCTGAGATACAGATTTATCTGTACCATATCATCAAGGGTTGCACCAACAGAAGTAAGCGTTTTTTTCATGCTTTCAAATGTTTTTCGCATTTGGTGAACAATATCTTCTTTGTCATGTCCTCCTCCATGGTGAGCCAGGAAAATGTAATCTCCAGCAATAACACATGAGGAACAAGTCTCATCTTTACAATGAGTTGGCATTCTTTTAATCATTCCAAAATCCCCTTTCTCAATACAGAACTAGTGTTCTTTTCACTATATCACATCAACTGTAACTATACAATTATAAAAGAACAATACTTCTTTTAAATTCCGATTTTGTAAAATAATCTTAATGACCAACCTACTATCATGTTCAAATGTATGCACTCATACGATCTATAACTGACATACTTTATGAGGATTTAAGATATTTTTTGGATCAAAAGCCTTCTTGATGCCTCTCATAATTTCAACAGTAGCAGGATCCAGCGACTCCATAAGGTAGGACTTCTTGGCATAGCCAATACCGTGTTCACCTGATACCTGACCACTTAGTTCTCTGGCTTTACCATAGATCTTATCCATGGCAGCTCTCATTTTCTCCTCCCATTCTTCTTCGCTTAATTCATCCTTTAAGATATAAGCATGAAGATTTCCATCTCCTGCGTGACCGAAACTTTTGATACGGATGTTTACTTCTTTATATAATCCATGGATATATTCCACCATTTCATTTACAGAGCTTCTGGGAACTACTACATCCACTTCATCCATAAAGGAGGTTGAACCTTTGATGGCTTCCAGAAAAGCTCCTCTGGCTTTCCATATGGAATCTTCTCTTTCCGTGGTATCAGAAATCAGAATATCAATGGCTCCCTGCTCCAGACAAATTCTAGCTACGTTTTCATAGTCTTTTTCAATTTCTTCCGTAGAGTTGCCATCAAATTTAAGCAGAAGATAAGCATCAGCACTGTTATCTGGGAACTTTTTTCCCAAGTATTTTTCCGCATCAATAATAACTTCCCTCTGCATGAATTCAATAGCAGTTGGGATTGCTTTGGACTTGATAATCAGAGGTACGGTACCGATTGCCGTCTCCAGAGATGGAAATGGGATCAGTAAACTGATTGCTTTCTTGGGCAAAGGAAGAATCTTTAAGGTTGCCTTGGTAATAATTCCAAGAGTTCCTTCTGATCCTACCATCAAATCCTTCATGGCATATCCGGTGCTGTTCTTTACTACCTTACCGCCAAACTCCACGACCTTGCCATCGGGGAGCACAACTTCCAGCCCTCTTACATAATCTCTGGTCACTCCGTATTTAACGGCCCTCATACCTCCGGCATTGGTACTGATATTTCCTCCGATCGTAGCTGATTTCTCACCTGGATCCGGAGGATAAAACAAATCTCTCTCCTGTACATAGGCTGCCAGTTCCATAAGCAATACTCCAGGCTCTACTGTAATGGAAAGATTATCCTCATCCAGTTCCAGAAAATGATTCATAAGACTGGTATCCAGCATGATACCATGCTCGATTGCAACAGAAGCTCCAACCAGACCCGTGCCTGAACCTCTGGGCGTTACAGGTATTGCATTCTCATAGGCATATTTCATAATTGAAGAAACTTCTTCGGTGGATTGAACCTTTACCACCACATCCGGATAACTGACAGTGTCGCTTAACTCATCATGGCTGTATTCTTCATTAATATTCTCACCGTAAAGAATTCTCTCGTCCTTATTTATAATACTTCGTATATAATTAATATCTTCCAAGTCCAACTTTTTATAATTCATTTATTAACCCTGCCTTTCTCATAGCCTGCATATCTTAAGCCGCAGGTACATATTGGGGTATGAAGTACTGTCTATTTCAAACTAACTTCATTCTAGCTATAACTACAGTCAAGCACTAATCGATTTACCAGCTTTGATCCGGCTGATGATATCCGGCAGGATTTCATACAAATCCCCAACCAGACAATAATGAGCTGTTTTGAAAATCGGTGCATTTTCATCCTTGTTAATGGCAATAATCTGCTCAGCATTATTCATACCCGCCGTAAACTGGACAGAGCCAGATACACCACAGGTAATAATCAGCTTTGGCCTTACAGTACGTCCGCTTAAGCCTACCTGACATTTAGCTGCCAGCCATCCCGCTTCCATAACCGGACGAGTGCAGGCAAGCTGTCCCCCCAGTATATCAGCAAGTTCTCTTAACAATTCAAGATCTTCTTCTTTTTTGACGCCTCTGCCTGCAACTACCAGTACATCAGATGCTTCTATTGACTGCTCTTTCTCTTTTGCAATGATATCTAATACCGATACCTTACTGCCCAGTTCCTTTGAATCAATCACACAATTAACAATTTCACCGGACATCTCTTCTTTTCTCTCCGGTGCATCCATAACCTTATAACGCACAGTAGCCATCTGAGGTCTGTGATTGGGAGTTAATATCTGAGCCATAATATTTCCGCCAAAAGCAGGTCTGATCTGTACCAGATCCGTATTTTCATTAATATCCAGGATCGTACAGTCAGCGGTTAATCCGGTCTTTAATCTGGCTGCCAGCCTTGGTGCCAGCTGTCTGCCCACCGGAGTTGCTCCCATTAAGACAGCCGTAGGTTTGATGTTCTCAACAAAATTTTCAAAGGCTTTGGTATATGGCTCCATCTTAAAACGGTCCAGTTCTTCCTTATCATAGACAAATACCTTATCTACGTCATAATGCAGCAGTTCTTCACACTGTGTCTGTATATGGTGTCCCATCATTACGGCATATACCGGGTGATTGATCTTTGCTGCGAGTTCTTTTGCTTTTCCGATTAATTCATAAGTTACGGGATGAATGGCTCCGTCGATATGATCTACATATACTGTAATTCCTCTCCACTGTTCCTTGTCTATGGATTCAACGGCCTCCTCCACATATTCAATGGCACCTGCCGGACCTTTTTTCACACAGAGCTTACACATTTTACAAGCAGCATTTATCTGAATCAAGTTGTCTTTCTCCTCAATGGCACCAAAGGGACAGATGCTGATCAGCTCCTGTTTGTTTCCTACCTTTTCCTGGTTTACAATTAACTTAGCCATACCTATCTTCCTCCTCAGGCAAATTTTAATTCCTTCAATTTACGAAACAACTGTTCAGCCAGCTCTTTCCCCTCTCCGCTCCACACTTCCCTGTGGTTATTTACCTGGGGTGGGAATATTTTCTGCACTTGTGTGGGGGAACCGTTCAAGCCATAATTTTTCTCTTCTTTATCCTCTAGATCTGCAAGGGTAATCACTTTTATTTCTCTGTCCTTTGTCTCCTGTTTTTTTACATAGGAGGGGAGCCTTGGAATAAATATATCTTTATCCACCGCCAGCAGGCAGGGATATTGTATTTCTGCTACTTCTATGTCATCCGTCATATCCATTTCCACTACTATGGAGTTTTCTTTTTGCTCAACTATTCGGGATACATTGGACAGACTTGGAATACCCAGCCATTCCGCTACTTCCGGGCCTACCTGAGCAGTATCTCCATCGGTGGTCTGTTTTCCGCAGAGAATCAGATCAAAATTTCCGCTCTGTCTGATCCCCTGTGAAAGGGTATAACTGGTTGCCAGTACATCGGCTCCGCCAAACTTGCGGTCGGATATCAGAACTCCGGTATCAGCTCCCATGGCAAAAGCTTCTCTGATGATTCCAGCTGCCTGCCCCGGTCCCATGGTAATGACAGCAATACTGCCGCCGGTTTTCTCTCTGATTCGCAGCGCAGCCTCTAATGCATATAAATCATAAGGATTCATTTTGGATTCTACTCCATTTCGCTTTAACACGCCGGTAACCGGATCTACTTCCACCTTATTGCTGTCTGGTACTTGTTTAATGCATACTAAAATATTCATTTAGAACTCCTTTCCTTCCCTTTTCAGGCTTACTGTAAGGCAGTGGTAATTTAAGTCAGAACCTACAGCACAAAACATTTTATGATTTAATTTTAAAATCTCACATAATTCTGATCAACACCGACTACGCCAGCATTCTTGAACCTGTAAAAGTGATAACACCGACTATAATTATAAAAAGGACAAAATATTTAATGGTTCCCTTTAAAAGCATATTTTCCTTTCCCTCCAGATTTACCGCTGCTACTGCAATCGCTATGCTCTGAGGTGAAATCATTTTGGCAATAACAGCACCTGCTGTATTTGATGCCGTAATCCAGGCCTGATTAAGTCCCAAAGCAGCTGAGGTTTCCGCCTGTAAGCCCCCAAATAATACACTGGCTGAAGTTCCGCTTCCTGTTACAAAAGTTCCGATAGCACCAAGGAATGGGGCGAAAAAAGGATAAAAAGAACCAGTATAGGTCACAAATACAAGTGAGATGGAGGCAATCATGCCGCTGTATCCCATTAATTTTGCTGTTGCCATAATGGCAATAATAGTAATGACTGTCTTTACCATCTGAAGAATCGTCTTTTTAAGAATTACAAGCATCTCCTTCATACTTAGTCCCTGGATCTTTCCTCCTAAAAATGCAGATAACAGAATCCACAAACCAGGGGTTGCGAGCCAGGAAAAGGTATAGGGTGAACTTCCGTTGCCCTGATAAATACTTACCGTAGTTTTCACTGATGCCAGCAGTTCATTAAGGGGCCCTGCCATTTTAGACGTTACTAAGAGAAATACAAAAATTAAGATAAAGGGACTCCAGGCAACCAGAGCTTCTTTCACCGTTACTTTAACCTGCTGTCTGCTCTCCAGAAGATACTTTTCATCCACTTCGCCTTTTCCAAAAATTCCAGCGGCTAAAACCGTGGCTGCCATGGAACAAACCGCTCCAATTACTACCGGCAGCTCCGCTCCCAGATATCTTGCCACCAAATATTCAGGAAGCAGGAAAGAAATACCCGAAATGAACGTGATCAGCGTTATTCCTTTTAAAGAATTCTTTGATTTCCCCGTAAGAAATACCAATACAAAAGGTGTTAAGATAATAAGTAATGCTAATAAAATTACGGTATTGGTAGACAAATCAATAACATTAATACCTGTGATTTTAGCAAGCGTAGTAGTAGGAATACCAATAGAACCAAATGCTGTCGGTGTTGCATTTGCAATCAGACAGACAATTGCTGCAAATACAGGAGGAAAGCCAAGGCCCACCAACATACTTGCCGGAATGGCAACCGCAGTTCCAAAGCCCGCCATACCTTCCATAAAACCACCAAATCCCCATGCAATAATAAGCACTAAGACTCTTTTGTCTTTCGTTACATTTGCCAGCATTTTTTTGATTATTTCCATATTTCCTGTGGCAACGCAGACGTTGTAAGTAAATATAGCAGCAATTATAACAATAATAATTGGCCATAATGCAAGTGCCGCCCCTTCCGTAACTGCGCCCAGGCTGTCAGCAAAAGGCATCTTCCATACAAATACGGCAAGTACATATGCAATTGCCAAAGCGATGCAACATGCTTTAAACCCCGGGATTTTTAAAGCCGTCAGAGCAATGATTAACCAGATAATCGGTAACAATGCCATAACAAATTCGAAAATCATCTCCATAGCTTCTCCATTCTGTGGTATTTGAGGAGCCATCAGGAAGTTCTGCAGATTCCTTCATACTCCTGAAATAAAATTTTCAAATGGTAGTACCAATTTGCGTTAAAAAAATGGTGTTGCAAAACAGATTTGTTTTACTACACCTATTTGCTGCCTACCCCCGGGGAATTGGTAGTACCACTTTGTAATTTAATTATAATTGTGCATATTGGATATGTCAATATACGTCAAGTATTTAACAAATACTTTGTTTACTTTTACTCATTAGGCTTCCTTTTCATCATCGTCAAGTCATTTTCTTTGATTTTTTCGTCAATTATACTAAAATGTTTGTTAATTGATTCATAAGCCAGATTTTTATCTCTGGTAATTAAACTTTCTAACATTCCATTGTGAGCTTCCATGAGAATTTTTCTGCTGTCCTCCTGACTTAAGATTTCTCTACGCAGATCTACGATAAATTTGTCCAGTATCTCAGAGAGAGCCTGGAGGATATTAATAATCAGAGTATTCTTGGAAGCCAGAGCTATGTTATAATGCATTTTTTTATCCAATACCACATTATTATCTTCTGTATCCGTCTCCAGCTGAGATATAATCTTTACCATGGACTGAATTTCCTCTTCTGTGACATTGTCAATTGCTAACATCAGTGCTTCCATTTCCAAAGCTCTCCTGAGTTCACTGACCTGTCTGTAATCTATTTGATTCAGCAGAAACATCATGGACAGGGATTCTACCAGATTGTTCTCAAAGTTACCTGTAAGAAAATTACCTGCTCCCTGCTGGCTTGATATTACCCCCATATTATCCAGCGTCCGGATAGCCTCTCTGACAGAATTACGGCTGATCCCCAGTATCTCTGACAGTTCTCTTTCTGCAGGCAGCTTTCCGCCTATACTTAATTCACCAATGCGTATTTGTTTTTTTATGTAGCTTATAACTTTCATATATGATTTTTTCTCTGTTCCGTACTCTTCCATAGATACCTCCTTGTGTTGCTTTTATCCGATTTTCATTATATTAAGTGATTTTCTATTTAAAATTTTATATTAACAGCCAGTCTTGTCTGCTCTTACATTATTTTATACTCTGATTTAACTTGTGGCTGTCTATCATTCTACCATATTTTATTTTATTTTCAACTGATATGACGTTCTTTCATAAGGTCTTCTGATCTGAATCCCGTTGGTGATACTCCACCTTTCAAACCCTTCCCTTTTATATTAGTACATTTTGTTTAATATTTGACAATTTTGAAAAAAAATGCTATATTTAGCAAAAATAAAGTTTATCCGGTTGGCAGTTATTTATTTTAACTGTTTCAAGTTTTTAGCTTATAGGGTGGAGAGCTTCTTTTGAAGCTCTCTGCCTTTTTTATTATAAAATATTAAATAAGAAATGAGGTGAAATACGTGTCATTTACACAAAGCATTTTTACTGCATTATTTTGTATGATAGTTGTATTTATAGTCCTTGTAGTTCTATGGGCTATTTTACGAATCTTCTCATCTATTATTCAACTTATTGAAAAGAGGAGAAATCATACCGATACTGATAACAATTCTAACGCTTAATTTTTAGTATTTGAGGAGGATTAAAATTATGTTTTTGGATTCAATAGTAAAATTATGGAATAGTTCAGGATTTGCAGCATTAACATGGCAATCTATTATCATGATGATTATTGCCTGCATTCTTATTTACTTAGCTATCGTCAAAAAATTTGAACCACTTCTTCTATTACCTATTTCCTTTGGTATGCTGCTTGCAAATTTGCCATTGACCGGCTTGATGGGAGAACCGGCAAGCACCTCGGAAGCCGGAGGACTTCTATATTATCTGTACCAAGGTGTAAAAAAAGGAATTTATCCCTCCCTTATTTTCTTGGGAATTGGTGCTATGACTGATTTTGGTCCTTTAATTGCCCGCCCCAGCAGTTTGCTGATAGGTGCCGGCGCACAGTTCGGTATCGCTGTTGCCTTTGTCATATCCGCAGCACTTGGTTTTACTCCTGCTGAAGCGGCCTCAATAGGCATTATAGGAGGAGCGGACGGCCCGACAGCAATATACCTTACCACAAGACTTGCCCCACACTTGCTGGCTCCCATTGCCATTGCTGCTTATTCATATATGGCCCTTATCCCACTGATCCAGCCCCCTATTATGCGACTGCTTACCACGGAAAAAGAGCGCATAATCAAAATGGAGCAAATGCGGGTTGTTTCTAAGCTGGAAAAAATATGTTTCCCAATTGTTGTTTCCATCTTATGTATACTTCTTCTTCCATCTGTAGCACCTCTGATTGGTATGCTTATGTTAGGTAATTTGTTCAAGGAATCAGGAGTCGTTGAAAGGCTTTCAGATACGGTGCAGAATGCACTTATTAATATTGTTACCATTTTCCTTGGTTTAACTGTTGGAGCTACAGCTGTTGGTTCAGAGTTTTTAAAACCTCACACTTTGAAGATTATAGTTCTTGGACTTACCGCATTTATGTTCAGTACCGTAGGAGGACTTCTGATAGGAAAACTCATGTGCTGGGCAACCAAAGGGAAAATCAACCCGCTTATAGGCTCAGCTGGAGTGTCTGCTGTTCCTATGGCAGCAAGAGTATCACAAATTGAAGGGCAAAAAGCAAATCCAGGAAACTATTTACTTATGCATGCCATAGGACCAAATGTTGCAGGAGTTGTCGGCTCAGCTGTAGCTGCAGGGATACTTCTTTCTCTTCTGGGATAAAATATGTTCCAGCTTTTATATTCCATAGACGGTATGGACTTCTGATAGACATTTAAACCAAATAAGTACTTCTGCATTTTAACGCCTCTGTCTCCTCATTCCTGAGGGAATAAGGGAAGGACTTCTTGAATCTTTTTTTCATGATAGGCTCACAAATACTGCACCTCTTTTATTATATAAAAAACTACCAGTTCAATACTGATAGTTTTTTATTTTGAGTTTAATTTATTGAAGTTATAAAGATAGATCATGTTCCAATACAATGATTGATTCATTGTTATAACCAATCTCTTCTACTGATATTTTTTTAACAACAGTACAATATTTAGTATGTTGTTTATTAACATCATTAAACGCTTTATCAAGCAATTCCAGGGAGGAAAACTTACCAACAGTCATATGCGGTACGTAACCTTCCCCAGTATCAAAATGTCTGAACTTACCTTTATACAGAAGTTTATGAATATTCTCAATCTCTGCTGTTCCCTGCACCATATTTAAAAATAAAAAATTTCCATAATTATTTTGTTGTTTACGATAACCTCCCAATTTTATTTTAAAAGGTAATACATCCTTCAAGTACCGTTCTAAATGTGACTTGATTTCACCATTGTCCATATCGCTTTCAAAAGGAAATACCAATGTAATATGGGGCAATACTAAGTCTGCAAGAGGATCATATTTCTTTCGAATATCATCTATTAAATTAATATTATTAAATTCCGGAAAAATCATAACAGTTCTTTTTTTCATTGGAATAACTCTCCTGTAAATAATTGTTACTTATTTTAAATATACTTCAAAACCTACAAACTATCAACAATAACTATTTCCTTTCCCTTTCTCATAACTCACGATATATGAACTTCCCTTGCAGAAGCAGATCCCACTTACAAAAAAAGTATCACCAACAGTTTATTTTAAAAATTATAAAGAAAAAAGTGTGAACGGGTTTGTAACTCGTTTGCTTGACATATCTTTTCAATCATTATAAAATGAAGTTAGTTAATACTAACCATGTTAAGGAGGAAAAGTGAGACAAATGGATATTAAATTATACAAGTTAAAGGTTATCAAAGGCAAAGAAGAAACAGCCAAAGAGTGGCTGGCTTTTCTGGAGGCCAATAAAGACGGTGGAGTTGAAACCCTAAAAAATGAGCTGGCTTATTTTGAGGCCTATTTTTCAGCAATTGAAGATGGAATCATGTATGTGTACATGTTTTTTGCTGCAAAAGATGTGAACTATTCCAATACCATTGCCGGGGAAAGCAAAAATGAACTGGATATCAAACATTTTGAATACATGCGCAGTTGTCTTGACCTAACCGGCGGGGATATTATGGACTGCGCTTTTTATTTGGATAACCTGGAGGCTCTCACCAATCAAAAACAAGGTTTATGATAAATAATATGTATTGCTAAAGAACAATAAATAAATTCAAGAATGATTCTTGTGCGTGATGTGCCCGCAATACAACAAAAAAGGGGCCAACAAATAGGATAAATCTACATACAATAAAAGAGTGCACTTTCATACAAGCATTTGTATGATTGATGCACTCTTTCAATCCATCTGTCTGTTTCGTTTAAAAAGACAGCTTTAATGTTAATGTATCATATGGCAAAATGATAAAATCCTGTTCTTCACAAATCTCTTCAATATCATTTACCTTTTCTACTGCTCTGAAACGGCTGAAATCATAATCCGTCAGATTAATTTTCCTGCCGGTAGGATTCTTAATTCTCAATAATACAGCATCAGAATAAAGAGATGGTGAAATGCTGCTAAACAGATAGCTGTCCTTTATCTCCAGCAGTGAAAATTGCTGCTCTGAACTTCTCACCAGTTCTCTTGGCTGGATTTTGTTGTCCAGACGGAAGATAAACTTATTCAGAGTCTGGCTCTGATAGCTGATATGCTCCAGGCTGTATTCTTCCCAGGTTTTTGCTGTCTGGTATTCATCAAAGCATCCGCTTCCTGCCTGAAGTGACCATTCAAATTCCAGTTCACCGATTAATTCCGCCATTGGCGTTTCAATCATTTCATGTCCCTGTCTTGTTGTATCACCGGAAGCCCTTCCTGGCCGGTAGATAAGGTTTTCTTTACCAAGCTGCCCAGTACTTGAGAAAAGGGTCAGATACAGACTATTATCGATCATCTGATATTCTTTCATTCCTTTGGCAAATGCGGTGAGATAATATCCGCCCCCTTCTACAGAGACAGAGCTTTCATATGGCTCAATATCAATTGGCATCTCCACATAATGCGTCTGCCAATCAGCCGGAAGTTCTTTCAGAACAGGCCTTTTTATATAACCAAAGGGCAGCGAAGCAATTGTTTCCTGAGCCAGGATATCTGTGTTGATTTTTGCCCGCAACCGGTGACTGTATATCTGGTTATTCACTTTGCAATGCACATCAAGGCGGTTAACATCCTGTAAAAGGGACAATTTCAATTCAATTTCAAGTGCCCCTTTCTCACCATTCTGATTCAGCCGTTCCGACAGCCTGGCGGGAAGCTGGAAATGTCCTTTTAAAACCATCTGCTGCATGACCGGTGTTTTCAGAACCTGATCCAGATCAAGGGATAATAAGACCGGCTGGTCTCCCTCCAGCGGTGAAAAGTCATAGGTGTCGCCATCATTTCCACAGTCTTCAAAGGTAATAAAGTTTTTCATCTGTTTACCAAAAGAAGTCACTAACTCAATCTGATGATGATGATATGTGACTGTATAAAATTCATTAGCAATGCTTCTGCTGTCTGTCAGCTGAAGTTCATTTTCCTGATAGTCAATGTTTTCTTCAAAAGTAACCACCTGGTAGCCCATTGCCGGTAAACTCATTTTGCACAATAACGTAAGCTTGTAATATGCCGGTTCCGTGATATAACGTTCTCCCTGAGCATCAACAATCCGTACATGATTCCGGGGAGGATAATATTTTGTTTCCAGAATCATGGCATCCTCATGTCCAATCAGTCTGATCTTTTTAGAAGAAGCTACAACCTGTATCTTTTTATACCCGGTATAAGCATATGGCAGTGTATTAAATACCAGAATTTCATTACCTTTTAAAGCAACCTGTTCGGACAAGCGCTTTGTAATGACATTTTCTATTCCATCGGCAATTTCTTCAGCTTCTTTCATACGATGGAAGATATCGACTGCAACATTATCTGATACACATCCACCCATGCCATCATGAGCGTGGGTTTCCAGCATCTTTTTCCAGGCTTTGTTCAACAGCTTTTCACTGACGGTAATCTGGTTTGCTCTGGCAATTGCCATTAACGGTTCGACCCGGTTAAGAAGCTTTTGTTCCAGAATAAAATTAATCCTTTTTACATCATACCGGACAGAACCAATGGTTTTATGCACTCTTGAAAGACAAGGTTCTCTGAATTCGCCTTCATATACTTCATATTGGTCTTGCTTCCTGAGATAGTCCATAAATTGTTCATAAGAGCTGATGACATAGGAATCTGCTGTTTTTTCACTGATTGATTCCAGTTTTTCCGGCAAATCAGGAACAATGTCCAGCTGGTCTTCTCCGATGGGAACCAAAATTTCATTCTGCCCGCTTTTTGTCTTTATCAATTCTGTAATTGGCCGTAATTTATTATTAATATAGACTTCACTGTCTTCTAAAAATGCAGCTGCTCCATATCCTTTTACCAGATTGACGGCCATTACCTCCTTGCCGGACAAACCTTTCCAGATAAAATACGGGGAACGGACATGGTTTTCAAAATTAATGCCCCGAAAGAAAATGGCACTGTCAATTCCACAGTTCTTTAATATAGTAGGTAATTGGGCATTAAAGCCAAAGGTATCGGGCAGATAGCCAATATTCATATAGCCGCCGTACTTTTTACAATCTCTGATCCCCAGAATCAGATTCCGGACCATGGATTCACCGCTGACAAAGAACGTATCCGTCTGGGTATACCAGGGGCCGATTGACAATCGCCCCTGACCCACAAATTTTCTGATTTGGTCTGCCCGCTCCGGACGTATCTCAAGATATTCTTCAATAATGGAAGACTGTCCGTCCAGACAAAACATTGCCCGTGGATTCTTCTCCAGCTCATCCAGTACCTCAGTAAAGCAATTATCACTCAGCACTAAGGCATCGGCAGTCGTAAAATACCATTCTCTGTCCCAATGTGTATGATTTACAATATGAACCTTTGCCATTTGTATTCTCCTCTTAATTATTTGTATCAACCACTAAAGTGCCTTTTTTAATCTCATTATTTCGCAGGAAAATTACCAGCAGTGCCGTAACGACAGCTCCTAAAAGAATTCCGAAGGCATAGGCCGGAAACCTGGTGATTAAAGGCCATACCCATACTGCCGACTCCGGAAACCACTGCTTTGCACCAAGCAGCACAGCTGTCGTAGATCCCACAACAGCACCAATCATATAAGAAGGAATGGCAATCTTAGGACGTTCCAAAGCGAACGGGATTGCCCCTTCTGAGATTCCCATAAATGCCAGAAAGATGGCTGTTTTTCCCTGTGGATAAAACTGCTTATCAAAGACTCTCTTACCAACCACATATTTATCAATAATTGTTGCCAGCCCAAGACCAATGGAAGGAATAACAATTGCAATGCAGCGGGCAGTAATAGGAAGCAGACGATCTGTCGTAAGCGGCAGAGCAACAAATCCGGCCGCTTTATTAATTGGGCCGCCAAGGTCAATGGCTGTTGCCATAGACAGAACAACTGCATAAACTACCTCACCGGATTTACCAGCCGAAGTTAACACTTCACGCATCAGCTGATTAATAAAACCACCCAGAGGAGTAATGAAATATCTCATACAAAGCATAACAAATAAAGCTCCGATTACCGGGATTAAGAAAGTTGTTTTAAACGCCAGCCAGTTCTGTGACATCTTAATATTCTGATTCAGCCATTTAATCAGATAACCAGCGGCAAATGCAATCAGTAAAGCACCGATAAAACCAGATGCCACTGGAGCTTCAGCCGTCCATGTACCATCAACCAGGCTAAGCAGTGCTGTTGGCTTGGTTGCAATCAAACCTCCGATAAAACCGGCGGGAAAAGCCAGTTTTCCGGCTATTGAATTGGCTGTAAATGCGGCAAACATGGGAATTGCAAAACCAAACAAGGTGCCGCCGAAGCTTTCGGCCAGATAAGCGGCTTTTAACATACTTAAATTAAAACCGGCAAACTGTCCGGAATTAATTGCATCCAGTACACCCATTGATGGGTCCACGTTCAGGAACACATAGAGAACCAGCTGCGAAAACGCAAGAATCAAACCGCCCATAATCAAAAACGGAATCATATTAGAGATACCTGTCATCATGTGCTTTTGCAGTTCTTTCCAGATGCTGCCCTTATTCCCTGTCGATGAGCTCTGCTGTTTAGGTGCCGGAGTTTTGCTCTCTGAATTTGTTGTAATTGCTTCTCTTTTCTTGATAGCCATATTATTTCCTCCTGTCTTTTTACCTGTCTGTAGTTACTCTGTACCTAAACCATACCTTCAATCTCTTTAATAATCCCTTTTGCATCTTTAATTACGTCCTGAAGCTCAACCTCAAATATCTCATAAGCATCAAAACGTTCATTATTAATGGGTGTAACGGCAATTGCCTGAATAATGATATCAGCATCGGCAATATCCTGGTCTGATAGTTCATTCTGCAGTCCGTCTGCCCCCTGAGTTTCTATTTTCACCTCATATCCCAGTTCCTTAGCTGCATCCTCAAGAGCCTGAGCAGCCATAAAGGTGTGTGCCAATCCCATTGGGCAGGCACATACTGCTACTAATTTTTTACTCATTTCTTTGTCCTCCTTATATATTTAATTCATTAAATAATTCCATGATTTCATCTGCTGTCCCGGCCTGGAACAAATTCTTTTTAAACTCTTCATTGACCAGCTTTCTGGTTACTGTACTCAAAATCTGAAGATGAACATTATCTGGATTTTCTTTTGGTACCAGCAGGGCAATGGCTAAATAAACCGGACCATCATCAAATGATTCCCAGGTGACCGGAACCTCACTTTTAAAAATCAGGACAGATACTTCACGAACGGAATCGGTTTTGGCATGAGGTACTGCGATTCCTTCACCAATTCCGGTCGGTCCCATGGCTTCCCGTTCCATAAAGCCGTCATACACTTCTTTTGCATTGCCGGATATTCCAAGGGCCACCGACTGCCGGGCCAAAAACTGGATGATATCCTTTTTTTCTTTCAGTTCATTACTAATAAATATATGACTGCTTGACAATACTCCCATAGAATTCTCCTCCTTCTAAAATAATTTTCGAAAAGAATCAAAGCTTTTATCTGTGATCATATGATTCACATTGGATACATCTTTGATTACCCGATATAAATAACGAAAAATATTGTTTTTTTCTGCATCCTGCTTATTTATGCCTGCCATAAAGATAATCTGAACCTTCTCTTTATCCCAGAGCACCGGTTTTTCTAAAATTCCTATTCCAATTACCGACTGCATGCTATTATCAATAATCGCATGGGGAATGGCAACCAAATTGCCGATATCTGTTGAAGAGATCGTTTCACGTTCATAGATTAGGCTGATGGTATCAGGCTGAAAAAACTTCAGCGACACCATTCTCTCCGCCATTTCAGTAAGAGCATTCTCTTTTGTTGAAGCATTCAGGCAGAAATATGCCCGGGGATTAAAGTACCGAAGCAAAATATTCTCTTCCGGTTCTTCAATTACTTTCTTAATCTCACTGAATGAATCGTTATCCAAAACCTGCTTGATAACAACCAATGGTTTTTTGAGACGGCTCTGATCTATAGAAACTGTGGAAATAATCAAATCAATTTCCTGGTTCATGGCAACCTCCAGATAGTACAAAGGATAGACCCCAACCACTTCAAGCTGGGGAAAGCGCTCCCGAACCTGTTCCTTGATCAGCTGGGAGGTTGCCATACCGTAATTGCACAGAATAATTACCCTTTTCACCTTTTGATTGGTGTGGCTGCTTAAAGCAAAATACAAAGCAAGATATCCTAATTCATCTTCCGGAATCTTAATCTTAAAATAATCTTCGATCATACCGGCAAAGGTAATTGCATAATTCATTTCCAGAATATAATTTGCTTTTATATCATGCATTAAACCATTTTTAATATAGTGTTTATGATTAATCCGGTTCAGCATCAGGCTTAAATGCAGAACCAATGATTCCCGGACTGTTTTCTGAATCACCAGGTTAGTATAGATCTGCTGCATCTGTTCCAAGAACTGATTAACCAGTTCCCTGATATCCTCCTGTGCCCAAAATTCTTCCTTATCAATCCGGTGATTGAGTATATCAAAATAAATAGACAGGTAAGATACTTCTGACAAAGGTATTGAAACTCCACATTTTACCGAAACCTTTTCCATCAGCAGACGAATCAGATTGTTTTCCTCTACTGCTTCTTCCTTATTAAGTAAGCGGTTTTGGCGGCATCTGGATACAATCACTGTGGTCCGCATGATCAAATCAGAAACATCATCATCAGCAATAATAATTTTATGTCTCTGCAAAAATGTGATAATTGTTCTTTTAATTGATGCAAAATCACCGGTACTGATGTTTTTGAGAAAACAACTGATTTCCTGATAATAATTTTGGGTAAATCCACAATTAATCATTAAATTACGTATATTTGTTTCCGACCCGGTAATCGAAAGGCCATAGTGAGGCTTTGCCTTCAGTTTTAATTGATAAGACATTAAATAGATTTTGACTTCTGATATTAATTTGTTCAGAGCTGAAACAGAATAAAATAATGCCTGACTGATTTCTTCAACTGTAATGTATTCTACCGAAAGTAAATAGACCGTAATATCTTTAATTCTCCGGTCATAGTCAACAGCAGACAAACCAGTCAACAGCTCCTTAACCGCCACAATATCCCCTTGCATCACAAAACCATACCCACGCATTGATACAATTTCAGCATTATATTGTTCCAGACAAGGGTTAATCAGCTCAATGTAACGTCGTACTGTTCTGGCTGAGAGTCCAAGCCTGTCGGAAATCTGCTCACTGCTCATAACCTCTTTACTTTGCACCAAAACATCAAGTAGTTCACATTGTTTTTTTGTAAATATCTTACTCACCGCCCGTTTCTGTAATTGCTGCTTTCCTACACTCTGCACCAGACTCAATTAAGTAATCAACCATTGTTTATTTTGCCTATACACTGCTTTTATGATAACCTGATTTCGGCATCATTTCCTTTCATAAAATGTCTCTTGCAAAGGACTTTTACAGGATTACCCCATTTTCTTCTTTTATTCCGCTATGAAAAAGAGGGAAACGAATATTCTGAATAAACAAGAACACAGCAATGATAGGGAGGGACTATATGCCCGGCATCTGACCTTTCCTGTTGATACCTGAGCATTATAGTCCCTCTCTTTGCGAAACTGCTTCCATTACTGAAAACAGAAAATTCTTTTACAAACAAAATTCCTCGATTAATTCAGATTGATTTGTTTTTGTAAAATTTGAAACATTGGTTTAAATAGGACGAGCACCATAATAAAATTACTGATTCCATGAACAATGTCATGAGGTACTCCTGCTATCCACCATGTGATTCCGGTTTCGATTCCACCAATCAGAAAATAGGGAATCGAACATAATGCACCAAATGACAATCCAAAAAATGAAGCCATCAAAGCCCAGACAATGATATTTTTATTATTCCTAAAGAACCGTACCCCAAAATATAAAAGAGTCCAGACGTACAGATACATAAACCACCAGATTCCAAAACCGTAAATAATACCCTCCAAAGCTGCAAAAATATATATAATATAAAGTGTTTTCTTTCCTAAAAGTAAGGAATACAACATAATAGAGAGAGTTACCAGTTCAATGTTGGGGAGAAAATTTAAGGCAATTTGTAAAATCAGTAACAGGGTAGACAAAAGTGAGATTTCGGCCATATCCTTAATTCTCATTCCAGTCTCCTGTTATATAGATCATCTCAAATGAATCTCCATTATAAACCGGCTGTTGAGATATCCCATAATTACAATATTGACCATTGACATAAAATGCCCAATAATCACCCTTAAGTACTGTCTCACCATTTATGGTATCAATCATTAGCCCATAACTCCCTGTCTCGCCTGAATACTCTAAATCCTCTGCCTGCGCCATAACTTGTTCCAGATATTGGGCATTGGTGCAGATCGAATATTCTTTTTTTTCCTTATCTTTTGAAATAACGGTAATTGTTATATTTTTTTTATCCGGGTTCACTTTTGGTTTAAAGCTCTGATAGCATACTGCCATTGCTGTCATTAGTAAAAGTAAAATAATCACAGCAAAAATCACTTGATATTTTGACTTGATTTTTTTCATAATCTCTTTCCTTTTATATTATTCTGGCTTTCAGCATTTACTCATTATAACATACAATTGAGCCAATTATCTTAAAATGATCAGAAAGAGTATGGGTTCTGGCTTTTAAAGGATTGCGATATTATAAACACGCTTGATACCTGCACCCACTTCAGGTATCAAGGTTTGAAGATCAACAAGCTAAAAGACAATGTAGGATCCGGCAGATACCCATGAACACCGCATTTCACAAAATCAGATTAAATTATCTGCTTCAATAGTTAATCTTGTGTCATCACATATAAAAACTTATTTTGAACTATTTTTCCCTTTTAATTCCTAACTTTATTTTAAGAAGTTGAGGAATAATACAAATGTAATTCGTTTTAGCCTTGATTGAAATCCAGCAATATTTAACACTGAAAATCAGATTTGTTTCCTTAAATTAATTGACATTATATCTCAATACATGATATAATTAGAAAACAATCAGATAAGGAGGTGACTTATGGGAATAATAGGCTGGATAATCATTGGTGCTTTAGCTGGTTGGCTCGCAAGCATAGTTACTGGTAATGACAGAAAGATGGGTGGATTCTCAAATATTGCTGTAGGTATTATTGGAGGTTTTATCGGAGGATTCATCATGAATTTGTTAGGCGGAGCAGGCGTTACCGGCTTTAATCTTTGGAGTCTTTTGGTTTCCTTTATGGGTTCCTTAATCTTCTTGTGGATATTTAATAAGATTCGCAAATAAAATTCACAAAGGCTAATTTATTGGCTCTGAAGAATTTAAATGACTGAATGTGTTGTTACTATAAACGTATTTATGTTTAAAAATAATTGTATGTAAGTTAAGGTATTAATTCGATAAAAAAGGAGGTATTATTTATGAAGGACTCTATTAAAAGCAAAGCGGATAAGGTTGTAGGAACCGTAAAGGAAAATCTCGGAAAAGTGATGGAATCTGAGCAGCTGGAGTTGGACGGTAAATTACAAAAGCTTTCCGGCGAAGCCAGGGAAAAAGCAAAAGAGACTAAGGAAAAGGCCGAACACCTCGGTGAAAATATTAAAGAATCAATTGCTGAGAAAGCAAATGATCTCATTGATTCGATGCAAAAAAACAAAAAATAGATGCTGATCTGATACTTGCGTTTCACTTTATCTTTTGTACTAAATTTTAATAACAAAAGACCAACTATTGACGTTAATGTAACTTCTGTAAGAAAGAGAAAATCTAACTTATGGGAAGTCAGTACACAAATAGTTGGTCTTTTATATTCTGATCAGCACGTAAATCTTTAATAGTATATTGAAATTTTATTAAAAACAAGAAAGAAATCTGTAATCTACACATTTCCACTTTTGGTACAGATCATGTTATGGGTACCAAAGCTGGGGTATTAATTTTTCCTGGATCAACATATACTATAAACCAATCTAAAAGCAGGGTTTGTACATATAATATCCAGCCCTCACTACTCTATGCTATCTCCCCAATGCGGACAACATGAATCAGGGTTTGTATCAAAAAAAAATATTTCGAATATTATTATATTACATTAAATATATTAGAGGCGCAATATTCTATGAAATTACAGGGAAAAGTATTAGAAGATTTAAAAGAAGAACTAATAAGATCTATGGAAGGAAAAACTGAAGATGAAAAAATTGAAATACTGAGAAGAAGATATAGAATTGATTGGGATATTCCTAGATATGATGACAGTCTTACAAGACCATGTAAGTTTTTGTATGCTCAAGTTTTCACTTATTGCAACTCAATCGAATTAGAGCTGGAATTAAATTTTTTCTTATTCTTAGTCAATTTTTTTGGACAACTTTTTGGCTTTTGTTTCAACGAAGAAAATACCGTTTTTTTAGGCTGCACATGCCCTTGTGGTAACAAACAAATAATTCTTTATTATTCAATAGCATTTAGAGATTAATAAGCTTACTGCCTTTTAATGATGTTTGAGGTTTCTCAGCTGATTTACCGTCAGAGAGAAACCTCTTTTATTTTGGAGAAAAAAAGTAAATTGGAATTAATGTATTATAAAATCAATAAACATTTTGATACAATGCAACATGAAAAAAAGGTAGTATTTACTAAACTTTTAGAATGGAACAGATGAGAGCGGAACCCGTAATCTCCACTCTAATTTTGTATGTGCATGGATATTTAAAAAGACTCTTTTAATTCCTTGTGATATATTGTGTGATATAACTTACTCTAATACAAACAAATGGCGGGCCCGGAATACCGAAGCCCGCTCTTATCAAAGACTATCTTTCATATTCGTTATACTCTTCATACTCTTCATACTCTTCATATTTTTTACATTCGTCACATTCGTTTTCTTTCCGTTTGCATTTTCTGCAACCTTCATCAAAGCCTCTCCAGTAAGCTTCTTTTAATACTTTTTCAAACCATTCGCAATTCTCGCCGTGATCACGCTTATGATCGCATTCACATTCATGTCTTTTTTCACATTCACGTTTAGGTTTGTATTCACATTCACGTTTAGGTTCGCACTTTCCAACACATTTACACCTACATTTAAAACTTTCACTACTCATATACTTTCACACCTTTCATATTGTACTACACAATATTATATGGGACAAGTAAGCAAGGTGTGAATCCCCAGAACTGGTGGAAAAAGGCTCCAGTATGAATCACCGGGCCCGCTTAGCTGGAGTGATATATAGAAATAAATACTTTATATAATAATTATATGCTGTAATTTAAAATAGTACCCTGAGATACGGTACCGTACGGGCCGGAGAGGTCTGCAGGTTAGGATCAGGGCATAAACTTGTATATGCATAAGGTGACATGGTCGCTGGGAATGTCTGTATACGGTAAACCATGAGTACGGCCTTAAATGATGACCGCCAATAGGCGGTCTGGTTTACGCTTCTGTTTTTATTTTACAGATTTCAGGGATCTGAT
>CABJBA010000013.1 GCA_902363735.1 Clostridiaceae bacterium
TAAAGATATCATGTATGTATGAAAGAGTAAATATAAACTGTGCAGAGGTAAACTCTACCTGGGTAAGTGGTGATGGAATTTACTTTTTCAATTTTCAATAATTTTACGGTATAAAAATCAGTGTTGACAAAATTTTTATACCGTGATATATTCATACCATTATATGAGGGAGTAATTAGCGCAGTAAAATGCGTGGTAAGTCAACATTCATGGTTGTCAATCAGCCTGGCTTATCTTAAAGAATGAGACTCATGTACAGATAACACTGTACTTGAGTCTTTTTTGTTGTAAAGAAGGTCAAGTACAGACTTGACTTTTTTTATTTTAAGGAGGGTACTTATGAAGGAGTATCTACAAGCATCAGAAGAGATTCTGGAAGGTCTGAGGTCAAACAGAGAAGGTCTTTCAGAAGCAGAAGCCGCGTCCAGATTGGAGAAGAACGGCAAGAATAAGCTGAAGGAGGCGCAAAAAGACTCTTTGCTGGTCCGGTTTTTAAATCAGCTGAAGGACCCAATGGTCCTCATTCTGATTGCGGCCGCTGCTATTTCCGGTGTAACTGCGGTGTATGCCCATGAATCATTTGCAGATGTCATTATCATCCTGGCAGTGGTTGTAATCAATTCTCTCCTTGGAGTTTATCAGGAGAGCAAGGCTGAAAAGGCCATTGAAGCTCTGCAGGCCATTTCAGCAGCCACTTCAAAGGTAAGACGCAGCGGAAAGATTCAAACTGTGAAAAGTGAGGATCTTGTAGTCGGCGATATTATTCTTTTAGAGGCCGGTGATTCAATTCCTGCAGATGCAAGATTGCTGGACAGTGCAAGCCTTAAGGTGGAGGAAGCTGCCCTGACCGGAGAGAGTGTTCCGGTGGATAAGATTATCAGTGTTTTAAACCTTGGCGGTCAAAAGGACGTTCCTCTGGGAGACCGTAAAAACATGGTGTATATGGGAAGTGCGGTTGTATATGGAAGAGGAAGTGCAGTGGTTACTGCAACGGGAATGGATACAGAAATGGGTAAAATTGCCGATGCTATCACCCAGGCCCAGGAAAATGCAACTCCCCTGCAGATGAGACTGAATCAGTTGAGTAAAACCTTAAGTACACTGGTTCTTGGTATCAGCGTTGCCATCTTTTTATTTGACTTACTTCGTCTTTATCCGGATATTACGGGAGAGGGAATTCTGGAAACCTTTATGATTGCCGTATCTCTGGCCGTAGCAGCAATTCCTGAGGGTCTGGCAGCCGTGGTTACCATCGTGCTTTCTATTGGTGTCACCAACATGTCCAGGAGAAATGCGGTAATCCGGAAGCTGACTGCAGTTGAAACTCTGGGGTGTACCAATGTGATCTGTTCTGATAAGACGGGAACTCTGACCCAGAACAAGATGACTGTAGTGGACAACTTTTGTAAAGATGAGCTGCTTTTGGGCCGTACTATGGCTCTTTGCAATGACGCTCATTTAAACAGCTCCAATGCGGCAGAAGGAGAGCCTACAGAGGCCGCCCTTGTCAATTACGCCTATAAAATGGGGATTGCAAAAAATGCTGCCGAGGTTCTGACTCCCCGTGTGGGAGAGGCTCCTTTTGATTCGGGAAGAAAACTCATGAGCACCGTACACCGGATGGAGGATGGAAGTTTTGAGCAGTACACAAAGGGAGCTCCTGATGTGCTGCTTTCACGCTGCAGCTTTTATTGGGACGGTACTGCCCAGCAGTCTATGACAGAGGCAATACGGGAAGAGATTACAAAAGCCAATAAAACTCTTGCTGACCAGGCCCTGCGTGTTCTGGCAGGTGCGTGGAAGCGTCTGGAAAGGATGCCGGAGGAGATGAGTCCTGAGGCCTTGGAAAAAGACCTTTGCTTTGTGGGTCTGACCGGAATGATCGACCCTATCCGCCCGGAGGTAAAACCGGCTGTTGCAGAGTGCAAATCAGCAGGTATCCGTACAGTTATGATCACCGGTGACCATAAGGACACTGCGGTTGCTATTGCAAAACAGCTTGGAATTATCAAAGATGGATCAGAGGCTCTTACGGGTGCAGAGTTAAATGAATTAAGCGATGAGCAGTTAGATGAGGAGATTGTAAAATATTCTGTCTATGCCAGAGTTCAGCCGGAACATAAGGTGCGGATCGTAAAGGCATGGCAGAACAAGGGCATGATTGCCGCCATGACAGGAGACGGAGTCAACGATGCGCCATCGATCAAGACGGCTAACATTGGAATCGGCATGGGAATTACAGGCACTGACGTTACAAAGAATGTGGCCGATATGGTTCTGGCTGATGACAACTTTGCCACCATCGTCAATGCGGTGGGCGAGGGCCGGAGGATTTATGACAATATACGTAAGGCTATTCAATTTTTGCTGTCCTCAAATCTTTCAGAGGTGCTTTCCATCTTCATTTCAACTGTTTTAGGCTTTACCATATTAAAACCGGTTCATCTGCTTTGGATTAACCTGATTACTGACACCTTCCCAGCCGTTGCCCTTGGGATGGAGCGGGAGGAATCTGACACCATGAGCTATCCCCCGAGAAACTCCAAGGAAGGAATCTTTTCCAAAGGTCTGGGCTTTGATGTTATATGGCAGGGTGTCATGATCACGGGGGTAACAGTTCTTGCTTATTTTGTAGGACATTATATAGAGTCCGGAGTTTTTGAGATTGCAGAAAGCCCCGATGGTATGACCATGGCCTTTTTAACCCTTTCCATGGCAGAGATGTTCCATTCTCTGAACATGAGAAGCAGAAGGCATTCCATTTTCCGGGTTAAGCATCACAATAAATATTTATACGGAGCAATGATTGCCTCTTTCCTGCTGACGACTGCGGTCATCTTCATTCCCCCTATGGCCCAGGCGTTCCAGTTTGAACATATATCATTAACGGAATATTTCGTTTCCATGGGGTTGGGTGCAATTGTAATTCCAATTGTGGAAATCATCAAGTTTTTCCAGAGGCTTTCAGACAAAAAATCTAATGTTTCCTGATTAAAAAGCTGTATAAAAAAGATCAGGTGTGAGTACATCAAACTCATACCTGATCTTTTTTTGCAACTACAGGGGATTGAGACAATTGAAAATTTAATACAAATTCAGAAAGAAAAAGTGTATATTATTTAGCTGTTATGAATAAGAATTATTGACATTTCATTATCATGGTGAGATAATGTCTAAAAAGTCAGATGTCGTATAAGGAGGATTTTTTATATGTCAACAAAAGCTTATTACCCAATTCATGAAATTGGAAAGGACAAACCAGGTTTTTCGGCAACGAGAGCAATTATTGAAACGCCTTTTTATGGGAACAATGTAGTTAAAGTTAATACGCTCAGAGAAGCATATGAATTAGCCCTGAATTCGCCGGGAACTATTGTCACGGACATGCCTGTTTACAGAGGAGAAGAATTCGGACTTGAACGGGATGCAAAGGTTCTCTTATTTAATGACGGAGCAATTTCCGGGCGGTACGCTGCCGCAAGAAGGATTGCAGGAGAGCCGGGAGTTGACTGTGGTGCTCTTGACAAAGTGATTATGGATGCCGTTTACGAAACCCGTTGGAAAACCATGTACCATGCAGAGGTTTATGTAGGGCTTGATTCTGAATTCATGGCAAAAGCCCATTTGCTCATTCCCGAGGGAGAAGAAAACATTCTCTATAACTGGATGCTGAATTTTCAGTATATGTCTGATGAATATGTCAGGATGTATAAGGGTTCCACGCCCATAGGCGAGGGAAAAGAACCGGATATTTACCTGTTTTCCGATCCCCAATGGAATGGCTCTGACCGTCCTGGTGTTGACTTATCCTGTTTAAGTGATCCTAAATGCCTGTGTTATTTTAATACAGAACAAAACTGTGCTGCGATCCTGGGTATGAGATATTTTGGAGAGCATAAAAAAGGCACCCTTACCATGGCCTGGGCTCTTGCCAACCGCAGCGGATACGCTTCCTGCCATGGAGGGCAGAAGAAATACACGTTAACCGATGGTACCAGCTATGTTGCCTCTGTTTTTGGATTATCCGGATCAGGAAAGTCAACCCTTACTCATGCAAAGCATGGAGGAAAATATGATGTTACGGTGCTTCACGATGATGCCTTTATCATCAATACCGATACCTGTGCATCCGTTGCGCTGGAGCCTACATATTTTGACAAGACCCAGGACTATCCCACAGGCTGCGAAGATAACAAATATCTTCTTACTGTCCAGAACTGTGCCTGCACATTGGACGAAGACGGAAAACTTCAGTTGGTGACAGAGGACGTCAGAAATGGAAACGGGCGCGCCATCAAGTCTAAATTATGGTCTCCCAACCGGGTGGATAAGATCGGAGAACCCGTCAATGCTATTTTCTGGATCATGAAGGATCCCACTCTTCCTCCAGTGGTAAAATTAAAAGGAGCCTCCCTGGCTTCTGTTATGGGCGCAACCCTTGCAACCAAGAGAAGCTCTGCAGAAAGGCTTGCTCCGGGAGTAGATCCCAATGCTCTGGTGGTTGTGCCTTATGCCAATCCTTTCAGGACATACCCTCTGGTAAATGATTATGAGAAATTTAAGAAGTTAGTGGAAGAAAAGAATGTAGACTGTTATATCGTCAATACCGGTGAATTCATGGGAAAAAAGGTTAAGCCAAAGGATACTCTGGGTATTCTGGAGGCCATTGTAGATAAGACCAGTGAGTTTAAGCCGTGGGGGCCGTTTTCTGATATTGAAATTCTGGATTGGGAGGGTTTCAGCCCTGATTTTGATGATGCGTATTACAGAGAGCAGTTAAAAGCCCGGATGGCGGAAAGAGTTAGCTTTATTGAAAAAATCGCCACTTTAAAAGAGGGGTATGATAAGCTTCCGGAGGACGCTTTGGAGGCCATTCAGAAGGTTGTTGACGAATTAAAGTAATAAGAACCGCAAGGATGAAAGGGATTTTTTTACATGAAAAAAGAATATCTGCTGTTTGATTTAGACGGAACTCTTACGGATTCCAAGGAGGGGATTACCAAATCAGTTCAATACGCTCTCAGGGAGTTTGGGATTGAGGAGGAAGATTTGGACCGGCTCTGCTGTTTTATCGGTCCGCCGTTAAAGGACAGCTTTATCAAGTACTATGGTTTCAGTGATGAGGAAGCGAAAAAAGCAGTGAACATTTACCGGGAATATTTTTCCGTCAGAGGCCTGTATGAAAACAGGGTTTATGAAGGTGCAGAAAAGGTGCTGCAGTCCCTTCTGGATTCCGGGAAAAAGCTGTATGTGGCTTCTTCCAAGCCGGAGTATTTTGTGCATAAGATTTTAAAACACTTTCATATGGACTCTTATTTCCTGTTTATGGGAGGCTCGGATATGGGGGGAGCAAGAGAGAAAAAGGCTGATGTAATCCGGTATGTTCTGGAAGAATGCGGCATTCATGACCGGGAACATGTGGTTATGATCGGAGACAGGGAGCATGATATTCTGGGAGCAAAGGAAGTTGGAATTGACTCTGTAGGAGTGCTTTATGGCTTTGGAAGCAGACAGGAACTGGAGGAAGCCGGTGCAGGAGCAATTGCCGAAACGATTTTTGATTTACAGTTGCTTTTTTAATGGCTGATCTCTTTTGTTCCTAAAAAAATAAAATCTGACAGGAAAAGGAACTTGAAAAACAGGCTGAAGTGTTGTATACTGAAAACCATAGAAACAACATGAATGTAATTCCTGGGATGTGCGATACTCTTACCTTTTTGAACCTACATTATGACATCAGGGATTCCAATATTTTCAGGTGGATGTCAAGCCTCCGTAGCAGTGGAAGGCAAATACCTGAGTGAGGTTACCCACCTAGCAAAGCTAGGCGTCAATAAGTAAGAACCGGCATTTTGGGGTTACAAAAGAAAAAAGCAGCGAGAAATCGCTGCTTTAACTTTTCTGTACAAAATATAACTAAAATTAAGAGGGTCCATGAACAGAAAAAACTTTATCAGATTTGTGGCCGGAATTCCTCTTCTGGTGATCATTCTCATCATCATTATTTTGATCAGTGAACGGGAACGGTCGGGAATATCAAGAGGTGCTGCTTATAAGTCGGCTGCACTTCTCCTTACTGACAGGAAAAGCTGTGAAAAACTGCTGGCCGAGCAGGAACAGGAATACTTTTCGGAAAAAGAGAAGAATCACTGGTATGTAAAATACATAAATTATCTCTATGCAGGCAGCTATTTGGATATAGAGAAAACGCCGGCGGCAAAGGAGATTGCCGAAGGCTTTTTGACGTATGAGGATGCAGAAAGCCTGGCAGAAGCCCTGGTTCCCGGATCAGGGGAAGCTGTACACAAAGGAGGAAAAAAACAAAAGGAGCAGATTCCTTCCGGCCAGTGGTGGGATCTATATGAGGAACTGAGAAAAGAACTGGATGGAGAGAATCAGATCAGGGAAGTTGAAGTTCTGCTTTATGGGACTCCCGCCAATATAAAAACCGCACCGGCCTGGACGGCTTATACAAGTCAGGGAAGCTTTGGGTTTGAGGGCATCAGCCTGGATTCTTACATAGACTGGGAAGTGAAGCTTCTGGTAAAGGGCAATGAGATCATTGCACTAAAGGAAGCAGTTACAGATTCTGTTATATATAAAAACGTGTGGCTGACTTCGGGAGAAGGAGATACCTTTCACATTTATATGGGGTCAGTGATGCGCAGCTTTCCCTTGGAGGCTTCTTTGGGACAGCAGTCGGAATTTGCCAACAATATTGCTGACGTCAGCTTAAAAAGAGGACGCCTTCAGAAGGTTACCATGAAGAAAAAGAAAATAACAGGCAAAGTGCTGGCTGTTAAGGAGGATTCCATTGAGGTGGAAGGCTATGGCAGCTTAAAGCTTGATAAGGATTTTAAGGTTTACCGGCTGTATGGACAGCTTGAGGAAAAATCAATATCAGACATTCTGGTTGGATATGACATTCAGGAGTTTGTGGTGGCTCACGGAAGAATAAGCGCGGCTCTTTTGGTGAGAGAATTTGACGCGAAAAGTCTGAGGGTACTTCTCATGAATACGAACTATCAGTCTGTTTTCCATCCGGAGGTGATCTTATCCGCACAGAGCGGACTGTCTCTTTCTTATGGAGAAGAGAGGGTAGAAATTCCGCCTGGAGCAGAAGTGGTTATCAGTGCTTCTGATGAGCGGTTAAAGGATGGCAGAATTGTGGCCGCACCTTTAGAAACAAATGATTCAGTATCTGTTAATTCGATAAAAAGGTCCTATGGAATACCGTATTATGATGGGACCATTGAAATCAGAAAGGAACCTGAGGGGTTGCTTCTGATTAATGAGCTTTATCTGGAAAGCTATCTGACAAAGGTGGTTCCCAGCGAAATGCCAGACAATTACGAAAAAGAAGCCTTAAAGGCTCAGGCAGTCTGCGCCAGAACATATGCTTATCGCCAGATACAGGGCAACACCTACAGCCAATACGGGGCACACGTGGATGACAGCACCAGATTCCAGGTTTACAACAATTTAAAACCAGGAGTAAAGACGGAAGAAGCAGTGCGGGAGACTTATGGAAAACTTTTATTTTATCAGGACACTCCCATTGAAGCTTTTTATTTTTCAACCTCCTGCGGACACACCACTGATGGAAGCCTGTGGGGAAGTGACCCGGCTCTGTACCCTTATCTTGATGGAAGCCTGCTTCAGGAAAGCAGAGGAGTTTTGAACTTGTCCACCAATTCGGATTTTGATGAATTTATAAAAAATAAGGATTATCCCTCATATGATTCCTCTTTTCCAATGTACCGGTGGGAAACATCTGTAACTAACCGCCAGTTGGAAGAAGAGATTACGGAGGTAGGCTCTATCTTAAATATTACAGTCACCGAACGGGGTGTTGGAGGAATTGTCAAAAAGCTGAGGGTGGAGGGCTCTGACGGCATTATGACCATTAATGGAGAAAGCCAGGCCAGGGCAAAACTAGGAAATAAGTATATGACCATAACGAAAAAGGATGGGGGGCTGATGAAGAACTTCGATTCTCTTCCCAGCGCCTACCTTTCCATTGAAAATGCGGGCGTCGATGACAATAATATCACTATTTTCCGCATATATGGAGGGGGATACGGTCACGGAGCGGGAATGAGCCAGAACGGGGCTCAGACCATGGCAAAGGAAGGAAAGGGGTATGAGGATATCTTGAAGTTTTTTTACCATGAGTCAGAAGTCCGGGAAGCTGAAGTCGGTAAGGAATGAGAACGGCTTTTTCAGCGTAGGATGGTAAAAAATGCAGGAGCAGCATATGCAGGATCAAAAGCTGGAAAATCTGCTCAATCTGGCTCTCAGCGTATCTCCGGAAGAGAGAGAACGGTCTCTTAACTTAAATGTGGGTTATAATCCGGGGGAAAAGACCTGGGAGGTGATTGTAAAGTATTCTGGGGATATCAGTGGTCTTTCCCTGGTTGGAATACGTGTGAAGCCAATGGTGAACGAATATGCCATTTTAACAGTTCCGGAGTCCCTTATCGACTCTTTAAGTGAATTGCCTCAAATTGAATATGTGGAAAAACCAAAGAGGCTGTTTTTTGCTATTAATCAGGCAAAAGCGGCCTCTTGCGTCAATCTTGTTCAGCAGGGGAGCAATATTCTCACGGGAAAGGGGGTTTTGGTGGCTGTCATTGACTCAGGGATTGACTATTACCATGAGGATTTCCGCAACCCAGATGGGACCACAAGAATATTATCCTTGTGGGATCAGACTCTGGAGCGGGTTTTCACAAAGGAAGAGATTGACCAGGCTCTGAGCACAGGAAGCAGGGCAGAAGCCAGGCGTCTGGTCCCCTCGGTGGATAACAGCGGGCATGGTACTGCAGTAGCCTCTATAGCTGCAGGAAACGGAAGAGAAAACCGGGGGCAGTACAGGGGAGTTGCCTTTGAAAGTCCTCTTCTGGTGGTTAAGCTTGGGGTCCCTCAGGAAGCGGGATTTCCAAGAACAACGGAGCTGATGGAGGCAGTGAATTTTGTCGTCAGGGAAGCTGTGGCTCTGCAGATGCCAATTGTAATAAATTTGAGTTTTGGAAATACTTACGGATCTCATGACGGAAGCAGCCTTTTGGAAACCTTTTTAGATGATATCTCCAATTACGGCAAAACGGTGATCGTGGTTGGAACAGGAAATGAGGGAGTCAGCGGAGGACACATATCAGGAGTTTTAACCATGGCAAGCCCACAGGAGGTAGAACTGAGCGTAGGAGAATATCAGACCGGTTTCAGTGTCCAGCTATGGAAGTCTTACGCGGATTTGTTTGATATCAGCATTATAACCCCTTCCGGTGAAGTCATAGGCCCAATAAGCAGCAGACTTGGCCCTCAGACTATTAATTACGGAAATACACAGATCCTGCTTTACTACGGAAAGCCTGGCCCCTACAGCGTAGCCCAGGAAATTTATATGGAGTTTCTTCCTGAAACCGCATTTATTGATAGCGGAATCTGGCGGTTTCGTCTCACTCCAAGACAGATCGTAGAAGGCAAGTATGATTTCTGGCTTCCTTCTGCAGGGGTGCTGAACCAGTCCACCAGGTTTTTAAGACCGACTCCGGAAACTACCCTGACCATTCCTTCTACAGCAGCCAAGGTCATATCTGTGGGAGCCTATGATGACACCTATCAGTCTTATGCAGATTTTTCCGGAAGAGGCTTTACAAGAAGAACAAACCAGGTAAAACCGGATCTGGCGGCCCCGGGAGTTGGAATCATTGCAGCCAGAACGGGAGGAGGCTATGAGACGGTGACCGGAACTTCTTTTGCAACGCCTTTTGTAACAGGAGGCGCCGCTCTTTTAATGCAGTGGGGAATTGTGGATGGAAGAGATCCTTTCCTGTTTGGAGAAAAGGTGAAGGCCTATCTGATCCGGGGCGCCAGGCATCTTCCAGGCATCTCTTCATACCCCAATCCTGAAGTGGGATATGGAGTTCTGTGCGTGAGTGATAGCCTGCCTGTTTAATGTCCTGGATGACGGGCCATGTTTAGTCCTGGCTTTCCGTATTTCTGATTTTTTTATGGTCTGGAAATGCGGAAAAAGCCCGGAAACAGGGCTCTGAAGGAAATTGCTAATATTTTTATAAAGGGTGTTATAATTATTGGAAATATGGTACAATGTATATTAACTTTGGGCAAAGGATGTGATTGTATGAATATCAGGGAATCCACGGAACAATGGGAAGAAGAATATTTAAGCCCCTATGCCTCTTTTAGTAAGAATAGCAAGGGGAGAGAACGAGAAGAGACTCCTTGTGATATCAGGACTGCTTATCAGCGTGACCGCGACCGGATTATCCACTGTAAGGCATTTCGGAGACTGAAGCATAAGACCCAGGTTTTTTTGGCTCCAGAGGGAGATCACTACCGTACCAGGCTGACACATACCCTGGAGGTATCCCAGATTGCCAGAACGATTGCCAAGTCTCTGCGCATGAACGAAGATTTGACGGAAGCCATTGCATTGAGTCATGATCTGGGGCACACTCCCTTCGGTCATTCGGGGGAAGCCATTTTAAACAAAATATGTTCCGAGGGTTTTGCCCATTATAAGCAAAGCGCCCGGGTGGTTGAGATTCTGGAAAAAGACGGAAAGGGCTTAAACCTTACCTGGGAAGTGAGAGATGGCATATTAAACCACCGTACCAGCGGCCATCCTTCTACCCTGGAGGGCAGTATTGTCCGCCTTTCAGACAAAATCGCCTACATAAACCACGATATTGATGATGCCATCAGGGCCAGGATGTTTGTGGAGGAAGATCTTCCCGGATGTTATACCGATGTTCTGGGATACAGCGTCCGGGAAAGGCTTAATAACATGATTCACGATATCATAGGAAATAGCTACGGGAAAAATGAGATTATCATGTCTCCTGACATGGAGGAGGCTATGAAAGGGCTGCGCACCTGGATGTTTGAGCATGTGTACAAAAGTGACATTCCAAAAGCAGAAGAGGGAAAGGCTCAGCACCTGATTGTCATGCTGTTTCAGTATTATATGGAAAATCCCAACAGGCTTCCTCCAGAATACCGCCTGTTGACAGAAGGGCGGGAAGAAAGTCTGGAACGGGCAGTGTGTGATTATATAGCGGGTATGAGCGATAGCTATGCCATTGATAAATTTGAAGAACTTTTCGTCCCCAAAGCGTGGAAAAGCGTTTAAGGATATGAAAATATAAGGGAGGAGGAGTGAAGCTTCATGCGGTATCCGGAAGAAGTGATTGAAGAAGTTCGAAACAGGAATGACATTGTAGACCTGGTTTCGGGATATGTAAAGCTTCAAAAAAAAGGGAGTAATTATTTCGGCCTCTGCCCTTTTCACAATGAAAAATCGCCTTCCTTTTCCGTATCCCCGTCCAAGCAGATGTATTACTGTTTTGGCTGCGGAGCGGGCGGCAATGTGATCACCTTTGTCATGGAATATGAAAATTATTCCTTTTCTGAGGCTCTTAAGGTGCTGGCAGACCGGTCGGGAGTGACTCTTCCTGCGGCAGAATACAGCAAAGAGGCCAGAGAGCAGGAGGATCTTAAATCTTCTCTTTTGGAGATCAATAAACTGGCAGCCAGTTATTTTTATTATCAGTTGAAAAAACCTCAGGGCGAGGCTGGTTACCGGTATTTGAGAGATCGTCAGCTAAGCGATGAAACCATCACTCATTTTGGTCTTGGGTATTCCAATAAGACCAGCGATGATCTTTACCGGTATTTAAGAGGCAAGGGATATGATGATGATCTTTTAAAACAGACCGGCCTTGTAACTGTGGAGGAGAAAGGAAGCCGGGATAAATTTTGGAACCGGGTCATGTTTCCTATTATGGATGTTAACAACCGGGTCATTGGATTCGGAGGCCGGGTTATGGGAGCAGGAGAACCGAAATACTTAAATTCCCCGGAAACAAAGCTGTTTGACAAAAGCAGGCATTTGTATGGTCTTAACTATGCCAGGCTTTCCAGAGAAAAAAACATATTGATCTGTGAAGGGTACATGGATGTGATTTCTCTTCACCAGGCCGGATTTACCAATGCAGTAGCTTCTTTGGGAACGGCCTTTACCTTCCAGCAGGGACAGCTTTTAAAACGCTATGCGGATAAGGTGGTGCTCACCTATGACAATGATGGGGCAGGTGCTAAGGCGGCTCTCAGGGCCATTCCTATTTTGAAGGAAGGCGGAATGTCTATTCAGGTGCTTAATATGGAGCCTTACAAGGATCCGGATGAGTTTATCAAGAATATGGGAGCAGAGGCGTTCCGCGAGAGAATAAAGGAAGCCCGCAACAGCTTTTTATTTGAAATTGATGTGCTGAAAAAGGACTATAAAATGGACGACCCGGAACAGAAAACAGCATTTTATAACCAGGTAGCCAGAAAGCTTCTGGAATTTCCTGAGGCGCTGGAACGGGATAATTACCTAGAGGCAGTTTCAAGGGAATACTTTATCAGTTATGAGGATTTAAGAAATCTGGTCAACCGGATGGGAGCTTCTTTGGGACCGGCAGGAACCAGGTTTTCACGGGAGCAGGGGGAATATGGGAAAGGGCAGCGGAAAAAGGAAAAGGAAGATGGAGTAAAACAGTCACAAAGGCTGCTTCTCACCTGGCTAATTGAAAATCCCGGTTTATTTGATAAGATCAAGGGAGTAATCACTCCTGATGACTTTATAGAAGAACTGTATTATAAGGCGGCAGAAATGGTTTTTGAGGGACATGCTGCAGGAAATTTAAATCCAGCTGAGATTTTAAATCATTTTATCAATGATGAAGATCAATACCGTGCAGTTGCAGGTCTTTTTCATGCAAGTCTCAATGAGTCCCTGAACAATGAAGAACAGAAAAAAGCGTTTTCGGAAACCATTATGAAAGTGAAGAAAAACAGTCTGGATTATGCCAGCCGCCATGCGTCAGGAATCGAAGAACTGCAAAAAATCATAAAGGAACAGGCTGGACTGAAGGATCTGCATATTTCGCTGGATTAGGGTATACACTATAGGCAGGCTGTGGAAGGATGGAAGAACATGGACGAGAATGTGAAGAAGACGGCAGATAAGATGGCGGGGTCAAAAAAGACAGAAGCGGAGCAGGCTGAGGAATTTAAGACAGAGGAGACCGCCGCATTTGAGGAAAAGCTAAACCAGCTTCTCCTTCTGGCAAAAAAGAAGCGAAATGTACTGGAGAATCAGGAGATTTTGGATTTTTTTGCCGGAGAGGAGCTGAACTCAGATAAGCTGGATCAAATCTTTGACTTTCTGGAGAACAACAAGGTGGACGTGCTTCAGATTGGCGGCCCGGAGATGGAGCTGGATGAGGATCTTTTTATAGAAGAGGACATTGAGGAAGAGGAAGAGATCGATGTGGAAAACATTGATTTGTCTGTTCCTGAAGGCATCAGCGTGGAAGACCCTGTCCGGATGTATTTAAAAGAAATCGGAAAGGTCCCCCTTCTTTCCAGTGAAGATGAAATCGAGTTTGCCAAGAACATAGAACTGGGAGATGAGAATGCAAAGCAGAACCTGACGGAAGCCAATCTGCGCCTTGTAGTCAGCATTGCCAAGCGCTATGTGGGCCGTGGAATGCAGTTTTTAGACTTGATTCAGGAGGGGAATTTAGGTCTTATCAAGGCTGTTGAAAAGTTCGACTATCGAAAAGGGTATAAGTTCAGTACCTATGCTACCTGGTGGATCAGGCAGGCCATTACCAGGGCTATTGCCGATCAGGCCAGGACCATTCGAATTCCTGTTCATATGGTAGAAACCATAAACCGCCTGGTCCGTGTGTCCAGACAGCTTTTGCAGGAACTTGGACGGGAGCCTGTCCCGGAGGAAGTAGCTGCAAGGGCCAATATGCCGGTGGAGAGGGTCCGGGAGATTATGAAGGTATCCCAGGAGCCTGTGTCTCTGGAAACACCTATTGGTGAGGAAGAGGACAGTCATTTAGGAGACTTTATTCAGGATGAACAGGTTATGGTTCCGGCTGATGCCGCCACTTTTACTATGTTGCATGAGCAGCTCATGGAGGTTTTAGACACCCTGACAGAACGGGAGCAGAAAGTATTGAAGCTTCGGTTTGGCCTTGATGACGGGCGTCCAAGGACCTTGGAGGAAGTAGGCAAGGAATTTAATGTTACAAGAGAACGAATCAGACAGATTGAGGCCAAGGCTCTGCGAAAACTGCGCCATCCCAGCAGAAGCAAGAAGCTGAAGGACTATCTGGATGATTAATGGAGCAAAAGGTCGTATAAGATGAAATTATCAAAGCGTTTAGATACAATCGCTTCCTTTGTACCTGAAGGAAGCAGGGTTGCTGATATAGGAACAGACCATGGATATATCCCTATCCATCTGGTTCAGGAAGGGAAAGCAAAACATGCCATTGCCATGGATGTGAGAGAGGGCCCTCTTTTACGGGCCCATGCCCATATCCAGGAGGCAGATCTGGAGGGCAGTATTGAAGTCCGTCTCAGTGACGGGCTTTTGAAATTACAGGAACAGGAAGCTGACTGCGTGGTCATAGCAGGTATGGGCGGAGAGTTGATGATACATATTATGGAAGAAGGAAAAAGGCTGTGGAATCATATCCCTTTCTGGGTTCTTTCTCCCCATTCAGAAATAGACAAGGTGCGCAAATTCCTGCTCCAGCAGGAATTTTTCCCTAAACAGGAGACTATGATAGAGGAAGAAGGGAAATATTACACTGTCATGGGGGTTTCGAGAAGGGGAACAGACGGGGAGAACTATGACCGGGAAATCTTTTACCGTTATGGAAAACAACTGTTGGAATCCAAGTCTCCCATTTTACTGGAATATTTGACAAAAGAAGAAGAACAGCTTCAAAGAATCCTTGACAGCCTGGACGAAAGTAAAACCAAGGCGGGAGAAAAACGAGTCAGGGAACTGAAACAGGAACTGATCTGGAATAAGGAGGCACAAGATGAAATGCGAGGAACTGACGGCCAAGCTGGAACGGCTGGCGCCCCTTAGCTGCGCCTGTGATTGGGATAATGTAGGTCTTTTGGCAGGGCGGAGTGATAAAGAGGTAAAAAAGATTTTTATTGCTTTGGATGCCACAGATGAAATCATAGAGGATGCGGTTTTATGGGGGGCAGATATGTTGATTACCCACCATCCTTTGATTTTTAAACCTTTAAAGCAGATTAATGATAAGGATTTTATCGGAAATCGGCTTATTAAGCTGATCCAGCATGACATCGCTTATTATGCAATGCACACAAATTTTGATGCTGCACCAGGCTGTATGGCAGATACGGCGGCTATGCGGCTTGAACTTTCAGATATGGAAATACTGGAGCCGGAAGGCCTTATGGATGACGGTGAGACGCCTTATGGAATCGGGAAGACCGGATATCTGAAAGAGGAAATGACGGTTAGGGAGATAGCTGGTTTTGTAAAAGAACGATTTAAGCTGCCCTTTTTGACGTTGTACGGAGAAGAAGCCATAGGTGGCTCTCTGCGGTTTATAGGAATCAGTCCCGGTTCTGGAGGCAGTATGATAAAGTCTGCTTTAAATGCCAGAGTAAAAATCCTTGTGACCGGAGATATCGGTCATCACAATGGAATAGATGCGGCTGCAAATGGAATGGCGGTTATTGATGCAGGACATTATGGACTGGAATATCTGTTTCTGGACTTTGTGGAAGAGTACTTAAAGAAAGAAGTGGGAGAGGCTTTTGAAATACGCAAGGCAGAAGTGGTATTCCCCGAAACATTGATATAAGGAGGAACAGAATGGCTTTTGTAACGATCAACGGAATTAAAAAGGAATATCCTATAGGGACTTCCTATCAGGAAATTGCCAGGGAGCACCAGGGGCAGTATGAAGATGAGATTTTGCTGGTCAGTATCAACGGAAAATTAAGAGAACTGCATAAAAAAGTTCAATTTGACTGCAGAATGGAATTTTTGACAGGAAGAGACCAACCCGGAATTCAAACCTACCATAGAAGCGCTATCTTTCTTACTATGAAGGCATTTTATGACGTGGTGGGAGCAGAGCGAATTGAAAAGGTAACCGTGGATTTTTCCCTGGGAAAAGGATATTATATTGAGCCTCATGGAGACTTTATCCTTACAGAAGATTTGATCAGCCGTGTCAGGGAACGTATGCATGAATATGTAAAGCAGGAAATGCCTATTATGAAACGCCATGTGAGCACAGATGATGCCATTGAGCTGTTTCATAAACACCGTATGTATGATAAGGAAAGGCTGTTCCGGTACCGCCGTGTTTCTCATGTGAATATTTACAGTATAGGCGGTTTTGAGGATTATTACTATGGGTATATGGTTCAAAATACAGGGTATATCAAATATTTTGACTTAGCATTGTATGATGAGGGCTTTGTGCTCATGCTTCCCCAGAAGGAAGAACCGACAGAAGTGCCGGTATTTGATGCTGAGAAAAAGAAAAAACTGTTTTCTGTATTAAAGGAAAGTGTTAAATGGGGAGAACGCCTTAACGTGTCCCATGTAGGAGCACTTAATGAAGAAATTTCCAAAGGTAATATCAACCAGTTGATTATGATTCAGGAGGCACTTCAGGAAAAAAAGATTGCTAAAATTGCTGAGCAGATTGTCAGTGACCGTACTAAAAAGTTTGTTATGATTGCCGGACCATCTTCTTCCGGTAAAACAACCTTTTCCCACCGCTTGTCTATACAGTTGAGAGCTCAGGGAATGACTCCTCATCCCATCGCGGTAGATGATTATTTTGTAAACAGGGTGAATAGTCCCAGAAATCCCGATGGAAGCTTTAATTACGAGTCCCTGGAGTGCCTGGACATCGAACAGTTTAACAAGGATATGACAGCGCTTCTGGCCGGAGAGACGGTGGAAATGCCCCGGTATCAATTTAAGACCGGAGAAAGAGAATACAGGGGAGATTACTTGAAATTGGGAGCAGAAGATATTCTGGTTATTGAAGGAATCCACTGCTTAAATGATAAGCTGTCTTATTCCCTTCCTAAGGAAAGCAAGTTCCGGGTGTATGTAAGTGCTTTGACCCAGTTAAATATCGACGAGCATAACCGGATTCCTACCACTGACTGCCGCCTGATCCGCAGGATGGTACGTGATGCCAGAACAAGGGGTGCATCAGCCCAGGATACTTTCCGTATGTGGCCGTCGGTGAGACGGGGAGAAGAAGAGTATATTTTCCCCTTCCAGGAATCTGCGGATATGATGTTTAACTCCGCTACAGTCTATGAACTGGCGGTGCTGAAGCAGCATGCAGAACCTTTGCTTTTCGGTATACCAAGAGATTCTCCGGAATATGTAGAGGCAAAAAGGGTTCTGAAATTCCTGGATTATTTTCTGGGGGTTAACAGCGAAGATATTCCTAATAATTCTATTGTACGGGAGTTTATCGGAGGAAGTTGCTTCAAAGTATGATGATTGCTTTACAAATGAAAGAATTTATGATAAGCTAATGGAGTTTTGAGTAAGACAAATGGTCGCAGCTGCAAGGCCGAAAGGCTGCAGGTGAGGAAAGTCCGGGCTTCGCAGGGCAGGATGCCAGATAACGTCTGGCGGAGGCGACTCCAGGGAAAGTGCAACAGAAATATACCGCCGCATTGCGGTAAGGGTGGAAAGGTGGTGTAAGAGACCACCGCTCTTCTGGTAACAGAAGGGGTCCATGTAAACCCCATCCGAAGCAAGACCGAACAGGAGGCATAAGGCGGCCCGTCTGCCTCCGGGTAGGTTGCTTGAGCCTGCTGGTGACGGCAGGCCTAGATAGATGGCCATTCAATGACATAACCCGGCTTATCGTCTTGCTCAAAACTTTAATAATACCCGGCCTTAAGAGAAACTTGCTGAACGAAAAACTATAAAGACCATGGAAGAAAATTTCCAAGGTCTTTTTTTGCAGTTTTAAGTGTTTCTAATTATTCAATGATATATGCACTGAGAATCTCTCCATAATAAGCCGTATGGTAATCCTTGTTTGCACCATGGAATGAGCTGTCCACATCCTGAGGGTAGCACTTTTCCCTGTTTTCTGCGGTAATTGCATCGGGAGCTTGGGGCTGCTTATATATAACTCTGCATTCCAGGGTCAGGGGAAGCTCTTTGATCGCGGGTACGGAAATAGTATCAGTATTTTCCAGGGTTAAGTTCAGTTCTTTGATTTTATCAATATCATGACCAGATTTAGTTCCGCAGAAGCCCAGAATTTTTTTATCAAATTCTCCGTAAGGGATATTGACGGTAAACTCCGGATTTTTGTCCAGCTGGTGCTTTGTGAATCGGTTTTCTCTTATAAATGTGGTGAAAATCGGTTTTCCCCATTCGATTCCCAGGGTTCCCCAGGAAATAGTCATGGAATTTATCTTATCTCCGTCCTTTGTAGTCAGTAAAACTCCTTTTTGCAGTTCCTTCATAATGTAATTGGTATAATCAAACAGTTGAATTTCAGTTTTCATCGGGTTAGCCTCCTGATAATTATATTTTATATACTATATTAGTATCAAAAGTAATTTATTGCAAGAATACAATTTCATCAAAATATTTTTTGCGCTTAACATAAACTTCAGCAATAGTTTCCGGAACATAAGGGTTTGCTTTTTTCTCCGGAAAAATCCAGGAAGGACACACTGTAGGAAGAATCCTCTTCTTCCCCATGGATTGCCCTGTTGTATATCTTCAGTGCGTGTTCGACGGTAATCTCTACGCCGTGATAATAATATAAAGTAGCCTGCGTATGGGAAACTACGCTTTCTATCAGCAGCCTTGCATCATGGTTTTCAAATAATATTTCATTTAAGTTATTTTTTGTGATCATCATACGCCGGTCTCCTTTCACTGAGGAACAAGTGTTCGTTTAAAAGTTAAAAATTAAAACCACGGTCAGTGGTTCTGATTGGATATTCTATTGGTATTATAACATAGATTTATTAGAAATGCAAACGTATGTTCTTATTTTTTGTTGTGAAAAAAGTACGGTGACAAAGAGCAGGCAACATGGTAAAATAACGTTTGTGTCCTCCGAAAAGGCGGCGTAATATTATTTGTGAAGGATGTAAATTATGGAAACTGATATGACTAAGGGTAGTCCTCTTCCGATTATTTTAAAATTTATGCTTCCTTTGATGATCGGCAACATTTTTCAACAGCTTTACAACATGGCAGATACCATTATTGTAGGCCGTTTTGTGGGCCCAGACGCTTTGGCAGCGGTAGGTTCCACAGGTACCATTATGTTTCTGGTTCTCGGCTTTTCTCAGGGCATGAGTACAGGATTTTCGGTTCTCACCAGCCAGCGCTTTGGAGCAGGAGATGAAAACGGCACAAAAAGGTCGGTAGCTAACGGAATAATTTTATCTGTATTTATTATCGTTATTATGACTGCCTTAAGCCTTTATGGAATGAAATTCCTTCTCAGACTTATGAATACTCCTGAAAACATTATGGATGATGCATATACTTATATATCCATCATCTGCATGGGGACTGTCACAAGCGTATTTTATAATTTGTTTTCCTCCTATCTGCGCTCGGTGGGAAACAGCAGAATTCCTCTTTTGTCCCTGATTCTTTCTGCTTTTTTAAATGTGGTGCTGGATCTTTTTTTTGTTATTAATCTGAACATGGGAGTCGCAGGAGCTGCATTGGCCACTAACATCTCTCAGGGAATATCGGCAATTCTCTGTATTGTATATATTTATAAAAAGATTCCGGCCCTGACTCCTGAACGCACACACTGGAGGCTGGATAGCTGGGATACAAAGCGCCAGCTTTCTATTGGAATCCCTATGGCACTCCAGTTCGGAATCACGGCTTCAGGAACCATAGTCATGCAGTCTGCCATTAACTTATTCGGCTCTACTGCAGTTGCGGCATACACGGCAGCCAATAAATTCCAAAATTTGATCATGCAGGGAATGATCGCTATGGGACAGACTATGGCTACTTATGCAGGTCAGAACTTTGGAAAGGGGAATATAAAAAGGATTCGCCAGGGTGTCAGGCTTGCTTTAGGGACCACTATCGTCTATAGCATCATTTGTTCTGCTCTGGCTCTTATGGGACTTTCTTTTATCTTAAAGTTGTTTTTTGCCGGCGATGTGGATATTGCAGATATGCTGCCCTGGGCAAAGACCTATATTTATATTTGTGCAGCTTTTTATATCCCTCTTTCTACGATTTTTATATTCAGAAACACCATGCAGGGATGTGGTTACGGATTTTTGCCTATGATGGGAGGAGTGGCAGAGCTTTTAGCCAGACTGATTATTGCTGCTTTAGCCATCGGATTTTTAAACTATCCCCTGGCTTGTGCTTGTGATCCGGCGGCTTGGCTCAGTGCTTCTTTGTTTACCGGAATTGCTTATCATCATATTATGAAAAAGAATCTGACCGCTGCCGAAGCTCCTTCAGACGGATGATTTTTTTTCCGGTTTTAAATTTCTTAATTTATTATTGATTTATAGATTAATATTTAGTATATTATGTAATAGATTATCTTAGGCGGAAACGAAAGGGGAATCAAGATGATAAAAGTAGCTGTAGATGCCATGGGCGGCGATTATGCACCAGTAGAAATGGTTGCCGGAGCTGTTGAGGCTGTAAATGCGAATAAAGAGATCATGGTTCTCTTAGTAGGGCAGGAGCATATTGTATCGAAGGAACTTGAAAAGCACACCTACTCAAAGGATCAGATACAGATTGTGAATGCGTCAGAGGTAATCGAAACGGAAGAACCTCCGGTTAACGCCATACGAAAGAAGAAGGATTCTTCTATTGTTGTGGGAATGAATCTGGTAAAGCAGAAGGAGGCGGATGCGTTTGTATCGGCCGGCAGTTCAGGAGCCATCCTGGTTGGTGGGCAGGTAATTGTCGGGCGGATAAAAGGCGTGGAAAGACCGCCGTTAGCCCCCCTTATCCCTACGGAAAACGGTGTTTCCTTATTGGTGGATTGCGGAGCTAATGTAGATGCCCGCGCTTCACATCTGGTGCAGTTTGCCAGAATGGGCTCCCTTTATATGGAGCATGTGGTGGGTATTAAAAATCCAAGGGTGGCGATTGTCAACATTGGCGCAGAAGAGGAAAAGGGCAATGTGCTTGTAAAGGAAACATATCCGCTGTTGAAGGAATGCAAAGACATTCATTTTACCGGAAGCATTGAGGCCAGAGAGATTCCCAGAGGCGGTGCAGATGTCATTGTTTGTGAGGCATTTGTAGGCAATGTAATCCTTAAACTTTATGAAGGAGTGGGAGCAACTCTCATAAGCAAGGTAAAGAGCGGTATGATGGGAAGCCTGAGAAGCAAAATCGGAGCTTTGCTTGTAAAGCCTGCATTAAAGAAAACCTTAAAATCTTTTGACAGTTCCCAGTATGGCGGAGCGCCGCTTTTAGGACTTAATGGCCTGGTGGTAAAGACCCATGGGAATTCAAAGGCGGCAGAGGTGAAAAACTCCATACTCCAATGTGTAACCTTCAAGGAACAGGGAATTAATGACAAAATAAGAGAAAGTCTTAGAATTGAAAATGAAGCAGCGCCTTCAGGGCATGCTGTTTTGCCCGAAAAGCAAGGGCAAGAGTAAGGAAATCAAGAATAGGAGAGAGGAAGGGAAAGAAATGGAATTTGAGAAGTTACAGAACATTATTGCAGAGGTATTAAATATTGAGGCTGATGAGGTGACCATGAACGCAACGTTTGTAGACGATCTTGGTGCTGATTCTCTTGATGTTTTTCAGATCGTTATGGGCATTGAGGAGGAATTTGACATTGAAATTCCGACTGAAGTGGCAGAAAACATCGTAAGTGTCAGTGATGCAGTAGAACAGATCAAGAACGCTTTAAATTAATAGATGTGGGTGCTGCCGGGTCTTTCAGGTCTGTATGCAGCACCTTATTTTATAATAAGGGTTGAAAGGGGTATAGGATGAGCAGAAATTTAAAAGAACTGGAAGAACGCGTCGGATACATTTTTTCGGACAGGCAGTTGATGAAACGGGCTGTAACTCACAGCTCCTATGCAAATGAGCACCGTTTAAGTAAACTGGAGTGTAACGAAAGGCTGGAATTTTTAGGTGATTCTGTTCTGGAAGTGGTTTCCAGTGACTGTCTGTATCACAAGTATCCGGATAGGCCGGAAGGTGATTTGACGAAAATACGGGCCAGCATTGTCTGTGAGCCGACCCTTGCCTACTGTGCCGAGGCTTTAAAGCTTGGAGAGTATCTGCTTCTTGGCAAGGGAGAGGAGGGAACCGGCGGACGTGGACGGGCGTCAATCGTATCAGATGCTATGGAAGCGCTCATAGGAGCTATTTATCTGGATGGTGGTTTTGCTAATGCAAAAGAGTTTATTCTTCGTTTCATCATGAATGATCTGGAACATAAACAGCTCTTTTATGATAGCAAGACTATCTTACAGGAGATCGTGCAGGGCAGGACAGATGAACCATTAACCTATGAACTTTTACAGGAGAAGGGACCGGATCATAACAAGGTGTTTGAAACCCAGGTTCTCATAGGAAAAAAGGTCATCGGAAAAGGGGCGGGAAGGACGAAAAAGGCGGCGGAACAGGTGGCTGCCTATCACGGAATCCTGGAGCTTAAAAGCATGGAGACGGTTTCTGCCACAGGAAAGAAAGGGTAACTATGTATCTGAAAAGTATTGAGGTACAGGGCTTTAAATCATTTGCCAATAAGATTGTCTTTGACTTTCATAATGGAATCACTGGAATTGTAGGCCCAAACGGCAGCGGTAAGAGTAATGTTGCTGATGCTGTCCGCTGGGTTCTGGGTGAGCAGAAGGTAAAGCAGCTTCGAAGTTCCAACATGCAGGATGTGATATTTTCTGGAACAGAGATGAGAAAACCTCAGGGTTTTGCTTATGTTGCCATTACTCTGGACAATTCAGACCATCATCTGGCCATTGATTATGACCAGGTGACGGTTTCAAGAAGGGTGTACCGTTCGGGAGAAAGCGAGTATATGATCAACGGCAGTGCCTGCCGCTTAAAAGATATTTATGAATTGTTTTACGATACGGGAATTGGAAAAGAAGGTTACTCTATTATTGGACAAGGGCAGATTGATAAAATTTTAAGCGGAAAGCCGGAGGAGCGCAGAGAACTGTTTGACGAGGCTGCCGGAATCGTGAAGTTTAAGAGAAGAAAGGCCATTGCCCAGAAGAAATTAGAAGCCGAAAAGCAAAATCTTGTTCGTGTCAGCGACATCCTCTCAGAGTTGGAAAAACAGATAGGCCCTCTTGCCAAGCAGTCTGAATCTGCAAGAGAATACCTTCGTTTAAAGGAAGAACTGAAAAAGTATGACGTCAACCAGTTTTTAATGGAGACGGAAGGTCTGCGAGCCCAGATCAGGGAAAACGGGGAAAAGGAGTCCATTGTTTCCAGGGATTTAGAAGAGACAAGGCTGATATCAGACGGAATAAGAAAAGAGTATGAGACATTGGATATTTCCCTGTCAAAGCTTGATGAGGTTATTGACCAGGCCAGGAATGAAAAGAATCAATCCGACATGGCAATAGGGAACCTGGAAGGTCAGATCAACGTACTGAAGGAACAGATCAATACGGAACAGATGAATGCAGAGCATATTGCAGGAAGAATCAGGACCATACATACCGAAGTTGAATCCAAAACCGCCCAGTCCATCCTCTATGAGGAGGAACGGTTCCAGATTGCCGGGCAGGTAAAGGCTGCAGCAGAAAGGCAGAAGGAAGCAGAAGGCACTTTAGGTGCTGAGGATGAAAGAATCCGTTTTCTGGAGCAGCAGATTGAAGCGGGAAAAGGCGGCCTCATCGGTCTTCTTAATGAAAAGGCTTCCTTCAGCGCAAGACACCAGCGGTATGAAACCATGCTGGAGCAGGTAAATGTACGGCATTCCGAGGTGTGCCAGAAGCTGTTAAAGTTTAAGAGTGATGAGTCGGAGCAGGATGAGCGGCTGGGTGCCCTTGAAAAGGAAGCCGGTGAAATTGAGACGTCAATATCTGAACGGGATCAATCCAGGATTTCCAGCGAAGCAAAGACAGAGGAATTAGAAAATGAAGTCCGCAGGCTCAATAAAAATCTAAATAACAAGCAGCAGGATTATCATACCAGTTATACGAAGCTGGAATCCCTCCGCAACATTGCAGAACGGTATGAAGGCTATGGCGGCAGTATCCGTAAGGTTATGGAGGTAAAGGACCGGATTCATGGCATTCACGGAGTCGTAGCAGATTTAATTACAGTGCCTAAAAAGTATGAAATTGCCATTGAGACAGCACTTGGCGGAAGTATCCAAAATGTTGTAACCGATTCCGAACAGACGGCCAAGCATCTGATTGAATATTTAAAGAAAAACCGTTTTGGACGCGCGACCTTTCTTCCCCTTACCAGCATTGGAAATAAGAATTCCTTTCATCAGGAAAAAGCCTTGGAAGAGCCGGGGGTTCTGGGCCTTGCCAGTTCATTGGTAGAGACAAATCACCGGTATGAAGGTCTTCTCACCTATCTGCTGGGTAGGGTGGTGGTAGCAGAAACCATTGACCACGCAATTGCCCTGGCAAAAAAGTTCCAGTATTCTCTGCGGATTGTAACTCTGGAAGGAGAACTAATCAGCGCAGGCGGTTCCATGACAGGCGGAGCCTTTAAGAATACCAGCAATTTATTAGGAAGAAAAAGGGAAATGGAGGAGTTGGAGGAAGCCTGTACAAAAGCTCTTGTTGATGTGGAACGGCTGGAAAAGGACCTGGTAATGAACGAAGGGCTTCTGGCGGAAAGCAAGGAAGAACTTGGGAAAATAAAGGCAGAAATACAGCAGCTTTATTTAAAACAGAATACAATCAACTTAAGTTTAAGCCGGGTTGAAGAAAAAAAGGCGGAAATAAGGGAATCCTATGGAGATCTGGAACGGGAAAACAATCAGCTTGAAGAGCAGATAAGGGAAATCGGGACAAGCAGGCAAGATCTTTCAGAGGCAGTGGGACGGCTGGAACAGCAGAACCTTGAAACCACAGATCAACTGGAAGACTTTCAGCGGCTTCTGGAAACTGCCAGAGCGGACCGGGAACAGTATTTTAAAAACTTATCCGCAATTCAGATAGAGACTTCTGGATTAAAGCAAAAGGATAATTTTGAACAGGAGAATATCCGACGTGTAAAAGAAGAAATCCGCCGCCTGGAGGAAGAACTTTCCGGTCTTTCAAATGGAACCACCGATTCCAACCGGATTATTGGAGAAAAGCAAAGGGAAATTTATGCTTTGAAGAGCCGCATTGAAGATGCAAAAGCTCAGGCAGAGGTTCTGGAGCTGCTTATAAAGGAAAAGGCCGCTGTCAGAGAAGATAAGTCCAGGGAGCAGAAGGAATTATTCCGGAAGCGGGAAGAACAGACGGAACGTATCGGCATTTTAGATAAGGAGTTGTTCCGTCTGCAGAGCCAGAAGGAAAAGCTGGAAGAGAGGCTGGAGAGCCATGTGGATTACATGTGGAACGAATATGAGCTGACCTTTTCAACGGCCGGGGCTTTGCGTAATGAGGAGTGGACTTCTCTGTCCCAGATTAAATCCATAATCCTTTCCCTGAAAGAGGATATCCGGAAGCTGGGGCATGTCAATGTCAATGCCATAGAGGATTATAAGGAAATATCCGGGCGCTATGAATTTATGAAAACCCAGCACGATGATCTGGTGTCAGCAGAAGGCACACTGCTAAAGATTATTGAAGAGCTGGATACAGGAATGCGTAGACAGTTCGAGGAAAGGTTCCGGGAGATTCGCCAGGAATTTGACAAGGTGTTTAAGGAATTGTTCGGAGGCGGACGGGGAACCTTAGAGTTGGTGGAAGAGGATGATATTCTGGAGGCAGGAATCCAGATTATATCCCAGCCGCCGGGAAAAAAGCTTCAAAATATGATGCAGCTTTCCGGCGGGGAGAAGGCTTTGACTGCAATTGCTCTTTTGTTTGCAATACAGAACTTAAAGCCATCTCCGTTCTGTCTTTTGGACGAAATTGAGGCTGCTCTTGATGATTCCAACGTAGACCGTTTTGCAAAATATCTGCATAAGCTGACAAAATATACGCAGTTTATTGTCATTACCCACAGGCGTGGTACCATGGTGGCTGCAGACCGTCTGTATGGTATTACCATGCAGGAAAAGGGCGTTTCAACGCTAGTATCTGTTAATCTGATTGAAGAAGATTTAGAAAGTTAAGGAGACCGACTATGGGTGAAAAAATGGGGTTCTTTGGAAAGCTGGTAGCTGGGCTGCAAAAGACAAGGGATAATATTATCGCAGGAGTGGATTCCATTTTCAGCGGCTTTTCAGCTATTGACGATGAATTTTATGAAGAAATCGAAGAAATTCTGATTATGGGAGATTTGGGAATCCAGACTACAACGTCGATTGTGGAGGATTTAAGAAGGAAGGTTAAAGAAAACAACATCAAAGATCCGGCAGAATGCAAACAGCTTCTTATGGACAGTATTATGGAACAGATGGATCTGGGAGAAAACGCATATGAATTTGAAAACCGGAAATCCGTACTTTTAATCATTGGCGTAAACGGGGTGGGTAAAACCACTTCCGTGGGAAAGCTTGCAGGGCAGATGAAGGATGAGGGAAAAAAAGTGATTGTTGCGGCTGCTGATACCTTCCGTGCGGCAGCCATTGACCAGTTGACGGAGTGGGCCAGAAGAGCAGGAGTGGATATTATAGCCCAGCAGGAGGGCTCTGACCCGGCAGCAGTTGTTTTTGACGCTGTGGCAGCCGCCAAATCAAGGCAAGCTGACATATTGATTTGTGATACTGCAGGCCGTCTGCACAATAAAAAAAATCTCATGGAAGAATTAAAGAAAATCAACCGGATTATTGACAAAGAATACCCGGAAGCCTACAGGGAAACTCTTGTGGTATTGGATGGGACTACAGGGCAGAATGCTCTTGTGCAGGCAAAACAGTTTATGGAAGCAGCAGATATTACCGGAATAATCTTGACAAAACTGGATGGAACGGCTAAGGGTGGCATTGCAGTTGCCATACAGTCTGAGCTTGGAATTCCTGTAAAATACATTGGAGTCGGAGAAAAGATTGATGACCTGCAAAAGTTCAACGCAAAGGAATTTGTTAATGCATTGTTCCATGCAGAAGAGAAAGAAGAGGCGTAACGCATGTTGACATTGGAAAAGTTTGAAGAAGCATCAGAGGTTGTTAGCAAAGTCACTTTGGAAACAAAGCTCATATACAGTGAGTATTTTTCTGCCCAAACCGGTAACAAAGTGTTTTTTAAGCCGGAAAATCTTCAGTATACCGGAGCTTTTAAGGTGAGAGGTGCCTATTATAAAATCAGTACCTTGACAGAGGAAGAAAAGTCAAAAGGATTGATTACGGCTTCCGCTGGCAATCACGCCCAGGGAGTTGCTTATGCAGCCAAGCTGGCAGGCATTCCTGCAACCATTGTTATGCCTACCATAACTCCTCTTATGAAGGTAAACCGGACAAAAAGCTATGGAGCAAAGGTTGTTTTGGAAGGTGATGTATTTGATGAGGCGTGCAACCATGCTTACAAGCTTGCAGAGGAGCTGGGGCTTACATTTGTTCATCCGTTTAATGATCTGGATGTAGCTGCCGGGCAGGGATCCATTGCCATGGAGATCGTCAAGGAGCTCCCTACAGTTGATTATATTCTGGTTCCCATCGGTGGAGGCGGCTTATGTACGGGAGTTTCTGTTCTGGCAAAGATGCTTAATCCTAAAATAAAAATCATCGGAGTGGAACCAGCAGGTGCCAACTGCATGCAGGAATCCCTTCGACAAGGGAAAGTGGTTGATCTGCCGGGAGTCAATACGATTGCCGATGGTACTGCAGTAAAATGTCCGGGCGAAAAACTTTTTCCTTATATTCAGGAAAATGTGGATGAGATCATTACCATTGAAGACTCTGAGCTGATTGTTGCATTTTTAGACATGGTGGAAAATCACAAGATGATAGTGGAAAATTCCGGGCTTCTGACTGTTGCGGCATTAAAGCATATGAAGGCTGATAATAAAAAGGTAGTTTCCATCTTAAGCGGCGGAAATATGGACGTGATCACCATGGCTTCTGTTGTTCAGCATGGACTCATTCAGAGAGACCGTATCTTTACCGTATCCATTCTCCTTCCTGACAAACCGGGAGAACTGGCTAAGGTTTCCGCATTGCTTGCAAAGGAACAAGGCAATGTAATCCGCTTGGAGCATAACCAGTTTATCAGCATAAACAGAAACTCTGCCGTAGAACTTCGGATTACCTTAGAGGCCTTTGGAACGGATCATAAAAATTCCATTATGGCAGCTCTTATGGCTGATGGATACCGGCCTAAGCTGGTGAAATCAAAGGGGACTTATTTAGAATAAACCTGATTGAATTATAAAAGACAGAAGCGAAATAGCCGCTGAAACGGCATTATTTTGCTTCTGTCTTTTGATTTTAAGGTATTTGAAATCACAATTGCTCTAAGGCTTTTTGTACTTTTTTCATCATGCGTGCGGAGACCGTAAAGGTTTCTTTATTATTCATGGTAATAAGTGCGTCTTCTCTGGAAAAGGAGACCATATGTTTGAGATTGATGATAGCGGAACGGCTGCATTGACAGAAGAACGGGCTTAGAGCTGCCTTTAGTTCCTTTAAAGAGCCTGGTATCTGGCGGATTCCATTTTTAGTGTGAATGGTGATTTTATGATAATCATCTCCGGTGGTGATGGCTACAATGTCGTTCTGGTCCAGAACCAGAGATGTTTTATCGATTTTTATAGACAGCAGCCTTTCAGAGGACTCAAGCTGTATTTTATTATTTCTTTCTGCATTTTGTATACAAGCGCATATGTGTTCAGCCAGCTTCTTAGGGTCATCCTTTGAGATAAAGTCCATGGCCTCTACTTTGTACCGAAATGTAAGGACTGCCATTTCGCTGTGAGTGGTAATAAAGACAATATATCCTCTGGGATCATATCTGCGTATTTCCTGAGCCAGTTCAATTCCATTTTTCCCTGCTTTTAAATCTATGTCAAGAAAATAAAGCCCTGTAATATTGGACTGTTTTCGCATGGAAAGAAGTGCTTCGGGGGCTGAAGCGGAGCAGTAGAGCTGAGATTCTGTTAAATTCATCAATAGGTATTTTTTAATAATATTTTCCCAGTTCTTTAATTGTTTATTGTCGTCTTCACAAAGGTATATTTGGATCATCTTTTACTCCTGGGAAATCGCCCGCTTTAGGATCAGTTCCTGTGTGAAATAAGGTTCTTCATAGTTCATGTTCCAAAAGACGTTTTTATAATTTTTCAATATCATATCTACATTAAAAAGTCCGATTCCTCTGTTTTCTCCTTTTGTTGAAATTTCATGGCTTCGAAGATTGCTTATGGCAAAGGGAAGAGGAAGAGCGGTATTTTGAACCACAAGATAAAGATCGTCCTCCTTATAAAGCATACAAAAACGAACTTCTTTTTCCTTTGTTTCCCTGGCAGCCTCCATGGCATTATCTAAAAATATACCGATAATCCGGCATAAGTCCAGACAATCCATAGGTAATTGATGAATTGGTTCCTGTAGTTCTATTTCTAATCTTATGCCTGTTTCTATCATGTAGACAAATTTGGAAGAAAGAAGGCTTTTTAAGGCAGTATTCTTTATTTGGGAAAGGAGACCCAACTTAGTATCTGACAGTGTAAGGGAGTGACTGATGGGAACAATACTCTTTTCATAATATTCCTTTAGCCCTTCCATATCGTTTTCGTTTATAAATTCTGACATAGTACTGAGTATGTTTACATAATCATGCTTGAACTTGCGCATTGATCCGTAAGAAAATTCCACCTTCTCGGTGTAAACACGAAGGTTTTCAAACTGGGCCATGCGGTGTTTGTAAGTCTGTTCCTTTATGGCACCTTTGTAAACGGAAAACATGAGAAAAACTGTAATTATGAACAATAAAAGGAATATGATTCCGTTTAATCCAATGACGCCGTAGTTATAGCCGAGGCGTTCTCCATAGGAGAAGTTGAAGATATAAAGCAATACCAGAAGAAAAAGGTCGAAAAAAACAGCTTTCAGAAGGTGGTGGTTATTTAAATATTTTGTGATGATTAATCTTTTATGTAAATGGTTTCCGATTAATTTTGTTGTGACTCCGCAAAACAAAGCATATGTACAGGAAAATGTAATAAGCAGCCTATTATTATTTGATAAAGTTCCCATATCCATTTTAAGAATGAAACCAGCTATCCACATGAACAAGTAGTTGAATGTAATTGTATAAAGATAGCCAAATAAATAACAGGACAGATTTAAAAAACGATTTTCAGCAAACAAATATATTAAAATTGTAAGCCCTGAAAAAGTGATGAATGTACTGGCCTGTCCATAAATTTGATTAAGAAAAAAGATGGTGCCAAAGGCATATAAAAATATGACCCATCGCTTAAGGAGTGTCAATTTATTAGGAAGCAGATATACGCAGAAAAAATAGTCACATAATGCTCCTGTAAGTGTATAAATAAAGTAAGTCATAAGGTATCTCCTTAACGGTAGATGTATAAATATATTTTACATTGTTGCAAATGGAAAGTAAAGGAAATTGTATATAAAATGCAATAATTTTACGTTTAGGAAGAAAAATGATACGGAAATTGCAAAAACATTTTGTTGGATTAAAAATGTGATAATATGTTGGCAAAAGGTGGTGATAAAATGAGCATTTCCCAAGTTGCAGTTAATTTTTGTAACTGGCTGAACAAAATAAATCCAAAAAGTCAGGAAGAAAATGAAGCAATTCAGTATGGTATGGAATTATTTCTGGATAATACGATAAAAATTGTTGCTATTTTATTTTTGGGAATAATCTTGGGAAAAGGATTTGAGACAATTGTGGTTTTATCTGCATTTTGCGGATTAAGATTGCAGGCGGGGGGAATTCATGCAAAAACAGGCTGGGGATGTGGGCTTGGCGTATTTTTGATCTGGGCAATATCAATTTTAGGAAATGGTTTTTTTTATATAAAAACATCATTTTTACCTTATATCTATATTGTTTCTTTTCTCATTATTGCTTACTGTGTCCCAAGGACAATAAATATTGAGTATTTTAGCACAAATGATAAATTTAGAAAAAAAATACAATCTATTGTTGTTTTGACGTTACTGATGACGGTCGCCTTTTTTTATTCAGCCTTTAGAGGTCTGATTATTTATCCAGTTATTTTGGAAGTCTTAACATTACTTCCTAAAAATAAAATAAATGTCAAAGGAGAAAGAATATGATAAGAAAAGCGGCAGCAGAAAAATTACAGAAAGGTTTAGTGAAATTATCTCTTAATTCAATTGGAAGAAGCATTCCTGCTACGATTTATGAAAGAAAAATTCCGGAAGCAGTGCTAAAAATGCGTAATGAAAATTCCAAATAAGGAATAATTTTGCAAAGCAGTAAGGAATCGCTTGAACTTAGATATCTGATATAGATAAAATGGAAGTTTTAAATACATAAAAGTTATGAAAATATCCCATGCATTTCAGATAATCTGGGTTTAAATCGGTTCAGGGGAGAAAAATTGAGGATTAAATATATTTTTGCTGGAGCTGGTCGGGAATCAGGAAGGCAAAAAGATTTAAAGTAAACAGTAATTGTTCTTTAGAAACAAATATTGTGTGAAACACTCTTTGGAATACTGGATTAACCTTAATTTTAAAGAGTGATTCATACAAAAGGGAAAATGGGAATAGAAATAGTTTAGACAAGTGATTTCAGTTAAATATAATAGATTCAACAAATACGGGAGAATATGTGGATGGAATTAAATATAGTTCAGAGAATTGCAAAACTGGAAAAGAAGATGAACACGGCTATTATCCGGAGAAGGATTTTGGCTAGGCGAAGAGGGAAGAAGCTTATTCCAGATGACTATTTTATTGAAGTTATTTCAACCACTATACCGGAAAGAAAAGAAAGACAGATGTTTTTTTAAAAATATTTGCGGGAAAAGGGCGCAGAGAAACCACCAGATATCAGGTGTTTTTCTGTGCCCTTATTTCATAATATTACCCAAGCCTTAACGGCTTGGGCAGATTACTAACATTCTTCTAAAAGTATCTTGGGCTCTGCCACCATGGAATAATTGGTGTGGTATATTACAAAGCCCGGAGCTGATCCGGCCACCTTTTTGATGTGCTTTTTTTGAATATAATCGATTTCCACCTTGTCATTTTCCCTACCCTTGGAGTAGTAGGCAGCTAAAGCTCCGGCTTCTTCAAACGCCCGGTCAGGAAGTTCTTTTCCATCTGTTTTTAAAATTACATGGGAACCTGGAATTCCTTTGGCATGAAACCACCAGTCATTGCCGGTTGCCGCTTTAAAGGTCAGGTCTTCATTTTGATAATTATTTTTCCCCACATATATATGGAAGCCGTCAGAGGAAATATAGTGAAATGGTCTGCTTGTGATCTTAGGCTTCTTGTCCCCGGCACGACGATGCTTGATATAGCCGTATTCCATCAATTCTTCCTTGATCTGTACAAGGTCTTCTTCTATCAAAGCAATATCAAGAGCAGTACTGACTGATTCTAAGTGGTCAATTTCCTGTCTGGTTTCTGCAATCTGATCTTTTACTGCCTCGAAGGTCCGTTTCAGTTTGTTGTATTTGTCAAAATGCTTCTGTGCGTTCTCTTTTGCCGATAGCTGGTCATCAAGAGGGATGGTAATATCTTCATTGGTATAATAGTTGAGACAAGTGAATTTTTTCTCCCCGCCTTCCAGCTCATACCCATAAGTATTTAAAAGTTCACCATATACCTTGTATTTATCCCGTTTTTCCGTATCCTTTAACTGCTTTTCCTGTAAATCGTATTTTTTATAATTTCGTTCCAGGGCTGTCTGGACAATTCTTCTTAAATCTGAGGATTTTTGGCGAATCCGGGTTATGGTATTTTTCGTTGCATAATAGGTTTCCAAAAGACGGCTGACTGATTCAAAAGCTTCCGGCTTGTAGCCGTCTCCCTGGTAACAGGTTAATGGGAGCGCTGAAAATTCCACTGGCTCCTCCTGGCGGTATATAATGTTAGGAGAGAATTGCCCTTGCTTTACATCCTCTATCATTAAGGAAAACATCCTATATAAATGAATCAGTTCCAGTTCCGATATTTCATTTGCAGAGTGATCTCCGTCAATAGAAGCCAGATGGCAAACCTCATGGCTCATGATGGGGCTTATTCCGGTCAGCTTCATATATAGGGCCTTTTGGATCGGAGAAGCCGTATGACCGATCACATCAATAAATTCCTCCTGGGTAATGGAAAGAGGGTCTTTTTTATCCATGGTCTGAGGAATAAAATAGGTTCTTCCGGGAAGGACCTCACGGACAGAACTGACCTGGGCAGAAATGTGCTTGATGCTGTCAAGTATTATACCTTCCTCATTGCAGAAGATGATATTGCTGTGCTTTCCCATGATCTCCACGATTAATTTTTTTGTCCGACGGTCACCCAGTTCGTCTAAATGTTCCACTTCCATACAGAGTATTCTTTCCAGGCCGGGCTGGCTTACTCGTATAATGCGTCCGTTTCCGATATGCTTTCTCAAAAGCATACAAAAGTTTGGAGCAGTCATGGGACTTGGTTTATTGGACTCCGTGAAATAAATCAGGGGAAGGCTGGCGCTGGATGAAATTAAAAGCCTCCAGGTATTTTTTTGATTTTTAATTGTAAACAGCAGTTCATCCTTTTCAGGCTGAGCGATTTTAGAGATCTTTCCGCCTTCCAGCCGGCTTTTCATTTCTGCTGTCAGATTTGCCATAACGATTCCGTCTAATGCCATTGTCTGTTTCCTCCGGTAAATAGTAGGGATAGTATATCATAGAATCTGTGTTCTGTAAAATTTAAAACTATTTGACTTGTTTTTTATTATGACTTATAATGAAATGTATCTATGGCGAAAGAGAGGCATATGCAATGATTAAGAGCATGACAGGTTTCGGGAGATGCGAAATCGTCACGGATGAGTATAAAATTTCCGTCGAAATGAAGGCTGTAAATCACAGATATTTGGATTTGAGCATAAAGATGCCAAAAAAATTTAATTATTTTGAAGCAGGAATCAGAAATCTATTAAAAAATTATATCCAGCGGGGCAAGGTTGATGTATACATCAGCTACGAGGACTATACGGAAAATAAACTGTGTTTAAAGTACAACAGTGCGCTGGCTGCTGAATACATGGATTATTTCTCCAGGATGGAGAAACAGTTCGGCATTCAGAACGATATCAAGGTATCGGCTTTATCCAGATGTCCGGAGGTTCTGACGATGGAGGAAGTGGCTGAAGATGAGCAGCAGATGTGGAAACTGATTTCCGATACAATTGAAGAAGCAGCAAAGCGGTTTGTGGACAGCAGAGTAACGGAAGGGGAGAATTTAAAGGCAGATCTTCTGGGAAAGCTTGGGTTTATGACCGGGCTTGTTGAATTTATTGAAGAACGTTCCCCAAAGATTCTTACGGAATACCGAGGGAAGCTGGAGAATAAGGTGGCTGAGTTATTGGCGGGAACCGCTATTGATGAAAATAGAATTGCCACAGAAGTTACTATTTTTGCTGATAAGATCTGTGTGGATGAAGAGACTGTAAGGCTGAGAAACCACATGGATAACACCCGTGCAGAACTGGTAGCAGGCGGGAGTATTGGAAGAAAGCTGGATTTCATCGCTCAGGAGATGAACCGGGAGGCTAATACCATTCTATCCAAGGCCAATGATCTGGAAATTTCCGATAAGGCTATTGCATTAAAAACAGAAATTGAGAAGGTCAGGGAACAGATCCAGAATATTGAGTAGGAGAATAACAAAGACATGAATAACCATGGCATGTTGATCGTTGTATCCGGTTTTTCAGGAGCCGGAAAGGGAACCTTGATGAAGGAACTCTTAAAACGTTATGATAATTATGCACTTTCTATTTCTGCCACCACCAGAAATCCAAGACAGGGAGAAGAAGATGGCAGGGAATATTTCTTTGTGGAAGAAGAACGTTTCAAAGAAATGATAGAAACAGATGCGCTGATTGAATACGCCCGTTACGTCAACCATTATTATGGAACACCTAAGGAATATGTCTTTAATCAGATGAAGACGGGAAAAGATGTGATCCTGGAAATTGAAATCCAGGGAGCACTTAAGGTGAAGGAGCACTTCCCCGAAGCTGTTTTAATCTTTGTCATGCCCCCCAATGCAGAGACGCTGAAACGCCGCCTCATTGGGCGAGGAACAGAAAGCATGGAGATCATAAATGCAAGGCTTTCCAGGGCAGCAGAAGAAGCAGAGGGAATGGAAAAATACGATTATATCCTTATTAATGACCAGATATGTGCCTGTGTTGAGGAGATGCATACCATGATCCAGGTCCAGCATTACCGCGCTTCCAATAATACAGAGTTTTTGTCCCATATTCGGGAAGAATTGAAAAATATAAAGAGTTGATTAAGAAAGGGGAATAAAAGATGTTACATCCATCTTATTCGGATTTGATTAATGTAGTAAACAGTGAGGTAGAACCTGGAGATGCTCCTATTATAAACAGCCGCTACTCCATTGTGATTGCCGCAGCAAAAAGAGCAAGGCAGATCATCGGCGGAGCAGAACCGGAGCTTGCAGAGCCAGGAAAAAAACCTCTTTCCATGGCTGTAGAGGAATTGTATCAGGGTGAAGTAAAGATTTTAAGTGAAACGGAAGAATCAGAAGAAGAGGATAATTAGGAGGAAGGCTGTCTCCCCTTATGGAGAGATAGCCTTTTTAATGGTTCCTATTATTGAAAGAAAGACAGGAGTTAAAGAATGAAATTATTGTGCATTTCACTGGGCTGTGACAAAAATCTGGTTGATACGGAAATGATGCTGGGCCTTTTAAATAAAGACGGATATACTTTTACGGATGATGAATACGAAGCTGATGTTATTGTAATCAATACCTGCTGCTTTATCAATGATGCAAAAGAAGAAAGCATTAACACCATTCTGGAAATGGCTCAGAGGAAGGTGGATGGCAAATGTAAGGCCCTCATTGTGACTGGATGTCTGGCGCAGAGATATAAGCAGGAGATCATTGATGAGATACCTGAGGTAGATGGGATTTTGGGAACCTCCACCTATGATGAAATTTCCAGGGTTTTAAGCAATGCATTAGGAGGAGAGGAACATGTTCAATGTTTCCACGAACTGAGTGGATTTCCGGAGCAGGAGGCGGAGCGTGTCCTTACCACCGGCGGCCATTATGCATTTTTAAAGATTGCAGAAGGATGTGACAAACACTGTACCTACTGCATCATTCCAAGCCTCCGGGGAAGCTACCGCAGTGTTCCTATGGAACGTCTGATCAAAGAAGCTGAAAGTCTGGCAGAAAAGGGAGTGAAGGAGCTGATTTTAGTGGCTCAGGAAACAACTCTTTACGGCATGGATTTATATGGAAAGAAATCTCTGCCCCAGCTTTTGAGAAATCTTTGCCGTATATCAGGAATTCACTGGATTCGCGTTCAGTATTGTTATCCGGAGGAAATTACGGAGGAGCTGATCCAAACCATAAAGGAAGAGGAAAAGATATGTTCTTATCTGGATCTGCCTGTTCAGCATGCCAGTGACCGGATTTTAAAGCTTATGGGAAGAAGAACTACCAAAGCCCAGCTTCAGGAGATTGTGGAAAGGCTTCGTATAGAGATTCCTGATATTGCTCTTCGGACAACCCTTATTTCGGGATTTCCTGGAGAAACCCCGGAAGATCACGAAGAATTAATGGAATTTGTAGATGAGATGGAGTTTGAACGTCTGGGAGTATTTGCTTATTCCGCAGAAGAGGACACTCCGGCAGCAGAGTTTCCGGATCAGGTTTCTCAGGAAGTGAAGGAAGAACGCCGGGATGAAATCATGGAGCTTCAGCAGGAAATTTCCCTTGCCCATTCCCAAAATATGATCGGAAAAATACTGGAGGTCATGATAGAGGGAAAAGTGGCCGATGAAAACGCATATGTAGGACGTACTTATATGGATGGGCCAGGGGTCGACGGAATGATCTTTGTCCAGACTGGAGTGGAATTGATGTCAGGTGATTTTGCCAAAGTCCGGGTGACCGGAGCAATGGAATATGATTTGATAGGAGAATTGGAAGATGAATTTACCGAATAAACTTACGATTTTAAGAATTATCATGATTCCTTTTTTTGTGCTGTTTATGCTGTTAGAGGGTGGTTTTAATCCCCTGTATCGTTATATTGCTGCTGCCGTCTTTATTATAGCCAGTTTTACTGACTGGCTGGATGGAAACATTGCCAGAAAGTATGGCCTGGTGACTAACTTTGGAAAGTTTATGGACCCTCTGGCAGATAAGCTGCTTGTATGTTCTGGTCTCATTTGCTTTACGGCTCTGGGACAGCTTTCCGCATGGGTTGTCATATTAATCATAAGCCGGGAATTTATTATCAGCGGTTTTCGTCTGGTGGCCTCTGACAATGGAGTGGTTATTGCGGCTAGTTACTGGGGTAAGCTGAAAACAGTGTCCCAGATGATAATGTCTGTGCTCCTTATACTCAACGTAACCGTGCTTTCCTTTATTACAGTTGCTTTTATCTGGATTGCTGCGGCGCTTACCGTGATTTCATTAGTTGATTATATTGTGAAAAATTATAAGGTTCTTACGGAAGGGAGCATGTAATTATGGTTGTAGAGCTGATCTCAGTTGGAACAGAACTTTTGCTGGGAAATATTGTGAATACCAACACCCGGTATCTGGCAGAAAAATGTGCCCTTTTAGGACTTTCCATGTATCATCAGGTAACGGTGGGAGATAACAGGGAACGCCTTTCAAGGGCGTTTTCTGAAGCCTTAAACCGTTCTGATGTGGTTATTCTGACAGGAGGTTTAGGACCTACAGAAGATGATCTGACAAAGGAAGTCTGCGCAGAGGTCCTTGGCTTTTCTTTGGAAGAGGATTCCCATACAAGGGAGAGAATACAGGAATATTTCAGAAAAAGCATTTATAACAGGATTCCGGATAACAACTGGAAGCAAGCTCTCGTTCCTCATGGTGCAACGGTTCTCGACAACAGCAATGGTACAGCTCCCGGACTGATTTTGGAAAAGGATGGAAAGATTGCAATTTTACTTCCGGGCCCTCCGGTTGAATTGATTCCTCTTTTTCAGGGACAGGTATACCCATATCTTCAAACGCTTCAGCCGGAGGTGATCCGTTCCCAGATGATCAAGATTTGCGGCCAGGGAGAAAGCCAGGTGGAGGACCAGATTCTGGACTTAATTGACGGACAGTCCAATCCCACTGTTGCCACTTATGCAAAAACCGCGGAGGTACACTTACGGATTACGGCCAGAGCCTCAGACGAAGAAGAAGCAAAGAAGCTGTTAAAGCCTGTGGTAAAGGAAATTAAAAACCGTTTCGGCAAGGACGTGTATACAGTAAAGGAAGAGGAAACTCTTGAAATGGCAGTGGTTTCCCTTTTGAAAAAACATGAATTGACATTGACCACAGCGGAATCCTGTACAGGAGGCTTAATTGCCGGACGGCTGGTCAATGTACCGGGAGCCTCGGAGGTGTTTAACCAGGGCTTTATCACTTATTCCAACAAATCCAAACGAAAGGTTCTCGGAGTCAGAAAGGGAACGTTGAAGAAATACGGCGCTGTCAGCCAGCAGACTGCTAAGGAAATGGCAACAGGAGGTGTTTTAGCAGCTGATGCGGATGTCTGTATTGCTGTTACCGGAATTGCAGGGCCTGGAGCAGATGGAGAAAAACCTGTGGGACTGGTTTATATTGCCTGCTTTATAAAGGATGAGGTTAGGGTTGAGGAATATCATTTTAAAGGAAACCGGGAAAAGATCAGGGAACAGTCTGTCACAAAGGCATTGGATATGGTGCGCCGTTCTGTTCTTTCCTGCTGTCAGGCATAATACGCAACGGAGGTGATTGATTGGAAACCCGTTTCATGAAAAAACAGATGTCAGCGGCCTATCAATATTCCAGGGTAAGGCTGGTGCTTAATTACTATACGTTATTTGAATCCATTGCTGAAAAAACAGAGGTTTCAGAAGAGGTCATGTTTTGCTGCCAAAGGCTTAACTCTTTGATGGAAGACCAGCTTTTCGGAAAGTCCGTTCAGGACGGCTTACTAAAATTGAGAAGCGAAATCACCTGTAAAGTTGAAACGCTTACATCCTATACAGACTGTTTTCAAATTTACGGTTATGTATTAAACCGTCTGGAACGAAAATTTGAAACAGTGCCGGAAACAGGAATTGACGAAGAAGACTTGGCTCTGCGGCTGATGGAATTTATAAAAGATGCAGGCGAAACACCAGCCAGAAATGAAAGAATCAGGAATATTATAGAGCAGCTTCCAGTACGCCTGACAAAGCAGAAATTTTTCGGCTTTATTATGGAGGGCTTATCGGTTTATCTGGGAGCAAGCAGAAAAAGTCTGAAGGACATGATGTATATCCTGCGGACAGAGTCCATGGTAAGCCTGGGGGCGGATATGGCGAAGCATACCTCCCTTTATAAAACTTTGGCAAAACTTCAGGATATCGATTACCGCACTATGACAAACGAAAGCTATGAAGAAGTATCTTCCCTGCACCGCCTTGCATGTGAGAGTCTGACAGAGGAAGCGGGAATGTATATGATGCTTCAGGAACTTGTCAATGATATGTGTGTGCTGTCTTTTTCCCGTCAGGAAGCCCTTGTGGATGAACTGGAGGAGGAATTTTATAAATCCCTTTTATCAGAGATTTTAGAAAAGTTTTTCAAAGAAGATTATTCGCCTGGTAATGAAGCCTTTTTTAATAAGCTGACCCAACTGGAGGGAAAGCAGGAGACTTATTATGAGCGTTACTTAAGGACAGAGCTTCCCGAGGAAAATGAACAGCGGAACCTTGATCCTGATTTTATTAATGCGGTGAATGTTGACAGGCTTTTATCGGGAAGCTGCTTTGCAGAACTGAAGCAGGTGGAGGAAAAAGCCAAACAGGAACCGTCGGAAGCAGAAAAAGAGGTTGACCGCCTGTGGCTTGAGCGAGTGGCGGAAGAGTTTTTTAAAGAACTGGAAACTATGTTTTCCAGGACCTCCAAACCAGTGGTCCGGGCCATTATGGCAAAGGTTTTATCCGGTCTTCCCGTTTATTTCCGTTCCATAAGTGAAATAGAGGATTACATCAGGGGAAGTCTTAAAAGCTGTCTGGATGAAGAGGAAAAGGAAACCTGCAAGGAATTATTGGAAGAGCTGATGGATTATGAAAATATTCTGGTCTGACCACTTGTATGTGGGTGAAAAAGCGAGAAGAAAACGTTACAGGATCATCCGGGGAATCCGCAGATTAAAGCCCATACCTGGAAGTTATGTGATTACGCCTGCTTCTGGGGGGAATAATATACTTGATATATGCCCGGCTTCTATGCTGGTATCCCCTTTTTACAGGGAAAAGGAGCTTCTGGTTATCGGCATTGCATTAAGTTACTGGGAAGCCCTGGAGGTGGTCCGATGCATTGTGGATGAGATGTACGGTCAAACAGGAGGCTTTGACCTGCTTTCTTTCATAGGGGAAGAGGCCCGTAAGGTGTGAGGTGTCCATGGTTTATATTATTTTACTGGTGTTAAAGATCTTAGGACTGCTGCTTCTTGTGGTGCTTGGCCTTATTTTATTGGTGCTTTTACTGGTTCTTTTTGTTCCGCTCCGGTATAGGGTAGAGGGGTCTTATAATGAAAAGGTGAAGGGAAAAGCCAAAGTATCCTGGCTGCTGCACCTCATTTCCGTGACCCTTTCTTATGAAGAGGATTTCATTATGACGGTCCGGCTTTTTGGATTTCGGATTTTAAAACCGAAAAAGATGGACCATGAACTCCGGGAAGCAGGGGAGATCATGGTTCAAACCATGGAAGTAAAGCCGGAGGAAGCATTAGAGGATGTGAAGGAAGAGATACAGAAAAGGCCTGAAAACCGAATTCCGCCTTCTAAAGAGGAAAACTTACGGGAAGAGGCCGGAAGGACTTCCTGGTTTTTGAAATTAAAGGTAAGAATCCGGAAGCAGTTGTTAAAACTTAAGTTTTTTTTCCATCGTATTTGTGATACACTGAAAACAGTGAAAGACAAAAAAGAGAAGCTGCAGGCCTGGGTTTCCAATAAGGAAAACCAAAAAACAATGAAGCTGTTTTTAAGACAGCTAAAAAAACTGATCCGCCATATCCTTCCGCGAAGGGGAAAAGGAGATGTCACGTTTGGATTTGACGATCCTTATATGACGGGGCAGATATTGACCTATGCAAGCGTTATTTATCCGTTTTGCCACAAACATCTGAATTTGTATCCGGTTTTTGACCAGGCTGTATTTAAGGCAGAAGGAAACTTCCGGGGCAGGGTACGGATTGGAACGGTCCTTGCGGTGGGAGGTCGGATGCTGCTTCATAAAAATTTCAGGGTGTTGCTGAAAAAATGGATTCGATAAGGGATTGGAATGATAAAGGAGGAATTGCATAACGTGGCAGATAATTATTTTACATCTACGGTAGAAGCACTGTTTAAGGGAATGGATACGTTTGTGGCTACAAAAACAGTAGTAGGGGATGCAGTAAAAGTAGATGATACCATCATCCTGCCTTTGGTGGATGTTACTTGTGGTATGGCAGCCGGTTCCTTTACGGATGATGCCAAGAAAAAAGGCGCAGGAGGAATGCATGCAAAGATGAGTCCAAGTGCGGTTTTAATCATCCAGAACGGAGTGACAAAGCTGGTCAATATCAAGCAGCAGGATGCTGTGACAAAAATTTTGGACATGGTTCCTGATTTTGTCAATAAATTTTCCGGTGGCTCAAAGGATATCTCTCCGGAAGCTTTAAAAGCGGCCGAAGAAATTGCTTCTGCAGGCGAGAAGGAAAATGGAGAAGAATAAGAAAGGGATAAGCCGCATAGGATATTATATAGCCTGAATGGACTGAGGGATGATATGATAAGAGTATGCGGACTTATGCTGTTCTGTTTCGGAGCAGGCATGGCAATCCTGCTTTTTATCCCGGCAACTATTTTTACGGTTTTATTTATTATTGGATGTCTGGTGTTGGGATATAACCTTTTTTGTTGCTAGGAGAATTTTGCTGTAAATAAATAGCCCGCCCCTTGGGGCAGGCCTGTAAAGGATAAAAAAATACTCCTGACTGATACAGCCAGGAGTTTCCTTTGATTAAGCTCTTTCAATTAATCCGGATCTTAAGCAGGAAGTACATACGTACATCTTCTTAGCGCCGCCGTTAACTTTTACTTTAACAGACTTGACATTTGCTTTCCACATTTTGTTAGACCGTCTATGGGAATGGCTCACTGCGTTTCCAAAGTGAGCAGCTTTTTCACAAATTGAACATTTAGCCATGATTGCACCTCCTTAAAAGCAACTTGGATTTTTTTAAGATTGAAAAATCCACAACAAATGTATGATAACAGAAAATCTCATTATTTGCAAGTGAAAATTAAAAATTTGTTTCTTTTTTTGGAAAAATCATGTATAATCAAATAAGACAGAAAGAACGGAGGTAAACAATATGAAGGGTTATATTAATAATAAACTGGGCGAAATCCAGGTAAGCCCTGATGTTATCGCCATGTATGCCGGAACTACGGCAGTGGAATGCTTTGGCATTGTAGGCATGGCTGCTGTCAGTATGAAGGATGGACTTGTTAAGCTCTTAAAGAGAGAAGGTCTGACTCACGGAATCAATGTGAATATTCAGGACAACCATATTACCATTGATTTTCATGTTATTGTGGCATATGGAATCAGCATTTCTGCAGTAGCCGATAATCTGATTGAAAATGTCAAATATAAAGTAGAAGAGTTCACCGGTATGACGGTAGATAAAATCAACATCTTCGTTGAAGGTGTGAGAGTGATTGATTAAGGAGGAAACTACCTGTGGGTATGCAGTATATAGACGCTGAAATGCTCAGAAAAGCATTTCTGGCAGGTGCAAAAGGACTGGAAGCAAAAAAAGAATGGATTAACGAATTGAATGTGTTTCCTGTACCCGACGGAGACACCGGAACTAATATGACCATGACCATCATGGCGGCGGCAAAGGAAGTGGCTGCCATTGAAAATCCTACTATGGAGGCCGTGGCAAAAGCAATTTCCTCAGGTTCTTTGAGAGGCGCCAGAGGAAATTCCGGCGTTATTTTATCTCAGTTATTCCGGGGATTTACCAAAGAAATTGCAACAGTGGATCAGGTGACTGTAACTATTCTGGCACATGCCTTTGTAAGAGCTTCGGAAACCGCCTATAAGGCTGTTATGAAGCCGAAGGAAGGAACCATTCTTACCGTAGCCAGAGGAATGTCGGAAAAGGCATTGTCGCTGGCTCTTGAGACAGATGATGTTCTGGAATTCTGCCGTAAGGTAATTGAGCATGGAGATCATGTATTAAGCCAGACCCCTGAGATGCTTCCAGTGTTAAAACAGGCAGGAGTGGTAGACTCCGGCGGCCAGGGGCTGATGCAGGTGATGAAGGGAGCTTTTGATGGCCTTTCGGGCAAGGAAGTGGACTTATCCGTTCAGATTGAAGGAAAATCCGCTGCTCATTCATCAATGGAAGGAGCACACCTGGGAGAGGTTGATATTAAGTTCGGCTATTGTACCGAGTTCATCATTAACCTGGAAAAGTCTTATGATAATAAAGAGGAAAACCAGTTCAAGGCGTATTTAGAATCCATTGGAGACTCCCTTGTGGTAGTTTCTGATGACGATATTGTAAAGGTTCATGTTCACACCAATGATCCGGGACTTGCCATTCAGAAGGCTCTGACCTATGGCTCTTTATCCCGAATGAAGATTGATAACATGCGGGAGGAGCATCATGAACGGTTAATCCAGGATGCTCAAAAATTGGCTGCCCAGCAAAAGGCTCAGGAAAAGAAAGATGAGCCCCGCAAACTGTATGGATTTATATCTGTTTCTGCCGGAGAGGGGCTTGATGAAATCTTCCGGGGCATTGGGGCGGATTATTTAATCCAGGGCGGCCAGACCATGAATCCCAGCACTGAAGATATGTTAAATGCCATAGATCAGGTAAATGCGGATACTATTTACATCCTTCCTAATAATAAAAATATCATACTGGCTGCTGAGCAGGCCAAGAGCCTGGTGGAGGACAAAAAGGTGATTGTGATTCCTTCCAAAACCATTCCCCAGGGCATTACCGCGATTATTAATTTTGCGCCTGATTTATCTCCTGAGGACAACGAAACCATTATGACAAAAGAGATGGGACGTGTGAAGACAGGCCAGGTGACTTATGCGGTCCGCAATACTACCATTGATGATATTGAGATCAGGGAAGGTGATATTATGGCCCTGGGAGATACGGGAATCCTGTCTGTTGGCAAGGAAATCCAGGATACTGTTTTAAAGTCTCTGGAAGCCATGGTAGAGGAAGAATCGGAGCTGGTGACTATTTATTACGGAAAAGAAGTCAGTGAAGAGGCTGCAGAAGAAATCAGGGGAAAAGTGGAAGAGATGTTCTCCCACTGTGAAGTAGAACTTCACTCAGGCGGACAGCCCATTTATTATTATCTGGTTTCTGTGGAATAAAAGAGACAGACTGCCTGTTTCGGGCAGACGGAAAAAACCGTCTGCCCTTTTTGATATAAATTAGATGAGAAAAGAGGGGCGAACCTATGAATCGGGAACCTATTGACTCTTTAAAGGGAATTGGAGAAAAAACCGGGAAATTATTTCAGAAAATCGGAGTTTTTACAATTGGAGATCTTCTGGAATATTATCCAAGGGAATACGACACCTATGAGGAGCCTTCTCCCATCGGGGAATTAAAGCCGGACCGGATTATGACAGTGGAAGGAATGCTTCATAAGACTCCGGATGTGAAGCGTTACAGCCATATTCAGGTTATAACAGCCACGTTAAAGGATGGAACCGGAAGCCTTCAGCTGACCTGGTATAATATGCCTTATCTTCACTCCACATTAAAAGCGGGAATGAGGGCTGTATTCCGTGGAAAGGTGGTGAAAAAAAGTGGCCGCCTTATTATGGAACAGCCGGAGGTATTTACGGCAGAGGCTTACGGTGAGGTGATTCACTCCATGCAGCCAATCTACGGGCAGACCAAGGGTCTTAGCAACAAGGCCATTGTCAGGGCCCAGAAGCAGGCATTGAGCCTCAGGCTGATGGTCAGGGATTACATGCCAGGTGATCTGCGGAAAAAGTATGAACTGGCAGAATATAATTTTGCCATAGAGCATATTCATTTTCCAACGGACCGTCAGGAACTTTTATTTGCCAGGAAGAGACTTGTATTTGAGGAGTTTTTCTTCTTTCTCATGGCAGTGCGGCGGTTGAAGGAAGGGCGGAATGAAAAGCGAAGTGCTTATTCCTTAAGGTTGTCTTCTGAGGTGAAAATGTTAAAGAACAGCCTTCCCTATTCTCTTACAAAGGCTCAGGATAAGGTGCTTATTGAGATTCAGGAGGACTTAACGGCAGGGCGGGTCATGAACCGCCTGATTCAGGGTGATGTAGGTTCCGGAAAGACCATAATTGCCATTCTGGCTCTTTTGGAAATCTCTTATAACGGATACCAGGGAGCTCTCATGGTGCCAACGGAGGTTCTTGCAAGGCAGCACTTTGAATCCATGACCGGACTGTTTACCCAACATCAGATCGACAAAAAGCTGGTGCTGGTTACTGGCTCTATGACGGCAAAAGAAAAGAGAGAAGCCTATAAAAAAATTGCCGCTCACGAAGTGGATATTATTGTGGGTACCCATGCTCTGATTCAGGAAAAGGTGATATATGACAATCTGGCTTTGGTAATTACCGACGAACAGCATCGGTTTGGAGTCAGTCAGAGGGAGATGCTTGGGAAAAAGGGAGAAGAGCCTCATGTTCTGGTTATGAGTGCAACACCTATTCCCCGGACTCTGGCTATTATTATTTATGGAGATCTGGATATTTCTGTTATTGATGAGCTTCCGGCTGACCGTCTTCCCATTAAGAATTGCGTTGTGGACACCGGGTATCGGAATAAGGCATATGATTTTATCAAAAACGAAGTTGCTTTAGGACGTCAGGCTTATGTGATCTGCCCTATGGTGGAGGCCAGCGAAATGATAGAAGGGGAAAATGTGGTGGACTATACAAAAGTCCTGCAGAGTGCACTTCCCGGAATTCCAGTGGAATTTCTTCATGGAAAGATGAAGCCAAAGGAAAAAAATACAATTATGGAACGGTTTGCCTGCGGTGAAATCAAAGTGCTGGTTTCCACGACGGTTATTGAGGTCGGGGTGAATGTCCCTAATGCAACGGTTATGATGATTGAAAATGCAGAGCGTTTCGGTCTTGCCCAGCTTCACCAGTTAAGAGGCCGGGTGGGAAGGGGAAAACATCAGTCCTACTGTATTTTAGTTAATGGTTCGGAGCAGGATGAAACTAAGAAGCGCCTGGATATTTTAAATAAATCCAACGACGGATTTTTTATAGCGTCAGAGGATTTAAAACTGAGAGGTCCGGGAGACATTTTCGGAATCCGCCAGAGTGGAGACCTGGAATTTAAGCTGGGAGATATTTTTACCGATGCCAGTATTTTAAAAACGGTATCTGATGAAGTGAACCTGCTGTTTCAAAAAGATCCGGAACTGGAAATGGAAGCACACCGTGAACTTCGGGACAAATTAGAAGAATACTTAAAAAAAAGCTATGGAAAATTGAATTTATAGAATAGAACTAATGTTGCATTTACAAAGTGGCAGGATTTTACTGAAGAGAAATGTGTGAAAGGAAAAGGAGGCGTGATATGAACAGAAAAGTGTTAAAAGATGATGCAAAACAGGCTATGAGGGCCGCGGTAGTAAGCCCTTATATGGTCACTGTAATCATGGGAGTTATTTTATTGATATTAAGTTCTGTACAGTTTTTTCTGGATTTGTGGGAAGAGTTTATGGAAAAAGGAATTATAGACAGTGACACCAATATAGTTCTGGCTTTTGGAATCAGCAGCGCCTTATTTTATTTTGTCAATTTGATTTTGAGCACCATTCTCCAGTTTGGATACTATTCTTACTGTTTAAAGGTTGCAGCAAGAAACCAAAATATGTCCTATGGAGACTTATTTTCAACTGTAAGGTATTTATTAAAGGCAGTAGGATTGGTTTTGGTGATGTCCATATTTACGATTTTGTGGTCCCTTTTACTTCTGATTCCGGGAATCATAGCATCATGCCGTTATTCCCAGGCAATCTTTATTATGGCTGAAAGTCCGGATAAGGGCATCATGGAGTGTATAAGAGAAAGTAAAGAAATGATGGCAGGACATAAATGGGAGTGGTTTGTACTGGGACTTTCGTTTATTTTGTGGGATCTTTTAGGTTTGTTTACATGTTTCTTGGGATTTATTTATGTAGCTCCTTATACAACTGTTACTCTGGCTAATTATTATTATGGGTTAAAGAACAATTTTGCAGACTTTACGGCATGGGAGAAGGCTTATTGATGCTAATGTAAAAAAATGACATTTTACGAAAAACCTTCTAGTTTATTTCATTCTGATTCTGCCATAATAGGAGTGTAACACAAAACACACCATGTTTTACAAAAACAAAAACGCATGGTGAATAGATGAAAAAGGAGGCATATCATTATGTCAGGAAAATCTAACTCTATGAATGTACCAGAAGCAAAAGAAGCAATGGACCGTTTCAAAATGGAAGTTGCCAGTGAAATTGGTGTTCCCTTAACCAACGGTTATAACGGAAATTTAACCTCTGCCCAGAACGGTTCTGTAGGCGGTTATATGGTTAAGAAAATGATCGAAGCTCAGGAAAGACAGATGGCAGGTAAATAATCTGCAAAAGTAAAAAAGCAGAAAAAAGAAGGAGCCGCAGTTTCCCAACTGATTCAGTTTGGAGCTGCGGCTCCTTTTTTTGTTTTCGTAACTGTTTTTGTTGTATATCTGCAGACTTATGGTAAAATAAAAGCTGAGCTGCAATACTCCATAAAGATAAAGCGAGGATTGAAATGAGAGTCATATCAGGAAAAGCCCGGAGACTTGTGTTAAAAACAATAGAGGGACAAGACACAAGACCTACCACCGACAGAATTAAAGAAACTTTATTTAATATGATTCAGCCGGACATAGCCGGCTGCAAATTTTTAGATCTTTTTTCCGGAAGCGGAGCAATTGCAATTGAGGCACTGAGCAGAGGTGCGGCTCTGGCCGTCATGATCGAACAAAATCCCAAGGCAGCCGCCTGTATCCGTGAAAACCTAAAGACCACCAGGTTGGAGGAATATGCCATTGTGATGAACTGCGATGTCATTATGGGACTTGAACGGATGAAGGATAAGGGACATGTCTTTGACTATGTGTTCATGGACCCTCCCTATAACAAGGAGTGGGAAAAACAGGTTTTAGAGTTTTTTTCCAAAACCCATTTGATTCGTCAGGACACAGTCATTATTATTGAAGCTTCATTAGAAACCTCTTTTGATTATCTGCATTCCATGGGATATGAGCTGATAAAAGAGAAACGATATAAGACCAACCAGCATGTATTTATAAAGAAAGAAGAATCCTTATGAAAAGAGCAGTGTATCCCGGAAGCTTCGATCCGGTGACTTATGGACACATGGACATCATTGAACGGGCAGCCGCCATGGCAGACCATTTGATCATTGGAGTTTTAAATAATTATTCTAAAACTCCGTTGTTTTCTGTAGAAGAACGTGTTAATATGATAAAGAGTCTTACCAAAGATATATCAAATGTGGAAGTAAAGGCCTTTGGAGGACTTTTGGTGGATTTTGTACGAGCCAATCAGGCAGATGCGGTGATTCGCGGGCTTCGGGCTGTAACGGATTTTGAATATGAACTGCAAATAGCACAGACAAACCGAGTGATTGCACCGGAGGTGGATACTGTGTTTTTGGCGACTAATTTAAAGTATTCTTATTTAAGTTCCAGCATTGTAAAGGAGATCGCTGCCTATGGCGGAGAGATAAACGCATTTGTACCCCCTGAAATCAGGGAGAATGTGAATCGAAAAATGGTAGATAGAACGAAATAAGGGTGAGGAGTGTTCTTAATTATGATGAGCAGAATCGAACAGTTAATCGGTGAAATTGAAGAATATATTGACAGCTGCAAGTACCAGCCGCTTTCCAACAGCAAGATTGTGGTAAACCGAGAGGAATTAGAGGAACTCCTAGTGGAGCTTCGCCTTCGGATTCCCGATGAAATTAAACAATATCAGAAAATCATCAGCAACCGGGATGCTATTATGAATGAAGCCCGCCAGCAGGCGGATTCCATTTTGTCCCAGGCTAATGCCCAGACAAATGAACTGGTCAATGAGCATGAGATTATGCAAAAGGCTTATGCCCAGGCTGATGAGATTATACAGCAGGCCAATGGACAGGCCCAGCAGATCGTGGAGCAGGCTGTAGCCGATGCCAATGGAATACGCCAGAGTGCTGTTCAGTATACCGATGATATGTTAAAGAGCCTTCAGACGATTATCAGCCATTCCATGGAAGGCGCACAGGGTCGTTTTGATGCCTTTATGACTTCCATGCAGTCAAGCTATGACGTTGTATCTTCCAACCGTCAGGAACTGACCGGCGCGGTTATCCAGACGGCAGGAGCAGAAGAAAGCGGGATAGAAGAATAAAAATGATGATGGTAAGAAGGCTGTGAAAGACCTTCCAGACTACATAGTGCCGGATGGATAATCCGGCATTTTTTATGACACTCTTTGTCTGAAAGATACCGGAAAGGCCTCCAAAAGCGGTAACAGCTCCGATCCAAAGTCCGCAGGAAAAGCTGGAATGTGTTTCTGATATAGCCTTGATTCCTGTTGTGATTTCGATGATTCCAAGGAGAACGGCTGTCTGCGCGGGATTGTGCAGTGGGAGCTTTGCTATGTAAAGGGCCAGTATGGAAAAAATCATGATATATCCCCCTATTTTTATCATGACTTCACAGGAATCCATCAGGCTTTCGTCAAAGGAGTGGGAGGACCACTTTTTTTCAGAGACAGATGGTTCAGGTGCTCTGATACCGTAATAAGCTCTGGCGGCCTGTGAAATAAAGAATATGGGCAGATATATGGAAATGAGAAGAAGCCAGACCGGAATTGACTTCTGCATTCCGGAAGCAGCATAACCTAACAGAAACATGGGACTGGGATGGTTGCAGATTGCCAGCAGATACCTTCCTTCTCTGGGAGTTATTCTGTTTTTGTCCATAAACTCGCTGCAGGTTCTGGCTCCCATAGGATATCCGCAGAGAAGGCCGGAGATAAATGTGTAGCTTCCTGCATCGGAAAGGCAAAAAAAACGGTGCAAAAGCTGCCTGACAGGAAAAATCAGAATATGGATGGCATTTAAGGATACAATGACGTTGGAGCAAATCATAAAAGGGAGCAGGGATGGCACCACCACAGAGCCCCAGAGAACCAGTCCGTTTCTGGCGCCTTCAAAGGCCAGTGAGGGGCGAAGGAGCAAAAGGAGAAGGGCTGCTACGGAAAGCAGGCGGAAAAAGGATTTTTTCATACTCACCTGAATAGATTGTTTTATACAATTATATGAAAAGGCATAAGTGATATGATGATGATTCTTTTTTTCATTTTGATTCTTTCTGTATTCCATGTGACTATGATCGATTATCTCTATAACAATCCCACCTTTTACCAGTTGGATGCCTATACATGGGAAAGCGATGATTTCAGAAGCTTAAAGCTGGGGGAAATAGTGGCAGACTGGAGTGAGATCGATTACGATGCTCTCACTTCTCTTATGATAGAAAACCAGTATGATCTGACAAAGGCTTCGACGGAAGATTATCACACAGACCGGATTATGAAGGTAAAGCCGGAGGAATACAGAAAGCTTAAACAGGCTTACGAAATGATATTCCGGGATTTGAAGTTTTTCCCGGTTCCACTCAATACCAATTCCGATTCACCTGATGTTAAGTATGAAAACGGCTGGATGGACACCCGTACCTACGGTGGAGAACGGGGACACGAAGGATGTGATATCATGGGAACGGAAAAGCCAAGAGGATATTATCCTGTTGTAAGTATCAGCGATGGAACGGTAGAAAAGGTGGGATGGCTGGAAAAGGGAGGCTGGCGCCTTGGCATCAGAACCCCGGGCGGAGTGTATTTATACTATGCCCATCTCTATGGTTACGCCAGTCCTTGGAAGGAAGGGGATCATGTAAGGGCAGGGGAGCTTTTGGGCTTTATGGGAGATACAGGCTACAGCAAGGTAGAGGGGACTACGGGGAATTTTGACGTCCACCTCCATATGGGTATTTATTTAAAAACTGATAATAATGAAGAAATGAGCGTAAACCCTTATTGGGTTTTGCGGTATCTGGAGAAATTCCGGTTAAAATATTCCTATTAATGACAGAAGCAGGAGTAAACGAGTGAAGGAAATAAAGGTTTCAGAAGAATTTTTATGTAGAATGAAGGATTTGCTGGGAGAAGAGGAATACAAGGCCTATTTAAAAAGCTTTGAAGAAGAACGGCTTTACGGTCTGAGGACTAATGATTTAAAGATTACTCCTGAGGAGTTTGCGGAAAAAGGAATATTCAGTTTAAAGCCTGTTCCATGGATCAAAAATGGTTTTTACTATGAGGGAGAAGATCGTCCGGCTAAGAATTCCTGTTATTACGCAGGACTTTACTATCTCCAGGAGCCAAGTGCCATGACTCCGGCAAGTCTGCTCCCGGTAGTGCCGGGAGACAAGGTCCTGGATTTGTGTGCCGCCCCTGGGGGAAAGAGCACAGAACTTGGAGCCAGATTAAAGGGAAAAGGGATTCTGGTGTCTAATGATATCAGCAATTCCAGGGCAAAGGCTTTATTAAAAAATCTGGAGCTTTGGGGAATAGAAAATATTTGTGTCACCAGCGAAAAACCGGAAAAATTAAAAAACACATTTGGTGAATTCTTTGACAAAATCCTGGTGGATGCGCCCTGTTCCGGTGAGGGGATGTTCCGAAAGGATGCTGACATGGTGAAAAGCTATGAGGAACACGGCCCGGAGTATTATGCAGTGATACAAAAGGAAATTTTAAAGCAGGCAGCGGACATGCTGGTTCCCGGCGGATTTCTTTTATATTCTACCTGTACCTTTTCTGTATGTGAAAATGAGGATGTTATTGACTGGATATTAAATGAGAATGAGCAGATGGAACTGATTCCCCTTCTTCCTTTTGAAGGAGCCAGCAGGGGAATTGGACTTTCCGGCTGCTTGAGGCTGTTTCCTCACAAGATTAAGGGGGAAGGGCATTTCATGGCTCTGCTAAAAAAGAGGGACTTCCATATAAACAGAGCAGAGGATTCCGAAAAGGAGAGAATTAAGTCCACCCCAATTCCCAGTGATCTTTCCTCTTTTCTTTCCCTGGTTTCAAAGCCTTTGGATCAATCCCGAATCAGGATTAAAGAAAATTGTGTTTATTATCTGCCGGAATTTTTTCCGGAAAAGGCAAAAGGACTCCGGTATCTAAGGACAGGCCTTTTGCTGGGAGAAATGAAAAAAGACCGTTTCGATCCATCTCAGGCATTTGCAATGGCTATGAGACAGGAGGAATTTCAGCAATCCCTTTCCTGGAAAAGACAAGATGAAAGGGTACTCCGGTATTTAAAGGGAGAAACGATCTTTTTAAATGACGAAGAAGGACAGGTCAAGGGCTGGTGCCTGATCTGTGTCGATGGTTTCCCTCTGGGATTTGCAAAGGGAACGGGAACATCTTTAAAAAATAAATACTATCCCGGATGGCGATGGCAAGGGTGAAGGAAATTATGGCAAAAGAAATCAGATTAGATAAATACTTAGCGGAAATGGGTCAGGGAACCAGAAGCCAGATCAAGGAAATGGCCAGAAAAGGCAGAATATCTGTAGATGGAATACCGGAAAAAAAACCGGAGAGGAAAATTGATCCTGCCTGTAATCAGGTTGAACTAGACGGACGGATTATCGAATATGCGAAATACGAATACTACTTGCTGAACAAGCCTCAGGGCGTGGTATCTGCAACAGAAGACTCCCGGTATGAAACAGTGATCAGCTTAATCCGGGATCGGAAGCGGGACGATCTTTTTCCTGTTGGAAGGCTGGATATTGACACGGAAGGGCTGCTTCTCATTACCAATGACGGAGATTTGGCCCATCAGCTTCTTTCTCCTAAAAAGCATGTGGACAAAGTTTACTTTGCCAGGGTGGATGGAGAACTACCTGCTGATGCAAAGAACCGTATGAAGGAGGGGCTGGAGATTTCGGAGGGTATCCTTACCCTTCCGGCAGATTTGGAGATCTTAAATTATGGACAGAATAGGGCATCATCAGAGATCCGTCTTACCATACGGGAAGGAAAATTCCATCAGGTAAAACGGATGTTTGAGGTTCTTGGCTGCTCAGTGGTATACTTAAAGCGGCTGTCCATGGGCAGCCTTACGTTAGATGAGACTTTAGAGCCCGGACAGTACCGCCTTCTCACGGAAGAGGAGATAGGGGAGCTGAAAAGCCATGGAAAGGAACGGAAAGCATAAAATGTTAGATGAGAAAAAAGCGGTAATTTTTGATCTGGACGGAACTCTTGTGGATTCCATGTGGATGTGGAAATCCATTGATATAGAATTTTTAGGAGACAGGGGATTTGAGTGCCCTGAAGATTTGGAAAAAGAAATCGAAGGCATGAGCTTTTCGGAAACAGCAAGTTATTTCAAAAAGAGATTTGATTTAAGAGAGTCTCTTGAAGAGATCAAACATGTGTGGACGGAAATGTCCATTGATAAATACCGGAATGAGGTTCCTTTAAAACCGGGAGCAGGAGAGTTCCTGGAGCACCTTGCATCTAAGGGGATCAAGACAGGAATTGCCACCAGCAATGGAAGAGAGATGGTGGAGGCGGTTTTGGCTTCTTTAAAAATAGATGGGTATTTTGATGTGGTAACCACTGCGTGTGAGGTGACAGCCGGAAAGCCTGCTCCTGATATTTATTTAAAGGTGGCAGGTACTCTTGACTTGCATCCTTCCAATTGTCTTGTTTTCGAGGATGTTCCAGCGGGAATTCTGGCAGGAAAAAGGGCAGGAATGACAGTCTGTGCCATAGATGATAAATTTTCCAGAGATATGGAAGATGAAAAAAGGAAATTAGCAGATTACTTTATATATGATTATTATCAGATATTAAATAGAAATGGAGCAAAAGCATGATCCAGGATTACCTTCCTATCAGCCGTTCTGATATGAATATCAGAGGCTGGAAACAATGTGACTTTGTCTATGTCAGCGGTGATGCCTATGTGGACCACCCATCTTTCGGTCATGCAATCATCAGCCGTCTTTTGGAGGCTCATGGATACAAAGTGGGAATCATAGCCCAGCCTGACTGGAAAGACCCCAAAAGCATTCAGGTGCTGGGTGAACCCCGCCTGGGATTTTTAGTCAGCAGCGGAAACATGGACTCTATGGTAAATCATTATTCGGTTTCTAAAAAGCACAGGCAGCAGGACTCCTACACCCCGGGAGGCGTTATGGGAAAGCGTCCTGATTACGCCACCACAGTTTACTGCAACTTAATCCGGTCTGTATACAAAAAAGCTCCTATTATCATAGGAGGAATCGAAGCCAGCTTAAGGCGCCTGACTCATTATGATTACTGGTCGGGCAGGTTAAAGCGCTCCATACTTCTGGATTCCCAGGCTGACATTATTTCCTATGGAATGGGAGAAAAGTCTATTGTGGAGATCGCAGATGCCTTAAACAGCGGCATAGACATCAAGGATGTCACCTTTATAAACGGTACTGTTTATAAAACAAAAAGTCTGGAACCTGTATATGATGCCTTGAATCTGCCTTCTTTTGAACGTATGAAAGAGGATAAGCTGGAATATGCCAGAAGCTATTATATCCAGTATGGAAATACGGACCCTTTTATTGGAAAACGTCTGGTAGAGCCTTACGGGGATAACTTGTTTGTGGTTCAGAATCCGCCGGCAAAGCCACTTTCTACGGAAGAAATGGACGAGGTTTATAATCTTCCCTATATGAGAAATTACCATCCTTCTTATGAAGATCTTGGGGGAGTTCCGGCTATACGGGAAATCAAATTCAGTCTGATCAGCAACAGAGGCTGTTTTGGAGCCTGCAGCTTCTGCGCTCTTACCTTTCATCAGGGCAGAATCATCCAGTCCAGAAGCCACAATTCGCTTTTGGATGAAGCAAAGCTTTTGACAGATGAGCCTGATTTTAAGGGCTACATTCATGACGTTGGAGGGCCTACTGCCGACTTTCGCACCCCTGCCTGTGAAAAACAGAAAACAAAGGGAGCTTGTCCCAACAGACAATGTTTATTCCCAGAGCCATGCAAGAATTTAAATGCGGACCATGGGGATTATATTGATCTGCTCAGAAAACTCAGAACCCTTCCAAAGGTGAAAAAGGTCTTTATCCGTTCCGGCATCCGTTTTGATTATGTGCTGGCTGATCCGGGAAAGAAGTTTTTAAAAGAACTTTGCCAGTACCATGTCAGCGGCCAGTTAAAGGTGGCACCAGAGCATGTATCCGACAAGGTCCTTTCCAAAATGGGAAAACCGGATAATAAGGTTTACCGGCAATTTGTAAAAGAATACAACGAAATGAACGGCAGGCTGGGTATGAAGCAGTATTTAGTTCCCTATCTGATGTCTTCCCATCCAGGTTCCGGGCTTTTGGAGGCAGTGGAGCTTGCGGAATATTTACGTGATTTGGGATATATGCCAGAGCAGGTTCAGGATTTTTATCCCACTCCCTCCACCATATCCACCTGCATGTATTACACCGGATACGATCCGCGCACTATGGAAAAGGTTTATGTTCCCGTCAATCCCCATGAAAAGGCCATGCAGCGGGCTTTAATCCAGTACCGGAATCCCAAGAACCGTGACCTGGTTATGGAAGCCTTAAAGCTGGCAGGACGGACGGACTTGATCGGATACGATAAAAAATGTCTGATCCGCCCTGCAGCAGGTGCGCCTTCCGGAGGAATGGGAAGCAGAAAAACCGGCAAAAATTATAATAATGCAAACAGACCCGGACCACTTTCTAATGAAAAACAAGGAGAGCGCAGAAAAAAAACAATCCGGAATGTCCACAAAAAAGCAGGAAAATAAATTGAAGATTCAATGGAGGGATGCCATATGAAAATTGCGATTGTAACAGGTGGCTCTTCCGGCATGGGAAGAGAATTTATCATGCAAATTGCTGACCGTTTTAGCGGAATTGGAGAAATATGGGCCATTGCCAGAAGGCGGGAACGGCTGGAAGAGCTGTCTCTTCTCGTTCCTGTAAAGCTCCGGTGTTTTGATATGGATTTAACCAGGAAAGAAGAACTGAAGGTCTTTGAAAAGGCTCTTTCAGAAGAAAAGCCGGATGTAAAATGGCTTGTTAATGGGGCCGGATACGGAAAGATCGGCCCTGTGGGCTTTATCAGTGCAGAAGAAGAGGGTGGAATGATTGATTTAAACTGCCGGGCTCTTTGTACAGTGACTCACATGGTGCTTCCCTATATGTCAAAAAACAGCCGCATCATCCAGTTTTCTTCTTCGGCCTCCTTTCTTCCCCAGCCTCAGTTTGCCATTTATGCGGCCACAAAGGCATTTATCTTAAGCTACAGCAGAGCCCTCAATGAAGAACTGAAGCCCAGGGGAATCTATGTAACAGCAGTATGCCCCGGACCTGTTAAGACAGAGTTCTTTGATATTGCAGGAACGACGGGAGAGATACCGCTCTATAAAAAACTGGTTATGGCTGATTCACGGAAGGTGGTGTCTCTGGCACTTAGAGACAGCATGATGGGCCGCTCTGTTTCGGTCTATGGACTCACTATGAAATCATTCCGTATGCTGTGTAAAATATTTCCTCACGGCATGATCCTGCGTCTTATCAGAAAACCCATGAAAGCAGATTAACAGACAGAAAGGGATCTACCATGCAGTCTTTTATCGTATCAAAAAATGAAGCAGACCAGCGTTTGGATAAGCTGTTGGCTAAATATTTGAATCTGGCAGGAAAAAGCTTTCTCTATAAGATGATGAGAAAGAAAAACATCACCTTAAACGGAAAGAAGTGCGATGGTTCGGAAAAGCTGGGAGAGGGAGATGAAATAAAACTCTTTCTTTCCGATGAAACCATTGAAAAGTTTTCCCAGGTCAAGATTCCCCAGGTTAAAAAAGTGGATTTAAATGTTATATATGAGGATGAACACATTCTTTTGGTAAATAAGCCCGCGGGAATGCTGTCCCAAAAGGCCAAAGACTCCGATGAATCCCTTGTGGAATATCTCATTGACTATCTTTTGTCAAAGGGCAGCCTGACTGCAGAACAGTTAAGGAGTTTCCGCCCTTCCATATGCAACCGTCTGGACCGTAATACCAGCGGCCTGGTGGTATGCGGAAAATCACTGGCGGGCCTTCAGCTCATGTCTGCGGTCTTTAAAGACAGGAGCATCCACAAATATTATCAATGTGTGGTAAAGGGCAGGCTTTCTAAAAAGCAGATGATTAAAGGATTTCTCACAAAGAATGAATCCTCCAATCAGGTTGCTATCCATCAGGAACAGGTTCCGGACAGCCTCCCCATTATGACGGAGTATGAGCCGATGGCTTTTTATGAGGACTACACCCTGTTAAAGGTCACTTTGGTCACCGGAAGGACGCATCAGATCAGAGCTCACTTATCCTCCATCAGACATCCGATTATCGGAGATTATAAATACGGCAATAAAAAGGCAAATGAAGAGGCAAAGAAGCTTTTTTCTGTCCAGTCCCAACTTCTTCATTCTTTTCAAGTCACATTTCCGGTGTTGCCGGAACCTCTTTCCTGTTTATCGGGAAAGACCTTTTTTGCCCCTTTGCCGGAAGTATTTTCATATATATGCAGGGACTGGAAGTAGGAGGAGACAAACATGGGAACCTGGAATACGAGAGGTTTAAGAGGCTCTACTCTGGAAGAATTAATTAATCGCAGCAATGAAAGCTACCGGGAAAAAGGGCTGGCTTTAATTCAGAAAATCCCTACTCCCATTACCCCCATTTCTATTGACAAAGAAAACCGCCATATCACCCTGGCTTACTTTGAACAGAAAAGTACAGTGGACTATATAGGAGCTGTCCAGGGAATTCCTATATGCTTTGATGCAAAGGAGTGCAGTGCTTCCACCTTTCCTCTTCAGAATATTCATCCTCATCAGATCGCTTTTATGGAGGAGTTTGAACGGCAGGGAGGCATTTCCTTTATCATTGTGTCTTATACCCAGAAAAATGAAGTTTACTATCTGCGCTTTGACCGCCTGAAGAAATTCTGGAGGCGGATGGAGGACGGGGGGCGGAAAAGTTTTACTTATGAGGAGGTGGATAAAAACTGGGAAATCCGCAGCCACAGGGATATTTTTATCCATTATCTGGAATTAATTCAAAAAGATTTGGACGGAAGAGATTGACAAACAAAGATTTCTCCTCTATAATAATTTACACGTTACCGAATTATCACTTTACCATAAGAAAGTGATAAAATTAAATTCTGTAAACATAATGTTTCTGGTTATTGCAGAAGGGAGGGCATGATGGCAAATAAGCTGTTACATACACCGGACGGGGTCCGTGATATCTATGGTGTGGAGTGTACGAAAAAAGGGGTTGTTCAGGAAAAAATTATAAATGTGTTTCATCTGTTCGGATATCAGGACATTGAAACTCCAACCTTTGAATTTTTTGATATCTTTAATGAATCCAGAGGAAGTGTCAAAGCAAAGGAGATGTTTAAATTTTTTGACCGGGATAACCACACACTGGTTCTCCGGCCTGACGAAACTCCTGCTATTGCCAGGTGTGCAGTAAAGTATTTTATGGATGAGGATATGCCGATCCGGCTTTGTTATTTAGAAAGAACATTTATTAATAATTCAAGCTACCAGGGAAGGCTTAAGGAAGCCACTCAGACCGGTGTGGAGCTGCTTGGAGACGATTCTGCAGATGCAGACGGGGAAATCCTGGTTATGGTGATCCGGGCGTTGCTGGCAGCAGGTCTTATGGAGTTCCAGGTTGAGCTGGGAGAGGTGGACTTTTTCAAGGGCCTGTTGGAAGAGGCCGGTATGGATGAAGAGATGGAAGAGGCTTTAAGAGAGCTGATTGAAAATAAAAATTATTTCGGCGTAGAAGAGCTTGTTATGGCCCAGCCCATTTCCGATGAGTTAAAACAGGTGTTTTTAAAGCTTCCGGAGCTTTTTGGTTCATTGGAACAGATTCAGGCAGCCAGAGAACTGACAGCCAATCCAAGAGCCTTGAAGGCTATTGAGCGTCTGGAGGATGTAAACCGGATTCTGGCCCATTACGGCCTTACGGATTACGTTTCCTATGATCTTGGAATGCTGAGCCAGTACCAGTATTATACCGGAATCATTTTTAAGGCTTATACCTACGGCACAGGAGACTATATTGTCAACGGAGGACGGTATGACAAGCTTTTGGAGCAGTTTGGAAAAGATTCGCCTGCCGTGGGCTTTGGAATTTCGGTGGATGAGCTTTTGTTGGCCTTATCCCGGCAGAAGATCGAGACAAAGGTCACTGTTGCCAATACCTTGATTCTTTATGAAAAAGAATCAAGGGAGGGTGGGATACACCTGGCGGACCATTTCCGCAATGCAGGCATGGCGGTCCAGCTTCAGATTAAGGCCCATGACCGTTCGCTTGAAACTTATTTTGACTATGCTCTGCGCAGGGATTTGCATAACATTTTGTACCTGGACAGTATGGGATTTTCCGTAAAAGTCATAAACCTGCTTTTAAACCGCACAGAAGAGATACCTCTGTCGGAATACTTAAAGTAACCGGAGGTACTTATGAGATATCTGACATTTGCCCTAGCAAAGGGCCGTCTGGCAAAAGATTCTCTTGCCATGTTTGAAAAAATCGGCATCACCTGTGAGGAAATGAAAGACAAGGGATCCCGAAAGCTGATATTCACCAATGAAGAACTGGGAATGCGATTTTTCCTGGCAAAGGCCAGCGATGTACCCACCTATGTGGAATACGGAGCGGCTGATATTGGAATCGTGGGCAAAGACACCCTATTAGAAGAAGGGAGAAAGCTTTACGAGGTTATGAATCTAGGCATGGGAAATTGCCGCATGTGTGTCTGTGGTCCCCAGTCAGCCCAGGAACTGTTAAAGCACCATGAAATGATCCGGGTAGCCACCAAGTATCCGGCCATTGCCAAGGATTATTTTTATAATAAAAAGCATCAGACAGTGGAAATTATTAAGTTGAACGGCTCTATTGAACTGGCTCCCATTGTGGGACTTTCCGAGGTGATCGTAGACATTGTGGAGACAGGAGCCACCTTGAGAGAAAACGGGCTTGATGTATTGGAGGAAATCTGTCCTCTTTCCGCCCGTATGGTGGTCAATCAGGTAAGCATGAAACGGGAAAACGACAGGATCACAAAGCTGATTTACGATCTTCGCACTCTGCTGCAGGAGGAAAACCAATGAGAATCATAAAATTAGATGAAAGCTCCAAACAGAATATTCTGGCAGATTTATTAAAAAGAGATCCTAATAATTACAGCACTTATGCTGATTCAGTTCAAAAAATCGTAGAAACCGTAAAAAGGGATAAGGATAAGGCTCTTTTTTCTTTTACAAAGGAATTTGACAAAGCAGACATCAATGCTTCCAATATCCGTGTGACGGAAGAGGAAATCAATGAGGCTTTGAAAGAGGTGGATTCCGGGCTTTTAGAAGTCATGAAAAAGTCTATGAAAAACATCCGCCAGTTTCATGAAAAGCAGAAGCAGTACAGCTGGTTTGACAGCAAGCCTGACGGAACCCTTTTAGGACAAAAGATCACTGCACTTGGAAGCGTAGGCGTTTATGTTCCAGGAGGTAAGGCGGCTTATCCGTCTTCTGTTCTGATGAACATTATTCCCGCTGAGGTGGCAGGAGTGGAGCGGATTGCCATGGTGACGCCTCCCGGACCTGATGGAAAGGTCAATCCCGTTACCCTGACGGCAGCTTATCTGGCAGGAGCCACAGAGGTTTATAAGGCGGGAGGGGCCCAGGCAGTGGCTGCGCTGGCCTTTGGAACGGAATCGATCCCAAAGGTGGACAAAATTGTAGGTCCGGGAAATATCTTTGTGGCTCTTGCAAAAAAAGCAGTTTACGGCCACGTCAGCATAGACAGCATTGCAGGGCCCAGCGAGATATTAGTTCTTGCGGATGAGAGTGCCAACCCACGCTTTGTAGCAGCGGATTTGTTATCCCAGGCAGAGCATGACGAACTGGCTTCTTCTATTCTGGTGACCACCAGCATGGAACTGGCCCAAAAGGTATCAGAAGAAGCCGAAAGATTTGCAGATGTGTTGTCCCGGTCTGATATCATCCGTAAATCTTTGGATAATTACGGATATATTCTGGTGACAGAAACCATGAAGGAAGCCATTGCAGTTGTCAACGAGATTGCTCCGGAGCATTTAGAAATCATTACTAAAAATCCATTTGAGGATATGACCAGGATTCAAAACGCAGGGGCCATATTCCTGGGGGAATACAGTTCTGAGCCCTTGGGAGACTATTTTGCAGGGCCAAACCATGTGCTTCCCACCAATGGAACGGCCAAATTCTTCTCTCCCTTAAATGTAGATGATTATGTGAAGAAATCCAGCATCATTTATTATTCCAAAGAGGCTTTGGAGCTGGTCCATAAGGACATTGAAGTTTTTGCCGAAGCAGAACACTTAACCGCTCACGCCAATTCCATAAAAGTGCGGTTTGAAGCATAATTGGTCCAACATAGTAAAAAGGAGAGTTTGTATGCAGCTTTATCCAGCAATTGATTTGAAAAATGGGCAGTGTGTTCGCTTGAAGCAGGGTGAATTTAAAGAGATCACTGTTTATTCCGATAAGCCCCAGGAAATAGCAGCCCTTTGGCAGTCAAAGGGAGCCACCTTTCTTCATCTGGTGGACTTAGACGGTGCTTTGGCCGGTTATTCCGTAAACCGGGATGTGATTAAAAAGATTGTGGATGCCGTTTCCATCCCCATTGAAATCGGAGGAGGGATTCGAAGCCAGGAAGCTATAGAGTCCATGCTTTCTTTAGGAGTTGCCAGGGTGATCATAGGAACCAAGGCCGTTGAAAATCCTGAGTTTCTTGGCGAAATGGTAAAAAAATTCGGTTCTGAACGGATTGTTGCCGGTGTGGATGCAAAGGATGGCATGGTGGCCGTGGAGGGCTGGGAAAAAATCAGTACTATTTCGGCTTCGGACTTATGCGGACGCATGAAAGAATACGGTATTCAGCATATTGTATACACTGATATATCCAGAGATGGAATGCTGACTGGCCCTAATGTGGCTTATACGAAAAAGCTGACAGAGGATACAGGCCTGGATATTATTGCTTCCGGAGGAATGTCCTCCATGGAAGATTTGCATCAGCTTTATGAAGCAGGTGTCAGAGGAGCTATTATAGGTAAAGCATTATATGAAAACAGGATTGATTTAAAGAAAGCCATCAATGCGTTTGAAAAGCAGACGCCTCAGGGGAGGAATATATGATGGAGTGTAAAAAAATAATTGCAGGCTTTGGAATTAGGAATGGAAAGGCTGTCAGGCTTGATGACAGGGCAGTATATTATGAAAAGGGCCTTCTGGAGCTGACTCGTTTTTACGGAGACAGCGGCGCTGATGAACTTTTTCTTTTGGACTTATCGGAATCTGAGGAAGACCACGAAAAGACCATTGGCATGATGAAAGAGATTGCAAGGCTTTCTGATATCCCGGTCATTGCGGGAGGGAGAGTTAAACGTTTGGAGGATGTGAAAAAATATCTTTACGCAGGGGCAAAGGCCTCCTTTCTTGACGCAGGACTGGATGAAAATGTGGATCTGATGAAGGAGTCCTCAGACCGGTTCGGCGATGATAAGGTATACGCTTACCTGCCGGATTGCTCTTATTTGGAGAGCGCCAAGGAATATTCCCAGCTTGGAGCTTCTGTCATGATTTTAGGGGATTTGAAGATGACAGAAGAGAAACTATTAAAGGTGTCTGAATATAAAGAAACTTTTTTGCTTGCCGGCTCTGCCGGGGAGCTTTTGCCTGCTGTGCTTAAAACAGAGAATGTAAACGGCTTTATCGGGGTATTTGACGGAGAGGAAGGCTGTATGGACTTAAAATATAATTTAAAGTCCGGAGGAATCGGAGTTGATACTTTTGAGAGCCCTGTCAGCTTCAGCCAATTTAAGTTGAATGACCACGGTCTCATCCCGGTGATCACCCAGGATTACCGGACAGGTCAGGTACTGATGCTGGCTTATATGAATGAAGAGGCATTTCAGAAGACCTTAAAGACCGGCTGTATGACTTATTACAGCAGAAGCCGGGACGCACTCTGGCTTAAAGGGGAAACCTCCGGCCATTACCAGTATGTAAAGTCTCTTGCCATAGACTGTGACAGCGACACGCTGCTTGCAAAAGTCAATCAGATCGGTGCAGCCTGCCATACCGGGGAAAAAACATGTTTTTATACAGATCTGGTAAAAAAAGAATATCAGGAGACGAATCCTCTTAAGGTATTTGAAGATGTATTTCAGGTGATTCTTGACAGGAAAGAAAATCCCAAGGAAGGCTCTTATACCAATTACCTGTTTGATAAGGGAATCGATAAAATATTAAAGAAGCTGGGAGAAGAGGCCGTTGAAATTATCATTGCCGCTAAAAATCCTAATTCTGAGGAAGTAAAATATGAAATTTCGGATTTTCTGTATCACATGATGGTACTGATGGTCCAAAAGGGAGTGACCTGGGAGGATATTACCAGGGAGCTGGCAAACCGCTGACAGTTATTGCCCCGGCATGGAAATGAATTCATCGTTTCTATGCCGGGGTTTTTAATTTATGAATTAAGAAGATGTTAAGATTTCCTGATAGTTATTAACTAAGAGCATAAGAAAGCCGACAAAAAAGGAGTAAGCTGTGTCATAAAGGTTTTGATTTGAAATATGCAAACTCAGGAGGTTTTTACAGTGTCTCGATTCATAAATACTTCATTTATTGGACTTACTCTTGGTATTTTCTTTATTGTCAGTGCCATGGTTTCATCTGGACATGTAGCTTTATTTTATAATGTCCCATCCGCTTTTATGATTTTTGGAGGTACTGCCGCTTCCTTTGTTATGGCGTTTCCCCCTAAGACCTTAAAGACCTTTGGATCAGTTTTTTTAAAGTCCTTCAGAAAAGATAACTTTGACTTAAGGGAAGATATTATAAGCCTGATCCGGTGTGCTGAAATATCAAGAAAAAACGGATTGCTGGCACTGGAGAACCATATCGATGAACTTACCAAGGATGAATACCTGAAAATGGGAATCCGATATATCATCGACGGAACGGATGAAGAACAGCTGAGAAATATTATGGAGGGAGCAACCCATTTCATGAAGCTGCGCCATGCAAAGAGCGCCGCTATGCTGAATATGATCGGAGCAACCGCTCCGGCGCTGGGACTTCTCGGTACATATGTAGGTCTGATTCCTATGCTGAACAGCTTAGATGACCCTTCCACTTTGGGCCCTATGATGGCAATCGAGCTCGTTTCATCCTTCTACGGTGCATTTGTTGCCAACCTTATATTTTCTCCTCTTGGAAAGAAGCTGGTGGCTATGGATAAAGAAGAGGCTTTCAGAAGAGAGTTGCTGCTGGAAGGGCTTGTAGGCATTCAGCAGGGAAAGAACCCCAGAATGATAAAAGAAGAGTTGTCAGCATTTGCAAATATTAATGTGGATGAAGATGAAAACCCAAAAAAAAAGGGAAAGAAAACAAAAGAGTCAAAGAAATCAAAATAATGATGAAACAGTAATAAATATACACGGTTAATGAAAGGGGGTGACAAACAATCATGAGCTCAAAATTCGAAGATGAAGAGGATGAAGAGGAGGAGGGCGAAGGTTGGCTAGCCAGTTATAGTGATTTAATGACTGATTTACTAGCAGTTTTCGTAGTTTTGTTCTCCTTTGCCATGTTGAGTCAGGCGGCTGTCATTCAGTCTGAAAGAAAAGCGTTGGAAGAAGAGAAGAATGTTTCTCAATCCAGCACCGGGGGCGGCGGAAATTTTGATTTAGAGGAATTTAACAGCCTTTACGAGCACATGAAGTCTTACGTAGTAGAAGCCGGATTATCAGAACAGCTCAATGTTGAAAAGCTGGGAGATGAAGAGATATTACTGCGTATTTCAGCCTCCATTCTTTTTGATTCCGGAAAGGCTAATATTGATCCGGAGGCAGCTCCTATGCTTCAAAACATTTCGGATATTCTGGTCTACTATCAGGAGGCGATCCAGATGATACGTATTGAAGGGCATACGGATAACCGCCCTATCAGGAACTCTGCATATGACAGTAACTGGGAATTGTCTACCAGCCGTGCGGTCAATGTTTTAAAGTATCTTCTGGAAACCTCAGAAATTGAGGCAAAGAAGTTTTCCGCAATCGGATACAGCGAATTTTATCCGGTAGCTGATAATAATACAGATGAAGGCAGAGGCATGAACCGACGTGTGGATTTTTATATAAAATCAATGGGAAATGATTCTGAATAAAACCATTTCATGGCAGATATGTGAGGAAAACCAGTTTTTAAGGGCATTGGTAAACCGGCTTTTTAAGCGTTTGCCAGTGCCTTTTACATGCATGGACAGGTTATTCTCCCTGTGATATAATGGTAAAAACGAAAAGATAAGGGAGTAAGAGAATGAAAAATCAGATATCTGGTCAGATGAAACGGATGACCCGCCTTTACCGGTGGGTAATACCGGTTGTACTGGTGTATTGCATGGCCTTTTCCTTCTTGTTTGCAGGAGGAGCCTTAAGGCTTTTAGGAAAGGGGGAGCCGGAGGCTGCTCCGGAAAAGTTCAACGTATATGGCGGAGAGGATATTTACAGCAGCCTGGAAGGCCAGATGATGACCTTTGAATTTGCATCAGACTTTAAGGAAACGAACCATTATTATTTTGTCTATGATGATGAGTCTTTGCCTTATATTATCCAGGTACATGGAACCCTTTCAGAAGAGGCGTTAAAGATACAGTCTTATTTATATGAGGATTCTAAAGAAGAGCCAGAGCCTGTAATATTTTACGGAATGGCTGCTCCTATTGAGGAAGATATCAAAGAGTATGCCATAGAAAGCTATAATGAGATGTGGGAGGAAGAACTTGTAACAGAAGATAATTTTTTGGACTATTTTGGTGAATACTATCTGGATACAACCAAAAAACCAGAATCTCCTGTTTCAAAAAATGTTTCTCTGCTTTTTTTATGCTCTGTCATGCTGGCTTTAGCTGCAACCGGATTTCTTGTAATAAAATTAATTGATCCAAGACTGAAAAAGAGCCGTGCCACTTTAAAGGCCTGGCCGGAAGAAAAGCTTCTTTTGGTAGACAGGCAGCTTACTCAGCCAGGAATATCTGCTTATGAAAAAGAGGAACTTTACCTGGCAGATGATTACATCGTCACCAATGCCCAGGGCTTTGAAATCATATCTTATGAAAAGATTGAACGGGTTTTTCAAACAATTTCCGGGACGAATATGCGGCTTATGGCAGAAAGCTCCGGTCAGAAGTATCACACTCTTATCCGTTCCAAAGGAACCGGTTCTAAAAAGAAGGAAGCGTTTGAGGAACTGGCAAACCAGGTAAAAAGGAAGATAGAGGATAAAAGAGAGTCACTTGTAAAGGATACACTGTCCTCAGAAATATCTGCATATCCTGAATCAGAGGACTGGAAGGGAGAGGCCGCCGCTTCTTTGGAGGAAAAACGAGTCAATTTGATTCCGGGAATTGTGGGTGCTTTGGCCGGAGCTCTTGTAGGAGCGGGATTATGGGTCCTTATTGGTCAGATTGGATTTATTGCAGGAATTGCAGGCTTTGTTATGCTTAAACTCTCTCTGGGCGGTTTTGAGAAGCTGGGAGGAGGGCTGGACAAAAGAGGAGCGGTTATCTGCCTCCTTATTACGGCCGGAATGATATTTGGAGCCAACTTGCTGGATTATGGAGTATCTATGACACGGGCATATTTTGAATTTGAAACCAGTTTTGAAACTCTGGCTTACGTTTTCTCCAATTTTGGAAATCTGATGTCTGACATGGATATGTGGAAAGGTTTTTATATTGATCTGGCCATAGGTTACGGTCTTTCCATCTGGTCCAGCCTGGGAGCAATCAGAGCTATTATGAGCATGCCGGTTTCTGAATAAAAAAATGGAAAGAAAGGAAATGATGTAATGTCAGAAGTATTAAATCATTTTTTAAAGTATATCTCCTTTGACACCCAGTCTAAGGAAAATGTGGAGGAATTTCCCAGCACGGAGAAGCAGCGGCTGCTGGCAAAAGAACTGGCGGATGAGCTTCAGGCCATGAAGGCAGAGGAAGTAACCGTGGACCAGTACGGCTATGTCTATGCAACCATACCCGCTACCATGGAAAAACAAGTTCCGGTTCTTGGTCTTATTGCCCATATGGATACTGCCCCTGCCTACTCAGGAACAGGAATAAAACCCAGAATTGTAAAAAATTATGACGGCAGCGATATTGTTTTAAATGAGGAAAACCAAGTAATCATGAGAGTAAGTGATTTTCCAGACTTACTTGATTATAAGGGGCAGGATATTATTACTACCGATGGTACCACGCTTTTGGGTGCGGATGACAAGGCTGGAGTAGCGGAAATTATGACCATGGCAAAATACCTGCTGTCTCATCCTGAGATTCCCCATGGCAAGGTGCGCATCGGTTTTACACCAGATGAAGAGGTGGGCCGGGGAGCTGATTTTTTTGATGTAAAGAGATTTGGGGCCGATGTAGCTTATACCGTAGACGGAGGGGCATTAGGAGAGCTGGAATATGAGAATTTCAATGCAGCGTCTGCCAGGGTAATCATACACGGTTCCAATATTCACCCAGGGTCATCCAAAGGGAAGATGAGAAATGCTCTTTTGATGGCAATGGAATTTCACAATATGTTACCGTCTCACGAAAATCCCATGTACACGGAAGGATATGAAGGTTTTTACCATCTGGATTCTATGAGCGGAACTGTGGAAGAAGCCCGTCTGGAATACATTATCCGGGATCATAACAGAGAAAAATTTGAAGCAAAAAAGGAATTTATAAAGCTGGCTGCAGAATACTTAAACAAGCGCTATCCTGCAGGCACAGTAGAACTGATATTAAAGGACAGCTACTACAATATGAGAGAAATGGTAGAGCCTCACATGTATCTCATTGATATTGCAAGGGCTGCCATGGAGGAAACGGGAATTAAGCCCTTGGTCCGTCCCATCCGGGGAGGTACCGATGGTGCCCGCTTATCCTATATGGGACTTCCTTGTCCTAACCTTTGTACGGGAGGTCATAACTTCCATGGTAAATTTGAATTCATACCGGTTCAGTCCATGGAAAAGGTTGTGGAGCTGCTTCTTAAAATCGTAGAAAAGTTTTCAGAAAGATAAATCAAAAATAAGTCAGGATAAAAACCAACGTATGGTTCAGATTGAATGATACGTTGGTTTTTAGTGATTTCAGGAAGTCTTTATTCTTAATATAATTCAATCCTTTTTCTAAGTACCGCTGAGGTTTCTGCTTTTACAGTATCAATAAAATCTTTTAGATTTTCTGAAATCCATTTATTTTTATGATATATCAGCTGTGATGCGATTTTATAGTTTGTTACATAGTTCAGCTTCACCAATTCACTGTTATCTAGTTCTTTCTGTACGGTTGATTGAGGAAGAACACATATGCCAAGGCCACTAAGCACGGTCTGCTTAATTACTTGCAGACTGCTGGTCTCAAGAACAATTTTAGGCGTAATAAAAGCATTCAACAAATCTTTTTCAAACATTCTTCGGTAACAGCAACCCCGTCCTGTCAGGATTAGAGGAACATTAAAAAAATCGTCAATTGTTACTTCTGCTTTTTGAGCAAGTGGGTGCTCTGGAATTGAAAAAGCACATATGGTTTCGTCAATTTGCAAAGCAGTATGAATCAAAGAGTGATATATGGGTATGTCAAGTGTAAATGAAATGTCAATTTCGTTATTAGTGAGTAAAGGTATAAAGTCGGTTGAGTCCAGAACATTCAAATATAATTCAACGTTGGGGTGTTCTTCTTGATAAGTCTTTATAATTTCAGGAAGCCTGTAAATACATATGGATTCTGAAGCTCCAATGGTAATGCGGCCATAGTCGTTTTTATTAGCAAATTTATACTTTAAGTCATCTGACAAATGAATCATTTGCTTGGCGTACACAATTAACTCTTCTCCTTCTGGTGTAAGAGAAATATTTTTACCCATACGTTCAAAAAGTTTTACACCTAATTCACTTTCCAACTGCTGTATTTGAGTAGTAACATTTGATTGTGCATAATGAAGATATTCAGCAGTTTTTGTAAAGTTTTTTATTTTACTTAATGTTAGAAAAGTATGTAAACGCTTTAACTCCATATTAGAAAATCCTCCTTCTTAAAATATAAATATCTAAAAAAATGATTGTTTCAATCGAAATAATCAATTTTACAGATTGCTTTTCTGATGATATCATTTAATTATAAAAAAATCAAATAATATGGAGGTATTTCATATGGAAGCAGTAAATCTGTTAAAGGAAGTCAACAAAATTGCTGAGTTATACACTTACAAAAAGATGGGATTTTTAAATGGAAATGTTCTAAGCATAGTCCAGGTGGAAAATCGCACATTGGATTTTCACGTTCATGAAAATTCAGATGAATTGTTCTATGTTATTGAAGGTGGATTTTATCTGGAAACGGAGGAAAAGAAAATAAAAGTCAATGCAGGAGAATTTATTATTGTCCCTAAAGGAAGAAAACATCGCCCGGTAGTAAATAATTTGACGAAGTTCTTAATGATTGAATTATCGGGTACCCTCAATAAAGAAAATAGCGGAAATCAATATGAGGAATAGTTATTCTTATAAAGGTTACCAATCATAGTTGCGAAGGGGACATTGCTGATTTGAAAAACGAGCAGGCAAAATATTCACATCAGATTTGATTTGGCGGATATTTTAAATATTACAAAAGAAAATGAGAAAGATTTGCCTTTAACACTACTTGTATTTTATGGTCCAAAATGGTATACTGTCAAAAAGTTAGTTATAACTAACATAAATGATGCCACAATTCAAATAAAAAAAGCGAGGTAAGATAATATGAGCAAAGCAGCAGTGGTTTATTGGAGTGGAACAGGTAATACAGAGGCAATGGCAGCAAAGGTTACAGAAGGAGCCAAAGAAGCAGGCGCAGAAGTATCCTTATTTACAGCATCAGAATTCAGCGCCGATAAGGTGGACCAGTTTGATGCAATTGCATTCGGATGCCCCTCTATGGGCGGTGAGCAGTTGGAAGAAGATGAATTTGAGCCCATGTTTTCAAGCTGTGAAGCAAAGCTTCAGGGCAAGAAGATTGCTTTATTCGGTTCTTACGGCTGGGGAGACGGCGAGTGGATGCGGGAATGGGAAGAGAACTGCAAGAAAGCCGGTGCTGTATTTGCCTGTGACTACGTGATCTGCAATGAAGCCCCTGATGATGATGCTCAGGCTCAGTGTGTGGAGTTGGGAAAAGCCCTGGCTTAAACTTTCACAAACCAGAACAAGAGGGAGGAACATGAAATGAGCGTAGTAATCGTTGGCGGCCATGACCGTATGGTCGGGCAGTATAAAAAGATATGCAAGGATTTTAAATGCAAAGCAAAGGTTTTCACGCAGATGAGTGCGGATATGGACAAAAAAATCGGATGCCCGGATTTGCTTGTCTTATTTACCAATACTGTTTCCCATAAGATGGCAAAATGTGCTTTGGATGGCGTCAACGGAGATATTACCCGTGTGGTGCGATGTCATACCAGCAGCGGCACTGCCCTCCTTGGAATATTGGAAGAAAGTTGTACTTGCTAAAAAAATGAACCCCTTCAGGAAAAAAACCTGGAGGGTTTTTTTTACCAAAGGCGGTAACGATTCCGGTATTCCGATGGAGTCATTTGTTCGGATTTCTTGAATTGCCGCATAAAATGTGTTTCATTATTATAGCCGCAAAGTAATGCAACCATGTGAATTGACATATCAGTTGTGCGCAAATAAGAGCAGGCACATTTGATACGAGCATTGATGCATTCCTGTATACAGGTAATGCCAAACAGTTCTTTATACATGTGCTGCATATAAGAGGGGCTCATATGAACGGTTTTGGCCATGGTTTTTATGGCCCATTCTTTATTTGGTGAGTTATTAATATCCATGCGAAGCTTATTCAATATTTCATAATTTTTATGTGCCATGACAGTATCCGCAGCAGTACATTTTTGCGATGCTACAGAATAAAGCAAAGCTTTCATTGTTGCATCCATAATCTGGATGCGGTGGGGGCGGTCAGAATGTTTATTCAGGACAATTAAGCGGACAAATTCAGATAATTGATTCAAAGTGGGCAGAATAATTGGAGTATGGAAAGGAATATCAAGGGACAATAAAAAATCCAGATCTTCGCCGGATAACGTAAAATGAATCCAGTCATTGCAATAATAAGGCTTTTTGCTGCCATAATGCACATAGGTATCTTTGTTATATAGAATGGCAGTGTTTGCAGGCAAATCATAAACCTGGCCATGTTTATCATAATAAGATTCTGTTTTAATCAATAAGAGTACATAATCAGGACTTCCTTTAGGGCGGCGGATGCTGAATGCTGTCTGGTGGACAGCTCCATAGCCGCATAATCCTATTTCTATCATAATAACTCCTCCTCTATTTCAAATTTTAAGTGGTTTTAAGAAAAAAATCAACAAAATATGATATATGCTTAAAAATTTGTACATTGACCTTAAAAACCATCATTTTTTTTCGGGTCTTTTTTGATATATTATAAGAGTAGTAAAAACATGTAAACAATATAGAGGAGGATGAACATGAAAAGAAGAACATCAAAAGCTGTGATCAGCGCATCATTGGCAGTCATGATGCTGGCTGGCTGCAGTCAGAGTTCAAACAATGCGGCTACATCCGCGCCAGATAAAGGGAATACAACCACGGAATCCAGTGCCGGAGGGAATGAATCATCTTCAGCAGAAAGTTCTGTTGTGACTGAACCCACCAAATTAACTTATATCTTTGCTGACGGTGATGAAGGTGCCAAGACTTCTATGAATGAAATAGTAAATCGTTTTAATTCCGCTCATCCGGATATAACGGTTACCATAGAACCAGGAAACGGCGGCGCTTACAGTGAACTTTTAAAAACAAAAGACAGTGTGGGAGAGTTCCCGGATGTAATGGAAATGAGAGATACTGCCGTATATGCCAGAGCAGGAAAGCTGGAGCCTTTATCTCAGGGATTGATTGACTTGTTCCAGACCACCACTGCTTTTGACGGAACGGTTTATACGGCTCCATTGGGAGGCGAGAATACACAGGGTATTATCTATAATAAAAAATACTTTGATGATAATGGCCTGACGGAACCAACAACTTATGACGAATTCATTCAGTTATGCCAGACAATTAAAGACAAGGGAGATATGGCCCCGTTGGTTGTTGGCGGACAGGATATCTGGCACATGGGATTTTTATTTCACAAAGCATATAATGATCAGGTATTAAGCAAGGATCCCGATTTTATCAAACATTGCTATGAAGGCACAAAAAACTTTACAGATCCAACGGTGAAGGCAGCTTTTGAAGAACTTAAGGAGATTATGCAGTATACACAGGAGGGGTGGGTATCTACACCAGATGCGCAGATTACCACATTTCTTGTAAATGATATGGCGGCAATGATGTATTCCGGAACCCATATGTTCAGCCAGATTTCTGCTGCAGCATCGGAGTTTGAGATTGGTTGGTTCCCGATTCCCAGTCCTGATGGAAAACTGCGTCTGGTTGGCGGCGCCGGTATCAGCGGATTAGCTGTTTCTGCTGAATCAGCCAAAGATCCAAACAAAAAGGCAGCAGCAGAAGAATTTATTAAATTTTTCTTTGAGCCGGAAAACTATAAGGTTTACTGTGAAACTTTGAGCTTTGTTCCCACAACGGTTGAACAGCCGGAACTGGATGTAACACCGGTATTCCAGGAAGTAATTGATGCAACCTTAAAAGCTGATGAACTTGCGCCCATGTGGAATGGCCGGGTTGGAGAAAATGAACTGCCTCCGGACTTCAGAAACTTTACTTATAAAACGTTGGTAGAAGTACTTCAGGAAAGCAGAACCATTGATGAAGCATGCGAAGAATTGAACAAAACCTGGACTGTAGGAATTTCAAACTTTAATCCTGTTACAGGAGCAGGAATTGAGTAAAAAAGAGAGGGGGATATGATGGGCAGAACAAAAAAAGGAATTGACCGGTATACTTTTTTCTTTATTGCTCCGGCTTTTATCCTGTTTACTTTGTTTATTATTGTACCTACCCTATCCAGCGTATATTATAGCCTTACCTCTTGGGATGGTGTCAGCCCGAACGTTAAGTTTGTCGGGCTGGCAAACTTCAAAGAAATATTTACCAGTGTACGTTTTGGCAATGCATTGAAAAATACGATTATTTTGACGATTTTTATAACCATTTTGGAAAATATCCTTGCTTTGGCATTGGCGTTGGCTGTGGATCACGTAAGATGGGGAAAGAACTTTTTCCGAAGTGCATTTTATGTACCGGTACTGATCAGCGGTATCGTATCGGGCTTTATCTGGAAAATCATGTACAATTATAACTTCGGTACGTTCAATGCATTGCTGAAAGGGATGGGCTTGCAGGATTTACGGCAGGATTGGTTAGGAAATACAGCAATTGTGCTGTTTATGGTCGGCATTGTTTTGATTTGGAAGGGTGTAGGATATTATATGATTATTTATCTTGCCTCCCTGCAAAGTGTATCTCAGGATTTAATTGAAGCAGCACAAATTGATGGAGCCAGTCCCTGGCAGCGCTTTAGGGCGATTACAATTCCAATGATTTCCGGAGCGTTTACAATTAATTTTACACTGTCCCTCATTAATGGTCTTAAAGTTTTTGACCAGATCAATGTGATGACCGATGGAGGACCAGGTTTTACTACAGAAACATTGGTTTATCTGCTTTATAAGGTTGGGTTTAATGAAGGGCGGCAGGGCTTTGGAACAGCAGTTGGTTTGATGCTTTTATTGATAATTATCATTCTAAATACTGTCCAGCAAAAGTTTCTGCGCGGAAGAGAGGTGCAGATGTAATGGAACGAGCAAAAAAGAAGCTGAAAGCAAGCGATATTCTGCTTTTTGCAGCAGCAGCAGTTCTGGCTTTCCTTTTTATCTACCCGGTTATATTTGCCCTGATGTCGGCGTTTAAAAGCAACGGAGATATACTGAAAAGTCCCATTTCTTTTCCAACATCACTTTATACACAAAATTTTAAGGACTTATTTTCCCAGTCTGATTTTACAACGGCCATTATCCATTCGGTGACTCTGACGGTTCTTTCCGAGGCTTTGATTGTCTGTATTGTTCCTATGGCTGCTTATGGAATTGAACGCAGGGGAAGTAAGATAACCTCATTTGTATACTCTTATTTTTTGGCTGGTTTAATGATTCCCTTCCATTTGTATATGTTCCCCTTGTTCAGACAGATGAAGATATTTGGTTTGTTTGGCAATATGGCAGGGCCGATTATTTGTTATATCTCTGGTTCCATTGCATTTGGTACGCTGCTTTATGGAAGCTTTTTAAAGGGTATTCCTCTGGAAATCGAAGAGGCAGCTCAGATTGATGGCTGCACCCCGTTTCAAACCTTTTGGAAGGTGACATTCCCGCTTCTGGGACCATGTACCGGATCTATGGTGATTCTTAATGGCTTGGGTATATGGAATGATTATCTGATGCCCTATCTGGTCCTGCCCAGCGGAAGAGCTAAAACCATAACAGTAGAAATTGCAAGTTTTGTAGGACAGTTTACAGCCCGGTGGGATATTGTTTTTGCAGGAACAATCATTTCGATTGTACCGGCAGTGATTATTTTCTGTATGTTTCAGAAATATTTTGTAAAGGGTATCACAGCAGGGGCAGCAAAGGGATAACACTAACAGGTATTCTGAACAGCAGAATGCCTGTTTTTGCTTGTAAACATATGGTGGTTTTGTTAGAATGGAATAAAAGACGTTGGAGGAAGCATATGAAACGGTGGTTAAAAAAGCTAAACTTGTATCAGAAATTTACAATTACCATCATTATCATTGGACTGTTTCCGATGACAATCTTGTCCACATTTATAGCGAACAAGATGATCAGGAACTACCGCAGCGCCCTCAGTTCTCAGTATGAACAGGCTGCTTTGTATCTTTCCGGCAGTCTTGAAAATATGCTTGATACCTATAATACTATTTCTAAGATGCCTTATTACTACAGTAACTCCATTATTGGAAATGATGTTTATTCTTACATGTCTTTTGACAATTTCCGCCAGATTGTTTACGGCAGTAACTATCCGGAAGAAGTCATGGAGCAGGAGCGCAAACGGGATATGGAAGAGTATCTCCGTTATATGAATAGCATGGATAACGGCATTGTCGGAGTTCATTTTTTGGGTGTTGATCAGAATGGTTTAGGAATTGATTTTCATTCCAGTACAAGAAGTACTTATTTTAAAAACCCAGAACTCTTTGAACATATGGTGGGTTATGAAGGATTAGACCGTACAAACAATAAAATGATATTGATTCCTCCTCATGAAACCCAATATTTTAGCGGCATTGCGGAGCCCGTCTTCACCATTGCCAGGAACTATTTTGATTTAAGAGGCGTGATTGGAAATACACCCTATGTAGGAACCCTCTATCTGGACATCAGTATCAATAAGGTTAACCAGCTTCTTGATTCAGTACGGCTGAGCGGTGATGAGGTTTTTTATATTATGAATGCTCAAGATGTATGTTTTTACAGCAGTCAGAAAGAGATGAATGGGAAAAAAATTCACTTTGACCGGAAAGAAACTGGAGAAGGGGAGAGAGAATTACTGATCAGAACCAAGCCTGATGAATATGGTTTGTCTTTGATTGTTTCTATTGATACCCACAGGGCTTTCCGTGATATACGTAATATGCAGACGATGATGTATTTTCTGCTAGGTACTTCATTTTTAGGGCTGCTGTTAAGCTCTCTGTTTTTTTCAAGACAATTGACAAAACCCATTCGCCAAATGATGAAGCAGATGGAACAAATTGAACATGGAGAATTTGATATCAGCCTTACAGCAAACAGCGAAGATGAAATTGGGGTACTGTCCCAGCGGTTTAATCAAATGAGTCAGGAACTTAAAAATTATATTAATCGATACTATGTGGTTCAGATCAAACAGAAAGAGGCTGAGCTCACAGCTCTGAAGTCACAGATTTATCCGCATTTTCTTTATAATACACTGGAAATCATCCGTATGACTGCTCTGGAGGAAGGGCACAAGGTGCCTGCAATGATTGAAGCGCTCTCAGAGCAGATCCGCTATTTAATCGGCCCCATGAAAGATCTGGTTCCTTTGGAAAAAGAAGTGGAGATGGTTAAAAAATATGTGTATTTACTGAATTGCCGCATCAACGGAGAAATTCATTTGGATGCGGATATTTCAGGAACAGCGTCGGTTATGGTGCCTAAGCTGATTTTACAGCCAATTGTTGAAAATGCTTATGTTCATGGTATTAAACCTAAGGGGGGAAACGGAAGAATTTTAATTGAAGCAAAAATATCAGATGCAAACCAAACATGTGTTGAGATCATGATTATGGATAATGGATCAGGTATGAATGAAGAGACTCTTGAAGGTCTGAATACGCTTCTGGCAGGAGATGATCCGGGAATCAAAAACGAATACCACTGGCAGAGCATTGGATTAAAAAATGTTCATGACCGAATCCGTTTTTTATATGGTGAGGAGTGTGGTATTCATGTGACCAGCACAGAAGGTATTGGAACAATGGTGATGATCCTGATGAAATCGGAGCAGGAGGGAGGGAAAACATGAGAATGGTATTGGCTGATGATGAACCGATTATTACCCGGGGAATCAGGAAACTTGTGGATTGGGAAGGAATGGGAATTGAGGTAGCTGGGTGTTATGAGACAGGGAAAAGTGCATTGGAAGGAATCCTTCGTTTGAATCCTGATTTGGCGTTACTTGATATTTCTATGCCTGATATGACTGGAATTGATATACTTAAAGAATGCAGATCATTAAATATGGATACCAGTATTATTTTTATCAGTGGTTTTCAGGATTTTGAATTTGCAAAAGCAGCTCTGCATTACGGTGCTGTGGATTATCTTTTAAAACCGGTCTTAAAAGAAGAACTGTTAAATGCGATTACGAAATGTATGAATAAAAAGAGAGAAAAAGTTTTTATAGAAACTAATGAACTGGCGGTTCAACCGGATCATATTGATTTTGGAAAGATTATTGAGTTAGAGACAACGCATTACCGCCCGGTACTTGTGGAAATTTTATTCGGTGAAAAGGAAGATAATCAGATGAAACGGTTGACTCAATTTTCGCTGATTAGCTTTTTAGAAGATTATCTGAATAACCATAAAACCGGTATTTGTTTTATCAGAAGAGGAAAGATTGTAATAATCTTAAAAGGTATTTCTGCCCATGAAGCAAAGGGACAATTGGCAGAAATCAGAGATGCTGCAAAGGAGGCAGTCCGGCACGAAATTGTGCTGATTATGGGACACCAGGTTAATGAGGTGAAGCAAATACCTGCAGCATATGAACGTTGCCTTGAAATGGAAGAATACCTCTTTTTCCATGAATTTTTAAGAACCAAGATATTAAAGGTTGGAGAATCTGTTTTTTCGTATCCAATGGATGAGAGTAAATTGCATGATGCAAGAGAAAAGCTGATTCATTGTATTGTTGCCCAGGAGACGGAAGGGTTTGAACAGACCTATCACTGGTTTGCTCAAATGGTTTGCTATATGGCTGAAGGAAAAAAAGAGGATGCCTGCTTTTATTTTTGTACCACAGTACGAATGTTGGAAGACCGTTTTTTCGAATTAAACCTGGAAGGCTGTAAACCAGATATGAAAGAAATGCTGGAAGAAAGCCGGAAATGTCAAAGCTTTAATCAGTTGAGTGCATATTTTAAAAATGTTTTTGCCGGATATCTGTATAAAATACAGGAGACTATGTCAAATCAGGAAAAGAAAGCAATTATTCATGTGAAAGAGTATATTGAAAGGTATTATAAAGAAGATTTGACTTTGCAGATTTTAGCTGAAGAAATACATATGAATTCCTATTATTTCAGTACCTTTTTTAAAAAGCATACAGGGGAAAACTTTAAGGCATATGTCAATAAGGTGCGGATGCAGCATGCCATTGCCCTGCTGCTGGGAACTAATATGAAAACCTATGAGATCGCTGAAGCTACAGGGTATAAGGATCCTCGGACATTTACAGATGTTTTTTGTAAAATATACCATGATACTCCAAACTCTTATCGTAAGAGAGTCACTGCTGAGGTTAGAAAACAAGAATAGCACTTTGATATGATTTAAAAACAACGGTGGATGGAACGGACGATCAACCGTTGTTTTAATTTGGGACAAGTAATTCTAATGAAAAGCAGAATAAGTAAGCTGAAAGCAGCATCTTTTATTGTTTAGCAGATTGTCATCCAGTATGATAAAAGACATAGAAATTTTAATAAAGAAAAGGAGTTAAAGCGATTATGTCAGTAAATGAAAGAAATGTTAAATGGATAAAGGAAGCTGATAGAAAAATTGTGGAAAAAATGGAGTGGCTTAGTGAAAAGTCGAAGAATAAAATTCCCTATACTGCCATTGATGGAGTTCATGATGACAAAAGCAGTAATATACAGCAGTTCCAACTGGATGATGGAATTAACTGGTGGACAAATGGTTTTTGGGGAGGAATGCTGTGGCAGATGTACTATAAAACCAGAAATGAGAAGTATGCGGATATTGCACAGATCAGTGAAGAGAAACTGAAACAATGCTTTACCGATTTTTATGGGCTTCATCATGATGTTGGTTTTATGTTTTTGTTAACTTATGTGGCTGATTATAAGCTTACAGGGAGTGATGAGGGAAGGCGTTTCGGACTACATGCTGCAAATCTTCTGGCCGGCCGTTTTAATCCCGCCGGCAAATTTATCAGGGCCTGGAATGGAGAATTAAAGGAGGGAGAGGATGATAATCGTGGTTGGGCCATCATTGATTCCATGCTGAACATTCCATTATTATATTGGGCCAGTGAAGAAACAAAGGATCCACGATTTAAACACATTGCAATGATGCATGCAGATACTTTAATGGAGAACTTTGTGCGCAAAGACGGTTCGGTTCGCCATATTGTTCAGTTTAATCCCGACACAGGTGAGATGGAACGGGATTATGGCGGCCAGGGATATGCCCAGGGCTCATCCTGGACCAGAGGACAGGCTTGGGGACTTTATGGTTTCATGATGAGCTATATTCATACTGGAGAAGAACGGTATCTGGCTACAGCTAAGCGGATTGCCCATTATTTTATATCCAACATCCCGGAAGACGGACTGATACCGGTCGATTTCCGGCAGCCAGCAGAGCCCTTTTGGTATGATGATACTGCAGCTGCCATTGCTGCCTGCGGTCTGTTGGCTGTAGCGGAAGCGGTAGGAGAATTGGAGCAGAATATTTATCATCGGCCAGCTGTTAAGATGATGAAAGCACTTTATGAGGAGCACTGTGATTGTTCCAAGAACAGCGATTGCTTTCTGCAAAAGTGCACAGCCGCTTACCACGATAAGAAACATGAGTTTCCAATTATTTATGGAGATTATTATTTTATAGAAGCAATTTTCCGGTTGAGTGAAACCAGTGTCTATTTGTGGTAAATGAATAAACAGGAGGAAGATATCCGTGATACAAAGAGATGAAAGACCTGCTTATCTGTTGGAACGGTGTGAAATCCGAAAGCAGGAAATCTATATTCAGATGAAGAAGGTAGGAAATTAATATGCTGGAGAAAATTGCCAATGGCGTGTGGAAACTGGTTTTGGGAGAGCCGGAGGAACAGACGCCTGTAAAATATCAGAAGTTTCAGATTAACAGAGCAGGGCTTGAATCTCTGCCAATACGGGATGAACTCCCGGAAGTATTTCAAGCATTAAAATGGGAAAAAACAAAAAGAGGAATTATGGTCACTTTGCCAATGGAAACAACGGAGGATATTTATGGTTTTGGACTACAGCTAAAAAGCCTGAATATGGCTGGAAGGAAACGAAGGATCAGAGTGAATTCTGATCCGCCAGCTGATACTGGGGAGAGTCATGCTCCGGCTCCTTTTTATATATCTTCTGCAGGTTATGGCTTATTTGCAGACACGTTCCGCTATGCTGATTTCTTTATGGGTACCAATGCGGAAAAAGGACAATCGGCGGGAAAAACAGAAGTGAATCAGGTTCACAAGGAGTTTTCGGAATCAGCTCTTTACGCATTGAAACGGGCAGGTGAAAAAAGGACAATTATTATTGATATACCAGGTGTAAACGGAATCACTCTTTATATTTTTTCTGGTATCTTAAAAGAAGCGGTGCAGCGGTATAATCTTTTTTCTGGTGGAGGTGCCCTTGTGCCCATGTGGGGATTAGGTGTGTGGTACCGGACTTATGGGGGAAGTGATCAGGATAATGTGCTTTGGATGGCTGAAGCATTTAGAAATGAACATATTCCGGCAGATGTGTTTGGTCTGGAGCCAGGATGGCATTCCCACAGTTACTCCTGCACTTATGAATGGTCTTATTTATTTCCTGAACCTGAGAAAATGATTAAGGCATTAAATGCCCTGAATTATAAGATCAATTTATGGGAACATGCCTTTGTTTATCCGGCAGCTCCGATTTATGAGGAATTGCTTCCTTACAGTGGTGATTATGAAGTATGGAACGGAGTGGTGCCTGATTTTGCCCATGAAAAGGCAGTGGAAATATTCAGTAATTATCATGAAAAGATGCTTGTGGATAAGGGGATTATGGGATTTAAGCTGGATGAATGTGATAATTCGGATTATAATCCTTCCAACTGGTCCTTTCCGGAAATCAGTTCATTTCCATCCGGCATGGATGGTGAGCAGATGCATAATGGAATTGGACTGCTGTACCAAAACTTATTGAATAATATCTACCGGAAAAAAAACATAAGAACATTATCTCAGGTGCGTGCTTCCGGTGCGTTGGCAGCTCCGCTTCCGTTTGTTCTTTATTCTGATTTATACAATCACCGGGACTTCATCAGAGGAATTGCCACTTCGGGATTTTCCGGAATGCTTTGGTCCCCGGAAGTAAGAAGCAGTGAAAATGGATGGGACTTTCTTCGCCGGGTCCAGACCGTGGTTTTTTCGGTACAGGCATTGCTGAATTGCTGGCGGATTCCTAATCCGCCTTGGAAGCAGGTAAATGTGGAAAAAAATTTAAGAAATGAGTATATGGAAGAGGAACCATATTATACACAGGAGATCAGAAAGCTGTTACAGCTTAGAATGAGCCTGCTTCCTTATCTTTACAGTGCTTTCATGGAATATCACTTATACGGCGCACCTCCTGTCCGGGCAGTGGTGCTTGATTATCCGGAGGATTCGAGGGCGGCAGTTATAGATGACCAATATTTATTTGGAGAGAGTATGATGGTCTGCCCGCTGACTCTTGAAGATGGGACCAGCCGTATAGTATGGCTGCCGGAGGGAACATGGTATAACTTCTTTTCCGGAGAAAGTTTTGTGGGAGGAAAGGAGTATCAGATCAGTGCAAAGCTGGAGGAAATTCCGGTGTTTGTAAAGGAGGGGGCATTGGTTCCTTTTGCTGAACCGGTGGAATATGTCAGCCCGGAAACAATATTCCGGATTACGGTAAAGTCTTTTGGAAAAGGCAGGCAATGTTTTACATTATATGAAGATGACTTTGAGTCTTTGAATGCGGAGAAAGGAGAATATAATCGGGTTTTGATTTCAAGGAACGAAGATGGACAAATTTCCTGGGAACGCCGGGGAACGTGTCCGATTAAATATGAATTAGAATGATAATGACATGGGAAGGAAGAAACAGAAATGAAAAGCAGCGTATTTTTGCCATTTGATGACCAAGGAAATGTTTTACATGCTCATGGAGGGCATATGGTAGAGCAGGGAGACTGGTATTACTGGATTGGAGAAAACCGAACCGAAAATCATAAGGTATCATGCTATAAGTCCATGGATTTAGTGAATTGGAGTTTTTGTAATCATTTACTTACCACAAAAAGCCATGCAGAAAAGCATTATGTGGTAACAGATCTTACATTAGAGATAGAAGGGCGGCAGGCGGATATTGGGACAGGATGTAATATTGAGAGGCCCAAAGTGATCTATAACCCCAATACCGGCAAATATGTGATGTGGATGCACTGGGAATTACCGGATAATTATCATGAGGCGCGATGTGCAGTTGCCGTTTGCGATACTATTGACGGTGATTATACATATCTTGGAAGTTTTCGTCCAATGGGTCATATGTCAAGGGATTGTAATGTTTTCCAGGATGAGGATGGAAGTGCTTATTTTATTTCTGCTGCCAGAGATAATCTGGATCTGCACATCTATAAGCTGACAGAAGATTATCTGGCTATAGAACGGTTGGTTACTATTCTCTGGCCGGGACAAGAACGCGAAGCGCCGGTATTGTTTAAGGGTAAAGGTTATTATTATATGTTGACATCAGGCTGCAGCGGCTGGTCTCCCAATCAATCTGCTTATGCTTATGCAAGGGCGATCGAAGGGCCGTGGTCAGAATTGCAGGTTCTGGGAGATGAGACGACCTATGGTTCACAGCCCACATCGGTTTATTGTTTGAAGAATTCCCAAACAGGGGGAAATAAGTATTGGTATCTTGGGGACCGGTGGAAGGGGAGCGGAGATAAATATTATCAGTCTGAGTATGTAATATTACCATTGCATATTAAATCCCATACAGAGTTATGTTTGGAGTGGAGAGAGAATTTGGATTTAAAATGATATGTAATTATTACAATTAAAAGGAGATAAAGTAAATGCTGATAAAGAATCCGGTTTTAACAGGTTTTCATCCTGATCCGTCAATTATCAGGGTGGAAAATGATTACTATATTGCAACATCAACATTTGAATGGTGGCCAGGGGTATCCATTCATCACTCCAGGGATTTGGTGCATTGGGAATTATTGACCTATCCCCTTAGCAGAGTTTCGCAGCTGGATCTCCGTGGTGTTGGGCCTTCCCAGGGAATATGGGCGCCATGTCTTACTTATGATCAGGGAATTTATTATCTTGTTTATACGGTAGTGCACTCTTTTTATTGTAATATGTATGATACTAATAATTTTATGGTGATGGCAGAAGATATTATGGGACCCTGGTCAGAACCAATTGTTTTAAATAATTTTGGTTTTGACCCTTCGTTATATCATGACGATGATGGTAGAAAGTATTTGGTCAGCATGGTTACGGATCACAGAGTGCCTAAAAAATATGCCGGAAGGCTGATTCTGCAGGAGTACAGCAGTGAAAAAAAGTGTATGATTGGCCAGCCCAAAGAAATCTATGCTGCCAAGGATATTTTCCTGGAAGGCCCCCATATATTAAAACGCAGTGGATATTATTACTTGCTTTCTGCCGATACAGGAACAGGAGAAGGGCATGGTGAAACAATTCAGCGCTCCTCTTCCATATGGGGACCTTATGAAATGTATCGGCCGGATACTATTTACAGGACAAGTGATACCGAAGCTTATTCGATTTTAACTACCAGACATCAGCCGGATTATCCAATTCAAAAAGCCGGACATTGTGATCTGGTGGAAGCTAAAGATGGAAGCTGGTATTGTGTTTATTTAATGGGAAGACCGTTGAATCAGAGAAACCCGGATCATGCATTGCGTTTTCCAGGGTGCCGCAGATATCCGTTGGGAAGGGAGACAGCCATTGTACGGATGGAGTGGACGGAAGAAGGCTGGCTTCAATTAGCCAATGGAACCAATCTTCCTGATTTGGAAACTGAAATCAGTGGACATGAACCATATCCGTTTTTATCCAAACCCATAAGAGATCATTTTAATTCAGGAACTATTGATCTGGAATTCCAGTCACTGCGTATTCCGCTGGATGAATCATTTCTATCTCTGGAGGCTCGTCCGGGCTATTTGAGACTATATGGGCGAGAGGGCTTAGCTTCTCTTTTTGCTCAAAGTCTGTTAGCCAGACGCTGGACGTCATTTCATTTCCGGGCCGCAGCTAAAGTTGCATTTGATCCGACCGTATTTAAGCAGATGGCAGGGCTGATTTGTATGTATGATCATGAAAATTACTTATACTTACACATTACTCATGACGAGAATATTGGCAGATGTATATCTATATTGAAAGCAGAAAATAAAAATTATAGCTATCCTCATGGTTTTATACCGATTGAGGATGGTGAGGTGGAACTGGAAGTGGAAGTACATGAAGAAAAGTTACAGTTTTATTATAAGTCAAAAACCATGAGTAAACAAAAGATAGGCACCTCCATGGACTGCAGTTTTCTTTCTGATGAAGCCTGTAATCAGGGTTGGTTTACTGGTGCGATGGTAGGGATGTGTTGTCAGGATTTGACCGGAAACTGTATTTATGCAGATTTTGACTGGTTTGAATATGAAGAACTGGATCTGGGTAAAAGGACATCTGGCCGCTAATTTTTAAATCATATTGCCTAATGCTGCAAAATCCTATATAATTATGCGTAAGTATTGATTTTACGCAATACAAACAATTATAAGGAAGAAAGACATGAGAAAACTAGCTTTAAGCGATGAAATTTTATTAAAGATCCAGCAGCCTGCCCGCTACATAGGCGGTGAGGTCAACATGGCGGTGAAGGACCCGAAGAAGGTGGACATCCGCTTTGCCATGTGTTTCCCCGATGTCTATGAGATCGGAATGTCCCACTTGGGGATGCAGATTTTATGTGATATGTTTAACCGCAGAGAGGATATTTACTGTGAGCGCATTTTCTCTCCATGGACGGACTTGGACCAGATTATGCGGGAAGAGAATATTCCTCTTTTTGCCTTGGAGTCCCAGGACCCCATTAAGGAATTTGACTTTATAGGAATTACCCTTCAATATGAAATGTGCTATACAAATATTTTACAGGTTTTGGATTTGGGACAAATTCCTCTCCATCAGAAGGACCGTGCAGAAGAAGACCCTATTATCATAGGAGGAGGCCCCTGTGCCTACAATCCGGAACCACTGGCGGAATTTTTTGATATGTTCTATATCGGAGAAGGGGAAACCGTTTACTTTCAGCTCATGGACATATGGAAAGAAAATAAGAAAAATGGCGGAACCCGCAAGAGATTTCTGGAAATGGCTGCAGAGATTGACGGTATCTATGTTCCGTCTTTTTATGATGTGACTTATAAAGAAGACGGCACTTTAAAATCCATGAAGCCAAACAATCCCCATGCCAAAGAAACCGTAACAAAGCAGATGGTTGCCGACATGGATGATGTTTATTATATCGAAAATCCGGTGGTGCCTTTTATTAAAGTGACCCAGGACAGAGTCGTGCTGGAGGTCATGAGAGGCTGTATCAGAGGCTGCCGTTTCTGTCAGGCAGGAAATGTTTACCGGCCTTTAAGAGAGCACAGCCTGGAATATTTAAAGGCTTATGCTTCCAAACTGTTAAAGAGCACAGGACATGAGGAAATTTCATTAAGTTCCTTAAGCTCCAGCGATTACAGCCATTTAGAGGGGATCGTAAATTTTCTGATTGATGAATTCAAGGATAAAGGGGTTAATATTTCTCTGCCTTCTCTGCGGATTGACGCATTTTCCCTGGATGTTATGAGTAAGGTTCAGGATATCCGAAAAAGCAGCCTGACCTTTGCACCAGAGGCCGGTTCCCAGAGACTTCGTGACGTAATTAACAAAGGTCTGTCAGAAGAGGTTATTTTAAAAGGAGCAAGCGAAGCCTTCCGTGGCGGCTGGAACCGGGTCAAGCTTTATTTTATGCTGGGTCTGCCCACTGAAACCGTAGAGGATATGGAAGGCATTGCAGAGCTGTCAGAAAAGGTAGCTGAGGTTTACTACGAAATTCCCAAGGATCAGAGAAACGGAAAGGTACAGGTAGTTGCAAGCTCGTCCTTCTTTGTTCCGAAGCCATTTACTCCCTTCCAGTGGGCTAAGATGTGTACCAATGAGGAATTTCTGCAGAGAGCCTACTTAGTTAAAGACAAGTTCCGGAAAATGCTGAATCAGAAAAGTTTAAAATACAACTACCATGAAGCGGATTTAACCATTTTGGAAGGAGTTTTAGCCAGAGGTGACAGGAAAACTTCAGCGTTGGTGGAAGAAGCTTATAAAAACGGTGCCATTTATGATTCCTGGTCTGAGCATTTTAAAAATCATATCTGGATGAAAGCCTTTGAAACCTGCGGTCTGGACTCGGACTTTTACACCACCAGGGAAAGAGATTTAGATGAGGTATTTCCGTGGGATTTCATTGATTCCGGCGTGTCAAAGGAATTTTTAAAGAGAGAGTGGCAGAATGCCATAAACGAAAGTGTTACTCCAAACTGCCGTCAGCATTGTACGGGGTGCGGGGCCATGAAGTTCAAAGGAGGCGTCTGCTATGAAGCTAAGAATTAAATTTTCCAAACAGGGCCCGGTGAAATTTGTGGGACATCTGGACATTATGCGTTATTTTCAGAAAGCCATCAGAAGGGCTGATATTGATATTAAATATAGTGAGGGCTTCAGTCCTCATCAGGTCATGTCCTTTGCCGCACCTTTGGGTGTAGGACTTACAAGCAACGGGGAGTATATGGACATTGAGGTAAGCTCCATGGCAGACTGCCAGATTCTCATGGATCAGTTAAATGGGACCATGGCTGAAGGAATTCAGGTCACAGATTGCCGCATCCTGGAGGAAAGGGCAAAAAATGCCATGTCCTTGGTTGCTGCTGCGGATTATACACTGATGTTCCGGAAAGGGAAAGAGCCTGAGAATATGGAGGACTTTTTTAAGGGTCTTTTGGAATTTATCTCCCAGGAGCAAATCCTTACCATCAAAAAGACGAAAAAGGGTGAAAGGGAGGTTGATTTAAAAGCCTCTGTCTATGAACTTTCCGTAACGGACGGGACCATTTTCATGAAGGTATCTGCCGGAAGTGCAAATAACCTAAAACCTGAGCTGGTAATGGAAACATACTACCAGTGGAGAGGGCAGGAATGTCCTGAATTCGCCTTTCATATTCAAAGGGAAGAGGTCTATGGAAACACCGGAGATGAAGTGACCCCGGTTCTGGTGCCTCTGGGCCTCATAGGAGAACTCCAGTGAATAAGCTGATTATAACCAGGTGGAAGGGAGCCATCCTTACGCTGCTTCAATCTGAAAGGGAAACTCTTCAGATTGATGTAGAGCCTGATGGTGACAGTTCCATCTTGGGAAATATATATATAGGAAAAGTGAGTAATATTGTTAAAAATATCGATTCAGCCTTTGTGGATATGGGCGGCGGACGGACAGGGTATTTAAGTCTGTCCGATAATTTTCTACATTTTGCGGGGAACCGTTCCTCTGACGGAAAGCTGCGCCAGGGAGATGAAATTGTAATTCAGGTGGAGAGGGATGCTGTAAAGACAAAGGCTCCTGTCCTGACGGGGAATTTGAATTTTACAGGCCGTTATTTTGTTCTGACCTCAGGGAAAAAACAGATCGGATTTTCTTCCAAGATCACAGATTCCGCCTGGAAGCAGGAACTCAAACCTTATCTGGAAGGGTTAAAGGATGAAGATTTTGGAATTATAGTCCGGACCAATGCTCCCGGCGCTTCAAAAACAGAACTGGAACTGGAGCTTGTACAGCTTAAAGAAACCTTCCGTAAAGTGATGGACAGTGCCGGAAACAGGACGTGCTACAGCCTTCTTTACCGTTCTGATCCCCCCTATCTAACCGGACTGAGGGACAGTCTAAAGGCCTCTTTGGAGGAAATAATCACGGATGAACCAGATATTTATGAAGCTGTAAAATCATATTTAGCCTGTTATCAGCCGGAAGATTTAAAGCGTCTTACTTTATATGAAGACAGCCTTCTGCCATTAGGAAAGCTGCACCGTATTGAAAAGACTATGGAAGAGGCTCTGGGCAAACGGGTCTGGCTTAAATCAGGAGGTTATCTGGTTATAGAGCCTACAGAAGCCCTATCCGTAATTGATGTGAATACAGGAAAGTATTCCGGGAAAAAGACGCTGCGTGATACCATTATGAAAATAAATCTGGAAGCCGCCCAGGAGATCGGACACCAGTTACGTCTGAGAAATTTATCGGGAATTATTATTATCGATTTTATAGATATGGAAGCAGAAGAGGACAAAAAGGCTCTTATGGAACGCCTGAAGGAAATTTTCTCCAGGGATCCGGTCAAAACTACAGTTGTTGAAATGACGAAATTAAATCTGGTGGAGGTGACCAGGAAAAAAATACGCAAGCCCCTTTATGAACAGGTATCGCAGATATAAGGAGAAGGTTTATTATGAAAATTATTATTGTAGGCTGCGGAAAAGTAGGAACCACCCTGGCAGAGCAGCTGAACAGAGAAAATCACGACATTATGCTGATTGATAAAAATGCCAGTGTCATAAATTCCATTACAGAAAGATTTGACGTGATGGGAATTGTGGGAAACGGAGCTGTTTATCAGGTACAGATAGAGGCTGGAATTAAGGAAACGGACCTGTTGATTGCCACTACAAATTCTGACGAGCTCAATATGCTTTGCTGTCTGATTGCAAAAAAAGCTGGAAACTGTCACACCATTGCAAGAATCCGGAATCCGGAATACGATTCTGAAGTCCGCTATATCAGGGAAGAGCTTGGTCTGTCTCTGGCTATCAATCCGGAAATGGCCGCTGCCCTTGAAATATCAAGGCTCCTTCGTTTCCCTTCGGCAATTAAAGTCGATACCTTTGCAAAAGGAAGAGTTGAGATCATGAAATTCCTGGTACCGGAGCATTCGGTTCTTCATAATATGCCGGTGCGTGATGTTTTCAGAAAACTTAACTGCCATGTCCTGATATGTGCCATTGAACATGAAAATGATGTCATTATTCCCGATGGAAATTCTATTATAACGACAGGAGATAAGATTTCATTTATTGCCTCTCCTGCGGAAGCCAATCACTTCTTTAAACATGTAGGAATCGATAATAATGTTGTTAAATCAGTTCTTCTGGCAGGAGGCGGCAAAATCACTTATTACATTGCCAAAATTCTGGAGCATACCAAGATCAAGGTAAAGATTCTGGAGAACCGTATAGAGCGATGCAATGAATTGAGCGAGCTGCTCCCAAAGGCAATGATTATCTATGGCGACGCCACCAACCAGGAACTGTTGCTTCAGGAAGGAATCCAACAAATCGATGCCTTTGCGTCTCTGACTGGTTTTGATGAAGAAAACATCATGCTTTCCCTTTATGCCGCAAGCCAGTCAAAGGCCAAGCTTATCACCAAGATAAATAGGATTGCATTTGAAAATGTCATTGATTCCATGAATTTGGGCAGCGTGATATATCCCAAGCTGATTACGGCTGAAATCATTCTCCGGTATGTCCGGGCCATGCAGAATTCTATGGGAAGCAATGTGGAGACTCTTTATAAAATTGTGGCAGACCGGGCAGAAGCCTTAGAATTCCGTGTGGCAAATGAACCCTCCATTGTAAGAATACCCCTGGAAAAGCTAGAACTTAAGAAAAATCTTCTGGTAGCCTGCATCAACCGTAAAGGACGCATCATCAGTCCCCGCGGAAAGGATACCATAGAAGAGGGAGACCGTGTAGTAGTGGTTACCACTGTAACCGGCCTCAATGATCTGAAGGATATACTAAGGTAGAAAAGGCGGCAGATTATGAATAAAAAAATAATTATTTATCTTTTAGGCTGGATATTGATCATAGAGGCTGTCTTCATGCTGTTTCCATGTATTGTTGCTTTGATTTATAAGGAAACCAGCGGCATTTGGTTTGCTGCTGTCATGGCTGTTTGCGGAGGCATCGGGCTTGTCTGCATTCATAAAAAACCCGAAAATCTGGTTTTTTTTGCAAAGGAAGGCTTTGTATCCGTATCCCTAAGCTGGATTGTCTTAAGTTTTTTTGGCGCATTGCCATTTTATTTAAGCGGGGAGATTCCCCGGTTTGAAGATGCCATGTTTGAGATCATTTCCGGCTTTACCACCACAGGAGCTAGTATACTGACAGATGTGGAATCTCTTTCAAAGTGTATGATCATGTGGAGAAGCGTTACTCATTGGATCGGAGGAATGGGAGTTTTAGTATTTATCCTATCTATCCTTCCTCTTGCCGGCGGTTACAACATGTATATTATGAAAGCAGAAAGCCCGGGGCCTTCTGTAGGAAAACTGGTTCCCAAGGTGCGTACAACAGCCAAAATTCTTTATAAAATATATTTATTTATGACAGTGCTTCAAATACTTCTTTTATTGATAGGGGGAATGCCTCTGTTTGATTCCCTGGCAATCAGCTTCGGAACGGCAGGCACTGGAGGCTTTGGTATTAAAAATGACAGTATGGCCTTCTATAACAGCTATTACCTTCAGGGCGTTGTCACAGTATTTATGATTTTATTCGGTATAAACTTCAATGTATATTATCTTTTTTTAATCCGTCATCCTAAAGAAGCATTCCGATGTGAGGAAGCCAGAGCTTATCTTGGTATTATTGCAGGTTCCATCTTACTCATTACCTTAAACATTAGAGGAAGTTTTGAGAATATTTTTTCTGCCTTTCATCATGCGGCATTCCAGGTCGGGTCCATTATCACCACGACAGGATATTCTACCGTTGATTTTGATTTATGGCCCGAATTCTCAAAAGGAATACTGGTAGTTCTTATGTTTATTGGTGCATGTGCAGGCAGTACGGGTGGTGGATTTAAAGTATCCCGTGTGGTTATCCTGTTAAAGGCGATAAAAAAAGAATTGGGATCACTGATTCATCCGAGGAGTGTTAAAATATTAAAACTGGAGGGAAAGCCGATTGAACACAATGTGATGCGGTCCATTAATACTTTTCTGGGCGCATACATTCTGATTTTCACTTCATCTGTTCTGGTTGTAAGCCTGGATAATTTTGACCTGACCACAAACTTTACTGCCGTTGCCGCAACATTTAACAACATTGGTCCGGGGCTTGGAGGCGCAGGGCCTCTTCAGAATTTTTCGCATTTTTCACCATTATCCAAAATGGTTATGATGTTTGATATGCTGGCGGGACGTCTGGAGGTATTCCCCATGCTGCTTCTTTTTGCTCCGTCCACGTGGAAGAACAGTTAAATAAGCAGGTGAAATTTTCTTTTTTATAAAAAAATATTGACACGACTGTTTTGGAGTGATATATTAATACAGTATGCCGCACAATGAGGTTTAAAAGTCTCTTTTTAAGAGCACCACAGTTGGCGAGTAATGATAATAGGAGGTGCCATATGTACGCAATTATTGCAACAGGTGGTAAGCAGTACAAAGTAGCGGAAGGCGATATCATTAAAGTAGAAAAGCTTGGTGTTGACGCTGGTGATGCTGTCACATTTGACCAGGTACTTGTTGTAAACAATGGAGAATTATCCGTTGGCTGCCCAACCGTAGCAGGTGCTACCGTAACAGGTACAGTTGTGAAAGAAGGCAAGGCTAAGAAGGTAATTGTTTACAAGTATAAGCGTAAAACTGGATACCATAAGAAAAATGGTCACAGACAGTCTTATACACAGGTTAAGATCGAAAAGATCAACGCTTAATTATGATAATAGTAACCGTATTTGCTGATTCCAAACAGCATTATACAGGAATCCGGATGCTGGGACATGCAGGTCTGGCAGATGATCCGCAGGAAGGACAGGAACTGGTTTGTGCCGCAGTATCGGCTCTTACCTTTAATATGGTCAACAGCGTGGAGCATTTTACAGAAGATTCCTTTGAAGTGGAAGAAGAGGAAACATCAGCTTCCTTTCAATTCCGTTTTGCTTCAGATGCAGGTTTAGAATCACAGCTCCTTATGAATTCTCTTATATTTGGAGTACAGAATATAGAGGAAGAGTATGGAGAACCATATATTAAAATCCTATTTGAGGAGGTGTAAGCAATGTTAAAGATGAACCTTCAATTTTTCGCTCATAAAAAGGGTGTTGGTTCCACAAAGAACGGTAGAGATTCCGAATCCAAGAGGTTAGGCGCCAAGAGAGCTGACGGTCAGTTTGTATTAGCTGGCAATATTCTCTACAGACAGCGCGGAACTCACATTCACCCGGGCACTAACGTAGGCCGCGGAGGCGATGATACTTTATTCGCATTAGTGGATGGCGTTGTAAGATTTGAAAGAAAAGGCAGAGACAAAAAGCAAGTTTCTGTTCATCCGAGAGTAATCAACGAATAATTGGACCGGCTTCATACCTTGACGTATGGAGCCGTTTTTTGCGATAAAAGATGTACCCTGGGGTATACCATTATGCCTAGAGAGCGTTAGGCAATAAGAAAGGAAACACCCTGCGGGTATACCATTATGCCCAGAGAACGTGGGCAGTAATAAAGAAAGGAAACAGGTGAATGAATGTTTGCCGATAGAGCAAAAATATTTATCAGATCCGGAAAGGGCGGCGACGGTCATGTCAGTTTCCGGAAGGAACTGTATGTTCCTTGCGGCGGTCCTGACGGCGGTGACGGCGGAAGAGGCGGTAACCTTATATTTGAGGTAGATGAAGGCTTAAATACCTTAACTGATTTCCGTCACATCCATAAGTATGCCGCAAAGGATGGAGAGTCAGGCGGAAAACGCCGCTGTCATGGAAAAGACGGTGAAAGTTTGGTGATTAAGGTTCCGGAAGGAACGGTCATTAAAGATTTTGAATCAGGAAAAGTCATTGCCGACATGTCCGGAGAAAACCGCAGAGAGATCATATTAAAAGGCGGCAGAGGCGGACAGGGAAATATGAACTTTGCAACGCCCACCATGCAGGCACCTAAATATGCCCAGCCAGGACAGACAGCCCAGGAACTTTGGGTTCAGTTAGAACTGAAGGTCATTGCAGATGTAGGATTGGTTGGATTCCCGAATGTAGGAAAATCCACTCTTCTTTCCCGAGTCAGCAATGCGAAGCCTAAGATAGCCAATTATCATTTCACCACTTTAAATCCCCACCTGGGCGTGGTAGATTTAGACGGGGGAAAAGGCTTTGTTATGGCTGATATTCCGGGATTAATTGAAGGTGCTTCAGAAGGTGTGGGACTTGGACATGATTTTCTCCGTCACATTGAGCGAACCAGAGTCCTGGTACATGTAGTAGATGCGGCCTCTACAGAAGGCAGAGACCCCATTGAGGATATACATGCCATTAACAAGGAACTTGGATCCTATAATCCGGAACTGTTAAAGCGCCCCCAGATCATTGCGGCCAATAAGATGGATGCTGTCTATGAAGAGGATGAAAACCCAATTGAAAAGCTTAAGTCAGAATTTGAGCCTCAGGGAATCAAGGTTTTCCCTATATCTGCAGTTAGCGGACAAGGTGTTAAGGAACTTCTCTACGCTGTTTCTGAGCTGTTGCAGACTGTAAACTTAAGTCCTATTATTTTTGAAAAAGAATTTGACTTAAGAGGTCTGGCTAAAGAAAAGCTTCCCTATACGGTTGAAGTGGCAGAGGATGGAGTATATGTAGTGGAAGGCCCTCGAATTGATAAGATGCTGGGCTATACCAATATTGAAACTGAAAAAGGCTTTCGTTTCTTCCAGAATTTTTTAAAGGACAATGGAATATTAGAAGAGCTGGAGCAGGCCGGAATCCAGGAAGGTGACACGGTCCGCATGTATGGTCTTGAATTCGATTATTATAAGTAGAAAGGAAGTCCGATTTTCTTTTAGAAAATCATGTCAGGTAGAATATTATGACAAGTAAGCAGAGATCCTATTTAAAAGGATTGGCGATGAATATAGATCCGGTCTTTCAGATTGGAAAATCCAGCCTGACTCCGGAAATAACCGCAGCCATTGCGGAGGTTCTGGAGGCCAGGGAACTAATAAAAATTACGGTATTGAAAAATTGTCTGGATGATGGAAGCAGTATAGCTTCCGTATTGTCTGAACGCACTCATTCTGAGGTGGTTCAGGTAATCGGAAGGCGAATCGTCCTTTATAAGCAGGCAAAAGAGGAAAGCAAGAGAAAAATTGCACTTCCCAAATAATCCTGCTTCCCTTTGAATCAGGGAGTGGAATAATATGAGTAAAATAGGTATTATGGGGGGGACATTTGACCCGATTCACAATGGTCATCTGATGCTGGGAGATCAGGCGTACAGGGAATATGGGCTGGATCAGGTCTGGTATATGCCTTCCGGCACGCCTCCCCACAAAAGAAACCACTATGTGACAGAAAGTGCCATACGTCTGGCTATGACAAAACTGGCAGTAAAAGACCATAAAGGGTTTATCTGCTCAGAATTTGAAATGAGCCGCAATGGAAATACCTACACAGCCCAGACCCTTGGCCTGTTGAAAGAAGAATATCCGGAACACGTTTTTTATTTTATTATTGGGGCAGATTCTTTGTATGAGATAGAAGGCTGGTATGAGCCATCCAGAGTATTGGCACAGGCAGTCATACTGGTTGCAGGCCGGGAATATGAGAATGCAGACCGCTCTATGGACAGTCAGATCGCCCATCTTTCCTCTTTATACGTTTCTGATATCCGCATCCTGCATTGTAAGGAAATGGATATTTCATCTGCCCAGCTGCGCCAGATGGTTGCAAGAGGGCAGTCCATTGAAGAGTTTGTTCCTCAAAAGGTTGCGGCTTATATTCAGGCACATGGCCTGTATCAGGAGACGGAAGCATGAAAGAAAATATTTTTAATTTGCGGAATGAGTTGAAAGGTAACTTAAATCCGTTTCGCTATGAACATACAATCAGTGTATCCTTTACCTCAGCAGCCCTGGCCATGTGTTACGGAGTCAATTTAGATAAGGCGGAATTAGCTGGTCTTCTCCACGACTGCGCCAAGCATTACAGGGATGAAGAAATTATAAAAAAGTGTGCCAGGGAATCTATTTTGCTGACCGATGATGAACGGAAAGCACCGGCAGTGCTTCATGCCAAATATGGAGCGTGGCTGGCTGAGCATAAGTATAAGATAAAGGACGATGAAATAATAAACGCCATCCGTTGGCATACCACCGGAAGGCCCAAGATGTCCCTGCTGGAAAAGATTGTTTTTACAGCGGATTATATTGAACCCAGGAGAGACCGGGCGAAGGATTTGTCTTTGGTACGTCCCCTGGCATTTAAAGACCTGGATGAATGTGTTTATAGGATTCTGAAAGGAACCCTGGAATATCTGGAGGGGAAAGGAAACTTTGTGGACTCAGTGTCAAAACAGGCATATGCTTATTATAAGCAGGTCCACGATGACAAGAAGGGAGAGCAAGAATGAATCAGTCAATTGAGATGGTGAAAGTCGTTTATGAGGCTTTATCAGATAAAAAGGGTGAGGACATCAGCGTAATTGATATACGAAAAGTATCTGTGATGGCAGATTATTTTATTATTGCCAGCGGTCTGAATAGCAATCAGGCTCAGGCCATGGTTGACAATGTAGAAGCGGAACTGGGAAAAAAAGGTTTTATCTGCAAGCAAATGGAAGGTTATCAGACTGCAAACTGGATCCTTATGGATTACGGAGATATCATTGTCCATGTTTTTGACCGCGAAAACCGTTTGTTCTATGATTTAGAAAGAATCTGGAGAGACGGAAAGACAATTCCGGTTGAAGAGTTAGAAGGATTAAACTAAACAGATAGCATATGAAGTTAAAAATGCAGAATTAGATAAGTAAGGAGCAGCTGGATTTATTCAGCTGCTCCATATGGAATTCCTTAAAAGGTCAGTTTACATAATGAATTTATGTAAACTGACCTTTTAATTGTTTTATAGTATATATGATATGTATGACATATCAATGAATTCCCAAGCGAAATAAACCAATTACTTTTCCTAAAATCTTAATCTCATCCACAATAATCGGGTCCATGGAATCGTTCTCCGGCTGCAGGCGGTAGCGGCCGTTCTCCTTAAAAAATCTTTTTACAGTGGCTGAGTCATCTACCAATGCAACAACAATCTCTCCGTTATGAGCTGTAGGACACTGTTCTACAATAATCTGATCTCCTTCCAGAATACCCGCATTAATCATGCTGTTTCCCTTTATCTTAAGCATAAAAGTTTCTGCATTAGGAAGCAGTTCTGCTGGAATAGGATAGTAGTTTTCAATGTTTTCTTCCGCATAAAGAGGCTGTCCGGCTGCTACAGTTCCAAGAACCGGCACGTTCACCACTTCGCGTCTGGTCAGATTAAAACAATCATCAATGATCTCAATAGTCCTGGGCTTAGTAGGGTCTCTTCTAATATATCCCTTATCCTCAAGAGTCTCCAGATGGGAGTGGACGGAAGAAGTTGACTTTAAGTGAACTGCTTCACAGATCTCCCTTACTGCTGGCGGATAACCTTTCTTTAATATCGTTTCTTTTATATATTCTAAAATTTCCTGCTGTTTAGGTGTGATTTTTTCCTGAGCCATAACACCGCCTCCTCAATCCTTTATCATTAGAACTATAGTAACATATGTTTGAAGAAAAAGCAAACCTTTGTTCGAAAAAAAGCAAAAAACATTTGACAAACATATGTTCGCAATGATATGATGTGAACATAGCAAGGGAACATACGTTCTTGATTGGGTTCTCATACAGGAGGCATTTGCATGATGAAGCAGTTAATTACATTATCAGTTATTGTTTTACTTGGAGCAGGTTTTTTAGGAAATTCCATTATGAATACTATGGCTGGGGAGATGGAAAAAGGAGCAGCAGAGAAATATTATACCAGTATTGAAATACGAAAAGGTGACAGTCTATGGAGTATATCAGAAAGATATAGAGAAAACAGTGGCCTTACTACCGCCCAGTATATGAATGAGTTAAAAAACATGAATGGATTAAAAGAAGATATCATCCACCACGGCCAATATCTGACAGTGATGTACTTTATAACAGACTCTGACTGAAACTATTAAAATCATTGATTTTATGGAAATAATAACTTAGAATAGTGATAGAGTTGGGGGGTAAGAAAGGAAATCATACTCTCCTCTATTTTACAGTTAAAGGATCAGACATAATATGAAAGTGACTTTTGGAATTCTGGCACATGTGGATGCTGGAAAAACCACTTTTTCAGAACAAATATTATATAAAGAACATGTCATCCGAACTCTTGGGAGGGTGGATGAAAAAAACTCCTGCATGGATCATAACGACATAGAACGAGCCAGAGGCATTACGATTTTTTCGGACATGGCTTCTTTTTCCCGTGGTGACCATACCTATTATCTGATTGACACTCCAGGTCATACTGATTTTTCTGCTGAGATGGAGAGAGTTTTAGAAGTAATAGATTATGGGGTTTTGGTTATTAGCGGAACTGAGGGAATTCAGGGTCATACGGAAAACATATGGAATCTTCTGGAACATTATAAAATACCTGTTTTTTTATTTATAAATAAAACGGATATTCCTTTGGCTTCCAGTGAAAGAATATTAGCAGAGGTTCAGGAGCGATTTTCTAATGATATCCTGGATTTTAACAATATCAGCTTTGAAAATGGAAAAGAAGGCACCTTTACAGAAGATCTCATTAATAACGTGTCTGAAAGAGATGAGAGCCTGCTTGATCAGTGGCTGGAAGGCACCTTGATCTATGATGCCTTTAAGCCGGCTTTGGTCCATCAGATAAAAAAACGCCGCATATTTCCCTGTTTTAGCGGCAGCGCCCTGTCAGGAAATGGTATAGATCAGTTTTTACATGCTTTTTACTGCCTGACGGAGACTTTTTATCAAAATGAGGCTTCTTTTGAAGGAAAGGTGTTTAAGATTCGCTATGATGACCAGAGGGAACGAATGACCTATATAAAGGTTTTAAGCGGAAAATTGAGGGTACGGGAGCCATTGACGGAAGGGGAGAAGATTCATCAGATAAGAATATTTCAGGGAGAACGCTTTCATACTGTTTCTGAGGTCTCCGCAGGAGATGTGGTGGCTGTTACGGGACTTAAGAGCAGTAAGGCCGGTCAGAGGCTTGGAGGACGCTCTGAAGGGACTGTACCCACCCTTCAGCCTGCACTTCAAGCCAGAGTTATATATCCGCCTGATATTCCTGACAGAACGGTGTTGCAGGCGTTTTCTTTTCTGGGGGAAGAAGACCCTGCTCTCAGTGTGACATGGGAAGAGACCTTAAGGCAATTGAAAGTAAATATTATGGGTAAGATTCAACTTGAAGTTTTAGAGCAAACTGTTTTAAGACGGTTTCAGATACCCGTATCTTTTGATCAGCCTAAGGTTGTATATAAAGAAACCGTAATAGAGCCTGCAATGGGGTATGGACATTTCGAGCCCCTTCGTCACTATGCTGAAGTGGCGTTAAGAATAGAACCTGGAGCCAGAGGTGAAGGGATTTCCTTTGATAGTCTGTGCCACGTGGACAGGTTGGGAATTAATTACCAGAATCTGGTTCGGACTCATGTCTTCGAAACCATTCATAAGGGAGTATTAACGGGTTCAGAGTTGACAGATGTAAAAATCATTCTGATTGATGGGCTTTCTCATATTAAGCATACGGAGGGCGGAGATTTTCGTCAGGCCGTTTATCGTGCAATACGCCAGGGACTTATGAAGGCAAAAAGCCTTCTTCTAGAGCCTTATTACAGTTTTTCCATATCTGTACCTGATTCTCTGACAGGACGTGTCTTAAATGACATTGCAAAGTATTACGGCCATGCTGATACTCCGGTTCAGGCAGAAAATAGGAGAACTGTCATAGCCGGACTGGCTCCTGTTGCTTCTTTTATAAATTATGGGGAAGAGCTGATGATTTTATCTGGGGGAAAAGGAAGGATTTCTTTGTCATTTTCCCACTATGGTATATGTCACAACGAAGATGAAGTAATTGCCCTGCATCAATATGATGCTGATGGAGACACTGTAAATCCTTCCTGTTCTGTTTTTTGCCAAAAAGGGACCTCCTTTGTTGTTAATTGGGATAGAGCAGAAGAATACATGCATACACGTTCATAAATTTATAAAAATGAAGACATATTACATAAAAAAAGAAAGAAGAGAGCAGTACTGCTTGACATAAGCCAGATTAGCGATATAATACAACCATAGATTGTGTCGAAATATGGCTTATATCCCTACTCGCTAATCAAATTTATGGTGGTCTTATCCATAAAGCAGAAATTTAAAAATTTCTTGCAGATTCCTGCAAACATTCAGAATCGGAAAGGTATCCTAGTTTATGAGTTTAGAAAAACAAAAAGCGTTTATAATCCATTGTGTATTTGGATTTATTTTACTGATTATCGTATATGCTGGAATTAAGTATGTATTTCCATTGTTGATGCCATTTGTTATTGGACTGGTGATAGCCATGTCTTTTCGCAATGTCATTGATTTATTAAAAGAAAAGACAAGGATAAACAGGACTATTTTATGTATTTTCGTTCTTCTAACATTTTACAGTCTGATAACTCTGGTAATTACTCTTATAGGCGCCAAATTCTTTGGTTTTATCAGTACGTTGTTTAATGGTCTTCCGGCTCTTTATAAAGGAACCCTTTTGCCGGCGCTTCAAATTGCAACGGATAATTTGACTGAACGCTTTCCAAGCATCCGAATTGATCTGGACGTCTTTATCGATCAAATCGGACAGTCTGTTTTTTCCTATATTTCCAATATTTCAGCTAAAGCAGTTGGCATGGTGACCGGACTGGCCAGCCAGGTTCCCACACTTTTAATAAAAGTTATTTTTACTATTGTATCATCTTTTTTCTTCACCATAGATTATTATAAGATTAGCAATTTCCTTATAAACCAGTTCAGTGATGAGCGGAGAGATATTATAATCAATCTGAAGGATAATGTTATAGGCTCATTGGGAAAGTTCATTAGGGCTTATGCATTAATTATTTCTATTACCTTTATTGAATTGTCTTTTGGATTTCGGATTTTGGGAGTTCATACACCGTTTTTGCTAGGTGGAATCGTAGCATTGATTGACATTATGCCTATTCTTGGTACCGGAGCCATTCTTTTGCCCTGGTCCATCATTGCCTTTTCCATGGGGGACACAAAAACCGGCTTAGGAATGCTGATTCTCTATGTTTTTATAACTGTAATAAGGCAAATATTAGAGCCTAAGATTATCGGTCAGCAAATTGGACTGCATCCCATTGTAACCCTTATTCTTATGTTTGTCGGTGCGCAGTTAATGGGAGTCTTAGGGTTGTTGATATTGCCTATTATAGCTACAATCCTTATCAAACTTAATAAAGAAGGCAGTATTCATATATTAAGAACTAAAGGTTAAGAATGAAATTAAAGGTATAGAAAAATAGACTATTAAAATGAACTGCTCTAGATGAATTTTTCTTAGCCTAACTTAAGTGAAATAATCGAAAGACCAACCGTACTCTGTTATGGTAATTATGTGTATAACAGAAGTTCTCAACTTTAATTTGGAAAGGGGTTATGCAAATTGAGTAAATACGATTCTTTATGGGAATATGTGCAGAAAAAAGAAAGCCAATCGTTTAAATTGACTTTTGATGAAATTAAGGATATTGTCGGAATACCAATAGACCATTCGTTTTTAACATACAAAAAAGAATTAGTAAATTATGGTTATCAAGTAGGAAAAATTTCAATGAAAGAGAACACTGTTATTTTCAATAAAATTGATTAATTGCATGATTACAAGTGATACCATGACTATTGAAAATGTTAATGTAGTAAAAATATTATTTTATGTAATTAAGAGGAGTTGTCTGTTTTAGGGCACTCCTCTTAAAAAGATATAAAAGAACCATTATATTTATAAATACTACAAAAAAGAGGAGAGATAATGCTAGTCGGGGTGGAATACATATGAAAATATTAACCAGAATAATTTATTCTGTTATGGTTTTTTTAACTGCGAGTATATATAATTTATACATAATAAAAGAGTATTGGTATTTTGTAGCAATACTGAGTATCTGCTTTGTCTTGATTAACATATTTCCGTCATTTCATAACCGGAAATGTCCGACAATACAACTGAGGATATGCGGTGACGGATGTGAATTACTCATTATTTTCCTTATCTCGTCTTTTTTATCAGTAACATATTTTATTGTCACTGTTTATCGGACGTTTCCAGATTTTGGTTTTAAATCGATCTATTTTTTAGCTGTGGTTATTGTTGAAGCGATCATTTTTTGGAACGGAATCATTCGGGTGTATTGTACTTCCATGCAGTTAGGTATAAAATGGCGTTTCATAGGAATTGTCTGCGGCTGGCTTCCCTTGGTGAACCTGTTTGCTTTAATGAAGATTATCCGTGTTGCCTCGAGGGAAACCTATTTTGAAAGTGAAAAAGTAACAGTAAACAAAAACCGTGTAAACAGTCAAATCTGCCGTACGAAATATCCCATTCTTTTCGTGCACGGTGTTTTTTTCCGTGATTATAAGTATCTTAATTATTGGGGGAGAATCCCTAAAGAACTTAAAATGAATGGTGCAGTGATTTTTTATGGGAATCACCAGTCCGCTGCCTCGGTTATTGACAGCGGAAAAGAACTGGCTGAAAGAGTTCGTCAGATTGTTGGAGAAACTGGATGTGGCAAGTTGAATATTATAGCACATTCAAAGGGTGGATTAGACAGCAGATATGCAGTTAGCCAGCTCGGTATAGAAAATTATATTGCTTCCCTTACAACGGTCAACACGCCTCATTATGGGTGCCAGTTTGCAGATTATCTGCTTTCAAAGGTTCCAGAGAGTACCCGGAATTTTATAGCACAAAAATATAATTCCGCACTCAAAAAATTCGGCGATAGTAACCCTGATTTTTTAGCTGCAGTGAATGATTTGACCGCTTCTTCCTGCAAGCAGCTCAATGATACAGTGTTGGACATTCCCGGAGTTTTCTATCAGAGTGTCGGATCGAAACTGAATGTTGCGTCCAGCGGGAGATTTCCCCTTAATTTCTCTTATCCGCTTGTAAAATATTTTGACGGTGAAAATGACGGCTTGGTATCTGTCAGTTCTTCCGGATGGGGCGAGAATAGAATAAATTTAACCGTCAAGGGCAGCCGAGGAATTTCTCATGGGGACTTGATAGACTTAAACCGAGAAAACATTGAAGGATTTGATGTGAGAGAGTTTTATGTTCATTTGGTCAAGGGGTTAAAAGAATGTGAATTTTAAAGAAATACTTGAAAATTCTGTCAGTGAACTGCTCAGATATCCATAATACTATCATAAAAAACTCCGCCATTTTAGTAGTTGAAAATTAATTGCTTCGTTTTTTACATAAGCTTAAGTGGCGCATTTTTTATTCTGAAAAATGTTGTAGGTTGAACCATTGAGATGCCTGGTGATATCATATGGATGGAAGTTTAAGAAAGTGGTGAGCCCAATGGTAAAATAGGTAAATGATTCTCTAAATACTCTATGCATATTATATGAAAAAATTATATGTTAAAAGGAGGTTTCAAAATGTGTACAAGTTTTGCAGTATACAGTCAAAAAAAAGCTATTTATGGGATGAATTTCGATACTGATGATATTGATTTAAAACTAAAAATCAATAGTTATAATGATATGAACTTATTTTACTTTTCATCCTTGTTAGATAACAAATACAGGGATATCGCTGGTTTTAATAGTGAGGGTCTTTTTATCTGTACTCAAGCATTAGAATATTGTCCGGGTTTTAAATCAAGTTGTGACGAAAATGATTGGTTTGCTTTTGATATTTTTAATGAGGCGCTAAAGAAAACAAGAAAAACATCTGAATTTTTTGAAATTCTTAATAAAAGAGTAATCTCGTATCCTAGAAATCCATTATTTCCAGATTTAGGGCTACATACTATTATCGCTGATAAAACTGGTGATGCATTTATTCTGGAAGAAGGAAATGATACAAATATAGTAAGTCCTATTCATAATAATTTTATTATTATGACTAATTTTCCAAATGGGAATTTTAAGGATGCAAATTATAATAAAGTATATGGTATAGGTGCTGATAGATATATTTGTGCTCATGAATATATTCATAATAATATTCATAGCTTTGGAATAAATGAAGCCTTTGAAGTTTTAAGTAAAACTAGTCAGAAGAATACGCTTTGTTCAATAGTATATGAACCATTAAAAAATGAAATTTATATTAGTTTTAAAAAAGATTTAAGTAAAAAATGGAAGATTTCTATTATCGAAAAAACAATTCAATCATTGGATGGATTTTTAAGCAATAATAAAATCCAATTTACAAATGAAGAAATACTTGTAAAGGATCTTATGAGCTTATATAAGTGAAATGGTAAGACATATTTTTAGGGTATTCAAGAAAGCGTAGGAAATAGCCACTCATGGTCAAGTCAGCCGTTGCGGGAGCTGGAGAGAGGAACAGTATGTCTTTATTTGCGACAGATACCATAGGCACAAGGAGAACTATACCCCTCACACCATCAAGACGTCGTAAGAAACATCATTTTATGTAATAGAAGAGGAGCGGTCTGTGTTAGATCGTATACGGTAAACCATGAGTACGGCCTTAAATGATGACCGCCAATAGGCGGTCTGGTTTACGCTTCTGTTTTTATTTTACAGATTTCAGGGATCTG
>CABJBA010000014.1 GCA_902363735.1 Clostridiaceae bacterium
CTTAATTATAGCAGGAATCTTAGAACTGTGTGCAAAAACCTCTACCATTTATGACAACTTTTAAAGGGCAGTGGAATTTAGTCCTGCACTGGAGTTTACTTTTTCAAGTCAGCACCGTAAAATTATTCTTGCAAACTCCTGATAAAATAGATATATTTAGGATGTGTTCCTGATTATGTATGCAAAACCTATAGAAAGAAGACTTGACATGACTTATATTTCCCAGGATGGAAAGGGAGATTTCAGAACCATTACAGAGGCTCTGGCTTCCCTTCCGGAAGACAACTCCTCCCAGAAGATTTTTTATATCGGCAAAGGTATTTACAGGGAACTGGTTTCCTTAACATCTCCCTATGTGACCTTTATTGGGGAAAACTCAGAAAACACCATTATTTCCGGCCGACTTCACGCCACCATGAACATGGGGGATGGCAGCAAAAGAGGCACCTTCCGTACCTACACCTGCCTGGTGGATGCCCACGATTTTACCGCAAAAAACATCACCTTTGAAAACAGTGCCGGAAAAGGAACTGACGCAGGCCAGGCTCTTGCCCTTTACGCCGACGGCGACAGGCTCATATTTGAAAACTGCCGCTTCTTAGGCGGGCAAGATACACTTTTTACAGGACCCTTGCCCCCAAAAGAAGTAGAGCCGGGAGGATTTACAGGACCAAAACAGTTTGCCCCAAGGATCAATGGACGCCACTTTTATAAAGATTGTTACTTTGAGGGCGATATTGATTTCATCTTCGGAAGCGCCACGGCTTACTTTGAAAGCTGTACCTTTTTTTCCAAATACACCGGCAGAGAAATCAGCAGCTATGTGACCGCCGCATCTACCCCTAAAGGACAAAATTACGGCTATGTCATGAAAGACTGCCGCTTTGAAAGCAACTGTCCTCCTGAAAACGCCTATCTGGGCCGTCCCTGGAGAGAATATGCAAAGACTGTACTGATCCACTGCTATATGGACAGCCATATCTGCCAAGAAGGTTGGCACGACTGGGGAAAACTATCCGCCCATGACAACGCCTTTTACGGAGAATACGGAAGCTTTGGCCCTGGTGCCGTAATGGGAAAGCGTCCGTACTGGGTCCGCCGCCTGACAACAAGCGACCTGCCTCAGTATGCAAAAGAAGCTGTTTTAGGCGGAACAGATAACTGGAAGCCATGAATAAAAATGGATTCAGCCCACTTAAAAAGGGCCGAATCCATTTTTTTAGTTTTCTTTGATTTTAACAATTACTTTTTTGATAGAGGCAGGTTCTCCGGCAGCTGCCTTTGGCTTATGACCATCCCAGGGATTAAAAATTATATATTCTCCAGCCTTTACAACTACCTTCAGGCCAGGATTCTCATTGTCGTAAAATACGACATCTTTTTCTGCGTTATAAGGTACCTTTTCTGCCAATTCTTCAATCGGCGCATAAGTCATGGTCTCAGAACCGGATATTACATACTGAATATCAGTATAATCATGATGGGCTTCATACTTTGCTTCTTCCCACAAAATTGTGGTGTATTCAACCACATTGGCAAATACATTCTTGCCGTCAATTTCATATTTTCCTGGCGCCAGGTTTTCTAAATCATTATTTTTAAGGAAGTCAACTGCCTTTGCATATCTTCCTTCCACTCCAAGGTTTTTGTAAAAATCAAGGTGTTTCGCTGAGTCAAATATCATATTCGTACTCTCCTTTTATGTATAGTATAGTTTCTAGCCACCTACAGTATACAACGAAAGCAGAGCTTTTCACAATATCTTATTTAAAAAATTCATGATTTTCATGTTTAAACAAATAAGTCAGATTAGAATCAAACCAACTGACTGCTCTGCTTCTGGAGCCTCTCCGATACATAAAGTACAGAGCTCCATTGGAATAATCCTCTCCTGACAAGGCTCGGTCCACACAGGATACCGTATCACTGGTCACCTTTACGGAATTGATGCTTCCGTTGGATACCGGAGAAAACTGGGAAGGTTCATAGACCACGCCTCTAACGGTGCTGGGAAATGTTCCGCTTTTTACTCTGTTTATAATAACATTAGCCACAAGGATTTTTCCCTTATCATCGCAGATACCCGCTTCTGCCTGTACGATTTTTAATAAAACCTGATAATCCTCTGGTGACACTGATACGGCACGGCTGGCTCTTTCCTCTTCTGCTCTTCTGGCTTCTTCTGCTGCCTTTCTGGCCGCTTCCTCAGCCTGCTGCCTTGCCTCTTCCTCTATGGCGATCTGCTGGTTAATCTGTTCAATACGGGCCTGGGATTCCTCCGCCAGCTCCTGTTTCTGTATAACCTCTTTTTCCAGAAGGTTTCCAGCCAACTGCTGGGCCTGCATTCTGGCTTCAGAAATTTTAATCTGTACTTTTGCCTGCGTAACGGTTCCCTCTTTTTTCACAGCCTCTTCGGATTTTAATTCCTGCAGTGGCGGTGTCTCCGCAAATACTGTCAGCATATTTCTGCTGCCGCCACCAAAGCCTGCTGAAAGAAAGGTGGCAATGGTAATAACAGCCGCCCCAGCCATAAACACAGCAAAGGAACGGTACATACCTGCAAAAAACTGACAAATCTGCTGAAGGATTGAGCGTAGTCTAAGCATACATACTCCTTTTTCTCTAATTCCACTTTCCGGGCTGCAAGCATATTTCACAGCCATTTCCATGTGACGCTGGTAATTATAGAAGAAGGTTGTTAAAAAAGTCAATGGGCATTTAACATCTTTGTGATATTTTGACTCAAATCTTTTTATCTTTTTTTATTTTTTATGCTTATACCACTATTCAATCCTCTTTTCCGCCCTATATTTTGTGTTATTTTACTATTTACATTTTACAATATTGTTACATTTCTGTTAATTATTCTACCTCAAAAAAACAGCCCGTCCCAAAGTTTTTTGTTTTATGTAAACCATTTTAAATAAGAGAAGCAAATTCTCCTCTTGTAAATCCAATCAAAGCCTGGGGTGAAATGATAATCTGTATCCCCCTTAAACCTCCACTAACCGCAATTTTCTCCTGCAAAACAGCCGATTCTTCCACAAATGTCGGAAATTGTTTTTTCATACCTACAGGGGAACAGCCGCCTCTGATATAGCCAGTAATTCCCTGTAGATCTTTCACGGCAATCATCTCAACCTTTTTATCTCCGGCAGCTTTTGCGGTTTTTTTTAAGTCCAGTTCTCTATCCACTGGTATACAACAGACCAGATATCCTATCTTTTCCCCTTTTAATACAAGTGTTTTAAAAACGCTGTCATGATTTACCCCCATCATATCAGCAGCATGACTGCCAGATAGGTCATGTTCATCCACCTCATACTCCTTAACCTCATATTCAATTTTCGATTTATCCAGCATTCGCATTGCATTTGTCTTTGTCATGTGAATCACCTCATCTTTTCTGCCATTTCCTTTAATCCAAATATCAGGAGATAAAAGCCCGTAAGTGCCATACTCAACCTCTGGCACTTACGGACTTATCTTTAGGAAATTAATTTCTTCTTATATATAAGGAAACAATTCTTCTACTGCCAAAACTTGCTTTACATTCTAGCATACTTTTTGATATAATAGAAATACATAATACGAATATTTAATATAATAGTAAGTTATGAAAGAAATGGGGGGACAAGATGGAGCATAATCTTTCTCAATATAAAATATTTTATGAGGTTGCAAAGGCAGGAAATATTTCAAAGGCTGCAAAGGAGCTTTATATCAGTCAGCCAGCCATCAGCAAATCAATCAGTAAGCTGGAGGGCAGCCTGGATGTGGCTCTTTTTACCAGAAATTCCAGGGGTGTACAGCTTACGGAAGAGGGAAGGCTTCTGTTCCACCATACCAAAGCCGCTTTTGAGGAATTGGGCCGGGGAGAACAGGAACTGAAACGAGTCAAAGATTTTCACATTGGGCATTTGAAAATTGGAGTCAGCAACACGCTCTGCAAATATATCTTACTTCCATATTTGAAAAAATTTATTGAAAAATATCCCCATATTAAGATCACCATAGAAAGCCAGTCCACCTCTCACACTGTCAGCATGCTGGAACAGCACCAGATCGATTTAGGACTGATTGCAGAGCCTTCTAACCGCAGGCCCCTTCTGTTTCAGCCTGTTATGAATATCCAGGATATATTCGTGACCACTAAATCGTATTTAAATAACCTTTATTTAAGAGAAGGAACAGAAGCAAATTTATTCCAGACAGGAAATATTCTCCTTTTGGATAAGAACAACATGACAAGAAGATATATTGACGAATATATGAGCGAAAATCACATTGTTCCTAACCAGCTATTGGAGGTTACAACCATGGATCTGCTCATTGAATTTGCCAAGATCGGACTGGGAATCGGCTGTGTTATCAAGGAGTTTGTCCAGGAGGAACTGGACCGCGGTGATTTAATCCAGGTTTTCCTGGAAAATGATATAAAAATGAGGAACGTGGGCTTTGCCTACAACTCAGGTAGTGTATCAACTGCCATGGAAAGCTTTTTTGAGGTCATGAAGACCGGTGCAATTGACGAATAATGTAAAAGGCGGTTGGAATGTAGTTTCTTTTCCAACCGCCTTTGTTTATTTTTAGTTGTCGATCATTTTTCCGCCGTCATTCCAGCTATAGAGTTTACGAAGGTTAGCACCTACTTTCTCTAAATCGTGTTCTGCTTCATGATTCCTCATAGCATGGAAGTGGGTACCTCCTACCTTGTTCTCTAACAGCCAGTCTTTTGCGAAAGTGCCGTCCTGAATATCAGAAAGTACCTTCTTCATAGCTTTCTTAGTCTCATCCGTGATGATCTTTGGTCCTGTAATATAATCGCCATATTCTGCAGTGTTGGAGATTGAATATCTCATGCCTGCAAAACCGCTTTCAAAGATCAGGTCTACGATCAGCTTCATCTCATGAATGCATTCAAAGTATGCATTTTCAGGAGCGTATCCTGCCTCTACCAGAGTTTCAAAGCCTGCCTTCATCAGGGCGCATACACCGCCGCAAAGAACTGCCTGCTCACCGAAAAGGTCTGTCTCAGTCTCAACACGGAAGGTAGTCTCTAAAACACCTGCTCTTGCGCCGCCTAATGCCAGAGCATAAGCCAAAGCCTTGTCCTTTGCCTTACCGGTATAATCCTGATGTACAGCTACAAGACATGGAGTTCCTCTGCCTACCAGATACTCGTTTCTTACGGTATGACCTGGAGCCTTCGGTGCGATCATGGTAACATCTACGTTCTTCGGAGGAATAATCTGTCCGAAATGGATTGCAAAGCCGTGAGCAAACATCAGCATAGCGCCATCCTTTAAGTTTGGCTCTACAGATTCCTTGTACATGGTGCCCTGAGTCTCATCATTAATCAAAATCATGATGATATCAGCTCTTTTTGTTGCCTCTGCTGCTGTATAAACTGTTAATCCCTGTGACTCAGCCTTTGCCCAGGATTTGCTTCCTTCATAAAGTCCTACAATAACATCACATCCTGATTCCTTTAAGTTCAGCGCATGGGCATGGCCCTGGCTTCCGTATCCAATGACTGCAATAGTCTTACCTTCCAATAAAGATAAATTACAGTCCTCCTGATAGTAAATCTTTGCCATTTTTTATTTCCTCCTCATAATTGGTTCATAGTACAGGCAATTCCTTCAGCTTATAAACATCCGCTGCCTAAGGAAGGTGGCGGACATCCTCCGCACCTCTTGAAAGCCCGGTCACACCTGTTCTCGCAAGCTCTAAAATATCGTAATCTTCAAGCAAATTAATCAGTGCGTCAAGCTTTGACTGGTCACCGGTCAGCATGACTGTCAAAGAGTCTTTTCCTACATCTACAATGGTGGCCCGGAAAATGTCTGCTATGGCACTGACCGCCTGGCGTTCACTGGCATTAGCCCGGACCTTAACCAGAATAAGCTCTCTGTATACCGAACTTCCCGGTTTTAACTCCTTGATGTCTCTCACATCTTCAAGTTTTCTAAGCTGTTTTTCAATCTGGTCTAAAATCTCCTGCTCACCGGTAGACACTACTGTCATTCTGGAATATCTCTCATCCGCAGTTACGCCCACCGTAAGACTTTCAATATTGTAGCCGCGGCGGCTGAACAACCCGGCCACACGGCTCAATACACCGGCGGTGTTATCAACCAGCAATGATAATACGATTCTTTCCATCCATATCCCTGCCTTTTTGTATAGTAATTTAAATGATAGCAACCTAACTTCTATTTGTCAACTAAATAATGGGAATGTGTATCATAATCTGAGGTTATATCTGAACCCGCTTATGGTTCTATATTACCTCTGGGTAGTCAATAATGCAGTATTCATATCCATTGATCACCACAGTATTTCCGTACTTATCCTCTCTTTTAAATGCATTTCCATAATTGGAATGAATGTGTCCGTGAAGAAAGTATTTTGGGGAATACTTATCCAGCAAATTCCTGAAACATAAAAACCCCTGGTGAGGCAGATCCGGAAGGTCGTTAACTTCACGGGCCGGTGCATGGGTAACCAGAATGTCAAAGCCCTTATGCCTCCAAAGCTTCCACCATAAATGCTGGATTCTCTTTGCCATCCTTTTTTCCGTATACTGATTCCTGGAATTAGGTATGTATTCCATAGAACCTCCAAGTCCCAAAATGCGAACTCCCCGGAAGGTCACAATATCATCTTCGATGCACGTACATCCTTCAGGAGGATACTCTAAGTAATGAACATCGTGATTTCCCATAACATAAAACACCGGAGCCTTGGAAAACGTGGCAAAAAAGGTGAGATAATTAGCCTTTAAATCACCACAGGAAATAATCAGATCAATATCCTTCAGCTTTTCCGGTGTATAATAATCATAGAGAGATTTTGACTCATGGTCAGATAATACCAGGATCTTCAAGATGTTCTTCCTCCGTATCCGCTGTTTCGTATATTGTCTTTCCCTGGAGGTTTACCAGCAGCCTGGCCTCTTCTGTAAGCTGGCCAAAGGAAGGGATGTGTCCCACCACATTTTCTGCCAGCCAGTTCATAGTAGTGATCTCCTCAGAGGTCAGGCTCATATCTTCCTCGCACCGCAGATGTCCATCCTGGGAGTAAATGATATTGGAAAAAGGAAGGAAGCTTCCTGACCGGATGGAACTTTTTAAAAACCCTATGAGCCGGCTGGTGCTGTGAGGCAGATTCTGGGAACAAATCACGTCGATCACATCCGCAGACATCCCCCACCAGTAATTGATGGCCTGCTTTCCTTTTAATTGTTTTTTTTCCGAACCTCCCCGGAACATATTATTGATAATCTTTTCGTAAAATTTTCCCCAGTGCCAGATAGGGGTAGCCAGATTTTTTAACGTTCCATCTGCAAGCTTCTGGTAAAGCCCATATTCTCTTGTAGGGAACTGAGGAGTGATCATATCATCGCCCGAAATAAAGGAAATACCTTCTTTTTCCAGTTCCCCATGGGCATCTCTGCCATTTACCCTGGTCCATTCTAAATAGACCTTGGCATAAGGATTAATCATTCTGGCTCCTAAAGCAAATGCATTGATATTAGCAACTGTTCCGTAAATGGGATAATCAGCCACATATCCAAGCTTATCCTCCCGGGCCATAGAAGCGGCCAGGGCTCCCATAAGAAACTTGGACTCATACATTCTTCCATAATAAGTACAGACAGAGGAATAAGACATATTTACTGAACAGTTAAATACGTTTACCTCCGGATGCTCTATGGCTGCCTTGACACCTAAGCTGATCATCTGAGACGCCGTAGTAAATATCACATCACATCGGGCAGCAATGGCCTGATCAAGGGACCGGGATATATCCAACTCTGTGTCCCCGCGGAAAAAGGAAATAGTCTGAACAGAATCACCAAACACCTGTTCCAAATACATCCGCCCAAGCTCATGCCCATAGGTCCAGCTGGAGGTTTCCGCTGTCTTTGCATGGATAAAGGCAATCTTTAATGTTTTAGGCTCATTAGACTGGAAGGGAAGCAGCCAGTTAATCAGCCTGAGAGGGCTGCTCTCCGCCTGGCTCTCCACCTCCTCCGGCTGTTCCACCAAGGCAATCTTATTGCCACCCGATGCCAGAAGAAGCTCATCTTTAATTTTTACAAGATCCTTGCGTATTTCGCTTTCCAGACGATTCTTCACTGTTTCATATCCAAAAAGCTCTACGTAAACGAGAAATGCATCCGAACACGTCATATCATAATCATTGCCCCGGAAGACTTGGAATGCCTTGGAAAAGCGGTCATAAGAGGATTTGAAAATAGCTCTCTCATCTTCGCTCCAGACCTCTCCGGCCACCCTGTCCATAGCCCTTATGAGCTTGTCATAACTGCCTTCCTTGCTGAACCATACATCACAGTTGAAGGATACCTGGTAAAAGTCCAGAAACTCATAATAAAGCTTGTTGTCCAGATCATCGGTTCTCTTGGGAATCAAACGGGTCACAGAAGCCGTGATGCTGAATGCTCCCACATATTTTAAGACACTGACCCTCTTGTTTCCCTCTTCCACATAATACTGGTTCATAAATTCGTAGACAACAATAGGATCTCTGATTCCATCCTTGATCTGATGGTCATAGAGATAAGCCCACTTCGCCCCAAACTCTGATCTTTCCGATAAAAGAGGCATGAAATTGCTGGCAAAGGCCGTAGTCCGGCCTTCGGTTTTAGTACCCATAATTTTATCCAAAGGTATATCCCGGATTCCCAGGCTTACCTCTGAAACAATATCTGTATGAGACAGTATCTCATCAAGAACAGGCAGATAGGGGTATTCCCCCTTCAAAACAGACGTCTGATACTGCCTGCGCCCCCGCCTCAAAGCTCCTGCATAATCATAAAGTGCCACCGAATTCCCCCCTTTTAAAGATTTTTGACCTTAAAGTCTCTCTCCAGTTCTCTCTTCTGGTCCTTCTTGGCAATATCATCCCGCTTATCATAAAGCTTCTTACCTCTGGCAAGGCCGATTTCCACCTTTACCAGACTGCCTTTAAAATAAATCTGAAGGGGAACCAGAGTATAGCCCTTCTGAGCAATCTTTGCATCCAGTTTTTTAATCTCAATCTTATGAAGCAGCAGCTTTCTCACCCTTAAAGGGTCTTTATTAAAAATATTTCCTTTTTCATAAGGGCTGATGTTCATGCCATTGACAAAAACTTCACCTTTTTCAATCTTTACAAAGGATTCCTTAATGCTGCATTTTCCCATACGCAGGGACTTTACCTCTGTCCCTGCCAATTCAATACCTGCTTCATATTTTTCATCAATAAAATAATCATGGTATGCCTTTTTATTATTGGCAATCATGCGAAAACTTTCTTTCCCCATTTTCTTTCCTCCTGTTATTCCCCGTCAAATCCTTTTGCGGGAATAAAGTCGATGGTACGCAAAAGCTTATCCGTACCTGCCACTATAACTCTGATGGCCTGACCCAGCTTATAGACTCTTTTGGTCGTTTCTCCCACCAGTTCATAATGCTCCTCATCAAAATGATAATAATCATCCTGAAGCTGATTGACATGAATCAATCCTTCCACTGTATTAGAAAGCTCCACATAAAGCCCCCAATTTGTCACACCGGAGATAACCCCGTCAAAAGCCTCGCCAATGTGTTTTTCCATATACTCACATTTCTTAAGCTTAATAGTCTCTCTCTCCGCTTCTTCCGCTCTCCGCTCCATGGCTGAAGACTGAGCGGCCACCTGAGAAAGAATCTTATCGTAATGTGTAATCCTGTTTTCACTTAAGCCTGCCCTTAAATTTTCCTTGATAATCCGGTGAATCTGGAGATCAGGATACCGTCTGATAGGGGAGGTGAAGTGAGTGTAATATTTAGCCGCCAGACCGAAATGTCCTGTATTGCCAGCCGTATATCTGGCCTGTTTCATGGAACGCAGTGCCAGACGGCTGATCAGGGCCTCCTCCGGCGTATCCTCTGCATTTGCAAGAAGCCTCTGCACCTCTTTGGGATAGACTTCTCCATTATGAAAACGGATAGAATAGCCAAAGTTATTGATCAGGGTGGCAAGACTCTTCATCCGCTCCGGATCTGGATTGTCATGAGTCCGGTAAAGGAAGGGGATCTCCTGCCAGAAATAATCTTCTGCAACAGTTTCATTTGCCATCAGCATGAAGTCTTCAATGATCTTTGTTGCCGAGTTCCGATCATATGGCTTGATCTCCAAAGGCTTTCCACGTTCATCCAGAATCACCTTTGTCTCCGGGAAATCAAAATCAATAGAACCTCTTTTTTTCCTCTTTTCCCGAAGAATGTCAGCAAGTTCCTTCATTTGTTCAAACATAGGAATAAAATCTTCATATTCCTTCAAAACCGTTTCATCATGATCGGTAATGATAGCACTAACAGCCGTATAAGTCATCCGGCGGTCCACATTGATCACCGTTTCCGCAATCTTGTGTCCCAAAACACTGCCCGCTCCATCAATTTCCATGATGCAGCTCAATGCCAGCCGATCTTCTCCCTGGTTCAAGGAGCATATTCCATTAGACAACTTGTGAGGAAGCATGGGAATCACCCGGTCAACAAGATAAACACTGGTTCCCCTTTTTAACGCTTCTTCATCCAAAGGACTGTATTCTGTCACATAATTGGTCACGTCTGCAATGTGAACTCCAAGAGTATATACCCCGTCCTTTTTTGATATGGTAATGGCATCATCCAAATCCTTGGCATCCTCGCCGTCAATTGTAACAGTCTGCAAATCTCTCAAATCCAGACGTCCCTGCCGCTCCTCTTCTGAGACCCGGTCTGGAACTGCTTCCACCTGGTTCATCACACTGTCTGTAAAGTCCTCAGGAAGTCCATAGGCCCGTACAATAGAAAGAATGTCTGTGCCAGGATCATTGACGTGCCCGATGATCTCTGTAATAATTCCCTCCGGCTTTCGTTCCGGACCGCCGAAATCCGTTACCCTTACAACCACCTTGTGACCTGTCACCGCTCCCATGTCCTTACCCTGAGGCACAAATACATCTTTTGCAATTTTCTGATTATCAGCAATAACAAATCCAAAATTTTTGTTTTTCTGGTAATATCCTATAATTTCCTTATTGGCATGGTCCAGAACCTTAATAACACGGCCTTCCGCCCGTCTTCCATTCTCCGGCTTTGTTTCCGCAGTGATGAGCACCGTATCTCCATGGAGAGCTCCCCCTGTTTTTTCTTCCGGAATAAAAATATCCTGATCCATACCTTCTACGGCCACAAATCCAAAGCCTTTGGAATGGCCAAAAAACACTCCTGCTATGGAACCAATGTCCTGCTTTCCGTACTTTCCTTTTTGTGAAACACCGATTTTCCCCTCGGCTTGAAGAATCTCCAGAACCTTTTTTAAATCTTCCCTCTGCTCCTTTGGAATATCAAGAAACATAGCCAGTTCTTTTAACTTCATAGGGACATAGGCCGGGTCCTCAAACAATGTAAGAAGCATGGTTTTACGCTGTAATAACTGTTCTTCTGTCATGGCTTCCCTCTCTCTATCATCTTTATTTTTATTATCTTCAATTTCCTGTCATGTATTACAAAACTTTCCCATAATGTAAGGAAGAATCCGTAAAACAAAAAACACCCTTGTTGTCATCCCACAAGAGTGTTTAATCTTTACAGTATATTCAGATTCAGTACCAATGCCAGAATGAAAAAGAGAACTGCTCCGTATTTTGTAAACTTCTCCAGATTGCCTTCCATGGAACGGCCCTTGTTCTTGCCCCAGTAAGTATCTGCCATACCGCCAATAGCACCTAAGCCCTGGCTCTTTCCTTCCTGTAGCAGAACAATTGCTGATAAAGCAATGCATATGATAACAAATATGATTGATAATATAATCCTGATCACGTTTCCACCTCCTATAGTCAAACAAAAATGATTGTACCATAAATTTTCAGCAAATACAACTAAATTTTTACATTTTAGTATAAAGTCTTTTAATCTTTTTTCTTATTATAAAATTCTTCTATACGAAGCATCTCATTATATTTTGCCGTCCACTCTCCTCTGCATGGAGCACCGAATTTAACATAGTCAGCGCCTGCTGCAACCGCCATATCCGCAAGAAAGTCTTCTTCTGTTTCTCCGCTGTCACCGGAAATAATCACCTTACATCCAGCCTTTTTGGCCTCTTCTACCATGTTAAGAGCATTGAAAAGAGTTCCTGCATCTTCCAGGCTGATTACCGCTCCATTGGCATGGGAATAATCCGGGGAGGCCATTAAGAACCGGTCTTTCAGCATTTTCATCACCTGGCATTGGCCATCCGAATCTTCCTTCCATAGTCCATTAAAAATTCCGCATATAGGAAATCTGTCAGTCAGCCTTAAGTAATGAGATATCATATCCTTTTGTTCTTTATTTATGGAAATCATGATTGATACATCAATTCCCGGCTTATAACCACTTAATTGAAATGCATCTGTTAAGTATCCCAGTCCTTCTTCGGCATCTTTTAAATCCGGCACAAAACCACCGTTTTTTCCTACAGAAGTGCTGTACCCACTTATGGTTAAAAGCCTTTTTAAACAATGATAAATTTCTGCTCCCATGCGCAATCTACGAGAATAACTTCCGGCTTCCTTTGGGACAATCATCAGTTCAGGAAAATCCTTCCCCATTTCCTCATCTCTTCCGCTAATCATGGTCATAACAGGAACCGGCATCACCGGTGCAGAAGTTCCTCCTAAATAACGGTAAAGCGGAAGCCCAAGACCTGCGCCTGCTGCCCTTGCCACAGCCATAGATATAGCCAGGACGCTTTTCCTCCCCCTGTTTTCATTATCTAAAGCCTGTAGAAGGAGCCGGTCAATCCGTTCCTGATTCAGTGCTTCTTCAAATAAGACAGCTTCCGAAAGCCGGTCATTAATATATCCTGACTCCCATTGTGCGTTTCCACATCCTCCCAATGAAATCACTGCCTTTCCATGAGCGCCGTTTTCCAATATAACCTCAGCCTCAACTGCCGGATTTGCCCGTGAATCCCATGCCATTCTGCCAGTTACTTTTATAATATCATGTCCGCCAAACATTTTTTCCTCCCTGCCATTCCATGTGTTTCTGTTTTAAGGATTGACGGGATATGTCCGGTTCATGCAGAAAAACCGCAAAAAGATACAGGATAAGTAAGTCACAGGTAAAAAGCAGAGGTTTCCATAACAGCCTCTGCTTTTCTATATTAAAATTTTAAGCTCTCAGTTCAATTCCAAGATTCTGCAATCCATCCAGTATCTTCTTCATCACAGCAAGAACCTCTTGCTCTTCCAGTGTGTGATCAACAGCCCGGAAGGTGATAGAATAAGCCATCGACTTATATCCTGCTACAATTTGGGAGCCTTCGTAGATATCGAAAAGCTGATAGTTTTCCAGCAGCTTTCCACCTCTCTGGTCAATGACGTCTTCGATCTGCCCGGCTAGAATTTCCTTTGGAACCACCATGCTGATATCCCTTGCAACAGCCGGATATTTGGCAATTCCGGTGTATTTCCGGTCAAAACTGGTGAACGGAATCATAGCTGGCATATCAATGACTGCCACATAAGCCTTTTCTCCGATTTTATAATTATCTGCCACATCCGGATGGACTTCACCTAAATATCCCACATTTACTCCATTATACAGAATATCTGCCTGTCTTCCCGGATGCAAAAAGGGCTTTTTGCTGTTTGGATCGTACTGAGGCTTTTTACTCATCCCTGACTGACCAAAGAACTCTTCTACAACGCCCTTCATATCGAAGAAGTCACCTTCCCCGTACATTCCCAAAGTGAACTGCATTCTTTCCTCAGGAAGCTCTGTCATAGGAAGCGCCTTGGGAAGATAAATATTAGCCAGTTCATAAAGGCGTGTATTCTTATTCCGCCGGTTATAATTAGTGGACAGAGAACTAAGCATTCCATGAAGCGGAGAAGTTCTCATCACGCTGAAATCCTCTCCCAAAGGATTTAAAATGTTCACGGTCACACGGAGCGGACTGTCCGAAGGAAGAAGAAGCCTGTCAAATACCTTAGGACTTTCAAAGGAATAAGTCATGCCCTGGGAAAACCCGCAGAACTCCGCAACTCTTCTGGCCAGCTGCTCTACTCTCAATTTATAAGACAGCTTTCCGGTAGTAGCTTCTCCAGCAGGAAGAGATACCGGAATCTTGTCATAGCCATAGAATCTAGCGACTTCTTCGGCTATATCAGCCATGCATTCCAAGTCCTGACGGAATGTAGGAATGAGGAGATCACCAGAAGCCTGATCATATTCCAGTTCCAGCGCCCCGAAGTATTCCAGCATGGTTTCAGGAGCTATATCTGTTCCCAGAAGGCGGTTCATCTTCTCTGGCTCAAAAGGAACTCTTTTTCCCTCTTTCTTTTCCGGATAAACATCAACAATTCCTCCCACCACTTCTCCTGCGCCCAGCTCCTCAATCAACTGGCAGGCACGATTTATGGCTGCTTCTGTATTGTTAGGGTCAAGACCCTTTTCAAATTTGCCGGATGCATCGGTTCTTAATCCCACTTTCTTTGCAGAAAGGCGGATATTAGTTCCATTAAAGCATGCACTTTCAAATACCAGAGTGGTCACATCATCTGTGATTTTTGAATTCTCTCCTCCCATGATTCCTGCGATTCCCACCGCTTTATCACCATCGTTAATCATCAGAATCGAGCTGTCCAGTTTTCTTTCCTGTCCGTCTAAAGTCTGGAAGAAATCTCCCTCTTCGGCACGCTTTACAACGATTTCATGCTTTGCCAGCAAAGCATAATCAAAGGCATGCATGGGCTGTCCGTACTCTTCCATTACATAATTAGTGATGTCCACAATGTTATTAATAGGACGGATTCCGCAGGCCGCAAGGCGTCTCTGCATCCATACAGGAGAAGGTGCCAGCTTAATATTCTTTACCATTCTGGCGCAGTAACGGGGGCAGAGAAGACTGTCTTCCACTGTCACCTTAAGGTAATCATGAATACTCTCTCCATTGCCTGTCGCTGTAACAACAGGCGGCAGAAATGGCTTGCGGAAAGTTGCAGCAGCTTCTCTTGCAAGGCCAATGACGCTGTAGCAATCCACACGGTTGGAAGTGATCTCGTATTCAAATACCGTGTCACGAAGGCCCAGCAGTTGGACAGCATCGGTACCTGGCTGTACATTCTCAGGCAGAATATAAATTCCGCTTTCCGGAGCATCGGGATACATTTCTGCGGAACAGCCCAGTTCTTCAATGGAACACATCATACCGCAGGACTCTATTCCCCTTAATTTACCCTTTTTAATCTTAATTCCGTTTTCCGGAAGGGGACCGCCGTCATGACCGCCTGCCACCTTTCCTCCGTCTAAGACAACAGGAACCTTATCTCCAACCTTAACATTTGGTGCTCCTGTTACGATCTGAACTGTTTCTGTCCCAACATTAACCTGACATACAATTAACTTGTCTGCATCCGGATGACGCTCAATAGACAGAATGTGTCCAACTACAATCTTTTCTAAATTTTTATCCAGGCACTCATAGCCCTCTACTTTTGACCCTGCAAGAGTCATTGCATCTGTATATTCCTGAGCCGTTACGTTCAGTCCAGGAACGTATGCTTTAATCCATGATAATGGTGTATTCATTGATTTTTCTCCCTTTCTGTTCTTAGAACTGCTTTAAGAATCTGATGTCATTTTCGTACAGCAATCTCATGTCATCAATCTCATATTTCAACAAGGCGATTCGCTCCAGTCCAACGCCAAAAGCAAAACCGGAGTATTCATCGGGATCAATTCCACTCATAGACAATACGTTGGGATGAACCATTCCGCATCCGAGAATCTCAATCCAGCCTGACCCCTTGCAGAAACGGCAGCCGCTTCCGCCGCATTTAAAGCAGGTCACATCCACCTCCGCACTTGGTTCTGTAAACGGGAAATGATGAGGACGGAACTTTACCTTTGTTTCCGGACCAAACAGCTCTCTTGCAAACTCGGCCAAGGTTCCCTTTAAATCTGCAAAGGTGATGTTCTTATCAATAACCAGCCCCTCAATCTGGTGAAATGATGGGGAATGAGTGGCATCCACTTCATCAGAGCGGAATACACGGCCCGGAGCCAGCATTCTGATGGGCAGTTTTCCCTTTTCCATAGCCCTGATCTGAACCGGGGAAGTCTGGCTTCTTAAAACGATATTTTCACTGATGTAAAAGGTATCCTGCTCATCTCTTGCCGGATGGTTTTTGGGAATATTCAGCTTTTCAAAGTTATAGGCATCGTACTCCACTTCCGGACCTTCCATTACTTCATAGCCCATTCCCACAAAAATCCGTTCCACCTCTTCCAATGCAATGGTGTTGGGGTGAGTATGGCCTCCATGAGTTCTTTTAGCCGGAAGAGTTACATCAATAACCTCTTTTTTCATCTGCTCTTCTCTGGCCTTTTTCATCAGGGCAGTCATCGTATCTTCTAATTTTTCTTCCAGAATGGCACGGACATCATTTACCATCTGACCTATCTTTGGCCTGTCTTCCGGGCTGACATCCTTAAGACTCTTTAAAACAGTGGTCAACTCACCCTTCTTTCCAAGATAAGCAACCTTGATGTCATTAAGCTTTTCCAAGGCTTCTGAGGCTTCTATTCTGCTTAATGCTTCCTGTTTGATTTTCTCTAATTGGTCTTTCATCATGCTCTCCTTCTTTTCTTACATTTCTGTTTTCACAAAAAAACTCCGCCCCAAAAAGGGACGAAGCTATATTCGCGGTACCACCCTGATTCCTGCGTTATACACAGGCACTCGGCATACATAACGTGTATGGACGTCATAATCTACACGCCGGGAAATGCCAACGGCTTTTACCGGTTTCAATCATGCTGCTTCGGTGGGAAATTCAATCTCTTAACTGAACTTAAAAGGGCTTACAGCCGGCGGCCCCTTCTCTCTGGAAGAAAATAAGGATCTACTGACACCTTCATCGCATTTGATATTTTTTATTGTAATATTCGTTATCATTGTAATAATGTAAACTCAAAATGTCAAGGGTTAATTTACTTAATCTCATTTTAAAAGGAAATAAACTGCTGCAATCACCGCTGCAATCACAACAATAGTGACAATAGCGGAAACATAGGACTTTTCTTCGTTCTGGACTTTTATTGATCTATAATCATCATCATTATTATATCGCCGTTTCTGCTTTTCCATTTCTGCTTTTGTAATCTTACCGCCTCTAAAAGGCTGGTCGTCTGATTTTTGCAGCTTCTTTTCTATTTTCATACGTAGAAGCACTTCTTCATCCACTATCTGATTGCAACCAGGGCAATAAATAGTGTTATTATTTTCGGAAATCTGGTTCCCGCAGTGTGGGCATACTCTCATAATTTGTCCGGTACTTTGCCTGGGCAGTTCCCTTTTCCTCCCTTCCTGAATCAAGTATATTATACTATCATTCCTTAGGAGTTTCAAGTAATCTGATTTTAATATTCATTACCATTTTCCTAAAAAAACTGCATTTACAGTATCATGGGGATTTATTTCTTGGCCAGGCTGATGGTTCCCTTTGCGACAGATAAATCCGGAATGGCTCCCATTATCTGGCTGTAAAGCTCGTCCATCTTTCCTTTTGTAAGCATTCCGCAAAAATACCCATATAAATCAGGAAATGACTTGTCATCCTTTTTTATGTTCATCATCAGCAGATCTCCTTTCTCCTGTCATATACTGATATGTTTTTCCGCTCTCCTTTTTCGTACAGAACTATTGTTTTTCTAATCTGTGTGAGGCAGTTGAGCCAATCCATCCGTCTTTGAAACGGACAGTTAAACATAAGCATTAAGAGCTTGTCTCCAACGAGATAAATGGTAAGCACATTATACAGATTTTCATCTAAAGCACTGCTTATAAATTCCATCCATGCAAAAGGAGCGGGGGCCTGAAGATCAGAACCTATTTCCAGGCAGACACTCATAGGCTGGAAGCGCTTTAAAACGTGGTGAAAATCATTAATAACAGCCTCTAAATCTTCAGAAGCAACTTTGTAGTCTATCATATTAAATGAGAAATCTACTGTTCCTTCCTTATTGGTCTTTATAATCCTTGGACGCTGTTCTGAAAAATATTTCTTTCTTGCTTCTCCTGGCTCCATATCCTCAAACTCAACAGGAAGCATGACTCCAATTTGATCATCAAACAGCAGTACCTCTTGAAACTGTACTAATTCGCCTTCTACATAGATGCCTGTTTCAATACTTGTAAAACGATTGAGCTTTTCAATACGTTCCGACCCCATTATCTTTTCATCATCAATCATACTTTCACCTGCTTATAAAAAACTCTATTACCGTGTCTCTATCACTGTTTAATTCACATTCTGCTTTGAATAACCAGAATGGTCAGTGCTTCTATGACAAGGAAAAGTTTAGGAAGAACAATATTCTTTCTAGGAGGCTTTTTCCCCTGCTCATAGATAAATCTTGGTACGAGAACCAGCTTTTCTTCCAGTATCCCGTATTTTACAATCCGGTCATCCTCACGGAATATCAAGGTACCAAGCATATCCTGACACTTCTTCAGGCAGCGGGACTTATTCCAAAAGTGCAGGCTGTTGTGAAGAATATCTGTGTCAAGTTCATAATTCCGGATGTCCTCAAAGCCATCTTCTCTGCGAATGCTGCAAGTGGCCTTGTATTGATAATAACTCTCATTTTGTTTTTTTCTCTTCACTTTCTATCATCCTCTCATGCTCGAAATCTTCCCCTGATATCTATAACTACATTCTACATCTTTGAAATCTTATTTCAATACAAGTGCCAAAATTGTACGCATTAGGCTCCAAAATTTGCACATTTCATCTGAACTTTGCGTCCTTAAGTAAAAACCGCAAGGGAATTTCTTCAAAACCATAGTGTATAAAACAAAAATATCCCCGTATACCCAATGAATTATTTTCATCGAATTTTCGGAGATTTAAAAATAATTATTTCAAAAAAACACCCTATAAAAAAGCTTGTCTGCTCTCCTATAGGGATACATATTGTGTGACCTCAATTTTGTGCGTATTGCTGTTTTTTTTCCTGACGATTCTTTAATTCTCCATATACCAACATTATGGACAAGATGATATGGCTAATAACAACAATCAAACTGGTCTCAGGTTTAAAAAACCAAAATATCATGCCTATTAAAGTTTCTACTAACCATATATATCGGCTCAATTTACGATACCGGATGACTTCTTTTTCATCTAGCGGCTTATTCTTGTCGGCAACAGGAGCAAGCCACTGGATTATAAAGCCGGAAATTAAAAAGCCAATAGGCAATAGCCTTAAAATCCAACTTCCTTCCACTACTTTAGCTATAATACAAACAACAACAGTCAATAATGCTGATACAAGAGTGCAACCACTGTTTGTTCTAGCATGATATCCACCACAAAAGGATCGCAAAGGAATATAACTGATAAGAAATAAAAAAACAGTTACTGGAGCACGCATTAAAATTGCTATAAGAATTGCAATAAAAATATTTAAAACTTGATTAAGCAAAACTTCATATCCATACTGATATAATGCGCTCTGACCACTTTCCAGAATATTTCTTTGAATCTGCCAGATAACAATGTTTCTCGACAACCATTTAATCATTAAAAATTCCTAAGCTTTTTAGCTTCTTCTGGAACTTCTGGCTGATGATGCGCCCACAAGCATGTGACATTGATCGTATAGGCGGCAACAAGTAATGCACATAGGTTCATTGCTTTAACTACTGACATTTTACCTCTTAAACTATCCAACATTTTTCTCATTATATAACCTCCTTTTTTTTATATTATATACTTAAATCTTACATATTTCAACCCAAGTACCAAAATTATACACATTAAATGCCAAAATTAGCATCTTTGTGTTCGATACATGTTGAAATCGTAAGAGTTGTGACAAATAAATCAGCTTTTTCTTCTAAACTTAAGGTTCCTCCATATTTATCTGCAAGGTTCATTACAATTCCCACACCCAGACCATGATGTTTAAAATCAGCCTTTGTCGATAAAAGACGCGTACCTACTCTTTTAGCGGATACAGCATAACTATTTTCAATATGAAGAACTAAGAAATAATTACTCCCCATAAACAGTCTAACATCAACTTTCCGATTTTCTACATCACACTTTTCTGCTGCCTCAAGAGCATTATCTAAAAGATTACCAAACATAGAAATCATATCAGCATCAGAAACAAAATCAACATCCAAAAAGCTCTCAACAAAAATAGATAACAAGATTCTCTTTTCCTTAGCAATTGATACCCGTTCAGATAAGATTGCATTTAAAACAGGATTTCCGCTATAAATCATACCACTTATTTCTTCTTGAATTTTCCCTTTTAATTCATCAACGATTTCAATGATTTTTTTAGCCTCTCCTTTTGCTGCAAGCATCCGAAAACTATTAAAGTAAGCATTAATATCATGTATATAATGCTGGTAGTGTTCATTGACTTTTAAAATATTTTGAAAATGCTCATTTTCCATATCTCTTTTAACATTGTAGAGCTCTGCATACTTTATTTTATTCATTACGTTCGTGTATCTCTCCAAAATAATAAATATCATAGCATTCGTAAAGAAAAGTAAAAATGCTCCTCCACACATAGATATCTGCATAACAAGAGAATCAGGAAAGTCAATATTCAAAAAGCTACTAGAAATCATTAAAGATAAAACAGGGACCATAAGCAAATACCATGAGAAACTATTACTATTACTTATCTTTATTTTTTTAATAAATTTTTCTATGTATAAAAGAAATAAAAAGCCAACTAAATACTCAATTAACAGAAAATATATCCCTCCAGCAGTAAACCATGGCGGAATGTAAAAAGGTAGATTTTTTGATAACAATCGATATAAAAGTTCAAAGGAAACCTCTTTTCCCGCTCCAAATGTTGAAAAATAAATAATTGTATATGCAACCCCATTACTTAACGAAATACGGAATGATAAGACTGCATATAAATATAGTAATAGTGGTACTGTCAATAAATTCAACACTGGGCTTCCTGTACTGTTTACCAAAAATATCATAAGCCCTATAACTGAGCTGAATAAAATACGTTTTTTCCCTTTCCATTTTTCCAGAAATATAGCAACAAGAAAACGATAAAGCATATAAACATCCATCCCACAAAAGAACAAACGACTTACCGACAACAAATCATTTTCCATTATAATACGCCTTCCTTATATTTGGATAACATAAACTCCTGCTTCAGTTTATTAAACTCCACTGCCTTACTCCGTGTAATAGGAAATGTATAATTCACATCCTTTAGCTTTAAAGCCTTACCCGTACAATAAATAAGGTATTTAAAATTAATCAGAAAGCTATCATGAGGACAACCGAATCCATAAACCATCAGTTTTTCATAAATGGATTCCAGTTTCTCCTGAATGCGTATATCAGGAAACTGGCCGTTGAAATCAGCCTTAATTCCGTAAATCTTAATTGCATTTTCCGAAATGTAAACTCTCGTACTTTTCTTATATTTTTCAATATACACAATATCATCAGCCTTTAAAAACAGCATCTCCCTGTTCACACTTGCTTTCATCAGCGGAGCCTGGCTGAATTCTATCATTCTTTTCAGAGCATCTTGTATGTAACGGTCAATCACCTGAACCGCCATATTTTTCATGATATACCGATAGGGCTGAACCTCAAAGCTGCGGGGAGACGGTTCTACAAATCCGGTATTAAATACCAGAATCACATTATTATCCATCTCCCTAATTCGGATTGCAGTTTCCTCACCATTTAATTCTCCCATCTGGATATCCAGAAAAATAATGGAGAACCTAATACTTTTAATGACATTTAGCAGACTCATACCGGAATCATATTCATGAATTCTCATAGTTTCCGGTTCCCCCATGTTCTTCTCAATTCGCTCAATTAAAAATTTCCTATCTAGAGCATTGTCATCGCAAACAGCAATTTCAAACATAATTCCACCGCCCTCTGTCCATTATCTTTAGTAAGTAAATTCAGTAAATTTGTTTTAAACAGCAAACTGGCTGTTATACAATTGCGCATAAAACCCGTTCTTTAAGAGCAGGCTCTCATGAGTGCCCTGCTCAACAATGTTCCCATCCCGCATAACCAAAATCACATCCGCCTCCCTAATGGTAGAAAGCCGGTGAGCCACAATAAAGCTGGTCCTCCCTTCCATCATTCTTGTAAATGCCTTCTGTATCCTTATTTCGGTTCTGGTATCAATGGAAGACGTGGCTTCGTCAAGAATCAGCATTGGAGGAGTACATAGCATGACTCTGGCAATACACAAAAGCTGTTTCTGTCCCTGGGATAAATTCCCGCCGTCCTCTGATATAACTGTATCATACCCATTGGGCATACGTTCGATAAAGCTGTGGGCATAGGCACCCTTAGCAGCTAAAATAATTTCTTCTTCCGAAGCATCAGGCTTCCCATAGGCAATATTTTCCCGGATGGTTCCTGATTTCAGCCATGTTTCCTGTAAAACCATTCCATATGAGGCCCGCAGACTTTCTCTTGATATACGGCGGATATCAGTTCCTTCCACCTGGATACTTCCAAAATCCACATCATAAAAGCGCATAAGAAGATTAATTACAGTGCTTTTTCCGCAGCCTGTAGGGCCTACGATAGCAACTCTCTGGCCCGGCTGAACTTCCAGATTCATATGTTCAATCAGGCTCACCTGAGGATCATATGAAAAGCTTACCTCCTCCAGAACTACCTGTCCTTCTGCATCAGTCAGAATCCTTGCGTCAGGAGCATCGGGAACCTGGGCTTCCTCATCAATCAGCTCAAACACACGGGATGCCGAGGCCAGTGCATTCTGCAGTTCTGTAATCACCCCAGATATCTCATTAAAAGGCTTTGTATACTGGTTAGCATAGCTTAAAAATCCGGAAAGCTGACCCACAGTCAGGACTCCGTAAACAGCCCCGATTGCTCCTGCAATTCCTACACTGGCATAAACCAAGCTATTTACAAATCGGGTTGCAGGGTTTGTAATGGAGGAAAAAAAGGTGGCCTTCAGTCCCCAGATACGAAGGTCCTCATTAATCTTTCCAAACCTTTCCTGAGCCTCCGGCTCGTAGCCAAATGCCTGTACAACTTTCTGATTTCCCAACATTTCCTCCACAATGGAAGTCATTTCTCCTCTTGCCTGGGATTGCTTCTGAAACATCCTGTAAGTTCTTTTCGCCACAAACCCGGCCACAAACAAGGAAACTGGAGTCACAAGAACCACCACAATGGTTATAACAGGATTAATATAAAACATAAAGAATAAGGTTCCTACAATGGTTAAAACTCCGGTAAAAAGCTGAGTAAAGCCCAATAATATTCCATCAGAAAACTGGTCAATATCAGCAATGATCCGGCTGAGCATATCACCATGGCTATGGGAATCAATGTACTTAAGGGGAAGCGCCTCAAGCTTATTAAATGCCTGGGTTCTGATATCCTTCACCACCTTATAGGTGATCTGGTTATTAATATGGCTCATAAGCCACTGGGCCACCGCTGTAATCCCAATGATAACTCCGATCCGCACCAGGATTTTCCACATCCCTGTAAAATCCACATTACCCGGCCCTAAAATACAGTCAATGGCACGTCCTGTCAGAATAGGGATATACAAAGTCAAAAGTACAGTAATAAAGGCACATGCCAAAGAAGAAAAAACGCCCATTTTATACTTACCTATTGCTCCGAGGATTCGCTTTACCGTGGTTTTTTGTTTTCTCATTTCCATGCTACTGAGCCTCCTTTTCTGACAACTGGGAAAGGCATATTTCCCGATACACCTCGCAGGAATCCAAGAGCTCTTTATGGGTTCCAAGTCCCGCCATCCGGCCATCATCCAAAACCAGAATAGAATCCGCATTCTTTATTGTAGAAGCTCTTTGTGAAACGAGGAATACTGTCATATTTCCGGTGTTTTCTTTAATGGCTTTTCGTAATCTGGCATCTGTGGCAAAATCCAGAGCAGAGGCGCTGTCATCCATAATAAGTATCTGAGGGCTTCTAACCAGAGCTCTTGCTATAGTCAGCCTCTGACGCTGTCCGCCAGAAAGATTCTTTCCCCCTGCCTGAAGCATAAGTTCCAGACCTTCTCCCTTCTCCTCCACAAATTCCCTGGCCTGGGCAATGTCAAGAGCGCGGAATATTTCCTCATCCGTTGCATCATTTTTGCCCCATAGCATGTTTTCCCGAAGACTTCCCTTAAAAAGTACCGCTTTTTGAGGAACCACACCGATCTTCCCCCTGAGTTGTTTAAAGGGATAATCCTTTACATCATTTCCCTCCACTTTCACTGCTCCTGTTGTTACATCATAAAAACGGGGAATTAAGTTCACCAATGTGGATTTACCAGAGCCTGTTCCGCCTATAATTCCTATGGTCTGTCCTTTCATTACCTGAAAAGAAATCCCCTTGAGGGCAGGAGCTTTGGCCCCTTCATAGGTGAAATCCATGTGAACAAACTCCACCTTGGGCACTGCAGGTTTTTCCTCTATCACTGCATGGGTTTTCTCGGTAATTCCCGGTTTCATATCAAACACAGAATTGATCCGGTTACCACAGGCCAGTGCCTTGGAAACTGTAATAATTAAATTTGCCAGCTTGATCAGTTCCACAAGAATCTGTGACATGTAATTAACAAGGGCTACAACCGCTCCCTGTGTGATGATTCCGTTTTCCACCTGAACCGCTCCTGTTTGAATGAGAACAATCAGTCCCAGGTTGACAATCACATAAGTCACTGGATTCATCAGGGCGGAAATCTTCCCGACAAAAACCTGAAACCTTACTAATAGTCCATTTTCCTGGTCAAAACGCAAAATTTCATCATTCTGCCGATTAAATGCACGGATCACCCTGACTCCGGTAAGATTTTCTCTAACCGTCAAAAGAACTTCCTCCAACTGCGTCTGCACTTTTTTATACAAAGGCATGCTGATGAGCATAATTCCAAAGACCACGGCAGAAAGAACAGGAATAGCAACAGCAAATATCATCGCCGCCCTGACGTTAATGGTGAAAGCCATAATCATAGCACCCAAAACAACAAATGGGGAACGAAGAAACAAACGCAGGAATAAATTCACACCTGATTGAACCTGATTGGCATCACTTGTCATACGGGTGATTAAAGTCGCAGTTCCAACAGTGTCTATTTCCCGGTAAGAAAGCCGATTAATATGGGCAAATAAATCATTTCTTAATGCAGCACCAAACCCGGCTGCTGATTTTGCTGCAAAATACTGAGCTGTAATGGAACACACAAGCCCTATGATGCCAAGCAGTACCAGTACACCTCCCATTTTCAAAATAAAAGGAAAGTCATTTGTCCTGATACCCACATCAATGACCTGAGCCATAACAAGAGGTACCATAAGCTCAAATCCGGCTTCCAATAGCTTAAACAGAGGCCCCAGTATGCTTTCCAGTTTATAGTCTTCGAGATACTTCAGAAGCTTCTTCATTCCAATCTCCTTCGCTTTTGAATAATCATATAAATATGAAAATAAGATCACTTTCATTTATTCTAAAAGTTATATCCTGTTTTGTCAATCTTATCCTAATATGCAATGCCTTGATATTTTTTTTGTCCCATGTTAATATGCTACTTAATATAGCTTCTGAGAAGGTGCTGTCTAACTTCCCGGAAAATGGAGTGCTTATAGCACCATCCATTCCATTATAACAGGAGAAAGGATGTATTATGATTCGGTTGATATTAAAATACGGGCAGGTATTCAGAAAATTCGCCCGGGATGAGATGACCGTATATGCGGCGCAGGCATCTTTTTTCATAATTATTGCAGCATTTCCGTTCATTATGCTTTTAATGACCTTAATCCAGCTTACCCCACATATTACCAAAGCCAGTCTGCTTCAGCTTTTAATTGCAATCATTCCCAGCAACTTAAAGATGGACAGTATTATTGTGACAGTAGTTGACAATCTTTATACCAATTCACCGGTGACCATGCTTTCCGTAACTGCAATTACTGCCCTATGGTCTGCGTCCAAAGGTGTGCTAAGCATTGAACGAGGCTTAAACCGGGTATTCGGTCAGGAGAAAAGACGAAATTACTTTGTAACTCGGGTAATCTGTGCCGGTTACACAATTGTATTCATGGTTATTTCTATCCTGACACTGATTCTTTTGGTATTAGGAAGTTCCATTCAGAGTTTTATGAATCGTCATTTCCCTATTCTGGCAGAGATCACCCAGTACATTTTGGCTTTTCGTACTATGTTTATTTTCATCATGACCATGTTCTTTGCCGTCCTTTACACCTACGTTCCGTCAAAAAAACAGTCCTTCCGGAAACAGCTTCCCGGTGCTGGATTTTCAACTTTGGGCTGGATATGCTTTTCCTTTGGGTTTTCCATTTACTTCACTCACTTCAATAACTTTTCCGTTATGTATGGGAGCCTTACTGCCATTGTGCTGATGATGCTCTGGCTGTATGCCTGTATCTGCATCCTCTTTTTGGGGGCTGAAATAAACTATTATTATTCTGAAGACTGGAAGGAACAGGATCACACATAAAAAACCAGAGGCTAAATGGGGAATCCCCTGATACCTCTGGCTTTTTCATTTAGAATTAAGAAAACAGCGATGTGGACAAATACCTGTCTCCAGTGTCAGGAAGCAGAACCACAATTCTTTTCCCCGCATATTCCGGCCTTTTTGCAACCTCTCTGGCTGCCCACACGGCTGCAGAAGAGGAAATTCCCACCAGGATGCCTTCTGTATGGGCAATTTCTTTTCCAGTTTCGTAAGCGTCCCCATTTTCAACGGTAATAATCTCATCATAAATATTGGTATTGAGAATAGAAGGTACAAATCCAGCCCCTATTCCCTGTATTCCGTGAGGTCCTGGTTTTCCTCCTGAAAGGATGGGGGAACCAGACGGCTCCACTGCGATCACCCTGATATCAGGATTCTTTTCTTTTAAATACTCTCCTGCTCCGGTTATGGTTCCTCCAGTGCCTATACCTGCGATAAACACATCAATATTTCCATCTGTGTCTCTCCAGATTTCAGGCCCTGTTGTTTCACGGTGAGCTTTTGGATTAGAAACATTGTCAAACTGGCCCAGGATAACAGAGCCTTCAATCTCCTGATTCAGCTCTTCAGCCTTTGCAATGGCACCTTTCATGCCTTTGAAGCCTTCTGTCAGAACGATTTCTGCACCATATGCTTTTAAAAGACTGCGCCGTTCCACGCTCATGGTTTCAGGCATAATAAGAATAGCCCGGTATCCCTTTACAGCAGCAATACTGGCAATTCCAATGCCGGTATTTCCGGATGTGGGCTCTATGATAGTAGCCCCAGGCTTTAATGTTCCGGCTTTTTCCGCTTCCTGAATCATGAAAAGGGCAGCTCTGTCCTTTACGCTTCCTGCGGGATTAAAGCATTCCAGTTTAGCAATAATGGCGGAAGACAGGCTGTGCTTCCTTGCGTAATTGCCAAGCTCCATCATGGGGGTATTACCGATCAGTTCCAAGGCATTTTTTTTAATATTATTCATCCTTATCCTCTCCTCTGAGTACATATAATCCTATGATAAATCATACAGTTTCCCGTACTTTTCCTTTAGGTACTGGATGAAATAATCCGGAGTAAAGTCTTCCCCTGTAATATCTTTTAATATCTGACGGCTGGTTTTCAGCTTTCCGAACCTATGGATGTTTTCCCGAAGGAATTCACATATGACTTCTACCTTTCCATTTTTAAGAAGGTCATTAAAATCCATCTCTTTTTTCATATGATTGTATATCTGAGCTCCAAAGGCATTTCCCAATGCATATGAGGGGAAATATCCGAACAGCCCCTGAGACCAGTGAATATCCTGAAGCACTCCCTCTGAGGGGTTTTCCGGACGTATTCCTAAATATTCTTCGTATTTATCTGCCCATATTTCCGGAAGCTCTTCTAAATTAATATCTTCCTCCACAATCATTTTCTCAATTTCATACCGAATCATAATGTGAAGGCTGTAAGTCAGTTCATCAGCCTCAATCCGGATCAGGCCCGGCTCCACCTTGTTAATTGCCTCCACAAACTGTTCTCTGGAAACCTTTCCCAGCTGCTTTGGAAATAACTCCTGCAATTTCCCATATAAAGGCACCCAAAAAGCCGGACTGCGCCCGATGATATTTTCCAAAAAACGGGATTGGGATTCATGGACACCCATGGATGATCCCTGTCCTACGGTCGTCTGGGTCAAGTCATCAGAAACCCCCAGTTCATAAATTCCGTGACCGGCTTCATGGATGACAGAAAAGATAGAACTGTCCACATGATCTCCGTAATGGGTGGTAATTCTTACATCATGGTTGTGAAGGTTGGTGGTAAAGGGATGAGCGCTTTCAGCCAGCACTCCCTTTTTAAAATCAAAGCCCACATATTCCGCAAGAATTTTGGCTAGTTCTCTCTGTTTTTCCGGCTGATAATCACCCTTTAAAAAAGAAGTATCAATCGTTCTTCCCTTCTCCATGATCTCCTTTAACAAAGGTACGATTTCGTCCTTCAGCTTGCCGAAAAACTCATCCAGAAGTTCCATATTGAAGCCTTTTTCATTTTCATCCAGCATAATATCATATAGCTTTTGTCCATCTTTTTTGCGGTATGAAGCAAACTTTTTCTTAAAACCAATTACTTTTTCAAGGGTGGGGGCAAAATCCTCAAATTTCCCATCCTTTCTTGCTTTTGCCCAGATTCTGGCAGATTCAACTATCAGCTGGGCATTTTCCCGGTATTCATTTGCAGGAACGCACACCAATTCTTCTCTGGTTTGCCGCACCTCCTGGACAATAGCTGTCTCAGTGGCTGTCAGTCCGTCAGTCTTTTCACAGGCAGCAATGGCCTCTCCCATCTCATCACCTGTCATGGCGTTATAATACTCCTGGGAGAGAACTCCCACCACTCTTGACGTATAGGAACCGGCACTCTCCGGTGCAAGGGTTTCATTATCCCACTCAAACAGAATAAGGGCTGTCTGAAGGGCCATAGTTTTTTCCAGCAAAGCTGACAATGTTTCAAATGATTGATTCATAATCTGTTTCTCCTTTTTCTCAATCGGAAAGGGACGCTCATACAGAGTGTCCCCAAACCCGGCCAAAAAATACTTTTGAAGAAAGTCCCCTTATTTCTCAGAACCAAAAATAGAAGCTTCTTTTATATCAAGTTTTTTCAGCCATTCCCTGATCGTTTCTTCCTGATAGGATTCTGAGGAAAAATCCATCAGACTTATATCAATTGAAATGTCCGTTTTCATAGTTGCTAAAGTCTTGGAGAGAAGAGCGGCCTTTTCACCACACAGCTCCTCTTCACTTTCCTTTGTCATGGCCTTATAAGGAGAACGGCTGATACCCAGCTCATTTTTCCAAAAATCCTGCAATTCCTTTAAGGATTTCTTATCCGCCTCAGCCTCATGAATAGAACGGTAGATTTCCTCCACAGTTCCATATTCTCTCAAAAGGAGAGGTGCCGCACTGCTGACACCCTTAACTCCCGGAATATTATCAGAAGAATCTCCCTGAATTCCTTTTAAATCTGCAATCTGTTCCGGCCTGACGCCTTCCTCCCGAAGCACAGTGGCTGAAGTATATTCAAAAACTTTTTCCGGAAGATTGATATCTTTTTTGTTCACGCCGTAAAAAGAATAATACTTTTTATAAAGATCATCGGCCTTCTCCTGCTTAGTCTGAACCATCCAGGCGCGGACATTGTGCTCATCGTTCACCAGCTGAAGATAGTCATGGTCCTTTGTCATCAGAATAATGGAAGTCTCTTCCCTGAACTTCATAACCAGGCTTCCGGCATAATCATCTGCCTCATACCGCTCGCTTAATAGCACCTGAAAGCCTGCGCTCTTAAGGATTTCTTCTATTAATATAAACTGATTAATAAGAGGTTCGGGAGTCACTCCTCTGGTCCCTTTGTATTCCGCATACAGTTCTCTCCGGAAGGTATCTCTGGTTTTATCAAACACAAAGGCAATATAATCCGGTTTCTGCTTTTTCATCAGAGAAACCACCATTTTCAGCATACCAAAGATGGCATTGGTATAGGTGCCGTCCTTGGCGTGGAGGATTTTGTCATAATGCTTCTGTTTTTCTTCCTCTGTCTTTGCAAACATGATTTCTCTTGGTAAAACTGCGTAATAGCAGGTTGACAGCATGGAAGAACCGTCAACTATTATGAATTTTCTTTCCGACATGCGTTTCTCCATTCTTCAAGTAAAGTAACTCTGCAATTCTGCCTCATTTTTTGCACCCAGGCGTTTCATAATTTCTCTTTTTTCCTGGCCGGATAATCCTTTCCACAGCTTCTGGACTCTTGGATCTCCAAATCCTGCATAGGGAATTCCGTTTTTCTCGCATTCATAAGATGATAAATAATGATTGATGGCGCTCCATTCCACATAAAACGCATTGATGCTGCGGCTCAAAGAGCTTCCCTTGGCCATGTCAAATCCTCCCTTTTACCTTTGGCTCACCGAACAGTTGAGGTTTCGTCCGCACTGCGTTTATTATTCCAGATCTGGACTTCTCCCTCGTAACCTTTAAAAACTTTCTCTAAAATCTCCTGTACGATTTCCCAATCCCCTCCTGCATTGCTGCAACCAATTTTATATGGAAAAGCTATTTTTTCCTGTTTATCCCGTACATCGGCAAAATCACGAATCTCCTGGACAGCCTGTTCCAGGGCCCTATAATCAGTATAAATTTTTTCTTTTCCATAATCGTCCTGTCCATACAGGTTGGCAATCAAAAACCACCGTCCATCCAATTGGACCGGCTGTGCGGAAACACGTCCCAAAAGATTACTGGTTTTTCCGCCTGCCTGTTCCTGCCACTGCTTCGTCAGAAGCTTGTAGGTTTTTTCCACCTCCGGAAACAGCTTCCGGATCTGCCCATCAAGGCCTTTTTCAAATACCCCTTTGCAATTTACCTGATGGCAGATGATGTCCGCATCAGAGGTAAAAATATCCCCGTTATAATATTTCAACATGATCCACCCTCCAAATTTGTCTGTCTTAACGCACAGATACCATTTACCTGTTCATTATAACCTGAATTTCCTGTTATTCCTAGCATCTTTATGAAGTTTTAAGATTTTTTCCCAGCCATGCATAAAAGGAGCCTGATACGGCCCCTTTCCTATGCTTTAGAAATACTTCTTATTGCCCCACAAATTGCTCTTCTTTAAATCCAGATACTCATTGTACGCTTTTTCCAATATCTGCTTTTCATTAGAAAACTTCAAAAGATGATACGCTTCGTGGAACTTGTAGTATCCCGAATCAATAAAATATTCTTCCCGTTGTGGTTTACTGTAATAGCTGTCGGCCATCATGAGATACCAGTGCACATCCTTTTCGACCATATCCTGGGGCGTATTAAAAGAGTACTGGCTTTTACCAATGTACTTGATAATGGATGCACTGACTCCTGTCTCCTCTTTCACTTCCCGGAGCGCTGTCTCTTTATATTCTTCACCCGCTTCTACTGTTCCCTTCGGCAAAACCCAACCTTCATACTTGTTCTTGTAATTCTTATATAAAACCAGAATTTTACCTCGAAAAATAACCACACCGCCACAGCTCGTTGCTTCTATCATTGCAATTCCTCCAGAGTGTAACCGTCTCTTCCCGCAGGAAGTCCGGTTTTGGTGTGTCTCACAGACTGGTTTTAGTATACCTCTTTTTGAACTCATATGCAATATTATTCTCTTTTCTTATCTGGAAAAATATAAATCAAAAAGCGTTCTAGCAATAGGGGCGGCTGTCTGCCCACCTGAACCACCCTCTTCCACAATCACGCTGATCACGATCTGAGGTGCTTCTGCCGGAGCAAAGCCCACAAACCAGGCATGGGTTTCCTTATCCTTGTCAAATTCTGCTGAACCGGTTTTCCCTGCAGCAGTATAGGCATCCGTACGCAAAGCGGAGCCAGTCCCTTCTGTTACCACGGACCGCATCAGCTCTGTCAGGGCAGCAGATTCCCCGGCAGTCATCAAATTGCCAAAGGAATGAGGCATGAATTTTTTAATTACATTTCCTCCTGAATTTTCCACATGATCAACCAGATACGGCTTCATCAGGGTTCCTCCATTGGCAATGGCAGCGGTAATCATAGCATTGTGAAGAGGGGTGATCTGAGTCTGTCCCTGTCCGATAGAAGTTTGCAAGACCTGCCATGTATCTGCTCCTGTGCCCATAATATAGGAGCTTTTGCTGTAAGCGATGGATAAGGGAAGGTCTGTATTAAAGAGAAGCTGGTCCGCCGTAGTTTTCAAGCCGGACGGATTCAGCAAAAGGCCCAGGCTTGCAAAGGCCCCATTACAGGAATTGGCAAAGGCTTGCTGCAGATTCTGATGACCATGAGCTGTTTCGTGATAGCATTTAATGGCATAATCTCCATTTTCATAAATTCCGTCACAGTCAAAAGTATAATCCTTATAATGCTCTGGATTTTCTCTCATATATTCCAGGGCTGTTACCATCTTAAAGGTGGAACCAGGGGGGTAAAGCCCCTGGGCAGCACGGTTTAGCAATTGCCCTGAGGTATTCTCCTCAGACACCAGACCTGCCCAGTCAGCCTGTAAGGTATTAGGATTATAATCCGGTTTGGATACCATAGCAAGAATCTTTCCTGTCCCCGGCTCCATAACAACCACTGCTCCTTTTCTGTTTCCAAGGGCATCATAAGCTGCTCTCTGTAGATCCAGATCAATGGTTGAGATTACATGATCTCCCTGGTTTTTTATGCCTGATACTTCATTGACAGCCTGTTCCATGAGATTGATATGACTGGTAAGAAGATAAAAATTTGACAACGCCTCCAGACCTGTCTTTCCGTTAGCCGAATATCCCACCACATGGGCAAACAGGGAATCATAAGGATAGACTCTGGTTTCCTTTCCCTCTCCATCCACCTCTGTACGGGCCAGCACTCTGCCGTCGCTGCTGCGGATTTCTCCCCGCACCACCCGGCCTGCAAAGCTGTCCAGCCTGGAATTATAAGAATTGTTGATTACATTCTCGCTCCTGACTAAAAGGAAATATCCAAAATATACTGCCAGACCTATAAACAGCCCTACAACACCATAGGTCAGCAGCAGAATATGACGGTTTGCCTTGGGGTTCTGATTAGCGTTCATGTTAGCCTTCTTCCTCTTCATTGCGCTTGAGTATATAAAGTCCCTGTAGTATGGCAAAAATAATAAATGTGCTTAAAATCGAACTTCCGCCGTAGCTGACAAAGGGAAGGGTTACTCCAGTGGAAGGGATAAATTTCGTAACCCCGCCTACGGTTAAAAACACCTGGATAATATAAATCATTCCAAGGCCAAATGCGATCAATTTATAAAAACTTGCCTGCATCTGGCTGGCAATCATCATAAACTGCAAAAAGCATCCCAGGCAGATGAGAAGAACGCATAAAGCAAAAACACCTCCCAGTTCCTCTGAAATAGCAGAAAATATAAAATCCTTCTCAACCACCGGGATTTTACCCGGCATTCCCCGGTAAAGGCCCATTCCAAACCAGCCTCCCGTTCCAATGGCAAAAAGGGACTGAGTAATCTGATACCCTTTTCCTGCAATATCAGCCCAGGGATTTCTCCATGCCTCCACCCTGGTTCTTACGTGTCCGAACAAGGGATAAGCCAGCAAGGAAGCCAGCACACCGGCACCCAGACCCGTCATGAGATAACGCCATTTTCCCGTAGCCACAAACAGCATAAAAACATAGACTAAGAAGAAAATAAAGGCACTTCCAAGATCTCTGGAGGCCACAAGAATGAGCACATGAACAGCCGCAACCGCACTGACCGTCATTATCGTGGAGAAACTGACAGATCGGTAAAACATGGTGGCAATAAAAAAAACATAACTGATTTTCACAAATTCTGATGGCTGAAAGGAGTATCCGCCTATATTAAGGGAAAGCTGAGCACCATAGCTATTGGTCCCAATCACGCACACCGCTCCTAAGAGAAGGATTCCTCCCGCCCCATAAACCCAGGGAATCTTGCTGAGCTGCCACACCCGGTCAACAATAAAGGGGATAATCCATGTAACCAGAGCTGCGGCCACCACCACCAGAAACTGCCTGGCAGCCCGTTCAAAGGAAAGCCTGGTGAGCATAATAAAGCCTACGGTAAGAAGCATACACATATTATTGACTAAAAGCCTGGACACATTCCTGTAAAACAGCCGGTAAAGCAGCAGATAGGCAACAAAAAATACAGCCTGAGCCAAATAAAAAACCAGAGTCCTCTCATCCCCCGTCTCCAGCCATATAATCACATAAGCCAGAGCGTGAATGAGAAACATTACTTTATTCTGACGTCCGCAGACTTTTTTTTGTTTGGTCTCGTCATGAAATGAAAAAAAACGAAAATTCAAATATGTGTAGAATGCAATCAGCAGTATCATCAGATACCTGGATGCATCAATCATTAAATTAATCATACAGCACCTACTCTACGCCTCGTTTGAAATGACCTCTTGTAAACTCCTTGTAGGGAAGTTCTGCTTCCTGCCCATAAAGCATTTTTTTTGCAAAGCACCGGATCACCGCTTTCGTTTCTTCCCTGCTCTCTATGGTAAATTGCAGGCGAAGGGAGGAGGGCGAAAGTCTTCCTACCTCTTCCTCAAGTCCCAAAAGAGATAAGGGAGCTGAATTATAGATGGTGTTATAGCAGAAAGCACAATGATTTTTCACCGGAAATTCCTTCCCCAGTCTGTCCTTTAAGGTCAGTATCATGGGAGTTCCATCACATTGTACAGTCCCCTGATGGAGACATTGGGCTGTCACCATCATAGGAAGACGGCCGTATGCCAGAAGTTCTCCCTTGACTTTAAGCTTCCCCAATTCCCGGCTGTTTAATTCTACCGGCCATGTCAGTTTCTCTGCTCCCAGCTCAAGAAAAGCATTCTGAGCCTGCTGGTTCAGTCCATACACCCCAAAATCAAACATAAATGGGCCCTTAATTCCTTTGGATCTTAAATACTCCGGTTCCTCCATGGAACGAATCAGATAACCGTCAAATCCAGCCGATTTCAGTTGTTTTAAATGTCTGTCAAAAAAGTTCTCCGCTAAACTGCGAAAAATATGAGGCATGGTAATCATGCACTCTTTTCTGTTATGATGGCATAAATCCACAAAGGATTTCCATTCTCCAGGAGGGAATGAACCTCCGTCTATATAAATCCGGTCCACATCCGGCTCTTCCAAGACAACCTCCAGACAGTCCGGACGCTCCAGGGAAACTGTCAGCTTAGTGTTATGGAAAGCTGCATTTTCAATTTTATTCTTGCTGTTTTTTTCTCCGCTCTGCAAAGTATCAATGACTTGTCCATTTTTCTCCTGGGGGGAGCGGATAAAGTCAGCCAATATTACTTTTTCAAGCTCTTCCAGCCCTCTTCTGCGCAGGTCATTAAGACCTTGAACCGGGAGAAAAATCCCTCCCTTTATGTGAATATCCAGACTTTCAAAATAAAAGGGCGTATTTCCTGTTTTATCAAGCTGCTTTTTTATCTTTTCCTCCGTCAATGGCTGGTTCTGGGCTGTCTGCACCGTTTCGCCCATAACAGTGACGATTTTCCCCTGGCTCTCCAGAGTAAAGCACGCCTCTTGTCCTTCCTCCAGAAATGCCGTTCCTGTCACCGGTTCCTGAAGCTGTTTTTCCACAAAATTCTGATCCAGATCGTCAAACAACTGTTGATTCCCCTCCCGAAAAGCAGGTTTTTCCTTCCAGACCACCATATCCCTTCCATTGTGACGCTTATAATATCCATCGGTCTGGCCGCCCCTGTCAAAGAGATCCAGAAGGGTCTTTCGGTCACGCTCGTCAACACGGTATCCCTGGCCACCTTTTTCAAGGTAAAGGTCTGCATATTTACGGTAAATAGAGGTCACTCCGGCGGTATATCTGGGACTTTTCATCCTTCCTTCGATTTTCATTGAGTAGATTCCAGCTTCAATCATGTCCGGAATAAAATCAAGAGTGGATAAGTCCTTCAGGCTGAGGCAGTAGGGCTCTGCCTTCTTTCCCATATTCTGGCCTTCCTGCCTCACCTCATAAGGCAAACGACAGGGCTGGGCACACCTTCCTCTGTTTCCGCTGCGCCCTCCAATGAGACTGCTAAATAAACACTGACCGGAATAACAGTAGCATAAAGCACCGTGAACAAAGCTTTCTATCTCTACATCTACCTTATCATGAATCTGTTCGATTTCTTTTAAGGATAACTCTCTTGCCGTAACCACCCGCTCTGCTCCCAATTTTTTTAAAAGGGCAGCACCGTAAACTCCGGTAATGGTCATCTGAGTGCTTGCATGAATAGGAAGGTCAGGAAACTGTTCCTTAAGAAATGATAAGACCCCCATATCCTGGACAATGGCCGCATCAAGTCCTCTCTCATAATAAGGAGCTATATAATCATAAAGCTCCTTCATTTCCTGCTCTTTTACCAGAGTATTGACTGTCAAATACAGCCTGCGTCCATGGAGATGAACGTAGTCAATGGCATCTAAAAGCCTGTCCTGATCCGGGTTATCCGCAAAGGCTCTGGCTCCAAATTTGCTTCCGCCCATATAGACTGCATCAGCTCCTGCCGCAACCGCTGCCTTCATACTTTCAAATGATCCTGCCGGAGCGAGGATTTCAACCTTTTTCTTCACCTGTGCCTCCTGTTTTACTGTTTATGGTAATGGGAAAAGAGAGGCTGCCCCAGTCTCTCCTGGACATCCCCTCCTGATTCATTCTGTCATATGGGCCTTGGCAGACATCTTTCCATCCTCTGCTTCTTTTCTTGCAGCTTCAAGTTTCATCTGGGTTGCCACCAGTTCATGTTTTAAGCTGTAAGTTTCCTTTTCCATCTCCGTCTTCTGCTGTTCCAGTACAGAGATCCGTTCTCTGGCCTTAAAGTAATCATCAGCCATATTCAATTCTATCATAACATTCTGGTATTCTGCGCTCTGCTTGGCGAAGCCTCCCTGACGCTTTAAAGTCAGAATCATCTCATTTACATATCCGGCAAGACGCTGGATATAACCTTCATCTTCTTTTCCGGCTAAGGTATAGATCTTGCCATCTATCAAAACCTCCGTGTAGCGTTTGGAATCCATGTTTTTCTCTCTCCCTGTTAATGGTAAATGCGCGTTAATCATGAATGCACGTTAATTAATCATGAGTCCGCAGTGCTTCGCACTGCTCATCGCTTTCGTGAATAATATACCACACTTTCTCACATTAGGAAAGTTTAAAATACAGCTTGTTTACGCTTATTCGCTATTCCAGAGAAAGTCCCAGATGTTCGTAAGCCCGTTCTGTAGCCACACGGCCTCTTGAGGTACGGTTTAAAAAACCATTCATCAAAAGATAGGGTTCATAAACATCTTCTAAAGTACCTGCGTCTTCTCCCAGGGCAGCAGCCAGGGTATCCAGACCCACCGGGCCGCCGGAAAACTTCTCAATCATGGTGGTTAAAATGGCCCGGTCATTGTAATCCAGGCCGAACTTATCAACATCCAGAATATCCAGGGCAAAATCTGCTACTTCTTTTGTGATTATACCATTATACTTTACCTGTGCAAAATCCCTGACACGTTTCAACAGGCGGTTTGCCAGTCTTGGGGTCCCTCTGGAGCGCTTGGCGATCTCAGCAGCCCCCTCTTCCTCTATTTCCACATCTAAAACCCTGGCAGAACGGCAGACAATGATTTTAAGCTCCTGAGGAGTATAAAACTCCAGCTTCTGCACCACCCCGAACCGGTCTCTTAAGGGTGCAGTTAAAAGGCCGGCCCTGGTGGTGGCTCCTACCAGCGTAAATTTAGGAAGATCCAGCCTTATGGATCTGGCTCCCGAATCTTTACCCAGCATAATATCAATGGCAAAGTCTTCCATAGCCGGATAAAGGACCTCCTCCACTTGCCGGTTTAACCTGTGGATTTCATCTACAAACAGCACATCTCCTTCCTGGAGATTGTTTAAAATAGCAGCCATTTCTCCCGGCTTTTCAATCGCAGGCCCTGAGGTGACCTTTATGTTGACCCCCATCTCATTGGCAATAATCCCTGAAAGAGTGGTCTTTCCAAGGCCCGGAGGGCCATAAAACAGCACATGATCCAGGGATTCCCCTCTGGCCCTGGCCGCATCAATATATACTTTTAAATTAGACCGGATCTTTTCCTGTCCAATGTATTCCGCAAGACAGGAAGGCCGTAAATTAGGCTCAATTCTTCTGTCCTCCTCTGTTATGTCTGTGGTTATGATCTTACGCTCCATCCATCGATTCTCCTTACTCCAGAGGGTTTTCTCTTGCCCTTCGGGCAAATTCACCTTATATAAATGCCAGATGTTTTAAGGAAGCCTTAAGCACATCCTCTGCGGTCATGGAATCTGTCACTTCAATCCGCCCAACTGCCCGTCCTGCCTCTGAAGCCGAATAGCCCAGGGCCGTCAGAGCATCCACCGCCTCTCCTGCTGCGCCGCTTAAGCCGGAACTTTGCCTCTTCTTTTCCTGTAAGAATTCCTGGGGCAGGATATCTGATGCTTCAATCTTATCCTTTAAATCTAAAATCATTCGCTGAGCTGTCTTAGCGCCAATACCCGGAGCCTTTGATATAGCCTTGGCATCTCCTGAGACAATGGCTCTCCTCAGTTCATCAGGCTCCATGGCAGAAAGAACACCCAAAGCCACCTTAGGGCCGATTCCGTTTACACTGATAAGCTGCTTAAACATCCGCAGGTCCTGACGGCTTAAAAAACCATAGAGGCACATGGCATCCTCTCTCACCTGAAAATATGTATAAAGCTTTACTTCCACACCGATATCCGGCAGTTTCTGAAGAACTGATACGGGAACGTGAAGTTCATAGCCCACACTTCCGCTTTCTATTATAACCATGTCTTCGACTATTTCAGACAAGGGTCCTTTTACAAAAGAAATCACTTATTCTGTCTCCTTTTGGCTGTATTTCTATGGCACTAATCATAGCATACTGGCTGTTGTTATGCAAGCAGATAGTCGAACAAATATTCTGTTTCAGGAAATTGACGAACCAGTTTCCTTAAGCTATAATGTAAAAGGAGAGATAGAAAGGACGAAACTATTTATGATTACTTTGGAGAAAAACATTTCATTTTGTGAAACATATCCCCTGGAAAGGCTTGGAAAACGGGAAGAACTTCTGTTTTTTGATATTGAAACCACTGGATTTTCGGGAGAATATTCCACTCTTTATCTGATCGGATGTGTTTATTACAAAGATAGAAGTTGGAACCTGATCCAGTGGTTTGCTGATACACTGGACGCGGAAGTTGAAGTGCTGAAAACCTTCTTTGAATTTTTAAAGAAGTTTACTAAGGTTATACACTTCAACGGAGACGGCTTTGACATCCCCTATCTTTTAAAACGGTGCCGGGCCCACTGTCTGGCATATGATTTTTCCGGTGTGGAGAGTCTGGATATTTATAAAAAAATCCGCCCTTACCGCAATCTCTTAGGCCTTTCCAGCATGAAGCAGAAGGCCATTGAAGAATTTTTACAGATAGAGCGAAAGGATCTTTACTCCGGCGGACAGTTAATTGAAGTCTATAAGGATTACTTAATTTCACGGGACCGGTATTTATTTGATCTTCTGATTCTTCACAATGAAGATGATTTAAAAGGAATGCCTCTCATACTTCCCATTTTAAGTTACCCTGACTTTCTCCAACAGGACTTTTCACTGGTTAAACAGGAACTTTTGTACCAGACAGACCTTTTTGGCCGCCCTCAGCCCCTTCTCAAACTGACTTGCAAAACCGAAATTTCTCTGCCCACCGGCTTTTCCAAGTCCAATTCACTGGTTCTATTAGAAGCAGAAGATAATATTCTCACCGCTGCCATTGACCTATTTGACGGAGAGCTTAAGTATTTTTATCCGGATTATAAAAATTACTACTACCTAATCTACGAAGACAATGCTATCCACAAAAGCGTGGCGGAATACGTTGACAGGGAGGCCAGGGTTAAAGCTACAGCAAAAACCTGCTATACCCGTAAAAACGGCTGTTACCTTCCTCAGTTTTCAGCATTATGGACGCCTTCATTTCACAGAGAGTTAAAAGACAAAATCAGCTATATCCCATATGAGGGACAGTTTTTTGAAAATCAGGAAAATATCCGTCTGTACACCCGCCATCTGGTTGATATCCTGTGCCGTTAGTAGCTTCCCTTTTTTAAAAGAGATCTGATATAGGCAAAGGTCTGCTTTTCCCCTTCTTCCTTTAACATAAATAAAAGCTTTTCCAACAGCGCCTTGGTCTCAGGGTGTATGACCAAATAAGGGCTGGTGTATTCGTGATATTCCCAAGGAGAACTGTCTGTATAGGCCTTTCCCTTGTAGGTCCTGGCGGCGGCAATCCGGTCCATCATCATCTCAATAACGTACTTTAAAGGTATTCTATGGCCTGATAAGCCTTGAGAAAGGTCTGTGGTGAAATCAATCCAATATTCATGATGATGCTTATTACGGCCTTTATGATGGAGCCATGCCTTAGAAAAACCCATATCTTCCCTCTCAGCAGCAATGGGACTTCTGTTTCCCTGATAATACTGAACTCCCAGCCAGAATTCCTCCCAGCTGTATTTTGATAGATCGTGCAGAAGGCCTTGTTTAAAAAGGCCTACACGAAAGCAGTTTTCCATAACTCTGAACTTATGTATGGTAATGGTGAAAAAATGCCCCCACAGGTTTGTAAATTTCATTGTCTTTCCCTTCTTTTTCCGTGCAAAAATCTTTATACATTCTACCATAATTCTTACCGGTTTTGCCACTGATTTTTTCTTCCACAAAAATATAAACATTTTTTCTTCTTTTTTGGCGAAAATATTTGACACTTTTCCCTTTTTATGCTATTCTTAGGGCAGTTACAGAAGTTCTGCAACAGAAGAGTTTTTATTCACTTTTATTTATTTTGGAGGTATCATTAATGAAGGGTACAGTTAAGTGGTTTAACAACCAAAAAGGTTACGGATTTCTTTCCGACGAACAGGGTAACGATGTATTTGTTCACTACTCAGGCCTTAGCATGGACGGTTTCAAGTCCTTAGAGGAAGGCGCTGCTGTAGAGTTCGATGTAGTAGACGGTTCCAAGGGCCCTCAGGCTACCAACGTTATCAAATTATAATCATTGACTTATCAGTGTACCTTTTTCAATATACAGGAAGAAGTTATATTGTTTCACATGATTACGATCAGAGCCATCCAAATGGATGGCTCTTTTTGATTATGATTTTCTTAAATGAAGTCAGGTTTTTGCCTTTTCATACAGATCTTTCAAATCTTCTGCAGTAAACTCATAATTCTTACTGCAAAAATGACAGTTGACTTCAATCGGTTCCCCTTCTTCAATCATCTCCAGAAGTTCTTTGCGCCCAATACTGATCAGCGCTTTTTCCACACGTTTCTTATCACAGTTACAGTAAAAACGGGTAGGAATCTGTTCCATTATGTCAATGCCCATATCTCCCAGAATATGCTCCAGAATCATTTCCGGTGTGTTTCCCTGATCCAGAAGAGAGGTAATAGAGGTGATTTCACTCAGCCGTTTCTCCAGCTTATCAATCATTTCATCAGAGGCACCTGGAAGAAGCTGGATAATAAAGCCTCCTGCCTGCCTCACCGTATTGTCCTTATTCATCAGAACTCCCAAAGCCACTGAGGATGGAGTCTGCTCTGATGTGGCGTAATAATAAGTTAAGTCTTCTGCGATCTCGCCGCCTACCAGTATGGTTTGCCCTACATAAGGCTCTTTTAAACCAATATCACTGATTACAGTTAAGACCCCTTCTCCTACAGCACCACCCACATCCAGCTTTCCAGCCGAATTAGGAGGCAGCATAATAGATGGATTGTAGACATATCCCTTAACGCCGCCTTTGGAATCTGCTGTAACAGTAAGTCCCTCAATCGGTCCGCTTCCCTGAATCTTTATGGTAAGAAGGTCCTCTTCGCCTTTCATCATAATTCCCATCATAGCACCCGCTGTCAAAAGTCTGCCTAATGCGGCAGATGCCACGGGACTTGTATTGTGAGCCTGTCTTGCATGTTCCACTAAATCCCTGGTTGTAGCTGCAAAAGCACGAATCTGGTGATCGCCTGCCGTTGCTCTTATAATATAATCAGACATATTATCATTCCTTTCCCTGTTCTCTCGCTATCACATAGATTCGTTCACTGTCAGCCTTTGCCGGTGTTTTGGTAAAAGCATCATAGGCAGTGATAAATTCCATTCCTGCTGTCTTAATGGCTGCCTTCACCTGTTCAATGGAATAGGCCCGTTGATAATGATTTTCCCTATACTTCCTGTATAAATCCTCTTCCTGCCGGATAAACAGAGAGAGGCAGTATTCATTGATTCCTGTTTCCTTATCATAGTAATTGTCCCAGATAAAACTACAGTCTTCCCGGTCCTCAGCAATGGTGGAGTCTCCCAGAATGTTTTCATACTTATAAACAGAATTCAAGTCAAATATAAATATGCCCTTGGGATCCAGATAATTATTAACCAGCCGGAATACCTGGACCATATCTTCATAATCGAGAATATAGTTCATGCAGTCACATATACTCACCACAGCTTTTACGGTTCCGTATAATTCAAACTCTCTCATGTCCTGCATAAGATAAAGAATATCTCTGCCTGATTCCACCCTCTTTTCCATGGCAGTCTGCAGCATATCTTCAGAATTATCCACTCCAATCATATCGTAGCCCTTTTCAGACAAAAGTTCTGTCAGGCTTCCGGTTCCGCATCCCAACTCCAGGATCAGGCCATCCTTTATTCCATTTTCCTGCAAAAGACCGGTTACATATTCACACCACTCTCTGTAGGGTATGTTGTCCATAAACAGATCATACACCTGGGCGAAGCTGGTATATGCTTCCATCGTATTTCTCCTCTCCCATACTCTTTAGTTACATACCCGGCAGCAAGCTGCCAGACATGTGACTCTCGCAATATTCATGAAATTCAGGAATACTGCCTGCGGAAATAACAAAGCAGGTAACTCCTTAAGAGATACCTGCTAAGTCCGGTTTGATTACAGGTTGTTTCCGCAGCACTTTTTATACTTCTTGCCGCTTCCGCAGGGACATGGATCATTTCTTCCGACTTTAGTTTCCTTTACAATGGTTCCGGAAGATTTCTGCTTCTTGTAGAGTTCTTTCTTCTTCTCCTCTGACAGGATTTCCTCCCATTGCGGAAGGCTGTAAAGCCACTCTGCCTTTGCTTCTATCATGTTGTAATACAACTTTTCCGGATCTATCTCTATTTTCACCACTGTCTGCTCGTCCATGGTTTCAATGGGATTTTCATATCCCTTTAAGCTCTCGTTGATTCCATCTAAAAATCCGGTCATAGTCTGGATATCTGTGCCATATCTCTTAGCCAGTTCCTCAACTGTTCCCTCTACAACTTCAGCAGGCTTGGAAAGAATATGCTCATAAATTCCTTTTTCTACCTTAAAATATTCAGTCCATAATACTTCTTTTGCTTTATCATCCAGCTCTTCGCCATATGCCAGATTTCTCCAATTTTCTAAAATAGCCATGTTAAAAACCATCCTTTTGTCTGTTATTTCTGGTAATGCTCATCTTACAGTATATAACATTTTTCTGAATTTTGCAAAATGTTTTTTTGCTTTTAAAATTCTTAATAAATCCACCAGATTACATCCACTCTCCATACCGCTGTACATAAAGCTTCTTAATAAACTGAACGCATAAAAGATACCCAGCCAGAATCACTGCCAGCCAGGGAATAAATAATACCGGCAGAGCCATCATATCAAGTCCCACTGCAAAATCCGTAAATCCCATGACAAAAGCCGCAGAGGCTACAATAAATGTGGACAGAAACAGAGGGAGGGAAGGCTTGCTTTGCAGAAACGGAATCTTTGCAGTACGGATCATATGGATAACCAATACCTGAGATACCGTTCCAAATACAAACCAGCCGCATTGAAACAAAGGAGACAACTCCACCGTATTGGCTCCAATCGCCCACCACATCACAGCAAAACACAGAATATCAAAAACTGAGCTGACAGGCCCTAAAAATGCCATAAAAGACTTAATTGACCCAGTTTCCCATTTACGTGGTTTTTTTAAGTACTCCTTGTCCACGCTGTCAAATGGGATACCCATCTGGGAAAAGTCACATAACAGATTCTGGGTAAGCAGCTGTACCGGAAGCATAGGTAAAAACGGCAGGAAGATGCTGGCTATAATAACTGAAATCATATTGCCGAAATTACCGCTGGCTGCCATCTTAATATACTTAATAATATTCCCAAACGTACGGCGGCCTTCTATGACCCCTTCTTCCAGCACCATCAAATCCTTTTTTAGCAGAATAATATCTGCAGTTTCTTTGGCAATGTCAACAGCAGTGTCAACAGAAATGCCTACATCAGCCTGACGTAATGGAGGGGCGTCGTTGATGCCATCTCCCATATATCCAACCGTATGGCCTGCTGCCTGAAACGCTTTCACTACTCTCTCCTTTTGAGATGGGGAAAGCTTTGCAAACAAATCACATACCTTAATTGCCTCCATCAGCTCTGAATCGTCCATCTTCTCTATGTCACGCCCTGTCAGAAGGTGAGTGGTACTGACTCCTACCCTGCTGCAGACCTTTATTGCTACTCCTTCGCTGTCTCCGGTAAGGACTACTGTTCTGACTCCATGCTCCCTAAGTGCGGTAATGGCTGCCTCCGCACTCTCTTTTGGAGGATCAAGAAAGCCTACGAAGCCAATAAGAACCATGTCCTTTTCATCCTCAACACCAAAGGCTCCGCTGCCGGGAACCTCATTTTTCTGTGCAACAGCAATCATCCGCAGACCGTCTGCATTGTGCCTTTCATAAACTTCAAGTGCATTGCGTATTGCTTCTTCATTCATTGGCAAAATCTGACCATCCATCTCTACAAAAGAAGATATGCTAATCATCTCTTCGACTGCACCCTTTGTAATAAGCTGGTGTTTTCCATTTCTATCCGACAATACAACGCTCATCCTGCGGCGGGAAAAATCAAAAGGGATTTCATCTATACAAGTATAGAAATCAAGAATATTTTCAAGCCCATTTTGTTCAGCCCGGCTCATAATTGCAAGGTCAATCAGATTTTTCAAACCGGTCTGAAAGTAACTGTTGAGATAAGCATGACGCAGAATCCGGGTGTCATCCTCACCATGCAGATTCATATACTTTTCCAGTATGATTTTATCTTCGGTCAATGTTCCGGTTTTATCAGTACAAAGCACATCCATTTCTCCAAAGGTCTGTATAGCTCCAAGCGTACGGACGATAACTTTGTGCCGGGACATGGAAACCGCACCTTTTGCCAGCGTCGAAGTCATAATCACCGGAAGCATTTCCGGAGTCAGTCCCACAGCAATAGTAATGGAAAAAAGTAAAGCGTTTGACCATTCTCCCTTTGCCAGCCCATTGATCAAAAACACCACCGGAACTATCACTAACATCATTCGGAGAAGGAGTTTACTGACTGAATCCACACCGCGTTCAAAGCTGGTTTTCGCTCTGTCACCGGACAAGGACTTTGCCATTGACCCGAAATACGTATCATTTCCGGTGGCCAGAACCACAGCTGCAGCGCTTCCGCTTACCATATTAGAACCCATAAATCCAATATTTTTTAAATCCGTCAGACTGTCATCGGAATCATTTCTTATGTCACTGAATTTCTCCACTGGATTAGATTCACCGGTCAAAGCTGCCTGTGCAATAAATGCGTCTTTTGTGGTTAAAAAATATACGTCAGCAGGAAGCATATCACCTGCTGAAAGACGGATCATATCACCGGGAACAACCCCATCAATAGGAATTTGCACCAGTTTTCCATCTCTCCACACATCCGCTTTATTGGAGATCATTCTGGTAAGTTTTTCCGCAGCGGCATTGGATCTTTCGCTTTGCACAAAAGCAACCAGACTGGACAGAAATATCAATGTTAAAATAATAGATACGGTAAGATAATCTGGTTTTGAGGAGGCAATCACATCCGTAAAACATGTAATCACTGCTATGAGAAACAGGATAATGTTAAAAGAATTGATAGTCGCTTCCCTTAATCGATGCATCACCGTATTTTTGTCTCCCACAGTGATGACATTCTTCCCAAATTTGTCCTGCAGCTCCTCAGCCTCTTCACTTGTAAGGCCTGCACGGGAAACGGACAACTGTGCTAACAGTTCCCTTTTCTCCATAAAAGCAAGGGAGCGGAGCCTTGCCTCAGTATTTTGTTTGTTTCTCTGAATCTCTTTGTTGATTTTTTTTCTGTTCATGATATTCACCGGAATCATTCCTTTCTTTTTTAGGATTTCCCAGCAAAAATACAGCACAGCAATAAAAAAAGCCGTCCCAACGGACAGCAATAAATGCAGAGGAAAGTAAGCCCATCAGTATAAGTACAAAATGGACAATAACCTGCAATAAACGCCGGTACATTGGTCTGTATTTTCACATTGGGTTTTAAAGCCGCTTAGCTGACTTCGGGGTTGGGCATCCATTGCATCACTTCCTTTTAATTTATTATTGGATATTTTTATCCAGTTTATTAATTATAACATAAAAATACCTAAAAGACAACTTTTTATGTATAAGTAAAAAATACCCTGTCTGTTACATGGCTGCAACAGACAGAGTATTAAAAAGGGGAGGATAAGTATTCACTTCTCTTTGGTATAATCCTATTATTGCCTGAACTGTATGTTTTATTCATATCATTTGAAATTTATTTTTTATATTATGTCTAAATATTAGCAAGCCTTTCAAACAGGCTGTTTATTTCAATCTGCCCATATCCCCATACATTATTGGGATAAACATTTGTGGAAGTGCGGACGGCTCCCCGTATTATCAGCCGGTTTACATCATTCCCCGTAATGGTGGTATAATTCCCCCTGGGAACGGCCCATTCAAAAACCATGGCAACAACACCTGCCCCATGGGAAGCTGCGCATCCGCTTCCTGTTATGACACCGTACCTGCCTCCCGGAACGGCACATGTAAGCTCATAACCAGGGGCTGCAATATCCGGTTTAATAAAGCCGGTTCTTGTATAACCTCTGCCGGATTCCGGTAAAATGCTGTCATTAAACTGATTGTAGGCGGTAACAGCCAGAGGATGCATAGAGGTTCCAGGAGCGGTTATGGTGGTATCTGTATTAGATCTTAAAAAAAAGGTTGCCTCTGATATTAAATCTCCTGACGGCATCCATATATGAAACGAAAAAGGCTCTTCATCAATATTCCGTACCCGTATACCCCAGGTTCCTGGAGCGGGGTCCTGAAAGCGCATCAGGATCATAGGATCTCCCGTTTCCTCTTCAAAGAGAAAGTTGTTGATCCAGACCTGGCTTTCGTCTTCTCCTAAAGAAAACTGGCTGCATCCTCCCAGGGTAGGCAGTACTTCGCTGGTGGCTTCTCTGTTGGGAGCTGTTATCTGAATAGCAAGTCTGGCCGGGGCAAAGGTCCACAGCTCTAAAGAAAATAATTTGTCATTGGTTCCTACCGTAAACTCTACTTCATTATAAAAAGGGGCTGCTGTGGTATTGTTATAATAATGTCTGCGTTTATTTGCCTCATTTCCTGATGAAATGGTGATTCCTGTATGTGGAAGCTGGGAAAGATAATTGGTAAAATAGCTGGTCGCTCCTCGCCCGTCATGACTGGACTGATTTGTTCCCATTGCAATACAGATGGCAATGGGACGATTCAGGCTCTGGGCATAGGAAGTCACATAATTTAATCCGATGATTAAGTCCGACTCTTGATAGCATTCCGCATTTTCCGGCACAAAAAAAATTTTCTTTAAGTTGTTTTTTGCCTGTTTCAGCTTTACGATCAGCAAATCAGCCTCAGGAACAACGCCGCTGAAAGCTTCCTCAGCATTGGCTTTTCCTGCAGCCACACTGGCTATGGCTGTGCCGTGTCCGTTGGTATCTGCTGAAGGAACAACAGACAAAGGATTTTCTGTTTTTAATGCGGTATTGATAATATCTCTTGAATACTCTGTTCCATAGGTAAATCCTGCCGGAGGAATCCCATCCTTCAGAGTCTGATCCCATATAGAAAGAATACGGGTGGTTCCATCATTATATCGGAATGCCTGATGCTGGTAATCAATACCGGTATCCAGAATCGCCACAATAATACCACGTCCGAATAAAGCCAGATAAGGATTTCTCTGCACTGTTCCAACACCGGACTTTTCCAGGCTGATGGTGGAACTGAGGGTAAGTACAGAGGGAAATGCGTTATAAGGATATACTCCCAAGTCACATGGATTCATGGCGGAAACGGGAACATGGACCAGGGAATGCCGGAAATTCATATTTGTTATGTTGTCCCCGGTATCATAAGCCGGAATCATACCATTGCTTATAATGATATCATAGTAATTATCATCTACTACTTTTTCCATGGACAGGCCCCCCTGCATTTTGTAAATGGCACATATGATATATTTTATGCACAGAATTCCTTTTTATGAGCCCGGAAAACTTCCAGGTCATCTTCATTCATATCGCCCGCCTGGCCGCATAAACTGTATCATATGCTCGAATCAATTTGCTCAGGGAGATTTCATTATGAAAAAAATTTTAGATAATAATTACTATGATCTGATTATCAACAATCTTCTGATCTCCTCCTTTAGCGAAATCAGCGATGTAACTCCGCTGAATGACCGTCTTTCTCTGGTGCATGTTTTTGTGGAAAATATGCAGCCTTGTGACTTGGGACTTTATCCATACCATCTATTTCCTTCCCTTTTTGTTCCCACTTCTGCCATTGACTGTAACGGCAGCACCATCGCCGCCCCCCCTCCTGCTTTAAATGATCCTTTGTATGGAAAGGATATTATACTGGGTGTTGTGGACACCGGTATTGATTACCAGCATCCTGCTTTTCTAAAAGAAGATAAGACCACCCGGATTCTTTCCATATGGGATCAGACCATACAGGAGGGCCTTCCACCTTACGGATTTACCTTTGGTACGGAATATACCAGTACCCACATCAACGAAGCTCTCCGACAGGAATTCCCCCTTTCCCTTGTTCCCACTACTGATTTTCTGGGCCATGGAACTGCCATTGCAAGTATTGCCGCTGGTACTCCTGATGCAGAGCACTCCTTTAACAGTGTTGTCCCAGAAGCAGATTTGGCGGTTGTGAAACTAAAGGAAGCCAAAAACAGCTTAAAAAAAATCTTCTGTGTTCCAGAGGATAAACTCTGTTATCAGGAATCTGACATTATTCTTGGGATCCGGTATCTAGTTTCCATAGCCCAGAAATCCAAAAAGGCCCTTGTCATCTGCATTGCTGTGGGAAGCAGTCAGGGCAGCCATGACGGCCTTGGAGTATTAAGCAGTTACCTGGACACTCTTGTCCAGTTTCCCAAAAATGGTTTTTCCGTATCAGCTGGAAACGAAGCAAATAATAAAAGGCATTTTTACAACGAAACACTATCACCGCCTTTTCTCCATGAATTTCAGTTAAATATAGGGAAGGAAGACAAAGAATTTGCTATGGAGCTTTGGACCCAGGTTCCGGGAAGGCTTTCCATTGAAATCTCTTCTCCCAACCAGGAAACCACTCCCTTTTTCTATCCCTCCTTTGATATATGCCATAATTTTGAATTTAAAAACAGCAGCAGTCAGGTCATAGTAAATAATATGATATTTGAACGCAACACCGGGGACCAGCTTATTTTGCTAAGATTTAAAAATGCTTTTCCAGGAATCTGGCACATTTTGGTTCACAGTACAGAAAACGAACCTTTTTCCTTCCACTCCTGGCTCCCCGCAGGAAACTTAATCTCAGACAAAACCTTTTTTTTAAGTCCCAATCCAGATACAACAATAACCGCTCCTGCCAACAGCAGGCATGCCATGGCTGTTACCGCTTACAATCAGATAACCGGAAACATTTTAGATGAATCCAGCAGAGGTTATTCCAGAAAAGGGCTGGTCAAACCCAACATTGCTGCTCCAGGATATCAGATTCCCTGCGCCCTTCCGGGAGGGAACTACGGAACATTAACCGGTACAGGAGCCGCAGCTGCTTCGGCAGCAGGCGCCGTGGCCGTTATCTTCCAATGGACCCAGACCACCGGGAACCTTACGGATATGGCCGGTGAACAGGCCAGCCGGCTTCTTATAAGAGGTGCAAGAAGAATCAGCGCATTTTCTTATCCTAACAATATATGGGGAAACGGCCAGCTGGATTTGTACAATACTCTGGAACGAATTCTTTTGGTCATATAATATAATTGATAACCATGCAAGCAAAAAGGAACTGTTTTGTACCCCAGTACATACAGTTCCTTTCTTATTAAAAGACAAATTTACTGGTTGTCCAACTGGCTTGTGCAATACGGACAGCGAGTGGCATTGATATCCACTGGTTTAAGGCAATAAGGACAATTTTTTTCCTTAGGTGCCGCAGGTGCTGCTTCTGGCTTTTTACCATACAGGGAATTGATTGCCTTGATCATCACAAATATAACCACAGCCATAATAAAGAAATTAATCACGGCTGTAACAAATGCACCGTAGGCAAATACCGGCCCAAGAGCCTGGGCGGCTTCTAAGGTAGAAACATCTGCAGCCTGGGGAGCATCATATAAAAGGAGGAACTTTCCGGAAAAATCCACGCCTCCCGTAACTGTTCCGATCAGGGGAGAAATAATATCTTTTACCAGCGAATTAACAATACCCTGAAAGGCAGCACCAATAATTACACCGACAGCCAGATCCACAACATTTCCCCGTAAAATAAACTCTTTAAATTCATTGATCATTCCTTTTGTTTTTCCCATAAATACAGCTCCTCTCAAAGTAGCTTCATAATATTATACATCATATTTTACTGTTCCAAACAAGGAATGTCAAGGCAGATATTACCCATAAAATGGGAGGAGCCGGTGAAATGTGGGTTTCACCGGCGAGTTATGAAAAAAAGTCTTAAATTATTAAACAAGTCTTGGCGTTGTTCTTGTTTATAAATTCATTATAGACCTAAGATGTGAAAAAAGTTTGGAGAAGATGTAAATAATATTTGTACGTCTTATGAAGAAACTGTGAAGTGCAAAGATTTTGGATAATGCCGTTGCAAAGAAACATATTATATTATAGAATAGAGACGATGCCCATGGCATATGCAAACTTGGAGGATATTTTACATGAAGAAAAATGCAATCGTAGGACAATCCGGCGGCCCCACTGCTGTGATCAACGCAAGCCTTTACGGCGTCATCAAGGAAGGGATGTGCCGGGAAGAAATCGGCCGGGTATACGGCATGATCAACGGTATTGAAGGCTTCATGTCCGGCAATTACATGGATTTAACAAAGGATTTGACAGAAGAGGAGCTGGAGCTTCTTAAATTAACTCCTGCCGCCTACCTAGGCTCCTGCCGCTATAAACTTCCCGACGATCTGTCTTCGCCTTTCTACCCAGCCCTTTTTGAAAAATTCAGGACTATGGAAATCGGATACTTTTTTTACATCGGCGGAAATGATTCTATGGATACAGTAAGCAAGCTTTCCCGGTATGCCGCCCACCACCAAAGCGATATCCGCTTTATCGGCATTCCAAAAACCATTGACAACGATCTGATTCTTACAGACCATACTCCCGGATACGGAAGTGCTGCAAAGTATGTGGCTGATACAGTACGGGAAATTGTTTTGGACGCATCTGTTTATCAGAAAAAATCCGTTACGATCATCGAACTCATGGGACGCCATGCAGGCTGGCTCACTGCTGCCAGTGCTTTAGCCAGAAAATTTAAAGGGGACAATCCCCTTCTCATCTACCTGCCTGAAACAGCTTTTGAGTTTGAAGAGTTTTCTTCCAATATAGAAACCGCCTTTCATAAGAACAACGCCCTTGTTATCTGTGTTTCCGAAGGTCTTTCTAACGGCAGCGGAAAATTTATCTGCGAATATACAGATGAGGTTCCTGTCGACAGCTTTGGCCACAAAACGCTGACAGGAACTGCAAAAATGTTGGAAAGCTTTGTCCGCAGCCGTTTCGAGGGCGTAAAGGTCCGTTCCGTTGAACTGAATGTGAGCCAGCGCTGCAGCGGAATGCTGGCTTCTGCAACCGATATTGAGGAAGCCGCAAATGCCGGTTCAGAAGGTGTAAAAGCTGCTTTAAAGGGCGTAACAGGTATGATGATTTCCTTTCACCGCACCGGAAACTCTCCCTATTCCATGGAATGCACGACTGTTGACGTCAATCAGGTATGCAACCAGGAAAAGCCTTTTCCAAGCCAGTGGATCTGTGGCAACGGAACCGATGTGACAGACGATTTTCTGGAATATGTCCTTCCTTTGATCCAGGGTGAGGTTCAAAGAAAAATGGAGGATGGAAGACCCCTGTATTTATACAGGAAGTAATATTAATGTTTTTGTATTCCCAAAAGGCTCAGCAGCTGATTCAGAACTGCTGTGCCTTTTTTTCATTTCTTCTTACTGCGCTATTTTCCCGGTTTATACTTGATTTTTCATGTATTTTTTGGAAGCATGTCTCATATACTTTAAATAAAATGTTTTAACTTTAAACATTTATAGGAGAGCTCAAACAATGAACGAAGAATCCTTCTTAGACCGAATTCCTTGCGGAATACTGAAGCTTAAAACCGATCAATGCTTTACTGTCCTTTACTGTAATTCAATGATCAATGCGTGGTTTCAGACTCCTGCCCTTCTGGAGGACATGGTAATAGAGGCAGATTATCCCATGCTATCAGAAGGGATACGCAAATACTTATTGACACAGGCAGATACAGCAGAATATGAATTCAGAGCAAAAAAGCACAAACCATATATGTGGTATTCTATGCAGATCAGGTATGAACCTGAAGAAAACATATTATACTGCTCTCTTTCTGATGTAACATATCCGAAAATGCTTCAGGAACAGCTGCGGATACGGGAGGAACAATACCGATTGGCAAGCCAGCATTCTGGCAGCCTTGTGAGTATTTATGACATCCCCTCCAGAACACTGACACCATCTCCTGAATTTTCCAAAACCTTTCCAGTTCCCTATACTCAACCTCTTTCTTCTGAATCGCTGGCAGAAAACGGCCTGGTACATAAGGAAAGTGTTCTGGAGGCTTGGGATCTTTATAAAAATATGGATCAGGGAATTCCCGACGGAAAATCTATCCTGCGTCTGAAAACAGCTTGCGGAAGCTACCGCTGGTATTCTGCCCGTTACTCCCTGATATATACGGAAGACGAAAAGCCCTTGAGAGGAATTATATCTTATCAGGATATTACAGACCAGTACGAAAAAGAACTTGCCTATCAACGTTGGATGGAGTATATGGAAGAGCAGAAAAAAGACTGCATCGGCTATTATGAATACAATTTAAAATTTGACTTGTTTGAAGAAATCATAGGGGAAACCACTCAGACCATGCCAGAAAACATTTCCAATTCATTTTCTGATATGATAAATTACATTGCAGAACATCGTATTTTTGAGGAGGATAAAGAACTTTATTTAAAATTCTTTAATAAAAATCAGCTTCTTTATAACTATTACAGGGGCAGCCGCTCCCTGCGGTTAGAACACCGCCGCTTAAGGCAGGATGGGACGGTTTACTGGGGACTTGGCCTTATCCAGCTTGTTTCAGATCCTTATACAGATACCATCAAGGCTTTTATTTTCATCAAGGATATAGATAAGTCCAAACAGGAGGCATTAAGCCTGCAGGAGATGTCGGAGCGGGATTCCCTCACCGGTCTTTTAAACAGAGCTGCCGCCATACGGACAATTCGCAGCATATTAAAAGACAGCCAGGGGCACCATATCCTTATCATGCTGGATATTGACCGTTTTAAGCAGCTTAATGACAAATACGGGCATATGTTTGGGGATAAAGCCCTTCACCGGGCTGCTTCAAGACTAAAATCGGCCCTAAGGCGTGATGACGTATCAGGCCGTTTGGGAGGAGATGAATTTATTATTCTTTTAAAAGACGTATCTTATTGTATGGATTTATATTCAAGACTGGAAAAGTTCTGCCTCCTTATCTCCAGTTCCTTAGAACCAGAAGCATTTATTTCCTGCAGTATGGGAACAGCGGCATATCCGGAGGATGGAACCACCTTTGAAGAGTTGTATGAAAAGGCGGATATTGCACTTTACCACGCAAAGTCCCAGGGGAGGAACCAGTATGCGGTTTATGAGTCCGGAATGTCCATGCCCAATCAATGATTACGAAAAAGCAGCATGTCAGGATTAAGAATATTATCCGACATGCTGCTTTTTTATAAAAATTCATTCTGCTTTACTCTTCTGTTCCTCATCATTCCTTATAAATATGCTTTTCCGGTTGGCATCATATTCCTTAAAGGTTAAGAGAATAGCCATTTCTTCTATAGAGGAAGCCACAGAAATAAAACAAAGCACAATTCCAGGAATCAATAAAACCATATTGAAAATAAGAACAACCGAAACATATAAATATAAAAGGATACCGGCAGTTTTGTTTCCCCATGTATGCATGATTCCCCATGTTTTAAATCTCACCTTTGTGATTATGAAATTAATAATTCTTAAAATCGTGACGACGACTATACCAAAGCTCGCCCACGAAATCTCAATTATATTTGTATAAACAATCAACAGATAAAAGACAGTTCCGCAGAAAGCAGCATCACCTAAACTATCCAGCTGTTCTCCAAGCCTTGTCTCTAACCGGAAACGGCGAGCTAAATATCCATCCGCCACATCACTAATACCACACAAAAAATATCCTGCCATAAACAAACCCGGGTGATGAAACAGAAATATCAAAATAATAGAAATCATCAGCCGGATTAAAGAAATACTGTTGGGTACGTGTTTTATAATTAGAATTCTCCTTTCGGCAGATTATCAAAGGATACAGTGTTCTTTAGAAATCCATTGTCTCCTGCTTATCCCTATGATACCAGAATCTTATACCCATAATACCATGTATTTCCCCATAAATAAAGAATGTGGTGTAAATACATTTTAAATATTTAAGGGGCTTTTCCGGCTGATAATGGTTAAAGACATAGCATCTAACGTCCGGACTCTTTGGAAGAATTCGCTGAACGTAATAGCTTATCTAAGAATTGTGTGGCCTCTCCGTTAAACTTCCATGAAATACCGAACTTGTCAATCAGCAATCCAAAACATCCAGACCAAGGAGTTTCTGACAGTGGCATGATTACGGTACCGTCAACAGAGAGGTTGTTGAAGTAGCGCTCTAAGGTTTCCTTGTCCATGTCAATCAGACTGATCAGAATGTTGTTTCCAATTTTGACGTTCCCGGTAAAGGCCTGCATAGAAGGAGGCACATCCGACAGCATGATCCGATTTCCCGAAAACGTAAGGTCGGCCTCCATGATCATATCCTGCTCTTCTTCCGGTCTCGGATAGTTGGGGTCTTGCCCAAAGTCCTTAAATCGCACTTTCTTTACGCTATCAGCGTTCAACGCTGTCCGATAGAACTCTAAAGCCTTAGCTGCGTTTCCACCGAACTGCAAATAAGCAATTGCTTTCATAATAATGTCCTCCTATAAAAATAATATGTTGGGAATTGTACTTGTTCCCGTAACTAGAGTATAATGGATGGTAGGTGACATATGTATGTCGCCATTACAGGAGGTACTTATGAATAAAATTGAAAGACTGATTGGAATTGTTATGAGCCTGCTGGGAACCGAGATTATCTCCGCGAATGAATTCGCTAAAATCTTTAACGTCACCAAACGAACCATACAACGAGATATGGATTCCCTAACGCTGGCCAACATTCCAATTTACGCGCAAACCGGGCCTTCCGGCGGGTATGGAATTATGGAAGAATATAAGCTTGATAAGCGCCTTTTGACAAAACATGACTTGGAGAATATCCTGATTGCACTGAGTGGCTTTGATCAACTGGTGGTAGGAGGAGAGGTCAATGCCACCATTCTGAAAATACAAGGCATGGTAAAGTCAAAGATATCCCCTCCCATACATTTGTCTTTTTATGAATGGGCTGGACGGGACTCAATTAATGCACTGATCACCCCTATACAAAAGGCAATTAAAAATCACAATATTGTGTCTTTTGATTACATTGATCAAGGTGGAAACCGGACTAAAAGAAGGGTGGAGCCATATCAGCTACACTGCGTAGAACTGCGTTGGTATCTAAACGCCTATTGCTTACAGCGGCAGAGCTTTCGGGTGTTCAAGCTCGCCCGAATTCTAAGTTTACAAACTGAGCATGTCGCGTTCATGCCTAGAAAGTATCCTTCAAATATCCATACCGTTGCAAGCACAAACGAAAAGGCGATTGCCGTAAAGCTTCGTCTCGGCAAGACTGTCCGTGACCAGTTCGCCGAGCGCTACGGCGAAAGCGTGTTAGAAGCAAACGGGCAAGACTACTATTTAGCCACTATAAACCTTCCACAAAACAGATTTGTTTTCCAATTCCTTGCGGGATTCGGTCGAGAATTGAAAATATTGGAACCGGAGGATTATGTCATGGAATTCTATCACTATTTGAAAAGCGCATTGGATTTATATGAGAAATGAAAAACTATGTATTCGTTTGGAATATCAACTTGAGCACGATCCGTTGCACAGTGTAGCCATTTTCATCCTGTAGTATAATCATATATCACATCTGCAGTCTATTGTTTGCCGGGGGCAAAATATAAAGGTTTTTACCATGTAAACAAAGTACTGAAGGCGCTCTATATTTACAGGACAATTCTATTTTATATTTATTGCTTCAAATGAGCTTCACCCCAATAACACATACTGTCAATAACAGGAACCAGCGATTTTCCTGTCTCGGTCAGGCTGTATTCAACCTTTGGAGGTATCTGGCGATACTCTTCTCTATGCACTAAACCATCTGCCCGCAATTCCTTTAGTGTTTGGCTCAGCATTTTATGGGAAATGGTTTTAATTGCCCGCTTTAACTCGTTATATCTTACCACTTTAAATTCCACAAGGTAGTATAATATAACCAGCTTATATCTTCCGTTTATCAAAGCAAGTGTATGCCCGAAACCAGTTTGTTCAATATCCAAATCTGCAATATCCTTAAAATCCATCTCTATAACTCTCCTTTTTGTTAGTATATAACAGCTGACTTGAAAAAGTAAACTCCAGTGCAGGACTAAATTCCACTGCCCTTTAAAAGTTGTCATAAATGGTAGAGGTTTTTGCACACAGTTCTAAGATTCCTGCTATAATTAAG
>CABJBA010000015.1 GCA_902363735.1 Clostridiaceae bacterium
TCAGATCCCTGAAATCTGTAAAATAAAAACAGAAGCGTAAACCAGACCGCCTATTGGCGGTCATCATTTAAGGCCGTACTCATGGTTTACCGTATACGAAAAGGCTAGGATAGAATGCAACAAGAAATCAGAGTAAAACGCTCTCAACCCTGACATCACATGTTGGTGCCGGGGTTAGCGTGTTGGGATACCCTAACACTTGGCGCTTACAATAAAAAGAAAAAGCAGAGCGCAGGAATATTAACCCTACTGCTCTGCTTATTACAGACCTCTTTTTAACTATTTTCATATGATTAGATGGTAAAGTCCAGTGGCTAGGTTACAATTTATTCAAACTCGCAAAGTTCTTTGTACTTTTTCGTATATTTCATTCTTTTTCTATACATATTTGTATATAATATTCCAGTTATTTTAACCATTCCATATCGTTTAAACACTTTTTAGTACCAATCCAGTACCAAGGCATTTTCGCGTCATTCTTATGGTATCCAATGGCTTGCAATCCAGTCTTTTCTAATCTAAAAATAATGTGACAGTGGTTTGCAGTTCCATTGCTTTAATTATAAAATTGATTAGTTGAAAAAGCAAATAGAAATTTATTTTTATGCTATACGTTCTTATTCAATTTGCTTCCTATGTAATGATGGAAAAGCATTTTTGAAACTCCTTTGTATAATAAATTTCTATTTGTAAACTTCACATTTTAAATACACATATCCTGACCTGTTTCGAATAATTTATCTTCCAAAATTTTAGCAGCAGTACTTTTATACAAATATTTATGGATTGTACTATTTTTATACTCTTTTACACATTTGAAATTATTAGATATCATTCTCTCGTATTCATTAGAATATTGTTCCGAGAGTTTTTTAACCTTGTCTATTTGCTCATCGATATCTGTACAATCTGATTCACTTTTTAATATATTTATTTTCGCTTGTTCAAGTTGATTTAATTTTAGCAACTGTTCAGATTTCATATTATATAAATCCTCAATTTGAATAATTAAATTTTTAACCTTATCCTTCTCATTAGCAATACTTTTCAATTCACTGTTTAAGTCATAATATGACTCTGTGTATTTATTCATACAGAAGTTTCTCCTAACAAGTTTATCCTTGTCAATTGAAAATAAAGTATCACCATCTCCATTTATTGTTAATACAGGCATGTAATAATAAAATCTTCTATCATTTCTTCTATTAAATTCATATTCATCTTGCCATAAAAGATTTAATTGAAAACCATGAATAAATTTAGTTTCTTTAACATCATCATATATAGTATAGTTTTGCTTTGTTTTTGTTTCACTAACATTACGCGAATCTATATCATATACCCATGAACAATACTTTATTATATACCATTTTTCTTTTTGCTTGTCTAATAAATAAACATATGCAAAATAATTTTGAAATGGCTTCGACCCCCACGAATATTGAATTGTCTTTTCAACTTCTATTTCCACTTTTCCTTTTCTTACTCTTATAGGGTTTGTTAAGAGATTTTCATATTTTAAATTACCGTTTCTTAGGATTGCATATTTTAACCAGCAAGTATTATATTCAGATTTTAATAAACTTTCTTTTAAACTCTCTACGTGATTAGTAATAAATAAATCATATGCAATTCTTAACTGATTCAATTTTTCTTGTTTTAATCCTTCAAACTCATCTTCATCTTTGGCAAAGTAATAATCGTTATTCCAAAAGTGTTTCCCTTTATAATCATTTTCTTTAATTAATGGATATCTTTCTTCTGCTTTATTATTAATTTGCTGAGACATCAGTAGCTCTTTACTATTCTCATCATAATATGTTGCAAGTGCGAATATTTTTCTCCATTCATACATTTTCTCTTCTTTCAAAAAGAACACATCTGCTGCTTTCGTATAATCTAAAAATTTTTTTACCTTTTCAATATTAATATTGCTATTCCATAAATTTGATATTTTTAATAAATAATAAATTGACCTTTCAACATGCTTTTTTTTACCTTTTTTATATTCTCTTATTTCCAATTTTTTGAAATAATTATAATTAAGTTTATTATTGTAATCTGAAAGACACTCTATTTCAGAAATATTATCATTAATATATTTAATTATTTTAGCTTTATGACATTGTTCAATTATTCTTATTTGTATATCATCAACACCTTCAATTTTTCCAATTTTCAACTCATCAATAACTTTATTTTTATCATTTAAAAAATAATCAAAGATCTGTGAATAATTTTCATTTGTAATATGTTGAACCAGTACATCAGTATTCTCGTAATAGCATTCTTTCCAATCGATATATTTTAAAGTATCCAACAAATAGTCAAGATCTTTCAAACTTTCCGTTGTCACATAAATCTCATCCCATTTTTGACTGTTTATTTTATTTTTTGAACTCCAATAAATAAATCTTAAATATATAACAAAACGGTTATTATGTGACTCTAAATTCTTCAATTCAAACTCTTTATTTAGTAGGTCATTTTTTTTCAAGCAAAGTGCTCTCTCAATATAATCTATAAATTGTAGATTTTTTTCTATTGAATTCATTACGAAGTTCAATAGTTCAAAGTACTCCAACCAAAATTCTCTTAAAAATAAACTTTTCTTATCGGCGTAATTGTATTTTAAATTATTATATATAATTTTATAAAACTCATTTTCACCCATACATTCAGGCAAAGAATCACTTGATTCCATTTTATATATCACTCTTTGTATATTATATAAATTAATAAGTGCACCAATACTCCTTTTGTCTATTTGTGTTTGCAACGTCTGTAATTCCATTTTTTCACTTTCAGGGATAATATCATAAAATAAATTCACATACCTCATATCATAATTTAACACAAAGTTCCTGCAATCAGAATGAAATTTCTCTTCTGATTTCCCTATAACAACTTCATTTAGTTGCTCTAACATAGGTTTAATATTCTCAAAAAAATCCAACTGCTTCCCTCTAGAATTTAACCTTATATATTCTATGGACGATTGTTTTTCAGCATATTCATCAGTATTTATGATAAAATCGAATACAATTATATCTTTATTACGTATTGTATCATAATAAAATAAGACTTTATCTTTTGATATTAAGGAATAAAAATCTGCTATAATATTGACAGATGACATTACAGTTATATCCGTAAACCACTGGGGCTTAAACCAATATTGATTCATCATTTCATGTACAAATATATTCTTTTTCATCACTAAATCCATATCTAGAGAAATACTATCAATATGTTCAATGAACTTTTTTATATTGTGAATATGATCTCTCTCACAAATATAATCAAAAAAATCTTTTGCAGATTCTCGTGTTTCATAAGTCAACTTAATATTCAACCAATTTTCATCATATATATCATTATTGTTATTAAAACTACAGACAACATTTAAATACCAATACAGTAAGAACAATGTCGTCAATCTTTGTTGACCATCTACCGGATAAAAAGTTTTTTTAACATTACTTTCACTTTTATTTACAAATCCGTATATCATATTAATACTTAAAATTTTACATTCTTCAATATGTAATAATAAAAGATTTAAAAATTGATTTTTTTTATCTGAAATCTTAAATTTCTCGTTATATGTAAAGCGACTATCATCAATTCCCTGAACGTAATCTCGCTGAATAATTGGGATACAGATATCATACTCCTTTACAATTTTTAAAAATGTATTGATTTCACTTTTATATTCAAGCATTCTGCTACCTCAGTAAATCATAATATTTTATTAAGTCTCTCTTAAAAATTCTCCAACAGTATCTAATACATCTTTTAAATAATAATATCTACTTTCAAATATCCAGTACTTATTGCTTTGTGGATCTTTGGTGTAAATATTGGTAAATGCCAGAAGTGTAGATAAGGGAATGAATGAATTTTGTTTCATTTTTTTATAAATAACAATTTTTTTTTCGCTGTAGGGATTGTTTCCAAACTCTTCACATCCATTAGTCAATTTATCTAATAAAGCTAAATTTCCGATAGATTCATCTAAAATCAACTCATTAAAACTTTCAAATTTGTTATTATTTTTTACAAAAAAATCAGTTATTTCTTCCATCGCAACTTCTTTAAAAATACTTATCAATTTAGATTTGAAATCTTTTTCCATTTTAATATCAAGTTTACAATCTACAGCATTATTATAATACTCAATATATATGTCCTTTATCATATCTTTATAATTAGACTTAATAGACTCTTTTTCAGATTCAAGCATATTAAAATTGCCTAACTCATTGTACTTCTTTTTAAGAGCAGACAATTTAGACTTACTATCATCATTCAAATCAATAAATTTACTTTCAATATTTTCATTTTCTATATTAACAATATCATCTTCTTCAATCATTAAACACAATTTCGTTTTTATCATTTTACTTTCAAAAAATTCATTCTGTTCTTCGAAATTAATCAATAAAGATATATTTGAAGTTGCAATAAAATTAGCTTCATCAATTTTTATAATCTCTATTCGTTTCAGTATAATCAAAGCCTTACGAATTAGTTGCAAGCATCTAGCATAATCATACTGATATTTATATTTTGATTCCCCGAATTTTTCTTTGTAATCTTTGATAAAATTAGTAATTAATTCATCTTCAATGTTAATTTCTTTTATAGACTCACCATTTAGTCCAGAATTGCGTTCAATAATTTTATTTGATAATTCTTCTATTAGTTCATCTTTTTTCTGACCATACAAATAATTTATGTAGTTAAACATATAATTATCTTTGAGCGAAAGAGTTTTCTCTTCTAAATTATAAATTAAAAGTTTCAATATGCTTTCTACTTCTATTAGATCATTTTGATTTAAACTCTTTTTTTCTTCTTTTATACCATTCACATCTTTTATTTCATTAGTAGTAATAAACTTTTGTGGAAAAATGTGATCTATTGTCCATTCTTGCTCTCTATGAAGCAAGAAATTATATCTACTCCCAATCCCTTTTGACTTTGACAACAAAATAATATTATATAAGAGAATTATTTTCCTTAATTTCTTATTCGGATAACGCAAACTTCTTACAAAATCAATAATTTTTATTTCTTTTCTATCTCTAACACCAAGCTCCTTAGCCAGTATTTCCTTTATGACTTCAAGACGTTCTGTCCTATTTACTAACATGATTTTACTTATTTTTTTATAAACTTCAATATACTTATTATCACTTACGTCTAGTATAAGGCCAACAAAATTAGTTAGTTCTATTTTCTCCTCTGAATCATTTTGTTTATTAAATTGCTTCTGAACTTTACCAATGCAAACTTCTTTAAGTTTTGCAAAAATATCATTTACTTCTCCCCATAATAATTCATGTGTAACTAAATTTTCTCTATCGTATTTCTCCAATAAAACCCCTATAATTTCATTAAACAAATTATAATCTAATGCAATTTCAGAATTTTTTATATAATTAAGCAGTTTATTGTTCTCTGATTTTCTTTGGTATAACTCTGTGATGAAGTATTCAAATAGAATGTCAATTCTGGTTCTATTACTAAACATTCTAGAATATTGTTCTCTGTGAGGTATGGATGCCCAAAATTCAACCTCATTCAACTCCCCCTCCATATAATACCATTTTTCGGCTATTAATTTTTGCCTTGATTTTATTTCACTCAATTCTAAATTACTAACCTTATTTTGATTGAAGTTATTGTAATTCAACAATTCCGCCTTAATCAATTCAGAATCCGTCAATTCTACTTTACCCATATTGATACTAATAAAACTAGCTCTTGAATCTAGTCCTAAATTGTTTTGTGGTATCCATATAAATTGACTATTTAATACTTTATTTAGAAGAATATTTCTACTCTTTTTATCTCTATCCATTAAATCTTCAAAGCAAATAATATAACACTCTGCAATATACCTAAAGTCAATATTCTCTTTTACATGGTTCGAGTTTTTATCTATAAACTCCTTCCATACTATGTTTTTCCATACTAGAAAATATTTGTTTTTTTTATTTTCCTTTAGTTCCTTTTGAATTTCCGAGGTTATTTCATTCCCAAGCTTACTTAGAAATACTATGAAATCTTTACTCGCTTTTCTTGATTCATAATCCAAGTAACATTTCGATATTATATTATCTCCTTGCAAACATGATAATACCGATAATAGTATAAAAATTGTTGTCAGTCGTTGTTGCCCATCAATAACTTCGTATTCATTTTCCTCTTCAAATTTCTTTACAGTAAGTGTTTGAATACAATATCCATCATCCTCTTTATCTATATCTTCTATAAACTTTTTGATTTGTGACTTTCCCCACCTATATCCTCTTTGATAAGTAGGAATGATAAATTTGCTATTATTACTAATAAGCTTATCAACCTCTACTAAGCAGACTTGATTTTCACTAAATGAACTTATATCTTTATCATATTGATTATTCATTTATTTACCCCTATATTGTACTTAACTACTTTTTATTTTCCTCTAAGTAAAAACTTAATATCACCATTCCTGTACATCTATTGCTCCCCTGAAAACACTTGTCTTAAATCAATCACTATTGTATAAATACCCTTCGCTCAAAACTTTGCTCATTTTTTTTGCGCGAAGTTCCGTTATTTATCCCTGTTGATTATGCTAAAATCAAATTTATTCACTTTTAAAATATTCCGTATCACTTGTATTTCCTTCTGATCTTAGAATACCTACTTCACATAATCGATTAAGATAACGTTTTACGGATGATTCTGATTTCCCTGTAAGTTCTCTTCCTATTTTATTAGTTATTCTGTCATGTTCCCATCTTCGCTGATATCATATTCTGGCAACGGTCCATTATACTTTTCACATGCTTCTTTGATTTTATCAAATCCACGTCCCCATGCTTCAATCATGCCACTCTTAAAAAAGATATCTGCTAACTTCGGATTGTATGGCTTTGAAGAATGTTTTTTAAATAGTTTTTCGGTAGAGGTTAAGTTCGTAGGCATGACACCATCATTCCAGATATACATTTTATCTTCGTAAACGCTAATCTGAATCGGATTACATCCACTATAATCTTTATGAACGATTGCATTTAGCAAAATTTCCCTGAATGCATCTCTGTGAAACATATACTGCTCCACTCTCGGGATTCCTTTGTAATCAATTAGAGCTTTCAAATACTTTGTATAAATCAAATCTACTGTCTTATCCACTTGCTCAATCAACGGACCATGCCTTCATCCTAACATCTTTACCAATATATAAAATGCCACCATATGCATTCGCATAACCGCAGATCCATTTTAAATATTCATCTTACCATGTTTCTTTCGTATACGGTAAACCATGAGTACGGCCTTAAATGATGACCGCCAATAGGCGGTCTGGTTTACGCTTCTGTTTTTATTTCACAGATTTCAGGGATCTGATTCGACCAAGGAAGTAGATCCTTTAGGAAATCCTGACTGGTATCTTCTTGATGTTCCATTAACTCTGTCAGTAGAAACTCAAGATAACGGAACGGGTTTAAATTGTTTGCCTTTGCTGTTTCAGTAAGGCTATATATGATGGCACTGGCTTTGGCTCCATCAATCGTATCGATCAGGCGCCATGTATGTTTGTGAACACAGAATGTGCGAAGTGCTGCTTCTGTTGCATTGTTATCCAGCGGTAAGTCGCCATCATTTAAAAACTCTTTTAGGTTTTTCTCATGATTGATGCAATAGTTGATGCCTTCGAGCGTTTTACCTTTTGAAAGACTGTTTTTTTGCTGGTATACGGTAAACCATGAGTACGGCCTTAAATGATGACCGCCAATAGGCGGTCTGGTTTACGCTTCTGTTTTTATTTTACAGATTTCAGGGATCTGAT
>CABJBA010000016.1 GCA_902363735.1 Clostridiaceae bacterium
AATTGTATACGAACCAAACAACAAGTAAAACGGGAATAAATTAGCTAGTTAGTTGATTTTGACCCAGATTGAACAACCATTTAATTTGAGAGTTCGATCCTGGCTCAGGATGAACGCTGGCGGCGTGCTTAACACATGCAAGTCGAGCGGAGATATTTAAAGGAAGTTTTCGGATGGAATTTCAATATCTTAGCGGCGGACGGGTGAGTAACGCGTGGGTAACCTGCCTCATACAGGGGGATAACAGTTAGAAATGACTGCTAATACCGCATAAGCGCACAGTGCTGCATAGCACAGTGTGAAAAACTCCGGTGGTATGAGATGGACCCGCGTCTGATTAGGTAGTTGGTAGGGTAACGGCCTACCAAGCCGACGATCAGTAGCCGACCTGAGAGGGTGACCGGCCACATTGGGACTGAGACACGGCCCAAACTCCTACGGGAGGCAGCAGTGGGGAATATTGGACAATGGGGGAAACCCTGATCCAGCGACGCCGCGTGAGTGAAGAAGTATTTCGGTATGTAAAGCTCTATCAGCAGGGAAGAAAATGACGGTACCTGACTAAGAAGCCCCGGCTAACTACGTGCCAGCAGCCGCGGTAATACGTAGGGGGCAAGCGTTATCCGGATTTACTGGGTGTAAAGGGAGCGTAGACGGCTCTGCAAGTCTGGAGTGAAAGCCCGGGGCTCAACCCCGGGACTGCTTTGGAAACTGTGGAGCTGGAGTGCAGGAGAGGTAAGTGGAATTCCTAGTGTAGCGGTGAAATGCGTAGATATTAGGAGGAACACCAGTGGCGAAGGCGGCTTACTGGACTGTAACTGACGTTGAGGCTCGAAAGCGTGGGGAGCAAACAGGATTAGATACCCTGGTAGTCCACGCCGTAAACGATGAATACTAGGTGTCGGGGAGCAAAGCTCTTCGGTGCCGTCGCAAACGCAATAAGTATTCCACCTGGGGAGTACGTTCGCAAGAATGAAACTCAAAGGAATTGACGGGGACCCGCACAAGCGGTGGAGCATGTGGTTTAATTCGAAGCAACGCGAAGAACCTTACCAAGTCTTGACATCGGAATGACAGCCCTATAACTAGGGTCTCCCTACGGGGCATTCCAGACAGGTGGTGCATGGTTGTCGTCAGCTCGTGTCGTGAGATGTTGGGTTAAGTCCCGCAACGAGCGCAACCCTTATCCTTAGTAGCCAGCAAGTCAAGTTGGGCACTCTGGGGAGACTGCCAGGGATAACCTGGAGGAAGGTGGGGATGACGTCAAATCATCATGCCCCTTATGATTTGGGCTACACACGTGCTACAATGGCGTAAACAAAGGGAAGCAAAGGGGTGACCTGGAGCAAATCCCAAAAATAACGTCTCAGTTCGGATTGTAGTCTGCAACTCGACTACATGAAGCTGGAATCGCTAGTAATCGCGGATCAGAATGCCGCGGTGAATACGTTCCCGGGTCTTGTACACACCGCCCGTCACACCATGGGAGTTGGTAACGCCCGAAGTCAGTGACCCAACCGTAAGGAGGGAGCTGCCGAAGGCGGGACTGATAACTGGGGTGAAGTCGTAACAAGGTAGCCGTATCGGAAGGTGCGGCTGGATCACCTCCTTTCTAAGGAAGAAGAAGTAAGGGTTTTATATACTGTTGAGTCTTAAGTTTTCAGAAAAAAAGTTAATTAAATAGAGGAAACACCAAGAAGACAAAGAATTTCTGGTGCCGATGCGCTTAGGGGAGACACCCGTTCCCATCCCGAACACGATGGTTAAGACTTAAGCGGCCGATGGTACTATGCTGGAGACGGCATGGGAGAGCAGGTGGGTGCCAGATTATTTAAAAAAATCACTCAAATGAGTGTTTTATATAGAACGGACATGTTCCAATGGGCGGAGGGAAAAGCGAAGCCTGTGCTAACGAACGTGTTAACCTGAATCAGCAGGGCAGTGCTGTTTTATATAGCTGGTTTTTACCAGTGATTCGTAGGTTCGAATGATCGAGCAGACGAATGACTGATAAACTTCAGTCACAGCGGTACGGTTTGAAGATGCACTTCAGTTTTAATTGTGCACACTTTGGTTCGTAACGCGCATGTACCTTGAAAACCACATATTGAAATATATCTAGATAGAGTCTTTATACTGCGGTATGAAGACAACATCAAGACATCCGAGGTGTTACATCGAAAGATGTAACCAAACTAAAAACTCGTTCAATTACCGTAACGTACGGTAAGAGAACAACCTAAGACCAGAGATACAACGCTATGTATCTTAGATGAGTAATCCGCACCCGCAGATGAAAATCGAATTGGTTAAGCTAATAAGAGCGCAGGGTGGATGCCTTGGCACTAAGAGCCGATGAAAGACGTGATAAGCTGCGAAAAGCTTCGGGGAGGAGCAAATATCCTTTGATCCGGAGATATCTGAATGGGGAAACCTAGCTGAGCAAACCTCAGTTGTCGTATGGTGAATACATAGCCATACGTCGGGAACCCGGGGAACTGAAACATCTAAGTACCCGGAGGAAAAGAAAGAAAACTCGATTTCCAAAGTAGCGGCGAGCGAAATGGAAGGAGCCTAAACCATCGTGCGTGCATGATGGGGTTATGGACTGCAATACGTGAGACGATTTGTTACCAGAACGGTCCTGGAAAGACCGGCCATAGAAAGTGAAAGCCTTGTATGGGAAAACAATAGTCAGCAAGCAGGATCCAAAGTACCGCGAGACACGAGAAACCTTGCGGGAATTCGGGGGGACCACCCCCCAAGGCTAAATACTACTTAGTGACCGATAGCGCATAGTACTGTGAAGGAAAGGTGAAAAGAACCCCGGGAGGGGAGTGAAAAAGAACCTGAAACCCTGTGTTTACAAGCTGTGGAACCACGTTTATAGGTGGAACCGCGTACTTTTTGTAGAACGGTCCGGCGAGTTACCGTTACTGGCAAGGTTAAGCACTTAAGGTGTGGAGCCGAAGGGAAACCAAGTCTTAATAGGGCGAATGAGTCAGTAGAGGTAGACCCGAAACCGGGTGATCTACCCATGTCCAGGTTGAAGTTTCCGTAAAAGGAAATGGAGGACCGAACGCACATCCGTTGAAAAGGGTGGCGATGAGGTGTGGGTAGGGGAGAAATTCCAATCGAACCCGGAGATAGCTGGTTCTCCTCGAAATAGCTTTAGGGCTAGCCTCGTATTAATCTGCCGGAGGTAGAGCACTGAATTTCCTAGGGGGCGTCAAAGCTTACCAAAGAATATCAAACTCCGAATGCCGGTCAGATGATGTACGGGAGTCAGACTGCACGAGATAAGTTGGGCAGTCAAAAGGGAAAGAGCCCAGACCACCAGCTAAGGTCCCAAAGTGTGTGTTAAGTGGAAAAGGATGTGGGATTTCAGAGACAACTAGGATGTTGGCTTAGAAGCAGCCATTCATTCAAAGAGTGCGTAATAGCTCACTAGTCGAGAGGTCCTGCGCCGAAAATGTCCGGGGCTAAAACACAACACCGAAGCTGTGGAATGTATCGTATGATACATTGGTAGAGGAGCATTCTTAATGCGCAGAAGCATGACCGTAAGGACATGTGGAGCGTTAAGAAGAGAGAATGCCGGAATGAGTAGCGAGATGGAAGTGAGAATCTTCCAGGCCGAATATCTAAGGTTTCCAGAGTAAAGCTGATCTGCTCTGGGTAAGTCGGGACCTAAGGCGAGGTCGAAAGACGTAGTCGATGGACAACAGGTTGAAATTCCTGTACCGCATATCATCAGAACTGTGGGGACACAGAACCGAGAGAGAACCCGGGAATGAAAAGACCGGGGCAAGCATTTTACTGGGCAGAATGGAAAANNNNTCTGTCAACAGGAAGGTGTGACGCGTACCGAAATCAAGTAGGGAAGTCTCTGTAGGGGCTGTCAAGAAAAGCCGCTATTGTGTGATATGTGCCCGTACCGTAAACCGACACAGGTGGATGAGGAGAGAATCCTAAGGCCGGCGGGAGAAGCATTGTTAAGGAACTCGGCAAAATGACCCCGTAACTTCGGGATAAGGGGTGCCTGAGAAATCAGGCCGCAGAGAATAGGCTCAAGCAACTGTTTAGCAAAAACACAGGTCTATGCAAAACCGAAAGGTGAGGTATATGGGCTGACGCCTGCCCGGTGCTGGAAGGTTACGAGGAGGGGTTAGCGGCAACGCGAAGCTCTGAATTTAAGCCCCAGTAAACGGCGGCCGTAACTATAACGGTCCTAAGGTAGCGAAATTCCTTGTCGGGTAAGTTCCGACCCGCACGAAAGGCGTAATGATTTGAGCGCTGTCTCAACAATGCACCCGGTGAAATTGAAATACCAGTGAAGATGCTGGTTACCTGCGCCAGGACGGAAAGACCCCATGGAGCTTTACTCCAGCTTGATACTGGGATTCGGTGCTGCATGTACAGGATAGGTGGGAGGCTAAGAAGATAGGACGCCAGTCTTATCGGAGCCGATGTTGGGATACCACCCTTGCGGTATTGGATTTCTAACCTGCAGCCATAACCTGGCTGGGGGACAATGTCAGGCGGGGAGTTTGACTGGGGCGGTCGCCTCCGAAAGAGTATCGGAGGCGCTCAAAGGTTCCCTCAGAATGGTCGGAAACCATTCGAAGAGTGCAAAGGCATAAGGGAGCTTGACTGCGACACCGACGGGTGGAGCAGGTAGGAAACTAGGACTTAGTGATCCGGTGGTATAAAGTGGGATTGCCATCGCTCAACGGATAAAAGCTACCCTGGGGATAACAGGCTTATCACTCCCAAGAGTTCACATCGACGGAGTGGTTTGGCACCTCGATGTCGGCTCATCGCATCCTGGGGCTGTAGTAGGTCCCAAGGGTTGGGCTGTTCGCCCATTAAAGCGGTACGCGAGCTGGGTTCAGAACGTCGTGAGACAGTTCGGTCCCTATCCGGCGTGGGCGTAGGATATTTGAGAGGAGCTGTCCTTAGTACGAGAGGACCGGGATGGACTGACCGCTGGTGTATCTGTTGGAGATCAACTCCATGGCAGAGTAGCCAAGTCGGGCCGGGATAAACGCTGAAGGCATCTAAGCGTGAAGCCCCCCTCAAGATGAGATATCCCATCGCAAGAGTAAGACCCCTTGAAGACGACGAGGTAGATAGGGCAGAGGTGGAAGCATGGCAACATGTGCAGCTGACTGTCACTAATAGGTCGAGGGCTTAACCAGGTTGGTATAGGTAAGAGGAAGTAAGAACGGATGATAGATATATAACAATGTGTGGTTTTGAGGGTATATG
>CABJBA010000017.1 GCA_902363735.1 Clostridiaceae bacterium
ATATAACAATGTGTGGTTTTGAGGGTATATGCCTCAAGAAGAGCAATAATCCTCGATAGCTCAGTTGGTAGAGCAAACGGCTGTTAACCGTTGGGTCGTAGGTTCAAGTCCTACTCGGGGAGTTCGTATTACTCAGGTAAGAGCTTTGAGGAAAACGAAAAGAAAAATCGGCCCCATGGTCAAGCGGTTAAGACATCGCCCTTTCACGGCGGTAACACGAGTTCGAATCTCGTTGGGGTCATTAGTTTAGTTGATTTTGTTTTATATTTTATGGCGACATAGCCAAGTGGTAAGGCGTGGGTCTGCAACACCCTGATCACCAGTTCAAATCTGGTTGTCGCCTCTCTTATGAAAGCCTCAGAAACCTGATAAAATAAGGGTTTCTGGGGTTTTTGTTTTGTGTATTTGTTATTTGCGTAAATATTATTCTTGTTTTTGAGGGCTGTTAATTCGTATACGGTAAACCATGAGTACGGCCTTAAATGATGACCGCCAATAGGCGGTCTGGTTTACGCTTCTGTTTTTATTTTACAGATTTCAGGGATCTGATTCGACCAAGGAAGTAGATCCTTTAGGAAATCCTGACTGGTATCTTCTTGATGTTCCATTAACTCTGTCAGTAGAAACTCAAGATAACGGAACGGGTTTAAATTGTTTGCCTTTGCTGTTTCAGTAAGGCTATATATGATGGCACTGGCTTTGGCTCCATCAATCGTATCGATCAGGCGCCATGTATGTTTGTGAACACAGAATGTGCGAAGTGCTGCTTCTGTTGCATTGTTATCCAGCGGTAAGTCGCCATCATTTAAAAACTCTTTTAGGTTTTTCTCATGATTGATGCAATAGTTGATGCCTTCGAGCGTTTTACCTTTTGAAAGACTGTTTTTTTGCTGGACGTCTTTCGCCCACACAAAGAAGGCCTCTACCAGCGGCTTTACGGTGAGTTGCCTTCCCTGTTTCCTCTGGTCAGGCGATAACTCTGATAATTCATGATCCAGATGATATATAGCTGCGATCTGCTTTAATGCCTGATATGCGATCGTATCTTTTGCACTTTCCCGCTTATCCTTGGGAATTGCTTTGACCGCTTCGGTAAAACGACGTCTTCCATGTGCCCAGCATCCAGCGAATGTAATATCTGGATTTTTTCGGTCCAGTGAATCATACGCTGCGTATGCATCCGTCACCAGGGTTCCATGAAAGTTCTTTAAGAACTCTCTTGGATGTTCCGTCTTTCGAGTCTTTTGGTACTCGTAAAGAATAATTGGTGTCTCTTTATAGCATTTGCCGGTGCGATACACCCACATGAAACTCTTGCTGTTTGCAGGACGCCCATCCTTTGTCACAAACACGGGAGTCTCATCCGCCTGAAGGATACGAAATGTAAGTAGTTCTTTCCGTAGATAATCAAACAGGATTCCTAAGTACCGCTCTGCACACTGGATGACCCAGTTTGCAAGAACCTGTTTGGATATATGAATATCGTTCCGTAAATACTCTTTATTGATACGGTCTAACGGCATTCCGTTGACGTATTTTGCGTTATAAATGCTTGCAACAAGCGATGGGGTTGCAATGCTGTTACGCAGAAGACTCTTTGGACGGTCAGCTTTTACAATGGTCTGGTTATCCTTACCTGCATAAACTGCCACATGATGTTCCTCAACCGTATAAACAGCTGGCTCAACCCTGACTCTTTTGTATACTTCGTCAGGTAATCGTTTCCAGCCATTGGCACCAAAGATTTCTGTCAGTTTTTCTTCCGATAGTACATGTGGGATTTCTACAACAGGAAGACCTTCTAAATCTTTTTCCCGTTTGCCAGTCTGTTTTTTCTTCTTTGGAGGAAGTACATCTTCCCCCGCTGGCTCAACAACATACAGTGTTTCAGTAAGGGCCTCAGCTTCATTGAACATAAAATCCAGATTCAGCTGTCCGTCAATGACCTCTAGTTTTTCAGAGGAGCGGCCAAAACGCTGGTTGTTTGCAGCTGCGATCTGCTCAATGAGGCGCTCCATGTTCTGGTTCAATTGTTCCAATTGATCCTGCATGGATAAAATGATGATCTTCATAGAGTCTGCACTGAAGTGATTCAATTCATCAACCGTATATTTTTTCGTCATTTTGCCGCTCCTTTTCTGTCATCTATTATACAATAAATGCAGATAAAAAGCGAACACAAACACCTGTTGCAATGGGCATTTTGACGGTGCATAACTCCTTTTAAAATGGCTGGTTTTCTTGGTTTTTCAAACCTTTATCCACTGAAATTAGTTTTTCTGGTTTTTTGGATAGAACTACTTCACTTTACTAGCTGGTATTGGTGGATAACTGGTTTCATCATAGGATTCATGCAGAATTTCACTTTTTTATTTTCTGCGAAATGCACAAAACTAAAGCAGTTCTGTGCGATGTACCTCTTTGATTGGCTTCTTGGCAATGATTTCGATCCCTTCCATTAGCCGCTGGTATTGCTCCTGAGAAATTAAAAGTGCTTCTTCTGAAGTTCTGGGCCAATGGAAACCACCAATTTCAAGCCGCTTATAAAGTAAGAGGAAACCATCACCTTCCCATAGAAGTCCCTTTACCCGGTCTGTTCTTTTCCCGCAAAAGAGAAATAAGATATTCTTCTGAAATGGATCAAGATTAAAATTGTATTTCACAATGGCTGCCAACCCATCAATTCCACGTCGTAAGTCCGTATAGCCAGTGGCAAGATATATCTTTTGAAATCCGGCTGCATCATTGAACATAGGATAATGCTCCAAGCAACCGATGCAGAAATTCAACTGATGCAGAGTCTGCGATTTCAATGGTACATCCGTTTACATGGATTTGAGCAGAAACATTTGTAGACTTGGGTTCTTTAACTTTTGACAATGAAGGTACTTCGACGAAACTCGTTGAACGTTCCACCGGCGCAGCACTGACTTGTTCTGCATATATTTCTTCACGCACCCTGCGTTGCCAATAATAAAACTGCTTTTCATCAATCTGGTTTTGTGAGCACCATTGTTTCTTGGATAAACCGCTTGATAAGCATTCATGGATGAGCTTGGTCCAATTGGTCAGCCTGACCTCGTGTGTGATCTTGTCCATTTGATAAATCTCCTTTGATCTTTGGAGGTATTATCTCATGGCTGCAACTAATTTGCACGGTACTAGCTATTTACCGTATAC
>CABJBA010000018.1 GCA_902363735.1 Clostridiaceae bacterium
TCGTAACAAGGTAGCCGTATCGGAAGGTGCGGCTGGATCACCTCCTTTCTAAGGAAGAAGAAGTAAGGGTTTTATATACTGTTGAGTCTTAAGTTTTCAGAAAAAGAAGAAATTAAATAAATAGAGGAAACACCAAAAAGACAAAGAATTTCTGGTGCCGATGCGCTTAGGGGAGACACCCGTTCCCATCCCGAACACGATGGTTAAGACTTAAGCGGCCGATGGTACTATGCTGGAGACGGCATGGGAGAGCAGGTGGGTGCCAGATTATTTATGGGGGTGTAGCTCAGTTGGGAGAGCACCTGCCTTGCAAGCAGGGGGTCAAGAGTTCGAATCTCTCCATCTCCATTCGATGTAGTTACGAAGGTGCACTTCGAAAAGCGAATGCTTTTCTCAGTCACGGCGTTTCACGCCTATACAATCAAATATAAAACAGCTTATGAAAGCTTGCTTTCAACACTGTTTTCCATATGATTGCGCACACTTCTGTTTGCATCGCGCATGTACCTTGAAAACCACATATTGAAATATATCTAGATAGAGTCTTTATACTACGGTATGAAGACGACATCAAGACATCCGAGGTGTTACATCGCAAGATGTAACCAAACTAAAAACTCGTTCAATTACCGTAACGTACGGTAAGAGAACAACCTAAGACCAGAGATACAACGCTATGTATCTTAGATGAGTAATCCGCACCCGCAGATGAAAGTCGAATTGGTTAAGCTAATAAGAGCGCAGGGTGGATGCCTTGGCACTAAGAGCCGATGAAAGACGTGATAAGCTGCGAAAAGCTTCGGGGAGGAGCAAA
>CABJBA010000019.1 GCA_902363735.1 Clostridiaceae bacterium
ATTACTCATCTAAGATACATAGCGTTGTATCTCTGGTCTTAGGTTGTTCTCTTACCGTACGTTACGGTAATTGAACGAGTTTTTAGTTTGGTTACATCAATAAAGATGTAACACCTCGGATGTCTTGATGTTGTTCTTACTCCTGATTATCATTCATAAGAACTCTATCTAGATATATTTCAATATGTGGTTTTCAAGGTACATGGGCGATGTCTATAAACTGACATCGAATGGAGATGGAGAGATTCGAACTCTTGACCCCCTGCTTGCAAGGCAGGTGCTCTCCCAACTGAGCTCCCCATGGTACTGGATGTGGGTCTACCCTATAAAGGCTATCCCTGTATTCTCTTTTAATCTGGTTTTGTAAACCAATGGGCTTAAGTGGACTCGAACCACCGACCTCACGCTTATCAGGCGTGCGCTCTAACCAGCTGAGCTATAAGCCCATAAATAAATCTGGCACCCACCTGCTCTCCCATGCCGTCTCCAGCATAGTACCATCGGCCGCTTAAGTCTTAACCATCGTGTTCGGGATGGGAACGGGTGTCTCCCCTAAGCGCATCGGCACCAGAAATTCTTTGTCTT
>CABJBA010000020.1 GCA_902363735.1 Clostridiaceae bacterium
GCTTCCTTAGTTCCCTACTGTGCAGGCAAGATGGGTCTTCAGTACAGCATTCCGGAAAATGCAGAAGTAATTTCATCGATCGGTGTGGCTCTTGCCATGGTTCGTGACGTGGTAGAACGTGTCATCCCCAATCCGACCCAGGAAGACATCAGAGAGCTGAAGAAAGAAGCAGCAGACTTAGCGGTCAGCTCAGGTGCTTCTCCGGACACCATAGAAATCCACATCGAGATCGACAATCAGACCGGTAAGGTAACAGCCATTGCCACAGGTTCCACTGAGGTAAAGACCACAGATCTGTTAAAGGCCTGTGAGGAACCGGAAGCCTGCGAACTGGCTTTACAGGATTTTGGTCCCAGGATTTCCAATGTGAAGCTGGCAGAGCAGACAGATAAGTTCTACGTATATAAAGGGGAAAAAGACGGAAAAACACCTCTTAGAATCGTGGATACCAAGGGATTTATCAAAGTGCAGTGTTCTGACGG
>CABJBA010000021.1 GCA_902363735.1 Clostridiaceae bacterium
ATCCAGTACCATGGGGGTGTAGCTCAGTTGGGAGAGCACCTGCCTTGCAAGCAGGGGGTCAAGAGTTCGAATCTCTCCATCTCCATTCGATGTAGTTACGAAGGTGCACTTCGAAAAGCGAATGCTTTTCTCAGTCACGGCGTTTCACGCCTATACAATCAAATATAAAACAGCTTATGAAAGCTTGCTTTCAACACTGTTTTCCATATGATTGCGCACACTTCTGTTTGCATCGCGCATGTACCTTGAAAACCACATATTGAAATATATCTAGATAGAGTCTTTATACTACGGTATGAAGACAACATCAAGACATCCGAGGTGTTACATCGAAAGATGTAACCAAACTAAAAACTCGTTCAATTACCGTAACGTACGGTAAGAGAACAACCTAAGACCAG
>CABJBA010000022.1 GCA_902363735.1 Clostridiaceae bacterium
TTCATCAGACCCTCTACAGACTGGTTATCCAACACATATTTCGCAAGTTCTTCTGCCTGCTCATGCCACTTAGGGCCGTTCTCTGTCATGACATACTTTCCATCCATAGACAACTGGCTCTTTTTACTTCCGTCTTCTTTTAAGCAGTCCCAGGTAAGTGCTGTAATGGTCTGGTCCTTGATGGTCATCTCCACCAGATCCTTGTAGCCATTCTTATCAAACTCAGAACCTTCATAAGTATAGGTTCCGTCTTTTAAAGCGGTTTCAGAACTTCCCTGGGAAGCCTGACGAAGGCAATCTTTCACTCCGTTTACAAATCCGCTTATATCAATGCTTACAGAAGCTATGGTATCGGTATATCC